>NZ_JABBGG010000002.1 GCF_012927275.1 Massilia polaris | reverse complement strand
CGCCACTCGCCGCCAGGTTGCCCCGCGCTGCCGTTCGACTTGCATGTGTAAAGCATGCCGCCAGCGTTCAATCTGAGCCAGGATCAAACTCTTCAGTTTAATCTCTGTTTGTTGGCATTTCTGCCACTCGCATTGCTGCGAGGTCGCTCACTCAAAATACTGACCGTTATCTCATTGCTGAGACAACGTATTTCTTTTTTGTGAACATTTGATAATTTAAGTAATCAGTGACCGAAGTCACTGGCACCTTCATCAAACGCCCACACTTATCGACTGTTAATTTTTAAAGAACTTGTTTTGTGTTGCTTGCTGCTCATCGACAAAGCGTTTTGTTTGTCAGCAGCAGAGAAGAGAGATTATGCAGCGTTTCGCGTTTTTCGTCAACTTCTTTTTTCCTGCTTTCCCCTCTTGCGAAGGCCCCACTGAACCTCTTGCAACAGCCCTTTTGGAGGCGTGCATTTCTGCGGGAGGCGAACTATAGCAAAGGTCATCCAACCTTGGCAAGGCCCTCGCAGGATAATTTGCGCAATACGGTGACCCCGGGAAATAAAATACATAGACTCACCATTTTCATTACCGAGAACTAATCATGGACTTGCGACTTGCAGTGTATGAACTGACCGCCCGCCACGAGTTGGATGCCGACGCGAGGCGCAGGCTGCATGCCTTGGCCGGCCTGGACGACGAACCGAAGCAGCTCGAGCCAACCATGATGAAGGGCCTGGCCATGCTTAGCGCGTTCCTCGGCGGCACGGGGATTGTTTTCTGGATTGCCGCCAACTGGGACTCATTTGGTCGGGCCGGGCGCTTCGCATTGCTGCAGGGTTTTTTCGTCGTCATGTGTCTGGGCGCTGCCCGCCTCCCCCAAGCACGCGCGGCGCTTGCCACAGTCGCCTTCATGACCATGGGCGGGCTGTTCGCCTACTTCGGGCAGACCTACCAGACCGGGGCCGACCCGTGGCAACTGTTTGCCACCTGGTCGCTACTATCGCTGCCACTATGTTTCGCCGTGAAATCGGACGCATTGTGGACCGCATGGTGCTGGGTAACGATGACTGGCATATCACTGTGGGTAGCTGCGCTGAGTGGGCACCGCTGGAGTTTCACCAGGACCTCATCAGTGGTTCACCTCTCCGGATGGGGACTGGCCCTGGCTACCTGCGGGATGCTCACCCCGCTTGTCGCTCGCGTCACTGGCGCCGGCAAGTGGTCGTGTCGTTCAGCAATCGCGCTGACAATGGTCATGATCTCCCTTTCCGGCCTTATCGATCTTTTTGACCGCGGGGAAGACATCCTGTTTCCGCTCGCACTGGCCATCGCCGCCACGGCGGCTATCGTGCTGATCCAGCCGAAGCGGCTCGACGTGTTCAACCTGAGTGCGGTGGGTCTGTGCCTTGATACGCTTCTCATTGCCCTGCTAGCAAAAGTACTGGTCGACCGTAACGAGATTTTCGGTCTGCTGATGCTGGGCCTGTCCGCCGCCGCCATCCTAGGGGGCACCGTGCACATAATCGTTTCCGCCGCGCGTAACGCAAACCAGCTCGGAGGTGAGCAATGAACCAGCAGCGGCATCTCGACTTTCTCCGCACCGCACAAGCCGAAGGACTCCTTCCTGAATCGGCGACCTTGCCCCAGCCTGCGCATATTCCCTGGCCGGTCATGGTGATGACGGCGATTGGGGCGTGGCTGGCGACAATCCCGCTGGTTGCGGTCCTGCACATGGTTTCTAATGGCATGCTGGCCAAAGGGCCCGGCGCCTTCATTGTGGGCCTTCTATTGCTTCTCTCCGGATTGCTCTTGCTGAGAAGGGAGCAGTCCCTGTTCATGGAACAGTTCATCCTGGCAGCGCTCGTACTGGTGGGGTTCGTGCATTTGACCGTAGGTATCAAGAGCGGCACTTCGGAGACGACCGCGTGCTTGTTGATGGCCCCGGTCGGGATCGCTGTGGGGTGGTTGACGCCGCGCCGCTGGTTGCAATGCGCGTTTGGCGCACTCGCATGTTTCTTCCTCGTCCAAGGCGTAAATCAGCTCGGAACGAACTTTGACCAATGGACGCAAAAGTGGTGGGAGGCGACCCACGTCGCCCTGTGCGTCTGGATAGTGTCCTACGCGATCCTCCACGGCGCACGGGCGAAAGCAGCAGCCCGTATTGACGCCATCGCGGCAGGCTGGATCGCATTCCTCCTGCTTGCCCTGACACTGAGCGGCGGCTCGGCGTCCTTTTTTACTGCCTACGTCACTGCCAACAGTGGCGAATTCCAGAACATGGGGCCCTCTTATGCCCCAGCTGTTTCGGTATTGCTGAGCATCGCTGCGGCCGCCTGGGTAGGCCAACGCTGGCCAAGCCTGGTCAAAGCCCAATTCGTCGTTGTGGCCGCAGTCGCTGCTTGCCTTGCGTGGCTCATGCCCGCGCTGGGCGCAATTTGGTTGGTACTCGCCTTCTGCGTGACCAGCGGCCGCTACGTACTCGCGGGCGCAGCCGGTGTCGCCGCGGTATTTACGTTCTCTGCGTTCTATTACCAGCTTGAGGTTCCGCTTCCGACGAAAGCGTGGATCATGGCTGCAGCCGGCGCGTTGCTGGCTGGGGTCGCATGGGTCACGCATCCACGGACTCTGCCGAAAGCCTCCGCCGGGCCGAGCCTCCGCCATGCCAAAAGCGCCAGCATCGTCATCGGCATGCTCATCGTTCTCGTCGGTATCAACGTTAGCATCTGGCAGAAAGAGCAGCTGATCCGTACCGGTGCGCCAGTCTTGGTTGAACTCGGTCCGATCGATCCCCGCTCGCTTATGCAAGGCGACTTCATGCGCCTCGGGTTCCGCCTGCCCGACGCGTCCAGGTCGGACGACCGGGCCAACAAGGTGGTTGGACAGCGCGACGAACGCGGCGTCACCCAACTGACCCGCTTTGACGACGGCAGCGCCCTCAAGGCCGGGGAGTTAAAGATCGACCTGATCAGGAAAAATGGCGGCCTGACCTTAGTGACTGACGCCTGGTTCTTCACCGAAGGGGAAGGCAAACGGTTCGAGGCCGCCAGGTACGGCGAGTTCCGCGTGGACGCGTCCGGCAAAGCGCTGCTGGTCGGCCTGCGCGACGACAAGCTACGGCCGATTCGGTAGCCGGCGGGTAAAATAGCGGATTGCCCTTCGTCCGCCCGCCATGACCATCCTGCTGTCCACCCTGAACGCCCGTTATACCCACGCATCCCTCGGATTGCGCTACTTGCTGGCGAACATGGGCCCTTTGAAAGAAGAGACGCGGATCCAGGAATTCGTCATTGGTGCGAAGACGACCGACGTCGTGGAAAAGCTGCTCTCTTATGAGCCGAAGGTGATCGGTTTCGGTGTCTATATATGGAACGTCGACGAAACGACCAAAGTCGTCGCGATGCTCAAGCGCGTGGCGCCGCATGTCACGGTCGTCCTGGGCGGCCCCGAAGTGTCGTTCGAGCCGGGCGAACAAAGCATCGTCCAGCTGGCCGACTATCTTGTCACTGGCTGGGGCGACGTCACTTTCCCCAAGCTGTGCGGCGAAATAATCAGCGGCCCGAAGCCGCTGATGAAGATCCACGCCGGCATGCAGCCGCCCCTCCCCGAAATCACAATGCCGTACGCGCTGTACTCCGACGAGGACATCGCCCACCGCACTCTATATGTAGAGGCGTCGCGCGGCTGCCCGTTCAAGTGCGAGTTCTGCCTGTCCTCGCTCGACAAGACCGCCTGGCCGTTCCCGCTCGACGCCTTCCTGGCCGAGATGGAATCGCTGCACGCGCGCGGCGCGCGCCTGTTCAAGTTCGTCGACCGCACCTTCAACCTGAACATCAAGACCAGCCTGAAGATCATGCAGTTCTTCCTCGATAAGCTGGAAGCGAACCCGGACGACCCGGTCTACGCCCACTTCGAGCTGGTGCCCGACCACCTCCCGGAAGCGCTGAAAGAGACGATCGCCAAATTCCCGCCCGGCGCGCTGCAGTTTGAAATTGGCATCCAGAGCTTCAACCCTGAAGTGCAGGCACTGGTCAGCCGCCGCCAGGACAACGCCAAGGCCGCCGACAACATCCGCTGGCTGTGCACCCAGTCGCACGCCCACCTGCACGTCGACCTGATCGCCGGCCTGCCGGGCGAAGACGTCGCCAGCTTCGCGCGCGGCTTCGACCAACTGGTCGCGCTCAAGCCGCACGAGATCCAGTTCGGCATCCTGAAGCGGCTGCGCGGCACGCCGATCATCCGCCACACCGAAGGTTTTGGCATGGTATTCGATGCCTACGCGCCTTACACCATCCTGGCCACCAGGCTGATCGACTTCCGGACCATGCAGCGGCTGGTGCGCTTCGCGCGCTACTGGGACCTGGTCGCCAACTCCGGCCGCTTCGCCAACACTATCGAGCACATGCTGGGCGCCGCGCCGTTCGAGAACTTCATGGCCTTCTCCGACTGGATCTACACCAAGACCGACGCCACCCACCGCATCGCGCTCGAGCGCCTTGCCAAGCTGGTCGCGGAATGGCTGCAGGTGACCGGCATGGGCAAGGCGGAGGCCAACGCGCTGCTGGCGAGCGACTACGCCGGCCGCATCGACGTCCCGGCTGAAAAGCAGGCCGCCGCCGTGGTCGCGCCGATGCGCCAGGCGCGCCATCTTGCAGCCTGAACACTGTAGAGAACAGCGGTAGCAGGAAGGCCGAAAGTCTTTTACACTGGCGCAATGCCAATTGAAAATGCGCCAACATTAACCATAAACCACGCCACCGGTGAAGTGGCGCAGTCTGTTGTCGCCACGGGGATCTGGCAGGTGCATGCGTTGGCGCAGTGCGGCGCGATCGAAAAAATCTCCTCGACCCTGAAGTCGCTCGACAGCCAGCCCGGCATTGAATGGGACCTGTCGACCGTCGCCAGCCTCGATCACATCGGCGCCCAGATGTTCTGGAACGCCTGGGGCAAGAAGCGCCCGCAGCTGCTGAAGCTCGCCGCGCAGCAGGAAGAGCTGTTCAAACGCCTCGAAGCGGCCAATGAACTGAAGCTGCCGCGCTCACGCCGCAGCCACCTGACGTGGGTGATGGTGCTGGGCTTCGGCATCCTGTCGTTCTTCGAGCACATGCACGGCTTTATCCGCCTGATCGGCCAGGTCGTGCAGGACATCGGCCGCTTCATCCGCCACCCGCGCACCGGGCCCTGGCGCGAGATCTCGGCCAATATCTTCCACTCCGGCTTCCAGGCACTCGGCATCACCGCGCTGGTGGGCTTCCTGATCGGCGTGGTCCTGTCCTACCTGTCGTCGCAGCAGCTGCAGATGTTCGGCGGCGATATGTACATCGTCAATATCCTCGGCATGAGCGTGATCCGCGAACTCGGCCCGCTGCTGGCGGCGATCCTGGTGGCCGGCCGCTCCGGCTCGTCGATCACCGCGCAGCTGGGCGTCATGCGCGTGACCGAAGAACTCGACGCGATGCTCGTCATGGGCATCTCGCACGGCTACCGGCTGATCATGCCCAAGGTCGTCGCGCTGGCGATCTCGATGCCGCTGCTGGTCGTATGGACCGACGCCATGGCCCTGCTGGGCGGGATGGCGTCGGCGATGATGGAACTGAACCTGTCGCCGCGCTACTTCATCCAGAAGCTGCCAGACGCCGTACCGCTGGCGAACTACACGATCGGCCTGCTGAAAGGGACCACCTTCGGCATCCTGATCGCGCTGGTGTCGTGCCACTTCGGCCTGCGCATCAAGCCGAATACCGAAAGCCTCGGCCGCGGCACCACCACCTCGGTGGTCACCGCCATCACGGTGGTCATCCTCGCGGACGCGGTGTACGCGATCATCTTCAGCGACGTGGGGTTCTGATGACCGACACTGCACCAGACCGCGAACCGCAGCGCCTGAACATGTGCCCGCACGAGGACGTCGGCCCGCCGGTGGTCCAGATCAGCGGCCTGCGTACCCAGTTCGGGCGCACCATCGTGCACCAGGACCTCGACCTGGATATTTACAAGGGCGAGATCCTCAGCATCGTCGGCGGCTCGGGCACCGGCAAGACGGTGCTGCTGCGCCAGATGCTGGGGCTGGAGACGCCCACGCGCGGTTCGGTGCGCGTGTTCGGCGAGGACATCAGCGAGGCCGATGCGCAGCAGCTGCAGCGCATGCGCAACCACTGGGGCATGCTGTTCCAGCAGGGCGCGATGTATTCGGCGCTGACGGTGTTCGACAATATCGCGCAGCCGATGCGCGAGCTGCACGCGCTGCCAGAAGACGTGATTCGTGACGCCGTGCTGCTGAAGATGGACATGGTAGGCTTGGGTATCGAGCACGCCAACAAGATGCCGGCCGACCTGTCGGGCGGGATGATCAAGCGAGCGTCGCTGGCGCGCGCGCTGGCGCTCGAGCCGCAGCTGCTGTTCCTGGACGAACCGACGGCGGGCCTCGACCCCGACCTGTCGGATGCTTTCGTGGCGCTGATCCAGTCGCTGCACCGCGAGCTTGGCCTGACGGTGGTGATGGTCACCCACGACCTCGACACCTTGTTCGCGCTGTCGTCGCGGATCGCGGTGCTGGCCGAAAAACACGTGATCGCCATCGGCCCGCCGCACGAAGTACTCAAGGTGGACCACCCGTTCATCAAACAATTTTTCCTGGGCGGACGCGGCCTGCGGGCGCTGGAAGTGCTCGACGAGCGCTGCGAAGCCAACGAAACAGAGGACTGAATATGGAAAACAGATCGCACGCACTCATGACAGGCTTCTTCACCATCGCGCTCTTGATCGCCGCGGTGATGGCGGGCCTCTGGCTCAATCGCGACAAGGTCGAATGGGTGCCGTACCAGATCGCCACGACCCAGTCGATCCCCGGCCTGAACCCGCAGGCTGCGGTGCGCTACCGCGGCCTCGAAGTGGGCAAGGTCGACGAGATCACCTTCGACCCGACCACCTCCGGCCGCATCCTGATCCGCCTGTCGGTCGACCCGGAAGCGCCGGTCACCACCAGCACCTTCGCGTCGCTCGGCTACCAGGGCGTGACGGGCATCGCCTTCATCCAGCTCGACGACGACAAGACCGGCTCGCCGCTGCTCAAGACCGACAAGGACCGCGTCGCCGTGATTCCGCTGCGCCCCGGCTTCCTTGACCAGCTTGAAAAGCGCGGCCTCGTCATCCTGGAGAAAGCCGAAGAACTGATGACGCGCGCCGACAACATGCTCAGCCCGGAGAACCAGAAGACCATACTGGCCGCCTTCGAGAACGTCAGCAAGACTGCCGAAGCCTACGGCGAAATCCCGCGCCAGCTGGAGCCGACCCTGGCGCGCCTGCCTGAACTGACGCGCAGGGCCGAACAGAGCATGGCCTCGTTCAACGAGCTGTCCAACAGCGCCACCAGCATGACCCGCAACTTCGACCAGCTGGCGACCAATCTGCAGGCGCCGGACGGCCCGATCGCGCGCCTCAACACCACGGTCGACCAGGTCGGAGGTTCGCTCGAAGCGGTCACCAGCGACCTCGAACTGCAAACCCTGCCGCATCTGGTGGCGATGACCGACGAAGCGCGCACCTCGCTGCGCGCAGTGCGCCGCACCGCGACCAGCCTGACCGACCGCCCGCAAAGCATCCTGTTCGGCGCGCCGAACGGCGAACCGGGACCTGGCGAACCAGGCTTCTCCGCACCGACCAAATGAGGACCACCGTGAACCACACCATGAACCAGACCTTCCGCCGGCTCATGCTGGCCGCGGCCCTCGGCACGGCAGCCTTGCTGGCAGGCTGCTCCAGCACTTCCAAAAACCTGGGCAACTCGACTTACGATTTCGGCGCCGCACCGGTTGCGGCGCCAGCCCAGGCGGCAGCGCCGATGGGCGTGCTGGTGGTCACCGACGTCACCGGCGTCGCGGCCCTCGACAGCGAACGCATGTTCTACCGCCTGGCCTATGCCGATCCGCTGCGCGCACGCAGCTATTCGAACAGCCGCTGGGCCAACACGCCGCTCAGCATGGTCACGCAGCGCATCAAGTCGCGCCTGTCGCAGTCCGGCGTCAAGGTGCTGGCCACCACCGACGCGTCGGTCGGCATGCCGATCCTGCGCATGGAGATCGACGACTTCACCCACACCTTCGACAGCGCCTCGCAAAGCTACGGCCAACTGGTGCTGCGCGCGTCGCTGTTCCATGGCCATAAGCTGGTCGACCAGCGCGTCTTCAACCAGAAGACCAGCGCGGCCACGCTCGATGCGGCCGGCGGCGCACGCGCCCTCGCCGATTCCACCGACGCCGCCGCTGCGGGCATGATCGCCTGGCTGGCCACGCTGCAGTTGCCGAAACAATGACAACACCCGACGCGCCGGCGGAGAAACGCGGTTCGGCGGTTTCGCGCGCTTCGCTGCTGGCGTACATGCTGCTGATTATCTACGCCAGCTGGTTCCCGTTCTCGGGCTGGCGCGGCAGCGGCCTGTCGCCGTTCATCTTCCTGAACATCACGATGCCGCAGTACTGGACCGGCTTCGACGTGGTCGTCAACATCATCGGCTACGTCCCGCTCGGCATGCTGTTCGCGCTGGCGGTGTACCCGCGCGTGCATGGCATCTGGGCGATCCTGGTCGCCAGCATCCTGGGCGTGCTGGTGTCGGGGACGATGGAAGCGGTGCAGACCTACCTGCCTAGCAGGGTGCCGTCGAACCTCGACTTTTTCACCAATTCCGCCGGCGGCGTGGTCGGCGCGATCATCGGCGCTTTCGGCGCGCGCAGCTACCTCGACGAGAGCCGCCTGTACCGGCTGCGCCAGCGCCTGTTCGCGCAGCACGCCAGCCTCGGGCTGGTGCTGCTTGCGCTATGGCCGCTGGCGCAGATCTACCCGCAGCCTTACCTGTTCGGCCACGGGCAGATACTGCCGATCCTGTCGAACTGGCTGTCCAAGCTGCTCGATGCGAACATCGACCTGATCGCCCTGCTGCGCCCGGGCGCGGCGATGAGCGTGGAACAGTACTGGCTGTCCGAGACCATCATCACCGCCTGCGGCATGACAGGCGCGATGCTGACCCTGCTGTGCATCGCACGGCGCGGCGCGCCGCGCGCCTTGCTGGTGGGGGCCGTCCTGACCGCCGCGGTGGTGTTCAAGTCGCTGTCGAGCTCACTCTTTTTCACGCCGGACAATGCCTTCGTCTGGGTGACGCCTGGTGCGCAGGGCGGTTTCCTGATCGGCCTGATCATGGTGTCGGGCCTGGCGTTTGCGCCGCACGTCGCGCAACGGCGGTTGGCCGCGGTGACCCTGGTGCTGAGCCTGCTGGTCGTCAATACGATTCCGGTAAACCCTTACTTCAGCGCCACATTGTCGGGCTGGGTGCAGGGAAAATTCTTGAACTTCAACGGCGCGGCGCAGTTCCTGTCGCTGATGTGGCCGTTCTTCGCGCTGTGGTTCTTGCTACTTCCTTCGCATAAACTCAATCGGCAGTAAGCGCGTATCATGACGGCTTACGCATTCCCGCATGAAAATTTAGCTGAGACCATGAGCGATCAATTCTTCCAACACCACGTCTTCTTCTGCATGAACCAGCGCGAGGACGGCCGTCCTTGCTGCGGCCAGCAAGGTGCCGAGAAAGCCCAGAAGCACGCAAAAAAACGCATCAAGGAAATGAACATGAATGGCGCCGGCAAGATCCGCGTCAACCAGGCCGGCTGCATGGACCGCTGCGAAGAAGGCCCGGTGCTGGTGGTCTATCCTGAAGGCACCTGGTACACCTACGTCGACACCAGCGACATCGACGACATCATCGACACCCACCTGGTCGGCGGCAAGGTCGTCGAACGCCTCAAGATCTGAGGCGGGGATGCTGAACAAACACTCGCAAAAATTCACGCTGACCGGCAAGGCCGGCCTGATGGAATGCCTGCTCGACGTGCCGGAAGGCCCGGCCATCGGCATCGCCCTGGTCGCCCACCCGCACCCGCTATACGGCGGCACCATGGAAAACAAGGTCACCCAGACTTTGGCGCGCACTTTCGTTGCGCTCGGCTATGTGGTGGCGCGCTTCAATTTCCGCGGCGTCGGCGCTTCGGAAGGCGTGCATGACCGCGGCTTCGGCGAAACCGACGACATGGAAGTCATGCTCGACCACATGCAGCAGCGCTATCCGAACCTGCCGGTGGCACTATCCGGTTTCTCGTTCGGCACCTTCGTGCAGGCGACCCTGTACCAGCGCCTGCTCGAACAGGGCCGCGCGATCGAACGCATGGTGCTGGTCGGTACCGCCGCCGGCAAGTGGCCGGTGCCGGAGGTGCCACAAGACAGCATCGTCATCCACGGCGAGCAAGACGAAACAATTACCCTGACACAAGTATTCGACTGGGCGCGCCCGCTCGACCTGCCTGTGATCGTGATTCCCGGCGCCGACCACTTCTTCCACCGCAAGCTTGGCCACATTAAAAATCTCGTGATTCAACTGTGGCGCAGGCCCGGCGCGGCCGAAAGCTGAGGCTATAATTACCCGGCTCTGCAATTCTCACCTTTTAAAGTAGCAAATCCATGAAAAAATTGTTCACGGCACTTGCTGCCAGCCTTATCGTTATCTCGGCAGCGCACGCGCAGACTGTCCCTCCTCCAAGCATCGCCGCCAAGTCGTGGACCCTGCTTGACGCCAGCAGCGGCCAGATCATCGCCGCCCAGGACCAGAATGCCCGCATCGAGCCGGCATCGCTGACCAAGATCATGACCGCCTACGTCACCTTCGGCGCGCTGCGCGACAAGAAGCTGACCCTGGACCAGCTGGTCAACGTGTCGGTACGCGCATGGAAAGTCGACGCCAGCAGCTCGAAGATGTTCATCGACCCGGCAGTCCCTGTCAGCGTCAACGACCTGCTGCACGGCCTGATGGTCCAGTCGGGCAATGACGCGGCCGTCGCGCTGGCGGAAGCGGTCGCCGGCGACGAAGGCACCTTCGTCGTGCTGATGAACCGCGAAGCGCAGCGCATGGGCCTGAAGAACACCAAGTTCGCCAATCCGCACGGCCTGCCCAGCCCGGACAACTACTCGACCGCGCACGACCTGTCGATCCTGGCCGCGCGCGTGATCGCCGACTTCCCGCAGTTCTACAAGATCGACTCGGTCAAGAGCTTCACCTACAACAAGATCACCCAGCCGAACCGCAACCGCCTGCTGTGGCTCGACCCGACCGTCGACGGCATGAAGACCGGCCACACCGACAGCTCCGGCTACTCGATGATCGCCTCGGCCAAGCGCCCGAACGGCAACTACAACCGCCGCCTGATTTCGGTGGTGGTCGGCACCAACTCGGACCAGACCCGCACCCAGGAAAGCCAGAAGCTGCTGAACTGGGGCTTCCAGAACTTCGACACGGTCAAGCTGTACTCGAAGGGCCAGGCGATCCAGACGCCGCAGGTGTTCAAGGGTTCGCAGGGCACGGTCAAGATTGGTTTTACCAGTGACGTGATGGTCACCGTGCCGAAGGGCGTGGCCGGCAAGCTCAAGCCTGTGCTCGAGCGCAAGGATCCGCTGCTCGCACCGCTGCCGCTGAACAGCCGCGTAGGCACGCTGAAGATGGTTGTCGACGGCAAGCCGCTGTTGCAGCTGCCGGTGGTGGCGCTGGAAGAAGTGACGGAAGCGTCGATCTTCGGGCGCGCGTGGGATTCGATGCGGCTCTGGCTGAAGTAAGCGACACCGCAAACCGCAATTCGTAATTCGTAATTCGTAGGTCATTGAACATTAATTTTCCGGAACATACTTATGCCGCACCGCCTTCCCGCCGACCTCCACTGCCCGCGCATCAAGACCACGCCAAACGGCCCTGAGCTGTCGCGCATCGTCGCCGGCATGTGGCGGATGACGGAATGGGACATGACGGTCGACCAGCGCATCGCCTTCATCGAGCAATGCCTGGCGCTCGGCGTCACGACCTTCGACCACGCCGATATCTACGGCAGTTACGGCGTCGAAGGCCTGTTCGGCGAGGCACTTGGCCGCAAGCCTTCGCTGCGCGACCAGATGCAGCTGGTCAGCAAGTGCGGCATCAAGCTGGTTACGCCACAGCGCCCGCAGCATTCGATCCAGCACTATGACACCAGCGCCAGCCACATCATCGCATCAAGCGAGGAGTCGCTGCGCCAGCTGCAAACCGACCGCCTCGACCTGCTGCTGATCCATCGGCCCGACCCGCTGATGAACTTCGACGAAGTTGCCGAAGCCTTCAGCGCGCTGCGCAAGTCCGGCAAGGTGCTGCACTTCGGCGTGTCGAACTTCAGCCGCCACCAGTTCGAAAGCCTCAACCGCCGCATTGCGCTGGCGACCAACCAGGTCGAGTTCTCGCCGCTGCAAACGGCGCCGATGTTCGATGAAACCTTCGACGGCCTGCAAGACCTGGGCGTCGCCCCGATGGCCTGGTCGCCGCTCGGCGGCGGCCGCCTGTTCAATGGCACCGATGCCGCTGCGGAAAACCTGCGCCTGGTGATCAACGGCATTGCCGACGAGCTGCAGCAGCCATTCGCCAGCGTCGTATTTGCATGGATCATGCAATCGCCGTCGCGCCCTATCCCGCTGACCGGCACGGGGCGCATCGAAGCGATCTCGGTCGCTGTCGCCGGCACCCGCTTCACGCTGGACCGCAGCGACTGGTTCAGGATCCTGCGCGCGGCGCGCGGCCACGAAGTCGCCTGATGGCCGGCGGCGGCGCGCTCAGCGCGGAGCAGAAGAAGGATTTGATGCACCGGCTGGCGCGGGTCGAGGGACAGTTACGCGGGGTTCAGAAGCTGATTGCGATGGCCGAGACGCCATCCGACTGCGATGCCGCAGCCCAGCAGATGTCGGCGGCGCGCAAGGCGCTCGACCGTTCGTTCGTCCAGCTGCTGGCAGGCGCCATCGTCACGCAAACCGGCAATGCCGAAGACCTGCCTGACGCGCAGGCGCGCGCAGCCCACCTGGCGGCGATGCTCGACAAGTTTGCCTGAGACTCAGTCCTGGTAGACGCGCGGCGGCGCCAGGCCGCGCCATCCCATTCTCCAGCCGATATTGATCAGCATGGTGACGCCGATATACAGCAGGAAGAACAGCACGAAGAAACGCATCTGCAGCCACGCCAGCAGGCCGAGCCCGATCGCGATCAGCAGCATCAGCAGCTTGGTCATCGGCTGCTTGGAACTCGGGAACCGGATCGTCGAGATCATCACGCCGCCGATCGATACCATCAACAATATGATGCCCAGCGCATGGAGCAGCGAGTTGGCCGGGTCCGGCCATGCCACCACCACCGAGGCCACGCACGCGGCCCCCGCCGTGATCGGCATGCCGACGAAATAGCGCGGGTCGGTGCGGCCGACGCTGACGTTGAAGCGGGCGAGCCGCAGTGCGCCGCAGGCCACAAACATGAAGCAGGCAAAGGCGCCCGCGCGCAGCATGGTCGGATGGTCCGCGCCCAGCGGCACGAAACCGTAGGTGTACAGCAGCAGCGCCGGCGCGCAGCCGAAGTTCATCACGTCGGCGATCGAATCGAGCTGCACGCCGAAATCCGACGAAGTGCCGGTCGCGCGCGCGACAAAACCGTCAAGCGCGTCGAAGATGCCGGCCAGCACCAGCAGGATCGCGGCGAGGCGGTAATTGGCCGGATCACCAACGTGCGCGTTGTCGACCGTGATCACGATACTGCCAAAACCGGCGGCAATCGAGAGCAGCGTCACAAAGCTCGGCAACGCGAACTTAGCGCGCGCAAGGTGTTGTCGTCGTGTTCGTTTTACATTCATATTTGGCATTCTACAGCGCGGGCATTTACACGGCGCTTCGGATGAGCAAATCAAATCTCATCAATTTTCATTTTCCCCTAGAATTGATGATTGGTGTAAATATGCATGGGAGCACAGGATGAACACATCGGGTCGCTGGAAGCTTTATACGGCCGGGGTCCTGACGGCGTTGGCACTGGCCGCCTGCGGCGGCGGTGGCGGCGGGGACGCGAGTCCGGCCGTTACGCCCGCAGCGGTCCCGCCAAGCGTCCTCGCGCAGGAACCGGGCGCGCCCTCGCTGCTCAACAACATCCCGCAAGACGGCATGAACTGGATTAATTACCGGCGCGCGCAGGCCGGCATGCCGGTGCTGACCCGTAACGAACTGCTCGACCGCGCGGCAGCGGGCCACTCCGAGTATCAGAAAGCCAACAACGTCGTCACCCACGAGCAGACTGCGGGCAAGCCCGGCTTTACCGGCGTGAGCCAGGGCGACCGCATGCAGGCCGCCGGTTATGCCTACCGGACGGGAACCTACGCTTACGGCGAGGTCATTTCCGCGACCGCCAACGGCTCCGGCTTCTACATGGCGGAAGAACTGATCACCGCGATTTATCACCGCTTCGTCATCTTCGAGCCGAAGTTCAAGGAAATCGGCACCGGCGCGGCGACCACCAGCGCGGGCTATACCTACTTCACCACCAATTTTGCCGCCACCAACGGCTACGGGCCCGGCGTGGGCGGCCGCAACCTGGTGACCTGGCCGTTCAACGGGCAGGTCAAGGTGCCGGCCAACTTCTTCAGCGATTACGAGGCACCCGACCCGGTGCCTAACCTCAACGAAGTCGGCTATCCGGTCAGCGTGCACGCCGACATCGATGTGAATGTCGTTGTGCAGAGTTTCACGATTCGTCCGCGTGGCGGCGCCGACCTTGAAGTCCGGCTGATCAAGGCGGGCGAGAACACCAACGCGAGGACATCGCCGGCCGCGGCGATCGTTCCGCTGGCGGTGCTGAAGGCGAACACAAGCTACGAGGTGACGTTCAGCGGCACCCTCAATGGCGTGGCGACAAGCAAGGCGTGGGTCTTCACAACAAAGTAATGTTTCCAATCTGCAGGATTGACAAGAAAGTCTGATATCGTACGCTGATAATTCCGACGCAAGACTCAGCAGCCCGATGACAGAAGACCACATTCCGAGCACGATAGAACGCCGCGCGGACGCAGCAGCACGAGAAGTAGTCGATGTCGGCGACGGCATCGACCGGGTCATGGGCGACCGCGACCTGTACGCACGCATGCTGCGGCGTTTTCGGAAGGACTACAGCGACGGCGACCGGCCGATCCGCGTCGCGCTCACTGCCGGCGACCGCGCCCTGGCGCACCGGCTTTCGCATACCCTCAAGGGCGCCGCCGGCATGATCGGCGCGCGGCCGCTCCACCTGCTCGCCTGCGATCTGGAAACGGCGTTGCGCACCGCGTCGGGCGAGGAGACGGCCTGCCTCGACGCGCTGACGCCCGCCCTGTCGCAAGTCATCGCCATCCTCGACACCTTGCTCAATGAAGCGGTGCCAATGACGGCGCACGCCACCCAGCCGAATGCAGCCATGGCTGACCCGGCCTTGCTTGCGCGATTGCTTGATCTGCTGATAAGTGGTGACGGTGCGGCAATTGACCTGCTCGACGATTCCGAAGCAGGCTTGCGGATGATACTGGGCGACGCCCAGTTTGACGAGGTGGTGCTGGCCGCCAACGAGTTCGATTACGACCGCGCACTTGGCGCACTGCGCCGCCTGGGCCACGCCAGCTAAACGCCGGCGCGCGTCAGCGCGTGTATTCCGCTTCCTCGTCGAACGAATCGGCGCAATCCTTGCCGCAGAATCGTCGCACGCTATCGAGCGGCTTCTCGCAGTACCAGCACGAGCCCTTGGCCGGCAATGCCTGGCGCGCGCTGACTGCACCCATCGGCGGGGGGACGGGCAACTCAACGTTGCCCTCATTCTCCGGCAAATTCTCCTGTAGCGTTCCCAAGATTCACCCCTTCGCAGGCAGTACATCAAAGTCTTACAGCAAGATTACTCAGTTGGAACCCCATGGCAATGAGAATCCTCAAGCCCGGCATTATTGGCCGGAAGTAAGTGAATTCTTGCCGCGGAAAAACAACTGATCTTGCCGCCGCTACCCTCGCCAGTTAACTGGTCTCCGCTTGCACTTAAGCAACGCCACTAAGGCGTTGCACAGCTACGATCGCAATCGTTAGGCAGCGCTGTTTTCAACTCAGCTGGATAAATAATAGCAGGAATGCATACCGGGTAAAGCGTTGCCGTGGCCTTCGATGCAGGTATTTTTTTCGCGTTCCGGGGAAGAAAGCTAACGCATGAAATTGGTGCATTTTCTGTCGTTGACGCTGGTGATGGCTGCGGTGTCCGCCTGGTAGGAACGCGCGTCGCACACCCACGCGGGCAGCGAACAGGCGCCGCGCCCATACGTGTTAGAAGGTACCGAAGTGGGCGTTGCCGCCGGAGCGGGTGGAGGATGGGAATTAACGATGCTCGGTGACGCATGCAAGGCGGATGACGCTTCGCTCTTCCGCCCTACGGTTAACGGTTTGCTGGCTCCAGCGTTACGACCAACGCATCTCGCGCAGCGGTAATCCGCGTCGGCACGAACTGCACGCCGGCGTAGCGCAAGTCCTCGGGCCGGAAGCTGTAGACCGGCGTCTCACGTACCAGCTGGTCAACCAGCAAATTCGCCACCTTGGTCACCTGCCTCTGGCGCGATGAATCCATGCCGTCGATCGCGAACTGGTCGACGCGCGGTTCGGCCATCATCACGGCACCGCGCGCGGCATCCACATACAAGCGCCCCGACATCGCCATCGTGCCTGTCCACGACTGGCGCAGGAATGGCGGCGCGATCGAAGCATCCATCGTCAGTGCGATGCGGTTGGTGTCAGGCACCAGCGCAAGCTGCGGCCGCGTCAGCTGGATCTCGAACAGTTCGAGCACCCGGTTGTTCAGCGGGAAGCGGCGTTCCATCCCAGCCTGGAGTTTGTGAAGTGGCAGCGCGACCTGGCGCGGGCCGAAGACGTTTGCGCACGAGGCCAGCAGGGAGCAGGCCAGCAGCGTGGCAGCGAGGCGAATTCCGTTGAGTGTTTTCATGCCAAAAGCCTAGCATAGATCAGCCCAAACCCAGCTTTCGCCCGCAGTCGCGCGCCCTCGCCAGCAGCAGATCGCGCTCGCGCAGGTTGTTGGTCAGCGACGCCGCGCGTTCGAATTCGTCACGTGCTTCGGCATCGCGACCGAGCTTCGACAGCAGGTCTCCGCGCACACTCGGCAGCAGGTGATAGTTGCGCAGCTGCGGTTCGCTGGCCAGCTTGTCGGCCAGCTCGAGCCCCGCTGCCGGCCCGTATGCCATCGACAGCACGACCGCACGGTTAAGTTCCACCACCGGCGATGGCGCCACCTGCGCAAGCGCGTCATACAGCGCGGCGATGCGCGTCCAGTCGGTGTCTTCCGGCCTGATCGCGCGCGCGTGGCAGGCAGCGATGGCTGCCTGCAGCCCGTACGGGCCGAAGGCTTCGCCCGGCTTTGCGGCACGTTCCAGCGCGGCGAAGCCGCGCCGTATCAGCAGCTGGTCCCAGCGCGCGCGGTCCTGGTCCATCAGCAGTACCGGCTCGCCGTTCGGGCCGATGCGCGCGCGGGTGCGCGAGGACTGGATCTCCATCAGCGCGACAAGGCCATGCACCTCGCCCTCGTCCGGCATGCGCGCGGCGAGGATGCGGCCAAGACGCAGCGCTTCCTCGCACAGCTTGGGACGCTGCCAGTCGTCGCCTGCGCTGGCGGAATAGCCTTCGTTGAAAATCAGGTAGATCACCTGTAGTACGGAGCCGACGCGCGCCACCAGCTGGTCCGCGGCGGGCACCTCGAACGACACGCGCGCTTCGGACAAGGTGCGCTTGGCGCGCACAATGCGCTGCGCGACCGTGGGTTCGGAGACCAGGAAGGCGCGCGCGATTTCGTCGGTACTCAGGCCGCCCAGCAGGCGCAGGGCCAGCGCGGCGCGCGCCTCGGTCGACAGGACCGGATGGCAGCAGACGAACATCAGCCGCAGCATGTCGTCGCCGAAGTCGTCGTCCAGAGCGGCGTCGAGGTCTGGCGCGGCATTCTCCAGCTGCGTTTCGATTTCGTAGGTAAGCTCGGCTTCCTTCGACTGGTGCAGCTTGGCGTGGCGCAGGTGGTCGAGCGCGCGGTTCTTCGCCACCGTCATCAGCCATGCGGCCGGGTTGTCCGGGATGCCGCTGGCGGGCCAGCATTCCAGCGCTCCGACCAAGGCGTCCTGCGCCAGCTCCTCGGCCAGCCCGACGTCGCGCAGCATCCGCGCCAGTGCGCCGATGATGCGCGCCGACTCGATGCGCCAGACGCCCTCGATGACGCGATGCGTACTTTCCTTTGTCATCGAAGGCGTCGCCTAGCGCATGCCAGCTTCAAGCTGCATCTGGCGCATGCGCTGCTCGGCCTCGCGCAGCTCCGGCGTGAAGTCGACGTCAAGGTCGTCGAGCTCGTACATCGGCCGGATCTCGACTTCGACATCAGGCCCGGTCGGATACGGATTGCGCTTTGCCCATTCGATGGCATCCATCATCGACGCCACGCGGATCATCCAGTATCCCGCGATCAGCTCCTTGATTTCGGTGAATGGCCCGTCCAGCACCGTCGCCTTGCCGCCGCTGAACTGCACTCGGCTGGCGCGCGCACTCGAACGCAGTCCGTCGGCCGCCAGCAGCACGCCCCTGGCCGCTTCCGCCGCGTTGTGGGCGTCGAGGCGGTCGAGCTTTTCCTGCGCCACCGGCTCCTCCGCCTCAAGCGCGGGGCTGGAACGGAGCAGGACCGCGAACCGCTTGCCCTCCTGCTTCGCATCCGGGTTCGGATGCACCTCGGCGCATCCGCCTGGACAGCCGGCCTCGCGGATTTCGACGGTGACATTACCGTCGCCATCCTGCATCGGCCACTGCCTTATCCAGTTCACCACCTCCTCGCGTGACGCGGCTTCGAAGACGGAGAGGCCGGCAATCAACTCCTTGGTCTCGGTGAACGGGCCGTCGATGACCGTGGCCTGACCGTTGTGGAGCTTCATGCGCACGGCTTCGCGGGTGGGCCGCAGTCCTTCGCCGGCGCGCATCACGCCGGCGTCGACCAGCTGCTGGTTGTAGGCGCCCATCGCGGTCAACAACTCCTCGCTGGGCATCGCGCCCTGCTCGGTTTCCGCGTCGGCTTTTCGGAAGATCAGGAATCGCATGAGATTTCCCTTCAATTAGTGTTTGGCTGCGATCTGCTCACGCAAGGCTTCTTCCTGCGCGCGCAGCTCCGGCGTGAACTCGTCGCCGAAGTCGGATGCCTCGAACACCTGGCGGATCTCGATCTCGGAGTCGCCTTCCATCGGGTTCGGGCAGCGCTTGACCCACTCGATCGCTTCCTCTTTCGACTTCACGTCCCACAGCCAGAAGCCGGCGACCAGCTCCTTGGTCTCGGCGAACGGGCCATCGACGATGGCCCGGTTGGCGCCCGAGAATTTGATCCGCGCGCCCTTCGAGCTCGGATGCAGGCCTTCACCGGCCAGCATCACACCGGCCTTCACCAGCTCTTCGTTGTACTTGCCCATGTCTGCCAACAGCTTCTCGGTCGGCATCTTGCCGGCTTCGGAATCGGCGGTGGCTTTAACGATAATCATGAATCGCATGTTGTTCTCCTTTCGATGTCGTCATTAAGGGCAGCCGGCCTTGGATGCCTCGATCATCTCTTCGGTCGTCAGGTCCTTGATGTGGGTGGCGACCGACCAGCTGTGGCCGAACGGGTCGATCAGCATGCCATAGCGGTCGCCCCAGAACATGTCGGCCACCGCCATCGCAGGCGTGGCGCCAGCGGATACCGCCTGGGCGAACACGGCGTCGACGTCCTCGACATACAGGTGGATGGTCACCGGCGTGCCACCCAGGGTTTTTGGTCCCTTGCTGCCCCATTCAGGGAATTCGTCGGCCAGCATCACCATCGAGTCGCCGATGCGGATCGCGCCGTGCATCAGCTTCCCGCCCGGGCCGGGCATGCGGTGAATTTCGACCGCATTAAACGCTTTTTTATAGAACTCGATCGCCTCGGCTGCGCCCGCGCAGACCAGGTGCGGAGTAACGGCGTGCACGCCTTCGGGGATAGGTTTGACGTTTTGCGTTGTCATGGTGTGTCTCCTTTATGGTTGGGTTAGCCGAGCAGTGGCTGGTTGAGTTCAGTGCGCCAGGTGGAGGGGTCGGGGTCCAGGCTGGGGCCTTTGACGTACACCTCCCACAGGTCTGGCGCTTTCGGAAGGCCTTCCTTGTCGAGCCAGGCCATGAACTGGCCCCAGCCGTCAGGAAGCTTGTCGTAGTTGCCCTGCAGGACGGTGCGGGCGACCTTGGCGGCACGCAGCTCGCCCGGCCTGACCCTGCCCGTCGGCATGACGGGACTCGCTACGGGGACGCCGACTTCAAAGTCGAAGGTGCCGGGCTGCATGCTGAGGTGGTGCGAGAACACGGGACCGGCAGGGCCGATGCCCTGGGCGGCGACGGTGTCGATGACTTCCTGGATGGCGGGACCCATCGCGGTGCGGATCTGGTCGCGCGGGATGGTCAGGTGGATGACCGCCGCCTGTTGCGCGGTCGACTGCGTGATGTGCGGAGTGTCAAGCATTGCTTATCTCCCTGAAAGGTTGAGTGTTATTGGTCTTGCTTACACTACGACGTATCAGATTCGCAGAAATCGACAGGGTTTGCGAAAAAAATAAAAGAGATCGGCAAACCACGGATTACTCACGGCTTGTCGCTATCGTCCGGGCGGAGCAGCGCCTCGTAATTTCGTCCGCCGTAAACGATGCCGATGATGGTGACGCGGGCGAGGTCGTCAACCGCGATAGCAATGACTGTGCTTCCGCGATAGTTGATGATTCTCAGGCCGGGGCGAATGTCCTCGCGCCGCATGCCTTTGTGCGGAAATTCGTCCATGGCGGCGCAATAGTCAACAATCGCCATCGTGAAGCGATGCGCTGTGCCGGCCGACGATTTTTGCGACATATATCGATACAGCTCGGCGAGGTGTTGCTCAGCTTCCGGCGTGAACACGACGGTATAGCTGCTCATTTTTTGCGGGCAGCATCGTCCTCAGCAATAATCCGTTCGCGAACGCCAGCAATGCTTACCGCGCGCGAAGGGTCGACCTTGATAGCGTCATACGCAGGTGCGACATGATCGTGCAACCAGTCGTCAAGGGCGGGCCGATACTCGACGGTGCTGCTGCGAAGCGTAACCTTGCCTGCACGTTCATCAGCGAGCGCATCAAATCCCTCTTCGAGCTCCGCAAACAAATTTCGCTTCGTCATTTCGTGCTCCTTGCTTTCAATTCGCGCGCCAGCATGGAAGACAGGGTTTTGCGCTGATCCGCGGACAAGTCGGCGGCTTCGTCTTTGTCATACAAGGTGAATAGCCAGAATTGATCTGCCGCAACTCGCCAGTAGTAAATCACCCGCAAGCCGCCCCGCTTACCTTTTCCACGGCCGAGGTCCCTAAAGCGCAGCTTTCTCAGTCCCCCGGTGCCGGGAATCACGTCCCCGGCCTCGGGATGTTTCATCAACTCCGTCTGCAACGTGCGATAAGCCTGATCATCAAGATAGTCGGCGCGGTACCGCATGAACGGCGGGAGTTCGATGAAGGTTGCACGCATACGATTATACGCAAATGGATAGGTCGATCCGCAAGTTGCGTATAGTTTGGCAATTGCTCCATCTTAGCTATGCGAACGCTGCACGTTCTTACGCTTCCCCAAGCTCCGCAGCAGGAATGCGTCAGACGCCGGTACAGTGCCTTGTTTGAGCGACAAGGATTCAAGTTTGCCTTAACTCACACCGAGGTCCATTCCTTGGCCACATGATCCAGCAGGAAGTTCACGATGGCGCGGGTTTTCGCCGGCAAGAAACTGCGGTGCGGATAAAGCAGCCAAGCCGCGCCTTCGAAATCGCTCGGCGCAACGGCGTAACCGGGAAGTATCTGCTTGAGTGCGCCTGAGGAGATCTCGGGCGCAGCGAGCCATATGGGCATCAGGGCGGGCCCCATACCGGCCAACGCAAGCGCCTTCTGCGCCAGACCATTCGAGGCCACCATCGCAGTCGGGACGGTAATGTCCTGTGTCGTGCCATTGGCACTTCGGAGGTGCCAGCTGGACTGCGGATGCGGGTGACCGAATAACACACAGGGGTGTCGCCCGAGATCTTCCGGACGTTCGATTGCCGGGTGCGTTTCGAGGTATGCGGGGCTCGCGCAGATTCTGT
This sequence comes from Massilia polaris, assembly GCF_012927275.1. Classification (GTDB taxonomy): domain Bacteria; phylum Pseudomonadota; class Gammaproteobacteria; order Burkholderiales; family Burkholderiaceae_D; genus Telluria_A; species Telluria_A polaris. The sequence continues at coordinate 517,910 of NZ_JABBGG010000002.1, read as the reverse complement.
AGGTGGCGTCAAACCATTTCACGCGAACGAGATCCTGCGCCATACGGGGACTCAACCGAAGTGCCAGATCGATGCGGTCGGCAACCATATCCAGGTTGGCATCGTTGAGGATGAGTTCGAGCGTGATTTCCGGGTAACGTCTGGCGAACTCTGGCATTAGTGGTACCAGACAGGCTTGCCCGAAAGCGACCGATGCCGTGATCCGCAATATACCCGTGGGCCGGTTTTCCATCGACTTCACGGCGTCGCCGGCAGCATCCAGTTCCTCAAGCAGATGTGCCACGCGTGCCACATAGGCTGCACCCGCCTCGGTCACGGCCACGTGCCGTGCCGATCGTTGAAACAGCCTGACACCAAGCTCGCGCTCGACCGATTGGACGATGCGCGAGACCGAAGAGGGATCTAAATCGTGCAGTTTGGCGACGCTGGAGAAATTTCCCTGCCGGGCGATTTCAACGACGATTCGCAGGTGGTCGTGATTCATGAATGATGAAAACGCATAGATGGGATGCAGATTTTGATGTTTATCTTTAGTTTTTGCAACCATAAACTACCTTCCTTGCAGACAAAACCGAAGCGAACTGGCGGTATCTGGCAAGGCAGACCCCAGGCCGGGGCATGCAATTCAACCTAAACATACAGCAGGAATATTCATGACAACACCTCTCTCTCAGGTCGCACTGGTTACCGGTGCCTCGCGCGGCATTGGACGTGCCGCCTCAATCGAACTCGCGCGACTAGGTTGTTTCGTCATCGTGCATTTCCGCGCCGACCAGGATGCGGCTGACATCACGCTGGCAGCGATCAAGGCCGCCGGCGGCGACGGCTTCGCAGTAAGTGCGGATCTCACGACCGATGCCGGCGTGACGCATCTGTTCAAGGGCGTCGACGACGGACTGAGGCAATGCGGCCGAGAGGCGCGGATCGATGTGCTGGTCAACAACGCGGGTGTGGCCGACGGTGGCGCGCTTGACAGCACCTCGCCGGCGCTGTTTGATCGTCAGTTCACGTTGAATGTGAAGGCGGTCTTCTTGACCACCCAACACGCATTGGCGCGCATGAAGGCAGGCGCTCGCATCATCAACCTGTCGAGCGTCTTGTCGAGCCGCGTATTCGAGACGGCTGGCGGATTCACCGCCATCTCCGCCTATGCTGGTGCCAAGGCTGCTGTCGATGCATTCACGCGCCACTGGGCAGTGGAGCTCGGCCCACGCGGCATCATTGTCAACGCGGTTGCTCCGGGTCCAGTTGACACCGACATGAACGCCGCCTGGCTGCGCACGGAGGAAGGAAAAGCTGCAATGATCGCGGCCAGCCCGCTGGGCCGGGTCGGCACGCCGCAAGATATTGCCGGCGTCATTGGCTTCCTGGCGAGTCCGGCCTCAAAGTGGACGACCGGTCAGGTCATTGATGCGAGCGGCGGCTACCGGCTCTGAGCGCACGGCACGGCGATGACGGTGCTCAACATTTATGCCAATGACGGCCATACGATGACTTACGAGGTCACCGAAGGCGAATTCACTGGTGCGACGGCCACTGTGCAGTACGAGGCTGTCGAGCTTGCGCCAAGCGTGTTCGCGCTGTCTTGGCAGGAGGCCGACATGGGAACCGTGGTCCATGTCGATGACTTTGCAGTGGGAACGTCGCGCACCTTCTACACCACTGCGGCACTCGGCTTCCTGCGCATGGCCGGTCCGCTCAAACGCTTGCGCTGACGCATTCTCCAAGTTACCGGACGCTGATGCAGCCGGAAGGTCAGTGCCCAAGTCGACCGGTAAATCAGTGCATCAGTTCTTTTCAAGCAGGCGCAGCTTCAATGCCTGTAGCCCGTCCCGGTAAATCCCGTGAAACATGTTGCTGATTTCCGCATCGCTGACGCCGGCCGGCACAAAGCTGCCCGACCACACCACCAAGGAAGCCTGTCCTTCCGCTATTTCCCGCACCTGGAGAGTGGACAGGTAGTGCGTGGCAGGAAAAGGCGCCTGCAGGATCGAGTAGCTATAGGAACGGTCTTGTTGGCTGAAGCTTTCCAGGCGCTCGATGATGATCTCGCCTTCAGGCGTTTTCAAGCTGCGCACGCGCCCTCCTTCGCTCAGCTCGCTGCCGGCAATATAGGGCAGCCAGTCAGGCAGCGAATTGAAGCCGCCGATCATCTGCCATACGCGTTCCGCCGTTGCGGCAATTTCTATGCTTGCGCTTGTGCTGGCCATGCTCTTACTCCTTTTCGCCGGTTGCTGGCACCGGTGCATCGGCTGCCACTAATTTTTCTTGACGGATCTCCTGCCAGAAAGCGGCCGGGATCGCGGCGTTCAGCGCTTGCGCATCTTCGGCGATGCGCTCCGGGCGGCTGGCGCCGGGAATCACCGCGGCGACCGCCGGATTGGCCAGCGAGAACTGCAGCGCGGCGGCCTTGATACTGACATGGTGACGGTTGGCGATAGCCTTAATGCGCTCGACCCGGGCAATGATCTCGGCCGGTGCCTTCTGGTATTCGAAGTGGCTGCCGCCGGCCAGGATGCCTGAGCTGTACGGACCGCCGACGACAATGTCGACACCGGCTTTGGCCGCCGCCGGCATCAGTCTCTGCAACGCCCGTTCATGGTCGAGCAGCGTGTAGCGGCCTGCCAGCAGGAAGCCGTCGGGCTGTGCTTCGTTCAGGTCCAGCGTCAGTTCGCATGGTTCGACCCGGTTCACGCCCAGACCCCAGGCCTTGATGACGCCTTCATCGCGCAAGCGGCTCAGCACGCGGAAGGCACCGGTGCGGGCGATTTCGAACTGTGCCAGCCACTCGTCGCCATAGAAATCCTGGGCGATGTCGTGTACCCAGACGATGTCCAGGCGGTCGGTGTTCAAGCGCTTCAAGCTGTCCTCGATCGAGCGCAGCGTGGCGTCGGCGCTGTAGTCGTTGATCATTTTATTGGGACGGCCGAACTCGAACAGACCGCCTTTTTCACCCAGGTCGCGCGTCGCCGGATCTTCCAGCTCATCGAGGATGACGCGGCCGACCTTGGTGCTCAAGACATAGTCGTCACGGCGACGCTTGCCCAACGCACTGGCCAGACGTATTTCAGCCAGGCCGGCGCCATAGAACGGCGCGGTGTCGAAATAGCGTACGCCATGCTCCCAGGCGGCATCGACCGTCGCCAAGGCTTCTTCCTCAGGAATGTTGCGGAACATATTGCCCAACGGCGCGGTGCCAAAGCCAAGCTTGCCTGGTAGTTTATCTTTGATGCTCATGTTTTATCCTTGCTGGTGAGTGTGTGGAAAGTCGCTTTCTCAAGCAGTGAAGACAAGTATAGGTTGCGCAGTTAATGCAGTCCAAGACATAATAAGACTATCTTGAGTCCCTATAGGTCTGATATGCTAGACATTCGCCAATTGCATTATTTCGTCGCTGTCGCCGAGGAGGAGAACGTCGGCCGCGCCGCCGAGCGCCTGCATATTTCACAATCGCCGCTGAGCCGCCAGATCGCCCAGCTGGAGGAGCGACTCGGCTTGACCCTGTTCGAGCGAAGCCAGCAACGCATCCGCCTGACGCGCGATGGCCGTACCTTCCTGGCTGAAGTGCGCGCCTTCCTGACCCATGGCAACCGCCTGGAATCGCTGGCGAAACGGCTGGGACGCGGCGAGGAAGGCGGCCTTTGCCTGGGCTATATCGAAAACGCCATGCATTCCGGCGTGCTGCCGGACGCCCTGCGCAGGCTGCGCGACGGCCGTTCGGCTGTGCATATCGCGCTCTACAATATGCACTCGGCCGAACAATTGGAGGGATTGCGCCAGCGCAGCCTTGATGTTGCCCTGGTGTGCGAACCGCCGCTCAAGGACGATCCCGACCTCGATTGCGCCCAGGTGCTGAGCGATGCCATGCTGCTGGCGCTGCCGGGGGAGCATCCGCTGGCCGCGCGCGCCGAACTGACGCCGGCAGACCTGGAAGGCCAGGAATGGATTGCCGTGCTGCACAAGGAGAGCGTGCTGAAGCACGACAATTTCGTCGCCGCCTGCGCCCGCGCCGGTTTTACGCCGGACATCAGGATGGAAGCGACCGAGCCGCTGACCGCCCTCGGACTGGTCGCCGCCGGTCTAGGCATGGCCATGATCCAGCACAGCCTGCGCCACCACGCGCCCGCCGGCGTGGTACTGCGCGAACTGCCCTGGTTCAGCTACCGCACGCCGCTTTGGGCAGCCTGGCATCGCGTCAACCTGCGGCCGCTGGTGGCGACTTTCCGCGAGACCTTGCTCGATGGTGCTACCCAAACATCAAACTATTAGTGCGTGATGCCAGTCGGATTGATATCAGTGAGCGGGAAACAGCCAAGCACAGAAAAAACATCCTTTGGGAAACCAAGCAATTGGAGACTACTTGTAACGGCTCGCGTTTCAAACTCGCCGGGCTCGCATTCAAGCTATTCGCGCGGAATATCAATCACAAGATTATCTTCGGGACCGATTGGCCAGTCTCCAAGACCTTGAACGGCCACAAGAAGACGATGGACGCCTTCCTGCATCCGGAAGGCCCGCTGGCGCGGGTGTCGGACGTTCAACGCCGCTGGATCATGTTGGAAAACATACAGCGCGTGCTGCCTGCACGCACGGATGCAGCGCTCGTTCAGCATTCCTGACAGCCTGCTGCCAGGCATGCACGAGGGCAGTGCGTGCTGGCCTCAGGCCTGCGGTCGGGCAGCGCGCACCGCCGTGCCTGCAACCTTGATGCGGGCGTCGTAAGGCAGACGGGCTGCCTGGTAGATGGTGCGAGCGGGACGGCGCCCTTCGGGGAACAGTTCTGCAAACAAAGCATTGACCTCCGGCAGGTCGGCCAGGTCGATAAAGGCAATATCAACGAACACCATGTCCTGCAGCATGAAACCTGACGCTGTTAGGACATGCGCAACATTCTGGAAGGCGCGCTGCGCTTCCTCAAGGCCAGTCCCCGCAACATATTTCCCATCGAGGCCAATGGCCAGTTGCCCGCTCAGATAGCAGGTGTCGCCGGCGACCACAGCATGGCTGATCGGCGCCAACCATGCCGGCAGGTTCTCGCCTTCAGTAATGAACTTCTTCATTCCCGCTTCAATCCCAGTGTGCTGATATGTGTTGGCGGCAGGCTGTCCGCCGGGGCGCGTTGGCCCCACCGGGCGGCGTTTCCATATTCATGGCCGTGCTAATCGAGGCGCTTGGCCTTTATCTTGCTGCCATTCTGGTTCACCGTGACGGATTCAATTTTCCCTGAAGCGTCCTCGTCGAATGTCACCACGACATCGATGGCCTTGTAGAAGTAACTGTAGTTGCTTTCCGGGAATATCTCCAATTGCCGCTGCCCTGTCAGCTTGGCGAACAGGCGGTCGCCTTTCGAGGTAATAGCAAAGATCGCCGATCCCAGCTGGTAGCGGCCCTCAAAGTCCGCATAAAGACGGGGGTCGACCTTGACCTGGCGGTGCGCCGGGGCCACGTCCAGCGCCAGGCGCGCCAGTTCATCGGTGATCTTGCTGACCACCTCGTCACCGTAATTGCTCAGGACAATGACGGTGAGCTTATCGTCCGGGTAATAAGCTAGCAGCGAGCTGTAAGCGCCGATGTTGCCACCGTGCTCATACAACCTGCGCGAGAGATTTTCACGGATGAACCAGCCCAGCCCGTAATGATGACCACCATCGGTGAACATCGCCTTCAGGCTGGGCGGGCTCAGCACTTTCCCGTTGATCAGCATCTGCTGCCACGCGAACAGGTCATCAACCGTGGAATACATGGCGCCCGCCGCATAAGTGTTGCTCATGTTAACGAACCTGCCCTTCACCACGTCATCCACACCATCCGTGTAATCCTGAGCTAGTTGGCGCACCACGACGCGCCCGTCGTCATAGCCCGAATTGCGCACGTTGAGCGGCTTCAGCAGCTTTTGCTCAAGATAGTCAGGGTAGCTCATGCCGCTCACTGTCTCGATAATGCAACCCAGCAGGACATAACCCATATTGTTGTACATGAATTTTGCACCGTGCTCATAATTCAGCGGAACGTCCTTGAGCAAGTCGATGAGCTCCTGCGGAGTGTGCTTCACGGGCATCAGCTTGGCGCCGGAATCGTCCGGTGACGTATGACTCGGAATACCCGACGTGTGCGAAAGGAGCTGGCGGATGGTGGCCTGTCCCCAGTTGGCCGGCAGGCCTGGCAAATATTTCTTGATCGGATCATCCAGTCCAAGCCTGTTCTCATCGGCCATTTTCAAAATGGCGGCCGCAGTAAATTGCTTGGTGATGGAACCAATGCGATACCTGGTATTGACGGTATTCGGGATCATCCACTCGCGGTTGGCCGCGCCGTAGCCCTTGCGGAAAATTGGTTTGCCATTGCGTGCCACCAGTACCGTGCCGGTGAACAGCTCGTCCTGGACATAGTCCTTCAGTAGCGCTTCGGCCTGTTCGGGAAATTTCCTGTCCGCCTGGGCCAGGGCTGCCGCAGGAGCCAAGCCCGTAATCGCCAGCACCAACAGGACAGTCACCCGAACTAAATTGTAAAAACGCTTCATGAACATCTTTCCTGAATGGTTATTCCTGTCGTCAAATGAGCAGGAACATACGGCGCGAGTGCCAAGTGTAAAAAGTGCGGCGACAATAGGCCGCAGATTGATTCCATGTAGTTCCTAGAGTTGAAACGTCCGGCCAGTGTAAGTGCGGACTTATAGGGCTACAATGACATCCACCCCAAGAATCCTGCCATACGTGGAATTTACGGTGCAGGGCAATCAATACTCTGGAACCGGGCGCGAAAATCGGACGGTGACGTATTCAGGCAGCGCTGGAAGCCAATGCGCATCGTCTCGGCCGATTGGAACCCGCAACGGTCCGCGATCAGTGTGACGGAGAGGGTACTTTCCGTCAGCAAGCGGCGCGCGGCATCGAGCCGCAGCATTTGCACATATTTGCCTGGTGCGATTTGTAGCGCCGAGCTGAAACGTCGGGCAAAGTTTCGTGGGCTCATCGCCACGCGCCCCGCGAGGGCATCTACTGACAGGTCATCGGTCAAATGTTCCGTCATCCAACGAATCAGCTGGTCAAATGGAGCCTTGTCTTCTCCGGTGGCATCGTGCATTAATAATGTGCTGAATTGGGATTGACCACCTGGCCGCTTCATGAAGACCACCAATTCCCGAGCTACCAGCAGTGCCAATGCGCGGCCAAGGTCCCGCTCGACCAGCGACAGGCAAAAGTCAATGCCGGCAGTAATTCCAGCGGATGTGTAGCATTTTCCGGCACTGAGAAACAATGCATCCCGGTCGATTTCGACCCGCGGAAATTGAGCAGAGAATTCGTCGAAATGAGCCCAATGCGTAGTGGCGCGGTGGCCGTCGAGCGCGCCTGTAGCCGCCAACAGAAAAGCGCCGGTACAGATCGAACATACCCGGTCTGCCCGATCACAGAGCGTGGCAAGTGCGTTCACCAGTCTTGCATCACGCGATGAGATGCGCGCGCCGCGTCCGCCGCAGATCAGCAAGGTATCTGGCCTCAGCGTCACATCAAACAGGCTGAATGCGGCCTGCAAGGCAACACCTGAGGTTGTCATCAGCATGCCGGCTGCGGGACCGGCGAGGCTGATATCGTACGGGGCCCGGCGACCCATCGCCTCGCTCAGCTCATTGGCGATTGTGAATACATCGAGTGGTCCGCTAATGTCAAGCATCTGTGCAGGCGGAAAGCCGACGAGCAGAATGCGATGCTGGCGCCCGGACATTGCAGCTTGGCTCATGTTTTGAAGGGGATGCATTCTACATCGCGCCAAGATTTAAGATTGTGTCCTTGTTGCACGAAATTGTGAAACTTCCTCATTCTGTTGTTCGTCCGCTTCTTGGCCACAAGCGGAAGTTGCCTTTGAAACATTGTACCGTACAGGTACACCCAAACGGGCCATTTGAGTGAGACGAATATTTCGTCTCAATAGGGTTGTTTTTCAGTTATCGAGATGGCAATTTTGGCAGTTCTAAAGCCTATCGAGACGAACCCAGCCCATGGCGCTCTACGGATATGCCCGCGTTTCCAGCAGCGACCAGGATTTCGCTCTGCAGGAGCAGGCGCTGCGCGCCGCCGGCTGCGACGTGGTGCGGGCCGAGAAGGCGAGCGGCACCAGCCGCGCCGGCCGAACCGAACTGGCGACGTTGCTTGATTTTTTGCGGCGGGGCGACACACTGGTCGTGACCAGGATCGATCGTCTCGCGCGCAGCATCAAGGATGCTGCAGGACATCGTGCACACGTTGAAAGAGCGCGGCGTTTACAATGGACGCAAGCCATCGGTGGATTCCGCCGAGGTCCAACGCCTGCGCGTCGAGGAGAACCTGGGCGCGACGGAAATCGCACGGCGGCTCGGCGGACGAGCGCGCCGACCGACCAGCTCGCGCGATGTTCAGCAACCAGCTCGAACCGAAGCGCACGGCCGAGATCCGCGAACGCATGCTGGCGGCGGGCTTGCCGATATGAGCCGTCATTTGCAGATAACGTGAGCATGTGCCCTCCGTCATTTGCAGTTAATTCGAGCCGAAACCGGCGTCAAATGCGAGCACGGCCGGTTTCAAACGCGAGCCGCTACAACTACTGGAATCCCTCGGAACCTCAACTATTTTCCGATGCAGAATCGGCTGAAGATCACGCCCAGCAGATCGTCTGGCGAGAACTCACCAGTGATCGTCGACAGCTGCACCTGCGCCAGCCGCAATTCTTCCGCAAACAGGTCGAGCGACTGGTCGCTTTGTGCTGCGTGCGCAGCGGCGTGGTCGAGGTGGGCGCGGGCGTTGCGCAGGGCGATCAGGTGGCGTTCGCGCGCGAGGTACAGCGATTCGCCCGTCTGCTGCCAGCCCGCGATGCGCAGCAGTTCCGTGCGCAGCAGGTCGATGCCCTGGTGTTCGTTCGCCGACAGGTACAGATGGGTTGCGTCAGCCGCCACGTCGAGCCCCGCCTTGTGCCCGGACAGGTCGATTTTGTTCCAGATGCGCAGCACCGGCACACCTTGCGGGAAGGCGGCGCAGATGTGTTCGTCCGCTGCGCTCGGCCCGAGGTTGGCGTCGAGCAGATGCAGGATCACGTCGGCCTTGGCGACCTCGCCCCACGTGCGTTCGATGCCGATGCGCTCGACCACATCGACCGCTTCGTCCACGGTGCGGATGCCCGCCGTGTCGATGATGTTGAGCGGGATGCCTTCGATCTGGATCGTCTCGCTGACCTTGTCGCGGGTGGTGCCGGCGATCGGGGTGACGATCGCGACGTCCGACCCTGCCAGCGCGTTCAGCAGCGATGACTTGCCGACGTTCGGCTGGCCGACCAGCACGACATTCAGGCCTTCGCGCAGCAGCGCGCCTTGTGCCGCCTGGCGAAACACGTGGTCGAGCGAGTCGACGATGACGGCCAGCTGGCCGCGCGCGTCGGACTTTTCGAGGAAGTCGATCTCTTCTTCCGGGAAGTCGAGCGTGGCTTCGACCAGCATGCGCAGGCCGATGGTTTGCTCGACCAGCGTGTTGATGGCTTTCGAGAACGCGCCCGACAGCGATTGCGAGGCGGACCTGGCGGCTGCTTCGGTCGAGGCATCGATCAGGTCGGCGACGGCTTCGGCCTGGGCGAGGTCGAGCTTGTCGTTGAGGTAGGCGCGGCGGGTGAATTCGCCGGGTTCGGCGAGGCGCAGGCCGTCTTCCTGCCCGGCTTCGAGCACGCGGCCGAGCAGCATCTGCAGCACGACCGGGCCGCCGTGGCCTTGCAGCTCGAGCACATCTTCGCCGGTGTAGGAGTGCGGGCCCTTGAACCAGATCGCGATGCCCTGGTCGATGATGCTGCCGTCGGCTTGCTTGAACGGGATGTAGGTGGCGTGGCGCGGGTTCAAGGTGGCGCCGGGGAACAGCGCGGTGATCAGGGGGCCGAGCGATTTGCCGGAGGCGCGGACGACGCCGATGCCGCCGCGGCCGGGGGCCGTCGCAATGGCGGCAATGGGGGATGTGTCGAGGTTCATTTTTCGATTGTAATTTATTGGGGACCACGGCGTAGCGTGCTCAGCATGGGTTCCCGTTTTCACGGGAACGACGGTCTCCTAGCCAACGACGTCATTCCCGCGAAAGCGGGAATCCATGCTGAGCTCGCATCAAAAAAAATGCCCGCGCAGCGCACGGGCATTTTTCATCTCAGCAAACCGTGTTACTTGGTCTTGCCGGACTCGAAGTTCTTGGTGATCACCCACTGCTGCGCGATCGACAGGATGTTGTTCACTACCCAGTACAGCACCAGGCCGGCCGGGAAGAAGAAGAACATCACCGAGAAGATCAGCGGCATCCACAGCATCATCTTGGCCTGCGCCGGATCGGCCGGCTGCGGGTTCAGCTTGGTGGTGATGAACATCGAGATCGCGTACAGCACCGGCAGGATGTAGTACGGGTCAGGTGCGGTCAGGTCCTGGATCCAGCCCACCCACGGCGCGCCGCGCATCTCTGCCGACGAGTTCAGCACCCAGTACAGCGCGATGAACACCGGCATCTGGACGAGGATCGGCAGGCAGCCGCCCAGCGGGTTGATCTTTTCGGTCTTGTACAGTTCCATCGTGGCCTGGTTCATCTTGGCCGGATCGCCTTTGTACTTCTCGCGGATCGCTTGCATCTTCGGCGTGACCATCTTCATCTTGGCCATGCTCTTGTAGCTCGCGGCCGACAGCGGGAAGAACAGCAGCTTGATCAGCACGGTCAGGGCGATAATCGTCCAGCCCCAGTTGCCCAGCACCTTGTTGATCTGGTCCATGACCCAGAAGATCGGCTTGGCGATGATGGTCAGCATGCCGTAGTCCTTGACCAGTTCGAGGCCAGGGGCGATGGTTTCCAGCTTGTTCTCATCCTGCGGGCCGGAGTACAGGCGCGCTTCGTTGCTCAGGGTCGCGCCTGGCGCGATCGGGCCGAGCGGGATCAGGTTGCCGACGGCGTACAGGTTGGCGTCGACTTTCTTGGTGTAGATGTCGCGCTGCGCCTTGTCCTGCGGCAGGAATGCCGAGACGAAGTAGTGCTGCGAGATCGCGATCCAGCCGTTGTCGGACTTGGTCGTGTGCTCAGCCTTGCCCTTTTCGATGTCTTCGAACTGCAGCTTTTCGTAGTGCTTGGTGGTCGTGTACAGCGTCGGGCCAGTGTAGCTCGCATTGAACCAGCTTTCGCCTTCCGGCTCGTTCCCGTGGTGCAGCAGCTGCATGTACAGCGACGGCGCAATCGCGGCAGCGCCGAGGTTGGCCACGTCGTGGCGCACGCCGATCAGGTAGTCACCCTTTTTGAAGGTGTAGGTCTTGGTCAGCTTGACGCCGCCCTGCTCCGCTTCCAGCACCAGCTGGACTTCGCTGTTGCCGTTGGTCGCGCGTGGACCTGGCTTGGCGACGAAGCCGGTGTTGTGGTTCGGCAGCGCAGCGCCGGTGTTGCTGATCAGGCCGGTCTGGGCGACGTAGACGCCGGTCGGCTTGACGTCGAACAGCACCTGGTTCTTGGTTTTGTCGAGCTTGTCGCGGAACTGAAGCAGTTCGAGACGCTTGATGACGCCGCCAGCGGTGTCGATGTCAGCTTTGATGACGTCGGTCGTGATGGTGATGATTTCAGGCTTGAACGCCTGGACTGCCGGCGCTTCGCCTGGCAGCGCGGCGGCGCCGGCAACGGCAGCAGCGGCCGGGACGGTCGACACAGGGGCCTTGGCGACAGGAGCGGTAACGGCCGGCGGCGGAGGCGTAAGCGAGAACATCGACTGTTTGCCGTTCGCGACCATCCAGTCGTTCCACAGAACGACCAGCGAGACGGAAAACACGATCCACAGGATAGTACGTTTATTGAGTTCCATTGGAATTTCGGTCAGGAGTGGTTGCAGCCGCAATGGGCTGTTGGTGGATGCTTGCTGTGCGCAGGCGGCACGAGATCGACGCCACCGTCATTGAACGGATGGCATTTGCAGATGCGGCGCAGGGCCAGCCAGCTGCCGCGGGCAGTGCCATGGGTGCGGACGGCTTCGATCGCGTAATTCGAGCAGGTCGGGTAAAAGCGGCAATTCTGCCCCAGCATCGGCGAGACCGCCAATTGATAGGCGCGCAGCAACCAGACGAGCAGTTTGTTCATGATGTGGCCGTTTTCGCCGGGCGCGGCGCTTGCGACGAGAACAGGCGCGCGATTTCCACGCGCAGTTCCGCCTTCAGCGCGGCGGTGGTGGCCGGGCCGGTCTTGGCGTTGACGGGGCGCGACAGGCGCACCACGCAGTCGACGGCGGGGAGCTTGGCAGCACGGAACAGTTCGCGGGTGACGCGCTTGATCGTGTTGCGGGTCACGGCGCGCGGCGCAAAGCGCTTGGCCACCACGACGCCCAGCCGCGCATGCGGCAGTTCGTTCGCGCGGGTATAGAGCACGAAATGCGCAGTCTTTTGCGCAGGGCGCAAACGAAAAACGGATGAAAACTCATCCGTTTTAACGATACGCCGAACGCGCGCGAAGTCGTGTGAACCTTCGCTTGACATGGTCAGTTGCGTCCTGGCTGCAGCTGGCAGCTTTATACTGCCAGGCGCTTGCGGCCCTTGGCGCGGCGTGCGTTCAGAACCTGGCGGCCGCCACGGGTAGCCATACGTGCGCGGAAGCCGTGCGTGCGCTTGCGACGGACGACGGAAGGTTGGTAAGTACGTTTCATGTTGGTCTCGCTTAAAGCAAAAGTAAATGCAAAATCGGGTCTGACGTCCCGTCAGTTTTCGGCGCCAAGGACATTTCGCAGATGTTTAAGCCAGCGACACGCCACAGCAAAAATACTCTTTTCTACCCGTGTAGCCAGCGTGATCGGAAGGTAAGGACTTACCAATTTGCACGGAGTACGGGCGGGGAACCCTGAATTAGACAGCATTTTGGGGTTCGATGTCAAGGATGGGTGTGGTTTTCGGCGGGTTTTGGCTGAACTTCCACCACTGCAGTCACCGACAGGAATGCGAAGTTTACCCGCAAAAACTCATCTATGCCTGTGGATAACTTTGCCCGTCACAGGTAGAATAGCGTGTTACGTGTGGCGAAGCTCGCGCGCAAACCTGGCGCGGGGCATCAGCATCGAACCGCCCTTCACACACCTTATTTTCAAAGAAGATTCATGGACAATTTCTGGCAGACCTGTTCCGCGCAGTTGGAACTGGAGCTGACGCCGCAGCAATACAGCGCGTGGATTAAACCGCTTGCCCCCCTCGATTACGAGGATGGCAAGCTGCGCATTGCTGCGCCCAACCGTTTCAAGCTCGACTGGGTGAAGACGCAGTTCGCCACCCGCATCACCGCGCTGGCCTGCCAATATTTCGAAGCGCCAACCGAAGTACAGTTCGTACTCGACCCGCGCAACGCCCTGCCGAAGAAGGCCACCGTGCACACCCCGGTACCTGACGGCCCGGCCAACGGCCTCGGCATCGTCCAGGGCCACCGCAACGACGGCCCGATCGGCGCGCCCGAATTCAACGTCGGCAAGCAGCCGATGCGCGAACAGAGCCGCATCAACACCGAACTCACCTTCGACAGCTTCGTTACCGGTAAGGCCAACCAGCTGGCGCGCGCCGCCGCGATCCAGGTCGCCAACAACCCGGGCGTATCGTACAACCCGCTGTTCTTCTACGGCGGCGTCGGCCTCGGCAAGACCCACCTGATCCACGCGATCGGCAACCAGGTGATGGCCGACCAGCCAAACGCGCGCATCCGCTACATCCACGCCGAACAGTATGTGCGCGATGTGGTGACCGCTTACCAGCGCAAAGGTTTCGACGACTTCAAGCATTACTACCACTCGCTGGACATGCTGCTGATCGATGATATTCAATTCTTCGGCGGCAAGAGCCGTACGCAGGAAGAATTCTTCTACGCGTTTGAAGCGCTGATCGCTGCCAAGAAGCAGATCATCATCACCAGCGATACCTACCCGAAAGAAATCACGGGCATGGACGACCGCCTGATCTCGCGCTTCGACTCCGGCCTGACCGTGGCGATCGAGCCGCCGGAGCTGGAAATGCGCGTGGCGATTCTGCTGAAGAAGGCGCAGTCGGAAGGCGTGAGCTTCTCGGATGACGTGGCGTTCTTCGTGGCCAAGCACCTGCGCTCGAACGTGCGCGAGCTGGAAGGCGCGCTGCGCAAGATCCTGGCGTACTCGCGCTTCCACGGGAAAGACATCACGATTGATATCGTGAAAGAGGCGCTGAAGGATTTGCTGTCGGTGCAGAACCGTCAGATTTCTGTGGAGAACATCCAGAAGACGGTGGCGGACTTCTTCAACATCAAGGTTGCGGACATGTACTCGAAGCGACGGCCAGCGAACATCGCGCGGCCGCGGCAGATTGCGATGTACCTGGCCAAGGAATTGACGCAGAAGAGTTTGCCGGAGATCGGCGAGTTGTTCGGCGGAAGGGATCATACGACGGTGTTGCATGCCGTCAGGAAGATCGCGCAGGACCGTACCAAGAATCCGGAATGCAACCACGAGCTGCACGTGCTGGAACAGACCCTTAAAGGGTAATTATTTAGCCACGGCAATTTCTGGCAAAATGGGTGTTTTGGAAATTGTTTGAAATCGGCGGATGTGCGATCCCTTGGGAGCGCTCTTCCGCCAAGCGCACCACAAGAGCAAGCACTAACTAACAACCTTACCGAGGATTACTATGCAATTGGTCAAAACAACCCGAGATACCCTTCTCCGGCCACTGCAGATCGTGAGCGGTATTGTCGAGCGTCGGCACACTATGCCGATTCTGGCCAATATCCTCATCCGCAAGGACGGCGAAAACGTATCTTTCCTATCCACCGACACCGAAGTGCAGATCACCACGCACGCGAACATCGGCGCCGGACCGGAAGTCGAAGGCACCACGGTCGCCGCGCGCAAGCTGCTCGACATCCTGCGCGCCTTGCCTGAGTCCGGCGACGTGACGATGACGCTGCTGAACAAGCGCCTGACCGTCCAGAGCGGCAAGTCGCGCTTCGCCTTGCAGACTCTGGCCGCGGAAGAGTTCCCGACGGTATCGGTTGCCGACACCTTCAACGCCTCGGTCACCCTGCCGCAGAAAACACTGAAGCACCTGTTCAACATGGTGCACTTCTCGATGGCGCAGCAGGACATCCGCTACTACCTGAACGGCCTGCTGCTGGTGCTCGACGGCCGCAACGTGATCGCCGTGGCCACCGACGGCCACCGCCTGGCGTTCTGCCAGGTCGAAACCGAACAGGAATTCACGCGCCAGGAAGTCATCATCCCGCGCAAGACGATCATCGAACTGCAGCGCCTGCTGGAAGAGAACGACGAGCCGGTCCAGCTGGACATCGCGGCGTCGCAGGTCAAGCTGACCTTTGCCGACATCGAGCTGGTATCGAAGCTGGTTGAAGGCAAGTTCCCTGACTACACCCGCGTGATCCCGAAGGGCTACAACAACGACTTCACGATCGGCCGCGATGAACTGCTGCGTTCGCTGCAGCGCGCCGCGATCATGACGAGCGACAAGTTCAAGGGCGTGCGCTGCATCATCACGCCAGGCAGCATGAAGATCAGCTCGACCAATGCCGACCAGGAAGAAGCGGTTGAAGAACTCGAGATCGACTACGGCGGCGACAGCGTGGACATCGGCTTCAACGTGACTTACCTGCTCGACGTGCTGAACAACCTGAAGTGCGACCAGGTGAATATTGCCCTGGGCGACTCCAATTCGTCGGCCCTGATTTCGATTCCTGACAACGCGGACTTCAAGTACGTTGTGATGCCGATGCGGATTTAAGAGTCAGACGGTTGGTAGATTTAGAAGTACAGAGGTTATAAATGAGGGGCGCGGGCCACAAGCCCGCACCCTCAAAACCGTCATTCCCGCGCACGCGGGAATCCATACTGAGGGTGATCATTTACTCAGCATGGGTTCCCGCCTCCGCGGGAACGACGGTGACGCAGTCCGAAGTAAATTTGCAATCGTTTTTTGAGAAAGCAGTCCATGTCCGAGAACACCCCAGCAGTCCCCGCGAAAATTGAAGAATACGGCGCAGCCTCGATTCAAATCCTGGAAGGCCTGGAAGCCGTGCGCAAACGCCCTGGCATGTACATCGGCGACACCTCCGATGGCACCGGCTTGCACCACCTGGTGTTCGAAGTGCTGGACAACTCAATCGACGAATCGCTGGCCGGACACTGCACCGAAATCCACGTTACGATCCACTCCGACAATTCGATCTCGATCACCGACAACGGCCGCGGCGTACCGACCGGCCTGAAGTTCGACGACAAGCACGAGCCAAAGCGCTCGGCGGCCGAAATCGTCATGACCGAACTGCACGCAGGCGGCAAGTTCGACCAGAACTCGTACAAGGTATCGGGCGGCCTGCACGGCGTGGGTGTCTCGTGCGTGAACGCGCTGTCGAAGCTGCTCAAGCTGACCATTCGCCGCGACGGCAAAGTGCACTACATGGAGTTCGTGCGCGGCGTGCCGCAGAACCGCGAACTGGAAACGATCAACGGCGTGCAAGTCTCGCCGATCAAGGTGATTGGCGAAACCGACAAGCGCGGCACCGACGTCCACTTCTGGGCCGACGAAGAGATCTTCAACCACGTCGAATTCCACTACGATATCCTGGCCAAGCGCATCCGCGAACTGTCGTTCCTGAACAATGGCGTCAACATCAAGCTGACCGACCAGCGCAACGGCAAGGAAGAGATCTTCGCGTTCGAAGGCGGCACCCGCGGCTTCGTCGAATACATCAACAAAGCCAAGACCGTGCTGCACCCGACCGTGTTCCAGGCGACCGGCGAGCGCATGTCGGACCAGCACACCAATATCTCGGTCGACGTGTCGATGCAATGGAACGACGCGTACAACGAACAGGTACTGTGCTTCACCAATAACATCCCGCAGCGCGACGGCGGCACCCACCTGACCGGCCTGCGCGCGGCGATGACCCGCGTGATCAACAAGTACATCGACGAGAACGACTTCGCCAAGAAGGCAAAAGTTGAGATCAGCGGCGACGACATGCGCGAAGGCCTGACCTGCGTACTGTCGGTGAAAGTGCCGGAGCCGAAATTCAGCTCGCAGACCAAGGACAAGCTGGTGTCGTCCGAAGTGCGCGGCCCGGTCGAAGAGATCGTCGCCAAGACGCTGACCGACTACCTGATGGAAAAGCCGAACGACGCCAAGATCATCTGCGGCAAGATCGTTGAAGCTGCGCGTGCGCGCGAAGCGGCACGCAAGGCGCGCGACCTGACCCGCCGCAAAGGCATCATGGACGGCCTGGGCCTGTCGGCCAAGCTGGCCGACTGCCAGGAAAAAGACCCGGCGCTGTGCGAACTGTACATCGTCGAGGGTGACTCGGCAGGCGGCTCGGCCAAGCAAGGGCGCGACCGCAAGTTCCAGGCGATCCTGCCGCTGCGAGGCAAGGTGCTGAACGTCGAGAAGGCGCGCTTCGAGAAGATGCTGTCGTCGGAGCAGATCACCACGCTGATCGCGACGCTGGGCACCAGCATTGGACCGGACGAATTCAACGTCGACAAGCTGCGCTACCACCGCATCATCATCATGACCGATGCGGACGTCGATGGCGCTCACATCCGCACCCTGCTGCTGACGCTGTTCTACCGCCAGATGCCGCAGCTGGTCGAGCGCGGCCACATCTACATTGCGCAGCCGCCGCTGTACAAGGTAAAGGCCGGCCGCGACGAGCGCTACCTGAAGGACGACGTCGAAGAAGCGAGCTACATGATGACCGTGGCGCTGAACACCGCGGCGCTGATCCCGCGCGAAGGCGCCGACCCGATCACGGGCGAGCCGCTGGGCGAGCTGGTAAAGACCTTCAACATGTCGAACGCGATCATGATGCGCTTGACGCGCGTGATTGACCGCGCGGCGCTGACCGCCATCATGACCGGCGTGCAGCTGGACCTCGAGACCGTGGAAGCCGCGCAGGTGTCGGCCGACGCGATGGAAAAGGTAATCGGCGACCGCGCAGTGAAGGTGTCCGTGCATTCGGACGACCTGAACGAGAAGCACGCGCTGCGCATCGAGCGTATGCATCACGGTAACGTGAAGGTCAGCTCGATCGATGCGGACTTCGTCCAGGGCGCGGATTACGCGACCTTGGCGACGGCAGCAGCGACCTTCCAGGGCCTGATCGGCGAAGGCGCGTTCATCCGCCGCGGCGAAGGCGACCGCGTGAAGGAATCGGCCGTGGTCGACTTCCACCACGCGATGCAGTGGCTGCGCGATGAGGCGGAACGCACTGTATCGAAGCAGCGCTATAAGGGTCTGGGCGAGATGAACCCGGAACAGCTGTGGGAAACCACGATGGACCCGACCGTGCGCCGCCTGCTGAAGGTACAGATCGATGACGCGATTGCTGCGGACCAGATCTTCACCACGCTGATGGGTGATGACGTTGAGCCGCGCAGGAACTTCATTGAATCGAATGCGCTACGTGCGGACAACATCGACGTTTAAGATTCGCAGGTAACATCAATACCAGAAGTCCCAGGCCCATGAAATTTCATGGGCCTTTTGTTTTTGGCTGCCGCAATGTTAGGTGTGGAACACCCTCAATCACCCGCACGTCGTTCCCGCGAAGTGCGGGAATGAAATGGACGCCTCCTACCTGGATTGGCAGTGACGTAGCGACAGTGTGGGGAAGATAAGACGATTGGAGGCGGATCCTCACGGGCCTACGGCATCAAAGTGCCAAAATGGAAAGTGTCAAAACTTTCAGGCTAAACCGGGAGGATCCACCATGAATACTACTACCAAAATGTGCGTTGGGGTTGACACGGCAAAGGATGTTTTTCAGCTCCACTGGGTCGAACGCGAGACTGGCGAAGTACGCAACAAGGCACTCAAGCGTGACAAATTTCTCGAGCATTTCGCCAACCTGAGTTCCAGCATTGTCGGCATGGAGGCATGCGGCGGATCACATCATTGGGCCCGGCGCTTGATGGCGATGGGTCATGAGGTCAAGCTGCTGTCGGGACGGTTCGTCAAGGCATTCGCGCCCGGAAACAAGAACGACGCTGCCGACGCACGCGCCATTTGGCTGGCCATGCAACAACCCGGTATTCGTACTGTGGCCGTAAAAACTGAAGAGCAGCAGTCGGTGCTGGCGATGCATCGAATGCGCGAACAATTGATCAAATTCCGTACGGCGCAAACGAACGGACTTCGCGGGCTGATGGCGGAGTACGGCGAGGTCATGAAACGTGGCAGAGCTGCGATGAATGAGCAAATGCCGGCGGTGCTGGAACGATTATCCAAACGTCTGCCAGGTCTGCTGATAGACACGTTGCGCGCCCAATGGAACAGGATCGCTGTCATCGACGGAGACATCAAACAAATCGAGGTGCGCCTGCAGGCGTGGATGAAAGTGGATGAATCTTGCCAGGCGATCGCCGCGATACCCGGCGTGGGCCTGCTGACCGCGACTGCGGCGGTGGCGACGATGGGTAACGCGAATGCCTTCAAGTCGGGACGCGAGTTCGCAGCATGGATAGGTCTGGTGCCGGCCCAGAATGGCACTGGCGGCCGGGTTAAGCTGCTTGGCATCAGCAAGCGCGGAGACACCTATCTGCGTACATTACTGATTCATGGCGCCAGGTCTGCACTGCTGCATTCAAAGGAGCCTAGCGCGTGGACCCAGGAGATGCGCAAGCGCCGCCCACTGAACGTCGTCGTGGTCGCCCTGGCGAACAAGATGGCCCGGATGATTTGGGCGATCCTGGCTCATGGCCGAGCCTACGATAAGCAACACGTGAGTTCCCGACCAGCGTAAAAACCGCTGGCCGGGCCTAAGAGAGTTTGACGCGTCGAGAGTTGCGCAGGGTAGTTTAAGTGTGATGACAAACAGGTAAGACCGTGACCTACTAAACCTGAATGGGTTCCCGGGGCATCAAAGCCCGTTGCGGGAATGAGGTGTGGGTCAGCGGATTTCATCAGGGCCAGCAGAGGGAAATCCCTGCTGCACACAAGGCCGGATATAGAACTGCAACTGACCTGTCAACAAAACACAAAAACCACCTTGCAAACGGGAGACGTCCATATAGAACCCATACCTCCGAAGATGAGTGAGGAATCGACTTGGACCATTAAACAGGTTTAGCCCCGGTTGTGGCGGGGCCGCCAAGGATGCGCGAGACGTTCCCGACTCATCAATAGGATACAGCCCTTCTGAAAAAGGGCAGTACACTTATGGAAATTAATGGAAGGTCAACAATTCCCCGTCGATCGGCCAAACTGTCCCCAAGATTGCAGTACAAAGCCGCAAAGGCATCGAATTTGAGCACTGCCCTCTTCATTCAACGCGTCCCCCGGCGATTGAGCACTGCGGTGCTGCTCTCCTTGCTGGTTCACGCGCTGCTGCTGAGCGTGACCTTTAGTGGCCAGACATTCGGACTTCCCGGCCTGAACCTTCCCTGGAAGGAAAGGCGCCTGGGGGCCGATGATTTGCGCATTCTGCTTGCACCGGCACTCCCTCCCGCGCCTGCGCCAGCACCAGCACCGGCGCCGGCGCCGGCAGATACTCCGCCGACAAAAATGGCCAACGCTGCGCTCGCCGCAGTGGACAAGCCCGCAGTCGCGAGCAACGTGAAACCAATACCGATGCCCCCTCCCGCCATTGCGCGCAGTGAGGCAGCCGCCGTATTAATCCCCCCACCAGCACCCGCGCCGACGCCAGCTCCGGTACCGGTCACGCCGACCGTCATGCGGCCCGAAATCAACCTGCCGATCGCACCCGACGCGCCACCCGTAAGAGCGCCCGCAATTTCGGACGTGCCAAACATTTTCTCCCAAGTGAGTGAAGCGCCTGCACGCAACATTGCGAACGACGTAGCGCAGAAGCAGCTCGAACAGGATGCGCGGGAACGGGTGCTTGAGCAGGTCAGGATCGACCAGGAAACGCAGAACGCAGAGAAACTGCGACAGGCGGAACTGATATCGAACGCGCAGCGAGAAGCGGCGCGGCAAGAGCAGCTACGACAAGACGCCCTCCGCGCCGAGCAAACGGTCAGGAGCGAAGCAGCGCGAATGGAGGCTGAACGTCAGGAGCAGGCCCGGCAAGAGGCCCTCCGTCGGGAGGCACTGCGACAAGAGCAGGCAAGACAGGACGAGAAGGCGCAGCAGGTTGCAGCGCGACAGGAACTGGAACGTGCCGAGGCCGCGCGACTGGAAGCTGCGCGTAGGGAAGCCACTCGACAAGAACAGTCAAGGCAAGCGCAGCTTGAAGCGGCGCGGCAGGCGCAGGCTCAACAAGAGTCCGCGCGCCAAGACGCAGCGAAACAAGACGCAGCACGACAAGAACAGGCGAGACAACAGCTGGCGCAGCAGGAACGGGCTGATCAGGAGGCGAAACGCGAGGAACGGCTGCGCGCGATCGGCAAGCAACTGAACGAGGAAGCGGCCCAGCGCGACGCAGCCTTGAATCGCCCCTCAGGCACGCTGCCGCCCACGGTAAGCAGTCTTCGACGCGGATGGCTCTTCGGACGCGCCGACGCCAATACCGATCTCGTTCTATACGCGGAAGCGATGAGCAAGAAGATCGAGATGAACATGACGTTCGACATGGTCCGCGAAGTAGTGAAACAGCCTCACGCCCAACCAACGGTGACGGTGGCAATCCGCGCCGACGGCTCCGTCGAGAAGGTGACTTTCGTGGTCTCCAGCGGTGTGCCCGCTATCGACGAAGCGATACGAAAAGTTGTGGCCAGCCAGGCGCCCTACGCCGCATTCCCGCCCGCCCTGGCGCGCCAGTACGACGTGGTCGAATTTCGCCGCACCTGGATATTCGACATGGCAATTCGTCTGCAGTAATGACCACAATTTCTATGCGCGTCCCTGTTCACCAAACGGCCACGGCTAATTGATCTAGGCACGCTGGGCGGAGACACAGTGTCGCGCACGCCATCAATAATTGTGCCCCGCCAAGGAGGTTCGACCCGAATCGGGCAGCCCCCGCATGCATTCCGTTTCACGGACGGCGAGATGATCGATATTAGAGTTGACTCACCCGGAGATGGATGTGAGTTGATGCGGCCCACTACATCAATGAACGCGGGCAGATCTTTGCTACGTGACGCAATCCGGATGGCTGCTGCATTGACGTTCGGTGGGGCCAAGTCCGGTTCTCGGGCAGTGAGCCGTAGGCTGCATTGGGCGATCGACCTAGAGCGCGTCGATTCCCCCGAGGTACTTCTGCAGTCAGCCATTGGAGTGTTCCACACTTAGCGGTGACATGTACTTTTTTTTGACCGCACCCCTGACTATCCATCCGGTAAGGTAAGATATGGCCAAAAATGCGGCCTCCCACCCCGAGGTCTCCTAATTTCTAAGATTGAAATATGAGCAACAAACTTGAGTTTATTTCCCTTTTCTCGGGAGCTGGTGGCCTCGATATCGGGTTTGAATTGGCTGGTTGGAATTGCCTGTACGCATCTGATATTGACAAGAATTCAATAGAGACGCTCCGACAAAACCGAGGTACGGTTTATGGTCAGAAAGTAATGCTCGAAGAAACGATAATTGAGCAATCGGATGTAAGGGAAGTAAATGGCCGAGATATTCTCGAGAAAATTCAACGTAAAAAGGGACAGGTACCACTGTTGGTGGGAGGCCCTCCGTGTCAATCATGGAGTAGTGCTGGTCATCAACTCGGATTCGACGATCCCCGCGGTCAGCTGTTCAAGGATTATGTTCGAATAGCGGCCGAGACTGGCGTTCGATGGATTATCTTCGAGAATGTGCGCGGTTTGTTAACAGCCCGCGGCGCAGATGGTAAGCCGGGTTCCGCGTTGGAACACATCCGGACAATCTTGCTCGATGCGGGATTTCAGACCGAAGTAGAGCTTCTAAACGCTGCAGATTTTGGCGTTCCGCAGCGGCGAGTGCGTCTTGTGCTTATCGGTTATAAGGTTGGCGATAAGCCTCCTTTCCCTTCTTCGACACATGCCAAAATATCGACCGAATCTGGCTTGACAAAATGGGTCTCGCTTGGGCAGTGCTTATCGTCGATACCTCCGCCTTTAGCGGACGAGATAATTCGTCCAAACGACTCGCTCAAAGCACAACTATCATTGATCGCGCCAGGGTCAGGTATGAAGAGTCCGGGTAAGCGCGAGACGACCAGACCAGGCGGTCACTGGGGATACAAACAAGGCGCGTTTATCGCGGATACTGGCAACGCCGCCCGTACCGTAACGGCTAGCGCGCAACAGGACTGGATACAAGATGAAAGTCTCGGGCTGAGACGGCTGTCGCCTCGTGAGTGTGCGGCCATTCAATCATTTCCACCGAATTGGAAGTTCGCCGGCAAACGTGTGGACGAGTACCGCCAGGTTGGGAATGCAGTTCCGCCCCTCCTTGCCTATCACATCGCCGTTGGACTTCGGGCTCATATACACGCCACAACAGTGCAGGAAGAAGTTACGGGAAAAACACACTCAAAATTAAATCCGCTGAAAGAAAGATTAATTTCCGCTGTACACTACACGATTAAAGAAGAACGTCGAAATGGCGAGTCGCGTCGGGACGTTGCACCGCGACGGGTCTCGCGTTTAACTTTGGTCGGAGAAAACTAGATGGTAACGAGCCACCTTGCTGCATTGAAGATTTATCATGCCGAGCAGGCTGAAATAGCAAAAAACGTTTATGTCCAATCCCGCGCTCCATCGGACGACGCAACCGACTGGTCACTAGTTCTACGGGCAGCACGAAAGCAAATTACCGCGGCCCTTCGGGCATCAATGTTTCTAATCGATGTACCTGCAGCGCTAGTCGAGTCAGGCGAGCACATGTTAGTTTTCCGACATATTACTGCACCGCCAATCAGCCAGGATCAGTTCAGCTTAGTATGTCCAGGATGGCGGAAGGCAACTGAGCGGCCTCACGGCTCAAGGATTAAGTTAGATGAAGCCCAGTTCATCGCGGCTGCATTTGAGGAACGAAGGTCTCGTCCGCTAACTCCTTGGGTGGACGCGGAGCGCCGCCCGCTGAAGCGAGAGGTTCGGCGACTGCTTTGGACTATCGCGCCCTTAATTGCGAGCCAACAGATACAGACGATCCAACGAACCCGTGCTGCAAGTGCCCAGGAACGAGCGATCACTACGATGCTTGCAAACAAGGGCTGGATGCGAGAGCCAAGTAGTCTGCTTGACACGCGCGCTGCCTTGCCGGCTCGACACTTCATGCATAAAACGCGTTACGCCACTGCTACATCGTCGCCGCAGGAGGTGGATATTGCGTTGGGCTTGAACAGTACTGTGGTTTTAGCGATGGAATGCAAAGTTTCAAACGATCAAACAAATTCCGTAAAGCGAGTGAATGATGTTCTGAAGAAGTCAAACGCCTGGAAGACACATTGGGGAAGCTTTGTCAAAACAGCCGCGTTGCTTCAAGGAGTAATCGCCCCAAAGGATGTGGCTAGGCTGATTGACGATGGTGTCGAGGTGTTTTGGTCTCACGACCTGTCATCGCTCGAGGAATTCATCGACACACATTCGTAAGGTCTGCTCCTGCCCCGCCCCACCAACTTCATCGGCCCAAGCTTGAATGCGTAATTTCGCATCAGAACTATTGTTCCATCGAACGCAAGTAGGAAATGTGAGGATTTAAAATGCAGCAGTCCAGTGACGGAATCCAAGAGAAGATTGCTAAGTTCAAGGAATCAATAGCTCCCGATCTCTATTCGCCTCGCGATATAGTCGATTTTGATCAGGCGGATACGGTCGTGGGCGGCTATCACCTTGAAATAACTGTACTCCAAGATCTGATATCGTCGGGCACCTTTAATGCAATATCGCTATCGACGGCTGTTCTACAGCACCCGAGATTATACGCGTTTATATGCACTCTTCTTTCCATCGCCGGCAGTATTGAATTAGAGGATGGGCGGATTCTTCCGTCGCCAATTTTTCCGCCGAAAACTCCAGAAACAGCCAAAAGCGCTTCCGAGATCATTTTCGAACTAGGAGTAGAGCGATTACTGTCCCCACCGCTCAATCTACGAAGCTTGTTTCTGGTCTTGCAGATTGGTGACGATGCACCTCGACGCCGATTGCGCGTCGATGCCAAGATTAAGTCTCGTGTTTTACGGTCCATTGAGTCCGCTTTAGTCGAGTTCAATAAAGAGCGCGGTGCAAGCCTGACTCTTGTGTCGCCAAGTTCATTGCCTTCCACAACCCGGCGTATCGTCGAATACGTAATCGCCTGCGATGGAATTGCGCGGATCGGCGTTGCCGCTACCTTTCAGGCCTATACCGGGGGGCGACAAACTCGCGACCTTACTGCAATTTTTCCAAACGTCAGAACAACACTAACGGCAAATCGAATTGCTTTCATATTAATTGCGGATGGGCAAGGATTGCGGGCCACGCCGGACAAGGTCCTAGCTGAGCTATTCTCATCAGTGCCTCATACGATGAGCCTTCACCAGGCGGAAGCAAATGGACTGCATAATGCGATCACACAGATTCTGACGGCTCCAGAAGAATTGCCTGTAGACTTGGCAGGATTAGGAAAGCTTATTCAAGATTCGTTAATGCAAGGCACAGCGATTACAGCGACCTCGTTGCCCGTTGCCTCTGAACCTGCCCGTCTTTCATTAGCTAACTTTGCTTCGGCAAACAACGATCTTGATTTAGTTATATCCAGTGACGCCCAATCGTTGACGTGGCGTCGAAGCGACTTAGTAAATCAATTTCGAAATTTGCGAATGAAATTCGACGGCGCTTCTGCTGTTGCAGGATTCTCGAAACTGGTCGATGGATCCCTTTTGTCCGACAAGATCCCATTGGCTACGTTTAATACGTCTCTGGTATCAATAGCTGAAGATCCGGTCTTTACTGAAACTTTTCTCGTTGCAGCGCGTGAAGAAAAGTTGACGCCACAATGTTTCCGGAATATAGCGCGACACGCGTTGCAAAGTGCGCCTTCTTCTCGCCTCGCAGTTGTTGTCACTGCTACGCCAATTCCCCTTTCCGAATTACCGGAACTGCGGGATATCCAAACATCGTTGCCTGTTACAGTATTGGTCATAGATATTTCTGCTTGCCTTACGATGGCTCAACAGCGAGAGGCAACACGTGATCGATTGCGAGCTATTATGCTCGAGCAAACCGACCTAACAAAGCTCAGTCCCTTTGTCGTTCGCGGTGTCACTCCTTCACGGGTCTTTTTCGGGCGTGAGGAGGAGGAAGCAAACCTTTTAAGTACACTCGCGACGAACAGCGTAGCATTGCTTGGAGGCCGTCGAATTGGAAAAACCTCGTTAATGCGACATTCAACACGACGTTTACAATCGGCAGATCTGCGCCCATTCTTCGGCGACTGTCAGGTAGTCAGAACCTGGGCCGATTTTGGCGTAATGGCGGCGCGCAATTGGGGTACATTGGTTTCAGAAGATTTTCGTCCTCACCACCTATTCGATCTAGTGGCCCAGTTAAATGACGGATCTGGGCGACCGATTGTGATTCTCCTGGACGAAATCGACCAACTACTCGATTGGGATCGAAATCATACCGAAGATCAGGTGCCTGAGGCGTTCTTCCGCGCATGTCGATCAATTTCTCAACAGGGTCTAGCCCAGTTTGTTTTTTCTGGAGAACGGACGATTGCGAATTCGCTCTGGGATGCCAAGTCACCTCATTGGAATTTCTGTAAGCCTCTAATGCTAAGGCAGTTGACGAGAACTGCGGCGAATTCGTTACTAGCTGAACCATTAGAGATATTGGGTATCCGAATCGAGGATCGTGAAAATTTTCTGAACGCATGTTGGGAAAGTACCGATGGTCATCCGGAATTACTCCAGTTTATCGGTGATAAGATAGTAGCTGCAGTCAACCAGCGCAGTCGGGATGATGTCTTTGCCTCGGCCGATGATCTCATTGGGATCACTTCCCAGTTTGAGTATGCTGAGCAGTACCTTGAGACGTATTGGGGTCAGGCCGACCCGCTGGAGCGGATCGTTAGCATCCTACTGATCAAGAAACTGCAGACAATTGACGGCTTGCTTGCGGAATTAGGAAATTTAGGCGTGCATACCGATGGCAAGCCACTCCACGAGGCGCTTAGGATGCTCGAGCTCTATGGAATAGCCGAGCAGTCTTCGTTAGGCTATAAACTACGCGCCAACTGGTTCACGACTGCCCTCTCCTATTATGGGGGGCCAGACCTTGCCATTAATCGTTACGTTGGAGAATTTAAAAAATGAGTGTTACAAACGGGCCGGTACCCCTCCATTGCAAAGAATATATTGAACGGAAATTTGAAAGGGATGTACGGGCGACTGTTATCAAACGGGACTGGGTTCTACTCCTTGGTCCGCGCCAACACGGCAAAACCTCCGCCTTGATACGCATCCGGGAATTTCTTATCGAATCCGGTTTCCGGTGTGGACTTGCAGATTTGCAACGGATGCCGCCAGGGCTTAACTTCAAACAAATGCTCGAGTGGTTCGCGACCACTGTCGCGCAATCGATGAAAATTGAGGTTGCACCACAGCTTGATAGTAACGAATTGGTGGATTGGCTCGCCAGTATGATAGCAATGCCCGGAGCGCCAGTCGTCATTCTTATCGACGAGGCTTCGTCCATCCGCGACGAGGCACAGCGGAACGCGTTTTTTGGTCAGATCCGCGCCATTAAGGGTGCGGCGGCGGCAGCCGAACCGGAATCGCTGCTCGCAAATGTTCAATTTGTGTTTGCAGGAACCTTCCGCCCAGAAACATTGGTAGACGACTTAAATTCACCATTTAACGTATGCGTGCGCATCGACACTGACGATCTCGATCTCGCCCAAGTGATAAAACTAACGAGTGTTATCTTGTCCCGCGCGGAGGCGGAGGTGAAAGATATCGCAGAGTTGATTTATTCCGCCGTTGGCGGACAACCGCATTTAGTGCAGTCGCTTGTTTCGATCGCAGAGGACGAACTTCCAGAGAATCGGTTGGAGAGCATAAAATCCCAGATTGCAGTGTTAAGTTCTGAAGGAAGTGAGCATATCAGGAGCCTTTTCCGTACAGTCGTCCAGGATTCCAATTTAGAAAAGATCGCCGCAACAGCTGCTAGCCATGGGTCAATTATTAATGACCCCGCGAATATCGACTACAAATTTATGACCACAATCGGTTTGCTCCGGCGTGAGAATGCGAATCTCGTATTCCGCAATGCTTTGTACGAAAGTATTGCGCGTTCAAGCACACAGCTGCGTCCTGACGTTCCGGAGGAGGATGCGACCCACGTTTTCCTCTTACCCCTCGATGAAGCACAATTCGATTTCATCGCGGATGTAGAACTGCGGGAGATTTGTGCCTCGTCTTATAATGGCGCCGTTTCGGCTTCGAACAGTAGGTATTTTAGACTTGCCATCATCGGTTACGGAGTTGCGTTGGAGGCGATATTGATGGATTGGCTTATCCAAAAGGGTACGCCTGCGATTACGGCGGCTATCTCTGCAGTGCCCGCGGCTCAACGGCCGCAATTTTTAGGTAAGGAAAGAGTAGCGAATCCATTGACGTGGCGGCTAGTCAATCTGATGCTGGTCGGGCGATTTCTTCACGGCGTAAGAGGGCCAGTAGATCTCCCCACCTCCCTGCGCGAGTTCAGAAATTGGGTCCATCCCGCAGTTATCAAAAAGGCTTATCACCCTGAAGCCGCCGTCGCTCCTGAAGCGCGTTTATGCAACGCGCTACTGTCAATCATCATCCGAGACATCCAAGCGTAGAGCCAAGACGGGCCCACAAACCGCACGTTCTTTAGGTGCTTGTCGATAGGGGCTACGTAGTCAAGTTCGAATACCGCTAGTGATGTCGTCTAAGCCGGAGTGCTGGATATTCATCTGGCTCGGCGCGGTGAGAAACGGGGACGGCCCTTCGAGCACGCTGGGTTGTCCGGGCAGCGTGACTATAATGGGTACGCGACATGAAATTCAAATTCTCGTGTCGCTCAACTTACGTCGCACGCGTTCGCTGTCGTTCAGGTCGCGATTCAGATTCTCTCGAGGAAGCGCTCCGCCGCCCGCTGACTCAACACCAGCACCAACTTCAACCTCGCCCGCGTCATCCCCACAAACAGCTTCCGAAACACCAGCTCATCGATCTGCTCAAAATCGATCTCCGTAAAAATCACCGCCGGCGCCGACTGCCCCTTAAACCGGTACACCGACTCCGCCAGCAATCCCCCCTCCCGAAACACCGGATTCCCAAACAAGTCGTACTCCCCCGTGAACGACTTCAGCGTATGCGCATCGCCCAGCGTATCGCGCCCAAGAATCGCCGACTTCTCCCGCCCCCTGAACGACGCAATCGCAATATCCGGCCGCGCGAACCCTGCCGCCAGGCACAGCGTGATCGCATGCTTGGTCTGCGCCAGCATCGCCTCGGTATCACCCTCCGGATACACCAGCGCCTCGATATCCGCGCCTTCAAACGGGCTGGCCGCCTCCACCGGCTGGCGCGCCTCGCCAATCGACGCCAGCATGTCGACAATCTGCCGGGGGCTGCGATAGTTGGTGTGCGAATGCAGCGTCACCCACCCCGGCAGCGGCACCATGTCGCGGCCGTACAGGTTCTGGGTCGGGTCCTCCAGCCAAGTGGCGCGGCCGCCCTCCTTCAGCATGCGCAGCAGGATGTTGCGCCAGGCGATGGAGAAATCTTGTCCCTCATCGACGATCAGCACGTCGTACATCCAGGTTTCGGGCAGCTCGGCGGTGGCCAGCGCCCTCTCCATTTCGCCCCATACCTCGGGCGACGAGTAATCGGGCGTGATGCCCTGCGCGCGCATGAAGGCGTCGCCCAGCATATGGAAGTTGGCCACTCTTCCGCCGGGCGGCACCAGGCGCTGGATGTGATCGGCAAGTGGCCGGTTGAAGCACACGTACAAGGGGCGCAGGCCGGCGTCGATTGCGTCGGCGTATTCGGCCAGCGCCAGCTGGGTTTTGCCGCTGCCGGCGGTGCCCACCACGCGCAGGCGGTATGGAGTGAAGTCCAGCCGGCGCGCCCACGTTGCCAGGCCGCCCGAGAGGCGCGTGACCATGTCGGTCGCGCATCCGATCATCGCGCTCGGGTCGGGCCGCAGGCTGAGGGTGTCGCCGAGGAAGCGCGTCACTTTCTCGAACTGGTCGCTGAATTCGGAAACAGGCAGCACTTCGCGAATTACCTGGGAAAGCCGGTCTGCGGCAGTGGCGTCGATGATGTGGCGCGGGTCGATGCCGGCCAAGTGCGGATCGCGCACGGTGTAGTCGGGGCAGTACAGTAGGTAGTCGATCGACAGCTCACCGCCGAAGCGCTTCACCAGGCCTTCGATGGTTCGCAGGATCTGGTTGCGAATTTTGCGCGGCTTGCCCTGGTAGCTCTTGACCAGGCCTTCCGGCGTTTCAGTCAGAAAGCCGGCTTTCTGCTCGATCAGCAGTACCCGCCCGTTTGGCGCGACGATGATGAAGTCGATCTCGCCGTAGGCGGAGAAGCCTTGTTCGACGTTGGTCCAGTGGACGCCGTGGTAGATGCTGTAGGGAGCGTCCGCCAGCTGCTCGTCGAGGTAGGAGAGCGTTTCAATCTCGCGCGCGGCGGTGCCGGTGATGGACATCTCGCGCCAGCCGGTCGGATGGATGTGGGCCATGGAGTCGTGGGCGGGCAGGCCGCGTCGGGATTAAAAGGACATTGTATCCAGACACGGCCGCATGCTTCATACCGTTAGCGGCGAGCGCGCATTCAGTATGGGTCCCCGCTTTCGCGAGGACGACGGGCGGCGGCCGGCGGTGTAAACAGCCGGCCCGGATCTGCGGCGATCGTAACTGGTCAGTCGAAATCGAACAGTTCGCCGAGGAAACCTTCGCGCTTCTTTTTCTTGTGGTGAGGGTAGCCATGCGACGGCTGGGAATGGCCGAATCCTTGCGGCTGATGTTGTCCCTGGTAGGGATCGTGGCGAACCTGCTGAGCCTGTTGCTGAACCGGTTGCTGCACTGGTTGCGCCACAGCACCTGGCACCGAGCGGTCGATGATCTTGTCCAGCTCGCCACGGTCCAGCCACACGCCGCGGCAGGTCGGGCAGTAGTCAATCTCAATACCCTGCCGGTCCGACATCACAAGTTGCACGTTTTTGCATACAGGACAATCCATGGCCTACTCCTTCGTTCAATAAAGTTGTTCAACAGCTCGGTTCGATACATTACCTTGTTTGCCGGTGTACAGACGCGCACCGTACGGAATCCAAGGCATTCGTTAGCGAATTCTACGCATCCAAAATATATGGGGGCTGAGGACAAAAACACAACGAGGGGTGCGATAGAATGTCCGGGCAGTTCAACTATAACCGGTCCTCGCACTCGATTTTTCACAGGAGAATTCCATGAAATCAGTCAGCCTTGGTACTGCAGTTCTGTTCACCCTCTTCACCTTCTCCGCCCACGCGTCGGACACCATGCCGGTCAAAAAATCCGGCGGCATGCTCGTCGATTCGAAGGGTATGACCGTTTACACCTACGACAAGGACTCTGCTGGCAAGAGCGCCTGCGCTGGCAAATGCGCGCAGAACTGGCCGCCTGTGATGGCTGGCGACGCGAAGCCAATGGACGCAGACTATTCGACCATCACCCGCGCCGACGGCAGCAAGCAGCTTGCTTACAAAGGCAAGCCGCTGTACACCTTTGTGAAGGATAAGAAGGCTGGTGACAAGGTGGGGGATAAGGTCATGGATGTGTGGCACGTCGTGACGGATTGACCGTTTCGTCCAGCCGCAAGACCGCGCCCCTCGCACGCGAAAGCGGGAATGACGACTCAGCGGGTAACTATTCGCTTTGACTTCACGTCAATTCGGCGGAGTCACGGGGGACGCCGAGTCCTATGCGCTTGTCCGCCGTACGGTCCGTGGCTGTGCGCGAGCGCGGCCTCTAGAAGTTATTTAGCCACTGCATGGCTTCTGGGCGATAATCGTTCCACTTTGGTACCCGATCGCTTCGATGCCGCGCACTCTCCACTTCGCTTTGCCGCCTGAAGGCCTGACGTTGTCGGCAGCCTGCATCCGTCACGTGCCAGGTCCGCACCAGTGAAGCCGACGTCCCGCGTCTCGCGCCTGTACGAAGTCATGGACCTGATGCTCGACTCGGTCGGCGATCCGCTCGCCCTCAAATCGCTGGCGGCATCGGCCAGCTATTCCTCATTCCACTTCGACCGCATCTTCCGCGAGCTGACCGGCTTCTCCGCTGTCGAATACCAGCGTAAGCGCCGCCTGCGCCGCGCCGCACACCTGCTTCGCCATGAGCCCGACGTCGCCGTCGTCCGCATCGCGCAGGATTGTGGCTTTCCCTCCAACGCGGCCTTCGCCAAGGCGTTCAAACAGCAGTTCGCGATGTCGGCTAAGGAGTGGCGCGATGGTGGCTGGCGCGCCTATATGGACCAGCAGGTCGGGCGCGAGAGCGATGTCAGTTTTTTTGTCGCCGAGCCGGACAACCTCGAAGTCATCCTCGCTCCTTACCGCGCGCCGGAGCCCGGCACGATCGCAGCGCGCATCCAGGTGCGCTCGCTCCCCGCCGTCACGCTGCGCTATCAGCGCTTCTTCGGCCAGTCGGGCGCCGCGCTGTCGATCGCCTGCAATGACCTGATCCGCCACTGCGAGCAGCTTGATGGCGTGGCCCGCTGCGCGCCGTGGTACGGCGTCTTCGACGAAGACCCGGGCTTTACTGGCGAGAGCGAATACTGCTATGACTTCGGCATCGACAGTGATGCAGTCACCGATCCAAATCTCGGCGTCCGCATTCTCCCCGCAGGCCACTACGCCGTCCTTGAGTTCCAGAAGGAGTGGCCGCGCTTCCGCTCGATGTATGAGGACTGGCTGGACAAGCAAACCGTCTGGCGCCTCGACAGCACCCGTCCGCACATCGAAAAAGTCGAACGCGACGCCGCCGGCCAGTGGCAGGGCTGGCTCGCACTGCCCGTCAAGAAGCGCTAGCGTCGCTTTCCAGCCGCACGAAGCGCATCAGCAGCAGTACCGGCAAGGCAGCGCACACCACCCACAGGAAGAACGTGCGGTATCCGAGCGCCTGCTGGATGTCGCCGCTGATCATCTTGAATAGTACGAAGCCCAGCTGCATGAAGCCAGTCCCCAGCGCGTAGTGCGCGGTCTGGTACGGCCCGCTGGCGACTACCTGCATGATGAACAGGATGATGCCGACAAAGCCGAATCCATACCCGAACATCTCCAGCCCCAATGCCGCCGCGATAACGCCCAGCGAATCGGGCTGTGCGACGCTCAGGTAATAGAACACGGCGTTCGGGAGGTTCATCGCCAGAATCAGATAGATCATCGCCCGCTTGAGACCCAGCCAGGACGTGAAGTAGCCTCCCGCGATGCTGCCGGCCAGGAAGGCGATGGTGCCAGCCGTTCCATACACCGCGCCCACTTCGCCAGTCGACAGTCCCAGCCCGCCGATCTCGCGCGCGTCGCGCAAAAACAGCGGCCCGATGGTCTGGATTTGCCCTTCTCCCGCGCGGAACAGAATGATGAATAGTATCGCCAGCCAGATGCCGGGCTTGGCGAAGAACGCGCGGATGACGTCGACCAGCGTGGTGGCGATGCCGCGCACCGAAGCGCTTCGGACGGTGCCGGCGCCCGGCAGCGCCCACAGGTGGTACAGCGCCAGCGCGACCATGGTGGCGGAAAGCAGCGCAAACACGACCGTCCATGCGGGCGCCGGACCGATGCTCTTTTCGAGGTGGCCGGCGAGGATCACCAGTCCGCCGAGCGAGAGGAATTTGGCCGCGTTGAAGAAGGCGCCCTGCCAGCCCGCATATGCCGCCTGCTGCCGTTCCGACAGGCTTGCGATGTACACGCCGTCTGCCGCGATATCGTGCGTGGCCGATGCCAGCGCCACCACCGCGAACAATCCGATACTGATCGCGAACCAGGCAGGCAACTGCAGCGCCAGTGCGACGCCGGCCAGTGCGGCACCCCCGACCAGCTGGAACGCCACGACCACGCGCTTTTTGCTGCGCGCCAGTTCAAGGAACGGGCTCCATAGCGCCTTGAACACCCAAGCGAGCCCCAGCAGGCCGGTCCAGCGCGCGATCTGGTCGTTGGGCAGGCCCATGCTCTTCAACATAAGACCGGCCACCAGCGCGACGGCGTAAAACGGCAGGCCCTGCGCCAGGTACAGCGTCGGCACCCACACCAGCGGATGGCGGGCGGCAGGCAGCGTCACTGCGGCGGCGGTTGCGTTATTCATGGCGTGCGTCTTCAGGGTCAAGGGTGACGGTTCGGCTCTTGCGGCCACGCGTGTCGAACGTGGCTATCCTAACGGCGGCCGTGCCTGGCGCCACCGTGAGCGGGACGCGATAGCGCTCGCTACCCGCGAACGGTTCGGTGCCGTCGGTAGTGTAATGCAGCGCCAGCCCCGGTAGTGCGACGTTCGCATGCACCGCGCCGTCTTTCCACATTGCGCCGGGCGGAGGCAGGCGGTAGCCGTAGGCCAGCGGTTCCTTGTCCAGATGCGGCAGTACGCGCTGGCCAAGCCGGTTTGCGAATTCGTTCCAGTCGCGCTCAATGCAGGCCGTGCGTTCGCCCGCGTCCGCAATCAGGTGCCAGCCCGGATCCGCCGCCCATGCGCGTTCGGCGAGCGAGATCATTCTCGGCGCCGCGAGGTACTCGATGCGTGAGCGCGATAGGGAGTTCTCGCCCCACAGCTGCCCTTGGATGCCCGCGATGCGCGTGGCACCGATCTCGTCGAGCGGTTCGAACACTGGCGGCGATACGGCGTGACCCATGGCGTTGCTACCCGGGGTAAGCGTGGTATCCAACGGGCAGAATGTGAAGGCCTGCCGCGTTTCGACGAAACCCGCCCAGTAGTAGCCTGGTTCTCCATGGTCCTTGGCATAGGCCATGTCGAAGTAGAGGCTTGCCGCGTTCGAGAGCACCACGTTGTAACCAGCGTTAGCCAGGCGGTAGGCGCAGTCTTCCGTCCCCGATCCCCATGCATTGTTCCAGACGTAGACGCGCGACTCCGGTCCGCCGACTTCTGGTGCGGGCAAAAGCTGCTGGCGCCCGCCGACGCATGCGTGGATCAGCGCGGTCTCTTCCCACCCGGCGAAAGCGAGGCCGTGGCGAGCGAGGATGGCGCGGCAGCGCTGCACGAAATCCGCATGCAGCTGCGAGACTTCGGTCCAGCCCTGCTCCTTCATGCGTGCGTGGCAGAGCGGGGATCCGAGCCAGGCGCCGGCCGGCACTTCGTCGCCGCCCGTGTGCACAGTCCGTATTGGCACCCCGGCTTTGCGGTACAGCGCGCAGACTTCAGTGACCACCGCATCGATAAAGCGGTCGACCGATGGCAGCGCGATGCAGATGACGTTGTCGTGCCAGAGCTGCACGGATTCGTACACAGACTCGTCGTCGGGATCGCTAAGCAGATATTCGTTCGCGCCTTCAATATCGCCATTGGCGCGCAAGCGGTCGTGGCGGGCGCGCATTGCCACTACTGCCGCACGCGCGTGACCCGGCATGTTGAACTCGGGGATGACCTCGATATGCCGCGCATGCGCGTAGTGCAGGATTTCGATGAAGTCGTCTGCGCTGTAATAGCCGGTGCCTGCGGAGGCGTCAATGTCCGCGCCCGATCCAAACGATGGCGGGAGCGATGGCTGGCCGTCCGCAGGCACGCCGCGTCGTGCGCCGATATCGGTCAGTTCCGGCAGGGCTGCGATCTGCAGGCGCCAGCCTTCGTCGTCCGTAAGGTGAAAATGGAATCGATTGAGCTTGAAGCGCGCCATGCAGTCGAGCAGGCGCATCACCGTCTCCTTGCCTGCGAAATGGCGCGCCACGTCCAGCATCATGCCGCGGTACTTGAAGCGGGGCGCATCGGTAACGCGGCCAACGGGCACACTACCGCCGTTGGACAGCAGTTGGCTCAGCGACTGGATGCCGTTGAAAACGCCATGGGGACTGGTGCCACGCACGACCACCATGTCGCGTTCTATTGTGAGCATGTAGGCTTCGTCGCCAGGTGGGCCGTCTGTGCCGACGTGGCCGACTTCCAGCACGATACGTGTGTCCTCGCCCGTTGGGCCGGTTGGTAGCTGGTCCAGCATGGCGCGAAGAAGCCGGGCTTCATCGTTCAGCGCCGAGACATGGACGATCTCCGCGTCGCGCGTCAGGTAGCAAGCATCGGCGGAGAATCGCGCCGACAACGGCCTCGGTGTAATTCGCCCGACAGCGTCCAATGGCAGCAGGTGCGAGTGTTCGTTCTGACGGAACCGGAGCGCTGCGTCGGATGCTGGCACGCGATCGTACTGATGCCGGTGCCTCTGCTCCGCGCGGGCGAATGGGATGATTACCGGATCGCCCAGGTCGGTCGGTGGTCCGCCGTCGCCGGGAACAAGGTAAAAGCCGAGCGGTGCGTCGGTCTCGCTGATTGCCCAGAACTGGGCGTCGTAGCTGATCTCGTGGACTTCGCCCGGCAGCCACTCGCCGCCGTCATTTACGATGAGCTTAAACAGGTCGCCGTTGACGTGTTCCATCGTGTAGCCCGAGCTCACCGTGCTGGCAATGGATTTGCGGCAGGTGTTGAAGCACACGGCCCACCCCGCAGCAATCACCTGATCCGAGACATTGCGCAACGCCAGCCGTGCGGTGAACGTCATGTCGCTTGAAAAGTTAGACACGCACTCCCACTCGATGGCGAGCGGAGGCATCCGCCCATTTGAATTTGTCGGCATCCTGGTCCTTCATCCCGCATGAAAAAAGGGCAAGGCCGAAGCCGCAATACCGTGAACCGTCATTCCCGCGAAAGCGGGAATGACGATGCACCTTGCTGTAGCTTCGGCCTTGCCCAATCGGTCCCTGCCCGCCAATTACAGCTTGGCGCGCAGGCCGAGGTAGAAGGTACGGCCGTTCGAGTAGAAGGCGCGCGGACGGTCATGGCTTTCCGCGTACATCTTGATCGTCTCGTTGGTGATATTCAGCGCGTCGAAGGTCAGCGTCAGGTTCTCGGTGAGCTTGACGTTGATCGATCCCGCCAGCGACGGCATGTCGTCCACGTGCTGGCTCGCGCCACGGTCCACGCCTGCCTTGTACGCGGATCGGAAGTTATAAGCCAGGCGCGCACTGAAACGCTCGTTCTCAAAGTAGCCGGTGAGGTTGTAGGTGTTCTTCGACGAGTTAAGCAGCTCGCCGCCTCCATCCAGCTCTCCGTCCGCGTAGGTGTAGTTGGCCAGGAAGCCGAAGTTCTGTCCCAGCGGCTGCTGGTAGCTCAACTCCACGCCCTTGTTGGTGCCGCTGGTGTTGAACGGCGACGTGATCTGGTACTCGGCCAGCGCGCTGCGCTTGTTGTTGTAGTAGGTTCCGGTCGACGTGCCCTGTGCGACGATGGAACGCAGGTCCATGTAGAAGAACCCTGCCGAAAGCATCGCCTTCGGTGCGAAGTACCATTCCGCCGACAGGTCGAAGTTGGTCGAACGGACCGGATCGAGATTCACGTTACCGCCGCTGCCGCTCAAGGCATCGTCGTTCAGCGAGACCGAGCCGCCCAATGCGCTGTAGTCCGGACGTGCGATGGTTTTCGCCAGTGCAGTGCGTACGACGAGGTCAGGCCGCACGTCGAACTTCAGGTTAGCGCTTGGCAGGTAGTCGCGGTAGGTGCGCTCGAACGTGGTTGGCGTGTAGGCGCCGAAGGCCGAACCGGTGATCGGATTAGGACCGCCAGCGAGATTGACGACCGTGGTCTGGCGCGTCTCGATTGCGCGCAGGCCGATATTGCCGCTCCAGCCGTCGCCGCCAAGATCCGCCATCGCGTACAGCGCGTTGGTCTTCTCGCGAACCTTGAATTCGTCCATCCAGTTGTGGCGCAGCGTGTAGTCAAGCAGCCGATTGCCTGGCACAGCGCCCCACTCGCCCAGCGCAGCGCCGTCGTACTTGAAATAGCTGGACGACAGGTTGCCACCGAGGTTGTCGGCGAAGTCGGATGGGTACATCTGGCCATTCCATGCAGGGCCAGGGTTGCTGAAGCCGACCGGGCCCGGACGCGTTTCGAGCGGGTGTTCGGCCGTGCGGTGGTGGTCGGTGAAGCGTGCGCCGAAGCGAACCGACTCCACCAGCGCACCGCGCGTGCGCCAGTCGCCATCGACCTGCGCGTACTTTTCCTGGTCCACCGACTGGGCTTCGCCGCCGCCCGCCCACGCGGTCGAGCCAGGCGAGGTGGTGTTGCCGCCCGGGTAGCTGACCGATGCCGGCGACAGGCCGTTGAGCGCGTACACCATGCCGCCGTCGACGTTGTTCTGGTAGTACACGTCCTTGCGGTCGTAGCCGACGCCGTGGGTTTTGCCGAGCTTGCCCGACAGGGTCAGGTTTTCGCTGGCGCGGAACTTTCCGTTGAAATCGAGGTACCACGACTCGCCGCCCGCTTCAGGACGGTAGATGTTGTCGACCTCCCCCGAATTGCTGGCGAATGAGGCGGCCACCAGCGTGTTGTTGCGGACCGTTGCATTCAGCGGCACCAGGTTGCTGCCATTGATCGAGTTGGCGGGCGCGGCCAGCCAGTTAGTGTTCTGGTGCGGCGCCTTCAGTTCGGAGTAGAAGCCGTTGACGTCGAGCGTCAGGGCGCTGGAGGGGCGGACTTCAAAGTCGAATGCGCCGCCGGTGCGCTTCTTCACCTGCTCGAACAGCGTCGCACCGATGAAGGTCGGCACCATCACGCCAGCCAGCCGCGGGTTGGCGACTGCGGCCGCGCTGGTAGCGCTGATCGGTGTGTAGCCGAGGATTTCCTGGCCATCGCGGCGCACCGCGGCCTTTTCGGAGAATGCCTGCAGCAGGAAGCCCGCGGTGTTGCCCGCGTTCTTCCAGTTGACCAGGCCGGACAGGTGCGGCTCGGCCTTGTCGGACAGGTCGTTGTAATTGGCCTGCACCGAACCCTCGACCGTCAGCTGCTGGCGGAAATCGAGCGGACGGCGCGTGATGACGTTGATGGCGCCCGACACGCCACCCTCAACCAGGTCGGCCGTGGCGCTCTTCTGCACGACGACGGAGCCGACCAGCTCGGAAGGCAGCAGCGAGAAGCTGCTGGAACGGCCGACGTTGCCGCCGATCTGATTGAGCAGGAACCAGTCGCCGGTGCTGATGGCGTGGCCGTTGAACAAGGTCTGCTGCAGGCTCGGGCTGGTGCCGCGCAGGCTGACGCGGTCGTTCTCGCCGAAGCCGCCTTCGCCGCCGGCGGACGATTGGGTGTTCACGCCTGGCAGGCGCTGGATGGCGTCGGCGACGTTCTTGTCGGGCATCTTGCCGATGTCCTCGGCCGTGACGACCTCGACCACCGCATCCGCATTGCGCTTCTGGCGCAAGGACTGTTCCAGCGCCGCGCGCACGCCGGTGACAATCACCGTCTGCGGTTCGCCAGCAACATCTTGTGCGTGCGCCTGCACCGACACACCCATGATCAATACCGATACAGCGGCCGCTATCGCGGTTTTGGTGTGCTTTTTCCGTGCCATCAACTCGTTCATGTTGTCTCCAAGACTATATGGGTTTCGATTACCGTAAGACTTCCAGTACCGAATTCGGCGGACGCTCGAGCGTCTCTCCTCTTCGTATTGAACGCATTCTGTCGTTATATTTCAGGCCACGTTTGTCAAATCTTGCTATCGATCGAGGCTGTGTCATTTTTGTCTATTTAATTTAGTAAGACGGAATTGTGTCGGTTTTCGGCGGATTGGAGACACCTTAGCTGGGTCATCATGCTGGTAGACCTCAATTATTTCGACGCCGGAAACCATCATGACCACGCAAAGCACCGCCATCCTCGCGCCTGACCTGCCGCTTGCGACAAAACCGCTCCGCCCGGCCGTGCTGGCGGAAGCGTCGGCCTTGTCCTCGGATGCGCGCCGCGAAATAATGGCCTTATCCGGCGCACGCCCAAAGCGCTTCGCGGCCGAGCTGCTATTTACCTGGGCCTGCATCGCAGCGTTTATCACAGCCGGCGTCTATTTCGATAACCTGGCGGTCACGCTGTTTTGTATCTTCCTGATCGGCACCCGCCAGATGGCGCTCGCGCTGCTGCTGCACGAGCAGGTGCACCGCCTCGGCATGCGCAGCAAGTACGCTGACTGGTTTATCAACGTGTTCGCGGTATATCCGCTATTCGTGACGACGGTGGAGGATTATGCGAAGGTCCATCTCTCGCACCACAAATACTGCTTCACCCAGGATGATCCGGACTTCCTCCGTAAATCGGGTGACGAATGGACCTTCCCGAAGTCGTTAGGCCAGCTGGTAATGATCGCGGTCAAAGACCTGACGGCGATGAACCTGATCCGCCTGATCCGCGGGAAAACCGCGCCGCGCACCGACGAATTCACTCGCCGCAATCCATCGCCGAAATGGCTGCGCTACGCTTTCTTTGTGGTGGCTGCAGGCGTGTTGACTGCTGTCGGTGGCTGGACCGTATTCCTGATTTACTGGGTGGTACCGGCGATGACCGTGACCCAGCTGATGGTGCGATGGATCGCCGTTTGCGAGCATGAATACAATATCGAGAACGGCACCATCCATGAAACGACGCCGCTGATCCAGCTGACTTGGTGGCAGCGCGCTCTGATGCCGGACCTGAACTTCGGGCTGCATGCATATCACCACATGCATCCGGGCGTGTCGTTCGCCAACCTGCCGAAGGTGCATGAGATTTATCGGCGCGAAGGATTGGTAGACGAGAGCGCGATTTTCAACGGCCAAGGTGCGTACCTGAAATATCTCTTAGCCCGTTAAAAGAGAGCATACGGAGTGATCAATCGACTGCTGGAAATCTATTCGGACCGGTAAGAACTTACTGATTACTTCCGCATTCGTTATCGCGTGTTGCGACACCCGGTGCATCGAGAATTTACCGCCGCCGGCCAGCGCCATCGGCAGCATCACCTGGTCGGCCAGATGTTCGCCTAGCGCCCCGCCGGAGCTGAGATAATCCTCCACCTCCCCAACGACCGCCTCCGCGACGGACTCGGCGCGGACACGCTTTTCGCCGATCGCCGTGAACACTTCCGTTATTCCCTCGTACTCAAGTGTGATCAACAGCGCATTTCCGGGTCCCTGGACGCGCGCGGGTTCGATGACCTTGAGTTGATCGCCGGTCCAGCCGAGACGCTCGCCAACAAGCTGCAGCTCGCGCTCGGCAATGGCGCCAGGCAGCCCCGCAACGACTGCTTCGGCATATGCGCCGCACAGCTCTCCGCGTTCGATCAGTTCAACCTGGCGGAGCTCTGCACACGGTTCAATCGACGCGAGCACCTCGCCGCCGCCTGCCGGATAAAAGCCATAGCGCCGTAGCTGGATGTCGACTCGCGCGCCCATCATGTCGAGCGCGCGGCCGTAAGCCCGCTGGAGAAACTGCGCAGGCGGCGCCATCGGGTTGTGCGTGCCGCCGCAGACCAGTACCGTCGATGGCCCGTCGGCGTACAGCAGCGCTGGAAGCAGGGTTTGCAGGACCAGCGTCGAGCTGCCTGCGGTTCCGATCGAGAACTTGTAATCGCCCGCCTTGATGCGGCGCGGCCTGAACTCGAGCGCACTGGAGCCGACTTCGGCGTGCGACACTTCCGCGCCGCATACCTGTGCCGCCGCTTGCACGGCCACCAGGTGCTGGCGCATCAGCCCCGGTTTGGCCCGATTGGCGCGAATGTTCGTCACGCGGAACGGCGTTCCGGTGATCATCGATAAGGTGAGCGAGGTGCGCAGTATCTGCCCCCCGCCCTCGCCTTGCGATCCGTCGAGTTCGATCATGCGGATGTGCTTCGGCCCTGCCTCGCCCGGATTAATACTTGACTGCTGGCGCCGGCGGCGGCTTGACCGTCTGGTTCGCTGCCGGCGATGGCCGCACCGCGCCTGGCGAGGTGTGGTCATTTGCCTCGCCGGTCACAGGTGGCGTAACCGGCGCGCCGGTCGTTCCCATGGTCCCGGAAGTTCCCGAGCTCGTTGACTTCGAGCGCGACGTGTCCTTCGCGGCTGGCGGCTTGACCGCGCCTGGCGACGTGTGATCGTTCGCTTCGCCTGTCACCGGCGGCTTCACGCCCTTGGCGTCGGTCTTGCCGCCGCCCTTCGACGCCATCGGCATGCCCTTGGCCGAGTGCAGGTGCTCCTCGACTGTCGGCATCATCTTGGCCGCGAGCGCTTTCACGTCCGGATCTTTGGCGCGCGCCGAATCCTTCTTCAGCATCGCGTGGACCTTGGTGTGGTCGGCCACGCCGGCCTGCTTCATGTATTCGCGGTCGAATGCTTCGCCTTCGAGCTTGCCGAGCTTGGCCGCCATCGCCTTGTGTTTGGCGTCGGGTTCGGTCGGCAGGGTCACGCCCTTGCTCTGCGCCAGCGTGGTCACGTCGGCGAGCGCCTTGGTGTGGTCGTCGATCATGCGCTGGGCGAATGCCTTGACCTCGGCGTTCTGGGTTTTGCTGACCGCCATCTTGCCGGCTTCAATTTCGGCCATGTTTGCGCGCGCCATATCCATGACAATTTTCTGATCAGCCTTGTTCAGGGCGCTGGCAGCCGGGGTGTTCATGCCAGCTGGCGCTTGCGCGTGCAAGGCCATCGGTGCGGCGAACGCGGCAACCAGGCTTGCGCTCAGCAGGGTCTTCACGACTTTTGTTTTCAGCATTTCGATCTCCATTAAAGTGAACATCAATGCCGGATTAGCAATTCCGGTATGGGTAAAGTCTAGCTGTGTCATATCTTGACGTGCGCCCGGTAGCCTGACCGCAAGTTTGCGTGCCGCGGGCCACCAGTAGTCCCTGTTGTATATGTCCCTCATCAATTCAAGGTTTGATCCATATGAATCGCCTTTCGCCGCGATGGTAGAAACTGAGTTCCATTGGCGGGGTAGCAAAATGGCAATGCGCCGGCCTGCAAAGCTGGCTAAGTTGGTTCGATTCCAACACCCGCCTCCAGCTTTTTCGCGGAGGTCTTTCCCGACCTCCGCTTTCGTTCGCGCGATCGTTGCTTTCGGTCGCCGACTTGACTGTGAGGACCTGTCAATGACTGCACTTATCCGTTCTGCGAGAAATGCGTGTACCGGCGTCCTGATCTGTACCGGCCTTGCGGTCCTCCTGGCGCACGCCGCCGCCGCACCTCCTCCCGACAGCAAAGCAGCGCCAGCAAGCAAGTACAACTACTACGTCTCGCCGGACGGTTCGAACAGCAACCCCGGTACCGAAGCCTCCCCCTTCCAGACCATCCAGCACGCTGCCAGCATCGCGCTGCCCGACACGACCATCCATGTGGCGAAGGGAACTTATGCGGGTGGCTTCCGCACCACCATGAGCGGCGAGTCGAACGCGCGCGTCGTGTACCGGTCGGTGGTCAGATGGGGCGCGCGCATCGTCCCGCCGGTGAAGTCGGCCAGCACCACCGCCTGGGACAACCGCGGCAGCTACGTCGATATTGTCGGCTTCGACATCGACGGCCGCGGCTCCAGCATCGGTACCGCATGGCAGCACGGCATCTACAACGGCGGCTCGTATGTTTCGATACGCAATAACCAGGTACAGCACATTGGAGAGAAAAGCGGTTGCGGCGGCAGCGGCAGCTCGGGCGTCGGGCTGGACAGCTACTACAAGGGGATCAGTTCGGATGTCATCGGCAACAGCGTGCATAACATCGGCACGACCGGCTGCAAGTTTTCGAAGGGGATTTACCTGAACACCACGGGCCGGGTGCAGAACAATGTGGTGTACGCAATCGGCGGCGCCGGCATCCAGCTCTGGCACGACGCGCGCCACGCGACCATTTCGAACAACACCGTCGTGGGCTCGACCGCCGGCATCCTGGTCGGCGGTGGCGACTACTATCACACCAAGGGCCCCAACGATTACACCAGCGTGCACAACAACATCGTGTTCGATAACAAGACCGGGATCACCGAGCATGGCTGGACCGGCAGGAACAACACCTACCGCAGCAACCTGGTGTTCCAGAACGCAAGCGCCGACTGGGGACTGCGCAACGGCCTCAAGCACACGGGGACGATCAGCGCGGCGCCGCAATTCATTAGCTATTCGAAAAACGGCACGCCGGACC
Source organism: Massilia polaris (assembly GCF_012927275.1). Classification (GTDB taxonomy): domain Bacteria; phylum Pseudomonadota; class Gammaproteobacteria; order Burkholderiales; family Burkholderiaceae_D; genus Telluria_A; species Telluria_A polaris. Next base: position 473,903 of record NZ_JABBGG010000002.1, on the reverse strand, counting down.
TGCGCCTGCTGCCGACTTCGCCCGGCGTCGGCAAAGGTATCGCGTCGCACACGCCCACCGTCGATATCAACGGCAAGGCGCGCAAGCTTGCCGCCTATGACGTCGGGGCGTACCAGCGCTGAGCACCCCGCCTAGCCCTTGACGCATACCACCTGCTTCAAGGTGTGCACCACCTCCACCAGCTCGCGCTGGGCGTGCATCACCGCCTCGATGTCCTTGTAGGCCATCGGGATCTCGTCGATCACGGCCGCGTCCTTGCGGCATTCGACGCCCCTGGTCGCGCCGATGTGGTCTTCGACCGTGAAGCGGCGCTTTGCTTCGGTGCGGCTCATGATGCGCCCGGCGCCGTGGCTGCAGCTGTTGAAGCTTTCCGGATTGCCCTTGCCGCGTACGATGAAACTCTTCGCGCCCATCGACCCGGGGATGATGCCCAGCTCGCCCGGCCGCGCCGACACCGCGCCCTTGCGCGTCACCAGTACGTCCTTGCCGAAGTGCTGCTCCTTCTGCACATAGTTGTGGTGGCAGTTGACGGCCTCGACGTGCGTTTCAAACGGCTTCGTGATCACCGTACGCAACGCGGCGATCAGGTTCTGCATCATGACTTCGCGGTTGATGCGCGCAAACTTCTGGGCCCAGCCGACCGCCTGGATATAGTCGTCGAAATGCTGGGTGCCCTCCGACAGGTAGGCCAGGTCCTGGTCGGGCAGGTTGATGTGGTGCTTGCGCATGTCCTGCTTGGCCAGCTCGATGAACTGGGTGCCGATCGCGTTGCCGACACCGCGCGAGCCGGAGTGCAGCATCAGCCAGACGAAGCCTTCTTCGTCCAGGCATACCTCGACAAAATGATTGCCGCTGCCGAGCGTGCCGAGATGTTTGTAGTTGTTGGTGTTTTTCAGGTTCGGCCGCTTGCGGCAAATCTCGTCGAACTCGTCCTTGAGCTGGAGCCATCCGGCATCGACCGCGGACGGCGCCTTGCTCCATGAGCCCTTGTCCGGACCTTTGAAGCTGCGGGTTTTCGGCGACATGCCGTGAGGGATCGCCTGTTCGATGGCGCTGCGCAGTTTCCCCAGGCTGTCGGGCAGGTCCCTGGCAGTCAGCGTGGTCTTCGCCGCCATCATGCCGCAGCCGATGTCGACGCCGACCGCGGCCGGAATCACCGCGCCAAGGGTCGGGATGACGCTGCCAATCGTCGAGCCCTTGCCCAAATGCACGTCCGGCATGACGGCGACATGTTTATAGATAAATGGCAGCTTCGCCGTGTTCGCCAGTTGTTGCTTGGCCGCTTCTTCCACCGGCACGCCTTTGGTCCACATCTTGATCGGGCGGGCGCCGTCGTTATTGATGACCTCGTAGGTGGTGTCGTTCTTCATCTGATTCTCCGCGTCGCGCTGCTGGCCACCATGATCGCAAAAATCACACTGGCGCGGTGCGCGGCAGGATCGCGGCTCCCTCAAAAACTCTACGTGTGCAAGCGAACGGATGGACGCAGGCGTCACCTGTAGCATGAACTGCAAGCGCAATAGCCATATTCCACATGACAACAATCCACTGGTTCATCCTGATCGGATGCCTGATGCTGGCACGCGGTCTTTTCGCGACGTCGATATCGCGGCTGCCGGTCTCCTCGAGCATCGTCTACCTTGCCGTCGGACTCATCCTTGGGCCGCTGGCGCTCAACGTTTTTGCCTTCGACCCCACCAAGGAATCGCACCTGCTGGAAACGCTCACCGAGATCGCGGTGCTGATCTCGCTGTTTTCCGCCGGCGTGAAAATGCCGGTGCCGATCACGCGCAAGCGCTGGGCAACGCCGATCCGCATGGCGTGGGTGTCGATGTCGCTGACGGTCGGCCTGATCGCCGCCTTCACCCATTTCGTCGTCGGCCTGCCCTTGGGCGCCGGCATCTTGCTGGGCGCCATACTTGCGCCGACCGATCCGGTACTCGCGACCGACGTCCAGATCCGCCATGCCGGAGACCGCGACCAGTTGCGCTTCGCACTGACTTCCGAGGCGGGAATGAACGATGGCTCCGCTTTCCCGTTTGTGATGCTGGGCCTGGGCCTGCTTGGTGCGCATGAGCTCGGCGAGTTCGGCTGGCGCTGGCTGGCCGTCGACGTGGTCTGGGCGACGCTGGCCGCAATCGTGCTGGGCATCGCCGGCGGCGCCCTGCTGGGCCAGATCGGGTGGCGACTGCGCAACCGCGAGCCGAAGCATGAGGTGCTGGATGACCTCGTTGCGCTCGGGCTGATCGGGGTCGTGTACGGCCTGACCGTGATGGCGCATGCGTGGGGATTCCTGGCGGTCTTTTTCGCCGGCGTCGCGCTGCGCCAGACCGAGCTGGTCTTATCCGGTGCCCATAAAGACCGGCAGGGCTTGCTGGTGGCCGACGATGTCGAAGACCAGGTGACCGGCGACGAACACGAAGTGCCATTGACGGTCAGCGGCGAATCGCTGGTGTTCAAGGAACACCTCGAGCGGCTGTCCGAACTGACCCTTGTGCTGCTGCTTGGCGGCATGGTGGCGAGCTCCGACTTCAACTGGCGCTCGGTCAGCACCGCGGTGTTCCTGTTCGTGATCGCCCGTCCGCTGAGCATCATGCTGGGCCTGGCCGGCTCGAACGCCCCGATGCGCGTGCGTTCTATCACCGGCTGGTTCGGCGTGCGCGGCATCGGCTCGCTGTACTACCTGATGTACGCGATCAACCACGGCCTGCCGCACCATCTGGCGCGCGACCTGATCCAGTTCACCGTCGTCACGATCATCCTCTCGATCATCGTGCACGGCTCGAGCGTGACGCCGGCATTGCACCGCTTCTGGCCGAAAAGCCGCCGCACGTAAGGAGTATGAGCCACGGCAAAGCCGGGGCAAGTTGCGCGCCTACAATCGGACTGATCAGTAGTCACGATCGGAAAGGCGGGCCGCCATGTCGCTGTTTTCCTTCAACCAAAGCGTTCGCGCGGGCGCGGCGCTGCTTGCGCCCGCGCTCCTTGCCTGCGGCGCGGTCCACGCGCAAGCTCCCGGCCCGCAACAGGAAACCGTCCATTTCGGCACCTACGAAAACGACTCGTTCTTCGATACCGACCGTTTTTATACCAACGGTGTGCAGCTGTCGATCAAGCGCTCACGCGACCAGCGCGGCGAGTTCGCCAGGACCCTGGCGCGCCGCGCCTGTGCCTGGCTCGACTGCGACGACAGCATCCTGCTCACCAGCCAGACCAATTACGGCCAGCTGATGTACACCCCGGGCAATATCACGATCGCGGCGGCGCAGCCGGAAGACCGACCGTGGGCGGGGCTGCTGTATGTCGAGCACGCCTACGCACTGCTGTCGGCCGACCAGCGCACCCTCACGACGCTCGGCGCCCAGGTCGGCGTGACCGGCCCGGCCGCGCTGGCCGAGGAAGCGCAGAAGCTGATCCACAAAACATTGGACCGGCCGGCGCCGCAAGGCTGGCATAACCAGGTCGGCGGATCGCTGGCGGTGATGGCCAGCGCCGAGCGCCGCACCGCGCTGGAAGGGCTGTCGGTCGAGCTTCCGGGCGACGTGCAGCTCAATACCGCCGGCTATTGGCGCCTTGCCGCCGGCAATACCATGACCTACGCGGCCGGCGGCCTGGCGATCGTGGTCGGCAAGGACCTTCCCGCCGTGTCGCCGCCGCCGCCCGGCATCGCCAACAAGCTGGCCAGGGATGCGTTCGGGCCGACCGCCTGCATGCTCAGGTGGCTGCAGTGCACCGGTTTCGGCGTGATCGAGAGTCGGCTGATGGGACGCAATATCTTCCTCGACGGAAGGCTGTTCCATCACGATCCCAAAGTGAAGCGCCGCAATTTCGTCATCGACCTGATGGTGGGGATGCGGCTCGACTTCCCCGACACGCGCACCGCCAGCCACGGACCGTGGTTCGTCCAGTTCAAGATCACCCGTCGTTCGCGCGAGTTCCGCTCGTCGATTCCGGTGCCGCGCCACCGGATGGCCGCTATCACCCTCGGCACCGAATTCTGAGCATTGTTGCAGCTGGCGCAACTCGCGCCTTATACTGCATGGACTAATTTCGAGGGAAGCTCACATGCGCAGGACATGGGTACTACTGGCGCCGCTGGTGCTGGCGGGCTGCATCAAGGACTCGGCATCGCACTATATCGACGGCAACGAGCACACGCTGAGCGTGCGCGTGGCGCAGGATTATTTCTGGAAAGATGCGGTCGACGTCACCGTGGTCGCGGCGCGCTGGCCGGATTGCCAGCGGCAGTTCTCGCTGGGTGAGTTGCCGGTGGCGGAGATGGATGTCGAGCTGTTCGCGGCGGGCAAGAATGTGTACAGCCTGCGCGCGGGCGCGCGGACGTGGCAGATCGAGACGCAGAACTGCACGATGCTGCCGACGCCCGCGCCGGAAGCGCTGGGCGCGCCGATCGGCGTGTTCAGGATGGGCGAGGATAAGTTTGTGTTTGAGAAGGCCGCGGCGAATTAGGGATCGTGGCGACTCACGCGGATGCGGCGGGGCCTTATCCGCACTACACTGCGCGGCGTTCCAGCAGTTCCTTCAGCCGCGCGATGGCCTTGGGCCGGCCGGCTTTTTCCAGCGCCAGCTCGAGCAGGGATCGCTCGCCCTCGCGCGCCGTCGTCCACTGGGTGAAGTATTCATGCACCGTCCGCCATGGCGGAAATTCCTTCGGCAGGCTGCGCCAGGCGGCGCCGGTGTCGAGAAAATACAGCATCGCGTTGAAGACGTCGTACAGATCGTGCTTGCGTGGCCGGGTCTTGCGGCGCGCCGCTTCCAGCATGCCGCGTACGGCGTCGAATTCTTCACGCGAGATGTCGCTCGCGAATTCGGGTCTGGCCATCGCATTCGCCTCAAATGATCATTTGAGACAAAAATAAGGAACAGGTTCCCTTGTCGGCATGCGCCAGACAAAAAAACGTGGCCGGGCCGGCCGGTTCGCCTGGTCAGGCCGCCAGCGTCAACGCCATCTGGCGCAGAAGAATGGCGCGCTCGCTGCGCCCGGTCCACGCGCCGAGCTTGCCGGCGATGCGGACCAGCTGGGTGGCGTTGCGCTGGCTCGATGGGTCCGCCATTCCGGACAGTTCATCGACGATTTGCCCAGATAGCCGGTCAATGCGCCCGGCGTCATGCGGCGCGAAGTCGACCAGGCTCTGCAGGTATGTGGTTCCCCATTGCAGCCGCGTCGCGGTCCCGCGCGCGCTGGTCCATGCCTGCTCGTACCAGTCGATGGCGCGCACCGGATCGCCGCGTTTCTTGGCGATCGTCGCGAGGTTGTGCATGAAGTAAAACGGCGAATGCGATCGCTCGAGTTCCGCCACGAGCAGCGCTTCGGCCTCCTCAGGCAGGCTGGCGTCGGCCAGGATCCCGGCAGCGGTGTTGAGCACCGTGTGGCGCAGTGCCGGTTCGCTGACTTCGGCAACCGATGCCGCCACGCGGGCGCGCACCAGGTCCGCCATGTGCTCGAGCGGGGCGCCAAGGCGTGCCAGCCGCACGCGCACGCGCAGGGCCGACAACTGGTCGGCCAGGCTGAGCGTGGGATCGGATATCAGCGTTTCAAGCGCGGCGGCCCAGGCCTGGGCGAACGCCGCGCGGGCATCCGAGCCCGGTTCGGTGAGGAAGCGGATCAAGTCGACCGCGTAGGTGATCACCAGGTCCATCTGCGCGCACACCGTTTTCGGGTCGGCGAGCGCGGCGCAGATGCGTGCGATCACGCTGCGCTGGTCGATGCCGGCCTTGCCGCCCATCGCGGCCGCGTGCACCGCATGCCATTCGAGCCGCAGGCCAGCGTCGTCGAGGGTGCAGGCGCGCGTCATGCTGGCCAGCGCGGCGGCGAAATCGAGGTTCTTCAGGACCTGGTGTTCGTCGGTGTCCCACGAGTAAAAACTGAGCATGCGCCACTCGTCGTCCGACAAGGTCCGTTCGCGCGACAGCGCCGCGCTCAGCGATTGCGCCACGGTGTATGTCGCGTGCAAGGCGAGTGCGAGGGTTTTGACAAAGCGGCCGCCGGCCAGCTCGCACGGCAGGCGGGTTACCTCGGTGCCGTCGGCGCGGAACACGACCAGGGTCGGATAGCTGCGCAGCTTGTAGTGCGCGGCAAGCTGCTGGGCGCCGGGAGCGTCGCCATCGATATGCAGCGCGACAAACGACTGGGCGAGTTCGGCGAAATCGGGGCGGGCGAAGGTGTCGGCCTTGATCCGGTTGCAGGGCGGGCACCAGCTCGCGCCCCAGTACAGGAACAGCGCGCGTCCCGATGCGTGCGCGTGGGCGAATGCGGCCGCAGGTTCCCCGCTGAACCAGTCGAATCCGTCCATCGGGCTCAGGATTCCCGCGCCAGCGCGAGGAATTCCGTGCGCAGCGCGAGGTTCGGCTGGAGTTCGCCGAGCATGGCGGAGGTGATGGTTTCCTCGCCCGGCGTGCGGATGCCGCGGCTTTCCATGCACAGGTGGCGGCACTTGATGACCACGCCGACCGCCTTCGGTTCCAGCACTTCCATCAGCGCGTTGGCGATCTGGATCGTCATCCGTTCCTGCACCTGCAGGCGCTTGGCGAAGCAGTCGACCAGGCGGGTCAGCTTGGACAGGCCGACGATCTTACCGTTCGGCAGGTAGCCGACCGTCGCCTTGCCGAAGAATGGCGCCAGGTGATGCTCGCAATGGCTGTACACCGGGATGCCGCGCACCACGATCAACTCGTTGTACTGCTCGGCGCCGTCCTCGAATGCCTTCAGCAGCTCGACCGGCTCCTGGCCGTAGCCCGAAGTCCAGTGCTTCCACGCCTTGGCGACGCGGTGCGGCGTTTCCACCAGGCCCGGACGGTCGGGGTCTTCACCCAGGCTGGACAGCAGGCGGCGCCAGTCTTGTTCGGAGAAGGCTTCGTTGGACATATATTCTTAACCCTAAATATTTCGATTGCCGACAGTATATAGAAAATGCCGGGGCCTTACCTGCAGGGAAACTGCCCTTTCTTGCGCTAACCGGACTCATCCAGAGCGGGTCCGCGCTAGCGTAAGCGGCATGTCCGTCCTCTCGGGAGAATGCCATGTTTGGAAGCACTGTACTGGAAGTGGCAATCGGCCTCACGTTCTGCTACGCCGCGGTGGCGCTGATCGTCAGCACCGTGCAAGAGGCGATCGCCTCGCTGCTGCGGCTGCGCGCGCGCACCCTGCTGGAGGGCGTCAAGACCATGCTCAACGATCCCAACTACAGCGCGCTGGCGCGCGCGCTGTACAGCCACGCGCTGGTCAACCCGCACGACGACGGCACCGCCGCCGACGAGCGCGCGCTGAAGTTCAAGCCATCTTATATAGAACCGAAGCTGTTCGCCATCGCCATGCTCGACACCATCCAGAGCCTTCCCGGCGACTGGGTCCAGCTCGGCCGCGACATCGATGCGATCGGCGACGAGCAGGTGCGGCGCGCGCTGCACAGCATTTACCAGCAAGCCAACGGCGACCTGGCTCGGCTGCAGGCCGGCATCGCGGGCTGGTTCGACAGCGCGATGGAGCGCGTGTCGGGCGCCTACAAGCGCAAGTCGCTGATGGTCAGCCTGGCGCTGTCGCTGCTGCTGGCGATCCTCTTCAACATCGACAGCATCCACCTGTTCCGTACCCTGTGGCAGCAGCCGGCGCTTGCCGCGCAGCTCACGGTCGAGGCCCTGGACAAGGGCGGGGTGAAAGCACTGACGACCCTGCCGATCGGCTGGCAAAGCTTCCCGGCCACGGTCGACAGCGCCTTCGCGATGCAGGTGGCGGGCTGGCTGCTGACGGCCTCGACGGCGCTGTTCGGCGCGCCGTTCTGGTTCGACTTGCTGCAACGCACCGTCCAGATCCGCGGCACCGGCGAAAAACCCGCCCAGCAAAGCAAGGAGAAGCGGTCAGCTGCGCGGCCGGTGGGCGTCGACCAGAACGCTTGAAATCGAGATGTGCGGCACGCGTTCGGGCCATTCGTCATCCGGCCCGAACCAGCGTGCCTCGGACAGCTCGCCGGCGTCGATGCGGATTTCCCCATCGAGATAATCGGCGGTAAAAGCGATCATCAGCGAGTGCGGGAACGGCCATGACTGGCTCGAGAAATACTTCAGGTTGTGCACGCGCAGGCCGACCTCTTCGAACACCTCGCGGTGCACCGCGTCCTCTATCGACTCCCCCGCTTCGAGGAAACCGGCCAGCGGCGTGAAGCGCTTGCTGGGCGAGGCGACGTGCATCGCCATCAGGTAGGAATCCCCCTTGCGGATCAACACCATCATTGCCGGCGAGATGCGTGGATAGGCGGTCATCGCGCAGCTGGTGCACTTGAAGCAGCGCTCGCCGCGCACCCGTTCCATCGGCGACCCGCAAGCGCCGCAAAAGCGGTGCGTACGCGCCCATTCGGCAATTTGCGACGCCCGGCCGGCCACGGCCAGCAGGTCTTCATCCACCGCGCCGAACAGCGAGCGCAGGCCACGCCACACGTAACCTTCGGGGGCGGCCGGATCGCCTTCTATCCATGCAGCGTGGCAATAGCGGCTACCCAACATGCCCACCGGCTGGATGCTGCGCTCATCGGCGCCGGCCGCGGCAGCCACGGACATGGATGGCAGCGCCAGGCTGGCCTCATGTATCAGCAGCTGTCCGCCATTGAACACGAAGGTCAGCGGATCAGGGACAGGAAGCGGATCGATCAGGAGACGGAACGTCAGGGGGCTCTTTAGCATGTCGCGAACGCTTTTTCCATGTGGTCGTATTGCCATGATACCGCTGACTGCGGTCCTTCGTGCCACACCTGTCGATAAATCTTACAGATGATCGCAGGCGCCGAGGGTTGCGCCGGACCGCAGGTGTGCTGGTATTGAATTCGCCGACACGCACAGCTGCTTGCTCGGATTGGTGCTGCTTCCCGTCGTCTTGCAGACCATGATTTTGTCCTTCTCGCAGCGCGCGTCGACGACTGGAACGGACACGGTGGCCTCCGCGCTGCACTGAAAAGCATATGGTCTCTGCATATGTGCCTTTGCAATTTTGCTAATGAAGATTACGCCCGGCTATTTATGTCCGCTAATGAAATTATTCGATGCCGCCATAACTGCGGGGAATGCCGGATCACGGCAAATGCGGAAGCGGGAAAGCGGAAGGAATTGCAGCCTCGGCGTAGCGGCAGAACCGGTGTCCCCTGCGGTCCAATTCGCGATCCAAATCAGTCGGCATATTCGACACCAACGGCGACAGCGGCCAGGTTCGGTGCCAGCTCGGCCAGCCGCTCGTAACCTTCAATCCATCGCAAGCTTTCCTTCGGCCTGCCTTCAAGGCTCGATCCAGCCGTGGACTCTCTTTAATGCACGCCTCGTCCTTGAAGTCACGCCCTCTGCAGGCAATGACGAGAAATACACAAGCGCTAAAATAAGAAAAAATAAAAAGGGTTACGATTTCTCGTAACCCTTTTCTATTTATTACTACTGCACCCATGGGCATGTGCGGATTCGAACCTGCGACCAACGAATTAATAGTATTGGTTGCCGTTGTTCAATAGAAGTTCCCGCTATAGAGATTCCGTAATGCCCGTAGAGCGAAAGGGCAGCTGAATGCTTCAATTTGCGAAGCGCCCCCGTAGTAAGTATCTGGCAATTGTCATTTATCTTACGACAGATTAAACGCCAGCCGTTTGCCGGATTGCTTATCTTGTATCCGACGGCGACAACTCAAGCCCAGGCCAACGAGTCCGAAGCCCAGAAGCGCTAGCGTTGTGGGCTCGGGTACAGCAGCCGGTTCGAACGGGAGGAAAGTCACCACTGTTCCCTCTGGGGTCGTTGTCACGTCCAAGCCCCCGCCTAGACCATCGCTGCCAGCAATATTGCCTGTGCAATAGCGAGAAAGCGTGTTTTGTTGAAGCGTCACAGCACCGGTATCTGCTAATGCCCGACCGCATCTATCTGTCGCGGTGGTGTTCATGCTGATGCTGGTAAGGGCAAGAATATTCCCCAGAAACGTGGTATTTGTATCGATGGTCGCCGAACTTGCGACATTCCAGAACAAACCTGCCCCGTCACCGGTGTTGATCATGTTCACGACCGAGTTGGGGGACGTAATCAGTGTGCTTTCCATCTGGAAAACCCAAGCGGCATTGGCGTTGCCTCCGCCATCGAGAGTGAGCACGCCGGACAAATTCGTCGTTCCCGTAGCTACCGTGTAGACGCCGGGAGCGAGAATTAAACCAGTCAAGTCGGGATTAATCAGGATAGTGCCCGGTCCGAGCGATGAAAGATTGTTTCTTGCTGTGGTGAGTTGACCTTGGGCCGATTGTGCCAACGCAGTGCCTGCGTGTACCAATCCCCCTGTTACCTGCGAGTCCGACACAGCAACACCTGGCGATGAGTTAAAGCCGGTGATCGCATTTGCACCGTCGCTCGACCATACTCCCACGTTCCCGCCAATGGTGCTGGTGGGGACGTTGGTCACCGTCTCGGCACCAAGAACCGTAAAACTCGCCAAGTCCGCGCCGAGAATTGGACCTGCTATCGCCTCGCTACCGTAAAGCGCTCCAATCAACATCAATGACATTATTGATCGAATTATCTGTTTGCTCATCATACCCACCCCATATTCTCTAATGAAAATTAAAGTTGCGTAATAGCCGCATTGTAACGGCCGCCCTGAAAAACAATGATAGTTAATCTGTTGAAGCATTCATGCGCTATTTTCTTTAAGAGCAAAAACCGTGCCAGCGCCAGCAAGCCTCTGATATATATAAGATTTTCGTTATTGAGCAATTCGCGGCTGACGCAATACGTAAAGTATTCCGACACGATCCCGTCGGCGACGCTCTGGGTTGTGAGGGAATGTTTATTGCCGCTAGGGGAGCTGTCTCCATTGCAAATGGTAAGACGTTCACGCAAGCGTGGTTTAGTCGTGCGACGATCAGAGTGATGGGGACATCTAAAAATGTATACGAAACTGGTGCTGTAATCGTTGAGTCAATAGCTCATCAATACGGCCCCAAATGAAGCGCTTTATCGGGAAGCGAAGCGGAAAGAGACTGGGGAAACGCAGATTCCACGGTGGAGCACCCGTACGGGACGACCAAAGCGTGGATGGATCGACGCACTTCCTGACGAAAGGATTGGACCGCGTGAAGACTGGAATGCAACTCAGTATTTTCTTACACTACCCAAAAAGCAGAAATCCCCGAAAGACGGGGATTCCAAGGCAATACTTTACAAACTGTTCGCAGGTGTAAGTCAGAACGGAATGTCGTCATCCATATCCGAGAAGTTAGGCGCCGGACGTTGCGCCGGGCGCGCTGCCGGTGCTGGCGGCGGGGCCTGGCGCTGTGGCGCCGGACGGCTCTGCTGTGGCGCGTCGTAGCCGCCACCGTCGTCCATGCCGCCAGCGTCGCCGCCCATGCCCTGGCGTCCGCCAAGCATCTGCATGTTCTCGGCGATGATGTCGGTTGCGTATTTCTCGACGCCATCCTTGTCGGTGTACTTGCGGGTCTGCAGGCGGCCCTCGACGTAGACCGACGAACCCTTCTTCAGGTACTGGCCGACGATTTCAGCCAGGCGGCCGAAGAACGAAATGCGGTGCCACTCGGTCAGCTCTTTCTGCTCGCCGGTGTTCTTGTCCTTCGACTTGTACGAAGTCGCGACAGCGATGTTGGCGATGGCGTCACCGCTCGGCATGTAGCGGATCTCCGGATCGCGCCCCAGGTTGCCGACGATGATGACTTTATTCACTGATGCCATGTATTACTCCTAATGAACGCGGCGGCGCGCGACGCGATGATTTATCCCTAAACGGGGATTATATGTCAGCCGCCCAGTGAAAAGCACTCAATATTGTGCCCTCAACGTGCGTTTGCAGCAGGCATGAATACTGGTATTATATACAGTATCCCGCCACCGATTCCTGAGCGTTATCAAGACGCGCTCGCCCCGCTTACGGACGCAGCCAACCGTAACTGCCCGGAACGTCATCAGCGAATCGCGGCTATAGTATGTGGCTGACCATCAAAGGCAAAAATAAATGGAACAAATCCGCATTCGCGGCGCTCGTACGCACAACCTCAAGAACATCAATCTTGACCTTCCACGCAACAAGCTGATCGTGATTACCGGCCTGTCCGGTTCGGGCAAGTCCTCGCTCGCCTTCGACACCTTGTATGCGGAAGGCCAGCGGCGTTACGTCGAATCGCTGTCCGCGTATGCGCGCCAGTTCCTGCAGCTGATGGAAAAGCCCGACGTCGACATGATCGAAGGCCTGTCGCCGGCGATCTCGATCGAGCAGAAGGCCACCTCGCACAACCCGCGCTCGACGGTCGGCACGGTCACCGAAATCCACGACTACCTGCGCCTGCTGTACGCGCGCGTCGGCACGCCTTACTGCATCAACCACCCGGAGAACGCGCTGGCCGCGCAGACCGTGTCGCAGATGGTCGACGCGGTGCTGGCCATGCCCGTCGATACCAAGCTGATGATCCTGGCGCCGGTGGTGGCCAACCGCAAGGGCGAGCACTCCGACCTGTTCGAAACGATGCAGGCGCAGGGCTTCGTTCGCTTCCGTATCCAGAGCGGCACGCACGTCGCCAAGATCTACGAGATCGACGACCTGCCGACGCTGAAGAAAACCGAGAAGCACACAATCGACGTGGTGATCGACCGCGTCAAGGTCAACGAGGAGATCAAGCAGCGCCTGGCCGAAAGCTTCGAGACCGCGCTGCGCCTGGCCGACGGCCGCGCCGTGGTGCTCGAGATGGATCGGGCCGCGGAAGGCGGCGGCGCCGAACACGTCTATTCGAACAAATTCGCCTGTAACGAATGCGGCTACTCGCTGCAGGAACTCGAGCCGCGCCTGTTCTCGTTTAATAACCCGATGGGCGCCTGCCCGGAATGCGATGGCCTCGGCCACATCGAGTTCTTCGACCCGAAGCGCATCGTCGCCTTCCCCAACCTGTCGCTCGCGTCGGGCGCGGTAAAGGGCTGGGACCGCCGCAACCAGTTCTATTTCCAGATGCTGTCGAACCTGGCAGCGTACTACGAATTCGACATCGACGAGCCGTTCGAGAAGCTGCCGGAAGCATCGCAAAAGGCGGTGCTGTACGGCTCGGGCAAAACGTCGATCCCGTTCACCTACGTGAACGAGCGTGGCCGCACCGTCATCCGCGAGCACACCTTCGAAGGCGTGGTCACCAACCTGCAGCGCCGCTATCGCGAAACCGATTCGATGGCGGTGAAGGAAGAGTTGGCGAAGTTCATCAACGAGAAGCAGTGCCCATCGTGCGACGGCGCGCGCCTGCGCACGGAAGCGCGCTACGTCAAGGTCGGAGAAGGCAAGCAGCAGCGCGCGATCTACGAAGTGGCCAACAAGCCGCTGCGCGACTGCCTCGATTTCTTCGAAAAGCTGAAACTCAAAGGCGCCAAGAAGGACATCGCCGACCGCGTGATCAAGGAAATCGTCTCGCGCCTGAAGTTCCTGAATAACGTCGGCCTCGACTACCTGTCGCTGGACCGCAGCGCCGACACCCTGTCGGGCGGCGAAGCGCAGCGCATCCGCCTCGCATCGCAGATCGGATCCGGCCTGACCGGCGTGATGTACGTGCTGGACGAGCCGTCGATCGGCCTGCACCAGCGCGACAACGACCGCCTGATCGAAACGCTGAAGCACCTGCGCGACATCGGCAACAGCGTGCTGGTGGTCGAGCACGACGAAGACGCGATCCGCACCGCCGACTACGTGGTCGACATGGGTCCGGGCGCCGGCGTGCATGGCGGCCAGGTGATCGCCGAAGGCACGGTCAAGGAGCTCCTCAAGAACAAGAACTCGCTGACCGCCAAGTACCTGAACGGCACGCTTGGCATCGCGGTGCCGAAGAAGCGCCACCCGTCGAACCCGGACCGCCAGCTGGTCATCCTAGGTGCGACCGGTAACAACCTGAAGAAGGTATCGCTGAAACTGCCGGTCGGCTTGCTGACCTGCGTGACCGGCGTCTCCGGTTCGGGCAAGTCGACACTGGTCAACGACACGCTGTATCCGGCGCTGTCGCGCCACCTGTACGGCTCGCAGACCGAACCTGCGCCGCACGATTCGATCAGCGGCCTTGAGCACTTCGACAAGGTGATCTCGGTCGACCAGGCGCCGATCGGCCGCACCCCGCGTTCGAACCCGGCCACGTACACCGGCGTGTTCACGCCGATCCGCGACCTGTTCTCCACGGTGCCGACAGCGAAGGAGCGCGGCTACAGCGCCGGACGGTTCTCCTTCAACGTCAAGGGCGGGCGCTGCGAAGCGTGCCAGGGCGACGGCGTGATCAAGGTCGAGATGCACTTCCTGCCGGACGTTTACGTGCCGTGCGACGTCTGCCATGGCAAGCGCTATAACCGCGAGACGCTGGAAGTACAGTACAAGGGCAAGAACATCACCGAAGTCCTCAACCTGACGGTGGAAGACGCACACGAGTTCTTCAAGCCGGTGCCGGTCATCGCTCGAAAGCTGCAGACGCTGCTCGATGTGGGCCTGGGATATATCAAGCTGGGGCAGAGCGCGACGACGCTGTCGGGCGGCGAGGCGCAGCGGGTCAAGCTGTCGCTCGAGCTGTCGAAGCGCGATACGGGACGCACGCTGTATATCCTCGATGAGCCGACCACTGGCCTGCACTTCTACGATATCGATTTGCTGCTGAAGGTGATTCATCGCCTGCGCGACCAGGGCAATACCCTGGTGATCATTGAGCACAACCTCGACGTGATCAAGACGGCGGACTGGATTGTCGACCTCGGGCCGGAAGGTGGCGCGGGCGGCGGCAGGATTATCGCGACGGGCACGCCGGAAGAAGTGGCGGCGAATCCGGAGAGCGTGACGGGTAAGTATTTGGGTCCGTTGTTGAAAGTGAAGTTGAAGCAAGCGGTGTAATTCGGCGATTCTCCGCCGATTTACGTAAACCAAAAAAGGGACTGCGAAAGCAGTCCCTTTTTCACTTGAAGACGTTCAGCAGATTACGCCGACAGCCGCTTCTCCAGCTCCGCCTTCGCATTCACCAGCTCCTGAGGCACATTCTGCTCCAGCCTGTGGAACAGCTCCTCGTGCAGCTTCAGCTCCTCCTTCCACGCGTCCTTGTCGATCGACGTGATCTGCTCAAACTGCTCGCGCGTAAAGTCGATGCCGTTCCAGTTCAGGTCCTCATACCGCGGCGTGGTGCCGAAGATGTTCTCGACGCCGCCTGCCTTGCCTTCAATACGATCCAGCTTCCACTTCAGCACGCGCATGTTGTCGCCGAACCCTGGCCACACGAACTTGCCATCGGCGTCGGTACGGAACCAGTTCACGCAGAAGATCTTCGGCAGCACATCGCCATGCTGCTCGCCGACCTTTTTGCCGAGGTTCAGCCAGTGCTTGAAGTACTCGCCCATGTTGTAGCCGATGAACGGCAGCATCGCGAACGGATCGCGGCGCACAACGCCCATCTGGCCCGCTGCCGCGGCAGTGGTCTCGGAGCCCATGGTCGCCGCCATGTACACGCCCTCCACCCAGGTGCGCGCTTCGGTCACCAGCGGCACGGTGGTCGAGCGGCGGCCGCCGAAAATGAAAGCCGAAATCGGCACGCCCGCAGGATCGTCCCAGGCCGGGTCGATGACCGGGTTCTGGGTCGCGGCCACGGTGAAGCGCGCGTTCGGGTGTGCTGCCTTGGTGCCCGACGCCGGCGTCCAGTCCTTGCCCTGCCAGTCGACCAGGTGCGCAGGCGCTTCCTTGGTCAAGCCTTCCCACCATACGTCGCCGTCGTCGGTCAGCGCGACGTTGGTGAAGATGACGTTCTCGCGCAGCGAGGCCATGCAGTTGTAATTGGTCTTTTCGTTGGTGCCAGGCGCAACGCCGAAGTAGCCCGCTTCCGGGTTGATCGCGTACAGGCGGCCGTCGGCGCCCGGCTTGATCCAGGCGATGTCGTCGCCGATGGTGGTGACTTTCCAGCCTTCGAAACCGGCAGGCGGAATCAGCATCGCGTAGTTGGTTTTGCCGCAGGCCGATGGGAAGGCCGCCGCGACGTAGTGCTTCTTGCCCTCTGGCGACTCGACACCCAGGATCAGCATGTGTTCCGCCAGCCAGCCGGTGCCGCCCTGCCCTGCTTCCTGGTGGCCCATGTTCGATGCGATGCGCAGCGCGAAGCACTTCTTGCCCAGCAGCGCGTTGCCGCCGTAGCCGGAGCCGAACGACCAGATCTCGCGGGTTTCAGGGTAGTGCACGATGTACTTGGTCGGGTTGCATGGCCATGACACATCCTGCTGGCCCGGACGCAGCGGTGCGCCGACACTGTGCACGCACGGCACGAAGTCGCCGTCGGCGCCCAGCACGTCATACACGGCCCGGCCCATGCGCGTCATGATGCGCATGTTGACCGCGACGTAAGGCGAGTCGGACAGCTCGACGCCGATGTGGGCGATCGGCGAACCCAGCGGGCCCATCGAGAACGGGACAACGTACAGCGTACGGCCAGCCATGCAGCCGTCGAACAGGCCGTGCAGCGTGCGGCGCATTTCGGCCGGGTCGGTCCAGTTGTTGGTCGGGCCAGCCTGCTCTTTGGTTTCCGAGCAGATGAAGGTACGGTCTTCGACGCGCGCCACGTCCGACGGATCGGACCAGGCCAGGTAGGAATTCGGACGCTTGGCCGGATTCAGCTTTTTCATCGTGCCGGCGGCAACCATCTCGCCGCACAGGCGGTCATACTCTTCCTGTGAGCCGTCGCACCAGTAGATGCGGGCAGGCTTGGTCAGGGCCGCGACTTCGGCGACCCAATTGATAAGCTTTTGATGTTTGATGTAAGCTGGGACGTTCAGTGTCGCAACGCCACCCATGACGGGCTGATTCATAGTACCTCCAATTGCCAATTAAAATTCTTTGGTGTCCTGCACGGCAGATCGTCGTCAGCTGGAGAGCTTGCGCGCGTGACGGCTGGAACGGGGTGGCGATCCGACGGTCCGGCGATACGGCGGTCATGTCGACAGCCTTTTGAAGGGCTGGTGGACTGGGTGCTGCGTGGACTTGAGGGCCTGGCGGCCAGGGCAAATCCCGATTTTTAGAGGGCGATTGTACACCCGCCCTTACCATTTAATATGCAAGACCCACAAAAATGTAGGAATAATGACCCACTAAAGTAGTAAGCTATTTCGAATGTCCAGATTCCCGTTATTTACTTACGTAGTCCAGCTCAACATCTGCCATCTCCCATGAAAATTGCGATTCTCGACGATTACCAGGACAGCGTGCGCGGCCTCTCCTGTTTCCGCTTGTTGGACGGCCACGAGGTCAAAACATTCACTAATTCGTCGCGCGGAATCGGCCAGCTGGCGATCCGGCTGGCGCCTTTCGATGCACTGGTGCTGATCCGCGAACGCAGCGCCCTGCCGCGCGCGCTACTGTCGCGGCTGCCTAACCTGAAGCTGATATCGCAGACCGGCAAAGTCAGCGGACATATCGATGTGGATGCGGCCACCGAACTGGGCATCGCAATTGCCGAGGGAGTCGGCTCGCCAGTCGCGCCAGCCGAACTGACCTGGGCCTTGATCATGGCAGCGAGCCGCAAGATCGTTCCGTACGCGGCGAACCTGAAGGACGGGCTGTGGCAGACCGCGTCGGTCAACCCGGAACTCAACGGCCTCGGCACGGTGTTGCGGGGGCGTACGCTGGCGATCTCGGGCTATGGAAAGATCGGGCGCATGGTGGCCGGGTACGGCAAGGCCTTCGGCATGCAGGTGCTGGTCTGGGGCAGCGAGACCAGCCGTGCGGCCGCAGTGGCGGACGGGTTTGAAGCTGCCGGCAGCCGTGACGAGTTGTTCGAGCGGGCCGATGTGCTGACACTGCACCTTCGCCTGTCCGACAATACCCGCGGCCTCGTCACGCACGCCGACCTGGCGCGCATGAAGCGGACCGCCCTGTTCGTCAACACCAGCCGCGCCGAACTGGTGGCCGACGGCGCGCTGGAACAGGCATTGACCGAAGGCAGCCCGGGCTTCGCCGCGCTTGATGTATTCACCAGCGAACCGCTGGCGGCGGGCGCGCCGATCCTGCGCATTCCGACCGTGCTGGCGACGCCGCACATCGGGTATGTCGAGAAGGACAGTTACGAAATTTATTTCGGCGCGGCGTTCGAGAACATCGTTAAATTCGCCGGCGGCGAGCCGGCCAATATCCTGAATCCGGAAGCGTTGGCGAAGAAGCGCTGCTAGCGTTCTTCTTCCTGCGGCGCGAGGCGGATCTTCGGCGCCGGCATCACGTGCGCGCGCGTCCACAGGCCGGCCCAGCCCGGCGGCCAGCCAATGGCGGGGCCACCGTAAGCTGGCAGGGTGGCGCGCACGGGAATCACCGGCACTGGCGGCGTATCGCGCAAGCCGCCGGCAACAGGCTTTTCCATGTCCAGGCTGTACATGTAGCCCGGCAGCAGCGCGTCGCAAACGTCGGCGAACCACGCGGTGTGGTCTTCATCGCGGCCCAGGGCCTGCGCCAGTCCCTGCGGATCGAACTTCGCCAGCGCATGCACCAGTTCTTCGGTACTGGCGCCGGGCGTGTCGCCCCAGCCCATGACGGGATTGACGTTGTAATCGGCGCCCGAGCCGTACCAGCCTTCGCGCCACGGGCGCTGCATCCAGTCGCGCTGACCGGTGAACAAATGCCAGCGCCAGTGCAGGCCGGAGGGCTTGGGCCAGGAATACAGGTAGAGCTTTTCGTAGCCGGCTGCGTGCAGCGAGCGCACCATCGCCATCAGCCGCGCGTGCGGCATGCGGTCGGGCGGCGCGCGCCGGAAAAGGATCGGTTCGCCGTCGGAGTGCTGCACTTCGTCGGACGACAAATTGAGGTCGAGGGTGCGCGCCTCGGAACCGAAGCGCGCCGAGATCCAGCCGGTCAGCAGGTTGACGTGCGTGATGACGCCGTAACCGCGGTGGCGGTGGAAGATTACTGTTCCAGGAGCGAGCGCTTTCATCGGATAAGCCGGCAAGAATAAACAAACAGTGTAGCGATGCGGTACATCGGATTCCAGCGCGGTCACAACCGGAAACATCATCGCCGCGTATTTCGACAGCGACTGTGGTAACGGCTATCATAAGCCACTTTTACCCAACCCACATTCACACACCATGAGCTTGCGCATCATCGCCACCGGCGGCACCTTCGACAAACATTACGACGAACTGACCGGCATTCTCGGGTTCTCCGACAGCCATCTTCCGCAAGTGCTGGCGCGCACGCGCATGACGATTCCGGTCGAACTGGAAGTGCTGCCGCTGCTCGATTCGCTAGACATGCAGGACGACGACCGCCAGCGCGTACTCGCATCGTGCCGCGCCGCGACAGAGAAATCAATCGTGATCGTGCATGGGACCGATACGATGAAGGAAACCGCGGAGGTGCTGGGCAATGCGGGATTGGGACAGGCGATCGTGCTGACGGGCGCGATGATCCCTTACGAGATTGCGAATTCGGATGCGCTGTTCAACCTGGGATTTGCGACGGGGGTGGCGCAGACCTTGCCGCCGGGCGTGTATGTTGCGATGAACGGGCAGGTGTTTACGTGGAATAACGTGACCAAGAACCGGGCCGCGGGGGTGTTCCAGCCGTTGTAAAAAAATCGGCGGAAGAGGGCGCGAGCCCGGTGTAGCAGGGGTTTCGAATCGCATGCGATTCGCCTGCGAAACGGTCTCCGCTTGCAAGCGGAGACTCCCTGGCGAAGCATCCGCCGAACTGGCTTACGCCTTCGCTTCTCCGCCCAACGCTTCAACGATGTCGGCCATCATCTGCGACAGCTCGCCCGTCATCAGCATCATGTCGTTGTCGAAACGCTCTTCATCATTGCGCGTGCTGGTCTCGTTTTCCTTGATGACGTCCAGCGGCTTGATGCCCTTGATCGCCAGCGACTCGGTCAGCACGAACGAGATCTTGTCATTCCACGTCATCGCCAGGCGGGTGCACTGCTTGCCCGACGCGATATGGCGGCGGATATCGTCCACTTCCAGCGTGTGCTTCACGTAACGCACCGCAGCCTTGCTCTCGCCGGTCGCACGCAGTTCCGTGTCCTGGTCGACGGTGAAGCCGTGCGGCGCTTCGTCCATTTCCAGCCACGCGGTCATCACCGCCACCGGCGAGCGCTGCACGCGCAGGCTTTCCAGCGGCATGCGGTCGACTGCCTTGAGCAGCAGCTTGATCACGTCATCCGCCTTCGACGGGCTGGCCGCGTCGACCACCAGCCATCCGTTGACCGGATCGATCCAGGTCCACACGTTGCTGCGGATGCTGAATGCGCGCGGCAGCAGCTCGTCGGCCACGCGTTCCTTCAATTCCTTCATCGCCTTCTTGCCGGGAGCGAAGCCTTGCGCTTCTTCCAGCTCGGCCGCCTTGGCCTTGGCGACCTGGTTGATGACCGAGGTCGGCAGCAGTTTCTTTTCGGTGCCGAGCAGGATCAGCATCTGCTTGTTGACGACATGTACCAGATTCGCATTGCCGCGCGGCGAATCCCAGCCCTGGCGCAGCAACTCGTTGCTCGATGCCGGAGCGAAGCGCATCGGCGCCAGCGCCTCTTCCAGCTGCTCAGGAGTGTAGGCCCACGGTGCGGGCAGGCGGTAAATCTGTAGATTCTTAAACCACATTTTGCTATGCCTTGTTTCAGTCATTGTTTCCAGGGGAACGCCATTCTACACGCTCGATCCCGCCCCGGAAGGGTGGATGTTGCATGCTGCGGCGCATAAATTTATTCACTCAATGTCGCTAAACAGGCTCAGCTGCTCGAGCTTCTCCACTTCCCCGAGACGCACGCCCAGACCGAGCAGGCGCACCGGCCGTTTGCCGCGCAGGTACCCGGTTTCGATGAGGGATTCGAAATGGGCGAGGGCCGGCGCCGCGCCTACCGACTCGACCGTGGTCTGGCGAAAATCCGAAAACTTGATCTTCACGAAAGGTTTTTGCGCCGACGCATCGGCGCCTGAGCGTTTGATGCGCACCTGCAGCCTGTCCAGCAATTCGGGCAGCAAGGCCAGGCAGGCTGCCAGGTCAGGCACGTCGGGCGTGTAGGTCTCCTCGACGCTGACCGACTTGCGCTCGCGCGAAGTCGATACCGCGCGATTGTCGATGCCCCGGCACAAAGCATGCAGGCGGGCCCCGAAGCTGCCGAAATGGTGTTCCAGGTCAGGCAAGGTCCAGCTGCGCAGGTCGCCGCAGTTCTCCGCGCCCAGCTGGTTGAGTTTGGCGGCGGTCACCTTGCCGACACCCCACAGCTTCTTGACCGGCAAGACGGCGACGAACGCATCGACTTCCTCCGGCCGGACGAGGAACAATCCGTCCGGCTTGTTCCAGTCGCTCGCCACCTTCGCCACGAACTTGTTCGGGCCGACCCCCGCCGACGCGGTGATGCCGACGGTCTCGAAAATTCGCTGGCGGATCTCCTGCGCGATCAGGGTGGCGCTGCCCTTGCAGTGAGGCGATTCGGACACGTCGAGGTAAGCCTCGTCCAGCGACAGCGGCTCGACCAGCTCGGTGTAGTTGTTATAGATGGCAAGGATCTGCCGCGACGCCACGCGGTATTTTTCCATGTTGGGCGGAATCACGACGAGGTCCGGGCAAAGCTTGAGCGCCTGGGCGGTCGCCATCGCCGAATGGATGCCATAGCGGCGCGCCTCGTAATTGCAGGTGGCGACGACGCCGCGCTGGTCCGGGCGGCCGCCGACGGCCAGCGGCACGTCGCGCAGCGCCGGATTGTCGCGCATCTCTACCGATGCATAGAAACAATCGCAATCGCAGTGGATGATTTTTCGGACCGGGGCGTTCACTCGTTGGCGTGCCCCATCGGGCAACTACTGCAATTCCATACAGTATTATGGGAAATCGCTTTCCTTGCAAGCTTTGGGTGGGGGTCAGGTCTGTCATTTGGACACAATCTCATCCATGAATTCGTTGCGCCCCTGCGGGCACACATGAGTTTAGTCATGTTCGGCGTGGCGGCGACGCTTACAGTCCTCTCATGAGCAGACCACTTCGACTCGAATTTCCAGGCGCGCTGTATCACGTGACGGCGCGCGGCAACCGGAAAAACCGCATCTATCATGATGACGTCGACCGTCGCGTATGGCTGAGGATCCTGCGACAGGTCTGTATGAGGTTCAATTTCTCCGTTCATGCATATTGTCAGATGACCAACCATTACCACCTCATGGTGGAAACAATAGACGGCGGCCTGGCGCGCGGGATGCGTCACCTGAACGGCGTTTATTCGCAGTATGTGAACCGGCGACATGAACTTGTGGGACATATGTTTCAAGGCCGCTACCATGCGGTCGTGGTCCAGAAGGAACGTCACCTTCTGGAACTAAGTCGTTACGTCGTCCTCAATCCGGTGCGCGCAGGCATCGTCGCCCGGCCGGAGGATTGGCAGTGGAGCAGTTACCGCTACATGGCCGGGGCGGCGCCGTCACCCCGATGGCTGGACAAAACGTGGACGCTTGAACAGTTTGGATCAGCGCGCACCAGTCCCGTTGAGGCGTACTGCACTTTTGTTGACGAGGGGCTGGGCGCGGCAAGCCCGCTCAAGCTAACAAGACATCAACTGATCTTAGGTGATGAAATGTTTTTGGGGCCACATTCGAAGCTCCATGATCCCGCGTGTGTCGCGGAAGTTCCGCGCATCCAACGCCGTAGCAGGGCTTTATCGCTGTCGGAATACGAGCGCTTGCACCCGTCGCGAGACGAGGCGATGGGAGATGCATATCGGTCGACGGCTTTTTCGATGGGCGACATTGCCCGGCACTTTGGCGTGTCGGTGAAAACAGTTAGCCGTGCAGTGGCGAGGTTGGTGGATGTGGAGGTCGCGCTACGCCGCGCGGCTGAAAACTAACGATTGCGCTTCAGCATCCTCCGAAGACTGACTCCGCGTCGTCTTCGCGGCGGTCGGACTCTCTCAAAACCGCTTGCACCTTGCGATCATTCGCGCAGCTGTTAGAGCGCGCAGAAGACCGTTTCTGGTCGAGCCCGTGTCCGAATGCCAGACCTGACCCCAAACGGGAAAGGGACGGGCAGCAAAAGCCACCCGTCCCTTCCTTACATTACGTCCAGCCTGTTACTGTCCAGGTATTACCAGGTCAGTTTCAGGGTGTATGTGCCGTTGGTTGCGCCAGTGCCGCCGCTGTAGTACGTAACGCGCACGTAACGGGCCAGCGTGCCGGTGCCGGTGTTGGTGACCGCGACCGTGTCGACGGCGCCGGCGCCGTTCTCGCTCGAACCGATCAGCGCGCCAGTGCTGTTGTACACGAACAGGTCATAGTCCTTGCCGGCGCCTGGGGTCAGGACCGACGTCAGCGTTTTTCCTGCTGGCAGCTGGACGAGGAAGTAGTCCGTGTCAGTCGTCGTACCCATGTTGGCGTTGACCGTCGTGCCGCTGACCGTGACCGCATCAGCCGTGGCGGTCGTGTTGTTCGCCTCGCTTTCGGCCAGCGTGGTTCCGCCGCCGCCGCCAATTGCCGCATCAACCGCAGCGTTAGCGTCGACGATGCCGCTGCCACAGCTGGTGCAGGTTGCCGGGAAAGCGCGCGCGCTCGACTTCAGCATGCTTTCGATCTGGTCAGGGGTCAACGCTGCGTTCTTCGACAGCATCAGCGCAGCGACGCCCGCAACGTGCGGGGTCGCCATCGAGGTGCCCTGGTAGAACGCGTAGTTGTCCGCACCAGGCGCGCCGGTGCCGGCGTTCAGGGTCGACAGGATGCCGTTGGCCGAAACGCTGGTGTCGCCGCCAGGGGCTGCAACATCAACCACGGTGCCGTAGTTCGAGTACCAGGCGCGGCCACCGGAACGGTTGGTCGCGGCGACAGTCACCACGCCGGCGCAGTTGGCCGGGTTGGAATTGCTGGCATTGGTGTTTTCGTTACCGGCCGCCACGATCACGACGGTGCCGCGCGAGCGGGCGCTGTTGATCGCGTTCTGGCTGGTGGTGTCGCATGCGCCGCCGCCGCCCAGCGACATATTGATGACCTTGGCCACGTTGGCGTTGGCCGGAACACCGCTGACAGTGCCGCCCGATGCCCAGATGATCGCGTCGGCAATGTCGGAAGTGTAGCCGCCGCACTTGCCCAGTACGCGTACCGGAACCACCTTGGCGTTGTAGGCCACGCCGGCGACGCCGGAACCGTTGTTGGTCGCCGCCGCGATGGTGCCGGCAACGTGGGTGCCGTGCCAGCTGGAGTTCTGGTTCTGGGTCGGCTGGCCGCCGCCGCATTCGCCGACGACGATATTGTCGCCCGGATCGCTGGCGTCGGAATCGCGGCCGTTGCCGTCGTTCGAGATGAAGGTGTCGGCGATGAAGTCGTAGCCGCCGACAATCTTGCCGCTCAGGTCAGCGTGCGGACGGTAGCCGGTATCGATGACGGCAACGTTGACGCCGGTGCCGGTGGCCTTGTCCCAGGCGGTGTTGACGCGCAGGCCGCCGGTTGCTTCGAAGTAGTGCCACTGTTCGTTGTAGCGCGTGTCGTTCGGGGTGAACAACTTTTGCATGATGCGGTCTGGTTCAGCGTATTCGACGTTCGGATCGCGTTCCATCAGGTCGCGCGCCAGCTTCTGCACTTCGGCCAGGTCCATGCGCTTGTTAAGCTTCATGACGTGCGCACCAGTGGCGATGCCGTGCGACAGCTTCATGGTCATGCCGAACTGCTGGCCGGCGCGGGTCAGGATCGCTTCGCGGTCCTTGCCGACAACCGCGAGCCTGGCGGCGGCCTTGCCGGCAGGCTTGGAGTCCTTGTACTTGACGATCATGCGGTCCGTTTGCATGGTTGGGGCAACCACCTGTGCCTGGAACTCCGGCACGGCGGCGTTGGCGGTCAGAGGCCCGCCGATGACTACTGCAGCTGCAAAAACTCCCAATACTGCTGGGTACGTCGAGTGCTTCAGCTTCATGTCAAATCCTTTTTTTCCGTAAGAACTTTATGGTGGCAGTCACGCGCCGGGGATCGGCCCGCGCTACCGTTTCTATTTTTTGCGCAATTGTCACGCAAACCCACTTTTGGGCGGGTTTTGCAGAGTACGACGAAACGGAAGTAAAGATTCGCAAATTCAAGCGAATTCAGCGTATTCACAACACTCGAACGGAATGTTTGATCAAAATCAAATGTTGTTCGGCATTGGCGGGTTATCGCCGTTTTATTGATTGTTTTTATTTGGACACTTCTGATGCTGATTGTTAAAAAATCGATGCCAAAATGATGTCACCGCAGTCGAAATTCGCGCGGATATTCATCGGCGCAAGGACGCCAGAAGAGAGCGAAGGTGGAAGATGGGGATGCGGCAGTGCCGGTCGAATGTTAGCGGAACGAAAATGGAAAAAGGGCCCGACAAGTCGGACCCTTTTTCTTTATGCTGGCGGAGCGGACGGGGCTCGAACCCGCGACCCCCGGCGTGACAGGCCGGTATTCTAACCAACTGAACTACCACTCCGTTTTTACTCTGATCGGTATTGCTGATCATGATGCAGGTCCCTGAGTCTTGGTGGGTGCTGAGAGGGTCGAACTCCCGACCTACGCCTTGTAAGGGCGCCGCTCTACCAACTGAGCTAAGCACCCATCTACGCTTAACTCAGAGACTTCCTGCATCCGACGCTTGTCATCGCGTCTGAAGAGGCCGAATCATAGCAAATACCGTTCGACCTGCGCAAGGGTTTTTCGAAAAATAGCGTAAAACCCTCGACAATTTATCCAAACTTCAGGATCGGCTCGCCGCTCTCGACCCGGTTGCGCCCGCCGCTCTTGGCCTGGTACAGCGCCTGGTCGGCGCGCGCCAGCGCACTGTTGATGTCCTCGTTCGGATCGATCAGCACCACGCCGATGCTGACCGTCATCGCGTAGCCGTGCTTGGGCAGGATCACCCGCTCGACCGCTTCGCGCAGGCGTTCGGCGGCCTGGAGGGCGCCGGCCAGGTCGGTGCCCGGCAGCGCCAGCGCGAATTCCTCGCCGCCGAGGCGGCCCATGATGTCGTGCTCGCGCAGCACGCCGCGCGAGGTGTCGGCGAACACGCACAGCGCCTCGTCGCCGCAGGCGTGGCCGAAGCGGTCGTTGAGCGCCTTGAAGTGGTCGATGTCGAGCATCATCAGCGAGATCGGCTTGCGCAGGCGCGCCGACAGCATGCGCGCGGCATCGGTGCGCTCGAAGAAGGCGCGCCGGTTCACCAGCCCCGTCAGGCTGTCGGTGGTGGCCAGCAGCGCCATTTCGCGGTCGTCCTTTTCCTTGCACAGCAGCAGGAAGCCGAAGCCGTTGACGATCACCAGCAGGTAGCCGGTGATGAAGGTAAACGCATGCGCCGCGTGTGGCGTCAGCAGGGTGAAGCTGTCCGGCATCAGGTCGCTCAGCGCGCGCGCGCTCATCGCCAGGAAAAATACGGCATCGTTGACGCCGATGATGCGGCGCAGGAGCGAACTCTCGCCGCCGGGACGCAGCAGCACGAACGCCATGGTGCCGATCATCACCGCGATCACGCTCGACATGAAAGCTGTCGCGTGCGGCAGCGGCGCGCCGGAGAGGCGGACCCCGACGTAGACCAGGATCGACAGTCCGCCGAGCGGGTACAGCACCCGCTTCCAATGGATGAATCCGAAGAAGGTGCAATACGCCGCCACCTCCAGCGTGATGCCGAGCATAACCAGGGTGTTGGCGGAAATGCTGTGCCAAGGCGACGGCGCCGGCCCCTGGAGCCAGCCCAGCAGGTAGGCGAAGCCGACCACCAGCTTGGACCAGCTCCAGATGCGCATGGCCGGGTGGCGCTGCGACCGTGCATAGCCCGCCATCAGCATTGCAAGGCCGATGTTGCCGATGGCTAGCACCAGCATGAATGTTTTAATATCGATCACTGCAGTTCCTCGTCAGGGCCACTACCGGCGGCGCCGCAGGGGTGGCCTGCGGCCCGTTCAATTTCGTTCAGCTACATGCCGTCTGTTGACAGGCAGAGTGTAATAAAATTGTAACATGTGTTTCCCAAATGAACTATATTACACGCAATTCGTCATAGAAAGGTGTCCGCACGCGTTGTTAGTGTGCGCCGTCTAGCGGCGTGCGCCGTCGAGCAGCACCAGCGGCGAGCGCAGCATCGCGTCGAAGTCCTCGGCCGGCAGCGGCGGCGAGAATAAATAGCCCTGGCCGTAGTCGCAGCCAGCCCTCAGCAGCAGGGCGCACTGCTCGGCCGTTTCGACCCCTTCGGCCACCACCCGCAGCCCCAGCTTGTGGGCCATCACGATGATCGCTTCCGACAAGGCCATGTCGCTCGACTGCGGCGCCAGGTTGCGGATGAACGAGCGGTCGATCTTCAGGTAGTCGATATCGAACTTGTTCAGATAGGACAAGGACGAATAGCCGGTGCCGAAATCGTCCAGCGCGACCTGCACGCCGGCGTCGCGCAATTGCAACAGCTTGTCGGTTACTCCGCTGCTGGCGTCGAGCAGCAGGCCTTCGGTTATTTCGACCACCATCGCCGATCCCTCCAGCCCGATATCGCGCAGGTGCGCGAACCAGTGCTCGTAGCCCTGCCCTTCGCGCTGGAACTCGAGCGGCGACTGGTTGACGCTGACCTGGAACTCCGGATGGTGCTCGCCGCGCCATTGCCGCGCCCAGCGCGCCGATTCCTTGAACACCCATTCGCCGATCTCGACGATCAGGCCGCTCGACTCGGCCAGCGGGATGAATTCGAGCGGACTGACCAGGCCGCGCTGCGGATGCTGCCAGCGCACCAGCGCCTCGGCCTTGTGGATGCGGCCGGTGCCCAGGTGGACGATCGGCTGGAAGTACACGCGCAGCTGCTGGCCCTTGATCGCGCCGCGCAGGTCGTTGGTCAGGCGCATGCGGTTCAGCGCGGCCACCTGCAGCGCCGGCGTGAAGTAGCTGAAGCGGTTGCGGCCCGCGCCCTTGGCCGCGTACATGGCCTGGTCGGCATGCTTGAGCAGGCTGTCGACGTCGTCGGCGTCGTCGGGAAACAAGGTGATACCGATGCTGGCCGACACGAACGCCTGCTCCTGGCCGAGCGCGAACGGCGCCTGCATCGCGTCGAGGATCTTCTGCGCGATCACGTCGCTGCGCGCGGTCTCGTCGAGCCCCGACAGGATCACCGTGAATTCATCGCCGCCCAGCCGCGCTACCGTGTCGGTGGCGCGCACGCAGGCGCGGATGCGCTCGGACGCCTCGACCAGCAGCAGGTCGCCCTGGTGGTGGCCCAGCGTGTCGTTGATTTCCTTGAAATGATCGAGGTCGATGAACAGGATGGCGATGCGCAGCCCGTCGCGGCGGCTCTTGGCGATTTCGAATTCGACGCGGTCGTGGAACATGCGCCGGTTCGGCAGCTGGGTCAGCGTATCGAAATTGGCCTGCTGCCAGATCAGCGCCTCTGATTTCTTTTTCTCGGTGACGTCCTCGATCATGCACAGGTGGTGCGGGTGCACCTGCGACTCGGTTTCGATGGCCGCCAGCGACATGTCGATCCACACCACCGAGCCGTCCGGGCGCACCAGGCGCGCCGTGGTCTTCAGGCCGTACGCCCCGCCGGCGGTCAGCGCGCGCAGCGCGGGGGCATCGTCGGGATGGACGAAGTCGGCCCAGCCGGCGCGCATGACTTCCTCGAACGAGCGCCCGGTGATCTGCGCGTAGCGCGCGTTGATGTCCTTGAATTCGCCGGTGGCCGAATCGACCAGCGCGATGCCCATCGGGGCTTCTTCGAACATCGTGCGGAAGCGGCGTTCGCCCTTGCGGATCGTCTCGCGCACGCGTTTGCGCTCGCGCGCCAGCAGCGAAAAGTGGATCGCCGTGGCGCCGAGCAGCAGCACGCCTGCGGCCAGCGCAACGCGGAACAGCCAGGTCTGGTGCAGCGGTCTCCCGGCCCGGTACAGGAAGCCGTCGAAGTTGGCATTGCGGGGCAGCATTCCGAGCTCCGCATAAATATTTGCGATATGGCGCCAGCGGTCCGGATTGGTGTAGCCCAGCTCGACCAGCACCGGCTGCACCAGCGGCATCATTTGGCGCGCTTCGTACAGCAGGTGCTCGCGCGTGTGGCGGCGGGTGTATTTGGCGCGGATCAGGTCGGCAAGCTCCTCCGGATTGTTCATCGCGTACGCCCAGCCCTTCATACTGGCCTCGCGGAACGCTCGCACCCGCTCCGGATGCAGCGCGATCTCGTTCTCGCTGGTAAACAGGTTGTCGCCGTAGAAATCGATGCCGGCCGCGCGCGGGCTGTACAGGTCGTAGGCAAAGCCGGCGCGTTCCAGGAAAAACGGCTCGTTGGTGACGTATGCCGAGAAGGCCTCGACCTCGCCGCGCACCAGGTCGCCCGGATTGAAACTGTGCTCGACACGCACCAGGCTGGACATCGCGATGCCCTCTTTCGTCAGGTACGCGACCAGCTCGTCGGCCTGGGTCAGTTCATCGGTCAGCGAACCGATCATCACACGCTTGCCGACGATCGAACGCAGGTCGCGCACGCCTTCCCCGCGCGCCACCAGCAAGACGTTAGGCGAATGCTGGAAGATCGTGCCGAGCACGACGACAGGCTTGCCGGCCAGGCGCGCCAGCAGCAGGCTGCTGCTGCCTACGCCGAACTGGGCCTTGCCGGAAATGACGCTGCGCTCGGGCTCGTTGCCGTCTTTGCCTTCGAGAATGCGAACGTCCAGGCCGGCGTCGTGGTAATAGCCTTTTTCGAGCGCGGCGTAATAGCCGGCGAACTGGAACTGGTGGAGGTGCTTGAGCTGCAGCGTGACCTGCTCGCGCGCATAGGCCGGAAGCGCGGCTGCGAATGCGAGTGCCAGCACGGCAACCTTGCGCAGGTTGGCGCGGATGCTCATCGTCCGGTGGGCCAGGTGTATGAAAGTCATCTCAGGATTAGCGACCGAGGGAACGGTGCGCTAGAGCAATACATCTGAGAGAGATTGTACGTAAATTCGGTCCGGCTCGACGCAAGAATTGTAACAAGCTGGCCGCCCGCCACATTCCTGTGGCGCGGGCAGGCTTACTTGCGGCCCGGACGGGCCTTGGCGGCCGCGGCCGGCTTGGCCTTGGTCTTGATGGTCGACAGGATCGACGGCCGGACCTTGCTCTCCGGCGCCATGAACGGCGTCGATGTCGCCGCACGCGGCACCGCGCGCTTGCCCGGCGGGACAAACTTCTCCGGGCCGAAGCCCGGCGCCCTGCGCTTGCCGCGCTCGCCGCCGGCCGGGGCGCCGTCGCTGCCTTGCGCCGGGATCAGGTGCTTGTCGCTGTTGCCGATCAGGTCGCCACGTCCCATCTTGACCAAAGCCTCGCGCAGGATCGGCCAGTTTTCCGGATCCTGGTAGCGCAGGAAGGCCTTGTGGATCTTGCGGATCTTGCCGCTGCGCGCCGTTTCGACGATCTCGGAATCCTCGGTCACCTTGTGCAGCGGATTCTTGCGCGTGTGGTACATGGTCGTCGCCATCGCCATCGGCGTCGGCGTGAAGGTCTGCACCTGGTCGAGCTGGAAATTGTTCTTCTTCAGCCACAGGGCCAGGTTCAGCATGTCCTCGTCGGTCGTGCCCGGGTGGGCCGCGATGAAGTAGGGAATCAGGTACTGCTTCTTGCCCGCTTCCAGCGAGAACTTGTCGAACATGCGCTTGAATTCATCGTAAGCGCCGATGCCCGGCTTCATCATCTTGGTCAGCGTGTTCTCTTCGGTGTGCTCCGGCGCGATCTTCAGCAGGCCGCCCACGTGGTGGGTCACCAGTTCCTTGACGTACTCGGGCGAACGCACGGCCAGGTCATAGCGCAGGCCGGACGAGATCAGCACCTTCTTCACGCCGGGGATCGCGCGCGCCTTGCGGTACACCGAGATCAGCTTGCTGTGGTCGGTGCCGAGGTTGACGCAGATGCTCGGATACACGCACGACAGGCGGCGGCAGCTTTCCTCGATCTTCTTGTCCTTGCACTGCAGGCGGTACATGTTCGCGGTCGGGCCGCCGAGGTCGGAAATGGTGCCGGTGAAGCCCTTGGTCTTGTCGCGGATGTGCTCGATTTCGCGCAGGATCGACGGCTCCGAGCGGCTCTGGATGATGCGCCCTTCGTGCTCGGTAATCGAGCAGAAGGTGCAGCCGCCGAAGCAGCCGCGCATGATGTTGACCGAGAAGCGGATCATTTCCCACGCCGGAATGTGGGCGTTGCCGTAGCTCGGGTGCGGGGCGCGCGAATACGACAGGTCGAACACGCCGTCCATCTCGTCCATCTGCAATGGCAGCGGCGGCGGGTTCAGCCACACGTCGCGTTCGCCGTGCGCCTGCACCAGCGCACGCGCGTTGCCCGGGTTCGATTCAAGGTGGAACACACGCGAGGCGTGGGCGTACATCACCGGGTCGTCCTTGACCACGTCGTAGGCCGGCAGGCGCACCACGGTCCTGTCGTGCTTTTCTTTCGCCGCGGCGGCGCGCTCTTCGCGCGTCATGATGCGGATCGGCTTGACCACGTCCGCCTCTTTGGCGCCGGCATCGGTGGCGCAGGCGGTTTTATCTTCCGGCATCATCGCGTACGGGTCCGGATGGGCCTCGACTTTGCCGGGTACATCGATGCGGGTCGAATTGTGCACCGACCAGTCGTCGGCCGGCAGCCAGCCCGCCGGCGCCATGAAGCCGGTACCGCGCAGGTCGCGGATATCCTTGATGTTCTCGCCCGCGTTGAGGCGGTGCGCGAGGTCGACGATGGCGCGTTCGGCATTACCGAACAGCAGCAAGTCGGCCTTCGAGTCAGGCAATACCGAGCGGCGCACCTTGTCCGACCAGTAATCGTAATGGGCGATGCGGCGCAGCGAAGCCTCGATCGAACCGATAATGAGCGGCACGTCCGGATAGGCTTCGCGCGCGCGCTGGGCGTACACGGTGACGGTGCGGTCAGGACGCTTGTTGGGTGCGCCGTGGGCCGTGTACGCGTCATCGGAGCGGATCTTGCGGTCCGCGGTGTAGCGGTTGATCATCGAATCCATGTTGCCGGCGGTGATGCCGAAGAACAGGCGTGGCTTGCCGAGCGCGCGGAACGGGTCGGCCGAATGCCAGTCGGGCTGGCTGATGATACCGACGCGGAAACCTTGCGCTTCCAGCACGCGACCGATCAGCGCCATGCCGAAGCTCGGGTGGTCGATGTAAGCGTCGCCGGTGACGACGATGACGTCACACTGGTCCCAGCCGAGCTTATCCATCTCCGCACGGGTCATGGGGAGGAAGGGCGCGGCAGAAGCGCGGCTAGACCGCTTCGGGACGGTCGCAAACAGGTTCGATGGGGAGCTCATTGGCCGGTATTGTACCGGAAAACGATATGCAAAGCCGATGGGCGGCCGTTTTGCATTGACGGCTGAGCTAGAAAAATGTCTTAAGTATCAATAACTTGTGTCGGGATTGCGACAGCCGCCCGTCGTTCCCGCGGAAGCGGGAGCCCATGCCGGGCCAATATCCCACGCGCCCTGTGGCTTCCGGTTCGCACGGGAATGGAGTGCTAGATGCCCATATTCTGCAGAATCCTGCCCAGCTCACGCAGCGTAGGCTCGAGCGTCGGATGCTCCACCGCGAACCTTGCCGTAATCTCCTGGGTCCGCTCGGCCAGCCCGTACGGCCCGCCTTCTTCATCCAGCTCCTCCTCGGCGCCCTTGTCGAGCAGGTTCTTGATGTCGCCGTCCAGCTGACGCAGCAATTCCTGCAGCTCGTCATCGACATGTTCCGTCTGTTCGAGGTTCGCGTGCAGGCTCTTCAGGTGTGCCTTCAGGTTCGATGCATCGTCATTCAACATGTCAGGCTCGCTTTAGTTGGTGAAACGGGTGTTCAGGTACAAGTCCTCGACTTCCTTGCGCGCCCACGGCGTCTTGCGCAGGAACTTCAGGCTCGACTTGATGCTCGGGTCACTGAGGAAACAGTTAATCACGATCCGCTTGCCCAGCTGGTCCCAACCGTAATGGTCGACCAGGCGGGTCAATATCGCTTCAAGGGTAATACCGTGTAATTCCTGGACACTCATTGCTGCTGCGCTTCCGGTTGCGTTGTTGAGATAAAGTATATACCGATCCGGTACAGGCAGCTCACACGGGCAGCGGCTGCAGGTCGGGCGCGACGAAGCGCTCGCGCGCGTCCTGGCTGTCGAGGCACTGGCTCGAATAATGGCGCCCCAGGATGGCGCGCGCATTATGCACCAGGTCCTGGTTGGCGGTGACGAACTGGTACCAGCTGACATCGCGGTCGGCGGCGCCGGCGGCGCGCAGCAGGTGCATCAGCGCGACCGTGATGGTGGTGTGGAACTTCGTCGCCGCGCCCAGGTGGGTCGCATAGGCGCGGATGCCGCGGCAGGTGCCGTCGACGGCCTGGTCGAAGTCGTGGCGCTGCAGCTGGATCCAGGCGAGGCGGATGTGGCCCGCGTGGCTGAATTGTTCGGGCGGCAGGGTGCAGGCCGCGAAGCTGGTGAGGAATTCGTCGTCGGTCATCGTGGTTTTGTTCCCATAAAAGAAGGGCGGATACGCAACAGCGCATCCGCCCCCCCCGTATTACCGGATTGCTTAGTTCGCGGTCAGTCCGCGGCGGTCCAGCAACGGCTCGATCTTCGCATCACGGCCGCGGAACTGGCGGTACATGTCCATCGCGTCCATGGTGCCGCCTTTCGACAGCAGCATCTTGCGGAAGTAGTCGCCGTTCTTGCGCGACAGGCCGCCGTTTTCCTTGAACCATTCGACCGTGTCGGCGTCCAGCTTTTCGCTCCACAGGTAGCCGTAGTAGCCGGCCGAGTAACCGCCCGCGAACACGTGCGAGAAGTAGGTGGTGCGGTAGCGCGTCGGTACCGGCGAGAAGTCGACGCCGGCCGCCTTCATCGCGTCGGCTTCAAAGCCCAGCACGTCGGTCGGGATCTGGTTCGCGCCCAGCTGGTGCCAGCGCTGGTCGAGCATCGACGCAGCCAGGTACTCGGTGGTGCGGAAGCCTTCGTTGAACTTCTTCGATGCGATCACCTTGTCCAGCAGGGCCTTCGGCATCGGCTCGCCGGTCTTGTAGTGCCTGGCGTAGTTGGCCAGCACTTCAGGGTAGACCGCCCACATCTCGTTGACCTGCGACGGGAATTCGACGAAGTCGCGCGGCACGCGGGTGCCTGCGAAGCGCGGGTACTTCACGTCCGAGAACATGCCGTGCAGCGCGTGGCCGAATTCGTGGAACAGCGTGCGCAGCTCGTCGTACGTGAGCAGCGTCGCTTCGCCGGCAGGCGGCTTCGGAATGTTCAGGTGGTTGGCGATGACCGGCTTGGTGCCCATCAGCTTCGATTGCGACACGTAGGCATTCATCCATGCGCCGCCACGCTTGTTACCGCGTGCGTAGAAGTCGGCCAGGAAGATCGCCAGCGGCTTGCCATTGGCGTCGGTCACGTCGAACACGCGCACGTCCGGGTCGTACACCGGCAGGTCCTTGCGTTCCTTGAACGTCAGGCCGTACACCTTGCCAGCGGCGAAGAAGACGCCGTTGGTCAGCACGTTATTCAGCTCGAAATACGGCTTGAGCTGGTTCTGGTCGAACGCGAAACGCTCGGCGCGCACCTTGTCGCTGTAGTACGACCAGTCATGCGCGGCCAGGCCGAAGCCGCCTTTTTCGGCGTCGATCATCTTCTGGATCTCTTCCGCTTCCTTCTTCGCGTTGGCCACCGCCGGCTTGGCGAATTCGGCCAGCAGCTTGTTGACCGATTCGGTGTTCTTCGCGGTCTGGTCTTCCAGCGCGTAGGCGGCGTGGCTTGGATAGCCGAGCAGCGCGGCGCGTTCGGCGCGCAGCCTGGCGATCTTGACGACGACGTCGCGGTTGTCGAATTCGCCGCCGCGGCTGCCGCGGCCCATCGAGGCTTCGATCAGGCGCTGGCGGGTAACGCGGTTGGTCAGCACTGCCAGCGGCGCCTGGCCGGTGGTGTTGGTAACCGGTATGACGAACTTGCCGTCCATGCCGCGCGCCTTGGCGGTGGCCGCTGCGGCGTCGATCGCCGCGTCGGACATGCCGGCCAGTTCTTCGCGCGTATCGACCACCAGCGCTGCTGCATTGGCTTCCTTCAGCACGTTCTGCGCGAAGGTGGTTTGCAGGGTCGCGAGCTGGCCGTTGTAGGCCTTGAGTTTTTCCTTGTCGGCGGCGGACAGTTTGGCGCCGGCGCGCACGAAGTCGGTGTGGTAGCGCTCGAGCAGGAATTTCGATTCGGCGTCGAGCTTCAGCTTGTCGCGCTTGTCGTACAGGCCCTTGATGCGCGCGTACAGTTTTTCATTCAGGCGGATCGCATCGCTGTGGGCCGCCAGTTTTGGCGACAGGCTGCGCTGGATCGACTGCATGGTGTCGTTGGTGTTGGCGCCCGACAGGTTGCCGAACACGCTGCTGACGCGGTCGAGCAGCTGGCCCGAGCGCTCCATCGCGACGATGGTGTTCTCGAAGGTGGCCGGCTTCGGGTTGTTGGCGATGGCTTCGACTTCCAGCATTTCCTGGCGCATGCCTTCGGCGTAGGCCGGCTCGAAGTGTTCGTTCTTGATCTTGTCGAAGGCCGGGTAGTTCAGCGGCAGCTTGCTGGCGCGGGCGAACGGGTTGGACGCTTCCAGCATCGACGCAGGCGCGGCGTAAGCGGCATTGGCCACCGCCAGGCTGGCGGCGATGATCAGCATTTGTGGACGATTCATGTGGTTCTCTTTCGGGTGGTGTTTTTAGTTGCCGGTCAGGCCGCGGCGCTCGAGCAGCGCTTCGATCCTGGCGTCGCGCCCGCGGAAGTTGCGGAACAGGTCCATCGCATCGGCGGTGCCGCCGCGCGACAGCAGCGTCTTGCGGAAATGGTCGCCGTTCTTGCGCTGCAGGCCGCCGTTTTCCTTGAACCATTCGACGGTGTCGGCATCCAGCTTTTCGCTCCACAGGTAGGCGTAGTAGCCGGCCGAGTAGCCGCCCGAGAAGGCGTGCGAGAAGTAGGTGGTGCGGTAGCGCGGCGGCACCGGGGTGAAGTCGACGCCGGCCTCCTTCAGCGCGGCCGCTTCGAATCCGAGTACGTCGGTTGGAACCTGGCTGGCCGCCAGCTGGTGCCAGCGCTGGTCGACCAGCGATGCGGCCAGGTATTCGGTGGTGATGAAACCCTGGTTGAACTTCTTCGACGCGACCACCTTGTCCAGCAGTTCTTTCGGCATCGGCTCGCCGGTCTTGTAGTGCTTGGCGTAGTTGGCCAGCACTTCAGGCCAGATCATCCACATCTCGTTGACCTGCGATGGATACTCGACGAAGTCGCGCGGCACGTTGGTGCCAGAGAAGCGCGGGTACTTCACGTTCGAGAAGATGCCGTGCAGCGCGTGGCCGAACTCGTGGAAGGTGGTCTTCACTTCGTCGTAGGTCAGCAAGGTCGGCTCGCCGGCAGGCGGCTTCGGGATGTTGAGGTGGTTGGCGACCACCGATTTGGTGCCCATCAGCGCGGACTGCGAGACGTATTCGTTCATCCATGCGCCGCCCTGCTTGTTACCACGCGCGTACATGTCGGCCAGGAAGATCGCGATCTGCTTGCCGTTGGCGTCGAACACGTCGAACACGCGCACGTCCGGGTTATACACCGGCAGGTCCTTGCGCTCCTTGAACGACAGGCCGTACAGCTTGTTGGCCGCGTAGAACACGCCCTTGACCAGCACGTTGTCCAGCTCGAAATATGGCTTGAGCTGGTTCTCGTCGAAGCTGTAGCGCTCCGCGCGCACCTTGTCGGTGTAGTAGGCCCAGTCATGCGCGGCGACCTTGAAGCCGCCTTTTTCGGCATCGATCACCTTCTGGATCTCGGCCGCTTCCTTGCGTGCGTTGTTCACGGCAGGCGTGGCAAGTTCCGACAGCAGCTTGTTGACGGCGGCAGGATCCTTGGCGGTTTCGTTTTCGAGCGAGTAGGCGGCGTAGTTCGGATAGCCGAGCAGCGCGGCGCGTTCGGCGCGCAGCCTGGCCAGCTTGACCACTTCGTCGCGGTTATCGAAATCGCCGCCGTGGCTGCCGCGCGCCATCGATGCGGCCTGCAGGCGCTCGCGGGTGCTGCGGTTGGTCAGCACGGCCAGCGGCGCCTGGCCGGTGGTGTTGATCAAGGCGACCACGTACTTTCCTTCGAGGCCGCGCTCCTTGGCGGCGGCTGCCGCGGCTTCGATGGCGGCGTCCGACATGCCGGCCAGTTCGGCGCGGGTGTCGACCACCAGCGCCGATGCATTGGTTTCCTTCAGCACGTTCTGGGTGAAGTCGGTCTGCAGCACGGCGATCTGGCCGTTCAGCGACTTCAGCTTCTCTTTGTCGGCGGCCGACAGTTTGGCGCCGGCGCGCACGAAGTCCTTGTTGTAGCGGTCCAGCAGGTGGGCCGACTCGGCGTCGAGGCCCAGTTTGGCGCGCTTGTCGTTCAGCGTCTTCAGGCGCTGGAACAGCTTCTCGTTCAGGAACACCGCGTCGAAGTGGGCCGCCATTTTCGGCGACATCTCGCGGTCGATCGCGTCCAGCTTGTCGTTGGTGTTGGCGCCCTGCAGGTTGGCGAAGGTGGCCGCCACGCGCGTCAGCAGCTGGCCGGAACGTTCCATCGCCACGATGGTGTTCTCGAAGGTCGGCGCCTTCGAATTGTTGGCGATGGCGTTAATCTCGCGCAGGTGTGCGCGCATGCCGGCCGCGTAGGCAGGCAGGAAGTGCTCGTCCTTGATCTTGTCGAACGCCGGGTAATGGAACGGCAGCGTGCTGAGTTTCGCAAACGGGTTCGATGCTTCCAGCACCGCGGCGGCGGGTGCGCCTGGGGCTGCGTGGGAAACATTCACCAGCGCGAGGCTGGCGGCAAGGATAAGCATGTGTGGACGGTTCATGGCATCTTTCACGAGCGCTAAAATAAAGCTGCCCGCGGGTAATAGGCAGCGCATGAGCGCTCGATCATAGCAGCAAGAAACTCAACCGTCACGGCCCGGTTTGTATGCATATGTACAGTGTATGCACACGTGACCGGGGGATCGATTAGTAGTGAGGCGGCGGCTCGTTGAGCGGCATGCCGCCCGACTGGGCGCTGGTGCGGATGTGCTCGGCCAGGCCGGCGACCATCGCTTCGAGCTGGTCGATGCGGCGGCTTTGCTGGTACACCATCTGGTTCAGCGTTTCCACCAGGTCCTCCTGGTGCGCCAGCTTGATCTCGATATCGACAAAACGGTCTTCGTTACTCACGGCATAATCCTTGCGGCAAAGCCGCCATTATGACAGTGCGCCCGCGAAGACCGCTGCAGGCCATCAGCCTTCCCACGGAATGTAGATGATGCCGTTTTGAATGGTGCCAATCACCTGTGCGTGGTTTTCGTTGCTCTCGCTGAATGCCGCCAGGATCTCGGAGCGCGGCGCGCCTTGCTGGTCGATCGCGGCGACCCAGAAGTCGAAGCCGGCCTGGTCGAGTGGGCGATGCAGCACGTTCTCGTACAGTTTTTCCACATACGCCTGGGTGGAAAGGTTGGCGCCGAAACGGTCGAGGAATTCCGGGCTGGTAAGGAACCCGGTTGCCACGTCATCGAGCGAGATGCCCTCGTCCAGCGCGTTGATCCAGTACCCGACACCAGCGAGGTCCGGATCGCGCGCAAAGATCGCTGTGTAAAGGCGGTAGGCCATGCCTCCATTGCCCTCGATATCCAGCGCCAGCGCGCCATCGGAAAACTGGATACGTTCGACGCCGAGCAGGGAATCGCGGCCATCGGTGGCGGACGAGATGGTAAAGCCATTGCTTGACGGCGCCACCGTATACGTGCCGCGCGCGCCGGCGTACACGGCGGTATCGATGCCTGCCATGCCGGTGAGTGCATCGTTGCCTGATGTACCGGAAAGCATGTCGTTTCCGGCGCTGCCGGTACGGTTCAGCGTACTGTTAATCGTGAAGCCCACCGACGTGGCGGCGGACGTGACGTTGTCCGCAGCATCGAACGACCGCACGCTGACGCTGTAGTTGCCGTTCCCGAGCGGATTGGGTGAAATGGCCCATTTGCCCCCGCTGTCGACCTGGGTCTGGCCGATGATTTCGCCGCCGGTATTGACCAGCTTGATCGTCGTACCAATCTCCCCCGTTCCGCTGAAAACCGGCTGGTTTCCATTTGTACTGGCAGGCTGGAATGCGACGGTCGGCGCGGTGGGCGGCGTTGCGTCGACCTTGAAAGTCAGGCTGGTGGCAGCCGACCGGTTACCGGCCGCATCCGTCGCTGTCGCTGTGAACGTGTAGCTGCCATTGCCGATGCTCGAGACGGGGATGGCGAACAAGCCATTGATATCGGCTTTTCCCGTGGCGACGGCGTTAGTGCCGTTGAGGATGGTGATGGTCGAATTGGCCTCGGCCGTGCCGAAAACGACTGGCGTATTGCCGGCAATGTAGCCGTTGACGTTTTTCGACACGCTGGCGAGCGGCGCAACCGGTGCCGTCGTATCGACGATCTGGCTGCGCATGAAGGTACCGTCGGCAAACTGGAACAGTTCGATCGACGCCAGCGTGTCGCTGCCGTCGGCGCCGCTGACCACCAGCGTGTCGCCCGCCACGTTGAATGCATACGACGCGCGAAGACCGCTGAAGACCGCGGTATCGGTACCTTCTCCTCCGTTCAACATATCGTTTCCTCTATCGCCTCGCAGCGTATCGTTAAATTGTGTTCCGGTAATGGCTTCGCTAAACATAGTACCTGAAAGATATCTTGCCCCGGTGGCAGAGTTAATGCCGAGGCCGCCACCAAGGCCGTCGCGGCCATAGAGCCAGTCAAGCGCGGCGACATCCAGGCTGTTGAAGCTGGCGTAAGGGCCGCCAAGATGTTCGTAGGACATCAGGGTGTTGGCTGTGTTGTTTTGTGCGGGCGAAAGCTGGATCTGGTCCTCATGCGGGTGCTTCAGGCCAAGCATGTGGCCCAGCTCGTGCAGCAGCGTCTCGTAACCGGTGCTGCCCGGATTCAGGCTGGCATTGATGGCGGCGAACTCGCGGTTGTCGAGGTAGACGTAGGCCTCCGCCGCGTAGCTGACCAGGTCGCCCGTCACCGAATTCGAACGGTAAGAGACGCTCCAGCTGCACAGGCCGACGGTGGTCGCGCTGGCGATGTCGATGTTGGCCAGGTGGACGTGCGCGCTGGCGCCGTCGCTGGTTTCCTGGAACACGATGCCGGTCAGGCTGGAAATGTAATCCATCGCGCCGCGCGCGTTCATCTGCTGCGAAATCGAGAACGCCTGCTGCCCGGTCACGGGCGTGCCGCTGCGCACCTCGTTGCCCGAGGCGACCGAGAAGGTGTACAGGATCGTGTTGCTTCCAGGCGTCAGGAAGTTCCAGTCCGGCCCCTCGTCCAGCAAGGCGTTAATGTGGACAAGCGGGGACAGGGGGGTGTTTTCGATGTCGGAGAGTTTAGGCATGCTGGCGCGGCAGTTGGTCGATAAATGATGGGCAAAGTATTTCCTGCCGGACCGTTTGTGTCAAACGGCGAATTCAACCGTGCGCGCTTGTTTTAGTTGCTTTTTTTACACTTTTGGTGTCGCGAGCAAAGCTTTCAGGCTGGCTAGCCGGTCTTTCGGCGACAGCGTCTCGGCCTCGGTCGGGACGGCGTCGCCGACGTCGAGCGCCATCTCCTTGATGAAGCGCGACACGTCGCAATGGACCTGCTCGCCCGCGCGCTTGCGCTTTTTGCACCAGGTGATTTGCAAGGTACGCTGCGCACGCGTGATGCCTACGTACATCAGGCGGCGCTCCTCCTCGACGCGGGCGGCGATGGTCTCCACCGGCGCATCCGGATCGCCCTTGTGCGGCAGGATGCCTTCCTCCACGCCGACCAGGAACACGTGCGGGTACTCCAGGCCTTTCGACGCATGCAGGGTGGACATGCGGACCGCGTCCTGCTCCTCATCCTGGCCTTCCAGCATCGACATCAGCGCCACCATCTGGGTCAGCTCCAGCAGGTTTTTTTCCTCGCCGGACTTGTCTCTTCCGCCGCAGCCACGTTCTTTCAGCCAGTTGGTAAATTCCAACACATTCTGCATCTTGCTTTGCGCGGCGCGTTCCTCGAAGGTGTCGTACAGATAACCTTCGTAGTTAATTTCCTTCATCATGTCGTCCAGCACCGAGGCAGCGTTCTCGCCGCTGCCGGACGGTCCCGGACGGCTGGCGCGCGCTTCGAGCTGGTTGATGAAGTTGCAGAAGGAACGCAGCGGCAGCAACTGGCGGTCGGGCAGCTTGGCTT
Organism: Massilia polaris; assembly: GCF_012927275.1. GTDB lineage: Bacteria > Pseudomonadota > Gammaproteobacteria > Burkholderiales > Burkholderiaceae_D > Telluria_A > Telluria_A polaris. The sequence continues at coordinate 432,766 of NZ_JABBGG010000002.1, read as the reverse complement.
CGAGGCCGCCCTTGAAGACCGCTTCGAACAGCGAACAGTTCCACTGCTTGGAAAATTCGCCCAGCACCTCGAGGGTCGCCATGCCGACGCCGCGCTTGGGCGTGGTGACGGCGCGGATGAAGGCCGGGTCGTCACCCTCGTTGGCGATCAGGCGCAGGTAGCTGATGACGTCCTTGATTTCGGCCTTGTCGAAGAAGCTCTGGCCGCCCGAGATCGTGTACGGGATGCGCTCCTTGCGCAGGCACTGCTCGATGATGCGGGCCTGGTGGTTGCCGCGGTACAAAATCGCGTAGTCGGACCACTTGTTCTTGCGCTGGAAATGGTCGGCCGAAATCATGATCGCCACCTGTTCGGCTTCCTGCTCGTCGGTCTGCATGCCGAGCACCTTGATCGGCTCGCCCAGTCCATGCTCGGACCACAGCGACTTCTCGAACAGTTTCGGGTTGTTCGCAATGACCGCGTTGGCGGCCTGCAGGATGCGGGTGGTGGAACGGTAATTCTGTTCGAGCTTGATCACCTTGAGGTCGGGGAAATCATCGCCCAGCGTCTTCAGGTTCTCGACCGAGGCGCCGCGCCACGCGTAGATGGCCTGGTCGTCGTCGCCCACTGCGGTGAACATCGGCTTCTTGCCGATGCCGGTGACCAGCAGCTTGACCAGCTCGTACTGGCAGGTATTGGTGTCCTGGTACTCATCCATCAGCAGGTAGCGCAGGCGGCGCTGCCACTTGTCGCGGATCGGGTCGTTGTTGCGGAACAGCTCGACCGGCAGGCGGATCAGGTCGTCGAAATCCACCGCCTGGTAAGCGGCCAGCGTGGCGACGTAGCTGCGATAGATGCGCGCGGCCTGGGCCTCGTCCTCGTCCTTGGCGCCCTTGATGGCCAGCTCCGGGTCGACCAGGCCATTCTTCCACAGAGAAATTGAATTCTGGATCCGGCGCACCAGTTGCTTGTCGGTCGTGATCGCCAGGTCGGACACCAGCGCGAAGCAATCGTCGCTGTCCATGATCGAAAAGCGGTCCTTCAGCCCGACCCCGTTCGCCTCCTGGCGCAGGATCTTCACGCCCAGCGAGTGGAAGGTCGACACGGTCAGCTGCTTGGCCTGGCGCGGCTGCTTGAGCAGCTTGGCGATACGCTCCTGCATCTCCAGCGCCGCCTTGTTGGTGAAGGTCAACGCCGCGATCGTGCGCGGATCGTAGCCGCGGTCCTCGATCAGGTGGGCGATTTTCTGCGTGATCACGCGCGTCTTGCCCGAACCGGCGCCCGCCAGCACCAGGCAAGGGCCGTCGAGATACATCACGGCTTCGCTCTGGGGAACGTTCAGGCCAAACTTGGGAGCAGAGGACATCGGGAGGGACTTCTTTGGAAGAAACAGCCGCCCATTGTAGCGCAAGCGCCGCCGTCACCGGGGTCTGTCCCCGGGGACGGACCCCGATTTTTAGGCGGAGGCGGTCGTTGCCGTGAGCTGCTGGTGTCCCCGGGGACGGACCCCGATTTTTAGGCGGAGGCGGTCGTTGCCGTGAGCTGCTGGAGCAGCCGTAGCTGTTCCTTGTGCTGCTCGGCGAGGGCGTCGACTTTTTCGTGCAGCGCCATGATCTCGAGCTCGGCCTTGAGGTTCACTTCGTAGTCGTTCTGCACGTTCTCGCGGTCGATCGTCGATTGCCGGTTCTGCGACATCAAGATCAGCGGCGCTTGCACCGAGGCGAGCATCGACAGGAACAGGTTGAGCAGGATGTACGGGTAGGGGTCGAAGGCTTTGTGGCCGTTCTTGGCCAGCAGGAAGGAGTTAGTGCCGACCCAGGCCGCCAGCACCAGCCCGAACACGATGATGAAGGTCCAGGAACCGCCAAACGTCGCCACCGCGTCCGCCGCGCGCTCGCCGACCGTGGATTCGTCCGGCTCTTCCATCTGGCTGCGCGTGATCGAGCTGCGCTTGGCAATCGATTGGGTGACCAGGTCGATACTCTGCCGCTGGCTTGCCTGGAGCTGGGCCATGTACTTGGCGCGCCTGTACTTCATTTCGCTCTCCGTCGATTCTTTAGAAAGGTATATCTGATGCGCAATAGTCTATGCGCAAGGGTGGTTTTTGGCGCGCACGAATGACGTTCTGCGTGCCAATCCGCCCATTGCGTTACCATCACGCCTTAACTTACATGGCGTGCCTTATGATATTTGAACACCTGATTGAAATTAACGACCTGCTCAACCCGCTGATGGATACGATCACGCGCGCGCAGTTGTGGCGCGGCCTGGTGCTGCGCGCCGAGGCGCCGATGCTGTTCGTGCCCCAGCTCGACGAGGCGACCATCGACCAGAAGACGGAAGCGGGCTTCCGCCGCCGCCTGCGCTACGGCCAGCTGGTGGTGCTTGACCATGTGCGCCTGACGCCGATGGAAACCGTGCGCTACGAGGTGCCGGCACAGGGCGAGATCGTCGCTTCCAGCCTGGTGATGGCGATCGAGGCGCCTGCCGAAGGCCGCCTGTTCGTGCGCTTCACCTACGACGACGGCCACGCGGCGTCGTCCGACCCGGCCAGCGAGATGTACGACGATATCAAGCGCTCGCACTACCAGGCGGCCGACATCGATACGATCAAAATCCTGCGCGAGATGGCGGCGTCGGGACGCCTGGACGGCGATTACATCAACTGACGCAGGCTAAACGCCCGGCGTGCAGTCGGGCGCTTTGCTCTGCGCGGGCGCGCCCTTTTCTAGTTCGGCGGCCAGGTCGCGCAATGCCGTACGCATGCCTTCTTCGATCACCGGGTGATAGAACGGCATCTCCAGCATCTGCGGCACCGTCATGCGCATCTGGCACGCCCAGGCCAGCGTGTGCGACAGGTGTTCGGCGCGCGGCCCGATCATCTCGGCGCCGAGGAACAGGCAGCTTCCGTATTCGCCATACACGCGCAGCACGCCGTGGTTCTGCAGCATGACGCGGCTGCGTCCCTGGTTTTCAAACGATACCTTCCCTACCGCGAATTTGTGGCGTCCACCGGCGCACAGCTCGCGGTATGAGGCACCCAGCGTCGCTACCTGCGGCTCGGTGAAGGCGATCGCCAGCGGCGCGCGGCGCAGCCCCGGATGCACGCCGGGATAGCGGCCGGCATTGTCCCCGGCGATCTTGCCGTGGTCGGCCGCCTCGGGCAGCAAGGGCCGTTCGTTGTTGGCGTCGCCGGCGATGAAGATGGCGCTGGTCCCGCACTGCATCGTCAGCGGATCGAACAGCGGAATACCCTTGGCGTCCAGTTCCAGCCCGGTGGTCTCGATGCCGATGTTGTCGACGTTCGGCGCGCGGCCTGCGGCCGCCAGCACGTACTGGAACCGTTCGATGCGCTCGGCGCCGGCGCCGTCGCGGGTCGTCAACAGCACGTCGGCGCCGTCCTGGCGCGCGCTCACTATCTTGTGCTGGAAGCGCAGGTCGAGTTCCGCACCAAGCACCTTCGCCGCGACGTGCAGCACTTCAGGATCGCTGATCTGGGCGACGCTGCCGCCGCGCGCGAAGATCGACACACGCACGCCGAGCCGGTGCAGCGCCTGCCCCAGCTCGAGCCCGATCACGCCGGTGCCGATGACAGCCACCGATTCGGGCAGGTCGGTCCAGTCGAACACCTGGTCGCTGACGATCACGCCCGGACCCACGTCGCGCAGTTCTGCCGGCAGGAAGGGTCGTGAGCCAGTGGCGATGACGACGCGCGACACCTCAATGCTGGTGTGGTCATCGACCTGCAGCGAGTGCGGGCCGGTGAAACGCGCGTGGCCCAGCAGCTTGTCTTCGGCGGGGATGTTGTCGACGCCTTCGAGCACGAAGCCGACAAAGCGGTCGCGTTCGCGCCGCACCCGGCCCATGACTTCCTGTCCATCGATGCGCACCTGGCCGGCATGCACGCCGAAGCCGGCGGCCGCCTGCAGCATGTGGGCCGCTTCGCTGGCGGCGATCAGGAGCTTGCTCGGCATGCAGCCGACGCGGGCGCAGGTGGTGCCGTATGGCCCGCTTTCGATCAGTACGGTGCGCTTGCCCTGCGCGCGGGCGGCGCGATATGCCGACAGGCCCGCGGTTCCGGTCCCGATCACCGCTACGTCCACTGTCAACTTGTTCATCGCTGTCCCCGCTCTGGTAGGTGGATCAAGGCTTGATTCTATTGAAATCCGCCGCATGGCGCTTGCGGCGCGGTCAGATGTCGAGCGGGTCGACCTCGAGCGACCACTTGACCCGGCTCTTCATCTCGCGCAGCGACACGATCCACTCCTTCAAAAAGGCCTGCAGCGCGGGCCGCGAGGGCGACTCCACCAGCAGTTGCGCGCGGTCGACGTTGTGCACGCGCGTCATCGTCATCGGGATCGGGTCGTTGATCGTGATGCCTTCGACCGCGCCGACGTCGCGCGCCGCTTCGAGGAATTCGATGGCGATGGCCAGCTCGCGCGCTTCGGCGCGCAGCAGCGCCTGGTACATGTAGGGCGGCAGTGCGGCGCCGCGCCGTTCGTCGAGCAGCGAGTCGGCGAAACGGTCGTAGTCGTGCTTCACCAGCGCGCCGTACAGCGGATGCGAGGCGTAGCGGGTCTGCACCAGCACTTCGCTGGTGCTGCCGCCTTCGTTGCGCGCGGCCCTGCCGGCGCGCCCGGCCACTTGCATCAGCTGCGCGAACAGGCGTTCGCTGGCGCGGTAGTCCTGCGAGAACAAGGCCGTATCCGGATTCAGGATGCCGACCAGCGTGAGCTTTTTGAAGTCGTGGCCCTTGGCCACCATCTGGGTGCCGATCAGGATGTCGACTTCGCCGCGGTGCACGGTGTCGAACGCCGCCTGGGCGCTGCCCTTGCGGCGGGTCGAGTCGGCGTCGATGCGCAGGATGCGCGCGTCGGGGAACATCTGCTGCAGCCCTTCCTCGACACGCTGGGTGCCGCGCCCGAGCGGCTGCAGGTCGACGTTGCCGCAGGTCGGGCAGTGGCGCGGGATGCGCATCTCGAGGCTGCAGTGGTGGCAGCGCAGCCGATGTTCGGGCTTGTGCAGCACCATGTGGGAGGTGCAGCGGGTGCATTCGCTGATCCAGCCGCAGGCGTCGCACGAGATCACCGGGGCGTAGCCGCGCCGGTTCAGGAACAGCAGCGATTGTTCGCCGCGCTCCATGCGCTGGCGCAGCGCCGCGATCAGGTGCGAAGTCAGCCCGTCTTTCGGCTTGTCGCGTTCCATGTCGAGCAGGCGCACGCGCGGCAGCACGGCATCCTTGACGGCGCGCTCACGCAGCTCCAGCTTGCGGTAGCGGCCCGACCCGGCGTGGTGCCAGCTTTCCAGCGACGGCGTGGCCGATCCGAGCACGATCGGTATGGCGAGCTGACGCGCGCGCCACACCGCCAGGTCGCGCGCCGAGTAGCGCAGGCCTTCCTGCTGCTTGTACGAGGGATCGTGCTCCTCGTCGATGACGATCAGTTTCAGCTGCGGCAGCGAGGCCAGGATCGACAGGCGCGTGCCGAGGATGATGCGCGCGCGTCCCTGGTGCGCGGCCAGCCAGTGCAGCATGCGCTCGCCCTCGGACAGGCTGCTGTGCAGGGTCGCCAGCATCACGCCCGGGAAGCGCGCGCGGATATTCCCTTCCAGCTGGGGCGTCAGGTTGATTTCGGGGACCAGGATCAGGATCTGGGCGTCGGCTTCGCGCTCGAGCACCTGTGAGCAGGCCTGCAGGTAGACCTCGGTCTTGCCGCTGCCGGTGACGCCATACAGCAGGATCGGCGTGAAGCCGCTTGCGCCGCCGATCGCGTCGGCGGCCTGCTGCTGGGCGTCGTTCAGCACCGGCACCGAGATCGGAGTGGCGTCGTGCACCGCGTCGAGCTTGTCCATCTTCTTGAGCGCGCGGTCCAGGTTGACCGTGGTCGGCACGCGCAGGTTCTTGGGCAGCCCGGGGAGGGCCACTTCGCCGAGCGGACGCTGGTAGTAGTCGGCGGCGAAGGCGGCCAGCGCCAGCCACTGCAAGGACAAAGGCGGCAACTGGCTGCGGACGGCCAGCGCACTCTTCAGCTTCCCAGGCGGCACGTCGGTTTCGTGTCCGACCCCGACAATGAGCCCGACTACTTCGCGCGGGCCAAAACTGACCAGCGCCAGCTGGCCCACCGCCGGCTCGGCCCCGGGCTCGCACGGCCAGCGGTAGTCGAAGCAGCTGTCGAGGGGGGTGTCGAGCGCGACGCGGAGGATGCAATAGCTCATCAAGACGGGGTCCGGTCAGCGTTTTCCACCGTCGGATCGACCGAAAAGTCGCTCGTGCGCGGGATGCCTGCGCTGTGCACGAAGTTGTGGACAACTTTGTGAACAAACTCTGGATTCAGGGCAAAAAATTTGTGCTTTGCACAAGACATGCAGGGCTCCGCAAAAAATCAAATAAATTTTTTCTTTTAAATTCAATCACTTGCGAACTGTACTTATACACAGTGTTTTTTGGTAGCGCTTCACGCCCATTGTGCATAACTAATCGTTCAAACGAAGTTTTTGTAGTCGCTTTATTGCTCGATTGCAGCTTGCTGGACCGGCACGCCTTTTTTGAAGGTCGGCCAGAGATATTTACTTTAAGCGTAAGCTTGTGCAATAAATACGTGACAAAAATATCATGCGGCGCAACAAGTACCTCACCCGATGCATGAGCTTTTCGCGTAAGTCCCGGTAAACGCAGGACATTTTTTGTTTATCCACACTGCCTGTTGATAACTTTGTGGATAATGATCAAAAACTGCCATTTTCACAGGGAGAATGCCTAATTTATGAACAGTTTGGTTTGGTCGCTGAAAATAAAAATCTGTTTATTATCAAGCACTTGAAAATTCTCTTCCACGGCAACAACGGCTGAGCATCGAATTTAATGCAATAAATGCAATATGTGAATAAGTGTGATTTTCGCCGCGCGTCTTGATGCTAGGAAAGAGCTGGCCAGGGTCGATGGCCAGCCCGATTTGTAGTCGAACTACATCAAACGCCCCGCTGTTTGCGGCTGAAAGTATGTACCGCGTCGACCATCGCCGTCACCGACTCAGGCGGCGTGAACTGCGAGATGCCATGGCCCAGGTTGAAGACGTGGCCGTGGCCAGCCGACGGCGTGCCGTAGGCGGTCAGCGAGCGCTCCACTTCGGCGCGGATCTGGTCCGGGTTGGCGAACAGGATCGCCGGGTCGAGGTTGCCCTGCAGCGCCACCTTGTCGCCGACCAGCGCGCGTGCGCGGCCGAGGTTCACGGTCCAGTCCAGCCCGACGGCGTCGGCGCCGATGCCGGCGATCTGGTCGAGCCACAGGCCGCCGCCCTTGGTGAACACGACCGCAGGAATGCGCACGCCGTCTTTTTCGCGCTTCAGGCGGTTCAGGACTTCCTGCATGTAGTTCAGCGAGAACTCCTGGTAGGCGCCGTCGGCCAGCGCGCCGCCCCACGAGTCGAAGATCATCACGGCCTGCGCGCCCGCATCGATCTGCGCATTCAGGTAATCGGCCACCGCCGCCGCGTTGATCTTCAGGATGTGGTGCATCAGGTCCGGGCGACTGTACAGCATCTTTTTGATGATGTGCCATTCCTTGGAGCCGCCGCCTTCGACCATGTAGCAGGCCAGCGTCCACGGGCTGCCGGAGAAGCCGATCAGCGGCACGCGGCCGTTCAGCGCGGTGCGGATCTGGGTGACGGCGTTGAAGACATAGTCGAGCGAGCCGAGGTCCGGCGCGCGCAGCGCCAGCACGTCGGCTTCGGTCCGCAGCGGACGCTCGAACTTCGGGCCTTCGCCGTCGGCGAAATACAGGCCGAGGCCCATCGCGTCCGGCACGGTCAGGATGTCCGAGAACAGGATCGACGCATCCAGCGGGTAGCGGTCGATCGGCTGCAGCGTCACTTCGGTGGCGTAGTCGGGATTCTTGGCCAGGCCCAGGAAGGAACCGGCGCGCGCGCGCGTGGCGCGGTATTCAGGAAGGTAGCGCCCCGCCTGGCGCATCAGCCACACCGGGGTGTAGTCGGTCGGTTGGCGCAGGAGCGCGCGCAGGAAGGTGTCGTTCTGGAGCGGGGCGAATTGTGGCATGGCTGACAATAAGGCTTGGGGAAAGGCGCTATTATCGCACTCCCGGACCTGGCAAAGCGCATGCAGCGGGCGCGATTGCAGCGCCGCGGTGTATTCTTTATCATGCTGCCTTGCCCCCAACCTGCGCGAATCCCCCATGACCTCACCTGAACAAACCGCCCCATTCGGCGCCTGGCCGTCCCCGATCAGCGCCAGCATGGTGGCCGCCGGCGCCGCGCCGCTGTCCCAGGTCGCGCTGGACGGCGCCGACTGCTACTGGCTGGTCGGCCGCGCCAGCGAGGCGGGGCGCACCACCCTGATGCGCCAGCGCGGCGGCACGGTGACTGAAATCACGCCGGCGCCATTCAATGTGCGTTCGCGCGTGCATGAATACGGCGGCGGCGCGAGCCTGGTCGCCAACGGCGTCGCCTACTTCTCGCATTTCGCCGACAACCGCCTGTATATGGCGGCCGACGGCGAAGCGCCAGTTGCGCTGACTGCGGCGGGCGCCAACCGCTACGCCGATTTCGTGGTCGACAGCGCGCGTGCCCGCCTGGTGTCGGTTCGCGAAGACCACGGCGCAGGCGGCGCCTACCCGGTCAACACGCTGTGCGCGGTCGGCTTCGACGGCAGCGAGACGGTGCTGGTGCAGGGCGCGGACTTCTACGCGGCGCCGCGGCTGTCCCCGGACGGCCGTTCACTCGCGTGGCTAAGCTGGGACCACCCGCGCATGCCGTGGCAGGGAACCGAGCTGTGGCTGGCCGACCTCGATGAAACCGGCGCCGTGTCGAATGCGCGCCTGGTCGCGGGCGGCCCTGAGGAATCGATCTGCCAGCCCGAATGGTCGCCGGCCGGCGTGCTGCACTTCGTGTCGGACCGCAGCGGCTGGTGGAACCTGTACCGGCTCGCCGGCGGCGCGGTGCAGCCACTGTGCAAGCGGACCGCCGAATTCGGCGGCCCGCACTGGAGCTTCGGCGCTTCGATGTACGCTTTCCGCTCGGACGCCGAGATCATCTGCACTTTCATCGAAAACGGCGTCAGCCGGCTGGCGCGGCTTGCGACAGGCAGCGGCAAGCTTGAACCGATCGCCAATACGTACCAGGAGATCCGCGAGCTGCGCGTGTCCGGCGACACCATCGCGCTGCTGGGCGGCGCCCCGGCCATTCCGCTCGAACTCGCGCGCATCGACCTGGCAAGCGGCTTGCGCGATGTACTCGCGCACTCGATCACCGAACTGCCGCCGGCCGGCTACCTGTCTGTCCCGGAGAGCATCAGCTATACCAGCACAGGCGGGCGCACCGCGCATGCCTTCTACTACCCACCATGCAACGCGGACGTTCATCCGGGAACCGGCAGCAAGCCGCCGCTGATCGTCATCGGCCACGGCGGCCCGACCGGGATGGCGACCAGCACCCTGAAGCTGGCGACCCAGTACTGGACCAGCCGCGGCTTCGCGGTGCTCGACGTGAACTACGGCGGCAGCACCGGCTTCGGGCGCGACTACCGCGACTCGCTCAAAGGCCAGTGGGGCATTGTCGATGTCGAGGACTGCGTCTGCGGCGCGCGCTACCTCGCCATGCGCGGCCTCGCCGACCCCGAGCGCCTGGTCATCCGCGGCTCCAGCGCGGGCGGCCTGACCACGCTATGCGCACTCACCTTCCATGACGTGTTCAAGGCCGGCGCGAGCTACTACGGCGTATCCGACCTCGCGGGACTGGACGCCGACTCGCACAAGTTCGAATCGCACTACAACGAATACCTGATCGCGCCGAAACCGGAATCGGATGCGTTGTACCTGCTGCGCTCCCCGATCAACCACACCGCCCAGCTGAAGCGCCCGATGATCTTCTTCCAGGGACTCGACGACAAGGTGGTGCCGCCGCAGCAGTCGTCGATGATGGTCGACGCCCTGCGCGCCAGCGGCGTGCCTGTGGCCTACATGACGCTCGAAGGCGAAGGCCACGGCTTCCGCAAGGCCGACAGCATCGTGCGCACCCTCGAAGCGGAACTGTACTTCTACCAGCGCATCTTCGGCCTGGCGGCGCCCGGCGCCCCTGCTCCAGTGGAGATTGAAAACATGCCGGGAACTGAATGACCGCTTTCGATTCACTCAAGGCAGAAGACAAGCTGGTACTGGCCCTGTTGGCGCTCGCGGGCGAACCGATGGGCGCCGTCCGTATCAAGGAACATATGGCTGCGGCGGGCCTGCCGGCCTTTGACGCCGACGCAAGCATTGCGCGCCTGCGCAAGGCAGACCTGGCCAGCACCATTACAGGACGCGGATACGCCGTTGCACCGCATGCGGCATGGCCGGCCATCAAACATGCGGTCGACAGCCGTATCCTGCTTCCGCTGCGGCAGGCGTACGAAGAGTGCACGCCGCTGCGCAAGGACTGGCAAGGTTCTTTCATCCTGCGCAGCTACCGCCAGGGGATTGCGCTGCTACGCATGGCGCTGTTCGGCAGGGACGACCCGCGCCATATCGCCACGCTGCTCGCCGCCTGCCTGGAGTGCCATGAGGCGGCCTACCTGCACCCGCTGGTCGACATCTGCGCACGCCCGTTCGACCCCGATCTGATCGACTACATTCATCCGCAGCTGGTGGACGAGGTGCTGACGGTCGTGGTCTGCCACGTCCAGCGCGACCCCGCCAGCGCTGCCGCTGTGCGCGCGTACGCCGAACGCCATGTGGCGAAACATGCTGCGTCGATGAGCCTGCGCATTGTGCTGGCCGAGCACCTGATCCTGTGCGGCCGGCTGGACGACGCGTCGGAGCTGCTGTCCGACCTCGACGCCTCGCTGGCGCTGTTCTTCCGCAGCGTGATCGAGCTGCTGCGCGACGGGCACGCCTCCGCACTGGCCAGCTTCGACCAGGCCCTCAAGTTGCTGCGGCGCGAGACCGGCAAGCGCAAGATGTGCTTCTCCGGCATCGGCGGCCACCTTTACGTGCTTGCGTTGATCCGTTCGTCCGATGCGAAGGGCGACAAGCTGGCCGAAACCTACCTCGATACAGCCACCCGCGCCGTGCAGAGCCACGACACGCCGGTGTATGAACAATTGAGCATGCTGCGGCGGATCCGCGGCGGCACCGTCGATGTCGACGTGCTGCCATCGCGGAATTGGGAAACGGCGCTGCAGCCCTTTATGTTCCGCGCGCTGATGCACTACTGGCTCTCGCTCCCCCAACTGGCGGGACGCCGCGCCGAACTCGAACAGATGCTCGAGCAATCCGAGCTGGCCGGCTTCGATTTCATTTCGGCGCAACTGGCCGGACTGCTCGGCCATCTGGGCAGCATCGTGCACGAACAGCGCGCCATCGAACTGCGCCAGCGCCACCGGCTGCCTGACATGACCATGTGGTTCGAGCGCGAGGAAGCATGGCAGCGCCAGCTCAATGCGCTGATCAACCTGCAGCCGGCCACCAGCACCGAGGTGGTCAAGGAAGGCCGCCTGGTATGGCTGATCGACTACGACGCCAATTACGGCGTGCGCGACGTCGAGCCGCTGGAACAGCGCCGCGACGCGCGCGGCGGCTGGAGCAAGGGCCGGCCGGTCAGCCTGAAACGGCTGCACAACGAGGCGAAGGAGCTGGACTTCGTCAGCGCCCATGACCTGGCGGCGATCGCACTGATTGAAACGCACCGCTACTATGCAGGCAACCAGTTCGTGCTTGACGCGGGCAAGGCCGTCCTCGAATTGGTCGGCCATCCCCTGCTTTTCTGGAAAAACTCTCCTGGTACCCGTGTCGAGGTGCTGCCGGGCGAACCGGAACTGCTGGTCCGTGCGCACCGCGATACCGTCACGATCACAATGCAGCCGCCCATCTGCGCCAGCGACGACGACGTGTGCGTCACGCGCGAAACGCCGACACGCCTGCGCGTGGTGCGCGTCAGGCCGGAACACCGTAGCGTCGGGGCCATCATTGGCGAAGGGCTGGTGGTGCCGCTGCACGCGGAAAAGCAGGTGCTCAAGGCGATCAGCGCGATTTCGTCGATCGTCACCGTACAGTCGGACATCGGCAGCAGCGCGGCGGACATCGCCCAGGTCGCAGCGGACGGCCGCATGCACGTCCACCTGCTGCCCTACCAGCACGGACTCAGGATGCAGGTGCTGGTGCGCCCCTTGCCAGGCACTGGCGCGTACTACCCGCCAGGCAGCGGCGCCGAGAGCGTGATTGCCGACGTCGAAGGCGTGCGCACCGAAGCGAAGCGTGACCTGAACGCCGAACGCGAAGCCGAGCGCCAGCTGGTTGGCGCCTGTATCGCCCTTGAAGAGGCGGAATCGGATCACGGCGAATGGCTGCTCGGCCAGCCGGTTGCCTGCCTCGAACTGCTCGCGCAGTTACAGGAGCAGGATCCGGCGAAGGTGACGGTCGCCTGGCCGGAAGGCCAGTCGTTCCGGGTGACGCGCAAGGTCGATTCGAAATCGGTGCGCATCTCCATCAAGCGCGACAAGGACTGGTTCGCGGCGGACGGCGAAGTGCAGGTCGACGAAGACAAGGTGCTCGACCTGCGCACGCTGCTCGAGATGCTCAAGTCCAGCAAAGGACGCTTCGTCGAACTGGGCGACAACCAGTTCGTGGCCCTGAGTTCGGAGCTGCACCGGCGCCTGATGGAGCTAGCCTCGTTCGGCGAACAGCACGGCGACGGCGTGCGCGTGCATCCGCTGGCCAGCTTCGCGCTGCAGGAACTGGCCGCGGACGCCGGCGGCGTCAAGGCCGACAAACTGTGGAAGGAACACCTCAAGCGGATCGACGCCAGTGCGGCCTTCTCTCCGCAACTTCCGTCGACCTTGCAGGCCGAGCTGCGCGACTACCAGGTTGAAGGCTTCGAGTGGCTGGCGCGGCTGGCCCACTGGGGCGTCGGCGCCTGCCTGGCCGATGACATGGGACTCGGCAAAACCCTGCAGGCGCTGGCGCTGATCCTGTCGCGCGCCCCGCAAGGCCCGACGCTGGTGGTTGCCCCAACTTCTGTGTGCATGAACTGGATGAGCGAGGCAGCCCGCTTTGCGCCGACCCTGAACGTCAAGCTGTTCGGCGCGGGCGACCGCGGCGCGATGCTCGACGATGTACAGCCGTTCGACCTCGTGATCGCAAGCTACGGCCTGCTGCAGCTGGAAGCGGACATGTTCGCCAAGGTAAAGTGGCACACCATCGTGCTCGATGAAGCGCAGGCAATCAAGAACACCGCCACCAAGCGCTCGCACGCGGTGATGGCGCTGCAAGGCGACTTCCGCATGGTGGCCACCGGTACGCCGCTGGAAAACCACCTCGGTGAGCTGTGGAACCTGTTCCGCTTTATTAATCCGGGACTGCTCGGCACCAGCGACCAGTTCAACCTGAAGTTCGCCGGCCCGATCGAACGCGCACAGGACAAGCGAGCGGCCGCCGGGGCACGCGCGCGCCTCAAGCGCCTGATCCAGCCGTTCATCCTGCGCCGCACCAAGGCGCAGGTGCTGTCCGAGCTGCCGCCGCGCACCGAGATCGTCCTGCCGGTCGACCTGACCGAAGACGAAGCCGCGCTGTACGAATCGTTGCGGCGCGATGCGCTGGCCAAGCTGGCCTCGATGGAGGGGCCGGAGAGCCAGAAGTCAATCCAGATCCTCGCCGAGATGATGAAGCTGCGCCGCGCCTGCTGCAACCCGCAGCTGGTCGCGCCCGAGTTGGGACTCCAGAGCAGCAAGCTGACCGTCTTTGGCCGCCTGCTTGACGACCTGCTGGACAACAAGCACAAGGTGCTGGTATTCAGCCAGTTCGTCGACCATCTGACCCTAATCCGCCAGCACCTCGATGCGCGCGGCATCAGCTACCAGTACCTCGACGGGGCCACGTCGATGCAGGCGCGGAAGGACCGCGTCGACGCCTTCCAGGCCGGCGAGGGCGACGTCTTCCTCATCAGCCTGAAGGCGGGCGGGGTCGGTATCAACCTGACCGCCGCCGACTACGTGATCCACATGGACCCGTGGTGGAATCCGGCGGTGGAAGACCAGGCCTCCGACCGCGCCCACCGCATGGGGCAGCAGCGCCCTGTGACGATTTACCGCCTGGTCGCGAAGAACACCATCGAGGAAGGCATCGTCGACCTGCACAAGCACAAACGCGACTTGGCCGACAGCCTGCTCGATGGCAGCGACGCGGCGGCCCGCATGTCCCCCACCGACATGCTGCGCATGCTTCAGGAAGGGTTGGGACACTGACGTCCGGCTGATGTTACAAAACGGGCTCCGCTTTGGCGATTAATGCTAATCTGGCGGCCCGTCGCGCGTGTGCCCATCACGCTTCACGCCCAAGTATTTACGAGGCCACCACAATGATTAAAACGAAAATAGCCCTGGCTGTCCTGCTTACGTCCTTCGCCCTGGCGCCAGTCGGCGCGGCCAAGCCGAAGAAGCAGGGCAAGGCCAAGGTCACCAAAGCCATCAAGGGCAAAGCCGCCAAGGCCAAAGCCCCGGTCGCGAAGAAGGCCGTCATGGCCGCCGCGCCGGTAGCAGCCGCCGCCAGCAACGACAAGGCGCAGGACCGCACGTTCAATACGCGCAGCATGCAGTTCCTGGTAGCGCTGTGGAAGATCAACCCGGAAGGCGCGATCGCCGTCGGCAAATACGAGGGCGCCTCCAACCTGACCATCCCGAGTACGGCCACGCGCGCGCAGCAGCTGGCCTTCGCCAACGAGTGGCTGGAAAAATTCGGCAAGCTCGATCCGAACAAGCTCTCGGACAAGCAGCGCACCGACCTCGCCCTGCTGGTCGGCAAACTGGAAGCGGACCGCTGGTACCTGACCACGTTCAAGGAATACGAGTGGAACCCGGCGCTGTACAACATCGCCCAGCCGATCGACGTGGTCCTGAACACGCCCTACGCCTCGAAGCCGCAGCGCCTGCGCACCCTGCTCAAGCGGATCACCCACGTACCGGCCTACTATGCGGCGGCGCAGTCGAGCATCAAGAATCCGACGCATGAACACCTGCAGCTGGCACTGACACAGGCGCCCGGCACCTTCGCGGTGCTGGCCGAACTTGGCAAGGCGGCTCAGGAATCGATCCTGACGACGGCCGAGAAGAACCTGTTCGCATCGCGCATCGCCAACGCAGGCACTGCGCTGCTTGGCTACGTCGACTTCCTGATCGCGCTGGACAAGCAGCAGCAGGCAGCTGGCAATGCGCGCTCGTTCCGCATCGGCAAAGCGCTGTACGAACCGAAGTTCGGGTACGACATCCAGTCCGCTAATTCGGCTGAACAGACTTACCGCAAGGCGCAGGCCGCACGCGAGCAGCTGCACGCGCGCATGGATGTCCTGTCCGACGAACTGTGGCCGAAGGTGATGGGCTCCACGCCGAAGCCCACCGACCGCATCAGGAAAATCGGCATGGTGATCGACCGCCTGTCGGCAAACCACGTGCCTCGCGAACAGTTCTTCGCCGAGATCCGCCGCCAGATCCCGCAGCTGCAGCAATGGGTGACCAGTAAAAACCTGCTGACGCTCGACCCCGACAAGCCGCTGGAAGTACGCGAAACGCCGATGTACCAGCGTGGCGTGGCCGGCGCGAGTATCGAGGCGCCCGGTCCATACCGCCCGCAGGACCGCACCTTCTACAACGTCACGCCGCTCGATGGCATGACGGCGGAGCAGGCCGAAAGCAGCCTGCGCGAATATAACCACTGGATTTTGCAGATCCTGAATATCCACGAAGCGATCCCGGGCCACTACGCGCAGCTGGTGTACGCGAACAAATCGCCGTCGCTGGTCAAGTCCCTGTTCGGCAACGGCGCGATGGTGGAAGGCTGGGCGGTGTACGGCGAGCGCATGATGCTCGAATCGGGCTATGGCGACAACACGCCCGAGATGTGGCTGATGTGGTCGAAGTGGAACCTGCGCGTGGTGACCAACACGCTCCTCGACTACAGCGTGCACGTGCTGGGCACGAGCGAAGCCGAAGCGATGGACATGCTGGTGCGCCAGGCTTTCCAGACCCGCAGCGAGGCCACCGAAAAATGGCACCGCGCGAAAGTCAGTTCGGTGCAGCTGACCAGCTACTTCAGCGGCTACAGCGACATCATGGACCTGCGCGAGGAACGCCGCCAGGCGCTCGGCCCGCGCTTCGACCTGAAGGCCTTCCACGAACAGTTCCTCAGCTTCGGCAGCGCCCCGGTGCGCATGATCCGCGAGCTGATGAAGTAGGGCGGGTCAGGCCTCCGGCACCAGCATCAGCAGGTCGGTCGTGCCCATGTCGACGCCGGCCTGCGACAGCAAGGCAGTGGCCTGCCCGCGGTGATGCGTCTGGTGGTTGAAGAAGTGCGTCACCAGGCCGGAAAACGGGCGCGAAAACGGCATGCCCTTGACGTTGTTGTACTTCAGCACGTGGCCGAAGTCAGCCTGGGCCAGTTCCGCCGCCCATTCCCCGATGATCTTGTCCAGCGCGATGCGCCGTTCGCGCAGCGCCTCCAGATTCCCCTCGCGCTCGTCATAGCTGGCCGGCGCCGCCATGGCGCGCACCGGGTCCAGCGAGGCATGCGCGGCCGGGTGCATGGAGAAGCGCTTGAGCCAGATGGTGTCGCCCAGCACGATGTGGCTCAGCGTGCCGTACAGCGAGCCGAAGAAAGCGCCCTTGTCGGCCAACACCGCGTCCGCCGGCAGGGTCAGCGCCGCGCCGTACAGCCTCGTATTCATCCATTCGTTGTACTGCGCCATCAACCTGGCGTGTTCGCACATGCTCATGGGAATCCCTCGTTATCCATTAGAAACCGCATTGTAGGTCAGCAGCGTGCGCGTGTGCAATGCGTGCGCCGCCCGCAGTCCTGCCGCCGTCCGGGCTGGCCGTCGGGACGCGCACTGCCAGCTCGATCGCGCTGTCGTGGAGCGCCGCGTCCGGTGCGACCGGCTACAACGTCTACCGTAACGGCGTGAAGGTCAACGCGTCGCCGGTCGCTGCCACGGCCGACACCGACACCGCTTCTACACGAACGCGCTGGCGCAGACTTCGGCCGGGTATTACGTGATCGGTAACTGTCCGTAAGGAAAGGGAGCCCTGCGCGCGGAACCGTGCGCAGGGTTTGACTCAGACCGGCTCTTCAGGCGCCTGGGTGGCGCGCACGAACACCGGCGCCAGCAACAGGCCCAGCTCGTAGAGCAGGCACATCGGGATGGCCAGCGCCAGCTGGCTGACCACGTCCGGAGGAGTGACGATGGCGGCAATGACGAAAGCGCCAACGATCACGTAGGAGCGGATTTCCTTGAGCTTGGCGACCGTGACGATGCCCATGCGCACCAGGATCACGACCACCACCGGTACTTCAAAGGTCACGCCGAACGCCAGGCACATCGACATCACGAAATCGAGATAGTTCTCGATGTCCGGCGTTACCGCGATCGACTGCGGCGAGAACCCGGCAATGAAGGCGAACACACGCCCGAACACGAAGAAGTAACAGAACGCGACACCGCCGATGAACAGCAGCGACGACGAGAACACCAGCGGCAGCACCAGCTTTTTCTCGTGCGCGTACAGTCCCGGCGCGATGAAGGCCCACACCTGGTAGAACACCCAGGGCAGCGCCAGCATGAAGGCGATGACCAGCGTCACCTTCATCGGCACCAGGAAAGGCGCGATGACGCCGGTGGCGATCATTTTCGATCCGACCGGCAGCGCGGCGATCATCGGCGCGGCCAGGATGTCGTAGATGGCGGCGGGGCCGGGCCACAGCGCCAGCAGGCCGAACATCAGGGCAATGCCGATCGAGGCCTTGACCAGGCGGTCACGCAGTTCGATCAGGTGGGAGATAAAGGTCTCTTCGCCCGCAGCTTTTTCAGTCATTTAGAAGAACGAAGATTTGGATTGGACGGCGGGGCGGAACTTGCGTACGCGGGCCGCGCCCGACATGATGTGGGTCTTGCCGCCATGGCGCTTCTTGTACCAGCCGGGAACGGCTGAATTGCGCACCAGTTTCTTGCGCCGGAAATCGCGCGCCTTGCGTTCGAGGTCGTCCATCGTGGCCGTCACGCCGGGCGACGAATCATGGCCGCGCCAGGCTGCCTCGACATCGTCGCGGCTCTCGGCCAGGCTGTGCTCGACGTTTTCCTTGATCGACTGTGCGGTTTCCTGCACTTCCTTCTGCAGGCTGCGCAGCTCGTCGAGCTCGATTTCGCGGCTGACTTCGGATTTGATGTCGTGCAGGTAGCGCTGGGCACGCCCGTACAAAGTCCCGGCCATCCGCGCCACTTTGGGCAGCTTTTCGGGGCCGATGACTATCAGTGCCACCACGCCGATAATGGCGAGTTTGGAGAGTCCGAGATCGATCATTGAGGGTGAAACCTTGGCTGGCAGGCGTGCACAAGGCACGCCGGGCCGGCTTACAGCTTCGTCTTCTCTTTCGTGTCGACGTCGATCGTGGTCTTGTCAGCGACATGCTGGGTTGCAGCAGGCGTGGCCGGCTTGTCTTCCTCGCCCTTGACGCCGTCCTTGAAACCCTTGACTGCCTTGCCGATATCGCCGCCCATGTTGCCGAGCTTCTTGGTGCCGAACACCAGCAGAATTACGACCAGCACGATCAGCCAGTGCCAAATACTCATTGAACCCATCATTTTCTCCTTGCGGGCAACAACGGCCCATATCCATGAAACCTGCGGTATTTTACGCGATGCGCCTGGCTACGTCAGAATTAGCGCTGGCCCTTCCACGGGCGCGGACCGCCGTACATGTGCAAGTGCAAATGGTACACCTCCTGGCCGCCATCCGGGCCACTGTTAATCATCGTCTTGTATCCGCCGCTCGGCTGGCCATCGCCATCGTAGCTGACGGCGCAACCATGTTCAGCGGCAAGCTTCGGCACCAGCGCCATCATACGGCCCAGCATCGCGGCATCGCCGTCCTTGCATTCGGACAGCGTGGCGACGTGCTGCTTGGGAATCACCAGCAGGTGCACGGGCGCCGCAGGGTTGATGTCCTTGAATGCCAGCAACTCGTCGTCTTCGTAGACGACATCCGATGGAATCTGTTTTGCAGCGATCTTGCAGAAAATGCAGTTGGTCATGTTGGCTTCCAGGGTCGATTATTCTTTGCGGGACGCTTTTTCTTCGATGCCGGACAGGCCTTCGCGCCGCGCCAGCTCGTCGAGCACCTGCTGCGGGCTGAGGTCGAAGCGGGCTAGCAGTATCATCGAATGAAACCACAGGTCGGCGCATTCGTACAAGACCTTCGAGCGGTCGGCGCCGGCGCGCACGTCCTTGGCGGCCATCACCAGCTCGGTCGCTTCCTCGCCGATCTTTTTGAGGATGGCGTCGTCGCCCTTCGACATCAGCCTGGCGACATACGAGGTCGCGGCATCGCCGCCGTTTTCAGGTTTGCGCGCTTCGATGGTTTCGGCCACGCGGGCTAAGGTCTGGCTCATTTTTTCTTCTTCGGTTTGGTATAGATGGTGGCGGGGTCCTTCAGCACCGGATCGACGGCCTCCCAGTCGCCGCTGATGACGTCGCCGTCGAACTTCTGGAAGAAGCACGAATGGCGTCCGGTATGGCAGGCGATGCCGCCGGCCTGTTCGATCTTCAGCAGCACCACGTCCTCGTCGCAATCGAGGCGGATCTCGAGCACCTTCTGCACGTGGCCCGATTCGTCGCCCTTGTGCCACAACTTCTTGCGCGACCGGCTCCAGTACACCGCCTCGCCCAGCTCCACCGTTTTGCACAGGGCGTCGCGGTTCATCCAGGCGAACATCAGCACGTCGCCGCTGCCCGCCTCCTGCGCGATCACCGGCACCAGGCCGTGCTCGTCCCACTTGACCTTTTTGAGCCATTTGGCGTTCGGCGCCGTACTCGCTACTGTAACCATACGCTGTTCCTGTTGTCCTTGGGAGCCGGTCAGGCGAGGCGCATCGGAATGCCCTGCCCGGCCATGAAGCGCTTGGCTTCACCGACCGTGTGCTGCCCGTAGTGGAAGATGCTGGCCGCCAGAACCGCATCGGCGTGGCCCTGCTTGATGCCGTCGGCCAGGTCCTGCAGGCCGCCGACGCCGCCCGAGGCGATCACCGGAATGCCGATGGCGTCCGATACCGCGCGCGTCAGCCCCAGGTCGAAGCCCGACTTGGTGCCGTCGCGGTCCATGCTGGTCAGCAGGATCTCGCCGGCGCCCAGGCTTTCCAGCTTGCGCGCCCATTCGACCGCGTCCAGGCCGGTGGCGTTGCGGCCGCCGTGGGTGAACACTTCCCATTTGCCGGGCGCGACCTGCTTGGCATCGATCGCCACCACGATGCACTGCGAACCGTGCTTCTGCGAGGCGTCGAATACCAGCTGCGGATTGGTGACGGCCGAGGTGTTCATGCTGACCTTGTCCGCACCCGCATTGAGCAGGCGCCGCACGTCCTCGACCTTGCGCACGCCGCCGCCGACCGTCAGCGGGATGAATACCGACGACGCCACCTGCTCGATGATGTGCAAAATAAGGTCGCGGCCATCGCTTGACGCGGTGATGTCGAGGAAGGTGATTTCGTCGGCGCCCTGCCGGTCGTAGCGGCGCGCGATCTCCACCGGGTCGCCGGCGTCGCGCAGCTCGGTGAAGTTGACGCCCTTGACGACGCGGCCGTCGGTCACGTCAAGGCAGGGGATGATTCGTTTGGCGAGCATATTTAGGCCGGGCCGCGATCGGCCAGGTCGCTTTCGGTCAGTTCGTCGGCACGGGCCTGTGCTTCTTCCAGGTTGATCGTACCTTCGTAGATCGAACGGCCGCAGATCACGCCTTCGATGCCTTCGTCCTGCACCGCGCACAGCGCTTCGATGTCGGCCAGGTCGTGCAGGCCGCCCGATGCGATAACCGGGATCTTCACGGCCTGCGCCAGCTTGACGGTCGCCTCGATGTTCACGCCGCCCATCATGCCGTCGCGGCCAATGTCGGTGTAGATGATCGATTCGACGCCGTAGGCTTCGAACTTCCTGGCCAGGTCGATCACTTCGTGGCCGGACATCTTGCTCCAGCCGTCGGTTGCGACCTTGCCGTCCCTGGCGTCGAGGCCGACGATGATGTGGCCGGGGAAGGCTCCGCAGGCGTCGTGCAGGAAGCCCGGGTTCTTGACCGCGGCGGTTCCGACGATGATGTAGCTGATGCCGGCGTCGAGGTAGCGCTCGATGGTGTCGAGGTCGCGGATACCGCCGCCCAGCTGGACAGGGATCTCGTCGATGTCGTTTTCAACCGCGAAGTCCTGCACCGCCTTCAGGATGGCCTTCACCGCCGCCTCGTTCTTCGGCTTGCCGGCGAAGGCGCCGTTCAGGTCGACGAGGTGCAGGCGGCGCGCGCCCTGCTTCAGCCAGTGCAGCGCCATCTCGGCGGGATCTTCGGAAAATACGGTGGCAAGTTCCATGTCGCCTTGTTTCAGGCGGACGCAGTGACCGTCCTTGAGGTCGATGGCAGGAATGAGCAGCATGGCGATATTCTTGGTTGGTGAGTGGTTAAGTCAGGGATTCCAGTGGACGAAATTCTTGTACAGCGTGAGTCCTGCGGCTGCACTTTTCTCCGGGTGGAACTGGGTGGCGACGATGTTGTCTCGCGCGACCGCGCAGCAGAAATCGCCGCCGTAATCGGTCTCGCCGATCACGTCCGACGCCTGCTCCGGCTGCGCATAATAGCTATGCACAAAATAGAAGTAGCTGTTGTCCTCGATGCCGTTCCACAGCGGGTGCGGCGCCGACTGGCGCACGCGGTTCCAGCCCATCTGCGGCACCTTGAAGCGCGAGCCGTCGTCCTGCAGGCGGCCTTCGAGCTGGAAACGCACCACCTTGCCGGGCAAAAGCCCGAGGCCCGGCGTGTCGCCTTCTTCGCTGACGTCGAACAGCATCTGCTCGCCCACGCACACACCCATCATCGGACGGTTTTTGGCGGCGCGCAGCAGCGCTTCCTGGACGCCCGATTCGCGCAGGCTGCGCATGCAGTCGCGCATCGCGCCCTGGCCCGGCAGCACGATACGGTCGGCACTGTCGATATCAAGCACCTCGCCGGAAATCAGCACGTTTGCTTCCGGCGCCACCGCGCGCAGCGCCTGCGCGACGGAGCGCAGGTTGCCCATGCCGTAATCGACTACAACAATTTTATTCATGAGGGTCGGCAGTCGGTTGGTTACAGGCTGCCTTTGGTCGACGGGATGGTGCCAAGCGCGCGGTCGTCCAGCTCGGCGGCCATGCGCAGCGCGCGGCCGAAAGCCTTGAACACGGTCTCGCACTGGTGGTGGGCGTTCTCGCCGCGCAGGTTATCGATGTGCAGCGACACCAGCGCGTGGTTGACGAAACCCTGGAAGAATTCGTGCGCCAGGTCGACGTCGAAATTGCCGATCATCGCGCGCTTCCACGGCACGTGCATTTCGAGGCCGGGACGGCCCGAGAAATCGATCACCACGCGCGACAGCGCTTCGTCCAGCGGCACGTAGGCGTGGCCGTAGCGGCGGATGCCCTTCTTGTCGCCGATCGCCTGGGCCACCGCCATGCCGAGCGTGATGCCGGTGTCTTCGACCGAGTGGTGGGCGTCGATGTGCAGGTCGCCGATGCATTCGATATCGAGGTCGATCAGGCCATGGCGCGCGATCTGGTCGAGCATGTGGTCCAGGAAGGGCACGCCGGTGTTCAGCTTTTGCTGGCCGGTGCCGTCAAGGTTGATCGCGACGCGGATTTTCGTCTCGTTGGTGTTGCGCGTAATTTCTGCGGTGCGGGTCATGAAAATGGCTCGGTTAAGACGACATCAATGCAAACTCGTTGAAGGAAATCAGCGCGTTTCGAGCGCGCCCCGCAGGGCTTCGACGAAGGCGGAATTTTCTTCTGGAGTACTCACGGTAACACGGATGCAATTCGCCAGCAGTCCGTGCATTTTACTCATATTTTTGATCATGATCTTGTCCGCTAAAAGTTGCGCGCAAGCATGATCGGCATCGGGTACGCGTACCAGCAGGAAGTTGGCGCGTGAAGGGAAAACGGTCACGCCGGGCAGCGTGGCGAGGCTCGCAGCCAGCTCGCCGCGGGCGGCATTGAGCGCGTCGGCCTGGGCGTTCAGCACCGCGATATGATCGAGCGCAAATTCGGCCGCAACCTGCGTCAGCACATTGACGTTGTACGGCGGGCGCACCTTGTCGAGCTGTTCGAGCAAGGCCGGGCTGGCGGCCAGGTAGCCGAGGCGGATGCCGGCCAGGCCGAGTTTCGACAAGGTGCGCATCACGACCAGGTTCGGATAGCGCGGCAGCCGGTCCATGAAGCTGGCCTGGGCGAACGGGCCGTAGGCTTCGTCGACGACGGCGATACCGGTGTCGCCCAGCGCCTCGATGATCGCCTCCATGTCCGCTTCGTCGAACAGGTTGCCGGTCGGGTTGTTCGGGTAGGCCAGGAACAGCGCCGCCGGCTTGTGCTGGGCAATCGCGGCAAGCATCGCTTCGCGGTCGAGCGAGAAGTCGGCCCCGAGCGGCACGCCGACGAAGTCGCAGCCGGCCATCTGGGCCGAGCGCGCGAACATCACGAAGGCCGGCACCGGCGCCATGATGACGGCGCGGCGGTCGCTGCGCGCCACCGCGGTCGCAACGATGCTGATGATTTCATCGGAGCCGTTGCCGAGGATGACGTCGAAGCCTTCCGGCACACCCAGGTTGGCGCGAATCTTCTGCTTCAGGGTGCCGTAGGTGGGGATCGGATAGCGGTTCAGCACCGCGTCGGCCAGGCGCATCGCCAGTTCGGTACGCAGGCGGTCAGGCAGCGGATACGGGTTTTCCATCGCGTCGAGCTTGATGTAGCCGCTCGCGTCGGGCACATGGTATGAGGCCAGTGCGCGCACGTCCGGACGAATGGTGTTTTCGATGAGCTTACTGGTCATGCTTTACTCCTGGTTGACCGCCGCGACTGCGACGGACTTGCGCTTTGCGGCTGCCTTGCGGGTCGGCTCCGGCGCGGGACCGGCCAGGCGGCTTTCGACGATCGCGCAGTAGTCGGGATTAAGCTCGAAGCCGACGAAGTTGCGCTCGCAGCGCTGGGCCGCCAGCGCGGTGGTGCCGCTGCCCATGAACGGGTCGAGCACGACGCCGCCCGGCGGGCACGAGGCCTTGACCATGCGCTCGATGATCTCGAGCGGCTTCTGGGTCGGATGGTCGGCGCGCTCCGGATGCTCGCGGTGCAGGCGCGACACGCTCCACAGGTCCTTCGGGTTGTAGCCCACTTCGAGCCATTTGGCACCCACGAAGATCGAGCGCGAACGCGCCTTCTTGGTGGCGGCGTCGTACGGGATGCGCACGGCGTCGAGGTCGAAGTAGTAGTCCTTGCGGTTGACGAAAAAGCCGACGGTGTCGTGCACCGACGAGTAGCTGCGTACGCTGCCGCCCATCGACGGCACCCGGCGGTCCCAGATAATCTCGTTCATCATCGTCATGCGCTTTTTCAGCATCACGAAGATCTCCGGCGAGAAGCGCCAGGTCAGGAAGATGTACAGGCTGCCGTTCGGCTTGAGCTTCGGCAGGGCGCAATCGATCCACTGCTCGGTCCAGGCCAGGTAGGCGTCGACGCTTTGCTGGTCGGACGCGTTGCCGTAGTCCTTGCCGAGGTTATAGGGCGGGTCGGTCAGGATCAGGTCGATCGATCCGTCCGGGATGCGCGCAAGGCCGCTCAAAGCGTCCTCGCAGAACACCCGGTTGACCCAGGCGGTCATGGCTGGGGCTTCAAGCGCAGTTCGGCGCTGCGGGCGTGCGCCTGCAAGCCTTCGCCGTAGGCCAGTTCGGCCGCGACCTTGCCGAGCGTCTGGGCGCCGGCTTCGCTGACGCACAGGATCGACGAGCGCTTCTGGAAATCGTACACGCCCAGCGGCGACGAGAAGCGCGCCGTGCGCGAGGTCGGCAGCACGTGGTTCGGGCCGCAGCAGTAGTCGCCCAGCGACTCGGACGAGAAGCGGCCGAGGAACATGGCGCCGGCATGGCGGATCTTGTCGGCCCACTGCTGCGGGTTCTCGGCGGAGATCTCGAGGTGCTCGGCCGCGATCGCGTTGGCGATCTCGCAGGCTTCCTCCATGTCGCGCACCTTGACCAGCGCGCCGCGGTCCGTCATCGAGGTGCGGATGGTGTCCTGGCGCGGCATCGTCGGCAGCAGCTTGTGGATGCTGGCTTCGACCTGCGCGATGTATCCGGCGTCGGGGCACAGCATGATGGCCTGCGCCAGTTCGTCGTGCTCGGCCTGCGAAAACAGGTCCATCGCGACCCAGTCGGGATCGGTAGTGCCGTCGCACAGCACCAGGATCTCGGACGGTCCGGCGATCATGTCGATGCCGACGGTGCCGAACACGCGGCGCTTGGCAGCGGCCACGTAGGCGTTGCCGGGGCCGACGATCTTGTCTACCGCGGCGATCGTATCGGTGCCGTAGGCCAGCGCGCCGACCGCCTGCGCGCCGCCGATGGTGATGACGCGGGTGACGCCGGCAATCGCGGCGGCGGCCAGCACCATCTGGTTCTTCACGCCGTCCGGGGTCGGCACCACCATGATGATCTCGGCGACGCCAGCCACCTTGGCGGGAATCGCGTTCATCAGCACCGACGACGGGTATGCCGCTTTGCCGCCCGGGACGTAGATGCCGACCCGGTCCAGCGGCGTGATGCGCTGGCCCAGCACCGTGCCGTCAGGCTCGGTGTAGCTGAAGCCCTTCAATTCCTGCTTCTGGCGTTCGTGGAACACGCGGATGCGGTCGGCCGCCACCTGCAGCGCTTCGCGCTGTGCGTGCGGGAGGCTTTCCAGCGCGGCCTGCAATTCGTCCTGGCCGATATCGAAGGCGGCCATGCCGGTTGCTCTGACGCGGTCGAAGCGGTTGGTGTATTCCAGTACGGCGGCGTCGCCGCGCGCTTTCACATCCTGCAAAATCGTCGCGACCGCGCTTTCGATGGCGTCGTCGGTGGACGCCTCGAATGCCAGCAGGGTATCGAGCTGCTGTTTGAAACCTGCGCTGGTGGAGTCGAGGCTGCGGATCTTGATCGTCATGTCGGGTTACTTTGCGATTCTGGAGGCGCGTTCGAACGCGGCCAGGATAGGTTGCAGGCGCTCGCGCTTGAGTTTGAGCGCGGCCTGGTTGACCACGAGGCGCGACGAGATATCCATGATCTTCTCGACTTCCACCAGGTTGTTGGCGCGCAGCGTGCTGCCGGTCGACACCACGTCGACGATGGCGTCCGACAGGCCGACCAGCGGGGCCAGCTCCATCGAGCCATACAGCTTGATCAGGTCGACGTGCACACCCTTGGCGGCAAAGTGCTCGCGCGCGGTCTGCACGAATTTGGTGGCCACGCGCAGGCGCGCGCCCTGGCGCACCGCGGTCTCGTAATCGAAGCCGGCGTGCACCGCGACCGACATGCGGCAGGCCGCGATCTTCAGGTCGATCGGCTGGTACAGGCCTTCGCCGCCGTGCTCGAGCAGCACGTCCTTGCCGGCCACGCCGAAGTCGGCCGCGCCGTACTGCACGTAGGTCGGCACGTCGCTGGCGCGCACGATAATCACGCGCACGTCAGGGTCGCTGGTGTCGAGGATCAGCTTGCGCGAGGTCTCCGGGTTTTCGGTGACCGTGATGCCGGCCGCTTCCAGCAGCGGCAGCGTATCCTCGAAGATGCGGCCTTTCGACAGCGCCAGGATCAGCTGGCGCTTGGCCGGAACGATTATTTCATTCATCACTTGATCCGGATGACGTCGGCGCCAACCGCCGACAGCTTCGCTTCCATG
Source organism: Massilia polaris (assembly GCF_012927275.1). Classification (GTDB taxonomy): domain Bacteria; phylum Pseudomonadota; class Gammaproteobacteria; order Burkholderiales; family Burkholderiaceae_D; genus Telluria_A; species Telluria_A polaris. The sequence goes on along the minus strand of NZ_JABBGG010000002.1, from coordinate 406,064 downwards.
CGGTCGTAGCCGCGGTCGAGGTGATAGATGCGGTCGATCACGGTGGTGCCTTCGGCCGCCATCGCAGCGATCACCAGCGAGGCCGATGCGCGCAGGTCGGTTGCCATCACCGGCGCGCCGACCAGGCGGTCGACACCCTTGATGAAGGCGGTGTTGCCTTCGGTCTGGATGTTGGCGCCCAGGCGGTTCATTTCCTGCACGTGCATGAAGCGGTTTTCAAAAATGGTCTCGGTCACGCGGCTGCTGCCGCCGGCGATGATGTTCACCGCCATGAACTGCGCCTGCATGTCGGTCGGGAAGCCCGGATATTCGGTGGTGCGCACCGATACCGGATGCGGGCGGCTGTCCATTTGCGCGCGGATCGAATTCTCGCCGATCGTCATGTGCAGGCCCAGCTCGCGCAGCTTGTCGAGCGCGACGTCGAAAATGTCGGTGCGGGTGTTGGTGATGGTGATGTCGCCGCCGGTGGCAGCCACCGCGCACAGGAAAGTCGCCGCCTCGATGCGGTCGGAGATCACCGCGTGCTTCGCGCCGTGCAGTTCGGCCACGCCCTGGATCACCAGGCGGTCGGTGCCGATGCCGTCGATCTTCGCGCCCATTTTCACCAGCAGGTTGGCGAGGTCGGTCACTTCAGGCTCGCGCGCGGCGTTTTCCAGCACGGTCTCGCCTTCGGCCAGCGTCGCGGCCATCAGCAGGTTCTCGGTGCCGGTCACGGTGATCATCTCGGTGCGGATGCGCGCGCCCTTGAGCTTTTTGCACTTGGCGTAGATGTAGCCGCCTTCGATCGAGATCTCGGCGCCCAGCGCGCGCAGGCCCATGATGTGCTGGTCGACCGGACGCGAACCGATCGCGCAGCCGCCCGGCAGCGAGACCTTGGCTTCGCCGAAGCGCGCCAGCAATGGGCCGAGCACCAGGATCGATGCGCGCATGGTTTTCACCAGCTCGTACGGGGCTTCCAGCTTGTCGATGCCGCTGCCGTTCAGGGTCACGCGCTCGTCGTCCTGGTCGACCTTCAGGCCGGTCTGCTCGAGCAGCTCGAGCATGGTCTTGACGTCGTGCAGGCGCGGCACGTTCGACAGTTCGAGGTCGCCCGCGGTCAGCAGGCCGGCGCACAGGATCGGCAAGGCAGCGTTCTTGGCGCCGGAGATTTTGATGTCGCCGTTCAGGCGCTTGCCGCCGACAATCTGGAGCTTGTCCATATCTTTATCCTTGGTATTCAGCAGGGGTGAGGGTCTTCATCGACAGCGCGTGGATTTCTTCACGCATGCGGTCTCCGAGAGCAGCATATACCAGCTGGTGGCGCTGGATCGGGCGCTTGCCTTCGAAGGCGGGCGACACGATCAGGGCGGTGAAGTGGCGGCCGTCGCCATCCACTTCGAGGTGGGTGCAAACGAGACCGTTGCTGATATAGCTATGAATGAGTTCTGGCGTAGTTTCCACTTGAGGTCCTATCGAATTTAGTGGCGCAGCTTGTAGCCGCGCGAAAGCATGTTAATGGCGAACGCCGACAAGACCGCGAAGAACACCAGTGCGATGCCCAGGCTGGTCCATGGCGAGACGTCCGAAACGCCGAAGAAACCGTGGCGGAACCCGTCAATCATATAAAAGAACGGGTTGAAATGCGAGACTGCTTGCCAGAACGGCGGCAGCGAGTGGATCGAGTAGAACACGCCGGCCAGGAAAGTGGCCGGCACGATCAGGAAGTTCTGGAACGCGGCCAGCTGGTCGAACTTCTCGGCCCAGATACCGGCGATGACGCCCATGGTGCCGAGGATGGCCGCGCCGATCAGCGCGAACACGACGATCCAGACCGGCTGCGCGAAGTGCAGGTCGGCGAACCAGGCGGTGATGGCGAATACGCCCGCGCCGACCACCAAACCGCGCGTGACCGACGCCAGCACGTAAGCCGAGATGATTTCCCAGTGCGACAGCGGCGGCAGCAGGATGAACACGAGGTTGCCGGTGATTTTCGACTGGATCAGCGAGGACGAGGAATTGGCGAACGCATTCTGGAGGACGCTCATCATCACCAGGCCAGGCACCAGGAAGGCGGTGTAGTTCACGCCCGGATACACCTCGACCCTCCCTTCGAGCACATGGCCGAAGATCAGCAGGTACAGCATGGCGGTCAGGATCGGCGCGGCGATGGTCTGGGTGGCGACCTTCCAGAAGCGCAGCGTCTCTTTGTAGAGGAGGGTCTGGAAACCTACGGAAAACAAGTTCATACCGTGCCACGCTCCATGATTTGCAAAAAGATGTCTTCCAGGTCGGCCTGCTGCAGCTGCATGTCGTCGATGACGGCGCCCGATTCGCGCAGGCGCGCGAGGATGCCTTCGACTTCGCTGTATTCGTTCACGCGCAGGCTGTACTTGTTGCCGTCCAGGTGCTCGTCGTGCGAGACCAGGTGGCGCAGGCCTTCCGGCAGGTCGCCGCTGGCCAGGTGCACGTTCAGCTGCGAACCCGAAATGCGGCGCAGCAGGGCGGACATCTTTTCAAGCGCCACCACCTTGCCCGACTTGAGCATGGCGACGCGCTGGCACATGGCCTGCGCTTCTTCGAGGTAGTGGGTGGTCAGCACGATGGTGTGGCCCTCGCGGTTCAGGCGCGAGATGAACTTCCACAGGGTCTGGCGCAGTTCGACATCGACGCCGGCGGTCGGCTCGTCGAGCACGATGACCGGCGGCTTGTGCACCAGCGCCTGCGCGACCAGCACGCGGCGCTTCATGCCGCCCGACAGCGCGCGCATGTTGGCGTCGGCCTTGTTGGTCAGGTCGAGGTTTTCCATGACCTCGTCGATCCATTTGTCGTTGTTCTTCAGACCGAAGTAGCCCGACTGCAGGCGCAGCGTTTCGCGCACCGTGAAGAAGGGGTCGAACACGAGCTCCTGCGGCACCACGCCGAGCTTGCGGCGCGCGGCGCGGAAGTCCGTGGCGACGTCGTGGCCGTGGATGGACACGCTTCCTGCGTCGGGACGGATCAGGCCCGCGATGGTGGAAATCAGGGTGGTCTTGCCGGCGCCGTTGGGGCCGAGCAGTCCGAAGAATTCGCCCTGCTCGATGGTCAGCGAGACGCCGCCCAGCGCCTTGAGCGACTTGTAGCTTTTTTCGACCTTGCTTATCTGGATAGCACTCATGCTTTTCTTGTTTTAAGCCTGTATAGACAGCATGCCCTTTAACGACGGGCGCGCTTCGAAGTCCCGCTTGGGGAAACAGACAATTATAGGGGAAATCAGGGTCAGGCGAGTTGGGCGGCAATGGCAGCCCGGGGAACACGCCGGCACGGGGCCGGCGTTATGACAGCAAGGTCAATGGTGATGCAGGTCGGCAGGGCTGTCGACCAGGAAGTCGTCAACGCCGTAAAGCGAAGTCAGGCCCTTGAGGCTGACGGGCATATTGGTGAATGCCAGCGTGGTGCCATTCTTGCGCGCGGCGCGCTGCCACGCCAGCAGCACCGCCACGGCGGACGAGTCCGCCGACTGGATGCAGCCAAGGTCGAACACGGTCTGGCCGTCCTTGATGGCCGCCAGGCCGCGCTCGAGCGCAGCCGTGGCGTTTTCCACGGTCAGGGTTTCAAACGATTCCACAGTCGGTCTCCGCCTGCTTACTTGGCTGCTTTAAGCGGTTTGCTGGCGAGCTTCTTGTTGCGCTCTGCCAGTGCCTTGATCAGGCCGTCGATGCCCGACTTGTTGATCTCGGCAGCGAAAGTCCCCTTGTAGGTTTCGACCAGCCATGCGCCCAGCACGTTGATGTCGAAAATCTTCCAGCCGGCGCCGGACTTGGCCAGGCGGTAGTTCAGCTGGATCGGCTCGCCGCGGGTCACGTTGACCTGCGAACGCACTTCGACTTCCTGGTCGGCAGGGTCGGCGCGCATCGGCTTGAACTCGACGGTTTCGTTCTTGATCTGCGACAGCGCACCCGAGTAGGTGAAGATCAGCAGGGTCTTGAACTCGTTCGACAGCTGTTGCTGCTGCTCAGGCGTGGCCTGGCGCCAGAAACGGCCGGCGGCCAGTGCGGTCATGCGCTGGAAATCGACGTGCGGCAGGATCTTCGATTCGACCAGGTCCATCACGCGTTTCTGGTTGCCGGCCTGGATTTCCTTGTCGGCCTTGGCGGTGTCGATGACGTCGGTGCTGATGCGCTTGATCAGCGCGTCAGGCGCTTCGGCCGCCTGCGCGGCGGCGGCGGCGACGGCAAAAGTTGCTGCGGCGAATAGTTGATTAACGAGTTTCATGGGCTCTCTTCTTGAATAGGTTATGTACGTACCAGTCTAGCTGTCATCTGGCAATCTGCAGACGACAGTTACAATGGTTAACTACTTCGAGGGCTTTTCGGATGACACGGCAGGCGTCGCAGGCGCCTCGGTCGGGCCCGGATCGTCGGCGTAGGCGTCGCGGATGCCCTTGGCGTCCAGCGGGGCGGCGTCTGCCTTGGCCTTGCCGAGCGGCTTGCGCGAGGTTTCGCCGTCGAACACCTGGCTTTGGCGGCGCTGCAGGTAGCCGTCGCGGATGAATACGTAACGGTCGAGCGCGGCTTCTTCCACCAGGTTCGACGCGTCCAGGATCTCGGCGCGCTTGTCGACGATGCGCAGCGCGGTGCCCCAGTTGCGGGTCGCGGCCGGATCGACGTAGTTCCACGGGTCGGCGGCCATATCCAGCGGCAGGGCGGCGCTGTCACGCACCGTCGACGGTCCCAGAATCGGCAGCACGAAATACGGCCCGCTCGGCATGCCCCAGTAACCCAGGGTCTGGCCGAAGTCTTCGTTGTGCTTTTGCAAGCCGGCTTCCGACGCGATGTCCAGCAGGCCTACGAGCCCGAAGGTGCTGTTCAGGGTGAAGCGGGTGAAATCGCTCATGCCGGCTTCGCCCTTGCCTTGCATCAGGTTATTCGCAGCGTTCCAGACATCGCCCAGGTTGCCGAAGAAGTTGTTAACGCCGGTCTGCATGAAACGTGGCACCGCCTGCTTGTAGACGGTAGCGGCTGGCTTGAGCGCGGTGCGGTCGACTGCATCGTTGAACTTGAACATGGCGCGGTTGTACGACTCGAGCGGGTCGCCCGGCGTGGTGCTGGCGCAACCGGCCAGCAGCAGTGCTGCCGAGGCCAGCGCAACACTGCGCACTGCGAATTGATTGGTCTTCTTGGTCATTCTTTGCTTTCTTCTGTGCCTTCAGCAGCCTTGCTGTAGATAAACCTGTTGATCAGGTCTTCCAGCACGGTTGCCGATTGGGTGCGCGAGATACGGTCGCCATTGGCGAGGTTGTTCAAGTCGCCACCCGGTTCGATACCGATGTACTGCTCGCCCAGCAGGCCTGCAGTGAGGATCTTCAAGGAGCTATCTTTCGGGAATTTGTAGCCGGATTCGAGTTCCATGGTGACCAAAGCCTGGTAAGTCTTGTCGTCGAAGCCGATTGCACCCACGCGGCCAACCACCACGCCGGCGCTTTTCACCGGTGCTTGGGGCTTCAGGCCGCCGATATTGTCGAATTTGGCGCTGATAGCATAAGTTTTATCGAACGAAACTGTCGCCATGTTGCCGGCCTTCAAGGCCAGGAAGACGAGTGCGGCCAGTCCCAGCAGCACAAACAGGCCAACCCAGACGTCAATGGTTTTACGATGCATGATTAATTCCTAAGTCTTGTTATTCGCCGGCACAGCGCGGCCGGATTCAAAATCAGTTGTTGAACATCAGGGCGGTGAGCACGAAGTCGAGCCCCCAGACCATCAGTGAAGCGATGACGACGGTGCGCGTGGTGGCGCGCGAGACGTCTTCCGGCGTCGGCTGGGCGTGGTAGCCCTGGAACAGTGCCGTGAAGGTCACGGCGATGCCGAAGATGAAGCTCTTGAGCACACCGTTGAGGATGTCGTCCTGCACATCGACGTTGGCTTGCATCTGCGACCAGAATGCGCCCTCGTCGACGCCGATCAGCTGCACGCCGACCAGGTAACCGCCCATCACGCCGACGGCGCTGAAGATGGTGGCCAGCACCGGCATCGCGATAACGCCAGCCCAGAAGCGGGGCGCCAGCACGCGCTGGATCGGGTTAATCGCCATCATTTCCATGGCCGACAATTGCTCGCCCGCCTTCATCAGGCCGATCTGTGCGGTCAGCGAAGTGCCTGCGCGGCCGGCAAACAGCAGCGCGGTCACGACCGGGCCCAGTTCGCGCACCAGCGACAGCGCGACCACCTGGCCAAGCTTTTGTTCCGCGCCGTACGGGGTCAGCGTGATGTAGCCCTGCAGGCCCAGCACCATGCCGACGAACAGGCCGGACACGATGATGATCACCAGCGAATAGTTACCGATGAAGTGGATCTGCTCGGAAATCAGGGCCGGGCGGGCGAACGCGCCTGGCGACAGCCGCAGCAAGGTCAGGAAGGAACGCGTGGCGAAACCGATGTGCTCGATACTTTCGCGCACGAAGCGGCCGACCGACTCCAGGATGTTCAGGAAGAAATTGAAAACAGCGGTCATTTCAGCGCTCCAAGGCCGAGGTCGTCAGCAAAGGACTTGCCCGGATAGTGGAAAGGAACCGGGCCATCCGGAGCGGCGTTGACGAATTGCTTGACGTACGGGTCGTCCGATACGCGCAGCTCGGCAGGCGTGCCCTGGGCCACGATTTTTCCGGCGGACATAAAGTACACATAGTCGGCGATCGCGAAGCACTCGTGCACGTCGTGCGACACGAGGATCGAGGTCGAGCCGAGCACATCGTTCAGGCGGCGGATCAGGTTGGCGGTCACGCCCATCGAGATCGGGTCGAGGCCGGCGAACGGCTCGTCGTACATGATCAGTTCAGGGTCGAGCGCCACGGCACGGGCGACTGCGACGCGGCGCGCCATGCCGCCCGAGATCTCGGATGGCTTGAGCTTGGCGGCGTTACGCAGGCCGACAGCGTTCAGCTTGAGCAGCACCAGGTCGCGGATCAGTTCCTGCGGCAGGTCGGTGTGCTCGCGCAGCGGGAAGGCGACGTTGTCGAAGACTGTCAGGTCGGTAAACAGCGCGCCGAACTGGAACAGCATGCCCATCTTGCGGCGCATGCGGTACAGGCCGGCGGTATTGAGCTTGTGGACGACTTCGCCGTTGACGGACACCGTGCCGCGCTGCGGGCGCAGCTGGCCGCCGATCAGGCGCAGGACCGTGGTCTTGCCGCAGCCGGAGCCACCCATGACAGCCACAACCTTGCCACGCGGAAAGTCCATCTGGAGTTCAGAAAGGATGGAACGGGTTCCGTAGGCGAAGTGGAGATCGCGGATTTCAACTAGATTTGGCACGGCGGCTGTTCAGATTGGGGAATCCGGTATTGTAGTGCAGAAAGGTCAATCCCTGCTTGACGAGCCCCATTTCCGGGCCGGGCCGCGACGTGATAATACAACACTACTGAACGGCGAGTCAGATATTTCCGAACGTAAGTATTTGTTTTTGGTTAAGAAATATACAGACAAACACGTATGTATGCATACGTTCGACTGCGTAGTTTATGCGCTTGCTCAATGCATGCCGTAAAGCAACACAGCAGTACTGGTCCGGGTTTGGTGCGTTGCAGCACGTACAGGAACTGCGAAAACGGAGGATAAGCGCGGAGCGCGCATCCCCCGTTAAACTTTAGCGCGGCAGTACCGACGATCCCATCAGGAACTCGTCGACCGCGCGCGCAGCCTGGCGGCCTTCGCGGATCGCCCACACCACCAGCGACTGCCCACGGCGCATGTCACCCGCTGCAAATACATTCGGCGCCGAGGTCTTGTAGCAGCCATCGCCGTCCGTCGTGGCACGGGCGTTACCGCGCGCATCCTTCTCGACGCCGAAGGCCTCGAGAACCGAGGCCACCGGCGACACGAAACCCATCGCCAGCAGCACCAGGTCAGCCTTCATCTCGAATTCGGACCCCTCGACCTCAACCATCTTGCCGTCTTTCCACTCGACACGGCAAGCGATCAGCTTCTCGACCTTGCCGCCCTTGCCTTCGAGGCGCTTGGTCGCGACCGCGAAGTCACGCTCGCAGCCTTCCTCATGCGAGGACGAAGTGCGCAGCTTGATCGGCCAGTATGGCCACACCAGCGGCTTGTTCTCCTGCTCCGGCGGCATCGGCATCAGCTCGAACTGCGTGACCGAGGCTGCGCCATGGCGGTTCGAGGTGCCGACGCAGTCCGAGCCGGTATCGCCGCCGCCGATCACGACCACGTGCTTGCCGGTGGCCTTGATCTGGTCCTTGACCTTGTCGCCCGCGTTGATCTTGTTTTGCTGCGGCAGGAAGTCCATCGCAAAATGCACGCCCTTGAGCTCGCGCCCGGGCACTGGCAGGTCGCGCGGCTGTTCCGCGCCGCCGGCCAGGATCACTGCGTCGAAGTCCTTTTCCAGGTCTTCCGGGAAGATCGTTTCCTTGGCCCAGTTGTTGACGTTGGCCGGGAAGTCCTTGCCGATCAATACGCTGGTGCGGAAAGTGACGCCTTCGGCTTCCATTTGCTCGACACGGCGGTCAATGTGCGACTTCTCCATCTTGAAATCGGGAATGCCGTAGCGCAGCAGGCCGCCGATGCGGTCGCTCTTCTCGAACACCGTCACCTTGTAGCCGGCGCGCGCCAGCTGCTGCGCCGCCGCCAGGCCGGCAGGGCCGGAGCCGACCACCGCGACCGTCTTGCCGGTCAGGGTTTCCGGCGGCTGCGGCACCACCCAGCCGTGTTCCCAGCCGGCATCGATGATCTTGTGCTCGACCGACTTGATGCCGACCGGGGCCTCATTGATGCCAAGGGTGCAGGCGGACTCGCACGGCGCAGGACAGACGCGGCCGGTGAACTCGGGGAAGTTGTTGGTCGAGTGCAGGTTGTCGAGCGCGGCGCGGTAATGGCCGTGATAGACCAGGTCGTTCCAGTCGGGAATCAGGTTGTTGACCGGGCAGCCGCTGTGGCAGAACGGGATGCCGCAGTCCATGCAGCGCGCCGTTTGCAGCTTGGCCTGGCCGTCACTGAGGTGAACCACGAATTCCTTGTAGTTCTTGACCCGAATGGCAGGGTCGACATGCGCTTCTTCCTGGCGCTCAAATTCCATGAAACCGGTGATTTTACCCACGATAATCCTTCAATAATGTTCGTCTTAGGCGGCGATCTGCTCGGCGGCTTCTTCCATGCTGCTGTTGTGCATTTCTTCCAGCGCGCGCTTGTACTCGGTCGGGAAGACCTTGACGAACTTGCCGCGGCAGCTGGCCCAGTCGTCGAGCAGGTTGCGCGCGCGGGTGCTGCCGGTGTGCTTGAAGTGGCGCTCGATCAGGCGCTTCAGGATGGCTTCATCCGATTCGCGTTCGCCGTCGCGGGTCTGGCTGTGCCAGCCGGACATGTCCGACTGATCCTTACTGCTGAGCACAGGCTCGAGGTTGACCATCGCCGTGTTGCACTTCTTCTCGAAGTCGCCAAGCGGGTCGTAGACAAACGCCACGCCGCCCGACATGCCCGCCGCGAAGTTGCGCCCGGTGCCGCCAAGGACGACGACGGTGCCGCCGGTCATGTATTCGCAGCCGTGGTCGCCGCAGCCTTCGACCACCGCGGTGGCGCCGGAGTTACGCACTGCGAAACGCTCGCCCGCCACGCCGTTGAAGAAGGCTTCACCCGAAATCGCGCCGTACAGCACGGTGTTGCCGACGATGATGTTGTCCACCGCCCAGCCGCGGAACTCGGTGTTCGGACGCACGATGATGCGGCCGCCCGACAGGCCCTTGCCGACGTAGTCGTTGCCTTCGCCAACCAGGTCGATCGTGATGCCGGCTGCCAGGAACGCCGCGGCCGACTGGCCCGCCGTGCCCTGCAACTGAATGTGGATCGTGTCATCCGGCAGGCCTGCATGGCCGTAGCGCTTGGCCACTTCGCCCGACAGCATGGTGCCGACCGTGCGGTTGACGTTGCGTACCGGCGAGATGAACGAGACGCGCTCGCCCTTTTCCAGCGCGGCTTTAGCCTGCGTGATCAGCTTGTTATCCAGCGCCTTGACCAGTCCGTGGTCCTGGAACTCGTTGTGGTACAGCGCCAGGCCGATGTCGGTCTTCGGCTGGTAGAAGATCTTGGTGAAGTCGAGGCCACGCGCTTTCCAGTGGGTGACGGCCTTCGACTTGTCGAGCAGGTCGGCGCGGCCGATCAGTTCCTGGAAGGTGCGGATGCCCAGCTGCGCCATCAGCTGGCGCGCTTCTTCGGCAACGAAGAAGAAGTAGTTCACGACGTGCTCAGGCTTGCCCGAGAACTTGGCGCGCAGCACCGGGTCCTGCGTCGCAACGCCGACCGGGCAGGTGTTCAGGTGGCACTTGCGCATCATGATGCAGCCTTCGACCACCAGCGGCGCGGTCGCAAAACCGATCTCGTCGGCGCCGAGCATGGCGGCAATCACGACGTCGCGGCCGGTCTTCATCTGGCCGTCGGCCTGCACGCGGATGCGGCTGCGCAAGCCGTTCAGCACCAGCGTCTGCTGGGTTTCGGCCAGGCCGAGTTCCCACGGCGTGCCGGCATGCTTGACCGACGACAGCGGCGACGCGCCGGTGCCGCCGTCATGGCCGGCGACCACGACGTGATCGGCCTTGGCCTTGGTGACACCCGCGGCGACGGTGCCGATGCCGACTTCCGACACCAGCTTGACCGAGATCGAGGCGGCCGGATTGGCATTCTTCAGGTCGTGGATCAGCTGGGCCAGGTCTTCAATCGAATAAATGTCGTGGTGCGGCGGCGGAGAAATCAGTCCGACACCAGGCACGGAGAAGCGCAGGCTGGCGATGTACTCCGACACCTTGTGGCCAGGCAGCTGGCCGCCTTCGCCAGGCTTGGCGCCCTGGGCCATCTTGATCTGGATCTGGTCGGCCGAGTTCAGGTATTCGGCGGTGACGCCAAAGCGTCCCGACGCCACCTGCTTGATGCGCGAACGCAGCGAATCGCCTTCCTGCAGTGGGATGTCGACCATCACGCGGTTGGCCCCCAGTACCGACGCCATCGTTTCGCCCTGCTTGATCGGAATGCCTTTCAGCTCCTGCGTGTAGCGCGCCGGATCTTCGCCGCCTTCGCCGGTGTTCGACTTGCCGCCGATCCGGTTCATCGCGATGGCCAGCGTGGCGTGCGCCTCGGTGCTGATCGAGCCAAGCGACATCGCGCCGGTAGCGAAGCGCTTGACGATGTCCTTGGCAGGCTCGACTTCTTCCAGCGGAATTGCCTTGGTCGGGTCGAGCTTGAACTCGAACAAACCGCGCAAGGTCAGGTGGCGGCGGCTCTGGTCGTTGATCAGCTGCGCGTACTCCTTATAAGTCGAGAAGTTGTTGCTGCGGGTCGAGTGCTGCAGCTTGGCGATCGCGTCCGGCGTCCACATGTGGTCTTCGCCACGCACGCGGAAGGCGTATTCGCCGCCGGTGTCGAGCGATTCGGCCAGCAGCGGATCGTCGCCGAAGGCCAGCGCGTGCAGGCGCAGCGCTTCGTCGGCCACGTCGAACAGGCCGATGCCTTCGACATTCGACGAGGTGCCCTTGAAATACCTGTCGACCAGCGACTTGTTGAGACCGACCGCTTCGAAAATCTGCGCGCCGCAATACGACATGTAGGTCGAGATGCCCATCTTGGACATCACCTTCAACAGGCCCTTGCCGACTGCCTTGGTGTAGTTGTAGATCGCGGTCTCGCCCGACATTTCGCCGGTCATGCCCTGCGCCAGTTCGACCAGGGTTTCCATCGCGAGGTAAGGGTGGACGGCTTCGGCGCCGTAGCCAGCCAGCAGCGCGAAGTGGTGGGTTTCGCGCGCCGAGCCGGTCTCGACGACCAGGCCGGTGGACGCGCGCAGGCCGCGCATCACCAGGTGCTGGTGGATGGTCGAGGTGGCGAGCAGGGCGGGAATGGCCACCTGCACCTCGGACACGTTGCGGTCCGAGACGATGAGGATGTTGTGACCGGACTTGACTGCATCGACCGCTTCCGCGCACAGCGAGGCCAGCGATGCTTCAATACCTTCCTTGCCCCACGATACCGGGTAGCAGATGTTCAGTTCGTACGACTTGAACTTGCCGCCGGTGTGCTGGCTGATATTGCGCAGGCGGATCATGTCGTTGAAGCCGAGTACAGGCTGGGACACTTCGAGGCGCATCGGCGGGTTGACGTTGTTGGTGTCGAGCAGGTTCGGCTTCGGTCCGATGAAGGACACCAGCGACATCACCATGCTTTCGCGGATCGGGTCGATCGGCGGGTTGGTCACCTGGGCGAACAGCTGCTTGAAGTAGTTGTACAGCGGCTTGAGCTTGTTGGAAGTCACGGCCAGCGGCGAATCGTTGCCCATCGAGCCGGTTGCTTCCTCGCCCAGCAGCGCCATCGGCGCCATCAGGAACTTCAGGTCTTCCTGGGTGTAGCCGAACGCTTGCTGGCGATCCAGCACGGAGGCCATTTCCTTTTCACCCTGGGCGGCCATGTCCTTGCCGCGGTTGCGCAGCAGTTCGCTTTCGGCCAGCTTGATTTCGCCCAGCTTGATGCGTACGGAATTGATCCACGCCTTGTACGGCTTGGCGTTGGCGTAGGTGTCCTTGAGTTCCTTGTCGTCGATGATGCGGCCCGCTTCGAGGTCGATCAGGAACATCTTGCCCGGCTGCAGGCGCCATTTCTGGATGATTTTCGATTCCGGGATCGGCAAAACACCCGATTCGGAGGCCATCACCACCAGGTCGTCATCGGTGACGATGTAGCGCGCCGGGCGCAGGCCGTTGCGGTCAAGCGTGCCGCCGATGTGGCGGCCGTCGGTGAACGCCATCGCGGCGGGGCCGTCCCACGGCTCCATCATCGACGCGTAGTACTCGTAGAACGCCTTGCGGTTGTCGTCCATCATGGTGTGGTTTTCCCATGCTTCGGGAATCATCATCATCATGGCCTGGGCGATCGGGTAGCCCGACATGATCAGCAGTTCGAGCGCGTTGTCGAAGCAGGCGGTGTCGGACTGGCCTTCATAAATCAGCGGGAACAGCTTCCGCAGGTCGTCACCCAGCACGGCGGATTTCATCACGCCTTCGCGCGCGCGCATCCAGTTGAAGTTGCCCTTGACCGTGTTGATCTCGCCGTTGTGGGCGATCAGGCGGTACGGGTGGGCCAGCGGCCATTCCGGGAAGGTATTGGTCGAGAAACGCTGGTGCACCAGCGCCAGCGCCGAGATGCAGCGCGGATCCTGCAGGTCTTTGTAATAGACGCCGACCTGGTCGGCCAGCAGCAGGCCCTTGTACACGATGGTGCGCGCCGACATCGACGGCACGAAGAATTCCTTACCGTGGATCAGCTTGAGCGCCTGGATCGCGTGGCCGGACGACTTGCGAATCACATACAGTTTGCGCTCGAGCGCGTCGGTCACCATGATGTCCGGGCCGCGGCCGATGAAGATCTGGCGGATGACCGGTTCCTTGTCGCGCACGGTGGGCGACATCGGCATGGTTTCGTCCAGCGGCACATTGCGCCATCCGAGCACGACCTGGCCTTCGATGCGCACGGCGCGTTCGATTTCCTGTTCGCAGGCGATGCGCGACGCGTTCTCCTTCGGCAGGAACACCATGCCGACGCCATATTCGCCCGGCGGCGGCAGGGTCACGCCCTGTTTCGCCATCTCATCACGGAAGTACTGGTCGGGAATCTGGATCAGGATGCCCGCACCGTCGCCCATCAGTGCATCGGCGCCGACCGCGCCCCGGTGGTCGAGGTTTTTCAGGATCATCAAGCCTTGCTCGATGATCGAGTGGCTCTTGTTGCCTTTGATGTGGGCAATGAATCCGACGCCGCAAGCATCGTGTTCGTTGGACGGGTCGTACAAACCTTGGGCAATCATGAGCGTTCTCCGCAGCTTTTTTTGAAGTCGAGGGACAAGATTAGTGCAATGCACAAGAAACTTCAATGAGAACAATTAGGGTCGGAGTCGCATTAATTTTATTTGCGTCTCCCATAAAAGCAAATAGGGACATAGTCATGCCGGTTTTACTGAAAGTGCGGCATCGATGCCCTGCACGCAGGATTTCGTCAATGTCGGAGCGAAAAAAATGCCCTTGCGGGCATCTTTTGGAACGATTTGGTTCGGACTAGGGGTGCGGCAACTTGACGGTAAAGGTCGTCCCGGCGCCCTCGGCGGATTCGACCTCAATACTGCCGTGATGCGCGTGGATGATCTCGCGCGCGATAAACAAGCCAATGCCAAGGCTGCCGTGAGCGGGATACTCCTCCGCGTCCTCGCGCGCGAGGCGCACCAACGGTTCGAAGATGGACACCAGTTTCCTCGCGTCGATCAGCGGCCCCGGATTGTTCACCGTAATGACGATCCCGTCGTCCTCGTCAGCCAGCGTCACCACCACCGGACCGTCGGCGGCGCCATACTGAATCGCATTGCCGATGACGTTAGACAGCACTTGTGCGATACGGTCGCTGTCGAACCGCGTGTACAGGGTATGCGGGCCGGACAAACGAATCACCCGTTCCGGATGGAAGGTGCGTAACTCATCAACAACATTGGTGCAGAGCTGGCCGATATCCGCGTGCTTGGGCCGGACCGGCAGGCCGGCGCCGAGATGGGTCCGCGTGAAGTCGATCAGGTCATTGATCAGCTTGGTCATGCGCTGTCCGCTGTTAAAGATGCGGGTCGCCACGACGATGTATTTCGACGGAATGTCGATCGCCCGCGTAATGACGCTGGCGCCGGTAATGACAGTGCCGAGCGGATTGCGCAAGTCGTGTCCCAGTATCGCCAGGAACATGTTCTGCGACCGCTTGACCATTTTTGCGTAGCGCGCGACCGACTCGGCCAGCGCCTGGTCGACGGCTTCATTGAAGCGGGTGACGTCGCCCATATCGGAAATCATCCCCGTCTTCGCGCTTGCCGCCCAAAGCCCCAGTACGCTGGAGCGCACTGCCCGGTACTCGGAGACCAGTTGCTCGACCGTGTAGCCCGACTGCAGGCGCGCTTCGGCATGGACTTCCGCGGCCGTATCGCGGGACGTGCGCGGACCGTTGCCCTTGGATTTCTCCACCTGCTGGTGGTCGCTCTGCGGCGTTTGCAGGTCCGCCGCGATAACCTGGAGCATCTGGCGCGCGTGGTCGCGCAGCTCGACGTCGTCCATCGTCAGCGCGGGAGGTTCGATTGTCCGGGCGAACTCTTCCCACGCCTGGAGGATCACCTCCATATTGTTTAGTATGAAATCAGATAGCCGTACTGTGTCGTTCTGTGGCATATATCCCTAATTGACCCACGCGGCAAACCGCGCATGGATTCAGGCAGCTTACCACCATACCCCCGCGCGCCTGGCACACGCTGCTAATTGAGAGACGGACAGCAACAAAGGTCTAAGCGACCGGCTTCGCCTTGAACGGCCGGCCGCGCTTGGCCGGAAGCACCTGGCGTTTGGCTTTCTGCTGCAACTGGGTCTTGAAGGCATCCGATCCCAGCGGCCAGCCTTTCAAAACGGCCTGGTTAATGCTGTCGAGTTCTTCGGACGACAGAGGCTGCCGGGCCAACTCGATGTAGGCGGCTTCGCGCTGGAACGGAGTATTGCCCAGCCCCCAATAGAGGGCGTGGTCGATGATCAGCGAATCCTGGCGCACGCCGGCATGGTGGGCGTAGCTGGACCATTGATAGTCGGCAGGATCGCTGGCGACGCCGTTTCGGACCGGATTGAACTCGATATAACGGCTGCACACCATGAAATAGCGCTCGGAATCGATCAGCGAGGTCTTGAAGCGCCCGCGGAACAGGCCGCCCAGACGTTCGTATTTCTGGTTGAACCAAGGCACGTAGTAGCGCCCAACCCTTTGCATCATGCGCGCCAGCCCGTCTTCTGTCGTCGGTGACGCCAGCAGGTGCAGGTGGTTCGGCATCAGCGCATAGGCGTGGACGGACACCTTGAATTCGCGCGCGCTTTCCTTCAGCCAGCCCAAAAAACGCTGGTAATCCTCATCCTCGCGGAAGATCAGCTGGCGATCGTTGCCTTCCTGGATGATGTGGTGAGGATGATTGGGAAGGACAAGGCGGGGCAGGCGGGCCATAAACAGGGCGAAAATGATCGGGATCTGCGTATTCTAGCGGATTCCCGTCACTCTGTCCCTATTTAAAAAATGCAGAGGCCGATGCGCGTTTGACTCTGTCCCTTTTCACGAAGACAGGTTGAATCCGGCAGACAGGCTGTAGCCTTCGCCATAGGCGCTGCGCAGCGGCAGGTCTTGCCCGAGGCCGAGGCGGGCCTTCTTGCGCAGGCGGTAAACCAGCATGTCGACCCGGCGGCTTGCCTCAGGATCATCGCCGCCCATGCGGGCCACGATCACCTGGCGCGGCACCGGGCGCGTGTTCATGGTCAGCAAGTGCAGGAAGTTCCACTCTTTTTCCGTCAGGTCGATGACCTCGCCCATCAGTTCGAGTTGGCGGGCGGTCACTTTCAAGGTCCACTTGCTCAGGGCCGGCGCCGGTTCCTGCGGACGGACGCGGCGGTCGAGCGCCTCGATGTGCGCGGCCAGCTCGGGAAACTTGATCGGCTTGGTCAGGTAATGGTCGGCGCCAAGGCGCAGGCCCATGATGCGGCTGTCGAAGGCGACGCGGCCGGTCAGCACCAGCAAGCCGATTTCAGGATACAGCTGGCGCATGCGCGGGATGACGTTGAAGCCATCCTCGTCAGGCAGGCCGAGGTCGAGCACGACAACTGCATGGGGATTGCGCGTCAACGCGGCCCACATGTCGGCCGCGGAGGTGGCAACTTCCACCTGGTGGTCGAGTCCCACAAGGAACTCGGCCATGTCGGCGGCATAATCGCCGTTGTCTTCAACGATAAGAATTTGCGTCATAGGGCGCGCCATTGTTGGTGATTCATTAAAACAGGCTAGTGTTACTTACAGTCGAGCGCATACCCTTGGTTAATCGGGTGAATTATCACTGCTGCCCCCGCCCGGTGCAACCTTTTTCCCGGGGAAGTCCTTGTGCGGCAGCCACAACCTGAAGATGGCGCCACATTCATCGTGGTTATTTACCGACAGGCTGCCGCCGTGGACTTCGACCACCGAGCGCGCCATGTACAGGCCTAACCCGGAGCCGGGCCGTGTGCCGGCATTACTGCCACGATAAAATTTGCCGAATACGCACGCGAGGTCGGCATCCGGCACGCCCTCGCCTTTATCGCGCACCAGCAACGCAATGCCGCCCTCGGCAGGTGCGCCGGACAGCTCGATAACGGCATCCTCCGGCGAATACTGAATGGCGTTTTCCACTAACACTTTCAGGGCCAGCCGCAAACCATCGGGCGCGCAGCGGATCTTAACCGGCAAGCCGGCGGCGGCAACAGTTGCGGTGCGCCCGGCGGCTCGCGCAATCCCGGCCGCCTCATCGAGCAGGCGCAGCGGCTCGGCCTGGTGTTCCTTGCGCTTGTGCCCGGTGGCGTCCAGGCGGTCGGGTGACAGGTATTCGTCCAGCATGGCGATCATCCGGTCGACTGCGCCGGCAATCTTGCGGTAACGCTGGCGCGTGGCGTCGTCCGCATCAGTGCCGGCCGCTTCAAGGCGCTGGATGGCGCCGTCGATGGTGGACAGCGGCGTGCGGAACTCGTGATTGAGCATGCTGGCGAAACGGCGCTGGCCAGCCTCGAGCTCGCGCCGCGCGCTGAGGTCGCGGATGGTACCGACGACGGAGTGCGCCGCGCCGCCAGCGGTCACCAGCAAGGTCGAGGCAACTTCGACCGGCACCGGACGCGGGCGCGTGGCGTGGGGGATGTCGAATTCGCGGGTGATGCTCAGCCGGGTGCTGTCGCCGGAAGCGAAACGGCGCAGCCGTTCGTCCAGTCCTTCGCATAGCCGCGCCAGCGGACCGTCACCGCCATTGGCCAGCTGCGCTCGGAAACGGGAAGGAGGATAGCCAAGCAAGCTAGCGGCGGATGGGCTGATATATTCCAGTACGCCGGTACTGCAGTCGACAATCCACACGATATCGCCACGCAGCTCGGCAATGGTGCGGAAGCAATCGGCCAGGGTGAAACTGCTGGGCATTACAAGCTTCCCGTTGAAAAGAACCGGGCAAGTATAAGCCTTGCATTGTCAGTCTGTATATATAACTTGGACGTATGCATGATGCATTGGCGCAACGTCGTCACGCGCGGCCGGGAGCCGCTTCCGGTTCGACCAGCTTCAACGCCAGCAGCAATAATGTCCCAATCACCATGACACCCGCCGCCAGGTAGAGCCCGACTTCATAGCTGCCAAAATTCGTGGCAAGCGCGGCGGTGACGAGCGGGGCGGCGATTTGCGCGGTGCCGTAGGACAACGTCATCTTCCCCATCATCTTGGCGGGACGGGTCGGATAGTAGCGGCCCGCCATTGTCATGACCAGGCTGACCATGCCGACAAAGGTGGCGCCGAAAAGCAGCGCGCCGACGAGGGTCATCGCCAGGCCGCCGGCCAGGACCGGCAGCAGGATCCCGATCACCTGCAGGCCGGCGGCCAGGATCAGCGCGTTCACGTCGCCGATACGGCGCGCGACGAAATCCCAGGCGATGCAGGCCGGCGCCGCGCCAATACCGATGGCAAGGAAAGCGAGGTTTCCCTGTCCAGCCAGGTTCGGCAACTTGTTGACGATGGCCACGATGAAGGTGGTGCTGATGACGAAACCGACACCCGCGCAGAAATAGGCGGCCGTAAAAATCCGCAGGTACAACTTGCCCGGAGGATGGTCGGCCATTTGCTGGCTGTTGGTCGGCAGGCCGCTGGTGTCCGGCCTGGGGAGCCAGCGCAGCGCGGGAACCAGCAGGAAGAATCCGACGGCGGTAAAGGCGAACCATTGCTCACGCCAGTCCAGCCACGGCGTCATGAACTCGACCAGCATGGCGCAGCCGGCGATGCCAAGGCCGATCCCCGCGAAGTGGATGCCGAGTTCGCTGCGATGGCCATGCCGCATCAGCCAGTTGAGGATCAGCCCGGTTCCGAGCAGCATGCTGGCCGCGCTGCTGAGGCCGGCGAAGAAGCGCGACACCGCCCAGACGGCCACATCGGTGCTCAGGCCCATCACGACCGTGCTGGCCAGCGCCACCACCATCCCGATCCGGTAGAGGCGGTCCTTCAGGACCAGGTCGCTGATCAGGGAAGCGGTCAGTGCGCCGCCCAGGTAGCCGGCGTAGTTGATGGCCGCCAGCCAGCCCGCCTCGGCGATACCGAGTCCGGCCTGGCTCTGCATCAGGGGCAGCAGCGGCGTGTACGCGAAGCGGGCGACGCCGAGCGCCAGCAAAAGGCTGAAGATCCCCGCGCTGAGCACTTTGACACGCTGTCCCTGATCATGCATTGACCGACTCTCCAAACATGGATGAAAGCCATCCTTGCTTGAAGAGTAACATGTGGGGGAAAAGTTGGTTCCCGACAGGCGATGAACCTGCCGGGAGTGCTTGGGTCCTTACTCTTCCAGCGGCGCGAAGATCGCTTGCAGGTCTTCCTGCGTCAGCGCCAGCTTGTGCGACTCGCCTTCGGCCAGGATCGAATTGGCGAGGTCCGACTTCTTCTGCTGCAGCAGCTGGATCTTTTCTTCCAGCGTGCCCTTGGCGATCAGCTTGTACACGAACACCGGCTTGTCCTGCCCGATGCGCCAGGCGCGGTCGGTGGCCTGGTTCTCGGCCGCCGGGTTCCACCACGGGTCGTAGTGGATCACGGTGTCGGCCGCGGTCAGGTTCAGGCCGACGCCGCCCGCTTTCAGGCTGATCAGGAAGATCGGCACCGCGCCTTGCTGGAATGCCGCTACCTGCGCGGCGCGGTCGCGCGTCTCGCCGGTCAGCAGCGCGTACCGGATGCGGCGCGCGTCCAGTTCGATCTGGATCAGTTCGAGCATGCTGGTGAACTGCGAGAACACCAGGATCTTGCGGCCTTCCTCGAGCAGGTCGTCGACCATCTGCATCAGGTCGATCAGCTTGGCAGATCCGCTGTCCTTCTTGCGCGCAGGCAGCGCCTTGACCAGCCGCGGGTCGCAGCAGACCTGGCGCAGCTTGAGCAACGCTTCGAGGATGACGATCTGGCTGCGCGCCACGCCCTTCTTGTCGATTTCATCGCGCACCTTCTTGTCCATCGCGAGGCGCACGGTTTCGTACAGGTCGCGCTGGGCGCCCGCCAACTCCACCTTGCGCACCATCTCGGTCTTGGGAGGCAATTCCTTCGCGACATTGTCCTTGGTCCGGCGCAGCAGGAACGGGCGGATACGGCGATTCAACAGGGCGCGGCGGAGCGGATCGTCCTGGCGCTCGATCGGGTGGCGGAACTGGCTGTTGAAGGTCTTTTCGTCACCCAGCAGGCCCGGCAGCAGGAAGTGGAACTGCGACCACAGCTCGCCCAGGTGGTTCTCCAGCGGCGTTCCCGACAGGCACAGGCGGTGGCGCGCATTGAGCAGGCCCGCGCTTTGCGCCGCCTTCGAGCGGGTGTTCTTGATGTAATGCGATTCGTCGAGGATGACCAGGTGGTATTCGTGCTCGCGCAGCTTTTCCTCGTCGCGCGGCAACAGCGCGTAGGTGGTCAGCACCAGGTCGTGCTCTTCGATCTTGTCGAACAGGTCCATCCGCTCTTTGCCCTGCAGCAGCAGCACGCGCAGGCTCGGCGCGAAGCGGGCGGACTCTTCCTGCCAGTTGGTCATCAGGCTGGTCGGCGCGATCACCAGCGCCGGCTTGGTCATGCGGCCCGATTCCTTCTCGACCAGGATGTGGGCCAGCGTCTGCACGGTCTTGCCCAGGCCCATATCGTCGGCCAGGATGCCGGCCAGGTTGTATTCGCGCAGGAACTGCATCCACGCCAGGCCGTCGGCCTGGTAGTCGCGCAAGGTTGCCTGCAGGCTGGCCGGGGTCGGCACTTTCTGCACCGAACCAAACTGGCTCAGCTTGCGGCCGGTTTCGCGCAGCTGCTCGCCGCCGGTCCAGCGCAGCTCGGTGCCGCGCGCCAGTTCCTCGAGGCGCGCAGCATCCAGCGTCGACAGCCGAACCCTGGTCTTGATCTTGTCGTTGAAATACAGCTCACCCAGCGTGCCGAGGATCGGTTTCAGGCGGCCCCACGGCAGCGCCACGCGCACGCCATCCGGCAAGGTGGCCAGCATCTGGTCGATGTCGGCATGCGCGGCCAGCACCTCGGCGTCGAAATCGCTCGGTGCGCTGCGGATCAGTTGCACCAGGACCGGCAGCAGCGGCACCCGCACCTGGTTGACCACGATGCCCAGTTCAAGTTCGAACCAGGCGTTGCCTGCTTCGGCAGGCTCGTCGATGTCGGCGTACCAGTCTTCGACTGCGACCACGTCGTAACGGTATTTCGGTGACCTGACCACTTGCCAGCCGTGATCGGGAAGGGTATCGAGGCCATCTGCGGCGAAGCGCAGCCAGTGCGCCTGGCTTTCAAGCTGAAGCGCGCCGGCCAGTCCGTTCAGGGGCGGCGTGGCTGGCTTGTGGAAACCAAGTCCGGTGAGTTCGGCCAGTACGGCGGCTTCGGCGGCGGA
This sequence comes from Massilia polaris, assembly GCF_012927275.1. Classification (GTDB taxonomy): domain Bacteria; phylum Pseudomonadota; class Gammaproteobacteria; order Burkholderiales; family Burkholderiaceae_D; genus Telluria_A; species Telluria_A polaris. The sequence goes on along the minus strand of NZ_JABBGG010000002.1, from coordinate 384,620 downwards.
GTCGCGCGCGATGATTTCGGTAACCTCGCCAATCTGGCGCACCACGCGCTGGGCCGGGTCGAACGAGACGCGCTCGCCATCGTAATCATAGGAAAGCACGGCGAAATCGTGCCAGCGCGTGGTGGTGCCATCCGCCAGCGAGACGCTGTCCAGCAACAGGACAGGTCGCGGCTTGACGTCGTCGCGCAGGCGCTGGGTCAGCGGCTGCGGCAGCGGCATCAGCTGTTGCAGGCCATGCGCCAGCAGCAGCTGGGACACGCGTTTCTTGTCGTTGCCGGCCAACGCGGGCGCCTGGGCAACCAGCGCCTGCAACTCGGCCAGCGAGATGTCGACGCCGCCGCGGTTCAGCGCCAGCGGCCCGCACGACAGGTTGTCGATGTACCACGGCGGGTCGGTCGGCAGCATGTAGTCGATCTGGTCGGCGGCCGTGTGGGTCGCGCCGGATGCAGGCTGGACCTGCCAGCCGAGGCGGGCCGTGCGGCCTTCGTCGCGCCACACCAGGTTGGCTTCACGCACCGCGCCGGCGTTCAGCGGGTAAATCAGGCCGTTGGCCATGTCGGTCCACGAATTTGCCCACAGCAGTTTGTCTTGTTCAAGCAACATTTGAAGCAGGATCGCGCCAACCTTGCCCTTGGGCTCGGTCGCGCCGCCGCCGGCCGAGGCCGCGCCGCTGCGCATTGCGATAAAGAAGCGCACCAGGTCTTCGTCGTCGCCTTCCAGGTAGGCCGGTGGCGCCGACAGCAGCGAGAACACTTCGCTGACCGGGCTGGCCGCGGCCACGTCGCCGGTCGGGCGCAGGCGCGCCTTGCACAGGCACAGGGCGACATGGCGGCCGCCGCTGGTCGGGGCGAGCACGTACACGAAGCGGTACTGGGTGACCTTCGGATCCTTGAGCTCCGCCGTCAGCGTCGGCTGCGGGTGGGCGGCAGCCTCGACCCGCTGCAGCCAGCTGGCCACAGGCGCAGGAAGGCCGGGCGCCGGGCTGGCGGCGCGGGGGGCCGCCGTCGATATTTCGCGGTGTTCTTCGCGCGTGAATTCCATCGTCTGTATTGTTCTGAAAAGGCCGTATCAAAAACGACAACAACCGATATTATCTAACATCGGAGCAATTGTGGTCTGTTCTCTTTCACACCTATAAATCGTTGACGCAGGCAATTCCTTGCCTTAGATCAATCGATGTTAAATCAAATCGGGAAGATCGTGTTGCTCGATTGACAACCGTGCACACGCACCCGACCCTGTCAAGACTGGCGCATTCGCGGCGATTGCGTAATCATTCCGGGCTTGACTCACCTAAGACTGTCCCAATGCTGCCTTCTATCGAACAACGTCTCGCCCTCGAACTTGCCGCCAAGCCGGTGCAGGTTGCCGCCGCCATCGCCCTGCTCGACGAAGGCGCAACTGTCCCATTTATCGCACGTTACCGAAAGGAAGCGACCGGCGGGCTGGACGACATCCAGCTGCGCCTGCTCGAAGAACGCCTGCGCTACCTGCGCGAGCTGGAAGACCGCCGCGCGGCGATTATTTCGTCGATCACCGAACAGAACAAGATGACCCCGGCGCTGATGCAGGCGATCGCGATGGCCGAGGACAAGACCCGTCTGGAAGATTTGTACCTGCCATACAAGCAGAAGCGCCGCACCAAGGCCCAGATCGCCATCGAGGCGGGCCTGGCGCCATTGGCCGACGCGCTGCTGGCCGACCCGGCCCTGACGCCCGATACCGAGGCGGGCAAGTTCCTGCGCGAAGCATTTTCCACCGACGATGGCAACAATCCTGGCGTGCCGGACACCAAGGCGGCGCTCGATGGCGCGCGCCAGATCCTGATGGAACGCTTCGCCGAAGACGCGGCCCTGCTGCAGTCGCTGCGCGAATACGTGCAGGAACACGGCGTGGTGGAATCGAAGGTTGTCGCAGGCAAGCAGGATGAAGGCGAGAAGTTCGCCGATTACTTCGATTACTCGGAAACCATTTCCACCGTGCCGTCGCACCGCGCGCTGGCGCTGCTGCGCGGCCGCCGCGAAGGCATGCTCGATGTGACGCTGCGTCTCGACACCGAAGCCGAAAAGCCGAAGTGGGACGCGCCCCACAACCCGTGCGAAGGCCGCATCGCCGCCGCCGCCGGCATCAAGAACCTGGGCCGCCCGGCCGACAAGTGGCTGGCCGACACCGCGCGCTGGACCTGGCGCGTGAAGAGCTTCATGCACCTCGAAACCGAACTGATGGGCGCCCTGCGCGAAAAGGCCGAGCTCGACGCGATCAACGTGTTCGCACGCAACCTGAAGGCGCTGCTGCTGGCGGCCCCGGCCGGTCCACACGCGACCATGGGCCTCGACCCTGGCCTGCGCACCGGCGTCAAGGTCGCGGTGGTCGACGCCACCGGCAAGGTGGTCGACACGGCCGTCATCTACCCGCACCAGCCGAGAAACGATTGGGATGGGTCGCTGCACCTGTTGGGCAACCTGGCTGCCAAGCACAATGTGTCGCTGATTTCGATCGGCAACGGCACCGCGTCGCGCGAGACCGACAAGCTGGCCCAGGACCTGATCAAGCAGCGCCCGGAACTGACACTGACCAAAATCGTTGTCTCCGAAGCAGGCGCATCGGTGTACTCGGCGTCCGAGTTCGCTTCGCGCGAATTGCCGGACATGGACGTGTCGCTGCGCGGTGCGGTGTCGATTGCGCGCCGCCTGCAGGACCCGCTGGCCGAACTGGTGAAGATCGATCCGAAGTCGATTGGCGTCGGCCAGTACCAGCACGACGTGTCGCAAACCCAGCTGGCGCGCTCGCTGGACGCCGTGGTGGAAGATTGCGTGAACGCGGTCGGCGTGGACGTCAACACGGCGTCGGCGCCGCTGCTGGCGCGTGTGTCGGGATTGTCCGGCAGCGTCGCGCAGGCGATCGTGTCGTACCGCGACATGAAGGGCGCGTTCACCTCGCGCGCGTCGCTGAAGTCGGTGCCGCGCCTGGGCGACAAGACGTTTGAACAGGCGGCAGGTTTCTTGCGCGTGATGAACGGCGACAATCCGCTGGACGCCTCGGCGGTGCACCCGGAATCGTACCCGGTGGTCGAGAAGATCCTGGCCGACATCAAGAAAGAGATGAAGGCGGTGATTGGCGACGCTGCGCTGCTCAAGACGCTGACGCCGTCGCGTTATGCGGATGAGAAGTTCGGCGTGCCGACCATCACCGACATCATCAAGGAACTGGAAAAGCCCGGCCGCGACCCGCGTCCTGAATTCACCACCGCGACCTTCAAGGAAGGCGTGGACGAGATCGGCGACCTGCGTCCGGACATGATCCTGGAAGGCGTGGTGACCAACGTGGCGGCGTTTGGCGCCTTCGTCGACATCGGCGTGCACCAGGACGGCCTGGTGCATATTTCGGCGTTGTCGAACACCTTCGTCAAGGACCCGCACACGGTCGTCAAGGCGGGGCAGGTGGTCAAGGTGAAGGTGCTGGAGGTCGATCCGAAGCGCAAGCGCATTGCGTTGACGATGCGTTTGACCGACAGCGCGCCGCAGGCCGGTTCGAAGCCGGAGCAGCGCGGCGACCGCACCGACGGAAAGCGCTTGTCGCAGCATCAGAACAAGCAGCCGGCGCCGATCGCGGGCAGCATGGCGGCGGCGTTTGCGAAGTTGAAGGGCTAAGACGCCGGTTCGCGGTCACGTTCGTCAATTTCTTATAAAATGCACGCCATCCATTCATTTTTTTCACTGAGGCAGCCATGAGCGACGTACAAACCTGGATTAAAGAAACCGTGACCAGCACCCCGGTGGTGCTGTTCATGAAGGGCACCGCCCAGTTCCCGCAATGCGGCTTTTCCGGCCGTGCAATCCAGATCCTGAAGGCGTGCGGCGTCGAGAACATCGCCACCGTCAACGTGCTGGAAGATCCTGAAGTCCGCCAGGGCATCAAGGAATATTCGAACTGGCCGACCGTTCCCCAGCTCTACATCAAGGGCGAATTCATCGGCGGTTCCGACATCATGAACGAGATGTTCGAATCGGGCGAACTCAAAGCCCTGATCGATGGCTGATAAGCCCCGGCGGCTGGTCGTCGCCATCACCGGCGCCACCGGCGCGGTGTATGGCGTGCGCCTGCTTCAGCAGCTGGCCGCCACGCCCGGCGTCGAGACCCACCTGGTGGTCACCGACGCCGCGGCACTCACTTTGCACCAGGAGATGGGCATGCAGCGGCGCGATGTCGAGGCGCTGGCCCACGTGGTGCACAAGAACCGCGATATCGGCGCCTCGATCGCCAGCGGTTCGTTCCAGTCCGACGGCATGATCGTCGCCCCTTGTTCGATGAAAACGCTGGCCGCCGTGGCCCACGGCTTGTCGGACAACCTGGTGGCGCGCGCCGCCGACGTGGTGCTCAAGGAGCGCCGCCGGCTGGTGCTGATGGTGCGGGAAACGCCGTTCAACCTTGCGCACTTGCGCAATATGACGGCGGTAACGGAAATGGGCGGGATTGTGTTCCCGCCGCTGCCGAGCTTCTATCACAAGCCGGCGAGCATCGAGGAGATGGTCGACCACACCGTGGGACGGGTCATCGACTTGTTTGGCCTTGAACATGGCCTGGCGCCACGCTGGGGCGGGATGAAGGCGTCCACCGACGCCGAATAAGCCCGGCAGGCGCGCTCCCGCGCTGATTGGTACAGCCTCAGCGTTTGTCGTACTGCCAGGCCTCCGCTTTTTTCAAATCTTTCGCTTCTTCAACCATACGACGGTGCTGGATCCGCTTGCGCATGACTTCGGCATGCTGCTCGGCGGTCATCGGCGGAGCGGTCATCAGGTCCTTCAGTTGCGCGGTATTGGCGTAGTTGCTTTTCATAAGACGGCTAATCCTCGGCTTCGTTGCAGAACAAGGTGAAAATACGGCGCGGTGCTGTTTGATTATGAGCCACTATCACCGTTTTGTGCACTTTCTACGTGCAAAAAATTGCTCGAAGGTATTTACGTGCAGGGGGCGACCCGGACATTGTGCATGACGGCGCCTGTTTCGGCATGACAAATGCTAATCCCACATCCGGGAGGACGTGGTATCGGAGCGGTTCGAAAGGGGTTCGAAGGTCGGGTCAGGCCCGGGAAACAGGCACGCGGGGCAACAAAATGAACGGCAAAAGTACCGGCGCGGGGACGCCGGCCTGGCTGCAACAATATGAAAAAGGCTACTTCTGGTTATTCATCCGGACCAGCATGCGGATAAATTCTCGCGCAATCTGTCGATGATGTTCGTCCAATCTTTGCAAATCGGCGATCAATTTAACGTCCGCCGACTCAAACCGGGCCGTGCCGCTGGCTGGTTCGCCATGGCTGCCGGCGTCGCCGTCGGTGCCGCCGAAGCGCAGCCACTCGGCAGGAACGCCGAGCCAGTGGGCAATCATGCGTAACTTTTCCTGGGTAGGAATCGCCTCGCCTACCAGCCATTTCCGAGCGGCATGTACTGTAATCGGGCGTCCGTCAAAGCGAATGTTAAATTCGCGGGCCAGCCGGGTAGGACTATCGGGAGAGTAATGGGCGTTCTTCAGGGCCGTTTGAAGGCGCTCGCTAAAGCTTTCCCGTTCGTTAGATGAATTCATTATGGCACTATTTCATGCTAAGCCATGAAAGTCAGTCTCTGGGAAGATGAGACCATATGTGACGAAACTGGAAATTATCCGTAACAATGTTTCCAGACGGTTCTCCCGCGATCGCGAGTAATGGAACTTTCGACAACAATGTTACATTCTTTGCCACAAGGTCAATGGTCCGGCATTGGCTCCGGCATTCGTTCCCGCGCTTAGCCAGCTTTTCGCCTACCCTTCCAGCTTAGTATATCGACAGCGGCGGCACACGGGAAGCGTGTCATTGGCCTAGCTCAGACGGAAGCGGATCACGCCATCGGCCCCGATTGTGCGGTGCAAGGCGCCGTCGTACCAGAGGAAATGCAGGTGGGCCAGCGCCTCGCCCAGCGCGAAGGTCAACTGGTGGGTGTCGAGCTTCCTGCGGAACATGACTGGAACGATCTCCGCCGCCGACTGCGGTTGCTGGCAGGCCTCAAGCACTTCGGCGAGGCGGGCGGCATGATGCGCGCGCAACTGCGCGATACGCGTATGCAAGCCGCGGAACGGCCGGCCATGGGAAGGCAGCACCAGCGTATCGGCAGGCAAGCTGGCGAATTTGTCGAGCGACGCCAGGTACTGGGCCAGCGGATTTCCCTCCGGCTCGACGGCGAACACCGACACGTTGGTGGAAATGCGCGGCAACACCATGTCGCCCGAGATCAGCACGTTCAGGGATTCGCAGTACAGGGCTGCATGTTCCGGCGAATGGCCGAAGCCGGTGATCACGCGCCATTGTTGCGGGCCGACCTGGATCAGGTCGCCATCCTGCATCCGCGTGTAGGCCTGCGGTACCGCAGGTACCAGCGACGGGTAATAATTGCGGCGCTCGCCCATGCGTTCGATCAGCTCCGGGTCGAGCAAGCCGTGACGCTGGAAATGCGGCAGCGCGGCAGGCCCGTCGACACCCGGCAGGGCCGCGGCCATCATGCGCGCGAAGCCATATTCGCCCGTCGTCATCCACAGCGGCGCGCCGAAACGGGCGCACAGCCAGTCCGACAAGCCCATGTGATCCGGATGGCAATGGGTGGCGAAAACGCGCAGCAGGGGTTCGGAGCCGGCGCCCTGCGCCAGCACCTGGTCCCAGGCCGCGCGGGTCGTGTCGTTGGCCACGCCGCAATCGACCGTGGCCCAGCCGCTGCGGCCCTGGAACTCATCGCGCAGCAGCCACAGGTTGATATGGTCGAGCGCAAACGGCAGCGGCATGCGCAGCCAGCACAGGCCGGGTGCCAGTTCAGCCAGGGCGCCCGGCGGGGGCAGCATGTCGCCAAGTGGATAGTCCAGCTGCGATTCGGAATGATTCATCAAGCTCTTTCATGGCCGTACGGCCAGTGGCGCGCTACAATACACTTTACGTTGACGTAAACGGAAACCACAGCGCTGTACGCGATTCGTGTGAGCGCATTTTACCAATAGCAGACAGAAACCTGATCATGGTCACATATACGATCGCCGAGCTGGCGCGTGAATTCGACATCACCGCGCGCGCCATCCGTTTTTACGAAGACCATGGGTTGCTGAGCCCGTCACGGGAGGGCGCGGGCGGACGCAACCGCGTCTACACGGCGCGCGACCGCACCCGCCTCAAGCTGACCCTGCGCGGCAAACGGCTCGGGCTGACCCTGTCCGAAATCAAGAGCATCGTCGACATGTACGAATCGCCCAAGGACACCGTCGCCCAGACCAACCGTTTCCTCGCCGTGCTCGCCCACCAGCGCGAAACGCTCGAGCAGCAACGCGCCGACATCGAGATGGCGCTGGCCGAAGTGGCCGCCCACGAAGACGAGTGCCGCCGCATGCTGGCGCACAGCACCGAAACGGCCTGAGCCGGCCTGGCCCGGGCCACCTTACGTTTACGTAAACGTCAAACATGCGTATGATTGACGATTCCAATTCCGCACTTTCCATGAGGACGACATGCTGCATCTTCCAGGCTTGACCTTTGACCACGGCGAAGACATCGCCGCGCTGCGCGAAGCAGTCCAACAATTTGCAGCTGCCGAAATCGCGCCGCGCGCTGCCGAGATCGACCGCAGCGACCAGTTCCCGATGGACCTGTGGCGCAAGATGGGCGACCTGGGCGTGCTCGGCGTCACCGTTGGCGAAGAATACGGCGGCGCCGGCATGGGCTACCTGGCCCACATCGTCGCGATGGAAGAAATCTCGCGCGCCTCGGCGTCGGTCGGCCTGTCGTACGGCGCCCACTCGAACCTGTGCGTCAACCAGATCAAGCGCAACGGCACCGAAGAGCAGAAGCAGAAATACCTGCCGAAGCTGATCTCGGGCGAGCACGTCGGCGCGCTGGCGATGTCCGAACCGAACGCCGGCTCCGACGTCGTCAGCATGAAGCTGAAAGCCGAATTCAAGGGCGACCGCTGGGTGCTCAACGGCACCAAGATGTGGATCACCAACGGCCCGGACGCCGACACGCTGGTTGTCTACGCCAAGAACGACCTCGAAGCGGGCCCGCGCGGCATGACCGCCTTCCTGATCGAAAAAGGCTTCAAAGGCTTCTCGATCGCGCAAAAGCTCGACAAGCTCGGCATGCGCGGCTCGCACACCGGCGAACTGGTGTTCGAAGACTGCGAAGTACCGGCTGAAAACGTGCTGGGCGGCTTGGGCAAGGGCGTCAATGTGCTGATGTCCGGCCTCGACTTCGAGCGCACCGTGCTGTCGGGCGGCCCGCTCGGCATCATGGCTGCGTGCATGGACGCGGTGCTTCCCTATGTGCATGACCGCAAGCAATTCGGCCAGCCGATCGGCGAGTTCCAGCTCATGCAAGGCAAACTTGCCGACATGTACTCGACCATGATGGCCTGCAAGGCCTACGTCTACGCGGTCGGCCAGGCCTGCGACCGCGCCACGTCGCCGGAACAGGTCCGCAACCTGCGCAAGGACGCCGCCGGCGCGATTTTGTACAGCGCCGAGAAAGCGACCTGGATGGCCGGCGAAGCGATCCAGACCTTGGGCGGCAACGGCTACATCAACGAATACCCGGTCGGCCGCCTGTGGCGCGACGCCAAGCTGTACGAGATTGGCGCCGGCACCAGCGAAATCCGCCGCATGCTGATCGGCCGCGAACTGTTCGCCGAAACCAAGTAATTCCAGAAGCGGGGACAGACCGGGTCTAGAACTTTTGGTGGAGTTTAGGTCCTATACGATGAAACAAGCTGCGTTTCCTAAGCTGCTGTCTTCGCAGATCGCGTTCGATATCGCGCGCACGATCCTCGATGGCTTCGATAAGCACTATCGCTTGTTTCGCCAGGCTAGCCAGGTCGCGCGCCGCCATTTTGAAACCGCCAACTGGTCCGTCGCCCAGCAGGCCGCGCGCGAACGCATCGACTTCTATGACAAGCGCGTGCTGGAGTGCGTCCAGGTGCTCGAGGACGAGTACGACGACAGTGAACTGACCGACAGCGTCTGGCGCGAAACCAAACTGCATTACATCGGCCTGCTGTCCGGCCATAAGCAGCCGGAGCTGGCGGAGACCTTCTTCAATTCGGTTTGCTGCAACATCTTGCACCGGACATATTTCCACAACGATTTCATCTTCGTGCGCCCGGTCATCTCGACCGAGTACATCGAAAACGACGAGCTGCTGCCGGCCTACCGCGTGTACTACCCGGCCACCGATGGCCTGATGTTCGCGCTCAAGCGCATCGTCACCAACTTCCAGCTCAACTGCAAGTTCGCCAACCTCGACCGCGACATCGCCCAGCTCGAAACCTGCCTGCTGCAGAAGCTCGGCGACGATGCGTTCGAGCCGAACTACCAGATCCAGGTGCTGTCGAACCTGTTCTTCCGGAACAAAGGGGCGTACGTCGTCGGCAAGGTCATCAACGGCACCCAGGAATTTCCTTTCGTCGTGCCGATCCTGCACAACGGCAATTGCCAGCTGGTGATGGACGCGGTCCTGCTCGACCACGCCCAGATCACGATCCTGTTCTCGTTCACGCGCGCCTATTTCATGGTCGACATGGAGGTGCCGTCGGCCTATGTGCAGTTCCTGCGCTCGCTGTTGCCGCGCAAGCCGCGCAGCGAGATCTACACCATCCTCGGCTTGCAGAAGCAGGGCAAGACGCTGTTCTACCGCGATTACCTGCAGCACCTGAAGCACAGCGCCGACCGTTTCGACAGCGCGCCCGGCATCCGCGGCCTGGTGATGCTGGTGTTCGCGCTGCCCTCGTTCCCGTACGTGTTCAAGGTGATCAAGGATTTCTTCCCGGCGCCAAAGGACACCACGCGCGCGCAGGTCAAGGAAAAATACCTGCTGGTGAAGCACCACGACCGCGTGGGACGCATGGCCGATACGCTCGAGTATTCGAACGTCGCTTTCCCGGTCGAACGCTTCTCGGAAGAGCTGATCGCCGAGCTGCTGCACCACGCGCCATCGCTGGTCGAGTTCGAAGGCGACCGCATCGTCATCCGCCACCTGTACATCGAGCGCCGCATGGTGCCGCTGAACCTTTTCCTCGTGAGCGCGGAAGCGGCCGGCAACGATGCGTTGATCGAGCACGGCATCATCGAATATGGCAACGCCATCCGCGAGCTGGTCGCGGCCAACATCTTTCCCGGCGATATGCTATACAAGAACTTCGGCGTGACACGTCAAGGACGCGTGGTGTTCTACGACTACGACGAGATCGAGTACATCACCGACTGCAATTTCCGCGACATCCCGCAGCCGCGCAACGAGGAGGACGAGATGTCGGCCGAGCCGTGGTATTCGATCGGCAAGCACGACGTGTTCCCCGAGCAGTTTGGCGCCTTTTTGCTGGGCAATGCCAAGATCAAGAAATATTTCATGAAGCATCATGCCGAGTTGTTGACCAAAGATTTCTGGCAGTCGTGCAAGCAGCGCATCATGGACGGCTTCATCGACGACGTGTTCCCGTATCCGCAGCACATCCGTTTCCGTAACCAGGCACCGGCATCCGCGCCGGCCTATACCCCACCTCTTTTGGAGAACCTTAACAATGAATGATCCAGTCGTAATCGTCGGCGCCGCGCGCACTCCGATGGGCGCCTTCCAGGGCGATTTCTCCTCCAAGACCGCCAGCGACCTGGGCGCCGTTGCGATCGCCGCGGCCGTCGCGCGTGCGGGCGTCGATCCGAAGCTGGTCGAACACGTCTACTTCGGTAACTGCCTGATGGCGGGCCAGGGCCAGGCGCCGGCGCGCCAGGCTGCAATCAAGGGCGGCCTGCCAATGTCGACCGGCGCCGTGACCCTGTCGAAGATGTGCGGTTCGGCGATGCAGTCGGCGATCTTCGCGCACGACACGCTGATGGCCGGCAGCGCCGACGTCGTCATCGCGGGCGGCATGGAGTCGATGACCAACGCGCCTTACCTGATCCCGAAAGCACGCGGCGGCTACCGCATCGGCCACGGCATGATGTTCGACCACATGATGTACGACGGCCTCGAAGACGCTTACTCGCGCAACGAGAAGACCGGCGAAGGCCGCTCGATGGGCACCTTCGCGGAAGAATGCGTGACCACCTACTCGTTCACGCGCGAGGCGCAGGACGCGTTCGCGATCGAATCGGTCAGGCGCGCGCAGAACGCCACCAACGAAGGCCACTTCAAGTGGGAAGTCGCACCGGTTACCGTGACCGGCCGCACCGGCGACACCGTCATCGAAAAGGATGAAGGCCCGCTCAAGGCCAAGCTGGACAAGATCCCGACGCTGCGCGCCGCTTTCAAGAAGGACGGCACCATCACCGCCGCATCGTCGTCGTCGATCAACGACGGCGCGGCCGCACTGGTGATGATGCGCGAATCGAAGGCACGCGAGCTGGGCCTGACCGTGATCGCCAAAATCGTCGGCCATGCGAGCCACGCGCAGGAACCGAACCTGTTCACCACCGCTCCGATCGGCGCGATGCAGAAGCTGATGAAGAAGACCGGCTGGACCACCAAGGATGTCGACCTGTTCGAGATCAACGAAGCGTTTGCAGCGGTGCCGATGGCCGCGATGCATGACCTCGACATCCCGCACAGCAAAGTCAACATCCACGGCGGCGCCTGCGCACTGGGCCACCCGATCGGCGCATCGGGCGCACGCATCATCGTGACGCTGCTTGGCGCGCTGAAGAAAACCGGCGGCAAGCGCGGCGTGGCCACGCTGTGCATCGGCGGCGGCGAAGCGACCGCGATGGCGATCGAGATGGCGTAAACCGTCGCTCAACGCAAGCGCAGCATGGGTTCCCGCCTGCGCGGGAACCCATAACCCGCTTCCTTACCACCATCGCCGATCGAACCTGAAACGCAAACCATGCCCACCGCACTGATCATCGGCGCCTCGCGCGGCATCGGCCGCGAACTGGCCCGCCAATACCTGGCCGACGGCTGGCGCGTCATCGCCACCGCCCGCAAGCCTGAAGACTGCGCATCGCTCGCCGCGATGGGCGCCGAGCCGCACCAGCTCGACGTCACCAATGCCGATGCGATCGCCGCCATCGGCTGGAAGCTCGACGACGATCGCATCGACGTGGCTTTCCTGGGCGCCGGCCTGTACGGCCCGCGCCACGACGGCTTCCCAACCGAAGCCGATTTCGACGCCGTCATGCGCACCAACGTGCTGGCCGCGATGCGCCTGCTGCCGATCATCGGCCCGCTGGTCGCATCGACACACGGCAAACTGGCGGTGATCTCGTCGCGCATGGGCTCCATGGGCCTGCGCCACAGCTCCATCGGCACCCTGTACCGCGCCAGCAAAGCGGCGCTCAACTCGGTGCTTGCCGATACCGCGCTGAACTTCGGCCCGCAAGGCGCCACCTGCGTGGCCTTCCACCCGGGCTGGGTCAAGACCGACATGGGCGGCGACGAAGCCGACCTGTCCGTCGAACAAAGCGTCACCTGCATGCGCACCACGCTTGCCGGCCTTACCGCTGCCGACAACGGCAGATTCCTGAACTACGATGGCACGCCGCTTCCCTGGTAAGCCACCCAACCTCCTGCGACCATGATACTGAACGAAGAACACCAGATGATCCGCGACGCGCTGCGCGCCTTCTCGCAAGAGCGCCTGGCGCCCAACGCCGCCCGCTGGGACAAGGAAGCCTACTTCCCGAAAGACGAACTGAAGGAACTGGCCGCACTCGGCGCCTTCGGCGTGGCGGTACCGGAACACCTCGGCGGCGCTGGCCTCGACTATGTGTCGCTGGCGCTGGTGCTGGAGGAAATCGCGGCCGGCGACGGCGGCACCTCGACCATCATCTCGGTCAACAACTGCCCGGTCTGCAGCATCGCGATGATGTATGCGAACGACGCGCAGAAGGAAAAGTGGCTGCGTCCCTTGGCACAGGGCGAGATGCTGGGCGCCTTCGCGCTGACCGAGCCGCACACCGGCAGCGACGCATCGGCGCTGCGCACCACCGCCACGCGCGATGGCGACCACTACGTCATCAACGGCACCAAGCAGTTCATCACCAGCGGCAAGAACGGCGACGTGGCGATCGTCATGGCCGTCACCGACAAGGCGGCCGGCAAGCGCGGCATCAGCGCATTCTGGGTGCCGACCAATACCCCGGGCTACATCGTGGCCGGCCTCGAACACAAGATGGGCCAGCATTCGTCGGACACCGCGCAGATCCTGTTCGAGAACTGCCGCATCCCGCTGGAAAACCTGATCGGCGAAGAGGGCCAGGGCTACAAGATCGCGTTGTCGGGCCTCGAGGGCGGCCGCATCGGCATCGCCTCGCAATCGGTCGGCATGGCGCGCGCCGCATTCGACGCTGCGCTGGCGTATGCCAGGGACCGCGAAAGCTTCGGCAAGCCGATCTTCGAACACCAGGCGGTGCAGTTCAAGCTGTCCGACATGGCCACCAAGATCGAAGCCGCGCGCCAGCTGATCCTGCATGCGGCCTCGATGAAGGATGCCGGCCTGCCGTGCCTGAAAGAGGCGGCGATGGCCAAGCTGTTCGCATCCGAGATGGCCGAACGCGTGGTGTCCGACGCCATGCAGGTGCTTGGCGGCTACGGCTACGTCAGCGACTTCCCGGTCGAACGCATCTACCGCGACGTGCGCGTGTGCCAGATCTACGAAGGCACCAGCGATATCCAGAAAATCCTGATCGCGCGCGCACTGTGATCTCGATCCGTGCCGCGGTCCACACCGACCTCGCCGCGCTGTTCGCCTACCTGAACGACCACCTTGCCGACAACGGCAAGGGTGGCACGCCGCTGTTCCAGCCGATGGCGCGCAGCGAGTCGCGCCTGCCGCCTGAAAAAGAGGCAGGCTTTATCACTGGACTCGGGACGCCGGTCGGCGATCGCCGGCCATATCGACCTGCGCGCACGGCCTGAACGCGCTGCGGCGCACCGCGCGCTGCTCGGCATGGGCGTTCACCGCGACCAGCGCAGGAAGGGCTTGGGCGTGCGCCTGATCGACGCTTCGATGGCATGGGCTCGCGACGAGACCGGCATCGACTGGATCGACCTCGAAGTCTTATCGAACAACCGCGCGGCGCGTGACCTTTACGCTCGCACCGGCTTTGCGACAGTCGGCGAAATGCCTGACATGTTCCGCATCGACGGCGAGCAGCACGCCTACACCTTCATGACGCGCAGGCCGTAAGCCTTACTTGCGCTGCAGCGCTACCGAGTAGGGATGCAAGGTAGCTGTCATCACACCGGCCGCCACGGCCGGATCGGTTTCCATGAAGACCCGCGCGGTCTTTTCGTCTTCCGCCTCGAACACCACCAGCCCGAAGGTCTTGTCCAGCTGCTCGGTCGTGCGGCCGGCCAGGATCACCTTGCCGGCCGCCGTCGCTTTTTTCAGCCGCTCGAAGTGGCGCGAGGTCGCGGCCTTGTCCTTGTCGCTCCACTTCGCCTCGTCGTGCAGGTGCGGCGCCACGCGCAGCATGTACAGGAACTGCTGCGGCTTTGCCGCCACCGGCGTCGCGGCAATGGCGGCGGGCGCGATCAGAAAAGCCGCAAGGGCGGCGGCCAGAAGTTGTTTCGGACGGTGCATGTCGGTTCCTTGTTTAATTCTTAAACTGATATGAAGCGTTAAAGTACAGCCGGCTCCAGCAGCGTCAGCGTCTGGCGCTCGGTATCGAGGCGCGCCATCACGCCGACCGGAATCGTGAACTGGTGCCGGATATGCCCGAACGAGTAGCCGCTCACCGCCGGCACAATCAGTGGTTTCAGGTGCAGGTCGAGCGTCTCCTGCAGCGTCAGCGACAGCTCCGGGTCTTCCGGCCCGCATTCGTCGCAAATCCCGATCATCACCGCCGCCGCTTTCCTGAGACCGACCGCCAGCTCGAGCTGCGTCATCCAGCGGTCGATGCGGTACGGCTCCTCGTTCACTTCTTCGAGGTACAGGATCGCGTCCTTGAAATCGGCTGCGTACGGCGTGCCCGCCAGCGCGCTGACCAGGCTCAGGTTCCCGCCGATCAGCGGTCCGGTGGCCTGCCCGTGCGTGGCAGTGCGCATCGCGAAATGCGGCTCGTCGAGCGCGCGCCGGCTGTTCTCCAGCGCCATCGGGATCGTGTAGGTCGGCTGCGGGTCCATCAGCACGGCCAGCATGTGCTCACGCGAGTAGTCGGACGGGCCCGAAATCGCTACCGGTCCGTGGAAGGTCACCAGGCCGGCGTGGCGCAGGAACGCCAGGTGCAGCGCCGTGATATCCGAGTAGCCGAGCAAGACCTTCGGATTCGCGCGCACCAGCTTGTAATCGAGCGACGCCAGGATCGAGATGCAGCCCGAGCCGCCGCGGATGCACCACATCGCCTTCACTTCAGGGTCGGCGATCATCGCGTGCAGGTCGGCCACGCGCTGCTGCACCGAGCCGGCGTAGTTGCCGTGCACGGCGCGCAGGTTGGCGCCGAGCTTGACCCGGAAGCCAAGCGCTTCGATGTTGCGCACCGCCTTCTCGATCGAAGCGTCGTTGGTGCGTCCGCCCGGTGCAATCAGGCCGACAAGGTCGCCCTCGTGCAGGCGCGGTGGTTTGATCAGTGCTTGTTTCATCGTTCGTGAAGGACGCTTGCCCCGTGCGTGGGCCGAGGCGGGAAGCGCGACGGCTGCGGCCATCAGGGCGCCGAAACTACGCCGGCTGATCTTGTCGCTTGGGGCCATGTGAATCCAAATCCAGTTAATCGTCGGGCGGATAAAAGCAAAAAACCCGTTGAGGGGAAGCTTACGCCTCCCCCCAACGGGCCGCTACGTCGTCGTTATCAGAGGAACTTGTAGTTCGCGGTGAAGGTGAACGAACGGCCGCGCGGATCGGCTACACGTGGTTCCCACGAGCTGCCTGCGCCGGTGTTGCCGTCGTAGGTGATCGCGAACGGTGGATCTTCGTCGAAGATGTTCTTGACGCCCGCGGTCAGCGTCAGATTCTTGAAGCCAGCGTACGACACGCTGGTGTGGAAGATCGAGTACGGATCAACCTTGGCGTCGTAGTTGCTAGGCGTAACCTTGCCGCTGGCGACACCTGGCAGTACCTGGTCCGTGTAGCCGTGACGGTATACGTTCTGGAACAGGCCGCTCCAGTCACCCTTCTTGAAGCCGACGTACGCGGTGTGCTTCCACTTCAGGCCGAGGTCGCCGGTGAAGGTGAACAGGCCCACTTCGCTCTTGCCGAACTCTGCGCCTGGCAGTGGACGGCTCTTCTTTTCCAGCAGCTTGGAACCATCGATACCGGCAGTCCATGCGCCGTCCCAGATCTTGCCGCTGGTACGTGCACCGACTTCGAGGCCGCGCGTGACGGTTTCGCCGGCGTTGACCCAGCGCTGGTCGACAGCAAACAGCGCGCCGCTTGGATCGCGCAGGAACTGGTCGGTGAACAGGCCGTAGTTGGCCAGCATGTCGCTCAGGCTGACCGACTTGATGGTGTCGTAGCGGCGGATTTCCCACACGTCGAGGTTGACCGAGAAGTTGCGCATTGGCTCGAACACCACACCGACGGTGCCTTGCTTGGCGGTTTCCGGTCCGAGCGATACCTTGCCGCCAGTGAAGATGACTGGCGTGATCGATTCGCAGCCTGGCTTGGCGCTGTCCGCTTTTGCGCCTGGGCACTTGGCCGGGTCGGCCAGGTCCTTGCCTGCGTACGGCGATTCGGTGACGTTGTTGAACAGCTGGTTGAACGCCGGTGCACGGAAGCCTTCGTTGTACGAACCGCGGAACAGCAGCTGTTCGGTCGGCTGGTAGCGGAACGAGGCCTTCGGGTTCACGGTGTGGCCGAAACCGGAGTAGTTATCGCGGCGAACCGCAAGGTTGATTTCCAGAGCCTTGGTCACAGGCACGATCACCTCGGCGTACACAGCTTTGATGTCGCGGCTGACATTCGGCAGCGCATTGGCGTCGTCGAATGCGGCGTTCAGGATGGCTGGACGGGCAGCGGCTTCACGGCGGTCGCCGTTGAACTTGTACTCTTCCTTGCGGATGTCGGTACCCACTGCCATCAGCACAGGGCCGGCTGGCAGGTTGTAGATTTCACCCGACAGGGCTGCGTCGAACGCTGTCAGCACGGTCTTGCCGCCGTACAGGACAACGCCAGCCGCCGATGCGCTGTTGATCAGGTTGAGCGCTGCCTGCGACTGGGTTGCGCCACCCTTCAGGAACGGGTTGATGATGCCGGTGCCCAGCGCGTCGCGCAGTGCCGCGGTGTAGTGATAGCCGGTACCCAGCGCCGATTCGGACTCGCTGAACGAGCGTGCCAGGCCGACCTTGTAGTCGAATGCGTAGCTGCCGATGGCCAGCGGACCGTCCGCGCCCAGTTGCAGGCGGCCGGCTTTGGTTTCGGTGACGATTTCGCGGTTGCCGCACTCCATGCAGCGCCAGCGGTAGGCGATAGGCAGGCCGCGGTTCGCTTCGATCGACGGGAACACCTTGGCGATGCTGTTGAACACCTCGTTGTAGGCCGCGCCGGTGCTTGGGTAGAACGAGCGCGCGTCGAAGGTGCTGGCGCTCGGCGAGACCTGGTTTGGCGAGAAGCTCTTGGCCACTTCGGTGTTCGAACCGAATGCTTCGGCGAACAGTTCGTGGTTGCCGACGCGGACGGTGCCGCGCGCAACAAAGTTGTCGTTCTTGACTGGCTGCTGCAGCACTGCCGCGCGGCCGGTGTCGTACGCGCAGCCAAGGCCGGCGCTTGGGGTGTCCCACAGTTTTTCGTCGTACGCGCCCATGCCGTCGACCGACGCGCAACCGGCGCCGCCCGGCAGGTCGAGGATGCTGATGCCGCTGTAAGCGATGTTGGTGCCTGGCAGGACCGGGCCGGTGTTGCTCCTGCGGCTCAGGATGGTGTCGCCCAGCGAGGTGGCGAACACGTTCGCGTGCGGTGCGCCGCGGGTGTCGACCGACAGGCCACGGTCAGGCTGGAAGGTATTGACGAAGTCGCGCTGGCTGCCGCGCAGTGCCTTGTTTTCGTTGGTCGCCGCCGAGAACAGGAAGTTGTAGCCCTGCTCCGACAGGTCGCCGAAACCGCCGGTGACCTGCAGGCGGCCGATTTCGCCGCCGCCGGCTTCGGTGACGTCGGTGAATACCTGGGCTTCCAGGCCTTTGTAATTCTTCTTGAGGATGAAGTTGATCACGCCGCCGATGGCGTCGGTGCCGTAGATCGCGGAGGCGCCGTCCTTCAGCACTTCGACGCGGTCGACCGCTGCGAACGGGATCGAGTTCAGGTCGACTGCCGAGCCCTTCATGCCGTGCGGCGCGACGCGGCGGCCGTTCAGCAGGACCAGCGTGCTGTCGGCGCCCTGGCCGCGCAGGTTGGCCGACGATGCGCCGTTGTTGCCGCGCTGCGAACCGGAGGTGACGTCAGCGTTACTTGCGAGGTTGTCGGAACCGTTGCCGTTGACGTTCAGACTGGCGATCAGCTGCTCGGCGTTGACGATCCCCTGCTCTTCGAGCTGCTTGCGGGAGATGACTTCGACCGGCAGTGCGCCTTCCTTGGCGATGCGCTTGATGCTACTGCCTGTGATCTCGACACGCTGGATATATTGCTGGGGTACATCCTGCGCTAGCGCCGGGCTTACGGCGCCGATCAGGGCGATCAATTGCGCAATCTTCTTCAACTTCACGGTTCTCTCCTCGATTGGTCTCACACCTGCCGTACAGGCATGCGTTTTAAGTAATGTGCTTGGCATTACATTATTGGTCGTTTCAGAGTACGCGCAGCAATCCACGGCGAGCCAATGAAATTACCGGCGGCAACCATAACTTGCGGGCATGTATTGCCTTACAACATTAGCGAGCTATTCTACCGAGGCGGTCGCGTTGTGCAAGGTCTAGCTGAAGATAGCGCCATGGAGTGAACTCCACGGGGTGGCGCTTGTAGTTTTTAAGCCACGGGTGGCGGATATCGGCGGAAATCGGGTGGGTCAGCGGCACCCACGGGTTATATGCATGGATCAGCTGGTTCATCTCGCGGTACAGCTGCTGGCGCTCGGGCGAATCGGGCAGCTTGCGCGCCTTTTCATAGCGTTCGTTGTAGGCCGGCAGGTTGAAGCGCGAATAGTTGGCGCGTCCGCTGTTGGGGCCGTACAGCAGCTGGTAGAAGTTGTCGCCGTCGGGGAAGTCGGCGATCCAGTTACTCTCGAACATCTGCACCGTGCCCAGGCGCGAAGCCTTGATGATTTCGGTCTTCTTATCGCTGCGGAACACCACGCGCAGGCCGATCGCCGTCAGGTTCTTGCGCCACAGTTCGTCGCGCAGGCGGCCGCCCACCGTCGCTTCGCTGTGCATCGTCAGCGTCAGAGGCTGGCCGTCCGGGCTGCGCCGAAAGCCGTCCGGGTCGCGCTTGCGGTAGCCGAAGCGGTCGAGCAGGGCGTTGGCCAGCACCGGGTTGTAGCCGACCGGGCTGCGGTAGCCAGGGTCATGCCCCAGCACATTCGGCGGCAGCGGTGATTCGGCGCGGATCGCGAAACCTTTCTTCAGCAAGGCAATGTCTTCCGGACTGTTGTAGCTGAGCGAAATCGCGCGCCGCAACGCCACCTTTTCCTTCGAATAGCCGCCGATGACCGGATTTTCCGTGTTCATCCACATGTAATAGGTCTGCAGCACTGGGAAACGGGTCAGTTCCATGCCACGCTGCACCAGCGACTCTTTCAACTGGCCGTTCTGGATGACCATGTCGGTCATCGATTCGGGCACCTGCTCGATGTAGTCGTATTCGCCACTGAGGAAGCCCAGCATGCGGCCCTGGAACTCCTCGGCGATCTTCACTTCGACCCGGTCGAGCAGCGGCAGGCGCTTGCCATTGAGGGCTGCGGCGATGGCCTGGTCGGCCGGACTGTCGCCCGGCGTGCCCTTGAACACGGCGGTCGAGTCCGGATTGGCCAGCAACACGATGCGGTCGCTGCGCTTCCATTCGCCGATCATGAACGGACCGGTGCCGACCGGGTGGTTGCCGACCTGGCCCGGGTAAGCCTCGACCACTTCGCGTGCGACCACGCCCGACGCCGGCGTGGTGAGATACAGCAGGAAATTGTTATCCGGCGCGCTGAGGCGGATGCGCAGCGTGTAGCGGTCAGGCGCCGACAGGCCGGGGATAGCGGTGGAATAGCTGAAGTTTTTCTTCAGCACAGAGTCGCCGGCGATTTTTCCCTCGAACAGGAACAGCCATGGCGACTTCAGCGCCGGGTCGTACAGCCGCGTGAAGGTGTAAACATAGTCGGCCGCCGTCATTTCGCGCTTCTTGCCCTTGAAAGCGGAGTCGGGCGTGAAGTAGATGCCAGGGCGGATCCTGAACGTGTAGCTCAGCCCGTCGCTTGACACCTCCGGCATCGCGGTCAGCGTGTTTTCGCGCAGTTTCAAGGGGCGCGCCAGGTAATCGTAGCGCAGCAGCGGGTCGAACAGGTTTTCCAGCAGGCTGAGGGTGGCGATATCGGACGCCACCGCCGGGTCGAGGCCGGTTTCGCTGGTCGACAGGAAAGTATGCAGCACCTGCGGCCGCGCCGGGGCGGCGGCCGCCGTCGCGCCATCGGCGCCGAAACAGGAGGCTGCAAGCAGGGCGGCGGCTACGGTTTTGCTGAATTTCATCGGGATCGTCCGGATTGTACGATGCGTATCATATGCGAGCCCAGGCGCCGGCGAGCACTTTTGCAGATGAAATCAGCTGGGCGCTGCATAACTTTTTTGCATACTCATGCTGCATTCTTTCATCATTTCGGCACGGCCTGCGCCTATACTCTCGCTGCACAATCTTCATATATCCCACACGCAAGTAGAGTACACATGCTGAATTACATTTGGTCCGGATTTTTCCTTGTAGGTTTTCTGGCGGCGTTGGCCCAATGGGTTTTCATGGGCGACACGGAGATCTTCAAGCGTGTCATCGATGGCACGTTCGAATCTGCTAAAAGCAGCGTGATGGATATTGCCCTACCGTTGGCAGGGGTGATGACGCTGTGGCTGGGCATCATGAACATTGGCGAGAAGGCGGGTGCGGTCGGCTTTATCGCGCGCGTCATTGCGCCATTCTTCTCGCGCATCTTCCCCGGCGTCCCGAAAGACCACCCGGCTACCGGCCACATGGTGATGAATTTTTCGGCAAACATGCTCGGCCTGGACAACGCGGCGACGCCGTTCGGCCTGAAGGCAATGGAAAGCCTGCAGGAACTTAACCCGAACAAGGATGAGGCCAGCGACGCCCAGATCATGTTCCTCGTCATACAGACGTCGGGCCTGACCGTGATTCCGCTGTCGATCATGGCCCAGCGCGCCATCCTTGGCGCGGCCGATCCGTCCGACATCTTTATTCCTTGCCTGATCGCCACCTACATCTCCACGCTGGTCGGCATCATTGCCGTTTCGATCCGCCAGCGCATCAACCTGTTCCACCCGGTCGTGCTGGCGTGGCTAGGCGGCGGCACTGCCGTCATCGGCGGCCTGGTCTGGTACATCGCCGCGTTCATGAGCAAGCCTGAAATCGAACTGATGTCGAAGGTGTCGGCCAACCTGATCCTCTTCTCGATCATCGTCACGTTTATTTTTGCCGCGCTGCGCAAGCGAGTCAATGTGTACGAGGCTTTCATCGAGGGCGCGAAGGGCGGGATCCAGACCTCGCTGAACATCATTCCCTACCTGGTCGGCATGCTCGTTGCCATCAGCGTGGTGCGCAATTCCGGTGTGCTGGGCCTGATCGTGGATGGCGTCAACTGGGTGCTGGCGGCGCTTGGCCTGCGCAACGACTGGACTGGCGCACTGCCGACCGCGCTGATGAAGCCGTTGTCGGGCAGCGGTTCGCGCGCCATGATGATCGATGCGATGAAGACCTACGGCGTCGACTCCTTCGTCGGCCGTCTGGCCAGCATCATGCAAGGCGCGGCGGACACCACCTTCTATGTCATCGCCCTGTATTTCGGCTCGGTCGGCATCCGCAGGACGCGCTACGCGATTTCGGCCGGCATGACCGCCGACGTCGCCGGCATGATCGCCGCCGTATTCGTTGCTTATCTCTTCTTCGGTTAAGGAGCCTTATGCTGCGTCGCCCCGTCCTCGTTACCCTGCTCGCGTGGAGCTTCGCCGCCCACGCGCAGCTGCCGCAGCCTGTCAGCGGCGTGCTCGCCGCCAACGGCATCCCGGACGACGCGATGAGCGTGCTGGTCATTCGCGGCAACACCATCCTGGTGTCGCAGCAACCTGGACGGCCGATGGCGCCAGCGTCGACGATGAAGCTGGTGACCACGCTGGTGGGCCTTGAAGAACTGGGCCCGGTGTTCAAGGGCCGTACCGAGCTGCTCAGCAACGGCGAGATCGTGGCAGGTCACCTCAAAGGCGACCTGATCCTGCGCGGCGGCGCCGATGCCGACCTCGACGGCGACGTGCTGCGCCGCATGCTGCAGGCGCTGCGCAACCAGGGCATCCGCAAGATCGACGGCAAGCTGATCATCGACCGCAGCCTGTTCAATCCGTCGCGGATGGATGTGGGCGTGCCGCCGTTCGACGAATCGCCCGAGGCGTATTACAACGTGATTCCGGACGCGCTGCTGGTCAACAAGAACATGCTGCAACTCGACATGCGCTCCACCGCCAAAGGCATCAAGCTGGCGATTGAACCTGCGCTGGACCGGGTCAGCATCGAGTCCGCGATGACCCTGATCGATGGCGAGTGCGCCAAATGGGAAGACGGCTGGAAACTGCCGGAAGTGAAGAAAGATGCCGACGGCCGCATCCGCGTGGTGCTGAACGGCACCTTCCCGAAAGACTGCGCGCGCACCAACAGCATCAACGTGCTCGACCGCCAGGACTATGTCGAGCGCCTGTTCCGCCTTACGTGGAAGCAGCTGGGCGGCGGCCTGAAAGGGCAGGTCGTCGAAGGCACCGCGCCGCTCGACGCGAAGGTACTGGCCGCGCACGTGTCGCGTGCGCTGCCCGAAGTGGTCCGCGACATCAACAAGCCGTCCGACAACGCGCTGGCCCGTACTGTGTTCCTGAGCCTGGGCACGCTGGAATCCGACACAGTCAACGGCAGCCGTCCGATCGCCGGGATCAATACGCAGACCACGTTCATCCGTTCCGACCTCGCCGTGCGCGACTGGATGCGCCGGCAGGGCATCGACGACACCGGGCTGGTGATGGAAAACGGCTCCGGCCTGTCGCGCCTGGAGCGGATCACTCCGCAGCAGATGGCGGGCCTGCTGCAAGCCGGCCTGCGCAGCAAGTGGGCGCCGGAATTCCAGGCCAGCCTGCCGATCGTCGCGGTTGACGGCACGATGCACCGCCGCCTGCCGGACAGCCCGGCCGCAACGCGCGCGCGCATGAAAACCGGCACCTTGCGCGACGTGGTTGCGCTGGCCGGCTACGTGCCGGACGCGACCGGCCAGATGTGCGTGGTCGTCGCAATGATCAACAGCGACGAGGTCAAGGACGGAAAAGGGCGCGCCGTGCTCGACGCGCTGGTCGACTGGGTAGCCCGTTCGGGCAGGGTGGATGGAGCGTAGCGCAAGCCGCCGGGGCGACTCGGGCGGCCTCGTTTATTCCACCGAAACCGGGCGCATGTGCCCGGCATGCCGGAACGCGCTCTCTGCGTGTACGTGCAAGTCCAAAGCGGCCCCCGTTGGCGATGGCCAGGTGCGCGTGATGCTGCAAACCAAAGGACGTGGCGGCAAAGCAGTCACGCTGGTCAAAGGCCTTCCCCTCGATGCCGACGCGCTGAACGCGCTCGGCAAACAGCTGCGCTCCGCCTGCGGCTCCGGCGGCACTGTCAGGGATGGCGTGCTCGAAGTGCAGGGCGACCACTGCGACCGCATCATCGCCGACCTGGAAAGCCGCGGCTTCAAGCCGAAACGCGCGTAGGGTCGCGCTCGAATGTTCTTAGAAATTATACTAATAATATATCGTTTTTTTCTCACTCAGACAGGTGTCTGTCCAATTGCCGTCTGATCATCGTTCGAATCTTCCAATGGCGGCAGCGGAAAGGTTTCATCCATGAAGCTCATCGTTGGGAGTATAAGCGTTCCCTTTCGCATACGACTGGTGAGACCCGAAAGTCGCTCCCGAATCTGACCGTAGAGCATGGTATATCCATACTTTACCGCCATGTCATCAATTTCACGAACTTGATCTCGGGCTTTACGATTTATCGAAATAATACCGTTGATAATTATTTCAAATTTATACGGAAGCACATCTCCTCTATCCAAATCTGAGCGAATACCGAGGACTACGGCATAGTGTCGTTCAGACTTAGTATTTTCATCCTGAGGAGGAGGGATGTACGCGATATGACTGATGTGCTCCATTGCAAGTTCATGTTCACCCTCTAAACTATCATCGTGCGAATCATTAATATCAACTGAAACTTTTACGAGATAGGACTCGACATTGTGGGATGCACATCGCTAAAATCGATTTGCATATTAGCTTCATCGGCTAATAGGCGAACAACCTCTGGGTAAGTCAAGGCCGCCCTGATTAGCTTGGCCGTCGGCGCCGAAAGATTTTCCCCAGACTCATACTTACCAAAAGCTCCTTCGCCAGCACCAATCAGCTTGCTCGCCTCACGCTGAGAAAGATTGTATTTCATTCGAAATTCGCGAAGCGTTCCCAAGGAGACAAACGATGGCGAAGCGCTCTTTGCTAGTTCGATCAACTCGCTGTTATGCTCCAATTGGCTTGGCTTTACCATAATCGAAGCGCAGTGGTTGCAACGGAAACGAACAAGACCTTCTACGGCCAATGACGATCGACCGAACTTAAATGTCTCGTTATAAAACTCTTGAGACATTTTACCTTCATGGCAGTACCGGCAAGCGATCTGCATATCGGTTCTCACTATATTCTCCAATTATTTTCAAAGCTCATCAGCAGGACGAATAGAAAAAATTTCTACTGTCTGATCGTCGGAACAAAATCCGAACTTAAAGTAAATCCAAGGTGGCTCGGCTGCTTGTCTCTCCGATTTCGTAAACCGGTTGTAACCCATAATATATGCGTCAGTGGCAAACGGGACCTTGGGGGTTCCTGAGCCATAGCACCACTGCGAGCCGTGATAACGATGACTTCCAAGGGAAAGAATGAAGCCGCACACGTCCGAGGGCTTCCAATTCAACTTTAGCAGCAAATCTTCAGTGGCTTTATCTGCCGCGAAATTGAGCGCGTCTATCCCGAACTCGCGAATGTGGTCTTGAACTTCTGACAAAACGAAAACAGATCCACCCGCAATCCTCCGCTCATCATCGGTCATGTTCCCCCCGAGCTCACTCGGGGCATGCGATAAGCTTGGGCGGAAGGCGATTGCCATGGAACGACATCATACCTTAAAGATAGCACGCGGGTGAAGATAAACAACTGACGCGCGTTGAGCGTGCTCAAGGTTAGGACCTAGTGCATGGGCTTCGGATTTCAGTTGGCGAGGCAATTTGTGCATCATGCTGATGACGAAAAGGTGGCGGCGACAACGTCATCACTACGGCTAAACGTCTTGTCGCCGACACCGACGCGTTGAACGCGCTCGGCAAGCAGTTGCGGGGCTCCGGCGGCACCGTCAAGGATGGCGTGCTCGAAGTGCAGGGCGACCACTGCGACCGCATCATCGCCGAGCTGGAAAGCCGCGGCTTCAAGCCGAAACGCGCGGGCGGCTAATCCTTCCCCTTTGCCTGCTCCGGCCACGCCAGGAACAAGTCCGCAACCCACTCCACGAACACGCGCACCTTGGCCGACAGATGCCGGTTCTGCGGGTACACCGCATTGACCGGCAACGGCTCCGTCGTCCAGCCAGGCAGGATGATTTCCATCTGCCCCGATGCGACCAGCGGATCCCCAACCATGGTCACCATCTGCACGATGCCCAGCCCCGCCAGCCCCGCGCTGGTATAGACGGTCGAATCGTTCACCGCCAGGCAAGCAGGCGTTGCGATGTTGAGGGTTTCGCCATCGCGCGAGAAATCCCAGTCGTAAATCTTGCCGGTCTTCGATGAAAAATAGTTCACGCACTGGTGGTTCATCAGGTCGTTCGGGTGGTTCGGACGCCCACGCTTGGCGAGATAGGCGGGACTCGCACATGTGACGAATTCGAGCATGCCCAGCCGGCGCGCGATCAGTCCCGAATCGGGCAGTATGCCGCCGCGGATGGCGCAATCCACACCCTCTTCGATCAGGTCGACCGGCCGGTCGCCGCAACCCATGTCCACGCGGATGTCAGGATAGCGTGCGAAAAAATCTGGCAACATCGGAATCAACATGGCGTTCGCGAGTCCGGTGGAGACGTCGATACGCAGGCGCCCGCTCGGACTGAGCCGGTTGGTCGACAGCGACTCCTCCGCTTCCTTCACGTCGGACAGGATACGCACGCATCGTTCATAATAGGCGGCGCCATCGCTCGTCACCTGCACCTGCCGCGTTGTGCGGTGCAGCAGCTTGACCGCCAGCGCCTGTTCCAGCGCCTGTACCAGGGTGGAAACCGTGGCCTTCGGCAGCTGGAGATGTTCCGCCGCGCGGGTGAATCCACCTGCGTCCACCACCTGTACAAACACTTCCATTGCCTGCAGTTTATTCATAAATTCCCTTATTGTTCAGATTCCTGAACAATCAATTCGGTTTTTGCATCTTTATCAGATTGTAGAACGAATATACAGTGCACGGACTGCGTCGATTAATGCAGCCATATCTGAACCGAGGGAGAGTCGATCATGCGTCATCAAAATGGAATCGTTGCTGTAGCAACCGTCCTGCTGGGCGCATTGCTGTTGACCGGCATCCTGTTCAGCGGCCACTTCCCGCAAGCGACGCGCGCCGAGGCGCTTGGATTTGACGCACTTGCACATGACCTGTTCGGTGCCGCACCGGCGGGCGAACAAGGGCAAGGCAAGAAAGGAGGCCTGCGATGAACAAGCCCGTTGAAATTCCACTGCAGGTAGCGCACCGCCAGATCGAGGTACACGGCGCGGAGGGTCCGCTGGAAGCACGCGTATATTCGCATGGCGCCAACCGCAAAAAGGCGGACCGGCTGATGGTCTACTTCCACGGCGGCGGCTTCGTCGGCGGCGACCTTGATGAAGACGACGCATTCCTGTGCCGCCTGGTGCAGGCGCTCCCTGAGTACGTCTTGCTGTCCTCGCACTACACCCTGGCTGGCGAAAAGCCCTTCCCTGCCGCTATCGAAGACGCGCACGCCGTCTTGCTGTGGGCCAAAAAGAACAAGGCCCGCATCGGTTGGAGCGGCAAAACCCTGGTGGTGGCTGGCATCGAGGCTGGCGCCAACCTGGCTGCGGTGTGTGCGCTGATATCGCGCGACCGCGGCGCACCGAAGCTGGCCGGGCAGGTATTGATCATGCCGATGCTCGACCCTGGTCTTTCGACGTGCTCGATGCGCGAAGTGGCTGCTGGCGATGAAACGCTCGAAGTGGCCAATAGCTGCGCCGCCAGCTACCGCGGCTACCTGCCGAACGCCGCAGACCGCAGCCACCCGTACGCCTCACCGCTCCAGTCCAGCCGTTTGCGCAACCTGCCGCCGGCGTTGATCCTGTCGGTGGAAGACGACCCATTACGCGATGAGGCTGAACAATACGGCGCCAGGCTCACCAGTTCCGGCGTCTCGACGACGATGAAACGGCTTGAGGCTGAATCCATCGTGGACGCCGCCGCCCGCAGCGAATGCGCGTGCGAGGCAGCCGTGCTTACCGAAATCTCACGCTTCCTGGCGACGCTCGACGGTCCGCTGACCGCATCCTGATTTAACTCCGCTTTCAACCCCTGCGACGCCTTTTTCAAGGCGTCCGGGGACCGCTTTACCCGCAACTTTGCGCCTGGCCCTTCGCATGGCCGGGCCGGGGCCTCTTTTCGACTAAAAAAGGAAAACATCATGAAAACCACGCATCGAATCTCCGTCCATGCCAAGCCGCTGGTGGCCGCCATGGCCATCGCCGGACTGGCCGCCGCGATGCTTTCCGGCTGCGACAACGCCACCGCGAACAGCGCTGCCGCCGCACCAGCCGCGCCGCCGATCACCGCGGCCACCGTCATCGAAAGGCAGGTCATCGAAACGCAGGAGTTCTCCGGCAGGCTGGAAGCGGTCGAACGTGTCGACATCCGCGCCCGCGTCGGCGGCTTCATCACGCAGGTGCACTTCAAGCCGGGCAGCATGGTGAAGAAAGGCGAGCTGCTGTTCGAAATCGACCCGCGTCCGTTCCAGGCGGAGGCCAGCCGCGCCGAAGCCGCCGCCAACTCGGCAACGGCGCGCGCCGAACTGGCCAAGCTCGAACTCGATCGCGCCCAGCGCCTGCTGGCCGACAAGGCCATCGCGCAGCGCGAGTTCGACGAGAAAGCGTCGGCGTTGAAGGAACTGGACGCCAACGTGCGCGCCGCCCAGGCCTCGCTGCAAGCGGCCCGCCTGAACATCGCGTACACCAAGGTGCAGTCGCCGATCAGCGGCCGCGTATCGAAAGCCGAGATCACGACCGGAAACCTGGTCGATCCGACGGCGATCCTGACCTCGGTCGTATCGAACAATCCGATCTACGCCACTTTCGATGGCGACGAAGCGACCTACCTGCGCGTCGGCCGCGATGCACATAAAGGCGCAGCGGTCGCCGTCAAGGTCGGCCTTGCCAACGAAACCGGCTTCCCGCACGAAGGCAAGCTCGAATTCGTCGACAACCGCCTCGACACCGCGACCGGCAGCGTGCGCATGCGCGCCACTTTTAACAATGACGACAACACGCTGGTACCGGGCCTGTTCGCGCGGGTCCAGCTGGGTGGCAGCGCGGGCGGCCGGTCCAACGCAGTGCTGATCAGCGACCGCGCTGTCGGCACCGACCAGAACCGCAAGTTCGTCTACGTGATCAGCGCCGCCAACAAGGCCGAGTACCGCCCGGTCGTGCTGGGTCCGACCATCGACGGCCTGCGCATCGTGCGCAGCGGCGTCAAGCCGGGCGAGAAGATCGTCGTCAATGGCCTGCAGCGCGTGCAGCCGGGCGCACCGGTCAATGCGCAGATGGTCGCGATGGATGCCGACCGCAAGGCCGAACTGAAAGTGGCCGCAGTCGCGGCCAAGGGCAAGGAATAACTTATGAACTTCTCCAGATTCTTCATCGACCGGCCGATTTTTGCGGCCGTCCTGTCGATCATCATTTTCGTCGCCGGCCTGCTGTCGATCTTCAACCTGCCGATCTCGGAATACCCGGACGTGGTGCCGCCTTCGGTGGTGGTGCGCGCGCAGTTCCCGGGCGCGAACCCGAAGGTGATCGCAGAAACCGTCGCCGCGCCGCTCGAAGAGCAGATCAACGGCATCGAAAACATGCTGTACATGTCATCGCAATCGACCTCCGACGGCTCGCTGGCGCTGACCGTCACGTTCAAGGTCGGCACCGATGTCGAGCAGGCCGAGTCGCAGGTGCAGAACCGCATCCAGCGCGCCTTGCCGCGCCTGCCGGAAGAGGTGCGCCAGATCGGCGTCACCGCGGTAAAAAGCTCGCCGAACCTGACCATGGTGGTGCACCTGGTATCGCCGAACGGCCGCTATGACGACGTCTACCTGCGCAACTACGCGGTGCTGAACGTGAAAGACCAGCTGGCGCGCATCAACGGCATGGGCGAAGTCCAGCTGTTCGGCGCGGGCGACTACGCCATGCGTGTCTGGCTCGATCCGCAAAAGGTCGCGGCGCGCGGCATGACCGCCTCCGACATCGTCGGCGCGATCCGCGAACAGAACGTCCAGGTGGCAGCCGGCGTCATTGGCGCGTCGCCGTCCAAGGACGCCGACTTCCAGCTGACCGTGAACACCCAGGGCCGGCTTACCTCGGTCGAAGAGTTCGGCGGCATCGTCGTGCGTACCGGCGCCGATGGCGCGATCACGTACCTGAAGGATGTGGCGCGGCTGGAACTGGGCTCCAGCTCTTACTCGCTGCGTTCGCTGCTGAATAACAAATCGGCTGCGGCAATCGCCGTGTTCGAAGCACCCGGCGCCAACGCGCTGCAACTGTCGGCCGATGTGCGCGCCACCATGGCAGCACTCAAGAAGGACTTCCCGGAGGGCGTCGACTACAGCGTCGTCTACGACCCGACCCAGTTTGTGCGCGAATCGATCCGCGCCGTCATCACAACGCTGCTGGAAGCAGTGGCGCTGGTGGTACTGGTGGTGATCGTGTTCCTGCAAACCTGGCGCGCATCCATCATTCCCCTGCTGGCTGTTCCTGTATCCATCGTCGGTACTTTCGCGGTCATGCTTGGGCTGGGCTTTTCAATCAACACGCTGTCGCTGTTCGGACTCGTGCTGGCAATCGGTATCGTCGTCGATGACGCCATTGTGGTGGTCGAAAACGTCGAACGAAACATCGAGGGCGGCCTGACGCCGCGCGAAGCGACGGTACAGGCCATGAAGGAAGTCAGCGGCCCGATTATCGCGATTGCGCTGGTACTGTGCGCAGTGTTCGTGCCAATCGCTTTCGTCTCCGGCCTGACCGGCCAGTTCTACCGCCAGTTCGCGCTGACCATCGCCATTTCGACCGTGATCTCGGCATTCAGCTCGCTGACCCTGTCGCCTGCACTGGCTGCGGCGCTGCTCAAACCGCACGATGCGCCAAAAGACGCGCTGACTCGCGGCATGGACAAAGTGTTCGGTCCGTTCTTCGGCTGGTTCAACCGCTTCTTCGGCCGCGCATCGACGCGCTATGAAGGCGGCGTCAAGACGG
Organism: Massilia polaris; assembly: GCF_012927275.1. Taxonomy (GTDB): domain Bacteria; phylum Pseudomonadota; class Gammaproteobacteria; order Burkholderiales; family Burkholderiaceae_D; genus Telluria_A; species Telluria_A polaris. Next base: position 353,941 of record NZ_JABBGG010000002.1, on the reverse strand, counting down.
TCCTCAAGCGCAAGAGCATGTCGGTGGCGGTGTACGTGCTGCTGACCATCGCTGCGGTATTCATGTTCAAGGTGGTGCCAAGCGGGTTCGTGCCGGCGCAGGACAAGCAGTACCTGGTCGGCTTCGCACAACTGCCTGACGCGGCTTCGCTCGACCGCACCGACGCAGTCATCCGCCGCATGTCCGATATCGCAACCACTGTGCCAGGTGTCGAATCGTCGATCGCATTCCCGGGCCTGTCAATTAACGGCTTTACCAACGCCCCGAACGCGGGCATCGTGTTCACGGCGCTCAAACCGTTTGACCAGCGCAAAGGCAAGGGCGAGTCGGGCCCGGAAATCGCACAGGAAATCAACAAGCGCCTTGGCGAGATCCAGGATGCCTTCATCATGGTGTTCCCGCCACCACCGGTGAACGGCCTTGGCACCATCGGCGGCTTCAAGATGATGGTGGAAGACCGCGGCAACGTCGGCTACGACGAGTTGTACAAGTCAGTGCAGGCGCTGCAGGGCAAGGCGTGGCAGGACCCACAGCTGGCAGGCGTGTTCTCCAGCTTCCAGATCAACGTGCCGCAGCTGTTCGCGGACGTCGACCGCGTCAAGGCAAAGCAGCTTGGTGTGCCGCTCGCGACGATTTACCAGACTTTGCAGATCAACCTCGGCTCGCTGTACGTGAACGACTTCAACCAGTTTGGCCGCACCTACCAGGTGAAGGTGCAGGCGGATGCGCAGTTCCGTTCGCAGCCCGAACAGATCGCGCAGCTGAAGGTACGCAACGACAAGGGCGAAATGATCCCGCTGTCGTCGCTGATGACCGTCAAAGACAGCTACGGCCCGGACCGCGTGCAGCGCTACAACGCCTACGTCTCGGCCGACATCAACGGCGGACCGGCGCCAGGCGTGTCGTCGGGCCAGGCGCAAGCCGCGCTCGAAAAGATCGCCGCCGAGGTGCTGCCGAAAGGCGTCACCTTCGAATGGACCGACCTGACCTACCAGGAGATTTTGTCCGGTAACACGATGACGCTGGTGTTCCCGCTGTGCGTGCTGCTGGTGTTCCTGGTGCTGGCCGCGCAGTATGAAAGCTGGACCCTGCCGCTGGCCGTCATCCTGATCGTGCCGATGTCGATCCTGTGCGCGCTGATCGGCGTAAAGCTGACCGGTGGCGACAACAACATCTTCACCCAGATCGCGCTGTTCGTATTGGTGGGACTGGCGTCGAAGAACGCGATCCTGATCGTCGAATTTGCGCGTGAACTTGAAGACCATGGCCGCACCATCGTCGAAGCCGCGCTGGAAGCCTGCCGCCTGCGCCTGCGTCCGATCCTGATGACGTCGATCGCTTTCATCATGGGTGTGGTGCCGCTGGTGTTCTCAAGCGGTGCTGGTTCCGAGATGCGCCATGCGATGGGCGTGGCGGTATTCGGCGGCATGTTGGGCGTGACGTTCTTCGGCCTGTTCCTGACGCCGGTGTTCTACGTGCTGCTGCGAACATTCGCCGACCGCATTGGAAAGAAAACCCCTGTGGCGGCCGCTGCAAAACTGGAAGGGACCGTGTAATGAACAAGCTGACAAAACGACTCTCACCGCTGCTCGCCGCCTTGCTGCTGGCCGCATGCTCCACGGTGCCGGAACTGAAGGCGCCGCAAGTGGATGTCCCGCAGGCCTTTAAGGAAGTTCAGGCGCCGGACGGCACGCAGTGGAAGCCGGCGCAGCCAGCCGAAGCGCAGGCGCGCGGCCAGTGGTGGCTCGCCTTCGACGACAGCATCTTGACTGGCCTGATCGATGAAGCGACCCGCGCTAATGCCAGCCTGGCAATGGCGGCAGCGCGCGTGAAGCAGGCGCGTGCCATCGCCGGCATCACCGATGCAAGCCGCAGCGTGCAGCTAGGCGCTGGCCTGGGCGCTCAGCGCGGTCGGGCCTCCGCCGTGTCGCTCGGACTCCCGGAAGGGACGCCTGTCGCGGCGGCGACTTCCTACCAGGCTGCGCTGACTGCCAGCTATGAGGTCGACCTGTTCGGCCGCCTCGCGGCTGGCAGCAGCGCGGCGCAGGCCGATGCGCAGGCATCCGAAGCCACGTACAAATCCGTGCTGCTGGCCTTGCAGGCCGACGTGGCGCAAACGTGGTTCCGACTGCGTGCAGCGAACGCCGAGCTGGAAACGCTGAACCGCACGGTCGACCTGCGCGCCCAAAGCGTCAAGGTCAACCAGAGCCGTTACGACAATGGCGACATCGGCGAATTCGACCTGGCCCGCGCGAAGACGGAACTGGCGACCGCGAAAGCGGAAGCCATCGGCGTCCAGCGCAAGCGCACGCAGAACGAGCATGCGCTTGCTGTCTTGCTGGGCAAGCCTGCATCGTCGTTCACGGCGGACGACAAGCCGCTGGCCGACGCCGCGCAGCTGCCTGCTATTCCGGCCGGCCTGCCATCGAAGCTGCTCGAGCGCCGTCCCGACATCACCGCTGCCCAGCGTGCGATGACAGCATCGAACGCGCGCATCGGCGTCGCCAAGTCCGCGATGTTCCCGGCGCTGGCGCTGACCGGCAGCGGCGGGGGCGAGTCGGCCAGCCTGTCGGACGTCTTCAAGTGGAGCAGCCGCTCGTGGGTACTGGGCGCGCTGATGTCGATGCCGATTCTCGATGGTGGCCGCAACAAGGCCAACATCGCGCGCAGCGAAGCGGTGCTGGAGGAATCGGTTGCCTCGTATCGCCAGAGCGTGCTGGTGGCGTTCGCGGAAGTCGAGGACAACCTCGCGGGGCTGCGCATCCTGGCAGGGCAGGCGGAGCAGATCGATGCGGCCGTAGTGTCGGCCCGTCGCTCGGCGGACCTCGCGCAGAAGCTGTACGACGCGGGTCGCTCGAGCTATCTGGACCTGCTCGACGCGCAGCGCAACCTGTCCGCCATAGAACGCAACGCGGTCCTGCTGCGCGGCGACCGCGCGGTGACGACGGTGGCGCTGATTCGTTCGCTTGGCGGCGGTTGGGAGTAAAGCTGAAGTAGTCCCACCTAGCAGTTGAGATAGCGCACCACCTCTACATTTTCCTGGATAATGTCTCGATGGCATGAGTTTATCGACCGTGTCCGCATTGGCGGACGCAGGTGAAATTATCGTGGCCGAGTGTGGCGGGGTGGTCGTGGGTGCAGTCGCATACATCGGCCCCGGGGAAGGAGAAGGCGAGCTTCTTCCGCCCTGAATGGCCGGTGATGAATGGCTCGCTCCCGCGCCGGACATCCACGGCGTCGAATATGGTGTGTATCTCAAAGATTTGAATAAGGCTGACATATGACTACGTTCATCGCCCTCCTTCGCGCCGTCAATGTTGGCGGAACGGGAAAGCTGCCAATGACCGAGCTGAAGGCGATGTGCGAAGCGGCCGGCTTTTCGAGCGTCCGCACCTACATCGCAAGCGGCAACGTTGTTTTCGACAGTGCACTGACGGAGAAAGCGGTCGCAAAAAAACTCGGGGCCAGCCTTGAAGAATATGCCGGCAAGCCTGTCGGTGTAATGGTGCGCACCGGGCCGGAAATGGCCGCGGTGCTTGTAGCGAATCCGTTCAAGGATGCTGCACCGAACCTGACGTTTGCCGTCTTCCTCGACGCCGCGCCGCCCGCTGACACAATCGATAAAGTGCGTGGCCAGCAGGATGAAGCGCTTTCGCTGGGCGAACGGGAAATCTATGTGACTTACCCAAGCGGCAGTGGATCATCGAAGCTGAACATACCAGCTGCTGCGACCGGGACCGCCCGCAACATGAATACCATCGCAAAGCTCGCGGAAATGGCGGGCGCGTAGCCATGTTCACAGTGTCGATCAAAGGCGTATTTTGCACAGAGGCGGGCGAGGTTGTGTTGCTGATGAATGAGCGTGGCGAGTGGGAGCTGCCAGGCGGTCGCATCGAAATCGGCGAGCGCCCGCGTCAGTGCGTTGAGCGCGAGATCCGGGAGGAACTTGATGTCACGGTGACTGCCGGCGACCTGCTCGACACTTACCTATTCGAAGTCGTGCCAGGGAAGCATGTCTTCATCGCGACGTATGCTTGTGTCCTGACCAGTTCGTTTGTCCCGCGCATCAGCGAAGAGCATCAGCGAATCGGATTGTTTGCGCCGGGCAAGCTGCCCGAGAACCTTCCGCACGGCTACCGTACATCGATTGCGGCGTGGCGGTGCTGAACAGGTGTTACTTGCCCCAGTCCTGCACGACCCGGTTGGAAGTCTTGTTTTGGCCCACGTCGCGAACTTGGTTGAATGCGGCAGCACCTCCCTACAGGGGACGCTGGGCCGCATCACTCGATAAAACCGCCTGCGGCATCGATCAGCCGAACCGCCCTTCTTCCCTCAGCCCCGTGCCGATGCGCTGAATCTCAGCCTCGCCCTGTGCGAGCGCCGCCTTGCTGGTATGTACTGAGTAGTTGCCCATCACCAGCTCGTGCGGATGCTTGACGGCCAGGACGAAGGCCGTGTCGCCGTGCGCCACGAGGTCGATGGCGTGCCCGGATTCCTCGAACACCGCGAGTTCGCCCGTGTCGATCGGGCCGCCACCCAGCCCACCGTGTGGCCGGCCGGTGGCGTGTAGCGCCAGCGCTCGCCGCCCTTCAAGCGCACGGCCAGGTAGTTGATTGGCGCGGGGGACTCGATGGCGCTCGATGCAGCGCCGTGGCTGCCCAGCAGGACGCGCGCCGGACCATCTTCCTGCACGTCGTCGGGAGACTGGCAGATGGTTACAGTCGGACCCAACTCGAGTTCCGGCGGCAAGGCGACCCACAGCTGGAAGCCGCTGGTCCGGCCTGCCTTGTCGATGCCACCGCCGTGCCACATGCCGCGTCCGGCCTGCATCCACTCGACGCCGCCGGCCGCCAGCGTGCCCCGGACGTTGTCCGGGTCGATATAGCTGATCGCGCCTCCCGCGACGTAGGTCAGGGTGGCAATACCAGAGTGCGGGTGGAGGGCCCCGTTGAACGCCGGCCCATCATGGTCGAACAGGTCGAGAAACACGAAGGGCTTCAGGAACTTGCCCAGGTCGCCCGGGCTCATCAGCCGGGTGATCGGCCCATGCGCGCTGCCGCGCGTGCGGTAGACGATGGGGCGGGCTGCTGCCGCAACCAGGGTCGTCATACCGTTTCCCTCGGTGTCTTGAGCGCCGTGGCCCACCAGGCCATGTCGTTGAGCAAGCCAGTGGCGGCCTCCCCCAGGTGCGGAAAATCGTCAAAGCTCTTGCCCTGCTGCCAGATGCCGAGGAATTCCACCATGCCGATGTGCACGGCATTGCGCACCGGCGCCATCTGCAGCTCGATGCTCACCAGTCGCAGCTGCTCCACGGCACGTGCCGCGCCCACGCCGCCATAACCCACGAAGCCGATGGGCTTGCGGTTGAACTCCTGGTAGGCGTAGTCCAGGGCGTTCTTCAGCACCGCGCTCGGGCCGTGGTTGTACTCTGGCGTGACCACAATCAGGCCGTCGAGCATGGCGAGCTTGTCGGCCCAGCGCCGCGCTGCCTCGTTCTTCGCCGGCGCGTAAAGCAGCGACATCGACTCATCGAAAAAAGGCAGCGGGTGATCGCGCAGGTCGATCAACTCGAAGGCAAGGTCGGTGCGCTGCCTTGCGATCTCGTCAATCCAGTACGCGGGCTTCTCGCTGAAGCGGCCTTCACGGGTCGAGCCAATGACGATGCCGATGCGGGGTTGTTGTGAAGTCAAGGGATGCTCCTGAAAAAAGGCCGGTAGAAAGGGAAAGGGGCGCGCGCTGCGCAGGCCTGGTCGACGGGCTGGTCGAAGCCGGGCAGGCGTTGATGACGGGCAGCCACGAACCCAGCGGCTTGGTGCGTGTGGCGGCGACAGCTGATTTCTTCGACTTCTTCCCGATGGAGTGGGTGGCCGACTTTCTGGCCGCGCATCCGCTGGTGCGGCTCGACTTCGTGCTCAGTGATGCCAAGGCCGATTTGATTGCCGAGCAGATCGACATCGCGTTTCGCGGCGGGCCGTTAACCGATTCGGGCTACGTCGGCCGCCAGCTGCTGGGCGTCAGCAGCTACGGCCTGGTGGCAAGCCCCGCCTACATCGCAGCGCGCGGCGCACCCGGCACGCTGCAAGACCTGGCGAATCACGACTGCGTGACCTCCGCCCACGCCAGCGGCCGCACCACCTGGCGCCTGACCGGCCCCGACGGGGTGGAGGAGGAAGTGCAGGTGGCCGGCCGCTTCACCGGCAACACCGCTCAGGCACTGCGCAAAGCAACCCAGGCCGGCCTGGGCATCGCGCTGCTGCCGCCCCCCATAGCCAGGCTCGAGGTTCAGGCCGGCCTGCTCATGCCGGTGTTGCCGCAGTACCAGTGGACGAGCCAGGGCATGAGCGTGCTGTACCCGAGCCGGCGGCATTTGCCGCTGGCGGTGTCGGCGTTTATTGGGTTAGTGATGGAGAAGCTGAGTGCGGTGGAGGCGTTGCCGGAGGTGCTACGATCTGGGCGGAGCTGACAGAGGACATGCAACCCTCTGGCCGGGTCAGGTTTTTGGCTTGGCTTGTTCGAGGTAGCGTAGAACCAGCATGGGCTTCGTCGCCGTTAGCGTCGTCAGAGTACGCGCTTGAACGTACGGCGCACGGCTTCGCGGTCGCCGCAGTCGAAATGCCACCACTCGCTGTTGATGCCAACGAAGCCGGCGTGCGTCATCGCATCGCGCAGCAGCTGGCGATTGGCGATGTGTTGGTGCGTGATCTCGCCGCGTTCCAGCAACTTCGATTCCAGCGCCGGATGCGACTTCTCGCTCAGGTCATCGAAACCCGTGCCCATATCCAGCTCGCGGCCTTCCGCGTCGAGGATCGTGATGTCGAGCGCCATGCCGAACGAATGAATCGAGCCGCGCTCCGGGTTGGCCAAATACATGCGCAGGTCGGTGCCATCAAGCGCATCCCATAATTGCTGCTGCACGCGCTGCGGACGCAGCGCGTCGAGGATCAGTGCCTTGTGGCGGGGACGCTTTTCTGCCAGCCATTCCACCACTTTTTCCAGCGCGGCCGCCGCGTCGCGGTGCAGCCAGGCGCAGTCAAACGGCGAGTACAGGTCGCGGCCGACAAAATTGTCGGGCGTGCCATAACGTAAATCAACAGCGATTCCCTCTATCGTCGACAGGTGCCGGAAGTCCGGGCTGCTTTCGATATCCTCGCTGGCAATACCTTGAATCACTGACATCCCCTCTCGAGACATTTGCGCGCGGTCGCGCCGATACTGTTGGCTAATTCACGCGCGACATGCGACAGCGGCGAGTGGCTCGCCGTCAGCAGGTAGAGCTGCACCGGGATCGCCGGCGCCCATGGACGGCGCTGCAGCTTGTCGCTCGCCGATGCGGCGGTAAACGGGTCGACCACGGCCATGCCGGCGCCGGCTTCGACCAGCGAACGGGCAATCTGATACGTCTGCACCACCGTGTTGAAGACCGGAGTGACGCCCTGCGCTTCGCACGATGCGACCAGCAGTTCGCCGAGCGGGTCGTTGTCGGTCATGCCGATCAACTCGCCGGCGAGGCCGTCCGCGGATACCGGCATGCGGCATTCTTCCTCGGTCCAGCTGCCGGCTGGCGCGATCACTGTCATCACGCCATGCGCGATCGGTTCGGCGACGATGCCGGGATGGCGCGGGTCTTGCAGCGACAGCGCGAGGTCGGCTTCGCCGAGCCGCAGTGCATTGACGATTTCGCTGGTGTGATGGGTGCCGAGTTCGCAACGGGTTTCCGGATACTCGCGGCGCCACGACGTCATCGCTTCGGGCAGCACGCTGAGTGCGATGGTCGGCGTCGACACCAGGCGCACCGTCTCCAGCGCGCGGCCCTTGAGGCTGGCGGCGAGGCGGCGGATGCCCTGCAGGTCGCGGTGCAGCTTTTCGGTTTCGACAAACAGGCGGTGCGCTTCCGGCTTCGGGTACAGCTTGCCGCGCACGCGCTCGAACAGCGGCATGCCGAGCTGGAGCTCGGCGTGCTGCAGCACCTTGGTGACCGCCGGTTGCGAAATGTGCAAGACCTGGGCGGCGCCACTGATGGTGCCGACCTGCATGATGGCGTGGAACACTTCTATATGACGCAGCCGCATCGCTTTATCCCTCAGTTGGTGGAAGCGCGCCGATGCGCGATTGCTTCGCAGGATAGCGCAAAAGCCCGGCCACCGTGATTTATCACTTCTGCGCCGGAACGACCGGCGCCGGTTCAGGTGCAGGCGCCGGTTCAGGCGCCGGCACGGCCGGTACCGCTGGCGCTGGGACGACAGCTGGCAGGGCCGGCGATGGCACCAGCGCTTCCAGCATTGCCGCCGTTTCCGCATCCGGGGTGCCGTCGATCGTCATCGGACGATAGCGCATCTGGAAGGCGGTGATGACGTTGCGTGTTTCCTTGTCCAGCTGGCCGGTGCGCGGCACCGCGTAGCCGAAGGTGGCCAGCTTTTCCTGGAACCACACTGCATCAGGCAGCAGCTGCTCGAAGCCAGGCTTGGCAGCGGCGACCCTGGCGGCGTCCGGCCATACGGTCAGGCCATGTTCCGCCAGCTCGTGCCACGGGAACATCGGACCCGGGTCCTGCTTGCGTTGCGGCGCGATGTCGGCGTGGCCGATGATGTTTTCAGGCGGGATGTTGTGCTCTTTGACGATCTTTTTCAGCAGCGGGATGAGTTCGTCGATCTGCTCTTTCGGGAACGGATACCAGATGCGCTTGCCGTCGGCGGACTCGGTAAAGCCAGGGTTGACGATTTCGATGCCGATCGAGCTGGTGTTGAGCAAGGAATAGTTCTTCCAGTTCGACACGCCCGCGTGGTTGGCCTGGCGCGTTTCGTCGACCAGTCCGTAGATCACCGGCTTCTTTTCGTCGGTCAGCAGGTAATGGCTGCTGACGGCCTGCTCGGTCAGGATCTTGATCGAGCTTGGCAGGTTGGACACGGTGTAATGCAGGACGACGAACTTGACGCGGCTGCTCTGGCTTTTGGCGGTCAGGGATTGGTCGATGCGCGGCCCGGTGGCGCAGCCAGCGAGCAGGGCGAGCAGGGAGAGGGCGAGCAGCTTCTTCATGTGTCGTTTCCGGTAGTGTTAAGCGTTGGCGCGTGCTGCGATGCGGGCAGCCGCGTGATGCGCGCGCCCGACGGTGTGGGTGAACTGGACTTCGGCCGGCAATGCGGCGCGCATCGCTTCGGCGATGGATGGATGCAGCGACGATGCGCGGCCGGCCAGCACCACGGGGCGCGGGCCGAACCGGCGCGTCAGCGCATTTGCGAGGCGCGCGAGTTCGCGGCCTGCTTCTTCGAGGATGTGTGCGGCGACCGGGTCCTGCCCGGCGCTCGCGGCGACCACCAGCGCCAGCGTGCCGACTTCGCCGCGCTCCTGGCCGTAGATGAACTGGCGCGACAGCGACCAGTCGCTGCCGCCGATATGGTCGAACACGGCGCGCGCCATCGCGGATTGTTCCCAGCAGCCCGGGTCTTCGTCCTCGGCGCGCCAGATGTGGCGCAGCGCTTCGCGGGCGATCCAGAATCCGCCGCCGCCGTCATCGAGGACAACGCCGCGTCCGCCAGCGCGGTGGAATTCGCCGCCGCGGTCGATCCAGGCGCCGATCGAGCCGGTGCCGGCGTAGACGAGGTAGCCTTCGCCGCGCTTGAAACTGTCCAGGTAAGCGATCTCGATGTCGTTGCAGAGGGTGATGGCGGTGGGATCGAGGCCAAGCAGTTCGCCCAGCCAGCTCTGGAGCAGTTCGCCGTCGCCGCCGAAGCCGGTCAGGCCGGCGGAGACGCGGCTTGGGCGACCGTGCGCCAGCGCTGCTGCGGCCAGTTCGCTGAAGTTCGCATGAACGCGTTCGCGGCCGTCGGTGCTGCTCATCTGCAAGGCAGACAGGCCGGCGACCTGGCCTTCAGCCACGATGCTGCCGTCGTGCCGGGCCAAAGCCCAGCGCGTCTGCGTGCCGCCTGCATCGATGCCAAGGCCGAGGCCGTTTTCAGGTTCGCCGTTCAAACTGTGATTTCCTGAGTCAAAGAGTAAGCTGCAAGTGTAGGGCCAAGTATTTCTCCATGCGAATGAAAGCTTGGCCCGTATTCATGACAAAAGGTTATACGGAGGTAGTTTCCGCTTATTTTGCCGCCGCGCCCAGCACCGAAATTCGCTTGCCTTCGTTGCCGAGACGGTCGATGCCGCTGACCACCACCGCGCTTGCCGGGCCATGCTTTGCATCGTCGGCAACCGTGAAATCGCTTGCCGACGATGGCGCGACTGCGAACTTCCACTGCTCGCCATGACGCGACCAGATCGCATACTGCGCGTTGGCCGTGCCCGCGGAGAGTCTCAAGTTGACACCGCCTGTTGCGCGGGTGGCGCGCACCGATGGCGTGCCTGGTTCGGTGTTGCCCAGCCATGGCGTCGCCGGTATCAGCGCCGGCGTCGTGTAGTGCACCGCCTTGAGCTGGTCGCCGATGCCCTGGCGGTTTTCCATGATCGCGGCCATGCTGAAGTGCACGTGGCCGGTAGCGGCAGGGCGCTCGCGCGTGATCTGGATCTGTTTCAGCACTTCTTCCGGCGCGTACGATTTGGCCGGCGCCCCGATGCGGCTGGTGAACAGGCCCGGCCAGATGTGACGGCCTTTCGGGTTCTGCGCCAGCCAGTAGTCGAGCAGCGTGTCATATGCTTGCGGCGTCTGCGAGATCGGCCAGTACAGCTGCGGCGTGAAGTAGTCGAGCCAGCCTTTTTCAAGCCACAGCTCGGCATCCGCGTACAGCTTGTCGTACTGGCTGAAGCCGGAAATGGTGGCCGGACGGCGGTCAGGACGGCCGATGCCGAACGGGCTGATGCCGAAGCGCACCCAGCTTTTCTCGCGGTGGATGCCCTTGTAGATGTCTTCGATCAGGCGGTTGACGTTGTCGCGGCGCCAGCTGGCGCGGTCGAGCTTGCCGCCGCCCTGCACATAACGGTTCCAGGCCGGCTGGTCCGGGAAATCGAGCTCGGTTTTGGCGGCGGCGCCATCCAGCGCGGCGGCTTCGGCGCCGGTCGCGCCCGGCGCTTCGATCGGATACGGGTAGAAGTAATCGTCCAGGTGCACCCCATCGATGTCGTAGCGGCGCACCACGTCGAGGATAACGTCGAGGGTCTGCTTCGATGCCGATACCTCGCCCGGGTCCATCCACAGGAACTTGCCGTACGATCTCACGGCGGACGGGTTGCTGCGCGAAATATGCGAGGCGACGCTGGCCGACTTGGCGGTGGCATGGCGCGCGCGGTAAGGGTTGAACCAGGCGTGCAGCTCAAGGCCGCGCGCGTGCGCTTCCGTCACCCAGAATTTCAGCGGGTCGTACCACGGCTTCGGCGATTCGCCCTGCGCGCCGTTCAGGTATTCGGTCCACGGTTCCAGCTTGGACGGGTAGATCGCGTCGGCGCTCGGGCGCACCTGCAGCACGATCGCGTTCATGTTCAGCGCCTTGGCGCGGTCCAGGATGGCGATGGCTTCGGCCTGCTGCTGCGCGGCGCTGAGGTTCTGTTTGGTCGGCCAGTCGATGTTGGCGACGGTCGACACCCAGGCGGCGCGGAATTCACGCGGCGCCGCAGGCGGCTCGATCTCGTTGGCCGGTGCAGGCACGACAACCGGCGTTGCGGCGACCGGCGCGGCCGGCTTCACCGCGGTACAGCTCGTCAACAGACCACCCAGCGCCATCGCGCCGGCCACACCTGCAAGCGCAAACGCGCGTTTTTTCATATTAGGCTGCAAAACCATTCCCCAAATATTCTAGTTTTTAAACTTTTACGAACCACTTCTTGCGCCACATGAACCATGCGATCGCGAACATGGCGGCGTTAAACAGTAAAGCATAAAGCAAAGACGTGTTGACCGGCGCTATCGGAAGCGCTTTGATCGGTGCATACAGGCTCTTGCCGAGCGACAGGGTGCTGCCGTCCGGCTGGGCAAATTTGATGAATCCGAACATCTTCGCGACCAGTCCCGAGAGCGCGAAAATGAACAGCGCGTTCATGCCGTAGATGACGAACGGCTTTGTCCAGCGTGCCGCGGCTTCGCGAACGGCGGCGTGCGGGTTGACGTCGAGCAGCCAGTAGAACGCGGCGAAAATGAGCGTCGCCCAGCCAGCCGCAAGCAGGCTGTACGAAGGCGTCCACAGGCTTTTGTTGATCGGCATGAGGATGGCGTCGAAGATCACGCCTAGCCACACCATCAAGAGCCCGGCGAACACCATCCATACGGTCTGGTCCGTACGCGCTTGCCGCGACAGCAGCCAGCGGCCGGCCAGCACGCCGAGCAACTGGCTCGCCACCGCTGGAATTGTGCTGAGCATGCCTTCCGGGTCCCAGGTTTTGGACTGCACCCACATGTGGCCGTCGAGCACCATGCGGTCGAGCCAGGCGCCGAAGTCCTGTCCCGGTTCCAGTACGCCCGCGCCGATGCCGGGAACCGGCACGGTCAGCATCAGCACGCTGTAGGCGGCGTACAGGCCGACGATCCACGCAAGCTGGGCGCGCCAGCCGAACCAGACGACGATGGGCGCGGCCAGCAGGGTGCACATGGCGATGCGCTGCAGCACGCCGGGAATCCGAACGCTAGCGAAATTGAAATTCGGGATCAGGTTCAGCAGGAAGCCGATCAGGAAGATCAGCGCCGCCCGTTTGGCCAGCTTGGCCAGCAGCTGCGGCTTGTTTGCGCCGGCCGCAGCGAGGCGGCCGAGCGACAGCGCCATCGAGACGCCGCCGATAAACAGGAAGAACGGGAAGATCAGGTCCGTGAAGGTCCAGCCGTGCCATTTGGCATGCGCCAGTTGCGGATACAGCTCGGACCAGTCGCCCGGGTTATTCACCAGCACCATGGCGGCGATGGTGAAGCCGCGGAATGCGTCGAGCGACGTGAGCCTGCCTGCCGGTCCCATCCCTTATTGCTTCTTCCCGAATTCCGGATCGATCTTGACCAGGCCGGCCATGATGAATGCCGGAATCGTCGCCACGCACACCCAGATGAAGAAGTTCTGGTAGCCCATGTATTCCTGGATACGGCCGCTGAACATTCCCGGCACCATCATGCCCAGTGCCATCAGGCCGGTGCAGATCGCGTAGTGCGCCGTTTTGTGCGCGCCTTCGGACACCATGATCATGTACAGCAGCATCGCGGTGAAGCCGAAGCCGTAGCCGAACTGCTCGATCGCGAGGGCGGCAGACACCACGTAGATGTTCTGCGGCTGCTCGGTGGCAAGGTAGACGAACACCAGGTCGGGCAGGTGGACGGAGAACACCATCAGCCACAGGCAGCGCTTCAGGCCCAGGCGCGAGATCAGGTAGCCGCCGGCCAGGCCGCCGAGGGTCAGCGCGGTGACGCCGACGGTGCCGTAGGCGATGCCGACCTGCGAGGTGGTCAGGCCGAGGCCGCCTTTGGCCAGCGGGTCCATCAGGAAGGGCGTCACCAGCTTGATCAGCTGCGACTCGCCCAGGCGGTAGGTCAGGATGAAACCGAGGATCAGCCAGATGTCCTTGCGACGGAAGAAGGTGGCGAAGGTGGTGAAGAACTCTTTCAGGTAATTGTCGCCCTGCTCCACGGCGCGGTCGGATTCCGGCCGCGGCAGGATGACGTGGTGGTACACGAACAGTGCAATGAACATTGCGGCAAGAACGAAGAACACCACCGACCATGCATAGGCGACGTCGCCGGTCGACTTGATCAGTTCGCCGGCGAGGTAAACCAGCAAACCCTGGCCGGCAATGTTGGCCAGGCGGTAGAAGGTACTGCGCACGCCGACGAACGCGGCCTGCTCGTGCTGCTTGAGCCCGAGCATGTAGAAGCCGTCGGCGGCAATGTCATGGGTTGCGGAACTGAAGGCCATCAGCCACAGCACGGCCAGGCTGACCTGGAAGAACGACGGCATCTGGATCGTGAACGCCACCAGCGCCAGCGAAGCGGCGATGATGCCCTGCAAGCCGACCACCCACCAGCGCTTGGTGCGGAACATGTCGACGAAGGGAGACCACAGCGGCTTGATGACCCACGGCAGGTACAGCCAGCTGGTATACAGCGCAATGTCGGCATTCGAGATGCCGAGATTTTTGTACATGGTGACCGACAAGGTCATCACGACAACGTAAGGAATGGCCTGGCCGAAATACAGCGTCGGAATCCACGACCAAGGATTTCTCACTTGCGCTTTTTGCATAGATCTTTCTGGATGAGGGCCCTGCGCCTGCCAAGACTTTATGCGGCGAGTGCCCGGCGCACGCTGCCGCGCGCCGTTTCAAGCAGGGCCCTGGCCTGGGTGACATCGGTCTTCCGCTTCAGCGCCACGACGGCAACCTTGACATGGAAATCGCATTGTTCCAGCAGCGCCCGCGCTGCCGCTTCGTCGGCGCCTGTGGCAAACATGGTCAGGCGGACCGCGCGCAGGATCAGCTTGGCGTTGGTGGGCTTCAAGTCTACCATCAGGTTGCCATAAACCTTGTTCAAACGCACCATTAATGCGCTCGAGAACGTGTTCAGCGCGATCTTCTGCGAAGTGCCGGCTTTCAGGCGGGTACTACCGGAAATGATTTCGGAACCGGTATCGAGCGTCACGCCGATTTCCGCTTCGTTGGCGACTGGCGCATCGGTGTTGTTGGCGAAGCCGACCGTCAGCGCGCCGAGCTTGCGCGCCGCGCGCAGGGCGCCCAGCACATACGGCGTGCCGCCCGACGCGGCGATCAGCAGCACCACGTCGTTCGGCCCGACATCGGCCGCGCGCAGGTCGGCGTCGCCCTGGACGATGTCATCCTCGGCGCCTTCGACGGCGACGAACATCGCCTTGGCGCCGCCGGCCAGCAGCGCGACTGCGCGCTCGGTTGGCCACGAGAAGGTCGGGTACAGCTCGACGCTGTCGAGCACGCCGAGGCGGCCGGAGGTGCCGGCGCCGACATAGATCAGCCGCCCGCCCGCTTCGATACGCGGCAAGGCCGCGGTAACGGCCGCCGCGATGCGCGGAGCAGCGGCGCGAACCGCGTTGACGGCGTTGATCTGGTCATCCACCAGGGTATTGACTAGTTCAACGGTCGGATACTGGTCGAGTTCGGCGTGCTGCTGATCTGGGGTTTCGGTTTTTAACATCGGGGGCTCGGTGCGGGCGTCGCATTTGTCGGATGGATTGGTCAAGCGAAATCCGCCCGATAGCAATCCGATAAAACCAGTGTAATACCAAATTCGCGGCCTTCCCCATGAAAGGATTGGCCGTAGTTATTCCGAAAAGTTATGCAACACGCCGCATCTCGGCGACGAAATCGTAATGATCGCTGCGGCAATACGAATGGGTCAGCTCGACAGCCTGGCCCGATTCGAGGTAGCCGATGCGGGTGATGAACAGCACCGCCTTGCCCTCCGGGATGCCCAGCTGCCCGGCCAGGGTGGCCGGGGCGTTCATCGCGCGGATGTGCTGCAGCGCGCGCACCGGCATGTGGCCGGTCTTGTCCAGGTGGGCATACAGGGAATCGCCGACGCCTTCCGGGCGCGGCAGGATGGTGGCGGGAATCACGCTCACTTCATACGCCATCACCACCTCATCGGCCAGGCGCAGGCGCTCGAGGCGGGCCACGCGCGTGTTCGAGGACAAACCGAGGCTGAGCTGCTCGTCGGCAGCGGCCACGGCGATCGCGCGCTTGAGCCACTGCGAGCCGGCGCGGTAGCCGCGCTGCTCAAGCTGTTCGGAAAAACTGGACAGGTTCGACAGCGGCTGCTCGATGCGCGGCGCCACATAATTACCGGAGCCGCGGCGGCGCACCACCAGGCCCTGGTCGACCAGCTGGTCGATGGCCTTGCGCGCGGTGACACGGGAAATATCGAGCTGGTCGGACAGCAGGCGTTCGGACGGCAGCGCCTGGTCGACGCGGTAGCGGCCCTCGCGCACATCCTGGATCAGCTTGCGCGCGACCTGCATGTACAAGGGGGAATTGTCGTTCAGGTCCACCCTGAATTCGTTGATGCTGTTGCTCATTGCGGTTCCGCTCATGCTTGAGAGTCCGGTAATGGTGCTGTGCCCTCAGTGTAAATGCAATAACAAACTGTGAATATTCACATTCGCATGAAAGAAAGGCGGATCAATATACTAAAAGGTTATGGAGCGAGACGCACATTTCATTAGCAGCGGCGATAATGCCAACTTATCCTCGCCGGACAATAATTTGAGGGAGACAGCATGAAACAAGGCAGGCGGGCAGTGCTTGGGATGGCGTTACTGGGCGGCGTCGGACATGTTTTCGGCGGTTCGCCGAAGCCGATGGTGTCCGGGCCGCCCGAATCGCGGACTGCGCTCGACGCGGAACTGACTGCCATCTCCCAGGCGCCGGAGTGCCAGCTGTCGAGCATGTCGGTACTGGCGATCAGGGACGGCAAGGTCGCCTATGAATTCCAGTCCGGCCAACGCTTTATCGGCATCGGCGGACAGCCATCAAAACCGGCCAATGACCGCACTTTGTACCGGATGGCGTCAATTTCGAAGATGATGACGACGCTCGGCCTGATGCGGCTGGTCGAGGACGGCAAGCTGGCCCTCGACACCGACGCTGGCGCCTACCTCGGCTACCCGCTGCGCAACCCGCGCTTCCCGGACGAGCCGGTCACCCTGCGTACCTTGCTGAGCCATACCTCGACCTTGCGCGACGAGGCGGGCTATTCATTCCCGGCGGCGAAGTCGCTGAAGTCGCTGCTGCTCCCGGCTGGCGAGCTGCACGGGAACGGTGCGATGTGGGCGCCCACTGCGCCTCCGGGCCAGTATTTCACGTACTCGAACCTGAACTGGGGCGTGATTGGCACGATCATGGAGCGGGTCACCGGCGAGCGTTTCGACCGCCTGATGAAGCGCCTGCTGCTCGATCCGATGGGGCTGCATGGCGGGTACAACCCGTCCGAATTTTCGCCGGAAGACCTGTCTGACCTGGCAACCCTCTACCGCAAGCGCACGGTCGACACGGAAATCTGGAACACGGCCGGCCCGTGGATTCCCCAGGTCGACGACTACAGCCAGCGACCGCCGGCGCGCCCGGCCGGGATCGATACTTACGACATCGGCACCAACGCCACCCCGTTCAGCCCGACTGGCGGGATGCGCATGTCGGCGCACGACATGGGCAAGGTCATGCTGATGCTGCTGAACGATGGCAAGCACGAGGGGCGGCAGATCCTGCGTCCCGCCACGCTGGCTACGATGTTTTCGCAGCAATGGGCCGACAACGGCAGCAACGGCAATACCGACCATGGCCTGTTCAACTATTGGGGGCTGGGCAACCAGCACTTTGCGGACAAGCCGGGCATGCAGCTGGTCGAAGGGGGCGGATTCGCGGCCGTCGGCCATTTGGGGGAAGCGTACGGGCTGATGTCGGTGTTCGCCGCGGACCTGGCGGGCAAGAATGGCATGGTGGTGCTGGTGGGGGGCGTATCGTCGGATCCGGAGGTATATAAAGGCAAGTATTCCGCAATGCCACGCTTTGAGGAACAGGTCCTTACCGCGCTGCACCGCGGTGTTATTGTTGGTAAAAAAATCTGAACCCGGACGCTCCCGAACGGTGCATGAGCAGTGGTTATGGCCCTTCGATCTACATTCATTGGCCCGAAGCGGGGCCAGCGCCTAAGCTCATGCACTAAATTGTAACTACTTGGGTTGGAAATGCAGCATGTGATCGTAATCGGTGGCGGTGTCGTCGGCCTGACTTCAGCCTGGTGGCTGCTCGAGGCTGGATACGCCGTCACGCTGCTCGAACGCGAAGCTGCGGTTGGCACCGCTGCCAGCTACCGCAACGGCGGCCAGCTCAGCTACCGCTACGTGTCGCCGCTGGCCGATGCCGGCGTCCCGCTCAAGGCGCTGCAATGGCTGATGCAGGAAGACGGCCCGTTGCGATTCCGTCCCGAAGCCGACCTGCGCCAATGGCGCTGGCTGGCCAGCTTCCTGGCCAACTGCACCTCCGGCGCGAATGCGAAAACCACCGCCCGCCTGCTCAAGCTGGGCGAGCTGAGCCGCAAGAAAATGGCGGAACTCGCAGTCGTGCTGCCGCTGGAAGAATTCTCCTGGCGCGACGCCGGCAAGCTGGTGGTCTACCGGTCGCGCGACGTATTCGACGCCGCCGTGGCGCGGCCCGATTCGGACGAATCGCGCCAGGTGCTGTCGCCGTCCGAATGCGTGGCGCGCGAACCTGCGCTGGCCGAGGCCGAACGCGTGCTGGCCGGCGGCATCTTCAACAGTGGCGAAGCGGTGGCCGACTGCCACGCGTTCTGCCGCGCGCTCGAAGCAAGGCTCGAAGCCAACCCGCGTTTCCGTGGCGTGGTCCATGGCTCGGCGCGCGGCTTCATCACTGAAAGCGGCAAGGTCATCTTTCTCGACACCACTGCCGGCATGCTGTCCGCGGACACATTCGTACTGGCCGCCGGCATCCAGAGCCGCAACCTGGCAGACAGCGCGGGCATCTACCTGCCGCTCTATCCGCTCAAGGGCTACAGCCTGACCGCGCCGATCCGCGCCACCGACCGCGCGCCGGAAATCAGCGTCACCGACTTCGAGCGCAAGGTGCTGTACGCGCGCATCGGCGACAAGCTGCGCGTGGCGGCGATGGTCGACATGGTCGGCGAAGACACCTCGATCAACGCCGAACGCATCGCCGGCCTGACGCGCCAGGTGCGTGCGACGATGCCGCACGCTGCCGATTATGAACATATAGAAACCTGGGCCGGATTGCGTCCTGCAACCCCGAACAGCGCCCCGATCGTCGGCGCGACCAAGTATCCGAACCTGTGGCTCAACGTCGGCCACGGCCCGCTCGGCTTCACCTTCGCCTGCGGCACCGCCAGCATCCTCGCCGACCTCATGGGCGGCAAACAAGCGCCGATCCCGATGGGCGGCCTGTCCCTGCGCAACTAAACAATCGGGGTCAACGTGACCCGGTCCGTCCCCGGGGACAGACCCCAAGGGCTTTTGAAATATTTCAAAAGACTGCTGTACTGCCTCCGCGCTTCAATTTTCCGCGTCCACTCCCTCTGGGGACGCGGCGAAACAAGACATCTATATATACGTCGGGGTCCGTCCCCGGGGTCTGTCCCCGGGGACGGACCCCGATTCTTCGCGATTCTTCGTATTGCCCTGACTACGGTTTTTGCCCTAGCCTCGGATTCCACTGCTTGATCCCGGCTCCCGCTGCAAGTATTCTGTACTTGATGGCGTTATGTCAGGAGGCGCAGTGAGTACCCCTTCCGTGGCCGGTGATGAGCAGGCGAAACCCACCCTCAAACGGGTCATGGGGCCGTTGCTACTCTTGCTTTTCATCGTCGGCGATATCCTCGGCACCGGCATCTACGCGCTCACCGGCCAGGTCGCCAAACAGGTCGGCGGCGTGGTGTGGCTCCCGTTCGTCGTCGCCTTCGCCGTCGCGCTGATGACCGCGTTCAGCTACCTCGAACTGGTCACCAAATATCCCAAGGCCGCCGGCGCCGCCCTGTATACCCACAAAGCCTTCGGCATTCACTTCGTCACCTTTATCGTCGCCTTTGCGGTCATGTGTTCCGGCATCACGTCCGCCTCGACGGCGTCGCGGGCTTTCGCGGCGAACATGGCGAACGCCTTCGACCTCAACCTTGCGGGCGGGTTCGGCATTACCGCTGTCGGGCTGGCCTTCATGGCCCTGGTGGCGGCGATTAACTTCCGCGGCGTCAGCGAGAGCGTCAAGTTCAACGTCGTACTCACGTGCGTCGAACTGAGCGGATTGTTGATCATCATTTTTATCGGGCTGACCGCCATGTCCGCAGGCGAGGGGGATGTGTCCCGCGCCCTTGAGTTCAAGGCTGCCGAGGATGGCGGCGCCTTCTGGCCGGTAATCGCCGGAACGACGCTCGCGTTCTTCGCCATGGTCGGGTTCGAGGATTCGGTCAACATGGCCGAGGAGTGCAAGGACCCGGTGCGCCACTTCCCGAAAGTGCTGCTGGCCGGCCTCGTCATCACCGGGCTGATCTATGTCGCGGTGTCGGTCTCGGCAATCACGCTGGTGCCGGCCGATAAGCTGGGCCAGGGCGAAACTCCGCTGCTGCAGGTCGTCCAGGCCGGCGCACCGAACTTCCCGCTGTGGGTCTTCGCCATCATCACGATGTTCGCGGTCGCCAATAGCGCGCTGATCAACATGCTGATGGCCAGCCGCTTGTTGTATGGCATGAGTAACGAGCATGTCCTGCCCGCCTTGCTCGGCAAGGTGCACGCGAAGCGGCGCACGCCTTACGTCGCGATCGGCTTCACCACCTTGCTGGCCTTCGGCCTGATCACCTTCGTCGGCGAGGTGCCCGCACTCGGCGGGACCACCGCCTTGCTGCTGTTGTGCGTCTTTACCGTGGTGAATATCGCCGTGCTGGTGCTGCGGCGCGACCCGGTCGGCCACGAACATTTCAAGACGCCGAGCTTTCTTCCCGTAGTTGGCGCGCTGTCCTGCGCCTTCCTCGCCGGCCCGTGGACCGGCCGCGATCCGCTGCAATATAAGGTGGCCGGCGTGCTGATCGGCATCGGCATCGCGCTATGGGTGGTCACCGTACTGGTCAACCGGGCCACCGGCCAGAAGCCGGCGGAACCGGCCGTCGTGCCATCCGCCAGCGAATAAGCCGTACCGGGTGTCAACACCGGCGTAATGGCGGATAATGTCGCCATGCCGAAAATACCAGCTTCCTGCCCCTGCGGCGGCCCATCGTTTCCCACTTGTTGCGGACCCTTTCTGTCCGGCGACGCGGTCGCGCAGACGGCCGAAGCCTTGATGCGTTCGCGCTACACCGCCTATACCCTCGGCGACGAAGCCTACCTGCGCGCGACCTGGCACCCCAGCACCTGCCCGATTGAACCAATCGTGAATGAAAACGAAAGATTACAGTGGCTGGGACTTGAGGTAAAATCTGCTTTACGTTTACGTCAACGTAAAGTAAATACAGAGGAGGGCGACACCGTGGAATTTGTCGCCCGCTACAAGATCGGCGGACGCGCCCATCGCCTGCACGAAGTGAGCCGCTTCGTGCGCGAGGCCGGCAGCGGCGATGTGCCGCGCTGGTACTACCTCGACGGCAGTTTCCCCGAATAAGACGAAGGTCAGAAAAGGATCGCAATGCCCCACATCGACAGCAAACTCAATCCGCGCGGTGAAGACTTCAAAGCCAACGCCGCGGCGATGCAACTGATCGTCGACGACCTGCGCGCCAAGGTGGCGGCAGCGTCGGCCGGCGGCGGCGCCGCTGCCAGCGCCAAGCACGTCGCACGCGGCAAACTGCTGCCGCGCGACCGCGTGCAGATGCTGCTCGATCCGGGCACGCCCTTCCTCGAACTGTCGCAGCTGGCGGCTTACGAAATGTACGACAACGCGGCGCCTGCCGCCGGCATCATCACCGGCATCGGCCGCGTGGCCGGCCAGGAGTGCGTGATCGTCTGTAACGACGCCACCGTCAAGGGCGGCACCTACTATCCGATGACGGTCAAGAAGCACCTGCGCGCGCAGGAGATCGCCGACCAGAATAACTTGCCGTGCATTTACCTGGTCGACTCAGGCGGCGCCAACCTGCCGAACCAGGACGACGTGTTCCCGGACCGCGACCACTTCGGCCGCATCTTCTACAACCAGGCCAACCTGTCGGCCAAGGGCATCCCGCAGATCGCCGTGGTAATGGGCTCGTGCACGGCCGGCGGCGCGTACGTGCCGGCGATGAGCGACGAATCGATCATCGTCAAGGAACAGGGCACCATCTTCCTGGGCGGCCCGCCGCTGGTGAAAGCCGCAACCGGCGAAGTGGTGACGGCGGAAGACCTGGGCGGCGGCGATGTCCACACCCGCCTCTCCGGCGTGGTCGACCACCTGGCCCAGAACGACCTGCACGCGCTGTCGCTGGCGCGCACCATCGTATCGAACCTGAACCGCACCAAACCGCAGCAGATGGCCTTGCGCGAGTCAAGCGAGCCAAAATACGCCGCTGAAGAACTGTACGGCGTGATCCCGGTCGACACCCGCAAGCCCTTCGATGTACGCGAAGTCATCGCGCGCATCGTCGACGGCAGCGAGTTCGACGAGTTCAAGGCGCGCTACGGCACCACGCTGGTGTGCGGCTTCGCCCACATCTACGGCGTCAAGGTCGGCATCATCGCCAACAACGGCATCCTGTTCTCGGAGTCGGCGCTCAAGGGCACCCACTTCATCGAACTGTGCTGCCAGCGCAAGATCCCGCTGGTGTTCCTGCAAAATATCACCGGCTTCATGGTCGGCCGCAAATACGAAAACGAAGGCATCGCCCGCAACGGCGCCAAGATGGTGACGGCGGTGGCGACGGCAGCGGTACCTAAGTTCACCGTCATCATCGGCGGCAGCTTCGGCGCCGGTAACTACGGCATGTGCGGCCGCGCGTTCTCGCCGCGCTTCATGTGGATGTGGCCAAATGCGCGCATCTCCGTCATGGGCGGCGACCAGGCCGCGTCGGTGCTGGCGACCGTCAAGCGCGACGGCATCGAAGGCAAGGGCGGCAAGTGGAGCGCGGAGGAAGAAGCCGCGTTCAAGCAGCCGATCAAGGAGCAGTACGAGGAGCAGGGCCACCCTTATTACGCCACCGCGCGCCTGTGGGACGACGGCGTTATCGACCCGGCCGATACCCGCATGGTGCTGGGCCTCGGTTTGTCGGCTGCGCTGAACGCCGAAATCCCGGACACGAAGTTCGGCGTATTCCGGATGTAAGGAGATGACCTTGAACACGCACCAGACCCTGGCCGTCACGGTCGCAAACCGCGTCGCCACCGTCATGCTTAACCGCCCTGACGTACGCAACGCGTTCAACGAAACCACCATCGCCGAGCTGGCGCTGGCCTTCGATGAACTCGGCCGCCGCGACGACGTTCGCGCGATCGTCCTCGCGGCCAACGGCGTGGCCTTCTGCGCCGGCGCGGACCTGAACTGGATGAAGAAGATGGCAGGCTACTCGGACGCCGAGAACCTCGACGACGCCACCCGCCTGGCCGACATGCTGCGCACGATCTACCTGTGCCCGAAGCCGGTCGTGGCCAAGGTGCAGGGCGATTGCTACGCCGGCGGCATGGGCCTGGTGGCCGCATGCGACATCGTGGTTGCGGTCGAGGAAGCGAATTTCTGCCTGTCCGAAGTGAAGCTCGGCCTGATCCCGGCGACGATTTCGCCTTACGTGATCAAGGCGATGGGCGAGAACGCCGCGCGCCGTTACTTCCTGACGGCCGAACGCTTCAGCGCGACGGAAGCGCGCCGCATCGGCTTCGCCCATGAAGTGGTCGCCGCCGACAAGCTCGATGAACAGGTAGCCCTCATCGTCAGGTCGCTGGTCACCAACAGTCCGAACGCCGTCGCCGAAGCCAAGGTACTGGTGCGCGACCTCGCAGGCGAGGAAGTCACCGACGCGCTGCTGCTCGATACCGCGGAGCGCATCGCGAAAATCCGTTCGTCGCCGGAAGGGCGCGAAGGCGTCGCTTCCTTCCTCGAGAAACGCAAACCGTCCTGGCTGAACTGATTGGAATCCCGCATGTCACAAGATTGGGTTGCCCGTAGCCTGCGCAGTGTCTGGCATCCGTGCACCCAGATGCAGCACCACGAAACCGTGCCGCTGATCCCGGTCAGCCACGGCCGCGGCGCCTGGCTGTACGACCACGACGGCAAGCGCTACCTCGACGCGATCAGCTCGTGGTGGGTCAACCTGTTCGGCCACGCCAACCCGCGCATCAACGCGGCGCTCAAGGACCAGCTGGACATGCTGGAGCATGCGATGCTGGCGGGGTTCACGCACGAACCTGTTATCCAGCTGTCGGAACAGCTTTCCGACATGACCGGCAATGTGCTCGGCCATGCGTTCTACGCATCGGACGGCGCGTCGGCGGTCGAAATCGCTTTGAAGATGAGCTTCCACGCCTGGCGCAATGGCGGCCAGCCCGACAAGCAGGAATTCGTCTGCCTCGAAGGCAGCTACCACGGCGAGACCATCGGCGCGCTTGCCGTGACCGATGTCGCACTGTTCAAGGACGCCTACGGCCCGCTGCTGCGCGCCGCGCGCACCGTCACATCGCCGGACGCGCGCAATGCCCGTGAAGGCGAGACCGCGCAGGATGTCGCGCGCCGCGCCGCGGCCGACGTGGCACGCCTGTTCGAGGAACGCGCCGGCAAGATCGCCGCCATCATCATCGAACCGCTGGTGCAATGCGCCACCGGCATGGCGATGCACGACCCGCTGTACCTGAAGCTGGTGCGCGAACTGTGCGACCGCCACCAGGTGCACATGATCCTCGACGAAATCGCGGTCGGCTGCGGCCGTACCGGCACCTTCTTCGCGTGCGAGCAGGCCGGCATCTGGCCTGACTTCCTGTGCCTGTCCAAAGGCATCAGCGGCGGTTACCTGCCGCTGTCGCTGGTGCTGACGCGCGAAGAGGTGTACCAGGCCTTCTACAGCACCGATATGCGCCGCGGGTTCCTGCATTCGCATTCGTACACCGGCAATCCGCTGGCCTGCCGCGCGGCGCTGGCGACGCTGGCGATCTTCCGCGAAGACGATGTACTGAACCGCAACCGCGCGCGCGCCGAACGCCTGACCGCCGCACTGGCGCCGCTGGCGAACCATGAACGCGTGAAGAACTTCCGCCAGCGCGGCATGATCTGGGCCTTCGACGCGGTCGAGCCGGACGCGGAACGCGCATCGACCTTCTCGCGCCGTTTCTTCGCCAGCGCGGTTGAAAACGAACTGCTGCTGCGCCCGATCGGCCGCACCGTGTACCTGATGCCTCCTTATGTCTTGAACGACGACGAGATCGACGGACTGGCCGCGCGCACGCGCACCGTGTTCGAGTCCGTGATTGCGGCCTGACCGATGGACCTGATCGCATCCCTTGACCGCAAGCTGACGGCGCTCGACGAGCAAAGCCTGACGCGCCGCCGCCGTGTCGTCGACACGCCATCGGCCCCGCGCCTTGTGGTCGACGGCCGCCCGATGCTGGCGTTCTGCAGCAACGACTACCTTGGCCTGGCCGCGCACCCGCTGGTGATCGAGGCGCTGCGCGAAGGCGCGTCCCTGTACGGCGCCGGCAGCGGCGCTTCGCACCTGGTCAGCGGCCATGGCCGCGCGCACGAGCTGCTTGAAGAACGGCTGGCCGCCTTCCTCGGCCCGCACCTCGAATCGGCGCGCGCGCTGTCGTTCTGCACCGGTTACATGGCCAACCTGGCGATGCTGACTGCGCTGGGCGCCGATGCGGACGCCGAGATTTTCTCCGAGTCGCTCAACCACGCCTCGCTGATCGACGGCGCGCGGCTGGCGCGCGCCAGCGTCAAGGTCTATCCGCATGCCGACCTCGATGCGTTGGCCGCACTGCTTGAGGCGAGCAACGCTTCCGCCAAGGTAGTCGTCACCGACAGCGTCTTCAGCATGGATGGCGACCTCGCGCCGCTGCCGCAGATGCTGGCGCTGTGCGAGAAGCACGGCGCGTGGCTGGTCATCGACGACGCCCACGGCTTCGGCACCCTGGGCCCGCATGGGCGCGGCGCCCTTGAGCACTTCGACCTGCGCTCGTCCAACCTGGTTTATATGGGTACGCTCGGCAAGGCGGCTGGCGTCGGCGGCGCATTTGTCGCGGCGCACGCCAGCGTCATCGAATTGATGATCCAGCGCGCGCGCCCTTACATCTTTACCACCGCCGCCCCGCCGGCGCTCGCGCATGCGCTGCTGGCGAGCCTGGACATCATCGGCGGCGACGAAGGCGCGCAGCGCCGCGCGCACCTGCAGGCCCTGATCGCCCACCTCGACGGCGAACTCACACCGTCGCGCTGGCAGCGTCCCGTGTCGACGACGGCGATCCAGCCAGTTATCATCGGGAGCAATGCCGAGGCCATGCGTGTCGGTGCAGGCTTGTACCGGCGCGGACTGTGGGTCGCTGCAATCCGCCCGCCGACTGTGCCCGTGGATACCGCGCGCCTGCGCATTACGCTGTCGGCAGCCCATACTCACGAAGAGGTAACGCAGCTGGCAACGGCGCTCAACGAACTGGAAAGGACATGGGATGAGTCTCAATGATCCAACTGATACCGTAGCCGCGGCGAAGCTGGCGCCGGAAACCGCACCCGCCGCGGAGCGCGTGCCATCGCGCTTCAGCTGCTTCATCACCGGCACCGATACCGAAATCGGCAAGACGCTGGTATCGGCGGCGATCCTGCACAAGCTCGCCTCCGGCGGCGTGCGCGCCTGCGGCATGAAGCCTGTGGCCGCCGGCGCCGACATGCGCGATGGCGAACTGCATAACGACGACGCCGACATGCTCGCCGCGGCCGGCAATGTCCACCTGTTAGCCAGCATCACCACGCCGTTCATGCTGCGCCAGCCGTGCGCGCCGCACATCGCGGCGAAGCTGGACGGCGTCAGCATCACGCCGGTGCCGATCATCGCCGCGTATGCCGAAATCGCGGCCGCCGCCGATGCGGTCGTCGTTGAAGGCGTCGGCGGTTTTCGCGTTCCCTTCTCGGACGATTTCGACAGCGCCGACATGGCGCAGCAGCTCAACTTGCCGGTGATCCTGGTGGTTGGGATGCGCCTTGGCTGCATCAACCACGCGCTGCTGACGATCGAAGCGATCGTCGCGCGCGGGCTGGTGCTGGCGGGCTGGGTGGCCAACCAGGTCGACCCGGACATGGCGTACTTTGACGAGAACATCGAAGCACTTGCACAGCGTATCCCGGCTCCGATGCTGGGACGTGTGCCTTACCTCTCAAATCCTTCAGCCGCTGCGGCTGCGGAATTTATCGAACTCGCGGGCTTGCCAGGCTGGCCGCCCGTGCGTGACTGAACCACGAACAAGGAATCACAATGACCCAAACTACCGCCGTCTCCTTCCATCCGCCAGCGGATCCGATCACCCTGCCGAAGGAAGCTACCTGGCCGCTGGCCGACGTGCTGGCGCTGTTCGAGCTGCCGTTCAATGACCTGATGTTCCGCGCGCAGACCGTCCACCGCGCGAACTTCCCGGCTGGCGACGTCGAACTGGCGACCCTGTTGTCGATCAAGACCGGCGGCTGCGAGGAAGACTGCGGCTACTGCCCGCAGGCCGCACGCTACGATACCGGCGTCGAAGCCAAGAAGATCCTCGGCATCGACACCGTGCTGGACGCGGCACGCCAGGCAAAAGCCAACGGCGCGACCCGTTTCTGCATGGGCGCGGCATGGCGCAGCCCGAAAGAGCGCGACATGGAAAAGGTCGAAGAGATGGTACGCGAAGTGAAAGCGCTGGGCCTCGAAACCTGCGCCACCCTCGGCATGCTGGAAGAAGGCCAGGCCGACCGCCTGAAGAAGGCTGGCCTCGACTTCTACAACCACAACCTCGACACCGCGCCAGAGTTCTACAACAACGTGATCTCGACCCGCGAGTACCAGGACCGCCTGGACACGCTGGGGCACGTGCGCAATGCGGGCCTGAAGGTCTGCTGCGGCGGCATCGTCGGCATGGGCGAGTCGCGCGCGCAGCGCGCTGGCCTGATCGCCCAGCTGGCCAACCTGAATCCGTATCCCGAATCGGTGCCGGTCAACCACCTGGTACAGGTGGAAGGCACGCCGCTGCACGGCCTCGACCCGCTCGACCCGTTCGAATTCGTCCGCACCATCGCCGTCGCCCGCATCACGATGCCGCAAGCGCGCGTGCGCCTGTCCGCAGGCCGCCGCCAGATGGGCGAAGCAGTGCAGGCGATGTGCTTCCTGGCCGGCGCCAACTCGATCTTCTACGGCGACAAATTGCTCACGACCGACAATCCGGAAGCCGAGGACGACCGCGCGCTGCTGAACAAGCTTGGCCTGCAGACGCGCGCGGCGACGCTCGACTCCGCGCCGAAGGCAAGCTGCGGCGGCTAATCCCAATAACCTGTAAAAACCGATCGGATACTACGCATGTTCACAAAAATCCTCATCGCCAACCGCGGCGAAATCGCTTGCCGGGTTGCCGCCACCGCGCGCCGCATGGGCATCAAGACCGTCGCCGTGTATTCGGAAGCGGACGCCGACTCGAAGCACGTGGCGGTATGCGATGAGGCAGTACTGATCGGGCCTGCGGCAGCCAAGGAAAGCTACCTGGTGGGCGAGCGCATCATCGCGGTGGCGATGGCGACCGGCGCACAGGCGATCCACCCGGGCTATGGCTTCCTGTCGGAGAACGCCGACTTCGCGGACGCCTGCGCCGAAGCAGGCCTGGTGTTCATCGGCCCTCCGGGCTCGGCGATGCGCGCGATGGGTTCGAAGTCGGCGGCCAAGTCGCTGATGGAGACGGCCAACGTGCCGCTGGTGCCGGGTTATCACGGCGAGCGCCAGGATCCGGAATTTTTGCAGGAACAGGGCGACCGCATCGGCTACCCGGTGCTGCTCAAGGCCAGTGCGGGCGGCGGCGGCAAGGGCATGCGCGTGATCGAACGTTCGGAAGACTTCAAGGCGGCGCTGGAGTCGTGCAAGCGCGAGGCGATCAGCTCCTTCGGCGACGACAAGGTACTGGCTGAAAAATACCTGACCCGCCCGCGCCACATCGAGATCCAGGTGTTCGCCGATACGCACGGCAACTGCGTCTACCTGCACGAGCGCGACTGCTCGGTGCAGCGGCGCCACCAGAAGGTGCTGGAAGAAGCGCCTGCGCCAGGCATGTCGGCCAAGCGCCGCAATGAGATGGGCGAGGCCGCGGTGGCGGCAGCGAAGGCCGTCGGCTACGTCGGCGCCGGCACGGTGGAATTCATCGCCAACCAGGACGGCTCGTTCTACTTCATGGAGATGAACACCCGCCTGCAGGTGGAGCACCCTGTCACCGAAATGATCACCGGGACCGACCTGGTGGAATGGCAGCTGCGCGTAGCAGCCGGCCAGAAGCTGCCGAAGACGCAGGACGAGCTGGCGATCAACGGCCACTCGATCGAAGCGCGCATCTATGCGGAGAACCCTGAGAAGGGCTTCCTGCCTTCGATCGGCACACTGCGCCACATGGATACGCCGGGCGCCGTGTCGTTCGAACTGGGCGGAACGCCTGGCGGCGCGCCGGCTGCAGTTCGTATCGATTCCGGCGTGCGCGAAGGCGACGCGATTTCACCGTTCTACGACCCGATGATCGCCAAGCTGATCGTCTGGGGCGCGGACCGCACGCAGGCGCTGGCCCGCATGTCGCAGGCATTGGCCGAGTTCCAGATCGTCGGCCTCGCCACCAACATCGCGTTCCTCAAGCGGCTGGTGGAGGGCGCGGCGTTTTCCAGCGCCGACCTCGATACCGGCCTGATCGAACGTAACAGCGGCACGCTGTTCCCGAAAGCGAAAGCGGCTCCTGTCGGCGCACTGGCGCTGGCCGCGGTCGCACTGATCGGCGAAGAGACCCACAAATCGGCTGCGGCGTCGGCCAACCCGGACGACCCTTGGGGCAACGCCCGCGGCTGGCGCCTGAACAGCGCCTACCAGCGCCAGCTCTCGCTCACCGATGACTACAGCGCAGCCACCGATACCAAGACGTACGCGGTCGGCCTGACCTACCATCCGGGAGGCTGGCACCTCGAAGTCGGCGGCGTCGATGCCGACCTGTCGGTCACCGCGCGCGCAGGTTCGGAAGTGTCGATCAAGCTCGGCGCCACCTCAATCCACGGCAACGTACGCCGCGACGGCGATGTGTTCCATGTGTTCACCGGCGGCCGCCACTTTGCGCTGACCTATAACGATCCGATGGCGCACGCCGGCGAAACGGAAGCCCCAGGCGGACGCCTGACCGCGCCGATGCCAGGCAAGGTCGTGGCGGTGATGGCAAAGGCCGGCCAGGTAGTGCAGAAGGGCGACGCGCTCGTCATCATGGAAGCGATGAAGATGGAGCACACCATCGCCGCACCGTCCGATGGCCTGGTCGAGGAAGTGCTGTACCAGGTAGGCGACCAGGTCGCCGACGGCGCGCCGCTGCTGGCGTTCAAGGCGGCGTAACAAGCATGCGTATCCTCCTGCACCGTGCCGATGGCGTTACCGAACCATGGGTGCGCGACTTCGCCGAGCTTCTTCCCGAGGCAGAAGTGGTGGTGTGGCAGGAGGGCGCAAGCATCGCGCCGTGCGATTACGCGGTGTTGTGGATGCCTCCGGATGGCTTGCTGGCCGATCTGGCGCACGTGAAGGCGATCTTCCTGACCGGCGCGGGCGCCGACGCCATCCTCAAATACGGCGACGCGCTGCCGCCCGTGCCGATCATCCGCCTCGGCGACGCCGGCATGGCGATCCAGATGGCGGAGTATGTGTCGCATTACGTGCTGCGCTACTTCCGCCGTCTCGACGAGTATGAAAAGCAGGCACGCGCAGGCAGCTGGGCGCAGCTTCCGCAGCATCGCAAGGAAGATTTTTCCGTCGGCGTGATGGGCATGGGCGCTCTGGGCATGCGCACGATCGAGGCGCTGCTGCCGTTCGGTTTCCCGGTGCGCGGCTGGAGCCGCACGGCCAGGCAGGTCGACGGCGTGCAGTGCTTCAGCGGCGCCGATGGCCTGGATGAATTCCTGTCCGGTACCCGGGTACTGGTGTGCATGCTGCCGCTGACGCCCGATACCGCCAACCTGCTCGACCGCGCCCGCCTGTCGCAGCTGCCGCAAGGCGCCTACCTGATCAACGTGGCGCGCGGCGCGCACGTGGCCGAACCGGATTTGCTGGCACTGGTAAGATCGGGGCATATCGCCGGCGCTGCGCTGGATGTGTTCCGCAACGAACCGCTGCCGGCGCCGCACCCGTTCTGGGACGAGCCGCGCATCACGATCACGCCGCACATTTCGGCGCTGACGATCCGCACCGAGAGCATCCGCCAGATGGTGGGCAAGATCCGCGCGCTGGAGAACGGCGAGCCTGTGGCCGACGTGGTCGACCGCACCCGTGGTTATTGAGATAACGAGGACGAACATGAGCACCCAGCCAGAACTGCCGAAGAAGGTAAAGATCGTCGAAGTAGGCCCGCGCGACGGGCTGCAGAACGAGAAGGAAGCCGTACCCGCCGCCGTCAAGGTGGCGCTGGTCGACCGCCTGTCGCGCGCGGGCTTCCTGAATATCGAGGCGGCGTCCTTCGTGTCGCCGAAGTGGGTGCCGCAGATGGCCACCAGCACCGAGGTGATGGCCAGCATCACCCGCCGCGAAGGCACCATCTACTCGGCGCTGACGCCGAACATGCAGGGCTTCGAGGCCGCACTGGCCAGCCGCGCCGACGAGGTGGTGATCTTCGGTTCGGCGTCCGAGGCTTTCTCGCAAAAGAATATCAACTGCTCGATTGCGGAGTCGATCGCGCGCTTTGAAAGCGTCGCCAGGGCAGCCAAGGACAACGGCCTGCGCCTGCGCGGCAGCATCAGCTGCGCGTTTGGCTGCCCGTACCAGGGCGAGGTACCGCTCGATGCGGTAGCGGACGTGGTGGCGCGCATGCGCGACCTGGGCTGCGACGAAATCGATATCGCGGACACCATCGGTGTATCGACCGCGCGCAAGACGCAGGCGGTGATGCAGGTCGCGGCGCAGGAGTTCCACGTCGACCGTATCTCCGGCCATTTCCACGATACCTACGGCCAGGCGCTGGCGAATATCTACGCCAGCCTTGAAGTCGGCGTGTCGATCTTCCATTCGTCGGTCGCGGGCCTGGGCGGCTGCCCTTACGCGAAGGGCGCCACCGGTAACGTCGCAACCGAGGATGTGCTGTTCCTGATGAACGGGCTTGGCATCGAGACCGGCATCGACATCGACCAGGTTGTCGATGCCGGCCAGTTCATTTCGCAGCACCTCGGCCGCAAGGCCACCAGCCGCGCGGGCAATGCGCTGGTCGCAAAGCGCGCCGGATAACTAGCGGCGGCGGAACAGGCTGACCAGGCCGAGTCCGGCAAGCACCAGCGCATACGCGGCCGACTCGTCCGGCAGCACCCCATCCCAGGACACCGAGTATTGCCCCTTGCCTTTGACGCTGCGAATCCAGCGTTAGGTCAAGAGCGCCCGTTGGGCAGCTTGAACTTGCGCAGGGCAAACTCTTGGAACACAAAACAAAACAGGCCGACGAGAATAAACTCGTCAGCCTGTTTGCTGAAAACTGGTCGGAGTACAAGGATTCGAACCTTGGACCCCCTGGTCCCAAACCAGGTGCGCTACCGGACTGCGCCACACTCCGAAGAGGCAAGATAATAACGGCTGCACCCGCTATCGTCAAGGGGGATCGAAAATATAAGAAATTGTAAGCACGCTGTTGTTAGAAATGCATCCATGGCACGATGTGGCAGCGCGATGAATGGGACGCCAGTGAACGCGAATACAGCTCAGTTTGATCCAGCAGCCGGCAGTGCGGCGTTCAGGCGTCCGTTTCGGCTTGCCGTGGGCGTCGGCGTTTCGCTGGCCCTGCACGCGGCGCTGCTGTACGCATGGCGACACCACCTGCTTGCCGGACCGGCGCCGGACGACGAACCGGTGAGCCGGACCATCGCCGTGTGGCTGCGCCCGCCGCCGCCGCCGCCCCCGAAAGAGCAGCCAATGCCAACGCGGTCCACTACCGCCGCGAAAGAGCCCATGCCTGCCAGCACGGG
The DNA here is from genome assembly GCF_012927275.1 of Massilia polaris. Taxonomy (GTDB): domain Bacteria; phylum Pseudomonadota; class Gammaproteobacteria; order Burkholderiales; family Burkholderiaceae_D; genus Telluria_A; species Telluria_A polaris. Next base: position 321,427 of record NZ_JABBGG010000002.1, on the reverse strand, counting down.
CGCAAAGCGCAAGCCCGCAGCATCGAGCCAGCTGATTGCGATACCCGATCCGTCTCCCGGCGCGGCCGAGCCGCCGGATGTATTCTCGGTAGAGCCCGCGCAGGAACCGGCCGGCGGCAAACGCTTCGACCGCGATGCCGCGCTGCGCGTCGCGCGCGACATGGCGGACGACGTGGACCCGAACAAGCCACCGCCCAAACCGTACGCGACAGAAACCAAGCTGGCGCGCGCCATCGCCGGCGCCAGGCGGCGCGATTGCAAGGATGGTATACCGGGCGGGCTGTTGGCCCCGCTGATCCTGTTGATGGATAAGAAGGATAGCGGGTGCAAGTGGTAGTGATGACGACGGTACGCAGGCGGCCCCGCAGGTGCCTGCAACAGGCGGCCCCCGATTATTGCCGCTGCTGCCGGGCCTCTCCGAGAGCCGCCCGCGTATAAGTTAGACCGCACGGGCCTTTGGCAGTGCCATTGCGGCTGTCAGTCCTGCTGGCCCTTGATCTCCAGGGCGCGGTCGTAGAGCGCGTTTTTCTTCAGGCCAGTGATCTGCGCCGCCAGGCTTGCCGCCTGCTTGACGGTGCATTCGGCCAGCAAGATATTCAGCACGCGCTCGGCTTCGACTTCCTGCGCATCGCTGCTTTCCGCCGCGCCTTCGAGCAGCACCACGAATTCGCCGCGCTCGCGGTTAGGGTCCGCCTTCACCCATGCGGTCGCCTCCGACAACGGACAGCGGTGGATCTCTTCAAACAGTTTGGTCAGTTCGCGCGCAAATACCACCTGCCGCGTGGGCTCGAACATCTCGGCCAGCGCGCCGACGCAGTCGAGGATGCGGTGCGGCGCTTCGTAGAACACCATGGTCGCCGTTTCGGTCAGCAGGCCGCGCAGCATGTTCTCGCGCTGCTTGCTCTTGGCCGGAAGGAAACCGACAAACGAGAACCTGTCGTTGACGAGGCCGCTGGCCGACAGCGCCGTGATCGCCGCCGATGCGCCCGGCAAGGGCAGCACGCGCAGCCCGGCCGCCAGCACGGCGTCGACAATCCGCGCGCCCGGGTCGGACACGGCGGGCGTGCCGGCGTCGGAGATCAGCGCTACCCGCTCGCCCTTGAGCAGGCGCGCGATCAGCTTGTCCGCCACCTCGCGTTCATTGTGCTGGTGCGCGGCGATCATCGGCACCGACAAGCCGAAACGGCTCATCAGTTTTGAGCTGTTGCGGGTGTCTTCACAAGCGACCACATCGGCAATCGACAGCAGGTGCAGCGCGCGCAGGGTAATGTCGGTGACATTGCCGATCGGGGTCGCCACGACATACAGGGTTGCGGTAGGATAGGACTGTAGTGCTGCTTCGGCAATAACCGGAAGTTGTGCGATGTTGCTTGCGTGTGGTTCTGTCATTTGGGGATGAAATGCTAATAAAAAGTCTGAAAGGCGTGCTGGCCGCCTTGGCCGTTACTACCTTGGGCGCCTGCAGTACGCCTTGCGACGTGTCGGGGCGATTGTGCGCGCCAATCGAGGCAAACACAAGGGCGCCGCTGGCCCAGCCACGGGTCGCGCCACCTGTCCAGCCTGCCGAACCGGAAGCGGAAGTACAGACGATGCCGATCGATTCGCCGGACGGCCCGGCCCCGGAAGCTGCCGTGCCAAGCGGTAAGCCGGTGCGGGTCGGACTGCTGCTGCCGCTGCGCTCGGCGACCTTGGCGCAACCGGCCGAGATCCTGCGCGCCGGCTTCATGGCCGCGCATGCGCGCGAAGGCGCCGGCTTCACGGTTGAGGTCATCGAAACCGGCGACGGCGCCCAGGAAGCGCTCGACGCGTACGCGCGCGCCGTGGACAGCAACGATATCGTGGTCGGCCCGCTGTCCCGTCCTGCGGTGAGCGCCGTGGCCGGCAGCCCGGCCGCGCGCAAGCCGACGATTGCACTGAACCATCCGGACGCCGGCACCGTGGTGCCTGCCAACATGCTGGTGATCGGCCTGTCGATCGAAGACGAAGCGCGCCAGGCCGCGGCCTGGGTCGGCCGCGAGCAGCCCGGCGCGAACGCCCTGATCGTGTCCGGCACGTCCGCATGGCAGCGCCGCATCGCCACCGCCTTCGGCGAGGAGTGGGCCAGGCTGGGGCATGAATCCCAGCTGGTGGAAATCGCGTCCGGCAGCGGCTACGAGATCGAAATGTCCATCGGTAAGGTCAACAGCAAGATCCAGACCGAAGCGCCCAACCTGATTTTTGCCGCGCTCGACCCGTTCCAGACCCGCCAGCTGCGCGGCGTGATCGGCGCCAACGTGCCGTTCTACGGCGCGTCGTCGGTCAATCCGCGCGCCGTGGCCGGGGATACGCTGCCCGAACTCGACGGCATGCGCATGCTCGACCTGCCGTGGGTGGTCCAGCGCGACAACGCGACCGTGATGGCGTATCCGCGCTGGAACGGTGCTGCGCTCGGGCTCGACATGGAGCGCCTGTATGCCCTCGGCATCGACGCCTTCCGCGTCACCCGTGAAATCGCGCAAGGCCGCACGGCGTTCGAACTGGACGGCGTCACCGGCAAGCTGAAGGCCAGTTTCGGTGCCGGCAACGCGAAATTCACCCGTACCGTGCCCGCCGCCGTGTACCAGGCCGGCACCACCCGTCCCATCCTGGCCCACTAACATGTGGCCCCTCCGGCTCAGCGCGAAGCAGCAGGAGGGCCGGATAGGCGAGCAGGAAGCGCTTACTTACCTGCAGCAGCGCGGCCTCGAACTGGTTGAAACCAATTTCAACTGCAAGGCCGGCGAAATCGACCTCATCATGCGCGAGCGCGACACCCTGGTGTTTGTCGAAGTGCGCAAGCGCAGCGGCAAGCTGAAAGGCGCCGCCGCCGACAGCATCACCCCCGCCAAAAAGCGCCGGGTCATCTGCGCCGCCCAGCTGTATTTATCGCGCTTTCCCCGCATGCCGGAGTGCCGGATCGACGTCGTGACGATCGACGGCGACGCCCTCGAATGGTTGCCCAACGCCATCGAGATGTAAGCATTTTTAACAGCAGTTGCCCGGCTTGCTTGGCGGCTGCACTATAATCGGCACTTATGAATACTCAACGCATCCTCGCACACTTCCAGGAAAGCGCCGACCTGAAGCTCCAATCGGCAAACACCCTCGCGCAACCGATCTCGCAGGCCATCGAACTGATGTTCGGCGCATTGTCGAACGGGAACAAGATTCTTGCTTGCGGTAATGGCGGCTCGGCCGCCGACTGCCAGCATTTCGCCGCCGAACTGGTCGGCCGTTTCGAGCGCGAACGCTTCCCGCTGCCGGCAATGGCGCTGACCACCGACACCTCGATCATGACAGCGGTCGGCAACGACTACAGTTACAAGGAGATTTTCTCCAAGCAGGTCCAGGCCTTCGGCCAGGCCGGCGACGTGCTGCTGGCCATTTCGACCTCGGGCAACTCGGCCAACGTGCTGGCTGCCGTCGAAGCGGCGCTGGAACGCGAAATGCGCGTCGTTGCCATGACCGGCAAGGACGGCGGCGCGCTCGGCAAAATGCTGACCGACGCCGACGTCCATATCAATGTCGCGCACTCCCGCACCTGCCGCGTCCAGGAAGTCCACCTGCTCACGATTCACTGTATTTGCGACGGTATCGACGTTGCCCTGTTTGGAGGAGATGTCAATGAATAAGCCTGTTTCCCTGATGCGTCCGATGGCGAAAGCGCTTGCCTGCGTTGCCCTGCTGACCACGCTGAGTGGCTGCGTCGGCCTGGTTGCCGGCGGCGCCGTGATGAGTGCGGTTTCCGCCAACGACCGCCGCACCCTGGGCGCTCAGACTGAAGACAAGGCGATCGCGCTCAAGGGCGAATCGCGCGCCAGGAGCATCGTTGGCGAACAAGGCCACGTCAACGTCACCAGCTTTAACCGCAAAGTGCTGCTGACCGGCGAGGTACGCGACGAAGGCATGAAGGCAACGGTCGAGCGCGAAGTGCGCGCGATCAGCGGCGTTATCGGCCTCGTCAACGAACTGGAAGTCGGGCCACCGTCGAAATACACCACCCGTTCGAACGACGCGCTGATCACCACCAAGGTCAAGGCCAGCCTGGTCGACATGCAGACCATTTCGGCCAATTCGTTCAAGGTTGTTACCGAGCGCGGCAATGTCTACCTGATGGGCATGGTCACCCCGCGTGAAGCGCAGATCGGCACCGACATTGCGCGCGGCGTGTCGGGCGTGCAAAAGGTCGTCAAGGTATTCGAGTACATCAATGACGTCGACCTGAAGGCGCTGCCGCCGGTAACGAACGCAACCGGCTCCTAAGGTACTGCAATGGCCACGACTACCTCTCCCCGCTGGAAGAAACCGCTCATCATCTGCGCGCTGGTCGGTGGGCTCGTCGGCGGCGGCTATGTCGCGATGACGAAGAGCACGCCGGCCCCGGATGTCACCTTCATCGACCTCAAGGGCCAGAAGGTCAGCACCCAAAGCCTGCGCGGCAAGGTCGTGATGGTCAATTTCTGGGCGACCTCCTGCGTCACCTGCGTCAAGGAAATGCCGCAGATGATCGAGACGTACAACAAGTACAAGGGTCAGGGGCTGGAGTTCGTGGCGGTCGCGATGCAGTACGATCCGGCCAACTACGTGATCAATTTCACCGAAACGCGCAAGCTGCCGTTCACGGTGGCGCTCGACTCAGGCGGCGACATCGCCAAGTCGTTTGGCGACGTCACGCTGACGCCGACCACGTTCGTGATCGACAAGGACGGCAAGATCATCAAGCGCTATGTGGGCGAACCGAAGTTCGCCGACCTCCACAAGCTGCTGGAGAAAGAGCTGGCCGGCTAAGCGGCCGGCTGCTTACTTCGGATACAGAATCATCTGGGTGCAACGGAACAAGGCGATCGTCTTGCCGTTCGCCTCATTCGTCACCACCACATCCCAAACCTGCGTTGTCCTGCCGAGGTGAATCGCTTTCGCCAGGGCAGCGATCGCGCCTTCGCGCACGGTTCCCAAGTGGTTCGACTTCAGTTCGATGGTGGTGAAGCTGTTGGCGCCTTCAGGCAGGTTGGCCATGCAGGCGTAGCCGGCAGCCGTGTCGGCCAGGGTCACGACGGTGCCAGCGTGCAGGTATTCGTTAGGCGCCAGGTGGTGCGGCTTGATGTCGATACGGGCGCCGACTTCGGCGTTTTCGACGCGGGTGATTTCGATGCCCATGTAGCCGGGCAAGCGGTTGGCGCCGAATTCGTTAGCGAAATCGAGGTTGAATTTTGATGCGGTCATGATGGAAGTCCGAAGTAGATATCGGCACCATTGTACGGTTTTGCGCGTCTCGATGCCGGCAGCCGCCTTCGCAGTTTTAACGCCGCTTGCCGCCGCCGTGTTTATTTCCACCCTGCTTGACAGCGCCACTCTGCTTCTTGCGCGCCGCCGCGTTCTGCGCGTGCAAAATTGAATCGACGCGTTCCGACGCCGTCCGCGCCAACTCCTGCGCCAGCTCGATACTCGGGAAATACTCCGGCACCCGGTAACTAACCCACGCATACGCCGAATACATCCGGCACGTGTCCTCCACTTCCTGCAAACTCTGGAAAAGCAGGTCGTTCGGATGCGGCTGCAGCTTGCATATCTTCTTCTTCGCCAGCGAATACGACCAGTGCTCCCACGCGCTTTGCAGGGTCGGCACCTTGGTCGATATCGGCACCAGCGACAGCATGAACTTCTCGGCCAGCGACAGGGTCAGTGTATCGAGCCACAGCGCGCGCTCCGATTGCTCCTCCGTGATGCGCGGGTAAAAGAACCCGTCCGGCACATCGATGTTATGCACGAAGCGCTTGAGCAGCTTGACCAGCGAAGTCTCGCCCGTCACCGACGCAATGCGGTGCAGGTGTTCAATCGACGGCGCCACCGAAAAGCCGCTGGTGCTCACCGGCGGAATTTTCTCCTTGAGCAGCGAGCGCATGACCTCATGCGTCTCGTCGTCATATCCGGCGACGAAGCCTTCTTCATGCACGCCGTAACGGCCCGCACGGCCCGCGATTTGGCGCGCCAATGCAGCCGGTATCTCTTCTTCCTCGACGCCGTTGTACTTGACCGTCGTGGTCATGACGATGCGCGAGATCGGCAGGTTCAGCCCCATCGCCAGCGCATCGGTTCCGACAACAACGTCCGCCGTGCCATTGCGGAAGCGTTCGGCCTGCGCGCGCCGCACTTCCGGCGACAGGTTGCCGTACACCGTGGCGACCGACAAGCCAATCTCGGTGATCATGTCGCGCCACTTCAGCACTTCACGGCGCGAGAATGCGATGACGGCGTCGCCACGCTGCAGGTTGCGCAGCTTGCGCACCGCGCCGGACTCCATCGACAGTGGCGCCTTGCGTTTGAGGACGTGCACTTCAAGCTCGCATTCAAGGCGATCAGCCAGCGCCTCGATCGCGCGCCGCGCTTCCGGAGCGCCGACCAGGTAGACCACGTTCGCCGGGGCGCCGCACACCGCCGCTGTCCATGCGGCGCCGCGGTCGCGATCGGCCAGCATCTGGATCTCGTCGATGACCGCCACTTCGACCGGTGTGCGGGCATCCAGCATTTCGACCGTGCTCGCCACGTGCGTCGCGCCTTCGACCACGCGGCGCTCCTCGCCTGTGATCAGGCTGACCTTCAGATCCTCGCCCTCGTGCTCCACGTTCAGCAGGCGCTCGTAGTTCTCCAGTGCGAGCAGGCGCAGGGGAGCGAGGTAGGCGCCGCTTTTGGCCTTTGCCAGCGCTTCCATCGCCATATGGGTCTTGCCGGAGTTGGTCGGGCCGAGCAGGGCGATGAAGCGGCGGCGCATGCGGCTGGCCACTTCGAACGACGCGGGATACTCGGCGAGGTTAATGCTTTCCTTGGTGCGCGCGGCGTGGCGCTCTTCCTGCTCACGTTCGACGGCGTGGGTCAGGCGCTGGCGGATCCGTTCGAACACGTAGTCGGCGGGCTCCGAGGTCTCGAGTTCGTCCAGTACGTTGAGGAAGGTGACGGCGTCGAGGCCGACATCATCGGCGGCTTCGAAGATTTCTTCGACAAAGTCGACGGCGCTGCGGTGGAGGGCGTGCGCGGCTGCGCCGGTGACGCGTTCGGTAAGCAGCGCGCGGCGGGCGGCGCGGTCCATCTTGCGCCATTTGCTTGGCTTGGCAAGCACGCCCTGGCTTGGGACCAGTTGGTAGGGGACGGTCAGGCCGGCGGTTTCGACCACGCCGGCGAAGCGGATGAAGACGCGGCCTTCCATCTTGACCAGCTGTGCGCCGCGCGCTTCGAGGCCGAGTTCGCGCACCAGCGAGTCGTCGTCGCCTTCGTCCAGATGGTCGGAAAGGGTAGGCGAAGAAGCTGGTTTCATGGTGACTCCACGGGTGAGGCATGGTTCAGGCGCCCACAAAACTCCGGCAAGCGTTTGCGACGATGAAGCTGGTCGGTATTACGATCTATTTGTCGTCATAATGAAAACGACAAGCTGCGACGTAGATGCATCCATCGTCGGGCAGGTAAACCAGCCGATGTTCACGATCGATCCGCCTTGACCAAAATCCTGTAAGTTCCCCTTTGAGAGGCTCCGGCTTCCCAGTGCCCCGGAAAGGGTCATTTAGGCATTCATCGATCAAATCGTTGATCTTGCCTACATATTTTGAATCTGTCGCTTGCCAGTAGAGATAGTCTTCCCATCCCTCGTCGGACCACGACAATACTGCACTCTTACTTTGTTGCTTGTTTGCCGCCTTTTTGTTCTTCATTGCGTACAAGTCCCCGTGATTGGGCCTTACCAGCTTTAATTTGGGCAACAGATTTCATCAAACGACTGGCATTTTTCCCTGAACCGAGAAGATACATTGTTTCCTCGATACTATTGAAATCTGACAGCGACAACATCACGACGTGTTCACCGTTGACGCGAGTGATGACCGTTGGAGTGTGATCAGTGCAAACGTTATCCATCACACTCTTCAAGCCAGCGCGCGCCTCGCTAAAAGTTAGGATGTTCATAAATATCGTTACCTTTCGGTCTCGCCAAAATTCAGCAAGACAAAGTGGTGAGCCACCATTGACTCGATCATTCGTGGTTGATCGCGATGCGGTCCTGGACCTGTTACGATTCCACATGAAAAATGGTACAAGATGTTGTACTTCGAGTCAACTGAATTTGTACAGAATTTTGTACAACTGGAGCCAATTGCGCCGTTCGTGGCGAGCCCTGCGAATTCACTTTGTGGAGTGGCAGGAGCTTACGTGAATGGGTTGCGCCGTCAGAACGACGGAACGAAGAATGTAATCGGCAGGCGGATTGGGGGAACAAGACTTGAAACGCGCGGACCCGCCGGCGCCACCCATTTGGGCGGAGCCGTTATTCGGCGGATGCGGCCCCGGCGGCAGCCCGCTTATCCGCGCTACGTGATACGAGGTATCGAATTAAGCGGCGACGCCCGCGTTATGGGCCTGTACGTCAGCGTGGTACGAGCTGCGCACCATCGCACCGACCGCCGCGTGCACGAAGCCCATCTCGTAAGCCTTCTCTTCAAACATCTTGAAGACGTCCGGGTGCACATAGCGGCGCACCGGCAGGTGCGAGTTCGACGGCGCGAGGTACTGGCCGATCGTCAGCATGTCGATGTTATGGGCGCGCATGTCGCGCATCACTTCGAGGATCTCTTCGTCCGTCTCGCCCAGGCCAACCATGATGCCCGACTTGGTGACGGCGCTCGGATACATCTCTTTGAAGTCGCGCAGCAGCTGCAGCGAGTGCGCGTAGTCGGCGCCCGGGCGCGCTTCCTTGTACAGGCGCGGCACGGTTTCGAGGTTGTGGTTCATGACGTCCGGCAGGCCGTCCTTGAAGATGTCGAGCGCCTTCTGCAGGCGGCCGCGGAAGTCGGGCACCAGCACTTCGATCTTGGTCGCAGGCGTCAGCGCGCGCGTCTTCTGGATGCAGTCGACGAAGTGGCCGGCGCCGCCGTCGCGCAGGTCATCGCGGTCGACCGAGGTGATGACGACGTAGGTCAGGCGCAGGTCGGCGATGGTCTTGGCCAGCTTGCCCGGTTCTTCCGTGTCGAGCGGGTCAGGACGGCCGTGGCCGACGTCGCAGAACGGGCAGCGGCGGGTGCACTTGTCGCCCATGATCATGAAGGTCGCGGTGCCCTTGCCGAAGCATTCGCCGATGTTCGGGCAGCTGGCTTCTTCGCAGACGGTCACCAGGTTATTGGCGCGCAGGATGTCCTTGATTTCGTAGAAGCGGCTCGACGCGGTGGCAGCCTTGACGCGAATCCAGTCCGGTTTTTTCAGGCGCTCGATCTGTTCGATCGGGACGATCTTGATCGGAATGCGCGAGGTCTTGCTTGCGCCTTTTTGCTTTTCGCTCGGGTTGTAAGCTGGGACAGTGCCGGTTTCGATGTCGGTGGTCATTTGGCTGCTTGCCCCTCAGGGGCCTGGTTGATGTTGTTCGGTTCGGGCTCGGCCAGCTGGCGAACCAGTTCGGCCGCCAGTTGCTGTTGTACGGCGGCCAGCGCGGCATGCACGCCCATGGTGCGCATGTCGACGGTGGCAAGGCCGGAATAGCCGCACGGGTTAATCCATGAAAACGGCGTCAGGTCCATCGCGACATTCAGCGACACGCCGTGATAAGTGCATCCGTTGCCGCGCACCTTGAGGCCGAGCGCGGCGATCTTGTCGCCTTTGCGCGGGCCTGCGGCGATGTAGATGCCAGGCGCGCCCGCGATGCGCTCACCTTCAAGATTATACGCCTGCAGCACGTTGATGATCGCCTGTTCGATTTTAGTCACAAACTGGCGCGCATACAGCTTGCCGCCCGGTTTATTGCGGCGCAGGTCGATCAGCAGGTAGATGACCACCTGCCCGGGTCCGTGGAAGGTGACTTCGCCGCCACGATCGGTCTGCACCACTGGCACATCGTTGGCCGGCACGCCCGGCCCGGCCAGCAGGTGGCCGCGGTCGGCGCCCAGCCCCAGCGTGAACACCGGCGGATGCTCGACGATCCACAATTCGTCCGGCGTGGCGGTGTCGCGCGCGTCGGTAAAGGCGCGCATCGCGGCGAACACGGGTTCGTAATCGGCGCGGCCGAGATCGCGGATGATCGCCGGCGCGGGGCTGTTGGAGGGCATGAGGATAGTGGTGGCGGGTTCTTTACGGCACCCGCCATTATAAGCCAGCGCCAGCTTGCTGCCAGCGCGGGCCCAGGTGTGGCTTACATGACAATCTTGACCATCGGGTGCGCCGACAGGGCGCGGTACAAGTCGTCGAGCTGGACGCGGCTGGTGGCGCGCACGGTGACCGTCAGGCCGGTGTAGTTGCCTTTGGCCGAAGGACGCTCTTCGAGGCGGCCGATGTGGAAGGTCGGGTCGAATTCGAGGACGACATCGACGATGGTGGCGGCGAAATCCACATGCGTCGCGCCCATCACCTTGATCGGAAAGTCGCTCGGGTATTCGATGAGGGATTCAGGGGTCGTGGTCATACCAGGTCCAGTTCAAACGCGTTCAAAGGCACATTGTAGCCAATGTTTCGCGTTTAGCCAGAATGGCCAAAAAAAGAGGCCAGCTCGAGGCTGGCCATAAACTACTTCCATCGTAGGGGGAAAATAGCGGAGGACAAAGTCGGTAGCGGATCGCGCTACCGAGTAATGCCACAGTACCGATTTCCCCCGCGCGCCGTACGGTGGATGCGACGGACGGCGCGATTCGGGGCCTGCGATGCAAAAAAGGCCGACCGAAATGCCGCCCGGTCTTAGTGTTCCTGGGTTAGGTCAGGACGGTTGCCGCGGCGCTGCTGCGGCTCTTCGCGGGCGCGGCGCTCCTGCTGGACCACCGGATTGACGTCCTGGGCGGCCGGAGCCGCTGCTGGCGCCTGCACCTGCGGCTGGGGCGCGATTCGGCGCCGTTCTGGCTGCGCTTGCGGCATCTGCTGCGGCGCCGGCTGCTGCTGGACTGCCGCAGGCGCTGCCTGCACCTGGCCCTGGCGCGCACGCCGCATCTCGTCCATCTGGCTGCGCCGCTCGTCCATTTGCATGCGGCGCATCTGGTCGGCCTGCCCGCGGCGAGCCTCTTCGATCTGCGCCTGCCGCATCTGGTCCAGCTGGCTGCGGCGAGCGGCATCCGCCTGTTCGCGCCGTGCCGCTTCCATCTGTTCGCGACGTTCGTCGCCCCAGCGGGGACGCGGGTCGTCGGCGCCGCGCGCTTCCCGGCGCTCGTCGTTTCCAGCCCGACCCTCGCGGCGCGGCGCTGGCTGGACCTGCACCGGGGCCGCTACAGGCGCCTGTACCTGCGGCTGGACCGTTGGCGCAGGTGCTGCCTGCACCGGACGGCGAACGCGGTAGGACACGCCATCGGCTTCGACCGCTCCGTCACGCGGACGACGGACACGCTCACCCCTGCTCCACGAGGGCCTCTGCGGCGCAGCCACCGGCGCGTTTTGCAGCGCCAGCGGGGTGACGACGCCACGCGGCGCGGACGGCACCACAATCGGCGCACGGCGATTGAACTGGTCATGCGGGACCACGGTCAGGCCATGGCGGCGATGGTCGTCGTTGCGACGGCGGCCGTCATGCGGACGCGCGTGCCGGTTGATATAACGGAGGTGGTCGTTCTTCACACGGTAGCCAGGAGTGTAGTGCTCGCCGAATCCGAGCGGGTACCAGCCTTGCGCCGGAGCGGAACGGTGCATCGAGCCGCTGTTGAACGCCAGGTTCCATCCGCTGCCGCCAACCCAGCCGACCAGCGCAGGCGCCCAGACAGGACGGCCGGTGTGGCGGCCCGGCGCCCAGCCCCAGCGCTGGTTGACCATCACCCAGCGGCCGTAGTGCGATGGCGCGTAGCCCCATGGCGCGTTGTCGATCCAGGTCCAGCCCCATGGCGAGACCCAGGTCCAGCGGCCGTCGCGGTAGGGCGCCCAGCCAGCCGATACGTGGCGTGGCAGCCATACCGGGCCGTATTCGCTGTTGTCGCTCCAGCTGCCGTAGCGGTCGAGTTCTTCGTAGCCGGTCATCTCGGTGGTGACGTAGCGGTCCGAGACCACGCGGTCGTCCTGCAAGTCGCGCAGGCGCGCCCAGTCGTCGAAGCTGGTGCGTACCGCCAGTGCGGTCAGCAGGTCGCCCTGGCGCATCTCGACGCGGCGGCCGGGACGAACCGAGATGGTCGAGCCGTCCGAATCGACCAGCGCGACGCCGTCGAACACGTCGACCACGCTGGCGTCGCGATCGGCATCGATGCGGATGCGGCCTGCTTCGCGCATGCGCACGCGGCCCTGCGGCGTCTCGATCGAGAAGCCGTCCAGTACCTCGGTGTTGCGGACGCGGATGTTCGCGCTGCCGTAATGGAGCAGCAGCTGGAGGCGGTCGTCGTCCAGCTCAAGCACTTCAAGCGACGAGTCGCCGTCGAGGCGCACGGCGGTCGAGCCGATGCGGATCTCGGTGCGGGCGTTACGTTCGGTGGTAATGCGGTTATCGCTGGTCACCGGCCAGTTCACCAGTGCGCCTTCGGGCTGGTCGCCGTCCTCGCTGCTGATGGTGACCGGTCCCTGGACCAGCGACACGCGGCCCACGCGCGCAGGCGCTTCGGACTGGGCCTGGGCGAGGACGGAGCAAGCCATCAGCGCCAGCACGGCCGCGACTCTCATAAAGGGACTACGCATGGTGTTCTCCAGGGATTTGGATTAGGGCATCTGCCAAGTATAAAACGCGGCACGACGGCGAACGGACCACAAGCGTTACAAACGGTTGCAATCCGCCCGAAAAGGGAAACTCAGGCGGCCGTTGCGCCGCGCTTGACGAAGAACAGGGCGCCGCCGACCAGCATCAGCACGCCGCCGAAGAAGCGGTTCTGCTTTTTGACGGCGCGCGCGTCGCGGAAGAAGCGCTGCATCGACGAGGCCAGGAAGGCGTAGCCGTTCATGACGATCGAATCGACGACGACCATGGTGATGGCCAGGATGCCCAGCTGCGGCAGCAGCGGCGCGGCTTTCGAGATGAACTGCGGCAGCACCGCGACCATGAAGATGATCCCTTTCGGGTTGGTCGCATTGGTCAGGAAGCCGGTCAGCACGCGCTTGCCGAAGGCCGGCGCCAGGACCTGCGCCGGCGCGGTGGCGTCGCCGGGCATGATCTCGACCTTCGAGCGCCACTGCGCGAGGCCAAGCCAGATCAGGTAGAGCGCGCCGACGGTCTTGACGATGTTAAAGGCCAGCTCGGAGGCCAGCAGCAGCGAGCCGACACCGGCGCCGGCGATGGCGAGCACCAGCAGCAAGCCAAGCTGGAGGCCGAACACGGTGGCCCCGGCCTTCTTCACGCCATACGACAGCCCTTGCGACATCGCGAGCACGGCGCCGGAGCCAGGCGACACGGCGATGATCGAAGCGGCGAAGACGAAGGCAATCCAGGTGGCGAAGCTCATGGGGGGAATTCTGGGGAGGGGGAAATGACGCGGCGCCACGCTGCGGCGCCCGGTATGCCGGGGCCGCTGCGGGCACGCGGGGTGCTGCTTACTTCTTCTTTGGGTTGACCGCCGACTTCAGGGTCGCGCCAGCCGAGAATTTTGGCGTCTTCGAAGCAGCGATCTTGATCGCTTCGCCGGTCGATGGATTGCGGCCCTTGCGTGCAGCGCGCTTGGCGACGGAAAAGGTGCCGAAGCCGGTGATACCTACCGTGTCACCCTTTTTCAGGCGCTCGGTGATGATGTCGATGATGGTGTTGACAGCGCCGTTCGCGGCTGCGCCGGACATTTCCGTACGCTTCGCAAATTCTGCAATCAGTTCGCCTTTTTTCATACTATCCTCCGGGGTTAAAAGAGCGGGAAGATTAGCATAAATATTGCCGTGTGTAATAAATTCTAAGGCGGCGATGCAAAAGTAAGCCCTGCTGTGACTGGCCTGCGACGGCTTTGGTGCATTGCGGGGGATGCCGCAATGCGACCGTTCCGCTTAGTCGGCGAGCGCCGGCTGGCCCTTGCCGGCAGGGGCCAGCCGTGTGCGCAGCGCAGCATTGATCAGGGTCTGGTAGCCGGTACCGCAGCGTTCGGACAATGAACGGAACTCTTCCAGCACCTCGTCGTCGAGGTAAATCGTGATGCGGGTCTTGCGCTTGACAGGGCGCGCCGCGCCGCGGGTGACGGTGGTCGAGAAATCGTATTCGGTATTCATAAAGAACCTCGCTGGAAAGTCAGGCAGCCTGTTGATGCATCCAACTATACGGCGGGCGCGCGGGAAAATACGAACAAAGCGACGAGATGCAGTTTTTGCGGCCTGAACTGCCAAAATGCGGTGCTTTTTTGCGCATGCAGCGGGAGCGCGCCGTCAGGTAAGATGTGTGTCTTCGACATTCATACGGAGCAGTACCCATGGCAAGCAGCTTGCTGGCTTTACTCGACGACATCGCGACCATCCTTGACGACGTAGCCGTCATGAGCAAGGTCGCCGCCAAGAAAACCGCGGGCGTGCTGGGCGACGACCTGGCGCTCAACGCCCAGCAGGTATCGGGCGTGGATCCGGATCGCGAACTGCCGGTGGTGTGGGCGGTGGCCAAGGGCTCGTTCGTCAACAAGGCCATCCTGGTGCCGGCCGCGCTGGCGATCAGCGCGTTCGCGCCGTGGGCGGTGACGCCGCTGTTGATGATCGGCGGCGCGTTTCTCTGTTTCGAAGGCGCCGAAAAGCTGGCGCACAAATACCTGCACAAGGAAGAAGACGCGGCGCACGAACAGGAACTGGCCGCCGCGCTGGCCGATGAGTCGGTCGACATGGTGGCGCTGGAGAAGGACAAGATCAAGGGCGCGATCCGCACCGACTTCATTTTGTCGGCGGAGATCATCGTGATTTCGCTCGGCACCGTCGCCGCCGCCACGTTCACCGAGCGGGTAATGGTGCTGACCACCATCGCGCTGGTGATGACGGTTGGCGTGTACGGGCTGGTGGCGGGCATCGTCAAGCTGGATGACGCGGGCCTTTACCTCAGCAAGCTGAAGAACGCCGCCGCCCGGCGTTTCGGCGATTTCCTGCTGTGGATGGCGCCGAAGCTGATGAAGACCCTGTCGGTGCTGGGCACGGCGGCGATGTTCATGGTCGGCGGCAGCATCCTGATGCATGGCGTGCATGCGCTGGCGGTGATGGTTGAAAGTGCTGCGCTAACGGCGGGCACTGTGCCGGTGCTTGGCGGTGTGCTCAAAGCGGTGACGCCGACCCTGATCGATGCGGTGGCGGGGCTGATCGCGGGTGGGGTGGTGCTGTTGGTCGTTACCGTTATTCAGAAGATGTTCAAGCGGGAGAAGGCCGTAGCGCATTAAGGCGCAGTCGTTGTTCGCGTCCTCGAAAAAATGACGGAATGCGGCTTCGGCGAAGCGTGCCTTACGCGAAACTGACGCGAAACTGACGCGAAAATTTTATCTGTTGTTATCTGCACCAGATCGAGTGTTGCAGAATTGACTTTGTTGCATGTAAGTACGAGTATCAAAAGCAGGTTCGCAGCTTTTGCCGGTCGTAATTCCATCAACGAGGAAAAAAAACAATGCATAGAACGTTCGCACCCAAGAAACAGTTTCTCGCCTTAACCATCGCTTCGCTGTTCGCATCAAGCGCTTCCGTGGCGCAGACAGTGTCCAACGACCCCTCCGCCACTGTCGTCGTGACCGGTACCCGCGTTGCGAACCGCACCGCGCTCGATACCGCCGCCCCGGTCGACATCATTTCCGCCGATACGCTCAAAGCCAGCGGCAGCACCGAGATGAACCAGGCGCTGTCGGTGGCGCTGCCTTCGCTGAATTTCCCACGCCCCGGCCTTGCCGACGGTACCGACACCATCCGTCCTGCCACCCTGCGCGGCATGGCGCCGGACCAGACCCTGGTGCTGGTCAACTCGAAGCGCCGCCATGCGTCGGCGCTGGTGAACGTGAACGGTACGATCGGCCGCGGCTCGGCTGCCGTCGACATGAACACGATCCCTACCGCGATGGTCCGTACCATCGAGGTGCTGCGTGACGGCGCCGCCGCCCAGTACGGCTCGGATGCGATTTCGGGCGTGGTCAACATCCGCCTGCGCACCAACCGCGATGGCGGCGAGGCCACCGTTTCCTATGGCGCGCGCGAGAGCGAATACGATATCGTGGCCAGCCCGACGCCTGCCGGGGCCACCTGGGCCCCGCCTGCCTCGCGCAAGCGCTCCGACGGCGAGACCCTGACCGTCAGCCTGTGGAAGGGCCTGAGCCTCGGCGAAGACGGCTACCTGACCCTTGCCGCGGAAGTCAAGGACCAGAAGCGCACCGAGCGCGGCGGCTGGGATTTCCGCCAGCAATATCCGCTGGTAAACGGCGCCTTCGATCCGCGTGAAGCCACGATCAACCGCTTCAACGCCTGGTACGGCGAACCGGAAATGGAGCAGGCGACCGTGTTCGCCAACGCCGGCTACAACCTCGGCAGCAACGTCAAGCTGTACGGCTGGGCCAGCTACCAAAAGCGCGATGCCCGTTCGGCCGGCTTCTTCCGCCGCGCCTTGCAGGACCAGAACATCATCTCGATCTATCCGAACGGCTACCTGCCGATCATCGCCCCATCGGTTGACGACTACAGCGCGACCGGCGGCGTTTCATGGATCATGGGCGAGTGGGACATGGACGCGTCGCTCGGCTACGGCAAGAACAAGATGGCGTTCACCATCGAGAACACGCTGAACCGTTCGATCGGCCCGTCCAGCAAGACCGAGTTCGAAGCTGGCGGCTTCTCCTACGACCAGCTGGTCTTGAACCTGACCGGCGTGCGTTCGGTGCCGGTGGCCAGCCTGGCCTCGCCGCTGAACGTGGCCGTGGGCGCCGAGGCGCGCCGCGAGGGCTACGAGCTGTTTGCCGGCGAGCCGGATTCGTACCGTCACGGCGGCGTCACCCTGGCCAATGGCACGCCAGCGCCTCCGGGTGCGCAGGTGTTCCCTGGCTTCCGCCCGGCCAACGAAAGCAACACGCACCGCACCGCGATCGGCGCCTTCGTCGACCTGGAAGCGAACCTGACCAAGGAACTGCTGGCCTCGGTCGCGGTACGCGGCGAGCATTACTCCGACTTCGGCGAAAGCCTGGCCGGAAAGTTTGCGATGCGCTACGACTTCAACAAGGCGTTCGCGCTGCGCGGTTCGGTGCAGAACGGCTTCCGCGCACCGTCGCCGCAGCAGCAGAACTTCACGACGACGTCGACCAACTTCATCAACGGCGTGCCGTTCGAGATCACCACCTTCAAGCCGAATGATCCGGTCGCGGTGGCCCTCGGCGCCAAGCCATTGGACGCGGAAAAATCGCTCAACGTCTCGCTCGGCGCGGTGATGCGCTTCGGCGGCCTGAACGTGACGGTGGATGCCTACCGCATCGATATCGACGACCGCATCATCCTGTCGGAAAACCTGACGGCGACCAATGTGCGCGACTTCATCCGTGCGCAAGGCTTCATCGGTGTGGGCGGCGGCCGCTTCTTCATCAACGGTGTGGATACCAGCACCCGCGGCGTGGACGTGGTCTTCAACTGGCCGATGAACTTGGGCGAAGCCGGCAAGTTCGACTTCACCGTGGCCGGCAACTTTACCGACACCGAAGTGACCAAGGTACCGGTGACCGCCCAGCTGTCCGCGCTGAGTCCGGCGCCATCGTTGTTCGATCGCCTCAACGTGCTGTCGCTCGAGCAGGGCCAGCCGGAGAACAAGATCAACGCGAACGTGAACTGGAAGCTTGGCCAGTGGGGCGCAACCTTCCGCGCCACGCGTTACGGCAAGGTGCTGTCGCCTGGCACCACCGCCGCGCTGGACTTCACGATGGGCGCCCAGACCGTGGTCGACCTCGAAGCGCGCTACGCGGTGACGCCGAAGCTGAATGTGGCGGTCGGGGCGGACAACGTCTTCGACGAGTATCCTGAGTCGCTGCCGCCGGCGCTGAACACGACCGGCAACGCGGCGTTCGCCAACTACGCGCCGTTCGGACGTTCGGGCCGCTTCATCTACGCCCGCGCTTCGTACAGCTTCTAAGCTGAAGCAGGGTGGCGGGCGCCGCGGCGCTTGCCACCCTGTGTTTTTCTGCATCAGCATTCCGCCATACCACTTCCCCGACCGGTTCACGATCCGTATTCCGCCTTGCCGACCAATCAATTGCTCTTGTTCGACAATTCTAATATCATAGAAATATGATCGAACCTAACCCACTGGACACCAAACCTGTCATCGCCGCCCTCGCCGCCCTGGCGCAGGAGTCGCGCCTGGCCGTCTACCGCCTGCTCGTGCAAGCTGGCCCCGGAGGGATGACGCCCGGCAAGATCGCGGCGGAGCTCGGCATCCCGTCATCTTCGCTATCATTCCATTTGAAGGAGCTGGTTCACGCCCAGCTGATTACGGCAACCCAGGATGGCCGCTTCCTGCTGTATGCGGCGAATTTCGCAACCGTCAACGGGCTGATCGGTTTTCTGACCGAGAATTGCTGTGCTGGCCAGCCCTGCTGAAAAGGATAAGTCATGGCAACAATACGACAAGCAACAACCGCCGACCTGCCTGAGATTGGGCAGATTCTCGAGAACGCCGGACTGCCGTTTTCCGACATCGGGCCGTCGCATCTGCCCGATTTCCTCGTCGTCGAGAAAGACAGCGCGGTGGTTGGCTGTGTCGGCATCGAACGCTACGGCCGCGATGCGCTGCTGCGTTCGCTGGCGGTCGATGCGTCGCGCCAGGGCGTCGGACAAGGACGCCACCTGGTCGAGGCGATTGAAGCGCACGCGCGCCAGTCCGGCATTGCGCGCCTGTTCCTGCTGACAACCAGCGCCTCCGGCTTCTTCGAGGACCATGGTTACCGCGCAATCGCTCGCGAGGATGCGCCTGAGGCACTGCGCCACAGCACCCAGTTTTCAAAATTCTGCCCGGCCAGCGCCGTGTGCATGGAAAAAGACCTGACACAGGCGACCAAGGCAGGCGAATGAACAGTCGAAGTAACACGGCAAGAAGGCTGGTCGCGGAAGGACTGGGGACGGCCTTCCTGCTGGCGGTCGTGGTCGGTTCGGGCATCATGGCCGAACGCCTTGCTGGCGGCAATGTCGCAATCGCCTTGCTGGCCAATACGATTGCCACCGGCGCCGGCCTGGCCGCGCTGATCCTGACCTTCGGCCCGATTTCTGGCGCGCACTTCAACCCGGCGGTGACATTGTCCGAGGCGTGGCAACGCAACATGCCGGCGCGCGAAGTGCTGCCGTATATTGCCGTGCAGCTTATCGGCGCCTTCGCCGGCGTGATGGCGGCGCACCTGATGTTCGAGGCGCCCTTGCTGTTCGCCTCGGCGCACGAGCGCAGCGGGCCTGCGCAATGGTGGAGCGAGTTCGTCGCCACGTTCGGGTTGCTGGCGGTCATCATCGGCTGTTCGCGCAGCCGGCCGGCAATCACGCCGTTTGCCGTGGCCGCCTACATCACCGCCGCCTACTGGTTCACCGCGTCGACGTCGTTCGCCAACCCGGCCGTTACGCTGGCGCGTGCCGCCAGCGATACCTTTGCCGGCATCCGTCCGGTCGACGCGCCCGGATTCATCCTTGCCCAACTGGCTGGCGCCGCGGCCGCGACGATGGTGTTCTGCTGGCTGTATCCGGCCGCGCCGAAAGACGCGACCATCGCCGGCACAGTCGCACCGGGCGATTTCGACAGTACCGCCGGCCAGGCCTGAAACCTGGCGGTCAGCCCGACTGCGCCGTTTCGGCGTAGGTGTGCTCCTGCTGCGCCGGAACCGGCTGGATCAGTTCGGGATTGCGCAGGCGGACCGTGTCCGAGCGAATTCCACCGATCAATCCCCATGCCGCGACCCAGCGGATCGCCTTGTCCTGCTCATTCGGCGTCGGCGCGCTGATGGCGCGGCTGATCGCCCGGCTCATGCGCAGCATGCCGTAGCTTTTTCGCTCCTGGCGGTCAGTTCGTGTCATGTCGTATGAGGAGTTGCAAATATTTTATCGTTCATATTTTACGGCTGAGCGCGGTCAAAACTACTGGGCGCTTGTACAGTTGAACAAATGATCCCTGCATTTCTTTGGCTGGAACAAGGTATGTTGTCGAATTTGCGACGAAACGTTTCCGCAGGAATTCAGATTGATTGCGTGATCGCACGAATAGCGCGAACAACGACGATTGCCGCCGCTGATCGTACGTTCACGCACTGTCCGCAAGGGGGGCGGACGCTAGTGTGGTTACAAGAGCGGACAAGTAGCGGGTAATTTATGAATCACCGTCCCAGGGAACAACGAAAAGCTTACGCCATGCATCGCATGGCGGAGGCGATCGGACGTGCGATCCGGTCCGAGTCAGCGCAGGAACAGGAACGCGCGAAGCGCTGGGCTGCCGCGTGGGGAGTGGTCAGCGGCATCCGGTCGAGCGGCATCCGGCTGCGGCGCGACGTCCTGTTCGACGGCCGCGGCAAGGGTGGCCCGCGCATGGCCTGATCAGCGCGCGCGGATGCTTTTGAGCACTTTGTACTGCGCGTCGAGCATGGCAGTGTTCGGATCGTGGCCGACACGTTCGAGCAGGATATGGTCCTTGTGCGGCGCGACGATGCTGTCGAAATACGCCTTCGTCACTTCCTTCGTCGTCACCAGGTCTTCAGCGCCCTGGATCAGGTACACCGGCATGTCGAACCGCGTGCCAAGCTTCGGCAGGTCGATCGTGCGGAGCATGCCGTCGCCTTCCATGCCGACGAACTGCAGGTAGGCGTAATCCTCGCCCGCCTCGTATTCGGCTGCCGCCTGCGCCGTGGCGTACTCGGGCGCGCGCGTCCACCAGGCGGCTGGCGCCGGATCCGTCACCTTTGCTTCGTATAGCCGCGTCGCACGCCGCAGGATGCCGAAGTTGCGCGGGTTCTTCCATGGCGGCGGTCCCAGCGCTTCGATGGTAGCGACGGTTTTGCTGTCGCCGGCGGCACGGGCGCGCTCCAGAACCTTGGTGTAGCTGGCCAGTGAATTGTCGCGATTGCTGATGAGCTGGCTGGTGCCGACGTAGGCGGCGAACAGGTCCGGCCGCATCTTCGCCATGTGCACCGCCAGCACCGAACCCCACGATCCGCCCTTGAGGATCACTTTCTGCTTGCCGAGGCGGTGCGTCAGGTATTCCGCCACCTCGACGCCATCCTTCGCCATGCGCTCGACCGTCAGGGTCTCGTCCGCGCTGCCTTTATTGCGACCGAAGGTCCGGCCGGCGCCGCGCTGGTCCCACTGGACGAGCGTGAACTCCTTCTCCCAAGCTCCGTAGAGCTTGCTCGCGTAAGGCGTCATCGGATTTCCAGGCCCGCCATGCACGATCAGCACGACAGGATTGGCGCAGCTGGCGCCCCTGATCGTCATCCATTGCTCGATGCCGCCGATCGACACGTAACGTTGTTCGGCAATGCCGCCGCCTTTGCGGGCGCACTCATGCGTTTCCACGACCGGCGCTGCGGCGGATGCCGCTAATGGAAAGAGAAACAACGGGATGAGACAGAGTCGGACGATGGCGCGCATGATTCCCTGACAAAGAGTTAATCTTTTAACTATATATCGGCTCAGCCATGCAGGATAGAAAAATCAGAAGGTAATGATGAAGCGCGCCCCGCCGCCAAGCGACCTGGCATAGCGAACCGCGCCGCCATTGCGGTGCACCAGCTGGCGCACCATGGCCAGGCCGATGCCGCTGCCTTTCTCCCGCGTCGAGAAGAAGGGCGTGAAGATGGCGGCGATCAGGTCGTCCGGCACGCCGGGACCGTTGTCGCTTACGGCGATATGCAGGCGCCCGCCGCGTGCGAGCCTGGCGCTGATCCGCACTTCCGGCACCGCCTGTCCTGCGCTTGCTTCGGCCGCGTTCTTGATCAGGTTGACCAGTGCCTGCTCCAGTTGCCCCGGGTCGGCCATCAGTTCAAGGGAATCGGGCTCGACGACAAAGATGGCGCGACCGCCACGGGCCTGCCACGCCGGGCCCACCAGGGCGGACAACCCGGCGAACATCCGCGACACGGCGATCCGCTGCGGACGGGCTTCCGGCACGCTCGCCAGGGTGCGGTAGCCGCTGACGAACTGCGTCAGGCTGTCGGCGCGGCGGCTGATCGCATCGAGTGCGATGTCGAGATCGCCGGCGATGTCTGCCGGCAGGCTGGCGCTGGCGCCGCGCAGCAACTCGCGCGAGGTCTGCGACAGCGATGCCACCGGCGTCAGCGAATTCATGATTTCATGGGTCAGCACATGGACCAGCTTTTGCCATGCCTGCATGGCTTCGGCTTCGAGCTCGTCTTCCATCGGCATCAGCGCCACCAGGCGCTGCGGCTCGCCATCGACCGTCATCGCGTTGGCGGTGGCGAGCGCGCGTTCGGTGCCGCGCTCGGTATCGAAATCGATGACGCGGCGCTGGCCGACCGCCAGTTCCGCCAGCGCGCGGTGCACCGCTGGCACATCCGATGCGCGGCCCGGCGCCAGCAGGCGGCGCGCGCTGGCGTTGACTGGTTCGACCGCGTCCAGGCGCGAGGGAAGAATACGAAACAGCGCGATGGGCGCGTGTTCCAGCTGCGACTCAAGGCCAAGCGCGCGCGTCGCAAGCATGGCCTGGTCGGGTGGCAATCCAACCGCGACCTCAAGCGGCGGCAATTGTTCCGCTGCGGCCAGGCCACGGCGGAACAGCATGATCGCCACGGTCGCGGCAACCGCGCTGGCACCGAGACGCGCGGAATCTGTTGGTGCCGAACCAGCGCCCCACGCTGCCATCGCCAACAGCAACGCGCCACCGTACACGAGGCGTTTCGGGCGCGGGTCAGAGTCCATGTTTTTCCAGCTTCCGGTACAAGGCGGCGCGGCTGATGCCGAGCAGTTTCGCCGCATGGCTGATGTTGCCCTGCGCTTGTTCCAGCGAAGCGGCGACCGCGTCGCGTTCGAGCGCGTCGAGCTTGAGGGCAGTGGCCGTGGAGGCCGATGGCGCAGGGACTGGAACCGGGTCGGCGCTATGCAAGCCGAAATCCGCGAGGGAGTAGAGCTCCGACTCGGACAGGATCACGGCGCGCTCGCAGGCATGGCGCAGCGCGCGCACATTGCCCGGCCATGCATGCGAACACAGCGCATCGAATGCGGAAGGCGCGATGGCGCGCCCGGGCCTGCCGTATTGATTTTGGTACAGCGCCAGGTAATGCGTCAGCAGCTGGGGAATGTCGCCGGGCCGCTCGCGCAAGGGCGGCACGCGGATGACGATCGTGTTCAGGCGGAACAGCAAGTCGGGACGGAAGCCTTGCGCGTCATACAGCCTTGCTTCATCGAGGTTGGTGGCGCTGATGATGCGCACGTCAATTGTTTGCGGGCGATCGGCTCCCAGCGGCGTGACTTCGCGGCGTTCCAGCGCAGTCAGCAGCTTCGATTGTGCGGCCAGCGCCAGGTTGCCGATCTCGTCGAGGAACAGCGTGCCTCCCGAGGCGGACTGGAATCGCCCCGCACGGTCGTTGCGCGCATCCGTGAACGCGCCTTTGCGGTGGCCAAACAGCTCACTTTCGAGCATCGATTCCGGCAAGCTTCCCATATCGACGGCGAGGAATTGCCCGGCGGCGCGGCGCGACGCGAGATGGACGCCGCGCGCCACCAGTTCCTTGCCCACGCCGTTCTCGCCGAGCACCATGACATTGGCCTCGGTCGGTCCCACATTGGCAATCGCCGCGCGCAGTGCGCGCATGGCGACCGAGTCGCCGAGCAGGGCGGATGTGGCCGGCGGCGGTGGCGATGCGGCAGCGGCGCGGCGCGCCAATGCCGCATCGACGGTGGCAGCCAGGCGCGCATTGTCCCACGGCTTGGTGATGAAGTCGCAGGCGCCGCGCTTCATCGCGGCAACCGCCAGCGGGACGTCGGCATACGCCGTCATGGCGATCACGGCGGGCGGATTGGGCAAGGCTTGCAACTGGTCCAGCACCTTCAATCCCTGCGCGCCATCGGTCCGTCCCGGCGTGAAATTGAAATCGAGCAGCACCACATCAGGCGCGCTGTGCTGCAGGTAACGCGCGACCTGCGAGGGATCGCCCAGCGTGGTGACCTGTCCGGCGCGACGCAGCAGCAGTTTCGCGGCGTAGGCCACATCGGCATCGTCGTCGAGGATCAGGATCTGCGCTGGGATGCCGGGCATGGGGAGTGGGGTGGGAAGCGGTGCGCCGATTCTAGCAGCAGCGTCCGGTTGCCAGCAATCACATAGCCGGGTTTGCGGCGGAGTGTCCGGAAGCGAACACCTGGATCGTCCGTTACTGGACATTCGCTGCGTGGCGAACGACGAATTCGCACCGACACGGGCGTGGCATGGAAGTTGCGATTAAAAGCACATGACTCTGCCATTCCCCCGATTGCCCGAACGTCCGACCGGCGCCGCGATGGACCAGCCGCTGCCGCAGCGGCGGGGCCGCCGCGCCGTCGCCGCAGCCGCCATCGTTGCCGCCGTGATCGCGCTGGCGACGGCGCTGTGGCAACTCGCTCCGCGCGGGCTGCAAGTGCCTTTAGCGAGCGCGCGAGTCGCGACCGTCGAGCGCGGCATGTTCCTCGACGATGTGGCGCTGCGCGCGATTGCGGCGCCACTCCATTCGGTCATGCTCGATGCGGTGGAAACGGGCCGCGTGGAAGAAGTGTTCGCTGCCGATGGCGCGCTGGTGGCGCGTGGCGACGTGCTGTTCCGCCTGTCGAATCCGCAGCGCAGGCTGGAGCTGCTGGCGCGCGAGGCCGAGCACGCACAACAGATTTCGAACCTGACCAACCTGCGCGTGTCGCTCGAAGCGAGCCGCGGCCAGCGGCAGCGCCGCGCGTCGGACGTGGCGTTCGCGCTGATGCAGGCGCAGAAACAGCACGGCCGCAACCTGGCGCTCGCGCAGAAGGGATTTATTTCCAGCGCGGTGCTGGAAGAGTCGGCAGACAGGGCCGCGCAGCAGCAGCGCCTGCTGGAATCGGACAAGGCCAGCGATGCAATCGAAAGCGCCACCCAGCTCGATGCCGTCCGGCAGATGGAGCAAGCCATTGCGCGTGTGGAAGCCGGCATGCGCCTGGCAAATGCGACCGTCGAGGCGCTGGCTGTGCGTGCGCCGGTCGCGGGACGGCTGACGGATTTCCGCCTGCAAGTCGGCGAGACCGTCAAACCGGACCAGCATCTCGGCCGCATCGACGACGTTGCCCGGTTCAAGCTGACTGCCCAGGTCGACGAGTATTACCTCAACCGGCTGGTGCCGGGACGGCAAGGCGTGGCGGCGATTGGCGGGCGGCGCCATCCCGTGAAGCTCAGCCGCGTGTACCCGCAGATCAACGATGGGCGCTTCGCTGTGGAACTAGCTTTCGAACAAGGCCAGCCGGGCGCGATGAACCCGGGGCAGGGCGTGGAGGTGCTGGTCACGCTGGGCGGCGCGACACCGGCGCTGCTGCTTCCCAACGATGCCTTCATGAACGACAGCGGCGGCGCCTGGGTATTCGTACTGGACCGCGGCGGCGCGACGGCCCAACGGCGCGCGCTGCGTACCGGGCGCAGGAATAACAGCCAGGTGGAGGTGATGGCGGGCCTCGAGGCCGGCGAACGGGTGATCGTGTCGTCGTATGCGCATTACGGCAAGGCCGAACGGCTGCAATTTACACAATAGATTTTTCTAGAACATTTTCCTGGAGGTGACACAATAATGAACTCGATATCAGACCCACAAGCAGGCATGCTCAAGCTCCTGAACGTCAGCAAGACCTACCAAGGCGGCGAAGTGCGTACGACGGCGCTCGACCGCATCAACCTCGACATCGATGCCGGCGAATATGTCGCCATCACCGGCCCGTCGGGATGCGGCAAGTCGACCTTGCTGTCGATGCTCGGCCTGCTCGATACGCCCGACAGCGGCGAGTACTGGTTCGACGGCCAGAATGTGGCGGGCTGGAGCGAAGCGCAGCTGAACCAGTTGCGGCGTGGGCGGGTCGGCTTCATTTTCCAGAGCTTCAACCTGATCGAGGAATTGTCGGTTGCCGAGAATGTCGAGCTGGCGCTGGAATACATGGACGTGCCTGCGAAGGAAAGGCGCGATCGCGTTGCGGCCATGCTCGACAAGCTTGGCGTGGCGCATCGCGCGAAGCATCGTCCATCGCAGCTGTCCGGCGGGCAGCAACAGCGCGTGGCAATTGCCCGCGCACTGGTGTCGAATCCAGCGATGCTGCTGGCCGACGAGCCGACCGGCAATCTCGACACCGCCCACGGCGACGAAGTCATGCGCATCCTGCGCCAGATAAACGCCGAGGGTACGACCATCGTGATGGTCACCCACTCGCCCGCGCATGCGGCACAGGCGTCGCGCACTTTGCGCCTGCTGGACGGCCGCATCCTGGTCGACGCACTGCAAGCCGCGTGACCGGAGCGACCATGAGACTTAAAGATTTTCGTATCGGCTGGCGCACGCTGGTGCAGGAACCGGCGTACTCGCTGGTTGTCATACTTGGGCTGGGTGTTGGCCTTGCAGCATCGCTGCTACTGTTCGGCTTCGTCCAGTATTCGTGGCAGTACAACGCCACCGTGCCTGATGTCGGCAACGTGTATGTCGTCAAGCACCGCGCGAACATGGACCCGAGGGCGCCGTGGTATGACCAAGTACCGCTGTTCCTGCGGCCTGCCGCGCAGAAAACGCAGGGCGTTGCGGCGGCGGTGGCCTACCTTCCGTCGCGCCCGAATGAAACGGGCTTCACGGTCAGTATCGACGGCAAATTATCCCAGTTGGTCAGCCTGACGGCGACGCCGGGGTTCGCGGAAATGCTTGGGCTGCAGGCGATCCGCGGCAATCTCAATGCCGCGCTTGAAAATCCTGACACCATCGTCCTCAGTGAGGAAGCTGCGGTACGCCTTTTTGCCAGGCCGGATGTCGTGGGCCGCTCGGTTCAGATCGAAGGTAAGGTCGCACGCGTGGGCGCCGTGGTGCGAAGGTCCGAGGCGAACACGACCATCCCGTTTGAGATGCTACTGGGTGTTAATTCAGTGCTGATGGACAAAAATGTTCGCGATGAAATGCAAACCGGCGAGCAGGGCTGGCCCGCCAAGCTGCTGGTTCGCACGCATCCAGGTGTATCGCTCACTACCATCACCGGATCCTTGCAGCAAGCGCTCGATAGCGCGCCGCAATTGCAGAAGCTGCCGCCGGACGTGAAACAGCGGCTCGGAAAACGCAAGGTGATGGACATCGCCCTGTCGCCGCTGCGCGATGCTTATTTCGACCAGGAAGTGGAAGGCAACTTCATCGCAGGCACGGGCGACCGCGCCAATCGCGCGGTGGTGGCCGGACTGGGTGCGATCGCCGTGCTCATCCTGGCGCTGGCGGCAATGAACTACGTCAACCTGGCGGCGGTGCGCGTACTTCGGCGCCAGCGTGAAGTGGCGATGCGAAAAGTGCTGGGCGCGAGCATGCGGCAGATCGTCCTGCAATTGCTGGCCGAGTCGATGCTGGTCTCCATGGTCGCGACAGGACTGGGACTGCTGCTGGCATGGATGGCGTTGCCGATGTTTTCCGACCTGGTCAACCGCGATCTCGACGGCATACTCTCGACAGGCAATATCGCGGCGGCGCTGGCCATTGGCGCGCTGCTTGGCGTGGTGACGGCCATCTGGCCAGCATGGATTGCGGTGCACGTGCGTCCAGGCGAAGCGCTGGCGGGGCGGGCTGGTACCGAGTCGCCGCGCGGCATGCAGTTGCGCCGTGCGATGACGGTATTGCAGGTGTCGACGGCGATGGGGTTTGCCAGCATTACCCTTGCCGTCGCCTGGCAGACCGAGTTTGCGATGCGGGTGGACCCGGGCTTCGATGCGGCGCCGATGCTGGTGATCGACCTGCCTTTCGAAGCGATGAATTCGGGCCCTGCGGCGCGGAATCTTTTGACTGCCTTGTCGGCGCACCCGGCGATTGCCGGCTATGCGGTATCGGAAGACGCGATCGGCAGGAAGAACGGCATCTACCATCGCGAACTGAAGCGGCCGGAAGGTGGCGTGGCGTCCACGGAAATGAAATGGGTCAGCCCAGGCTTCTTCGAGCACTACCGCATTAAACCGGAGGCGGGCAGGCTGTTCAATTCCAGGATCGATAAGGAAGATGATCCGGTTCCGCTCGTCATCAATGCGATTGCCGCGCGCGAGCTTGGATTTGCCACGCCGTCGGCGGCTGTCGGGCATACGCTGGTGTATCCCGGCCCCGAAGGCAAACCGGTGCACAAGCGCGTTGTCGGTATCGCGCCGGAGGTCAGGTTCCATTCCTTGCGCGAGGCGCCACGGGCGATGGGGTATGAACTGTCGACGGCCAGCACGATCCTGAGCGTGCGAGCGGCAGGCACGGTGGCAGATGCGGAACGCGCGCTGCGGGAAATTTGGCCGAAGTACTTTCCTGACGCGATCCTGAAAATGCATCACGCAGGGGACGTCCTGGCGCTGAACTACGCGGACGATGCGCGGATGGCGAAGCTGCTCGCCGTAGCAACCTGCATCGCCTTGGCCATCGCGGCATTCGGCACTTACGTGTTGTCGGCACACACCGTGCAGCGGCGCGCGAAGGAAATTGTGCTGCGTAAGTTGCACGGGGCGAGGCGCCGGGATATCGGAAAGCTAGTGCTGCGTGAGATTGGTGCGCTGACGCTTGTATCCGCACTGATCGGGTTGCCGCTCGCCGCCGTCGCCATCGAGCGTTACCTTGCCACCTACGTCGAACACGCGCCAATCGGCTATTGGACGATGTTGTTTGCGCTGGCTTCGACGCTTGCAGTGGCGATGATCGCTGTGGCACGGCAGGCCTGGATTGCGATGCGCATGATGCCGGCGGAAGCGCTACGGGTGTAGTTGAACTGTCGGGCGCGGACCGCTGTCTGCTATTGAAAGTGGCAGCGGTACGGCAGGCCGTCTTTAAATCACAACGTTCCAACGAGGGCTTGGTGGGAATCTGGTTATTGCGTATGGGCAATGCTAGTTCGTCGCGTATCATACGAAATCCCCACAACGACACCCTACTGGAGACGACATGGCACGCCAGGAAGTCACATTTGACGAGGTTACGGCGGCGGCCATCGGCTTACAGAACGACGGCAAGCAGGTAACCATCGATTCGGTGCGCGAGATTCTCGCCATCGGTTCCCCACACACGATCCACAAGCACCTGCTTACATGGCGCGCTGGCCAGGCCAAGCCGGCCGAAGCGCCGAAGGTCGAGCTTCCGGATGCGATTGTTGCCGCACTAGGTGTCTGGGCGCAGCAATTTGCGCAAGAGGCCGGGGCCGGCATTCGCGAGGCGCTGGCGCAGTCCGAAAACGACATGGACGCCCTGCTTAAGTCAGGTGAGCAGCTAGAAGCTGAGCGCGAGGAACTGCTGGCCGAGGTCGATACTGTCGCGGCTGAGCGCGATCAGGCTACGGCAACGGCAATTGAGCGCAGTGAAGAGATCGAGCGACTGACCACTGAGCTGCGCGACGCACGGCGGATCGCCACCGATGCCCTGGTCGGAAAGGCAAAAGACCAGCTGGCGATTGACGGCAAGGATGCCCAATTGACGACCCTGCGCACTCAGATCGAGCGCCATGTGGCGTCGTTGGCGGCGGAGTCCGACGCGCGGCTTGCCGCCGAGATGGATCTGGTCGGTGCTGTCACCGCGCGGGACAACTTCGCCGCGGAGATTACGGAACTGCGCGCCCAGCTCGACGCTGCCAAGTCCGAGCGCAACGCCTTGCGCGAACAGGTGCGGCGCGTCAAACCAGGCACGGCTGCCTAAGTCGGCTGCAGAGCAATATCCCAACGGAAAACGGCTGCGAGCATACAGCGCGCAGCCGTTTTTTCGTTATCTGAGCCCGAAACATATCCGTTTAATCTGTCATAAATATCGATGAATTTTCGGCGTCTTCATAGGGGAAATCTTCTACCTATCGCCGAGTGGAACTTTCCCCGATTTGTATACCAAGTGCCAAAATCCAATAAAAAAAGAGCCCATGCGTACATGAGCTCCCATACTTGAGGGGAACAGCGGCTGTTATCCGAACTTGACCAAGTTCAGAGTTGGCAACGGTCCGCCTGGGAACTGCGAATGCGCCGTCATCGCTCGCAAGGTAGGCCACAGCACCGGCGATATCCGCTCCAACGCCATAGCGACCAACAGCGATACCAGGCTTGACGAAGTCGGCGATGGGGCCGTCGGCTGGGTTCATATCACTATCGGTTGGTCCTGGGTGGATGGTATTCACGGTAATGCCCAGCGGGCCCAGGTCCCGCACGAGGCCGCGCATGAAGCCGGAAACGGCGCCTTTGGTCAACGTATAGGCAGACGCGGTTGGGAAAGCCGCGTACTGGGTCATTGAGCTACCGATGTGAATCACGCGACCACCTTGGCCCATATGGCGAAGCGCTTCTTGCGTCGCGACGAAAACGCCAGTGACGTTGACTGCCAAAATGCGCTCAAAGTCGTCGAACTTGATGTCCTGCGGTGCGCCCAGCACGCTGATGCCGGCGTTATTGACCAGGATATCGATTTTGCCGTAACGCTTTGCTACGTCGGCTACCGCCGCGCGAACTGCTTCTGGGTTGCCGGCATCTGCCGCGATTGCGATAGCGCGTCCCCCCGCCGCTTCAATGGCGGCGACGACAGCGTTCGCTTTTTCAGGGGACGCGTTGTAGGTCAGAGCGACGATGGCGCCTTCGGCGGCAAGACGCTTGGCGATGGCGGCGCCGATGCTACGCGAGCCGCCGGTAACGATTGCAATTTTGCCGTTGAGTCGAATTGTCGTGTTCATGGAATTTCTCCGTAAAGGTAGGTGGGGAACTCTCATTATGGGAACCGAGGCTTAGCATCGGTAGTAGATGCTGGCTATAATCATCTTCAAGCAACTGTTGAAGGCGAGAATATGGAAACCTTATCGAACTTGGAATCCTTCGTACGTAGCGCTGAATCCGCTAGCTTTTCCGCCGCCGCACGGCGACTTGCGCTCACGCCGGCGGCTATCAGCCGAAACGTCGCTCAGCTCGAACGCAACCTTGGCGTTCGCCTATTCCAGCGCAGTACGCGCGGGCTAAAGCTGACGGAGGAAGGCGAACGCTTCCTGGCATCGGTCAGCGGCGGGCTAGACATGATTCAAGGTGCCATCGCCGATGTGACGGCGAACATGGGCGTGCCACATGGGGTGCTGAAGCTTGGCGCTGCACCGCGTTTCGGACGCAGCCATGTGCTCCCACTCATGACAGATTTTCTCGCCCTTTATCCCTCTGTCCTACCCGACTGGAACTTCGATAACCGCCAGGTGGATTTAATCGCCGACGGCTTCGACGCGTCAATCGGTGGCGGCTTCGACTTGTCTCCCGGCGTTGTGGCCCGAAAGCTTGCGCCAGCACATGTCATCGCGGTTGCATCACCAGCATTCATGAGCAACAAACGGGCGCCACGTTCGCCAGCGGACTTGGGCGGACTGGCAGGCGTCGTAATGCGCTCCCCCGAAACACGCCGCATCAGGCTCTGGACAATGCGGCACGCCAGTGGCGCCGAAATGCCTGCCCAGCAACATCCCCATATCGTCCTCAATGACCCGGATGCTATCTGCAGCGCAGTAATAGCAGGCATGGGCGTGGGCCTAGTCGCGCTCTCCGATGTTCTTGCCGAAATAGAGCGAGGTGAGCTCACGCGCCTTCTCCCTGACTGGTGCGTCGACGCTGGGCAAATTTCGCTCTATTTTCCCAGCCAAAAGTTGTTGCCGTCAAAAACCCGTGCTTTCGTAGACTTCGTCACCGCCGCCTTTGAGACCCAGAACTTGTCCAAACGATTTTCAGCACAATAGAAGTCCGCTCTTCGAAGGCGACTTTCATCGATACCTAAGCTTGCGCGCTAACCTGCAAGTGCCAAAGACGCAGCGCCATGTGGAGCTCTAGCTGCCGCTCGCAAGACGGCCAGCCATTTATTAGGGCTTGAATGAATGTGAATTTTTGGAATCCTCCCGCCTTACCGCCACCAAAATGCGGGCGAGCTCCCCCAATCGTTTTGGTTTCGAATTCAGTGTCAGAACCTCTGACGGTCAGAGAAGATGTCGACACTTACGGCAGCGCCGCACACGAGTCTTCGGACCGAGGAGCTGTCCTTCCGCTACCACCTTGCATAGGGAAGCGGACGCACAATTCGTTTCCCCTGGGCCCAACGAGGTGATATAAATACACGACGATTTTCGTTGGACGACCATTTCATGAACAATCAACCCACCGTCGAAATATTCGAAAGCGCGGACAAGCGCTCCCTCGGCGATGCCGCCATCTCCATCGATGACCGTCGACTTAAGCGGTTGACATCACTCGCCATCCATAGCCTCGATGCCGATATCGGCGGAATTAGTATCGTCCATTCAGACCGCATCTGGCTACCATCTCATGTCGGCCCAGTTAGAAACGTCATCGAAACTTCGGGTTCATTTTGCTCATCTGCAATCCAAGCAAAGGAGCGCTGGTTTGAAGTTGGCGATGCCTGCGTGACAGAGGAGTTTTCGCGTAATCCCCTCGTGGAGCTTTGCGCGTTCCGGCATTACGCTGCTGTTCCCTTAGTCCTTGGCTCTACTCCTCTCCAAGGCACACTGTGGGTGATGCGCAAGAGGGCAGGACAAATGACCATGGCACAGCGCCAAGCACTGGTCGACTTGGCCGACTTGGCCACCGAAGCGCTCGAAGTCCGATATTTTGACGAGATAACCGGAATGTGCAATCGTACTTTCTTCGAGCATCAACTCCAGAGCCTGATGGATGCGGGATTGATGCACGTAACAGTAGGCTACATCAACATCAAAGCGTCCAATCAGTTACGCAGTGCCCTAGGCGAAGACGCGTCACAGACTCTTGTTCGTACCATCGGAAAGCGGCTGGAGGCCTGGGCGGGAGGGGGCGCGTTAGTAAGCCACTTAGGCGGCGACCGTTTTGCCTTCGCGCTGCTGTCGGGTAGCCCGGCAGCAGACGAACGAATAGATGCTCTTACGGATATCCTCCAGATGCCAGTGGAGCTACCGGGCGGGCGGGACCATTGGCCAAGAGTGCGAATCGGAGTAAAAAGTGGCGAGCTCAATGGCCAGACGGCTTCAGAGTTACTCCAAAACGCCAGCAGCGCAGCGCTGGCTTGCCAAGGTTGGACCATTCGCCACTATGACACAGCCCGCTTCGACGAGGCAAAGTTATTGTCGCAGCTGTGTAAAGTCGTTCGCAATAACGCGGAGTTCGGAGCGCTCGAGGTTCACTACCAACCCCAAGTTGACGTCGCTCGCGGCGCCATAGTTGGGTGGGAGGCGTTAGTTAGATGGCGGCATCCTCAGCACGGACTCATCTTGCCAGGCGCCTTCATACCGCTAGCAGAGCAAGCCGGCGAAATCGCCGCGCTGGATATCCTCGTCCTGGGACAGGTCTGCCAAGACCTGCGGAGCTGGCTCGACTTGGGCCTAGCTGTACCACCCGTGGCTCTCAACTTTTCTCGCGACACGCTCTTCCACACCGACCTCATGCGTTCTGTCATCGCATTAATGGAACAATACGAAATATCCGGTGCGTATCTGGAGTGCGAGGTTACTGAAACACAATGTTCAGACCTTCCCGCGCTAGCGCATGTAGTCACGCGATTCCGCGAACTGAACTGGCGAATCGCCATAGACGACTTCGGTACGGGATACGCTAATTTGGAAACCGTGCGCCAAGTACCTTGCGACCGCATAAAGATAGACCGTCAATTTGTCCACGGCGTGAGTTGCAATCCTATCCTGGCCGGTTTGATGCGTACCTTAGGCGATATCGCCAAGCTCTTTCAGCTTGAACTTCTATGCGAGGGTGTCGAAGATGCCAACGATGTACGATGGCTTTCAGAGCAAGGCATGCCACTGGTTCAGGGCTGGTACTTTGGCAAAGCAATGCCGTCAACTAAAGTTATAGAACTACTTAACGGCTCGCAGGTAGCAGACACGATTGTAGAAAATCTTACCCTTCGCGACTTGATTTTCAATAGCCGATAATACGCCGATACACGGGCGAAAAGAAACTGGGTAAACGACCTGTCGTCAGACTCGTAGTCGCAGCATGTCCAGTAAACCGGCGCTTCCATCCCCGCTCAGCAGTAGCGGTAACCGGCCCCATCACGGTCGACGAAAAAAAATTAAACGGATATGTTCCAGCCTCAGACGTTATGGCAGATCTGGTGAGGCTTACTCGACCGTAACCGACTTCGCCAGGTTACGTGGCTTGTCGACGTCGGTGCCGCGCGCCAGCGCGGTGTGGTACGCCAGCAATTGCAGCGCGGCGACGTGCAGGATCGGCGAGAGCTGGCCGTAGTGTTCCGGCAGGCGGATCACGTGGACGCCGTCGCCCGAATTGATGCGCGAGTCGACGTCGGCGAACACGTACAGCTGGCCGCCTCGGGCGCGCACTTCCTGCATGTTGGACTTCAGCTTTTCCAGCAACGCATCGTTCGGTGCGATGGTGACCACCGGCATCTCATCGGTGACCAGCGCCAGTGGGCCGTGCTTCAGTTCGCCCGCTGGGTAGGCTTCGGCGTGGATGTACGAAATTTCCTTCAGCTTCAGCGCGCCTTCGAGGGCGATCGGATAGTGCAGGCCGCGGCCGAGGAACAGGGCATGTTCCTTGCGCGCGAATTCTTCCGCCCAGGCGATGATCTGCGGTTCCAGCGCCAGTACGGCGGCGATGGCGACCGGCAGGTGGCGCATCTGCTTCAGGTAAGTTGCTTCCTCT
The DNA here is from genome assembly GCF_012927275.1 of Massilia polaris. Taxonomy (GTDB): domain Bacteria; phylum Pseudomonadota; class Gammaproteobacteria; order Burkholderiales; family Burkholderiaceae_D; genus Telluria_A; species Telluria_A polaris. Next base: position 286,770 of record NZ_JABBGG010000002.1, on the reverse strand, counting down.
TCGTCGCTAAGGCGGCCGTTGACTTGCGCCAGGGTCAGGGTCAGCAGGAACAGCGCGGCCAGCTGGGTGGTGAATGCTTTGGTCGAGGCAACGCCGACTTCGACGCCGGCGCGCGTGATGTACGACAGCGCGCATTCGCGCACCATCGCGCTGGTCGACACATTGCAGATGGTCAGCGTGTGTTCCATGCCAAGGCTGCGCGCGTGCTTCAGCGCGGCCAGGGTGTCGGCGGTTTCGCCGCTCTGCGAGATCGTGACGACCAGGGTGTTCGGGTTCGGCACGCTGTCGCGGTAGCGGTATTCGCTGGCGATTTCGACGTTGACAGGGACTTTGGCGATCGATTCGATCCAGTACTTGGCAGTCAGGCCCGCGTAGTAGCTGGTGCCGCAGGCCAGGATCAGCACGCGGTCGATTTGCTTGAAGACCTTGTAGGCGTTGTCGCCAAACAGCTCCGGCATGATGCCGGTGACGCCTTCGAGGGTGTCGCCGACCACGCGCGGCTGCTCGAAGATTTCCTTTTGCATATAGTGGCGGTACGGGCCAAGCTCGGCCGCGCCGGTGTGCGCGTGCACGATTTTGACTTCGCGGTTCGCGGCGCGGCCTTCGCTGTCGACGATCCAGTATTTGCCGATCTGCAGGTCGACAACGTCGCCTTCTTCCAGGTAAATGATGCGGTTGGTGGTGCCGGCCAGCGCCATCGCGTCCGACGCGACGAAGTTTTCGCCTTCGCCGACGCCGAGGATCAGCGGCGAACCCTGGCGCGCGGCGACCACGCGATGCGGCTCTTCGCGGCTGAACACGGCAATCGCGTAGGCGCCGTGCAGGCGCTTGACCGCTTGCTGGACGGTCTCGAACAGGTCGCCGTTGTACATGTGATCGACTAAGTGAGCGATTACTTCGGTGTCGGTCTGGCTCTGGAACACGTAGCCGAGGCCGGTCAGTTCGTCGCGCAGTTCGTCGTGGTTTTCGATGATGCCGTTATGGACCAGCGCGATGCGGGCCGCTTCTTCGGTCGGCGAGAAGTGCGGGTGGGCATTGTGGGATGCGGGCGCGCCATGCGTGGCCCAGCGGGTGTGGGCGATGCCGGTGAAGCCGGCAAGGTGGGCTTCGGCGACCTGGCTTTCGAGGTCGGCCACGCGCGAGGTGCTGCGCGAACGCTTGAGGCGGCCATCGACGTACAGCGCGACGCCGCAGGAGTCGTAGCCGCGGTACTCGAGGCGCTTCAGTCCTTCGATCAGGATCGGGGTGATGTTACGCTGCGCTACTGCTCCGACGATGCCGCACATAAAGACCTCTGCTGTTGGGAAAATTAACAATAGGTAAATACTAGATCAGAGTTTGTGAAATATGCTTTCTAAATCTCATGTAAATCGTTATATTATTTCATCAAACACGAACGATGAAATATTATTTCATTTGAATATAATTAATGGATTTTTATTCCACATCCCATGACAGAACAACAGTACCAGATGGACGATTTGGATCGTCGCATCTTAAATACGCTGCAGCTTGACTCATCGCATACCAATGCTGAGCTTGCAGAACTGGTGCATGTTTCGCCGCCCACCTGCCTGCGGCGGGTCAAGCAGATGCATGAGGCAGGCATCATCGAGCGCCAGGTAACGATTGTCGCGCCGGAAAAAGTCGGCGCGCGCCTGACTGCGATCGTCGAGATCACGCTCGACGTCCAGGCCGCCGAGCGCATGGATGAGTTCGAACGCCATGTTGCCGGGGAAGCTGCGGTGATGCAATGCTACCGCGTGGCGCCGGGGCCGGATTTCGTGCTGATCGTCCAGGTCGCCGACATGCCGGCCTACCACGCGCTGGCGCACCGCCTGTTCGCCGCGCACGCCAACGTGCGGAATGTGAAAACCTATTTTTCCACTTTCCGCAGCAAATTCGAAACCCGCATCGCCGTCTGAGTGCAATTGACGCTCCGCAACTTGTTCCGCATATAAATAGTGTCTACTGGCAATAGATGAGCCGGCGCCCTGCTGGCCGGTACGCGGCGAGGCGAGATTGCGATGGACGTCATCCAGAACTTGAAATCCGGGCCGCCGGCTGAGGCGCCCGACCCGGTGGAATTGAAGGGCGTGCACAAGCGCCACGGGCATGGGCTTTCCGGCCTGCATGCGCTGCACGACATCGACCTGACCCTGGCGCAGGGCGAGATGGTGGCGATCTGCGGCCCCTCGGGCAGCGGCAAGACCAGCCTGCTCAACATCATCGGCATGCTCGACACGGCCAGCGAAGGCAGCGTCATCGTTGCGCGGCTGCTGGTCTCCAGGATGTCCGACCAGGCCCGGGCCGACTTGCGCAATGAAATGATCGGCTTCGTGTTCCAGTCGTACAGCCTGATTCCGGTGATGACCGCGCATGAAAACGTCCTGCTGCCGTTGATGCTGCGCGGCCATCTCGACGCCGCCGCCCTTGAGCAAGCCGAGCAGCGCGCCGCCGAGCTTCTGTCGCGGCTCGGCCTGGCGACGCAGATGCGTCACTACCCGGTCCGCCTCGACGCCAGCCAGAGCCAGCGCGTCGCCATTGCGCGCGCGCTGGTAGCCCATCCGCGCCTGGTGGTGGCCGACGAACCGACATCGCGCCTCGACAACGGCTGCGTGCGGCTGGTGATGGACCTGTTCGCGCGCTACCAATATGAACACGGCACCGCGTTTGTGCTGTCGACGCGCGACCAGCGCCAGTTCAGCAGGGTCAACCGTACCTTGCAGCTGAGCGAAGGGCGGCTCTCGGCGGCGCCATCGAAAACACGCCGTCGACCGCTCAGGGTGCAGCTGTGAGCCCGCAGCGGCTGGCGCTGCGCACGGTGCTGCTCGGCCGCCCGCGCACCGTGCTGGCCGTGCTGGTCATTGCGGCCAGCCTGTCCGCGCTCGACCTGTTCGCCGGCCACATCGCCAGCGACCGCGCCCGGCTCGAATACCGCGCCGTCATCGGCGAGCGGCTCGGCCACCTGGCCATCCAGCGTACGCGCGGCAAGCAAAATGAAGGCGCGCCGATGTTCGACCGCGATGAAGCGGCGCGCATCCGGCAAATTGCCGAGGCCATGCCCGGTGTCGCGCTGGTGTTGCCGCAGATGAGCGTGGGCGGAATGGCATCGACCGGCGAGCGTTCGGCCTTGTTCCGCGGCGAAGGCATCGCCGCCGATGCGCCCGCCGAAGCGCCAGGAAAGCTCAAGGCTGGCGTGCGCAACGGCATCGCGGTGAGCGTGGGCCAGGCGCGAACGCTGGGCTTGCGCAACGGCAGCAACGTGACCCTGACCGGCGCCGCCGAGGATGCGGAAACCCGGCCCCTGAGCGCCGAGGTGGTCGATATCTTCAGCACCAGCGGCCTGAGCGCTGACGCGCGTTCGGTGCTGATGCCGTTCGAACTGGCGCAGAGCCTGCTCGACACCCAGCGCACCGAACGCATTGTTGTGTTTCTGACCGATCCTGCCGCGATGGAAGCAAAGCGCGACCAGCTGCGGCGCGCGCTCAAGCGGGGCGGCGTGGCGGCGGATATCCGCAGCTGGCAAGAGCAGTCGCCATCCTTCATCGTCGAAGAAAAAACTGCCAGGATCTCGTTCGACTGCGTGGCGGGGATGGCGTTCGCGGCGATCGCCGCCGCGATTGCCGCGACGATTTCGATGAATGCGTTGGAACGCCGGCGCGAAGTCGGCACGCTGCGCGCGTTGGGCATGCGCAACGTGTCGGTATTTTTGATGTTTGCGGCCGAAGCGCTATGGATGGCCGCGATCGGCGTGGTGGTCAGCCTGGTCGCAAGCGGTCTGATCGCGTGGGTAGTGAACCGCGCGGCGCTATCCTATTCCGCGCATCATGCGCTGCGGCCGGCGCCGATGCTGGTCGAGCTCGACCTCAACCGAATGACGATGGCGGTGGTGACGGCGATGGCCGTCGCCCTGCTTGCGGCGCTGGTCCCCGCCTTCAAAGCCGCCCGCGGCGGCATCGCCGAAGCCCTAACTTAACGACGCGCATATCGGGGTCCGTCCCCGGGGTCCGTCCCCGGGGACGGACCCCGATTTTTGGGTGCCGCCTTTTTAGACGATTTGCGTTATTTCTTGACCTTGACCGGGCGCGTCCAGCCTTCGATCGTCATTTGCTTGGAACGCGAGATCGTCAGCTGGCCGGCGGGGGCGTCCTTGGTCAGCGTCGTGCCGGCGCCCAGCGTGGCGCCAGCGCCGACCGTGACCGGCGCGACCAGCTGGCTGTCGCTGCCGATGAAGGCGTCGTCGCCGATGACGGTGCGGAACTTGTTGGCGCCGTCGTAATTGCAGGTGATCGTGCCGGCGCCAATGTTCACACGCGACCCGACCGTTGCATCACCGACATACGCCAGATGGTTGGCCTTGCTGTGCGCGGCGATCTGGCTGTTCTTGATTTCCACGAAGTTGCCGATGTGGACGTCTTCGGCGAGCTCCGTTCCAGGCCGCAGCCGCGCATACGGACCAATCATCGACTTGGCGCCGACCAGCGCGTCTTCAATGTGGCAGAACGGCTTGATCTGGGCGCCGGCGGCGATCTTCGCATTGACGATGACGCTGTGCGCGCCGACCGTGACGCCGTCCGCCAGTTCAACCCGGCCTTCGAACACGCAGCCGACGTCGATCGTGACGTCGCGGCCGCAGATCAGCTCGCCACGGATGTCAATGCGCGCCGGGTCCATCAATGTCACGCCTTTTTCCAGCAGGGCATTGGCGATGTTGAGCTGGTGGCGGCGCTCGAGCTCGGCCAGTTGGACCTTGCTGTTGACGCCGGCAACTTCCCACTCGCCCGATGGCTGGCTTGACACCACCGGCACGCCGTCCGCTACCGCGCGGGCAACGATGTCGGTCAGGTAGTACTCGCCTTGCGCGTTGTTGTTCTGGAGCGAGGACAGCCATTGCGTCAGGTGGCGCGTCGGCACCACCATGATGCCGCTGTTGATTTCGCGGATCGCGCGCTCGGCTTCGTTGGCGTCCTTTTCCTCGACGATGCGCACAATCTTGCCGCCTTCGCGGATGATGCGGCCCAGCCCGAACGGGTTCTGCTGCGCGACCGTCAGGATCGCGAGCTTGTCCGTTCCTGCGACCTCGACCAGGCGCTTGAGCGAGTCAAGTGTGGTGAGCGGCACGTCGCCGTACAGCACCAGGGTCGGCGCATCGTCGTCGATATGCGGCAGCGCTTGCATGAACGCGTGGCCGGTGCCGAGTTGCGGCTCTTGCAGGGCGGTATCGATGTTGGTGTATGTGCCGTTATTCTGCTTGGCAATCATCTCCGGCACCGCTGCGCCGCCGTGTCCGTAAATCACGCATAATTTGCTCGGCGACAGCCCACGCGCGGTGTCGATCACGTGCGCCAGCAGCGGCTTGCCAGCGAGCGGGTGCAGTACTTTCGGCAGCGCGGATTGCATCCGCTTCCCCATGCCAGCGGCGAGTATCACTACATTCATGAGCAGTCGTTCAGAAAAGTTGAAAAGATGAAAAGATGAAAAAGTTTAACACGCAAGATACCTTATTCCATCGGATTCAATTGCTGTGCGTGATCGCCCTCATGCTGGCCGTCGCCGCCTGCAGCAGCGTCCGTTTTACCTACAACAACGGCGATACGCTGCTTTATTACTGGCTGAACGCCTACGTCGACATCGATACCGACCAGTCCGACTGGGTGAAGAAGGATATCGACGACCTGTTCCAATGGCACCGCAGCACCCAGCTGAAGGATTATGTGCAGTTGCTGCAGAAAGGGCAGCGCCAGCTGGCCGGCAACCTGACCCAGGCCGACCTGCTGGCCGATTACCGCGAGATCCGCGCGCGTTCCGAGAAGCTGGCCAACAAGGCGGTGCCGGACCTGGCCGAGCTGGCGATCTCCCTCAAGCCGGACCAGATCGACACCCTGGCGCGCAAGTTCGAGTCCAACAACGACAAGTACCGCAAGAAGTTCCTGCGTGGCGATACCGACGATCGCAACAAGGTGCGCTTCAAGAAGGCGATGGAGCAGTTCGACCTGTGGTTCGGCGACTTCAGCCGTGACCAGGAAAAGACGCTGCGCAAGGCTTCCGACGCCCGTCCGCTCGACAATGAAACCTGGCTGGATGAGCGCATGCGCCGCCAGCAAATGATCCTGGCGCTGCTGCGCAAAGTGCACGACCAGAAATTGAGCCGCGAGGCGGCGATACCGCTGGTCCAGGGCCTGGTGCGCGACGTCTTCGCGCGCATGGACTCGCCTGAGCGCAAGGCGTTCTACGACGCATCGGCCGACGGCACGGCCAGGATGATCCTGACCGCCGTAAAGATTGCCACGCCTGAGCAAAAAGCCCATGCGCACAAGCGCATGCAGGGCTGGATCGACGACTTCAACGTGCTGGCGGCCGCCCGGCAGCAGTAGCGCGGCCGGCTGGGCAGGATGGCGCGTGGTATAGTCGCGCCGCTCAATTTCACCTGATATCCGATGCCTAAGAAACCAGCCAAGCCCGCCAAAGTCCCGGTCCACCGCGCCCCGCCGCCACAGCAGGTGCGCATCATCGGCGGCGAATGGAAACGCACGCCGCTGCCGGTGCTCGACGCCCTTGGCCTGCGCCCGACCCCGGACCGGGTTCGCGAAACGGTGTTTAACTGGATAAACCATTTACGCGGCGCCGAATGGCACCATGCGACCGTGCTCGACCTGTTCGCCGGCAGCGGCGCGCTCGGTTTCGAGGCGGCCAGCCGTGGCGCCCGCTCGGTACTCATGCTCGACAGCCACACCCCGGTCGTGCGCCAGCTTGAAGTCATCAAGGACAAATTGAAGGCGGAAGCCGTGACGATCATGCGCGGCGACGCCTTCGTTACCGCGCAGGGCATGGCGCAGCGCGGCCAGCGTTTCGACCTGATCTTCCTCGACCCGCCGTACGGCCAGGATTTCCTGGCCAAGGCCTTGCCGCTGTGCGAAGGCTTGTTGAATGAAGGCGGTCTGGTCTATGCCGAAGCCGGCGACGCCTTGCCATTTTCACCAGAACAGGGCGCGATGCCGGACTGGCTGGCCCCGTGGGAGCAAGTGCGCGCTGACAAAGCGGGCATCGTGTTCTATCATCTGCTCAAACTGCACGAAAAGTCGGCGGAAACGCCACAGATGAGTGCTTAACAGTGTGGTCAATGACCCAACAAGGGTAGGCTGGCTGAATTCAGGCATAATGCGCGTTTAAATTGGTGCATCGCAAGGGAGCCGAAATGGTTGTAGCCGTCTATCCGGGAACGTTCGATCCGCTTACCCGCGGTCATGAAGATTTGGTGCGCCGCGCATCCGGTCTTTTCGACGACCTGGTCGTCGGCGTGGCCGACAGCAAGAACAAGAAACCGTTCTTTTCCCTCGACGAACGCCTCGAAATCGCCAATGAAGTCCTTGGCCATTATCCGAACGTGCGGGTCGAGAGTTTCTCGGGCCTGCTCAAGGATTTCGTGCGCAAGCATGATGCGCGCGTGATCGTGCGCGGCCTGCGCGCCGTGTCCGACTTCGAATACGAGTTCCAGATGGCGGGCATGAACCGCTACCTGCTGCCGGATGTCGAAACCATGTTCCTGACGCCGTCCGACCAGTACCAGTTCATCTCCGGGACCATCGTGCGCGAGATCGCCATGCTGGGCGGCGATGTGTCGAAATTCGTGTTCCCGTCGGTCGACCGCTGGTTGCAGAAGAAAATCGCGACGTTGGCGCCGCCAACGGCTTAAGTAGAGCAGCAATATGGCCTTACTCATTACCGACGATTGCATCAACTGCGACGTCTGCGAACCGGAATGCCCCAACGAGGCCATCTCGATGGGCCCGGATTTCTACGTGATCGATCCGAACAAGTGCACCGAGTGCGTCGGCCATTTCGATGAGCCGCAATGCCAGCAGGTGTGCCCGGTCGCGTGCATTCCGCTCAACCCGGCCTGGCGCGAATCGCGCGAGGAACTGATGGCCAAGTACGAGCGCCTGACCGCCGACAAAGCGGCGTAAACAGCCCTCACCGTCAGTCCGCAAGCTCCCACTTGCCGCTTTTTTAATCCCTCCCGTACTTCTTCTTTACCGCGCTCCACGCGACCTTGTGCGCGGTTTCCCCACGCCGCTCGGAAACCGATGCGGCTCTGCAGCATGGAAAAAGTGCCATCTGGTTACTTTCTTTGAATTAATGAATGCTATATTTGTTGATAATAAATTAGCACGCCCATTCTTTTAGAGGCCAACGGACAAATGAGAATCAGAGACATGAGTATTGGCCAGCGCCTGGCCATCGGGTTTGGTATTGTCATCGCCTTGCTGGTGATGCTTGCCGGGATTTCCTATCAGCGGATTACCAGCCTGAACAAGGAAGTATCCGCGATGGTCGAGCAGCGCTATCCGAAGACCGTCGCCGCCAACCAGGTCAAGGCCGACGTCAACGAGGCCACCCGCAGCATGCTGAGCGTGCTGGTGATGAGCGATCCGGACCAGGTCAGGAAAGAGCTGGCGAACGTGGAAGCGCGCAACACCAGCGCCACTGCGGCGATCGAGGCGCTGGCCGACAGCACCACCGACGCGCGCGGCACGGAGATATTGAAGGAAATCGCTGCCAGCCGGGCCAAGTTCCTGCCCGCGCAAGCCGCCTTCATCAAGCTCATCAATGATGACCTGAGGGATGACGCGATGATGAAATTCATGTTCTCGCTGCGCCCGCAGCAGGCCAGGTATTTCGCCCAGCTCGACCAGTTCATCGCTTACCAGGATGGCGTGATGGCCAAGGCCGGCGCCGAAGCGGCCGCGGTCAGCAGCCGTACCCAGTTCCTGATTTTGGTGCTGGCAGGCGTGGCGGCGGCGATCTCGGTCGGCATCGCCGTGGTCACCACGCGCGGCATCACCGGGCCGATCGGCTACGCCGTCAAAGTGGCGCGCCGCGTGGCCGAAGGCGACCTTACCAGCGTCATCAACGTCACCAGCCGCGACGAAATGGGCCAGATGCTCGAAGCGCTCAACCATATGAACGCGAGCCTGGTCGAGATTGTGGGCGATGTCCGCCTGGGTACCGAATCAATTTCTTCGGCATCGGGTCAAATCGCCAGCGGCAACCTCGACCTGTCGTCGCGGACCGAACAGCAGGCCGCCTCGCTCGGCCAGACCTCCGGTGCGATGCGGGCGCTGACCGAGACCGTGCAGCAGAACGCCGACAACGCGCGCCAGGCCAACCAGCTGGCGGCGAACGCGTCGGAAGTGGCGGTGCGCGGCGGCGCGGTGGTGTCGAAGGTCGTGTTCACGATGGGCTCGATCACCGATTCGTCGAAGAAGATCGTCGATATCATTTCGGTCATCGATGGCATCGCGTTCCAGACCAATATCCTGGCGCTGAATGCCGCCGTCGAGGCGGCGCGCGCAGGCGAGCAGGGCCGCGGCTTTGCCGTGGTGGCGGCGGAAGTGCGCAACCTGGCCCAGCGCTCGGCGGCGGCGGCCAAGGAAATCAAGGCGCTGATCGGCGACTCGGTCGACAAGGTGCGCGAGGGCAGCAGCCTGGTCGAGCAGGCCGGCGCGACCATGCAGGAGGTGGTCGCCAGCGTTCGCCATGTGACCGATATCATGGCCGAGATCACCGCGGCCAGCCAGGAGCAAAGCAGCGGCATTGCCGAGGTGAAGCAGACGATCCTTGAAATGGACGAGACAACCCAGCAGAATGCAGCGCTGGTCGAGGAGGCGGCCGCGGCGGCGGCGTCGATGCAGGACCAGGCGGCCAACCTGGCGCGCGTGGTCAGCATCTTCAAGGTCGAGGCGGGCGGGGCGCAGGCAGCGATTCACGCCCCCGTGTCTACCGTTCGGCGTCCGCCTGCGTTAAGGAAACAGATTGCCGCGGCGCCGAAGGCGAAGCGGGTAGTAAGGCAGGAACCTGAACTGGTCGCTACTGAAGAGTGCTAAACCCGGTCCACTAATATTTTCAACAATGGAGACACCATGATTGCTACGAAAAACCTCGGTATCAAGGGCTTGCTGGCCGGCCTGGCGATTGCCTGCTCACTGACCCTGCCGGCGATGGCTGCCGAGATCAACGGCGTCAAGTTCGCCGATACCGTCAAGGTCGGCGGCAGCGACCTCAAGCTCAACGGCCTGGGCATGCGCACCAAAGTCGTGTTCAAGGTGTATGCGGCCGGCCTGTACCTGACCGAGAAGAAGACCACCCCGGCGGACATCATGATGGTCCAGGGCCCGCGCCGCGTCACCCTGGTGATGATGCGCGACCTGACCTCCGAGGAATTCGGCAACGCCTTCATGACCGGCCTGAACAACAACCTGAGCCAGGCCGAAAAGTCGAAGATCGTCAGCCAGATCAGCAAGTTCGGCGAGATCTTCGCCAGCATCGAAAGCCTGAAGAAGGGCGACGTCCTGCACATCGACTGGATCCCGGGCACCGGCACCCAGACCGAACTGAACGGCAAAAAGGTCGGCGAGTCCGTACCTGACCTGGCATTCTACAATGCGATCCTGCGCATCTGGATCGGCGACAAGCCGGCCGACAGCTCGCTCAAGCCAGCCCTGCTGGGCGCGCGCAGCTAAGCAAGCACGCATAAAAAAACGCGGCGCCGGCAATCCGGACGCCGCGTTTTTTCTGTGTAGCACTTCGGGGTCAACGTGACCCGGTCCGTCCCCGGGGACGGACCCCGAATTTGGGGTGCGCGAATTTGGGGTGCGCCGAATTTGGGGTGCGCCGAATTTGGGGTGCGCCGAATTTGGGGTGCGCGAATTTGGGGTGCGTGCTTTTTAAGCGCGTGCTGCGAGGGCGCGCAGTTCGGCCGCGTGGCTCGGGCCGTGCGAGGCGTTGATCATGCGTTGCAGCATCTGGGCGTCGCGCATATGGCGGCGCGCCTGACGCTGTTCCTTGGTCAGGCGTGGGCTGACGACCAGGAGCATGGCGCGCGCGATGCCAACCAGCAGCGGCTTGAAAAACACCAGCAGGCCTGCAACGGCGGCGAAGCTGAACACGCCACGCACCAGTGGAAATACCTGCACGCCGGCAGCGGTTTGAAGTAGTGTAGCGGTAGTCGACAAGATATTTCCTAAAGCCAATTTTCGTTATGCAGAACTATACTGCACCGCAACATATCATGCCAATTTCAGTTTCCGATAACCATTATGCGAATCGTGAATGGTTTGCGGTACTATTTGGCACTCACCTTTATTTCGGTTTCCCATGAGCTTCCTGACGCTTGACTTGAACCTGCTGCGCGTTTTCGACGCAGTGATGACGGAGCAAAACCTCACCCGCGCCGCCGGCCACCTGGCGATGACGCAGCCGGCCGTCTCGAACGCCATCAAGCGCTTGCGCGAGAGCCTCGGGGACGAACTCCTGATCCGCACCGCCTACGGCGTCAAGCCGACTCCGCGCGCCGAGGCCTTGTGGCCGGCGGTGCGCTCGGCCCTTGCCGGGCTGGAAGCGGCCGTGATGCCGGAAACCTTCGACGTGTCGCAAGCGCACGCCACCTTCCGGATGGCGATGGCCGACGCGACCGCCGTGCTGTGGCTGCCGTCGCTGATGCGTTCGATCGAGAGCGAGGCGCCGAAAGTCAACGTGCGCATGGTGCCGCTGACCACGCGCGAGCCGCGGCCGATGCTGTTGCGTGGCGATATCGACCTGGCGGTGGGATTCTTCCCCGGCGTCGCAGCGCAATTGTCGAGCGAAATGAGCTCGCCGATCCGGCACGAACGTCTTTACTCAGGGAAGTATGTGTCGGTGATGCGCAAGGATCACCCGCTGGCCAAGGGCGAGCTGACACTGGACAATTACTGCAAGGCGAATCACTTGCTGGTCAGTTTCTCGGGACGGGCGCACGGCCTGGTCGACGAGGCGCTGGCGCAGCTGGGGCGTGAGCGCAGGATCTGGCTGACGGTGAACCAGTTCTTCACGGCAGGTAAGGTAGTGGCGAACTCGGATCTGATTACGGTGTTGCCGAAGCACCTGATCGCGTCGACGGGTATGACGAATGCGCTGGTATGGCGCGAGTTGCCGTTCCCGATGCCGGCGGTTCACCTCGACATGCTGTGGCACGAACGCGACGCCCGCAGCCCCGCGCACAAGTGGCTGCGCAAGCACCTGGAAAGCATGAATGCCACGTCGATCAAGTCGGGGATGGAGAGCGACTAACATCGTCGATCGACCCCGAGACCTTTGATCCGTCGTTCCCGCGAAAGCCTCGGCGGCCCCGCGGGAACGACGGTGCTTACTTGATCGGCAGCTTGGTCGAGTTTTTCACTTCTTCCATCACCGCGTACGTGTGCGTCTCCCGCACACCCTTCTGCAGCAGCGTCTTGCCCAGGAACTCCCGGTACGCCGCCATATCCTTCACGCGCGCCTTGACCAGGTAGTCGAACCCGCCCGCCACCATGTGGCACTCCAGCACTTCCGGAATCATCTGCACGCTGCTCTTGAACGAATCGAACACTTCCGGCGTGGTTCGATCGAGCACAACTTCAATGAACACCAGCAGCGACACATCCAGCAGCTGAGGATTCAGCTGCGCCGTGTAGCCCATGATGTAGCCAGACTCATGCAATTTCCGCACCCGCTCCAGGCAGGCTGCAGGTGACAAGTTGACACGTGCGGCAAGTTCCACATTGCTGATGCGGCCATCATTTTGTAGCTCTGAAAGAATTTTTTTGCTAATCTTATCCAGCATGTGAATCGTCTCCTAATTAATATTATTTGGTTAAATTCTCTCACCAAAAACTATCTATGGCTAGTCTTCTGTATTACCAGAATTAATCCAGAAGATTTCGCTCTACAATCGAATCATCTTTTCGCGCAATTTCCCCTCGTTTCTTTGATCAAAAGCAGGAGCGGATGCTGCGCGGGTTCAAGTATTTCCGATTCCTTTGTTAAGAGCTTTTCCCATGTCTACTGCGCCATCCCTCCCCTTCGCTGCACTCCAGTCTGAAATCAAGCGTGAGCAATCGTCATTACGCGCCGCCATTACGGGCGCCTATCGCCGCGAGGAAACCGAGGCTGTCGACTGGCTGCTGGCGCAGGGTGCAAAACCGTCGCCTGAGGCCGCTCCGCTGGCCCACCGCCTGGTGTCCGCGGTACGTGAAAAACGCACCCGTTCGTCCGGTGTCGACGCGCTGATGCACGAGTTTTCGCTGTCGTCGGAAGAGGGGGTGGCGCTGATGTGCCTGGCCGAAGCACTGTTGCGCATTCCCGACAGTCAGACCGCCGACCGCCTGATTGCCGACAAAATCAGCAAGGGCGACTGGCGCAAACACCTCGGCGAATCGCCATCGCTGTTTGTCAACGCGGCGACCTGGGGCCTGCTCATCACCGGCAAACTGGTCTCGACCAGCAGCGAAAACACCCTCGGCTCGGCCCTGACCCGCCTGATCGGCAAGGGCGGCGAGCCGCTGATCCGCAAAGGCGTGGACATGGCGATGCGCATGCTGGGTAACCAGTTCGTCACCGGCCAGACCATCGGCGAAGCACTCAAGAACAGCCGCGACAACGAGGCGCGCGGCTACCGCTATTCGTACGACATGCTCGGCGAAGCCGCGCTGACCGAAGCCGATGCAAAAAACTACTACGCTTCGTATGAAACGGCGATCCACGCGATCGGCAAAGCCTCGAATGGCCGCGGCATCAAGGATGGCCCGGGCATCTCGATCAAGCTGTCGGCGCTGCACCCGCGCTACAGCCGCGCGCAGCACGCCCGCGTGATGGAAGAACTGCTGCCGCGCGTGCGCAGCCTGGTCCTGCTGGCCAAGCAGTACAACATCGGCCTGAACATCGACGCCGAGGAAGCCGACCGCCTCGAAATCTCGCTCGACATGATGGAAGCGATGGCGTTCGACCCTGAACTGGCTGGCTTCGACGGCATCGGCTTCGTGGTGCAGGCTTACCAGAAGCGCTGCCCGTTCGTGCTCGATTACCTGATCGACCTGGCCAGGCGCAGCGGCCGCAAATTCATGGTGCGCCTGGTGAAGGGCGCCTATTGGGACGCCGAGATCAAGCGCGCCCAGGTCGACGGCATGCCGGGCTATCCGGTCTACACCCGCAAGGTCTACACCGACGTCTCCTACCTGACCTGCGCGCTGAAGCTGCTTGGCGCGTCCGCTTCGATCTATTCGCAGTTCGCCACCCACAACGCGCACACGCTGTCGGTCATCTACACGTGGGCGAAAGAGAAGGGCATCGAAGACTACGAGTTCCAGTGCCTGCACGGCATGGGCGAAACGCTGTACGACCAGGTCGTCGGCGCCGAGAACCTGAACAAGCCTTGCCGCATCTACGCGCCGGTCGGTTCGCACGAAACGCTGCTGGCCTACCTGGTGCGCCGACTGCTGGAAAACGGCGCCAACTCGTCGTTCGTCAACCAGATCGTCGACGCCAAGGTGGCCATCGACACCTTGATCGCAGATCCGTTCGAAGCGTCGCGCAAGCAGGGCGGCGTGGCGCACCCTGGCATCCCGCTGCCGCTGGAGCTGTTCGGCCTCGAGCGCAAGAACTCCGCCGGTATCGACCTGACCGATGAAAACGTGCTGCGCGGCGTATCCGAAACGCTCGCCGCGCCGCGCAACTACAACGCCGCACCGTTGATCGATGGCGCAGCCGCCACGTCGGCGTGGGCCGATATCGTCAACCCGGCCAACCGCCAGGACATCGTCGGCCGCGTCAGCGAAGCTACTGCCGCCGACGTCGAAACCGCGCTCGCACGCGCCGATGCCTTTGCAAGCGACTGGCAGGCGACGCCGCCAGCGCAACGCGCCGACATCATCGCGCGCGTCGCCGACCTGTTCGAGGAAAACCGCGACGAGCTGATGGCGCTGGCCGTGCGCGAAGCCGGCAAATCGCTGCCGAACGCAATCGCCGAGATCCGCGAAGCGGTCGACTTCCTGCGCTATTACGCTGCGCAGGTTCATGGCTCGAAGAATATCCAGGCGCTTGGTCCGGTTACCTGCATCAGCCCATGGAACTTCCCGCTGGCGATCTTCACCGGCCAGGTCGCCGCTGCACTCGCAGCGGGCAACGTGGTGCTGGCCAAGCCTGCGGAACAGACGCCGATCATCGCGCACCGCGCCGTGGAGCTGTTCCACGAAGCGGGCATTCCGAAAGCGGCGCTGCAGTTCCTGCCGGGCCGCGGTGAAGTCGTCGGCGCTGGACTGTGCAACGATGCGCGCGTCAAAGGCGTAATCTTCACCGGCTCCACCGAAGTCGCGCAACTGATTAACAAGACGCTGGCGGAACGTTCGGTGCGCGAGTCCTGCGACATCGCGCTGATCGCCGAAACCGGCGGCCAGAACGCGCTGATCGTCGATTCTTCCGCGCTGCCGGAACAAGTGGTGCAGGACGTGATGACCTCGGCCTTCGACAGCGCCGGCCAGCGCTGCTCGGCGCTGCGCGTGCTGTTCCTGCAAGAAGAAATCGCCGACAAGACCATCAAGATGCTCAAGGGCGCGATGCTGGAACTGCGCGTCGGTTCGCCGGACCGCCTGTCGACCGACATCGGCCCGGTGATCGACAGCGAAGCACAAGGCAACCTGCTGGCGCACATCGATCGCATGAAGGGAAAAGCCACCGCCCACTACTCGCTGCCACTGTCGCCAGCGGCAGCAGCTGCCGGTACCTTCGTTCCGCCGACCGTGCTCGAAATCGGCTCGCTGTCGGAACTGACGCATGAAGTCTTCGGCCCTGTGCTGCACGTGATCCGCTACCGCCGCGCCGACCTGCCGAAGGTGATCGAGTCGATCAACGCCACCGGTTACGGCCTGACGCTCGGTATCCATTCGCGCATCGACGAAACGATCGACTACATCGTCTCGCGCGCACACGTCGGCAATATCTACGTGAACCGGAATATCGTTGGCGCAGTGGTCGGCGTGCAGCCGTTCGGCGGCGAAGGCAAATCGGGCACCGGCCCGAAAGCCGGCGGCCCGCTGTACGTCAAGCGCCTCCAGCGCGGCGCGCCTCCGCTGCTGCAGCACGAACGCCAGCCGACGCCTGGCCTCGACGCGCTGATGGTATGGGCTAAAGGCAATGGCATTGACCGCGTCGTCGAACTCGGCACCGAATACATGCGCACCACCTTGCTCGGTTCGACCCTGGCATTGCCAGGACCTACAGGCGAACGCAATTCGCTGGCCTTCGTCCCACGCGGCGTGGTGCTGTGCGCAGCAAGCAGCGCTGGCGCACTGGTCAACCAGCTGGCGGCTGCGCTGGCCACCGGTAACCGCGTCGTCGTCGTTGCGCCTTCGAAGGAGCTGATTCTTGAAGGCTTGCCGCCAGAAGTATCGGATCGCATCGAGGTTGTCGGCAGCGTCGAGAACTGCAAATACGATTACCAGATCGCGCTGGTCGAAGCGCAGCTGGCGCCAAGCCTGCGTCCTGCATTCGCTGCCTTCACCGGCGCGATTGTCGGCGTGATCGAGACCTCAAGCGACACCGCGATTCCGCTGTGGCGTTTGGTCGCTGAGCGCGCGGTTTGCGTCAACACAACTGCGGCTGGCGGTAACGCAAGCCTGATGACATTGGGTTTGTAATAGTATTAGGATGTAAAAAAAACGGGGACAACCCGAGCCGTTGCATTAATAAACTTGGAGGTTCACATGATAGTAGGCGTTCCAAAAGAGATTAAGAATAACGAGTATCGGGTTGGCCTTACGCCACCAAGTGTCCGCGAACTGACACAGCGCGGGCATCAGGTGCTGGTCGAGAAAAACGCTGGCGCCGAAATCGGGCTGTTCGATGAGCAGTACGTCGCCGCCGGCGCAACCATGGTCGACACGGCAAAGGAAATCTTCGCGCGTGCCGAAATGATCGTCAAGGTCAAGGAACCGCAGCCGGGCGAATGCGCAATGCTGGGCGAAGGCCAGATCCTCTACACCTATCTCCACCTCGCTCCCGATCCGGAGCAGACCGCGGCGCTGGTCAAGTCGGGCGCCGTTTGCATCGCTTACGAAACCATCACCGGCCCAGGCGGCGGCCTGCCCCTGCTCGCGCCAATGAGCGAAGTCGCGGGACGCATGGCCATCCAGGCCGGCGCTGCGCATCTCGAAAAATCAAAGGGTGGAATGGGGCTGCTGCTTGGCGGCGTTCCAGGCGTGGCGGCTGGCCACGTCGTGATCATTGGCGCCGGCGTGGTTGGCGCCAACGCAATGCAGATGGCGATTGGTACCGGGGCGCGCGTCACGGTCCTCGACAAGAATGTCGACCGCCTGCGCCAGCTCGACCTCATTTACGGTAACCGCATCTTGACCCAGTACTCGAATGCACACTCGATTGAGGAAGCCGTGCTGTCGGCCGACCTGGTGATCGGCGGCGTGCTGGTACCAGGCGCCGCGGCGCCGAAGCTGGTCACGCGCGACATGATCTCAAAGATGAAGAAGGGCGCCGTGGTCGTCGACGTGGCGATCGACCAGGGCGGCTGCTTTGAAACCTCGCATCCAACCACCCATGCCGATCCGACGTTCGTTGTCGATGGTGTCATCCACTACTGCGTGGCCAACATGCCGGGCGCGGTTGCACGCACATCCACCTTCGCGCTGAATAACGCCACCATCGGCCATGCAGTCGCCCTGGCGAGCAAAGGCTGGAAGCAGGCGCTGATCGACGATCCTCATCTCAAGGACGGCCTGAACGTCTGCAAAGGGAAGGTCACCTACGCCGCAGTGGCGCAGGCGCTGGGCTACGACTACGCGCCGGCAGACTCCATGCTTGGCTGATAACCTCCGTACGTCGTCTGGCAGTAGCGCCGGACGATATGGAACGCATAACGCGCGGCTACCGATTTCACGAAACGCATGAAATCGGTGGCCGCGTCTTCGTTTGCGTTGTCCGAAATCGTCCGGATGACAGCAAATGGCACGCCCAGCTCGAAGCAGACCTGGGCGACCGCCGCCCCCTCCATTTCCACAGCCAGCAAACCCGATAAAGATTCGTTGAGCTGCGACATGTGCACGCCGCAGCTGACAAAGCGATCACCGCTTCCGATGAGTCCACGGTGAACCCGTGGGCGCTCAAGGCGGAATACCGCGCGTTCCTTGTCGTCGATGGATTCTTCGAAGTCATGCGCCAGGAACTGATGTGCTGCATCGGCGACCACATTGCTGATGTGTACATCGGAAGGGAAGTGCGACAAGCCTGTCAGCGGCACTTCAAACTTTGGAAACAGCGGACTGGCATCCATGTCGTACTGGACCAGTGAATCGGCCACCACGATGTCGCCAACAGCCACCCGTGCGTCTCCTGCACCTGCAACCCCGGTAAACAGGATGTGGGTAACTCCGAACTTCTCCACAAGCATGGTGGCGGTAGTGGCTGCTGCAACCTTCCCAATACGCGACAGGACGCACACAGCGTCGATTCCAAAGAGTCTCCCCTGGGTGTAGTCCCGCATGCCATGGATGAGCCTGGAGGCCCCTTGCATGGCTTCCACTAGGCCCTGCTGTTCTTCGTGGAGGGCGCTGATGATACCTAAACGCATATTTTGTCCGTGTTTTTCAGTCTGGAAGACGGGGTTTTGCGGTGAACAGTGGCCTGTGCAGGGGTTATCCCCGAACTTCCGCTGTTCTTTTGGTTTACATAGTAAGTATGTATACAAAAATAGTAGTAGTAGTAAACGAGGCTTATTTTTGTGGATAAGTCTGTTTACATCTTTACGATCATCGACTTAGGCGATTTGTAAACTGCTGGACAATGATTGTATCTAGCAAGGACGGATGGTGGATAAAAACCGAGTTTTGCACAAGCAGGTCGCTTTTGCACATCTCATCCTGTGGATATGCAGTGACTTATCCACACAAGGACCGGCGCTACGCGCCGGTTTTTTGTTTTTCAAGTTGACCTGTGCGCTTGCAAAGTTCGAGCGTCCAGAAAAACACGAGCCTTCGTTTTTTTTCAGGCCATCAGAAAATTTCTTTTACCCCAAGTTTTTCAAAACGAGACCTGGTGTGTGGTTTTTGCATCGCAGGCGACGCCGCGAGGGTTTTCTTTTCGTTTCTTGTTTACTTAAAAGGTATGTATACAAGCATAGTAGTAATAGTTAACGCGGGCACTTTCCTGTGGATAAGGCCATAATTCGCTCTACAATCATGCGTTTACGAATTTTATAAGCCGGTTGCCAACTCTGTATGTGGCTGGTACCAATTCTGGACAAAAATCAGCTTGTGTATAAAGTTGGGCTTATCCACAAACCGTACCTGTGGATATTCATAGAGTTATCCACACCCTGCCCGGCCACCCCCCTGCCCAAGCGCCAAAGCTTCTGTTAATCTGGCATTTCAGACGGGGGAGGAGCCATGGATTTGCAGTCGCTGTTCAAGTTTCCGATCATCCAGGGGCCGATGGCAGGCGGTTCTTGCACACCTGAACTTATCGCAGCGGTATCGAACGCTGGTGGACTGGGTTCATTGCCTGGTTCGCTGCTCGCGCCAGATGCCATTCGCGATCAGGCCGCCAGAGTCCGGCAGCTGACCGACCGGCCTTTCCTGATTAACCTGTTCGTCCTGAAGACACCGCAACCAAGCCGGGAAGAAATCGACCGGGCCGCAGAACTGATGCGCCCCATTTGGGAAGGCCTGGGCTGGACCGAGCTGCCGACGCCTGCGCAGTGGTGCCAGGACTTCGAAGCCCAGTTCGACACCTTGATCGAGCTGCGTCCCGCGGCCGCCAGTTTTACCTTCGACATTCTCACGGCCACCCAGGTCGAGCGCTTGCATGACGCCGGCATCTTTGTGATCGGCACCGTGACGACGGTTGAAGAAGCCGAGGCCTGGGAAGAGGTTGGAGCCGATGCCGTGATCGCATCGGGTGTCGAAGCAGGCGGACATCGCGGCACGTTCATCGGCGCCCAGGAGGATGCGACGCTTGAAGCACGGGTCCTCTGGCCAAAGGTTGCGCGGGCCGTCGAGATTCCGGTGATCGCCGCGGGCGGGATCATGACCGGCATCGACATCAACGAAGCCCTCGCGGCAGGGGCGACAGCAGTCCAGATGGGCACCGCCTTCCTGGTCTGCGACGAAACGGGCATTTCACCCGAATATAAATTCCGCCTCATCAATGCGGGCGATACACCCACCCGGCTGACCCGTGCTTTCTCCGGGCGCTACGCCCGCGGCCTTGAAAATCGTTTCATGAAGCAATTAGTAGATGTTGAGAAACAACTTCCGGCGTATCCTGTACAAAATGCATTAACAACAAGCATCCGGGCGGCAGCTTCCGCCAAGGGTGATACCGAACTGATGTCGTTGTGGGCAGGAGCGGAAGTGCGGCGCGCGCGGGCCATGCCGGCGGCGAAACTGATGCAAACGCTGATAGCAGAGATGCGAACCGAGTAGAGGAGACTTGATTGGAACCGGCTGGGGAATACGACTACATCATCGTTGGGGCAGGAACCGCAGGCTGCGTTCTTGCCAACCGTCTTACCAGGAATCCCGACAACCAGGTATTGCTGATCGAAGCCGGCGGTCGCGACGACTACATGTGGATTCACATCCCGGTCGGCTACCTGTACTGCATCAACAATCCCCGCACCGACTGGCTCTACAAGACCGAGCTCGACGCCGGCCTGGGCGGCAGGGCGCTGATCTATCCGCGCGGCAAAGTCCTCGGTGGCAGTTCCTCGATCAACGGCATGATCTACATGCGCGGCCAGTCGGCCGATTACGACCGCTGGGCCGAGCTGACCGGCGATCCGTCTTGGGCATGGGACGAGGTGCTTCCCCTGTTCAAGAAGAGCGAGAATTACCACGGCGGCGCCGGGCCGGTCCATGGCAGCGGTGGCGAATGGCGCGTGGAAAAGCCGCGCTTGTCATGGCAGATCCTCGACGCCTTCCGCGACGCCGCCGAACAGGCAGGCATCCCGAAAACCACTGATTTCAACGGCGGCGACAACAGCGGTTGCGCGTATTTCGACGTCAACCAGAAGCGCGGCGTCCGCTGGAACACGGCCAAGGCTTTCCTGCGGCCTGCTTCCAAGCGCCCGAACCTGACCATCATGACCGGCTGCCACGTCGAACGGCTGATCATCGAAAGCACCGAACAAGGCAAGGTTTGCCGCGGCGTCGAATTTACCGGCGGCGGCAAAGCCTGGCGTGCAACTGCAGTAAAGGAAACCTTGCTCGCTGCGGGCGCGATCGGTTCGCCGCAGATCCTTCAGCTATCGGGGATCGGGCCGGCGAGCGCGCTGCATGCGCTTGGCATTACCCCGCAGGTCGACCTGCCCGGCGTCGGCGAGAACCTGCAGGATCACTTGCAGCTTCGGATGATTTACAAGATCAATGGCGCCCCGACACTGAACACCCGTGCGGCCAGCTGGGTAGGGCGCATGAAGATCGGCATGGAATACGCGCTGTTCCAGAGCGGGCCGATGTCGATGGCGCCGTCGCAGCTGGGCGCTTTCGCCAAGTCGGATGACAGCCAGGTGACGCCGAACCTCCAGTATCACGTGCAGCCTTTGTCGCTGGAAAAATTCGGCGACCCGCTCCATCCGTTCCCGGCATTTACTGCAAGTGTGTGCAACTTGCGCCCGACCTCGCGCGGCCATGTGCGGATCGCATCGAACGATTCGTATGCGCCGCCCAAAATCACGCCCAACTATCTCAGCACGCCAGAGGACCGGAAAGTCGCCGCGGCTGCGCTCAGCGTGACGCGCAAGATCGTTGCCTCGCCCGCGCTGGCGAAATATGAGCCGGAAGAATACCGTCCCGGCGTCCACTACCAGACCGAGGACGAGCTGGCCGAAGCCGCCGGTCTCATCGGCACGACGATCTTCCACCCGGTCGGCACCTGCAAGATGGGCCGTGCGGACGACCCCGGGTCGGTTGTCGACAGCCGCCTCTGCGTAAAAAATGTGCAGGGCCTGCGCGTCGTCGACGCCTCGGTCATGCCGTACATAACGTCCGGCAACACGAACTCACCGACCTTGATGATCGCGGAGAAAGCCGCCGTGATGATCCTCCAGAAGAGTACTTAGACTACATTGCAGGCTGGTGGTTGCCCCAAAAAAGAGCGTTTTTGACGGGCGGGCCTATCTGCACACATGGTAGTTATACTATGTTGTGACAGAAAACTAATGTGTGTATTATCCAAATAAAAGCTTGCAAAACGGTATGAAAACAGAATACTGGAGACCCAATGACAGACGTCATTCTGGAAACAAAAAGCTTGACCAAGGAGTTCAAAGGGTTCACGGCGGTAAGTGACGTGAACCTGAAAGTCGAGCGTGGACACATTCACGCGCTCATCGGCCCTAACGGCGCCGGCAAAACCACTTGCTTCAATCTGCTCACCAAATTCCTGGTGCCGACCTCGGGCGAAATCCTGTTCAACGGCAAGGACATCACGCGCGCGAAACCTGCGCAGATCGCCCGCATGGGCATCATCCGGTCGTTCCAGATCTCGGCCGTGTTCCCGCACCTGACCGTGCTGCAAAACGTGCGCATTGGACTACAACGCGGACTCGGCAACACGTTCAACTTCTGGGAAAGCGAACGCGGACTCGACCGCCTCAACGACCGCGCCATGCAGTTGCTGAAGGAAGTCGACCTCGAAAGCTTCGCCGACACCGTCACGATCGACATGCCGTACGGCCGCAAGCGCGCGCTCGAGATCGCCACCACCCTGGCGATGGAACCTGAACTGATGCTGCTCGACGAGCCGACCCAGGGCATGGGCCACGAAGACGTGCACCGCGTGACCGAACTGATCAAAAAAGTATCGGCAGGGCGCACCATCCTGATGGTGGAGCACAACATGAACGTCGTGTCCGGCATCTGCGACAAGATCTCCGTGCTCCAGCGCGGCGCCATGCTGGCCGAAGGAACGTATGCAGAAGTTTCGAAGAATCCACAAGTGATGGAAGCCTACATGGGTACCACGAACGTCGAGCTGGAAGGAGCGCATTGATGACGGCTGCGCTAGCAATCACCAACCTGCAGGCCTGGTACGGCGAGTCGCACATCCTCCACAACGTGAATCTGTCGGTCAATCAAGGCGAAGTTGTGACACTGCTGGGCCGTAACGGCGCCGGCCGCACCACCACGCTGCGCGCGATCATGGGCCTGACCGGCGCACGCCAGGGCTCGATCAAGATCAACGGTGTCGAAGCGATCGGAATGCCAACGCACAAGATCGCCCACCTCGGCGTCGGTTACTGCCCGGAAGAGCGTGGCATTTTCTCGTCGCTGTCGGCCGAAGAAAACCTGATGCTGCCGCCAACCCTGGACAGCGGCAAGGGCATGTCGGTCGACGAGATCTACGAGATGTTCCCGAACCTGAAGGAGCGCCGCAACAGCCAGGGCACCCGCCTGTCGGGCGGCGAACAGCAGATGCTGGCCGTCGCGCGCATCCTGCGCACCGGCGCGCGCCTGCTGCTGCTGGATGAAATTTCCGAAGGCCTCGCGCCGGTCATCGTGCAGGGCCTGGCCCGCATGATTACCACGCTCAAGGCCAAGGGCTACACCATCGTCATGGTGGAACAGAATTTCCGCTTCGCCGCACCGCTGGCGGATCGGTTTTATGTGGTGGAGCACGGTCAGATCGTCGAGACCTTCGCCTCATCCGAATTGGACGCCAAGATGCCGGTACTTACCGAGCTGCTTGGTGTCTGAGAAGTGCTTTCATTACTGATACTTATATCCAAAAACGGAGACAAAATGAAACGTAAAGCTATCGCCATCGCCGCCGCCACCTGTGCCATCGGCTTTTCCCTGCCTGCGGCAGCGCAGGTGTCCGGCGACACCATCAAGATTGGCATGCTGACCGACATGTCGGGCGTCTACTCCGACATCGACGGCGTCGGCGGCGCGGAAGCCGTCAAGATGGCGATTGCGGATGCGGGCGGCAACATCGCCGGCAAGAAAATCGAATTCGTATCGGCCGACCACCAGAACAAGGCAGACATCGCCGCCAGCAAGGCGCGCGAATGGTTCGACCAGCAGGGCGTCGACATGCTGATCGGCGGCACCAACTCCGGCGCCAACCTGGCGATGGCCAAAGTCGCTGCGGAAAAGAAGAAGGTCTTCATCTCGATCGGCGCCGGCTCGGCCCGCCTGACCAATGAAGAATGCTCGCCGTACACTGTGCACTATGCGTATGACACCATCGCGCTGGCGCGCGGCACCGGCGGCGCGATCGTCAAGCAGGGCGGCAAGTCGTGGTTCTTCCTGACCGCCGACTACGCGTTCGGCGCATCGCTCGAGAACGACACCACCGACGTCATCAAGAAGAGCGGCGGCACGGTGGTTGGCAACGTCAAGCACCCGCTGTCGGCATCGGACTTCTCGTCCTTCCTGCTGCAGGCGCAAAACTCGAAGGCCCAGATCCTCGGCCTGGCCAACGCCGGCGGCGACGCGATCAACTCGATCAAGGCAGCTGCTGAATTCGGCATCAACAAGAAGATGAAGCTGGCCGGCCTGCTGATGTTCATCAACGACGTGCACACGCTCGGCCTGAACATGACTCAGGGCATGTACCTGACCGACGGCTGGTACTGGGACCAGAACGCGGAATCCCGCGCCTGGTCGAAGCGCTACTTCGCCAAGATGAAGAAGATGCCATCGATGCTGCAAGCGGCTGACTACTCGGCGACCATGAACTACCTGAACGCGGTCAAGGCGACCAAGACCGACGGCTCCGACGTGGTCATGGCTCACCTGAAGAAGACCAAGATCAACGACATGTTCGCCAAGAACGGCGTGATCCGTGGCGACGGCCGCATGGTGCACGACATGTACCTGATGGAAGTCAAGAAGCCATCCGAGTCGAAATACCCATGGGATTACTACAAGGTCGTCCAGACCATCCCAGGCGACCAGGCCTACGCCACCAAGGCGGAAACCAAGTGCGCGGCCTGGAAGTAATCGTTTAATCTCAAGCATCATCGTAGGGCGGATAAGGGGCTTGCCCCGCATCCGCCGAACGCATGCGTCACCGCGTCCTCGGCGGATGCGCGCGTCCTCGGCGGCAGCCACGCTTATCCGCCCTACGTCCGCATTCCCTCTTTGCAGACATAATCCATGGAAATTTTCGGCGTCCCCTTGCAGGCAATGATGAGCCAGCTCCTGCTGGGCCTCGTGAACGGCTCGTTCTACGCGATGCTGTCGCTCGGCCTTGCCGTCATTTTCGGCCTGCTCAATGTAATTAACTTTTCCCACGGCGCGCTCTATATGATGGGCGCCTTCCTTGCGTGGATGGGACTCTCCTATTTCGAGGTCAACTACTGGGTCATGCTGATCGTGGCGCCCCTGCTGGTTGGCCTGTTCGGCATCGTCATCGAAAAGACCATGCTGCGCTGGCTCTACAAGCTGGACCACCTGTACGGCCTGCTGCTGACCTTCGGCATCACACTGCTGCTTGAAGGTATCTTCCGCTCGTTCTACGGCGTCTCCGGCCAGCCTTACCCAGTGCCTGACGCACTGGCCGGCGCGACCGACCTGGGCTTCATGATCCTGCCGAACTACCGCGGCTTCGTCGTGTTCGCTTCGCTGGTGGTCTGCCTGGCGACCTGGTTCGTGATCGAAAAAACCAAACTCGGCTCGTACCTGCGTGCCGGCACCGAGAACCCGAAGCTGGTTGAAGCGTTCGGCATCAACGTTCCGCTGATGGTCACGCTGACCTACGGCTTCGGCGTCGCTTTGGCGGGCTTTGCAGGGGTGCTGGCGGCGCCGATCATCAATGTGACCCCACTGATGGGTTCGCACCTGATTATCGTCGTGTTCGCGGTTGTGGTGATCGGCGGCATGGGTTCCATCATGGGCTCGATCCTTACCGGCCTCGGGCTGGGCATCATCGAAGGCCTGACGCGCGTGTTCTATCCGCAAGGTTCTGAGGTAGTCGTGTTCGTCGTCATGGTGGTCGTCCTTCTGCTGCGTCCCGCCGGTTTGTTCGGCAAAGAAAAGTAACCGAGAAGATACGAGCAAATCATGAACAGAAAAATTCTTTACCTGATCGCATTCGCCATTGCGCTTGCGATGCCATTCTTCGCGTATCCGGTCTTCCTGATGAAGCTGCTGTGCTTCGGCCTGTTCGCCTGCGCGTTCAACCTCTTGATCGGCTACACCGGCTTGCTGTCGTTCGGCCACGCGGCATTCTTCGGCGGCGCCGGCTACATGGCCGGCTATGCGCTGCGCGACATGGGCTTGCCGGTTGAGCTGGCGATCCTGGCCGGCGTCGCTGGCGGGGCGCTGATCGGCCTCGTGATGGGCGCGCTGGCGATCCGCCGTTCCGGCATCTACTTCTCGATGATCACGCTGGCACTGGCGCAAATGGTCTCGTATGCAGCGCTTCGCGCCCCGTTCACGGGCGGCGAGGATGGCCTGCAGGGTGTACCGCGCGGCAAGCTGCTGGGCGTGATCGACCTGAGCAACGACGTGACCATGTACTACTTCGTGCTGGCGATTGCGATTGGCGGTTTCGCGCTGATCATGCGCACGGTTCACTCGCCGTTCGGACAGGTGCTCAAGGCCATCAAGGAAAACGAGCCGCGCGCCATTTCGCTGGGCTACGACGTCGACCGCTACAAGCTGATGGCCTTCGTGCTGTCGGCAGCGCTGGCAGGCCTCGCAGGAGCCACCAAAACGGTCGTGCTGGGCTTTGAAACGCTGACTGACGTCCACTGGACCATGTCGGGCATGGTGATCCTGATGACGCTGGTAGGCGGCATGGGAACCTTGGTCGGACCGATCCTTGGCGCATTCATCATCATCACGCTGGAGAACAAGCTGGGCGATGTGGGAACGTTCCTGGCGCAGGCGACCAATATCGAGTGGTTCGGTACGCTGGGCGAGTCGGTTGGCATGGTGACCGGTCTGATCTTTATTGCTTGCGTGTTGCTGTTCCGCCGCGGGATTGTTGGCGAGATTGGCGCGGCGATCGCCGCGGCAGGGCGTAAGCGACCTTCCTAAGCGGCAAGGAAAAGTAGGGCGGATAAGCGAAGCGCATCCGCCCTACGAGTTTCTAAAGGGCGGCTGCGTAGATCGCGTAAGCATCCGCCCGCGTCACATCCCTCGGATTATTCCCAAGCAGCCTTGTCTGCAACATCGCATCATCGGCCAGCCTGTCCAGGTCCGCTTCCGCTATACCCACCTGCCTCAACGCCGTCTCTATCCCGGTCATCCGCGCCACTTGCTGCATCGCAGCAATCAGCGCCTCCGCCCGCGCCTCTTCGCTCCCGCTGACATGCGGTGCCACGACCGACGCCAGTTCCGCGTAATGGCTCGTTGCTTCCGGCAAGTTGAACCTCAACACATGCGGCAGTACCAGCGAGTTGGACAAACCGTGCGGCACATGGAAGATTCCGCCGATAGGGTAGGCGAGTGCATGGACCGCGGCGACCGGGGCATTCGAAAATGCCTGGCCCGCGAAGCAAGCTCCAAGCAGCATCGCCTGTCGGGCGTGCAGGTTTCCACCGTTCTCACAGGCCGTCATTAAGTTGCCAGAAAGTAATGACAATGCCTGACGCGCCAGATTGTCCGACATCGGATTCTTTTTGTGGCGACTGGTGAACGCCTCGATCGCATGCACCATCGCATCGATGCCGGTTGCCGCTGTAACGAGCGGCGGCAGGCCCAGAGTCAACTCCGCGTCAAGGAGGGCGAGGTCGGCATATAGCTGCGGCGCGACCACACCCATTTTGGTCGTCTCCCCCGTCGTCACGATGGCGATGTTCGTGACTTCGGAGCCAGTGCCTGCGGTGGTCGGAACCTGTACCAGCGGAAGGCGCTCGCCCTTCACGTTCCCTATTCCGTAGATTTCTGAAATCGGCTGGTCGCTGCCCGCCAGGACGGCGATCAGTTTCGCGACGTCCATCGAGCTGCCGCCACCCAGGCCGATCACGATGTCCGTGTCGTGAGCGCGTGCAAAATTCACTGCGCTGACGACCACGCCTTCCGGTGGATCCGCCACCACGTCCGAAAAGACCTGGACGCTTATCCCCTGCTTTTCCAGGCTCGCGCGCGGCGCTTCCACCAACCCGGTCCGGAGGAAGCCCGGGTCGGTGACGATCAAGGCACGCCGGACGTCCGGGAAGCGTGCGGCAATGTGCTTGCCCAGCTCTCGGGCACTGCCTGGCTCGGACACGATATGAGGAACGGTAATGAAGGTGAAGGCTTTGAACTCGGTCATGAATTTCTGGCTCCGGTGCGTTGAATGTTCAGCTTACACGATGCTACCGTAAGAGGAAATCCTGCTGCCGGCAGTGCGAAACGTTCTTCCGTACAATATTGCTTTTGACGTGCTGGAGCGGTAATGATCGATGTGGTGATGCTGGGAAGCGCGGCCTTCCTTGCCGGCCTGGTGGATGCGGTGGTGGGCGGGGGCGGGTTGATCCAGCTGCCCGTCATGTTTTCCCTCTTTCCGAAAGAGGTTCCCGCGACCTTGCTTGGCACCAGTAAATTGGCCGGCATTTTTGGCACCGGCGCCGCCGCGGTCAATTACGCGAGGCGTGTCCGGGTCGCATGGAGCGCGGCGGCACCTGCAGCCATGGCAGCCTTCGCATTGTCGTTCGCAGGCGCCTATACCGTCACCAAGGTTCCAGCCGACTTTGTCCGCGCCCTGCTGCCAATCCTTCTTGTGGCGGTAGCCGTCTACACGTTCAGGAAGAAGGACTTCGGCAGCGTTCACGCACCCGTCCACAGCGGCAATGCCGAACGGATGTTCGCGGTGGCGATGGGGGCGGGGATCGGTTTCTATGACGGATTCTTTGGCCCCGGCACCGGTAGCTTCCTGATGTTCCTGTTTGTCCGCTTCTTCGGCTTCGACTTCCTGAGTGCGTCCGCTGCTGCCAAGGTAGTCAACGTCGCATGTAACTTGTCGGCATTGATGTGGTTCGGCTACAGCGGCCACCTGCTGTGGCAGCTCGGCCTGATGATGGCGGCTTGCCAGGTTGCAGGATCGCTGGTCGGAACCAAGCTCGCGATTAAGCACGGCAGTGCGTTCGTCCGGAGACTGTTCCTGGTTGTCGTGTCAGTTCTCATCCTCAAAACCGCTTACGATGCCTTCGTGAAGTGGTGACGTAGCTCATTGTTTCACGTGGAACATACCGCCGATGCGATCACTCGACTGTTCCACGTGAAACAATTTCCAACTCTTCCGTCGTAATTCGGCCCATTCCGAGTCTTCCATACGAAAAGACTCTATAATTTGGCCTCACTCCTCGCATTGCGCTTTCCATCATGCTATTTCCAACTGAATTCGACGTCATCGTCGTCGGCGGCGGCCATGCCGGTACCGAAGCCGCACTCGCTTCTGCCCGTATGGGCCAGAAGACCTTGCTGCTCACCCACAACATCGAGACGCTCGGTGCTATGTCTTGCAACCCGTCAATCGGCGGAATCGGCAAGGGCCACCTGGTCAAGGAAGTCGATGCGATGGGTGGTGCGATGGCAATTGCCACCGACGAAGCCGGCATCCAGTTCCGCATCCTGAACTCGTCGAAAGGTCCCGCTGTGCGCGCGACCCGCGCCCAGGCTGACCGCATCCTGTACAAGCAGGCGATCCGTTCACGCCTGGAAAACCAGCCGAACCTGTGGCTGTTCCAGCAGGCGGTGGACGACCTGATGGTGGAGGGCGACCGTGTCGTCGGCGCCGTCACGCAGATCGGCCTCAAGTTCCGTGCGGCTGCAGTCGTGCTGACCGCGGGTACTTTCCTCGATGGGAAGATCCACGTGGGCCTGCAAAGCTATTCAGCGGGCAGGGCAGGAGATCCGCCAGCGATGTCGCTGTCGGCCCGATTGAAGGAGCTGAAGCTGCCTCAGGGCCGCCTGAAGACCGGTACGCCGCCGCGCATCGATGGCCGCAGTATCGATTTTTCCGCGATGTCCGAGCAGCCGGGCGACCTCGATCCGGTGCCGGTGTTCTCGGTCATGGGCAACACCGCGATGCACCCGCGCCAGGTCCCGTGCTGGGTTACGCACACCAATGCGCGCACCCATGACATCATCCGCGCCGGTCTCGACCGCAGCCCGATGTACACCGGCGTCATCGAAGGCGTCGGCCCGCGCTACTGCCCGTCGATCGAAGACAAGATCCATCGCTTCTCGGCGAAGGAATCGCACCAGATTTTCCTCGAGCCGGAAGGCCTGACGACCAACGAGTTCTACCCGAACGGGATCTCGACCAGCCTGCCATTCGATGTGCAGCTGGAGCTGGTACGCTCGATGAAGGGCATGGAAAACGCCTTCATCCTGCGCCCGGGCTACGCCATCGAATACGATTATTTCGACCCGCGCGGGCTGAAAGCGTCGCTCGAAACCAAGGCCATCAAAGGCCTGTACTTCGCCGGCCAGATCAACGGCACCACCGGCTACGAAGAAGCGGCCGCGCAGGGCATGCTGGCAGGTATCAACGCCGCGCTGCAGAGCAAGGGCCGCGACGCATGGGTGCCGGGCCGTGCCGACGCCTACCTCGGCGTGCTGGTCGACGACCTGACCACCCAGGGCGTCGCCGAGCCGTACCGCATGTTCACCAGCCGTGCCGAGTACCGCCTGAGCCTGCGTGAGGACAATGCCGACATGCGCCTGACCGAAATCGGCCGCAAGCTGGGCTGCGTGGGCGATGCACAGTGGCAAGCATTCGAGACCAAGCGCGAGTCCGTCGCACGTGAACTCGAGCGCCTGCGCTCGACCTGGGTCAACCCGCGCATCCTCGCGGCTGCGGAATCCGAGCGCGTCATCGGCCAGGCCATCGAGCGCGAATACTCGCTGGCGGACCTGCTGCGCCGTCCGGGCGTGCAGTACGACACCCTGATGGGGATGGTCGGCGCGGAAGGGCAGGCATTGGCCGGACCGGGCGTCGAGGACCCGGCCGTGAAGGAGCAGATCGAGATCCAGTTGAAGTACGCCGGCTATATCGACCGCCAGGCCAAGGAAGTCGAACGCCACGAGCACTACGAAAACCTGAAGCTGCCGGAGACTTTCAATTATCTCGACGTGACCGCGCTGTCGATCGAAGTGCGCCAGAAGCTGGACAAGCAGCGTCCCGAAACTCTTGGCCAGGCATCAAGAATTTCCGGAGTGACACCTGCCGCTATCTCACTTTTGCTGGTACATTTGAAGAAGCGCGGAGCAAAAGGCTTTGCCTCGCTGAACGAGGAGCTCGCTTGATGAAATTCTTCGACCGCGCCGCAGTGGCGCAAGTATTGGCCGATGGCATCAAGGAACTCAAGCTTGACCTGAACGAGACACAGCACGAACAGTTGCTCGACTATCTTGCGCTGCTGTTCAAATGGAATTCGGTATACAACCTGACGTCGCTGCGCGACCCGATGCAGATGGTGACCTTACACCTGCTCGACTCGCTGACCGCCGTTCCTGCGTTCAGCGAAGCGCAGAACGTGCTGGACGTCGGGGCAGGGGGCGGATTGCCGGGCATCGTGCTGGCGATCGCTCGTCCAGGCATGAAAGTATCGCTGATCGACACGGTGCATAAGAAAACAGCGTTCCTGACCCAGGTAAAGGCGGAGCTCGGACTTGCCAACGTGACGGTCTACACGGCCAAGGTGCAGGAACTGCAGGTGAAACAGCTTTTTGACGTCATCACATCGCGGGCCTTTGCCGACCTGTCCGATTTCGTCAACTGGTCGGGGCATTTGCTGGCGCAGGGCGGGCAATTCATCGCGCTGAAAGGCGTGGCGCCGCCGGAGGAGCAGGAAAGGCTGCCGGCAGAGTGGAAAACGACAGGGCTGCAGGCCTTGAAGGTACCGGGGCTGGACGCGGAGCGGCACCTCGTTTTCATCAAGCGATCCGAGTAAACCATATAAACGGTATAAATAGTTTATACCCGATATACTGAATAAATCGTATCAACGGTTTAGATAGTATAAACGGTATAAATCGTTATTGTTGCGTCTACGATAAGAACATACATGGCAAAGATATTCTGCGTTGCAAACCAAAAGGGCGGGGTAGGCAAGACCACGACCAGCGTGAACCTGGCTGCGGGACTGGCCAAGCTTGACCAGCGCGTGCTGCTGGTCGACCTTGACCCTCAAGGCAACGCGACAATGGGCGCCGGCATCAACAAGGCCGGCCTCAAATCATCGATCTACGAAGTGCTGCTCGGCGAGGCCGACGTCAACACCGCGCGCATGCGTTCGGAGGCGGGCCGTTTCGATGTGCTGCCGTCCAACCGCGAGCTGGCCGGCGCCGAGGTCGAAATGGTCCAGCTGGAGCAGCGCGAGCGCCGCCTGAAGGATGCGCTGGCGGCCGTCGACAGCGAATACGACTTCGTGCTGATCGACTGCCCGCCCGCCCTGTCGATGCTGACCCTGAACGGCCTGTGCGCCGCGCACGGCGTGATCATCCCGATGCAGTGCGAGTACTACGCACTGGAAGGCCTGTCCGACCTGGTCAACACGATCAAGAAGGTGCACGCCAACTTGAACACCGACCTGAAGATCATCGGCCTGCTGCGCGTGATGTTCGATCCGCGCATGACGCTGTCGCAGCAGGTCTCGGCGCAGCTCGAGGAACACTTCGGCGACAAGGTATTCAAGACCATCATCCCGCGCAATGTGCGGCTCGCCGAGGCGCCGTCGTACGGCATCCCTGGCGTAGTGTTTGACCCCGCCTCGAAAGGCGCGCAGGCGTACATCGCTTTCGGCGCCGAGATGGTCAAACGTATCAAGACAATGTAATCAGAGAGAGTAACAACGCATGGCTACCAAAAAACTCAAAGGCCTCGGCCGCGGCCTCGACGCACTGCTTGGCGGCGCTGACGGCAATGGCAACGGCGCCTCCGCCGAACAGGGCCAGCCATCCGTGCTGGCGCTGAGCCAGATGCAGGCCGGTAAATATCAGCCGCGCACCCGCATGGACGAAGGCGCGCTGGCCGAACTGGCCGCGTCGATCAAGACCCAGGGCATCATGCAGCCGGTGCTGGTGCGTCCGGTAGGGCAGGACAGCGTCACCGGCGCGGTGAAGTACGAGATCATCGCCGGCGAGCGCCGTTTCCGCGCGGCGCAGCTGGCAGGGCTGGAAGAAGTGCCGGTGCTGGTGCGCGACGTCGACGACCAGGCCGCGGCCGCGATGGCGCTGATCGAGAACATCCAGCGCGAAGACCTGAACCCGCTGGAAGAAGCCCAGGGCATTCATCGCCTGATCTCCGATTTCGCCTTCACGCATGAGCAGGCGGCCAACGCGGTCGGCCGCTCGCGCAGCGCGGTGTCGAACCTGCTGCGCCTGATGAACCTGGCCGGCCCGGTGCAGACCATGCTGATGGCGGGCGATATCGACATGGGCCATGCGCGCGCGCTGCTGGCGGTCGACGCGGCCAGCCAGATCAACCTGGCCAACCAGGTAATCGCCAAGCGCCTGTCGGTACGCGAGACCGAGAAGCTGGTCACCCGCACGATGGAAGAACAGTCGGCGCCGCCGGCGGAAGCGCGCCAGAAGGAAAAGTCGGGCGACATCGTCCGCCTCGAAGAAGAGCTGTCGGACAAGCTGGCCACCCCGGTCGTCTTCAAGATGGGCGCCAAGGGCAAAGGCCAGATGATCATCGACTTTGCCGATCTGGATATCCTCGACGGCGTGCTGGCGCGCCTGCGCGCCTGATTCCAGCCCGCTCCCGCCCGCGCGGGAGCGGGGCTGCGCACGGGTGACGTTTCAGGTGTGAATGCGCGTCTAAGCCCGTGATTTACCGTGGTTTTTCAACAATTGTCCCCATATTGATGACCCGCTGTATTTGACTCAGTTCATCATCAACCGCTATAATCCCGCTGATTCACGTAATCCTAGACCCGAAACACGGCATTTCACAAACGGCTGGCGCGAAGAAGAAAAAATGTTGCGCTTAGTCTCCCTGCAATTGATGGTAACGGTAGTCGCTGGCGCTTTCGCCGCACTGCTCGGGGGAATGCCTGCGATGTTTTCGGCTGTGCTGGGCGGATTATGTTGTGTCGTGCCCAATGGATTGATGGCGTTTCGCCTGTACGTCAATTCGAAAACGCCAGGCGGGGTCAACCCGTTCTCGTTTTTTATCTGGGAATTTATAAAGATTGCATTAACGCTGGCGCTCCTTGCGGCGACCGCGTTGCTCTACCGCGATCTGAACTGGCTGGCCATGTTGGCCGGGTTCATCGTGGCGCTGAAAAGTTACATAATCTTATTATTTAGGCACTGACATGAGCACACCAGTTGAAGGCGCGGCGGCAGCACATGCACCGACTGCATCAGAATACATCAGCCACCACCTTGGCCACCTTTCGAACAAGCATCAGACCTTCGTCGTCGACTTCACCGTCTTCAACATCGATACCATTTTCTGGTCGATCTTCGCCGGCGTGGTCGGTTCGCTGATCATGTGGTCGGCCGCGCGCCGCGCCACTTCCGGCGTGCCGGGCCGCTTCCAGGCTGCCGTCGAACTGCTGGTCGAAATGGTTGAAAACCAGTCGAAAGCCATCGTGCACGGCGACCGCAGCTTCATCGCGCCGCTGGCACTGACCGTGTTCGTCTGGGTCGCCCTGATGAACTCGCTGGACTTCCTGCCAGTCGACATGTTCTCGTCCTTCTTCGCACTGATGGGTTGGGATAGCGTCATCGCCTACCACCGCGTCGTGCCTACCGCCGACCTGAACGGTACCCTCGGTATCTCGCTGGGCGTGTTCGTCCTGATGATCTACTACGGCATCAAGATCAAAGGCTTCGGCGGCTGGGTCAAGGAACTGCTGACCGCGCCGTTCGGCATCTGGATGGCGCCGTTCAACCTGCTCCTGAACATCATCGAATATGCAGCAAAAATGGTGTCGCTCGGTATGCGACTCTTCGGCAACATGTACGCCGGCGAACTGCTGTTCCTGTTGATTGCACTGCTCGGTTCCATGGCGACCACGTTCGGCTTCCTCGGCCATGTGGTGGCAGGTTCGATTTGGGCGATCTTCCACATCCTGATCGTGTTCCTGCAGGCATTCATTTTCATGATGCTGACGCTGGTCTACATCGGTCAGGCTCATGAAGGCCACTGATCGACGCTGCAAAAGAATCGAAAGATAGTGGTTGTAACGAAGTTGTAGTTTTTTAATCAAAATTTTTAATTTAACCTTTGGAGTACTTTCATGACTGATACCTCTTTTGTTGCTTTGGCTTGCGGTTTGATCATTGGCCTGGGTGCTATCGGCGCCTGTATCGGTATCGCTATCATGGGCGGCAAATACCTGGAAGCGTCGGCTCGCCAGCCTGAACTGATGAACACCCTGCAGACCAAGATGTTCCTGCTGGCTGGTCTGATCGATGCGGCATTCCTGATCGGTGTTGGTATCGCAATGCTGTTCGCATTCGCAAGCCCGTTCAAAGCAATGGTCGTTGGCGCCTAAGTCCGCGCACCGTTTTGCCTGAATAGCCGAACCATCGCGGTTCGGCATCCGTTTTTGTGAGAAGGAAAATACCGTGAACTTAAACGCAACCTTGTTTGCCCAGTTCGTGGTCTTCTTCATCCTGGCGGGCTTCACGATGAAATTCGTGTGGCCTCCACTGATGAAAGCGCTCGACGAGCGTGCAGAGAAGATCGCGAGTGGCCTGGCCGCAGCAGACCGTGGCAAGGCAGAAATGGCTGCAGCCGAGAAGCGCGCACAAGCCGAACTGGCGACCGCACGCGACGAAGGCCAGAAGCGCATTGGCGACGCTGAAAAGCGCGCCGCTGCGATCATCGACGAAGCCAAGAAAACCGCATCGGAAGAAGCTGCCCGCATCGTGGCCAGCGCCAAAGCCGAAGCAGAGCAGCAGGTAGTACGTGCACGCGAAGAACTGCGCGGCCAGGTCGCGACCCTCGCGGTCCGTGGCGCCGAACAGATCCTCAAGCGCGAAGTGAACGCAGCGGCCCACGCCGACCTGCTGTCGCAACTGTCTGTCGAGCTGTAATCATGGCTGAACTCGCAACCGTCGCCCGTCCCTACGCCGAAGCGCTGTTCCGTGTTGCCAAACAAGGCAACATGGCGGCCTGGTCCGAACTTGTGTCCGAACTGGCGCAAGTTGGCGCCAACCCTGATGTGCAGGCGTTTGCGGCTAACCCGAACGTCACCGACACCGTCATGGCCGCTACCCTGGCCTCGCTGGTCAAGTCGCCAGTGACGCCTGAAGCGACCAATTTCATCCAGATGCTGGTTGAAAACGGCCGCGTCTCGCTGCTGCCGGAAATCGGCGAGCAGTTCCAGGTACTGAAAAATGCCGACGCCGGCGCCGCTGACGCTGAGATCACCAGCGCATTCGAGATCTCGGATGCCCAGGTAACCCAGCTGGTCGCTCTGTTGGAAAAGAAATTCGGCCGCAAGCTCAACCCAACGGTCAACGTGGATCCAGCACTGATCGGTGGCGTGCGCGTGGTCGTAGGCGATGAAGTGCTCGACACCTCGGTGCGCGCCAAGCTGCAACAGATGCACGTTGCGCTGGCTGCCTGACCGACATTCGCACTCGCCCACGGCAACGCCCTTGCCCTACGCATCAAGAAACTATTAGGAGTTAGCATTATGCAACTTAATTCATCTGAAATCAGCGAACTGATCAAGAGCCGCATCCAGGGCCTCGAAGGTTCCGCTGAAGTTCGCAACCAAGGCACGGTTATCTCCGTCGCTGACGGTATCTGCCGCATCCATGGTCTGTCGGACGTGATGCAGGGCGAGATGCTGGAATTCCCAGGCAACACCTTCGGCCTGGCGATGAACCTCGAGCGCGACTCGGTCGGCTCCGTCATCCTGGGTGCTTACGAGCACATCTCGGAAGGCGACGTCGTCAAGACCACCGGCCGCATCCTGGAAGTACCTATCGGTCCTGAACTGCGTGGCCGCGTGGTCAATGCACTGGGCCAGCCGATCGACGGCAAGGGTCCGATCAACACCACCCTG
This sequence comes from Massilia polaris, assembly GCF_012927275.1. Taxonomy (GTDB): domain Bacteria; phylum Pseudomonadota; class Gammaproteobacteria; order Burkholderiales; family Burkholderiaceae_D; genus Telluria_A; species Telluria_A polaris. Next base: position 249,995 of record NZ_JABBGG010000002.1, on the reverse strand, counting down.
ACCGCACCGATCGAAAAGATCGCTCCGGGCGTGATCGCCCGTGAATCCGTGTCGCAGCCAATGCAGACCGGCCTCAAGTCGATCGACGCGATGGTACCGATCGGCCGTGGCCAGCGCGAGCTGATCATTGGCGACCGCCAGACCGGCAAGTCGGCTGTGGCAGTTGACGCGATCATCAACCAGAAGGGTCAGAACATGACCTGCGTGTACGTTGCGATCGGCCAGAAAGCATCGACCATCAAGAACATCGTGCGTTCCCTGGAACAGCACGGCGCGATGGAGTACACCATTGTTGTCGCAGCGTCGGCGTCGGAATCGGCAGCGATGCAATACATCTCGGCCTACTCGGGCTGCGCGATGGGCGAATACTTCCGCGACCGCGGCGAAGACGCACTGATCGTCTACGATGACCTGTCGAAGCAAGCTGTCGCTTATCGTCAAATTTCGCTGCTGCTGCGCCGCCCGCCGGGCCGCGAAGCTTATCCAGGCGACGTGTTCTACCTGCACAGCCGCCTGCTCGAGCGCGCAGCACGCGTGAACGCCGACTACGTGTCGAAGTTCACCAACGGCGCAGTCACCGGCAAGACCGGCTCGCTGACCGCACTGCCGATCATTGAAACCCAGGCAGGCGACGTTTCGGCGTTCGTTCCTACCAACGTGATTTCGATTACCGACGGCCAGATCTTCCTGGAAACCTCGCTGTTCAACGCCGGTATCCGTCCTGCGATTAACGCAGGTATCTCGGTATCGCGCGTCGGTGGCGCCGCCCAGACCAAGGTCATCAAAAACCTGTCCGGCGGTATCCGTACCGACCTGGCGCAGTACCGTGAACTGGCTGCGTTCGCGCAGTTCGCTTCCGACCTGGACGAGTCGACCCGCAAGCAGCTGGACCGCGGCGCCCGCGTGATGGAACTGCTGAAGCAGGCTCAGTACTCGCCGCTGCCGATTTCGCTGATGGCCGTGTCGCTGTTCGCAGTGAACAAGGGCTACCTCGACGACGTCGACGTCAAGAAAGTGCTGCCATTCGAAGCAGGCCTGCATGGCTACATGAAGACCAAGCAAGCTGCGCTCCTGAGCAAAATTGAAGAGACCAAGCAACTGGACAAAGATGGCGAAGCTGCCATGGCTGCCGCAATTGCCGACTTCAAGAAATCCGGCGCATTTTAATGGCGGTTCGGCGCCGCAAGTGACCGCGGCGCCAAATGCATAAGGAGTAAGGACTCATGGCAGTAGGCAAAGAGATACGTGGCAAGATCAAGAGCGTAGAGAATACGAAGAAGATCACCAAGGCGATGGAAATGGTCGCCGCATCCAAAATGCGCAAGGCGCAGGACCGGATGCGTGCAGCCCGTCCCTACAGTGACAAGATTCGTAACATCACCTCCAACCTTGCTACTGCTAATCCAGAGTACACGCACCCGTTCATGGCGCAAGCCAGGGGCGTGCGCGCGAAGGCAGTTGGCTTCATCGTCGTCACGACCGACAAGGGTCTGTGCGGCGGCATGAACACCAACGTGCTGCGCCTGGTGACGCAAAAGATGCGCGAGCTGGAAACGGCTGGCAACAAGATTGAAGTTGTTGCGATTGGCAACAAGGGTTTGGGGTTCATGAACCGGGTGGGTGTCAAGGTGGTATCGCACGCGATCCAGATCGGCGACACCGCGCACCTCGACAAGCTGATCGGGCCTGTAAAAGTCATGCTCGACCGCTACGAGGCAGGTGAGCTCGACGCGGTGTACGTTTGCTATACCAAGTTCGTCAACACGATGAAGCAAGAGGCGATGGTCGAGCAACTGCTCCCGCTGTCGTCCGCGCAGCTGCAGGCTGACAAGGATAGTCTCTCCTGGGACTATATCTACGAGCCGGAAGCGCAGACCGTGATCGATGAACTGCTGGTGCGTTACGTGGAAGCGCTGGTTTACCAGGCGGTCGCAGAAAACCTGGCGTCCGAGCAATCGGCGCGCATGGTGGCGATGAAGTCGGCAAGCGACAACGCCGGCAACGTCATTGGCGAACTGAAGCTGATCTACAACAAGACCCGCCAGGCTGCGATTACCAAAGAACTCTCCGAGATCGTCGCCGGTGCGGCAGCGGTCTAAACCCAGTTTTATATAAATATTGAAGGAACGAACATGGCTGATGGCAAAATCGTTCAGTGTATCGGCGCAGTTGTTGACGTTGAGTTTCCGCGCAACGCAATGCCGAAGGTTTTCGACGCACTGAAAATGGCAGGCTCCGAACTGACCCTGGAAGTACAGCAGCAGCTGGGTGACGGCATCGTCCGTACCATTGCGCTGGGCTCGTCCGACGGTCTGCGTCGCGGCATGATGATCCAGAACACCGGTGGACCGATCATGGTTCCAGTTGGCAAAGCCACGCTGGGCCGCATCATGGACGTGCTGGGTAACCCGATCGACGAATGCGGTCCTGTCTCGCACGCGCAGACGGCATCGATCCACCGCGTGGCTCCTGCGTACGACGAACTGTCGCCATCGCAAGACCTGCTGGAAACCGGCATCAAGGTGATCGACCTGGTCTGCCCGTTCGCCAAGGGTGGTAAGGTCGGTCTGTTCGGCGGTGCAGGTGTAGGCAAGACCGTCAACATGATGGAACTGATCAACAACATCGCCAAGGCACACTCGGGCCTGTCCGTGTTCGCCGGCGTCGGTGAGCGTACCCGTGAAGGTAACGACTTCTACCACGAGATGGCTGATGCCAAGGTTGTTGACCTGGAAAACCCAGAGAACTCCAAGGTAGCGATGGTTTACGGCCAGATGAACGAGCCGCCAGGTAACCGTCTGCGCGTCGCGCTGACCGGCCTGACGATCGCTGAATCGTTCCGTGACGAAGGCAAAGACGTTCTGTTCTTCGTGGACAACATCTACCGCTTCACGCTGGCAGGTACCGAAGTATCCGCACTGCTGGGCCGTATGCCTTCCGCAGTGGGTTACCAGCCTACCCTGGCCGAAGAAATGGGCCGCCTGCAAGAGCGTATCACGTCGACCAAGACCGGTTCGATCACCTCGATCCAGGCCGTCTACGTTCCAGCGGATGACTTGACCGACCCGTCGCCGGCTACCACCTTCGCCCACCTGGACTCGACCGTCGTGCTGTCGCGTGACATCGCATCGCTGGGTATCTACCCTGCGGTCGACCCGCTCGACTCGACCTCGCGCCAGCTGGACCCGCTGGTCGTTGGCCAGGAGCACTACGACACCGCGCGCGCTGTCCAGGGCACCCTGCAGCGCTACAAGGAACTGCGTGACATTATCGCGATTCTGGGCATGGACGAACTGGCGCCGGAAGACAAGCTGCTGGTGGCGCGTGCACGTAAGATGCAGCGTTTCCTGTCGCAGCCGTTCCACGTCGCTGAAGTCTTCACCGGTTCCCCAGGCAAGTACGTTTCGCTGAAGGACACCATCAAGGGCTTCAAGATGATTGCATCGGGCGAGCTGGACCACCTGCCGGAACAAGCGTTCTACATGGTTGGCACGATCGACGAAGCAATCGAAAAAGCCAAGAAGCTCGGCTAAGACTGGCACAAGCGCCGCGCTGGAGACAGCGCGGCGTCTTAACCCGATAGGACACACATGGCAAACACAATTCACGTTGACGTGGTATCGGCCGAAAAGAGCATCTTTTCGGGCGAAGCCGAGTTCGTCGCGTTGCCGGGTGAAGCAGGTGAGCTGGGTATCTACCCGAAGCACACCCCGCTGATCACGCGCATTCGGCCGGGTGCTGTACGGATCAAGGTGCCTGGCCAGGCGGAAGAAGAGTTCGTCTTCGTCGCCGGCGGCATTTTGGAAGTGCAGCCGAACGCAGTGACGGTCCTGGCCGACACCGCGATCCGCGGCGGCGACCTGGACGAAGCGAAAGCACTGGAAGCGAAAAGACAAGCGGAAGAACTGATGGTCAACCGCGAATCCGAAATCGACTACGCCAAGGCGCAATCCGAACTGGCGACGGCGATCGCCCAGCTGGCTGCAATCGCCAGGCTGCGCCAAAAGCGCTAAGCAGTAACAGCAGGAAATTCGAAAGGCAGCCGCGGCTGCCTTTTTTTATCGTTGAGCGTTTTTCGTGCGGCAGGTATTTTCAGCGCAGCGGCTCGGTCAGCCGTGCGCGTTTCTCGTCACCGGACATCACGGCGTCGAGCAAGTCGTCGATCTGCTGGTTGATGCCGCCCAGTTCGTCATGCAGCTTCTTGCGGCGGCAGCGTATCGCATGGATATCGGCACTGCTGTTCTCCTGCTCCGCGCGGATATACAGCGACACGCTGAGCGAATACCCGTGCTCGACAATCTCATCGATGGCGGCCAGTGCCGAGACGCCGGGTTCGCTCTTGCGGGCCGCGCAGGCATGGGCGATCCAGTCGATGGCCTGCGCTGAAAATGTATTCTTGCCGCCCGCGCCGGTTGCGAACCCGCGCGCATCGATGAACAGGACATTGCGCGTGCTGCGCTTGCGCCGCATGACCAGCATAGCTCCCCCGACTGGCGTGCCGTGGAACATTTTCTCGGGCAGCGCGATCACCGCGTCGACCAGGTCGTCCTTGACCAGCCGCATGCGGATACGGCCTTCCTGGGCCCCGCGCGACAGGACGCCGCTGGAAACGATCGCCACCATGCGTCCGGAATCGTCCTTCATTGACGCGACCATGTGCAGCAGGTAGGCGTAGTCGCCGTTATTTTTCGGCGGCATGCCGCGGCGGAAGCGTTCGTGCCGTTCCGGCGGCGGATTCTCGGCGCGCCATTCCTTCGCGCCCCAGGGCGGATGGGCGATCACCACATCGAACTTGCGCTGGCCATCGTCCGACTCGAGCACGTTTTCGGGCTGGAGGGAATCGGACATGCCGATATGTTCCGACGAAAAACCATGGTAGAGCGCGCTGACTTTCGCCAGCGTCCACGCGGTGGCGTGGGGCTCGGCGCCGAACAGCCTGACTTGCTTCGGGCTGCATTTCAGCGTTCCCTCGCAATGGATCAGCATCTGCCCGGTGCCGCAGGCCGGGTCGTACACGGACTCGCCTGCCTGTGGCTGCGCCAGCCTGGCGGCCAGCTCGCACAACGAGGCCGGTGTATTGAACTCGGGCGCCGAAAAGCCCGTCACGAGGCAGCTGCGCGCAATCGCCAGCGCTTCCTTCATCAGGTCGAAGCTGCACTGGTAGCGGTCCTTAAACCACAGGATTTCCACCGCGCGCATCAGCAGGCTGCGGCCGTCGTCGTCGGACTTGAAGCGTGGCGACGTGAAGTCGAGGCCGCTGAACAAGCCGTTCAGTTCGGTAGGGTTGGCGTCTTCGAGCTGCTTGAACATCGCTTCGAACCAGTGGCCGAGCTGGTCTTCGTGCAAGGTCAGCGGCACGTGGTATTCGAGGCAGCCAGGCAGCTCGAGGTGGCAGGGGAGCGGGAGGGAATCGCGGCGGGCGTCGGCCAGCCAGCGCAGGGTGACAAGGGCGATCAGGAAGTGAACAGACGGGGCAGGCGGGAACGCATGGCGGAGCAGGGCAAGGATTTCGGTGACCCCCGCTCGCGCCTCTTTCTTGGAAGTTTTAGCCATGCGAGCCTCGTTGTTCGAGCAGCGCCTCGCACGCATGCTCGATCTCGGCATGGTCGAGTTGTTCAAGCTCCAGCCGCAGGCGCGAACGTTGATCGGCGAGCGACTGGAGGTCGGCGATTGCCTGCTGGTCTTTCAGTGGCGGCACGGCCACCTCGATCCGCAGCAGGCTGGACTTGTTGAGGGCCTGGATCGCGGACCCGGCCAGCAGCTGGGTGATGCCGGCCTGCACGTCGGGCCGGTTCAGGTACCAGCACAGGTAGTTGGCGCGCACATCCTTGCGCGCGCGGATCACGAATATTTGCCCGGCCGTGAAGACCGGCAGCGGCGCCCCGCGGAACAGCCGGGCGGGATAGGAAGAACCGCGTCCCGGCAGCAGGATGTCGCCTTCTAGCAGGCGGTCGGCCAGCTGGCCGTCGTCGGCGTCGACCGTTGGCAGCGACGCATAATCGGCCGGCCAGCGCGACACGATGTCGCGGATGGCAAGCACGCAGGCGTTGCCGTCCGCGCCGTCGGACGGGACCCGGTCGCGGAAGGTCATCAGGGTTCGAACGGATGCAATGTGATCGAGTTTCACGTTGATGGCTTTTGCATCTGCCTCCGCTAGGAGACCCGGCGAAGGCGCGGTGGCTGCTGCTCAGGACGATTTCGACCGTCGGCTCATAAGACTCGCTATTCCAAGGACTATTATGCAAACGATCAGTCCACCCATGCGATGATCGTCGATAACCAGGATCGCGCGAACAGTGGCGTCAATGACGCTGATCAGTGAATCGTCCATTTTCTGCTCCTTATTTGCAACAAGTTGTAAGGGAAGGTAGGGGTACAAGGATGACGCTGCGACCATGCAATTTCCTCCTGCTCATAGACGAGTCATCGACCCAGGCCGACCGCACGCCCGGGTACTTGCCTACACCAGCGCTTCGAGCCTGACCTCGTTCGCTCCAGCTGGTGACGGCGGTACGCTGTCTACACTGCTCGCCAATCCCATACACTTGCGTACTGATCGGTTTGAGTACCTACCACGGCATGCGTTCCGTATAGACGAGCTGAGCTTGCTCTTCCTCAATCTCCCGGCCGGTCCGGGTTGGTTTTCCCGTTGGCGAAATGAACTTGCCTTTCGCCCCCCAAATTGCCCTTCCATCGTAAACATGCCGAAGGCGGAGTTGCAACACGACGGCGGCGACCCGGTCACCCATGCCCGCACGGCGGAAAAGCCGCTGGAGCGCATGGCGGTCAAGATCGCCCCTGCGACATTCGACTCCTACCTTGGCCGTTACGAGCTGGCCCCTGGCTTCCTGCTGGAAGTGAAACGCGACGGCGAAAGCAAGATGCCGGGCAAGCGCATGTAAGACGCCCCGGAGGACGGCTTATTGTGCGCGCGCCAGGCGCTCGGTCACGCGCTGGTGGAAGTAGCCGTTCTCCAGGTAGCGGTAAAGGTTAGCGCCCGGGCAAGCGGTGTGGGCGTAATCCTTGTGCCCGTGGATGCGGTCCACGGGCACCTTGTGCTTCGCCGCCAGCAGCGCCATCAGGTCGACCACCGCGTCGAGCTGCTTGCTGTTCGGCTGCACTTCCTCAAAATTGCCGACCACTTCGATCAGCGCGTGCCCCTTCGGGTCGTATTCGGTGTTGGTGTCTCCCGCAAACGCGATGTCGCGTCCGCCGTAGATGTTCCCGTCGAGGTCGATGATGTAGTGATACGGAATGTCGGCCCAGTTCTTCGTGTTGCGCGACCAGGTCTGCAGCTTGCGCAGGTAGGCGCGCGGATCGGTGCCGGCCTTGAACGGCTCGCCCTGGTGATGCAGGGTGATGTGGTCGATCGTATGCGCGCGCACCCTGGCCGGATCGGCCGGCGTGCCGCCCCAGGCCTGCACCGTGACGATGTTCTGTTCGACCTTGGCCAGCGGCGCATCGCCGAATGTCGTGCAGCCGGCAAGGCTCAAGGCGGCCAGCGTGATCGCGAGGGTGGTGCGTACGGTCATGGGAAACTCCAAAAGGTTCAGGGCGCCATCTTTCCACAAGTGCGATCTCCCCGGCAATCTGATTTTCAAGAACGCGCCGCAGCCTGATGTCTATCTGTTACGCTTTAGGAAACAACAATCCGGGGACGCGCAGCATGAGGTCGGTAAAGGAAATTCTTCACGACAGTAAAACCATTGCAGTCGTTGGCATGTCGAACAAGCCCGAGCGCGACAGCTTCATCGTCGCCCGGTACCTCCAGTCGCATGGCTACCGCGTGGTGCCGGTCAATCCGACGTACGCCGGAACCGAGATCCTGGGCGAGAAGGTCTACCCGTCACTGCGGGAAGCGGCAGGCGCGCTGGGCGCCGGCGGGCAGCAGATCGACGTGGTCGACTGCTTCCGCAAGTCGGACGACATCCCACCGGTGGCGCGCGAGGCGATTGCGATCCGCGCCCGCGTATTGTGGATGCAACTGGGCGTCGAGAACCAGTTGGCGGCCGACATGGCCAGTTGCGCCGGGCTGGACGTCATCATGGACCGCTGCATAAAAATCGTGCACGCCTCACTGACATGAAGGCACGCGAACAGTTCCGGGTTCCGAAGGACTTCACGCTGCGCGACGAAGATGCCGGCGCCAGGCCCTTGCGCAGCGACGATGCCAACCATGGCCTCGACAAGGACCAGGTCAAGCAGCGCGAGCGTGAGTTGACCAGGCAGCTGATCGAACAGGTCGCCGTGTGCCAGGAGATGCTTTACGCGCAGCGCAAGCACAAGGTGCTGATAATCCTTCAGGGCCTCGACACCTCGGGTAAGGACGGCACGATCAAGGCGCTGTTCAGCCACATCAATCCGATCGGCCTGCGCGCCGTCGCCTTCCGCGCCCCCAACGACGACGAGCGCGCGCACGACTTCCTGTGGCGGGTACACCGGCAGGTGCCGGTGCTTGGCGAGATCGCGATCTTCAACCGCAGCCAGTATGAGGATGTGCTGGTGCCGGTCGTCGAAGGCGCCATCGACGGCAAGGAAGTCGAGCGGCGCTACGGACATATCCGCGACTTCGAGCGCATGCTGGTCGAAACGGGCACGCTGGTCGTCAAGATATTCCTGCACATCTCAAGCGACGAACAGCGTGAGCGGTTGCAATCGCGTATTGACGATCCGGACAAGCAGTGGAAGTTCGACCCGATGGACGTCGCCAAGCGCAAGCACCGTGGCGACTACCAGCGCGCCTACGAACAGGCGATCGGCGCCACCGACACCGACGACGCGCCCTGGTACATCATCCCGGCCGACTCCAAGACTCACCGCAACCTGATGGTCGCGACGCTGCTGCTGGAGATCGTCCAGGGCCTGAAGCTGCAGTTCCCGGAACCAGACCGAAAACTATCCAAGCTGAAGATCGAATGACCGTGGTCAAGTGGCATAATACGAAATTCCACCCACTCAGACCGCAGGCCGACGCCAAATGTTCAACCCTACCGTATTCGCCATGGCCGTGTTGTCCGCAGCCGCGCTGGCCAGCGCACCCGCAATGGCGCAAACCGCCGGCGCCGCGCCTTCCGCGACCGCCCGCACCAGCTGCCCCGCCACGCTGCGCCACACCTTCAAGCGCCTGCAGGACGAAGCGCCGCAAGACCTCTGCCAGTACGCAGGCAAGGTCGTGCTGGTCGTGAACACCGCCAGCTACTGCGGCTTCACCAGCCAGTACGAGGGTCTGGAAAAGCTGTACGCCAAATACGGTCCGAAGGGCCTGGTCGTGCTGGGCTTCCCGTCCAACGACTTCGGCAAGCAGGAGCCGGGCAACTCGAAGGAGATCGCCGACTTCTGCTTCAACACTTACGGCGTCAAGTTCCCGATGTTCGCCAAGAGCTCAGTCAAGGGCGCGGATGCGAATCCGCTGCACGCGGAGCTGATCAAGGCGACTGGCAAGGAGCCGAAATGGAATTTCACGAAGTACCTGATCGACCGTAACGGCAAGGTGATCGAGCATTATCCGAGCAAGGTGACGCCTGAGGACAAGCAGCTGGTCAGCAAGATCGAGCAGGCGCTGGGGTCTTGATTCACGCCTGGGACGGATCCGCGCGCAGCGGGCCTCGCAGTGCATTGCACACCACGACCTCTTGCGCGCTACCGAGCATCGCGCGCGTGATCACGCGCTCGCTTGCAGCCCATGCCGGATCCGCCAGCATTACCGAGCGCATGACGCCGGGCAGGGCGCCCGACGACAGCGGCGGCGTGTACCAGCGCCCGTCCAGCTTCACGAAAACATTCGAACGACCGCCCTCGGTCAGCTCGCCGCGTTCGTTGAAGAACAGCGTATCGAACGCACCGTGCGCCTCGGCGTCGCGCCAGGCGGCGTCATAACGGCCGCGCACGCTCGTCTTGTGGCGCAGGAAAAGGTCGTCGGAGCGCGTCGCATCAGGCGCCAGCAGTAGCTTCACCGGCTCGTCGAGCGCCAGGAGCGCCGCCGCCTGTATCGACATCGCGCCGTCCTGCCTGAGAGCGAAGCGCATGCGAAACACAGCGTCCGCAAGATCATCGCAGGCCTTGTCCAATGCCGCCGATGCCGCATCCCGGTCGAAGGCAAATCCAAAATAATCCGCCGACTTCGCGATCCGCGCCAGATGCAAATCGCGGTGAGCGATCCCGTCGCGGGTGGCGCGCATCGTTTCGAACAGCTCGAAGTCGTTCGTCAGCCCGGTGAGGAAGCGCGCCTTGAGGCGGCATTCCGCGAATTCATCGACCGGATCGCTGTCGAACACGATGCCCGCGCCGACGCCCATCTCGCCGGCGCGCACGCCGTCGTGCGCGGGCTTGAGCGCAAGTGTGCGGATCGGTACCGACATGCAGAAATCGCCGAAATCCTGCCCCGCCGCGGGCGGATCGAACCAGCCGATCGCGCCGGTGTAGATACCGCGCGGCGCCGGTTCCAGTTCGTCGATGATTTCCATCGTCCGCCGCTTCGGCGCGCCGGTGATCGACCCGCATGGGTACAGCGCCTGGTACACGTCGGCCAGCGACACGCCGGCACCCAGCTTCGCGCGCACCGTCGATGTCATCTGCAGCACGCTGGTATAGCGCTGCACGTCGAACAGCGCAGGCACCTCGACGCTGCCCGTTACAGCGATGCGCCCAAGGTCGTTGCGCAGCAGGTCGACGATCATCAGGTTTTCGGCGCGGTTCTTGGTGTCCTGCGCCAGCGCTGAGGCGCGCCGCGCGTCCTCGGCGTCATCGCCCGACGCAGGCGCGGTGCCCTTCATCGGCCGCGTCACCAGCTCGCCGCTGGAATGGCGCACGAACAGTTCCGGCGACAGCGACAGCACCGCTTCGCCGCCGGGCAGCGCGACCAGCGCGCCGTATGGCACCGGCTGGCGTGCGCGCAGGCGTGCGTACAGGCCGTGCAGCGACCCGAACGCATCGAAGCGCAGCCGGTACGTGTAGTTGACCTGGTAGGTGTCGCCAGCGGCGATGTAATCGTGGATGCGGTTGAGCGCGCGCGTGAATTCGGCTTCGTCGACGTTGGCGCGCACGCCCGATATGCCGGCGGGGCCCGCATCGGCTTGCGCGGCCAGCCATTCGCCAACCTGGGCCGGCGTCAGGTGCTCGCATCGGCCGAACAGCAGCACTTGCGCCAGCGGCGTGTCGCCGGTTTTTCCCGGGATGTGCTGCAGCTGTCCACCCAGCTCATACGCCAGCAGCGTTACCGCGTACTGCCCGCGCCCCAAAGCGCTTTGCATGTCCGCCAGCAGTTGCGGCCACGTGGCGATGTCGTCGCAGCGCAGGACTGCCTTGCAGTCGCTGTAGAGGCGCGAACGCGCCTGCCCCGCATCGGGACTGGCATCGTCAAGCAGGGCGAAACAATCAGCGTGATTCATCGTGCAGCGTGAACAATCATGCAGCGAGCATCAGGGCCAGCTGGAGCGAGGTGCCTTCGGTAGGGTTCTGGCGGAAGCCGCTTTTGGCGTAGCGGTGCCAGCGCCCGACCACGTAGCTGACCAGCAGGCTGGCGCGCGCGGCGACGTCGGCTTCGTTACCGTGTCCCTGCGTGACAGCGACGCGCAACGACTGTTTGCACGCCAGTTCCACCTTGTCGTAGAACTGGTTCATGCGCAGCTGCAGGCGCTCGTCTTCGTTGACCAGCGCGTCGCCGATCAGCACGCGCGTCATGCCGGGGTTGTTGGCGGCGAAGGCCAGCAGCATCTGCATGATGGCGTGCGCCTGCTCGACGCCGTTGGCCTCGCGCTCCGAGATCTGGTTGATCAGGCCGAACACGCTCGACTCGATGAATTCGATCAGGCCTTCGAACATTTGCGCCTTGCTGGCGAAATGGCGATACAGCGCCGCCTCGGACACGTCCAGCCGCGCCGCAAGGGCGGCGGTGGTAATCTTTTCGCCTTTCGGCTGCTCCAGCATCGCTGCGAGGGCCTGGAGGATTTGCAGCTTGCGCTGTCCCGGCTTGGTGCTTGCCATGTCGTCTCTGCGGGTAGGGTTGATTGGCTCAGCGCAGCCGATGCAAGCGGGCGGCCAGCTGACGTAGCGATTTTACTTTGACATCGACGTAAGCGGGGCGTTTTAGCATTTTCGGCAGGGCCGCGGCGCCAATCGGGTCGCTCATGCGCAGATACTGCGTGATCCACACGGTGCGCACGCCCAGCTGCTTGGCGCTGCGCAGGTTGGCCAGCGTGTCCTCGACCAGGATGGCGCGGCGCGCCGACACGCCGTACTTGCGCAGCAGGCGGCGCATCATCAGCTTGGACGGCTTGGGCCGCAGCTGCCCGTGCACGTGCATGTCCTCGATCGCCACATGGTGGCTGAAGTGGCGCCGCAGTCCAAGGTGGCGCACCACGTCGGTGGAGTAGCGGGTCGGCGCATTGGTGAACAGGATTTTGCGGCCGGGCAGGGCGCGCAGCAGGCGTTTGAGCCCGCGTTCGGTGCGTATCATTTGCTGCAGGTCGCCGAGCGCGTGGGTCTCTTCCAAAAAGTCCGCCGCGCGCACCTGGTGGTGCCTGATCATGCCGAGCAGCGTGGCGCCGTAGCGCTTCCAGTACAGCAGCCGCGCCGCGTCGACAGCTTCCGGCGTCGCCGGCGTGACGCCGTCGCCCAGCACGCGCGCGATAAACACGTTCATGTTGGCGCTGATCGCCGGGAAGATCGAATGCGACGCGTCATGCAGGGTGTTGTCCAGGTCGAACAGCCAGAGCGGGGAGGACGGGTTAGTATGCGACACAGGCACCTTTTCAAAGACCACGGGGAAAACGAATGCGACGCCAGATTATAGTGATTTTGCTTAGCCTGTTTTGCTTTGCCTTGCCTTCCGCATGGGGCGCGGACCGCGGCGCGTTGTTCAAGGTGAGCGGCAACGGCCACACCATGTACCTGTTCGGCACCATCCACGTCGGCGTTCCCGCTTTTTATCCGCTCGAGCCGCGCATCGCAGCGGCGGTGGCGGGGGCATCCACGCTGGCGCTGGAGATCGACGCCGGGCGCGATCCGGTGGCGATGGCCAGGGCATTGAAACAGCATGGCATGCTTGCACCGGGAGGAAGCCTCTATCAGCGGATGAAACCTGAACTCAGGGAGCGCCTGCAAAAGGAACTTGCCCGCGTCGGGATCGATCCCGCTGTGGTAACGAACATGAAGCCATGGCTGGCCGCCACCTTGCTGACGCTCGGCGAATTCGGCTCGCAAGGCTATCGCCCCCAGCTGGCTGTCGACCTCCACCTCGCGAAACTGGCGCGCGAGCGCGGGGTGCCAGTGACCGAGCTCGAAACGATAGACGCGCAGCTTGCCTTGTTCAGCGCGGTGCCGGAGGCCGAGCAGCTGGGCTTTCTGGAGGAGGCGGTCACGCTGGCCGAACAAGGCAAGCAGGCAGCCGAGGCGCGGCAGGCCGTCGATGCATGGGGCAGCGCGGACCAGGCCGGGCTGGACGCCATCGCCAGGCGCATCGAGGAGGATCAGACGGCGAGTGGCCGCTTCATGCGCGAGGTGGTGCTGGAACAGCGCAACGTGACGTTGGCGGACAAACTGACGCAGCTGCTGGCGCAGAAAAACAACAGCGTCGCGGCGGTGGGAGTGCTGCACCTGGTCGGAAAGACAAGCGTACCGGCGCTGCTGCGCGCGCGCGGCATGGCGGTGGAGCGGGTGTACTGAGGGGAGTGGTGCCCTTTACGTGGATTGAACACGTGGCCTCTCCCTTACCAAGGGAGTGCTCTACCACTGAGCTAAAAGGGCGACTGATATGGCGGCGAACGCCGCCACAAATCTTTAGTGCGACCGAATCATAGTTCCGAAAGCTTGCTCGGTCAAGACTTCCAGCAACAAAGAGTGCTCGATGCGGCCGTCGATGATGTGAACCGTGTTCACGCCCGACTTGGCGGCGTCGAGTGCCGACGAGATTTTCGGCAGCATGCCGCCGGAAATCGTACCGTCCGCGAACATCTCGTCGATTTCGCGCGCCGACAGGTCGGTGACGAGGTTGCCTTTCTTGTCCTGCACGCCGGCGATGTTGGTCATCATGATCAGCTTTTCGGCTTTCAGGATTTCCGCGATTTTGCCCGCCACCACGTCGGCGTTGATGTTGTAGGCCTGGCCGTCCTGGCCGAAGCCGATTGGCGAAATGATCGGGATGAACGCGTCGTCCTGCAGGGCCTTGACCACGGCCGGGTTGATCGCCTCGATCTCGCCGACGAAGCCGATGTCAAGGAACTCGCCCGGCTTTTCGCGGTCAGGCATGGACATCTTGCGTGCGCGGATCAGGCCGCCGTCCTTGCCGGTCAGGCCGACTGCCTGGCCGCCGTAGTGATTGATCAGCATGACGATGTCCTGCTGGACTTCGCCGCCCAGCACCCATTCGACCACTTCCATCGTTTCTTCGTCGGTAATGCGCATGCCCTGGACGAAGGTGCCCTGCTTGCCGATCTTTTTCAGTGCGTTGTCGATCTGCGGTCCGCCGCCGTGGACCACGACCGGGTTCATGCCGACCAGCTTGAGCAGGATGACGTCGCGTGCGAAGCCGTGCTTCAGGCGCTCGTCGGTCATTGCGTTGCCGCCGTATTTGATGACGATGGTTTTGCCGTGGAAGTTACGGATGTACGGCAAAGCCTCAGCCAGGATCTGCGCCTTGATCTGCGGGGACACCGCGGTCAGGTCGTTCTGCTGGTCGATTTTCACATTAGTCACGGGAGCGGTCATGGCGGGTCCGAAAAAGAATTGGCGAGATTTTACAGGCAAACCGGGCAGGTCTTGTGGGCATTATAGGGCCATCTTGTTGTATTTTAAGTCCCGGTCGGCTATGGTGCGGCAGTATGGCCGTCCCAGGGCGCCATATGAGGCAAAACACGATAGCGAGGATTCAACATGAGCACATGCACACGCTGCGGTACCGAGTTCGGCTGTTCGATGGCCGACGGCCTCGACGCGCCCTGCTGGTGCACCGAATTGCCGTCCGTCGTGCCGGTACCGGGCGAAGCGGCGGCGTGCTGGTGTCCAGCCTGCCTGCGGCAGCACATCGCGACGGCGCCGCCGCCGCCACAGCCGTCCTGACGACGCGCTGAACCATCTCGCATCGTCCGCATCTAACTTCCGTCACATTCCACGTTCATGACCAGGGGCCGCGCATGAGCAAGCTCTACGATGGCGACGTCGTTGCCTGGGCGCTTGAGCAGGTTGCCGCACCTCTCTTGGTTCGGAAGTGTCGGATGGATTTGGATATCAACCAGCTTGCTTGCATCGCCGCAGCCTGCACCACCGGCGCATTCGAACCTTACTTCGAACGCGCCGGCGCCTCGCGTTAGCGGCGCGTCTGGAAGAAACGCATCATTTCACGGCTTGCGTCCGGACCCTTGCTGTCCGTATAACTGCCGCTTGAATGCCCGCCCGACCACGCATGGCCCGCACCGTGGATCAGCCACTGCTCCGCGTGCGGCTTGCCTTCGTCGGTGTGATGGACGATCCGCGTGTACCTATGGCCGTTCGGCACGCTGCCAGGCTCGGTCACCGGCTTGCCTTGCAGGTGGCGTGCGCCGCGCTTGATCAGCTCGTCGCCATTGGCCGGGTGCACGGTGTGGTCCTTGTCGCCGTGGAAGACGATGATCGGCACGCCACGGGTTTCGATGTCCGGACGGCGGAAATCGCCACGCATCGCCGCCAGCGCCGACGGCAGGTCATTCGCCGAAGCGAACGGCAGCCCGGAGTGGACACCGACAGCGGCGTACAGTTCCGGATAGAGCGTGCCCATGATGGTCGCCATTGCGCCGCCGGCCGACAAGCCTGCGACGTACACCTGGCTGTCGATCACGGCATGGCTGGCCATCACCTTGCGCGTAATGCCGGCAATTATCGAAGGCTCACCCTGGTCGCGTTGCTGGTCGAGCGCATTGAACCAGTTCCAGCAGCGCGACGAATTGGCTTGCTGCGACTGGGCCGGATATACGACCAGGCAGTTCATTTCCTCGGCCAGTTCATTCATGCGCGTACCGGCGGCGAAGTCGTCCGGATGCTGGGTGCAGCCGTGCAGCATCACCACCAGTGGCACCGGCTGGCCCTTGTAGCTGCTCGGAATGTACAGCTTATAGGTGCGTGTTCCCGCCGCATTGGTGTAGCTGGCGTCGAGGAACTGGCCGGGAAGCGGCGTCGTGGCGGGACGTGACGGCTCGAGTCCGTTCATGACCCCGGGAATCAGCTGGTCGAGCAGGCTCTGCACGCCCGCAGGCGTTTGCGGCATCTTGCGCGCCGATGCTGGAACACCTTGCAAGCGGCGCAGGGCGTCCTGGATTTTTTTCGTAGCGGCTGATGGCGTATCGCCCATCAGGTTCCTGGTCGCCGCGCGCATTTGCGCCAGCAGCTTCGGATTGAAATTCATAAGTGGTCCTCGGTTGCGTTCTTAGTCTACCCAATGCGATCTCAGCGTCAACTGCAATTCGCTGCGGTGCGATAATGGCGGTTTGGCTATCTGGGCAAACGATGGAAAGGGAAACGCGGCGTTGCGTTCGCAGGAAGCGATACCGCGCCAAAATGCTGCGGTGCCGCACTGATGTCACCATACCGCTTTTTGATGGTCATGGCGACGTTTGTTTCAAAAGGATACGTGGAAAGATGATTGATTTCTCCCGGAAGAACGGGGTTTTAGAGTGGCGACCGGGGTGCGGCGGCCATGCATGTGGGATTACTCCCACATGCAGGCAGGTCACCCGTAACCGTGCCAAAATGACGCATTGCAGCAAATGCGTGCCGAACACATGGACGGCTGGGCTGTGAGCGGCGAAGTGCAATCACCCGTCCCATCGCCATGCATCAATCTGTGCGAGATGGGCCCCGACGGCCTGTGCCGTGGCTGCATGCGCACGATCGACGAGATCATTAACTGGAGCAATGCGAGCGACGATTACAAGCGCGCGGTGTGGATCGAAATCCACCGGCGCGAACAAGGCATTCAATTCGACTAGGCCATGAACTTCTACAAACCCGAAAAAACGATTACCGGTCCCGCCTACGGAACCGGCTTCAAAGTGTTCGCCACGGTGCTCACCGTCGTGCTGGTGGGGTATTCCGCCAGCATTGTCGTGCGCTTCCCCCTGCTGCAGTTCGGTATGGGAGTCAAAATGCTGCTGGCGTTCTCCGGCTTCATGCTGGCAATCAGCTATTACTGGTTCCTGCGCGCGCGCACGACGATCGACGCCGAAGGCATTCGCCAGACCTGGATGTACGACAAAAAAGTCGAATGGCGCGACGTACGCGGCGCCAAGATGATCGGCATCCCCTACCTGTCCTGGCTGTTCCCGCCGCGCATGGTCATCCGGACCGGCAACTCGTTCACCACCTTCAACGGCGGATCGCGCGAGGTGCTGATCGAGTTCGCGAAGATCGCGCTGGCATTCCAGATGAAGCGATGAACGACAACGCTTTTACCATCCCCGCGTCGATGCGCATTCTCGAGCGCGGCTGGCTCTCATCGAACAATGTCCTGTTCATCGGACGCGACGACACGGCGCTGGTCGACACCGGCTACCTGAGCCACGTGCCGCAGACGCTGGCGCTGGTCCAGCACGAACTCGGCGAGCGGCGCCTCGACCGCATCATCAACACCCACCTGCACTCGGACCACTGCGGCGGCAACGCGGCGCTCAAGGCGCACCATGGCAGCCGCATCGCGATTCCCGTTGCGGAAGCGGCCAAGGTCACGGCCTGGGATGAGGACGCGCTCAGTTTCAAGGCGACCGGGCAGCAGTGCCAGCGTTTTACGCATGACGACGTGCTCACGCCTGGGGACGAGCTGGTGCTGGGAGACATGCCGTGGAAGGTGCTGGGCGCGCCGGGGCATGATCCGCACTCGGTGATCCTGTACTGCGAGCAGGAACGCATCCTGATTTCGGCGGACGCGCTCTGGTACAACGGGTTTGGCGTGATCTTCCCGGAACTCGATGGCGAGTCTGGATTCATCGAAGCAAGGGCGACGCTGGCGCTGATTGATACGCTGGAGGTGCGGCTGGTGATTCCGGGGCATGGACCGGCGTTCACCGATGCGAAGGGAGCGGTCCAGCGCGCGCTCAAGCGGGTCGATTTCCTGGAAGCGGACCCGAAGCGCAATGGGGAGAACGCGGTGAAGGTGCTGCTCAAGTTCCTGCTGTTGTCGCGACAGAGCATTCCGCTCGATGAAGTATGGACGATGTTTGAGACGGTGCCGCTGCTGGTGTCGACGGCGAAGCGCTATTTCGGCTGGCCGGCTGACCAGATGGCCGAGTGGACCGTGCACTCGCTGGTAAGGGCAGGGGCCGCGAAGCGCCAGGATGGGATGCTGGTGAATCGGGAGTTTTAAGCCCCGGCGGCACGTCGTTCCCGCATTCGCGGGAACGACGGATACTGCCTGCGACTAGAAGTGGTACTCAGCCCGCACCATCGGGGTCTTGGCGCGGAAGCCGTTGCCGCCGGTGGTCGCCGAGGTATTGCCGAACTTGTTGTTCCAGTACTGGTACTCGAGACCGATGCGGAACTTGTTCTTCGCGTAGCCCATCACGGTGCCGATGTCGTACATGATCTGCATGTCGAGGTTGGTCTCAACGCCGGTGTCATTGCCGACTTCGTCCTTGCCCTTCGATGCGATCCAGTTCAGGTAACCCTCGAACGAGACGCGCTCGCCCAGTGGAATGCCCCATACTGCGTTGAACATCGGGTGCACGTCGAAGGTGTAACGGCCGTTGACGTTCGAAATCGGAGCGAACGCGCCGCTCGGTGCATTGCTTTCATGCATAGCCAGGATGCTGGTGTTCAGGAAGCCCGGCACGTCCCACATCAGGGTTGGACCCGCAACCAGCATGCGCTTGCGCGAGTTGTAGCCGACGTCGTTCTTGGTGTTCCAGTCGAACCCGAAGGTTGCGCCAACGCCGCGTACCTTGCCGAACTTGATGTCCGAACCGCGTACCTTGCCGAAGTCGACGGTGTGGCGATACACAACGTAGGCTTCCTGCGCGCCTTCGTCCTGGTTCAGCGAACCCGGGTCGGTTTCGTCCGATTGCAGCATGTCGACGTTGAAAAAGTTGCTGCCGTATTTGTAGCCGCTTACATGGGTCAGGCCGAAGATGTGCTTCTTGACGTCTTGTGGGTTGAACGGCTCGGCGAACTTGCTGCCAGCCCTCCAGCTGATCGAAGTATCGCTCCAGTCGGCTGCTTGCGCGCTCGCGCTCATTGCAAAAGCGGCGGCCAGGCAAAGCGGCACAAGGCGTGTCTTCATTTGATGCATTTTCACTCCAAAAGTAAGTTGCTATGAAAAGAAAGCTACCCCACGGTTGCGCTCTCTCTTGACCCAGGATGAGAGGGCCCCTGCAAACCGTGCGGTCGAAAATTTTAATACCCATTATATTTTGTTGCGTATAATCATCGCCTCTTCGGGCGACATGGGCGCCCAAATTTCTTGTTTTTGGGCGTGTTGTGTGGGTCAGGTGTTGTTTCTGCGCCTAATTCATATATCGCCGCAATACCTATGACCGATAAATGTTGCAGATACGGCTACGATAAGTGCTCGTTACATGAGCAGGGCGAACCATGACGACCCGTCTGGAATTGCACGACATCACAAAACGGTATCCATCCGTTGTCGCTAACGACAG
This sequence comes from Massilia polaris, assembly GCF_012927275.1. Lineage (GTDB taxonomy): Bacteria > Pseudomonadota > Gammaproteobacteria > Burkholderiales > Burkholderiaceae_D > Telluria_A > Telluria_A polaris. The sequence goes on along the minus strand of NZ_JABBGG010000002.1, from coordinate 230,382 downwards.
CATCAGCCTGACCGTCGAGCCGGGACAGATCCATGCCGTGCTGGGCGAGAACGGCGCCGGCAAGTCGACCCTGATGAAAATCATTTACGGCGCCGTCAAGCCGGATGCCGGCCGCGTGCTGTGGAACGGCAAGGACGTGAACATCGCCAACCCCGCGCAGGCGCGCGAACTGGGTATCGCGATGGTGTTCCAGCATTTCTCCCTGTTCGATACGCTGACCGTCGCCGAGAACATCGCGCTTGGCCTTCCTCCAGACACCAGGCTCGACGAACTCACGCGCCGCATCGAAGAAACCGCGCGCGAATATGGGCTCGAACTCGAACCCCAGCGCCACGTGCACACGCTGTCGGTCGGCGAATGCCAGCGCGTCGAGATCGTCCGCGCGCTGCTGGCCAGGCCGCAGCTGCTGATCCTCGACGAACCCACCTCGGTGCTGACGCCGTCCGCCGTCGAGTCGCTGTTCGCTACCCTGCGCAAGCTGGCCGCGGCCGGCTGCAGCGTCCTGTACATCAGCCACAAGCTCGACGAAATCCGCGCGCTGTGCCACACCTGCACCGTTATCCGCGCCGGCAGGAACAGCGGCGTGTGCGACCCGCGCCAGGAAACGGCGGCGAGCCTCTCGCACATGATGATCGGCTCGAACCCGCCGCGCATCGAGCACGTCGAACGCGCCACCGGCGACACCATGATGGCGGTGCGCGGCCTGTCGCTGGCCAAAAGCCACCCGTTCGCGGTGGAACTGAAAGACATCAGCTTCGACGTGAAGGCCGGCGAGATCGTCGGGCTGGCCGGCGTATCGGGCAATGGCCAGCAGGAGCTGCTGGCCGCGCTGTCGGGCGAAGACCGGCGCGCCGCACCCGATGCCATCAACGTGTGCGGCGCCGCCGTTGGACGCTTGCCGCCGGGCCGCCGACGCCGTCTCGGCTTCGGCTTCGTGCCGGAAGAACGGCTTGGACGCGGCACCGTGCCGGAGATGTCGCTGGCGGATAACGTCCTTCTGTCGCTGCAAACACCATTGACGATCGCGTACGGCTTGGTGCGCCGCAATGTGCTGGCCGAGCGCGCAGCCAGCATCATCGAACGCTTCAAGGTCAAGGCCTCAGGCCCTGCCGCGCTGGCGCGCAGCCTGTCGGGCGGGAACCTTCAAAAATATATCGTCGGCCGCGAAGTGATGCGCAACCCGAAGGTGCTGGTCGTCGCGCAGCCTACCTGGGGCGTGGACGTCGGCGCCGCCGCGCAGATCCGCGCCGAACTGGTCGCCCTGCGCGACGCCGGCTGTGCGCTGCTGGTCATCTCCGAGGAGCTGGACGAATTGTTCGAAATTTCAGACCGCATGCACGTCATCGCGAAAGGGCGCCTGTCGCCGTCGATCAAGACTGCCGACGCCAGCACCGCGCTGGTCGGCCAGTGGATGAGCGGACTGTGGCCGCAAGGGGAGGGCGCGCATGTTCAGGCTTGAGCAGCGTCCCACGCCATCGACCCTGATGGGCATCCTGTCGCCGGTGCTGGCCGTCCTGCTGACGGTGCTGTGCGGCGCGATCATGTTCATCGCACTCGGCAAAGACCCTCTCGCGGGGCTGGCGGTGTTCTTCATCGAACCGGTGCGCGATCTGCAGGGCTTGTCGGAACTGGGCGTGAAGGTCGCGCCGCTGTTGATGATCGCGGTCGGCCTGGCGATCTGCTTCCGCGCCAACGTTTACAACATCGGCGCCGAAGGCCAACTGGTGCTCGGAGCGATCACCGGCGGCGCCGCCGGTTTGCGGCTCGACGAGGCGGGCCTGACGGGAGCAAGCGCGATCACGCTGATGCTCATGGCCGGCATGGCCGGCGGCATGGCGTGGGCCGCGATCACCGCCTTCCTGCGCGACCGCTTCAACGCCAACGAGATCCTGGTGTCGCTGATGCTGGTGTATATCGCACAGCTGCTGCTTAGCTACCTTGTCCACGGCCCGCTGATGGACCCGGAAGGCTTCAACTTCCCGCAATCGAAAATGCTGTCGGACGGCTTGCTGCTGCCGATCGTGCTGGCTGAAACGCGCCTGCACCTCGGCCTCGTGCTGGCCGTCGTCGCCGCCGCTGGCGGGTGGCTGTACCTGTCGCGCAGTATCTCGGGCTTCCGCCTGCAGGTCGGCGGCATGGCGCCGATGGCCGCGCGCTACGCCGGCTTCTCGTCGCGCGGCGCCTTGTGGACCTCTATGCTGATCTGTGGCGCGCTTGCCGGCCTGGCAGGCGTGGCCGAAGTCGCCGGCCCGCTCGGCCAGCTGACACCGTCTGTGTCGCCGGGTTACGGCTTCGCCGCGATCATCGTCGCCTTCGTCGGCCGCCTGCATCCGATTGGCGTCGTATTCGCCAGCGTGATCATGGCGATGTTCTACATCGGCGGCGAACTGGCGCAGTCGCGCCTCGGCATGCCGTCGGCAATTACCGGCGTGTTCCAGGGCATCCTGCTGTTCGCACTGCTCGCATGCGATGTGCTGATCCACTACAAGCTGCGCCTCGGCGCGGGGAGCAAATAATGGAAGCCTACGCAGCGCTATTGGCCGCGGCGATCAACGCCGGCACGCCGCTGATGCTGGCCGCACTGGGCCTGCTGGTCAACGAAAAAGCCGGCGTCGTCAACCTCGGCGCCGAAGGCATGATGCTGGTGTCGGCCATCGTCGGTTTCGCGGTCGCGGTCAACACCGGCAGCGTGGGCCTTGGCTTTGCGGCCGGCGCCGCGGCCAGCATGGTGCTGTCGGGGTTCTTCGCGTGGCTGGTGGTCTGGCTCGGCACCAACCAGTATGCGACCGGGCTGGCGCTGGCGCTGTTCGGCGGCGGCGCGTCGACCTACATGGGCATCAGCTATGTCGGCAGCACGCTGGACAGCCCGAAGTTCGCGGTTCCCTTCCTCGAAGACATCCCATTCCTCGGCGCGGCGCTGTTCCGCCACCATCCGATGGTCTACGCCGCGGTTCTCCTGTGCGCGGCGATTGCATGGTTCCTGTATCGCACCCGCGCCGGCCTGGTGCTGCGCGCGGTGGGCGAGTCGCCCCAGTCGGCACATGCAATCGGCTACGACGTGCGCCGCATCCGCCTGTACGCGATCCTGTTCGGCGGCGCATGCTGCGGCATGGCAGGCGCCTTTTTGTCGCTGGTGTACACGCCGCTGTGGGTCGAAGGCATGGTCGCTGGCCGCGGCTGGATCGCGCTGGCCCTGACCACTTTCGCCACCTGGCGTCCGGCGCGCGTGCTGGGCGGCGCCTACCTGTTTGGCGGCGTCACCATGCTGGCCTTCCATGCGCAGGCCGTTGGAATTTCGGTACCATCCCAGTTACTGTCGATGCTGCCCTACCTCGCAGCGATTCTCGTGCTGGTGCTTATTTCCAGCAACGCGAACTACATCAAACTGAATATGCCGGCTTCGCTCGGCAAACATTTCAAGCCGGGCGCCTGATAACGCGCCAGGTAGCATCCATCGTTCGGCCGTAATTCCCCGGCGGCCGGGCCGATGCTGATAGTTGACGGGGGTCACGATAGGAAAATCATGTCGAAATTCACGCTGCGTCGCGCCCTCTGCGCCGCAATCCTGCTGCCAGCCGCCGCGCTCTCCCAAGCTGCCCCAGCGCAAGCGCCGCTCAACGTCGGCTTCGTGTACGTGAGCCCGATCGGCGACCTTGGCTGGACCACCCAGCACGACATCGCGCGCAAGCAGATGGAAAAGAACCTGGCCGGCAAGGTCACCACCAAATTCGTCGAAAACGTGCCTGAAGGTGCGGACGCCGAACGCGTGATCCGCGACCTGGTGCAGCAGGGCAGCAAGCTGGTGTTCACCACCTCGTTCGGCTACATGAACCCGACCCTCAAGGTGGCGAAGCAGTTCCCGAACGTGAAGTTCGTCCACGTCACCGGCTACAAGACCGCGCCGAACGTCGCCAACACCAATGCGCGCTTCTACGAAGGCCGCTACCTCGCCGGCGTCCTGGCAGGCAAGATGAGCAAGTCGAACGTGGCCGGCTATGTCGCCGCCTTCCCGATTCCTGAAGTCCTGCAGGGCATCAACGCATTCACGATCGGCATGCGCAGCGTGAACCCGAAGGCACAGGTCAAGATCGTCTGGGTCAACAGCTGGTTCGACCCGGGCAAGGAACGCGACGCAACGCTGACGCTGCTGGGACAGGGCGCCGACGTGGTCACCCACCACACCGACTCGACCGCCGTGGTGCAGGCTGCCCAGGAAAAGGGCAAGTACGCGATCGCCTACCACTCGGACATGAGCAAGTTCGGTCCGAAGTCGCAGCTGGCAGCGGTCACCCACCACTGGGGCGACTACTACACCAAACAAGCCAAAATGGTGCTCGACGGCACCTGGAAGACCAGCAGCACCTGGGGCGGCATCAAGGACGGCATGGTCAAGCTGGAAGGCATCTCGGCAGCCGTACCGGCTGACGTGAGGAAGCTGGTGCAGGAGCGCGAAAAGGCGATGGTCGCCGGCACCCTGAACCCGTTCACCGGCCCGATCAAGGACAACGCCGGCAAGGTTCGCCTCGCCACGGGTACGCTGGATGATGCTGGCCTGAACAAGATGGATTACTTCGTCGAAGGCGTGCAGGGCAAGGTCGGCAAGTAAGTTAGCACTTGCTCTCACGACCTTGGAAGCGGCTGTGGATTGTTCCATCGCCGCTTTTTTCTTTTCTAGACTAGCACGATCGTTCTTTTTTCGAACTATAATAAGTTCGCTGTCCCGATCAACTTCCGTCTGCGAGTTCCCGCCATGGCATTACCCGCCGCGTTACAAAACCTCAGCCTCCCCGTCATCGCCTCGCCGATGTTCATCGCCAGCGGACCGCAACTGGTCGCGGCGCAATGCAAGGCCGGCATCGTCGGCGCCTTCCCGGCGCTCAATGCCCGTCCCGCGGAGCTTCTGGACACCTGGCTGACCGACCTGCAAAAGGAACTGGCCGAGTTCCAGCAAGCGAATCCCGGCAAGCGGGTAGGGCCGATCGCGGTCAACCAGATCGTCCACCAGTCCAACGACCGGCTCGAACATGACGTCGAGGTCTGCGTGCGCCATAAGGTGCCGATCATCATTTCGTCGCTGCGCGCGCCGCCGAAGGAAATGATGGACGCGGTTCACAGCTACGGCGGCATCGTCATGCATGACGTGATTTCGATCCGCCACGCGCAGAAGGCGCTCGAGGCCGGCGTCGATGGCCTGATCCTGGTGGCGGCTGGCGCGGGCGGGCATGCTGGCGCGCTGTCGCCGTTTGCGCTGGTCGGCGAGGTGCGCAAGTTCTTCGATGGTCCGCTGGCGCTGTCAGGCTCGATCGCTACCGGCGGCGCGATTCTCGCGGCGCAGGCGATGGGCGCTGACCTGGCGTACATCGGCTCGCGCTGGCTGGCGACGAAGGAGTCGAACGTCAGCGAGGACTACCGCAATGCGATTGTGGAATCGGCGGCGTCGGATATCGTGTACACCAACCTGTTTACCGGCGTGCATGGGAACTACCTGAAGAAATCGATCGTCAACGCGGGACTCGATCCGGAGGCGCTGCCGGAGTCGGACAAGAGCAAGATGAGCTTTGGATCGGGCAGCGCGAAGGCGTGGCGCGATATCTGGGGCGCGGGCCAGGGCGTCGGCTTGATGGATGACGTGCCGACCGTGGCCGAGATGGTGGAGCGGTTGAAGCGCGAATATGACGCGGCGCGTGGGCGGCTTTGCTTGTCGTAGAAAATGAAAAGGGACGGCGATGCCGTCCCTTTTAGGTTTACGCAATCCGTGCTTAATCGCGCGGCTTCAGGTCTTCCTCGCGAATCGCCCACAATCCCGGCAGGTTCCGCCAGTAGCCATACACATCCATCCCAAATCCAACCACAAACTTGTTCGGAATCGTCAGCCCGACGATATCGGCGTGCACCGGCTTGGCGCGCTTGAGGTCCTTGTCCGCGAACACCGCCAGGATCACCTCCGAAGCGCCCATGTCCAGCAAGCGCTGCTTCACATGCGCCAGCGTCTCGCCCTCGTCGAGGATGTCGTCGACCACGATAATCGTGCGGCCCTCGACGTTCGAGCGCGGAATCACCTTCCACACCACCTGGCCGCCCGTGTCGTCGTCGCCGTAGCGGGTCACATGGATGTAATCGAACTCGAGCGGGAAGTCGAGCTGGGTCAGCAGCTGGCCGGTGAAGACGACAGCGCCGCCCATCACGCCCAGCACGAGCGGGAAGGCCTCGTCGTCGGGATTGCCAAAGCGCTCGTTGAGGGTGCCGGCGACGCGCGTAACAGCCGCCTTGACGATGTCCGCGTCGAAGATTTCTTCGGCATTCTTGATCAGGTCGCGCGCGCGCTTGTAGTGGAAGTCTTGCATGGTGGTCACGGTAAAAAGGAGACCCAGCAATTATCCTTCATATCCCATCGACAGGCCGGACGGCAGTTGGTTTTCTGCCACAAGCTAACTGTAGTCGCGCGCGTCCTCGATAACCTTGCCGTCCGCGGGGAGCGAACCCGGCGCCGCGAACACGACCTCGCCACGCAGCTTGGTCACCTCGCGGATCGAGCCGATGATGGCCGCTTGCAGATCGGCCGATGCCTCGCCTGACACTTCACAGTGCAGCGTCATCGCATCGTTGGCCATGCGGCCCGACACCACCAGGCGCGCTTTCAATACCTCGGGATGACGGCGCACAATATTGTCGACCTGCGATGGGTGCACGAACATCGCGCGTATTTTGGTGGTCTGGTCGGCGCGTCCCATCCAGCCTTTGATGCGGTCGTTGGTGCGCCCGCATTTCGACGGCGGCGCGCCGACCAGCAGCGCCGACATGTCGCCCGTCGCAAAGCGGATCAGCGGATAGTCGGGATTGAACGAGGTGACCACGACTTCGCCCGTGTCGCCCGGCGCGACAGGCTCGCCGCTGCCCGGCCGGACGATTTCGACGATCAGGTCTTCGTCGAGCACCATGCCCGGATTGACCACGCCATCGCTGACGGTTTCGTAGGCGATGCTGCCGATATCGGCCGATGCATAGGTCTGGATCACGTTCGGTACGCCGTTCTCCTGGAACCACGCGCGCAGCGATTGCGGCAGCGCTTCGGCGCCCATCACCGCGTTGCGCACGCTGCTGATGTCGGCGCCCATCTCACGCGCCTTTTCGATGATGATGCGCAGGAACGAGGGCGTGCCGACGTAGGTGTCCGGCTTGAGGTCGGCCATCGCCTGCACCTGCATCTCGGTCTGTCCGGCGCCGGCCGGGATCACCGCGCTGCCAATGCGGAACGCGCCGCCTTCAACCATGAAGGCCGCCGGCGTGAAGTGGTACGAGAAGCAGTTCTGCAGCAGGCCGCCATTGCGCACGCCGCCCGCATACAGCGGCCGCGCGAAGCGCCACCAGTCCTGGCCGCGTCCTTCCGGATCGAAGATCGGGCCCGGCGAGATGAACACGCGCGACATGTCGGACAGCGGCGTCGTGTTCAGGCCGCCGAACGGCATCGGGTCTTTCTGCAGCGTTTTCAGGTCCGACTTGCGCGTGATCGGCAGCATCGCCAGCGCCGCGCGGCTGTCGATCGAGGCTGGATCGACGCCGTCCAGGATGCGCTGCCAGCCGGGCGCGCGCTTGGCCAGCGCGACGAGCTGCGGCAGCCGCGCCATCAGGTCGCGTTCACGATCAAAGGGGTCGCGGGTTTCCAGCGCGTCCAGGGTATCGATGGTCATGCCGCTTCTCCTATTTCGCGCTGAAGCTTCTTGGTCAGCTTCGCGAATGCCAGTTCGTAGGAACGGCGCAGCAGCTGCGCCGCTTCGCCGTCGCTCAGCGCCCTGGTGTCGTCGGTGTACACCCACTTGAGCCGCGCCATGTAAGGCGCGGGGATGATTCCCGGACGGTCGGTCAGTTCGAGGAAGCGGTCGTCGTCCACCTTGAAACTGATGCGCCGCGCGGGCAGGTCTGCGTTGGTAGCGGCGAACATCTTGCCGCCTACCGAAAACACCGTGACTTCACCCCACTTGAGGTCCTGGGTGGCGCCGGGGAAGGTCAGGCACACCGTTTTTGCTGATTCAAAGTCCATGCTTGTTCTTTAATGTCATTCCGATCCGCTGATTTCGCGCTGCAGCTTTTTGGTCAGCTTCGCGAATACCAGTTCGTACGAGCGGCGCAGCAGCGCCTCGGCTTCGGCGTCGCCAAGGGCGCCCGCGTGTTCCACGTAAATCCACTTCGCCCGCGCCAGGTAAGGCGCCGGGATAATGCCGGGGCGGTCGGTCAGCTCGAGGAAACGTTCGTCTTCCACCTTGAAGCTCATGCCCTTGGCCGGGCTTTCGTCACCGGTCACGGCGAACATTTTCTCGCCAACCGAGAACACCAGGTCGGCGCCCCATTTGATATCTTCGGTGGCGCCGGGGAAGGTGCGGCACAGTGCCTTGGCACGCTCAAAATCCATCATGCTATCTTTCGTTATGCCAGCCAGCGCTTGCGGCGGCGGTAGAATTTCATGTCGCGGAAGCTCTTGCGTCCCGCGCCGGAGACGCCAAGGTAGAACTCCTTGACGTCCTCGTTGTTGGCCAGTTCGCTCGCTTCGCCTTCCATGACCACACGCCCGTTTTCGAGGATGTAGCCGAAGTCGGCGTAGCGCAGCGCGACCGTGGTGTTCTGTTCAGCCAGCAGGAAGGAGACGCCCTCCTTGCGGTTCAGGTCTTTCACGATGTCGAAAATCTCTTCGACGATCTGCGGCGCGATGCCCATCGACGGTTCGTCGAGCAGGATCATCGACGGCTTGGCCATCAGCGCGCGGCCGATGGCGCACATCTGCTGTTCGCCGCCCGAGGTGTAGCCGGCCTGGCTGCTGCGGCGTTCCTTCAGGCGCGGGAAATACTGGTACACCGCGTCGAGCGAATCCTTCAGCTCCGCACGCGATACCGAGCGCGTGTAAGCGCCGGTCATCAGGTTTTCTTCGATGGTCAGGTGGCCGAAACAGTGGCGGCCTTCCATTACCTGCGACAGGCCGCGCTTCACCAGTTCGTTCGGCGTGAGCTGGTCCACACGTTCGCCCTGGAACCGGACCTCGCCCTTGGTGACGTCGCCGCGCTCGCCGCGCAGCAGTGTCGAAATGGTCTTCAGCGTGGTCGATTTGCCGGCGCCGTTGGCGCCCAGCAGCGCCACGATTTTCCCCTTCGGTACCTGCAGCGACACGCCTTTCAGGACCAGGATGACGTGGTCGTAAATGACTTCGATGTTATTCACCGACAGGTAGGGCTGGCTGGCTGCGTCGTTCGTCATGGGCTTTCCACTTGTTCGTAAAACGCCCCGGCTGTCGAAACAGCCGGGGTGCGGTCGTGCTTCTTACTGCATGCAGGCCGGCGTGAGGTTTTTCTCCTTGGCGTAGGCGGCCGAGGATTCTTCAACCAGCTTGCGGGTCAGCGCCTTGTCGCCCACGACCCAGTTCGGCGTGATGGCTTTCCACTTGCTGCCGTCCCACTGCTGGACCTTGACCGCGCCCGAACCTTCGTGGTCGTCGCAGCTGGTCTTCACGGTCGGGAACATGCCGAACGCGCCGAGCGCCTTCTGGCGTGCTTCGTCGACGTTCAGGTTTTCCAGGCCCCAGCGAACCTGCTCGCCCGTCATGACCTTGCCCTTGCCGTACTTCTCCTGCGCCTTGCGGATACCTTCGACCCACAATATGCCCATCGTCATGCCGCGCATGTGGTACACGGAGCCGATGCGCTTCTGGTCGGCCAGGTTGCCGTTACCTGCCGCGTAGACCTTGGTGCGGATCTGGTCGATGACCGGGTAGTTGCCCGGCGTGTTGAAGGTCATCGAGGTGTAGCCCTTGGCTGCGTCGCCCGATGGAATGGTGTCTTCTTCCGAGCCCGCCCACCATACCCCGAGGATTTTCTCGCGCGGGAAGCCGTTGCGCTGCGCGGTCTTGATCGCGACCGAGTTCATCACGCCCCAGCCCCACAGGATCACGTGGTCAGGCTTGGCCTGGCGGATCTGCAGCCACTGTGACTGCTGCTCGCTGCCCGGCGGCGCGACCGCGATCTTGATCAGCTCGAAGCCGTACTGCCTGGCCTGTGCCTCCAGCACCGGCAGCGGCTCCTTGCCGAACGCCGAGTCGTGGTACAGGTGGACAATCTTCTTGCCCTTCAGCTTGGCGTAGCCGCCGTTCTTGTCGGCCAGGTACTTGATCATCGCGGCAGCCTGGTTCCAGTAGCTGGTAATCAGCGGGAAGACATACGGGAAGACCTTGCCGTTGGCGGCGTCGGAACGGCCGTAGCCGAGGGTCGTCATCGGGATCTTGTCCTGCGCGACGCGGTCAAGGATGCCGTACGCGATACCGGTCGACAGCGGCTCGACCAGCGTGGCGCCGCCTTCCTGGGTTTTCAGGCGCTCGTAGCATTCGACGCCGCGCGACGGGTTGTATTCGGTCTCGCACTCCTGCCACTTGATCTTGACGCCGTTGATGCCGCCGCTGGCGTTGACAAGGTTGAAGTAGTCGATCGCGCCGCCATAGAAGCCGGAGCCGCCGGCCGCATATGGGCCGACGCGATAGGATGGCAGCGCGACGAACTGGTCGGCTGCGCTAACTTGGTTGAAGGCGCCTGCGAGGGCCGCGCACAGCAAGAGCTTGGTGGTCAGTTTCATTTTTTGTCGTCTCCTAAGGTCCGTAAATAGCAACGTTTGTTATTGCGTCCGTGCGGCCCGGTTAATGCGGGAAGGGCCACAGGCGCAATTTTTCTTTACCTACTTGCCACAAGCGCGCGAGGCCATGCGGCTCCACGATCAGGAAAAATATGATCAACGCGCCAAACACCATCAACTCCAGGTTCGATGCCACCGACGTGGGCAGGGACATCCCGTGCGCCACGATGTTGAGGAAGACCGGCAGCAGCACAATGAAAGCCGCGCCAAGGAAGGACCCGAGGATCGAGCCAACGCCGCCGATGATGATCATGAACAGGATGCGGAACGACAGGTCGAGGTTGTAGGCCTCCGGTTCCACGGTTCCCAGGTAGGCGTAGGCGTACAGCGCGCCGGCCACGCCGCAGTAGAAGGAGCTGACCGCGAACGCCAGCAGCTTGGTGCGCATCGGACGGAATCCGATGACTTCCGCCGCCACGTCCATGTCGCGCACCGCCATCCAGGAGCGCCCGACGTTCGAGCGCACCATGTTCTTGGCCAGCAGCGCCATCAGCGCGACGATCGCCAGCACCAGCATGTACTTGCTCGCAGGGGTGTCGAACGCATAGCCGAAGATGGTGATCTGCTGCGCCGTGATCACGCCGGAGGAGCTGTTGCCGGTCAGGTAAGGAATCTTGGTCAGGCACCAGACCACGAAGAACTGCGTGGCCAGCGTCGACGCCGCAAGGTAGAAGCCGCGGATGCGCAGCGACGGCAGGCCGAATGCGATGCCGACCATGGCCGCGCACAAACCGCCCAGCACGAACGCAAGCAGCATCGGAATGCCGGGGATACGCGCGACGAAGTTCCACGACGCGAACGCGCCAACGGCCATGAAGGCCGCGGTGCCGAGCGACAGCTGGCCGCAGTAGCCGGTCAGGATGTTCAGTCCAATGGCGGCAAGGGAAAAGATCAGGAACGGGATCAGGATCGCCGACAGCATGTAAGGCGAGGCGATCATCGGGACCAGCGCCAGCGCGATGCCCATCAGCGCAAGCATGGCGACGCGGTCCTGGCGGATCGGGAATACCTGGCCATCCGACTGGTAGGTGGTTTTAAACTGTCCGGCTTCACGGTAGAACATCTCAAATCCTCCGGATGATTTTTTCGCCGAACAGCCCTTCAGGGCGAACCAGCAGGAACAACAACGCAAGCACGTACGGGAACCAGCCTTCGATGCCGCCGCCGACATACGGCCCGAGGTAGACCTCGGCCAGTTTTTCGGAAGCGCCGATAATCAGGCCGCCGACAATCGCGCCCGGCACCGAGGTGAAGCCGCCCAGGATCAGCACCGGCAGCGCTTTCAGGGCGATGAATGTCAGCGCGAACTGCACGCCGTTGCGGGCGCCCCAGAGCATGCCGGCCACCAGTGCGACCAGGCCGGCCACGCCCCACAGGACGGCCCAGATCCGCTGCAGGGGGATGCCGACAGCCAGTGCGGCCTGGTGGTCGTCAGCCACTGCGCGCAGGGCGCGGCCTACTTTGGTCTTGGAGAACAGCAGCGCGAGGACGGTCACCAGTACGCCGCAGATGGCGGCGGCGGTCATGTCGAAGTTGGACACCAGGATGTTGTAGTTATCCATCAGGTAGGTGTTCGGTATGTCGTCGATCGGCAGGTCGAGCTTGCGCACCTGCGAGCCCCAGACCAGCTGGGCCAGCCCCTCGATGAAGAAGGCGAGGCCGATGGTGGCCATGAACAGGGTGATTTCGGGCTGGTTGACCAGCGGACGCAGCACGATGCGTTCGATGGCGATGCCAAGCAGGATCATCACCGCAATGGTGGCCGGGACCGCGACCCACAGCGACACGCCGAACTTGTCGATGATGCCCACGCACGTAAGCGCGGCGAAGAACACCATTGCACCCTGGGCGAAGTTGAATACGCCGGACGCCTTGTAGATCAGGACGAAGCCAATGGCCACCAGCGCATACATCACGCCGGAGAGCAGGCCGCCGAGAAGCACCTCAATAAAAAAGCTCATGTTCATTCCTTAGTTCCCGCAACTGAGAGACCGTCATTCCCGCTGTCGCGGGAACCACGTTAATGAGCGACGCCAAGATACGCATTGATGACGTTCTGGTTGTTGCGCACCTCGTCGGGCGTGCCGTCGCCGATCTTCTTGCCGTAATCGAGCACCACCACGCGGTCCGAAATATCCATCACCACGCCCATGTCGTGCTCGATCAGCACGATGGTGGTCCCGAACTGGTCGTTCACGTCGAGGATAAAACGGCACATGTCCTGCTTTTCCTCGACGTTCATGCCCGCCATCGGCTCGTCGAGAAGCAGGATCTCCGGTTCGGCCGCCAGCGCCCGTCCCAGCTCGACGCGCTTCTGCAGGCCATACGGCAGCCGCCCGACCGGCGTCTTGCGGATCGCCTGGATCTCCAGGAAGTCGATGATCTCCTCGACTTTCTCGCGGTGGGCGATTTCCTCGCGCCGCGCCGGCCCGATGTACAGCGCCTGCATCAGGAAGTTCGACTTCATCTTCAGGTTGCGGCCGGTCATGATGTTGTCGAGGACCGTCATGCCCTTGAACAGCGCGATGTTCTGGAACGTGCGCGCCACGCCTGCCTTGGCGGCCGCGTAGCAGTCCATGTTCTTGCGGGTTGCGCCGCGCAGGACGATCTCGCCTTGCTGCGGGCGGTACACGCCGTTGATCACATTAAGCATCGAGCTCTTGCCGGCGCCGTTCGGCCCGATGATCGCGCGGATCTCGTGTTGCTTCACGTCGAAGGAAATATCGGTCAGCGCCTTGACGCCGCCGAACGACAGCGAGATGTTCTTCAGGTCGAGGATGACGGGGCCGATCGCGCGGCCAGCTCCGACCCGGGCTTCCAGATCAGTCATATCCATGGTATCGGTCTCCGTCACGCTGCGCGCTCCATCGATGGGAAGGTTTTGGCGTCGACGATGCGCAGGTCGGCGCTGACGACGCCGGTGCGGCCGTCCTCGAACTTGACCTGCGTGCTGATGTACTGGCTGGCCTTGTCGCTGTACAGCGCGTCGATCAGCACCGCGTACTTCTCGGCGATGAACTTGCGGCGCACCTTGCGGGTGCGGGTCAGCTCGTCGTCGTCCGGGTCGAGCTCCTTGTGCAGGATCAGGAAGCGGTGGATCTGGGTGTCCCCCATCATCGCCTCGCTGGCCAGGTCGGCGTTGACCTTCTCGATGCAGTCGCGGATCAGCTCATACGCCTGCGGGTGCGCCGCCAGGTCGGTGTAGCCCGAATACGAGATGTTGCGGCGTTCGGCCCAGTTGCCGACTGCTTCCATGTCGATGTTGATGAAGGCGCAGACCCGGTCGCGCGCATTGCCGAAGGCGACCGCCTCTTTGATATACGGGAAAAACTTGAGCTTGTTCTCGATGTAGTTCGGCGCGAAGATGGCGCCGCCGTTCATCTTGCCCACGTCCGCCGCGCGGTCGATGATCTTCAGGTGGCCGTCGGCGTCGAAGATGCCGGCGTCGCCGGTGTGGAAGTAGCCGTTCGCATCGATCACCTCAGCGGTAGCGTCGGGGCGCTTGAAGTAGCCGTCCATCGTTGCCTTCGATCGCACCAGCACTTCACCGTTGTCGGCCAGTTTCACTTCGACGCCGGGCGCTGCGACGCCGACGCTGTCGAACTTGATGTTCCCGTCAGGCTGCAGGCAGACGTAGGCGCAGGTTTCGGTCGAGCCGTACAGCTGCTTGAGGTTGACGCCGATCGAACGGTAGAAACGGAACAGGTCCGGCCCGATCGCCGCGCCCGCGGTGTAAGCGACGCGGATGCGCGACATGCCCAGCACGTTCCTGAGCGGGCCGTACACCAGCAGCTTGCCGATGGCGTATTTGAGCCTGTCGCCCGCTGCAACCGGCTTGCCGTCGAGGATATCGGCGCCGCAGCGCCTGGCCACGTCCATAAAGTAGTGGAACATGCGGCGCTTGATGGCGCCCGCGTCTTCCATGCGGATCATCACCGTGGTCAGCATGTTCTCGAACACGCGCGGCGGTGCGAAGTAATAGGTCGGGCCGATTTCGCGCAGGTCGGTCAGCACGGTGTCGCCCGATTCGGGGCAGTTGACGGTGAAGCCCGCGACCATCGCCTGCGCCAGCGAGAACAGGCAGTCGCCCACCCAGGCCATCGGCAGGTAGGACAGGATGTCTTCGCGGTCGGTCAGCTTGTCGAAGCCGACGCCGCCGGTGCCGGCCGCGATCAGCGAGGTATGCGACTGCACCACGCCTTTCGGCTTGCCGGTGGTGCCGGATGTATACAGGATGATGGCCGGATCGCTGCCGAGTCCCGCTTCCACCTGCGCTTCGAAGAAGCCGGGGTTGGCCTGGTCGTAGGCGCGTCCGAGCGTGGCCAGCTGCGCCAGCGACACCAGGCCTGATTGGGTGTAGTGGCGCATGCCGCGCTCGTCCTCGAACGCGATGTGCGCGACGCGCGGGCACAGCGCCTTCAGTTCGAGCAGCTTGTCGACCTGTTCCTGGTCTTCGACCACGGCGAAAGCGACTTCCGCGTCGTTCAGCACATAGGCCATGTCGGCAGCCGGCGCGTCCTGGTACAGCGGCACAGGAACGCCGCCCAGGCTTTGCGCGGCCAGCATCGCCCAGTACAGGCGCGGACGGTTGTCGCCGATGATGGCCAGGTTCATGCCGCGCTTGAAGCCGATCGACGCCAGTCCGCAAGCCATGGCGCGTACTTCGGCGTTGACTTCGGACCAGTTCCAGGTCTGCCAGATGCCCAGGTATTTTTCGCGATAAGCTGGCCGCGTTGGGCGGGTCTGGCGGTGCGCCAGCAGCCGCCGCGGAAAAGTCTGCAGTTGCGATCCGTCGGGTGTATCCACCGCGTGTCTCCTTCGCTTGTAACGGCATTCCGGCCGCGCAAAAGGATTTGCAGGGCAGGATGCGTTTTTGTGTGATGATATTAGCTCGCGTTTCAATCTTGCGTTGTCATTTGGATGACAATTGCGCGACTTTCGATGCTGCGACGCACAATGGACAATCAAGCACAAACACTGACACAACATCTCCGGGCGACTATCTGGGCGCGCTGCCTGACGGCGGCGCAGATGGTGCGCGTCGAGGCCGAGACTTTCGAGCAATTCGTACCGAAGGGTGGATTCGTTTGCCGCAAGGGCGAGCCGATGGAAAGCTGGACCGGCATCATCGACGGTCTGGTGAAGATGAACAACTTCTCTCCGGCCGGAAAGAGCGTGACCTTTACCGGCGTGCCGGCGGGCGGCTGGTTCGGCGAGGGTTCGCTGCTCAAGGATGACCGCCGCAAGTACGACGTGATCGCGTTGCGCGATACGCGGGTGGCGCAGATGCCGCGCGCGACGTTTGAATGGCTGCTGGAAACCAGTCTGCCGTTCACGCGTTTTCTTTTGATGCAGCTCAACGAGCGCTTAGGCCAGTTCATCGGACTGGTCGAGACCGACCGCCTGCTCAACGTCGACACCCGCGTGGCGCGCTGCCTGGCGTCGATGTTCAACTCCCACCTTTATCCTGGCGTCGAAAAGGTCGTTCAGATTTCGCAGGAAGAGATCGGCTACCTGTCGGGCGCTTCGCGCCAGCGCGCCAACCAGGCGTTGCAACTGCTGGAGAAGGAAGGGCTGGTGCGCATCGATTACGGCGGCATCCGCGTGCTCGATGTCGACGGCTTGCGCCAGTTCGAGACTTAGGCGGCGGGCCCGGCAAAGCTGTCGGGCAGCGACAGGACTTGTCCAGGCAGCGCAACCGGGGCCACCGCCACGGGGTCGCCGTTGCCACCGATGATACGGGACTGACCCGGCATGGACGGGTCGGCCAGCCCGAACATCGATAGCATGGAAGGCGCGACGTCATACAGGCTGGTACCTTCGGGCCATAGTTCGTCGACAGCGACGCCCGGACCGCTGGCAATCCAGAACGGACGCGTTTCGTTACCGCCGGTAATCATTATCACCGCATCATTGCCGCCGAGTGCCAGCATGCGCGCGACGAAAGCGTCCAGCAGCGCGATCAGCGCCCACGCGGTACCCTTGCCGGTTTCGCGCTGCGCGGGGTCGCCGAACATGCCTCCCAATCCGGCCAGTACCGGGTAACGAACCGCACACATGTCCAGCGCGCCATGTTCGGCCAGGTAGGTGGCCACTGTGTGCGCGCCGCTGGTCTCCGCGAGCGCCCTGGCGAGCATACGCAATTGCTCCGGCCGCACAGATCCGCTCTCGCCCGCTACCAGGGGGCCGAGCTGGGACGGCGCCAGGTCTTCGGGATGGACACGCAGGTCGGCCAGCAGGCCTGCCATGCTTAGCGGCGCCAGCGCGCCCGGCGGTATTCCCCATTGTGCATAGCTGTGCGCGCGGACCTCGAAGAATCCATCGCTGGCGATTATGCCCCGGGCCAATTCATCGAAGTGGGTACCGCGCAGGTTGACCAGCGCGCAGCGCTTGCCGGCATCGTCCAGGTAGCGAGCGAAACCCGGCACCTTGAGGTGCAGCGCGCCGGCGAGGTCGGCGCCGAATCGGTCCGGGCGCGGCGCCATGGCCGCCAGCAAGCCGCTGTCGGCGGGGCCGCGTCCGGTCAGGACCACCCCATCCATTAGCGGATGCCGGCCGACCGGCGCGAGAGGACCCGCGCTGCCGCTTTCGATCAGGGCATGGAGTGTGGGCAGCCAGGAAGCCGCATCGTCGCGGCTCAGGCACTCCCAGGGCAGGCCGGGCAGATGGAGCAGCATGGCCTTCATTCGGATTCACTCGCGTACGGCAGCGGCAACTCGTACAGGCTTGCGGCGCCGACCTGGCGTACGCGGAAGCGCCGAGCCAAGGCCAGTACGCTTGTGTTGTCCTCGTGAATATGTGCCACGCCACGCGTGCAGCCCTGCGCGACGAGCCGGCGCAGGGTGGAATGAATAATGTGGGTGAAAGCCCATGTATTGCGGCTGCCGGGGGCGATCAGCAGCGGGTCGATGGCGGCGATGCCATCGCGTACGACGATGCCTAGTGCGCCGGCCAGCACGCCATTCACACGGAAGGCGCGGGCATGGCTGATATCGGCGTTGGGCGCCGGATATTCGCCGCATGCCTCAAGGTGGCCGCGCGTGAGAATGCCAAATTCGCGGACGCAGAGTGTCGACAGGTCACGCGCGGCATTGTCGCGATAGGGCTCGTCCGCCAGGCCAGCAGGCAGGCGGCCCGACACTTCGAGGTGGTGGTGCTGGATATCGACATGGTCGAATGCCTTGTCGAAGGCGAATTCGAAGACGAGCGTGCGGCGCCGCGGCGCAAAACCGAAGCGCGCCATCAGCTTGTGGCCGATCTCGCTGTCGACCGGCGCAAGCGGACGAAGCGACGGCGCGCGCAGGGTGCGGGCCGTCCCGATCACGTGTTCGAGCATGGCGCTGGCGGCGCCGCGGCGGCGCATTTGCGGCGCGACGGCCAGGTCAAAACGATAGGCGGGGTGTTCGGCGCCGGTGGGCGAGCACAGGAGCGCAAAGCCAATCAACGCAGGGCCCTCGTACGCGGCGTACATGGCCGGCGTGGCCTTGACGTCGCGTGCGCCGGGGAAGAGAGATGGGATCAATGCGCTGTGGGTGCGCGTCACATCGCGCACTTCGATTGACCTCATCTGCTTCCTTCAGCGTGGGATTAGCGCTTGGCGGCGCGGCGGCGCATGGCGCCAATGCCTGCAAAGCCAGCAGCCAGCAGCGCCAGCGATGCCGGCTCCGGCACTTCGGCGGGTGGAACGCCGTTGCATCCGGCAGCGGCGGAACCGGCGCCGATGGCCGTGTTGGCGCAGGTTTCGACCGCAGTACCAATGATGGTCGCGGCGCCAGCATGGTTCATCGCGATATTAGCCCAGCCGTAGAAGGTGTCGTCGCCGCTTGCCAGTGCAAAGCCGAGGTAGCCGCTGACGTCGCTGAATCCGTTGTTCCAGCTGCCGGAATGGCATGAACCGTTGGTGCTGGCCTTCGGGCCGCAGCCGACGCCGGCATACCAGTTCTGGTGCGAGTACGCAGCCAGCATGTTGTTGGCGTCGAAATCAGTCGACGCGCCGATCAGGTTGCCAAATGCCAGCGGGCCGCCCGCACTGACGGTCGCGCCATTCAGGCCTTCGACTTCATAGCTAAACTTGCTGGTGAAAAGCTTGAGCTTGATATGGTTGGTAAAACGCAAGTCTTTGATGCCGTCGCCGTTGACGTCAAGCTTGATGACCGTGGCATTCGCCGCGCCGGCCGCGAAAGCGCCGCCCAGTGCGATCATCGACAGGAACATTGGTTTGAAGTTTTGGCTTTTCATTTTCTATTTTTTTCAAAAAGTTTGAATGTATGAGTATCAAGCAATATTGATGCCAAGAATCTAAACTTGATAAATATCAATGACTTATCTCAAGCTTTTTGTCTTCTGGCAGACAAGGTGTAAAAAATTCCGACACAACTCGGCGCTTGCACTTGTCGCCCGGACAGCGGGTATCATAGTCCGATGACTGTCCAACAAAATTCTCATGACTTTTTCTGAACCAGCGCCACCGCGCGCGGTGCGCCTGGAACGCCTGCGCGCGGCTATGCAGCGCCACCGTATTGACGCCTGTGTCGTGCCGTCGGCCGACCCGCACCTGTCCGAATACCTGCCGGGCCACTGGAAGGGCCGCGAGTGGCTGTCCGGTTTCACCGGTTCAGTTGGCACGTTCATCGCCACGTCATCGTTCGCCGGCGTGTGGACCGACGGGCGTTACTGGACGCAGGCCGAAACCGAACTGGCTGGCAGCGGCGTCGAGCTGATGAAAATTCCATCGGGCGCCAGCCTGCTGCACATCGAGTGGCTGGCTGCGAACATGGCGCCCGGCCAGACAGTGGCGGTGGACGCGCGCGTGCTTGGGCTGTCGACTGCGCGCCTGCTGTCGGATGCGCTGTCGGCGCGCGGCATCCTGCTGCGCACCGATATCGACCTGCTCGACGAGGTCTGGAGCGAGCGCCCCGGCCTGCCCACTGACCCGGTGTTCGAACATGCCGCACCTTTCGCGTCCACAAGCCGCGCTGCCAAGCTGGCCGCAACACGGGAAGCGATGGCGGGCCTTGGAGCCAATGCGCATTTCATTTCGACGCTGGACGATATCGCTTACCTGTTCAACCTGCGCGGGGCCGACGTCAGCTTCAACCCGGTGTTCCTTGCGCACGCGCTGATCGCGCCGGAACGCGCCACCCTGTTCGTCGGCGACGACAAGGTTCCGCCCGCGCTGCGCGCCAGCCTGCAGGCCGACGGCGTCCACCTGGCTCGCTACGACGACGCGGCCGGTGCACTGGCCACGCTGGGCACCGAGACCACGCTACTGGTCGATCCGCGCCGCATCACGGCGGGAATGCGCGCGGCGGTGGGGCCCGGCGCGCGCGCGATCGAAGCGGTCAACCCGACCACCTTCGCCAAGTCGCGCAAGACCGGCGACGAAGCCGCGCACGTGCGCGCGACGATGGAGCAAGACGGAGCCGCGCTGTGCGAGTTCTTCGCCTGGCTCGAAGCCACGCTGCAGGACCCGCAGCGCGAACTTCTGACGGAAGTGGCCATAGACCGCCACATCACGGCTGCCCGCGCGCGCCGTCCGGGGTTTGTCAGCCCGAGCTTCGGCACCATCGCCGGCTTCAATGCCAACGGCGCGATCATGCATTACCGCGCCACAGCGCAGTCGCACGCCGTCATCCAGGGCCACGGCCTGCTGTTGATCGATTCTGGCGGCCAATACCTGGGCGGCACCACCGACATCACGCGCGTGGTCGCGGTCGGCGAGATCAGCGACGCGCACCGGCGCGACTTCACGCTGGTGCTCAAAGGGCTGATCGCACTGTCGATGGCGCAGTACCCGCGCGGTACCCGTTCGCCGCTGCTCGATGCGATTGCGCGCGCCCCGATCTGGGCCGCCGGTATCGATTTCGGCCACGGCACTGGACATGGCGTCGGCTACTTCCTGAACGTGCACGAAGGGCCGCAGTCGATCTCCCCAAGCACCGCGCCGGACCCGCACACCGCGATGGAGCCGGGTATGATCACGTCGATCGAACCTGGCATCTACCGGCCGGGCAAGTGGGGCATCCGCATCGAAAACCTGGTGCTGAACGTGCCGGCCGCAACGACGCAATTCGGCGAGTTCCTGCGCTTCGAAACGCTCACGCTGTGCCCGATCGATACGCGCTGCATGGACCTGTCGATCCTGCGCGCCGACGAGCGCGCGTGGATCAACGATTATCATGCGACCGTGCGCGCACGCCTGGCACCCCATGTCGCGGGCGCGGCGGCGGCATGGCTTCATACCCGGACGGAGGAAATCTGATGGCAAGTGGACGTTCAACCCGCGCGAGCACCGCCGTGGACCGCCTCAAGGAGCGCACCGGGAACCAGGGGTACTCGATGGCCCGCACTGGCGACGGCCTGTTCCAGCTGAGCGAAAAGCCAGGCGAGCCGCCGCTGTGCGAGCCGCTCGAACTCGACGAATTTGTCGCGTTCGTGAAGAAGCTGGGACCGCAGGAGGTCAGGCGCGTCAGCAAGTATGATGTCGCGTTCGAAAAACAACTGGTAAAGAAACCGACCACCTGAGCGGGCAACCGCCGAAAGACAGCGCATGGCTCCTAATGAACTGCTGGCCTCTTACTGGTCACAACCGGAAATCGGAACCAACCTGCTGATACTGGCCAATATGGTGGGCGCGCTGCTGCTTGGCCTGTTGGTGGGCTATGAGCGCAGCTACCACGGCCGCGCTGCCGGGATGCGCACCTACGGCCTGGTATGCATGGCGTCGGCCGCGCTGATGATGGTCGCCGGCTACCCCGACTCGTGGTACGGGGGGCAGGGCACCGCGATGACGCTCGGGATCGATCCGACCCGCGTCATCCAGGGCATCGTCACCGGCATTGGCTTCCTCGGCGCGGGCGTGATCATGCGCGAAGGCTTCAACATCAGCGGACTGACGACGGCCGCGTCGATCTGGACCGCATCGGCGATCGGCGTGATGGTCGGCGTCGGCTTCTACCTGGCTGGGATCGGCCTGGCGCTGCTGTCGGCCGGTATCATGATCTACCTGTCGCGGCTCGAAGGCATCCTGCCGTCGCGCCATGCGATCGCCATATCGCTGCGCTTCGACGCTGGCTACACGCCGCGCGAGACCGAACTGCGCCGGCTGGCCCTGGAACGCGGCTACGAAATCGCCGGCGGCTCGCTCACGATCAGCAACGACCACGGCGTGCACGAGTGGCGCTTCGTCGCGCTCGCGCTGTCGAAGCACAGCGGCGCGCCGTTGTCCGACCTGGCCCATGAATTGTCCAACTACGATGGCATTGCCAGCTTCAAGCTGGCGCACGCGCGTAACTGATTAAAAAGGAAAAACGTGACTCCGCAAGACGTTCTTGATTTCTGGTTCCTGCCCGCTTCCCACGAAGGCCACGGCAAGCCGCGCGCCGAATGGTTCCAAAAGGACGCCGCATTCGACGCTGCCATCACCGACCGCTTCGGCACGCTGATCGCATTGGCGGTCGGCGGCGGCCTGCGCGAGTGGGACGAGCACGGGCCGCAAGGAACGCTGGCGCGTATCGTGGTGCTGGACCAGTTCACGCGCAACAGCGCACGCGGCACGCCCGACGCATTTGCCGGCGACGCGCTGGCGCTGGCCGCCGCGCGCAAGCTGGCCGACAGCGGCGCGCACCTGGCGCTGACGCCGGTACAGCGCTCGTTCGCCTACATGCCCTTCGAGCACGCCGAGGACGCGGCGATGCAGGAGACTGCGGTACGGCTGTTCAGCGACCTGTCCAGGGAAAATCCTGGCTTCGAGATGGCCCTCGATTACGCGCACCGCCACCGCGGCGTGATCGCGCGCTTCGGCCGCTTCCCGCACCGTAACCCGATCCTTGGCCGTGCGTCGACAACCGGGGAGCTGGAGTACCTGAGCCAGCCCGGCTCCGGATTCTGATGGCGCCTACGCTGAACATCATCGGCGCCGGCCATGTCGGGCGCGTGCTGGGACGGCTGTTTGCAGCCAGCGGCGAGTTCGATATTGGCGGCGTCCTGACCCGCTCCGCCGGCAGCGCAGCCGATGCGGTTGCCTTCATCGGCGCAGGGCAGGCGCTGGAAAGCGTGGCGCAGCTTGCCCGCGCCGACACGTGGATGCTGGCGGTGCCCGACGACCAGATCGCGGCCGTGTGCGAACAGCTTGCGGCCACGGTGGCGCTGGACGGCGCACTGGTGTTCCATTGCAGCGGCGCGAAATCGTCAGTGGAGCTGGACTCGGCAGCCCGGGCCGGCGCGCTCACCGCGAGCGTCCATCCGATCCGCAGCTTCGCCGACCCGCAAGCTGTGGCCGGGTCATTCGGCGGCACGTGGTGCGGCGTCGAAGGCGCGCCCGGTGCGATCGCGATGCTGGAGCCGGCGCTGCTGGCCATCGGGGGAAGGGTGGCGCACATCGACGCCGCCGCGAAAACCCTGTACCACGCAGCGGCGGTATTCGCGTCGAACTATCTTGTCACCGTCGTCGACACGGCACTGCGCGCATACCAGGCTGCCGGCATCCCCGCAGCGGCTGCGCGCGAACTGGCACGGCCGCTGGCGACCGAAACGCTGGCCAACGTATTCAGGCTCGGACCGGAAACCGCGCTGAGCGGTCCGGTCGCGCGTGGCGATATGGCAACGGTAGCGCGCCAGCAGGCGGCGGTTTCGGCATGGGACCCGGAGGCGGGCAAGCTCTACGAAGCGCTGGCCGCAGCGACGGTCCAGTTGGCGGCGAGACGGACTTAGTTGCCATTTTGCACGGCTAATCTGTTGGTTTTGTCCGACGTTGGGCGCTGTTGATGTCGCGGTTAAAAAAAGATGCAAGGATGCATCGACAAACGCCAGAAATCGCAATAAGCTTGTTCCGTTACGGCAACTCATACCCGAGTATTGTCTAAAAGTCAGCTTTGGCGACGGTCAAGCGGAGAAAAGAATGCTATTCCTGAAAACTACATCTGTGACGAAGGCCCCAGGCATCTACGAAGTGGATATCGCGGCCAAGCCACCCGGCAAGACCTTCGGCATCTTCTTGGCGACCGACCCGGACAATCCCCCGGCCGGCGTGCTGGCTGCGCTGGAAGGCATCGGTTTCCAGAATACCTACAAGCAGAGCTACACCCACAAGGACAAGGGCAAGGTGCTCGACCTGCATTTCCAGAAGAACGGCACCGACCTGTTCAACGGCTGGAAAACGGACGAGTGCGCTGCCAACCTGGCCGCCATCGAGACCCTGTTCGACAGCGTCGGCGTCAAAGTCGCACCCCGCGTGATGAGCCTGGCCGAAGCCTACGCCTGAACCCCGATGTTGTCCTGCTCCATGCTGGTATCCTGTCGATGCGATGCCGGCATCCTGGCCGGCCAGCACAACAATGGACCTGTTCACCTCAAGCAATTCCCTGATCCAGATACCGATTCCGGACGGTGAATTGCTGTGGCTCGAGCAGTTGCCGCTCGGCCTGGGCAACGACGAGGTACTGGCGCAGCTGGTGGCGCAAACCGCCTGGCGCGCCGAGTCGATTACCCTATGGGGCAAGCAGCACCTGCAGCCGCGCCTGACCGCATGGCATGGCGACGCGCGCTACAGCTATTCCGGGCTCGACCTCGCGCCGCAGCCGTTCACGCCCCTGCTGTCGGAGATCAGGCAGGCCGTCGAAACCGCGACCGGACACCGGTTCAACAGCGTACTGCTCAACTACTACCGCAACGAGCGCGACAGCATGGGCATGCATAGCGACGACGAAGCCGAACTTGGCCCGGAACCCGCTATCGCTTCGGTCAGTTTTGGCGCCACCCGCACCTTCATCCTGCGTCACAGGCACTCGAAACAGACCCTGAAACTCGACCTGAGCAGCGGTTCGCTGCTACTGATGAGGGGAAAGACACAACATTTTTGGTTGCACGGAATTAACAAATCCGCACGCCAGATCGGACCGCGCGTGAACCTAACTTTCCGCTATATCACCTAAAAGTCGGCTAAAATTCGCAAAAATGCCCATGAAAATAGCTGAACACCAGGTCAGCTATTTTCAATTCGGGTTACATCTCATTACAAATCTTACGGGATACCCACGGACTCAGCCTTGCCGTTGATGCTATCTTGGCTACCTCGCAATTCAATCGAATTGCGGACCAGAACGTTTCAACAACACAGGAGTCCGTATGAAAAAGCTTATCTTCGCATTGATCGCAGGTGCCACCGCAATGGGCGCAGCCCAGGCACAGAACAAACCGTACCTTGGCGCCGGTGTGGTTGCCGCTGATAACACGTTTGAAGTGTCGGGTACGACCAACCGCAGCGCCGAAGGCTACAAGGCCGGCGGCAAGATCTTCGGCGGCGTCGAAATCGACCAGAACTTCGGCGTTGAGCTGGGCCACACCGACTTCAAGAAAACCGATGTCGGCTTCACCCGGAACGGCGTCGCCGGCCGCGGTGAGACCGATGGCCGTGCGACCTACGTCGCCGCCAAGGCAACCGCGCCGATGAACGAGCAGTTTTCCTTCTTCGGCAAGCTGGGCGTCGCCCACACCAAGGCTAAGCTGAGCAGCGCCACCCCTGGCATGACGCGCAGCGAGTCCGACAACGCGCTGTACGCCGGCCTGGGCGCCCAGTACAACCTGAGCCAGCAAGTCGCGCTGACCCTGGAATACGAACGCTATGGCAAGAAGCGCGATTTCGGCCCTAAGCCGGACGCGGTGACCCTGGCAGCACGTTACAACTTCTAAACTGAAGTCGTAAGTTTCAACGCAGGGCGGGAAGGGCCGATCGGCTTTCCCGCCCTGTTCTATTGTGGCGGCGTTTTTTCAGGTGGGAATCGCGTAGCCGGCCGCGACAAAGCGGTGCAGCGACGACCACGGCCAGTCTTCTGGCCGCTGGCACATGCCGTGCCGCAATGGGTTGCGGTGGACGCAGTCGACCAGCCTGCGGTATTCGGCCTCGTCGGGCACCGGGAGGTGCTGGTAGCGGCGCGTCCAGATGGCGCCCGCATCGCCGTTGCCCAGCCCTGACTTGCGCAGCGACTTGGAAAAAGCGATCTTCACCGCGCGCCAGCGCGTGGCGCAGTCGTGGTCGCCCGGCGGCAGGGTCCAGATCGCGTGCGCATGGTCGGGCAGCACCACCCATGCATCCACATGGAAGGGCTTGCGGGTGCGAACCAGCCGGATGGCTTCGCCGAAGGCCGAGATGTGATCCGTCAGCAGCGCGCTGTGCGGGTCGTCCAGCCTTACCGTAAAGAAGTAGGTCGGACCAGGGACGCGGTTGCCTTGGTAGTCGTTCATCAGAATTGCTCCGAGAAACCCTGTCCTTCAGGGCAGGGAGTGAAAGGAGCCGGGCGCGTAGCGCCCGCAGCCGTCCAGGTAAAAAAATGTTTTGAACTTGGTTGTTGGGGCATGGTCAAACTCCATAAGTGCTTCAGTATGCGATTACGCGCTGGGGCATGAGTCACCTGCACCGTTTTTTTCCGATCCGCAGTCGCCTTAGGCGAGGTCGAGAGATATCCTGCGGATTGAATAAGAAGCTGGGCTACTTTCAGTCCGGCTTCCGTCTGGGGCATCAGACGCCAGCAGTGGGAATCCCCTTCCGTTTACGAAGGGGAGGATGTCAACATCGTAGTTTGGACGATGGCTACGCGCCGCCATGTCGATTTGCTCAAACGGGCGGAATGGCTTTTCTGCGGCACAAAAAAAAAGCTCCCTTCAGAAGGGAGCTTGTGGCTGGCGCCGTTTCCGTTTACACGGTCAAGGGCTTGTAGCGAATACGTTTCGGCTTGGCGCCTTCTTCGCCCAGTCGCTTCTTCTTGTCGGCTTCGTACTCCTGGTAGTTACCGTCGAAGAAGGTGACCTGCGAGTTGCCTTCGAAAGCCAGGATGTGCGTCGCGATACGGTCGAGGAACCAGCGGTCGTGCGAGATCACCATCACGCTGCCGGCGAACTCGAGCAGGGCATCTTCCAGCGCGCGCAGGGTTTCCACGTCGAGGTCGTTGGACGGTTCATCCAGCAGCAGCACGTTGCCGCCCTGGAGCAGCGTCTTGGCCAGGTGCAGGCGGCCGCGTTCACCACCGGACAGGTTGCCGACGATCTTCTGCTGGTCCGAACCCTTGAAGTTGAAGCGCCCCAGATAGGCGCGCGACGGCATTTCGAAGCGGCCCACGGTCAGTATGTCGGCGCCGCCCGCGACGTCCTCGAACACCGATTTTTTGTCGGACAGTTCATCGCGGTGCTGGTCGACGATCGAGACCTTGGCAGTCTGGCCGATCGCCACTTCGCCGCTGTCCGGTTGTTCTTTGCCGGTGATCATCTTGAACAGGGTCGACTTACCGGCGCCGTTCGGCCCGATGATGCCGACAATCGCGCCCGGCGGCACGGTGAACGACAGGTTGTCGATCAGCAGGCGGTCGCCGAATGCTTTCGAGACGTTCTTGAACTCAATGACTTCATTGCCCAGGCGCTCGGCCACAGGGATGAAAATCTCCTGGGTTTCGTTGCGCTTCTGGTATTCGTGCTCGGACAGCTCGTTGAAGCGGGCCAGGCGGGCCTTCGACTTGGCCTGGCGCGCCTTTGGGTTCTGGCGCGACCATTCAAGTTCCGTCTTCAGCGCCTTCTGGCGTGCCGATTCGGTCGATTCTTCCTGCTTCAGGCGGGCCTGCTTCTGGTCCAGCCACGAGCTGTAGTTGCCCTTCCATGGAATGCCGCTGCCGCGGTCCAGTTCCAGGATCCACTCGGCCGCGTTGTCGAGGAAATAGCGATCGTGGGTGATGGCGACCACGGTGCCCGGGAAGCGCAGCAGGAACTGCTCGAGCCAGTCGACCGATTCGGCGTCCAGGTGGTTGGTCGGCTCGTCGAGCAGCAGCATGTCAGGCTTGGACAGCAGCAGCTTGCACAGCGCCACGCGGCGCTTCTCGCCGCCCGACAGCACGCCGATCTTCTGGTCCCAAGGCGGCAGGCGCAGCGCATCCGCAGCCATTTCCAGCTGCAGGTTCAGGTTGCCGCCGTCGGAGGACGAGATGATCGCCTCCAGCCGCGCCTGCTCGGTGGCGAGCGCGTCGAAGTCAGCGTCTTCATCGGCATAGGCCGCATACACGGCTTCCAGCTTGGCTTGCGCTTCGAACGCTTCGCCCAGGCCCGATTCGACTTCCTGGCGTACGGTGAGTTCAGGGTCCAGCTGCGGTTCCTGCGGCAGGTAGCCGATGTTCAGGCCCGGCATCGGGCGCGCTTCGCCCTGGATGTCGGTGTCGATGCCTGCCATGATTTTCAGCAGGGTGGACTTGCCGGAGCCGTTCAGGCCCAGCACGCCGATCTTGGCGCCCGGGAAGAATGAGAGGGAAATGTCTTTCAGAATCTGGCGTTTGGGCGGAACGATTTTGCCCACGCGGTTCATGGTATAGACGTAATTTGCCATTGAGTATCTCGGTTAAAGCGGAAGGTCAACAGGATACAGTAATCGGCAATGCTTATGGCCGTTTCACATCCATTTCACGGGGCGCGGCGCACGCTTGGGGTCATCCATTAACCAAGGAGCATGACATGACCCGTACTTTCCTCCGCGCAACCGCCTGGCTGGCCGGTATCCTGGCGATGCTCGCCGCCCTCGGCTGGGGCTATTACCTGAGCCTCGACCTCGACAGCATCCCGAAGGCCAACCAGCATGCGACCACGGCAGGCCTGCCTTACCTGAAGCAAGCCGTGAATGAGAAGCGTGGCCGCATCCTGGCCATTGTCAGCAGCGCCGAACGCGGCGGGCCGTTGAGCAAAAAAGCTGGCTACGAGCTGACCGAACTGTCGCGCGCCTATTACGCGTTCAAGGTGAACGGCTACGAAGTGGACATTGCGTCGCCACTGGGCGGCAGGCCGCCGGCCAGCATCGACACGGACGACCTGCAGGACCTCGATTACGCGTTCCTGAACGACGCCGAGGCGCAGGCAAAGGCAAGCCAGTCGCTGCCGCTGGCGCGGGTCGACACGGCGCGCTACGACGCCGTGTATGTCGTCGGCGGCAAGGGAGCGATGTTCGACCTTCCGGGCAACCGCGATGTTGCACGCATTGTGCTGGACGTCGCGCAGCGCGGCGTGGTTGGCGCGGTGTGCCATGGACCCGCTGCACTGCTGGACGTGGCCATGGCGGACGGCAAGCCATTTGTCGCCGGCAAACGGATGACCGGCTTCACCAACGATGAAGAGCTGTTCCTCGATGCGAATGCGCGTGCGCGCTTCCCGTTCCTGCTGCAGGACCGGGCGCTCGACCGCGGCGCACGCTTCGTCTCGGCGCCAAACTATCTTGACAACACTGTCGTCGACGGCCGCCTCGTGACAGGGCAGAATTCATGGTCGACCTGGTCGACCGTCGAGGCGATGATCAAGGCGCTGGGCCATGCGCCGGTTGCCCGTGAGCCAGGCCCCGACGAAAACAGCGTGCGCATGCTGGCCGCTTACCAGCGTGGCGGCCTGGCGGCAGCCCGCGCCGAGCAGGCGAGCGTGCCGCAGTTTGATAAGATGCTGGTACTGATGCACGCGCTCGTGGCTGCGATGGAGTGGCGCCTCGCCGACGCATTCCAGCTACAGCGCCTGGCAAACCGATAAAGGACCGCAGTCCGTGCACATACTCGTCGTCGAAGACCACGCGCCGCTGGCGCGCAACCTGGCTGAAGGCCTGGAGCAGCATGGCCACAGCGCCGACTTCGCGGCCGACGGCGCGCACGGGCTGGGGCTCGCGCTCGACAACCATTACGACCTCGTACTGCTCGACCTGACCCTGCCCGGCATCGATGGCCTCGAAGTCTGCCGGCGCTTGCGTGACCAGTCCGCGCGGCGCATCCCGGTGCTGATGCTGACCGCGCGCGACGCATTGCACGACAAGCTGGCCGGTTTCGACAGCGGCGCCGACGATTACCTCGTCAAGCCATTCGCGCTGGAAGAACTGCTGGCGCGCTGCCATGCGCTGGCGCGGCGCCACACGCTGCACCAGCATCACACCCTGGCGATTGGAAGCCTGAGCATCGATCGCCAGGCGCAGGCTGCGGCGCGCGACGGACAGCCGCTTCGGCTGCACCCGGCCGGCTACCAGATCCTGCTGGCGCTGGCCGAAGCGCATCCGCGCACGGTGACGCGCTCGGAACTGACGCACGCTTTATGGGGCGACGATCCGCCCGACTCGGACGCCCTGCGCAGCCACATGTACCTGCTGCGCCAGGCGCTGGACAAGCCGTTCGCCCGTGCGATGCTGCTGACGGTGCACGGCGTCGGCTTCCGCATCGACGCCGCCGCATGAGCGCGCCGAACCACAGCCTGCGGCGCAGGATCGTCGCCGCCTTTACCGTGTTCGCGCTGGCGACGGCACTGTGCTTCTCCGCTTTCAGCCTGATTTTTGTGTACACGGTCGAAGACAGCTTCTTCCACAACATGTTGCGCCAGGAAGTGGACCACCAGCGACAGGCTGGCGCCAGTCCCATCAAACCGCTGCGCGATTTCGTCAGCATCCATCGCGACAGCAGCACTTTTCCGCCCGACCTCGCGCGTCAGTTCAATGCCGGTGCCGGACGCGAGTTCTTCGGCGACGCAGGCCGCCATTACCACGTTGTTCCGCCAGGCGCGGTGCCGTATTACCTCGTCGCGGAGGTGAGCCGGGAGCTGGTCGTGCGTGCGCGCCTGCCATTCATCGCGGGCGTGCTTGGCGCGCTGGCGCTGGCGATGGCGGCGCTGACCGCGGGCTTCGGTTACTGGCTGGCGCGCCGCGCAACCGCGCCGCTGGACCGGCTCGCACACCTGGTCGCACATGCCGCACCCGGACAGCTGCCGCGCAGCTTCGCGGGCGACTTTCCCGACAATGAAATCGGCGCGCTGGCGAAGGGGCTGGAACAGGCGATGGACAGGATCGCCGAATTCATCGAGCGCGAACAGCATTTCACGCGCGACGCCAGCCACGAACTGCGTACCCCGCTGGCCGTTGTCAGCGGCGCCGCAGGCCTGCTTGCCAGCCAGCCGCTGGCGCCGCAACAAGCGGCGCAGGTGCAGCGCATCGTGGTCGCTTCCGAGGCCATGGCGCAATCGGTCGACACCCTCTTGGCGCTGGCGCGCGAAGACCTTGGTCAAACGCCGTCGGCGGAACCGGTGCTGATGCTGCCGCTGGTGGAAAGCGTGGTGGTCCAGCATGCGCACCTGCTGGATGGTAAAGCGGTAAAAGTGGTGGTGGATGTCGATGCGAAGGATTGCGCGGTGTGCCGCCGCGTCGCGCTGTCGATCCTGCTGTCGAACCTGGTCAGCAACGCATTCGCCCATACGATGGCTGGACAGGTTCGCATCAGCTTCGAACAGCCCTGCCTGATGGTGGCCGACAGCGGCCCGGGAATACAACCGCGCCTGCACAGGGCAGGCGCGAAGGGGGAGGGCAGTACAGGCTTCGGACTAGGCCTGTCGATCGCACACCGGCTGGCGGCGCGCAGCGGGATCGGCCTCGAGATCGACAGCGAAGCGGGTGCGGGCACCCGCGCCGTTCTGCGCTTTACTTAATTAGAGCGCTTCCACAGCCCTTCGGCCGCGTACAGCGCCAGCGCGCTCCAGATCATCAGGAAGCCGACCAGCTTGCCCGAGGTGAAGGCCTCGTGGAACAGGAAGATGCCAAGCGCGAACTGGATGGTCGGGCCGATGTACTGCAGCAGCCCGAGTACCGACAACGGGATCTTGCGCGCACCGGCCGCGAACAGCAGCAGCGGGATCGCGGTGATCGGTCCGGCCGCCACCAGCAGCCAGCGGGTGGTGTCGGACGCGGTGTTGATGAAGGCGTTACCGCCATTCATCGTCAGCCACACCACATAAGCGAGCGCGAACGGGAACAGCAGCATGGTTTCGAACGACAGGCCTTCGAGCGCGCCCAGTGCCGCGGTTTTGCGCATCAGGCCATACAGGCCGAAGGACGCGGCCAGCACCAGCGCGATCCACGGCATGCGGCCGGCGTCCCACGCAAGCCACGCCACGCCGGCCGCGGCCAGCGCGATCGCCGCCCACTGGCCGCGGCGCAGGCGCTCCTTCAGCACCAGGTAGCCGAGCATGACGTTGACCAGCGGGTTGATGAAGTAGCCCAGGCTCGATTCAATCACGTGTCCGTTGTTGACCGCCCAGATATACAGCAGCCAGTTCCCGGACAAGAGCAGGGCGCTGATCGCGAAGCTGCCGATCACGCGCGGCTGGCCGAGCAGCGGACGCACCCAGGCCCACTGGCGGCGCACGGTCAGCACGATCATCAGGAACAGCAGCGACCACACCACGCGGTGCACCATGATCTGGGTCGGCGGAACTTCGTTAAGCGCGTGGAAGTAGAGCGGGAACAGGCCCCAGCACAGGAATGCCAGGGCGGCGGACAGGATGCCGGTACGCATGAGGAACAATCAAAAAATTCGCTAAGACAACATTATCGCTGACCTGGATAATCGCCGCTGACGGCGGCTTACCTGCTGTAAAGGCGACCGCCGTGCTTGAGTGGTAAAGTGCCAACGACCCAAACTTTATTCCGCTTGCAAATTGCCTTCCACTGGCATATTGTGCAACGCATCAAAAACAACAATATGGTGCAA
This sequence comes from Massilia polaris, assembly GCF_012927275.1. Lineage (GTDB taxonomy): Bacteria > Pseudomonadota > Gammaproteobacteria > Burkholderiales > Burkholderiaceae_D > Telluria_A > Telluria_A polaris. The sequence goes on along the minus strand of NZ_JABBGG010000002.1, from coordinate 198,193 downwards.
CTTTGACCTCGGAACATAAGAAAAGCAGCGTTGCGGCGCTGACGCTGGCTGCGGTCGGCATCGTCTACGGCGACATCGGCACCAGCCCGCTGTACACCCTGAAAGCTGTTTTCGACACCACCCACGGCCTCGCGCTCAACACGCCCAACCTGCTCGGCGTCCTGTCCCTGATCTTCTGGGCGCTCACCATAATCGTTTCCCTCAAGTACGTCACCTTGATGCTGCGCGCCGATAACCGCGGCGAGGGCGGTGTCATGGCGCTGATGGCGCTGGCGCTCAATTCGGTCACCAAGGGGTCCGCCTGGTACGTGCCGCTGATGATGCTTGGCGTGTTAGGCGCCACCATGTTCTACGGCGACAGCGTGATCACGCCCGCCATCTCGGTGCTCGGCGCGATCGAAGGGCTCGAAGTGGCCGCCCCGGGAATGGAAGCGTATGTCGTGCCGATTTCGATCGTGGTGCTGGTCGCGCTGTACTCGGTGCAGTCGCGCGGCACCGCCGGCATCGGCCGCTGGTTCGGCCCGATCATGCTGGTCTGGTTCCTGACCCTTGCGGTGATGGGCGTGTACCACATTTTCGAGGCTCCCGAGATCCTGGCCGCGCTCAATCCGATGCACGCCGGCCGCTTCATGTTGGATAATAAGTTCACCGCGTTCGTCGCGCTTGGCGCCGTGGTGCTGGCGATGACCGGCGCCGAGGCGCTGTATGCCGACATGGGCCACTTCGGCAAGAAGCCGATCCGCCTGGCCTGGTTCGCGGTTGCCTTCCCCGCACTGGCGCTCAACTATCTTGGCCAGGGCGCGCTGCTGATCAGCCATCCTGACGCGGTCAGCAATCCGTTCTTCAACCAGGTCGACGGCTGGGCCGTCTATCCGCTGGTGGCGTTGTCGGCGATGGCCGCCGTGATCGCGTCGCAGGCGACCATTTCGGGCACCTTCTCGATGACCAAGCAGGCCATCGCGCTGGGCCTTCTGCCGCGCATGCGCGTGCTGCATACGTCGGCCAGCGAGATCGGCCAGATCTACATCCCCGCCGTGAACTGGCTGCAGCTGGTCGTGGTGCTGCTTGCCGTGGTGTCGTTCGGATCGTCCGACGAACTGGCGGGCGCCTACGGCATCGCCGTTACCGCCACCATGCTGTGCACGACCATCCTGACCTTCTTCGTCACGCGCTACCGCTGGCACCTGCCGCTGGTGCTGTGCTTCGGCGCGACCGGCTTCTTCTTCGTGATCGACGTGATGCTGCTGTCGTCGACCACGCTGAAACTGTTCCACGGCGGCTGGTTCCCGCTGCTGCTCGGCGCGATCCTGTTCACCGTGATGATGACCTGGAAGCACGGCCGCGAGCTGGTGTTCCAGAACCTGCAGAAGCATGCGATCCCGCTGCCCGACTTCCTCGACTCGCTGTTCGTGGCGCCGCCGGCGCGCGTGTACGGCACCGCGATCTTCCTGCGCGGCGAAAGCGACGGCGTCCCGCACGCCCTGCTGCACAACCTGTCGCACAACAAGGTGCTGCATGAGCGCGTGGTGTTCCTGACCGTGCATATCCTCGAACAGCCATGGGTATCGGAGCCGGACCAGGTCAAGGTCGTCGACCTGGGACACAAGTGCTACCAGCTGAACGTGTTCTACGGCTTCAAGGATGAACCGGACATCCCGCACATCCTGAAAATGGCGGCCGTCCACGGCCTCGAATTCGAGATGATGGAGACCTCGTTCTTCATCGCGCGCCAGACCGTGATTTCGGCGCCTGGCGGGGGCATGTCGCCATGGCGCGAGCACATGTTCGTGGCGATGTCGCGCAATGCGCGCGGCGCCGCCGACTACTACCAGATCCCGAGCAATCGGGTGATCGAACTGGGAACCCAGATCGAAATTTGATGTCGCCGCTTGCGCCTGGTAATTCGCCGCGTCGATAGCGCGCGAATGATCTGGCGCAGACTGGCGCGGGCAACTCGCCAGCATGCTTGGGATTCCACCCGAAAGGAATCCCGCCATGTTTTTCAAAGCCAACTTCGCAGGCATGCTCGCAGCACTTGTGCTGGGGGCGTCCGCGGCGCACGCCGCGCCCTTGTATTCCATTACGGCCCTGCCGGCCAACACCTTCGCCTACGCGATTAACAACGCCGGCCAGGTCGGCGGCGATGTCGGCGTGGGCGCCGAGGGCCATGCATTCATCTGGGCGGCCGGCGTTCTGACCGACCTGGGCTCGGCCGGCACCGCCAGCAGCGCACGCGCGGTCAGCCGCAACGGACTGGCGGCGGGCTTTACCACCTCAAGCGAGCAGAACCGGGCATTCGTGCACGACGGCACTGGCTTGATTCGGCTCGGAACGCTTGGCGGCGCCAACAGCACGGCGCACGCGGTCAACGCCCTGGGGCAGGTTGCCGGCCAGTCGAACAACGCCGCCGGCGAATTCCGCGGCTTTATCTATTCTGGCGGCACGATGACCGACCTGGGCACGCTGGGCGGGAATTTCGCCTATGCCGCCGCGATCAACCATGCCGGGCAGGTGGTCGGCGAGTCGGCGTTCGATCCGGAACGGGTGTCAGCCGTCCATGCCTTCATCTATGAAAACGGTTCGATGCGCGACCTCGGCACCCTCGGCGGAAGCCTCAGCAGCGCGGCCGCCATCAACGATGCCGGACAAATTGCCGGCCACTCCTATACCGTGGGCAGTGTGGAGCACGCGTTCCTGTACACCGGCGGAATGATGATCGACCTCGGCACCCTGGGCGGCGGGCGCAGTTTCGGCTACGGCATCAATGGGCTGGGGCAGGTGGTCGGCAGTTCCGGCCTGGAGGGCGATCTCGACATGCACGCCTTCATCTACAGCGCCGGCGCGCTGACCGACCTGAACGCGCTGATCGACCCGGCTTCGGGCTGGGTGCTGCACGAGGCGCGCGGCATCAACGACCTGGGGCAGATCGCGGCCTTCGGCTGCATGGGCGAGAACTGCCAGGCGGTGCTGCTGGACCTGGTGCCGCAGGTGCCGGAGCCTGCCGCTGTGCTGCTGATGCTGGCAGGACTCGGCGCGCTGGCGGCAGGACGGGTCAGCGCAGCATCTCGACGTGCATGATGCCGTCTTCGTCGTAGGGTTCGGACACGGTCTTGAAGCCGAAGCCGGCGTAGAACGCTTCAAGGTACTGCTGCGCGCCGATACGGATGCGGTGGCCCGGGTACAGCTGTTCGGCGCGGGCGATCCCTTCGGCGAGCAGCTCGCGGCCGATGCCGGTGCCGCGCGCGGCCTGGGTCGACAGCACCCGGCCGAGCGACATTTCAGTGTACTTCACGCCCGGCGCAATCACGCGCAGGCTCGCGCCCAGCTGGCGCTTGCCGTCGATGATCCTCCAGCCCAGCAGGTGCCAGGCATCCTGGTCGTAGCCGTCCAGGTCCGGATACAGGCATTGCTGTTCGAGCACGAACACGTTCTGGCGCTGGGCCAGCATTGCATAAAGGTCTGCGTTGGGGAGGTCAGCAAAGCTGCTCCACTGCCATTCGGTCATGCTGGACATCCTTGTAAAACTTTGCTGCCTGTGGTGTTCGTTGTAGAAGGCGACCACGAAGCACTCCTGCTCATTCGCCGCACAGGGTACTGCTGTTGTAGGCGGCGACGAAGTCGTCGAAGTTGCCGGTGTCGGCCTGTTCGATGCGTGCCTGTTCGGCCAAAGACACGGCCGCCATCTCGGCGAACATCGCCTCCTCGGCCGGCATCAGCGGGGACTCGCGGAAGTACGCGGCATGCAGTTCGCTCTGGCGCAGTCCGAAGGCCGCGCTGGAGCCGAGCGCGCGCACTTGTTCCAGCACGCGCGCCGACGGCGTCAGCGCCGGGTTGGCGACTTTCGCTTCCTGCACCGCCAGCGATGCCGCGTGCACGCCGGCTTCGTTGTGCTGTTCGTCGAGCAGCGCAGCGACCGGGCGGATGCGGTCCATCAGTTCGCGCGCCCAGTCCTGCAGCGTGACTTCCTCGCCGCCGCGGGTCAGCATCAATCCCGGCTTGCGGCCTTCCTTGACGGTGTCGGCGAAGTTACGCGCGTGGACCTGGCTTTCGATGGCGTCGATGAGCGGGCTGTCGTCGAGCGCGCAGAACAGCAGGAAGGTGTCGAGGAAGCGGCCGGTTTCGACACTGATGCCGACCGGCTCGAACGGATCGACGTCGAGGCAGCGCACTTCGATGTACTGCACGCCGCGACGGCACAAGGCCTGCACAGGGCGTTCCCCGGTGCGGATCACGCGCTTCGGTCGGATCGTCGAATAGTATTCATTCTCGATCTGCAGCACGTTGGTCGACAGCTGGATCCATTCGCCGTCCTTCTTGGTGCCGAGCTCCTGGTACGGCGCGTATGGGCGGTTGACCGCATCCATCAGCGTCGTGACATAGCTCTCCAGCGAATTCTCGTGCGGGGTCAGGCCCGATTGCGCGGCGTTCTGGTAACCCAGGTCGCTCATGCGCAGGCTGGTCGCGTACGGCAGGTACAGGGTGTCCCCGGACAGCGTCTCGAGGTCGTGCCGGCGTCCGCGCAGGAAGCTTTTCGACAGCGCAGGCGAGGCGCCGAACAGGTACATCAGCAGCCAGCTGTAGCGGCGGAAGTTGCGGATCGTGGCGATGTAGCCTTCGGACTGGAAGTCGCGCAACGGCCGGCGGCGTTCCTCCGGAATGCCTTCGTTGGCCGACAGAAGCTGCCAGAATTTTTCAGCCAGCGAGTAGTTGTAGTGGATCCCGGCGATGCACTGCATCGCCTTCCCGTAGCGCAGCGCGAGGCCGCGGCGGTACACGTTCTTGAGCGTGCCGATGTTCGAGGTGCCGTAGTACGCGATCTCGATATCTTCTTCGGCCGGCAGCTCGCAGGGCATCGACTCGCTCCACAGCATCTCGTCGCCCATGTGCTGGTAGGCGAAGCGGTGGATAGCGTCGAGCTGGTTGAGCGTGGTGCCGATGTCGTTTTCGGCCGGGGTGATGAATTCCAGCAGGGCTTCGGCGTAGTCGGTGGTGATCTGCGGATTGGTCAGCGCGGATCCCAGCGCGACCGGATGCATCGTCGCGGCGAGGTTGCCGCGCGGGTCGACGCGCAGCGTTTCGCGCTCGATGCCGCGCAGCCCCTCGCCCAGCACGGAACGGCGTTCGTCGTCGTCGAGAAGCGCCAGGCGGCGGCTTAATTGGTTGGACACTTGGGATCCTTTCTTCTACTGCGTGTTGTAAGTTGTGCAGAGATTAACCGAAAATCGGAGAGCGCGTCTGGCGCCCTGCGATTTTGCCGGGCCACCCCATTTCAGCTGCCATTGGCGGCGCGCGGCGGCGCCGGATGGGACGCCGCTTCCAGCGATTCTTCGATCCAGCGCCCGACCAGCCTTTCCATAATCGGCAGCGGCAGCGGGCCGTTGCCGAGCAGCGCTTCGTGGAACTGGCGCACGTCGAAGCGCTCGCCCAGCACCATCTGCGCGCGCGCCCGCAGCGCCTGGATGCGCAGCTGCCCGGCCTTGTAGGCCAGCGCCTTCGCGGGCTGCGCGATGTAGCGGTCGACCTCGATTTCGTTGTCGGCCGGCGCGTTGGCGGTGTTCGCGTTCAGGTAGTCGGCCGCCTGCTGGCGCGACCAGCCCATCGCGTGGATGCCGGTGTCCGCCACCATCCGCGCCGCGCGCAGCAGTTCCGAGTTGAGCTGGCCGAAAGCGGAAAACGCATCCTTGTAGAAGCCCATCTCGTAGCCGAGCGATTCGGCGTACAGCGCCCAGCCCTCGCCGAAGGCCGGATACCATGCATGGCGCCGGAACGCGGGCAATCCGGCCAGCTGGTGCGCGCGCGCGACCTGCAGGTGGTGGCCCGGCACGCCTTCGTGCAGGGCCAGCGACTCGATCTCCCAGATCGGGCGCGCATCGAGCCGCGCGGTGTTGACGACCAGCCCGGCCGCGCGTATCGCGCTGCCTTCTTCGTAATAGGCGCCGCCGAGCGCGTCGCCGTTTTCCCGCGCCGCCGGCTTGACCACCAGTTCTTCGGCGGGCAGCGTCAGGAACAGGCGCGCAAGCTGCGCGTTGGCGCGGCCCATGACGCTGCGGTAGCGCACCAGCAGTTTTTCCGGCTTCGTGTAGAACAGCCGCTTGTCGCTGTTGGCGAAGGCCGAGAACTGGGCAAACGTTCCGGTAAAGCCGGTGCGTGCGATCACGCCGCGCATGTTCGCGCGGATGCGCTCGACTTCGCGCAAGCCCAGCGCGTGCACTTCGGCTGGCGTCGAGGCGCCGCCGGTTTGCTGCGCCACCAGCAGCGCGTAGTATTCGGCGCCGCCGGGCAGGGCGGATGCGGCGATGGCGTCGCGCGCGGCCGGCAGGTATTCGTTGCGGATGAACGCTTCCAGCACCTGCAACGCCGGCGCAACCTTGATGCGCAGCGCAGCCGGCCCGGCGGCCGCGAGTTCCTCACGAAGCGCTGGCGTGATCGTCGCGGGTATGGCGGCGAAAGGCGCGGCCAGCGCGCCGCTCTCGATCGACTCGCGCATCGCCCGCAGCATGGCGGGCACGCCGGCAATGGTGGTCTTCGGCGCGACCCAGCCGGTGACCATCCCTTCGCGCATCTGCTCGATCAGGCCATCGACATGGGCCGGGACGGCGTCCAGCCGCGCGAGGTAGTTGCGGTAGTCAGATTCGGACGTGAACGGCATCTGCGCGACCATCTGCGCGAAGCGGATATGCAGTCCGTCCTGGTTCGAGATCGGCTGCAACTGGTATGGGTAGAAGGCCAGCTGTTTCAGGATCTCGTCGTGCTCGTGGATGAACAGTTCGAGCGAGAGCCGGTCCTGTGCCGGCAGGCGTTCGGTGACGATGGCGCGCGCCTGCTGCAGCATCGCGCGGTGGTGCAGCAAGGCGGCGCGGCTGGCGGCCAGCGAGCTGTCGGACAGCGCATTGTTGAAGCGGTGGTCGCCAATGGCCGTGGCGTATTCGGGGCGGGCCCGCAGGCGCCATTGCCAGTCTGCCGAATAGAGCGAGCGCGCCGGTTGCTCCGCCGTGTCTGCAGCCGCGGCCACCAGCGGCAGCATGGAGACAACACAGATGGCCAACAGTTTGCGCATGCACGGCTCCCTTGGGTGGGTAGCCATTCTAGCAAAGGCGTTCATCGCGGGTAGCGCGCCTAAGGTGCGCGTCCGCCGGTGACGCGCTCGATGCCGGCAAGGTCGCGCCAGCTTGCCACGTCCACATAGCCCTGTTCGGCCAGCAAATCCCGAACCTGCGCGGCCTGGTCGTAGCCGTGTTCCATCAGCAGCCATCCGCCCGGCTCGATGTGGGCCGGGGCGCCCGCGATGATGATGCGCAGGGCCGACAGACCGTCCGCATGGTCGGTCAGCGCGCCGGCCGGTTCGAAGCGCAGGTCGCCCTGCGACAGGTGGATGTCGCCCTCGGCGATATACGGCGGATTGGACACCACCATGTCGAAGCGTTCGCCTTCGATCGCGGCGAACCAGTCGCTTTGCACGAAGCGCACGCGGGCGCCGTTGCTTGCGGCGTTCTGGCGCGCGACGTCGAGCGCGGCGGGGCTGACGTCGAGCGCGCTGACCTGGGCGTCGCGGCGCGTGTGGGCGACCGCCACCGCGATGGCGCCGCTGCCGGCGCCCATGTCGAGCACGCGGCCTTGCGGCGGCAGGCGCTCCAGCGCCAGTTCGACCAGCAGTTCGGTATCGGGGCGGGGAATCAGCACCGCATCGGTGACGCGGAAGTCGAGCCCGAAGAACTCGCGCCGCCCGACGATGTAGGCGATCGGCTCGCCCTGCAGGCGCCGTTCGACCAGCGCTTCCAGCGCGGCCGCTTCAGCATCGGTGATGGTGCGTTCGGACTGGGTGATCAGGCCGACCCGCGAGAGGCCGAGCGCATGGCACAGCAGGATGCGGTTCTCCAGCGCTTCAAGCGGCAGTCCCGCCTGCAGCGCCGCGACCGTGGTGCCGGCCTCGATGTCCATCAGCGGCTGCGGCGCACCAGCGCGAACAGCAGGGCGATCGTCACGAGCGCGAACCAGACGCCCGACCACTGCGGGATCGACAGGCCGAACAGGGTGTCGCGCGCGTCTTCGCACAGGCCCTCGGCGCGGAACAGCCACGGCATGAATTCAGCGGTCGGGATCTTGTTGAGGAAGGTCTCCATCGGGTCGATGCCGCACGAGAAGCCGGGGTTGGCCAGCACGTACAGGTGCTTCGCCACATAGCCGACGCCGGTCAGCGCACTGGCCGCGGCGACCGCGGTCCAGATCTTCGGCTTGTTCGAAAACGCCGCCACCAGGCTGAACATGCCCGCGCCCAGGAAAGCGTAACGCTGGATCACGCACAGCGGGCAGGGAAGCATGTCCTTCCCGTGCTGCAGGTAGAGGGCGGCGCCGACCAGCGCGAAGCAGGTTGCGGCCACGGCCAGGAGCAGGGTGCGGTTGTTGGGCATCGTCTCTTCCAGTGAATGGTTGTTAAATTTTTCTTATTATTGCTGAGCAAACTTATTGCTGGCTTAATCGCCCAGCGCCGCCAGCAGTTCGGCCTGGTGCTCGGCGGCCAGCGCGTTGGTCAGCTCGGTCAGCTCGCCGTCCATGATGAAATCGAGCTTGTACAAGGTCAGGTTGATGCGGTGGTCGGTCATGCGGCCCTGCGGGAAGTTGTAGGTGCGGATACGCTCGCTGCGGTCGCCCGAGCCGATCAGGCTCTTGCGGGTGGCCGCTTCCTTCGACTGCTGCTCGCGCAGCTGCACGTCCTTGATGCGCGCGGCCAGCACCTTCAGCGCCGACGCCTTGTTCTTGTGCTGGCTGCGGTCGTCCTGGCATTCGACCACGATCCCGGACGGCAGGTGGGTGATGCGCACCGCCGAATCGGTCTTGTTGATGTGCTGCCCGCCGGCGCCCGAGGCGCGGTAGGTGTCGATGCGCAGGTCGGCCGGGTTGATGTTGACGTCCTCGACTTCATCGGCCTCCGGCATCACGGCGACCGTGCATGCGGAGGTGTGGATGCGGCCCTGGGTTTCGGTGGCCGGCACGCGCTGCACGCGGTGGCCGCCCGACTCGAACTTGAGCTTCGAGTAGGCGCCGTTGCCGACCAGGCGCACGATGACTTCGCGGTAGCCGCCCAGGTCCGACGGCGACTCCGACACCATCTCGACCTGCCAGCGGTTACGTTCGGCGAAGCGGGTGTACATGCGCAGCAGGTCGCCGGCGAACAGCGCCGATTCGTCGCCGCCGGTGCCGGCGCGGATCTCGAGGAAGATGTTGCGCTCGTCGTTGACGTCCTTCGGCAGCAGCATCTTCTGCAGGTCCAGCTCCAGCCCCGCCACGCGGTCCTTGCCCGCTTCGATCTCTTCCTGCGCGAAGTCCTTCATGTCCGGGTCCTGCAGCATCTCCTGCGCCTCGGCGATGTCGGCCTGGGCGCGCTGGAAGTCCTTGTACAGCGCCACCAGCGGGCCGATCTCGGCGTGCTCGCGCGTCATCTTGCGGTAGCTGTCCATGTTCGACGTGGCTTCCTGGCGCATCAGGAGTTCGTCCAGTTCCACAAGGCGGTTGGCCAGTTGGTCCAGCTTGGCCAGCATCGATGGTTTCATAAGGCTGTTCTAAAGAGTGTGGGGGATGCGCGCGGTGCGCGGCCATGCGAGGCGCCGCTTTCGGGAGCGGCGCAAATACTGGAAGGCGCTAACGGCGGCCGCGGAACAGCTGCGGCAGCAGCGAGGCGAGGCGGGCGCGCTCGTCGCCCTGGGCACGGTGCAGCGCCTGCTGCGGGCCGTGCAGGAACTTGGCGGTGAGGCCCTTCGACAGCGCTTCGAGCACTGCTTCGACGTCGTCGCCGCGCGCCAGCATCTTGCGCGCGCGTTCGAGTTCGAACAGGCGCATCGCTTCGCTGTTTTCCTGGATGTCCTGGATGACCGGTACCACGGCGCGGTCGTCGATCCAGTGCATGAACGACTGCACGCGCGTTTCGATGATGGCTTCGGCCTGCGAGACGGCGGCCTGGCGGCTCTCGAGGCCGGTCTGTACCACCTGGCCGAGGTCGTCGACGGTGTACAGGAAGGCGTCGTCGAGGCGCCCGACTTCGGCTTCGATATCGCGCGGCACCGCCAGGTCGACCAGGAACATCGGCTTGTGGCGGCGCGCCTTGAGCGCGCGCTCGACCAGTCCGAGGCCGATCAGCGGCAACGTCGACGCGGTGCACGAGATGACGATGTCGAACTGCGGCAGCTGCTCCGGCAGGGCCGAAAGCGCGATGGCGCGGCCATTGAAGCGGTGCGCCAGCGCTTCGCCGCGCTGCATGGTGCGGTTGGCGATGGTGATGCTTTTCGGGTTCTGCGCGGCGAAGTGGGTCGCGCACAGTTCGATCATTTCGCCGGCGCCGATGAACAGCACGTTCTGGTCGGCGACCTTGTCGAAGATGCGCTGCGACAGGCGCACCGCGGCGGCGGCCATCGAGACGCTGTGGGCGCCGATTTCAGTGGTGCTGCGCACTTCCTTGGCGACCGAGAAGCTGCGCTGGAACAGCTGGTGCAGATAGGTGCCAAGGCCGCCCGCTTCGTCGGCGTGGCGCACCGCGTCCTTCATCTGGCCGAGGATCTGCGGCTCGCCCAGCACCATCGAATCGAGGCCGGAGGCGACGCGGAACGCATGGCGCACCGCTTCGCCCTGCGGCAGCATGTACAGGTGCGGGCGCAGCTCGGAGAAAGCGAGGCGGTGGTAGCTGGCGAGGAAATGGGCGCTGGCGTCGAGCGGGTCGGCGACCTGGCTGGCCGCGTACATTTCGGTGCGGTTGCAGGTCGAGAGGATGGCCGCTTCGTCGCTGCCGTGCGAATCGAGTTTGGCAAACCAGCCGCGCGCAGCCTGCACCGCCTGGCCGAGCTGGTCAGGCGCAAGCGCCAGTTGCTCGCGAATCGAGACCGGTGCGGTGGTGTGGTTCAGGCCAACGGCGAGGAGTTGCATGTATGTACATTATGCGGTGCGGTGCAGCCATTATACCGTGCCGGACAAGGTCCCACATCGGAACAGCCCGGTATTGGCACTATGAAAAGCCGGATCGGCGTGACTTACGCGCCGAGTTTTTCCAGCCGGTAACCGTAGCTGTAGACAGGTACCAGCCGGAAGCCGTTTTCTGGCTTGAGCTGGAGCTTGTTGCGGACGCGCGAAACGTGGGTGTCCATGGTGCGCGACGGCACTTGCGTTTCGCGGATCCACACCGCTTCATGGATGTAGGCGCGCGACAGCGGGCGGCCGATGTTACGGAAGAACAGCAAGGCCAGGTAAAACTCCTTGTGCGTGACGTCGATGACGGCACCGTCCATCAGCAGGCGGCCCGGGCGCGTTTCGAACACGTAGGGACCGAACTGCAGCATTTCCGCACCATTCTGGGACGGGTAGGCGCGCCGCAGCATCGCCTGCACCCGCGCCACCAGCTCGCCGCGGCGCAGCGGCTTGATCATGTAGTCGGTGGCGCCCGCGCCGATGCCGGCCACGATGTCGTCTTCGCCCGAGCTGCTGGTCAGGAACATGACCGGCATATTGCCGGGCATCTTTTCACGCGCCTTGCGCACGACGTCGGCGCCGTCCATGTCGCCGACCTGCCAGTCGAGGATCAGCATGTCGGTACTGTCCTTGCGCAGGTGCGCAAGCAGCTCCTTCCCGCTGTCCCAGGACTGGCAGGAATGGCCGGCGGCAGTCAGTACCTGGCATATCAGGTCCGCCTGGCTGCGATCGTTGTCGAGGACTGCGATTCTCATGATGGAAGAGGTCTGACGTAAATCGCCATTGTAGGATACATCCTACAAATATTTAAAGAATAGTTACTCGAAATATAACAGGCTTTTACAAATAAGACACATAAGAGACACTTCTTTACCCAAACGCCTGCAAGCAGCCGGGCGGCCAGCCGTGCTCCGTACTAAATTTATAACAAGGTACACTGTATAAAACCGCGATATCAGTAATTATAAATCTTCAGAGAAACATTCAGGGAGAACGAGCATGACAAGCGTTGCGGCGGCGCAGTGGGGAACAATCCCCGTGAATACCAAGGAAATCAATGACGTACGTGAACGCTGCCGGCGCCTGGTGCGGCGCAAAGCCGTCATCGCGGCCGGCGTGTCGGCCGTGCCGATCCCGGGAATCGACGTGGTGTCCGACCTGTCGCTGTTCGCCAAACTGGTCGACGAAGTCAATACATCGTTCGGCCTGACGGCGGAGCAGATCGACCGCCTGCAGCCCAGCCACAAGCTGATCGCCTACAAGGCGGCAGTCGGCATCGGGGGTATGTTAGTGGGAAAGATTGTGTCGCGCGAGCTGCTGCTCGGCGTCTTCAAGCGCATGGGCGTGCGGTCGGCGGCCAAGTCGGCGACCAAGTTCGTGCCGATTGCCGGGTCGATCGTCGCGGCGGGCATTGGATTTGCCGTGTTCCGCCACCTCGGCTACAAGCACGTCGAGGCGTGCGCCAATGTGGCGCGCGAACTGTCCGGCGCGCAGCCGGCGTAGGCAGTCCGGCCGCCCTTTCGCAGGCGCGGCCGGCCAGGCCGGTTAGTTGTCCGGCAGCACCACGTTTACGTCGAGCACTTCAAGGTTGCCCTGGCGGTCCAGGGAAATCTTGATGTCGTCCGCATTGACCTTGGTGTATTTCGAAATCACTTCGATCAGCTCGCGGTGCAGCGCCGGCAGGAAGTCGGGGCCGGCGCGGTGGGTGCGTTCACGCGCGATGATGATCTGCAAGCGTTCCTTGGCGGCGGTCGCGCTCTTCGGCTTCGGAGGGAACAGGAATGAGAGCAGGGCCATGTCACTTCGTCCCAAAGATGCGCTGCAGCAGCCCCGGCTTTTCGTAGCTGGTGAAGCGCAGCGGCACGTCTTCGCCGAGGAAGCGCGAAATCACATCTTCGTACGCCTCGGCAACGTCGGTACCTTTGAAATGGATGGCCGGGTTGCCCTGGTTCGATGCGTGCAGCACCGATTCGGATTCCGGGATGATGCCGATCAGCGGGATGCGCAGGATTTCCTGCACGTCCTGGTAGGACAGCATTTCGTCCGCTTCGACCCGCTTCGGCGAGTAGCGCGTGATCAACAGGTGCTCCTTGACCGGCTCGGCGCCGGTCTGGGCGCGGCGCGACTTGGCCTGGATGATGCCGAGGATGCGGTCGGAATCGCGCACCGACGATACTTCCGGGTTGGTCACGATGACCGCTTCGTCGGCGAAGGTCAGCGCCATCAGGGCGCCGTGCTCGATGCCGGCCGGCGAATCGCAGATGATGTACTCGAAGCCCATGTTGATCAGCTGGTTCAGCACGCGCTCGACGCCTTCTTCCGACAAGGCATCCTTGTCGCGGGTTTGCGAGGCCGGCAGGATGAACAGGTTGTCGCAGTGCTTGTCCTTGATCATGGCCTGGTTCAGGGTCGCTTCGCCATTGATCACATTAATCAGGTCGTACACCACGCGCCGCTCGCAGCCCATGATGAGGTCGAGGTTGCGCAGGCCGACGTCGAAGTCGAGCACCGCGGTCTTGTGGCCACGCATGGCCAGCCCGGTGGAGAAGCTGGCGCTGGAGGTGGTCTTGCCGACGCCACCTTTGCCGGACGTCACAACAATAATTCTTGCCACAGAAGGTCCTTTTCAGTATCTGGTTTTCAGGCGCGGGTAGCCGAACTGAGCGATAGTATATCGAGTCGGTCTCCGTGCAAACGGATTTGTGCAGGCCGCAAGGCCAGTTCAGGCGGGAAACCTTCGTCGAAGGTACGGTACACCCCGGCGATGGAAACCAGCTCCGGCTGCATCGACAGCGCGAAAATGCGCGCTTCCGCATTGCCGGAGGCGCCGGCCAGGGCACGCCCGTGCAAGGCGGCGTACACGTGGATGCTGCCGTCGGCGATGATTTCAGCGCCATTGTTGACGACAGCGGTAATGATCAGGTCGCAGCCGCGCGCATACACGCGCTGGCCGGCGCGCACCGGGGTATCGACGATCATCGCGCCGAGTGGCGCCGCGGCGACTGGCGCCACAGGGGCGGCAGGGGCGGATGCGGGCGCCGGGACCGGCGCCGCCGGCGCCGCTTCGGCTTCGTCGCGCGGCTTGACGCCGCTGCTGCCGTCGTCGATCGACAGGCCGCGCGCGCGGATCGCCTCGGCCATGGCCGGGGTGGCGCCGCGTACCGCGACCGCGTTCAGGCGGTATTTCTTCAGGACATCAACGAGCTGGTCCCAGTCGATGTGGCTCACGTCGGCGGCGATCGCGCCGACGTCGATCACCGCGAATTCATCTTCGAAGAAGTCGGACACGCCGCCCGTCATCTGCTTCAGGGCGGCGTCGATGGCCAGCGGCTCGGCCGAATGCAGGATCGTGGAGATCGCAACGACGGTGGAAATCTTGATTTCGATGGGCAGTTGGGACGGGCTTTTGAGCATAAATATCTGGCTGGGGGTTCGGCGCCATCGGTCGTTCCTGACGGCAACTAAGCCCGGCGGATGCAGGGCCCGTGCATTCTACTGTGAAATTTGCCTGAACGGGAGCATGGGACAAGACGGGCGGACCTGCGGCCCCGGCATGTATAGGCAATTTCCGGAAAATTGACTTGCCCGCGACAGTAGATTTTCGTGAATTAGCTGATAAGATTGATTTTGCTCAAACGCGGGCCAGATCAGCAATTTAGGATAGATAACTTTGCCGCCTGGGCGCAGTGCCCTGAAACCCTTCGGCCAGTGGCCGGAACATGGAGAAATACATGGAAGACGTCGTAATTGTGGCCGCCGGCCGAACCGCAGTCGGCAAGTTTGGCGGCACGCTATCCAAGATCCCCGCTGCGGAGCTGGGCGCCCACGTAATCCGCGGCCTGCTGGCAAAAACCGGCATCGACCCCGCCACCATCAGTGAAGTCATCCTTGGCCAGGTGCTGACCGCCGGCGTCGGGCAAAACCCGGCGCGCCAGGCGGCGATCAAGGGCGGCATCCCGAACATGATCCCGTCCTACACCATCAACAAGGTGTGCGGCAGCGGCCTCAAGGCCACCCACCTGGCGACTCAGGCGATCCGCTGCGGCGACGCCAGCATCATCATCGCCGGCGGCCAGGAAAACATGAGCGCGTCGCCGCACGTGCTGAACAACTCGCGTGACGGTTTCCGCATGGGCGACGCCAAGCTGGTCGACACCATGATCGTCGACGGCCTGTGGGACGTCTACAACCAGTACCACATGGGCGTGACCGCCGAAAACGTCGCGAAGAAGTTCGAAGTCTCGCGCGCCGAGCAGGACGAGTTCGCGCTGCAGTCGCAGCTGAAAGCCGAAGCGGCGCAGAAAGCGGGCAAGTTCAAGGACGAGATCATCGCGCTGGAAATCCCGTCGAAAAAAGGCGCGGTGATGTTCGACACCGACGAGTATCCGAAGCATGGCGCGACGCTTGAATCGCTGTCCGGCCTGCGCCCTGCGTTCGACAAGGCGGGCACGGTCACCGCGGGTAACGCATCGGGCCTCAACGACGGTGCGGCCGCGGTCATCATGATGACGGCCTCGAAGGCGCGCGAACTGGGGCTGACCCCGATGGCGCGAATCAAGGCGTATGCGTCGTCCGGCGTGGCGCCTGAAATCATGGGCATCGGCCCGGTGTCGGCATCGACCCTGTGCCTGCAGAAGGCCGGCTGGACGCACCAGGACCTCGACCTGATGGAGATTAACGAAGCGTTTGCCGCACAGGCGATCGCCGTCAACCGCCAGATGGGCTGGGACACCAGCAAGATCAACGTCAACGGCGGCGCCATCGCCATCGGCCACCCGATCGGCGCATCCGGCGCGCGCATCCTGGTGACCCTGCTGCACGAGATGGCGCGGCGCGACGCCAAGCGCGGCCTGGCGAGCCTGTGCATTGGCGGCGGCATGGGCGTGGCACTGGCAATCGAGCGCGACTGAACGTAGAGAGTAGTTATGGATCACCTATAAAAACTGGAGAAGACACATGGCTAGAGTGGCATTGGTAACTGGCGGTATGGGCGGCTTGGGCGAGGCAGTATGTTTCAAACTTGCCGCGCTGGGATACAAGGTCGTGACGACGTATTCGCCTGGTAACAGGAAGGTCGAATCGTGGCTCGCTTCGACGAAAGACATGGGCTACGGGTTCAAGGCCTACGAGTGCGACGTGGCGGACTACGATTCGGCGCAGGCCTGCGTGACCAGGGTCGAGAAGGAAGTCGGCCCGATCGACGTGCTGGTCAACAACGCCGGCATCACGCGCGACATGACCTTCAAGAAGATGGACAAGCCGAACTGGGATGCGGTGATGTCGACCAACCTCGACTCCGTGTTCAACATGACCAAGCCGGTCTGCGACGGCATGGTCGAACGCGGCTGGGGGCGGATCATCAACATCTCGTCGGTCAACGCATCGAAGGGCGCATTCGGCCAGACCAACTACTCGGCGGCCAAGGCCGGCATGCACGGCTTCACCAAGGCGCTGGCGCTGGAAGTGGCGCGCAAAGGCGTCACCGTCAACACCATCTCGCCGGGTTATATCGGCACCAAGATGCTGACCGAGATTCCGAAGGAAGTCCTGGAGACCAAGATCATTCCGCAGATCCCGATGGCGCGCCTTGGCAAGCCGGAAGAAGTGGCCGGCCTGGTGGCTTACCTGGCGTCGGACGAAGCGGCATTCGTCACCGGTGCTAACATCGCGATCAACGGCGGCCAGCACATGTCGTAAGCGCTCAGCCAGACGTACACCGTCATTCCCGCGCAGGCGGGAATCCACGCCGCCCATGAACCGGGGTGCTATGGATTCCCGCCTTCGCGGGAATGACGCATTTTGTGCCGTACTTTTTCTTGTTACATCCGTTAACGTCAATGACCATAACCAGCTACCGCATCGCGTGCTCGCGCGACATCCCGGCAATGTCGGCGATCCGCCTTGCCGTCGTCGAAAACCAACTGCGCGATCCTGCGCGCATCACGCCGAAGATGTACGCCGACTATCTCGGGGCGCTGGGCCGTGGGTGGGTGTGCGAACGCAGTGGCGTCATCGCGGGCTTTGCCTATGCAAGCCGCGACGACGGCTCGATCTGGGCGCTGTTTGTCGACCCGGCGCATGAGGGGTCTGGCATCGGCAAGCAGTTGCTGGCGCTGGCGACCGGCTACCTGTTCGAACAGGGGCATGCGAAGGTCGTGCTCAGCACAGGACCAGGCACGCGCGCCGACCGCTTCTACACCGCGCAGGGCTGGCGGCGCAGTCATGGCGACGGCGCCGCCGAAGCCTTTTTTACACTGGACCGGCCCAGCCATGCGGCCAGCCAAAAAGCAGAGGTAACACCATGTTCACACTCCAGCGGGGCGGCATGACACTGTCGTCACTCGACGAACGAGTGCTGCATCCCGGCGTCAAGGGCCTTCCGATTACCGAGCCGCTGCGCCAGGGCGCGATCGGCGTGCAAGGCTGGAATGTGCTGAACGCGGATACCAGCTTCCCCGTTGCAGTGCTCAAGACGTCGGCGCTGCAGCATAACCTGGACTGGATGCGCGCATTCTGCGACCGCTACGGCGCGACGCTTGCGCCGCACGGCAAAACCACGATGAGCCCGCAGCTGTTCGGCGCCCAGCTGGCCAACGGCGCCTGGGGCATCACGCTCGCCACCGCAGCGCAGGTCCAGGTAGCGCACCGCTTCGGCCTGCGGCGCGTGCTGCTGGCCAACCAGCTGGTGGCAAAGGCCGACATCAACAGCGTGCTGCACCTGATGCGCGGCGACCCGGACTTCGAGGTGTCCGCACTGGTCGATTCGCTCGACGGCGTCGCGCGGCTCGGTGAAGCCGCAGCCGCGCAGGCGCTTGCGCGCCCGCTGCCATTGCTGGTCGAACTGGGCCTGCCCGGCAAACGCGCCGGATGCAGGAGTCCGGAGCAAGTGATGGCGGTCGCGCGCGCAGTCGCCGCCACGCCGGGCCTGCAACTGGCCGGCATCGAAGGCTATGAAGGCCTGCTGGTCTCGAACGACCGCGAAGCCGACGTGCGCGAGGTAGCAGCCTTTGTCGCGCGCATCGCCCAGCTTGCGCGCGATGCCGACGGCGAAGGCTTGTTCGGCAGCGCCGAGATCCTCGTGTCCGCAGGCGGTTCGGCCTATTTCGACCTCGTCGCGCGCGGCTTCAACGGCATGCGCGGCCTGTCGCGCCCTGTCCGGCCGGTGTTGCGCAGCGGCTGCTACCTGACCAGCGACCACGGCTCCTACCAGCGCCTGATCGGCGCGCTCGACGAACGCGAAGCGCGCGGACCCGGGTTGCGTCCCGCGCTGGAAGTCTGGAGCATGGTGCAGTCGCGGCCGGAACCGGGCCTCGCGATCCTCACGATGGGCAAGCGCGACGCCTCTTACGACATCGACCTGCCGCTGCCGCTGTATGCGCACCGGCCCGGCCCCGGCGCGCCGACTGTCCTGCCCGAGGGCTGCAGCATCGTCAAGATGAACGACCAGCACGCGTACCTGCAGCTGCCGGAAGGCGACCCGGTGTGCGACGCGCTGGTCGTCGGCGACCTGGTCGGCTGCGGCATTTCGCATCCCTGCACGACCTTCGACAAATGGCCGCTGCTGCTGGCGGTGGACGACGCATACAACGTGCACCATGCGGTGAATACGTTTTTCTAGTGCGCTACAATCCGGACTCGACCACCACGAGACCAGCCATGCCCGCGAATCCGACATCCCTGTTTCCCCCGATCCTGCCGACCCGGCAAGGCATGCTCGAAGTCGACGAGCTGCACACGATCTACTGGGAGGAGGTCGGGAATCCGGAAGGCGTGCCGGTCGTGTTCCTGCACGGTGGTCCGGGCGCCGGCCTGTCGCCGCAGCACCGCCGCTTCTTCGACCCGCAGCACTACCGCGTGATCCTGTTCGACCAGCGCGGCGCCGGCAAGTCGACGCCGCTCGGCGAGTGGCGCAACAACACCACGCAGCTGCTGATCGAAGACATCGAAAAACTGCGCGTCAGGTTCGGCATCGACAAGTGGCTGGTGTTCGGCGGCTCGTGGGGATCGACGCTGGCGCTGGCTTACGGCGAAGCGCATCCCGAACGCTGCCTTGGCTTCATCCTGCGCGGGATCTTCCTGTGCACGGCCTCTGAAGTCGACTGGTTCCTGAACGGCGTGCGCTGGTTCTACCCCGAGCTGTACGACGAATTCGTGGCGCCGATTCCCGAGGCCGAGCGGGGCAACCTGCTCAAGGCGTACAGCGAGCGCATGCTGGGCACCGACCCCGAAGTCTACTGGCCTGCCGCGCGCGCGTGGAGCCGCTACGAAGGCCGCCGCGTATTCCTGCTGCCACAGGAAGAAGAACCTGCATCCGACACGCTCGACCTGGGCGTCGGCCGGCTCGAATCGCACTACATGGCCAACCTTGGCTTCTTCAGCGACGACCAGCTGGTGAAAAACGTCGGCCGCATCGCCCACCTTCCAGCCGTGATCGTGCAGGGCCGCTACGACGTGATCTGCCCGCCGCTGTCGGCTTACCGCCTGCACCAGGCCTGGCCCGAATCGCGCCTGCGCATGATTCCGGACGCCGGCCACGGCGCGCTGGAAGCGGGCATTTCGAAGGCGCTGGTGGCCGCAACCGAGCAGTTCAAGCGGATGGGCCGCTTCGACTAAGCCCCTGTCCGGCCGGGGCGCCTGATACACTAGCGCCACAAGACCGATAAAACAACGTTGCCTTACCCATGAACATCCAGATTAGCGACATAGGCCACGTCATCCAGCTGGCGATTGCACCGGTATTCCTGCTGACCGGCGTGTGCACCATGCTGATGGTGCTGACCAACCGGCTGGCGCGCATCATCGACCGCTCGCGGGTGCTGGAAGACCGGCTCGAGATCGCCGCCCATGATCCCTACTTCGACGAACTCGACGTGCTGGACCGGCGTTCGCACCTGATCAACTACTCCATTACGCTCAGCACGACCTGCGGGTTCCTGATCTGCCTCGTCATCGCGCTGCTGTTTGTCGGCGACACGACCAACCTGCCGCTCGACCGCTACGTCGCCGGCCTGTTCGTGCTTGGCATGTTCGCCCTCATTGGCAGCTTCGCCTACCTGCTGCGCGAAATCTTCATTGCGTCGACGGCGATGCGCGCGCGGCGCCATATGCGTCCGCGCCGCATGCGCGCCGATGGCTCTTAACCGAAAAAATTATCTATGCACGATTACAAACGCCCACCGACCCTGTACCGCTACTCGCTGCGTTCGGAACTCGAACTGTCGCTGAAGGAAGGCGCGTTCATGCTGACCTCCGCGAATAACTTCCTGACCCTGTCGTTCTCCAGATCCTGGGACAAGTCGCTGTTCGACGTGCACACGGCCGACAGCTGCCTGGTCATCCACAACACCGAGGAATTCGGCGAGCGCCTGCACCGCGCGGTGCAGCGCACGCTGCCCAACTGGGCCGGCATCGACGGCGCCGTCGAATACGGCGTGCGGGCCGCACTGGGCGCGGCGTTTACCAAGTCCAGCGCCGAAGCCGACGAGCAGGAATGGCTGTTCGCATGGCGCGCGATGTCGCCGAAAATGAGCATGAACCCGGTCACGGTGCGGATCGGGAATACCGAAAGCTTCGCAGAGCTGCGCGGACGCGACTACTACGCAGCCTGACAGGCTAGCGATTAGAACCCGGCATCTACACGAATCGGGTTCTAATGGGGATTGGCGTCGATACTACTAAAATAATGACCACTCCCAGCTACCCGCACCTTCTCGCCCCGCTCGACCTCGGCTTCACCACGCTGCGCAACCGCGTCATCATGGGCTCGATGCACACCGGGCTCGAAGACCGTTTCTACAACTACGGCAAGCTGGCGGCGTTCTACCGCGAACGCGCGCGCGGCGGCGTCGGACTGATCGTCACCGGCGGCATCTCGCCGAATCGCCAGGGCTGGCTGCTGCCGTTCGGCGGGACGATGAATTTTGCGGGCGACGTCATCAACCACCGCCGCGTGACGAATGCGGTGCACGAAGAGGGCGGCAAGATCCTGATGCAGATCCTGCATTCGGGCCGTTACGGCTACCAGCCGTTCGTCGTATCCGCATCCAGCGTCAAATCCCCGATCTCCAGGTTCAAGCCGCGCGCGCTGAGCGAAGAGGGCATCGAGGCCACCATCCGCGACTACATCCGCTGTGCCAGGCTCGCCAAAAAGGCCGGCTACGACGGCGTCGAGGTGATGGGCAGCGAAGGCTACCTGCTGAACCAGTTCCTGTGCGCGCGCACCAACCTGCGCACCGACCGCTGGGGCGGCAGCATCGAGAACCGCATGCGCCTCGCCGTCGATATCGTCGCGCGCATCCGCCGGCAAGTGGGCGAAGACTTCATCATCATGTACCGCCACTCGCTGCTCGACCTGGTCGATGGCGGCAACAGCTGGGAAGAAGTGGTCGCGGTCGCGAAGGCGCTGGAACAGGCCGGCGTCACGATCCTCAATACCGGCATCGGCTGGCATGAGGCGCGGGTGCCGACCATCGTCACCTCGGTGCCGCGCGCGGCCTTCGCCAGCGTGGCCGGGCGGCTGCGGCGCGAAGTGAAGGTGCCCGTGGTGGCGTCGAACCGGATCAACATGCCGTTCGAAGCGAACGACATCATCGAGCGCGGCGACGCCGACCTGATATCGATGGCGCGGCCCTTCCTTGCCGATCCGTTCTTCGTTGCCAAGGCGGCGCAAGGGCGCGCTGACGAGATCAACACTTGCATCGGCTGCAACCAGGCCTGCCTCGACCATACCTTCGCGAACAAGCGCGCCACCTGCCTGGTGAATCCGCGCGCCTGCTACGAGACGGAGCTGGTGTATTCGAAGGCCAGCGTGGTGCGCAAGGTGGCGGTGGTGGGCGCCGGGCCGGCGGGACTGTCAGCGGCGACTGTCGCGGCGGAGCGCGGGCACGATGTGACGCTGTTCGATTCCAGCGACAGCATCGGCGGCCAGTTCCGCATCGCGATGCAGATCCCGGGCAAGGAAGAATTCGCCGAGACCATCCGTTATTTCGGGCGCCAGCTCGAACTGGCTGGCGTGAAGCTGCGCCTCGGCCAGCGCGTCGCGCGCGATGAACTGGCGGCCGCGGGATTTGACGATGTGATTGTGGCGACCGGTATCAAGGTGCGCATGCCTGCGATCGACGGCATCGGCCACAAGAGCGTGCTGTCGTATATCGATGTGCTGCAGAAGAAGGCGCCGGTGGGCAGGCGCGTGGCGATCATCGGCGCGGGCGGCATCGGGTTCGATGTGGGGGAGTACCTGGTGCACAATGCCTCGCATCCGCTGCCGGTGCCGATCCGCGAGTGGACGGGCGAGTGGGGCGTGGACCTGAATGCGATCACGGCGGGCGGACTGGTGAAGCCGGTGGAGCCGGAACCGGCACGCAAGGTGTATCTCATGCAGCGCAAGGCGTCCAAGCCGGGGGCTGGGCTGGGCAAGACGTCGGGGTGGGTGCACCGCGCGACCCTGGTGCGTAACGGCGTGGTGATGATGGCGGGGGTGCAG
Organism: Massilia polaris; assembly: GCF_012927275.1. GTDB lineage: Bacteria > Pseudomonadota > Gammaproteobacteria > Burkholderiales > Burkholderiaceae_D > Telluria_A > Telluria_A polaris. The sequence goes on along the minus strand of NZ_JABBGG010000002.1, from coordinate 175,761 downwards.
TACAACCGCATCGACGACCAGGGGCTGCATGTTACGGTCGGCGGCGAGGAGCGGCTGATCGCGGTGGATAACGTGGTGATCTGCGCGGGACAGGACAGCCTGACCGAGCTGATGCCGCCGGAAGGCGCGACCGGCGGGCCCAGGTTCTACAAGATCGGCGGGGCGGCGCTGGCGGCGGAACTGGATGCGAAGCGGGCGATCAGGGACGGGGCGGAGGTGGCGGCGAAGCTGTAACGCCGTTCCCGCAGGGCCGCCGAGGCGTCCGCGGGAACGACGGTTCGATTATTTTTTTCGCACTACCACGCAGCCAATCGAATAGCCGGCGCCAAACGAGCAGATCACGCCATTCGCACCCGACGGCATGTCCTCATGGTGCGTGTGGAACGCGATGATCGACCCCGCCGACGAAGTATTCGCGTAGGTGTCGAGGATCACAGGCGCCTCGTCCGGCCCGGCGTCGCGGCCGAGCAGCATGCGCGCGATCAGCTGGTTCATGTTCAGGTTCGCCTGGTGCAGCCAGAAGCGCGAAATGTCCGATACCTGCAGGCCCGCGCGTTCCACCGTCTCCTTGATCATCTCGGCGGCCATCGGGCACACTTCCTTGAATACCTTGCGGCCCTGCTGGCGGAACAGCTTGTCGGCCTTGCCCACGCCAGACTCGTCGAAGCGGTTCATGAAACCGAAGTTGTTGCGGATGTTGTTCGAGAACTGGGTCTTGAGCTTCGATTCGAGAATCTCGAACTGGTGGCGGCCCTTCGCCGTCTCTTCCGCTTCGATGATGATCGCCGTGCAGGCGTCGCCAAAAATGAAGTGGCTGTCGCGGTCGCGGAAATTGAGGTGGCCGCTGGTGATCTCCGGGTTCAGCACCAGCACCGCGCGCGCCTGGCCGCTTTGGACCGCCGACATCGCGGTCTGGATGCCGAAGGTGGCCGACGAACAGGCCACGTTCATGTCGAAACCGAAGCCCTGGATGCCAAGCGCTTCCTGCACTTCGACGGCCATGGCCGGATAGGCGCGCTGCATGTTGCTGCAGGCGACCACCACCATGTCGATGTCGGCAGCGGCGCGGCCGGCGTTGTCGAGCGCCTGGTGCGCGGCCCTGACGCAGATTTCCGCTTGCAGCGACAGTTCGTCGTCGCCACGCTCGGGAATGCGCGCGGTCATGTGCTTTGGATCGAGGATGCCGGACTTCTCCATCACGTAGCGCGACTTGATGCCGGACGCTTTTTCGATGAAGGCGGCGCTCGACGGTTCGATCGCGGTCACCGTGCCTTCCGCTATCGCCTGCGCGTTTTCTGCGTTGAACAGTTCGGCGTAGCCGTTGAAGGCGGTGACCAGCTCTTCATTCGTGATCGAATTGGCCGGCGTGAAAAGGCCAGTGCCGCTGATGACGACTTTTTTCATAGGGAGACTTTCAAATTAGGTAAGCCGGGACGTGCCCGGCAGGCGGGATGATTTTACACGCCTGTCTTAGCCCGGACAAAAGAACAGTCCGGACCTGTCAGGGCCTGGAAGCCGCCGCCGCCGGCTTGGCCGCCTGGTGGGCCAGCGTGGTCTTCGCCTGCGTCGTGGACAGCTGGACCGGCAAGCCTTTCAGGTGGTTCAACGCCTGCTTCAGCTGGAAGTCGCCAGTGCTGCCATATTCGAGCGGCCCGCGCTTGCGCTCGATCGCGAGGATGCGCATCTGCTCTTCCATCTCGTCGTTGCGCGCGCTCGCGGCTTCCTCGTCGCGGTCGTTCGACAGGTGCTTTTCCAGGTCCGCCTCGCGCATGCGCAGGCCATTCAGCCCGTCCCCATCCGCGTGTTCATCCACCTGCAGGTCGGGCGCGATGCCTTTGGCCTGGATCGAACGTCCCTTCGGCGTGTAGTAGCGCGCGGTGGTCAGCTTGACTGCGGTGTCGTTGGTCAGCGGGCGCACGGTCTGTACCGAGCCCTTGCCGAAAGTCTGGCTGCCCATCACGATGGCGCGCTTGTAGTCCTGCAGCGCGCCGGCCACGATTTCCGACGCCGACGCCGAACCCGTATTCACCAGCACCACCATCGGTACATTCTTGATCGCCAGCGGCAGGCGCGCCAGCGCGTCGTTGTCGCTCAGCGCATAGTATTCGGCGCGGCCGTAGAAGCTTTGCTTCGAGTCGGGCAGCTGGCCGTTGGTCGAGACGATTTCGGCGTCCTTCGGCAGGAAGGCCGCGGACACGCCAATGGCGCCCTGCAGCAGGCCGCCCGGATCGTTGCGCAGGTCGAGCACCAGGCCTTTCAGGTTCGGGTCCTGCTTGTACAGGGCCGTGATCTTGGCGGCCATGTCGTCCACGGTCGGCTCCTGGAACTGCGAGATGCGCAGCCATGCGTAGCCCGGTTCGACGATCTTGCCCTTGACGCTCTTCTGCACGATCTCCTCGCGCATGATCGTGAATGCCAGCGGCTGCGGCGCGTCCTTGCGCAGGATGGTCAGGTTGACGTTGGTCTTCGGCTCGCCGCGCATCTTCTTGATCGCCTCGTCGATGGCGAGGCCCTGGATCGGCACCGAATTGATGCGGGTGATCAGGTCGCCCGCCTTGATGCCGGCGCGGTACGCGGGCGAATCCTCGATCGGCGACACGATGCGGATATAGCCTTCCTCGCTTTCGGCGATCTCGATGCCGAGGCCGACGAATTTGCCTTCGGTGCCTTCGCGCAGTTCGCGGAAGGCCTTCTTGTCGAGATAGGCGGAATGCGGGTCGAGCGAAGCGACCATGCCGGAGATGGCGTCGGTCAGCAGCTTCTTGTCCTGCACCGATTCGACGTAATCGCTTTTGATCAGGCCGTAAACGTCGGCCAGCTGGCGCAGCTCCTCGAGCGGCATGCCCGGATTGACGGGGCGCTGCGCGAGTGCGGAAAATTGCATCGACACTGCGACGCCGGCGATGACGCCCAGGCCGACAAGGCTGGTATTTTTAAGTGTTGAGCCCATGAGATCACCTGACCGATGCTAGAAATTCAATGTTTGCGCCTGAGTCCGCGCACGGTCCAGTATAAACCCGATTCCCTCAAGCGCGCACGGCCGTGCAAGCAACGGCGCCTTAGCGCATGCATACATTGTGTCGTTCTGTATCGAAAAGTAAAAAACGGCTGCCGCGCATTTGCGGGAAGGTAACAGAAGCTAGAATGCGATCATCCCACCATCCCTGCGTGGGGCGTGCATATTCCGCCTCCGCTTGCGGTACCTATTTTGAATGGCCCAATGAAAAAAATAATTCCCATTGCCTGTGCAGCGCTGCTGAACGGCGCCGCAGGCTACGCCGTGGCGCAAGTGACAAGCGCCGTCGCCGCCCAGCCGGCGCCTGACACCGCACCCGCGGCTCCCGCCGCTGCCGCCAACAAGCTGCAGCAGGTGACCGTCACCGGCAGCCGCGCCAACGACACCGAGGCGCGCCGCAATTCAACCGCAGGCAAGATGATCTTCGGACGCGAAGAACTGGACCGCAACGGCGACAGCAATGTCGGCGAAATTCTCAAGCGCCTGCCTGGCGTGACGATGGGCGGCGCGCCGGGACGCGGCGGCGGCGGCGTACGCATGCGCGGCCTTGGCAGCGGCTACACCCAGATGCTGGTCAACGGCGAGCGTCCGCCTCCGGGCTTTTCGCTGGAATCGCTGGCGCCCGACCAGGTCGAGCGCATCGAGGTCATGCGCGGCCCGGTGGCCGAATTCTCCACGCGCGCCATCGCCGGCACCATCAACATCGTGCTGCGCGAGGGCTACCAGCAGAAGGACATCCAGCTGCGCGTCACCGACAGTATCGAGAACGGCCTGCACAGCCCGGACGTGTCGCTGACGGTTCCCGGCAAACAGGGCGCGCTGACATGGCTGCTGAACGGCTCGGCCGGCGTGCGCCGCGAGCGCGACGAAAGCTACTCGTTCGACCAGGACATCCTTGAGAGCGGCGATATCCAGAAGGAACAGGAGATCTTCGGCAGCGGCGAGCGCCGCTCGACCCGCCTGCACCTCGGCCCGCGCGTCTCGTACAAGTTCGAGAACGGCGACACGCTGACCTACCAGCAGTTCCTGATGCACGCGAAGAGCGTCGGCACCACCGATAGCGTGCTGGCGCAGCGGATCGGACTGGTGGCGCCGGAGTACGCGCTGTCGCAGGGCGTGTCGGACGCCACCTCCACCTTCACGCGCGGCTTCGGCAACTGGGTCCACCGTTTCGAAGGCGGCGCCAAGGCCGACGTCAAGTTCGGCCTCGGCGGCGGGCGCAGCGAAAGCGAGTCCGAGCGCTACCACTACGGCGGCGATGGCGCGCTGACCGACCGCTTCTTCGACGGCGACGAATCGCGCAGCACCAGCTTCAGCTTCGGCGGCAAATACACCAAACCGGCAGGCACCGGTCACACGCTGGCCGCGGGCTGGGATGTCGAAACCGGCAGCCGCAGCACCACCCGCGTATCGCTCGACAACGGCCTGCCGCAGTTCGAGGATTCCGGCTCCGACCTGTCGGCCGACACCCGCCGCATCGCCGCCTTCGTGCAGGACGAGTGGGACATCAGCAAAACCTGGTCGGCATACTTCGGCCTGCGCTGGGAAGGCATCCGCACCGAAAGCACCCGCGCCGGCACCGACGTCGAGAACAACACCAGCGTTTTCAGCCCGGTGCTGCATACGGTGTGGCGCATCCCGGGTTCCGAAAAGGACCAGGTCCGCGCCAGCTACACGCATAGCTACAAGTCGCCCGACCTGAATGACCTGATCGCGGCGCCGACCTTCTCGCGCCTGAACAGCGCCACGCGCCCTGACCGCATCGGCAATCCTGACCTGAAGCCGGAACTGGCCAAGGGCATCGACCTCGCGTACGAGCACTACCTCGGCCGCAACGGCATCGTGTCGGCCAGCGCCTTCGTTCGCAACATCGACAAGCTGATGCGCCGCGAGATCAGCCTGCGCAACGGCCGCTGGGTATCCAGCCCGGCCAACATCGGCAGCGCGCGCACCAGCGGCATCGAACTGGAGGCCAAGTTCCAGCTGGCCGAGCTGATGACCGACGCGCCCGACGTCGACTTCCGCGCCAATTACAGCCGCTTCTGGTCCGACGTCGAAGGCATTCCGGGTCCGGACAACCGGCTCGACCAGCAGGCCGAGCAGACCGCCAACATCGGCTTCGACTACCGCCTCAAGGCGGTGCCGCTGACCGTCGGCGGCGGCTTTAACTGGACCCCTGCGATCGAAGTGCAGACCAGCCTGACCGAGCGTGTGAGCACCGGCCCGAAGCGCCAGCTCGACCTGTACGGCCTGTGGAAATTCACGCCGGACGTGCATCTGCGGGTCTCGGGCAGCAACCTGCTTGGCGAAGACTACGACACTGGCCGCGTCGTTTACACCGGCGGCCTGGCGCAGACCTCCTTCACGGCGGCTCGCAGCTACCCGAGCGTGAGTGTTAAGCTTGAGATGAAACTGTAGTAAAGCGGGCAGGTGGAGACCCTGCCCGAGACGCACCCGCGGCCACGAGCCTTTTTTCCAAGACCCATAAGGACAATCCTGTGAAACGACATTTGCTGACTACCCTGTCCCTGAGCCTGATCGCCGCCTTTGCCAGCGCGGCCGACGTCGCCAAGCCTGCCGGCCCGATCTCGGGCATCGACGTGCAGTACATCGACCCGACCGTGCGCGCGGCGGACGATTTCTTCGTGCACCTGAACGGCAAGTGGCTGAAGGCGACCGAGATCCCGGCCGACAAATCGAGCTGGGGCAGCTTCGCCAAGCTGCGCGACGACACCCAGCCGCAGCTGCTGGCGCTGATCGAGACCGCGCAGAAGGACAAGGGCGCCAAGGCAGGTTCGGAAACCCGCAAGATCGGCGACCTGTACGCCAGCTTCATGGATGAAGCGCGCCTGGAAAAGCTTGGCTACAAGCCGCTGACCGGTGAGCTGCAGCGCATCCGCGGCCTGCGCGACAAGAAGGCAGTGCCGGCGATGATCGCGCACCTGTCGCAGATCGGCGTGTCGGTTCCGTACGGGATCTACATCGCGCAGGACGCACGCGAATCGACCCGCTACGCGGCCTACGTCACCCAGAGCGGCCTTGGCATGCCGGACCGCGACTACTACCTGAAACTGGACGACGCCAAGCTGGGCGAAGCCCGCGCGAAGTACGAGAAGCACATCGAGACGACGCTGGCGATGGCCGGCGAGAAGAACGCCGCCGCCGCCGCGAAAGCCATCCTGGCCTTCGAAACGCAGCTGGCCGAAGTCCAGTGGACCAAGGTCGACAACCGCGACCCGGTCAAGCGCTACAACAAGGTCGACATCGCGAAGCTCGCCGAACTGACCCCTGGCTACGAATGGAAGTCGGCGCTGGCCGCGGCCGGCATCGCCAACAAGGTCGACTACGTCATCGTCAACCAGCCAAGCTACCTGAAAGGCTTTAACGAAGTAGTCGCCAAGACCGACCTCGCGACCCTGAAGTCCTACTTCGAGTGGCAACTGCTGCGCGGTTATTCCGAGTTCATGTCGAAATCGTTCGTCGATGCAAACTTCGCGTTTTACGGCACCGCGCTGAACGGCATCGCCGAAAACCAGCCGCGCTGGAAAACCGGCGTCGCGACCGTAGAAACCGCGATGGGCGAAGCGGTCGGCAAGCTGTATGTCGGCCAGCACTTCCCGGCCGAGCGCAAGGCGCGCATGGAAGTCCTGGTCAAAAACCTGCTCGAAGCCTACCGCCAGAGCATCGACACGCTCGACTGGATGGGCCCTGAGACCAAGAAGGAAGCGCAAGCCAAGCTTGCCAAGTTCACGCCGAAGATCGGCTACACCGAAAAATGGCGCGACTATTCGACCCTCAGCGTCGACCGCACCGACCTGGTTGGCAATGTCATGCGTGCCCGCACCTTCGGTTACAAGCGCAACGTCAACAAGCTGGGCAAGCCGATCGACCGCACCGAATGGGGCATGACGCCGCAGACCGTGAACGCGTACTACAGCTCGACGATGAACGAGATCGTGTTCCCGGCTTCGATCCTGCAGCCGCCGTTCTTCGACATGCGCGCGGATGACGCGGTCAACTACGGCGCGATCGGCGCGGTGATTGGCCATGAGATCAGCCACGGCTTCGACGACAAGGGCAGCCAGTCCGATGGCGACGGCAACCTGCGCGACTGGTGGACGGCCGAAGACCGCGCCAAGTTCCAGGCCAAGGCCGACGCGCTGGTCGCGCAGTACAACGCCTTCAGCCCACTGCCTGGCTATAACGTCAACGGCGCGCTGACTCTTGGTGAGAACATCGGCGACAACTCCGGCGTGGCGATTGCGTACAAGGCCTACAAGCTGTCCCTGGGCGGCAAGCCAGCGCCGGTAATCGACGGCCTGACCGGCGACCAGCGCTTCTACATGGGCTTCGGCCAGGTATGGCGCATGAAGATGCGTGAAGCGGCGCAGATCGTCCAGGTCAAGACCGACCCGCACTCGCCGGGCCAGTTCCGCGCCAACGGCACGATGCGCAACCAGCACGGCTTCTACGAAGCGTTCGACGTCAAGGAAGGCGACAAGATGTACCTGGCGCCGAAAGACCGCGTCACCATCTGGTAACCGCTGTCCGCTGAAAAGCAAAAGCCGCTTCTTCACTTCCCGAAGCGGCTTTTTTATTTTTGGCAGGGCGGAAGAGCGCGAAGCGCGTCATCCGCCGAATGATGCGACAAAACGAGGGACCAAAAAAAACCGCCTTGCTGGGCGGTTTCATCGAAGCCTGGAGCGTCTTACTTGGACGAGGCGACCATGTAGTCGACTGCTGCCTTGACTTCAGCGTCCGAAGCGGTCGAGCCGCCTTTTGGAGGCATCATGCCGGCTTTGCCCATGAAGCCCTTGATCGCGTGCTCGTACATCACTGCGTCGCCTTGCTTGATGCGTGCGGCCCAATTGGCCTTGTCACCCAGCTTAGGTGCGCCTGCGATGCCGGCGCCGTGGCAAGCTGCGCACGAAGCGGTGTAGATGTTCTTGCCTGCGTCGGCCGACAGCGTGGCAGGTGCTGCGGCCGCTGCGGCAGCGGCAGGAGCGGCAACCGGCGCCTCGGCGGCTGGTGCAGCTGCGGCAGGCGCTGCTTCAGCAGTTGCTGCCGCCGGCGCTGCAGCTGGTGCCGGAACTGCTGGCTCCTTGAACGAAGCGCCGCTCTTGTTGGCCATGTAGACGACAGCGCGTGCCACTTCCACGTCGTCCAGGTCAGGATTGCCGCCTTTGGCAGGCATCGCGCGGATACCTTCGACCGCGTGCTTGACCAAGGTGTCGTAACCCTGGGCGATGCGTGCGCCCCAGCCGCCGGCGTCGCCGAGCTTAGGAGCACCGGCGGCGCCGCTGGTGTGGCAGGCCGCGCAGTTAGCGGTGTAGACCGCGTCGCCAGCGAGCAATACTTTAGGCGCGTTGACATCTTTCAGGGTGAAGCCTTCGTCAGCGACGGGCGCCAGACGGGTCGCGACTGCGTCGGCGCTCTGGCTATCGGTCCCGGCGCCTTCCAGCGTGCCGGTGGTGACGAAGGACACCAGCAGGATGATGCCGATGACGGTGACCAGGAAGAAGGCAGCGACAGCAGCTGCAAGCTGGCCAGGAGTCCGGATAGGGGAGTAGTGTTCGTTGTGTGCGTCGCTCATGATGTCCTTAAACCAATTTTCAAAGCTGCAAGGCGAAAAAGCCCGCCAAACCCGCGATTATAGACGCAAAGCACGTGCTTTGGAACGGAAATCAGGGGCTGGCACGACAGTTTCCATGGACGGCAGGTTGGAAAAACTGTATCCTTCGCCTCACTTCAGAAATTCCCCTACGCGGCTGTAGCTCAGTGGATAGAGTATTGGCCTCCGAAGCCAAGGGTCGTGGGTTCGATCCCCGCCAGCCGCACCAGCAAGCAATGAAGTTCTATTGTTTTTCGGTTCTCTGAGTCTTTTCTCGTGCTACCCACGTGCTACCTTGTGGCGCACTTTCCCACCCTACCTATCGCCCCACCGTTTATCAACGGAGTCCGGCTGCAAATTTTGCTTTGTTGCTACAGAAATGCGAACATTCGCTATTTCAGCTGACGCGCTCGCTATGGATAACCCACCGGATTTGCTCTTCCATTACACAACGCAGTTGGGTCTTCTGGGTATCCTAGAGTCAAACTCGATGTGGGCGATGTGCGTTTGCTAGCTGAATTGACCCTGTCAGTTTGACCCGCCCGCCATACCCTGGCGAACGCTGCAACCCGGTCGTAAGACCCTTCAAAGCCCAACCCCTTTAGTTCTTCATGAAGCTGTTTCAAAGTGCGCCGCTGCTTGCGTGATTTGGCCGCCTCAGTCTTTAGTAGTCCTGAAAGCTGGAAAGCGTACTTGTCGATTGCGCTGGGCGAGCGCCTGTCTGCGTACGAGGGGCTCTGTCGTTTCCGAGCGCAGATAGCGTCGGACAGTGTTTCTTGAGATGCCAAGGCGTCTCGCGATTTCTCTTAGCGGGACCTGGTCACGAATGTGCCAGCGTCGAATAATGCCTAGTAATGCCACGTCGATCACTCCAATTCCCCACTCAATGTCATGAGTAGGATTGTGAATTAAACGTGGGTCAGTTTCGTGTGCAAATTATGCGGCAAAGTGGGTCAGTTTTCGGTGCAAATCAACAGCCTGCGCCTTGAGCACTGGTCAATGGCAGGGCGCCGAGCTGCTAACGACCGCGCCCAGGGCCGGGTGGGCGCTGTGTGTACAGGCGAATCCGTCCGGAGTGACCCTCTACACACGGTCCTTCAGCACCCGAGCATTGGCTGGATTTACCGATCAAGACTGTATCCACCCGGGCTCCCTGCTATGCCAGTCGGCGTTCCAGTCGCGGAAATGCGCTACCGGCATGGGCTGCGCTACGAAAAATCCCTGCGCGATATCGCAACCGTACTCTGCCAGTCGGGTCCAGACAGCCCGGTCCTCGACGCCTTCAGCGACAACATGCAGGCCGAGGTGATGTCCGAGATCGATCGTCGCGTGGACGATCGCATTCGAGCCGCTGTCCACGATCATGGCGCGCACGAACGATTGATCGATCTTGATGGCATGGATCGGGAATCGTTGCAGGTAGCTTAGGCTGGAATAGCCGGTCCCGAAGTCGTCCAGCCAGATTTGGAAGCCCATGTCGTTCAACCGCGCCATAGAGCGAATTGCGGTTTCGGGATCGTCCATCAGCGCGCTCTCGGTTAGCTCGAACTGGATCGCTTTGTCGGGAACGGCCCAGGTGGCGGCGAACTGGCGGATCCGCCCGATAAGAGCCGGGTCCTGTATGTCGTGCGCAGACAAGTTGACCGAAAGCGAAGACGCAAAGCCGGCCTGGCTCCAGGCGTGCACCTGGCAAAACGCCGTTTCGATCATCCATCCGGAGATCGACGTGATTAGTCCGGATTGTTCGGCGAGCGGAATGAACGTGGCCGGACCTACCAGTCCGTGCACCGGATCGCGCCATCGGATCAGCGCTTCGGCGCCGCACGGCTTGCATGTCCGGATATCGACCTTGGGCTGACAATAGAACTCGAATTCGCCGCGTTCGATCGCGCTGCGCAGCCTGCCCATCATCACCAGGCGGTTTGCGACTTCCTCGTCATGGCCGGCACGGTAGACCGCGACACCAATGGATGTGCGTTGCGCCATGTGCATGGCTGCGCTGGCTCGACGCGCCAGGCTCTCCGGTCCGGTCGCGTGTTCCGGGTAGAGCGATATCCCGGCAGCCACCTGGGGGGCAATCAGCGCAGACACGGCTTCCACCGGCGCCGCGAGTACCGCCAGTACTGCTCGAGCGTACTCCAGTGCACGCTCGAGGTCGGCATCATGGAGAATAATCGCGAACTCGCCCTCTCCCGGCGTCGCCACCGGCGTACCGTGCGGCAGGTACGAAGCTATGCGGGCCGCCAAGCCGCGCATAAGGCAATCACAGACTTCTTGGCCGAGCGCGTTGCCGATCTCGTCAAACTTTTCCACGCCGAGGTACAGCACTGCGAGTTGCCCTTGCGATTGACTTGCGGCCGCGATCTGCTCGCGCAACGCTAACAGCAGTCCTGCCCGGTTGGGCAATCCGGTTGCGGGATCGAATAGCGTCAGGCGCCTGATGGTCTCCTGCGCTTTGTCGTGCTCGCGCCGCATACGTAGCGTATGTATCCCGAATGCGAGGTCGGCAGCGAGCTCGCTCAACAGCCCGATTTCCTGTTCGTCGAACGCATCGGAATCGGCCGCAGCCATGAACAGCGCACCGATCACCTCACCGTCGCACGCGAGGGGAAATGCCGTCAACGACAGATAGTTGCCCTGTTCGGCACGCTTGCGAAGCGTATCGTAGGCCGGATCGCGGAATACCGGCCCGGTTAGCACATTGCGACGGGTAAATGCCTTTCCGGTGCGGATGGCGATGGCGGTTGCGTCTTGTCCGAGTGGCGTGTCGGCCCAGGTGTAGCCGCTGTAATTGAGTTCATCGACGTCGATCTCGACCGCCTTGCCATGTTCGCAGCCCATCCAAACCATCCAGTGCAGTGGTCTGTCTGGTCCGTTGCCGGCATAGGTGACGCCTGCGCGCGCATAGCCGCCTTCTTCCACGGCGACCATACACATGTCGTGCAGTAACTCGGCCTCCTCGATCGCTCGCAGCAGTGTCCGGTTTCCGGCACTGATCGTCCTGTGCGCGCGCAAGGCCCGGGCAAGCGAGTGCCCATGGCTGGGATTGCCCGCCACATGGGTGCTGCTCCCGTCTTCGATCGGTATGTCGGACATGCTGATTCCCGCATCGGAAATGCCTTCCAGTATAGCTCTCTGCGCGCCGGTCGTTTGGTCTGCAACTTCTCGATCGTGCGCGGAGGTCGCAATCGCGCGCCGTATTTATGTCATGTACATCGACATGCAGATGGCTGACGTTCGAATTGCGCAGCAGCTAAACTCTGAAGGATTGCGTACCGATACAGGCCGAGCGTGGATCCCCCACGTCGTAAAACAGGTGCTTTCCAACGAAAAGTACGTAGGGACGATGACATTCAATCGCAGCACGCAGCACATGCGCAGCACGAGACGTGCAAACAGCCCGGATAAATGGATTCGCCGCGAGAATGCGTTCGCGGGAGTTGTATCACGCGGTGGGTCAGATTTCAATCAGCGCCAACAACAAGCATCAACAGGCAATTTTTCCTATGTCTTTGAATTTTAATGATTTAGTTAAAAAATCAACAATGATAAACGGACATAAATCGACAATTTCGTGGCCTCCGAAGCCGAGGGTCGTGGGTTCGATCCCCGCCAGCCGCACCAGTTTTTCCTGCAAATTCAACTGCTTACCTAGTGCTGTATCCCTCTAAGCTTTGCCTCCGTCGCATGATATGCGGTCTACGGCGCTAGCTTTACTTCCCCCGTTGGTTCCTGCTGCACCTCAATAATTGCCATTCCGTAAAATTTGTTGCCATTTAATGGCATTTTTAATTGCATTTATAGCATTGTCGGTTGGTGTCTCGTTTTGTTTCATCGAGGCCAAACTCGCGGCGGCCGCCAACGGGCGCTCACGTGCAGGATACGGAGCGTGGCCGACCCACTCGCTAGAAACGGCTACAAGCAGTATTTGATGCGTTTGGTCAACGACTGATCCACGCAGCAACCAGGCCGACGATCGATTGCCCAAAGCGTTGGGATCGTGTATTTTCGAGGTAATTGCTTCGCTGCATAGGGATGTTGCTCTTGGCTAAGAGTTGTATTTTAGACACAAGCCAGTCTTATCGTTTGTTGCAATATTGATATATGCTACGTTCAGGTTTATGTCATGCGTTCGATCCTGATCGCAGGATCCTTCCACTTACGCCACAGGATTTGCTATGCGGAAAACACGAAACACGCTGGTCGCCGGGGCGACCGCCGCCGTCACCGTACTCATGCTGGCTTCGGTCGCGGGCTGCGGCAAGACCGAAAGCTCAGAATCCCTGGTCGCGGACGCCAGGCAGTTCATCCAGGCAGGCGACACCAAGTCCGCCGTTATCCAGCTTAAGAATGCAGTGTTGAAGAACCCGGCTAATGTCGAAGCGCGCCTGACCCTGGGCGCGCTGTATAACGACATGGGCGACGCGGTTTCGGCGGAAAAGGAAATCCGCAAAGCGGCCGAACTGGGCGCCACGCCCGAGAAGACCGTAGTCGGCCTGGCCATCGCCCTGATGGGGCAAGGCAAGTTCCAGAAGGTGCTCGACGAAACCGCCGCCTCCTCGGCCGGCAAGGCTGACGTGTTGGCGCTGCGCGGCGACGCCCACTTTTCGCTCGGCAATGCCGACGCGGCCAGGCTGGCGTACGAACAGGCGCTGCAGGTCAACCCAAAACAGGGCGCCGCGCTGCTCGGCATGGCGCGCCGCGCGCTGTCGCTGGGGGACGACGCCGGCGCCAGGCGCCTGGCCGACCAGGCCACGAGCGGGAACCCGAACGACCCTACAGTATGGATGTTCAAGGGAGCCTTGCTGCGTGCCGAAGGCAAGAACGACGAGGCGCTGGCCATGTTCGACCAAGCCCTGAAGGTCAAGCCTGACCATCGCAGTGCCAGCATCGAGAAAGCGTACATCAAAATTGCCGCGAAGCAATTTGATGCGGCGCAGGCCGACATGGCTGCGGCCAATAAAGCGGCGCCCAACAGCCTGATGGTGCTGTATGCCCAGGCTTTGCTTGACCATGCCCAAGGCAAGCACGCGGCCGCCAAGGAGTCGCTTCAGAAAGTGTTGCGCGTCGCGCCGGAACACATGCCGAGCGTCCTGCTGGCAGGTTCGGTCGAGAGTGCGCTCGGTTCGCTGCCGCAGGCCGAGCTGCACTTGAAGAAGTATGTCGCAAACGTTCCGCGCAACGCCAATGCACGCAAAATGTTGGTCGCCACGCTGATGAAACTGGGCAAAATTACCGAAGCCCAGGCGGCGCTGGAACCGCTGATGGCCGACGCCAACAAGGATCCGCAGGTCCTGGCACTGGCCGGCGAACTGGCGATGCAGAGCCGCGACTTCGCCAAGGCAGGCGAGTTCCTCGAGCGTGCCGCAAGAATGGCCCCGGAAGCGGCCGTCTTGCGTACTTCGCTGGCGGTGAGCAAGCTGGCTCAGGGCGACGATACCCGCGCAATCGCCGAGCTGGAAGAATCGGTGCGGCTCGATGGCAAATCCACCCGGGCCGGCAAGCTGCTGGTCTTGGCCGAAATGCGCGCGATGCGTTTCGACAAGGCGCTGGCTGCCGCCGACGCAATGGCAAAGCAGCAGCCGAACGACCCTGCGGTCCGGAATCTGATGGGAGGCGTCTACCTGGCCAAGGGAGATCTTGCGAACGCCCGCACCAGCTTCGAGAAGGCGATTGCGCTGGAGGCCGGCTATTTCCCGGCGGTCGCCAACCTGGCCCAGCTCGAGATGAAGGAGAACAAGCCTGAGCTGGCGAAGAAGCACCTGGTCAGCTTCCTGGAAAAGAACAAGAAGAGTGTCTACGCGATGTCCGGCCTGGCCGAACTGGCGCAAATCCAGGGTAAGCCCGCGGAAGTGACGCAGTGGCGCGAAAAGGCGCTGGCCGAGAATCCGGATGGCGTGGCGCCTGCGATGCTGCTCAGCGCACACTACCTGCGCACGGGCGCCAATCAAAAGGCGCTGTCCCTGGTACGCAAGTTCCAGGTCGCCCACCCGAAAAATCCTGAAGTGCTTGACATGCTCGGCCAGGCGCAACTGGCCAGCGGCGACCGCGAGGGGGCGCTCGAATCCTACAGCAAGCTGACCGGCCTGGTCCCGAAATCGGCACCGGCGCAGTTCCGCCTCGCATCGGTCCACATGGCGCTGGATAATCCAGCGGCGGCCGCCGCCAACCTGAAAAAGGCGCTGGCGATCGATCCGAACTACCACGAGGCCCAGCTGGCCCACGCCGAACTGAAGCTGCGCGGCGGCAAGCCGGACGAGGCGCTCGCGATGGCGCGCGCGATCCAGAAGCAGCGCCCGAAAGAGCCGGCCGGCTTCATGCTGGAAGGCGGCATTCTGCAGGCCCAGGGCAAGGATGCGCTGGCGGTGCGCTCGTACGAACAGGCGCTGGCGCTGGCGAACGTCACCGTGATCAAGGCCAAGCTGCATAGCGCGCTGATCCGTTCCGGCAAGGGCAAGGAGGCTGACGTGCGAATGGCGGAGTGGCAGAAGCAGTCGCCCGGCGATCTGCAGCTGAACATGTACGCGGCCGACACGCTGTTGGCAAAAAAGCAGTACAAGGATGCGATCGCCCAGATGGAGCAGCTCGTTGCAAAGGCCCCGAACAATCCCTTACTACTGAACAACTTGGCGTGGGCTTACCAGCAGGAAAACGATCCGCGTGCGCTCAAGACGGCAGAGAAAGCGCTGGCAAACGCGCCCGACAACCCGGCCGTCCTCGACACCGTGGGCACCATCCTGGTGCAGCGGGGCGACGTCAAACGGGGGCTGGGCTATCTGACAACTGCGGCGGCCAAGTCGCCAGCCGACGCCGACATTCGCCTGCACTTGGCGCAGGCGCTGGCCAAGTCCGGCGACAAGGCCGGTGCCCGCAAGGCGCTCGAGCAGGCCATGAAAACGCAAGGATTCGAAAAAATGGACGAGGCGCGCGCGCTACAGCAGTCGCTGTAAGGAGGCTGGCCAGGTCCGCCCCGGGGCGGCATGGTTGCATGAAATTAACAAATAATGCTGCAAAAATTTATTCGTTGCGTGCTGAAAAGTCGATGGTAGGATGAGTCAACGCGATCTGGCATGAGCACGGGAAACCTGGAGCGAAAATGATGGAAAAGATCCTCGATACCTTCATCACATTCGGTTTCGATTCCGAGGGAAGACCTGCGCACGATAGCGTGCTCGACAGGACAGGTGCTGGATCCTCTGATAACATCCGCGAGATGACAATTAACGAAAGAGCCTTCGGTATCCGGGTTGCAGACACGGAAGAAGGCCGAAATCATGCAAGCATGCTCATCAATAAGATGTATGCATGGCGAGGATATGTAGGAACCCACCGCATTGATGACAACCCCAATCGCATTACGCTGTCGGCCTCCGACAAGGGCGCCGTCATCGGGACAGTCACACTCGGCATCGACTCGCCGATCGGGATCCTTGCAGACGAGGTGTTCAAGGACCACATCGACGGGTTCCGCGAACGTGGCGCACGGGTCTGCGAGATCAGCAAGCTGGCGTTCGATCCGACCGTACGCTCGAAAATGGCGCTCGGGTCGCTGTTCCACATCCTGTATATCTATGCCCACCACCTGTACCAGTGCACGGATGCGTTTATCGAAATCAATCCGCGCCATCGCCGTTATTACGAGCACATGCTCGGGTTTAAGACGCTGACGGAAGTGCGCTCCAACCCGCGTGTCGACGCGCCGGCCTACCTGATGTGGCTGAACCTTGACTATATGGGCAAGGAAATTGAGCGCCTCGGCGGCACCAGCGAAAATCCCGGCACCGAGCGTTCGCTGTATCCGTACTTCTTCTCCAAACGCGAGGAAATGGGGATTGCGAACCGGCTGTTTAATATCGGCTAAGCAAGACTCCCGCAGTTTTTCCCTGAACAATCACGCCCGTCACGGGCATTTCGCCCATGATTAATCAATTTTCCTATTCTGAAGCTTTCTCGCGCAATATCGGCTGGGTGACGCGGGAGGAACAGGAAAAGCTGCGCGGCGCCCGGGTCGCCATCGCCGGCATGGGCGGGGTCGGCGGCATCTATGCGGTGACGCTGGCGCGGCTGGGGGTGGGCGCGTTCCACCTGGCCGACTTCGACACCTACGACATCGCCAACTTCAACCGCCAGGTCGGCGCCATGATGTCGACCCGCGGCAAGGCCAAGGTCGAGGTCATCGCCGACATGGTGCGCGACATCAATCCTGAAGCCGACATCACCATTTTCCCGCACGGCGTCGATGCGTCCAGCCTGCCTGCCTTCCTCGACGGCGTCGACCTGTATATCGACGGCCTCGACTTCTTCGTGTTCGACATCCGCCAGAAGACCTTCGCCGCCTGCGCCGCGCGCGCCATCCCGTCGACCACGGTGGCGCCGCTGGGCACGGGCGCGGCGGTGCTGAACTTCCTGCCCGGCCAGATGACGTTCGAGGAATACTTCCAGTGGGGCGACCTGCCGGAGAACGAAAAGGCGATCCGCTTCCTGGTCGGGTTGTCGCCGGCCGGCCTGCACCGCGCCTACCTGGTCGATCCGTCGGCGGTCAATTTTTCCGAGCGGCGCGGCCCGTCCACCATCATGTCGGTGCAGATCTGCGCCGGCATCGCCGCCACCCAGGCCCTGAAGATCCTGCTGAAACGCGGCAAGGTGCTGGCGGCGCCGCACGGCCTTCAGTTCGATCCGTACCGCAACAAGATGGCACACACCTGGCGTCCGGGCGGCAACAAGAACCCGATCCAGCGCCTCGCCATCGCCATCGGCCGCCGCCACCTGGACAGCCTGCTGCGCGAAAGCGCCGCTGCCAGCGCGCGCCAGGCCAACTCCAACTAGCCGGAACAGATCATGACCCTCGCACAGTCCCACGCAGACACCGGCCGCATGGTCGCCATCCTCGAAAAAGCCAAATGGGCGCCCAGCGGCGACAACGACCAGCCGTGGCGTTTCGAACTCATCGACCCAATGCGGGTGCGCGTGCATTGCTGCGACACCAGCGACCATTGCGTATACGACCTTGAAGGATGGCCGAGCCAGGTCGCGATCGGCGCGATGCTCGAGACCATGGCGATCGCCGCCACCGGACACGGCCTCGCGGCCGAGGTGCGGCTGCGCGAGGGCTGCAGCGACAAGGAGCCGGTGTTCGACGTGACCTTCACCGAGCAGCCGGGCTTGGCGCCGGATCCCTTGATCCCCGCGATCGAGGTGCGCAGCGTCCAGCGCCGCCCGATGAGCAGGCGCGCGCTGACGGCGGCCGAAAAGCAGGCGCTCGAACAGGCGGTCGGCGTCGGCTACCTGGTCCAGTGGCTGGAGGGCGGCGCCCGCATGGACGCCGCGCGGCTCATGTATGACAATGCGCGCCTGCGCCTGCTGATGCCGGAAGCCTATACGGTCCACAAACGCATCATCAAGTGGGGTAAAGTCACCTCGGAATGGGGCGTGCCCGACCAGGCGCTGGGCGTCGACAACATGACGCTCCACCTGATGAAGTGGGCGATGGTCAGCTGGGACCGCCTAAAGCGGATGAACACGCTGATGGGCACCTGGGCGCCGCGGCTGCAGATGGACCTGGTGCCCGGCCTGGCCTGCGCGGCCCATTTCGTGATCCGCGCGAAGGTGCAGCCTGCATCGGTGGCGGACTACGTTGCCGCCGGTCGCGCGATGCAGCGTTTCTGGCTGACCCTGACCAATCTCGGGCTGGTGATGCAGCCGGAAATGACACCGTTGATCTTCTCGTCTTATGTCCGCAACGGCCGCATGGACTTCACCGCAACCGGCAAGCTGAAGGAAATGGCGGTCGGCCTTGCCGGGCAACTCGACCGGGTGCTGGGCAAGCAGGACGGTTTCCCGGTCTTCATGGGGCGCCTCGGACAGGGCAAGAGCGCGGTCGCGCGCTCGACCCGTCCGGACCTGGCGCAGCTGATGCACGGGGCGGCCAAGCCAGGCGCGGGAAACCGGCCCCCCTAAGCGTGCTAGCGCACTGTCGGTTTACTTTACAAGGGCTTGGCCATTAACGACAACAAACTTGTTGCTAGTTACTTAAGTCATTGATCTTAAACAGATTGGACAGCGCTGGCACGGTTGCTGCTTATACAGGTTGGCAAGCACGAATTTTAAGATTCCAGCGACATAACCTAATAACGAAACGGAGCCACAAAATGATCAAATTAAACAAAATCGGCAAGTTGGTAGCCGCAGCAGTTCTGGCCCTGTCGAGCTCGGCAGCAATGGCGGATCACGTGCCAGGCTTCGCGTTCACCGCGCAAACCTTCACGATCAATCCTGGGGCAATCGGCGAAGCAGGTTGCGGCGGCGGCACCTGCACCGCAAAATTCATCGATTTCAGCTATGGCGCTGAAGTGGATCAAACCAATACCGGCGCAGGATCGGCATCGTTCGTCGAGACCGGTGGCGGCTTCTTCGGCACCTTCCGTACTGCCCTGAACGGCCCTGTGGTCGGCGGCACTGGCCTGAACAACAACTATGCGATGTACTTCGTGTTCTCCGCGGCCGGAACCACCGCGCCTGGCGGCGGCGGCACCATTGACGGCACGTTCAGCGCCTTCAACTACACGATTTATGTCGACCGCGATATGGACACCGACTTTAATACCGTTACCGTAGGCGGCGCGAATGAAAGCATCGCCCCGATCGGCGACACTACCGATGACATCGCTGTGCTGACCGGCACCCTGGTTGAGAACTTCGGCGGTTTCCACATCGCTGGCGGTCTGGCTAACGGCGACTTCGACGTGATCGCTACCGCGATCGCACTGAACGGCTTCTTCGGCGGCGACGCGTTTGCGAGTGGCTCGGCCCAGACCGACATCAATGGCGTCAACAGCCTGATCGCAGGCGTTCCAGGCGACGGCTTCAGCGATGCAACCGATATCACGATTCTCGGTTCGGGCAACGCTTCGTTCCAGCCAGTACCAGAGCCGGCAAGCCTGGCACTGTTCGGCCTGGCACTGGCAGGTGTTGCATTCTCCCGCCGCAGCAAGAAAGCATAAATAAAACCGCTGCGCAAGCAGCGTTGGTTGACTAGCTCAATCACTCAATGCCGTTCAGTCTGACTGAGCGGCATTTTTTATGGGCGAAGCAAAAGTCGCCACCTTCGGGGTCAGCCTGGCTGGGGGGAGAGGAAGGCTTTGTGGAACAGGTGGCGCGCCAGCAGCAGCGGCGGCATGCGCAGCCAGTTCGAGCGTACGTACAGCGCCAACAGTGCGGCGCCGGTGCCGGGCAGCCGGCAGCTTGCGTGGGGCGGCATCAGGCCGCGCACCATCAGCGCGTCGATCAGTGCAAGCAGGGCCCGCCCTGGCGCCCACGCGGCGCTGGCGCGTAGCGCTTGCGCCGGCACCGGGGTGCCGAGCAGCCGCACCGCATAGCGCAGCGCGTAGAACAAGGGACGTCCCAGTTCGAGGCTGCGGGCGCGCGCGTCCAGTTCGCGCCAGAACCCGGGCCGGCTGCCGAACTCCTGCAGCAGGCGGTGGATGTCGACCAGGTCGCGCAGGCTGTTGTCGAATTCGCCGTAAAACAAGTGGGTCGCGCTGTGCAGGATCATGTCCGCTGGCGCCAGCACCTGCAGCGCCGGGTCTTCGCCTGCCGCGACGGCGGCTTCGCGCAGCAGGCGCGAATCGGGGCGCGCCCGCGCCGTCAGCGGCAGGATCGCGTGGTGGACGTCGATCGAGGTCGCGCGCTTGACGTGCTGCATCGGCGGCAGTTCATGCATCCAGTTGCGGTAATAGCGCTGGTCATAGTCGTCCTGGTGCACGGCGTGCCAGCCGTGCATCATCAGCGCGGCCTCGACCACGTCCAGGCGCTCCTTCGGCACCAGGATGTCGATGTCGGTAAACACCCGGCCGCGCGCTGCCGGCAACCCTGCAGCGGCATAGGCGCCGCCCTTCAGCAGGATCAGCGGTAGCCCCAGCCCTTCCAGCGCGGCCCGGATCTGGCGCACTTCCCAGTGCACCGCCTTGCGGTGGCGGTCGGCATAGGTGCGTGCCCATTCGAAGTGGACCTGGACCTGGGGCGGCACCGATGCCAGCATGCCCCGTTCGTCGAGCAGGCTTTGTACGGTAGCGTCGAGGCGGGCGCTGGCGGCCTGGCGCACCAGCAGGTCCCAGTCCGCGTCGGTGAGCGACGGCGCCTGCGCCGGATCACGCAGGATGTGCAGGAGGATCGGCGTGGCATTCAAGGGGGCGGCGGCTCCAGGCGGGAAAAGGCATCGATGGCCTCGTGCAGGTCACTGTAGGTGAACGCGTAGCTTCGGGTGCGGCCGATCAATCCCGCCATCGTGTCGAACCCGATGCCGGCCAGTACGCTGTAGTTGAACCCGTTCTCGGCCACCCGCATGAAGGCGCGCGCCTGCGCGATCGGTTCGAGCGTGGTGGCGGCGCCCGCCGCGTACTTGGGAAACACGATCCAGGCCGGCCGCGCCACTTCGCCGGCGCGCCGGATGCTGTCGGCCGGCGCCTTCACGTGCGCCACCGTGCCCTTGGTGGTATTGGCGACGGGCTGGCTGATGACGGCGGCAGGATGGAACTGCCGCATGACGTCGATCGAGGCATTCTTCAGGCTGATAGGACGGGGTAGCGGGACCAGCATGCCGTCGGCCGGCCGGATCATCGTCAGTTCATCGGACAGCAAGCGCCAGCCGGAACTCACCAGCGCAGCGCACAGGGTGCTCTTGCCGGAGCCGGGCGGCGCCGGCAGGATCGCGGCGAGGCCATTTCTTTCGACAACCGCCGCGTGCAGGATCAGGTAGTTGTGGGCGCGGGTGGACACGCACCAGTTCAAGCCCCATTCCAGCATCGGATAGGCATGGGTCAGCGGGAGTGGATTGAACAGCGAATCGCCATCGAGGTAGAACTTGGCCTGCGGTTTGTACCAGCGGCGCAAGCCTTGGGACGGCGCGACGCTGACATGGAAATCGGCAAACTGAGCGTCCTCGGCCAGGGGGTAGTCGGCATACAGCAGGTGAATGGCGTCGGCCACGCGACTGATGGGGCTGTGCAGCCGGGTAATGAAGCAGCCCGTGCGCAAGGCGATCCCGGAGCTGGCCAGGCGCCGGCGCAGCTCCGCGCGCGACAGTTCGGACACGGTGATCATGTGGCCCATTCGACCAGTGCCAGGTGGCGCAGCCCCGCCAGGATCGTCCCGATGCCTGCCGCGGCATCGGCGCCGGCATCGAGGCGGGCGCACAACTCGGGCACGCCGGCGGCACCGGCCCGCAGCGCGAGCAGCACCGCGATGACGTCCGAATCGACGAGGTGGGTATCGCCGCTCAGTTCGTTATAAAGGACGGCTTCGTCCCCGCAGATCATGTGGCGCACCAGTTGGCCTTGCGTCAGCTGCCAACGATGTTCAGGTTCTGAAAATTGCAAAACAAACAATCATTATGGCGCTTAATTATGGAAGGTCACGGTGGTCAGGTAATGCACAAGGTCCTTGCCATACCATTTTACCGTCGCGGACGGCTGGTAGTAGCCGATATGGCCCCCGCCAGTGTCGACGTATTCGCGCCACATGCGTTTCAGGGTCGGCTCGTCGAGGACGGTAGCGCGGTCCGATTTCAAGTTCAGGTAAGCGGCAAGGAAATGGCGGCCGACGTTTTCCGGATCCGGATCTTCGGTAACCACCGGGCCGCCGCCAGGCTTCTTGTCCTTGCCATTGCCATTGCCGATTTCAAATACTTCCATCAGTGTCAGCCCGCCCAGAACGGCGTAGGAGGAATTGATGGCATAGATGTCCTGGAACTTCAAGTGGGTCGTTGCCGGTATGTCGGCCGGCCATCCCTCGGGATTGTTTTTATAGTAGCCGGGCGACACCCCGCCGCAGGTTGCGACCGTGTCGGGCGCGTGGGTATATGCCACAGCGTGCGACGTCCCGTCCGATCCGGAGACACAAGCGGCCCCGGCCATACCGGAGGGGCTGCTCAGTGTCAGCAGGACGCCGGTCGCGCCTGCGCCAACACGGGCGAAACGGCGCCGCGCCAAGCCGGAAGCTGGTAAGCCGCCAGCCGCGGCGGGTCCCGCATCCGCCTGCTTATCGCTATTTGACGTCGTTTTCATTCTTCATTCCCTCGGGTTGCGCAGCCGTGCGGCTCCAGGCATATCAAGCAAGATTCATACCCAAACCATCGCCAGTAAAATGTCCTTGAATATCAGCAGCTTGCAGCATACAGCGACTTCGTCGGGCGATGCACTGTAAGAAAAACCGACAGCCGCCCGCGAGCGAAGCGGCGGTATCGTGACCTCAGAAGAAACTCTCCGGAACGACCAGGATGTCGCCCGGGCGCATGTAGAGATTCGCGGAAATGTCGCCATCCTTGATCAGGTCGTCCAGGCGCACCGGAATCACCTGGTTCTTGCCGTCGATTTTGCGGATGATGGTCGCCTTGTTGCCCGAAGCGAGCTCAGTGACGCCGCCAACCATGATCAGCACGTCCATCAGCGACATGTCGCGGCGGTACGGCAGCGCCTGCGGCCGGGCCGCCTGGCCGATCACACGGATCTGTTCGCCATAGGTGCTGACGAAGCCCGTGACAATCACGGTCACGACCGGCTGCTGGATGAACTTGGCCAGCGCCTTTTCGATGTCGCGCGCCAGTTCGGTCGAGGTCTTGCCGCTGGCTTCGAGGTCTTCCACCAGCGGGGTGGTGATCTTGCCGTCCGGACGCACCGGAACCGACGTCGACACTTCCGGATTGCGCCACACCACGATGTTAATGTTGTCGCCAGGGCCGATCAGGTAAGTGTGATCGGTGACAGGCTTGGCGTCGGCCAGTGCGGCGCCGCCGCCACGGCTGGCGCAGCCGCCGAGCGTCAGGGCAATCGCCACCGCGGCACATCCAGCCAACCATGCGCGCGCCGTTTTGTTATATGTAGTCACGGGTATTTCCTTTTCTGGTCTTGGGCGGTAACGGATGTTGCGTAAAACAGTTTCTATTTTAGCATGATAATTTTCCCGCGCGGCGCTCATCAGTATCGAACCCAACGGGCTCAGGGCGCCGCCTGCTCGAGCAAGTCCCGCACATGCTTGACGGGGATGGCATAACTGATGCCGCTGGGCGTAGAAATCGCGCTTTCCTTCAATCCCTTGACCAGCACCATATTGATCACGGCATGCACCACCCCGGTCTGGGGATCGTAGACCGGGCTGCCGCTGTTGCCCGGATAAGCGGTCGCGTCCAGCTGGTAGATCGGGAAGGCCGGGGCCGACAGGCGCGACACCGTGCGGCTGTTGAGTTTGCCGGAGCTTAGCGCGGGCAGCACGATCGGGGCGATCACCGCCAGCGAGGCGCGGTGGGTGGCCGCGTGCAGGCCAAGCACCATGCCCAGCGGGAAGCCGGTAAATGCCAGCGATTGGCCTTCGGCGACGTCGGCGGGGCCGCCAAGCGCCAGCGCGGGCAGGGCGGCGCCTTCGATGCGCAGGTGCGCCAGGTCGTGGGCAGGATCGCGCGCCACCACCGTGGCGGGGCGGAATTCGACCTTGCCGCGATTGCCGATCACCACGCCCAAGGTCTCCATGTTGGCCAGGTCCAGGTTAGCGGGTATCCCGTGCGCGTTGGTGATCACGCTGCGTCCGTCGCCCACCACGAAGCCGGTCGCCACGAACTGGACCGCGGGCGAGCGCGTGCGCTGGTAGGTGCCGATGCCGACCACCGACGGCTTCACCGCCTGGATCGTGCGGACCAGGTCGTCGGCGCGCGCGGGCGCGCCCAGCACAAGTGTGAACAGCAGCAAAAGCGTTTCGCGGGCATGTCTTGGCATCATCAAATCACAATACCGCATTGGCATCCTTGAAACAACAATTTTCCCGAAAGCCATCGCGGGGCCGATAGGTTGTTGTAAATAAGTTGTCCGCTATACGTTTTATTACCCTGACGACGTTTCAATGTGCGAAACTTTTCGCTGGGACGGCTGCCAGTTTTGACATCGGCATGCTGGTTCGCATGTTGCAATATTTGCACTTATGTTCAGGAAACTACGTTGTGCGGCAGTTTGACTCATGTACAATATGACATGACATTCTGCTTCAAAGCAGTATTTTTCACCGGTCAAAGGGGCGCCGCGGGCGCTGCTGAAACCGGGACATTGGCCGGCGTGCTCCCTGGGGCGCCGCTTCAATTAATTCGCATGTCCCCTAGAGACTGAGCAAATGGCAGAACTGACCGTCCTCATTACAAGTTTCCTCAAGGCAATCTGGAAATACCGCTGGTACGCCATCACCATTTCCTGGATTGTTGCCGTGATCGGCTGGATTACCGTCTACCGTCTACCCAACGAGTACCAGGCCACGGCGCGCGTGTATGTCGATACCCAGTCCATCCTGCGTCCATTGCTGTCTGGCATGACTAGCGTGCCTAACATTGACCAGCAGGTCGGCTTCATGCGGCGCACCCTGATCAGCCGTCCCAACGTGGAGCGGGTGATGCGCATGGTCGACCTCGATGTCAAGGCGATTACGCCCAAGCAAAGCGAGGCAATGGTCGACGACCTGATGGCCAACATCAGCATCGCCGGTACCGAGCGCGACGACATCTACACGATCTCGTACAACAACCCCAACCGCAAGCTCGGCAAGGATGTGGTGCAGTCGCTGCTGACCATCTTCGTGGAGGGCAGCTCCGGCGGCAAGGCGCAGGATTCGGCAAAGGCGATCCAGTTCATCGATGAGCAGATCAAGAGCTACGAGGACAGGCTGATCCAGGCCGAGAACGTCGTCAAGGAATTCCGGATCAACAACGTCAACATCCTGCCGCGCGGGGGCGACAGCGATTTCAGCGGCAACATGGTGCAACTTGAAGACATGCTCAGCGCCGCCCGCCTCGAGCTGACCGAAGCCGAACAGGCGCGCGAAGCGATCAAACGCCAGATTGGCGGCGAGGAGCCGGCCCCGCCGAGCGCGCCGAGCGCCGACACGCTGGTCAATCCGGAGATCGACGGCCGCATCGCGGCGCTGGAGAAAAACCTCGATGCGCTGCGCATGCAATTTACCGAGGAGCATCCCGACATCGTGTCCGGCAAGCGCCTGATCGCCCAGCTGGAAGCGCGCAA
Organism: Massilia polaris; assembly: GCF_012927275.1. Taxonomy (GTDB): domain Bacteria; phylum Pseudomonadota; class Gammaproteobacteria; order Burkholderiales; family Burkholderiaceae_D; genus Telluria_A; species Telluria_A polaris. The sequence continues at coordinate 150,086 of NZ_JABBGG010000002.1, read as the reverse complement.
GGTGGACGAGTCCAAGCGCGTCAAGCGCAACAACGATCCGGGCGTCAACTACAGCCCGATGCTGCAACAGATGAATGTCGCGCTCTCGGTTGAGGAAGCGCGCGTGGCCTCGCTGCGGGCGCGGGTGGCGGAATATGCCAGCCGCGTGGCGCGGGTGCGTGCCAACAGCACCCGCGCGCCCGAGATCGAGGCGCAACTGGCCCAGCTCAACCGCGACTACGCGATCAACAAGGCCAATTACGAGCAACTGGTGAGCCGCCGCGAGGCCGCCAAGTTGTCCGGCGAACTCAGCTCGGCTACCGACATCCTGACCTTCCGCGTCATCGACCCGCCGACGGTGCCGTCGGTTCCGGCCGGCCCCAACCGCATGCGCCTGTTCTCCTTCGTGTTCCTCGGCGCCCTGGTCGCGGGCCTCGGCGCCGCGCTCCTGATGAGCCAGGTCCGCCCGACCTTCATGACCCAGTACAGCTTGCGCGAAGTGGCCGGCATCCCTGTGCTGGGCAGTATCAGCATGAACTGGACCGAGGAGCAGAAAGTGCGCCGCGCCAAGCGTACCTATGCCTTCGGCGCCGCTGTCCTGGTGCTGTTTAGCGCGTACGGCGCGGTCATGGCGGCCTTATTTATCCGTCCGCAACTGTAATGTGGACGATCAAGGAGAATACCCGTGAGTATTATTGAAAAAGCCGCAAGCCGCATCGATCACGGCGCCGATGCCAGGCCGACCCTTCCCGCCACCGCAGCGGCCGTAGCGGCCAGCATCGAGGCGGCGCACGCCGTCCCGGCAACGGCCGCCAACACCGATGGGGAACCGGCCCGCCGCACCGTCAACCAGGTCACGCTCGACCTGGACCGCATGCAGCATATCGGCCTGGTCACCGCCGCCGGCGGCCGCACCGCGCTGGTCGAGGACTTCCGCATGATCAAGCGCCCGCTGCTGCAGCGCGCCTTCGCGCCGCGCGCGCCGCACGAAAAGCCGGGTAACCTGATCATGGTGACCAGTTCGGTGCCGGGCGAAGGCAAAACCTTCTGCTCGATCAACCTGGCCATGAGCATCGCCATGGAGCTCGACCACACCGTGCTGCTGATCGACGCCGACGTGGCCCGTCCTTCGGTGTTGACCACGCTGGGGCTGCCGCCCCAGCGCGGCTTGATGGACTTGTTGTTGGACGAGAAGCTCGACCTGGCCGACGTGATGCTGCGCACCAACGTCGACACCCTGACCCTGCTGCCCGCCGGTACCAGCAACCCGCGCGCCACCGAGCTGCTGGCCAGCCAGGCCATGAGCAACTTCGTCTATGAAATCGCCAACCGCTATCCGGACCGGATCGTGATCGTCGATTCGCCGCCGCTGCTGCTCACCAGTGAAGCGCGGGCGCTGGCCAGCCACATGGGCCAGATCGCGCTGGTGGTCGAAGCCCAGAGCACCACCCAGCACTCGGTCAAGGAAGCCCTGCGCCATCTGGAAGGCTGCAGCAATGTCGGCCTGATTTACAACAAAACGCGCGAGTTTCCCGGATCCGAGACGTATGATTACCACTACGCTTGAGATCAGCCGCATCCGCAGCGTGAGGTCGTCCGTGTTCCCGCCGGCAGTGCCGGTTGCGCTGCTGAGCCTGCTGTTGGCGCCGATGGCGCGCGCGGAATTCAAGTTCCAGCCGACGGTCGGGCTGCGCCAGACCTACACCGACAACGCCGGGCTGTCCCGCGACGAGGACGCGCGCTCGCGCTTCATTACCCAGGTCAGTCCCGGATTTTCCTTGCTCAACAACAGTGCGCGGCTGACGCTGCGCGCCGACTACGCGCTGAACTACTACGCCACTAACGGCGACGGCGACGATACCCGCACCACCCGTTCGCAGCTGCGGGCGGCGGCCCGCGCCACCTTGCTCGACGAGCTGCTGTTCTTCGACGGCTCGGCCAGCATTTCGCAGCAGGCCATTTCAGCGTTCGGGCCGCAGGTCAACGACAATGACTACGTGCGCACCAACCGCGCCGACGTCAAGACCCTGCGCCTGAGCCCCTCGCTGCGCCACCAGTTCGGCAACACCGCGCTGCTGCAGGCACGCTACGCGCACGAGACGGTCGACAGCGGCCGCGCACTGTTCGGCCGCAGCAGCACCGACACGGTGAGCATGAACCTGTCCAGCGGCCGCTCGTTCGGGCGCATCGGCTGGGGCCTGAACCTGAGCGAACAGCAACTGAGCGAGGCGCGTTTCGGCGACAGCTCGGTGCGCTCGGCCAGCGCCAACCTGAGCTACATGATGGTGGGCGGATTCAGCCTGACGGGCGTCGCCGGCTATGACGAATACGATTACCAGTCGCTGGGCGGCCCGACCAAGGGTAAATTCTGGAACCTCGGCTTCAATTGGGCGCCCAGCGCCCGCACCAGCCTCAGCGCCAGCGCCGGCCGGCGCTTCTTTGGCGACAGCTATTCGCTGCGCGGACTGCACCGCAGCCGCCGCTCGGTTTGGAACATCAGCTACGACGACACGGTCTCGAATGCGCGCGGCCAGTCGGTGATCCCGGCCGGCACCGATACCGCGGCCACCATCGACCGCCTGCTGACGGCGCAGTTCCCCGATCCGCTGTTGCGCGCCCAGGTGGTCGATGCCTTCATCCGCGCCAACAACCTGCCGCCCACGCTGGCCGACAACCTGCATTACCTCAGCAACCGCTATTCGCTGTACCGCCAGTTGCGCGCCTCGGCTGGCTTCAATACGGCGCGTACCACCTTCATCCTCAGCGGCTTCGGCAGCCGGCGCGAGGCGCTGTCGGAGCCCCTGGAAGGCAGCCCGGCGATCGACCTGGGCGGCCTTACGCTGAACGATAACGTCCGCCAGCGCGGTGCCAGCGCCATGTTCAGCATGCGCCTGGCCGGGCGCAGCACGCTGAACGTGTCGCTGAGCAACAGCCATACCACGTCGGAGTCGGTGCGCGGCCGCGAAGCCAGCAACACCGCGCTGCGGGTGGCCATGACGCGCCGCTTTTCGCAGCGCGCCAACGCATCGGTCGAACTGCATACCGCCAAGGGCAGCACCTCGCAACTGCACGAGTACCGCGAGAACGCCGTGTCGGCCGCACTTTCACTGACTTTCTAGCCGGGCAGGGACATCATGTATGAATCCTATTACGGGTTAAGCGACAAGCCGTTCAGGCTGCGCCCCGATCCCCATTTTTTCTTCGGCAGCAAGGGCCACAAGCGCGCCATGGCCTACCTCGAGTACGGCCTGTCGCACGGCGAGGGCTTCATCGTCATTACCGGTGAAGTCGGGGCCGGCAAGACCACGCTGGTGCGCAACCTGTTCAACCAGCTGCCGTCCGAGCAGATCGTCGCCGCCCACATCGTCAACACCCACCTCGATGCCGACGACACCCTGCGCACCGTGCTGGCGGCGTTCGGCCAGCCCTACGAAAGTTCGAGCAAGACCGCGATGCTGTCGCGCCTCGAGCAATTCCTGCGCGCCTGCGACAAGGAAGGCAAGCGCGCCTTGCTGGTGGTCGACGAAGCCCAGAACCTGACCCCGCGCGCGGTCGAGGAGCTGCGCATGCTGTCCAATTTCCAGACCGGCGAGAACGCGCTGCTGCAGACCTTCCTGCTCGGCCAGCCTGAATTCCGCACCACGCTGCACAGCGCCGGCATGCAGCAGCTGCGCCAGCGCGTCACCGCCAGCTACCACCTGGGACCGATGGACGCCGGCGAAACCCGCGCCTACATCGAACACCGCCTGCGCACGGTCGGCTGGTGCGAGGACCCTACCTTCAGCGACAACGCCTACGCCGCGATCCACGAGTACTCGGGCGGCATCCCGCGCAAGGTCAACGGCCTGTGCGACCGCCTGCTGCTGATGGGCTACCTGGAAGAGCTGCACGCGCTCAAGGAAAAGGATGTCGAGGAAGTCATCAGCGACATCCAGCAGGAGCACTTGGTCCCGCCGGCCGCGCTGGCGCCGCTGGCCGACGCCGGCGAGCTGGCCGGCATGGCCGCGTCCGGCAGCGACAACCCGGGCTACATGGACGAGCGCATGATGAAGATGGAGAAATCCATGTCCTCGGTGCTGTCGATCCTGAAGAAGATCGTCAGCGCACTGCCGGCCCCGGTCCACCCAGCGGACAACCAGCCAGAATGAACGACCGCCACCGCGCAGGGGCGCTGGCCGCCGCCGGCATCCGCAACGCCATGACCATCGACGTCGAGGACTATTTCCAGGTCTCGGCGTTCGCGCCGGTGATCGCGCGCGACAGCTGGGAGGCGCGCGAGTGCCGGGTCGAGCGCAATGTCGGGCGCATCCTCGAGATCCTCGCCGGGCGCGACGTCAAGGCCACCTTCTTCACGCTGGGATGGATTGCCGAACGCTACCCGCAGGTGGTGCGCAGCATCGCCGCCGGCGGCCATGAAGTGGCCAGCCACGGCTACGGCCACCTGCGCGCGTCCGACCAGAGCCGCGCCGAATTCAGCGCCGACGTGCGGCGCAGCAAGGCGATACTGGAAGACATCGCCGGCCAGGCCGTGCTTGGCTACCGTGCCCCCAGTTTCTCGATCGGCCGCGCCAATTTATGGGCGCTCGACGTGCTGCAGGAGGCGGGCTACCGCTACAGCTCCAGCATCTATCCGATCCAGCACGACCATTACGGCATGCCCGAGGCGCCGCGCTTCGCGTTCCGCCCGAACGGGCCGGGCGGGCTGCTGGAAGTGCCGATCACGACGGTACAACTGATGCGGCGCAAGCTGCCCGCTGGCGGCGGCGGCTATTTCCGGCTGCTGCCGTATGCGCTGTCGCGCTCGATGATGCGGCGCGTCAACGACGTCGACCGGCAGAGTGCGATTTTCTATTTCCATCCATGGGAAATCGATCCTGGCCAGCCCCGTCCCGCCGGCGTCGGCATGAAGTCGCGGTTCCGCCACTATGTCAACCTGGCGCGGATGGAAGGGCGCATCCGCCAGCTGACCCAGGACTTCGCGTGGGACCGGATGGACCGCATTTTTTTAGGCAAGCCATGAGCTCGATTATTGAAGCAGCACGCGCCAAGGGCGCCGCCGCCGTGGCCGCGCCGGTGCTGCGCCTGCTCGAACCGGCGGACCGCGCCCGCTGGGACGCCTTCGTGCGCTCGCAGCCGCAGGCCAGCTTCTTCCACTTGTCCGGATGGCAGCAAGTCATCGAGCGCAGCTACGGCCACAAGACCTGGTTTTACTACGTCGAGGACCAGGGCCGGATTACCGGCGTGCTGCCGCTGGCGCAGATCAAGAGCCGCCTGTTCGGCCACTCGCTCGGTTCGCTGCCGTTCTGCGTGCTGGGCGGCGTGGTGGCCAGCGCCGGGCCGGCGCGCGGCATGCTCGACGCCGCCGCCGACGCGCTCGCCGTGGCGCTCGGCGTCGGCCACCTCGAATACCGCAACCTGGTGAGCGCCCACGCGAGCGACCCCGGCTGGCGCCAGAAAGACCTGTACGTCACCTTCCGCAAGCAGATCTCGGCCGACGACGAGGAAAACCTGAACGCGGTGCCGCGCAAGCAGCGCGCGATGATCCGCAAGGGCATCAAGCTGGGCCTCCAGGGCGAGCTCGACGCGGACGTCGACCGCTTCTTCACCGCCTACTCGACCAGTGTGCACCGCCTCGGCACCCCGGTTTTCCCGAAGTCCTACTTCCGCATCATCAAGGAAGTGTTCGGCGACGACTGCGAGATCCGCATCATCGTGCGCGGCGGCGAACTGATCGCCGGCGTGCTGAGTTTCTACTTCCGCGACGAAGTGCTGCCTTACTACGGCGGCGGCATGCCGGCCGCGCGCGAGTGCGCCGGCAACGACTTCATGTACTGGAACCTGATGCAGGCCGCGGCCGCGCGCGGCGCGCGCATCTTCGACTTCGGCCGCAGCAAGCTGGGCACCGGCGCCTTCGATTTCAAGAAAAACTGGGGCTTCGCGCCGACCCCGCTCGCCTACGAGTACCGGCTGTACAAGTCGAGCGAGCTGCCGGACAACAATCCGCTCAATCCGAAGTACCAGCTGTTCATCAAGCTGTGGAAAAAGATGCCGGTCAGCCTGGCCAACCGGCTCGGTCCCCACATCGTCAAACACCTGGGGTAAGCGATGGAATCCCTGTTAATGCTGGTTCACCGGATCCCGTTCCCACCGAACAAGGGCGACAAGATCCGTTCATATCACCTGCTGCAGCAGCTGTCGCAGCATTTCAAGGTCCACCTGGCCACCTTCGTCGACGACGCCGACGACTGGCAGCACGTGCCGCGGGTGCAGCAACTGTGCGCCAGCAGCCATTTCGCTCCACTCAATCCGACCGCCGCGCGGATCCGCAGCCTCGGCGCGCTGCTGAGCAAGCGTTCGCTGTCGCTCGACTACTACCGCGACGCCGGCCTGGCGCGCTGGGTCGCCGATGCCGTGCGCATCCACCGCATCGACCGTGCGCTGGTGTTCTCGTCGGCAATGGCCCAGTACGCTGAAGGGGTGCCAGGCCCGCGCCGCGTGGTGGACTTCTGCGATGTCGACTCGGAAAAATGGCGCGAGTACGCCGAGAAAAAGCGTTTCCCGATGAACCTGGTGTACGCCCGCGAAGCGCGCCAGCTGCTGCGCTACGAGCGCACGGTGGCCGCCGGTTGCGGCGCCGCGCTGTTCGTGTCCGAACCCGAGGCGGCGCTGTTCCGCCAGCTGGCGCCGGAAAGCGCGGCGCGCACCGCTTACTTCAGCAACGGCGTCGATACCAACTACTTCAGCCCGCACCGCGCCTACGACAACCCGTATCCGGCCGGGGCCCATGCGGTGGTGTTTTGCGGCGCCATGGACTACTGGCCGAACGTCGATGCGGTCAGCTGGTTCGCGCGCGAGGTCTTCCCGGCCCTCAAGGCGCGCCATGCCGGCGCCGCCTTCTACATCGTCGGCGCCCGGCCCCCCGCGGAAGTGGCCCAGCTGGCGTCGCTGCCGGGCGTGATAGTGACCGGCACGGTCCCTGACGTGCGCCCGTACGTGGCCCACGCCGCCGTATGCGTCGCCCCGCTGCGGGTGGCGCGCGGCATCCAGAACAAGGTATTGGAGGCGATGGCGATGGGCAAGACGATCGTGGTTTCGCCGCAGGCGCTGGAAGGCATCGCCGCCAGGCCGGGCGCCGAGCTGCTGCTGGCGACGGAGGCGGCCGAATTTGGCGCCGCCGTCGGCGCCGCGCTGGACGCGCCCTGCGCACGGATGGGCGAGGCGGCCCGCGCCCGGGTCGAGGACAGCTACAGCTGGACCCGCAACCTGGCGCCGGTCATCGACATGCTCAAGGCCGGCGCCGCCCAGCCCGCGGCAGCGGCCACCGGCATGGGAGGCGCGCAATGGAAGCCAGCATGACGCTCGCGCCGGCCCGTCCGGCCCCGCAGTACGCCTTGTTCGCCCTGATCGGGGCGGCGCTGCTGCTGCCGCTGCTGGTGTATTTTTCGACCGCCGCGTCGATCGTCGGCATCTGGCAGCGCTCGGAAACTTTCGCCCACGGCTTCGTGATCGTCCCGCTCAGCGCATGGATGATCTGGCGCCGCCGCGCCGAGCTGCAGAACCTGCCCGTCGCGCCGTTCTGGCCGGCCCTGCTGCTGCTGGCCGTGTGCGGCGCGGCCTGGCTGCTGGGCAGCATTGGCGGGGTATCGATCGTGCGCCAGTTCGCGCTGGCCGCGATGCTGCCGCTCTGCGTGCTGGCCGTGCTGGGGCTGCGCATCGCCCGCGTGATCGCCTTCCCGCTGCTGTTCCTGCTGCTGGGCGTGCCGTTCGGCGAATCCCTGATCGACCCGCTGATCGGCGTGACGGCCGATTTCACGGTCGACGCGGTGCGCGCCAGCGGCATCCCGGTGTTCCGCGAAGGTAACAGCTTCAGCCTCCCGACCGGCAACTGGTCGGTGGTGGAAGCCTGCAGTGGCGTGCGCTACCTGATTTCCTCGTTCACCCTGGGCTGCCTGTATGCCTACCTGAGCTACCGTTCGGCCGGCAGGCGCGCGCTGTTCGTGCTGTTTTCGATCCTGGTGCCGATCGTGGCCAACGGCCTGCGCGCCTATTCCATCGTCATGATCGGCCACCTGTCCGGCATGACCCTGGCGGTCGGCGTCGACCACCTGATCTACGGCTGGGTGTTCTTCGGCATCGTGATGTTCCTGCTGTTCTGGATCGGCAGCTTCTGGCGCGAGGACAGGCCGGCGGCCCCGGTCGTCGCGGCGGCCGCGCCATCGGTGACCTGGCCAGCGCCGGCGCGCATCGGCGCCATGGCCGCCGCGCTCGCCTTCAGCCTGGCGCTGTGGCCGGCGTACGGCAGTTATCTTGGCCGCCCGGCGCACGGCGCCCAGGCGCCGGTCGAGCTGGCCTCGTTCACGCCGGCGTGGGAGCCGGCCGTCGCGCCGGCCCGCTTGCAGCCCCACTTCAAGGGTGCCAGCGCCGAGCTGCACCAGTCCTACCAGAACGGCGGCCAGGCGGTGGCGCTCGACCTGTTCTTCTACCGCAGCGGGCCGGCCGGCACCGAGCTGATCAGCTCAAGCAACCGCCTGGTGGCGCCGGAATCGCACAAGCTGTGGCGTCAGGAAACGCCGGTTACCCGCACCGAGCTGCTCGGCGAACGCCGCCTGGCGCTGCGCGAAGTTCTGCTGTTCGCGCGCTCCGGCGCCAGGGTCCTGGTATGGCACTGGTACTGGATCGACGGCACCGCCACCGCCAGCCCGTACACCGGCAAGCTACTGCAGGTAAGGCAAAAACTGATGAGCAAGCGCGACGACGGCGCGATACTGGTGGTGTCGGCGCCGTTCGACGAGCGGCCGGAAGCGGCGCGCGAGGCCATGCGCGCCTTCCTGGCGGCCAACCTGGCGGCGCTGGAAACCACGCTCGAACGCACCCGGAGCCAGCCATGACGGCGGCGCGCAGCGCGATGCAGGAGGCGCCGCCGCTGGTGGTGCACCTGATTTACCGGCTCGATTTCGGCGGCCTCGAGTCGCTGCTGGTCGAGCGCATCAACCGCATGTGCGCCACCCGCTACCGCCATGCGGTGGTGTGCCTGACCGACTACACCGCGTTCGCCGACAAGATCCGCCGCCAGGGCGTGACGCTGCATGCGCTGCACAAGCAGCCCGGCCTGTCGCCCGGCACCCACCTGGCCTTGTGGTCGCTGCTGCGCCGCCTGAACCCGACCATCATCCACACCTACAACCTGTCGGCGATCGAATATGCGCCGGTGGCGCTGCTGGCCGGCGTGCCGGTACGGATCAACGGCGCCCACGGGCGCGACCATCATGATCCGCATGGCCTCAACGCCAGGCATAACCTGCTGCGCCGGCTGATGCTGCCGTTCTACGACTGTTACTACGCCAATTCGGCGGCCATGGTGAAATGGCATAGCGACGTGATCGGGGTACCGTCCGCCAAGAGCCGGCTGCTGTCGAACGGCATCGACACCGCCAGGTTCCGCCCGCGCGAGCACGGCGACGCGCCCGCCCCCGGCCCGTTCGGCGACGGCTGCATCGTCATCGGCAGCGTCGGCCGCATCCAGCAAGTCAAGGACCACGCCACCCTGCTGGAAGCCTTCATCCTGCTGCGTCAACAGCTGCCGGAACAGCGCGCGCGGCTGCGCCTGGCCATTGTCGGCGACGGCCCGCTGCTGCCGGCGCTGCGGGCGCGCGCGGCGCAGGCCGGCCTCGAACGGGAAGTCTGGCTGCCCGGGTCGCGCGCCGACGTCGCCGAGATCCTGCGCGGTTTCCACGTGTTCGCCATGGCCTCGATCGCCGAGGGCACCCCCGGCGCGGCGCTGGAGGCGATGGCCAGCGCCCTGCCGGTGGCGGCCACCCGCGTCGGCGGGATCCCGGAAGTCATTGAAGACGGCGTCACCGGCGCGCTGGCGCCGCCGTCCGACCCGCAGGCGCTGGCCGATGCGCTGGCGCGGTATGTCGCCGCGCCCGGCCTGGCCGCGCAGCACGGCCAGGCCGGGCGCGCGCGCGTGCTGCGCCACTACGCCATGGACGCCATGGTCGCCGCCTACCTCGGCCTGTACGACCAGTTGTGCGAACAGAAACATCAAACGAGGAAACCGGAAAAAACATGTGTGGAATAGTCGGCATTTTTGATACGCGCGGGGCCCGCGCGATCGACCCGGAACTGGTCAGGCGCATGAACGAGACCCAGCACCACCGCGGTCCGGACGAGGGCGACGTGTACACCGAAGCGGGCGTGGGTTTCGGCCACCGCCGGCTGTCGGTGATCGACATCCTGAGCGGCCAGCAGCCGATGTTCAACGCCGCCGGCGACGTCGGCGTGGTGTTCAACGGCGAGATCTACAACTACCCGGAGCTGACCGCCGAGCTGCAGGCGCTCGGCTACGCGTTCCGCACCAAAAGCGACACCGAAACCATCGTGCATGCCTGGGAAGCGTGGGGCGAGGAGTGCGTGCACCGTTTCCGCGGCATGTTCGCGATCGCCGTGTGGGACCGCAAGGCGCAGACCATGTTCATGGCGCGCGACCGCCTTGGCGTCAAGCCGTTCTACTATGCGCTGCTGCCGGACGGGATGTTCATCTTCGGCTCCGAGCTGAAGTCGCTGCGCGCCCACCCGGACCTGCCGCGCGCGATCGACCCGCAGGCGGTCGAGGATTACTTCGCCTACGGCTACGTGCCGGAGCCGAAAACCATCTACGCCGGCGCCGCCAAGCTGTCGCCGGGCTATACCCTGACCGTGAAGATCGGCCAGCCGGTGCCGGCGCCGAAGCAGTTCTGGGACGTGCCGTTCAAGGCGCACGCCGGGATGACTGAATCGGATGCCAGCAACGAGCTGGTCGAGCGCCTGCGCGAGGCGGTGAAGATCCGCCTGAAGGCCGAAGTGCCGCTGGGCGCCTTCCTGTCGGGCGGCGTCGATTCGAGCGCCGTGGTGGCGATGATGGCCGGCCTGATGAAGGATCAGCCGGTCAACACCTGCTCGATCGCCTTCAAGCACAAGGACTTCGACGAATCCGAATACGCCGAAAAGGTGGCGCGCCAGTACCAGACCGCGCACCACACCGACACCGTCGACACCGACGATTATGCGCTGCTCGACACCCTGGCCGACCTGTACGACGAGCCTTACGCCGACAGTTCCGCGATCCCGACCTACCGCGTGTGCCAGCTGGCGCGCAAGCGCGTCACGGTGGCGCTGTCGGGCGACGGCGGCGACGAGAACCTGGCCGGCTACCGCCGCTACCGCTATGCGATGGCGGAGAACAAGGTGCGCGCCCAGATCCCGGCGGGCATGCGCCGCATGGTGTTCGGGCCGCTCGGAAAATACTACCCGAAGGCCGACTGGGCGCCGCGCGTGTTGCGCGCCAAGACCACTTTCGAGGCGCTGTCGCGCGACTTGGTGGAAGGCTACTTCCACGGCGTGTCGATCATGAGCGACGCCATGCGCGCGCGCCTGTTCTCGGACCAGTTCCGCAGCAAGCTGCAGGGCTACCGCGCGATCGAGGTGATGCGCGGCCACGCGGCGGCCTCGCCCACCGACGACCCGCTGTCGATGGTCCAGTACCTCGACATGAAGACCTACCTGCCGGGCGACATCCTGACCAAGGTCGACCGCGCCAGCATGGCGCACGCGCTGGAAGTGCGGGTGCCGCTGCTGGACCACAAGCTGGTGGAGTGGATTTCCGGCCTGTCGCCCGAGCTCAAGCTCAAGGGCAGCGAAGGCAAGTACATCTTCAAGAAGAGCCTCGAGCCCTACTTGCCGGAGGAGATCCTGTACCGCAAGAAGATGGGCTTCTCGGTGCCGCTGGCGGCCTGGTTCCGCGGCCCGCTGCGCGAGCGCGTGCGCACCTCGCTGCTGGGGCCAGCCCTGGCCGACACCGGCATCTTCAACCGCGAGTACCTGTCCGAGCTGGTCGAGCAGCACCAGTCGGGCCGGCGCGACTACAGCGCCCCGATTTGGACCGTGCTGATGTTCGAAGCTTTCCTGCGCAAGGAAACGTATGGAGAATAAGCCCCTGGCCAGCGCCAGCGCGGCGGCGGCGCCGCTGCGCGTGCTGCACGTGCTGGACCATTCGATCCCGCTGCACAGCGGCTACACCTTCCGCACCCGCGCGATCCTGCAGCAGCAGCGCGCGCAGGGCTGGCAGACCTTCCACCTGACCGGTCCCAAGCAGGGCGCGACTGAGGGCGGGCTGGAGCAGGTCGCCGACCTGGCCTTCTACCGCACCAAACCGGCGCGCGGCCTGCTGGCGTCGGCGCCGGCGTTCCGCCAACTGGCGCTGATCGACGCACTGGCCGCACGCCTGCTGGAAGTGGCGCGCGAGTGCAGGCCCGACGTGCTGCACGCCCACTCGCCGGCGCTCAACGCGCTCGCGGCGCTGCGGGTCGGGCGCCGCCTCGGCATCCCGGTGGTGTATGAAATCCGCGCCTTCTGGGAAGACGCCGCGGTCGACCACGGCACCAGCCGCGAATGGGGCCTGCGCTACCGCCTCACGCGCGCGATGGAAACCTATGCCATCAAGCGGGTGGCCGCGGTGACCACCATCTGCGAAGGGCTGCGCGCCGACATCGTCGGGCGCGGCATCGCGGCCGAAAAAATCACGGTGATCCCGAACGCCGTCAACGTCGACGATTTCAGCGTCGCCGGCGAGCGCGACGAGGCGCTGGCGGCCGCACTGGGGCTGCAGGGCAAGCAGGTGCTGGGCTTCATCGGCTCGTTCTATGCCTACGAAGGACTGGATGTCTTGTTGGCCGCGATGCCCGCCATGCTGGCGGCCAACCCGGACACCCGCGCGCTGCTGGTCGGCGGCGGCCCGCAGGAGGAGCTGCTGAAGGCCCAGGCGCGCCAGCTGGGGATCGCCGGCAAGGTGATCTTTACCGGGCGGGTGCCGCACGACCAGGTCCAGCGCTACTACAACCTGGTCGACGTGCTGGTTTATCCGCGCCTGAAAATGCGCCTGACCGAGCTGGTCACGCCGCTCAAGCCGCTCGAAGCGATGGCGCAGGGGCGGCTGCTGGCGGCCTCGGACGTGGGCGGCCACCGCGAACTCATCGCCGACGGCCAGACCGGGGTGCTGTTCGAGGCCGGCGACGCGGCCGCCCTGGCGCGCACGGTGCTGGCGCTGCTCGACGCGCCGCACAGCTGGCCCATGCTGCGCGCGCGCGGCCGCAGCTTTGTCGAGCGCGAACGCACCTGGGCCGGCAGCGTGGCGCGCTACCGCGCCGTGTATGGCGGGCTCAGCCCGCGCTTGAACACGCTTGTTTGAGGCATCTTTTATTGCATATAGAACATGGGATCGGCGCCGGAATCGTTAGAATGGCAAGTCGCAGGCGCGGAGCGCGCGCGGCGGCCAACATACCAACCAGCCAAACGGGATTATTTTGTCTAGCACATCAATCACAGGACGCTCATCGGGACCCGCCAGCGCGCTGCGCATTGGCCTGGTGGGTCCCTTGCCGCCCCCTGCCGGCGGCATGGCGAACCAGACCGTCCAGCTGGCCCGGCTGCTGCGCGCGGAGGGCCACCAGGTCGAGCTTATCCAGGTTAACGCCGCCTGCCGGCCGGCCTGGGCCGGCCGCCTGAAGGGCATCCGCGCGGTGGTGCGGCTGCTGCCTTTCGTGGCGGCGCTGTGGCGCGCGGCAGGGCGCCAGGACCTGTTCCACGTGATGGCAAATTCCGGCTTGTCGTGGCATCTGTACGCGGCACCGGCGATCTGGATCGGCCGCCTGCGCGGCTGCCCGGTGGTGATCAACTACCGGGGCGGCGAAGCCGGCACCTTCCTCGATGCGGCCGAGGCCTGGGTCCGCCCCAGCCTGGTGCGCGCCGATGCGCTGATCGTGCCATCCGGCTTCCTCGGCGCGGTGTTCGGCAAGTTCGGCTTCGCCGCCACCGTGGTCCCCAACATCATCAACCTGGAACGCTTCAGCGCGGCGCCGGCGCCGCCCGCGCGCCCGCTGTCGCTGCTGGTGGCGCGCAACCTCGAACCGATCTACGACAACGCCACCGCGCTGCGCGCCTTCGCCATCGTCAGGGCGGCGCATCCGCTGGCGCGGCTGGTGGTGGCCGGTTGCGGCCCCGAACGCGCGCGCCTCGCGCAGCTCGCCGCCGAGCTGGCGCTGGGCAGCGCGGTGACCTTCGCCGGCCGCCTCGATCCCGACCAGATGGCCGCGCTGTACCGCGGCGCCGACGTGATGCTCAACCCCAGCCTGGTCGACAACATGCCCAACTCGGTGCTGGAAGCGCTGGCCAGCGGCGTACTGGTGGTCAGCACCAACGTCGGCGGCGTGCCCTACATGGTCGATGACGGCAGCACCGCGCTGCTGGTGCCGCCGGCCAGCCCGCAAGCGATGGCCGACGCCGTGCTGCGCCTGCTCAACGACGCCGCGCTGGCCGAGGCGATGCGCGCCGCCGGCCTGCGCTGCGCCCAGCAATACACATGGGACAGTGTGCGTCCGCGCCTGCTGCAGGTGTACCACACCATCCTTGCCAAATCCACTTCCACCGCGGCGATCCCCTCATGACCAAGCCACCGTTGCCGCAGCCCGGCCCGTACACGCGGCTGGTGTCGCGCGTCCTGTTTCCGCTGCACGAGCGCCTCAAGCGCCATACCACGGTCGGCGTGCGCCGGCGCATGGAGCAGACCCAGTACTGGAGCGAGGCCCGGCTGGCCGGGCTCCAGCTCGAGCGCCTGCGCCAGCTGCTGCGCCGCGCGCAGGCCCAGGTGCCTTACTATGCCGCCCTGTTCACCCGCATCGGCTTCGACCCGGCGCGCGACCTGCACTCGCTGGCCGACCTGGCACGCCTGCCGCTGCTCGACAAGGGCGTGATCCGCGCCAACACCGACGCCATGAAGGCGGCCGACGCGGTCGGGCTGGCGCGCTTCAATACCGGCGGCTCCAGCGGCGAGCCGCTGATTTTCTTCATCGGCAAGGAACGGGTCAGCCATGACGTCGCCGCCAAGTGGCGCGCCACGCGCTGGTGGGGCGTCGACATCGGCGACCCGGAAATCGTGGTGTGGGGCTCGCCGATCGAACTGGGCAACCAGGACCGGCTGCGCGCCGTGCGCGACCGCGCCCTGCGCACCGAACTGCTGCCGGCGTTCCAGATGTCCGAGGCCAGGCTGGACGGCTTTATCGCGCAGATCCGCCGGCGCCGCCCGCGCATGCTGTTCGGCTATCCGTCGGCGCTGGCGCATATCGCGCGCCACGCGCGCCTGCGCGGCCAGCGCATGGATGACCTCGGCATCAAGGTCGCCTTCGTGACCTCCGAGCGGCTATACGACGAGCAGCGCGAGCTGATCGGCGCGACCTTCGGCTGCCCGGTGGCCAACGGCTACGGCGGGCGCGACGCCGGCTTCATCGCCCACCAGTGCCCGCAGGGCGGCATGCATATCACGGCCGAAGACATTATCGTCGAGATCATCGACGCCGCCGGCCAGCCGCTGCCGCGCGGCCAGGCCGGCGAGATCGTCGTGACCCACCTGGCCACCGGCGACTTCCCGTTCGTGCGCTACCGCACCGGCGACATCGGCGTGCTCGCCAGCGCGCCCTGCGGCTGCGGGCGCGGCCTGCCGCTGCTGCGCGAGATCCAGGGACGCAGCACCGACTTCCTGGTGGCCCGGGACGGCACCGTGATGCACGGGCTGGCGCTGGTCTACATCCTGCGCGACCTGCCCCAAGTGAAGGCGTTCAAGATCACCCAGCATGACCTCGACCATACCGAGGTCCAGGTGGTGCTCGACGGCGCGCTCGATGCGGCGCTGCGCGCGGCGATCGAGGCCGGCTTCCGCGCCCGCCTGGGCGGCGCGGTCCGGATCGAGGTGCTGCAGGTCGATGCGATCCTGCCTGAAAAATCCGGCAAGTTCCGCTATGTGGTCAGCAAGGTCGCCACGGCCGGCAACCTGGCGCAGGAGGCGCTGGCATAATGCGCGATATCCTTGTCACCCTGATGGTCTTCGGTTCGCTGCCGTTCATCTTCAAGCGCCCCTGGCTTGGCGCCATCATGTGGATCTGGATCAGCGTCATGAACCTGCATTCGCAGGGATGGGGCTTCGCGCGCACCATGCCGTTCGCCGCGATCATCGCCTGCGCCACCGTCGCCAGCATGATCCTGAGCAAGGACAAGCATCGCCTGCCGCCATCGCCGGTCACCACCATCTTCATCCTGTTCGGGGTGTGGGTCGGCGTGACGACGATCTTCGCCATCAACGGCGCCGACAATATTCCGCAGCTGACCAAGGTCTACAAGATCCTCGGCATGAACCTGGTGGTCATGATGCTGATCAAGACGCGCAAGCAGGTCGAGGCGCTGGTCTGGACCGTCGCCGTGTCGCTCGGGTTTTATGGCATCAAGGGGGGCATTTTCACCATCCGCAGCGGCGGCAACGAGATGGTGTGGGGCCCCGCCGGAACCTTCATTGAAGGCAATAACGAACTGGCGCTGGCACTGGTGATGGTGATCCCGGTCATTTACTACCTGTTCACCATCAGCACCAGGCGCTGGCTCCGGGCCGGCCTGATCGGTGCGATGCTGCTGTGCGCCTTGTCCGCGCTGGGCAGCTATTCGCGCGGCGCCGCGCTGGCGATCGGGGCGATGGTGGTGTTCTTCTGGCTTAAGAGCCGCCACAAGGTCACCCTTGGCGTGCTGTTCCTGGCCGCGGCCCCGCTGATGCTGAACTTCATGCCGGAAAAATGGTTTGCCCGCATCGACACCATTTCGCAGTACGAGACCGACGGCTCGGCGCAGGGACGGATCAATGCCTGGAACATGGCGTATAACCTGGCGCTCGACCGCCCGATCGTGGGGGGCGGGTTCGACATCTACGACTACGCCGTGTTCCTGCGCTACGCGCCGATCCCGGACGACGTGCACGCCGCGCACAGCCTGTATTTCCAGGTGCTGGGCGAGCACGGCTTCGTCGGCCTGCTGATTTACCTGGCGCTGGCCTGGAGCGCCTGGCGGGCCGGTGCGCGCATCATCCGCGACACCAAGCCTTATCCGGACCTGCGCTGGGCATCCGACCTGGCCACCATGCTACAGGTGAGCATGCTCGGATTCGGCGTCGGCGGCGCTTTCCTGAGCCTGGCGTATTTCGACGTTCCGTATTACCTGATGGCGGCGATGGTTGCCACCAGCCTGATCGTCGCCGCCGAGATCAAGGAACGGAAGAAACACAAGGCGCCGGCCGCCGCCGCCGCCGCGGCCGCCGCTGCGGCCGCCGCTGCGGCCGCCGTGCCGGCGCCGGCGGCGGCGCGCCGTCACGAAGGATCCCGTTGAAGCTGTCCCAGGCACTCGCCGCGCGCGCCAGCCGGCCCCTGCTCAGGGCTTTGTCGCCGGGCGGCAGCGGCCCGCTCTCGATCGTGATCTACCATCGCGTGTCCGCCGCGCCCGACCCGCTGTTCCCGGGCGAAGTCGACCAGCATCGCTTCGACCGCGAAATCGGTGTCCTGAAGTCGCACTTCGACATCCTGCCGCTGGCCGGCGCGATCGAGCGCATCCGCAGCGGAACCCTGCCGCCGCGCGCGGCCTGCATCACCTTCGACGACGGCTATGCCGACAACGCCGAGGTCGCGCTGCCGATCCTGCAGCGCCACGGCGTGCATGCCACCTTCTTCATCGCGACCGGCTTCCTGAACGGCGGCCTGATGTTCAACGACGTCATCACCGAGCTGGTGCGCGGCTGCCGCGCGCCGGCGCTGGACGCGCGGGCGGCCGGGCTCGGCGTGATCGGCCTCGGCAGCAACGAACAGCGCCGCGCGGCGATTTCCGCCCTGATCGGCAAGCTGAAGTATCGTGCGCTGGAAGAAAGGCTGGAGCTGGCCCTGCGGCTTGCCGCCACCCACCAGGTGGCGCTGCCGGCCAACGCCATGATGAGCGACGGCCAGGTCAGGATGATGCACCAGGCCGGCATGGGGATCGGCGGCCACACCGTCAACCATCCCATCCTGGCGCGGCTGGACGCCGGCGCGGCGCGCGAGGAAATCGCGCAGGGCAAGCACCAGCTGGAGCAGATCATCGGCGACGAGGTCAGGCTGTTTGCGTATCCGAACGGCAAGCCGAACGCCGATTACCATGCCGGGCACGCGGCGATGGTGCGCGACCTGAAGTTCGACGCCGCGGTGTCGACCGCGTGGGGACGCTACGACGGCGTGCCCGACCTGTTCCAGCTGCCGCGCTTCACGCCATGGGACCTGAGCCGGACGGGCTATCTGATGCGGATGGCGCGCAACCTGACCGTCAAGGCCGAGCGCGCGGCCGCGGCCTGAGGAATCGCCGGCGTCAGCCGTTGGCGGCGTGCATGGCGCGCGCCTGCTGGTAGATCGCCAGCAGTTCCCGGGCCACGCCGGGCCAGGTCATGTGCCGCACCAGGTCCTGCACCCGCTTGCGCTCGGGCTTGCCTGCCACCAGCGCCGCAATCGCCGCCTGCTGGCCGGCGCCGTCATCCCACTTCACTTTCCTGAATGCGAAGCCGCTATCGGCGAGGTCCAGCGCGCTCTGGTCGGTCAGCATGACCGGGGTGCCGCTGGCCAGCGCTTCCAGCGCCGTCAGCGGCAGCACTTCGCCCTTGCTCGGCAGCACGAACACGCTGGCGGCTGCGTACGCGGAGGCCAGCAGGGGATCGTCATGGGCCAGCCCGCCGAGGTAGCGCACCCCGCTGGTGGCCTGCAGCTGTCGCAGGTAGCCCTGGTCGCGCTGCTCGGCCGTGCCGATCACGGCGAACGGCAGGCCCATCGCGGCCAGCACGGCGGCCACGCCGAGCTGGTTCTTGTAGGGCGACACCGCGCCCACCATCAGCGCGAAATCGCCGTGCAGGCCGGCGCGGTCACGGAACAGGCCGCCATCGGCGCTGAAAAAACGCGCGCCGATGCCGTTCGGGACAATCCGGATCCGCTGGTCCGGGATGCGGAAGGCAGAGCGCATCGCGGCCCGTTCCGGCTCGCCAAGCGCGACCAGCAGGTCGGCCTTGCGCAGCGCGCCCTCGATCTGGCTGAAGCTGGTCTGCACGTCGCCGCCGGTAAGGTGGCGCGCGACGCCGGTGGCGATGCGCGCGCGCAGCGCGGAGGCGCCGTTCCACGCGGGCGACAGCAGCGGCGACAGCACGGCCGGCACGCCGAGCTCGCGCGCGGTCTCGATGATGCGGTGGTTGCCGTTGATGGCGGAAAATACGTGCAGCACATCGTAGCCGGCCAGGCTGGCGCGCACCGGGTCGGCCAGCTCCACCGACAGGGCGGCGCCGGCCAGCTGCTGCAGCGCGCTGACCGTTTCCGTGACCTGTACCTGCAGGCCGCCGTGGCGCTGGAACAGCATCGGGTAGGACAACACACCGACGCGCATCAGCGCTTCCTCGCGCCGAACAGCGGAATTTTCTGGCCGATGGCGCGGACCTCGGGGGCCAGCGGATGGCGCAGCATGAACAGGCCGGCCACCCACAGCAGTGCGCTCAGCGATGCGGCGACGAGCAGTTTCACCAGCACCGGACCGCCCAGCATGAAGGCGGCCAGGGGGCCGGCCGAGCACAGCAGTGCCAGCAGGGCGCTCTTGCGGCAGGCCGAGAACAGGTCGAACACGGTGATGCCGCTGACCTGGTACTGCATGCGCACGGTCAGGTACAGGCGGAACAGGGCGCCCAGCACGATCGCCCACGCCACCGCGACCAGGCCGAACGGCGCGGCGGCCAGCAGCATGGCGACCCGGACCGATACGGTGGAGGCGTCCAGCTTGGCCTGGGCCTTGACGTGGCCGGTCGCGACGAACAGGTAGCGCGCCATGCTGATCGCGCTGAACAGCGCGGACGACAGGCACATGATCCGCAACAAGGGCGCCGCGCCATCCCACTGCGGGCCGAACATCACGCGCACGGTGGGGAAGGCCATCAGCGCGATGAAACCGAAGAAGGGCATCGAGAACGCCGTCATCAGCGCGACCGTGGTCAGGTAGGCGCCCTTGACGTCGCCGCCGCCGCGCGACTGTTCCGCGAACAGCGCGTAGGCCACCGGCGACACCACGCTGGTGACGGCGCGGCCGAAGATCGCCAGGGTGCCGGCCGCCTTGCTGAAGATGCCGACGCCGTCCATGCCGATGAACTTGCCGATGATGAGTTCCGGTGCGGCCACGCCGATTTCGTCGATCAGCGTGCCGCCGGTCGAGAAGGCGCCGAACTTCGCGACCCGGCGGATGCCGCGCAACGACGGTATCCAGGGGAAACCGGGCGGCCGGAAGCGGACGCTGGCCAGCAGGGTCGCGATCGAGGCGCAGGCCGAAGCGTATGCCAGGCTCATGTAGCCGAAGCCGTTCCACGCCAGGCTGACGGCGACCGAAAAGCTGACCGTGCCGCTGACGATGTTGATGAAGCAGATCGGCCCGAAGCGCATCTCGCGGCGTAGCAAAGGCAGCACTGTCGAGGTAAACGGGATCAGGAAGAAATTGATCGACATGACTTGCATCACCGGCACCAGGCGCTGGTCGTCAAAGAACCAGGCCAGCGGGTGGCTGGCGCAGATAATCATGACGGCCAGCGACCAGGCCACCGCAAAACTCACCGCCAGGGTGGCGCGCAGCTTGTCCTGGGTCAGTTCGCGCTCCTGGATCAGGTACTGGCCGACGCCGAAATCGCGCATCACGTGGGCGATGCCAAGCAGGGTGGCGCCGATGGAATAGACGCCGGTTTCTTCCGGCGTCAGCAGGCGGGCCAGGGTCATGCTGCCGATGATTCCAAGAATCAGCAACGCATATTTTTCAACGAAGGAGATGAGCAGCGCCGCCCGGGTTTTGCTCACGTCAACAACCCCTGGTAAAACGCGTCGATGCGGCCCTTTAAGATTTCCGCCGAATAGGTCGACTCCATTTCCTGCCTTGCCTTGATGGCCATCGCGGCGCGCCGCGCCGGGTCGGCAAGCAGGCGCGACACCTGGTCGTGGGTGAGGTCGGCGTCGTCGAGCGGCACCAGCATGCCGCCCTCGCTGCCGCGCAGGATATCGGCGGTGCCGGGCACGTCGGTGCCGACCACCGGCACCCCGCATGCCATCGCCTCGATGGTGGAAATGCCGAAGCCCTCGTTCCGGCTCAGCAGGAAGTGCAGGTCGAAGGCCGGCAGCATCATTTCGACGTCGCCGACGAAGCCGGCGAAGATCACGGCGCCGTCCAGGCCGAGCGCGGCGACCTGGTCGCGCAGCTGCTGCTCGAGCGGGCCGGTGCCGGCCAGCACCAGGTACAGGTCCGGGTAAGTCTGCCTGAGCCGCGCGAACAGGTCGATCAGGGCGTCCGGGCGTTTCTGCGGCGACAGCCGGGCGACCGAGCCCAGCACCAGGGCGTCGCGCGGCAGGCCGAGCCTGGCGCGGGCGGCGTCGCGGCGCGCGGGCGAGGGGATGAAGCGGCCGATGTCGACGCTGTTCGGGATCACCTGCAGCCGGGTGGCCGGGCCGATGTACTTGCCGAAGATGGCGACGAAATGGTCCATCGCGGAATCGGATACCGCGTAGATGCCCTTCACGCTGGTAAACGCTTCGCGGAACAGGCGGTCGTGCCAGGCCGAGAAGGTCTTTTTCGGGAAGGCGTTATGCACGCTGATGACGGTCGGGATGCCGCAGCGGTGCGCCAGCCACAGCGCCGAGGCGCCGTAGGTGGTCCAGCAGAATGCCACGTGGACCAGGTCGGGACGGTGGCGCCGCATCTGCCAGGTGCCAGTCAGCGAGGCGCGCAGTTTGTTGAAGCGCCGCCATTGCCATTGCTCGCCGAACTGCGGCGGGTCGAAGATGCCGACCGCGATCCGGCCGCCGTGCAGCGCGTCGGCGAAGCGCTCGAAACCGCGGAAGGGCGGCGTCGCCACCACCACCCGGGCGCCGGCCGCGGCCAGCAGCCTGGCTTCCTGCGCCATGCGCATTTCCATGCCGCCCAGCTCGCCCGAGCAGCTGGTGAGCATGACGCGCGGCTGGCCCTTGGCCTTCCATGCCTGGAAAAAATAGCCGCGCAGGTAGTGCAGCTCCCAGCGCGCCGCGAACAGGCGCTCCTGGTCGCCGGCCAGGCGCGCCTTGAGCGCCGCCAGCATTTCATGCGCGTACTTGGACAGCGTCCAGCGCGGGACATCGAACAGCCGGGCTTGGCTGGAACCCGTTTCCTGGGCACGGGCCCCGCGCCCGAACTTGTAGGCGCGCTGCAGGATGAATTCCGGCGCCAGCTGGCTGGCGCGGATATGGTGGCCGGTCTTCGCTTCGGCGCAAAACCAGGACTTGAACCCGGCTTCGCTGACGCGGCGGTTGAATTCGGTTTCGCTACCCATCGCATAGGCGCCGGCCGACGGGCCGATGCTGGCGTTGAAACGGTGTCCGGCATCAAACACGGCGCGCCGTACCGCCATGTTGGCGCCCCATACCAGTCCCGGGAAGACCGGACCGCTGGCGGCGGTGGTGACGGCGTAGGTGATGCCAAGCGGAACCTTGTTGAGTACCCAGTCCGGCGGCGCCACCGCCCAGTCGGGGTAGATCGCGCCGCCGAAGATCGCATAGCCGGGCTGGGCGCGCGCGCAATCGGCCAGCCGCATCAGCCAGTCCGGCTCGGGCGTGGCGTCGTCGTCGGTAAACACCAGCAGCTGGCAGCCGGGATTGGCCAGCGCCACCGCGAGCGCGGCATTGAGCGCGGCATTCTTGCCCTTGCGGTCCTGGTCGATCACGGTCAGCGGCAGGGCGGCGGCGAAACCGGCGAGGATCGCGCCGGTGCCGTCGGTGCTGCCATCGTTGACAACGAACAGCTTCCACGCCTCGCCGGGATGCTCGAGGCGCGCATAGGCGGCCAGCACTTTGGGCAGGGTGAGTGCGCCGTTGCACGTTGCCATTACGACCGATAACATGCCGCTCCTCGAAAAATATGCATAAAAGACAATGAAGTGTAACGAGCACGACAGGCACCGTCAAGGAAGGTCGCACTTGTAAAAAATTCAATTCAAATGTCACAACGATAATAAATGCTGTGGTACCATATTGCTACAAGGTCATGGGCTCGTCGACCCGGTGCCTGGGCATATCATTTGCACGCCCAAGCGGCCCGCTTGCCCTAAAGAGTCATGCGAAAACAATTTCAACAAACCGTGCGGCAGATTGGCTGGGTCAACAGCGGCTGGTATGCACTGTCGCGCGGGCTCGCGCTCATCAGCGCGCGGCGCGTCCGCCTGTTCAGATATTACCTTGTGGCACAGCCGGTGACGACCGTGCCTTTCAGTAAAGGCCGTGGCGCGGCGATCGACGTGCGTGAAGTCATGGAGGGCGAGCTGGACGCAAGCCAGTTCGACCGTCCGGCCACCGTCATCGCCGAACGCTACCGGCGCGGCGGGCGCTGCCTGGCCGCCTGGAAGGACGGCGTACTGCTCGGTTACCTGTGGTTCACCCTGGCCGACTACCAGGAGGACGAGGTGAGGGCGGTGTTTTCACCCGGCGAGGGCGTGGCCTGGGACTTCGACGTCCAGATATTTCCAAAGCACCAGTTCACCATGGCGTTCCCGCGCCTGTGGGACCGCGCCAACCTCTTGTTGCACAGCCTGGGCGTGCGCTGGTCGTGCAGCCGCATCTCGGCCTTCAACGCCGCGTCCGGGGCGGCCCACCGCCGCCTGGGCGCGCGCCGGATCGCCACCGCGCTGTTCCTGGTCTGCGGCAAGTGGCAACTGACGCTGGCGACACAATTGCCGTTTGTGCAGCTATCGGTGGGCGCGGCGGGCGCGCCGAAATTCCGCCTGGCGCCGGCCCAGGACCATCAGCAACCTGGCGAAACGGGAAGGGCGTAAAAGCAACAGCGCGATTGTTTTTTATTTGTATAATTGCAATTCTGATTACGGCACGGAAAGAAACCAAGGACAATGAATTGACGCTTCCCTGATCAGCGGATTTTTCCATGGCCGGATCGATGTGCGGTTGTTGTTCTACAACAAAATGGCGCCCTGCACTTGCTATACTTACAACAGTAATAATAAATTTTGGGGGCAATATGGAAGCAGCAAAGGTTGTGGCCGTTGTCGGGCTGGGCTACGTGGGCCTGCCGCTGGCAGTGGAATTTGGCAAGAAACGCAAAACCATCGGTTTCGACTTGTCCGAGAGCAAGATCGACAGCTACCGGCGTCATATTGACCCCACCGGCGAGTTGAGCACCGGACAGATGCGTGCGGCAGAGCAGCTTCAGGTCACCACCGACCCGGCCGCACTGGCCGAGGCAGACTACATCGTGGTGGCGGTCCCGACCCCGGTCGACATCGCCCACAACCCGGACTTCGGCCCACTGGCTGGCGCCTCCAGGACGGTCGGCCTGCACATGAAGAAAGGCGCGATCGTCGTGTTCGAATCGACCGTCTATCCTGGCGCCACCGAGGAAGTCTGCATCCCGATCCTCGAGCAGCATTCGGGCCTGACATGGAAGCAGGACTTCCACGTCGGCTTCTCGCCGGAGCGCATCAATCCGGGCGACAAGGAACACACGCTGACCACGATCCTGAAAGTGGTGTCCGGCGACGACGCCGACACCCTCGACAAGGTCGCGCAGCTGTATGAATCGATCATCACCGCCGGGGTCTACCGCGCCTCCAGCGTCAAGGTCGCCGAAGCGGCCAAGGTCATCGAAAACACCCAGCGCGACCTGAACATCGCGCTGATGAACGAACTGGCGATTATCTTCGACAAGATCGGCATCGATACGCTGGAAGTGCTGAAGGCCGCCGGCACCAAGTGGAACTTCCTGCCGTTCCGTCCGGGGCTGGTGGGCGGCCACTGCATCGGCGTCGATCCCTACTACCTGACCCACAAGGCCGAAATGATCGGCTACCACCCCCAGGTGATCCTGGCCGGCCGCCGCATCAACGACGGCATGGCCAAGTTTGTCGCCGAAAAGACCATCAAGTCGATGATCGCGTCCGGTTTCAACGTCAAGGGTGCCAAGGTCAACGTGATCGGCCTGACCTTCAAGGAAAACTGCCCTGACCTGCGCAATTCGAAAGTGGCCGACATCGTGGCCGAACTGAAGGCCTACGGCGTCGAAGTGCACGTGCACGACCCGGTCGCCGATGCCGGCGAAGCATTCCACGAGTACCACATCGAACTGGAAAGCTGGGACCGGCTGCCGCGCGCCGACGCCATCGTGGCCGCCGTGTCGCACCGGGAACTGCTGGCGCGTCCGCTGGAAGATTTCCAGCACAAGCTGAGCAAGGGCGGCTGCTTTATCGACGTCAAGTCGCTGTTCGACCAGGATGCGCTGAAGTCGGCTGGCTACAGCGTCTGGCGCCTGTGATGCATGGCACGGGGGCATTGTGAGTAAATACGCGGACGTTCAACAGTACCTCGGTGGCCACCGCGGCCACTGGCTGGTCACGGGTGCGGCCGGCTTCATCGGCTCCCACCTGGTCGAGGCGCTGTTGCGCCTGGGGCAGCGCGTGACCGCCCTGGACAATTTCGCCACCGGCTACCGCCGCAACCTGGAGCTGGCGCTGGCCGGCGCCGGCGCCGGCGCGGCCGCCAATTTTACCTTCATCGAAGGCGACATCCGCAATCCGGCCGACTGCGCCCGGGCTGTCGCCGGGGCCGATTACGTGCTGCACCAGGCGGCGCTGGGCTCGGTATCGCGCTCGATCAGCGATCCGCAGGCCACCAACGATGTCAACGTCAGCGGTTTCCTCAACATGCTGGCGGCCGCGCGCGACGCCAGGGTCAAGCGGATCGTCTACGCCGCCTCCAGCTCGACCTATGGCGACCATCCGGACTTGCCCAAGGTCGAGGACACCATCGGCAACCCGATGTCGCCGTATGCGGTCACCAAGTACGTCAACGAGCTGTACGCCGACGTGTTCGGCCGTTGCTACGGCACCGACAGCATCGGCCTGCGCTATTTCAATGTGTTCGGCCCGCGCCAGGACCCGGATGGCGCCTACGCCGCCGTGATCCCGCAATGGATCGCCGCGCTGATCCGCAACGAGCCGCTGTTCATTAACGGCGACGGCGAGACCAGCCGCGATTTCTGTTTCATCGATAACGTGGTGCAGGCCAACCTGCTGGCCGCGCTGGCGACCGACCCGGCGGCCGCCAACCAGGTCTACAACGTGGCGCTCAATGCACGCACCAGCCTGAACGCGCTGCACGCCATGCTGCGCGACCTGCTGGTGGAACGCTTCCCGCACGTGGCCGGCCACCTTCCCGAGCACAAGCCGTTCCGTGCGGGCGACGTGCGCCATTCGCAGGCGGACATCGCCAAGGCCGAAAGGCTGCTGGGATTCGCGCCGACCCACCGCATCGATGAAGGTTTGCGCGAAGCAATGAATTGGTATGTCGCAAGTTTAGTCGGAAACAAATCATAAATACCGCGCACCGGGCCGTGATCGCAAGACCGCGCGCGCCGCGATCGGATGGGGAAGCAAAATGCTGAGGATATCGAATCACTACGTTTCAAAGATCGCCTTTTTCCTGGTGTTCGTCGAGGTATTGGTCCTGCTGGGCTCGGCCTATGCGGGCGCCGCCGTGCGCTTCCTCGACCTCGGCGGCGGCACCGCGCATTCGCTCGATGATTTCTTCATGTCCGCCCTCGTGTTTGCGCTCGCGGTGAGCTTCAGCATGAGCGCGATGGGCATGTACCAGCTCAACTTCGATGAAGGCCTGCGCAATCCGTTTTTCCTGAAACTGATGCCCTCGTTTGCGATCGGCTTCATGATCCTGACCCTGGTGTTCTATGTCGTGCCCGCCCTGCAGCTGGGCCGCGGCGTGCTGTTCCTGGTGTTCCTGATCGCCGGCACCGGCATCTTCGCGGCGCGCATGATCTTTTTCAAGACCTCCGAGCTGCGCTTCCTCGAATCGCGCATCCTGTTCGTCGGCACCGGCGCGCTGGCCAAGGAATGCGGCGACCTGGCGATGCAGAACACCGCCTACCACCGCTATGACATCGTTGGCTTCGTCGACACCGAAGCGGACGAGTGCTGCATTCCAGCGTCCAACATCATCCGGGTGCGCGAAGGCGATTCGCTGGCGCGCCTGGCCAGCAGCCACAACGTGGCCGAAATCGTGGTATCGGTGCAAAACCGCCGCACCGGCTTCCCGATCAACGAACTGCTCGACTGCAAACTGCAGGGCATCAAGGTGATCGACGCGGCCACTTTCTTCGAGCGCGAAACCAACCAGATCCGGGTCGATTCGCTGCAGCCGAGCTGGCTGGTGTTCGGTGGCGGCTTCGACCAGAGCTTCGTACGCACCTTCATCAAGCGTACTTTCGACCTGGTGTGCAGCGGCCTGATTTTGCTGGCCACCTTTCCGGTGATGATGCTGACCGCCGTGCTGATCTGGCTGGAAGACCGCGGCACCATTTTCTACCAGCAGGAACGGGTCGGCTGCGACGGCCGCCAGTTCAATGTGCTCAAGTTCCGCAGCATGCGCTCCGACGCCGAACAGGGCGGCCAGCCGCAGTGGGCGGCGCAGAACGACCCCCGGGTGACGGTGGTCGGCAACTTCATCCGCAAGACGCGCATCGACGAACTGCCGCAGATACTGAACGTGTTCAAGGGCGAGATGAGCTTCGTCGGCCCGCGGCCGGAGCGTCCGTACTTTGTCGACCAGCTGATCGGCATCGTGCCTTACTATAACGTCCGCCACAGCATCAAGCCGGGCATCACCGGCTGGGCCCAGGTGCGCTACGGCTATGGCTCCTCGGCCGACGACGCGCTGCGCAAGCTGCAATATGACCTGTATTACGTGAAGAACAATAGCCTGTTCCTCGACCTTCTCATTCTCATCGATACATTAAAGGTCGTCCTGATCCGCAGCGGACGCTGATCGCACCGGCGGGCCGCGCCGGCCGCCAGCACATCGTGTTTCGTCGCATGCAGGCACCACTGTCGGGATAACCCTGTGCACTTGATCAATATCGCTACCTTCAGTTATGCAGTCTGCGCGCTGGCCTTCCTGCTGCTCGCGGCGTTCCTGCTGAGCCATTGGCGCGGGCGCGCGCGCGCGCGGCCGCTGGCCGGGGCCTGCCTGGCCAGCGCGCTCTGGAGCGCGGCCGTCGCGCTGGAATCGGCCAACCAGCCGCTCCTGGCCGGCTGGACCGACGGCCTGGAGATCCTGCGCAGCGGTGCCTGGTCGGCCATCGTGGTGATGCTGATCGGCCGTTACCGGCGCCCCGGCGGACGTTTCTTGTTCCAGCTGAACACGCCTGTGCTGTTGCTGGCCGGGTGCTACGTGCTGCTGCTGGTGGAAACCGCTACCGGCATGCTCCAGCGGGCCGTGGTGCCGGGACAGGGGCTGATGCCGGCCTTGGTCGCGCGCATCGGCATCGCCGTGGTCGGGATGTTGCTGGTCGAGCAGTTATACCGCAACAAGTCGGTGCAGGAGCGCTGGGCGATCAAGTTCGCCTGCCTCGGCATCGGCGGCATGTTCGCCTACGATTTCTACATGTACAGCGACACCATGCTGTTCCGCGGCACCAATCCCGACATCTGGGGCGCGCGCGGCATCGTCAACGCGCTCACCGTGCCCATGCTCGCGGTATCGATGGGACGCAGCGCCTCGTGGTCAACCGAACTGGCGCTATCGCGCCGGGTGATGTTCCATTCGGCGGCGCTGTTCGGATCGGCGATTTACCTGCTGGCGATGGCGTCGGCCGGCTACTTCCTGCTCTATTTTGGCGGCAGCTGGGGCAAGCTGTTGCAGGTGTCCTTCCTGTTTGGCGCGGTGTTCCTGCTGATCGGCATTCTTTTCTCCGGCACGTTCCGCGCCTGGCTCAAGGTTTTCATCAGCAAGCATTTTTACAGCTACAACTACGATTACCGCGAAGAATGGCTGCGCTTCACCAAGACCCTGTCCGAGCAGGGGCCCAAGCTGTCCGAGCGCTCGTTGCAGGCGGTGGGCGAACTGGTTGAAAGCGCCGGCGGCGTGCTGTGGTTGCGCCGCGACAGCGGCATGTTCGAGCCGGTGGCCGGCTGGCATAGCCCGCCACGCCATCCCGCCGTGGGCGCCGATGCGCCGCTGTGCAGCTTCCTCGAGTCGCGCCAGTGGGTCATCGACCTGGACGAATATGCGGCCGCGCCGGAAATGTACGACAATACCGAATTGCCGGCCTGGCTGCCAGCCATCGCACGCGGCTGGCTGGTGGTGCCGCTGATGTTGCAGGGCCGCCTGTTCGGCTTCATGCTGCTGCTCGAGCCGCGCAGCAAGATCAAGCTGAACTGGGAAGTGATCGACCTGCTGAAGATCGCCGGCAGCCAGGCTGCCGGTTACCTCGCCCAGCAGGAAGCGGCCGCCGCGCTGATGGCGGCGCGCCAGTTCGAATCGTTCAACCGCATGTCGACCTTCGTGGTGCATGACTTGAAGAACCTGGTGTCGCAGCTGTCGCTGCTGATTCCGAACGCGGAAAAACACAAGGACAACCCCGAATTCCAGCGCGACATGCTGGAAACGGTGACGCTGTCGGTGCAAAAAATGCGCATGATGCTGCAAAAGCTCAGCCGCAGCGGCTCGGAGGAGCAGCCCACGCCGCTGCTGGTCGACCAGCTGTTGCAGCAGGCGATCGCGCTGAAGGCGGCATTCCAGCCGCGCCCGCTGTTGATGAGCTCCGGGCAGAAACTGTATGTGTTTGCCGAACGCGAGCGCCTCGAGCGCGTGCTGGGCCACCTGATCCAGAATGCGATCGAGGCCACGCCGCAGCAGGGCGCGGTGACCGTCAAACTCAGCCACGAGGCCGATTCGGTGGTGATCGAGGTGGCCGATACCGGCACCGGGATGAGCGAGGAATTCATCCGTGAACGCCTGTTCAAGCCGTTCGACTCGACCAAGTCGGCCGGCATGGGCATCGGCGCGTTCGAGAGCCGCGAATACATCCACCAGCTGGGCGGCGAACTGCGGGTGAGCAGCGAACACCAGCGCGGCACCACGTTCCGTATCGCGCTGCCGCGCTACCCACTGGCATAATCAGATCCGACCGGACAGTATCCGAAGGTAGAGGGATTGCACGTGACCCAAGTCAAACAAAAGCTATTGATCATCGAAGACGACCCCGGCCTGCAAAAGCAGCTGCGCTGGTGCTTCGATGCCTATGACGTTGCGATCGCGGGCGACCGCGAGAGCGCGCTGGCCCAGATGCGCCGCCACGAACCGGCCGTGGTGACCATGGACCTCGGCCTGCCGCCCGACCCGGACGGCGCCACCGAAGGCCTGGCCACGCTGCGCGCGATCCTGGCGATGGCGCCCGATACCAAGCTGATCGTACTGACCGGCAACCAGAACCACGGCCACGCGGTCGAGGCGATTGGCCTCGGCGCCTACGACTTCCACCAGAAGCCCTTCGATCCCGAAATCCTCGGGCTGGTGGTCAAGCGAGCGTTCTACCTGCACGCGCTGCAGCTGGAAAATCGGCGCATCCTGATGTCGGAGGTCGAGTCGCCGCTGGCCGGCGTGATCAGCCGCGACGGCGGCATGCAGCGCCTGTGCCGCAGCATCGAGAAAGTGGCGCCGACGTCGGCCTCGGTGATGCTGCTCGGCGAGAGTGGCACCGGCAAGGAAGTCATGGCGCGCGCGCTGCACCAGCTCAGCCCGCGCGCCAGTAACCGGCTGATGGCGATCAACTGCGCCGCCATCCCGGAAAACCTGCTTGAAAGCGAACTGTTCGGCTACGAGAAAGGCGCCTTCACCGGCGCGGCCAAGCAGACCAAGGGCAAGGTTGAACTGGCGCACGGCGGCACCTTCTTCCTCGACGAGGTCGGCGACCTGCCGATGGCGCTGCAGGCCAAGCTGCTGCGTTTCCTGCAGGAGCGCGTGATCGAACGGGTCGGCGGACATGAAGAAATCGCGGTCGACGTACGGGTGGTCTGCGCGACCCACCAGAACCTGAAGGCGCTGACTGCCAGCGGGCGCTTCCGCGAAGACCTGTTCTACCGCCTGTCCGAAATCGTGGTCACGATCCCGCCGCTGCGCGACCGTACCGGCGATGCAGCCTTGCTGGCGCACCACTTCAAGAACAAGTTCTGCGCCCAGGAAGCGCGCCCGTCGCTGCACTTCAGCAAGGACGCGATGGACGCGATCGAAGCCCACCCGTGGCCGGGCAATGTGCGCGAGATGGAAAACTGCATCAAGCGCGCAATCATCATGGCCGACGGCCCCCAGATCACGGCCGAGGACCTCGGCCTTGGCGATGCCGCCAGAACCGACATGCCGGTCAACCTGCGCCAGGTGCGCGACGAGGCGGAAAGGGCGGCCATCGTCAAGGCGCTCAGCCGGGTCGATGGCAACATCGTGCGCGCCGCCGAGCTGCTCGGCATCAGCCGCCCGACCCTGTACGACCTGATGTCGCGCCACGCGGTCAGGCCCGAAGGGGCGTGAGCGCCAGGCCCGCTCAGGCCGGTGGTTCGCGCGCCGCACAGGCGCCGGTCCGCGGACGCGCGCCGCTGCCGGACAGCCACGGCAGGCTCCAGCCGATGCAGCCCAACATCACCTGCGTGATATCGCCGTAGCGGCCCGGCACGGTTTGCTGCGACCATTCCAGCCAGAACAGCACCATGCCCAGCACCAGGGCGCCCGCCAGCGCTGGCAGCCACGGGCGGTCGCCGCGATACAGGTAGCTGCTGAAACAGGCCAGTGCGAAGCAAGGCCAGATGAAGTCCAGAATGTCCTGGAAGCCCGCGAGCGAATTCAATTGCCCCGCCAGCGGCACCCAGTTGAAGTCGAAGGTCCGCCCGCTCTTGCCCGGAACGCATTGGGTGATGACGAAGCCGGCCGCTAGCGCCATCATTCCAGCCAGCGCATGGGGCGCGCGGGCGCCCGGGCGGCGCGCGAGCGCCAGCAGCGCCAGCCCGACGGCCGCGCCGGCCAGCGCTTCCGGCGACAGCTGGCGCCCCTGGATCAGCATCTTGAACATGAAAACCGCGGCCACCAGCAGCGCGAACACCGGCAGCAGCCGGCGATCGCCGCGCAGCGACAGGCGCAGCAGCAGGCCGAGACCAGCAAGGTAAAGCGCGTAGACGGCCGCCTGGGCGGCATTGAACGCCGCCGGGTTGACCAGGACCCGGTACAACGGCGACAGCGCGTGGCGCAGATGGCTGGCATCCAGGGCCGGCACCAGCGGGCTGGTTTGCGACAGCGCCCACAGGCAGAACGCGACCGCGCCGAGTTCGGCCGGGCGGCCCTTGCGCAGCCAGCCATGGCGCAGGGCCAGGCTGGCGGCGCCGAAACGGGTGTCGCTGCGCAGCAAGGCGGCGCCGGCCGCGCCGATGCAGGCGCCGGCGATGTTGAGCGCGATGTCGATGACCGAGGGATCGCGGCTGGGAACGAACTGCTGCAGGCTTTCCATGGCCAGCGACAGCAGCGCGCCGGCGCTGGCCGCAAGCAGGAAAGCGGACCCGCAAGCGATCCGGCGCCGCAGCGCCGCGGCCAGGGACAGGCCGAGCGGCATGTAGGCGAGGACGTTCTGGACGATGTCGGCGCGCTCAAGGCGGCGCGGGAGGGTAAACAGGAAGCCGAACAGCGCATCGGGCGGCGCGGTCCAGCCGGTCAGCGGGTACAGGCTGGCGTAGCCGATCAGAATGGCCAGGCCGAGGGCGATGTAGCCCATGGCGCACGGCTTATTCCGCCGCCGCCGACTCCAGCGGTTCCGTCGTCTCGGCCGGCGTGGTCGTTTCCGGCTTGTCCGCCGTCTCCGGCAGCGGCTGCCATTTGCCCGAACTGACCAGCATGTTCTTCAGGCCGGGCAGCGGGAAGCCGAGCGAATAGGCCTTCTGGGCCAGCCGGTTGGCGGCCTCATAATTTTTTTTCTTGAAGTACAACAGTCCCGCATTGTAGTTGACCGCGGCGTCGTTCGGCATCAGCTGCACGGCTTCGTCGTAGCGGGCCAGCGCTTCGTCAAGCCGTCCCATCCCGTACAGGTAGCCGCCGTAAGCGGCGCGCGCCTGGCCGTCGTCCGGCGCAAAGCGGACCGCGCGCTCGAAATAGCATTCGACCGCGTACTTGGCGCCCGGCACCTTGTACTTTTTCTTCAGCAGGCCGGTCTTGGCCATCACCGCCAGCGCCGGTGCGTGGTTGGGGAAAGCGCGCAGCGTGTAGTCGAGGTTGCTGCCAATGGAGGTGTAGCTGCGGCCGATGCCGTGCTTGACCTCGTCGGTGAAGTGGTAGGTCTCGACCACGTTCAGCTTGTCGGCGCGGGTGCGGTAATCGAATGGCCCGTAGGCGTTATCCAGTTCGCCGCAGTAAGGCGCGGCTTGCGCGGCGCCGGCAGTGGCGATCAGCAGGATGGCAAGGCGACGATGCAAAATGGCCATGGGAGTTCCGTCAAGAGTGAGTGGAAGGAGCAATTGCCGCGTCGAGCAGGTCGCTTAACCTGCTGGTGCGCGCCTGCCGTGAATACTGCTGCACCGTTTCCGGCGTGGCAAGCGGTGCGCCGCC
Organism: Massilia polaris; assembly: GCF_012927275.1. Lineage (GTDB taxonomy): Bacteria > Pseudomonadota > Gammaproteobacteria > Burkholderiales > Burkholderiaceae_D > Telluria_A > Telluria_A polaris. The sequence continues at coordinate 116,772 of NZ_JABBGG010000002.1, read as the reverse complement.
GCTGGAAATCAAGCCGATGAACCGTATGATAGCCTGCGCAATCCCGATCGGACAATCGAGTGGCGCAATCGTGTCGACCCCAGCCGTGCGCAGGGTGGCGGCGGTGTCGCCGGCCGGATCGGTCAGCGCCAGCACCGGGCGGCGCGCCCGCAGGTACTCGTACAGCTTGGCCGGCACCTGGTGGTTGCAGTTGGCCGCCTGCAAGATCAGCAGGCCGTCGGCGCCCAGCATTTCCGCCAGCGCGTCGCGGTAGGCGATGTGCGGCGCCAGCGAGACCACGCTGCCGATCTGATGCTCGTCAATCATCGCCGCGATGTACGCATCGTGCCCGGTGGCGCGCAAGGTCAGGTGGAAGTTCGCGGCCGCGATCGCGCCGCTGGCCAGCAGCGAGGCCAGCGCCTGGAACAGCGCGGTCGGGTCGCGCTCGGACGGATAGATCACGCCGCTGTGCACCAGCCGCAGGCGCCCGTCCGGCCGGTGCGGCAGCGGAATCGCTTCGGCGTTGATGAAGTTTTCCTCGTCGTAACCGTTTTCGATCACCTCGAATTTTGCCGCCGGCAGGCCCGGGAAGCGCGCCCGGTAGACCTCCGCGGCGCCGCGCGTGGTGCACACCAGCAGCTCGCAATGCAGCGCCGTCTGGCGTTCGATCCAGCGGTACAGGCGGCGCAGGAACGGGTTGGCCGGATAATCGTCGTCGGTCATCGGGTCGCGCATGTCGGCCACCCACGGGATCCCGGTCAGCCGGTGCAGGGCCAGGCCGACCAGGTGCGCGGTGGCGATCGGGTAGGTCGACCAGATCACGTCGGGAGGCTGGCGCCGGATCAGCTTCAGGCCGGCCGGCACGGCGCCGAACCACCACGACACCCAGCGGTCGGGCAGGGCCAGCCAGCCGGGATAGCGGCCAAACAGCGACAGGTGGCGCGCGGTGTCGAAGGCGAACGCCCGGTGCACCTGCATGCCTTGCGGGATGTCGCCGAGCTGGTCGTCGCCGGTGTTGGCGTAGGCGCGCGGGTGCGCGCTGAGCACGGTCGGCTGCCAGCCGTGGTTGCCGAGATACTGGGAAAATTTCAGCGTCCGCTGGATGCCGCTGCTGCCCCGCATCGGGGGGTAGTGGTAGGCGATCATCAATATGCGCTTTACCATGACTTCAACCAATCAGTCGTCCAGAGCGCGACTTGCCGGCGCCACGCGGCGCGCGAAAACGTGTGGTCGGCGGCGGCCAGGTCGCGGCGGGTGGTGCGGGCCGACTTCAGCTGCGCCTGCCATGCGGGCGACGCGGCGGCGACATCCATGAATTCCTGCGCGGTGAGGTCGGCGCCGCTAAGGATCAGCAGCACCTCGCCCTTGAAGGCGGACAGCCCGGCCAGCATGCGCTCGGGCAGCCTGGCGGCGGGCGCGCTCGCCGCGCCGCCGGCCTGGCCCGTGCCGGCCGCCTGCAGCAGGCCGGCGGCGCTCGTGAGCGCCGCCGCAACACGGAACTTGCCGCTGAGGAGTTTGCGCCACAGGCTGGCTTCGAACAGGCGCTGCACGTAATAGTGTTTCAGCGTGGCCCTGGCCAGGCCTTCGGGCGTGCGCACCCACGGGTTGAGCAGGGTGACGCCGGTCACGCGGGCGTCGCTGGCGGCATAGAACAGCGCCGCCGAGGCGCCGTCGCACAGGCCCCACAGCGCCACGTCGCGCAGCGACGGCACCGCCTGCATGAAGGCGTCGACGGCGGCGCGCAGGTCGTCGCCCACCTGCTCGAACGAGCGCATCGCGCCTTCGCTGTCGCCCATGCCGCGGTAGTCGAAGCGCATCGATGCCACGCCCTGTTCGCCCAGCGCGCGCGCCAGCAAGACGAACTGGCGCTGGCTGCCCGCGCGGTATTGCGGGCCGCCGACCACCACCAGCACGCCGCGCTGGCTGGATGTCTCCGGCTGGCAGACGATGCCGACCAGGGCCTCGCCCTGGCAGTCGAAGCTGATGGCGTTTTCAGTGAAGGGCATCATGCGCTGGCCGTGGCGAACATCCGGACGGTGGCGTCGACCAGCTCCGGCGCTTCTTCGATTTCCTGGGTCGCCCAGAAGGTGGGACCGGCGACCATCTGGAGGTGCACGGCGGTTCCCGCGGCTTCGATCGCCGCGACGATGCGCGCGCTGACTGGCGCCAGCGAGGTGGCGGCGCCCGCCACCTCGAACCAGTGGATCGGGCAGGCAGTATCGGCCAGCGCAGTGATCTCGAGCGAGTCGAGGTCGTCGGCCAGGGCAGGGTGCAGCCGGTAGCCGGCGATTTCCAGTACATTGCCTTCGCGCAGGCTTTCGCGCAGGGCCCTGGTGGACCGTCCAGCCGCGCCCGGCTCGCCGCCCAGTTCGCTGGCCACCTTCAGCCGCAGGAACTGGGTCAGCACGCTGCTGCCCTGCTGCACCGGCTGCCACAGCAGCACGTAAGGGCACTCAGGGGTGTTGCGCGCATAATCGAGCGCCAGCAGGGCGCCGAGGCGCAATCCCCACATCCCCACCGGGCGCCCGAGCCGTTGCGACAGCCAGGCGGCGCCGGCTTTGATGTCCTCGCGCCACAGCGCCAGCCGCGCATCCTCGAAATCGCCGGCGCTGTCGCCGCAGCCGGACAGGTCCAGCTGCAGCACGGCGATGCCGGATTCAGCCAGCGCGCGCGACTGCAGTGCCGCCATGCGCCGCGACTTGTTCATCTCTTCGGCGAACGGATGGACGTACACCAGCGCGCCGCGGCAGCTGCCGTGCGCCGGGTGGTACAGCGAAAATTTCGGTCCCGAACCCGTGTCCAGGAAGAAGGGCTGCGCGCGCGGGCTGCCAGGCGAACGGGTCATTGAGCCAGTTTGGAGGCGACGAAGTCGTTCAGGCTGCCAAGGGTTGCGAAGGTGCTGGCGCTGATTTCATCGTCGTCGACAACGATGCCGAAACGCTCTTCGAGTGCCCCGATCAGGTGGACCACGGCCATGGAGTCGAGCTCCGGAATGCTGCCCAGCAGCGGGGTTTCCGGCTTCAGCCGGTCCTTGGCGGCGCCAAGGCTCAGTACATCGGCGAGCACGTTCTTCAATTCGTCCAGATACATCGATTTCTCCTGAGGGAATGCCGGTTTGATTGGTGGCGCCGCGATCGGCGCGGGTTCACTCAGCATTGTAGGCGATTACTATGAGGGGCATTCAGCACTCATTGCGCGGTCGCAATCGAATGGCGGCGCGATGCGGCGTCGTGACAACAGCATCAGTCCTTCGCGGAGGCCGCTGTTCCCTCTACAATACAAAGCAGTCGGAAGGGTGTCCGGGGTCCGCACCGATTCAATTGCGCAAGCATTTTTAGATAGCATAATATAAACTATAATTACTTTTTTTCCAGTGGTCAATGTTAAAATGCTCATTGGCTGATGCGCCGGGCGTGGCTGCTTTGACTGCAATTTTGCGTTAATTCCATACTCCTGCAAGGTAGCGATGAGTGATCTAATCCACCAATTCATTTTCAACTCGGCGGCCCGCACTCCCGCCGCCGAGGCCCTGGTCTACGGCGCCGCACGTCTCGACTACGCGACGCTGGCCGGCGCGGTGCGCAAGGTCGCCCACAACCTGCTGCTGCAGGGCCTCGGGCGCGGCGAGCGCGTGGCGGTCTACCTTGAGAAGAACATCGAAAACGTCGCTGCCATGTTCGGCGCCGCCGCCGCCGGCGCGACCTTTGTTCCGGTCAACCCGCTGCTGCGTCCGGAGCAGGTCGGCTACATTCTCAACGACTGCAATGTGCGCGTGCTGGTCACCTCGGCCGACCGCCTGCACACGCTGGCGCCGGTGCTGGCCGAATGTCCGGACCTGGACGTGGTGGTGGTCACCGGCGACGCATCGGGTGAGCTGCCGGAGCTGCCCGCTGGCGTGGCAGTGCTGGCGTGGGCCGCGCTGATGGCCGCGCCGCAGTCGCCCCCGATGCCGCACCGGGTGATCGACACCGACATGGCGGCGATCCTGTACACCTCGGGCAGCACCGGCCGCCCGAAGGGCGTGGTGCTGTCGCACCGTAACATGGTGGCCGGCGCCAACAGCGTGTCGACCTACCTGGAGAACGTCCCGCAGGACCGCATCCTGGCCGTGCTGCCGCTCAGCTTCGACTATGGCCTCAGCCAGCTGACCACCTCCTTCAAGGCCGGCGCCACCGCGGTGCTGATCAACCACCTGCTGGCGCGCGACGTCGTGCGCGCGGTGGAAGCCGAGCGCATCACCGGCCTGGCGGCGGTGCCGCCGCTGTGGATCCAGCTGGCCGGCCTGGCCTGGCCGGAAAACTGCACGCTGCGCTACCTGACCAATTCCGGCGGCGCCATGCAGCGTCCGACGCTCGACGCCCTGCGCCGCGCGCTGCCGGGCGCGCGCCCGTTCCTGATGTACGGACTGACCGAGGCCTTCCGCTCGACCTACCTGCCGCCGGATGAACTCGACCGCCGCCCCGATTCGATGGGCAAGGCGATCCCGAACGCCGAAGTCATGGTGCTGCGCCCCGACGGCACCGAGTGCGACGCCAACGAGCCGGGCGAACTGGTGCATCGCGGCGCGCTGGTATCGCTGGGCTACTGGAACGACCCGGCCAAGACTGCCGAGCGCTTCAAGCCGTTCACCTCGAAGCAGCACGGCCTGGTGCTGACCGAAATGGCGGTGTGGTCGGGCGACACCGTGCGCCGCGACGAGGAAGGCTTCCTGTACTTCCTGAGCCGCGCCGACGAAATGATCAAGACCTCCGGCTACCGGGTCAGCCCGAGTGAAGTCGAGGAAGTCGTGTACGCGCGCGAACACGTGGGCGAGGCCGCCGCGATCGGCGTGTCGCACCCGAGCCTGGGCCAGGCCATCATCGTGATCGCGTGGCCGCGCGAAGGCAGCGGCATGACCGCTGCCTCGCTGCTCAGCGCCTGCAAGCCGCACCTGCCGGCCTACATGTGGCCGGCCAAGATCGTGATCGCCCAGGAACGCCTGCCGCGCAACCCGAACGGCAAGATCGACCGCAAGCTCCTGAGCCAGCAATACGAACACACTTTTATGGGTAACACAGAATGAACCCGACACGCCCACAGCATGCGCCAATGATCCAGTTCGCCGTCGACAACGGGTCACTGGTGGTCGGCGGCGTGCCGCTTCCCCGGCTGGCCGAACGCATCGGGGCGACGCCGTTTTACGCGTATGACCGCAGCAAGCTGACCGCACGCGTGGGCGAACTGCGCCGCCACCTGCCGCCGGAAATCCACCTGCACTACGCGATGAAGGCGAACCCGATGCCGGCCGTGGTGCAGCACATGGCCGGCCTGGTCGACGGCCTCGACATCGCCTCCGGCGGCGAGATGCAGGTCGCGCTGGACACGCCCTTCGCGCCGGGCGAGATCAGCTTTGCCGGCCCGGGCAAGAGCGACACCGACCTGACCACCGCGATCGCCGCCGGCGTCGTGCTGAACATGGAGTCGGCCTTCGAGATGGAACGCATCGCCGTGTTCGGCCGCCGCCTTGGCATCGTGCCGAAAGTCGCGATCCGCGTGAACCCGGACTTCGAACTGAAATCGTCGGGCATGAAGATGGGCGGGGGGCCGAAGCAGTTCGGCGTCGACGCCGAAATGGTGCCGGAGATGCTGGCGCGCCTGGCCGAACTGGGCCTCGCGTTCCAGGGCTTCCACATTTACAGCGGCTCGCAGAACCTGAAGGCGGAATCGCTGCAGGACGCGCACGAAAAGACCTTCGCGCTGGCGATCCGGCTGGCCGCGCATGCGCGCACGCCGGTGCTGTCGCTGAACATCGGTGGCGGTTTCGGCATTCCCTACTTCCCCGGCGAAGGACGGCTCGACCTGGAAGCGGTGGGCGCCAACCTGAAGCGCCTGGTGCCGGACGTGAAGCGCGCCCTGCCGGAAGCGAAGATCGTGATCGAGCTGGGGCGCTACCTGGTGGCCGAGGCCGGCGTGTATGTGTGCCGCGTGATCGAGCGCAAGGTCTCGCGCGGGCAGGTGTTCCTCGTCACCGATGGCGGCCTGCACCATCACCTGGCGGCCTCGGGCAACTTCGGCCAGGTGATCCGCAAGAATTACCCGGTCGCGGTCGGCAACAAGATGAATGCCGCGCGGCGCGAGACGGTCTCGGTGGTCGGCCCGCTGTGCACGCCGCTCGACCTGCTGGCCGATCAGATGGAACTGGCGGCCGCCGAACCGGGCGACCTGGTGGTGGTGTTCCAGTCCGGCGCCTATGGCATGACCGCCAGTCCGGCGGCCTTCCTCAGCCATCCGGGCGCGCGCGAAGCCCTGGTCTGAGTTGCCCCTATTGAATACAGCTGGCGGCCTACCCTGCAAGAGGACAAGACATGATTGATGCGACCGGAGCGGGACGATGAGTGGTATATGCGGTTGGATGGGCTATGGCGGCGGCGCCGCGGAAAACCGCCGGTTGGCCGAAGAGATGGGCGCACCACTGGCGCGTTTCGACCGGGCGCCGCTGGCGTCGATCCAGCGCGGCCGCAGCGCGGTGGCGGTGGCGGCTGCCGCCGACCAGGCGCTGCTGTACCAGCAGGACAAGCTGCTGCTCGCGGTCTGGGGCGAAGTCAAGCTGCGCGACCCGGAACTGGCCGAACAGGCGCGCATCCACGGCGCCGGCCAGGTGCTGGCGGCGCGCTGGCGCGAAGGCGCGCAGCAGGTCTGCGCCGCGCTGTCGGGCGGGTTCGCGCTGTGCATCATCGACGAGGACGCGGGCGAAACGCTGCTGGCGTGCGACCGCATGGGCACCGTTCCCGTGCTCTACCAGGTGGCGGGGGAGGCGCTGGTGTTCGGTTCGTCGGCCGACGTGATCCTGCGCCATCCGCTGACCCCGGCCCGGCTCGACCACCAGGGCCTGTACAACTACACCTTCTTCCATATGGTGCCGGGTCCGGACACCGTGTACCAGAACCAGCAGCGCCTGCTGCCGGGAGAATACCTGCACTTCAAGCGCGGCAAGGCGGCCACCGCCGCTTACTGGCGCGCCCAGTTCGATGAAGACGGCAAGCGCTCGATGGCCGACCTGCGCCAGGAATTCCGCGCGGTCCTGCGCAGCAGCGTCAAGGACAGCATGGGCGGGCGCAAGGTCGGCGCCTTCCTCAGCGGCGGCACCGACAGCTCCACCATCGCCGGCGTCATGTGCGAAGTGGCGGGCAAGGGCGCCGACACCTATTCGATCGGGTTCGAAGCCCAGGGCTACGACGAAATGGCGTTCGCGCGCATCGCATCGCGCCATTTCGGTACCACCCACCATGAATACTATGTGACGCCGGACGACGTGGTCGCCGCGATCCCGCAGATCGCCAGCGTGTTCGACCAGCCGTTCGGCAATGCCTCCGCGGTCCCGGCGTTCTATTGCGCGCGCATGGCCAAGGCGGACGGCATCGGCCGCATCTTCGGAGGCGACGGCGGCGATGAACTGTTCGGCGGTAATGAACGCTACTCGAAGCAGCATATCTTCGCGCTGTACGGACGGGTACCGAGCCTGGTGCGCAAGGCCCTGCTCGAACCGGCAGTGTTCAACATGCCGGGCGGGCACCTGATCAATGTGGTGCGCAAGGCGCGCAGCTACATCCAGCAGGCCTCTGTGCCAATGCCGGCGCGCCTGGAGACCTACAACCTGCTCGAGCGCTATGGCGCGAAGGAAGTGTTCACTGCCGACTTCCTGGCGACCACCAACAGCGCCGCGCCGCTGGCCGGTCTGGTGGAAACCTACGGCCGCAGCGAGGCGAAGAGCCTGATCAACCGCATGCTGGAGCTCGACCTGAAGGTGACGCTGGCCGATAACGACCTGCCGAAGGTATCGAAGGCGTGCGAGCTGGCCGGCATCGAAGTCGCTTTCCCGTTCCTCAATGACGAGATGGTGGCCTTCGCTTCGCGGCTGACTCCGCAGCAGAAGCTCAACGGCACCAAGCTGCGCTACTTCTTCAAGGAGTCGCTGCGCGGCTTCCTGCCGGACGAAATCATCAACAAGCAAAAGCATGGCTTCGGCCTGCCGTTCGGGGTCTGGCTGCAGCACCACAAGCCGCTCCAGCAACTGGCGATCGACAGCCTGACCGACCTGAAAGCGCGTAACATCGTGCGTCCCGAGTTCATCGACCAGCTGGTCGGTCACCACCTGAAGGAGCACGCGGGCTATCACGGCACCATGGTGTGGGTGTTGATGATGATGGAACAGTGGTTCCAGCAGCGGCGCGCGGCAGCATAAGCTAGCCCATGCCCATGCTTCGCTATATTTTTCGACGGAATAGTTTTTGGGGGCTTGCATGCTTCCACTGCGGGCAGCGCGCGGACTGGCGGATCTTGCATGCGCGCTTGCGCCTGAATTCCTGCGCCGCCGTGGCCCATTGCCGCGCGTGCGGCGGGGTCCAGTTCCTGAAGCGCTACTATCGTTCGGGCGCGGCCTCGCAGCGCACCTGCGTGAATGAATTCGCCACGCTGGAACGGATATTCCTGACAACCGACAAGCCGCCCGCATTGCGGATGCCGCGGCCGTACCTGTATTGCGCCGGCAAGCGCGCGTTCTCGATGCAGTACCTGGCAGGCGACACGCTCGACGCGAAAATGCAGCAGTGCGGCGACGCGGCGCTGGTCGAACAATGTATCGCCGAGTCGGCAAAGTGGCTGCGCGCACTGCACGACTTGCCGGTAACAGGGCTGTCGGCCGGCCGCGACTACCCCGCCATGTTCGCGCGGATCGAGGCCGACTGCAGCGCATGGCGCAGTGAAAGCGCGCTGGTGGCGCAGGCCCTCGACGCCATGCGCGCCGCGCTGCCGCTGGTTTCCGAGTCGGGTATCCAGCCTGCGCCGCTGCACGGCGACTTCAAGCCGGCCAACCTGATCTGGACCGAGGCAGGCGTGTACGGCATCGACGCCAGCATCCGCAACGTCAATCCTGGCGCGATGGACATTGCCCAGTACCTGTCCGACCTGCTGCTGACATTGCGCCGCTATCCGGCCCATGCGACAAGCCTCGACCGCCTGCTGGATGTGTTCCTGGCCGCTTACGGAGACACCAGCGAAGCGCAGCGCCGCGCAGTCATGTGGTGGATGTCGTATTCGGTACTGGCCGCCGTTGCCGGCAAGCGGCGCCGCTTCGGGCGCGGCGCCGCGCTCGACCCGAAATTCGGCTGCGCGCTGGGCGCACTGGCTGATCCGGCTCGGGATGCCACATGGTGAATGTGTTCATCACGGTGGACGTCGAGCTGTGGTGCGACGGCTGGACCGATATCGACCGCAGGTTCGCGCAGGCGATGCGCAAGTACATCTACGGCGACACGGCGCAGGGCGGCTTCGGCATCCCCTACCAGCTGAACGTGCTCAACGAGCATGGGCTCGACGCGGTGTTCTTTGTCGAGCCCTTGTTCTCGGCGCGTTTCGGCCCCCAGCCGCTGGCCGATATCGTCGGCTTGATCCAGTCCGCCGGCCAGGAAGTCCAGCTGCACCTGCACACCGAATGGGTGGACGAGGCGCGCACACCGCTGCTGCCGGACGTGACATCGAAGCGCCAGCACCTGCGCTATTACACCCTGGCCGAACAAACCAGCCTGATAGCGCAGGGAGCCGGCATGCTGGAGCGCGCCGGGGCGAGGCGCCCTGACGCTTTCCGCGCCGGCAGCTTCGGTTTCAACCGCGACACCATCGGCGCGCTGGCGGCCAACGGCATTCCGTTCGACAGCAGCTACAACGCCACCCTGTTCGGCCCGGACAGCGGCGTGCTGCCGGGCGAACTCGCCACCGCGCCTTTCGCCTGCGGCGGCGTGCATGAATACCCGATGACGGTGTTCATGGACGGTACCCGCAAGCTGCGCCACGTCCAGCTGACGGCCTGCTCGCATGGTGAAATCGAAGGCCTGCTGCTGCAGGCGGCGGAGCGTGGCGATACCGATTTCGTGATCCTGTCGCACGGCTTCGAACTGCTGAACAAGCGCAAGGACCGCGCCGACAAGGTCGTGCTGAAGCGCTTCCATCAACTGTGCAAGTTCCTCGACCGGCGGCGCGACGCCTTCACCACGCGCGGCTTCACTGGCCTCGCTGCCGCTGCCGCGCAACCGCAACCGCCGCTGCTGTCGTCGTCGCTGTGGCAGACCGGCACGCGCATCGCCGAACAAGCCCTGCGCAGGAGGTACCGATGACCGTTTGGGAGCGCCGCGATGTACCGTTCAAGTTCCAGCTCAGCGACATGACGCTGTTCAGCGTGCGGATCCCGCTGCAGGTGCGGTCGGAACGGCTGGTGGCGGACACGCCGCCGACGCACGAGCTGCGCGTGCCGGCCGACGCGCTGCTGGCGGGCAGCCAGGGCTACGTCGTGCGCGGCCTGCCCGTGGAGGGTGAACCCAGGGTGCTGAGCAAGGTGGGCGATTTCATCTGTTACGTGCCGCAGCAGTACCACCATTGCTACATCGACCTGTCGCAGACCTTCGAGCAGTACCAGAAGAAGTTCTCGTCCAAGACCCGCTCGACCATCAGCCGCAAGATCAAGAAATTCGCCGACCATTGCGGCGGCCAGGTCAAGTGGAAGCTGTACCGCGAGCCGGGCGAGATGAAGGAATACTTCGCGCTGGCGCGCGCCGTGTCGAAACTGACTTACCAGGAACGCCTGCTCGACGCCGGCCTGCCGGAGTCGGACGAGTTCCAGCGCGAGGCGGAGCAGCTGGCGGCCGCAGGAAGGATCCGCGCCTGGATCCTGTTCGACGGCGAGCGCCCGGTCTCCTACCTGTATTGTCCCGTGGCCGACGGCGTGCTGAGTTATTCCTACGTCGGCTACGATCCGGCGTACATGGACAAGTCGGTCGGCCTGGTTCTGCAATGGATCGCGGTGGAACAGCTGTTCAGCGAGGGCATCTTCAAGTATTTCGATTTCACGGAAGGCCAGTCGGATCACAAGCGCCTGTTTTCGACGCACCAGCGCCGGTGCGCCAATGTCTTCTTCATCCGCGACAGCCTGCGCAGCAGGGCCATTGTGTTCGCACACCGCAAGGTCGACAGCCTGTCGGTGTGGGCGGGCGAGATGCTCGAGCGCCACGGCCTGAAGGCGAAACTGAAACGGCTGCTGCGTGGTGCGGGATAAGGACGGCGCGATGAAATCGATCGTCAAGAAAATACTGCGCCTGTTGCTCGGCGATTACTCCGCGTACCACGTATACCGGAACGGTGCGATTGCGCCGGCGCCGGGCAACGGCTTGGTGGTGCGCCAGCTTGACGCGGACGACCTGCGGCGATCGCCTGACGCGGAAATTGGCGAGCAGGCCTTCTACCTGGGCGAAGGCGCGCACGGTTTTGGCTGTTTCGACGGCGATGTGCTGGCGGGGGTGTGCTTCTACTGGCACGGCCAGCGCTACCTGAAGCGTAATTTCTGGCCGCTGGCGCGAGGCGAAGCGAAGCTGGTGCAGATCCTCACGCTGCCGCGCATGCGCGGGCGCTCGGTGGCTCCCACGCTGATCCAGGAATCGGCCCGGGCGATGCAGGCGCTGGGATTCGCCCATACCTATGCGCGCATCTGGCATTCGAACACGCCGTCACTGCGCGCATTCGCGCGCGCAGGCTGGACGAGGGTGGCCACGGTGATTGAAGTGCATCCGTTCTCGATGGCGCGTGCGTTCAGGCTGCGGTTGCGGCGCTAGCCGGGCTTGCGCATCCGTTTCAGCAGGCTGTCGACGCTTTCGGTGACCGGGACGCCGTCGCGGCGAAGGCGCTGGACATTGAGCACCAGGTTTTCAAGCACCAGCTTGGCCGACACTGCGAGTAGCGTCATCAGCTTGTCGTCGGTGCTGAAGTTTTCCATGGCGCCAGCGAGTTCGCACAGGTGCAGCGCGACCAGCTTGCGCAGCTCTTCTTCCTCGAAGGGCAGGTCGCCGAAATCGATCGGATCTTCTGCTTCAACCTCGCGCATCAGCGCTGCGAGTTGGTCGGGTTTGATCGGCATGCCTGGTCTCCGTGGATGGTCCCGGCTTCATTGTAGACCCGCCCGGAGAATGGCGACAACGGGATCGGTTGCAGCTACAATCGGATGACATCCCTGTCGTCTTTTAAATTGCATCGAACGAATCATGGCGCGACTTGTTTTCACCCAGCAACTGGCACGCTTTGTCGCGGCACCACAGTTTGACACCGGCGCGGTCCAGCTGCGTACCGCGCTCGAGGAAGCGTTCGACAACAATCCCTTGCTGCGAGGCTATGTGCTGGACGACCAGGGCGGCCTGCGCGAGAATGTGGTGATCTTTATCGACGGCCGCCGCTGCACCGACCGGCGGCGGCTGGACGACCCCTTACAACCGGCCAGCATGGTCTACGTCCTGCAGGCACTTTCCGGAGGCTGACAATGAACCAGCGCGCGCTGCTTTCGACCCGCAAGGGCCTGTTCGAACTGCACCGCAACGGCGCTGGATGGGACATCGGGCCGGTGCATTTCCTGGGCGAGCCGGTGTCGATCGCGCTGGCCGATCCGCGCGATGGCAGCGTGTATGCGGCGCTCAACCTTGGCCACTTCGGCGTCAAGCTGCACCGTAAGGATGCGCGCAGCGATGCCTGGACCGAGATCGCCGCGCCGGCCTATCCGCCCAAGCCGGACGGCAGCACCGACAGCGTCGAGTGGAACAACAAAATGATCTGGGCGCTGGAGACCGGTGGCGCCGACGAGCCGGGCGTGCTGTGGGCCGGCACGCTGCCGGGGGGGCTGTTCAAGTCGGCCGACCGCGGCGACTCGTGGCAGCTGGTGCGTTCGCTGTGGGACGTGCCGGAGCGCGCCAGCTGGTTCGGCGGCGGTTACGACGTGCCGGGCATTCACAGCATCTGCGTCGATCCGCGCGACAGCAAAACTATCCTGGTTGGCGTGTCCTGCGGCGGCGCATGGCGCAGCCTTGACGGCGGCGCGACCTGGACGGTGTCATCGACCGGCATGCGCGCCGATTACATGCCGCCCGAGATGAACGAGAACGAGGCCGTGCAGGACCCGCACAGGCTGGCGCGCTGCGAGGGCAGCCCGGACGTGGTGTGGTGCCAGCACCATAACGGCATGTGGCGCTCGGAGAACGGCGGCCGCAACTGGCGCGAGCTTACCGGTGTGCCGGTGTCGAATTTCGGCTTCGCGGTCGCGGCCCATCCGCATGACCGCGATACCGCGTGGTATGCGCCGGCCGAGGCCGACCAGCGCCGCGTGCCGGTCGGCGCCGCGATGTCGGTGACGCGTACCCGTGATGGCGGCAAGACCTTCGAGGTGCTGCGCAACGGCCTCCCGCAGCAGCACTGCTACGACCTGGTGTACCGCCATGGGCTGGCGGTGCATGAAAATGGCAGCAGCCTGCTGATGGCGTCCACCAGCGGCAACGTGTGGAGTTCGAACGATGCGGGCGACAGCTGGCAGGCCCTGGCAGGGAACCTGCCGCCGGCCTGCGCGGTGCGGTTCGGATAAGCGCGCCTTACATATTGCGCCGGTACTGGCCGCCAACCTCGAACAGCGCGGTGGTGATCTGTCCCAGCGAGCAGACGCGAACCGCATCCATCAGCTTCTCGAACACGTTGGCGTTGTCGATCGCCGCCTGCTGCAGCGCCGCCAGTGCCGTCGGGGCTTCCGCCGCGTGACGCTGGTGGAACTCCTCCAGGCGGGTCAGCTGCGACTGCTTTTCGTCGTCGGTTGAACGCGCCAGCTCGATGGTCGCCGGCGTTTCCGCCTGCTTCGGATTGCGGAAGGTGTTCACGCCGATGATCGGCAGCGAGCCGTCGTGCTTCTTGTGCTCGTACAGCATCGACTCTTCCTGGATCTTGCCGCGCTGGTAGCCGGTTTCCATCGCGCCCAGCACGCCGCCACGTTCGGCGATGCGCTCGAATTCCTGCAGCACCGCTTCTTCGACCATGTCGGTCAGTTCGTCGATGATGAACGAGCCCTGGTTAGGGTTCTCGTTCTTGGCCAGGCCCCATTCGCGGTTGATGATCAATTGAATTGCCAATGCCCTGCGCACCGATTCGTCGGTCGGCGTGGTGATCGCCTCGTCGTACGCATTGGTGTGCAGGCTGTTGCAGTTGTCGTAGATCGCGATCAGCGCCTGCAGCGTGGTGCGGATGTCGTTGAAGTCGATTTCCTGCGCGTGCAGCGAGCGGCCCGAGGTCTGGATGTGGTACTTCAGCTTCTGGCTGCGGTCGTTCGCGCCGTACTTGTCGCGCATCGTGATCGCCCAGATGCGGCGCGCCACGCGGCCCAGCACCGTGTATTCAGGGTCCATGCCGTTACTGAAGAAGAACGACAGGTTCGGTGCGAAGTCGTCGATGTGCATGCCGCGCGCGAGGTAGGCTTCGACGAACGTGAAGCCGTTCGACAGCGTGAACGCCAGCTGCGAGATCGGGTTCGCGCCCGCTTCGGCGATGTGGTATCCGGAGATCGACACCGAGTAGAAATTGCGCACCTGGTGATGTACGAAGTACTCCTGGATGTCGCCCATGACTTTCAGCGAGAACTCGGTCGAGAAGATGCAGGTGTTCTGGCCCTGGTCTTCCTTCAGGATGTCGGCCTGCACGGTGCCGCGCACGTTCGCCAGCACCCACTCTTTGATCTTGGCCGCTTCGTCGTCGGTCGGGTGGCGCTTGTTCTCGGCGAAGAACTTGTCCATCTGCTGGTCGATCGCGGTGTTCATGAACATCGCGAGGATCGTCGGGGCAGGGCCGTTGATGGTCATTGACACGCTGGTCGACGGGCTGCACAGGTTGAAGCCGTCGTACAGCACCTTCATGTCGTCCAGGGTCGCGATCGACACGCCCGAGTTACCGACTTTGCCGTAGATGTCAGGACGGATCGCAGGGTCGGCGCCGTACAGCGTGACCGAGTCGAACGCGGTCGACAGGCGCTTGGCGTCCATGCCGGTCGAGACAAGTTTGAACCTGCGGTTGGTGCGGAAAGCGTCGCCTTCTCCTGCGAACATGCGGGTCGGGTCTTCGCCTTCGCGCTTGAACGCAAACACGCCCGCGGTGTACGGGAACGAGCCCGGCACGTTTTCCAGCATCAGGAAGCGCAGCACTTCGCCGTGGTCTTCGAACTTCGGCAGCGCGACCTTGCGGATTACGGTGCCCGAGAGCGTGTGCTGGACCAGCTGGGTGCGGATTTCCTTGTCGCGGATCTTCACCACGTAGTCGTCGCCCGAGTACGCGGCCTGCATGTCAGGCCACATCGCCAGCAGTTTCTTGGCCGGCGCATCGAGTGCGTGGTCACGCTCGGTGATCAGGTCGTCGAAGTCGGCGCCCTTGCCGGCGGCAGCCAGCATGCGCTTGGTCTCGGTGAGCTGCTGGCGTTCGCGCGCCAGCTTGACTTGCTTTGCGGTGTTCTTGTGGTAGCCGCGGACGGTGTCCGAGATTTCAGCGAGGTAGCGTGCGCGGGCTGGCGGCACGATCACGTGCTTGCTGCTCGAGTGGCGCAGCGCGACCTGCGGCAGCTTGCCCGGCTTGACCGGCAGGCCGAACTCGCCCAGCTTCGGCAGCAGGCCCTGGAACAGCGCGGTGACGCCATCGTCGTTGAAACGCGACGCCTGGGTGCCGTAGACCGGCATCTCGTCCGGGCTCTTGCTCCACATTTCGCGGTTGCGCTGGTACTGCTTGGCGACGTCGCGCAGCGCGTCGAGCGCACCTTTGCGGTCGAATTTGTTGATGGCGATGATGTCGGCAAAATCGAGCATGTCGATTTTTTCGAGCTGCGAGGCGGCCCCGAATTCCGGCGTCATCACGTACATCGATGCGTCGACGTGCGGCACGATGGCGGCGTCGCCCTGGCCGATGCCGGAGGTCTCGACGATCACCAGGTCGAAGCCGGCGACTTTGCACGCTGCGATCACGTCAGGCAGCGCGTGCGAGATTTCGGAACCTGCTTCGCGGGTCGCCAGCGAACGCATGAACACGCGCGCCTGGCCGTTCCACGGGTTGATCGCGTTCATGCGGATGCGGTCGCCCAGCAGCGCGCCGCCGGATTTGCGGCGCGACGGGTCGATCGAGATCACGGCGATGTTGAGCGAATCGCCCTGGTCCATGCGGATGCGGCGGATCAGTTCATCGGTCAGCGAGGACTTGCCGGCGCCGCCGGTGCCGGTGATGCCGAGGGTCGGCACGCGCAGGTTTTCGGCTGCGTTGTGCAGTTCCTTGCGCAGCGTGTCGGCGGCCTTGCCGTTTTCCAGCGCGGTGATCAGCTGGGCCAGCGGGCGGTGGCGCTCGGCCATCGCGCCGGTTTGCAGCGGCGCCAGCGAGGTAGGGGAGTACGTGGACAGGTCGATGTCGCAGGCCTGCACCATCGACTGGATCATGCCGACGAGGCCCATGCGCTGGCCGTCTTCCGGGCTGAAGATGCGGGTGACGCCATAGGCGTGCAGCTCGGCGATCTCGGACGGGACGATCACGCCGCCACCGCCGCCGAACACCTTGATGTGGGCGCCGCCGCGCTGCTTGAGCAGGTCGATCATGTACTTGAAGTATTCGACGTGGCCACCCTGGTAGCTGGAGATGGCGATGCCCTGCACGTCTTCGGCCAGCGCTGCGGTGACGACGTCGTCGACCGAGCGGTTGTGGCCCAGGTGGACCACCTCGACGCCGTTCGACTGGAGGATGCGGCGCATGATGTTGATCGATGCGTCGTGGCCGTCGAACAGCGAAGCCGCCGTGACGAAGCGCACTTTGTTGGCTAGTTTCGGATGCTCCGGATTGTGGAGCTTGGCGGCAGGGGTCGAGTCGTTCATGATGTTCCTTGCGATATCGTTCTGGTACGGTATATGACGTTTACGTTAACGTCAAGCGCGGGGCGCGGTGGTGCTCGCCCGCAACCTAAAAACCGTCGTTCCCGCTTTCGCGGGAACGACGGCAGTGGTGGCTTATGCTGCTTTTGCGGTCGAGTTGCCAGCCAGCAAACGCGCCTTTTCGGTACGGAAGGTAGCAACATTTGCCTCCTTCACATGCCCGAAGCCGCGAATCTGTTCCGGCAGGTTCGCCAGGGCAACTGCAGTCGTGTGGTTGTCGGCGTTCAGGCTGGCGACCAGACCCTCAATCATCTCACGGTATTCCACAATCAGCGCGCGTTCCATCTTGCGTTCTTCAGTGTAGCCAAAGATGTCGAACGCGCCACCGCGCAGGCACTTGAACCTGGCCAGCAGCTTGAACGCACTCCACATCCACGAGCCGAACTGCGCCTTGACCAGGTGGCCCTTACCGTCCTTCTTCGCCAGCAGCGGCGGCGCCAGGTGGAACTTGAGCGAGAAGTCGCCTTCGAACTGGGTCTTGAGCTGCTCGACGAAGCGGCCGTCGGTGTACAGGCGCGCGACTTCGTATTCGTCCTTGTACGCCATCAGTTTGAAGTAGTACTTGGCGACGGCGGTCGACAGCTTGTTGCCGAGGCCCGCCGCCGTTTCGGCCGCACGCACCTTCGCTACCAGCTGCTCGTACTGGCCGGCGTAGCCACTGTCCTGGTAACCGGTCAGGAAGTCGATGCGCTTCTTGATCACGTTCTCGAGGCTTTGCGGCATCTGCACGACGATCGATTGCGCAGGCGTGGCGATGCGTTCTACCTTCTTCAGGTCGACGGCGGCGCGGCGGCCCCACAGGAAGCTGCGCTTGTTCGATTCGGCGGCGACGCCGTTCAGTTCAATCGCGCGCAGCAGCGACGCTTCGGTCAGCGGGATGCGGCCTTTCTGCCATGCGTAGCCGAGCATGAACAGGTTGGCGGCGATCGAGTCGCCCATCAGCGCGGTGGCCAGCTTGGTGGCGTCGATGAAGTCGGCCGCGTCGATATCAGGCGCGCCTACCGATTCGTTGATCAGCGCGCGGACCTGGTCGGTCGGGTACTGCCAGTCGGCGTTTTGCGCGAAGGTGCCAGGCGGCTGTTCGTGCAGGTTGATGACGGCCATCGTGCGGCCAGGACGCATCTTCGAGATCGCGTCCTGCGCGCCGGCGGTCAGCATGTCGCAGCCGAGGATCAGGTCCGCTTCGCCGGTAGCGATACGCTGCGCACGCAGGTGGGCAGGGGACTTGGCGATCTTGACGTGCGAGGTGACCGAGCCGTTTTTCTGCGACATGCCGGTCATGTCCAGCACCGATGCGCCCTTGCTTTCCAGGTGCGCGGCCATGCCCATCAGCGCGCCGACGGTGATCACGCCGGTGCCGCCGATGCCGTTGATCAGGATGTTGTACGGCTGCTCGACCGATGGCAGGACCGGCAGCGGCAGCGCGCCGAAGCCGTCGTCTTCGTTCTTTTTCGCGACGCCGGTCTTCGACTTCTTCAGCGTGCCGCCTTCGACCGTGACGAAGCTCGGGCAGAAGCCCTTGGTGCACGAGAAGTCCTTGTTGCAGGACGACTGGTCGATCGCGCGCTTGCGTCCGAATTCGGTTTCCTTCGGCAGGATCGACACGCAGTTCGACTGCACGCCGCAGTCGCCGCAGCCTTCGCATACCGCTTCGTTGATGACGACGCGCTGCTTAGGGTCGGGGAATTCGCCCTTCTTGCGGCGGCGGCGCTTCTCGGCGGCGCAGGTCTGGTCGTAGATGATGACCGAAACGCCCGATACGTCGCGCAGCTCGCGCTGGATCGCGTCCATCTCCTTGCGGTCGTGAAGGGTGACGAGGGCAGGCAGGTTGGAACGGTCGGCGTAGCGCGACAGGTCTTCGGTGACCAGCGCGATGCGCTTGATGCCTTCAGCGGCCATCTGCTGGGCGATCAGCGGCACCGAGGTGGTGCCGTCGACCGGCTGGCCGCCGGTCATCGCGACCGCGTCGTTGTACAGGATCTTGTAGGTGATGTTGACGTTGGCCGCAACAGCTGCGCGGATCGCCAGGTAACCCGAGTGGAAGTAAGTGCCGTCGCCGAGGTTCTGGAACACGTGCGGGATCGTCGAGAACGCGGCCTGGCCGATCCACGGCGCGCCTTCGCCGCCCATGTGGGTGGTCAGCTTGTTCATCTCAGGGTAGATCGAGGTCGCCATCACGTGGCAGCCGATGCCGGCCAGCGCCAGGCTGCCTTCCGGGACCTTGGTCGAGGTGTTGTGCGGGCAGCCCGAGCAGTAGAACGCCGGGCGGAACGGGGTGTTGTTGGCCTTTTTCAGGACCGCGTCCTTGGCGTCGAGGAAGGCGAGGCGGTCGCGGATCTGGTCGCAGGTTTTCTCGTCCGAGATCAGGCGCGAGACGCGCGAAGCGATCACGCGCGCCACTTGAGAGACCGAGAAGTCGGCCTTGGAAGTGAGCAGCCATTCGCCGCGCGGCGCAACCCATTCGCCTTTTTCGTCGAACTTGCCGATCACGCGCGGACGCACGTCGTCGCGCCAGTTGTACAGCTGTTCCTTGAGCTGGTATTCGACGATCTGGCGCTTTTCTTCGACCACCAAAATCTCGTCGAGACCCTGCGCGAATTCGCGCACGCTGTCCGGCTCGAGCGGCCATGGCATGGCGACCTTGAACAGGCGCAGGCCGACTTCCTGGGCCATCTTCTCGTCGATGCCCAGGTCTTCGAGCGCTTCGAGCACGTCGAGGTAGGACTTGCCGGAGGCAATGATGCCGAGCTTGGCGTTCGGGCTGTCGATGGTGGTGTGATTAAGCTTGTTCTCGCGCGCATAGGCCAGCGCGGCGTAGATTTTGTAGTCCTGCATCAGCGCTTCCTGGTTGCGCGCCTGCTGGCCCAGCGGGATGCTGGACAGGCGTGCATTCAGGCCGCCTTCCGGCATCTGGAAGTCTTGCGGGATCTTGACGGTGACGCGGAACGGGTCGGCGTCGATCGAGGCCGACGATTCAACCGTGTCCGCCAGCGCCTTGAAGGCGACGGTGCAGCCGGAGAAGCGCGACATCGCCCAGCCGTGGATGCCGAGGTCGAGGTATTCCTGCACGTTGCATGGATACAGGACCGGGATCATCGAGGCCGAGAACAGGTGGTCGGACTGGTGCGGCAGGGTCGAGGAGTAGGCGCCGTGGTCGTCGCCGGCCACCAGCAGCACGCCGCCGTGCTTCGAGGTGCCCGCGTGGTTCATGTGCTTGAAGACGTCGCCGCAGCGGTCGACACCCGGGCCCTTGCCGTACCACATGGCGAACACGCCGTCGTACCTGGCCGGGCCGATCAGGTCGACCTGCTGCGAGCCCCACACCGCGGTCGCGGCCAGGTCTTCGTTGACGCCGGGGACGAACTGCACGTGGTGGGCTTCGAGGTGCTTCTTGGCCTTCCACAGGTTTTCATCGAGGCCGCCGAGCGGGGAGCCACGGTAGCCGGAGACGAAACCAGCGGTGTTCAGGCCTTCGGCGGCGTCGCGCACGCGCTGCATCATCGGCAGGCGCACCAGCGCCTGGATGCCGGACAGGAAGATGTTGCCGGTGGTTGCAGTGTACTTGTCGTCGAGGGTGACCGTGGTCAGGCGCGAGGGAGCGTCCTGCGGGCCGGCAGGCATGATCGTATCAGGCATGTGAAGCTCCAAAATGGTAATTCGGTGGCGCCCGGCAGCGGGTGGCGCCGGGTGGGCGCCGGTCACGGCCGGGGTGGGCGTCGCTGTAAGCGACTAGTCTGGGCGCGAGTGTATGGCCTTACCCGCAATAGGGGAAATAGGCTTTTGGGATGGGGGTATAAGAATTTGTGATGGCAGGCGGGAGCTGCCTGTTATTTGTGCAGATTGACGCGGGCGCCGCGCCAGCCGCCGCTGTCGCACAAGTCGCGCGCGACCTGGTGGACCAGCTTGCCGACGGCGGCGGCGGCGTTGGTCAGCGGGATGTTTTTAGAGGCGCACAGCGTCACGCTGCGGGTCAGCGCCGGGTCATGCAGCGCGCGCGCCACCAGCGCGCCGCTGTCGACCTGGTCCTGCAGCGGCGCGGCCGGCAGCAAGGTCGCGCCCATGTCGGCCAGCAGGGCCGACTTGAGGATGGCGATGGAATTGATTTCGATGACGTTGGCCAGCGCGAGACCGGCGCCATGGGCGGCGTTTTCGATGCGCGGGCGCACGCCTTGCTGCTGGGCGGGCAGGATCAGGGGCTGCTTGAGCGCGTCGGCGAACGCCACGCTGGCGCCGCCCGGGTCGAAGGCCGAGCCGGCGCGGCAGATGAACATCAGGTCCTCCTCGATCAGCGGGGTGCTGGTGAAGGCGCCCAACTGGCCGTCGTCGAACAGCACGGCCAGGTTGATGCGGCCGGACTTGAGCTGCTCCAGCAGGCTGCCGGACAGCTCTTCCGTGAGCTGGAGGGTGATTTCGGGGTAGCTGGCGCGGGTCGCCATCAGCAGCGGCAGGGCGAGCGCGCCCGAAATGCTGTGCGGCAGGCCGAGGGTGACGCTGCCGGAGGGGCGGGTGGTCGACTGGATCACCGCCGAGCGGGCGT
Source organism: Massilia polaris (assembly GCF_012927275.1). Taxonomy (GTDB): domain Bacteria; phylum Pseudomonadota; class Gammaproteobacteria; order Burkholderiales; family Burkholderiaceae_D; genus Telluria_A; species Telluria_A polaris. The sequence goes on along the minus strand of NZ_JABBGG010000002.1, from coordinate 95,481 downwards.
CGGCCACCTGTTTCAGGATCGCCTGGGCGTGCTCGTAGAACACCTTGCCGGCGTCGGTGCACAGCACGCCCTGCGCGGAGCGGTGCAGCAGCTGGGCGCCGAGCTCGTCCTCAAGCTGGCGCAGCTGCTGGGTCAGGGCGGGCTGGGCGACGTGCAGCACCAGCGCCGCGCGCGACAGCGAGCCGTGGTCGACAATCGCAACGTAATAACGAAGCTGGCGTAATTCCATGTTGCTTATTGGCTTAAAAATTGCATTATTGCAAAAAACAGTAACGAAAAGAAATGCTTTAGGGTAATGGAGCAGGTATACTCGGTGCGTGACCGGTCCCGATCGCGCGACGATTAAAACACAGCACCACATCCTATGCTAAAAAATATCGATGCATCCCAGCTGAAGGTTGGCATGTATATCCACAATCTCAGCTGCGACTGGATGAGCCATCCGTTCGTGCGCAACCGCCTGTTGCTCAAGACAGAAGGCGAGATTCGCAAGATCATCGATGCCGGCATTCACGATGTGGTGATCGACTGTTCGCGCGGCCTGGATGCGGACCATGCGCCGACCGTCGAGGAAGTGCGCGTGCAGAACGAAGCGGCGATCATCCAGATCGCCGAAACGCCGGTGGTGGCCGCGCGCGCGTCGATGGCTGAGGAGCTCAAGCGCGCCACGCAGATCCGCCACCAGGCCGTCGGGCTGGTGCGCACCGTGATGCAGGATGCGCGGCTGGGCAAGGTCATCGAGCTCGACCGCGTGGGGCCGGTGGTGGAAGACATCACCGCCTCGATCCTGCGCAATCCGGGCGCGCTGCTCGGCCTGTTGCGCATCAAGACCAAGGATGACTACACCTTCCTCCATTCCGTCAGCGTGTGCACCTTGCTGGTGGCGTTCTGCAACGCGCGCCGGATCGACTCGAGTACCACCTACCAGGCCGGCCTCGGCGGACTGGTGCACGACACCGGCAAGGCGCTGGTGCCGGACGAAATCCTGAACAAACCGGGCCGCCTGACCGAGGAAGAGTTCGCCATCATCCGCAAGCACCCGCAGGACGGCTACGACATCCTGAAGCAGTCGCCCGGCATTGGCGCGATTCCGCTCGACATCACCTTGCACCACCATGAGCGCTTCGACGGCAGCGGCTATCCCGGCAAGCAGGCCGCCAGCGGCATCAGCGAGCTGGCCCAGATGGCGGCGATCGTCGACGTCTACGACGCGATCACCGCCGACCGCTGCTACCACAAGGGCATGGCCGCGGCCGACGCGCTGCGCAAGCTGTACGAGTGGAGCAAGTTCCATTTCAACCCGCAGTTCGTGCAGGAATTCATGCGCTGCGTCGGCATCTACCCGGTCGGCACGATGGTGCTGCTGGAGTCGGGACGGCTGGGCGTGGTGGTCGAGGCGCATGCGACCAAGCTGCTGGCGCCGAAGGTGAACGTGTTCTTCCACACCAAGCGCGACACCTACATCAAGCCGGAGACGGTCGACCTGTCGCGCGCGCTCGGTTTCGGCGGCGGCGACAAGATCGTGCGCCACGAGTCGCCCGAGAAGTGGAAAGTCGACCCGATGCGCTTCATGGCGCTGGCGGCGTAAGCGGCCTAGAAGAATTCGGCGGTGTCGTTGGTCGGCACCGCGTGCAGCTGGCCGCCCGAGACCAGCTGGTCGTAGTGGCAGGCCTGGTTGCGGCCATGGCTCTTGGCGTAGTACAGCGCCTGGTCGGCGCGGCCGAGGATGATTACCGGCGATTCGTACGCGCTGATGCTGACAAACCCCACACTCACCGTCACCCGGCCCACCTGCGGGAACTCGTGCGATTCGACATTGGTGCGGAAGCGGTCGATGATCTTCCGGGCGTTTTCCAGCGAGGTCGAACGCAGCAGCACGACAAATTCCTCGCCGCCGAAGCGGAACACGCGGTCCTGCGCACGGAACGATGACTGCAGCAGGTTGGCGATCAGGATCAGCACTTCGTCGCCGTACAGGTGGCCGAACTTGTCGTTGACCAGCTTGAAATGGTCGACGTCGACCACCGCCAGCCACTGTTTTTCGGCGTCCGAATGGTGGCGCCGCTCCGGCTGGCCCGGCAGCGGCGGCAGCGTTTCCAGCTCGTTCGAGGTGAGCAGCATCTTGGCGAGCTGGTCGTCGAAGGTTTTGCGGTTGAGCAGGCCGGTGAGCGAATCGCGTTCGCTGTAGTCGAGCAGGTTCTGGAAGTTGCGGTACACGCTGACGATGCCGCTGATGACGTGGATCGTATCGGTGCTGTACGGCTCGGGGTGGACGATCTCGAGGCAGGTGTCGGCCTGGTCGCCCATCCAGATCGGCAGCCACAGGGTGCGCATGCCGTCGGCGGAAATGACTTCGCGGCTGGCTTCATGGCCCGCGAGGCAGGCGGCCAGTTCGGGAAACTGCGCGAGCGGCTCGCCCGGGCTGCTGCCGTCGACCGGCTCGACCATGCAGGCCGGCGAACCGCGCCCGATCAAGGCGCGCGGGCGGACGAACTCCTGGCCCCGGACGGCGGTGATGGTGAGCACGCGCGTTTGCAGCGCGCCGGCCAGTTCCTGCACTGCCGAGATCACGGAGATGTCGAGCATCGTGTGATCGCGGTGGCCGGTCATGTCCACCATGTGTCTCAGAAGGGAATCCATGTCGTTCTCAGAAGTGTAATCAAGCATCCACGCATAGCCCAGGAACCACGCCCGTCAACGATTTTGCTAAGGCGCACCGAGAAGCCAAGCACAGGGCAATTCCAAAGAACAGTCATGCAGCATAATGGGTTTTTGCATATTTGGCAACTGCAGAGTTGCTTGCCAGTAAGGCCGATTCTACCGTCCTGCATGGCGTTGCGGTTAGCTGGGGAGAAACTTCTCCCAGATCAAGCCACATGCGCGCAAACGGCCTCGGCCGACCACGAAAACCGCAAACAAAAACAGCGAATAAAAATGCCGCATGGAAAACTTGCGCACAGTCAACTTGCCCTGTGGAATCGAAATGTATAGTGAACTCAATGGCGCAGGAATTGAAATCCAGCAAGTTAAGGAAAGCATTTACCGCGATCCGCTGCGCCAGGGCATGTGTTTTTTATTCACTCACAAGGAGTCTGTCATGCACACCCTTTCCACTGCACTGAAACAGTTCGTGAATGACGAAGGTGGCGTTACCGCCATCGAGTACGGCATGATCGCGGCGCTGATTGCCAGTGCGCTGGTGGTTGGCGTCACCGCGGTATCGGGCGGATTGACGAGCGCTTTTAACTACATTGCCGGCAAGATGAATGTTGGTGCTCCGCCCGCCTAAGCGGTAACTTCGCTTTCCGGGCAGGGCCCGGCCCGGAAAGCATTCTTCTACCCCGCCAGTGAGTTTGCCATGATCAACGCACTGTATCTTGATGGGTTCCTGATTGCGCTGGTACTGAGCGCTTGCCTGCACGACCTCGCGGCGCGCAAGATTCCCAACCGGCTGGTCCTGTGCGGACTGTTCAGCGCCGGTGTCCTCCACCTGGTTTCCGCTACCCCTTTGCAGTTTATTTCCGTTGGCCTGGCTGGTTGCGCCGTGGGCCTGCTCATCTTTCTTCCGCTCTACCTGCTGCGCGGCATGGCCGCCGGCGACGTCAAGCTGATGGCGATGGTCGGCGCCTTCACCGGTCCGATGCTGGCGCTGGACATCGCGCTTGCCACGTTTTGCGCCGGCGGCGTGATGGCGCTGGTGATGGTGGCCAGGCAGGGGCGCTGGCGCGCTTTCGTCGCCAACATGTGGATCCTGCTGCGTCCGCTCTGCATGCGCGCGGTCGGCATGCCGTCGGTGCGCGAACCGCTCCCGGCCGGCAGCGTGGGCGGCATGCCGTATGGCCTGGCGATCGCCGCGGCAACTTGCCTGATGCTGTCGATTCGCCACGGCTGATTTCGTCGTATGGCTTTGCTTGCTCTTCGTCAAGCGACCGCTTTCCGTGCTGGATAGAATTAATTGTGACTTACGGAAATGCGCTGGCGCTGAGAAGGGAACATCCATGATCGAAGCCGAACTGACCGCAGCGAGAACCGCCGACGCCAAGCGCGGCCAGGCCGGCCCGGCCGCCGAGCCGGTCGCGACACTGCCGCCGCAGCCCAAGACGGTGCGCGAAACCGGACTCGAGCTTTCGATGCTGCTTGAGCTCGCCGCGAAAGCCATGTATTCGGGGACCAGGACCCCGTTGCCGGTGCTGGCCGGGAAGCTGCGCCTGTCGATCGGCGTCATGCGCGAAGTGCTCGACGCGATGGTGGCCGGGCAGATGGCCGAAGCCGGATGGGGCGGCGACACCGACCTCGACCTGCAATACCATTTGACCGCGGCCGGCAAGCAGTGTGCCGCCGAATACCTGGCGCGCTGCCGCTACGCCGGTCCGGCGCCCGTCACCTTGCCAGCCTACCGCGAAGTCTGCCTGCGCCAGTCGACCCGCCAGGCCGGCGCGCCGCGCATCGGCGCCGCCGAGATGGCCGCCGCCTTTGCCGACGACCACCTGGATGCGGCGGTGTGCGAACAGCTTGGCGCGTCGCTGCAGTCGAGCCGCTCGCTGCTGCTGTACGGCCCTTCCGGCAGCGGCAAGAGCACGCTGGCGCGCAAGCTCGGCCAGCTCCAGCAAGGCCTGGTCGCGGTGCCGTACGCGATCCTGGTCGACCAGGACATCATCCAGTTTTACGATCCGCTGGTGCACCTGCCGCCCACCCTGGCCGCGCGCCAGGGCGAAAACCAGCGCAGCGTCGATGCGCGCTGGTCGCTGTGCCAGCGCCCGGTGGTCCAGGTCGGCGCCGAACTGAGCCAGGAAATGCTGGACCTGCGCTTCGACAGCGCCAATGGCGTCTACCAGGCGCCGCCGCATTTGATGGCCAACGGCGGCATGCTGGTGGTCGACGACCTCGGCCGCCAGCGCGTCGCCCCCGCCGACCTGCTGAACCGCTGGACTACGCCGCTCGAGGCTGGCAACGACCAGCTGACCGTCGATGGCGGCCACAAGATCGGCGTGCCGTTCGACGCCACCCTGGTGTTGGTCACCAATTACGCACCGCCGCGCCTGCTTGACGACGCCTCGATGCGCCGGGTCGGCTACAAGATCCAGGTCGGCGCGCTGACCGAGCAGAATTACCGCGCGCTGTTCCGCCACCAGTGCCGGCTGCTGCGCATCAGCCATGACGACGCGGTCGCCGAGCACTTGCTGACGCGCCTGCACGATCCTGCCGGGCGCCCCTTGCTGGCCAGCTATCCGCGCGAACTGCTGGGACGGATCTGCGACTTCGCCAGCTTTTCCGGCATCGCGCCGCGGCTTACCATCGCCACGCTGGAACAGGCCTGGGTCAGCATGTTTGCCGGCTGCGCCCATGGCCACGCTTCACCTTCCTTGCCACCCGCCCCGTATAACGCCTACGGCTCCGATCCCTTGCTCGAGAGAATCTGATGAAAAACAAGCGCGCGATCATAATGATGGCGGTTGCGATCCTGTTCGGTATCGCCGCCGTGGTGCTGGCCTCGCTCTGGCTGGCCCGGCAATCGGCCAACAGTGCCCAGCGGGTGGTGGTGGCGGTCGCCGATGTCGGCCGCGGACAGAAACTGCTGCCCGAGATGCTGAAGCTGGAAGAAATCAGCCTCAAGAGCCTGCCGAAGAATGCCTTCACCGACTTTTCCAGGCTGGCCGACCGCGTCCTCAAAAGTAACGTGATGCGCGGCGAGGTGCTCAGCGAGGACAAGCTGGCGCCGCCCGGCACGGTGGGCGGGCTGTCGGCCATGATCACCGAGGGCAAGCGTGCGATCACGGTGCGCGTCAACGACGTGATCGGCGTGGCCGGGTTTGCGCTGCCGGGCAATTACGTCGACGTCATCGTGCACCTCGAACGCGAACCAACCGAGGCCGAGCGCAACGCACGCGGCGCGCTGCAAGTGTCGAAAATCGTGCTCGAACGCATCCTGGTGCTGGCGGTCGCCCAGGAAGTCAGCCGCGACGACACCAAGCCGCGCGTGGTCAACGCCGTCACGCTCGAAGTCACGCCGCAGCAAGCCGAACACCTCGACCTGGCGCGCAGCGTCGGCACCCTGTCGCTGGCGCTGCGCAACCAGATCGATCCGAAATCGCCGGCCACCCCCGGCGCCACCAAACGCACCTTGCTCGATGATCTGGCCGCGCCGCCGGCGCTGGCGCAGGCCAAACCGGTCGCGCCGGCCAGGCGTGCCGCGCCCAGGCCGCGCGTGATGACAGTGGCGGCGCCCGTCAAACGCGACTGCGTGGCGGTGATCATCGGCGGACGCAGCGCGCAGGAATGCTTCTGAAGCCGGGACGACGGATTTTTCCTTACGCAAGACTTTTTCAGGATGAGCGATATGGACAAAGGCATCGGGCAGCACACCACGTGCGCAGTGCGGGCAGGCGCAATGGCCGTCATGCTGGCACTGGCGCACGGCGCAGCCGCGGCGCAGGCCCAGTCTGCCGCAGCGGCGAAAGGACAAGCGCCGCGCGCCGAGACCAGCCCGCGTTGCAGCGGCGAAGCCGCGCGTCCGGGCAGCATGGCGCTGCAGGTCGGTAAATCGAACCTGATGCGCTTGCCGGAACCGGTACTGCACCGCAGTGTCGGCAACCCGGGCATCGTGCAGTCGATGCTGGTCGCGCCCGATACCTTGTACCTGGTCGGGGTCGACATCGGCACCACCAACATGATCATCCAGGGCAAGGGCGGCTCGTGCAGCGTGATCGACATCACGGTGTCGATGGACCCGACGGCGCTGCAGGCGACCCTGGCCAGCGTCATGCCCGAGGAAAAGAACATCCGCGTGCAGGCCGCCGCCGATTCGCTGATCCTGACCGGCGACGTGTCCGATGGCGCTGCCGTGGCGCGCGCCAACGACCTCGCGCAGGCCTTCGTGCGGCGTGCCCAGCGCCCCCTGGCACAGAAGAGCGACGACAAGGATGCGGCGCCCGCGCCCGGCGCCGCTGCGGGCTCCGGCGCGCGCATCGTCAACATGCTGTCGGTCAGCGCCCCGCAGCAAGTGATGCTGGAGGTGAAGATCGCCGAGGTGTCGAAGACCTTGCTCGAACGGCTGGAAGCGGGCACCACCCTCAAGTTCAATCATGGCAGCTGGGCGACCACCTTGCTGTCGAATTTCCTGACCGGCACCGCGCGCGGCCTGCTCGACGCCCGCAAGACCAACGGCAACCAGCTGACCCTGGAAGCGCACAAGCAGGATGGCCTGGTGCGCATCCTGGCCGAGCCGACCGTGATGGCAATCAGCGGCCAGGAAGGAAGTTTCCTCGCCGGCGGCAAGATATTCATCCCCGTCGCCCAGGAGAACAACCGGATCACGCTGGAAGAAAAGGAGTTCGGCGTGGGCCTGCGTTTCACGCCGACCGTGTTGTCGGGTGGCCGCATCAACCTGCGGGTGGCGCCGGAGGTATCGGAAATATCCCGCGAAGGCATCGGCATCAGCGCGGCCGGCTTCACCGGCGGCTCGATTCTTCCGCTGATCACGACGCGCCGGGCCAGCACCACCGTCCAGCTGTATGACGGCCAGAGCTTCGCCATCGGCGGCCTGATCAAGAACAACCGGGTGAACAACCTGAAGGGCTTGCCCGCGCTGGGCGAAGTGCCGGTGCTCGGCGCCCTGTTCCGCAGTACCGACTATCAGCAGGACCGCACCGAGCTGGTCTTCGTGGTGACGGCCCACCTGGTCAAGCCGCTGCCGCCTGATTTCACGCTGCCGACCGACAAGCTGATGCCCGCCGGACGCGCCGAGTTCCTTCTCGGCGGGAAGATGGAAGGCCGCGCGCCGGCAACCGACGCCATGCCTGCGGTGCCGGCATCGGCGCCGTCGGCCGAGGCCGCGCGCGGGTTCGAACTTAAATAGGAGGCGCCATGGATACCCGACTTTGCAGCATCTCGCGCAGCTTGCCGCTGCTGGCGCTGGCCGCCACCCTGGCCGCGTGCGCCGAAACCACCCCGCGCTGGGACAGCAGCTTCGGCAACTCGGTGCGCAGCGCTTTCGCGGCCCAGGTGATCAACCCGGCGGCCGCGCGCAACACCAAGCCGGTCGGCGGCATGGATGGCCGCGCCGCGATGACGGCGCACAAGAAGTACGAGAGCGGGGAAGCGTCGCAGGAGCCATCGGCCGCGCCAGCGACCTTGATGATCGGCAGCACGACAAAATGAAAACCGCTCGCCACATGCATCCATCTGTTCGCCGCCGGCGCGGGTCGGTGGCCGTGATGTATGCGGTTTTGCTGATTCCGATCATCGGCTTCACGGGGCTGGCGCTCGACCTGTCGTTCGCCTACACGCGCCGTACCGAGATGCAGAGTGTCGCCGATGCTGCCGCGCTGGCCGCGGCGCGCGCGCTGGATGGCACGATGGCCGGCATCGAGGCGGCCAAAACGCAAGCGCGCACGGTCGCCCAGCGCCACAAATACAGCCTTGGCAGGGCGATCGTATGGACCGACACCGCGCTGCGCTTCAGCGACGATCCAGCTAAGCCGGACGGCGACTGGCTGGCGGCTGGTTCCGTCAACGCCGCCATTGCGGCCAATATGTACTACGCAAAGGTCGATACGCGCGAGCTGGGTGAACAGGGCCAGGTCGATGTTATTTTCGCGCGCGTGCTTGGCAGCGCGATGGAGCAGATGACGATTGCGGCACGCGCGATCGCCGGACGAACCGGGGTCCAGGTGACGCCGCTGGCCGTCTGCGCGGTTAACAATACCCAGGTGTCCACGCGCGATGTTGTAAAGGGCGCAGTGGTTGAAAAGGAGCTGCTGCACTACGGATTCCGGCGTGGCGTCAGCTACAACCTGCTGAACCTGAACCCGCATGGCAGCAACCCTGTCAGCTACCTGGTCAATCCGCTGGATTTTCCGAACCGGCCCGAGGATGCGAATAACCGCTCGCTTGCCGTGGCAAGGCCGTTCGTCTGCAGCGGTTCGATCGCGACAAGTAACCTGCGCAGCGGAGCCATGGTGTATGTCGCCAATCCGTTCCCTCCGGCGCTCGCCACTGAACTCAATTCCCGCTTCTCCGATTACACGGGTTCGAGTTGCAACAGGGTGCCGGCCCCTCCCGACCGCAACATCAAGGAATACCGCGCATGGTATTTCGGATGGTGGATGAATTCCACGGGCGCCATCAACAGCAGCGCGGAGCCGCATGACATCGGGGGGGCGAAGCTGACGATTGCCGACCAGTCCAGTGCGGTCGTCGGGATTACCAAGGCGAGTTACGGGCCGTTGTGGGCGTTTTCCAAGGCCGTCAAGTATGACAGCGGCGCACCTGATGGCGTGGGCGCGCCGTTCCTCATGGCGGACTGGAAGTTCCTGTACCCGGTCGGATCGGGTACGGAAGTGATAAGCACACATGCTGATACGCTGGCCAGTCCATACGCGAGCAACAACGCACCCCACCGTGCAGCACCGCCTGTCGTGTTTCTTCCGCTGCGGCGCGTGCTCAATATCCCTGTGCTGGAATGCCCCGTGGCCGGCAGCTCGGCAAAGGTGCTGGCAATCGGCCGCTTTTTCATGAGCTCGCGGGCCGACGCCAGCGCCTCCGCCGTGTACGGCGAGTTCGGGGGGCTGGCACCCGATGCCGAGCTGGCGGCGACAGTGGGGCTATTCCAATGAACGCATATTTCCAAGGCTTCCAACGCCGCCGGCAGCGCGGAGCGGCTGCGGTCGAACTGGCGCTCATCCTGGTCTTTTCAGGTTTCCTGCTGCCGGTGGTGTTCTTGTTTTCCCGCGTCTTCTACCACTACAGCGTGATCAAGCAAGCCACGCAGGATGCGGCCAATTACATGGCCACAGTGCCGCGCGTCGAGATGATTACGCCGGCAGGAATGGCGCTGGCCCAGGTGCGCGCCAGGGACATCGTCGAAAATGCCATCGCCGAGGCAGGAATCAAACCGCCGGAAGATCTGGTTATTGGCGTTCGTTGCAATAACGGCGGTAATTGCAACGCCGCGATCGCCGTGGAGGACGTGCGCGTTGACGCTGATTTCACGCTGATAGACGCATTCTGGCAAGACACCGGCCCCTGGCTGCCAGACACGTATGCCTCCAGCTGGACCTTCTCCGCAAGCTCGGACGCAATCTACCAGAACTAGGACTGCCGTCATGCCCCGTCCCCGTCCCCGTCCCCGTCCTCGTTTTGTCATGCACGGCGCCCAGCGCGGCTTTGCGGCCGTCGAGTTCGCCATGTTCGTGTTGGTCTTCTTCACGTACATCGTCGCGATCATGGAGCTGTCGCGCGCGCTGTTCCTGTGGAATACGATGACGGAGGTGACACGGCGCGCCGCCCGGGCCGCCGCGGTGAGCGCATTCGATGCCGCATCCATCAATGCCATTCGCAGCCATGCGATGTTCGACTCCACCAGGCTGCCGCTGGCCGGCGACGTCACCGATGCGCACCTGGCGATCGACTACCTCCGCTCCGACGCCGAAACGCCTGTTGCCGCGATGCCGGGAAGCGCAGCCGAGAACCTGGTCAACTGCACCGCCAACCCGAACGGTACGAGCTGCGTTCGCTTCGTCCGGGTCCGCTTGTGCGTTGGCGGAGCGGAAAGCTGCTCGCTGATTCCTTACACCACCATGACCGGCCTGGACAGCTTCGTGCCGGGCTCGATCACGTTCCCCAGATTTACCACCATTTCGCCGATCGGGTCGCTGGGCCGCATGCCAAGCGTCGCCATTTCATCCCCATAAACGGCGTGCGATTTTGAGCAGAGGAATGCCATGAAAGCGTTGATCATCACCCGCGACAGCGATCTGCACGCGGAAATCGCGTCCCAGGGGACGGCGCGCGTGCCGCCTATCAGCCTGGCGGCCAGCCGCGCCAGCCTGCGCGAGGCGCTCGACCGACTGATGCCCGACAATCCCGGCGTGGTCATCATCGACGCCACTGACCCGGACATCCAGGACAGCGACCTGCTCGAGCGCCTGGCCAAGCATTATCAATCCTCCTGCTTCATGCTGCTCACGCGCGACCATCACCAGGACCTGCTGATCCGCGCGATGCGCGCCGGCGTGCGCGAAGTGCTGCAGCTGCCGCTGGTGCACCGCGCCTTCCATGAAGCGATGGACCGGGTCGCGCAAGCGGTCGGCGTCACCGACATGCGCGACGGGAAGGTACTCGCCTTCATCTCGTGCAAAGGCGGCAGCGGCGCGACCTTCATCTCGACCAATTTCGGCTACGCGCTCGCCACGCTGGCGGAAAAAAAAGTGCTGCTGATCGACCTGCACGGCCAGTTCGGCGACGCCACGCTGTACGTCTCGGACCAGAAGCCGGCGATGACGCTGTCGGACGTGTGCAGCCAGATCGCGCGCATCGACGGCCCCTTCCTCGACTCGTGCCTGGTGCACGTCACGCCGGGCTTCGGCATCCTCGCGGCGGCCGACGACCCAACCCACGCGGTCGACCTGAAGCCGGAACATATGGACACCATCCTGCGCGTGGCGCGCCAGCATTACGATTACATCGTGCTCGACGTCGGCCGCCAGATCGACGCCATCTCGCTGCGCGCGCTCGACAACGCGGACACCATCCACCCGGTGCTGCAGCTGGCGCTGCCCGACATCCGCGATGCGCGCCGCCTGCTCGACATCTTCCGCTCGCTCGGCTACCCGGTCGACCAGACCCGCCTGATCGTCAACCGCTACGAGAAGGGCGGCAAGCTGCGCCTGCAGGACCTGCAGAACGCCCTCGGCGCGGACGTCATGCATACCATCCCCAACGACTACGTCGCCGCGACCGACTCGGTGAACCAGGGCGTGCCGGTGCTCGAGCTGTCGCGCTCCAGCGCGGTCGCGCGCAGCCTGGCCGACCTGGTCGAACTGGTCACGGCGCGGCGCGCCCCGGAAGCCAACAAAGGCCTGTTCGACCGCCTGTTCGGCCGCGCCGACACCGACGCCTGAGATTACGGAGACTGTCATGACCCTGCGCGAACGCCTGTCAACAACCGACGAAGCCAAGACACTGGCCGCGCCCCTGGTCGCCGAGCCGGCCAACCACGCATACCAGGACCTGAAGAAGTCGATGCACCAGATGATCCTCGACCGGATCGACCTGGAGCGCCTGAAGCGCCTGACCACCGAGCAGTTCAAACACGAACTGGCGCTGCTTATCCAGCGCATCATCGAGGAAGAGCGGATCGTCCTGAACCAGAACGAGCGCCACAACCTGGTGCTCGACATCCAGCACGAAATGCTCGGCTTCGGCCCGCTCGAACCGCTGCTGAACGACGCGACCATCTCGGACATCCTGGTCAACACGCACGCCAAGGTCTACATCGAACGGCGCGGCAAGCTCGAGCTGACCGAGGTGACCTTCCACGACAACGCCCACCTGATGAAGATCATCGAGAAGATCGTTTCGCGCGTCGGCCGGCGCGTCGACGAGTCGAGTCCGATGGTCGATGCGCGCCTGCCGGACGGCTCGCGCGTCAACGCCATCATTCCTCCCCTGGCTGTGGACGGGCCGATCCTGTCGATCCGGCGCTTTTCGTCGACGCCGCTGTCGGTGCAGAACTTGCTCGACTACAAAAGCCTGACGCCGCCGATGGTGCAGGTGCTCGAGTCGCTCGGCCAGGCCAAGATCAACATCCTGATCTCGGGCGGCACCGGCAGCGGCAAGACCACGCTGCTGAACCTGATCTCCGGCTTCATCCCTGCCAACGAGCGGATCGTGACGATTGAAGACGCCGCCGAACTGCAGCTGCGCCAGCCGCACGTCGTCCGCCTCGAAACGCGTCCGTCGAATATCGAAGGCAAAGGCGAAGTGACGCAGCGCGCGCTGGTGCGCAACGCACTGCGCATGCGTCCGGACCGCATCATCCTGGGCGAGGTGCGCGGCGCCGAAGCGCTCGACATGCTGCAGGCGATGAACACCGGCCACGAAGGTTCGCTCGCCACCATCCACTCGAACACGCCGCGCGACGCGCTGTCGCGGCTGGAGAACATGGTCGGCATGGCTGGCGTCACGCTGACCCCGCGCGCGGTGCGCCAGCAGATTTGTTCGGCGGTGACGGTGGTGCTTCAGGTGACGCGCCTGACCGACGGCGCGCGCAAACTGGTCAGCATGCAGGAGATCACCGGCATGGAAGGAGAGATCCTCGCGATGCAGGAGATCTTCCGCTTCGAGCAGACCGGCGTCGCGGCCGACGGCAAGGTGCTCGGACAGTTCTGCGCCACCGGCGTGCGGCCGCGTTTCGCCGAACGGCTGCGCATGTTCGGCGCGCCGGTGCCCGATTCCGCGTTCGATCCATCGCGCGTCTACGAATAACCGGCGGGAGCCAGCATGGACTCAATCTATTACGGTTTCGCGGTACTGCTGTTCGCCGCAGTGATCCTCCTGGTGGAAGGCGCCTACCTGTGGTGGAACAGCACCCATGGCAGCGAGGCGCAGCGCATCTCGCGCCGGCTGCGCCTGATGTCAGGCGGCGTCGAAGGCGGGCACGGCGACGTGTCGATCCTCAAGCAGCGCCGCTACAGCAAGAACGACGGCGTCGACAAGATGCTGCACAAGATGCGGCTCGCGAATGCGATCGACCGGCTGATCCTGCAGGCCGGCGTGCGCTGGTCGGTTTCGCAGTTCCTGGCCGCGTCGGTCGCCATGACGCTGTCCGGGCTTGTCATGGTGCAGATGTGGGAGGTGCCGCTGTTGGCGAAGCTTGTCATTATTGCGCTCCTGACCAGCATTCCGTACGCGATGCTGCGCCGCGCGCGTCGGCAAAGGCTGATCAAGATCGAGCAGCAGCTTCCGGAAGCCGCTGACTTCATCGCGCGCGCGCTGCGGTCCGGCCACTCGTTCACCAACGTGCTGCAGATGGTCGGCTCGGAGCTTCCGGAGCCGCTGTGCGGCGAGTTCCGCGCGGCGCACGAAGAGATCAACTACGGCGTGCCGCTTAACGAAGCGCTGCACAACCTGGCCGACCGCATTCCGCTGACCGACCTTCGCTATCTCGTCATCGCGGTGCTGATCCAGCGCGAGTCGGGCGGCAACCTGGCCGAAATCCTCCATAACATCAGCCACATCATCCGCGAGCGGCTCAAGCTGATCGCGCAGGTGCGCGTGCTGTCATCCGAAGGCAGGATGTCGGCCTGGATCCTCGGCCTGCTGCCGTTCATCGTCATCATCCTGATGTCGATGACCAGCCCGCACTATGTCAGCCTGCTGTGGACCGACCCGACGGGCATCAAGCTGCTCTGGTACGGCGCTGGAATGATCCTGATCGGGGTCCTGTGGCTGCGCCGCGTGATCCACATCCGCATTTAAGGGGAAGCACATGACCGGCCCGCAAATCATATTCCTGACCATCGTCTTCGGCATCGTCTGCGGCCTGGCGCTGCTGGCCATGGTCATTTTCTCGCCGGGGTATTTGCGCATCCGGCTCGACACCTTCATGGGCAAGACGGAGCCGAGCGCGCTCGAAACCGGCGGCTGGGTCGAGAAGGCGGCCAAGGTGGCGCAGCCATTTTCGAGGCTGTCGCTGCCCGAGGATGGCTGGGAGAAATCGAGCCTGCGCACACGCTTCATGAATGCCGGCTGGCGCAACCCGGCCGCGGCGACCCTGTACTTCGCATCGAAATCGGTGCTGGCGCTGTTGTTCCCCAGTGCGGTTGCGCTGATGCTCGCGATCTCGGGAAGGGCGATGCCGGGGCAGCGCCTGCTGCTCCTGCTTCTCCTGGTGGCGGCGATCGGCTACTACCTGCCCAACGTCATCCTGCGCCAGATCGCATCGCGCCGCCAGCGCGAGATTTTCGAAACGATTCCCGATGCGCTCGACCTGCTGACGGTTTGCGTCGAGGCGGGCCTGAGCCTCGAACGCGCCCTGATCAAGGTCGCCGGCGAGATCCACATTAAAAGCGTCACACTGGCCCAGGAGCTGCAGCTGGTACTGATGGAGATGCGGGCCGGCTTCACCAAGGAGAAAGCGCTGCGCAATTTCGCGCTGCGCAGTGGCGTGGAAGACGTCGATACGCTGGTCGCGATGCTGATCCAGTCGGAGCGCTTCGGCACCAGCATGGGCGACTCGTTGCGCGTCCACTCGGACAACCTGCGCACCAAGCGGCGCATGGTCGCCGAGGAGACGGCCGCCAAGATCGGCCTCAAGCTGCTGTTCCCGCTGATCTTCTTTATCTTTCCCACCTTGCTGATGGTCCTGATCGGGCCCGCCGGAATCCAGATTGCCCGCGCCCTGCCTGCGATGACTGGCGCAGGCCAATGAAGTCGAGAAGGAGAATGCGATGAAAACGAAACTGAAGCGTTTGACGACGGTATGCGCCGGCGCATCCCTGTTTGCCGCGTGCGCCGATCTCGGACATCGTCCGATTCCCAACGAGCAGCGGCCGGCGTCGGCATCGGCTTCGGCCAGCGAGGCCTACGTGCTGGGGCGAAGCCTGCACATGGCGCGCCGCTTCGAGGCAGCGACCGCATCGTACATGACGGCGTTGAAGGCCGATCCGGGCCAAGTCAACGCGCGCAACGGGCTGGCGACGCTGTATGCGGAACAGGGCGAGTTCGCCAAGGCGATCCCGATCTGGCAACGGCTGACGCAAGAAGTGGATGGCAAGGCAGGGCCGGAAACCGCCTTCCTGTTCAGTAACCTCGGCTATGCGTACTTCCTCAACGGCGAATACGACAACGCCCTGTCGGCGCTGGAGAAAGCCTGCGTGCTCGACCCGCTCAATTACCGCGCCTGGAATCACCTCGGCAGCGCGCTGGACAAGCTGGGCCAGCCCGAGCGCGCGCAGCTGATGTACCAGCAGGCGGCCGCGCTGCGCGAGCATGACTTCAAGGCCGACTACGCGCTGGCGCAGCGCGCCGTCGCACCCGCCATCGAAAAGGCTGTCAACGCCAGCCCGCGCGCCGAGGACGCATGGGCGGCGACCGAAGTGCGCCAGCTTGCCAATGGCATGTTCGAGCTGCGCCGGATTCCGGCCGCCACGCTTGCGCGCCCGGAGGACACGCCGGCGCCGCTGCCGGCAAGCGCGGCGCCGGAAAAGGCGCTGCTCGAAATTCGCAACGGCAATGGCGTCAGGGGCATGGCCAAGGCCCTGTCGGCGATGATGGATCCGGACACGCTGCGCGTCGTGCGCCTGTCGAACCAGCGTCCGTTCGACGTGCGCCAGACGCGGGTCGAATACCAGCCACCGTTCCGCGAGGCGGCCGGACGCCTTGCCGAGAGCTTCGGCAACGCGGTTGCTGTCGAGGCGGGCAGCGTCAAACCGGCCAACATGCGGCTGGTGATCGGACGCGACATTGTCAACCGCAACTTCGCGCCCAAGCCGGTTGCCAAAGAGCTGCCTGCCACGTTTGTCCAGCATCAAACGGGCCCTGTCGGCGCGCGCCACAATGAGGAAGACCCCACCCTCGAACCTGGAGCATAGCCATGACACTCGCACGCCGCTTTAGCGCTTTCTTGTCCGCCCTGATGATACTCACACTGCTTGGCTGCGCACCGACCGAAAAACGGGTGGGCACTGGCCAATATATCGATGACACCGTCATTACGGCCAAGGTCAAGGGCGCGCTGGTCGCCGACCCGGAGCTCAAGGCCACCGAGATCCAGGTCGATACCTACAAGGGAACGGTGCAGCTCAGCGGTTTCGTCGCGGTGCCTGAGCATGTGCAGAAAGCGGAACGGCTGGTGCGCGACATTGAGGGTGTGAAGTCAGTCAAGAACGCCATCGCCATCAAAAAGTAAGCCGTCACGAACAACAAAGCCGCCTTCATTGAAGGCGGCTTTTGCGCTTGGGCCTACTGGTTTATTTCCAGGACACATTCCCCAGTCCGCGTGCGGTGGCGTTGCGGCTCGCCGGGTTGCCGTACACGGTCGCCGAGCCCAGTCCGCTCAGGCGCAGGCTTGCCGCGTTCCTGGCGTAGACCGTCGCGCCGCCGAGGCCGGTCATGTCGAGGTCGACGGTGTCCGACTGCAAGCCCTTCGCGTCCAGGCTGCCTACGCCGCCCAGCTTCGCACGCAGCATGCGGCTATTGCCGTTGATGGTGATACTGCCGGCGCCGCGCATGTTCAGGTCGACCAAGTCGCTTGATCCAGCGTTCAGGGTCATGCTGCCAACGCCGCCCAGGCGCGAGCTGATGTTCTTGTAGTTGCTGTTGACTTTGACCGAGCCGGCACCGTCGAGTGCGAGGGAAATCTTCTCGCCGGTAAATCCGGTGACTTCTGTCGTGCCGACACCTTCCGACGTGAATTCGTTCAGGTTCGGCAAGGTTAGTTCGACGCGCACTTCGTGCTTCTCGTTGGTGAATTTCCACCCACCTTCATCGCTGTCGATGCGCAGGGTGTCGCCACTCAAATCGGTTTTCACTTTCGCCAGGTGGCGCTTCTCGCCGTACAAGGTCAGCGATGGCGTGGCGCCTTGCTTCACACGCAGGTTGATAACGCCATCCAGCTTGACCTTCACGATGCGTGCATCGATCGCGCGCGTCTCGCTGACCAGTTCGTCGGCAACAGCAGAGGCGGCTGGAAGGGAAAGGGCTGCAGCGGTGAGCGCCATGCCGAGGAATTTGTTCATATTCGTTATCTCCTTGCGAGTGGTGGTGCTGGCTTAGCCGGCCAGTGCTGCTTTTTCGGCCGCGGTCAGGCGCTTGCCGGTGATGGTGACGACGGTCATGCTGGCGTCGGCAGCAGCCTGGGTCAAGGCTGGCGGATCGATGCGCTGCACCGGCGTCGAAGCCGTTGCGAACGAGGTGGCCGATGCGAGGGCGACTGCGGCGAGGAAGATGGCTTCCATGTTTTTTGCGATGTTCATTTGAGGCTCCTGTGTGTTTAGTTCGTTGCGTTGAGTGAACTATAGACAGGGGGCCTTCCGTCAACCACCGGATTGCGATGAACTGCATTTTTGACGGAATGAAGTGCGCAATTGGGCGCTTTTAGCGGTGGACTCTGCCGCGCATTGTTCACGCGATGAGATCGAATCCATCCCTCGTGTTCCCGCTAACGTTAAGATGCTGGACACTCAGCCAAACGCGCAAAGTCCACCGATGCCAAATATCCCGAAGTACCCGAAAGGCCCCACCAGTATCCGTGCCCACGTTCTCGCGGTGCTGCTTTCATCGGAGGACATGACCGGCTTCGAAAGCATCTTCGCTTATCGCAAGGCGTCCCTGGCCACAGTCATCAGGGCGCTGATAAGAAAATACAACTGGCCGATCGAACGCGAGGATTTCCCGACCAACACAGCAGACGGCCGTGCGGCGTGGGCGACCGTCTACTCGCTACCGCAAGACGACATCGACGCGGCTTTCAGGCGAGGGGCGCAGGACTGGCTCGATGGCGTCAAGGCAGCCCGCAAGGCGAGGAAGTAGTTGTGGAGCAAGTCATTACTTAGGACTAAAAACAAAAAGCCCAGCCGGTGAGGGCTGGGCTAAGTGCTTGATTATACTGGTGCCGACTGCCGGTTTCGAACTGGCCACCTGATGATTACAAATCAACTGCTCTACCAAATGAGCTAAGCCGGCGAAACTTTTACTCGGCGCAGATTATAGCTTA
This sequence comes from Massilia polaris, assembly GCF_012927275.1. Lineage (GTDB taxonomy): Bacteria > Pseudomonadota > Gammaproteobacteria > Burkholderiales > Burkholderiaceae_D > Telluria_A > Telluria_A polaris. Next base: position 76,985 of record NZ_JABBGG010000002.1, on the reverse strand, counting down.
TTTGATCCGCGTGAGGGTCGGGCGGCCGCCTTTTTTGGGTGGCTCGTTGTTGTCGTCGGGATTTTGCGACAGCGCGGCGGCCGCAATTTCCGGCACCGCACTCGGCACCGCAGACAATCCCGGACTTGCCTGCGCCGACGATGGCACTGGTCCGGCATCCGGCGCACTGGCGGCTGGCGAATGCGTTTCAGCGCCCGCCGCGGCGACTTCAAACGCCATGCCCTGGCCATTTTCATTGGCGTAAATGGCCAGCACGTTGTGCACAGGCACGTAGATCTCGCGTGACACGCCGCCGAAACGCGCGCGGAACTGGATCGCCTCGTTGTCCATCTTCAGGCTGGAGGTCGCGCCGTAGCTGATGTTGAGGACGATTTCGCCCTTCTTGACGTATTCCATCGGTACCGTGGTGGCCGCGTCGACCTTGACCGCGAGGTAGGGCGTGAAGCCGCTATCGGTGCACCACTCGTAGATGGCGCGCAGCATGTAGGGCTTGGTTGAGATTTCAGGCATGTGATGTGGGAAAGGATACTGGAAGCTACACGCCAGTGTACTGCGATTCGCGGCGAGACGTCGCGAGCTGGCGCGTAGCGGGGTGCTGCAATTAACGGCGCATGACCTTTTCGGACGGCGTCAGCGCTTCAATGTACGCAGGACGCGAGAAGATGCGCTCGGCATATTTCATCAGCGGCGCTGCGGTCTTCGACAGTTCGATGCCGTAGTGATCCAGGCGCCACAGCAGCGGCGCGATCGCCACGTCGAGCATCGAGAACTCGTCGCCCAGCATGTACTTGTTCTTCAGGAACAGCGGCGCGAGCGTGGTCAAGCGGTCGCGGATTTCCGCGCGTGCCTTGTCGTGGCTCTTGTCGTTGGCCTTGGCGCGTTCGCTTTCCAGCACGTGCACGTGGACGAACAGCTCTTTCTCGAAGTTGAACAGCATCAGGCGCGCGCGTGCGCGCATCAGCGGGTCAGCCGGCATCAGCTGCGGATGCGGGAAGCGCTCGTCGATGTATTCGTTGATGATGTTCGATTCGTACAGGATCAGTTCACGTTCGACCAGGATCGGCACCTGGCCGTACGGGTTCATCGTCGAAATATCTTCCGGCTTGTTGAACAGGTCGACATCGCGCACTTCAAAGTCCATGCCTTTTTCGAACAGGACCAGGCGGCAGCGTTGCGAGAATGGGCAGGTAGTGCCCGAGTAGAGAACCATCATGTTTATAGTTCCTTAGAAACAAAGGGGTGAAACGACAAGCGGATCACCCCGGAAAATGATTGCCCGCAAAACTGCGGGCAATGAACGACTTACTTAACTTCTTTCCAGTACGACTTGGACAGCAGCCATGCCAGCAGGGCGAAGGTCGACATGAACAGCAGCACCCAGACGCCGAGGCGCTTGCGGGTGTTCTGTGCAGGTTCGGCCATCCAGCCCAGGTAAGCCACCAGGTCGGCGGTCGCGGTGTCGAACTCGGTCGCGCTCATCGAACCAGGGGTGACCTGCTCAAAACCGGCAAACTTGTGCACAGTCTTGCTTGGATCATGCGGATCTTTCTCATCAACCATCTTGACCGTACGCACGCCTTGCATCTGCCACATTACGTGCGGCATCGCGACGTTCGGCACCACCATGTTATTCCAGCCGGTCGGACGGGTGTCATCCTTGTAGAAGGTGCGCAGGTAAGTGTACAGGTAGTCGCTGCCGGTGCCGGCTGGCGACGCTTTTGCACGGGCGATCACCGACAGGTCAGGCGGTACCACGCCGAACCATGCTTTCGCATCTTCCGGACGCAGCGCCGTCGTCATCAGGGCGCCGACCTTGTCCTGCGAAAACAGCAGGTTGGCCTTGATCTGCTCTTCCGACAGGCCGAGGTCGCGCAGGCGGTTGTAGCGCATCGACGATGCCGAGTGACAGTTCAGGCAGTAGTTGACGAACAGCTTGGCGCCATTCTGCAGCGACGTCAGGCTGGCGCGTTCCGGCGCCTTGTCGAGCGGGTGGCCGCCCGAGGCTGCCAGTGCCAGGCCCGGCAGCAATGCCAGGATAGCGATCAGTTTCTTAGAAAAAATCATGTAATGTCCTTTGCGCTTTCTGTGATGTCGTCAATTAATGCGGATGGAACGTCACACGATTTGGCACGGTCTTGAACGTGCCCATCGAGCTCCACCATGGCATCAGCAGGAAGAAGCTGAAGTACAGTAGCGTGCACACTTGCGAGATCAAGGTGAAGATGTCGGTCGGCAGCTGGGTGCCGAGGTAGCCCAGGGTGACGAACGAGATACCGAACACGATGTACACATACTTGTGCCAGTCAGGACGATAGCGGATCGACTTGACCGGGGAATGATCCAGCCAAGGCAGCGCCGCGATAATCATCACGGACGAACCGAACAGGACAACGCCCCAGAACTTCGCATCCAGCACCGCTGGCAGCATGCCGATGATCGCGACCAGGGCGACCACGGCGATGATGGCCTTGGTCTTGAACGACAGGCGCGATTTCAGCCAGATGAACACGACGTAGGCGGCGACCGCAGCCATCAGCACGTACATGAAGTCGGCGGTGGTGGCGCGCAGTACCGAATAGAACGGCGTGAAGTACCAGGTCGGGGCGATGTGCGCCGGGGTCTTCAGCGAGTCGGCCGGGATGAAGTTGTTGTACTCGAGGAAGTAGCCGCCCATCTCGGGCGCGAAGAACACCACCGCGCTGAAGATCGTCAGGAACACCGATACGCCGAACAGGTCGTGCACCGTGTAGTACGGGTGCGACGGGATGCCGTCGACCGGATGGCCGTCCGGGCCCAGGTTTTCCTTGATTTCGATGCCGTCAGGATTGTTCGAGCCGACTTCGTGCAGCGCGATCAGGTGGGCGGCAACCAGGCCCAGCAGGACCAGCGGGATCGCGATCACGTGGAAGGCGAAGAAGCGGTTCAGGGTAGCGTCGCCGACAACGTAGTCGCCGCGGATCCACAGCGACAGGTCAGGGCCGATCAGCGGAATCGCGCCGAACAGGTTGACGATCACTTGTGCGCCCCAGTACGACATCTGGCCCCATGGCAGCAGGTAGCCGAAGAACGCTTCCGCCATCAGCATCAGGAAGATCGCGAAGCCGAACAGCCAGACCAGCTCGCGTGGCTTGCGGTACGAGCCGTACAGCAGGCCGCGGGTCATGTGCAGGTAGACGATGATGAAGAACGCCGACGCGCCGGTCGAGTGCATGTAGCGCACCAGCCAGCCCCACGGCACTTCGCGCATGATGTACTCGACCGAGCCGAACGCCAGGTTGGCGTCAGGCTTGTAGTGCATGGTCAGGAAGATGCCGGTGACGATCTGCAGCACCAGCACCAGCATCGCCAGCGAGCCGAAGATGTACCAGAAGTTGAAGTTTTTCGGAGCGTAGTACTTGCCCCACTGGTCGTTCCACAGCTTGGTCAGCGGGAAGCGGTCGTCCACCCAGCCCAGCGCTTTTTCAGCGGCCGGTGCGTCGGCAGGGAATTTCGTTTCTTTAAAAGCCATGATTATGCGTCGCCTTTCGCGTCTTTACCGATGATCAGCTTGTCGCCGACAAACATGTGACGTGGCACTTCGAGGTTGTCCGGTGCAGGCTTGTTCTTGAAGACACGGCCGGCCAGGTCGAAGGTCGAACCGTGGCATGGGCACAGGAAACCGCCCGCCCAGTTGTCCGGCAGGTTAGGCTGTGCGCCTTCCGCGAACTTCGAGGTTGGCGAGCAGCCCAGATGCGAGCAGATGCCGACAGCAACCAGGAATTCAGGCTCGATCGAGCGGTGCGGGTTACGTGCATATTCAGGGGTCAGGGCGTCCGGGGTGCGTTCCGAGTTCGGGTCCGCCAGCTCGCCTTCGGTCTTCTTCAGCGATTCCACCATTTCTGGCGAACGCTTCAGGATCCAGACCGGCTTGCCGCGCCATTCCACGGTTTGCATCTGGCCAGGCTGCATGCCGGCCACGTCTACCTCTACCGGCGCGCCGGCGGCTTTCGCACGCTCCGACGGCTGGAATGTGCTTACCAAGGCTCCCGCCGTGGCTAAACCGACAACACCGCCCGCCGCGCACGTAGCGACGAGCACGCCGCGTCGGCCCGGATCGACCTGCTTTTCGTTACTCATACCAACCCCAATCAGTCAAAATTCGAATCTTATAAAAAGCTATTTGGAACTTCTAGCAACCTTAAATTATAAGGGAAGCGGCAAGCGAATTGAAGAAAAAAGCGCGCTGGGCCGGCATAGCGGCCCGTTTAGCGTCGTTTTGGCGGCAAATATGGATAGAAATCCCGTATTTTCGCGTACGCCTGTTGGCCTCGCTGACGGCCGTATCCCTGCTCAGGCATGAGATGTATTATTGATATGTGGATTGCCACGCTAACCAGGGAGCTGAAATGTCGATGATGAGCGAGTTCAAGCTGTTCGCGATGAAGGGCAACGTGGTCGACCTGGCGGTCGGCGTGATTATTGGCGCCGCGTTTGCCAAGATCGTCGATTCGCTGGTGCAGGACATCATCATGCCGCCGATCGGGCGCCTGTTCGGCGGTCTCGACTTCGCCAATTACTATTTGCCGCTGAACAGCCAGAGCATGGACCTGACCCTGGTCGAAGCCAAGAAACTCGGCGCCGTCATCGCCTACGGCAATTTCCTGACCGTGCTGCTGAACTTTGTCATCCTGGCGTTCATCATCTTCCAGATGATCCGCATGATGAACCGCCTGCGCGCGCCGGAACTGGTGGCTGCCGCTGTTGACGTCGAAGAAGTGCTGCTGCTGCGCGAGATTCGCGATTCCTTGAAACCATCGGGCCGCACCATTATCTAAGCGGCAAAGAGGCGGTATCTGATGCGTCGATTCTGGTTGTTGTTTGCGCAGGCTGTCACGATAGCGCTCGCCGTCTATTTCGTGGTGGTCACCATGCGGCCGGGCTGGCTTGGCCGCAGCGGAATCGGCACGCGCGTGCAAACGGTCGCCGATACCGCCTCGGTGCTGCAGGCGCCGGCGCTGCCGGCCTCAGGCAGTTACCGCAGGGCCGCCGAGCGCGCGATGCCGGCGGTGGTCAACATCCTCACCACCAAGGCCCTGCGCCAGAACCATCCGCTGATGCGCGACCCGTTCTTCCGGCGCTTCTTCGGCGACCGCCTGCCGGAGGACGAGCCCCTGAGCAGCCTCGGCTCTGGCGTCATCGTCAGTCCTGACGGCTACATCCTTACCAACAACCACGTCATCGAGGCGGCCGACGAAATCCAGGTGGTGCTGGCGGACGGCCGCAAGGCTGCCGCGCGGGTCATCGGCACCGATCCGGAAACCGACCTGGCCGTCATCCGCATCGAAGCGGAAGACCTGCCGGTGATGGTGCTCGGGCACGCGGAACAGGCCAAGGTTGGCGACGTGGTATTGGCGATCGGCAATCCGTTCGGAGTAGGACAGACCGTCACCATGGGTATCGTTTCGGCGCTCGGCCGCAACAACCTGAACATCAACCAGTTCGAGAATTTCATCCAGACCGACGCCGCCATCAACTTCGGCAACTCGGGCGGCGCGCTGGTCGACACCAACGGCAACCTGCTCGGCATCAACACGGCGATCTACTCGCAGACCGGCGGCTCGGTCGGCATCGGCTTCGCCATTCCGGTCACCACCGCCAAGGACGTGATGGAGTCGATCATCAAGACCGGCCAGGTGGTGCGCGGCTGGATCGGCATCGAATCGCAGGACATCACGCCCGAACTGGCCGCCAGCTTCGGCCTGGCGCGCGACAGCGGCGCCATCATCGCTGGTGTCGTGCGCGGCGGGCCGGCCGACCAGGCTGGCATCAAGCCGGGCGACATCCTGCTGGTGGTCGAAGGACAGAAGGTGGCCACCACCGCCGACATGCTGAACATGATTGCCCGGCTCGCCCCGGGACAGAAGGCTAAAATGACGGTGATGCGCAAGGACCGCGAAGCGACGGTGAACGTAACCGTCGGCAAGCGTCCGCGTGCGCAATAATCCCATTTCACCTTCTACCGGACTGACCGATGCACCTGCGCGACCTGACGCAATTCCTTACCGAACTGAGCGAAAACAACAACCGACCCTGGTTCATCATGAACAAGCCGCGCTACGACATCCTGCGCGCGGAATTCCTCGACGTCGTCACCGAACTGATTCGCGAGCTGGCCAGGTTCGACCCGCTGGTCGCCGACTGCAACCCGAAAAAAGCGATGTTCCGGATCAACCGCGACATCCGCTTCTCGAACGACCGGAGCCCGTACAAGACGCGCTTCTCGGCCGGCATCACGCCCAACGACAAGCGCCGGCCCAGCGCCGGCGGCGGGTCGACCTACTATTTCCACATTGAAGGCGACGGCACCCTGGGGATTGGCGCGGGCGAATACCTGCCCCCGGCCGACCGGCTGCGCGCGATCCGCGAAAACGTGGTCAACGATGCGACAGGTTTTGCCAAATTGCTGAAGAATAAACAACTGCGCGCCACTTACGGCGACCTGCCGGATGAAGACAAGCTGAAACGGCCGCCGAAAGGCTTTGACCCCGGGCACCCGCACATCGAATACCTGAAGCTGAAGAGCTTCTTCGTGTGGACCGAGGTCAAGCTGGAGCTGAATGCACCCGACAAACTGGTGCCCCAGCTGGCGCGCGCATTCAAGGATGCCTCGGCGCTCGTCAACTGGCTGCGCAGCGTGGAGGTCGCGACGGCAACGGACTGACAGGAGCAGACATGGCTTTACAACACGCAGCCTCGGGCGAGTGCATTCCACTGCAGCGGGGCGATGACGATATCGCCCACTTCACCTCGGTGGCGCTGGCCAAGACCGACAACATGGAATTGATCAGGCTGGTGCTGCCGAAAGAGCGAGCGATGCCTGAGCACATGGTCGAGGGTGAAATGACGCTGCAATGCCTGGAAGGCGAGATCGTCTGCAATGCTCACGGAGGCAGTACCGTGCTCCTGCCGGGTGAGATGCTGTTCCTGCTGGGTGGCGTGCCGCACTCGGTGCAGGCGAAAGTGGATTCGGTGGCGTTGCTGACGATTTTGCTGAAGAACGGTTCGACCGAGTCGAAGGTGATCAAACAGTAGCCGACTTTGGGCTGCGCTACGCTACCTCGCCGCGCGGATCGCGCGCCAGCAATTGCGCCAGCGTATCGAGCGGCGTATCGCCATCAAACAGCACGCCCGCCACCGCATTGGTGATCGGCATATCCACGCCCAGCTTGCTCGCCAGTTCGCGCACTGCCTTGGCGCACGGCACGCCTTCCGCCACATGGCCCAGCTCCGCCACGATGGTATCGAGCGCCTTGCCCTGCGCCAGCGCCAGGCCGACCCGACGGTTGCGCGACAGGTCGCCGGTACAGGTGAGGATCAGGTCGCCCATCCCCGTCAGCCCCATGAAGGTCGACGCGTGTCCACCCAAGGCGACGCCAAGACGGGTAATCTCCGCCAGTCCGCGCGTAATCAATGCCGCGCGGGCATTCAGGCCGAGCCCCAGCCCGTCCGCAACGCCAGTAGCAATCGCCAGCACATTCTTGACCGCACCGCCGACTTCCACGCCGACCAGGTCGTCGCAGGAATACACGCGGATACTGCCGCCGTGAACGATCGACACCACGCGCTCGCGCAACTCGCGCGATTCGGACGCCACGGTCAGCGCGCACGGCAAACCGCGCGCCACTTCCTGGGCAAACGATGGGCCCGATAATGCAGCGCCCGCAACACGGTCGCCCAGCACTTCCTGCATCACCTGGTGCGGCAGCAAGCCGGTGCCGCCTTCAAAGCCCTTGCACAGCCAGACGATATTTGGAATCGGATACGGCTTGAGCTGCTCCAGCAGCGGACGCAGGCCCGCCACCGGGCAGGCCGCGATCAGCAGCGGCGCTTCGCCGGCGTCCGGCCCGCCGACGTGGGCCAGCGCGGCATTCAGGTCGGAACTGACATTCAAGCCCGCAGGCAGCGGAAAGCCGGGCAGGTATTCGGTATTTTCACCCGCGGCGCGGGTCGCTTCGGCCATCGCGGGATTGCGCGCCCACAGCAGCACGTCGTGGCGCGCGGCGAGCGCGATGGCAACGGCGGTTCCCCAGGCGCCGGCGCCAAGGATGGTGATTCTGCGGGCAGGTGGAGTTGGATTTTGCATGAGGCCGATTCGGTAGGCGGGGCTCAGATGCCCCAGGCGTCGACCATTTTGATGTAGCCGGTAATGCCGTCGCGGTGACGCACGCGGATCCAGCTTGCGGGCTGCGGGTCGAGCAGTTCGAGGACGACGCCCTTGTCGGCGGTCATCAGGAGGGGCGCGGCGTCATCGGCCGCGGCACGTACTTTGGCGTTCGGGGTGCGGACCACCACGTTGCGCCTGGCGCTGAGCGAACGCTGCTCCAGCCATGCCAAGTCGCCGGTGGCGTCGCGCACCTTGACCCAGTCGCCATAGGTAAGGACAACCTGGACCGGCATGCCGCGCGGCGCCACGAACAGCTTGCCGCCCTTGGTGGAGGGCGCGTCGTACAGGATGGCCACATTCGGGGCAACCGTTTTGAACTCGAACGCGTGCAGCTGTGCCGATGACAGCAACAGCACTGCGCTTGCGATGAAACGGGAGATCGTCATGCTGGCCTTCGCCGGAGGTTGGGAGAGGGCGGCAGCCTGCGCCTTGCCGCGCATCGCGCGGGCACAGGCCGCCTTTCCCGGACTTGCTTGTTGCTTAGTTAGCTGCGCTGGCCGCTGGTGCGGCAGCTGCTGCTTCAGCCAGTGCCTGGCGGCGCTGCTGGTAGAACACTTCGAAGTTGATTTCCGCGAGGTGTACTGGTGGGAAGCCGGCACGGGTGATGATGTCGGCGATGTTGCCACGCAGGTAAGGGTAGACGATGTTCGGGCAACCGATTCCCAGCAGTGGATCCATCTGGTCTTCTGGAATGTTACGCGCTTCGAAGATACCGGCTTGCTTGCCTTCAACCAGGAAAGCGACCTTGTCCTTGACCTTGGCGGTCACGGTGATGGTCACGGTCGATTCGTAGATGCCGTCGGCGATGGCTTCAGCGCCCACGTCCAGCGACACTTCGATCGATGGCGCTTCCTGTTCGAGGAAGATGGCTGGGGAATTCGGCTGTTCCAGCGACATGTCTTTCAGGTAGACGCGTTGGATTTGGAATACAGGTTGCAGGTTTTCGTCAGACATGGAACGCTTTCGTGAGATGAAAAAAGAACGGCAAGCGCCGTTCCGGTTGTGCTGATAGTAAACGCGACGGCAATTGTATCAAAACCGATTAGGTTGTAATAGTTTTACCGCCGCGCGTTTGACGCAGGACTGCGAATGGACGAATCAGGCGCCGGCGAGCAGCGGATCGAGGCGTCCAGCCTGGTCAAGCGCGTACAGGTCGTCGAAGCCGCCGACGTGGGTGTCGCCCACATAGATTTGCGGCACCGAACGGCGGCCGGTTTTTTCCATCATGATGGTGCGCTGGTCCGGGTCGAGGTCGACGCGGATCTTTTCGATGTTGGTCACGCCTTTGGATTCGAGCAGGCGCTCGGCGCGCACGCAGTACGGGCACATTGCGGTATGGTAGAGCACGACACGGGCTGTCATAGGGTTTCCCTCCTTGTTCAGAGATGGCTGTTTATTTGACGGTCGGCAGGCCGGCTGCCGTCCATGCGGTGAGGCCGCCATCGAGGCTGACCACGTCGTCGAATCCGGCTTTCTGCAGCATCTTGACCGCCTTGTCGGCGCGCGCGCCTTGCTGGCACACAACAACGACGGCTTTGGTCTTCTGCTTGTCCAGTTCGCCGATTCGGGATCCCAAGTCTGCCAGCGGGATGTTTTTCGCGTCGCGCAAATGACCGGCGGCGAACTCGTCGGCCGAACGCACGTCCAGGATCGTGGTCTTGGCGCGGTTGATCATCTGGGTCGCCTCGAGGATCGAGGCACGCTTGCCGCGCGGCTGCAGGGCTGGCAACAGCAGTGCGAGGCCCGATGCGGCGGCGATGGAAACGAGAAAAATATGGTCAAGAATGAATTTCACAGGTGTTCCAATGGTTTAAGTCAATCCGAGCATTATAAAATAGAAGCTGGAACTGATTGAATATGCGCCCCATTTCTCACTCTTTAAAGAATCTCTATGTATAAAATCGTCTTCATGCGCCATGGCGAGTCCACCTGGAACCTCGATAACCGTTTCACCGGCTGGACCGACGTCGACCTGACCGAGAAGGGCATGCGCGAAGCGCGCAGCGCCGGCACCGTGCTGAAGGAAGCAGGCTTCACCTTCGACCTCGCCTACACCTCGGTGCTCAAGCGCGCGATCCGCACGCTGTGGCTGACGCTCGACGAAATGGACATGATGTGGCTGCCGGTGAAGAACGACTGGCGCCTGAACGAACGCCACTACGGCGCACTGCAGGGCCTCGACAAGGCCGAGACCGCCGCCAAGTACGGCGACGCCCAGGTGCTGGTATGGCGCCGCAGCTACGACACGCCGCCGCCGCCGCTGGAAGCGAATGACCCGCGCAATTCCTTCGACGATCCGCGCTACGCCGACGTCGCCAGGGAAAGCATTCCGCTGACCGAATGCCTGAAGGACACTGTTGCCCGCGTGATGCCGGCCTGGGATGAAGAAATTGCCCCAGCCATCCGCGCCGGCAAGAAGATCCTGATCTCGGCGCACGGCAACAGCCTGCGCGCGCTGATCAAGATGCTCGACGGTATCAGCGACGAAGCCATCGTCGGCCTCAATATTCCTAACGGCCAGCCGCTGGTGTACGAACTGGACGCCGACCTGAAGCCGATCCGCCACTACTACCTGGGTGACCAGGAGGCGATCGCCGCCGCCGTGGCCGCCGTGGCCAATCAAGGGAAGGCCAGGTAAGTCTTGTTATTTGCTCAGATGTTTTACCGCAGGGCGGTCGCCACGGCCGCCCTGCTGGCCGTGGCCGCAAGCCTGCACGCGGCGCCCAAGCAGCCCACCAACCGCAGCAAGCAAAAGGCTGCGGCGGAGGCGACCCGCGCCGGCATCCAGAAGAAACTGGCCACGCTCAAGCGCGACGTCGTGCGCACCGAGAGCGAGCGCGAGCACGCTGCCGACGAACTGGCGGAGTCCGAGGAAGCCATTTCCGACGCCAACCGCTCGTTGCGCGAACTGGGCGAGGAACAGCAACAGACCAACCAAAAGCTGCAAGAACTCGACGGCAAGCAGGAACGCCTGGCGGCCACCATCGCCAAGCAGAAAACCCAGCTGTCCCGGCTGCTGCGCGAACAGTACGTGGCCGGCAATGAAGACCGGACCAAGCTGCTGCTGTCCGGCGACAACCCGAACCGCATCAGCCGCGACCTGCAACTGATGGCCTACGTGTCGCAGTCGCAAGCGCGCCTGCTCGCCGCGCTGCGCAGCAACCTCGCGACGGTCGAACAGAACCAGCTCGAAGTGCAGAACGCCAAGGATGAACTGGAAGAAATCGCGGACGAAGAAAACCAGCAGAAATCAAAGCTGGAAAAGGAAAAATTGCACCGCAAGGCGCTGCTCGGCAACCTGTCGACGCGGCTGGCCGACCAGCGCAAGCAGATCGGCAACCTGGAACGCGACGAGCAGCGCATGAGCGGGCTGGTCGACCGCCTGTCGGCGCTGATCCAGCAGCAGGCGGAAGCGGCCGCCGCCGAAAAGCGCCGCCGCGAAGCGCTCGCTGCCGCACGGGCGAAAGCCAAGGCCGAGGCCCGCACCGCCGCGCTGGCCAAGGCGCAGGCAGAACGCGAACGGCTGGCGCGCGAAGCGGCCAGGCCGGGCGTCAAGCCCGTCCCGGTCAAGCCGGAACCCGACGAACCCAAGGTCGCCCAGGCGCCGGTCGAGGACAAGCCTGACCCGGACGAAGAAAAGCCCGAGAACATCGCACTGGCCCCGGCCGCGCCGGAAGGCGCATTCGCCAGCATGAAGGGCAAGCTGCGCACGCCAGTCAGCGGTGAACTCACCGCCAGCTTCGGCGCCAAGCGCGGCAGCGGACCGAGCTGGAAGGGCGTGTTCATCAAGGCGCCGGAAGGCAGCGACGTGCGCGCCGTGGCCGCTGGCCGGGTGGTGTTCGCCAGCTGGCTGCGCGGCTTCGGCAACCTGATCATCGTCGACCACGGCAGCCAGTACCTGTCGATCTACGGCAATAACCAGTCGCTGCTCAAACGGGTCGGCGACGCCGTGCGCGGGGGCGACCAGATCGCCGCTGCGGGCAACACCGGTGGCATCGAGGAATCGGGGCTATACTTTGAACTCCGGCACCGGGGCAAGGCATTCAACCCTGCGGGCTGGGTCAATTTCTAGCGGCCACAAGCCGCGCAGGCGGGGAACGCAATGAAAGCAAGGAACATCGGTCTGATCGGTTTCGGCATGGTTGCCGGCTTCGCGGCGTCGCTGCAGGTGACTGCGCTGGCGCAGCGCGGCGGCGACTTGCAGCCGCTGCCGCTTGACGAACTGCGCCAGCTCGCCGACGTCTACGGCCTGATCAAGACCGACTACGTCGAGCCGGTCGAAGACAAGAAGCTGCTGTCGCAAGCCATCACCGGCATGGTCGCCTCGCTCGACCCGCACTCCGCCTACCTCGACAAGAAATCGTACCGCGAAATGCAGGACAGCATGCAGGGCCGCTTCGTCGGCCTCGGCATCGAAGTCGCGATGGAAGACGGCTACGTCAAGATCATCACGCCGATGGAAGACTCGCCGGCGTTTCGCGCCGGCATCAAGGCAGGCGACGTGATCACCCGCATCGACAATGTGCCGGTCAAGGGCATGTCGCTCGACGAAGCCATCAAGCGCATGCGCGGCGACCCGAAAAGCAACGTGGTGTTGACGATCGCCCGCAAAGGCGACGACCAGCCGTGGGTGCTGCCTTTGACACGCGAAGAAATCCGCGTGCACAGCGTCAAGGCCAAGATGGTCGCGCCTGGTTACGCATGGCTGCGCATCAGCCAGTTCCAGGACAATACGCTCACCGACATGGTGAAGCAGGTCAACGCGCTGTACGCGCAGGACCCGAAGCTGAAGGGCCTGGTGCTCGACTTGCGCAACGACCCGGGCGGGCTGCTGCCGGGCGCGATCGGCGTGTCGGCCGCCTTCCTCTCCGGCGAAAAGAAAATCGTGTCGACCTCGGGGCAGCTGCCCGATTCGAATACTGTGTTTTATGGGCGGCGCGAATTCTATGCGGCGCGCGCCTCGGGCGACCCGCTCGCCCAGCTGCCTGCCGCGCTCAAGACGGTGCCGGTGATCGTGCTGGTCAATGGCGGCTCGGCATCGGCGTCCGAGATCGTCGCGGGCGCGCTGCAAGACTACAAGCGCGCCACCATCCTCGGCACCCAGACCTTCGGCAAAGGCTCGGTGCAGACGCTGCGGCCGCTGACTGCCGACACGGCCGTCAAGCTGACCACGGCGCGCTACTTCACGCCGAACGGGCGCGCGATCCAGGCCAAGGGCATCGTTCCCGACGTGATGGTGGACGAAACGGCCGAAGGCGACGGCCTGAACAGCCTGCGGATTCGCGAGTCCGACCTGGTCAAGCACCTTGCCAATGGCAGCGACAAGGAAGCCGCGCCGGCCGCGAAGACGCCTGACGCCGTCGATGCCGAGCATGCGGCCCGTGCAGTTGCCGCGCGCAACCGCAAGCCGCTGGACTTCGGCAGCAAGGACGACTTCCAGCTGCAGCAGGCGTTGAACCGTTTCAAGGGCCTGCCGGTGAAGCTGTCGGCGGCCGAACCGCGTACCGAGAAGCCCGAACCCAAGGCACTGGCCAAGCCGGACACCAAGCCGGCGGAAATCAACAAGGACCTACGCAAGTGACGGCCGCATGAACGACGACCAGCTGTTGCGCTACTCGCGCCACATCCTGCTCGACGACATCGGCATTGAAGGGCAGGAGCGGATTCTCGAGGCCGGCGTCCTCGTGATCGGCGCTGGCGGGCTGGGATCGCCTGCTGCGATGTATCTTGCCTCGGCGGGTGTCGGCCACATCATGCTGGTCGATGATGACGAAGTCGACCTTACCAACCTGCAGCGCCAGGTAATGCACACGACGGCGCGCGTCGGCCGGAAAAAGGCCGAGTCCGGACGCGACGCGCTGCTTCAGATCAATCCCGGCATCGAAGTCACCGCCATCTGCGAGCGCGTCGGCGACGACCGGCTGGCCGAGCTGGTGCGCGGGGCAACGGTGGTTCTCGACTGCACGGACAATTTCAAGACACGCCACGCGGTCAACCGCGCCTGCTTCGCCGCCAAGGTGCCGTTGGTGTCGGGCGCGGTGATCCGGTTTGACGGCCAGATCAGCGTGTACGATCCGCGCAGTGAAACCTCACCGTGCTATTCCTGCCTCTTTCCCCAAGATCAAAATTTCGAAGACGTCGCCTGCAACACGATGGGCGTATTTGCCCCGCTGGCCGGCGTGGTCGGCGCGATGCAGGCCGCGGAAGCGCTGAAGCTCGTCACGGGCATCGGCACCTCGCTGGCCGGACGGCTGCTGCTGCTCGATGGCCGCGCGATGGAGTGGACCAGCATCCGGGTCGACAAGAATCCGGACTGCCAAGTCTGCAATTAGGGCACAATTAACAGCAATAAACATTAACAATCCTGAAGGAGACTTTCTGTATGAACCGCATCCTCGCACTTGCCGTTGCCGCAGCGTTCGGCGTCTCGGCCCACGCGGCCACCACCACCACGCGTTACGACATCCACGTTGAAAACGGCAAGCGCGCCGGCGAGCAGGTCGTCGAACGCGACGACGATGGCACGACCCGGGTGCGCTTCATCTTCAAGGACAATGGCCGCGGCCCCGAACTGACCGAGCAGTTCCGCGTTGGGCAGGACGGCACCATTTCCAATTATTCCGTCAAAGGCAATTCGACCTTTGGCGCGGTTGTCGATGAGCAGTTCGAACGCACCGGCGACCAGGCAAGCTGGCGCTCGACTTCCGAGAAGGGCAACAAAGCGGTGAGTGGAGCGGCGCTCTACGTTCCACTTAACAGCTCGTTCGAAGTGGCGTCCGTGGCAATCACCGCGTTGGCCGCTCGTCCGGGTGCCAGTCTGCCGTTGCTGCCGTCCGGGACGCTGTCGCATCGCAAGCTCGACGAAGTCGATGTCACCGCCGGTGGCAAGACGCAAAAAGTACAGCTGCTGGCGCAAACCGGTATCGGCATGTCGCCGCAGTTCTACTGGGCTACCACCGGCGACAAGCCGCGCCTGTTCGCGGTCGTGATCCCTGGCTATATGACGATGACCGAACAGGGCTGGAGCGAGGTTGGCAAGACGCTGGCCGCGCGCCAGAAACTGTCCGAAAGCAAAATGCTGATCGACCTGGCAAGCCGCCTCCAGCACCCGCTCAAGGGCCTGACCGTCGTTCGCAACGCGCGCGTGTTCGACAGCGCCAAGGCAACGGTGGGCGCACCGTCTGATGTGTACGTGCTGCGCGGACGCATCACCGCGGTGCTGCCCGCTGGTTCGCCTGTGCGCGGCGCGGTCAACGATATCGATGCCGGCGGGCGCATCATGCTGCCGGGCCTGTTCGACATGCACGGCCATGTGGGCCGCTGGGAAGGCGGGCTGAACCTGGCCGCCGGCGTCACCACCGTGCGCGACATGGGCAATGACAACGCCCAGGTCCAGCAGATCATCGACGAGACCGCCAACGGCATGCTGCTCGGTCCACAGATCGTGCCGGCCGGCTTCCTCGAAGGCGAGAGCCCGTTCTCCTCCAACGGCGGCTTCGTCGTGAAAGACCTCCCGGCCGCGAAGAACGCGATCGACTGGTACGCCGAACACGGCTATCCGCAACTGAAGATCTACAACTCCTTCCCGAAGGCGATCCTGAAGGACACCGTCGCATACGCGCACCGCCGCGGCATGCGCGTCGGCGGCCACATCCCGGCCGGCTTGCGCGCGCATGAGGCGCTGGATGCGGGCTACGACGAGATCCAGCACATCAACCAGGTGATGCTGAACTTCCTCGCCACGCCACAGACCGAAACGCGCACCCTCGAGCGTTTCATCCTGCCGTCCGAAAAAGTGGCCGGCCTCAACTTCAATTCGCCAGTCGTCAAGAAATTCGTTGCAACCCTGAAGGCAAAGCAGATCGTGGTCGACCCGACCCTGGCGACCTTCGCCTTCCTTAAGCAGCGCGACGGCGATCTGAACGAGCCGTTCGTCGCCATCGCCGACCACATGCCGCCCGACGTCAAGCGCGGTTTCCATGTCGGTACGATGAAGATCGCCGACGATGCGACCCTGAAGCGCTATGAAAAGTCGTACGCGAAGATGGTCGACTTCGTTGGCATCCTGTATCGCGCCGGCGTGCCGATCGTCGCCGGCACCGACGAGATGGCCGGCTTCACCTTGCAGTCGGAACTGGCGATGCTGGTCAAGGCCGGCCTGACCCCGGCGCAGGCGATCCAGGTGGCAACACGGAACGGCGCGAAGTACACCCGCACCAGCCACGATCGCGGTTCGATCGAGCCGGGCAAGCTGGCCGACCTGGTGCTGGTGGACGGCGACCCGACTACCAACATCGACGATATCCGCAAGGTCGCGGCCGTGATTACGCGCGGCCACGTCATCTACCCGCAGGAAGTCGACAAGGAACTGGGGATCATGCCGTTCGTGAAAGATACCCCTGCGTTGCGCGCACTTCCGCCGGTTTCGTCTAATATCGCGGCGGGTGGCAACGAGGGCGCCTTGCACCAGATCACCGGGACGGCGCGCCATCGCCATTGACCAAACGCGTGGGCGTGGTTTGCCCACCGTGCATACAATGTGGCCCCGCCATGTGGTGGCGCGAGCAAAACCGTCTTATACTCATCCTACGTTGCAATTACTCTGAGACCTGAATCAAATGCATAAAGCTCCATTTCGTCCGCGCCGCCGCGGCCTCGCGCGCGGCTTCACCCTGGTGGAAATCATGGTGGTTGTGGTTATCATCGGCATCCTCGGCGCGCTGGTCGTGCCGAAGCTGATGGGCCGTACCGGCGAGTCGCGCGTGACCGCGGCCAAGGTCGACATCGCGACCCTGATGCAGGCGCTCAAGCTGTACAAGCTCGACAACCAACGCTACCCGTCGACCGAACAGGGCCTGAAATCCCTGATCGAAAAGCCGACCAGCGGCCCGTCGGCCAACGGCTGGAAAGCCGGCGGCTACGTCGAGAAGTTGCCTAAAGACCCTTGGGGCAACCCTTACCAGTACCTGTCGCCCGGCGTCAAAGGCGAAATCGACCTGTTCTCGTATGGCGCCGATGGCCAGCCTGGCGGAACCGGTGAAGACACCGACGTCGGTTCGTGGGATAACTAAACAGGTTGATGCTCATGCAGCGCGCCCGGGGCGCACGCGGCTTTACGCTGGTCGAGATAATGGTCGTCATGGTCATCATCGGGATCACGCTCGGCCTCGTTTCCCTGAACGCGATCCCCAGTCCACGCCAGGACCTGCAAAAGGAAGCGCAGCGCATCGCGCTGCTGCTCCAGTTGGCGCGCGATGAAGCGATCGTGCGCAACCGCCTGATCGCCTTCGAAGCCAACAGCGAGCGTTACCGCTTCCTGGTGCGCAATGAGACCGGCTGGGATCCCGTCACCAAGGATGACCTGCTGCGCGAACGCGCGTTCAAGAGCGCCCCGGTCACCTTGCTGCTCGACCCGCCCGCACAGACTGGCGGCACCACTAACGCCAACCTGCGCATCACGTTCGGCCGCGAACCGGTCGACCGGCCATTCGTGCTGACCCTCGGCAGCGGCGAAGACCGCATCGCGATCCGCGCCGATGGGGTTGGCCATTTCGTGGTTGAGTAATCATGAATAGCCTGCGCCTTCCACGCCGCTCGCGCGGCTTTACCTTGCTCGAAGTGCTGGTGGCGCTGGTCATCGTCGGCACCGCGCTGGGCGCTTCGCTGCGCGCGGTGGGCAGCCTTGCCGCCAACAGTTCGGGCTTGCGCGCCGCCATGATGGCGACCTGGTCGGCCGAGAACCGGCTGGTGCAGGTGCGCCTGTCGAACACCTTCCCCGAAATCGGCAAGGAAACCTTCGAATGTCCCCAGGGCGACCTGCGTCTGATGTGCCAGGAGGAAGTGCTGGCAAGTCCGAATCCGCGGCTGCGCCGCGTCGAGGTCAGCGTCTACGACTCAGCCAATCCCGAGCGCCGCATCATCAAGCTGGTTCAACTGGTGTTGAGGCCATGATGCATCGCACGCGGGGTTTCACGCTCATCGAGTTGCTGGTGGCAATCAGTATCCTGGCCATCGTCGCCGTGCTGGGGTGGCGCGGGCTCGACGGCATCGTCCGCGCGCGGGTCGCGCTGACCGAAAATATGGAAACGACGCGTGGCATGCAGCTTGCCTTTGCACAAATGCAGAGCGATTGCGAACACATGGTCACAACGGTGGAGATACAGGGGCGGCCGAACCTCGCGTCGGATGCGGCTGGCATGACGCTGGTACGTAACTCGCATAATGAAAACGCGCCATCCCAGCTGCAGGTGATTTCCTATCGCATCGTCGACGGCGTCCTGATGCGGCGCGAGTCGCCCGGAACGCGCGACCTGGTGCAACTCGACATGTTCTGGCAAGCGGCCAACAGCAATGCGGACACGACTCCCCCGGTGCTCCTTCAGTCCGGCGTGCTGTCGATGCAGGTGGAAACCTGGGAAAACAACGCGTGGCGCATGGCAGGCGCGCCGCAGCCGCAGGGGACTGCGCTTCCGGCCTCCGGTCTGCGGGTGGCGTTGCAGGTGCAGGGACAGCAGATCCCGATGAGCAAAGCTTTCCTGTTGGGAGGCATGTGATGAGGCTCGACAAGCAGCGCGGGGTGGCGGTGATCACCGCCTTGCTCTTGTGTACGCTCGCGGTTAGCATTGTGGCAAGCCTGTTCTGGCAGCAGCAGGTACAAGTGCGTTCGATGGAAAACCAGCGCCTTCAGCTGCAAACAAAATGGATTCTGCGCGGAGCGCTCGACTGGGCGCGCCTGGTGCTCCAGACAGCTGGTCAACAGAGCAACGGCATCACGACGCTGAACGATGTCTGGAACACGCCGCTGGCGGAAACGCGACTCGACCAATACATCGAGCGTGAGCGGGTTGAAGGGGAAGTGTTTGATGCGACACTGTCCGGACGTGTAATTGATGCAAGCTCACGTTACAATCTGAGGCATCTGTCGGAGGGACGCGGCCCTAATACCAAGCACGAAGAGATTTACGCGAATTTGCTGCGCATCTTGCAGTTAGACCCGGCACTGGCCAAGCGCACTGCGGACTACATCCGGAGCACCGAAGCTGTGGGTCCCGCGCCGCTGGGCCAGAACCAACCGCCAGCGCCGAAGTCGCTTCCGGTGGCGATCAAGCGGGTCGAGGACCTGCTGGCCATTCCGGGCTACACGCCGGAAATCGTGGCCAAGCTGCGCGAGTTCGTTATTGTGCTGCCTAACACGGCTGCGGGGAATAAAACTGGTGTCAATGTGAATACCGCACCGCCGGAAGTGCTGGCAGCAGTTATCGAGAACTTCACGCTGGCGGAGGCGCAGGCGTTGGCGGCCTCCCGGAAACAGGCGTATTTCCGCACGATGGAGGAATTTACAGCACGGCTGAATGGCAAAACGCTGATCGATGCGCCAACGCTGACCGTGGGCAGTGAGTTTTTTTTAGTGCAGAGCAGGATCCGCCTCGATCGCGCGAACCTCGATTCGGAAGCGTTGGTCGAACGCCAGCCCGCCGGGCAAACGACGGTGTTAACCATTCGCCAAAACTAGAACGAAAGCGAGACGGTTTGAGTACTTTATATATCAGGCATCCCGCCCGGGGAGAAGGCGAGTTTGCGCTGGCCCAGTATGCGCTGGTCGCCGATAGCGGCAGCGTGGCGCAGCAGGGCGAGGGCGCGTTGCGCAACATGGCCGACGTGGTGGCGTCCAGCCGCAAGGTGGTCGTCATGCTGGCCGCCTCGGACGTCACCCTGCTCCAGGTAAAAGTTCCACCGCTGTCGACGGCGCGCCTCAAGGCTGCGCTGCCAGGCCTGGTGGAGGAACACGTGCTGGGCGATCCCGCCGACCTCGTGCTGGTCCCAGCCCCGGTATCGGCGCCGGACGGCACCCGCACGGTCGCCGTCGTCCAGCGTTCCTGGCTCGAACCGATCGTCAAACTGCTGCTGGCCCAGGGCGCGCACGGCGTTTCCGCCTTGCCGGCGCAGCTGTGCCTGCCGCTGGAGCCAGGAACGGTATCCGGCGCCATCCGGGGCGGTGAAATCACCCTGCGCTTTGCCCAGTTCCAGGGCCTCGGCCTCGACATGACGGGCGCCGAACCGTTGGTCGCGCTCCAGACCGCGCGTTCGATGGCCGGCGAAGCGCCGCTCACCCTGTACCTGCCTGCTGCGCAACTGGGCGAGTACCAGGCCATCGCCGCCGAGGCCGGTCCCGGTGTCACGCTGGAAACCAACGACTGGGCGCGCTGGATCGACGGCTCCCACACCACCAGCCTCGACCTGGTTCCCGGCCTCGGTTCGGCCGGTTCCCGCGCCGCCGACTGGAAGCGCTGGCGCTGGCCGATTGCGCTGGCGCTACTGGCCTTCGTGGTCAATATCGCCGGCATGAACATCGAATGGCTGCGCATGAAGCGCGAAGCCGAGGCGCTGCGCCAGTCGATGACGCAGACCTTCCGCGCCGCCTACCCGAATGAAACGGTGATCCTCGACCCGGCCGCGCAGATGCGCAAGAATATATCGATGGCGAAAACGGCCCAGGGCGAAGTCAGCGCGGACGAGTTCGTCTATCTGGCCGCCGCCTTCGGCGAGGCCATGCGCAGCGCCGGACGCGAGGCCGCCATCGGCTCGCTCGAGTTCCGTGAACGCGCCTTGAATGTCCGCCTCAAGCCGGAAGCAAACGATCCGGCCCTGGCCAACCAGGTGAAAAGCGCGCTGGCCGCGCGCGGCCTGTCCCTGACCGAAACATCTGCCGGCGTCTGGCAGATCCGCAGCACTGGAGCACAATCATGAAGGCCACGCAATCGATCGGCCGCTGCAAGGAACGCCTTGCCGTCTATTGGCTCGCGCGCACCGAGCAGGAACGCACGTACCTGACCGTGGGCGGCGCCGTGGTGCTGGCCACGCTGATATACATGATCTTCATCGATCCGGCGCTCACCGGCCGTACCGAACTGCGCCAGAAACTGCCCGAGCTGCGCCAGGAGGCGGCGGAGCTGCAGGCATTGGCGCTGGAAGCGAGCCAGCTGGCCGCGCGCCCGGTACCGCAGCCGGCGCCGATGACGCGCGAGTCGCTCAGCGCCGGCCTGGCCGCGCGCAGCATCACGCCGCAGTCGCTGACGATGACCGGCGAATATGCCAAATTGCAGCTGTCCAACGTATCGTTCGCGAACCTCGTCATGTGGCTTGACGCGCAGCGCCGCGAGAACCGGATCTCGGTGCAGGACATGACCGCGACCGCGCAAGGCGCGCCGGGCCAGGTCGATGCGAGCCTGACATTGCACCAGGGTAGCGGGACTGCGGCCCGATGAAGCGGGCCGTGTTATGGCTGCTCGCGATCGCCGTTGCGGTCGGCTTGACCGTGCTGCTGTTTTTCCCCGCCGCCTGGCTGGGACCGATGGTGGAAAAGCAGACCGGTGCACGTTTGACTCTGGGGGATGCCCAAGGTACTCTTTGGCGCGGTTCGGCGTTCATCGGCGGCGCCCCGGGCCAGGGCGGTTCGGTGACGCCGCTGTTGCCAGGGCGTTTCTCGTGGCGCCTGTCGAAGCTGGTGCTGTTCGGACGGGTGGACCTGGAACTGGAGAATCCGCAGGCGCTGACGCAGCCGGTGCAGGTCACCGGAAGCTGGTCGGAGTGGCAGGTGAGTCCGGCGGCAATCCGGGTGCCGGCCGCGGGGCTGGCCGGGCTGGGCGCGCCGCTGAACACGCTGGCGCCAAGCGGCTTGATGCAGTTGTCATGGACCACGCTGTCGCTGGCGCGCGCAGGGAATGCCGTGTCCGTCAATGGTCGCACATTGCTCTCGATGCAGGATATGGGTTCGCGCATGTCGCCCATTAAACCGCTGGGAAGTTATGAACTTGCGTTTGACTGGCGTGGCCAGCAGGCGCAATTGAATTTGAGAACGGTGCGCGGTGCGCTGTTGTTGTCCGGAACGGGAGTCCTGAACAATGGGCGCCTGCAGTTTTCCGGCCAGGCAGAAGCCGGCCCCGGGTATGAAGACACGCTGGGCAACCTCCTGAACTTGCTGGGCCAACGACGTATGGTGGGCGGCAAGAAAATAATCGCGTTAGAGTTCAAATGATGAAAACAATGTCAGGCAGCACCAACCACACCCCGGCACTGCGCCGCATCGTCGCCGGCGCCATGCTGTGCTGCGCGGTCGTCACCAGCGCCGGCCCCGCGTGGGCGCAAACAGAGGACCAGGCCGCGCTCAACTTCGTCGGCGCCGACATCGAGTCGGTGATCAAGGCGGTGGGCCATTACACCGGCATGACCTTCATCATCGATCCGCGCGTCAAGGGCACCTTGACGCTGGTGTCGGAAAAGTCGATCACGAAGTCGCAGGCGTTCGCGCTGCTCACCTCCGCGCTGCGCCTGCAAGGCTACGCGGTCGTTACCGGCGACGGCTACGCCAAGGTGGTGCCGGAAGCGGAAGCCAAGCTGCAGGCGTCGCCGACCCAGGTCGGGGTGCGCGGCGTGCGTGCGCGCGGCGACCAGATCGCCACCCAGATCTACTACCTCAGCTACGAATCGGCGGCCAACCTGACCGCCGTGCTGCGCCCGCTGATCTCGCCGAACAATTCGATCATGGCCAACCCGGGCAACAACAGCCTGGTGATTACCGATTACGCCGACAACCTGCGCCGCTTGTCCAAGATCATCGCCGCGCTCGACGCGCCGGTGGCCGCCGGCGTCGACGTGATCCCGATCCGCAACGGCATCGCCAGCGACATGGCGGCGATGGTCAACAAACTGATGGAACCGGGCCCCGGCGGCGACTCCGGCCGCGTGTCGGTGGTGGCCGACCCGCGCACCAATTCGCTGATCCTGCGCGCGCCGTCCGAGGCGCGTGCGCGCCTGGCGCGTTCGCTGATTTCCAAGCTCGATGCGCCGACCTCGCAGGCCGGCAACGTCCATGTGGTCTACCTGAAGAACGCCGACGCCACCAAGCTGGCGCAGACCCTGCGCGCGGTGGTGTCGGGCGACGTCTCGGCGGCATCGCAGCCAGGACAGGGCACGGCCGGCGGCAGCATACCGAGCGGCGGCGGCGTCGCCGGCGGCGGCTTCGGCGGACAGGGCCAGGGCGGCGGCATGATGGGCAACCAGGTCAGTTCGCTGGGCGCGCAGTCGCCCGGCCAGCAGGTCGGCGAAGCGACCGGCGGCGGCGGGGCCGGCTTCATCCAGGCCGACGCATCGACCAACACCCTGATCATCACCGCGCCGGACGCGGTCTACCGCAACCTGCGCGCCGTGATCGACATGCTCGACGTGCGCCGCGCCCAGGTCTACATCGAATCGCTGATCGTCGAAGTCAACTCGGCCAAGGCCGCGGAATTCGGCGTGCAGTGGCTCGGCCTGTCGGGCAATGAGAACAGCAGCTACCGCGTGGGCGGCCTGCAGGGCTTCACCAGCGGCGCCAACAACATCACGTCGATCGCCGCCGGCGCGCTGGCCAATCCGCCCACGCTGCCGACCGCCAAGGGCCTGACCATCGGCCTGTTCAAGCAGATCAACGGCCAGCTGGGCCTGGGCGCACTGGCGCACGCGCTTGAAACCGACGGCAACGCCAATATCCTGTCGACGCCGAACATGCTCACGCTCGACAACGAACTGTCGACCATCAAGGTCGGCCAGAACGTCCCAATCATCAGCGGCCAGTTCACCACGCCGGCCAGCGGCACCGCCAGCAACCCGTTCCAGACCATCGACCGCCGCGACGTCGGCATCACGCTCAAGGTGCGCCCGCAGATTTCCGAAGGCGGCACCATCAAGATGGCGATCTACAGCGAGAACTCGAACGTCGACCCGACCAGCCTGGCCGCCACCTCGGGCGTGACGACCAACATCCGCATCATCGAGAACAACGTGATCGCCGACGACGGCCAGATCATCGTGCTCGGCGGCCTGATCAAGGACGACACCAGCGACAGCGAAGAAAAAGTGCGCGGCCTGGGCGACATCCCGGTGCTGGGCAACCTGTTCAAGTACCGCAGCCGCCAGCGCACCAAGACCAACCTGATGATTTTCCTGCGCCCGGTCATCGTGCGCAGCAAGGAAGACAGCAACAGCATTGCGACCGATCGCTACGACTTCATGCGTTCGGCAGGCGTGAACTCGCAGCCGGAAACCGGCTCGCTGGTGCTGCCTGACTACGGCACGCCGGTGCTGCCGCCGCTGGTCAAGGGCCAGCCGCCGCTGGGCGGCGCGATGGCGCCAGTGCCGGTGCGTCCGCCTGCGGCGCTGGTCCCGGTCGAGCCGCGCAGCACGCTGGCGCCTGCCACGCCTGGCGCGCCGGATGCGTCCAAATACCGCCCAGTCACCCCGGTACAGAAATAGAGAATTGAGATGAACAATCTTTTGCCTTACGCTTTTGCCCGCGACTTCGGCGTGCTCGCGCGTACGGATGGCGATAACGGCAACCCGGTGGAAGTCTGGATCTCCGGCGCGACCGCGCCGGCGGCCATCGCCGAGGTGTCGCGCCGCTTCGGCCGCATCGCGCTGCGTTCGATGCCGCGCGCCGAACTGGAAGCGGCGATTGCCGGCGCCTACGCCAGCGCGGGCGGCGACGCCTCGCAGGTGGCCGACGAATTCGACGCCGACCTCGACCTGACCAAGCTGCTGCAGGACGTGCCGGCCATCGAAGACCTGCTGGAGTCGTCCGACGATGCGCCGGTCATCCGCATGATCAACGCGCTGCTGACGCAGTCGCTGCGCGAAGGCGCATCCGATATCCACATCGAGCCGTTCGAACAGACCTCGGTGGTGCGCTTCCGCATCGACGGCGCGCTGCGCGACATCGTCCGTCCGCGCAAGGGCATCCACGCCTCGCTGATCTCGCGTATCAAGATCATGGCGCAGCTCGACATCGCCGAAAAACGCCTGCCGCAGGATGGCCGCATCACCCTGCGCGTCGGCGGCAAGCCGGTCGACGTGCGCGTCTCGACGCTGCCGACCGGCCACGGCGAACGCGCGGTGCTGCGCCTGCTGGACAAGGAAGCGGGCCGCCTCGACCTGTCGCACCTGGGCATGAGCGCGGATCTGCTGCCGCAGTTCGACACCCTGATCAAGCAGCCGCACGGCATCGTGCTGGTGACCGGCCCGACCGGTTCCGGCAAAACCACCACGCTGTACGCGGCGCTGTCGCGCCTGAACGCGAGCACCACCAACATCCTGACCGTCGAAGACCCGATCGAGTACGACCTGATCGGCGTCGGCCAGACCCAGGTCAACGCCCGCATCGACATGAGCTTCGCCAAGGCCCTGCGCGCGATTTTGCGCCAGGACCCGGACGTCATCATGATCGGCGAGATCCGCGACCTCGAGACCGCGCAGATCGCAGTGCAGGCCTCGCTGACCGGCCACCTTGTGCTGGCAACCCTGCACACCAACGATTCCGCCGCCGCCGTCACGCGTCTGCTGGACATGGGCATCGAGCCGTTCCTGCTGTCGTCGTCGCTGCTTGGCGTGATGGCGCAGCGCCTGGTGCGCAAGCTGTGCGTGCACTGCAAGGTCCCGGACGGCCAGTTCTACAAGGCGGTCGGCTGCGACAAGTGCGGCCAGACCGGCTACCAGGGCCGGGTCGGCGTGTACGAGCTGCTCGAAACGAACGATGAAATCCGCGCGCAGGTCCACAACCGCGCATCCGAGGCGGACATTCGCACCGCCGCGCAGCGCGCGGGCATGAAGACCATGCGCGAGGATGGCGAACGCTGGCTGCGCGACGGCACCACCACCCAGGCGGAACTCCTGCGCGTGACCAAGGACTAGGCCGACAACGATGCCAGCATTCCGTTACGAAGCCGTCGACGACGCCGGCGCCACCAGGAAGGGCGTGGTCAACGCCGACAGCCCGCGCTCGGCGCGCGCCGACCTGCGGCTGCAGGGACTGACGCCGCTGAACGTCGAAGCCATCACCGCCCAGCTGGACGCCAGCGGGGTGGCGAAAAGCCGCGGCTTCGGCGAGAAGCTGTCGCAGGTCGAACTGGCGCTGTTCACGCGCCAGCTGGCCAGCCTGCTCGAAGCGGGGCTGCCGCTGGAGCAGGCCTTCACTGCCTTGCTTGAGCAGGCCGAACGCCCTTACGTGCGCGACCTGATCGCCTCGATCCGTTCCGAAGTGATGGGCGGCGCGCCGTTTTCCGACGCGCTGTCGCGCCACCCGCGCGACTTCGCCGAGATCTACCGCGCGCTGGTCGCGTCCGGCGAGCAGATCGGCCACCTGGCGCGCGTGCTGTCGCGCCTTGCCGACTACATCGAGCGCCGCAACGCACTGGTGCAGAAGGTGCGGCTGGCCTTCCTGTATCCGGCCATCGTCACCGTGCTGGCGTTCGCGATCGTCATCTTCCTGCTGACCTACGTGGTGCCGCAGATCGTGTCGGTGTTCGCCAACACCAAGCAGAAGCTGCCGCTGCTGACAGTCATGATGCTGGGCGTGTCGAACTTCGTGCGCGGCTACGGCATCTACGTCGCACTGGCGCTGATCGGCGCGTTCTTCATGTGGCGGCGCGCACTGCAGAACCCGGACCTGAAGCGGCGCTGGCATACCTGGCTGCTGACCGCGCCGATTTACGGCAAGTTCGAGCGCAGCCTGAACACGGCGCGCTTCGCCAGCACGCTGGCCATCACCACCGGATCGGGCGTGCCGATCCTGCATGCGCTCGATACCAGCCGCGACACGCTGTCGAACGTGGCGATGAAGGAGCTGGTCGAACAGGCCAGTGCCAGTGTCCGCGAAGGCGTCAGCCTGGCGCGCGCGCTGTCGGCGCAGAAGCACTTCCCGCCGATGCTGATCCACATGATCCGCGCCGGCGAGATCACCGGCGAGCTGCCGGCCATGCTGGACCGCGCCGCCCTTTCACAGCAGGCCGACGTCGAGCGGCGCACCCTGACCATCGCCGGCCTGCTGGAGCCGCTGCTGATCGTCGCGATGGGTATTGTGGTGCTGCTGATCGTGCTCGCGGTGCTGATGCCGATTATTGAAATCAACCAGCTGGTGCAGTAACGAGGAACCTGATGAAGCGCATGCCCTTACTTTTAACCCTGCTGGCCCTCGTGGCGCTGTCGGCCGCGATCGCGTACTGGGTCCTGCAGCTGTACAAGCCGGAACAGCGGCCGCTGGCCGCCGCGCCGCTTGCCGCCGTGCCGGAGCCGGCCGTGGACGCCGCCGCGACACTGTTCGGCGGCCAGGCGATGGCCGCGGTGGCGACCAACTACCAGCTGACCGGCGTAGTCGCCGCGGGCCGCAACAGCGTGGCCATCCTGGTGGCGGACGGGCAGCCGGCCAAGGCCTTCCCGGTTGGGAAAGAGCTGTCGGCGGGCGTGATCGTGAAGGAAGTGCATCCGCGTTACGTGATGCTGTCGGAAGGCGGCATCCTGAAGCGGATCGAACTGGCGGTCGATGCCAAGCCGCCGGCCGCTATGGCTGCGCCGCTGCCGATGGACGCTCCGGCGCCGCCGGCCTATCCGCAGCAGGGGCAGCCAACGCCGCAGCCACGCCCGATGCCGCAGCAGGGCCCGACGCCGGAACAGCAGGAGCAGCAGGAGCAGCAGGAGCAGCAGGCGCCGCCGCAAGGACCTGCGGACGAACCGCCATCGCCAGTTCCGATGGCGCGGCCGGGTGAGGGCGCCACGCCGCCGCCTGCACCGCCGCTGCAGATGCCGCCGGCGACGCGCAGTGTCGGCGTGCCGGGACCGGCGCCGGTATCGCAATAAACCGGCGGCCGGACTTACTCGTCGTCCGGTTTCAGCTTCGCTTTTTCGAGTGCGCGCTTTTCAGCCTGGCGGTGCGCGGATTTACTCTTGGCGTGGGCGCCGGCTGCGCGCTGCTTTGCCAGCGCCGCGAGCGGGTTGCGGGGCTTGCCGAACGTCTGCGACGGTTCGATACGCACGC
This sequence comes from Massilia polaris, assembly GCF_012927275.1. GTDB lineage: Bacteria > Pseudomonadota > Gammaproteobacteria > Burkholderiales > Burkholderiaceae_D > Telluria_A > Telluria_A polaris. The sequence continues at coordinate 48,942 of NZ_JABBGG010000002.1, read as the reverse complement.
GCATCTTCTGACGTGTCGCCAGCGCCTTGTTCGCCATGCCTCGCCTCCCTCCGGTTAAAGAACGTAGCGCGACAGGTCTTCGTTGTCGGCCAGCTTGTCGAGCCGCTGGTTGACGTAGGCCGCGTCGATGGTCAGCATTTGCCCGTGGTTGTCGCTGGCGGTGAACGAAATCTCTTCCAGCAGCTTTTCCATCACGGTGTACAGGCGGCGCGCGCCGATGTTTTCGGTACGCTCGTTGACCGAGTACGCGATCTCCGCCAGCCGCGTGATGCCCTCCGGCGAGAAATCGATCGTCACGCCTTCGGTGGCCAGCAGCGCTTCGTACTGTGTGGTCAGGCAGGCGTCGGTGCTGGTCAGGATGCACTCGAAATCGGCGATCGACAGCGACTCGAGTTCGACGCGGATCGGGAAGCGGCCCTGCAGCTCGGGGATCAGGTCCGACGGCTTGGCCAGGTGGAAGGCGCCCGATGCGATGAACAGGATATGGTCGGTGCGGATCATGCCGTACTTGGTGTTCACCGTGGTGCCCTCGACCAGCGGCAGCAGGTCGCGCTGCACGCCGGCGCGCGAGACATCGGCGCCGCCGGTTTCCGAACGCGAGGCGATCTTGTCGATCTCGTCGAGGAACACGATGCCGTTCTGCTCCACGTTGGCGATCGCCTTCTGCTTCATCTCGTCGTCGTTGACCAGCTTGGCCGCTTCTTCCTCGGCCAGCAGTTTCATCGCCTCGGCGATCTTGACCTTGCGCGGCTTCTTGCGCGCCGAACCCATGCCGGAGAACATCGACTTGATCTGCTCGGTCATTTCCTCCATGCCCGGCGGCGCCATGATTTCCATCTGCGGCGCGGCCTCGGCCAGCTCCAGCTCGATCTCGCGGTCGTCCAGCGAGCCTTCGCGCAGGCGCTTGCGGAAGGTCTGGCGCGTGTTGTCGCCTTCCTTCGGCGCGGTGCTTGCTGCGCCGGCATTGAAACCGAAGTCGCGCGGCGGCGGCACCAGGATGTCGAGGATGCGGTCTTCGGCCGCCTCCTCGGCGCGCTGGCGCACCTTCTTCATTTCGCTGGCGCGGGTCTGCTTGACGCCGATGTCGATCAGGTCGCGGATGATGGTGTCGACGTCGCGGCCGACGTAGCCCACCTCGGTGAACTTGGTCGCCTCGATCTTGATGAAAGGCGCATCGGCAAGGCGCGCCAGGCGGCGTGCGATCTCGGTCTTGCCGACGCCGGTAGGGCCGATCATCAGGATGTTCTTCGGCGTGATCTCGTGGCGCAGCGGCTCTGCGACCTGCTGGCGGCGCCAGCGGTTGCGCAGCGCGATCGCGACCGCGCGCTTGGCCTTGCCCTGGCCGACCACGTGCTTGTCCAGTTCCGAGACGATTTCGGGGGGAGTCATGTTCATGATTGAGTTCGGCACGATGTTTAGTCCAGGGTTTCAACGATGTGGTTCAGGTTGGTGTAGATGCACAGCTGGCCGGCGATGGTCAGCGACTTGTGCACGATCTCGGCCGGCGACAGATCGGTGTTTTCCTGCAGCGCCTTGGCGGCCGACTGGGCGTAGCTGCCGCCCGAGCCGATCGCGCCTACGCCGTCCTCGGGTTCGAGCACGTCACCGTTACCGGTGATGACCAGGGTCGATTCGGCGTCGGCCACCAGCAGCATCGCCTCGAGGCGGCGCAGGATGCGGTCGGTGCGCCAGTCCTTGGCCAGTTCAACCGAAGCGCGCAGCAGATTTCCCTGGTGCTTTTCCAGCTTGCCTTCGAAACGGTCGAGCAGGGTGAACGCGTCGGCGGTGCCGCCGGCGAAGCCGCACAGGACTTTGCCCTGGTACAGCTTGCGCACCTTGCGGGCGGTACCCTTCATGATGATGTTGCCGAGAGTCACCTGGCCATCGCCGCCGAGCGCTACTTGCCTGCCGCGCCGTACGCACAGGATGGTGGTGCCGTGATATTGTTCCATGTCAGCCTCTGAGTTATCTAGCCCACAAGAAGTGGGGATGCTCGGGCGAATTGCAAGTTGGTTTAATACTTGTGCGGGAACAGCCGCACGACGCCGGCGTAGCCCAGCAGTTTGAACAAGGCCGCCACCAAATGGTTCATATCGCGCATCTCGATCTTCTTGCCGCTGCCCGCCAGCCCACGCAGGCGCGCCTGCAGCGCCACCGCCGCGCTGTATTCAACCCTTGCCAGCCGTGAACAATCCAGCAGCACGCTGTCGCCTTCCTGTGCGTACGCCTCGATCGCGCCGAACAGTTTCGCGTTATCGCCTTCAATAATCGGTGGCAACATGAACCGTTCCACGCTCGCCGGAGCACTCGTTGCCGTGGCCACCTTGCCGGGCGCTTCGAAGGAGGGCGGCGAGACCTCGAAGGTGACGCAGTAATCCATCGCGGTCTCTTCAAAATCCTTCTCGCGGTTCAGCAGCTGGAGCAGGGCCAGCAGCAACAGCCACGGCGCCGGGCTGCTCTCGCGCTGGCCGATGATCGTGCTTTGCCGCGCCAGCGCCGCCAGTTCCGCCGCGCCGGCGACGACCAGCTCGCTGCCGCGTGCATGCAGGTCGGCCAGCGCGCGCGCCAGCAGGTCGCAGCCGTCGGGCGCGAGCTGCGTGATGCGTCCGAGTTCAAGCCGCAGCGGCTTGCCAGGCGCGGCGAGTTGCGCGAGGCGCTCCAGCTGCGGCGCGATGTGGGTATCGAGGGTGCCTTCCAGCACTTCAGTCGGCGTAACACCGGCATAGGGCTGGCTGCTTGCCGATGCGGCCGGCAGCAGCGGATTCCACGCCGGCGGCGAGGTTTCGAAACTGCTGGCGTAATCGATCGCCAGGTTGTCGAAGTCGTGCGGGCGGTTGCCGGCCTGGTACAGGTCGAACAGCATCCACCAGACGGTGCGGTCAAGCTGGCCGACCTCGCCGAGGCTGTCGCGCAGCATGTGCTCGGCCGCCGCGGCCTGGCCGTTGGCGTACAGGATCGCGCTTTCCTCGACCACCGGCGCGGCCTGGGCCTCGACCGGGGCGTCGGGCAGCACGTCGTCGCCAAGCAGTTCGGTGGTGGGAATTTCGACCATCGGCAAGGTGCCCGGCCCGCCTTGTTCCTGCTGGAAGCTGGTCAGCGGGCGGCGCGGGCCGCTGCCCCAGGCCGGTTCCGGCGTGTTGAAGATGTCGTTGGCCATCGCCGATTCGATGGCGTCGATCTTGGCGGCGGTGGCGCGCGCGATCTCGCGCAGGCGTGCGCGCTCGGCCTCGCTGTCTTGCGGCAGGCGCGACGGTTCGCCAGCCCGCAGCCGTGTATCCGGTGCCGGCGCAATCTCGCCGGCGTCTTCGTTCTTGCGTTTGAACCTGGAGAAAATACCCACGTCATTCCCTGTTACGTCGTTTCACGCTGCGTCAACTACGGTAGCACGGACAGCAGCGCCTTGCTCTGAAAGCAAAAAAGCATGCGACGTGAGGCGCATGCTTTTTTGAGGGAAACGGCTCGATCAGTCGCCGTACAGCTTCTGCTTCAGCTCGCGGCGCTGCTGCGCTTCGAGCGACAGCGTGGCGGTCGGGCGCGCGATCAGGCGCGGGATGCCGATCGGCTCGCCGGTCTCTTCGCACCAGCCGTATTCGCCGGCGTCGATCGACGCGATCGATTGCTGCACTTTCTTCAGCAGCTTGCGCTCGCGGTCGCGGGTGCGCAGTTCGAGCGCGTGTTCTTCTTCGATGGTGGCGCGGTCGGCCGGATCAGGCACCAGAACGGTTTCGCGCAGGTGTTCGGTGGTTTCGCCGGCATTCTTCAACAAGTCTTTTTCAAGCTGCTGCAAGCGTGCCTTGAAAAACGCCAACTGTGCCGCGTTCATGTAGTCCTTCTCGCCCATTGCCCGGATTTCGTCTTCGGACAGGACGCGGCCTTCTGTGTTCACGGCTGGGGTCGATTTAGTTGTTTTAGTCATGACTTCACTTACCTTCGATACGACAGAGGTTTTCATTTTATCAGCTAACCCGGCAGCATCTTCTATTGCTGGGCCGCTTGCCTTGACGGTCGGCTGTCCGCCCGTCACTTTACTGCCTGCCTTCGCAGTTGCTGCACTTTTGATCTTGCTTCCCGCTACAGTGGCGCGCGAGGCCGGCTTGGCCGTGGCCGCCGGTTTCAATTTTCCGCGTGCCGGTGCTGGGGCGGCTATCGCCGCTTCGGTGGCCTTGAGGGCCGGTTTCGTATCGCTACTTTTCATGATGCCACCCCTTCAGTCGTCAGCCGCAGGAACCATCCAATGCATATCGGAAACCGGGTTAGTTTATACCAAACATTGTTCCAAGCCGCGGATAAAGACGTCTTTCGGTAAATTTTTGCCAATAAAGACCATTTTGCTGCCGCGCTCCTCGTCGTCGCCCCATTTCCCGCCGATATCGCTGCCCATGATCTGGTGCACGCCCTGGAATACTACCTTGCGGTCGGCGCCCTCCATCAGCAGCACGCCCTTGTAGCGCAGCATGCGCGGGCCGAACACATTGACCAGGCTGCCAAGGAATTCGTCGAGGCGGGCCGGGTCGAACGCGCGGGTGCTCTTGAAGACGAAGGCGGCGATGTCGTCGCTGTGGTGGCTGTGGTGGTGGTCGTTGCTGTGGTCGCAGTTTTCCGTATGTACATGCTCGTGCCCACCATCATGGTCGTGCGAATGATGGTGGGCGTGGTCGCTGGCTTCGTCCGCGGTCAGGAAGTCGGGGTCGAGTTCCAGCTTGTCGTTCAGGTTGAAGCCGCGGATGTCGAGCACCTCCGCCAGCGGGGCGCGCCCGAAGTCGGACTGCTTGATCGGCGCGCGCGGGTTGATGCGCTTGAGGCGGGCCTTCAGTTCGGCCAGCTGGCTTGCGTCGACCAGGTCGGTCTTGGAAATCAGGATCTTGTCGGCAAAGCCCACCTGGCGCTGGGCTTCCTCATGCTCGTCCAGCTGGGTCATCGCGTGGCGCGCGTCGACCACCGTGACCACCGCGTCGAGCAGGTAGTGGGCGCCGACTTCCTCATCGACGAAGAAGGTCTGGGCGACCGGGCCCGGATTGGCGAGGCCGGTCGTTTCAATGACCACGCGGTCGAACTGGATTTCGCCGGCCTCGCGCTTTTGCGCCAGCTTCGTCAGCGCCACGATCAGGTCGCCGCGCACGGTGCAGCAGATGCAGCCGTTGTTCATCTCGACAATCTGTTCGCTGCTGTCCTGCACCAGGATCTCGTTGTCGATGTTTTCCTGGCCGAACTCGTTCTCGATGACGGCAATGCGCAGGCCGTGATCCTCATGCAGGATACGGTTCAGCAGCGTGGTTTTGCCTGCGCCGAGAAAGCCGGTCAGGATGGTGCTAGGAATTAATGCCATGTCTTTATCGTCCGTCGTGTCAATGCGCCGCCCGGGCGGCAGGTAAGCGAGGGATTATGCCGGATTTCCCAATTTGCTTCCAAAAACCGTGTGGGCGCTTGATGCGAATCATGCCACGGCCGTTGAATCACTTGGACTTGGCGCGCGGATGGGCCTTGTCGTAGGCGGCGGCAAGGTGCTGGAAATCGAGTGCCGTGTACACCTGTGTCGAGGCGATGCTGGCGTGGCCGAGCATGTCCTGCACCGCGCGCAAGTCGCCGGACGATTGCAGCACGTGCGAGGCGAACGAGTGGCGCAACACGTGCGGGTGGACGTTGACTGAGGTGCCCACGCGTAGCGCGTGCTGCTTGAGGCGGGTCTGGATCACGCGCGGCGAGACGCGCGCGCCGCGCGCCGACACGAACAGGGCGGCGCTGCCGTCGGAAGGGGCAGGGCGCACGGCCAGCCATGCCTGCAGCGCTTCGATGGCGTGGGCGCCGGCCGGCACCTTGCGCATCTTGCCGCCCTTGCCGGTGACCACCACCTCACGCGCATCGAGGTCGATCCAGCCCAGCGACGCGGCGGCGCCGGCCGCCGTATCGGCCTTGCGGTAAGCGACATCCAGCCCGGCCAGTTCGGACACCCGCAGCCCGCTCGAATACATCAGCTCGAACATGGCGCGGTTGCACAGGTCGGCAGGATCGGGGTTGGCGTGCGCGTGGGCCGGCGTGGAAACGAGGTGCACTGCATCGTCCACCGACAGCGCTTTCGGCAGCCCGCGCGCGCGCTTGGGCGCGCGCACGCCGTCGACCGGATTGGCCGCCAGCTTGCTGCTGCGCGCCAGCCAGCCGAAGAAGCCGCGCCAGCACGACAGGCGGCGCGCGATCGAACGCGGGCTCAGGTCCTGCGAATGCAGCTTGGAGGCAAGACGGCGGATGTCGGCGTGGACCAGCGTGTCCCAGCCGGACTCGCCGGTCAGGGCGGCAAGTTCGCTCAGGTCGCGCCGGTAGGCGAGGATGGTATGCGGGGAAAGCTGGCGCTGGGTGGCAAGTTCGAGCAGGTAGTGTTCCACCGCCCCGAGCTTGCCGGCCGCGTCCATCGTGATCAGGCGCGCAGCGCTTCCAGCGCGGCGCTGGCGGTTTCGCCGATGTGCGTGAGGAAATCGGTCGCCATCGCCGAGGTGAAGCGTTCAGGATCGGCCGAACCCATGATCAGCAGGCCGAAGGCGCCCGCGCTGGTGCGCAGCGGCAGGATCACGGCCGATTGCACGGCGGCGGCGTCGTCCAGCCAGCGCACCGCTTCGAAGTCGTGGTTGCTGCCGCAATAAGGCGCCTGCAGGCTGTTGGCGAAGATGCGGGCGTCGTCCGACACGCCTTCGGCGAACCAGCTGGCCTCATGCTGCGGGTCGAGGTTCCACAGACGCAAGGTGGCTTGCGGCACGCCGAAATGTTCTTTCAGGCCGTCGACCAGCACGCGCGGCAGCTCGCTGCCGTTGCGCGCACACAGCAGCGACGCGGTCCAGCCGTGGAAGCGGTTGGCGATCGCGGCATTTTCCTCGGCGGTACGGACCAGCTCGGACATGCGCAGCTCAAGCATCTTGTACTTGTCGCGCATCACTTCCATCTGGCGTTCCTGCAGCGACACCGTCTTGCCGGTCAGGTGGCTCGACAGTTTTACCTTGGCCAGCAGGCCGGCATGTTCTTCGAAGAAGTGTGGGTTGTCGGCCAGGAAGCTGGCGACGTCTGCGGAGTCCAGTGAAGCGGTCATTGAGGTCATGTGGTCGGGGGGAGACGCAATTCTAACCGACAGCCGCGCCTTGGCAGTGAAAACATTCAGGCAATAAAAAAAAGACGTCCGAAGACGTCTTTTCGTGGCGCTGCCGGCAGATCAGAAGCGGTGACGGATGCCGACCTGGAAGGTGCGGCTGTCGTCGCCTGGCACCTTGGTGAAGCCGCCTGGCGAACCGGAAACGCCTGGCGTGTACTGGCCGTCGTTCTGGTTCTTGATGTTGGCGACGACGGTGTAGACGTCGGTGCGCTTCGACAGGTTGTAGTCGTAGCCCAGTGCGATCAGGGTCGCATCGCTGTTCGACGCGGTGTGGTCGTTCTGGCGTGCTGCCGATGCCATGATGCGGCCTGCGCCCATCCTGTAGTGCGCGCCCAGCTGGTAGCTGGTCGCATCAACCTGGCTGTTGCGGGTGATGTTGGTCACGAACACGTTGCGCAGCGCGGTGGCGGTTGGCGCACCCAGTGGCGCCAGGGTTGGCGCGATGCTGGTGTCCCATGCGCCGATGTAGTCGCGCAGCAGGGCCGAGTTCATGTTCTTCTGGTCGTGCCAGCCGGCGAAGAACTTGAACGCGCCGGTGGTGAACGAGCCGCCCACGGTGGTGCTCACCAGGCTGGTGCGGTCCATCCAGTCGTAGCCGCGGTTGTGGCCGATGCCGACGTCGAAGCCGTTCGCCTTGTAGGTGACCGCGCCACCGTAGAACTTGTTGTAGCGGCCCAGGTAACCGGACTGCTTGCCGCCGTACATCAGCGAGCCGCCGAAGCCGGCTGGGGTCGCGATGCGGTACTGGACCGACTTCTGCGAGCGGATGTCCGCGCCCAGCGCGGTGAAGCCGGCCGAACCGCCGGTGATGCCGCCCCAGGTGCCTGCGGTGCCGGTTTCGAATGCGTCGGCAGCGGCGAATACTTCGTAGCCAGGGGTGTACATGCGGCCCAGCAGGATCGCGCCGACCGGGGTGATCAGGCCAACCATCGCGGTACGGTCGAACAGTGCCTTTTCAGGGTTCACTGCGGCGCCGCCTTTTGGCTGGATTGCATTACGGATGCCTGCCAGCAGGGTCGGCGGCAGTGCGCCCATGCCCTTGGTCAGGTACAGGCCTGGATTGTCGGTGATCAGGGTCGGGGTCTGGGTGCCGGTGTCGAGTTCGACGCGCGCTTCCAGGTTGAAGATCGCCTTGTATCCACCGCCGATGTCTTCGGTACCTTTGAAGCCGATGCGCGAGCCGTCAGCACCGCCACTGAAGATGCGGGCCGACTCGCCCTTGGTCTTCGTGATGCCAGCGTCGGCAATACCATAGATCTGGACGCTGGACTGTGCCATGACGGGGGCTGCGAAACAGGTAGCGATAACACCAGCGATTAATTTTGTTTTCATTGCGTCTCCAAGAGGATAATTGTGTAAAACGAACGCGCGTACTAAATTCGTTTAGTCCAATATGCCATCGTTCAACATTCTTGTACAGAAAGTGAGCTCGGCCGGATTATACGGGTTGCGAAAATGACACAGTTGAGATTGTGGCGCATCCGCAACGCGGATGTGCCGAGGGCGAAGCAGGGTTACCCCTTGCTTCGCCCCCGGATCCGGCTGGCAGGGCTTGCGCCCCGCCGGCTGGTGTCATCAGAATGCGTGGTTCACGCCAACTGCGTAGTGCTTGATGCTCGAAGGAACGGTCGGGCCCTTCTTGTTCGATGCATCGAAGTACAGGTAGGTGCGCTTCGACAGGCTGTACTCGTAGCCGATCGAGAACTGCTTGGTCTTGGCGACGCCGTCAGGCGTCTTCCGGCCATAACCGATCAGGACTTTGCCTGCGCCCATGGTGTAGTTCGCGCCAACGACCCACGAATCGGTCTCCGGGTTCACCAGGCGGGTGTGCTCCTGGTCTTGCGCGGTGTACGACGCCATCAGTTTCAGTGCCGGGGTAGCCATCACCGAACCTGCGATCGACCACAGTTCCGATTCAACCGCGTTGCGCTCGGCTGCCAGCATCATTGCCACCGGGCCGTTCTTGTAGGTTGCCGATACCGAGTATGGGTTGGCCGATGCGTTGGCGCCGGCGGCGTACTGCGGTGCGGTGTCGGTGCCGCGGCCGATGATCTTTGCACTCTGGTTGCCTTCTTTGGTGGCGACGGTGGTGTTGATCTGGAAACCGCCGATGTCAGGCGAGTTGTAGAACAGCGCGTTCGAGAAGCGGTTGGTCGAGTTGCCGACCAGGCCGAGCGGGTCGGAGGTGTAGCCAGCGACGGTCAGGTCGGTCTGGAAGCCAGCTGGGCTAGGAACGCCGTGGAATGGCTCGAACTGGGTGCTGGTTTCCTGGAACGCGGTCAGGCCACGGCCGATGCGGACCATACCGAAGCCGCCCTGCAGGCCGACGCGGCTCTGACCCTGGAACAGCGGACGCTGGATACCGCCGGCGCCCTGCTCGATCGTGCCGGTGTCCGGCTCGTAGCGAATTTCAAGTTGGAACAGCGCCTTCAGACCGTTGCCCAAGTCTTCCGTACCTTTGAATCCCAGCGTGTTGTTTGCGCGCTTGCCAATCGCCATCGACTGGTCGGTGCGCTTGATGAAGCCTGCGTCGACCGTACCGTAGATTTGAACTGCTGATTGCGCTTGTGCAACACCGGCGAACGAGCCTAAAAGTGCCAGGGCCAAAAGTGATTTTTTCATGTAGCTGTCCTCAGAAAAGTAATGCGCTTGGATAATGGGCAGGTGTCCGGAAAATCGCCTTTGACAAGCCGGCACTGCTTCATAATGTTGTTGTTCCAGTTAATTATGCGGTCTAGTTTTATTTTGACGGCAATAAATTAGTGTCTCTGTTGTATTTTTGAAACGCGGAAACTATGACAGGCCGGCAATGAGGTTCCGCCTGTAAGTATCGCGTAAGTTTCAATCTTATTAGGGTTTGCGCAACATCAAAAGAGACGCTGTTTCGGCCATTTTTCGCGGGATGCTGTCATAGACTTGCCTGCTTGCGCCGACTGTGATGCAAATGGCGCCCGATCAATTCAACGACACCGGCACCGATGGCAAATCGCGAAGAACTGGCAATCATCCGGGGCGCGCGCGGCGGCAATGCTGCGGCCCAGCTCGAGCTCGGCAAGCGCTACCTGTTCGGCAGCACCGGCCTGCCCAGGAGCCTGCCGACCGCGTTGCACTGGCTCGAGCGCGCAGCCCAGCAGGAGTGCCGCGAGGCGTGCGAACTGATCGGCGCCCACATCCCGATCGAGCTGGCCAGCCTCAGCCTGCGCCCGCTGGCCCCCTGGTATGAGCGTGCCCATGACGCCGGCGGCTTGCGCGCCGGCATCGTGTACGCCCAGCTGGTCCTGGCCGACGCAGGCGTCGAGCAGGCCGTACGCGTCAAGGCGCTGCGCGCGCTGGAAGCGGCGGCCGATGGCGGTTTTGGGGAAGCCGCCCAGTTGCTGTCGCACCATCGGCGCGCCCGGACGGGCGCTGCGGCCCCGCCTTCGCCGGCCCCGGCCGCGCCGAAGCCGCTTGCCATTCCTGCCGCCGCATCCAGCATTCCGCTGATCGACGCCGCATGGCAGGCGCGCGACTGGCACGCCTGGCTCGCCGTGGCGTTGCCGCTGGCCCGGGCGCTGGTGGCCGCCAGTGCCGAACCCGGCCGGCTGCGCGCGCGCCTGGACCCGGGCGATGTGCTGCTGCTGTCGCGCTGCGCGCAGCTGCTGGACGCCGGCGCGCTGGAGCATGCGGCCGGCGCCGACGAGTTGCGGCGTTTCTGGGAGCTGGCCGCCGCCGAAAACGACCGCGAGGCCCAGCTTGCGATGGGATTGGGGTGGGCGCGCATGCGGCTCGACGGCCAGCGCACCACGCCGGGGTCCGGCTCGGCCAATTTCCGCGAGGCGATCCGCTGGCTGGCGCTGGCAGGCGAGCAGGGCCTGGCCGAAGCCTGGTACGCGCTGTCGCGCATCTACATCAAGCCCGAGTTCTCACAGCGCAACGTCAGCGTGGCCCAGCGCTACCTGGAACGGGCCGCGGGCATGGGTTACCGCGAGGCCCAGCTTGAATGCGGCAACAATGCCTGGCGCGCGCGCCGCGAGAACGAAAGCAACGACGTGCGCGCCGTGTACTGGCTGCAGAAAGCGGCGGCGCAAGGCTGCACCGAAGCGCGCGCGGCGCTGGACAGGATCGCGCCACGCGAACCGGGGCGGCTGCCCGGACGGCAGGCATTGTCGGGCAGTCACCCGCTGCTGGCGGCAAGGCTGGAGCTGGCCGGCTTGTTCGGCCTGAGCCGCGCGGAGGCGCTGCTGCTCGACGTCGCCAGGGCTGATTGCGGGCACTGCATGGTGATCGACATCCGCAGCAGCTACCGGCGCAGCAAGCGCCGGCTGGTGATGGTGGAGACGGCGCGCGAGCGCGAGGCGCTCGACCGGATCGTCAAGGTGTTCGACGGAATCGATGGCGGCCCGGGCGGGCCGGAGGGAAATTACCGGCAGCGGCTGTACCGCCTGAAGACGGCGGCGCCGGATGCCTGCCTCGATAGCGAGGTGGCGCGGTTCGAGATGGCGGCGTAATCCGCTCCGTTACAGCTCGACCTCGCCCTCGAACACGGTGACAGCCGGTCCGGACAGGAACACCGATTGCCCCAGCCCTTCCCACGCAACAGACAGGTCGCCACCGCGAGCGCTGACGCGCACCGGCGAATCGAGCAGCCCGCGCCGGATTCCCGCAACCACGGCCGCGCAGGCGCCGGTTCCGCATGCCAGCGTTTCGCCAGCGCCGCGTTCATGCACGCGCAGGCGGATGTGGTGGCGGTCGAGCACCTGCATGAAACCCGCGTTCACACGCGCCGGGAAGCGCGCGTGATGCTCGATCAGCGGGCCGATTTCCCCCACCGGCGCGGTGTCGACGTTGTCGACCACCTGCACCGCGTGCGGGTTGCCCATCGAAACCACGGAAACGAAGACCGTCTTGCCTGCCACCTCCAGCGGCCAGGCCGGGTCGTCGCCCTCCGCCCAGCCGGACAGGTGGGCAGCGTCGAACGGCACTTCGGACGGATCGAGGCGCGGCGCGCCCATGTCCACCGTGATGCTGCCGTCCGCTTCAAGGCGCGGCGCGATGACGCCCTTCATGGTCTCGACCCGGATGCTGGTCTTGTCCGTCAGGCCCTTGTCGGTGACGAACTTGACGAAGGCGCGCGCCCCATTGCCGCATTGTTCGACTTCGCTGCCGTCATTGTTGAAGATGCGGTACTTGAAATCGCAGCCTTCAGCCGACGGTTTTTGCACGACCAGGATCTGGTCGGCGCCGATGCCGAAACGGCGGTCGGCCAGGCGCTGCCATTGTGCAGGGCTCAGTTCGATCGGCGCGGCGGTCGCATCGATGACGATGAAGTCGTTGCCCGCGCCATGCATTTTGGTGAATTTGAGTTTCATGGGAATCAGTATAAACCGATGGCGCTTAAGCGACGGGGGCGGCGTACGGCGATGCTTCGCCTTCAGGGCGCGTCTTGTAGCGCTTGTGGGTCCAGAAATACTCGGCCGGCGCCTCGCGCACGCGCTCTTCGATAAACGCGTTCATGCGGCGCGCCGCGCTCACCATGTCGTCGCCGGGATAGTTTTCCCACGCCGGATAGAAGGTGACCTTCCAGCCCGAGTAGTCGGGCAGGAAGGTGGCCACCACCGGGACGACCGAGGCGCCGGTGCTTGCCGCGATCCGTCCCGGCGCCGTCAGGGTGGCGGCGGGGGTGCCGAAGAAATCGACAAACGCCGAATCCTTCTCGCCGAAATCCATGTCCGGCAGCATGAAGTAGGGCAGGTGGTCGCGCATCGCGCGGATGATCGGCTTGACGCCTTCCTTGCGCGAGAACAGTTTCACCGGGCGAAAGCGCGAGCGGCCCGCGCGCAGCACATCGTCGAAGGCCTTGTTCTTTTGCTGCACATAAATCGAGCACAGGCTGGTTTCAAGCATCACGGCCACGCCGGCCACGTCGAGGCAGACGAAGTGCGGGCATAGCAGGATGGTGGGGCCGGCCTGGATCTGTTCGAGCGGCACGCGCGGCTCGACCTTGATCAGGCGGCGCAGGCGCGCTTCCGGCGCCCACCACAGGATCGCGCGCTCCCAGATGCTGCGGGAATAGGCCTGGAAGTGCTGGCGCGCCAGCGACACGCGCTGCGGTTCCGACAGCTCAGGCATCGCCAGGCGTAGATTGGTCAAGGTGATATGACGGCGCTTGCCCAGCACCATGAACAGCAGCGAACCCACGAGCTTGCCGATGCGCCCCAGAATTGGCAGTGGCAGCCAGTGAAGCAGCCACATCAAACCCAGCATCAACCTCATGCAGCCACCTGCGCATCCGGCCCGGGTACGCCTTCGGGCTGCTTGTAGCGGTTGTAGCTCCAGAAATACTGTGACGGGCAACGCGCGATCAGCTGCTCCATTGCCTGGTTGACGGCGTGCGCCTGGTCGGCCACGCTGCCTTCGAGCGAGCCGGTGAACGGCACGAAACGCACAATGTAACCGCGGCCGCCCGGCCGGCGCTCGGCGTACGTCAGGATCACTTCCGGGGCGCCGATCCTGGCCAGCTTGGCAGGCAGGGTCATCGTGTACGCGGTGCGGCCGAAGAAGGGCGCCCAGACGCCTTCGCCTTCCTGCGGCACCTGGTCGGGCAAGATGCCGATCGGCTCGCCCCGTTTCAGGCACTTGGCGAGGATGCGCACGCCCGACATGTTGGCTGGCGCAAGATGCAGGTTGTGGCGCGCGCGGGCGCCTTCGATCAGCGGTTTCAGCGCCGCATTTTTGGGTGGCCGGTACATCACGGTGAGTTTGGTGCGCAGCGCGATTTGCTGCGCGGTGATTTCGAAGCAGCCCAGGTGTGGCGTCAGGAACACAATGCCGCGGCCGCTGGCCAGCACCGAAGCGACGTATTCATAGTTCTCTTCAGTGGCGTGCGCGGCGACGCGCTCCGGTTTCGCGCACCACACGAACGGCAACTCGACGATGGCTTTGCCCGACTCGGCAATGGCCTGTTTCAGGTGGCTGCCGAAGCCGGCGGCCTCGAGGTTGCCGCGCAGGCGGCGGCGGTACGACGGCGCCAACAAATAGACGAGCCAACCCAGCGCTGCGCCGAGGAAATGCAGGACAGGCAGGGGGAGGGCGGACAACAGGCGGAATAGGAAAACAAGCATGAAATATTGATCGAAGTTCAAGAAAAGCTGGTTGCTCAAGCCAAAAAATCGCAAGCAGCGTAAAATACCACTTTAAGCTGGATCCGCCGAGTTAATAGACAACTTGCGAAGCGGAATATAAATGTCGCTAAAGCGTCGCAGGAACAATTGGTACTGCGACATGTTCAACAGTATCAGGAGCTTCCTTCATGTCTTACGACTATCTCTTCACCTCCGAATCCGTTTCGGAAGGGCATCCCGACAAAGTCGCGGACCAAATTTCCGACGCCATCCTTGACGCCATCCTCGAGCAGGATCCGAAAGCGCGCGTGGCCGCCGAAACCCTCTGCAACACCGGTCTCGTCGTGCTGGCAGGCGAAATCACCACCCACGCAAACGTGGATTATATTCAAGTTGCGCGCGAGACCATCAAGCGCATCGGTTACGACAACACCGAATACGGCATCGACTACAAGGGTTGCGCCGTATTGGTGGCCTACGACAAGCAGTCGCCCGACATCGCCCAGGGCGTCGACGAAGGCGCCGGCATCGACCTCGACCAGGGCGCGGGCGACCAGGGCCTGATGTTCGGCTACGCTTGCGACGAAACCGCGGAACTGATGCCAGCGGCGATCCACTACGCGCACCGCCTCGTCGAGCGCCAGTCGCAACTGCGCAAGGACGGCCGCCTGCCATGGCTGCGTCCGGATGCGAAGTCGCAGGTCACGCTGCGTTACGTCAACGGCCGCCCGGTTGGCGTCGACACCGTCGTGCTGTCGACCCAGCACGCGCCGGAAGTTTCGCACTCGCAGATCGAAGAAGCGGTGATCGAAGAGATCATCAAGAAGGTACTGCCGGCTGAATGGCTGAACGGCACCCGCTACCTGGTCAACCCGACCGGCCGCTTCGTCATCGGCGGCCCGCAGGGCGACTGCGGCCTGACCGGCCGCAAGATCATCGTCGACACCTACGGCGGCGCAGCGCCGCACGGCGGCGGCGCGTTCTCGGGCAAGGACCCGTCGAAGGTCGACCGTTCGGCAGCGTACGCGGCGCGTTATGTCGCCAAGAACGTCGTCGCAGCCGGCCTGGCGCGCCAGTGCCAGGTACAGGTCAGCTACGCGATCGGCGTGGCGCGTCCGATCAACATCACCGTGTACACCGAAGGCACCGGCGTGATCTCCGACGAGAAGATCGCCGCGCTGGTGATGGAACATTTCGACCTGCGTCCGAAAGGCATCGTCCAGATGCTCGACCTGCTGCGCCCGATCTACCAGAAGAGCGCTGCTTACGGCCACTTCGGCCGCGAAGAGCCGGAATTCACCTGGGAGCGCACCGACAAGGCCGCGCTGCTGCGGGCTGAAGCGGGTCTGTAACCACTAACCGCAAGACTGTCGTTTCCGGCATTGCCGGAAACGACTTCCCGCGAAAGCGGGAATCCATGCTGAGTATCCGTATGCGGCTCAGTATGGGTTCCCGCACTGCGCGGGAACGACGCTTGTCAGCATAGATGGTGTCTCCCGCATCGCACAATTCGCTGGCGATAAACCATCAAAACCGCTACACTGTTTCGTTCCGAGGAGCGTTGCGACGAATTTATTTCGCCAGGCTCGGAGTCTTCAAACTGCGCTCACGTTACTTTTTTCTAACTGAAAGGAGGGCGTGATGAACGCCGTACTCAAAGATTTGCAGGACTACCACATCGCCGACATCTCCCTGGCCGCCTGGGGCGACAAGGAAATCAAGATCGCTGAAACCGAAATGCCTGGCCTGATGGCAATCCGTGAGGAATTCGCCGCCGCCCAGCCGCTCAAGGGCGCACGCATCACCGGTTCGCTGCACATGACCATCCAGACCGCCGTACTGATCCAGACGCTGGAAGCGCTGGGCGCACAAGTACGTTGGGCTTCGTGCAACATCTACTCGACCCAGGACCACGCCGCCGCCGCCATCGCCGCCGCCGGAACCCCGGTGTTTGCCGTCAAGGGCGAGACCCTGGACGAATACTGGGATTACACCCACCGCATCTTCGCATGGCCAGCCGACGCATCGGGCCCGGTCTACTCGAACATGATCCTCGACGACGGCGGCGACGCCACCCTGCTGCTGCACCTCGGCGCGCGCGCCGAAGCGGACATCTCGGTGCTGAACAATCCAGGCTCGGAAGAGGAAATCTGCCTGTTCAACTCGATCAAGCAGCACCTCGCCGTCGACGCCCACTGGTACTCGAAGCGCCTGCCGCACATCCTCGGCGTGACCGAAGAGACCACCACCGGCGTGCACCGCCTGTACCAGATGCACAAGGACGGCAAGCTGGCGTTCCCTGCAATTAACGTCAACGACTCCGTCACCAAGTCGAAGTTCGACAACCTGTACGGCTGCCGCGAGTCGCTGGTCGACGGTATCAAGCGCGCAACCGACGTGATGATCGCCGGTAAAGTCGCGGTCATCGCCGGTTACGGCGACGTCGGCAAGGGCTCGGCCCAGGCCATGCGCGCGCTGTCGGCCCAGGTGTGGGTCACCGAAATCGATCCGATCTGCGCACTGCAGGCGGCGATGGAAGGCTACCGCGTCGTCACGATGGATTACGCAGCCGAGCACGGCGACATCTTCGTCACCTGCACCGGCAACTATCACATCCTGACCGAGAAGCACATGCTGGCCATGAAGGACCAGGCCATCGTCTGCAACATCGGCCACTTCGACAACGAGATCGATGTCGCCGCACTGAAGAAGTATCAGTGGGACAACATCAAGCCGCAGGTCGACCACGTGATTTTCCCGTCGGGCAAGCGCATCATCCTGCTGGCCGAAGGCCGCCTGGTGAACCTCGGCTGCGGTACCGGCCACCCGTCGTACGTGATGAGCTCGTCGTTCGCGAACCAGACGATCGCCCAGATCGAGCTGTACGCCAACACCGCCAACTACCCGGTCGGCGTGTACGTGCTGCCGAAGCACCTCGATGAGAAGGTTGCGCGCCTGCAGCTCAAAAAGCTCAACGCCCAGCTGACCGAGCTGACCGAAGAGCAGGCCGCTTACATCAACGTCAGCAAGCAAGGCCCTTACAAGCCTGAACACTACCGCTACTAAGCTTGTCGCCGCCCGGCCTCGCCATCGCGGGGCCGGCTTGTTGTACAGTTGACGTTCCTTAATCCTTCGATGAGCGGGGCTTGCCCCGTACCTTCCCATGCGCCTATTGTTGACCTGGTTGATCAATGCGGCAGCCCTGTTTGCGCTGCCTTTCCTGATGAGCTCCGTAACCGTAACCAACATTGGCGCGGCGCTGGTCGCCGCGCTCGTGCTGGGACTGGTGAATACCCTCGTGCGTCCGGTCTTGGTGCTGCTGACCTTGCCCGTGACCCTGGTGTCGCTCGGGTTGTTCCTGCTCGTCATTAATGCATTGTTGTTCTGGGGCGTGGCGCACCTGATCGACGGTTTCCATGTCGAAGGGTTCTGGTCGGCTTTCCTGGCTGCGATCCTGTACAGCGTCATCTCATGGGCGCTGTCTACCTTACTCCTCAAAAACAATGGAAACGCATAATTTCAGTATCGAATTCTTCCCGCCGAAGACGGCGGAAGGCGCTGAGAAGCTGCGCGTCGTGCGCGAGAAACTCGCGCTGCTGAATCCGAAGTATTTTTCGGTGACCTTCGGCGCCGGCGGCAGCACCCAGCAGGGCACGCTCGATACCGTGCTCGAAATCAAGCAGGCCGGCTACGTGGCCGCGCCCCACCTGTCCTGTGTCGGCGGCACCCGCGAATCGATCCGCGCGATCCTCCAGCAGTTCAAGGAAAACGGCATCGACCGCCTGGTCGCGCTGCGCGGCGACCTGCCGAGCGGCTACGGCGGCGGCGGCGAATTCCGCTACGCCAATGAGCTGGTCGAGTTCATCCGCGCCGAAACGGGCGACTGGTTTCACATCGAAGTGGCGGCCTATCCGGAAGTGCATCCTCAGGCGCGTTCGCCGCAGGACGACATGCAGAACTTCGCGCGCAAGGTCAAGGCCGGCGCGAACGCGGCGATCACCCAGTATTTCTACAATGCCGACGCCTACTTCGCCTTCATGGACGAGGCGCGCAAGCTGGGCGTGGATGTGCCGGTGGTGGCGGGCATCATGCCGATCACCAACTACACGCAGCTGATGCGCTTTTCCGACATGTGCGGCGCCGAGATCCCGCGCTGGGTGCGCCTGAAGCTGGCCAGCTACGGCGACGACAGCGCGTCGATCAAAGCCTTCGGCCTCGACGTGGTCAGCCAGATGTGCGAGCGCCTGCTGAAGGGGGGCGCACCTGGCCTGCACTTCTACAGCATGAACCAGGCGGTGGCCACCACCGCGCTGTGGGAGCGCATCGCCGGCCGCTAAACCTGTTCGGTGATGATCAGGTCGAGCGCGACATCGTGCGGGTCGTCGGCGAAGCACGCCGCGGCCAGCGCGTAGGCGATGCCGAGGGTGAGGGGGCGCGGATGCGGCGCCAATGTGCGGTCGTAGTAGCCGCCCCCGTAGCCCAGGCGGTAGCCGTGCCGGTTGAATCCCAGGCACGGAATCATCAAGGTGCGAGGGCGTTCGACGTGGCGCAGCCGTAGCGGCACCGCGACCCCCATGCGGTCGCGCAGCATTTCTTCTCCCGGCTCCCAGTGCGCAAATCCCAGCGGTGCATCTTTTTCGTGCACCACCGGCAGCGCCAGCCGCACGCCGGCCCGCGCCAGTTCGATGTACGCCGGACGCAGGTCCGGCTCCCCGGCCAGCGGCCAGTACACCCCGATTTCTCCAGGCCTTTCCGTGTCCCACCACGCCAGTACATTGGCGCAGATCTGCGCGTCCCAATGCTGTTTTTGCGCCGGGTCGAGCGCGCGCCGCGCCGCCAACAGCTGCTTGCGCAAGGCCGCCTTTTCGCCAGGCGAAATGACTGTTGTTTCGCCGGTCGTGCAGGCTGGTAAGGCTTTGCTATCGCGTGGTACTCTTGATTCGCCGGTCATGTGTTCACTGAAGTTTCGTTGAGAGTTGAGTTTGACATACCTGTCGAAATTGTTCGCCGGCGCCCTGCTTGCCGCTTCCTGCCTGACTTCAGCTGTCGCCCAGGCGAGCGAGGGAGCCGCGGTTGCGCGCGCCGACGAGGACACCTTCATGCTGCTGCGCGAGGCCTCGCGCCAGGGTGACGCCGCCAAGGCCACGGCCTACGCGTCGCGCCTGCCGAACCACGAGTTCGCCCCCTACGTTGAATATTATCGTCTGAAACCGCAGCTGCGCACCGCTTCCTCGACGGAAGTGCTGGGTTTCCTCACGCGCCACAACGGCAGCGCCATCGCCGAGCGCATGCGCATCGACTGGCTGCTTGAACTTGGCCGCGCGCGCGACTGGAACAATTTCGACCAGCAGCTGCCCCTGCTGCTCTCCAACGACGACCTCCAGCTCAAATGCTATGCCCTGATGTCGCGCATGGCCAAAGGCGAAAACGTCGCCGCCGATGCGCGCGAGCTGCTGATCCAGCCGCCAGCCTACGGCGACGCCTGCGCCGCGCTGATCGCCGGGCTGGCGCAGTCGGGCCAGTTCAGCGCCGATGACCTGCTGCTCCAGCTGCGGCTGGCCGGTGAGATGGACGCCACCGGGCCGTCGCGCCGCACCGCGCTGCTGCTGGGCGCGTCCGACACCCGCGCCGCGCGGGCGGTCGACGTGCCGGCGCTGGCGATGGCGCGCGGCGTCGGCGACACGCGCGCGGACAAGGCGATCTATCTGGTCGCGTTGTCGCGCATGGCGCGCACCAGCCACAAACTGGCGATCGTCGCGCTCGAAAGGAACGCGCCAAAACTGGACAGCACCGAGCTGGCGATCGGCTGGGCCGGCATCGCGCACGCAGCTTCGCTCGCGCTCGACCCGGACGCCTACACATACTGGCAGAAGGCGGCGGCCGCGCCGCTGACCAACGAGCAGTTCCAGTGGAAGACCCGCATCGCGCTGCGCCGGCTCGATTGGAAAACCGTCGCCGACACTATCAACGCGATGCCGCCGCACCTGCGCAGCGACCCCGCCTGGGCCTACTGGCTGGCGCGTGCGATGCAGGCCGCCGGCAACGGCGCCAGGAATCCTGAAGCGCTGGCGCTGTACCAGCGCATCGCCGACCGCAACCACTTCTACGGCCAGCTCGCGCTCGAAGAGCTGGGCAAGCAAATCTCGATTCCGCCGGCGCCGCCGCCCCTGGCTGCGGCCGAACTCGCTGCCATCGAAGGCAACCAGGGACTGCAGCGCGCACTGCGCTTCTTCAGCCTGCGCCTGCGCGCGGAAGGCGCGCGCGAGTGGAATTGGGAGCTGCGCAAGTTCAGCGAGCGCGAGCTGCTGGCCGCCGCCGAATTCGCGCGCCGCCATGACATCCTCGACCGCATGGTGCAGACGTCCGAGCGCACCCGCACGATGTTCGACTACACCCAGCGCTTCCCGGCGCCGCACTACGACATCCTGCACCCGACCACGCAGGACCTCGGCCTCGACAAGGCCTGGGTGTATGGCCTGATCCGCCAGGAGTCGCGCTTCATCCTCGATGCGCGTTCCAGCGTGGGCGCCTCCGGCCTGATGCAGGTAATGCCGGGCACCGGCGACTACGTGGCGCGCAAGATCGGCCTGGGCGACTACGTCAAGGGCAAGCTGACCGACCTGCGCACCAACATCGTGCTGGGCGCGAATTACATGAACATGGTGCTGCAAGGGGCGGGCGGTTCGCAGCCGGTGGCCACCGCGGCCTACAACGCCGGCCCGGGACGCCCGCGCCGCTGGCGCGCCAACCTGTCGGAGCCGATGGAAGGCGCGATCTTCGCCGAGTCGATCCCGTTCACCGAAACCCGCATCTACGTCAAGAACGTGATGGCCAACGCCACCAACTACGCGGCGCTGTTCGACAACAAGCCGCAGTCGCTGAAGGCGCGCCTCGGCAACGTGATGCCGCCAGGGAAAGCAGGCGACACGCTGCCGTGATTTTGCCAAAGTGGTATTCTTGACCATAGTTCAAGCACCGAAGCATAACCAAAAGGGCGGACTCATGGCAGGCATGGAAGACATGGCAGTAGTAGTGTTTGGCGGCTCCGGCTTTATCGGCAGTCATCTGATAGCGCGCCTGTCGGAAGAAGGCGTCCGCATCATCGTCCCCACCCGGCGTGCCGAGCGCGCCCGGCACCTGACCTTCCTGCCGCGCGTCGAAGTGGTCGAAGCCGACATCGGCGATGACGCCACCTTGCGCCGCCTGCTGGCAGGGCGCGACGCCGCGATCAACCTGGTCGGGGTGCTTCATTCAAGCCGCGGCAGTCCTTACGGCCGCGAATTCGCCCACGCCCATGTCGAACTGCCGCGCCGCATCGTGGCCGCTTGCGCCGAGACGGGCGTCAATCGCTACCTGCACATGAGCGCACTTGGCGCCGACGCCGACGGCCCGTCGATGTACCAGCGCTCGAAAGCGGCCGGCGAAATCGCCGCGCGCGCCGAGCCGCAAGTCGCCGCCACCATCTTCCGCCCGTCGGTCGTGTTCGGGCCGGGCGACAACTTCCTCAACATGTTCGCGCGCCTGCAGAAGTTCCTGCCGGTGCTGCCCCTGGCCTGCGCCGACACCGACTTCCAGCCGGTGTTCGTGGGCGACGTCGCCGCCGCCTACACGCACGCGCTGGCGGACCCGAAATCGCGCCACCTCGTGTATGAGCTGGGCGGGCCCACCATCTACCCGCTGATCGAGCTGGTACGCATGGCCGGCCGCTACTCGCACCACCCGCGCCCGATCATCCGCTTGCCGCGCTCCCTGGCCTACCTGCAGGCGATGATCTTCGAAATGCTGCCCGGGACACCGCTGATCACCCGCGACAACCTCGACTCGATGAAGGTCGATAACGTGGTCGACCCGGCGATCCAGTCCTTGACAGCGTCGAACCTCGGCATCAAGCTCACGGCCATTGAAGCGGTGGCGCCGCACTACCTGTCGCCCTCGGAACCGTACGACCAGTACCGCGCCCGCGCCGGACGCTAAGCACACTTATCAACCACTCCACCCACATCGCCCATGCAAACCACCGAACTCGACCCGACCCTCTCGCAAACCCTTGACGACGCCCGCAAGGCCGGCCTCACCCTCGTCATCGGCAACAAGAACTACTCGTCGTGGTCGATGCGTCCGTGGGTCGCGATGACCGCGTTCGGCATCCCGTTCACCGAAGTACGGGTCCTGCTCGACAAGCCGGACACCGCCACCCGCATCGCCGAATACTCGGCGGCCGGCCGGGTTCCGGTGCTGGTGGCCGGCGAGATCACGATCTGGGACAGCCTGGCGATCTGCGAATACCTCGCCGAGCAGTTTCAGGAAAAGCACATGTGGCCGCAGGACGTGGCAGCGCGCGCGATGGCGCGTTCGGTGACCGCCGAAATGCACTCGGGCTTCTCCGACCTGCGCAACGCGATGACGATGAACATCCGCGCGCACCTGCCGGGCAAGGGCCGGACGCCGGGCACGCAGGGCGATATCGGCCGCATTTGCGAGATCTGGGAAGCGTGCCTGTCGCGCTTCGGCCACCACCAGTTCCTGTTCGGCGAGTTCTCGATTGCGGATGCATTCTACGCACCAGTCGTGATGCGCTTCCGTACCTACGGCGTGTCGCTCGCGCCGGCGCTGCAGGCCTACTGCGACCGCGTCGCCGCCCATCCTGCGGTAGCGCGCTGGGTCAGCGAAGCGCTTGCCGAAACCGAGACCGCCGACAAGCACGACCAGGAACTACCGAAGTAAGCGCGATGAAAACCTATATCGTCGGCGGCGCCGTGCGCGACGAGCTGCTGGGGCTCCCGGTGAAAGACCACGACTGGGTCGTGGTCGGCGCCACGCCTGAGGAGATGGTGGCCAACGGCTTCCGTCCCGTCGGCAAGGACTTCCCGGTGTTCCTGCATCCGCAAACCCAGGAAGAGTACGCACTCGCGCGCACCGAGCGCAAGACCGCGCCGGGCTACCGGGGCTTCGTGTTCCACACCTCGCCCGACGTCACGCTGGAAGACGACCTGGTGCGCCGCGACCTGACCGTCAACGCGATCGCGCGCGCCGAAGATGGGACGCTGACCGACCCGTTCGGCGGCCAGGACGACATCCGCCGCAAGGTGTTCCGCCACGTGTCCGGCGCGTTTGGCGAAGACCCGGTGCGCATCCTGCGCGTGGCGCGCTTTGCCGCGCGCTTCCCCGAATTTCGCGTCGCGCCCGAAACCAATGACCTGATGCGCAAGATGGTCGACGAGGGCGAGGCCGATGCGCTGGTACCTGAACGGGTGTGGCAGGAAGTCGCGCGCGGCCTGATGGAGCAAAGGCCGTCGCGCATGCTGGACGTGCTGCGCGAATGCGGCGCGCTGGCGCGCATCATGCCCGAGCTGGACAAGTTGTGGGGCGTGCCGCAGCCGCCGCTGCACCATCCGGAAATCGACACCGGGGTGCACATGATGATGGTGATCGACTATGCCGCCGACGCCGGCTACGAGCTCGAGGTGCGCTTCGCCGCGCTGATGCACGACCTTGGCAAAGGCATCACGCCGCTCGAAGCATGGCCCAGCCACCACGGCCACGAAGGACTGGGACTCAAGCTGATCGACCAATTGTGCCGCCGCCTGAAGGTGCCGAACGACTGCCGCGAACTCGCGATAATGACCGCGCGCGAACACGGCAACGTGTCGCGCGCTGAAATCCTGCGGCCGAACACCCTGGTGACGCTGTTCGAACGCTGCGATGCATTCCGCAAGCCGCAGCGCTTCGAGCAGATGCTGCGCGCTTCCGAATGCGACTTCCGCGGGCGCGGCAACGACCAGGTCAGCTTCCGCGACAAGCCCTTCCCGCAGGCGGCGCATTTGCTGCGCGCGCTGGGCGCCGCGCGCGCCGTCGATGCGGGCGCGGTCGCGCTGCGCTATGCCGAGCAGAAGCAGCGGATACCGCAGGCGGTGCATGCCGCCCGCGTCCTTGCGGTGCGTTCCGTATTGCGCTTGCCACACGGAAACTAATACTTACAAAGTCGCGTGTAGGGCGGCCATCAATCCTGATACTCTCTGAACTCGAGTTACCGCAACAGGGACGGAGGAACCATGCTGAGAACTTCGCGGCTTCGTCTTGCGGCCGCGGCGCTGCTGATCGCGCTGACTGCAATCCTCGGCTACCTGTACAACCGCACCCAGGCTGCCGACATCGACGCGCAAAACCGCGTGATGCTGAACCTGCGCGAGCTGGAAAAGCTTGACGCCGAGTGGACGGTCAACATCCTTCGCTCGCACATCGGGCTCGACACCGACTACGTGTCGCTGGCCGCGCCGCTGCCGCGCATGCGCGAGCTGCTGGCGCAGCTGTCCTCCGCACTGCCGATGGCGCGCGGACCGCGGGCCGAACGCGCCTACGGCGAAGTGGCCCGAGCGCTGCACGAGAAAACCGCGCTGGTCGAGCAGTTCAAGGCCCAGAACGCGGAACTGCGCAAATCGCTGATCTACTTCCCGCCCGCGGTCACTGAGCTCAAGAGCGACGTCACCGGCATTGGCGGCGCCACTGTCGCGGCGCCAAGGGTGCTGGCGCTGGATGCCGCGCTCAATGGGCTGCTCACCGATGTCCTGCGTTTCAACCTCGCGCCCGACGACGCGCTGGCGCGCCGCATCGAAACGGACATCGCGCTGACGATGCAGCACAAGAACGCCTTCTCGCCGGCGGTGCGCGAATCGGCCGAGGCCATCGTCGCCCACGCGCGCGTCATCCTGCGCAACCGGCTGCTCGAGAACCAGCTGGAAGCCCGCATCGCCGCGCTCGGCACCACCGAAGCGCTGGACCGGCTCGGGCGCCTGTTCGACAAAGCCTTCGACCAGGGCCAGATCGAAAAGCAGCGCTTCCGCACCTTCCTGTTCATTTACTCGGGCATCCTGCTGCTCCTGCTGATTTATGCCGCGCGGCGGCTGCGGCGCAGCTACACCATCATCGGTGTCGTCAACCGCAGCCTGCAAGCCGCGAACGAAACGCTGGAGCAGCGCGTCGCCCAGCGCACCGCCGAACTGGAAGCGCAATCGGCGCAGCTACAGCAGCTGGCGCTGCACGACAGCCTGACTGGCCTGATCAACTACGGCCAGCTCACGCGGCTGCTCGATCATGCGCTGGTGCGCGCCACCCGCCGCGGCACCATCGTGGTGGTGATGTTCATCGACCTTGACGGGTTCAAGGCGGTCAACGACACCTGGGGCCATGCGACCGGCGATTTGGTGCTCAAGGCGGTGGCGGAACGGGTGCAGGCCAGGCTGCGCAAGGAAGACGTGCTGGCACGCCTGGGCGGTGACGAATTCGTCATCCTGCTGGAAGAAGTGAGCGGGCGCGAAGGCGCCGAGAAAGTCGCGCAGCTGGCGTTGGCGGCGATCCGCGGCATCAAGGAAGCGGGCGGGCACCCGGTTGAAATCGCGGCCAGCATCGGCATCAGCGCCACCTGCGGCGACTGGGGCGTGGAAGGCGCCGCCGACGCGCTCCTCGCCGAAGCCGACCAGGCCATGTACCTCGCCAAGCAAGCCGGCAAATCGCGCTGGTCGCTCAGTCCCAAAGCACAGTGGGACTCCTGCCCCGACCCGCGCAGCATCGCGCGTTCTGGTGACGGACGCGCCCCGGCAGGGTAGAGTACGAGCTCGGAACAATAATTTGTCGAGCCGGGGGGGTGCGATGTTCAAGAATCCATTAAACCGTGAAGGCGATTCCGCTGGCGAGGCTGCGGGCGAAGAGCGCAAGGAGCGCAAGCGCACGGTGATGGTCAAGGAACTGCGCGAGCGCGACCGCCGCCGCATGCTCAAGCACTTCCTCGCGCTCGACGACAGCGACCGCCTGCTGCGCTTCGGCACCGTGCTGCCGGACGAACTGCTGGAATCGTATGTCGCTAAAATCGACTTCGAGCGCGACATGGTTTATGGCGTCTACAACCGCGTGTTCAGGCTGGTGGCGGTCGGCCACCTCGCGTTCGCCCCGAAAGAAAAATCTCCCGGCAAGGTCGTCACGACGAAGGAGCAGGTAGCGGAGTTTGGCGTATCGGTTTCGCGCTCGGCGCGTGGGCTGGGCATTGGCTCCAAGCTGTTCGAGCGCGCCGCCATCCACTGCCGTAACCGGGACGTCGACACGCTGTACATGCACTGCCTGTCATCGAACCAGGTCATGATGCGCATCGCACGCAAGGCCGGCATGGAAATCCAGCGCGAATACGGCGAAGCGGACGCCTACCTGCGGCTGCTGCCGGCGAACCCGGCCAGCATGCTGCAAGAAGCCTTGGAAGAACAGTTCGCGACGATCGATTACACCTGGAAAGCCAATGCCCGTGCCGCCGCGAAGTGGTTCAGCCCTAAGAAATAATCAACGTCAAACCGTAGGGCGGGTAAGCAAAGCGCACCCGCCGTTTTCGAGCCGCCGCCGCCGGACTACTCCCCGGCCTGCGGTTCCGCGAGCTGTTCGACGGCCTGCTTATACTGCCGCGAGTTCAGGATGCGCTCCATATAGCGAATCGGCCGACGCAACTTCATCGGCACCGAAATATCCGACAAACTTGCGTTCACCCCGCAATGATTCCAGCAAGTGGATCCGCTCGTCGTACTGACCCGGTCATTCAACGTGATTTCATCGGCTGACGGCGTGATGGTAAGTGTGCACCGCTCGCGCCCCTCGAAGCCCTCTTCCGGGTCACGGAAAACAAAGCTTGCGCCTTCATGCCTTGCCATGCCGTACAGCGAACATATGGGGCCGTTGTAGTAGTGGCGTCGTACGCGGAAGTAAATATGTTCATCGTTATAGCGGACGATCTCCAGGATGTTCTCCGCCGGGATGAACGTATCCTTCTTGCCGGTCTGATCCCCCGGCCCGATATGACCGTTCATGAAGCGTTCCTTGTAGACCCCTTGGATGTTCTTCATCGCTGGCGCAGGTGATGTGTCAGCAGCGGCGGCATGAACTGCAAATGCCATCAGAACCAGGAATGCTTTCATGCGGAACCTCCTTGGGTGGATCAGTTAAAAAGAACAATGTTGTCAGACAATAGGCAGCGCTGTCGTGTCCTTGATCCGCTGCAGCGCGAAGCTCGACTTGACGTCCGCCACCGCCGGGTGCGACAACAGCGTCTTCATCATGAAGCGCGAGAAGTGGTCCATGTCTTCCACGTGCACCCGCAGCAGGTAGTCCATCTCACCCGTCATCGCGTAACAGGCCACCACTTCCGGCCAATGCTCGACCGATTGGGCGAAGTCGGCGTGCGGCGATCCGGTCGGCCGCCGCGCACCGGCCGCGTTGGCCGCGACCTCGCTGTGCTTCTCGAGCCGTACGTTGACGTAGGCGAGCAGCCCCAGCCCGATCTTGGCCGGGTCGAGCAGCGCCACATATTGCCGGATCACCCCGGTTTCCTCCAGCCGCTTGATCCTCCGCAGGCACGGCGAGGGCGACAGGCTGACCTGGTCGGCCACGTCCTGGTTCGATAAGCGCCCGTCAGCTTGCAAGATGGCAAGAATTTTGCGATCTGTTTTATCGAGCTCGATTTTTGACATAAATCCTCCATTTAGTGCTTCTGTACGCAATATTATTGCGCAAAACAGCCTGAGCGGGATAGTGATTGAAATTTTATGCCGGGGGTGCCGGACTATACTTGTCGCCTAAATCGCCAGGAGACAAACATGCAATTTACGCCTTGGGAAAACCCAATGGGGACCGATGGTTTCGAGTTCGTCGAGTACGCAGCTCCGGACCCGAAAGCACTCGGTGCGCTGTTCGAGCAGATGGGCTTTACCGCCATCGCGCGCCACCGCCACAAGGACGTCACCCTGTACCGCCAGGGCGACATCAACTTCATCATCAACGCCGAGAAGGATTCGTTCGCGCAGCGTTTCGCGCGCAAGCACGGTCCTTCGGTGTGCGCGATCGCGATCCGCGTCAAGGACGCCGCTTTCGCCTACCGCCGCGCGCTCGAACTGGGCGCCTGGGGCTTCGATAACAAGACCGGCCCGATGGAGCTGAATATCCCCGCCATCAAGGGCGTGGGCGATTCGCTGATCTACTTCGTCGACCGCTGGCGCGGCAAGGGCGCAGCCGACGGCGTGCCGGCCAACGCCATCGGCGACATCAGCATCTATGACGTCGATTTCGTCGCCATTCCTGGCGCGGTCGCCAACCCGGTCGGCCATGGCCTGACCTACATCGATCACCTGACCCACAACGTGCACCGCGGCCGCATGAAGGAATGGGCCGAGTTCTACGAGCAGCTGTTCAACTTCCGCGAGGTGCGCTACTTCGACATCGAGGGCAAGCTGACCGGCCTGAAGTCGAAGGCGATGACTTCCCCGTGCGGCAAAATCCGCATCCCGATCAACGAGTCGTCGGACGACAAATCGCAGATCGCGGAATACCTCGCCGAGTACCACGGCGAAGGCATCCAGCACATCGCGCTGGGCACCGACGACGTCTACCACTCGGTGGAGGGCATGCGCGATACCGGCATCGTGTTCCAGGACACGATCGAGACCTATTACGAGCTGATCAACCGCCGCCTGCCGAACCACGGCGAGAACCTCGAAGAGCTGCGCCGCCTGCGCATCCTGATCGATGGCCACAGCAACGAGACCGAGCGCGAACTGCTGCTGCAGATCTTCACCCAGACGGTGATCGGTCCGATCTTCTTCGAGATCATCCAGCGCAAGGGCGACCAGGGCTTCGGCGAGGGTAACTTCCGCGCGCTGTTCGAGTCGATCGAACTGGATCAGATCAAGCGTGGCGTCCTGGTCGACACCACCAACAAGACGGCCGCCTAAGGCCGCAGCCGCACCAAATTTACGGAGACACCCAATGAATGCACCACTAGATCGTTCGGCCCTGGAACCCCAGCCGCCGCACGAGATTTCACTCGACGACAAATGGACGCTTGAGCGCGGCCGCGCCTTCATGACCGGCACCCAGGCGCTGATCCGCCTGCCGATGATGCAGCGCGAGCGCGACCTGAAGGCTGGCCTGAACACTGCCGGCTACATCACCGGCTACCGCGGTTCGCCGGTGACCAGCGTCGACATGACCGCCGTGAAGGCGAAGAAGCACCTCGACGCGCACCACGTCAAGTTCCATCCCGGGATGAACGAAGACCTGGCCGCGACGGCTGTGTGGGGCACGCAGCAGACCAACCTGTTCAAGGATGCGAAGTACGACGGCGTGTTCTCGATGTGGTACGGCAAAGGCCCAGGCGTCGACCGCTGCGGCGACGTGTTCAAGCACGCCAACAACGCCGGCTCGGCGCAGCACGGCGGCGTGCTGGTGCTGGCCGGCGACGACCACGCTGCAAAGTCGTCGTCGACCGCGCACCAGTCCGACCACATCCTGAATGCCTGCGGCATTCCGGTGCTGTACCCGGCGTCGGTGCAGGAGTACATCGACTACGGCCTGCACGCATGGGCGATGAGCCGCTACACCGGCCTGTGGGTGTCGATGAAGTGCGTGACCGACATCATCGAGTCTGGCGCCGTGGTGGACTTCGATCCGGACCGCGTCCAGATCGTCATGCCTACCGACTTCGCCATGCCGGAAGGCGGCCTGAATATCCGCTGGCCGGACACCGTGCTCGATATGGAAGTACGGATGAACACCTACAAGTGGTACGCCGCACTTGCGTACGCACGCGCCAACAAGCTTAACAAGATCATCTGGGACAGCCCGAAGCCGCGCATCGGCATCATCACCGCCGGTAAGTCCTACCTCGACACGCGCCAGGCGCTGGCCGACCTGGGCATCGACGAGCAGGCCGCGGCCGACATCGGCATCCGCCTCTACAAGATCGGCATGACCTGGCCGCTCGAAGCGGAAGGCGTGCATGAATTCGCGGCCGGCCTCGACGAAATCCTGGTGATCGAAGAGAAGCGCCAGATCCTCGAGTACGCGCTGAAGGAAGAGCTGTACAACCTGCCGGACGGCGAGCGTCCGCGCGTGGTCGGCAAGTTCGACGACACCGGCGAATGGTCGAACAAGAACGGCACCGGCCACGGCGACTGGCTGCTGCCGGCGACGTATGAGCTGAATCCTGCGCTGATCGCACGCGCGATCGCCAGCCGAATTTCGCACTACTGCGCCGGCCACCCGGTCGAGCAGCGCGTGCGCGAGCGTATCGCCTTCCTCGAAGCGAAAGAGCTGGTGCTGAAGAACTTCTCGGCCAAGCCGAATCCGGACACCGACCGCACGCCTTACTTCTGCTCGGGCTGTCCGCACAACTCGTCGACCAAGGTGCCGGAAGGTTCGCGCGCACTGGCCGGCATCGGCTGCCACTACATGGTGCTGTGGATGGACCGCGAGACCTCGACCTTCACCCACATGGGCGCCGAAGGCGTCACCTGGGTCGGCCAGGCGCCGTTCACCAACGAGAAGCACGTGTTCACCAACCTCGGCGACGGCACTTACTTCCACTCGGGGATCCTGGCGATCCGCGCGGCGGTGTCGGCCAAGGTCAACATCACCTACAAGATCCTGTTCAACGACGCGGTCGCGATGACCGGCGGCCAGGAATTCGACGGCCCGCTCGACCCTGGCATGATCTCGCGCCAGATCGCGGCCGAAGGCGTGGGTCCGATCATCGTCGTCACCGACGAACCGGAGAAGTACCCGTCCGACTACAAGTGGGCGGAAGGCGTCACCGTGCGCCACCGCTCCGAGTTGATGGACGTGCAGCGCGAACTGCGCGACAAGCCGGGCGTGTCGGCCATGATCTACGACCAGACCTGCGCGTCCGAGAAGCGCCGCCGCCGGAAGCGTAACGAGTACCCGGATCCGGCCAAGCGCGCCGTGATCAACGAAGCCGTCTGCGAAGGCTGCGGCGACTGCTCCGTGCAGTCGAACTGCCTGTCGGTGGAGCCGCTGGAAACTGAACTGGGCCGCAAGCGCCAGATCAACCAGTCCTCCTGCAACAAGGACTTCTCCTGCGTGACCGGTTTCTGCCCGAGCTTCGTGACGGTGGAAGGCGGTTCGCTGAAGAAGCCGAAGAAGGCTGCTGCGGGCGAAGCCGCTCCGCCAGTCCTGCCGACGCCTGCACTGCCGTCGATCGCGGAGCCGTATGGCATCCTGATCACCGGTATCGGCGGCACCGGCGTGGTTACCGTTGGCCAGATCCTGGCGATGGCTGCCCACGTTGAAGGCAAGGGCGCGATCGTGCTGGACATGAGCGGACTGGCCCAGAAGGGCGGCCCTGTGATGTCGCACGTACGGCTCGCCGACAACCAGGCCGACCTGCACTCGACCCGTGTCGGTACCGGCAGCGCCAACCTGGTCATCGGTTGCGACTTGATCGTCACCGCCAGCCGCGATGCAGTTTCGCGCATGGGCGAAGGCCGCACCTACGCTGCGATCAATTCGACCGGTTCGTCGACCGCGGCATTCGTCAAGAACCCGGACTGGCAGTTCCCGGCCGAGTCGTCGAAGAACCAGATCATCCAGGCTTGCGGCGCAGAGAAAGTGGACTTCGTCGACGCCGGCCAGATGGCCACCGCGCTGATGGGCGACTCGATTGCGACCAACATGTTCATGCTCGGCTACGCGTGGCAAAAAGGCCAGGTGCCCCTGACCGAAGCGTCGATCATCAAAGCGATTGAACTGAACGGCGTGGCGGTTGGCTTCAACAAGGCCGCCTTCACCTGGGGCCGCACCGCGGCGCATGACGTCGCATCGGTGGTTCGCATGACGACGCCGGCCAAGGTCATCGAGTTCAAGCGCACGCAAACGCTGGACGACGTCATCAAGCGCCGCGTCGAGCTGCTGACCGCCTACCAGGACGTGGCGTACGCGCAGCAGTACAAGTCGTTCGTCGACCAGGTGCGCGCGGACGAAGAAAAGCTGGGCAAGGGCACGCGTCTCACCGAAGCCGTCGCGCGCTACTACTACAAGCTGATGGCGTACAAGGACGAGTATGAAGTCGCCCGCCTGTACACCGACGGCGCGTTCAAGGAAAAGATCGCGGGCATGTTCGAGGGCGACTACCAGCTCAAGTTCCACCTGGCGCCGCCGCTGCTGGCAAAGCACGACAGCAAAGGGCAGCTGGTCAAGCAGGAGTTCGGGCCCTGGATGATGAAGGCGTTCGGCATGCTGGCCAAGCTGAAGGGCCTGCGCGGCGGGATGTTCGACGTGTTCGGCTACACGGCCGAGCGCAAGATGGAACGCGCGCTGATCGCCGAGTATCGCAATACGGTTGGCGGTCTGCTGCCGAAGCTGAACGCGACGAACCTGTCGCAGGCGGTGGCGATTGCCAGCATTCCTGAAGATATCCGCGGCTATGGTCACGTGAAGGAACGTCACCTGAAGGCGGCGAAAGAGAAGGAAGCGTCGCTGCTGGCGAACTTCGGGAAAGCGATTGAAATCACCCGTGTAGCGTAAGCACTGTTACACGTAGGGCGGAGGTGCTTCGCTGTCCGCCCTACAATACGCTACTGCCAACAATCATGAGGAGACGAATCATGCAAGCCAAAGGCGCCTTCGAAGTCCAGCTCAAACCCGCTCCGCCGGAACCGGGCCGCACCCGCGTCGGCCGCATGATGATGGACAAACAATACTTCGGTGACCTGGTCGCGACCGCACAAGGCGAAATGCTCTCCGCCGGCAATCCTGCCACAGGCTCAGCCTCCTACGTCGCCATCGAACACGTCTCCGGCGCCCTCAACGGCAAACAAGGCGACTTCGCCCTCGCGCACACCGGCACCATGCACAACAGCGCCAACGACCTGACGATCTCCATCGTCCCGGGTTCGGGCACAGGCGAGCTTACCGGCATCGACGGCAAGCTCACGCTCAGCATCAATGGCGACCAGCACTTCTACGAAATCAACTACACGCTGCCTTAATGCCGCGCAGTCGCGGCCACGGCGAGGTCAATCCCGATCCACTAGACACTCGCAAACGCGACTATAATTTCCGGCTTGCATTCCCCAACCCTGCCGGAGCCTTGTCGATGATTCGTTCTGCGTTACTGCTTGCCCTTCTGTCCGCCGTTCCCCTTTCCCATGCCGCGCCCGACCTGACCACGGTCTCCGAGCGTTCGGGCTTCCAGCGCACTGGCCGCTACGACGAAGTGATCAAGCTGTGCGCCGACTTCCAGCGCGCGTATCCGAAGCAGGTGAAGTGCGTCGATTTTGGCGTCACGCCGGAAGGCCGCCCGATGAAGGCGCTGATCGTCACGCGCGCCGGAGCCTTCACGCCGCAGGCGGCCAGGCAGCGCGGCCTGCCTGTGGTGCTGGTCCAGGGCGGCATCCACGCCGGGGAAATCGACGGCAAGGATGCCGGCTTCCTGGCGCTGCGCGAAGTGCTCGAGAACCGCGCCGCTCCCGGTGCGCTCGACAAGCAGGTGCTGCTGTTCGTCCCGGTCTTCAACATCGACGGGCATGAGCGCTTCAAGGAGTGGAACCGCCCGAACCAGCGCGGCCCGGTTGAAATGGGCTGGCGCACCACGGCGCAGAACTTCAACCTGAACCGCGACTACGTCAAGGCCGACGCGCCCGAGATGCGGGCCATGCTGGCGCTGGTGAACGCGTGGGATCCGCTGGCCTACGTCGACCTGCACGTCACCAACGGCGCCAAGTTCGAGCACGACGTGTCGATCCAGGTCGAGCCGGTGCATTCGGCCGACGTCGAGTTCCGCAAGGCCGGGCTGGCGCTGCGCACCAAGGTGCTGGCCGATATCGAAAAGCAGGGCTCGATGCCGCACGCCTTCTACATGTCGTTCGCCGAAACCGACGATCCGCAATCGGGCTTCGTCGATGGCGTGCCCGACCCGCGCTTCTCGACCGGCTACTTCCCGCTGCGCAACCGCCTCGCGATGCTGGTCGAAACGCACTCGTGGAAGGATTATCCGACCCGCGTGCGCGTTACGCGAAACACCGTGGTCTCGGTGCTGGCGCAGGTGGCGCAGCATGGCAAGGCGTGGCAGAAGGCCGCTTACGAGGCGGACGCGCGCGCATCGAACCTCGGCGGCAGCATCGTCCCGATGACCTACAAGGCGACCGGCAAGGTCCGCATGATCGACTTCCGCGGCTATGCGTACACGCGCACGCCGTCGGATGTCTCGGGCATCCTGATGACGCGCTACGACGAAACCAGGCCGCAAATCTGGACCGTACCGCTGCGCGACGAGATCGTTCCGGACATGTCCGCTACCGCGCCAAAGGCCGGCTACATCGTACCGGCCGCGCATGCGGCGATGGTGTCGGCCAAGCTGAAACAGCACGGCATCAGCTTCCGTACGCTGGACAAGGAAGCCTCGGCGGACGTTGAGAGCTTCCGCGCCGATAAGGTGACCTTTGGCGCCGGCTCGCTCGAATCGCACCAGCGCCTGACGCTCGAAGGCGGATGGACGCCTGAAGCGCGCACGCTGGCGAAGGGCATGCTGTTCGTGCCGATCGCGCAGCCGAAGGCGCGCCTGGTGATGGCGCTGTTCGAGCCGAATGCGCCGGACTCGATCCTGGCCTGGGGCGGGTTCAATAACGCGTTCGAGCGCAAGGAGTACATGGAAGAGTATGTGGCCGAGGACGTGGCGCGCGAGCAGATGGCGGCCGATCCGGCAGTAGCTGCGGAATTCAAGAAGCGCATCGAGACCGACGCGGCGTTTGCAAAAAACCCGAGCGCGCGCCTTGAGTTCTTCGCAAAACGCCATGCGTCGTGGGACGAGCGTTACAACAGTTATCCGGTACTGCGCGGGATCGTCGCGCCGTAACGCGCCGGGCCCGACCTACTGCCTGCAGCCTGCCAGCGCTTCGAACGCACCGTAGGCCGGAAGCGAGGGGCGCCGCCCGCCGCACAGGTCGGGCGCGGGCTTTGCCGGCGGGGCCTCGCGCCGTGCCGGCTCGCCGGCCCAGTCCAGCGTCGCCACCGACGATCCGGTAAACAGCTGGCGTACCGCATGGCTGCCTGCGTAAAGGGCCATGATGCTGGTGTCGAAGTTGTCGTGCGCGCGTACCACGCCGCCATCGCGGCTGCGGATTGCGCCATCGACCAGGTTGCCCTCGACCTCAGCGCTGCTCTCGGCGAAGCGCACGACGATGCCTCCCGTATCGAGCACTGTGTTGTGGCTCACGACACTGCGCGCTGCGCTGTTGAGGTAGACGCCGTCATCGGAGCATGACGCGATCAGGTTGGCGCGGATCACGCTGTCGTCCTGTTCGGTGATGCAGCGCCTGTCGCGGCAATACCGCTTGGCGGTGCCGCCGCCGCCGAGCGACATGCCGACGCGCTGCCCGGGGCCGCGCAGCAGGTGCTCGCAGACGACGATGTTCTGCTCGAGGATATTGCGGGCGCCGGCGCCCTTGGCAAAGACGCCGTAGCTGATCCGGTCGCCGCCGCCTTTGATAAAGTCAGTAATCACGTTGCCGCGGATGACCCAGTCGCTGCCCGACACCAGGTCGACCAGGGTCACCGCCGTGCCGGTGTCGCGGATCGTCGTATTGGTGATGGTGTTGCCGATGATGGCGCCATGATCCGGGAAATCGCCGCGGCGCCCGTTGATCTTGAAGTGCGAGTTGAAGTCGACGATGGTGTTGTTGCGGGCCGTGAAATGGTCGGCGTTCCCGACTACGTGGAACGCGTGCTCGCAGTACAGCTGATATTTGCAGGTGCCGCGAATCGTCAGGTTCTCGAACGTCCAGTGCGGGGCCGTCACCTTGAAACCTTCGGTAATGCCCATCTCGATGACGGCGGTGCCGGGCCGTTCCGCACGCACGACGATCGGGCTGCCCTCGGCTCCCGGACGCCGGGCGCCCAGTTCGCCGCGCATGATGGCGTACTCGCCGGGCGCCAGTGTGATGACATCTCCGGGCATGGCGCCAGCCATTGCCTCGCGCAGTTGCGCCACACTGGACACAGCCAGCGCGCGCACGGCAAGTGGCGGCGCTGCCCGCGCCTGTGCGCCTGGACGCATCTGGAGCAGGCCGTCGTCACCTGCGTACAGGCTGCCGCGGTCGAGCGAAATGAGCGTCCGCTGCATCCACTTGCCGGATTGTTCGATGGCCTGGTTGTGGCCAGAGCTGCGCTTGGCGACGTACGGCGCGAGCGCGCGCGGCGTAACGCCGCGGCTGTCGAGGAACCATGCGGTTCCAACGGCGGCAGCGGCCAGCACCGCAGCGGCCAGCACCGACAGCATCAGCAGGGTCCTGGCCGGGGAAGGTGCGCGGGCCGGATTTTTCGTTCTTTTAGCGCGTACCAAGATATCTCCCGAATGAGGCGCTTGACGCTGGAATTATGACGTAGTGTGCATCAAGGCACCCGCTGCAGGCTTATCGTGCCCAGTCCTGTAGCCGGCGTCGAGCACGGCTCCTCATCAAACGCAATATCGCCCAGCGGGTTGGGCATCCCATCCGTCTTCAAATCGGTGAACCCAAACATCCCGCGGTCCATCAGGTGCGACGGCACCACGGTCGACAGCGCCGAGAAGATATTCTCGCAGCGGCCCGGTGTCTTCTTGTCCCACTCGCGCATCATGTTCTTGATCTGCTTGCGCTGCAGGTTCTCCTGCGAGCCGCACAGGTCGCACGGGATGATCGGGAATCCCTTCACTTCCGCATAGCGCGTGGTGTCGGCTTCCTTCACATACGCCATCGGGCGGATCACCATGTGCTTGCCGTCGTCCGACACCAGCTTGGCCGGCATGCCCTTCAGCTTCCCGCCGAAGAACATGTTCAGGAAGAAGGTCTCGAGGATGTCGTCGCGGTGGTGGCCCAGCGCGATCTTGTTGCAGCCCAGTTCATCAGCTACGCGGTACAAAATGCCGCGGCGCAGGCGCGAGCACAGCGAACAGGTGGTCTTCCCTTCCGGGATCAGGCGCTTGACGATGCTGTAGGTGTCCTGGTTCTCGATGTGGAAGGGGATGCCCAGCTTTTCCAGGTAGGCCGGCAGGATCTCCGCCGGGAAGTTCGGCTGCTTCTGGTCGAGGTTGACCGCCACCAGTTCAAACTTGATCGGCGCGCGTTCGCGCAGCGTCATCAGGATGTCGAGCAGCGCGTAGCTGTCCTTGCCGCCGGACAGGCAGACCATTATCTTGTCGCCGTCTTCGATCATGTTGAAGTCGCCGATGGCCTGGCCGACCAGGCGGCACAGGCGCTTGTGCAGCTTGTTGTTCTCGTAGCCGGCCTTGTCGGCTACCGCTTCCATCACCGCCGCGTTCATACGTCCTCCTTGATGCGGAAGACTTCGACGCCGACGCCTTCGCAGTCCGGGTACACGTCCGGCTTCATCGTCGACACGCGCACCGCGCGCACCTTCGGGTGCGCCAGCATCGAACGCACCACGTCGTCGCACAGCGATTCCTGCAGGTGCACGTGGCCTTGCGCCATGCGGCGCGCGATGGTTTCGCGCATGAAGTCGTAGTCGACCACTTCTTCGAGATGGTCTGCGGTCGGCGTCGACAGCGCCAGCGGGATGTACAGGTCGACGTTGATCAGGACGCGCTGCTCGCCCTTCTTCTCGAAATCGTGCACCCCGATGTTGATCATCACTTCGTAATTGCGCAGGAACAGCCGGCGGCAGTCGCTCAGCTTGGGGTGGTTAAGGGCGGACAGCATGGGTTACCTCTATTTTTGTAAGAACATGACGTCGCGCGGCAGCTGCAGCAAATGCTGGCCGCCGTCGACGAGTAAAGTGGTGCCGGTGACGGCGCGCGCCGACGCTGCGTAGCAGACCGCGTCGACGATGTCCTGCGGAGTGCTGGAGCGGCCCAGCGGCGTGGCCTGGTGCGCCCTGGCGAAGCCGGATTCGGTCTGGTCGCCCGAGACCATCGTCAGGCCGGGCGCGACGCCGACCACGCGAACCGTCGGCGCCAGCGCTTGCGCCAGCATCGTGGTGGCGGTGTGCAGCGCCGATTTCGACAGCGTGTACGACAAAAAATCCGGGTTCAGATTGTACAGTTTCTGGTCCAGCAGGTTGATCACGACCGCTTCGCCATCAGGCGGCGTGGCCGCGTGCAGCGCCTGCGCCAGCAGCAGCGGGGCGGTCAGGTTGGCCTGCATGTGCGCGGCCAGCAGCGCCGGCGAGAAGCTGGTCGGATTGTCGTATTCGAACAGCGAGGCGTTGTTGACCACGCAGCTGACCGGACCCAGTTCCGCGAACGCGCGCGCCAGCAGGGCGCGCACCTGCGCTTCGTCGGCCAGCTCGCATTGCAGCAGCGCGGCGCGGCGGCCGAGCGCGCGCACGCCGCCGGCAGTTTCCAGCGCTTCGGCTTCCGAGCCGCGGTAGTGGACGGCCACGTCCCAGCCGGCCTGCGCGAGACCGAGCGCGATGGCACGCCCGATGCGCTTGCCGGCGCCGGTAACCAGCGCGACCTTGCGCGCTGACGTGGTACTTCCAGAAGTTTGCATAAATTGTTGATCCAAGCTGTTATGGCTACAATGCCGGGATGACCTTACCCGCTCCCGACAGCGACGCGCTGGCCGCGTCCCACGCCTTGCAGAACCAGATCGCCGCCGAAATCGCCGCCAGCGGCGGGGCGATCTCGTTCGCGCGCTTCATGGAGCTGGCCCTGTACGCGCCCAACCTCGGCTACTACAGCGGCGGTGCGGCCAAGCTGGGCGAGGCGGGCGACTTTACCACCGCGCCCGAGATCACATCGCTGTTCGGCGCCACGCTGGCGCAGGCGGCAGCCGCTATTATCGCCCAAAGCGCACCCGATATCCTCGAATTCGGGGCCGGCACCGGCAAACTGGCGCGCGACGTGCTCACCGCGCTACACGCAACCGGCGTCACGCTGGACCACTACTATATTGTCGAATTGTCGGGCGAACTGCGCGCGCGCCAGCAGGAAGCGCTGCGCGACTTCCCGCAGGTGCGCTGGCTGGACGGCTTCCCGGACTCCTTCAGCGGCGTGGTGCTGGCCAATGAGGTGCTCGATGCGATGCCGGTGGAGCTGGTCAAAAAGACCGCCGCAGGCTGGGTTGAGGTGATGGTCACCATCGACAACGGCGCCTTCGCGTACACCGAGCGCGCGCCGTCCGAATCGCTGGCCGCCCACATCGCGGCGCAGGTGCCGGACGCGGAGTTCCTGCCGGCGGGTTACCTGACCGAGGTGCACCCGGTCGCCGGCGGCTTCATGGCCTCGCTGGCGCGCATGCTCGGCAAGGGCAGCGGCGCGGCCTTCCTGTTCGATTACGGTTTCCCGGCGCACGAGTATTACGTCGGCCAGCGCGAGACCGGCACCGTGATGTGCCACTACCGCCACCATTCGCATCCCGACCCGTTCTACCTGCCCGGCCTGCAGGACATCACCGCCCACGTCGACTTCACCGCGATGGCGCTGGCGGCCCAGGACAATGGCGTGGACGTGCTCGGCTACATGAACCAGGCCTCGTTCCTGCTGGGCGCGGGCCTCGGCGAACTGCTGCTGCGCACCAGCCCGGACGATCCGATGCGCTACCTGCCGCAGGCGAACGCGGTGCAGAAATTGGTGTCGCCGGCCGAGATGGGCGAGCTGTTCAAGGTGCTGATCGTCGGCACCGGCGTCACCTTGCCCGAGGCGATCGCACGCGCCGACCGCAGCCACCGCCTGTAGATGGCGGCTTTCTACCATCTTGCGCACAGGATACAATCACGGCTATGCTCTCAGGCCGGGCAGGGCGCCGCATCGGCTATTATGAAGTGAACAGCATTGCCTGAACATTAAGCCATGGCCAAGATCCACACACACTACGACAACCTGAAGGTGGCGCGCATGGCGCCGCAGGAAGTCATACGTGCGGCGTACAAGGCCCTGAGCCAGAAATACCATCCCGACAAGAATCCCGGCGACGAGAAGGCCGCCCGCATCATGGCGATCGTCAACAGCGCCTACAACACCCTGGCCGACCCGGTGCGCCGGCGCGAGCACGACGAGTGGATCGCGGCCGAGGAGTGGGAAATCGAATGGCTGGAGAGCACGCGCTCTGACGAAGGGCGCGAGCGCCACCGCAGTGACGGGCCCGACAGTGCGTGGGAGCCGGTGCAAGCGCCGCGGCCCTACCGCATCGCGCGCGACCTGCGCTGGTGGGGCGGGCTGACCTTGTTTTTCGTGGCCGGCTGTGCGGTTGGCGTGCTGCTGGCCACTCAGCCTGAGCTGATGCCGGTGGCGCTGGCCTCGAAGCTGGCGCCGACGCCGGAGATCCGGGTCGAGACCAAACCTGACACCGGCGCCGCGCTGGCCGAAGCAAAACCCGAAACCTCGCTCGACAGCTGGGCATCCGCGCCGCCGCCGTCGCCCGAAGCGCCAACCCGGGTGCCGGACGTCAAGGCGCTGGCCGTCACCCAGCTGGTGGTGCCGGCGCGCATGCCCGACTGCCAGTCCGACCTGTACACGCTGATGGCACCCAACGGCGAGCCGTGGCCGAACGCATCGGGCTATGTGGAAGGCTATCCGGTGGACAACAGTGGCGCGGAGATGCAGGTATTGGTCGACAACAGCGGCAACAGTTCGCCGGTGTTCGTCAAAGTCCATGACCTCGACCGCCGCTCGAACGTGCGCCACGTCTACGTGCTGGCGCACGAGACGATGACTGTCGAGAAACTAGCGGCAGGCAGGTATGAAGTGCGCTACCAGAACATCGAGGCGGGCGGCAGCCAGGCTGAGTGCCTGGGCCGCAAGCGCGCGCTGCGCCAGGCCGCCTCCGACCTCGAACTCTAGTTAGCTGGCCAGCTTTTCGATCAGGCCCATTTCGCCCGACGACATCAGCTTGTCGATGTCCATCAAAATCAGCATGCGCTCGTCGATCGTGCCGAGGCCCGTGATGTAGTCGGAATTGAACGCGGTGCCCATTTCCGGCGCCGGCTTGACCTGTTCCGGGGTCAAGGTCGTCACGTCCGACACGCTGTCGACCACCATGCCGACAATCCGCCCGCCGATGTTCAGGATGATCACGACCGTGAACTGGTCATACACCGGCTCGCCGAGCTTGAACTTGATGCGCATGTCCACCACCGGAATGATGATGCCGCGCAGGTTGATCACGCCCTTGATGAATTCGGGCGCGTTGGCGATGCGGGTCACCGCCTCGTAGCCGCGGATTTCCTGAACTTTCAGGATGTCGATGCCGTATTCCTCGTCGCCGAGCTTGAACGCCAGGAACTCGCGCACGGGCGCTTCCTTGGATGACGTCGAATTTTCTTGCATTTTTGTATTTCCTTGTAGAGATTGCTGCCGCCACCTGTGGCTTGCAGCCGTCAGCCGGCGGGCTTTTCGCGCGATTGCGGGAATGTAACTACAGAATTCTCTTCCCCTGCCGTAATATACTCCGAAGCCGGGCTGTCCCCCTACTGCCAGTCGCTGCAGAGTTGCTTGATGGATACAAAATGAATGAACTTGCCGGACTCTCCGCCCTGATTATCGAACCGCATGCCGGCATGCGGGCGAGTATCCACAACATGCTGAACCAGTGCGGCGTGACCCGCATCGACCATGCGGGCAGCTCGAATAACGCCGTCAAGCACCTCGGGCTGAAAAGTTTCGACATGGTGCTGTGCGAGTACGACCTCGAAGGCGGCCAGGACGGCCAGCAACTGCTGGAAGACCTGCGCCACCATAAGCTGATTACGCTGTCGACGATGTTCTTCATGGTCACCGCCGAGGGCAATTACGGCAAGGTGGTCAGCGCCGCCGAGCTGGCGCCGACCGACTACATCCTCAAGCCGTTCACCGCCGACCGCCTGCTCGACCGCATCCTGCGCGCGCTGGCCAAGCGCAATGTGTTCATGCCGGTGTACCAGCTGATGGACGAGGGCGCCCAGCGCGAAGCGATCGAGGCCTGCATCGTCGGCGCGAAGGAGCACCCGCGCCACGCGATCGACTTCCTGCGCCTGCGCGCCGAGCTGCACATGTTCCTCGGCGAGCCGGCCGAGGCCGAGCCGATCTACCAGCAGCTGATCGACGCCAAGGCGATCGCCTGGGCCAGGCTGGGACTGGCCAAGACCTTGTTCATGCGCGAGCAGTTCACCGAAGCGCGCGCCATCCTCGAGAACCTGGTCGATACCAACAAGAGCTTTGTCGACGCCTACGACTGGCTGGCCAAGACCCATGCCGCGGTCGGGGCGCTGGAGCAGTCGCAGGCGGTGCTGGCCGACGCGGTGGCGGTGTCGCCGCACGCGGTGCGGCGCCTGCGCACGCTGGGCGAGATGGCGATGGAAACGGGCGACAGCGAGACCGCCGAGAAGGTGCTCAAGCAGGTGGTGGCGAAGGCCAAGCACTCCGAATTCCGCGACCCGGAAGACCATGTGAAGCTGGTGCAGGTGCTGGTCAGGCGCGGCGACCCGGAGCAGG
Source organism: Massilia polaris (assembly GCF_012927275.1). Lineage (GTDB taxonomy): Bacteria > Pseudomonadota > Gammaproteobacteria > Burkholderiales > Burkholderiaceae_D > Telluria_A > Telluria_A polaris. Next base: position 6,482 of record NZ_JABBGG010000002.1, on the reverse strand, counting down.
CGTCTTCCGTCATCCGCGACCTTGACCGTTCGATGGGCGGCCGCAAGACGACGGCCGCCTGCAGCGCGGTGGCATCAAGCATGGTCCACGAGCACACCGGCGACGCCAGGCGCCTGGCCGAGTCGCTCGACGCCGCGCTGGCCGCCAGCAAGGACGCCCCTAGCCTGTCAGCGCACGTGAAGATGGAACTGGCGCGCAAATGCCTTCTGCACGACAAGGTCGATGGCGCGGCCGATCTGATGCGCGACGTGATGCGCCACTCCCCCGGCAACGCCGAAATGGCGCGCGCGATGGGCGTGTTCGAACAGGCCGGGCGCGGCGAACTGGCGCTGGCGCTGGCGCAGGAAGCGCGCCAGGAAGTCGTCGACCTGGTGGCGCAGGGCGCGGTGCGCGCGCAGCAGCGCGACTTCCTCGGCGCCGTCGAGCTGATGACCGAAGCGGTCGGGAAGCTGCCGGACAATCCGCAGGTGGTGTTCAACGCCGCCGTCGCGGTACTCAAGTGCCTCGACAACGATGGCTGGGATGACCGCCTCGGCAAGTCCGCGCTTAAGCTGATCGGCGCGATGCGCCGGCTCGACCCGGTCAACCCGAAACTGCCGGCACTGGCCGGCCTGCATCAGCAGATCCTGAAGAAATACGACAAGGGCGCGCGCAACAAGGCGTGACCCGGTCCACTCGATATTGGCATTCATGGCAAGCGCAACTCCCCCTAACGACACGCGGCGCGTGCGCGCAGCCTTGATGAACAAGGTGTGCGGCGACGAGAACATGTTCGCGCTCGGCACCTCGATCGCGCGCGTGGTGCAGATGGCGTCGTCCGACGACCATGGCGCCCACGACCTGGCGTACTACGTGCTGTCGGACGTGGCCCTGACCCAGCGCGTGCTGCGCCTGTCGAACACGATCACCTACCGCACCGCGTCCGGCACCCCGGTGACGACGATTTCGCGCGCCATTTCGCTGCTCGGTTTCGACAGCGTGAAGACCGCGGCGCTCGGCATGCTGCTGGTCGACGCGCTATCGAACAGCGCGCACGCGCAGAGCGTGCGGGTGGAGCTGGAAGCGTCGCTGTGCGCCAGCCTGGTCGGGCGCGAGATGGCGCGCCACAGCGCCTACCAGGGCGCCGAGGAAGCCTCGATCGGGGCGCTGTTCAAGAACCTGGGGCCGTTGCTGGTCGCCTCGCACGAACACGCGCGCTACCGCGAGATCAACGCGCTGGTCGCGGACGGCAAGCACACCATCGGGCAGGCCTCGCAAGAGGTGCTGGGCTGCAGCTACGACGCGCTGTCGGAGTCGGTGCTGTCCGAATGGAAGATCCCGGACGTGATCGTGCGCTCGCTGGCGCCGCCGCCGTCCGGCGTGCTGAAAACCGCGTCGAGCCGCGGCGAGTGGATGCGCCAGGTGGCGACGTTCAGCATGGACGTGGCGCGCGTGATGGCGCGTTCCGCCGAGCCGGCCGGCACCGCCGCGGCGCGCGCGATGCTGCTGCGTTTCGGCGCGGCGCTGAACCTCGACGCCGGCCGGCTGGAAGGGCTGTTCGCGACGGTCGACCGCGAGATGACCAGTATGCTCGAGAGCATGAACATGGAACCGCAGCCGAAACCCGAACCGGATGCGGGCGCGGGCCTGCCGAGCGTGCTGGCGCTGGCCAGCATGGATGCCGGCGAGGACGAGCCGCCCGGGCGCTACCCGAGCGGCAAGCCGTACAACGCGCGCGAACTGCTGCTGGCGGGGGTGCAGGACGTGACCCAGATGCGCGCGTCCGGCCAGGCCCGCCTCAACGAGATGATCCTGGCGGTGCTGGAAACCTTGTACCGCAGCCTGGGCTTCCGCTTCGCCACGGTGTGCCTGAAGGATGCCCGCAGCAGCCAGTACCGCGCGCGGGTGGCGTTCGGCGAGGACGACGAGGCGCGCAAGGCCGGCTTCGTGTTCCCGGCCGCATCAAGCCGCGACGTGTTCCACCTGGCGATGGAGAACGGCGCCGACCTGGTGATCTCGGATGCGGCCGCGCCGAAGATCCGCGAACTGCTGCCGGCCTGGCACCGCAAGCTGCTGCCCGATGCGCGCAGCTTCATCGTGCTGCCGCTGGTGGTCGGCAAGGCGCAGCTCGGCCTGTTCTATGCCGACCGCGCCGAGCCCGCGCCGGAGGGCGTCGCGCCCGACGAGACCGCGCTGATCAAGGCGCTCAAGGGACAACTGCTGGCCGCGCTTTCCCCTCCAGCATAAAACGCCGGAACTGCTCGGCCGGCATCGGCCGCGCGAACAGGTAGCCCTGCGCTTCGTCGCAGCCGCGCGAGCGCAGGAAGTTACTCTGGTACGCCGTCTCGACGCCTTCCGCCACCACCGTCAGGCCGAGCGAATGGGCCAGGTTGATGGTCGCCGTGACGATGGCGGCGTCGTTGGCGTCGGTCTCGATGTCGGTGACGAAGCCGCGGTCGATCTTGATGCGGTCGATCGCGAACAGCTTCAGGTAGCTGAGCGACGAATAGCCGGTGCCGAAGTCGTCGATCGCCACGTGGATGCCGCGCTCGCGCAGCTGGCGCAGCAGGCCGCGCGTCGATTCCGGGTCGCGCATCGCGGTCGATTCGGTGATTTCGAGTTCAAGCCGCGACGGATCGACGCCGGCGCCGGCGATCAGCTGGTCGAGGCGCGGCAGCAGCTCGTGGCCCTGGCACTGGCGCGCCGACAGGTTGACGGCCAGGCGTAGCGTGTCCATGCCTTCGCGGCGCCACTCTGCCAGCACCTCGATCGCGCGCACCAGCACCCAGTCGCCGACCGCGAAGATCAGGTTCGATTCCTCGGCGATCGGGATCACCCGGCCAGGGGCCACCATGCCCAGTTCCGGATGGTGCCAGCGCAGCAGCGCTTCGGCGCCGACCACCTCGCCGCTGGCCAGCGACACCTGCGGCTGCAGGTACAGTTCGAACTGCTTTTCGCCGAGCGCCAGCCACAGGCGGGTTTCCATCATCACCCGTTCGTGGGTGGCCGCGTTCATCGCCTGCGAGAAGAACTGGAAGTTGCCGCGCCCTTCGCTCTTGGCCGCGTACATGGCGGTGTCGGCGTGCCGCATCAGGGTCTCGGCGCTGTCGGCGTCGCCCGGGAACATCGCGCAGCCGACGCTGGCGCCGCTATGGACGATCTTGCCGCCGATGTCGTAGGGCGTGGCCAGCGACTGCACGATGCGCACCGCCACCGCGCCGACCAGCTCGGGCGTCAGCGCGCCTTCCATCACGACGATGAATTCGTCGCCGCCGAGGCGCGCGATGACGTCGACGTCGCGCAGCAGTTCGCGCAGCCGCTGCGCCACCGCGATCAACAGCATGTCGCCGGCCTGGTGGCCCATCGAGTCGTTGATCTTCTTGAAGTGGTCGAGGTCGAGGAACAGCAGCGCGACCGAATCGTCGTTGCGGCGCGCCTGCGCCAGCAGCTGTTCGAGGTGCTGGGTCAGCGACAGCCGGTTCTCCAGCCCGGTCAGGGTGTCGTGGTGCGCCAGCCGGTGGATGTGCTCCTGCGCGCGGCGCTGCTCGGTCAGGTCGTGGATCACGCAGACGAACATGTCCTCGCCCGCCAGCGGCACTCCGCTGACCGAAATCGACAGCGGGAAGCGGGCGCCGTTGCGCGCCACGCCGGCCAGTTCGCGCTCGCTGGCGTCGCTGCGCGCCAGCCGCAGCAGCACGCTGTGGAGTTCGCCCTCGGGCAGGTCGAGCAGCTTGTCGAGCTGCATGCCGGGCAGCTGTTCGGGTGAATGGCCGAACAGCACCCCGGCGGCGGCGTTACCTGACAACAGCATGCCGGCGTGGTCGACCGTGATGATGGCGTCGGCCGCGTTGTCGAGGATCGCCTCGAGCCGCGCTTCGCGTTCGCGCAGGCGCGCCGTGCTGTCGCGCACCTGGGCCTTGATCTGGGCGCGTTCGCCGCTGACCACCAGCAGCAGCGCGCCCAGCAGCCCGGTCAGCAGCAGGCCGCCGGTCAGCACGAACCAGCTGTGCCAGGCGGTGTTGGCCCGCAGGTAGGCCGGCGTGGGGGCCAGCCGCAGCTGGTAACTGCGCCCGCCGAACGACAGGTCGCGGCGGTAGTCGACGTCGCGCCACGAACGCCCGATGCTGTCGAGCATGGGCGTCGGCGCGGCGCCCGGCGTGGTGTCGCTGAAGGCGACCAGGAAGCTGGAGAACGCCGCCTGCTGCAGCGCCTGGGCGAGGTGGCGGTCGATCTCCACGGTCAGCACCAGCAGGCCGGCCGGCTTCCCGCGCTCGCCTGCGGCAGCCTGCAGCAGGTGGATCGCCAGGGCACTGCCTTCGCGCACCCGCAGCGGGGCCGTGGCGACCGGCCGCCCGGTCGCCAGCGCGCGCCCAAGCGCTTCGGCGCGCCTTGGCTCGGACATGAAATCGCGGCCGAGCAGCAGCGTGCGGCTGTCCGGCTCGACCAGCAGGGCAGGGTAGTAGACCGGACGGCGCCCGGCCGGACGCGGAACGTTGTCGGCGTTGACGTCGACGATCTCGAAGGGCTTGCGGTAATAGCTGCTGGCCCAGCTCTCGACCGCATCGCGTTCGCGGTGGGGCACGCGCGGCAGCCAGCCCATCGCCAGCAGTTCCGGGCGCTGCACCAGGTAGCTGCGGGCCGCGCCCGAGAAGCCGCGCGGCGCCATGCTGGCGCCGGAGGTGTCGAGCGCGCGCGCCATGGCGCTGACGAAGCGCTCGTGCTCGGACAGCGCCGACTGCATCAGCTGGCCGACTTCCTGCGCCTTCATGCGGAATGCCTGCAGCTGCTGCGCCTGCTCCCATTCGAGCGACTGGCGGTAGATGCCGATGAAGGCGCCGGCGGCCAGCACCAGCGGCACCGCCACCAGCGCGCGCCGGCGCCGCCACAGCGCGCGCGGCTCGCCCGCCACCACCCAGGCCAGCGGCGCGGCCACCAGCACGCCGGCGGTGTCGCCTACCCACCAGGTCAGCCAGGCGGCGCCGATGGCCTCGGCCGGGATCACGCCCAGCCAGGCCAGCGCCGACAGGCCGAGGCTGGCGCGCAGGCAGCACACCAGCGGCGCCATCAGCAGGAAGCGCATCACGTCGCGCCCCGAAGCGATGGCCGGATCGATGTGGCGCCGCACGACGGCCGCGCCGACGCCGGTCTGGATGACCGCGGCCGCGCCCAGCAGCACGGCCGGCAGCAGGCCGGGCGGACCGACCGGCGGCGCACCCGGGTAGGCCAGCGGCAGCCCGAGCAGGACCGCGGCGATGGCCAGCCCCGGCAGCAGGCGCCAGCCCAAACTGGCCACCACGGCGATGCCGATCCCGGCGGCGGGCGACAGCGGCGAGGCGTAGCCCGGGGGAATCGCCATCAGCAGGCCCAGCCATCCGGCGGCCAGGTAGGCGGCGGCGAACCACATGTTTGCGGCCAACAGCTTGCGCCAAGGCACGGCGGGTGCTTTCACAGTCAGACTCCTGCGATGTCGCCCTGTGGCCATTGCGCCACGCCGGGCGGGCAATATTTTTCGCCGGCGAAAACGCCGCCGGCACGAAAAAAACATGCCACAACAAACTGCTCTTGCGCTCTGCCAGCCGGTGCGGGTACAATCACGCCCCGAAGCAAGACGACAACGAAAGCGCGGAAAACATTCCGCAAATTTTGTTGACAAGGTTTTGACCTTGCTTCATACTCTGCGGTTCCTCGCGGAGGGGTGGCCGAGTGGTTAAAGGCGACAGACTGTAAATCTGTTCTCTATGAGTACGCTGGTTCGAATCCAGCCCCCTCCACCAAGATATTGTAGGAAAATTGTTAGCGGTGTGAAGTTCCTCGCGGGTGTAGCTCAATGGTAGAGCAGAAGCCTTCCAAGCTTACGACGAGGGTTCGATTCCCTTCACCCGCTCCAGTTCTTCTGCAATGCACGAGTTACATCGCAATAAAATAGCCCTTTTAGCTCAGTGGTAGAGCACTCCCTTGGTAAGGGAGAGGCCACGTGTTCAATCCACGTAAAGGGCACCAGAATTCAGTATTCGGGTAAGTCGGCAGTAAATTCAAATCGGTCAGTCAGGCTGGGCGTCACACGACGTGCCTGGATAATCTTAAAAATCGTTAGGAGTCTAAAATGGCAAAAGGTAAATTCGAACGGACCAAGCCGCACGTCAACGTCGGTACCATCGGACACGTTGATCACGGCAAGACCACCCTGACGGCTGCAATCGCTACCGTTCTGTCGAAGAAATTCGGCGGCGAAGCAAAAGCTTACGACCAGATCGATGCAGCACCAGAAGAAAAAGCGCGCGGCATTACCATCAACACCGCACACGTCGAGTACGAGACCGCAAACCGTCACTACGCTCACGTTGACTGCCCAGGCCACGCCGACTATATCAAGAATATGATTACCGGTGCGGCGCAGATGGACGGCGCGATCCTGGTTTGCTCGGCAGCTGACGGCCCAATGCCACAGACCCGCGAGCACATCCTGCTGGCACGCCAGGTTGGCGTTCCATACATCATCGTGT
>NZ_JABBGG010000019.1 GCF_012927275.1 Massilia polaris | reverse complement strand
CTAGCAAAAAGGAGAGAAATATCGACCCATCGTGACCGCAGCCTTTACAATTTAAACGCGTAACATCATCGAATGCGCAGCGGTCACGATAGGCCGGAATCAGCGGTCACGTTGACCGGAATACGCAATTGGGTTTCTTGCGGTTCGCGTCGATCAGGGCATCGACTCCGCCGGCCTCGACGGCCGACTGGTAACGATAAAAGGTATCGCGGGAAAAGCCCATCACCTTACAGGCGCGGGATACGTTGCCAAGCTCAGTTGCCAGATTTAGCAGACCGACCTTGTGTTTGATGACGCTTTGCGGAACACTGCTCATGGGGTTACTCCTTGGCGCTTACGCGCTGGTTTAATAAAGATTCGCACCTCTATCAAACCGGGTAACCCCACCCTTTGGCAAGGCCTTACTGTCAGATCAAGTCGGAACTACTACACCTGATGGCCGCCGAGATCGTGCGCCCCAAACTCGTTCCGCTTGAGCGCGGCGTCACGCCTATCACCGATCCGATCGTCAATCTGGTGCCCGGTAAGCCGCATCAACTCATGGTGCGGACACAGTTGCGACGCCCCCTGCTCAAGCAAACGATCTATAGTGGGACCCCACCGGTCAGACGGACCAGATGGGAGTGTCCCGCCGCTGTCGCGCGGTTCGATCTACATCTGCTCACTGCTCAACGTAAATGACAGCAACTTAGGGCCCCTTGTTTGCCATCCAGGCAAAAGGGAAATCCTAGCGCGCGAAAGTCAGCACAGTCAGCGGTGACGCTGCATGGCGTCAACATCGCGATTTACGTTCGGTCTGCTTGTGCCGCGAGAGCGTCCTGCAACTGTGCGACTACTCGGTGCCCGTCAATATCGAGTTCGCGAGTTTCCACCGCCGCCTGCTTCAGAACGGGCCTAATGCCTGAATGGGGCCGCTGATCGTCGCTAGTCGCGCTTGTGCCGCAATGAGCATTCGCTTTCCTCGTTGTCGACTTAAAGCGCAGTACGAACAGACTGCTTGAGTTCGCAATCGCGACCGTCAGCTTTGGGGTGCGGATGCTGCCGGTCGTCGGACGTCGTGTGTCAGGTCAAGTCTGATCTAGTACAGCTCAACCTTCGCCCGCACGCTCGCCATGAGCTGTTCCAGCTTCTCGCGTGGCGCCCGATCTTGTTCTTGGGCAGCGCCTTGCGCTTGGATTGCTTCATCGCTACGTGCCACGTGAAAGTTTTATCCTTGTTCTCCTCTCGTTTCTCAACACCCTGATAGCCGGCGTCGCCAAGTGCCGCAATTTCGTCGCCGTGCAAGAGCGCACCCGCGTGCGTCGCGTCGGCGACGTTTCGGCCATTCAGCGTGTGTACGAGACCCGACGTCGCATCTACGCCGACATGGGCCCTCATGCCGAAGTGCCAGTCATTACCCTTTTTCGATGGTGCATTTCCGGGTCACGCAGGCCGTCCTTGTTCTTGGTCGAACGCGGCGCTGCGATCAAGGTCGCGTTCGACGATGGCCACCTCGCGCATCATCAAACCCTTCTCGGCCAAGTGCGCGTTGATGGTGTCGAGGATCTTGCGCGTCAGGCCGTTCGCTTCGAGCAGGTGGCGGAACTTAACTTAAGCAGCGTTGTCGCGTCCGGCGCCGACTCGCAATTGAGGTTGATACCGACAGAGCCGCTAATAGCCTGGCTGTCGTAGATCGCATCTTCGATGCCTTCATCCGATAAGCCAAAGCACTGCTGGGCCACTTACATGCGCAGCATGCGCGCCAAACCGATTGGCGGGCGACCTGGTCCGCTGAGCTTCGGATAGAACGGTTCGATCGCCTGATGCAGCTTGTCCCACGGGGTTGCCTTGTCAATCTCCGCGAGAAAGCGGTCACGCCGCGTGAGCTTCTTCTTGTTGGCGTACTCAAGATCGGAAAAACCCTTCCGCATGGTCAGCGGGGCAATGGTTAATGGAACGATATTGTCTCAGCTCAGGTGTGCTGGCGAAACGGTCGGCGATCAATAAATCAGCGTTTCCCTAGCGGCGCTTTGTAATGGCAAGAAAACTGGGCGCAACACGGGGCCGCGCCGGAATAGTAATGTTCTGTTGTTAAGTAGATGACACCCGAATTTAATCAGTTACTCGTTCCGTCCGGCTGACGTCAAATTAGGTAGCTTTCGACGGGGCTTTTTAGAGCTTGAGGCTGCATACTTGTCAAAAATTCTTGATAAAGCTTTCTCCCTTTGCTCCGGGGTCGATGATCGAACTCCACGCTCGAACCATTCAGGCGTCATGCCGTTTTCTCGTCTATCTATTCCGATCATGAAATAGCTGTTGCTTTCTACCGTAACCATGCACTTGAGCGCTATTTCAAAATCCGAATCATCATCAGCTGGATCAATTGGGATCTCATCGTATTCGAAAAGTCCAGTCGTCACTAGATATTGATGCCAGGTTAGATCGGCAGGAGCGATATGCGAGATCGCAGTTAAGTCTACTCTTGCGCTGTCGAGCAAGTATTTTCCCTCTTTAATCCAGTCGGGATGCAAGACGGTCTCGAAGAAGACTTCTATCTCGCTAACCGCTTCAATCGATGCGATCTCCTTTTCTGCGGTGACTTTATTCGACGAGATGTACAGAGATTTTATTAGTTCTTCCAGTTTCTGGTTTGACGCTCGAACGCCAGAAATTAAATGATTGGTAACGTCCATTTGCGCAGTAAGCTCGCGCGATCTCAATAATTCGAAAAACATTCCTGCCCACTGCTTGCGAAGGTGGCTCTCAATATGCTGAAAATTTACAAAGCCTTCAAGAGCGTTGTTTGCAGGACTCTTTCGAACATCATCTACAAACCGGAAGATATCCAACGCATACTCCTGTTTCTCGATTGCCGGGTACTCTATATCAGACACGAACGCTTTCTTCCGGTTCTGCTGGTAGAGATGGTGATTGGCAAGAACGCCGCTCCGAACGTAAGTAAAGATTGGAATGTTGCATTGCCGGGCAGCTGCATATTCAGCATTTGTGATTGATTTGGTTCGATCTGCGATATATTCACCACCGAACCGACCGCCGATAATCAGGATAAAAAGCTGGCAGTTTGCCACCTCGTGAAGGCATGACTCATGCGTATGGCAGTCGGGTTTATAAAACACGTCACCATTTTCACTTAATACCGGGTCAAAACCGTAAGAAAGAATGAAACGAGTCAGCTGCTCACGTACCTCGCTCAAATCAAAACAGGTCGAGCTTACGAAAACTTTGGGTGCGGCCATGCTAAATTTTTTTCCTAATCTAATAATCAGCTGCGTTAAGCCGCCGCAATCCCGTACTTGCGCTTCAGCGCGTTGTACTCGTTGTTGATCAGCTCCAGTTGCGGATGCGCCGGATCGATCTTGTGGATGGCCGCGATCTGGGCCTGGCAGACTTCCGCCAGCGGGTGATCCCATCCGAGTTCGGACAGCTGCCGCAGGATGCCCTTCGCCACGGCGATCATCACCTGCAGGTTCCCCGGCGACATGTGCATCGCTTCGAGCAGCGACTGCACCGCGCCCTTGATGTCACCCATGTTGGCTTTCTCTGCCGCGACGCCGAGCAGGATCTGCGCCTGCGCCTTGAGCTGCGCGCCCATGCCGTCCGCAAGATCCGGGCGGCCGGCTTTGACGAACACGCTCATCGCCTGCTGCGTCGACACGCCGCTCTTGGCGTCGTTCATCACCGACAGCATGACTTCCGCCGCGCCCTGGTCAAGCTTGTGCGCGAGGCAGCTCTCGGCCAGGCCGATGCGCAGCTTGCTCGACAAGCCGCTACTGGCGCGCACCGCGCCAACTGCGTTATTCAGCTCAGCGACCGCGGCGGCGCTGTTGCCGGCCGCCTCGTGCAGCATCGCGAAGGAAATCGCCTTACAGGCGTCGACGTTCGGATTGCCGCGCATCGAGCGCTCGAGGTCGCGGATCACGCCGCTGGCCTGCGTCGCATCGCCTTTCTGGACCAGCGTTTTGACCAGGTTGACGTGGTCTTCCGGGTCGCGGAATTCGGAATACTTCGCTTTCGTCACCACCTGCTTGAATGACTTCTCGGCGGCGGTCACATCGCCGGCGCCGAGCGCCACTTCGCCCAGGTGGCGCAGGCGGCGCACCATGTGCGGCGAGATCGATACGGCTTCTTCCAGCACCTGCTGCGCGCGCGCGGCCGAACCGTTCGCTTCATGGCACTTGGCCAGCAGGTCGTAGGCCGCCATCAGCTTCGGATTGACGCTGACCAGCTGGGTGAGGACATTTTCGGCTTCCTCGACGCGGCCCTGTGTGAACAGGGTGCGTGCCAGGCCGAGCGATGCCCAGCCAACCTGCTTCACGCCGAGCATCGCGGTGTACAGGTGTTCGGCTTCCGGAAATTCATTCAGGCTGACGTGCAGTTCGGCGCGCAGCCGCACAAAGTCGGCGGCGTAGCGCGGGTGCGCGTTCTCGGCCGCCACGCATGAACGGATCGCTTCACGCAGGCTGCCCTGGTCGATCAGCTTGTACGTCGGCAGGAACACACTGCGGCGATCGACCGCGCGCGTGATGCGCTGCATGAGCACATCGACGGTGAACGGCTTGAGGATGTAGTCGGTCGGCGTCAGTTCGGCCGCGCTGACGACCTTGCTGTAGACGCCCTCGGAGGTAAGCATGATGAAAATGGCGCCCATGCCGATCAGCTTGTGGTGGCGCAGGTCTTCCAGCAGCTGCTGGCCGTCCTGGCCGTTCTCGCCGCCGCTGTCGAGGTCATACTCGCACAGGATGATGTCGTACGCCTTGCGCGACAGGTTGCGGATCGCCGTGCCGGAACTGACCGCGAACTCGATCTTGCTGATGTTCGACATGTTCAGCATGTTCTGCAGGCTGCCGCGCATGCCGGGGTTCGGGTCGATGACCAATACGGTCAGGTTGCTGTTGTCGTCCATGCTCTCACTCTCGCCCTTTGTCCAGGGTCTCGTCTGATTTTAGTTGTCTATGGCAATTCTTGAAACTCAACGATACGCTATTGTTATGTTCCCGGCAACAGGGATTGCGCATGAGCAGTCAAACTGTTGCATATCGCTACCAGAGTGGAAGCTGTCAGGGGATGGTGCGACGCGGTATAATAGCGGCCTAAAGGAATTCTGCATCACGCACCAGTGTCTCACTTACCTTTAACCCGCAGCCACGCTGCATCAACCATCTTCCAAACATGTTGATTCTGCCGGGTTCCAATGCCCTGTCTGTCTTCCGTACCCAACGCCTCCTGAGCCAGTTGCAAGCCGTCGCGCCCGCGATCACGGCGGTCCAGGGACGGTTCTACCACTTCATCGACACCAGTGCGCCGCTATCGGCGCAAGATACTGAGCGTCTCAGCGCCATGCTGACGTATGGCGAACCGGCAGCAGCAGGGCAGGAGGGCGGCGAAGAGTTCTTCGTCATCCCGCGCCTCGGCACCATTTCGCCATGGGCGTCAAAGGCGACCGACATCGCGCACAACTGCGGCATGGGCCACGTGCACCGCATCGAGCGCGGCATCGCCTACACGGTGACCCTGAAGCATGGCCTGCTCGGCATCGGCGCTGCCAAGAAGCTGGGCGCGGACGAGGCGGTCGCCGTCGCCGGCCTGCTGCACGACCGCATGACCGAAAGCGTGCTGCGCAACGCCGACGACGCGGCCAACCTGTTCAGCGAACTGGAAGCACGCCCGCTCGAATCGATCGACGTCCTTGGCGCCGGCAAGTCCGCGCTGGAAACGGCCAACAGCGAGCTTGGCCTGGCCATGTCGGACGACGAAATCGACTACCTGCACGACGCCTTCACCAAGGCGAAGCGCAATCCGACCGACGTCGAACTGATGATGTTCGCGCAGGCGAACAGCGAGCATTGCCGCCACAAGATCTTCAACGCCGACTGGATCATCGACGGCGAGAAGCAGCCGAAGTCGCTGTTCCAGATGATCAAGAACACGCACCAGCTGAACCCGCGCGGCACCGTCGTCGCGTACAGCGACAACTCGTCGATCATCGAAGGCGGCACCGTCACGCGCTTCTACCCGCGCGGCGCGAACCACGAGTACGCGGCGTCGACCGAACTGACCCACATCCTGATGAAGGTCGAAACGCACAACCACCCGACCGCGATTTCCCCATTCCCTGGCGCCTCCACCGGCGCTGGCGGCGAGATCCGCGACGAAGGTGCGACCGGTCGCGGCGCGAAACCAAAGGCTGGCCTGACCGGGTTCACGGTGTCGAACCTGTCGATCCCTGGCGCTGAGCGCAAGTGGGAGAATGCCGCCAGCGTCACCGCACCGGTCGCACAGCGCGCGGAAGCGGGCGTGTACGGCAAGCCTGACCGCATCGCGTCGGCACTGCAGATCATGATCGAGGGCCCGATTGGCGGCGCCGCGTTCAGTAACGAATTCGGCCGCCCGGTCCTCGGCGGCTACTTCCGTACGTATGAACAGAACGTCGGCGACACCGTGTACGGCTATCACAAGCCGATCATGATCGCCGGCGGCATCGGCAGCATCTCGGCCGCGCACACCCACAAGAACGACATCCCGGTCGGCAGCCTGCTGGTCCAGCTGGGCGGCCCCGGCATGCGCATCGGTATGGGCGGCAGCGCCGCATCGTCGATGGCAACCGGTACCAACACCGCCGACCTGGACTTCGACTCGGTCCAGCGCGGCAACCCGGAGATGGAACGCCGCGCGCAGGAAGTCATCAACTCATGCTGGCAGATGGGCGCCGACAATCCGATCATCTCGATCCACGATGTGGGCGCGGGCGGCCTGTCGAACGCTTTCCCTGAAATCACCAACGACGCCGGACGCGGCGCGATCTTCGACCTGCGCAAAGTGCCGCTCGAAGAAAGCGGCATGGCGCCGAAGGAAATCTGGAGTAACGAATCGCAGGAACGCTATGTTCTGGCGATCTCGCCGGACAACCTGCCGCTGTTCGCCGCGATGTGCGAGCGCGAGCGCTGCCCGTTCGCGGCAGTCGGCGTCGCTACCGAAGAACGCCAGCTCAAGCTGATCGATCCGGAACTGGGCAACTCGCCGGTCGACATGCCGATGGACGTCTTGCTCGGCAAGCCGCCAAAGATGCTGCGCGACGTGAAGCACGTGTCGAACGAGTATCCGCCGATCGACCTGACCGGTCTTGACCTGACGGACGTCGCCGAGCGCGTACTGCTGCTGCCGACGGTAGCGGACAAGTCCTTCCTGATCACCATCGGCGACCGTACCGTCGGCGGCACCACCGTGCGCGACCAGATGGTCGGCCCGTGGCAGGTGCCGGTATCCGATTGCGCGGTCACCGCGATGAGCTTCGAAGGCTATCTCGGCGAAGCGATGGCGATGGGCGAACGCACGCCGCTGGCCGTCATCAACGCTGCCGCATCGGGCCGCATGGCAGTCGGCGAGGCAGTCACCAACATCGCCGCTGCTCCGATCAAGGACATCTCGGACATCAAGCTGTCGGCTAACTGGATGGCTGCATGCGGCCAGCCAGGCCAGGACGCAGCGCTGTTCGACACCGTGAAAGCGGTTGGCATGGACCTGTGCCCGGCGCTGGGGATCAGCATCCCGGTCGGTAAAGATTCGCTGTCGATGCGCACCACGTGGCGCGACGAAGATGCGCAGAAGGCTGTCACCTCGCCTGTCTCCCTGATCGTCTCGTCGTTCGCGCCTGTGTACGACATTCGGAAGTCGCTGACACCGCAAGTCCGCATGGATGCCGGCGAAACGTCGATGATCCTGATCGACCTCGGACGCGGCAAGAACCGCCTCGGCGCCTCCGCGCTTGCCCAGGTGACCCAGCAGCTTGGCAACGACGCGCCAGACGTCGACAATCCGGAAGACCTGAAGGGCTTCTTCAAGGCGATCCAGCAGCTGAACGCCGACGGCAAACTGCTCGCGTACCACGACCGTTCCGATGGCGGCCTGTTTGCCACGCTGTGCGAGATGGCGTTTGCCGGCCGCAGCGGCCTGTCGATCAATCTCGACATCCTCGCGCACGAGGGCGAACACTCGTCCGACTGGGGCGATGCCAAGAACTGGACAGGGCAGGTGGCCGAGCGCCGCAACGAACTGACCCTGCGCGCGCTGTTCAGCGAAGAACTGGGCGCGGTAATCCAGGTGCGCACCGACCAACGCAGCGACGTGATGAACGTGCTGCGCGAGCACGACCTGGGCGCCTGCAGCCACATTATCGGCAAGCCGAACGACCGCGGCGTGATCGAATTCACGCGCGACGCCAAAATCATCTACAGCCAGGCCCGCAGCGCGCTGCACCGCCTGTGGAGCGACACCAGCTGGCGCATCGCGCGCCTGCGCGACAATCCGGCATGTGCGGATTCGGAATACGACCGCCTGCTCGACGAAACCGATCCTGGCATCGCGCCGCGCCTGACCTTCGACCCGTCGGAGAATATCGCGGCGCCGTTCCTGGCGACCGGCGTGCGTCCTCGTGTGGCGATCCTGCGTGAGCAGGGCGTCAACTCGCATATCGAAACGGCGTGGGTCATGCACCAGGCAGGTTTTGCGGCGGTTGACGTGCACATGAGCGACCTGATTGCAGGCCGCGTCAAGCTGGACGACTTCCAGGGCATTATCGCCGTGGGCGGCTTCTCGTACGGCGACGTGCTGGGTGCCGGCGAAGGCTGGGCCAAGACGATCCTGTTCAACGAAAAGCTGGCCGACCAGTTCGCGCGCTTCTTCGCACGCGGCGATAGCTTCGGCCTGGGTGTTTGCAACGGCTGCCAGATGATGAGCAACCTGAAGTCGATCATTCCGGGCGCGCAGGCATGGCCTAAGTTCACGCGCAATAAATCGGAGCAGTTCGAAGCGCGCTTCTCGATGGTTGAAGTGCTCGACTCGCCGTCGATGTTCTTCAGCGGGATGGCTGGCACGATGACGCCGATCGCGGTGGCGCATGGTGAAGGCTTTGCGGACTTCTCGCAGACCGGCGATATCAGCCAGGTCGTCAAGACGCTGCGCTATGTCGACAACCGTGGCGATGCGACCGAAATGTATCCGTACAACCCGAACGGTTCGCCAGCCGGTTTGACGGCGGTGACAACGGCTGACGGCCGCTTCACGGTAATGATGCCGCACGCCGAGCGCGTATTCCGCTCGGTGCAGCAGTCGTGGCATCCTGAATCGTGGGGTGAGGAATCGCCGTGGATGCGCATGTACCGCAATGCGCGGAAGTGGGTTGGTTGATCACAGCCATTAAATAGCAGGACGGATAAGCGCGTTGCGCTTATCCGTCCTGCGTTTGACGCACCCATTCCATCTTCTGGACCGTGACTTCGGGATGACTCTCAAGCGCCTCCCATTCCGGCAAAAACACAAACCCCAGCTTGCGATAGAAAGCCGCTGCACGTTCATTCGCCGGCGACACGTCCAACACGACGCGTGAATATCCCCGCGTGATCGCACTCGCTGTGACGGCTTCCACGAGAGCGCAAGCCACGCCAGCGCCCCGATATTCCGGCCTGACCCACATCGCAATCAGATTGAACTCCGCCGCCGAACTCACAACCGCGCCAGCCATGCCAACCGCTATTCCATCCACAAACGCCAGCACGAACCGCCCTGGACCCCGCCCCGCAGCCCGGTCACGCCACTGCGCCTCGCTGTTCGCAGCCGCGGTTGCATAAGTCACCCCAAACGCCCTCGGCGCATCGGCCAGCGACGCCAGCCGAATCTCGCGCAGCACTTCCCAGTCTTCTTCAGTTGTCGGTCGAATAGCCATGATCTTCTTTCGAGGCGTAAAAAAAGCGCTTCCGTAGAAGCGCTCCTTTGTTTAGCAGAAACCCAGCTTACTGGATCTTCGCTTTCTTCATCAGATCTTCACGGAAAGCCTGCAGCTTGCGCTGTTGCAGCGATTCGGTGACCTGCTGCTTGACTTCCTCGAACGGAGGAACCTTGGCAGCGCGGGTGTCTTCCAGCTTGATCACGTGGAAGCCGTACTGGGTCTTGACCGGGGTCTCGGTAATCGCGCCTTTTTGCAGGGCGATCATCGCCTTCGAGAACTCAGGCACGTAGTTGGCCGGGCTCGCCCAGTCCAGGTCGCCGCCGTTGGCTGCCGAGCCGTCTTTCGACTGCTTGGCCAGCTCTTCGAACTTGCCGCCGGTCTTCAGCTTGGCGACGATCGCCTTCGCTTCTTCTTCGGTCGCTACCAGGATGTGGCGTGCGTGGTATTCCTTGTCGCCCATCTGCGCTTTGTACTTGTCGTACTCGGCCTTGGCTTCAGCGTCCTTGACCGGGTTCTTGCGAACGTAGTCAGCCAGCATCGCGTTGATGACGATGCTCTGGCGGGCGTTTTCGAGCGCTTGCTTGACTTCGGAACGGGTGCCGAAACCTTGCTTGTCGGCTTCCTGGATCATGACTTCACGGGCGACCAGGTCTTTCTTGATCGCGTCGCGCAGTTGCGGCGAGTCGGTCTGCTTGCCCTGGGCAACAACCTGCTTGACGATCTGCTCGACCTTGGCGGCAGCGATTGGTTTGCCGTTGACGGTAGCGACGTTCTGCGCAAAGGCAGGGGCCGCAGCCATCGCGATGAGGACTAACAACAGGCGGGCTGGTTTCAACATCATTATTCAGATCCTATCTAATTCAACACATCACAAGATTCGAACTGCTGCCGGCGCGCTGCGCCGGAGCAAGCGGCTTATTGTACTTTGGCTTTCTTGACCATTGCGTCCTGGTAAGCCATCAGCTTCTTCTGCGCCATCGCTTCGGCGATCTGCGGCTTGACTTCGTCGAACGTCGGCAGCTTGGCAGCGCGGGTGTCGTCCAGCTTGATCACGTGGAAGCCGTTTGGCGTCTGCACGGGCGCCGCTGCTACTTCACCCTTTTTCAGGCTGACGAAAGCGTCGCTGAAAGGTTTCGGGAACGAGGTTGGGGTTGCCCAGTCCAGGTCGCCGCCGTTGTTCGCGGTGCCGGCGTCCTTGGAGGTCTTGGCCAGGTCTTCGAACTTGCTGCCGGCCTTCAGCTTGGCGATGACAGCCTTCGCGTCGGCTTCGGTTTCAACCAGGATGTGGCGGACATGGTATTCCTTGTCGCCAGCCTGTGCCTTGAAGCGGTCGTATTCGGCCTTCATCTCGGCGTCCGAAATCGGGTTCTTGGTCATGTATTCCTTGGCCAGCGCGTTGACGACCAGGCTCTGGCGCACGTTTTCCAGCTGGGCCTTGACGGTGGCGTCCTTGTCGAAGCCGCGCTTGATGGCTTCCTGCATCATGACTTCGCGTGCGATCAGGTCTTTCTTGACCATTTCGCGCAGCTGCGGGGTGTCCGGCTGCTGGCCTTGCGCCACGACCTGCTTGACGACCGCTTCAGCGCGGGACGATGGAATGGCCTTGCCATTCACTACAGCGATGTTTTGCGCGAATGCTGGCATGGCAACGGCGGCTACGAGGGCGGACAGCAGGGCAGGCTTGAAAGTCATTATTAATTCCTGTTGGGGAAAGTTACGGACAAAGATTAGATTAATTATTTTACTTAGCGTTTCAATTGTCGAACAGATTTCTTAAGACTTACCGAATATTTACTCTTGCTCACATTTCTGACGGGGCCAGGGCCGTGATTGCAAGGGCATGGATTTCAGTGTGCATCATTGTGTGCACGGCATCATACACCAGACGATGGCGCATGACGAGTTTGAGTCCTTCGAACTTCTCGGAGACGATCCGGAGGCGGTAATGGCCGCCGCCGGATGCCGCACCGGCGTGGCCGGCGTGCAGGGCGGACTCGTCGGCCAGCTCGAGCACCGAGGGCGCCAGCGCCTCGGTCAGCATGGCGCGGATGCGGTCAGGGCGGGTAGCTGGTGCGTTCATGCTTTTTCTTCTTCAATGTATTTGGACAGGAACACCGTCTGGCCGACGATGAAGGCAAAGAAGATGCCCGTCAGGCCGAACAGCTTGAAGCTCACCCACGCGCTGGTGTCGGTCTTGAACATCACGAATGCGGCGAACAGGTTCAGCACGCCGATCAGGAAGAAGAACGCCATCCACGACAGCGATACCTTGGCCCATACCGGATCGGGCAGCTTGATATTCGGCTCCATGACCTGGCGGATCAGGTTTTTCCTGAAGCCGAACTGAGCGATGGCCAGTGCGAACCCAAACACCCAGTAGAGAATGGTCGGCTTCCACTTGATGAAAGTGTCATCGTGGAAGTAGATCGTCGCGCCGCCGAATACCGTAATGACAGCCAGCGAAATCCACAACATGCCGTCGACCTTGCGTCCGCGCAGCTTGACCCAGGCGATCTGCGCCAGCGTGGCAAGGATCACGACCACCGTGGCCAGGATAATCGGCGCCTGGTCGCGCGTGATGGTCCCGCCTGAAATCAGGCCGGACAGGTATTGCGTGACGATGCCGTGGGCCGCGTCGGTATTGCGTTCGCCGAGCTTGAAGACGCCGAAGAACAGCAGGATAGGGAAGAAGTCGAACAGGAATTTCATGGATGTTTCTTATTTAGGTTCGAATCGCAGCGATGCCGAGTTAATGCAGTAGCGCAGGCCAGTTGGCGGCGGGCCATCCGGGAAAACGTGTCCCAGGTGGGCGTCGCACACGGCGCAGATAATTTCGGTGCGCAGCATACCATGGCTGCGGTCGACGATTTCGATGACATTGGCCGGATCGATCGCCTTGAAATAACTCGGCCAGCCGCAACCGGAATCGAATTTGGTGTCGGACTCGAACAGCGGGGTGTTGCAGCACACGCAGGTGTAAATGCCGTGCTCGTGGTGATCCCAGTATTTGCCGGTAAAAGCGCGTTCGGTCGCGGCGTGACGGGTGACTTCGTATTCCATCGGCTCGAGCATCGCACGCCATTCGGCGTCGGTTTTGGTGAATTTCTTGTCCATGATTCTTCCTTAGGATGAGCAGCTTACTTCAAGGTGGCTTGCCCAGTCGGGCGGCAACGCCGCGTAGTGCTCGTTGCCCGGTTGTTCGTCGAATGGTTTTTCGAGTACCGCCAGCAAGCGGGCGACTTCGGAATAATCCTTTTGCTGCGCCTTTTCGATGGCAATCTGCGCCAGGTAATTACGCAATACAAATTTGGGGTTGCTGCGGTCCATCGCCTGCTTGCGTACGCAGTCGTCGCTGTTCTCGGCGCGCAGGCGCTCGCGGTAGGCGACGGCCCAGGTGTCGAAGGCGACGCGATCGATAAACAGGTCGCGAATCACCGTGTCATTGCCCAGGTTGTCCACGCGCAGGTTGCCCAGCTGGCGGAAAAACAGCGTGAAATCGACGTGATTGTCCTGCATGAGCTTGAACATCGCGTCGAACAGGGCGCTGTCGTCCTCGCTGAAGGTCGTCAGCCCGAGCTTGGCGTGCAGCAGCTCGTCCATGCGGCGCCCGAACTCGGGGCGGTAGATCTCGAGCGCATCTTCGGTGTCTTCGACCGAACCGATCAGCGGCAGCAGCGCCTGGCCCAGCGCGAAACAGTTCCAGTGGCCGATCTGCGGCTGGTTGGCATAGGAATAGCGGCCTTGCTGGTCGGTATGGTTGCAGATGTGCCCGGAGTTGAACGCTTCCATGAATCCGAACGGGCCGTAATCGAGGGTCAGTCCGAGGATCGACATATTGTCGGTATTCATAACGCCGTGCATGAAGCCGACCGCCTGCCAGTGCGCCATCAGGTGCGCGGTGCGGCGCGTGACTTCCGCCAGCAGCGACTTGTACGGGTTCTCGTCGCCCGCCAATTCCGGATAAAAGGTCTGGATGACGTAATCGGCCAGCGTCCGCAGTTCTTCCGGCTTGTCGCGGTAGAACCAGTGTTCGAACGAGCCGAAACGCACGAAACTGGGCGCCATGCGGGTAACGACCGCGGCGCTTTCGACTGTTTCGCGGAGCACGCCCTGGTCGGAACCGGTAACGATCAGTGCACGCGTGGTCGGCACGCCCAGCGCGGCCATCGCCTCGGAACACAGGAACTCGCGGATCGACGAGCGCAGCACCGCGCGGCCGTCGCCCATGCGCGAGTACGGCGTCAGGCCGGCGCCCTTGAGCTGCAGTTCCATCGGACCGGACGGCCCCTTCAGCTCGCCCATCACGATGGCGCGGCCGTCGCCGAGCTGGCCTGCCCAGACGCCGAACTGATGTCCCGAATACACGGCCGACAGCGGCTTGGCGCGCGGCGGCACCTTGTTGCCGGTGAACACGGCGACAAGGTCGTCGTTCGCGAGCTCGGCCGCATCAAGTCCGACCAGCGCCGCGGCGTTGGCGCTGGCCGCGACAAAGTAGGGCGCGGGCAGCGGCGTCGGCATCAGGCGCGTATAAAACGCGGGAGGCAATTCTGCGAACGAATTGAAGAGTGGCAGGTCGTCGGAGGTGATGGCAGTTCCAATGGTGTCGTTAGCCGAAGCAATATCAGAATTTTACCGTACGCGGCCGATTCTATTCGTGCGCACCCCCTTATTGAATCGCGCTTACATTCAGTAACTCATGCACGCTGGATAGGTGCTGCGATGCAGCATCGAAATGCGTTGACGGTTTCAGCACGCTCGCACGAAACTAAATTCCCGATGCAACACTTAACGCCAGGAGAGTCGATGACGTCGTACCCGATGAGCCCCGTGATGGGCCAGATGATGAGCCAGCCCCTGCTTGTCTCCACCATTATCGACTATGCCGCGCGCCACTTCGGGAGCTCCGAGATCGTCTCGCGCCGGGTGGAAGGCGACATGCATCGCTACACCTACCGCGACCTGAACCAGCGCGCGCGCCGCATGGCCAACGTGCTCACGGGGCTGGGCGTCCAGATGGGGGACCGCGTGGCGACCCTGGCCTGGAACGGTTACCGCCACATGGAACTGTATTACGCGGTGTCGGGCTCGGGCGCGGTGCTGCATACGATGAATCCGCGCCTGCATCCGGAGCAGATTGCCTACATCGCCAACCACGCAGAAGACCAGTACCTGTTCTTCGACCTGACCTTCCTGCCGCTGATCGAAGCGGTTGCCGCGCACTGCAAGACCGTCAAGGCCTTCGTCTTGATGTCCGACCGCGAGCACATGCCGAAGGAAACCAGGATCGCCAACCTGCTGTGCTATGAAGACCTGGTCGCCAGCAGTTCGGATGATTACAGCTGGCCGCAGTTCGACGAAAATTCGGCCGCATCGCTGTGCTACACGTCCGGCACCACGGGCAACCCGAAGGGCGCGCTGTACTCGCACCGTTCGACCGTGCTGCATGCCTACGGCTCGGCGCTGCCGAATGCGCTGAACGTCTCGGCCGCCGATACCGTGCTGCCGGTGGTGCCGATGTTCCACGTCAACGCATGGGGACTGCCATATTCGGTGCTGCTGTCGGGCGCGAAGATGGTCTATCCGGGCGCGGCGCTCGACGGAAAATCGCTATATGAATTGTTCGAGGCGGAGGGCGTCACCTTCTCGGCCGGCGTGCCGACGGTCTGGCTCGGCCTGATCAACCACGCGCTGCAGAACGACCTGAAGTTCTCGACCTTCCGCCGGACCGTGATCGGCGGCTCGGCCTGCCCACCGGCGATGATGGACACGCTGATTGACAAGCTCGACGTGCAGGTCATCCACGCCTGGGGCATGACGGAAATGTCGCCGCTAGGCACCACCGGCACCCTGCAGGGCAAGCACAAGCTGCTGCCGAAGGAAGAGCAACGCAAGATCCTGCAGAAGCAGGGACATGCGGTATTCGGCGTCGACATGAAGATCGTCGATGACGATGGCAAGGAACTGGCGTGGGACGGCAAGACCTACGGACACCTGCTGGTCAAGGGACCGTGGATCATCTCCAGCTATTTCCGGAACGAGGGCGGCGACGTGCTGCAGGACGGCTGGTTCCCGACCGGCGACGTGGCCACCATCGATGCCGATGGCTACATGCAGATTACCGACCGCAGCAAGGATGTAATCAAGTCGGGCGGCGAATGGATCGGCACCATCGACCTGGAGAACATCGCCATGGCGCATCCGGCGGTGCTGCAGGCGGCCTGCATCGGTGTCGCGCATCCGAAGTGGGATGAGCGGCCATTGCTGCTGGTCGTCAAGCGTCCGGGCCAGGAAGTCGGCCGCGAAGAACTGCTGAAATTTTTCGAAGGGAAGATCGCGAAGTTCTGGATGCCGGACGACGTCGCCTTCATTGACGCGCTGCCGATGGGCGCGACGGGCAAGATCCAGAAGAACAAGCTGCGCGAGCAGTTCCGGGACCATAAGCTGCCGACTGCGTGAGGCAGCGTCGGCCCGTCATTCCAGCGTGCGCGGGAAAGCCGGGCCAATGAAAATAATACGACCGTACTATTGTGATGTATAGTTGAGAACTTGCTGGGTCAACTAACAAAGGAAGAGACATGAGCGCGGAATACCAGGTCAATGGCAGCGTAGCCGTCATCACACTGAACAATCCACCAGTCAACGGACTGGGGCTGGCGACCCGCACGGCGGCCGTCGACGGCATCCGCAAGGCGCTGGCCGACGACAGCGTGAAAGCGATCGTGATTACCGGCGCCGGCAAGGTCTTCTCCGGCGGCGCCGACATCAAGGAATTCAATTCGCCGAAAGCGCTGACCGAACCGACCTTGCATACCCTGATCAACGTTGCCGAAGGCTCGACCAAGCCGGTCGTCGCCGCGATCCACAGCGTGTGCATGGGTGGCGGGCTGGAACTGGCGCTTGGCTGCAACTACCGCGTGGCAATGCCTGGCGCGCAGATCGCGCTGCCGGAAGTCAAGCTTGGCCTGCTGCCTGGCGCGGGCGGCACGCAGCGCCTGCCGCGCGTGCTTGGCCTTGAGATGGCCCTGAACATGATCGTTTCCGGCGCGCCGGTGCTGTCGGATAAGCTGGCCGGCACCGCGCTGTTCGACGAAGTGTTTGCCGCCGATGCCAACCTGGTCGATTCGGCCGTGGCATTCGCCACCAAAGTCGCGGACGTGCGCCCGTTGCCGCGCGTGCGCGACCGCAAAGTCGAGTACCCGAACCACGAAGCATTCCTCCAGTTTTCGCGCAACACCGTCAAGGCAATGGCCGGCCCGTTCCCGGCGCCGCTCGAGTGCGTCGAGACCGTTGCCGCGTCCGTCACGAAGAAGTTTGAAGACGGCCTGAAGTTTGAACGCGAACGCTTCCTGCACCTGATCCAGACGCCCGAGTCGAAGGCACTGCGCCACGCGTTCTTCGCCGAGCGCGTCGCCAGCAAGGTGCCGGATGTTCCTTCGGACACGCCAACGCGCGCCATCAAGAAGGCCGCGATCATCGGCGCCGGCACCATGGGCGGCGGCATCGCGATGAACTTCGCCAACGCCGGTATCCCGGTCGTGCTGGTCGAAACGAAGCAGGAAGCGCTGGATAAAGGCCTGGCGACGATCCGTAAAAACTATGAAAACACGATGAAGAAGGGCAAGCTGACGCCGGAGAAATTCGAGCAGCGTGTGGGCCTGATCACTGGCACGCTCTCCTACGACGAAATTGCCGACGCCGACATCGTGATCGAAGCGGTGTTTGAAGAAATGGGCGTCAAGGAATCCGTGTTCCGCAAACTGGACTCGGTGATGAAACCGGGCGCGATCCTGGCGTCGAACACCTCGACCCTTGACCTGAACAGGATCGCCAGCTTTACCAACCGTCCGCAGGACGTGGTCGGCACGCACTTCTTCAGCCCGGCCAACGTGATGAAGCTGCTGGAGGTCGTTCGCGGCGAGAAGACCGGCAAGGATGTTCTCGCCACGACCATGGCCTTGTCCAAGAAGCTGCGCAAGACTGGCGTTGTGTCCGGCGTATGCGACGGCTTCATCGGCAACCGCATGATCGAGCAGTACAGCCGCCAGGCGGGTTTCCTGCTGGACGAAGGCGCGCTGCCGGAGCAGGTCGACAAGGCGATCGAGAAGTTTGGCTTTGCGATGGGCCCGTTCCGCATGATCGACATGGCCGGCAACGACATCGGCTGGGCGATCCGCAAGCGCCGCAATATCGAGTCGCCGGAGTTCACGTATTCGAAGACCGCCGACCTGCTGTGCGAGCAGGGGCGTTTCGGCCAGAAGACGGGTGCCGGCTGGTACGACTACAAGGCGGGCGACCGCAAGGCTTATCCGTCGCAGGACGTGAACGACATGATCGTCGGGCATTCGGCCCAGCTGGGCGTCGAGCGCCGCACGATCAGCGACCAGGAGATTGTCGAGCGGCTGGTGTATTCGCTGGTGAACGAAGGCGCGAAAATCCTGGAAGAGGGGATTGCGATGCGTGCTTCGGATATCGATATGGTTTATCTGACCGGATATGGCTTCCCCCTGTTCCGCGGCGGGCCGATGTTCTATGCCGACCAGGTTGGGCTGTCAAATGTGCTGATGGCGATGGACAAGTACGCGAAGGGGCGTCATGGCGACGCGTGGACGCCGGCCCCATTGATGGTCAAACTGGCTGCCGAAGGCAAGGGATTCAACAGCTGATTGTTGGCTTGTTGCCTGCGGATCGGAGAACCGGATCCGCAAATATCCACGCAAAAAAATGCCGCATCGCTGCGGCATTTTCATTTCAGCGTTGAAACGCTTAATCGGCAGCGTAAATATCGTTGTCCTTGGTTTCCTTCACGAACAGCATACCAATCACAACCGTGATCAGCGCGATGATGATCGGATACCACAGGCCGTAGTAGATGTCGCCCTTGAACGCCACCAGCGCGAACGCGGTGGTCGGCAGCAGGCCGCCGAACCAGCCGTTACCGATGTGGTACGGCAGCGACATCGAGGTGTAGCGGATGCGGGTTGGGAACATTTCCACCAGCATCGCTGCGATCGGGCCGTACACCATCGTCACGTAGATCACGAGGATGAACAGCAGCAGCACGACCATCGGCTTGTTGATCTGCTCAGGGTCAGCCTTCGGCGGGTAGCCAGCGGCCTTGATCGCGGCGCCGACTTCCGTCTTCAGCGCCGTTTCGGCGGCCTTGCTGGCGTCGTCGAAATTGAGGCCGTCCGGTGTCATGGCGGCGTTGAACGAGGTGAATTCCTTGTCGCCGATCTTGATGCGCGCCACCGAACCAGCTGGGGCGTCGACCTTCGTGTAGCTGACCGATGCTGCCGTCAGCATGCGCGTTGCGATGTCGCACGATGCCGGGAATTTCTTGGTGCCGGTCATGTCGAACTGGAATTTGCACGCTGCCGGGTCGGCGATCACCACCACCGGGGAATTCTTCAGTGCGCTTTCCAAAGCCGGGTTGGCGTAGTGGGTCAGTGCGCTGAAGATCGGGAAGTAGGTCAATGCCGCGATCAGGCAGCCGCCCAGGATGATCCCCTTGCGGCCGATCTTATCGGACAGAATGCCGAACACGATGAAGAACGGGGTGGCAAACAGCAGCGATACCGCCACCATGATGTTGGCGGTCGCCAGGTCCACTTTCAGGGTTTGCGTCAGGAAGAACAGCGCGTAGAACTGGCCGGTGTACCAGACGACCGCCTGGCCCATGGTCAGGCCGACCAGTGCGAGGAAGACGATCTTGGCGTTCTTAGGCTTCAGGAAAGCTTCGCTCAGCGGCGCCTTCGAGGTCTTGCCTTCGGCTTTCATCTTGGCGAATGCCGGCGATTCATTCATCGACAGGCGGATCCACACCGAGATGCCAAGCAGCAGGACCGATACCAGGAACGGAATGCGCCATCCCCACGCGGAGAATTCCTCTTCGCCCAGCGCGGTACGTACGCCGAGAATGACCAGCAGCGACAGGAACAGGCCCAGCGTCGCAGTGGTCTGGATGAAGGAGGTGAAGTAGCCGCGCTTGCCGTGCGGCGCGTGTTCCGCCACGTAAGTCGCCGCACCGCCGTATTCGCCGCCCAGGGCCAGGCCCTGCAGGATGCGCAGCGAGACCAGGATGATAGGCGCCGCGATGCCGATCTGCGCGTAGCTAGGCAGCAGGCCGACCAGGAAGGTCGATGCGCCCATGATCAGGATGGTGATGAGGAAGGTGTACTTGCGGCCGATCATGTCGCCAAGGCGGCCGAACACCAGTGCGCCGAATGGACGCACGATGAAGCCCGCAGCGAATGCCAGCAGCGCGAAGATGAAGGTGGTGGTCGGGTCGCCGACGAAGAACTGCTTCGCGATAATGCTCGCGAGCGCGCCGTACAGGTAGAAGTCGTACCATTCGAAAACGGTACCGAGGGAGGAAGCAAAGATGACCTTGCGTTCTTCCTTGGTCATCGCCGAGGACGTAGGGGTTACCTTGCGTCCGTCGGCGGTCATGCCGGGGGTAATTGCCATGTTTGTCTCCGTGTATATATGTGGTGTCATCGGATTAGCCGATACTGCTTCGACTGTGACCGAGTGTGGGCCGTTAAACTTACGTAATTCTTGCTTCAAACTTACGTAAAGCTTACAAGCGGCCCGGCGCCAGAATGGTTTGCGAACGACCGTACTAAAATGTGCTATTCTCATATCGATCAGTACGCCGCAACGGCGTTCCCAACCTCAATCAGGAGACATCAATGTTAGACGCCGTCATCGTATCGACCGCCCGCACCGGCCTGGCCAAATCGTGGAAAGGCGCATTCAACATGACGCATGGCGCGACCCTCGGCGGCCATGTGCTGCAGGCGGCCATCGCGCGGGCCGGCATCGAGCCCGGCGAGGTCGAGGATGTGCTGATCGGATGCGCCAATCCGGAAGGCGCCACCGGCGCCAATATCGCGCGCCAGATCGCGCTTCGCGGCGGCTGCCCGGTCACCACTGCGGGCATGACGGTCAACCGTTTCTGCTCGTCGGGCCTGCAGACCATCGCGCTGGCCGCCCAGCGCATCATCGCGGGCGAGGGCGATATTTACGCCGCCGGCGGCGTCGAGTCGATCTCCTGCGTGCAGCAGGAAATGAATACCCATATGCTGGCCGAAACCTGGCTCAAACAGCACAAGCCTGAGCTGTACTGGCCGATGCTGCAGACCGCCGAGACCGTCGCCAAGCGCTACAACATCGGCCGCGACCGGCAGGATGAATACGGCGTGCAGAGCCAGCAGCGCGCAGCCAATGCCCAGGCGGCCGGCAAGTTCGATGTGGAGATCGTGCCGATGACCACCGTCATGGGCGTGGCCGACAAGGCGTCCGGCATGCTGCTGACCCGCGAAGTCACGATTTCGGCCGATGAAGGGATTCGCGCGGACACAACGCTCGAAGCGGTGTCTAATATTCGTACGGCAGTTCCGGGAGGCGTGATCAGCGCCGGCAATGCCAGCCAGTTTTCCGACGGTGCGTCGGTTGCGGTGGTGATGAGCAGCCGGGTCGCCGAAGTGAAAGGCCTGCAGCCGCTGGGCATCTTCCGCGGCTTCGCGGTGGCTGGCTGCGAACCGGACGAGATGGGCATCGGGCCCGTGTTCGCGGTGCCGAAACTGCTGCAAAAGGCGGGTTTGTCGGTCGCCGACATCGGCCTGTGGGAGTTGAACGAGGCCTTCGCGGTGCAGGTGCTGTACTGCGCGGACCGCCTGGGCATTCCGATGGATCGCCTGAACGTGAATGGCGGCGCCATTGCGGTCGGCCACCCGTACGGTGTGTCGGGCGCACGCCTGGTCGGCCATGCGCTGATCGAAGGCAAGCGCCGCGGCGTCAAGTATGTGGTGGTGACAATGTGTATCGGGGGCGGACAGGGCGCGGCTGGCCTGTTCGAAGTGGTCTGAGCAGGGGACGAATATGATCAAGCACATCGTGATGTGGAAACTGAAGGACTTCGCCGAGGGCGCCGACAAGGCCGCCAACGCCGTGAAGATGAAGCAGAAGCTCGAAAGCTGCGCGCAGCTGGTGCCGGGCACGTTGACGTTCGAGGTGAAGCTGCCCGAACCGGGGCTGGAAGCCACCTATGATGTGGTGCTGTATTCGGAGTTCGACAGCAAGGAGTCGCTCGACGCCTACGCCGATCATCCGGTGCACGTTGCGATCAAGCCGTTCATCGGCGCGGTGCGCTCCGACCGCCAGTGCATGGATTACCACGCCTGATGCGTACCGTTCAGGAGCTGTTCTCACTGGCCGGCAGGACCGCGCTGGTCACCGGGGGCTCGCGCGGGCTTGGACTGCAAATGGCCGAAGCGCTGGGCGAGCAGGGCGCAAAGGTCGTCATCTCGTCGCGCAAGCAGTCAGAACTTGACGAGGCCTGCGCGCACCTGAAGTCGCGCGGCATCGATGCTTCGGCCATCGCGGCAGACCTGTCGCAGGACGCTCAGGTACAGGTGCTGGTCGGCCAGGCGATCGAACGCCTCGGCCACATCGACATCCTCGTCAATAACGCCGGCGCCAGCTGGGGTTCGCCGGCCGAAGACCATCCGGTCGAGGCATGGGACAAGGTGATGAACCTGAACATACGCGGGATTTTCCTGGTCAGCCAGGCGGTCGGCAAGCTATCGATGATTCCGCGAAAGTACGGCCGCATCATCAATATCTCGTCGATTGCTGGCCTTGCCGGCAACCCGGCGGGCACGATGCAGACGCTGGCCTACAACACCTCGAAGGCGGCGGTCATCAACTTCACGCGCACGCTGGCGGGCGAGTGGGGCCGCTATAACATTACCGTCAATTCGATTGCGCCCGGATTCTTCCCATCGAAGATGACCAAGGGCGTGCTCGAAGCAATCGGCGTCGACCAGCTGGCGCGCGGCGCCCCGCTCGGCAGGATCGGCGACGACGAAGATCTCAAAGGCGCAACGGTGCTGTTCGCATCCGATGCTGGCAAACACATCACCGGCCAGACCCTCGCGGTCGATGGCGGTGTATCAGCGGTATAAATCATGACTCCAACTTTCCAACGAATCGTCCTGGCCTCGCGTCCTAAAGGCGCCGTCCTGCCAGAAAACTTCCGCATCGAAACCGCTTCGCTCCCTGAGTTGAAGGAAGGCGAAGTCCTCGTGCGTAACCATTACCTGTCACTCGATCCTTACATGCGTGGCCGCATGAGCGAAGCGAAGAGCTACGCCGCATCGCAGCCGCTCGACGAAACCATGATCGGCGGGACTGCCGGCGAGGTCGTCGCATCGAATAATCCCAAGTTTTCGGTCGGCGACAAGGTCGTCGGCATGATGGGTTGGGCCGAGATGGGCGTCGATGACGGGCGTAACCTGCGCAAGGTCGACGTAACGCACGTGCCGCTGTCGGCTTACCTCGGAGCCGTTGGCATGCCGGGGATGACCGCGTGGTACGGGCTGAACCAGATCATCGCGCCGAAGGCGGGCGAGACCGTGGTGGTGACCGCGGCAAGCGGCGCCGTCGGTAGCGCTGTCGGCCAACTGGCGAAGCTGCGCGGCTGCCGTGCTGTCGGCATTGCCGGCGGCCCCGAGAAATGCGCATATGTCGTCAACGAGCTGGGCTTCGATGCCTGCGTCGATTACAAGGCGGGCAACCTGAAGGCCGACCTGCTGGCAGCGGCGCCAAACGGCATCGACGGCATCTTTGAAAACGTCGGCGGCGAGGTGTTCGACCGTGCGCTATCGCAGACCAACGCGTTCGCACGGGTTGCACTGTGTGGCCTGATCGCCGGCTATAACGGTGAGGAAACCGCGCTGCGCAACACGCGCTTCCTGCTGACCAACCGCATGACCTTGCGCGGCTTCATCGTCACCGAACACATGGAGTTCTGGCCGCAGGGCCTGGCCGAGCTGGGCATGCTGGTTGGTACTGGCAAGCTGAAATACCGCGAATCGGTCGCGCCGAACCTCGCTGCGGGGCCGGAAGCTTTCATTGGCCTGCTGCAGGGCCGTAATTTCGGCAAGCAACTCGTCAAGCTGGTCTGATGAAGAACTTCGCCGGCAAAGTCGTTGTTATCACCGGCGGCGCCAGTGGTTTGGGCCGCGAGTTCGCGTCGATTGCGGCCGGGCTCGGCATGAAGATCGTGCTGGCCGACGTGCAGCACGATGCGCTCGAGCGTGCGCGCAGCGAGCTGGAAGGGCAGGGCACGCAGGTGCTGGCGATGCTGTGCGACGTGCGCAAGGGCGAGCAGGTGCAGGCGCTGGCCGACGCGGCGATGGCGCGCTTCGGCGCGGTTCACCTGGTGTTCAATAACGCTGGCGTCGGTTCAGGCGGGCTGATATGGGAGAACTCCGAGGCGGACTGGGAGTGGGTGCTCGGCGTTAACCTGTGGGGTGTGATTCACGGTGTGCGCACCTTTACCCGGCTCATGTTGGAGTGCGCAAAGAGCGATCCTGCGTTCGAGGGGCATATCGTGAATACGGCGTCGATGGCGGGCCTGTTGAACGCGCCGGCGATGGGTGTTTATAACGTGTCGAAGCACGCGGTGGTGTCGCTGACGGAAACGCTCTATCACGATTTGCAGCTTGTGAATGCGCCGATCGGGGCGTCGGTATTGTGTCCGTATTTTGTGCCCACCGGTATCAGCCAGTCGCATCGGAACCGGCCGGATGACGTCAAGATGGACGCGGCGCCGACGGCCAGCCAGCTGGCCGCGCAGGCGATGACGGTCAAGGCGGTCGAGTCGGGCAAGGTGACGGCGGCGCAGGTGGCGCAGATGACCTTCGACGCGGTGCGGGACGGGCAGTTCTATATCTACTCGCATCCGGGTGCGCTGGGCAATGTGGCCGAACGGATGGATGCGATCGTGCATCAGCGGAATCCGGGCGATCCGTATGCAGCGACGCCGCATGTGCGCGAGATGCTGCGGTCGAAAATGTAATTCGGCGGAGTCGCGGGGGACGCCGAGTCCTGCGCGCTTGTCCGCCCTACTGGACCAGGCGTTCGTGCAACTCGGCCGGCGCGTTCGAATATAACTTCACCACCGTCGACGTCCGCGTTCCATACCCCGGCGTTTCAATGCACACGGCCGACAGCTGTCGCTCCAGATCAATCTCGATCCCCGTATCCGGCAAGCGCGCATCCGGCGCGCGGGTCGTGTCGGCAAGCATCTCGAAGTACGCATCCTCAGGCGCTCCCTGACAGAGCAAGCTGGCAAACTGCGCCTTGCTCCTGACCACCTTCGGCCATGGTGCATCGAGCAATCCGTTCGACACGCCGTAAATGCCCGGCTCCAGTTGCTTACCGTTGCGTACATCGTCCGCCCCACGGTTCGAGAACCAGTACAGGCTGTTGCGGTCGCCAAGCACCAGGTTGAAGCCGTTGTAAGCGTCGCTGCCGTTGGCAATGTGCGCGATGTAATCAGCCGCCGTCATGTCGCCGGCAAGATAATCCGCCACCAGCGCACCGCGCGACGGCGCATCGGCACGGCGTTCCTGCGGGCCACGGATATTGGTGATCGCCGCGAACCGCGCGCCATCCGGGCCTTGCTGGGTGATACCCATCCAGGTGCCGCCGGCCTTCAGGTCGCGCCCGGCAATCACGTTCGGGGCCTCGGCCCAGTTGTCGGCAGCCGTGGCGGGACGGTTGTAGAATTCGTCGCGGTTGGCGGCGGCGATCAGCGGGACTCCCGGGATAACCTGCCAGGCAAAAACAATCAGGCACATAGGCTTAGATCCATAAAGACTTCGGTGCGGCGTTCGCCTTCGATCAGTTCCGATAGTGCCGCATCGCGTTCGGCATCGGACAGGGCTGCATCAAAGTCGTCGCCGGTGCCGGCGTAGATTTCCATCCAGGTCTGCAAACCGTCGCGGCTGTCGGGACGGCGCTTGATTTCGCCGTACACGCCGCTCAGCGCGCCCAGCTCGGCCTGCATGATGCGCAGGCGCAGTTCGAGCGCGTCGGCGTGCCGCTCGCTTACCTTGTAATAGATATAGAGATCGCGCATGGCGGGGCTTACAGGTCGAGCGCGTCTAGCGCGTACGGCATCGGCTTGAAGCGCAGCGGGGCGCCGGACGCGGAGCCGAGGCGAATTTCGCCTTGCTCCAGCGCGGCGAGCTTGAGTTCGACGAGGGCGTCGACGCCGCCAACACCGTTCGGCGCGGCGTTGACGATCATGCCGCACGGCTGGTCCGGATCGGCAACGTCGAATACTTCGTCACCGGCGGCCGCATCGATACTGTCGATGCTCGCGAGCGCGGTGCGGCGCTTCAGCTTGCCGAGGTACTGGCTGCGGGCGACAATCTCTTGTCCCGGGTAGCAGCCCTTCTTGAAATTGACGCCGCCGATCAGCTCGTAGTTGACCATTTGCGGGACAAACTGTTCCTGGGTCTTGAGCGTGATTTGCGGGATGCCCGCGTGGATCTCCGACAAACGCCATGCATCGCTGCCGCCGAACGCCAACGTTGAACGCAGGGTTGGCAGCAGTTCGCGCGCGGTCTCCGGCGAGCTCAGCCACTGGTAGCGGGGCGCACCGAAGGCGTCGGCAAGGCGAATGACGGTGCCGAGCGCATGGTCGATGCGGGTGTATGGGGCCGCAGGCAAGGCGCCGAGGACCTGCTGGAGCGCAGCCTGTCCGTTGGCGCCGCCGATGCCCAAAGTTACCGAATTTGCAGTATCGGCGGACACATCGGATAATCTTGCCTTTGCACGAAGAACGAACATGGAAAGGCGCTTTTGCAGTGCAGCACGGAGTTCGGACGGCACCTGCAGGAAAACCGACTCGGCGTTGCGCCACATGAGGAAGCTGGCGAGCATGCGGCCCTTTGGCGAGCAGTAGGCGGCAAGGCGCGCTTCGGCGTTGCCGAGGTGCTCGACGTCATTGGTCAGCTGGCCATGCAGGAAACTGGCGGCGTCATCACCGGTGACGGCGATGAGGTCCTGGCCATTGACCACGGCAACGAAGCCCTTGGCAAGCTCGTCCGCCGTAAGGACAGGGGCGCCGGCCGAGGCGAGATAGTCGTTCCAACTGTTTATATTATTCATGTATTTGCCGATTAAAGCTTTATCATTACGGGCTCATTATAAAGATGTCGAGAAAATCGCGCCGGAAGCCGCGCAAAACCAAGGGATCGGGTATGTCGTTCATGAAAAAACTAGCAATCGCAGCGATCCTCGCCACGGCGGCCGCGGTTGGCGGATTCAGCTATTGGGCCAAGCAGCCCATCACCACGCAGGCCGAGCCGATTCCGTTTACGGTGCTGCCGGGCAGCGGCGTCGGCGCCGCAGCGAAGGAGATCTCGGCCGCCGGCGTGCCGGTCAATCCGTTCCTGCTTTCCACCCTCGCGCGGGTCACGCAGAAGAGCGGCAAGATCAAAGCCGGCTCGTACGAGCTGAAACCGAACACCACGCCGCGCGGCCTGATCGACCAGATGGTGCGCGGCGAGTTCGCGCAGGAGTCGCTGACCATCATCGAGGGCTGGACCTTTCGCCAGATGCGCGAAGCGGTCGCGAACAACAAGGGCTTGCGTCATGACACCGCGAAGTTGTCCGACACCGAGCTGATGGCCAAGATCTCGCCCGAGTACAAGGCGCCGGAGGGCCTGTTTTTCCCGGACACGTATTTGTTCGCTAAAGGTGCGAGCGACCTGGCCATCTACAAACAGGCGCATTCGATGCTGCTGACCAAGCTGAAGGCCGCGTGGGAACAGCGCGCGGAAGGGCTGCCCTACACGACGCCATACCAGGCGCTGGTGATGGCGTCGATCGTCGAAAAGGAAACCGGCAAGGAATCGGAGCGCCCGATGATTGCCGCGGTGTTCGTCAACCGCCTCAAGCGCGGCATGATGCTGCAGACCGATCCGACGGTCATCTACGGCATCGGCCACAAGTTCGACGGCGATATCCGCAAGAAGGATCTGGAAACCGATACCCCGTACAATACTTATATGCGCTCCGGCCTGCCGCCGACGCCGATCGCACTGCCGGGCGAGAAATCGCTGGCAGCAGCGCTCGGCCCGGCCACCACCGAGGCCTTGTATTTCGTAGCGCGCGGGGATGGCAGCAGTCAGTTCTCCGACAACCTGCCCGACCACAATCGCGCAGTGAATAAATTTCAACGATAGGCGTCGCGTTTCATGACCCAAAGTAATGCAGTACCGGGCAAGTTCATCAGCTTTGAAGGCATCGACGGCGCCGGCAAGTCCACCCACATCGGTTTCGTCGCCGAGTTCCTGGCCTCGCGCGGCAAGACCGTGGTGGCGTCGCGCGAACCGGGCGGCACCGGCGTCGGCGAAAAGCTGCGCGACCTGCTGCTGCATGAACAGATGGACCTGGAAACGGAAGCGCTGCTGATGTTTGCCAGCCGCCGCGAACATATCGCCCAGGTCATTGCTCCGGGGCTCGCGCGGGGCGACTGGGTGCTGTCCGACCGCTTTACCGACGCCAGCTTTGCCTACCAGGGCGGCGGGCGCGGCTTGGACCGCGCCAAGCTTGAGGCGCTGGAAAACTGGGTGCATCCGCACCTGCAGCCGGACCTGACCTTGCTGTTCGACGTGCCGCTCGATGTCGCCCGCGCACGCCTGGACGCCACGCGCACGCTCGACAAGTTCGAGCAGGAACAGGCCGACTTCTTCTCGGCATGCCGCAATGAATACCTGCGCCGCGCAGCGCAGTTCCCGGACCGCATCGTCGTCGTCGATTCGACCCGCAGCATCGAAGAAACCCGTGCGTTCCTCGCCGAGGTGCTCGGAAAGCTGGTCGCGTAATGGCCAAACCACTCTATCCATGGCACACGCAGGCGTGGGAGCAGCTTCAGCAGCTGCGCGAACGCATGCCGCACGCCATCCTGTTCTACGGCGCTGAAGGCACCGGCAAGTCGGACTTTATTGAAACCTTCGCCCAGTCGCTGCTGTGCGAAAACGTGCGCGCCGACGGCCATGCCTGCGGCGCCTGCGCATCCTGCGGCTGGTTCGAGCAGCATAATCACCCTGACTACCGCCGCGTACGGCCGGAAGCGCTCGAAGACGAGCCCGGTGCGGAAGGCGACGAGGGCGCGGAGGCGGACAGCGGCAAGAAATCCAAGTCGACCAAGGCGCCATCCAAGGAAATCAAGATCGAACAGATCCGCAACCTGGCCGACTTCATGAACATCTCGACCCACCGGCAAGGATTGCGGGTGGTGGTCGTCTACCCGGCCGAAGCGCTCAATACGCCGGCGTCGAATGCCTTGCTCAAGACACTCGAGGAGCCGCCACCGGGAACCGTGTTCCTGCTCGCGTCGAACAGTCTCGACCGGCTGCTGCCGACCATCCTGTCGCGCTGCCGCAAGTTCGCTTTGCCGATGCCGGACAACGCAGCCGCGCTGAAATGGCTCAAGGAGCAGGGGCTGGCCGACGCCGAAAGCTGGCTGCGCGAGCAGGGCGGGGCGCCGCTGGCCGCGCTGGTCCAGTCCGAATCGGGCAGCCGCGAGGACATGGACGCGCTGCTGCAGGTGCTCGCCCGTCCCGGCGTCGAGGGCGCGCTCAAGGCCGCCGACAAGCTTAGCAAGGCGCCGCTTGCCGCGTTGGTTTCCTGGCAACAGCGCTGGCTCTACGATTTGTTGTCATATAAGTTGTCCGGCCAGATCCGCTACTACCCTCGTTATGAGAAGGAACTTGCAGTACTCGCGGGCAAGGTGCACACTGCCAACCTGATGCGCGCGATCAAGGGTGCAAACGAGCGACGCGCGGTCGCCGACCACCCGCTGTCGGCGAAATTGTTTGTCGAGGACATGCTGCTTGATTACACTGCATGTTGTGCTTGAAAAAAGGACTTGAATGACTGGCAATCCAACTGACCCGAACGCTCCGCTGATCCCGCGGCCCTCGGTGCTGTCGCTTGCCATCAAGGAAAAGGCGGCGTTGTATGCCGCTTACATGCCGTTTTTGAAGAACGGCGGCATGTTCGTCCCGACCGCCAAGCCGTACAAGCTCGGCGACGAGATCTACCTGATCCTGGCGCTGATGGAAGACCCGAACAAGTACCCGATCGCAGGCAAGGTCGCCTGGATCACGCCTGCCGGCGCCAACAATAACAAGGCGCAGGGCATCGGCGTGCACTTCCCGGACGACGAATCCGGCCAGCGCGCCAAGCTGCGCATCGAAGAAATCCTCGGTGCCGCGCTGCGGTCGTCGCGCGCTACCCATACCCTTTAATTCCCCATTCCTGCTTTTATGCCGTCTTTCGTACACCGCGTTGCACGCCCTGAAGACCTGCCCGTCATTGTCGGGATTTACAACTCCACCATCGCCTCGCGCGAGGTGACGGCCGATACCGAGCCGGTCACGGTGGCGTCCCGGCAGCAATGGTTTGACGATCACGATCCGGCCCGTCGGCCGTTGTGGGTGATTCATGAAGAGAATCACAGCGGCCCGGTGATAGGCTGGATGTCTTACTCGAACTTCTATGGCCGTCCGGCGTACTCGGGTACGGCTGAGGTGTCGATTTATATCGCTGAAGACTGGCGCGGCAAGGGGCTGGGGCGGTATTGCCTCGAGCAGGCGATTGAGCATGCGCCGAAGATTGCCGTGCATACGCTGCTGGGATTCATTTTCGGGCACAACGCGCCGAGCCTGGCGTTGTTCAAAAAATATGGGTTCGAAGTCTGGGCGAACTTGCCGCGGGTGGCGAATCTGGATGGTATCGAGCGCGACCTGATTATCCTGGGCAAGCGGGTCGCGTAACTCCCATTCCGTTCTGCTCGGCATGGATCCCCGCATTCGCGGGGATGACGGCGAACCGCGCCGCGATCGGCGGAGGGCTCAAGCCGGGTGGCGCCATCGCGTACAATAACGCCATGTACATCGATTCCCATTGCCACATCAATTTCCCGGAGCTGGCTGCCCGGATGCCCGAAATCCTTGCCAAGATGGCCGAGAACCGGGTGACCCACGCGCTCTGCGTTTCCGTCGACCTGCCCGATTTCCCGCAAGTGCTCGCGCTGGCCGAGCAGTATCCGAACATATACGCTTCCGTCGGAGTGCATCCCGATTACGAGGACACGCCCGAGCCGAGCGTCGACCAGCTGGTCGAGCTGGCCAACCATCCGAAAATCATCGCGATCGGCGAAACAGGCCTCGATTATTACCGGCTGGAAGGCGACCTCGAATGGCAGCGCGAGCGCTTTCGAACCCACATCCGGGCTTCAAGAATCACCCGTAAGCCTTTGATTATCCACACGCGCGCAGCCAGCGAAGACACCATCCGCATCATGCGCGAAGAGGGCGCGGGCACCGACAAGGGCGGCGTCGCCGGGGTCATGCACTGCTTCACCGAATCGCTGGAAGTGGCGGAAGCCGCGCTCGAAATGGGCTTCTACATCTCGTTCTCCGGCATCGTCACCTTCAAGAGCGCCAAGGACCTGCAGGCTGTCGCCCGTGCCGTCCCGATGGAGCGCATCCTGATCGAAACCGACTCGCCTTACCTCGCCCCGGTTCCGCACCGCGGCAAGATGAACGAGCCCGGCTTCGTTTGCCATGTTGCCGAGTATCTGGCGACGCTGAAGGACGTTCCGCTCAGCCACGTCGCCGAGCAGACGACGGAAAACTTCTTCAATCTATTCAAGGCGGTACGCTGAGGACTTCATGCTGAACCTGCGCCGGCCAATGCACTTAATGTTCTTTCTCATGCTGTGCATGGGCGTCGCGCGCGGCGCAGGCGCGGACGACTTGTCCCACTACTTTACCCTGGTGCAGGTCGATAACGCGAACGCCGTGAAGGCACAGATCGCGAAGGGCGTCGACGTCAACGCGCGCGATCCGCGCACGGGCGAGACCGCGTTGATCGTCGCCTTGCGCGACGATTCCATGAACGTTTTCAACGCCTTGATGGATGATCCTCGCGTAAAGCTTGAGCTGGAAGCACCCAACGGCAACACCGCATTGATGATGGCTGCGTTCAAGCGCAACAAGCCGGCCGCGCTGGCCTTGCTGGAACGCGGCGCCAAGGTCGACCGCGCGGGCTGGAGCCCCTTGCACTACGCCGCCGCCGGCGACGCCGCCGACATCGCCCGCATCCTCATCGGCCGTGGCGCCGCGCTCAACTCACCCGCCCCTGGCGGGCTGACTCCCTTGATGATGGCAGCCCGCGAAGGGCAGGAATCCGCGGTCGCCGTGCTGCTGGAAGCCGGTGCGAACACGTCGCTGACCAGCTCTGACGGCCTGACCGCCGCCGATTTCGCCGAACGCATGGACAAACCGCGCATCGTCAAAGCCATCAACGCGCATCGTCGGCCGGGCAAACGCGTTCGCTAGTTTCGTCTTGGCAATTCCCGAACTGGCATGGAAACACTGCCCACCTCGCCGCATGGGACGAGGCGAATGTTGTCGATAATGGCATCGTCACATCGCCAGGAACGAAAAGGAAACCATGCGGAACGAAAGCGAAATCGAGAGCTGTTATCTGGGGCAATTTATCCCCGTCCATTACCACCACAATATGTTGATGGACCAGAACCGCATGCACGGGTTTAAGTCGGCGATCCATTACGCCGTACGTCCAGGACATAAAGTGCTCGAACTGGGCGGCGGCACCGGCGTGCTGTCGTGGTTCGCGGCGGCAAAGGCCGACAAGGTCTACTGCGTCGAGTTCAATCCGGACATGGTCAAGGAAGCGCGCAAGATGATGGCGCTGAACCCGAACGGCCACAAGGTCGAGGTCGTCCACGCGGACGCATTCGAGTACCTGCCGCCCGAGCCGGTCGATGTCGTGATCTGCGAAATGATCCATGTCGGCATGCTGCGCGAAAAGCAGGTCCAGGTCATCGAGGCGTTCAAGATCCGTTACCTCGAGCGTTTCGGCGGCCCGCTGCCGGTGTTCCTGCCGGAAGCGGCGATCATGGCTGTCCAGCCGATGCAGGTCGAATACGATTTCGAAGGCTTCTACGCGCCAATCGTCCAGTTTCACGAGACCAATGTGATTCACCCAGGCACCATCGACATGGCGCCGCCAGCGGTTTACAGCATTCTCGATTTCAGCCAGCCGAACGATCCGCAGATCGCCTGGGAAGGCGAATTCGTCGCCGGCAAGAGCGGCACGGTCAACGCACTGCGCTTCATCACCAAGAACATTCTTGCCGTCGTGCAGGAAGAGGGCAGCACGATCGACTGGCTCAACCACTACATGAGCCTGCCGGTGGCGACGCCGGTGGCGGTCAAGGCCGGCGATGTGGTGCAGGTAAGCTTCTCCTACCGCGCCGGCGGCTCGCTGCCTTCGCTGGAAGCGACGATGCGCGTTTCCGTGGCACAGGACATGGTCGCCACGCCAGTGCATCTCAACACTGCCCGCGCTTAAATCGCATGCAGCAATCGCCCGGCCATCTCGCCGGGCGCCTCGGCGCCCCCCCGGTTTTCCTGACAATCGCCGCCGCCAACCGGTAAAATGCCGGTTTGACCGACCACTATCGACTGTCCCACATGGAAAACATTGACCAGCGTTACCTCGTCCAGCAGAACAAAATCAGCGACGGCGACACCAAACCACCTGTGTTCGCGAAAGTAATGCGCAGCAAGGAAGGCAAGTTCGAAGGCGTTTCCTTTATCAAGAACAAGGAAAAGGCCACGGTCCTCACCGTCGCCGAAGCGCAGGAAGCCATCGACTGGGCCACCAAACGCAAGCCCAACGCGCACGAATACAGCACCCGGATCATCTGCCTGGGCCAGTAAGGCCAGCTTAGCCGTCTATCCCCGGTTTTTGCATTCTTGTCGCTTCCACACGCAGCTGGTCGCATGGGCGTTGCCCGCGCTTGGCTGCTGACGTACTGTATGCACACTCGATCTCTTTCCCTTCGGAGTGTGCAATGTTTAGTTTCCTGGTGTGGTTGCTTGTCTTGTTCCTGTGCTGGCCGCTTGCGCTGCTCGCCCTGGTGCTATGGCCGGTCGCCTGGCTGCTGACCCTGCCGTTTCGCCTGATCGGCATCGGCGTCGAAGCGGTTTTCGAGCTGCTGCGCGCCATCGTGCTGCTGCCCGCGCGTATCCTCGGCTCGGGGCCGGGCCGATAACCCTTCAATGTGGGTGACTTAACAGACAGAACTGCCGGCCTTCTCCAAAGTAAGGAAACGGATCCCGCTGATCGGATGGCGTGGTCCGCCTTTCTTTTATAGGAGTTCAGCATGCGCTTGGATATCTACCGCAGGGCCGAGACGGACGGCAATTTCCAGTATCTCGCAGTTCCGGAGACCCGCAACATCCCCGAAGAAGCAACCAATACCGACTGGCAGGTGGAGGCGAGGGCTGTGGAAGTCGACGATGACGCCACCCAGATGCCCGATTACGACATCCAGCGCCTCACAGAGCAGCTTTCCGAAAAGGGCTACGCAGTAACTTCCTCCGTCCACTAATCATCCGCCGCAATGAAACTTACCTTGATTAAGCACGCTGTCATCGTCGCGGCCATCGCGGCCCTGGCTGGCTGTGCTTCGACCACAAGTCCCGGCGCAGTCGATGTCGATCGCAGGCAATTACTGATTGTTCCGGCTGAACAGCTCGAACAGATGGCGCAGGTAAGTTTCAACGAGCAAAATGAAAAGGCGCGGGCGGCGGGCAAGCTCGTCACCCAGGGCGCCGAATACGAGCGCCTCCGGCGCATCGCGGCGCGCCTGCAGCAACAGGCGCCGGTGTTCCGGCCCGACGCCGCCAACTGGAACTGGGAAGTGGCGCTGATCGATTCCCCCGAGCTGAACGCATCGTGCGCGCCAGGCGGCAAGATCACCGTCTACACCGGCATCATCCGCTCACTCAACCTGACCGACGACGAGATCGCGATGGTTGTGGGCCACGAAATCGCCCACGCCCTGCGCGAACACGGCCGCGAAAAGGTATCGCAGGCAATGGCGCAAAACCTGATCGGCTCGGTCGTGCTGGGCGCATTGCAGACCACCGAGACGCAGGCCAAAATGGCGAGCCAGGTTGCCGATGTGATGCTCACACTACCGAATTCACGTAAGAACGAATCCGAGGCGGACAAGATCGGCCTCGAACTCGCGGCGCGCGCAGGGTTCAATCCCGCGGCGGCCGTCAGCGTCTGGCAAAAGATGGGCGCGGCAAGCAGCGGCGACCGTCCGCCGCAGTTCCTGTCAACCCATCCGGCTAACGAATCCCGCATCGCGGACCTGACCCGCATGCAAGCCGCCGTTGCGCCGCTGTACCAGGCGGCAAGCAAGCAATAGGCGAACAGGGCAGGGGTTCCCCGAGGCACAAGGAACGCGCGTGCAACCGTTTCTTTTTGCAACTGGCATCGAGAACAGCTATCCCGTCATAGCTTTGCCGGACGGCACGCGCCACCGCGTCGACGAAATGGCGAAGACGGGCCATTACGAGCGCTGGCGGGAAGATTTCGCGCTGGTGCAGGGCCTCGGCATCGATGTTCTGCGGTATGGCCCGCCGTATTACGCCACCCATCTCGGACCCGGCCGCTACGACTGGGACTTTGCCGACCAGGTCTTCCCGGAACTGAAGCGCCTGGGCATCGCGCCGATTGTCGACCTCTGCCATTTCGGCGTCCCAGACTGGATCGGCGACTTCCAGAATCCTGACTTTCCCGCCCTGTTTGCCGAATACGCCGGCGCATTCGCCCAGCGCTTTCCCTGGATAACCTTGTACACACCGGTGAATGAGATCTATGTCGCTGCGAATTTTTCCGCGCGCTACGGCATGTGGAACGAGTGCCTGGCATCCGATGCCGCCTTCGTCACCGCGACCAAGCACCTGGTCAAGGCGAACATCCTGGCCACCGAAGCGATCGCGAACGTCCAGCCGAATGGCCGCTTTATTCAAAGCGAATCGTCGGAATATTTCCACGCCGTCGAACCTGCCGCGATTAAAGTCGCCGACCACCTGAACGAGCTGAGGTTCCTTGCGCTGGACCTGAATTACGGCTACGACGTGTGCGGCACCATGTACGAGTACCTGATGGATAACGGCATGACGCGTGAGGAATACCATTTCTTCCTCGACCGGAATGTCAGGGCCGTCTGCATCATGGGCAACGACTACTACGCTACCAACGAGCACATCGTTTATCCGGACGGCAGCATGTTTGTCTGCGAAATGTTCGGCTACTACGTCATCACGAAGCAATACTACGACCGCTACCGGTTGCCTGTGATGCACACTGAAACCAACAACCGCGACGACGCGCGGCTTGAGAAGGACGGCCGCGTCTGGCTGGAGCAGCAATGGTCGAACGTTCTCCGCCTGAAGAACGACGGCGTGCCGATCGTCGGCTTTACCTGGTACAGCCTCATTGACCAGGTCGACTGGGACAGTTTGCTAACCGAAAACAGCGGCCATGTGAACCACTACGGACTGTTCGACCTCGACCGGCGGATCAGGCCGGTTGGCGAGGCTTACCGCGAGCTGATCAAAACGTGGTCGGGCCAGGTCAACAGCGGGCTGATGTGCCTGCGCAAATAGAGGGGGCGTATGGAATTACGCGACCGGGTGGCGGTGATTACCGGCGGTACCGCCGGCATCGGCGAGGCGATCGCACGCAGGTTTGTGGAGGAGGGCGCTCGCACGGCAATTATTGGGCGCAACGACGACGCCGGGCGGGAAGTCGAAGCTAAACTAAAGGCGCTGGCAGGGCGCCTGGGCGTCGGCGACTGCAGTTTTATCCATGCCGATGTCGCCAATAGTGACGAGGTGCGCAACGCGGTTTCGGATATCGTCAAACGATGGAAGTCGATTGACGTGATGGTCAACAATGCCGCCGTCATGGCGACCGGTCCGTTGATTGACATGGACGAGGCGGAATGGGGGCATACGGTAGCAGTGAACATGCGCGGCCCGTTCTTGATGGCAAAGCACGCCATCCCGCACATGCCGCAGGACAGTTCCATCATCAACATTTCGTCGGTTCACGCAATCGCTACGGACACCCACAGCACGGCATATTCTGCAAGCAAGGGCTGGCTTGAAGCGTTCACGCGCGGACTCGCGCTTGAATGCTACGAACGGCGCATCCGGGTGAATGCGCTGAGACTGGGCGCGGTGGATACCGAGATGCTCTGGAATAATCCGCAGGTGAAGTCGGGCGAAGAGACGATCGACAAGCGCGAGGTTGGAAAGCCGTCAGAGGTCGCAGAAATTGTGTTATTCCTGGCGTCGCACAAGTCGAGCTTTATCTCAGGCAGTGTCCTGACAGCGGACGGCGGCCGACTACCGATCTTGGGAAGCCACAAACAAGAAAGAGACCGATGCTGAAGAAGGCTGAAGACGAAGTCAGTAACTCTCCCGCTCAACTGATCGACGCGAAAATTAAGGAACTGGGCGATTGGCGCGGCCCGACGCTCGCGCTGATTCGGAAAATCATCAAGAAGGCCGATCCCGAGGTGATCGAAGAAGTAAAGTGGCGCGGGGTCCCGGTGTGGGAACACGCTGGAATCATTTGTACCGGTGAGACGTACAAAAGTGCGGTGAAGATGACTTTCGCCAAGGGTGCCTCCTTGGACGACCCTTCGGGCCTGTTCAATTCCAGCCTCGAAGGAAACACCCGGCGCGCCATCGATCTCCATGAAGGCGAAGCGGTTGACGAGGAGGCCCTGATCGCCTTGATCCGCGCCGCCGTGGCCCTGAACAGATCCACAGCTGCGAAGCGGCCGGTGGCCAGGCGCAAACCCGCGCCAGGCCATCCTTAAATACGAGCGTTTGCTGTCCGGTTAAGCCTGTCACGCGTCACCGCGGCAACGTCTTTCAGCCAGGGATGAGCCCCGTGCCAGTTGCGGGCAAAGGACTCGATCTGCTGCTTGTGACGCAGCGTCGATCCCAGCATGTCCAGGCCATCGATGAACATGCTGCGATGGCGCTAGCACCGGAAAGAAAGCCGGACGGATCGACGGGATGGCGACTTATATTGGTGATGTAGGAACAGGCTTACGCGCACCCCGACGGTATGGGGCCGGTCATCAGCCTATGCTGTAAGGCTAAAAGAACGGATAATGCTGTCTAAGCGATTTTGCGCACTATTTTGGAATTCCCCCATGGAAATTAAGGTCAACTTTCTCGATAAGCTTCGTCTTGAAGCCAAGTTCGATGATTTCACGGTGATCGCCGACCAACCGATACGTTACAAGGGCGATGGCTCGGCGCCGGGTCCGTTTGACTACTT
Organism: Massilia polaris; assembly: GCF_012927275.1. Classification (GTDB taxonomy): domain Bacteria; phylum Pseudomonadota; class Gammaproteobacteria; order Burkholderiales; family Burkholderiaceae_D; genus Telluria_A; species Telluria_A polaris. Next base: position 6,144 of record NZ_JABBGG010000019.1, on the reverse strand, counting down.
TCTGGCCTCATCGGCCCTGTGTGCGGCGTATTTTGTGAAGTTGTATTGCGTAACCCGCAATATTCCTACCGAAAATATCCGCCTGTCGCAAAATAATATTGTTGATCCGGAAAACCGTTACCAGCAGATTTTCAAGATTCAGGTTGAGTTGCCGGCGGACATCTCCGACAAAGACCGCCAAGGTATTTTGCGCTCCATCGACCGTTGTACGGTGAAAAAAGTGGTGCAAGCCGGCCCCGAGTTCGTGATTGAAGAGGTAGCGAATTTAGATGCCGATGCTCAGGCGTTGCTGATGGTGAATCCGGCTTCTGAAGCGAGCACCTATATTGCGGGCAAGGATCTGCCGTTGGAGCAAACCATTGCCAATATGTCGGGCGTTTTGGCGGACCTGGGCATCAAGATTGAAATTGCTTCGTGGCGCAATATCGTTCCCAATGTGTGGTCGCTACATATCCGCGATGCGCACTCGCCGATGTGTTTTACCAATGGCAAGGGAGCGACCAAAGAAAGCGCGTTGGCGTCGGCGTTGGGAGAGTATATCGAGCGACTGAACAACAACCATTTCTACGCCGGTACGTTTTGGGGCGAAGACTTCGCCAACGCGGCGTTCGTCCATTACCCGAACGAACGCTGGTTCAAACCTGGCCTTAAAGATGCGCTGCCGCCTGAAATTCTGGATGAGCACTGTCTGGAAATTTACAATCCCGATGGCGAGTTGCGTGGCTCGCACCTGGTCGACACCAACTCCGGCAATGAGCAGCGCGGTATCTGCTCGCTGCCGTATGTTCGGCAGTCGGACGGCGCGGTGGTGTATTTTCCGTCCAACCTGGTCGAAAACCTGTACGTCAGTAATGGCATGAGTGCCGGGAATACGCTGGTCGAGGCGCAGGTGCAATGTCTATCAGAAATTTTCGAACGGGCGGTCAAACGCGAAATTCTGGAAGGCGAAATCGCATTGCCCGACGTGCCGCAGGAAGTGCTGGCGAAATATCCTGGCATTCTGGCCGGCATTCAGGGGTTGGAAGAGCAGGGCTTTCCGGTGCTGGTGAAGGATGCGTCGCTGGGAGGCGTGTACCCGGTGATGTGCGTCACCTTGATGAACCCGCGCACAGGCGGTGTGTTTGCATCGTTCGGCGCGCACCCAAGCTTCGAGGTGGCGCTGGAACGTAGTCTGACGGAATTGCTACAGGGTCGTAGTTTTGAAGGTTTGAACGATTTACCTCAGCCCACCTTTGCAAGCGAAGCCGTGACTGAGCCAAATAACTTTGTTGAACACTTCATTGACTCCAGCGGCATCGTGTCGTGGCGCTTTTTCAGCGCCAAAGCTGATTACGATTTTGTTGAGTGGGATTTTTCTGGCCAGGGTGAAAACTCCAATGCCGAGGAAGCCGCGACCTTGTTCGGCATTCTCGAAGACATGGGCAAGGAAGCGTACGTGGCGGTGTATGACCAGTTAGGCGCAATTGCCTGTCGGATCTTGGTGCCGGGTTATTCGGAAATCTATCCGGTAGAAGATTTGATCTGGGATAACACAAACAAAGCGCTGTTGTTCCGGGCCGATATTTTGAACTTGCATCGCCTGGACGACGCCAGCCTGGAAGCACTGCTTGAGCGTTTAGAGAACAGTGAGCTGGATGATTACGGCGACATCGCCACATTGATCGGCGTCGAATTTGACGAGAATACGGACTGGGGCCAGCTGACAACTCTGGAGTTGAAGCTGCTGATTCATCTGGCCTTGCAGCAATTTGAAGAGGCGCATGAGCTGGTCGGAGCCTTCCTGCAGTACAACGACAACACGGTCGAGCGCCGATTGTTTTATCAGGCCTTGAATGTGGTGTTAGAGGTGCTGCTGGATGACGCCTTGGAGCTGGACGATTACGCGGCCAATTTCCGCCGGATGTTTGGCAATCCTCGGATGGATGCAGTGATGGGGTCGGTGGACGGCAGCGTGCGCTTCTTCGGTTTAACGCCAACGAGTACGAAACTGGAGGGGCTCGATAGGCACCAGCGCCTGATCGACAGCTACAAAAAATTGCACATGGCACGGGCCAATGTGGCGGCTACCTCCAGCTAGGGTTACGAGCATCATGTAACCGGCCGCTGGGTAGCGCTAACAACTCAGCGGCCGGCATATTATACAAAACGGTCCTTAAGCGATTAAAGCGACTTCAGGAACGCCAGCAGGGCCTCACGGTCCGCCTTGGACAGGGTTTCGAAGCGCTGGCGGGCGCGAGCCGCCTCACCGCCGTGCCAGAGGATGGCCTCGGTGAGGTTTCGGGCGCGACCATCGTGCAAGTAACCTACTTTAGCGTTGCTGCCCATGACCTTCTCGGTATAGCCGATGCCCCACAACGGCGACGTACGCCACATGCTACCTTTGGCTTGACCCTCGACAAGCTTGTCGGCAAGGTCCGGACCCATGTCGTGCAGCAGTAAGTCGGTGTAGGGCCGGATGGTCTGGTTGCGCAGCTCGGCGAACAGGTGCCCTGGTCCAGTTTTCATCTCCACGGTGTGGCAGGCCGCACATCGCATGCCCTCGAAGACCTTGGCGCCGGAACGCACCTGTAGCGGATCGACGCGGTGTTCATCCAGCGGTGCCACGCCCTTGGGGAAGCCGCTGGCAACACTGCGTTGGGCCGGCACGCCCACCAGCGCAAGATAGCGCGAGATCGATTGCAGATCGGACTCCGAGATGCCCTTCTGGGCCCCGGCGGAAGCGCAGCCGGCAGGGTCGGTGCTGCAGGACCGGTTGGGGTAGACGGGCGAGGTCACCGCCATGTCCGCCAGCAGCGCGGCAGCGGTCTGTTGGCGCAGCGTCGCCTTGGTCGCCTTCCAGCCGAAGCGACCCACGCGGACGGCACCAGTCTCGGGATCGAAGACATAGTTGGCCTGGCCCATGACGCCATCACCGTCCGGTGTCGAGCGGGCGCGCGCGAGGATATCCGCTTCAGGTACGGCTTCGAGCAAGCCAGTGCCAATCATGGGCTGGGCGGCACGCAGCGAAAAAGTATCCGGCACCGGACCGTCGAACGCCAGCGTTGGCTTGCGCAATTCGACGATCGTGCCGTCTGCAAGCTTTACTGAACGGCTCTCGAATCCCCCCACACGAACGCTGTTGCCCCAATCTTGCGAGGCGCCAGTGGCCGACAGCGTGTTCATCTGAACCGCGCTGCCATACTGCGGATGCGGCAGTTGCTGCCCCGTAGCGCCGGTAGCCGCAACCCGGACGGACATGCTGTCAAGCCGCTGGTTCAGGGAGCTTGGGCCTGGGCTGCGGCCGTTGTTGACGTGGCAGGCGATGCAGGCGGACTGGTTGAAGCGCTGCCCCCGCAGTCCCACAGCTGGCGTGTAGCGCTCATTGCCTGGCTCGTTGTGCTCGCCGGTCGCGAAATTAGTATGAACCAGCCGCCGGCCTTCGACGAAACGTTGCATATTCTGCATGCCGATATTGGTGTGCGGCTGCTGGAACATGAACGACCCATTGTCCGTGTAGTCATAGGACACCGAGCCGACGCCGCCCGACAAAGTCTCCGCCGGAAGCGGCACCGAGTTAAGACGTGGCTGCACTCCGTACCAGGGCCGGAGACCCGTGCCCACCACGTACATAAATTCGGATGAGTAATAGCGGATACCGCCGTTGTCACCCTTGGCCTGCATGGCATTGGTCGTGGAGAACATGGACGGCGATACTTCGATGACGTCACCAGCGACGAGGGGACGCGCCGGGATATTCCTGCCATTCGGGAAGCCACTGGCGTCGAGATCACCATGCCCCGGGTACTCCTTGACCAGCAGGGTACAGGCGCCGTTGATTCCATTGGCGCTGGCCAGTTTGCCGTTGGCAGGGTAGGGTACGGGCTTGCAAATGGAGACGTTGCGATCGACGAGCTCGCCGGGGTTCATCCAGCCATAGCCTGTCACGCCCGGCCGGTCGAACGCGCGGAAGAACGCCACGCCGCCAGGCAGGAAGTCCACGGTGTTGTACTGGTTAACAGTCAGCGTCGGCTTAGTCACACCCGCCACGCGGCTATTGTCGATGATCTCGAAGCCCCAGGTACGGTTCTTGAAGTAATTCGGCACGAAGGTCAGGTAATTGCCTGGCCCTTTGTCCACTGCAAGACCCGTCACCGGATCGACTGTCTCGTTGGGGCCATAGCCGATTTCATTCCATTCCTCGCCACGCTCGCGACCGTGACGGGCTAAGCCGCGTGCGCCGAATCGGGTGACCAGCGTGCCGTCGGACAGCGTGAACTGCAGCGTTTCGAGCGGCTCGACCGATGTGGGCAATGGCGCCCACCCGTTGCCGTTGGCGGGGAACTGCAGCGCCGACGTGGCGGCGTTAAGCACCGTGTTGTCGCTGCCGGGTGTTTTGAACTCCACCTCGAAAAGCGAGTAGCCATACTGTGTGGCTCGGGCCACACCCTGCAGTCGGATGTAGCGGGCATTGGCGCCGAGATTGAAAAATTCCTCGGTGCCCCCCTGGCCATTGGTCACGTAGCGTAGTTGCGACCAATTCTGACCGTCATCCGACACGCGCAGCGCGTACTGCTTTCCGTAGGAGTTCTCCCAGAGCAGCTTTATATAGCCGATCTGCGTCCTGGTGCCGAAGTCGAATTGGATCCAGGCCCCGTCCTCGAACGAACTGGCCCAGCGGGTCGTCGGTTTGCCGTCGATCGCCAGTGCGGCGGACAAGCCTGGGTTTTCCAGCGCGGAGGAGCTGGTCGCCACCGGCTTGACCGACACGCCGGGCTTGCTGGTGTCGATCGGACCGGGCGCCGGTGCGGGGTCCGGTTGGGGCACCGGTTGCGGTGCGACCGGCGTGCCCGAGAACGCCTGGATCTCGAGGATGGAATAGCCGTACTGCGTCGAGCGCTTGACGCCCTTCATACGCAGATAGCGGCCCTGGCCTGAGAGCCCGCCTATGTCTTCGGTGCCGCCCTGGCTGTTGTCGACAGCCTTGATCGTGGTCCAATTCGTATTATCGTCGGAGACTTGCAAGAGGTATTGAACAGCGTGGGCGTTCTCCCAGTCGATGCGCACGCGGCTGATGAGCTCGGATTTCCCGAAATCCAGCGTCAGGTACTGGTCGTCGGAGAACTCGCTGCTCCAGCGCGTGCTTTCGTTGTGGTCGATCGCCGCAGCGGCGGACAAGTCGCCACGTTCTGACGAACTAGCGCCGGCGCTTACCGGCGTGAGCGGGATTTCTGCCGCCTTGCGCGCGGACATCGAGTTGGACATAGCAAGCAAAACGTTCTGGGATCCAGGGACTGTGGACTCGCCGCCCCCGCCGCCGCAGGCTGCCAGCAACAACGTCAGGGCGAACGGCAGCCCTCGTGTTGAACGATTGCGTAACTGTTCTAAGCTCGATCGATGCCGATATGGCGCTTTGCTCATGGTCTATCCCTTTGCTTTTGGTTCGTCACTGGTACATCCCGTTGCTTGCGCGCCTTGGCCGCCTCGTCGTGCGTAGCTTCGATAGGCCGGTTGGTGTGACATTCTGCTAACGCAGCCGGGCTGAACACGTGCTGATGGCGATTGGCGACTGGCGCCACCTCATCAACTGCGCGTAGACTTATCTATAAGCAAATGTCATACCAGCAATATTGAGGCAGTTTTCGTGTCATATCGATGCAAATAGCATAATTTAATGCCATTTTTCAGGAAAAATGCTGACGTTTTTCGTCATCGGGGTGACACTTTCTGCTGATGCGCCGTGACCAAACGGAGCTTCGAGATGTTCCAGTACCGACAGACTCTGGTGCGCATGCGCCAGGGCGATTCGGACCGGGAGGGGCCCGGTCTACGCCCACGGGGCGCAAGAAGATCGCGCAAGCGGCGAGGTGGCGAACGCGCGCGGGTGGCTCGCCATCGGCACCGATCTGCCCAGTAGTCATGCGTTAGAATTTTCTCGAGGATGAGTGCGCTGGCCTTATAGCCAGGACTGGCCCGTGAAGACTTCGCGGCATAGAGACATCGGAAAGTTGGATTAACATTGCCGAGCTTTGAAAGTTGAGGGTAATCCCCCCATTTTTAGAGCACGCTAAAAGTAGAGGTTAAGCGGCAAGTGCCAATTTCTGTTTTGGCGTAATACCGCCGAGTGCCATGTTGGGCCGGTCGTGATTGTAGGTCCACAGCCAGTTG
>NZ_JABBGG010000018.1 GCF_012927275.1 Massilia polaris | reverse complement strand
GCTTCGGCCTGCTTGAGGATGGCGATGATTTGGCTGTCGGTAAAGCGGGACGTCTTCATGTAGAGCTTTCTGTTCGTAAGTAGAAAATTCTACTTCTAAACACGCTCTTTTTGCGGGGGGATTACCCCCCGAACCCTACATGATGTTGGCACAGTCGCTTCTTAACATTCAGCAGTTGGCAAATTCGCTTCCGTTGGTAGCGTGCTTTCTCTTCGCCACAGGATGGGGGCGTTCGGGGCTAAGGTTGCTGGAATTTCCCTGTTAGCACCTCTTCGGCTATAGTCGAGCCTTTGGCCGCGATCGCGCTGAGCTGGCCACGACAGCCAGTGTCTACTACGGGTATGAAATGACGGTTATTGAACTGATTCAGCAATTATTGCCGGAAGGAACGGACGCCTTTAACTCCCAGGCAGCGCCGTCCACAAACCTTGAGAGCTGTCCCAGCTGGCCGGTAGACCTATTTGCTGTGGTTGGAACCATTATTGAAAGGTCCGGCTGCTACACAATGGCGAGTCCCGACCGGCAAAAACTTGATGAACACGCGATTCGCCTGACGGAGATCGCTAACTGTGCGCGCGTATGGAACGCCAACGATGATATGGTCCCGGGCCCGGTCGATTCGTTATGGCAAGCCGTCGTAACCACCTTCTCCGACGTCCGGGTGAGTGCCGTTCGTGAACATACGGATTTAGTACAAATCCTCTTGGCGTTGTTTGCGATCGCTGACGAAGCTTGCGCCGGCATGGGCTGGGACGTGGCCCCGGACAATGCATCTCTGAATATGTTCGCCTCTATGGCGTTTGCAGCGCTCACCGAGGCGGATGCGTCGGTCATGTTGCCACATGCACCGCATTCGCTGTGCGTAATGGTACCGCCTGACCGCGCCATCGTCTTACCCAAAGCAATTACTTCCTCGGTCGGCTGCACGATCCGCTCACTGAGCCACTATTTGGCCCTGCTAGCGCCGATCTCCGTCCTCGAACCATCATGGATCCTCTCGAGCAAGCGGCTGGGAGGTGATCAGGCGCAGCCGGCGGCGCCATATGACCTTCGGCTGCTGCTTATTCCGTTTCCGTTCACAATCCATGGCCGTAGCTTCCAGTTGAGTTCCCCGCGGCAAAATTTGGCAGATAACCATGTGCCAGCATATTTCAAGCTGAACCAGACGTGGCTCACGCTGGACGGACAGCCGCTCACCGGCCAACTTCTTGCCGATGACTTGGTAATACCGCTTATTAAGCAGGCTCAAATGGAAACCGGCGCAGTCCCGACCGGCGTTATTCTTCCCGAGTGTGCGTTGTCGAGCGCGCTGGCTGGTGAACTGGTACAAGCACTCGCGGCGGCCGAGCTGGGCATCGAATTCCTGATTACCGGGGTGCTCGATTCGGAAGCCGGGGAAAACCAGCTCAACCGAGCACTGACTTTCGTGTTCCAAGAGGACGGGCATGTGGCCATGGGTGAGCAAAACAAACACCATCGCTGGCGCCTCGACCGTGGGCAGACGGATCGCTACGGACTAAACTTTGATAACTCCCCCGGAAACGATAAGTGGTGGGAGGACATCGACGTAAGCCAGCGTCAGTTGCCATTTTTTGGCTTGCGCCGGGACATGTCGCTGGCCACCCTCATTTGCGAGGACCTAGCACGCACCGATCCGGCGATGAGCGCAATCCGGGCGGTCGGTCCCAACCTAGTGATCGCGCTGCTGATGGACGGGCCCCAGCTCGCGGTGCGATGGCCCGGCCGTTATGCCACGGTCCTGGCCGAGGATCCCGGCTCCGCGGTGCTGTCATTCACCTGCGCGGCGATGGTTGACCGTTCAAACTGGCTGGAGGCAAAGCCCGCCAGATCGATCGGTCTGTGGCGCGACGGCGGCGGCAGGACCCAGGAGATCGGGTTGCCGAGTGGCGCGTTGGCAATGATGCTGACCTTGGAATCGAAGAAAAAGCACCAAAATACGCTGGACAACCGGTCGGACAAAGAGTTGTCGCGCCAGCTGACCTTGCGCACGGTAGTTCCCCTTTTTCTTGCAGACCGGCCTAGTTGGATATAGACTGGACCCATTATGGCAACCAAACCACTCATTTTTCACGTCGGCAGCAGAAAGCCGTTTGCCGAAGAAGCCCCCGTTATGGACGCTGTCCAGCAAGCTAAAGTCAAGCGTGGGACGGCCGCGGGTGCCGCCTTGTTCAAATCCAGTAGCCGCGCTACAGCCACGGGGGGAGTTCATGTGCAGGCGGTAGACATTGTCCGCGCCGCAGCCGCCAGCCCGGCCGGTGTAGCGGCAACTGGTGTCGTCGGACGTGCACTTGCTCAGGGTGGCGTTACGCCCGCACAGCCCTCGCGGCGTTCGGCAATTGCGGACGCGCAAGGTCAGGTCGCGGCCTCGTTGCGTCGGCTGGGCGTGCTCGGATAATACGCATCGCCTATCGAGACGGCCCACGCGGCCGTTTTTTTTCGCCCAGTCTTCGGTGAAAATTATCATCGCATTGTTTCATTGCCTTCAACCGAAGACACTCTGCGTTTTGGTTACTTTTCGACTTTCTTTTTTGCCATCGCAAATTCTGGGATGTTGATAGAGGAGGGGCAGAAAACTTTCGCCTGAAGTTCACGCTGTGTTTGAAAAAGAATGGCCGTGTTTCATTGATTTCAAACAGACCTCTTTTTTCGGGCTGTCGCGAATTCTGGAATGTTAATCCCCGAAGGGCCGAACAACTGGTGTTGTCGATCTCGCGGTATTGCTTTCCCGCTTAGCGTGGCCCGAATTCGACCTGAGCTCGGCTACACCTCTTCAGCATCGGATGTGATCGTTGCAGCGATCTTCGCACGGCGAGCGGCAGCAGCAGCCTTATATTGCGTAACAATCGCGGAAGGAGGGTGTTTCGTGAGCGCCATGTCGCGTTGTTCGATCTAAAGACGCAGTTGTAGTCAGTGTACAGGATTCGTTTGCTGAACGCTCAAGGCCGTGAGCGGAGCATATCAGAGGAAGAAGTTGAGAGCGAAATCGTGTTTTCGCCTTACCTAACCGCTAGCGATTTGACTCGACGGGAATAATTTTGGTAATAATTTGTTGTACTTTTTGTCGTTGACTGTTAGCATTGCCTCATTGAAATCAATGAGAGGTTGCAATATGCCGGTCATTTCTCGCGATGTCGCCGAAGAGGCAGTACGCCCTTTCCAAGAAGAGTTCGTTACGGTCGTGCGTAATGCATGGCGTGACTGGAAGGAGGGGCCGTTCGCGCCGACGATGCAGTGTAAGCGCGTACGTGCGAATGTGGTATGGAACCAGATGCTGGTGCATTCGAAGCGGGTTTTTGATGGCCGGGAGGGTATTACCTTCGAGGAGAAGATGAAGGCGTACCGAGGACTCCTTGTTGGTGGCAATATTTTCATTCGGATGAAGAAAGCTGATGAAAAGCTATTGTCGCGGAATTATCCGACAAAGAGCGCGCTGGCTTATGTTGACCAGACCCAAGACATGTTTGATGGGGTCGCAAGGCTCGATATGGTCTACCAGCTGGATAGATCCGAGACCGAAATTGAACGTATCGTGCTAGTGCAGCGACACCGCAAGGCGGTCGCCTGGATGATCGATTTGTTCGGCGCTGATCCAGTCGTGCAAAACGTCATCCCGTTCGCAGAACCACCCGCACCGGAAAATGGCGGATCAGTAGCTGACCGCATCGTAAAACCAAGAAATAAATCGAAAGATGGTAAACAAGATGTTTCGACCGGTTGAACTAGACCGGCCCCTGCGCGGTGAGCTTGTAAGTTTGCGACGTCGAATGCGCTCATTGAGCCAGTCGGAATTGGCAGCATTGGCCGGTATCACTCAAGGTGCCCTGTCGAAAATAGAACAGGGCATCAAGGATTGCACTTATGAGGTTCAGGAACGGCTGGCGCTCGCGCTAGAATGCCCTGTTTCGTTTTTTTACCAGGCCGAACGCGAATATGGTGCGCCGATGAGCGCCCACCCGATGTACCGGAAGAAGGCTTCGGTCCCGCAAAAGGTACTTGATCGCGTCATCGCCGAGTTGAACATTCGGATTGGGCACGTGAGAAAATTTTTGTCTGCCGTCGAATTGAACCCCGAGCTTCCTCTCCCGTTCTACGATCTTGACGACATGGGAGGGGACCCCGAGGCGGTCGCGAATAATGTAAGGCGTGCCTGGCTCCTGCCCCGCGGTCCTTTGCGTTCATTAACCGAGCATGTCGAACGTGCCGGATGCCTGGTTGTACATTGCCCGCTTAACGACGCCAAAATTGATGGCGTGAGTTATCGAATTCCAGGGCTGCCGCCAATAATTTTTCTGAACAAAGACCAGCCGGCCGATCGAATGCGTTTTAGCTTGGCGCATGAGCTCGGGCACGTTGTGATGCATGCCTATCCAAGCCCCAATATGGAAGAAGAGGCAGACCGGTTTGCGTCAGCCTTACTCATGCCTGCAAGTGACATCGGCCCAGAGTTGCAGGGACTGACGCTAGAAAAGGCCGCGTACATGAAGCCGGTCTGGAAAGTATCCATGGCGGCAATGATTTATCGTGCATCGGATTTAGGACGGATAGACCGCAACAAGGCAGGGTATTTGTGGCGGCAGATGTCGATACGTAATTTCCGGCTGCGTGAACCTTCTGCTGTCGATTTTGAGCCTGAGAAGACTTCGGTGATGGATGTTCTCGTGCGGAATATGGTGGAAGACATGGACTACACGAACGAAGAACTCGCGAAAATTCTTCATCTGCACTATCACGAACTGTCCTCCATGTATGACCTTGCGCCGGCTACCGGACTCCGGCTAGTGAAGTAGGAAACTGTTGAGATTTCTCCCCCATATTGCTTGCAGCGCTCGAACAACACGATGAGCGAGACGTGTCAACCCACGCTAGTCGATTGGGCCGCACAACGACGTGGCAGTGTGATAGTCGTGAGCCAGACTTAGGATATTTTTATGATTGATTTCGGCAGCCTGATCGGAGCAAAGCAAGAAGAGGTCGTATATGACCTTGAAAAGTTTTATGGCGCGCTCGACGTAAAAGGAACGCACACGGAGCCACGCCCCGCTCAGCGGGAAGCGATGCGTGCTCTGACGGAGCGGAGCGGCCAGAAGGATTCGGTGCTGAAGGTAAGCACCGGCGCGGGCAAAACGACGGTCGGCCTGCTGTACCTTTACGGGTATATGCGCGTCACGGGTGAACCGGTGGTATTTCTTTGCCCGACTTCCCAACTCATCGATCAAGTCCTCGAGGAAGCCGCCCGGCTCGGCATTCCGGCTAAGGCTTACTTGGGCGGTGAAACGTACCCTCCCCAAGAGTGCGCCCGGGGCGACGCGGTAATGGTCTGCACATATGAGAAGCTGTTCAATGCACGCAGCACTTTCGCCAACCCGAAGGTCAACTTGGTGCCCCATGCCATCGTGCTCGACGATGCTCATGCTGGTGTTGAAAATATCCGCAAGCAGTTCACTTTGACAGTAACCGGAGAAGCCTACAACCGGCTCATCGAAGTACTGGCGCCGTGTTGCAGCAATTATCACCGCACCAAATGGATGGATGTGGAGAGCGGTGATCCTGGCGCCTTGCTGGAGGTCCCCCATTGGATATGGACCGATTCCTATCAAGAGATTCAACAAATCCTACATGGGTACGCTGCCGAGCAGAATTTCATCTTCGTCTGGCCCTATCTCAGCGGGATATTGCCGCTTTGCAGATGCGTCATATCCGGGACAAAGCTAGAAATTAGCCCAGAGGTTCTCCCCACAGAACAGGTTCGTGCTTACGCCCAGGCCGAGCACAGGTTGTTTATGTCGGCTACGTTGGCCGACGACTCGCTTCTGACACGCGAGCTAGGGGTTTCAGCTGCGGCAGCATCTGATCCAATTTTGCCACCCTCTGACCGGGGCCTCGGAGAACGAATGATTCTCGCGCCGTCGCTGATTGATCCGGAGCTCGACAGGGCCTACGTAATGGATCTTTGCGCGGATCTTTCGAAAACCCATAACGTGGTGGTTCTTACATCCAGCGGTCAGCTGGCTGAGGACTGGGTAGCTAAGGGTGCCACCTATTTTAAAGACGATAATTTTGCGGAAGGCGTCCGCAGGCTAAAGAATCCAGGGTCGGGTACGCGTTTCGCGGTTTTCGCTCAGCGTTTTGATGGCGTGGACCTTCCTGATGACGCTTGTCGAGTACTCGTCATTGACGGCACGCCCTACGGTGCGGGACTTATCGATAAGGTCGACTCGACGATGTCCGTTACACCTGGTGGTGTCCGCAATCGAACAATTTTCCGGATAGAGCAGGGGATGGGGCGACCGGTGCGATCACATGCTGATTTTGCCGTGGTACTCCTGGCTGGACAGGATCTGACCACATACGTCGGTCGCAAGGACGTGCTGGGTGCGATGACTCACGACTCACGCAATCAAATTAATCTCTGCATCGAGCTGGCTGATATGGTCCGCAAGTCGAGCGGTGGCAAACCCGATGCCGCGATTCGTCAGGTAATTGGACAGTGCCTCAATCGCGATCCGGGATGGAAGAAGTACTACAACGCAAAGGTCCGTGACGTCGCAAAAAAGAATCCAGAGATCGCGGTGGCCACGATCGAACTCGCAGAACAAGAGCGGCGTGCCCACGTTATGGCATCCAACAATATGTCTGCCGACGCGAAACCGCTACTTCAGAAGGCAATTCATACGGCGAAGCTTACGGGTGATGAGCTTGGCATCCATCTTCAGCGCCTCTCGCGGATTACCTATCTATCGGATGTTGTTGAAGCGATGGCCATCCAGCAGGCAGCGCGCGAGAACAACGTTACACTTGCGATTCCCCCGTCGCTCCCTCGTAAACCGGCTATGCCCGGCGCTAAAACCGTCGCTGAGAAGGTGTGCGTCTGGTTCGGCAAGTTTGCCAATCCGAACGCTGCAGTGATCGAGGCCCAACGAATTGCAAATGCACTAGATCTAAATCAGAAATCCAAGAAGGTGGAGGCCGCGTTGATGCGGCTTGGCGAAGCATTGGGGGCCGAAGCGTCACGGCCTGACGAAGAATTTAGCGACGGACCGGACGGCCTTTGGTTCTGGGGCCCGCGCGCGTTAGTCATCGAAGCGAAAAATGAAAACCTGAAGACACTTCACAAGAAGGATTCGGGTCAACTGCACGACAGTATGCAGTGGTCCCAAACTAACTATCCAGTATTCGCCGAGCGGTTTGAATCACTTGTGGTCGCAAAAGTCACAGCCGTTGACCACGATGCAAATTACCCGCCGCAGACGCGGGTGCTGACGCAGGCCGGCTGTACGGCACTGGGCGTCGCTCTCGTCCAGTTCATGCAAAAGCTCGCGCAACTCGGTCCCGTTTTTGCCTCTCCCGAATTTGTACTTGAAGAGATGTACAAGTTTAAGCTGCACCCCGATCAGTTTTTCGGAACATATACTGTTTCCCTGAGCTGATATGAAGACGATCTGGACGGTCTGGGCTGATTACGGCGCGACAGGGGAGGGGCATACTTTAATGGTTTGGATTGGGTATGCGGTTGACGCCGCCGAGGCTCAATATTCTTTCGTAGAAAAATTCGGCGAGTTGTTCGCTAAATTTTGCAGGGCCGAACAAGGCGCTGTGATTAATGAGGTCACAGCCGTCTTGCTACCAGCTGAAACTGCTAAGCGACTTGAGCGGGCGCGGGGCAGGGCAAACCTGGAGTTCTATTCCAGCCTCCACATCAACGCTTCGTAGGCATTTGTTCCAGAGCGCGACGCGTGAGTCTGACCTCTAGACAGGTCACTGGTGACCCCGTTTAGGCCAAGTTTTGCGTGCTGCAACCGTTCTCCCATAGTCTGAATCGCTACAACTGCCAAATGGAAAATAGCCAAGAATTTGAACAAGTGCTCGCAACGGTCACCAATCTCCTAAGTGCAGAAGGGTTTACTGAGGCGGCCGAATTGGTCAGGCGGGCACCAGCACGCGTGGAGATCACGGGGTGGGATAATTGGAATGGCGGCATAAATTTATGGACGGTTAGCTTTAGCATCGACGCCAGCGACTACGCGAAACTAGGTTCCAGACGGCAGACTATTGAAGAGCAGATATCTAAGCGTCTGGCCGCCGTAATTGAGCAATTTACCGGCGATAGTTACTCGGTAAAGATTGTTCCCCAAGTCGAAACTTGCCCAGACTGGCGCGCCGCTCCTGGTCAATTGCCGGAGGAAGTTAGAAGAACCATTATAGATGGATTTGCGCTAGACAACGTGAGCTGGAGTGGCCGGCTCGATGAGGTCGCATTTCTCGCGCGGTTATACGATTTGAAGTCCTTTCCTTCAACCGATCATCGGTTCCCAGACGCGTCAGGCGATATTTGGCAGCATCGTATCAACAACCCCACGGACTGGGATGACGATTGGGTATTCTGCGACCCTCGCTTTAACTTGCTGAGCTGCCGCGCCGAGCTGTTCCTTCGATTTCTCTGCGAGGTGGTTCATCCAGTGGTACGACCAGATCGCGATGCGGCACTTTCGTTGGTGAAGCAATTTAACGACCAATTGCGACCGGTTGCGTGGGAGCTTTTCGAGGATGAAAAGATCGCGGGTCGGCAACGATTCTCCTTCCGTCAGTTGCTTTCGAACGGCCAGCGCGCGGTTTCACGGGCGCGCACAGTTGCAGATGCTCTCGATGCTGGATGGATGCAGAAAGAGATCGAGAGGCTTGAACATTCCATCGAACGCGATCCCGCGTTGGCAATCGGCACCGCTAAGGAATTAGTCGAATCGTGCTGCAAAAGCATATTGTCCAAGCGTGGAATCGAGTATTCCAGAGGGGCTGACTTAGGCGATTTGACGAAGCTGCTTTGTAAGGAGCTGCGCCTCGTGCCTGAAAATATAACAGATGAAGCAAAGGGGGCGGAAAACATTCGTCTCATCCTCCGGAACCTGACCCAAGTAACTCATAACCTTGCTCAACTGCGAGGCCTTTATGGATCAGGACACGGACGGGACGGACAGCACAGGGGGCTCCAGGCTCGGCATGCTCGATTGGCGGTAGCGTCCGCGGTTGCCTTCATTGACTTTGTCTCTGAAACGTATCACGAGCGCGGTCAACTCACGCTACCAAATTGACACCGATGTGAGCAATACGTTAGAGCGCTTGTTTACCTAACGCGCAATCGCTGGCGAGCAATGACGCAAGATTTGTCACTAAAAACGCAATAGCAATCGAGGGGCGAGATGCATATTTCGATCGACAACAACGGCATTAGTCTCGTCGACGCGCCGCCCGGGCGCCTTCGCGCGGATCCTGACGCCAATCAGAGCCATCCGCGCGAATCGTATGTCTATGCGCATCTGGATCAAGACGGAAACATCTTCTATATCGGCAAGGGCGCGGGCCGTCGCGCGTGGAGCGACGACCGACACCCTCTGTGGCATCGCTACGTCGAACGGAGGACAGGCGGCAAGTACGAGGTAAAGGTCCTGATCGAGGGGCTTAGTGCGGATGAGGCTGAACGCCTGGAGAGTCAGTGGCTAGCGCAGGAAGTCGCCACTTTGGTCAATTGGATTAACATGGCTAGGCGCTCGGATTACGGTGCGATTGACCAATTCCGTCGACTGCGAAACGCGAATCGGGCGCTGGCTCAGTTAGCACGCGAGCTTGAGAAAGACGCTCCGGCGCAAGCGGCTGAAAAGTACGCTGCGGCCATTGCGGCGATCGCGGAATATGCCTTCATCAAGTTCGAACTGGATCTGGTTGGCGACTTAATTGATGACGAAAATGCCGAGTTCGGCTTTTCCGGAGATCTCGCGATCCTCGAGAGATACACAATGGTTCTTGTGAAGCTAGGTCGCGCGCCGGAGGCGAAGGCGGCGATCAAAGACTACATCGCCAAGTACAAACGGGATCAGAGTCGTTCGTCCTTCGAGAAAATGTACGCCCGTGTTGAAAAAGCACTGCGTAAGGCATAGGCAACACCAATACACCTCAGTCCGCTATGGAAAGGCGGTGCTCAGAAGTGGCCGTCCGTGCGAGTAGCAAATCCGGTTCAGCCGACGCGAGCACCCCAGGTCCGACTTTATGCACGTTTGAGTTCCAACTATATGCAAACGGACGGCACGGTATAGCGCAACGGCTGGTAAGCTACTGGTCTTCGCATAATTTATATTATGTCAAATGACGATGACGAGTGTGCCCTAATCCCGCCTCGCCCAAAATCGTCTGGTGAAGCAAAAGTGCCCGATTGGTGTAAGCAAAAGTGCCAATTCCCGAATGTTGTGAAGTAAAAGTGCCAATGCAACTGGTGCTGATCGCGGGCTCGTCCCTATGAAAACGGCCAGCGAACCAACCCGGAAACGGGTCCATTGCCATCAAGCGGATTGAGTGGTCGTTTTCGTCTGCTTTCGAGTCCGCGACTGACCTCCGGGAGCCACCGATTCTTTCGATGTCGCTAAGCTCGATTTCTGCTCATCCAGAATCTCGTTCTTGGCTCTCAGCGCGGAAACCTCCGCGCCCGCCGCGCCCAACTGTGCGTGCAAGCGGTCGAGTTCGGCCTGTGATTTCTCCAGGTTGGCTGTCATGGCACGTAGTTCGCCTGCCTGCATGCCATTCTGGTGACTGAAGGTTGCCAGCTGCTTTTGGAGTGACATTGTCTCTTCCCTGTAACGATCAACAGCCGCCTTCTTTTCCGAAAGTGCGGCCTCCAATGCCTTGCGAGCCTGCCTCGCGGCCATTCGTTCGCGATCGATTTCGACAAGGGCTCTGGCTTCGGTGGCGCTGAGGCGCGCTTCGTTTTGCTTTACAGACAATCGTACCTTGTCGAGCTCGACCGCAAAATCGTGACGAGAGGCATCAAGTCGCGCAAGACTACCTTCCAGATCGGCTCGCGCACTCTTGAGTTGTCCTTCGAGCGCGGCATTGGTCGAATTGAGCGATGTGCTTTCGTGACGCAGGAGTTCGATCTGATCATGCGCGTGACGGAGTTCATCTTCCAATGCAACGAGGTCGGCGCGGGCCGCGTTAAGGTTGGACGTCGACCTCGACACCGCATCCTCCGCCAAGCTGATTCTTGCCTGAGCTTCGCTTTGAAATGAGGCAAGGCCTTCATGAGCGGCTTCCTGAGCGGTCTGCCAGAGTGTGGCGACAAGCTCACCGGTTGCCACCTTCAGCGCATCAGGAAGGTCCGGGTGATTGATCGTCACCCTGCTCTTTTCCCTCAGGTTTTCCCAGAATCGATTCAGCGCTTCTGCCTGCCGTTGACCGGTAACGTGGAAGCGGCCACTGTCGCCTTCGAGGTGGGCGATGAAAGCCCGTCACAGTTCAGTCGAGAGTACCGGCGCCCTTTTCGGCAGAGCGCCGCTCAAGGTTTCGCTCAAAGATGTGGTTTCACCCAAAACAATTTTTCCGGCCACTGAACGATGGCGCCACGCACCGCGGCGTGGCGCGCAAAGTCGATTAGGCGAGCCGCCGATCTCGCCTTACAGGCAGACTTCGACGTAACTCACGGCAGGCTCGAGGCCGGCACGAATTTTCGTGATGTGCTTGCCGTCTTCTTCCATGATGATCGCAGCCTTCGGACTGTCGCTCCTGACGC
Organism: Massilia polaris; assembly: GCF_012927275.1. GTDB lineage: Bacteria > Pseudomonadota > Gammaproteobacteria > Burkholderiales > Burkholderiaceae_D > Telluria_A > Telluria_A polaris. Next base: position 40,642 of record NZ_JABBGG010000018.1, on the reverse strand, counting down.
TCAGGTAATGGCCCGCCGGCAGGTATTTGTGCGGACCGACTTCGATCGCCGGGTATTTTTTCTTCGCCTGCGCCAGCGTATCGCCGACGGCCAGCCCCAGTTCGTTGGGCGTGCCGGCGTCGGCGTCGGCGCGCGTAACGATGCCCTTCTCGACCATGAAACGCGCGCCCGGCACTTGATTGAAGCGAACGGAGCTGCATGCCGGATCGTTCTCGCCGAGTGGCACGCTCTTCTCTTCGAGCTTCTGTTCGACGGCGCTCAATTTGTCGCCGAACCTGACCGGGCCGTAGCCCTGGGCCGACAAGACCGGCCTGGCGATCCGTCCTGCCGAAGCGCCGGCTGGGGTATCCGCCACCGGGGTTACAGGCGTAGTTGACGCTGGCGTTCCCGCCGTTTCTGCCGGCGGACTTGCCGCTGTTGTTGCCGGCACGTGCGCCGATGCGGCGGAGCTTGTCTGTTCAGGTGCGTCCGCTTGCACGGTTGCGGCCGGCCTGGAGCAGGCTGCCAGCGAGGACACCAGCATCATCATCATCACGATTGGAGTACGCATTCTTAGTTGCCTTATATAGATTAAAACCGGAAGGTAACACAGCCTGCCCGCGACGTCGCGGCGGTTCGGCGCACAATGCGGCTGTGAAGCACTTCATCGACTTGATTGCGAAGGTGCGCGCGACTTCAGCAGTGAACATCATTCCAGCCTGAACTCTTCCATCCGGGAAGATTGTCGTCGGGGTGCTATTCGGCGCCAGCAGCCTGGCAAACGCGTAATTGCGGTTCAATCCGGTGCCATCGCAAGTTCCTTTGCCTACCACCTGCCGGCCGGTGAGCCGCTTCCAAGCTGCGATCCGAGGTGATTGACCGGCATGGCGGAGCGCGCGCGGCAGAGCGCTTTTGTGTCGCACTTCTAACGCAGTTGTACACGCGAGTGCAGCGCAACGGCAGAATGCATGCGAATTTCGGCTGGCCACGAAAATCAGTCCAGGGGCGCCGCCCTGTTCGACAACGTTTGCGCGTAGCTGCCGATCGAGGCCGGGTTCCGCGTGCGGTCCCATCGCACGCATGGGCCGGCCAGCACATCGCCTTCCGTGAAGACAATATTCAGCGCTCATGCGAAGTACTGGATGGGGCGAACGGCCCGTTGCCGCAGGAGCTTGTCGACGGCCCGAAACGAGCCGAGGATCGCCCTTCGGGCTATGCCGGGGTGGCGTCTGCGCCCCCTATTTTTTCGCGATCACATTTCTGATACGGCGATGACGCCGGCGCATCGGCACACATCGCAATCTGTCCGCGGATGGCGCAATGAAGGTCGTTACCGTCATCATCAGTGTGGAACCGCTCAATGAAAGGCCGCTTGTCCGGCTCACCGGCCGGCCCGTTATCCGGCCAGCAGCCCACGATCTGATTCAGCCTGGACAACGTGTCGAGAGCCAGATGGCTTTTCGCGCCATCGAAGCGCAGCCAATCCCAACATGCATGCTGGGTTTGGGGAAGAACAGCCGACGGGTATGCGAGCGCGTCGTCGTCGTCTCAGGAATGCGTTGTCGGGAGTGAGCGCCGCTGCGCTTAGACCAGATTGATTTGCACCTCGATGTTGTTGCGGCTCATCTTGGAATATGGGCAGGTCTGGTGTGCCAGGTCTACCAGTGCGCGCGCAATGTCCGGCCCCAGGCCGGGCAGGCGGACGTTCAGGCGGGCCTGCAGGAAGAACGCGCCGTCGGTGTTGCAAAGGTCCACTTCGGCATCGACCGCCAAGCCGGCCGGCAGTGCCACTTCCAGCTTGCCGGCCGCCTTGCCGATGGCGCCGATGAAGCAAGCCGACCAGCCGGCCGCAAACAGCTGCTCCGGATTGGTGCCCTTGCCGTTGCTGCCTGGTGGCGACAGCTCGATATCCAGATTGCCATCCGAACTGCGGGATGCGCCCTTGCGGCCGCCGGTGGTGTGGGTTTTTCCGGTGTAATAGATTTGGGTCGAATTCGAAGACATGATATTGCTTTCAATTTAGGGGTGGGTGAATCGGGATTGCATGCACTGTCACTGCATCTTGTCGGGACATCGGACTGATCCGTTCAGCGTCGAGCGGATCAGGCCCGCGCTCCACTTCAATCGGCGCCGCTTTCGGCTTGGTGAACGGCGCGGCGTTCATCACGGCCAGGTGGCCAGGCAACGCGCCGGTCAGAATCAGACGAGGATCAGCGTGACATCAATATTGCCGCGTGTCGCATTCGAGTACGGGCACACGATATGGGCCGACGCGAGCAGCTCTTCCGCTACGGCGCGATCCATGCCCGGCAGCGAGATTTTCAGCTCGACTTCGATGGCGAAGCCGGTTGCGATCGGACCGATGCCAACCGTGCCTTCGACCGAAACGTCAGCCGGCACCGCGATCTTGTCGCGGTGGCCGACAAATTGCATCGCGCCGATGAAGCACGCCGAGTAGCCGGCAGCAAACAGCTGTTCCGGATTAGTGCCGACCGCGCCGGCGCCGCCCAGTGCTTTCGGCGTCGTCAGTTTGAGGTCCAGCACGTCGTCGGAGGACACGGCGCGGCCGGCGCGGCCGCCGGTTGCCCGGGCGTTGGCGCGGTACAGAACATTTTGAATCGACATAGTGAGCTACCTTTACATGTATGTTTGATTACGCCCGTCCGCCGCGATGCGGTGGCGGACGGGCGCAAGCGGTATCGGCCGCTTACCACTTGCCGTTATGAGCGCCGGCATCGACGTGCAGCACTTCGCCGGTGACCTGTTTCGCCTCGGTCAGGTAGACGACGGCATCGGCGATGTCCTCGACGGTGGCAATCAGTCCCATCGGCGACAGCGTCTTGAGGAAATCGACCGGATTATCCTTGTGCAGCGGGGTAGCGACGACGCCGGGCGACACCACATTCACGCGGATGCCGTCTTTCGCATATTCCATCGACAGGTTGCGGCTCATCGCATCGATGCCGCCCTTGGTCATCATCGGAACGGCGACGGTGAAACCGCCGATCGGGTTGTCGACCAGGCTGCTCGAGATGGCGACGATGCTGCCGCCGCGCTGCTGTGCCAGCATCTGCTTGATTGCCAGCTGGCTGATGTACACATAGCCTTCCCGGTTGGTATGCACCAGCGACTTGACGTCTTCCGGCGTGTAATCGATGAAGGGCTTCGGGAAGAAGATGCCGGCGTTGTTGACCAGCGCATCGATGGCGCCGAATTTCTCGATGGCGGTCGTGATGTTTTCGCGGTTCAGTCCCCAGCTGTCGGTCTCAACTTCGTCGATGATGACGAAGGTGGTTGCCGGATTCTTGTTCAGCACGCGTGTGAGCAAGTCGGTGACGCCCTCGATCAGTTCCAGTTTGCGTCGGGAAACGGGTTAGTCGCTTCGGTCACGTCCAGTTCACCGGCGGCGCGGGCGCGAATCACGTCAGCCATTACCTCGGCACGGGTGACGGTCGATACGGTCGGGTATTCGCGGGGATAGTTTGCTTCGGTGATGTCGAGGGTGCCGGCAGCGCGTGCGGCCAGCACTTCGGCGCGCACTTGTTCGCGGGTGACGCTTTGGGCGGCGTCATGGGTGCCGGCGGCGGTGGCGCCGGTAGCAACGACGGCGGAAAGGATCAGGACTGCGGCGGCGTTGAACTTATGCATGGTGTTCTCCTTGGATGAGTCGAGCATCGTTGCTTCGATGTATCCATTAGACGTTCCGGATGTATCGCCTCCATGTCAGCGATCGCTGCCAACGTAATGTCTCGTATCCGGGGCGGGCGCCACATACAGTGAGATACGAATCCATGCCCGAAAGTTAGGATTGCGCCGCGGGACGGCGCATCCCGTTGATGGCTTGGGGAAGGACCATTGCAATGTTTTGTTGCCGGCTATGGAGATGGCTACAATGAGACGCAAATCTTGCTGCGGGCGCGTGTATAAGGTCTCATCGCACACTTTCCGGAATACGCAAATGAACCATGATGATCAGGCCGTGCTCCCCGCCTCGCATGCCGGCGGAGGAACCATCAAACGCCTGTTGGCCGCGCTGATTTTCCTGTTTGTTGAATGCGCTCACCTTCGGCGCCATCCTCTACGAACGCTACCAGGTCGCGACCGACATGATGATGGGTAACCTGGAACGCGACGTTGCCAGCTCAGTTGCGCTGCTCGACCGCCTGCCCGCGGCCAACGTGGCCGAGCGGATGCAGATACTGGCCGCGGTGTCGCACGACCTGCAGACACCGATCACCCGCATGCGCCTGCGCACCGACCTGATGGACGATGGCCCCGAGCGCGGCAAGCTGCAGCGCGACCTGCTCGAGATGGAAACGCTGGTGCGCGAAGGCGTATCGTTCGCGCGCACGCTGCATAACGCGGTCGAGGAGGATTGCAAGGTGGACCTCGACGCCCTGCTGGCCAGCGTCGCCGCCGACTATGCCGATGCAGGCAAGCCTGTGACGCTGAGCGGCGAATGTGGTACGCCCATCCTGACCAAGCCGCGCGCGCTGCGCCGGGTGCTGTGCAACCTGATCGACAACGCCCTGAAGTTCGCCGGCCAGGCCGATATCGAACTGCGGCGCAAGCCGGACGGCGGCTTCGAGATCGCAGTGCTCGACCGCGGCCCCGGCATACCCGCCACCGAGCTGGAAGCGGTGTTTCAGCCTTTCTACCGGATCGAGACATCGCGCAACCGGGATACCGGCGGCACCGGACTGGGGCTGGCCATCGCGCGCCAGCTGGCACAAGCGCTGGGCGCGACACTGTCGCTGGCCACGCGTGAAGGTGGCGGCCTGGAAGCGAATCTGGGCATGCGCAAAGCCGGCTGACCGGCCAGCGCGCGCTGAACGCGTGCTGGGAGCGACTCCGGCTCAGCCGAAGGTGAAGACGAACGCCTCTGCGCCCTTGTCGATGAAGCGTACCTCGAAGCGCCGCGCACGCACCGGGCCCGATTGCCGCACCAATTGGTACAGGCGGGTTGCATCAATGAGGCCATTGCCATCGGCGTCCACGTCCGCGCCATGGTCGGCGCCAGGCGCACGGCCGTCGAGCGTCACCTTGACCCTGACCTTGCTGCCCGGCATACCGGGCCCAAGCACCAAGTGCAGGTCACGCGCGCTGAACTGATACGCCAGCCCCGCGCCAGCCTGATCGGCGACGGCGCTTTCCCGGCCTACCACCCAACGGCCCGACAAGCCCCACTGGTTCAGGTCGAGCCGGTCCACCGAATACAACTGCGGGCGGTCTTCGCGCAGCTTTGGCGTGGCGCCGAAATTGGACGCCTTGCCGTAACCGACATACGTTTCTTCGGACCGCACGCTGGCCAAATGCGGCGCCATCTCTTCCGCACCCGCCGCCGGACTCACCAGGCTGGTGTCTCCGGCGCTGCCGCGTGCTTCCGCCAGCAGCGACTGGATCGCGCGTTCCATCTTGTCGTAGCTGCCCTCGCCGAACTGGTGGTAGCGGATCTTGCCGTTCGCATCGACCAGGTAAAAGGCCGGCCAATAGCGGTTGCCCCAGGCCTGCCATATCGCGTGATTGCTGTCGACCGCTACCGGAAAGTCGATCCGAAAGCGCCGGACTGCGGCGTTGATGTTCACCAAGTCCTCTTCGAACTTGAACTCCGGCGTGTGGACGCCGACCACGACCAGGCCCTGGTCGCGGTATTTTGCGGCCCACGCGCGCACATAAGGCATGCTGCGGATGCAGTTAATGCACGAGTAGGTCCAGAAGTCGACCAGCACCACCTTGCCGCGCAATTGTTGCGCCGACAGCGGCGCGGAATTGAGCCAGGTGGTCGCGCCAGCGAAGCCGGCCATGGTCCCTTCGGTCGGCAAGTTGCTTCGAATCGACACAGCGGCCGCCGAGGACGCGCCTGCAATGGCCAGCGCGCACCCGACGAACACGGCGCTGGCGATGAACGGGAGGGTGCACTTTTTGTGCGCGATCGGTGAAGGCATTTTCATTTGTCGAGTACCAGAAAAGGCTCGCCATATTTGACGAAGCAAGTGGCCTGTCCAGCGGCATTGCCGCTGCGCAGGTTTCGGGGTGAATGTATCGCACCGGCAGGGATATACAGCGACGGGCCCGCCTTGAGGATCACCGGCTTACTATCGCCATCATATTCCATAACGCCCGCCAGCATTTTGCCGATCCCGACGCCTGAAGGCGCATGCTTCGGGATCGATGCACGTGGGCCGCAATCGACCCGGACTCCGATGGCAAGTTCTGCCACAATCAGGCCGCTGCCAGGGTAATCCCGTAGCGGGATGCCGGGACTGTGGTCGACAGTTCAGCATGCATCGCCAAGCGCGCGGCCTCGTAGGCATCGTACTTCGCGCCGTCCTCCAAAGCGGGAATCGTGACGAATTCGCCGGCGTCGAGACCGGCCAGGGCGGCATCGACCATGGCATCGGCACGCATCACGATTTCCTGGGGCAAATGTTCGACCGGGGTGCCCGCCACTTTCCAGAAATCAGTCGCCGTCGCACCAGGCAGCACGGCTTGCACACGCACGCCCCTGTGCGCCAGTTCATGCCGCAGCGAGTGGCTCAGCGCCAGCACGTAGGCCTTGGTCGCGCCGTACACGCCGTTGAGGATTTCAGGCGCAATGGCGACGACTGAGGCGATGTTGATGAAAGTGCCCTGCCCGCGTGCGGCAAAACCCGGCGCGGCGGCATAAGTCAGGCGCGTCAGCGCAACGATATTGAGCGCAATCATGTGCTGCATCTTGACGATGTCGGAGTCGAGCAGCGGGGCCGTGGCGCCGACGCCTGCATTATTGACCAGCATCGTGATCGTGCCATCCCCGCGCAGCAGGGTTTCAACGGCTGCCAGGTCGGCCTCCTTGGTCAAGTCTGCGGTCACGGCGCGCACCTCGCGGCCGGTGCTGGAGCGCAAGCGTTCGGCGAGCGCGTGCAGGCGCTCGCCGTTGCGCGCGACCACCACAAGGTCATAGCCGCGTGCGGCAAGGCGCTCGGCGTACAGGGCGCCGATGCCGGTCGAGGCGCCGGTAATGACGGCAGTTCCGGGGTGTGGATGATTCATTTTCTCTCCTAAGTTGATTGCAGCGCACGGCCTCAAACACCTTGCTGACGAGCAGCCAGTGTCCGTCTCCGCACAGCGGGGAATGGGGCCGCGCGGTCGCGGTCCATTGCAGACAACTATAGGCAGCAAGTGCCGGGGATGTGTATCGCAATGAGTACGCAGGCGCTTCAGATACATAACATTGCACAACCCGGCTCCATGGCTACACTGTCGATACACTCGGCACGCATTCTGGATGTGAGACCGCAAGCACTTGCTCAGTCCCCCTATTGCCCTGCAAAAGAAATGCGGCAGGCGCAGGAGTTGAAACCACCTCCATCCGAAAGGAAAAGATATGCCTCTCCCCTTCAAACATCTTGCCACCGCCACAGCAAACCTTGTGTTCAGCGTCGCCGCATGGGCGCAAACTGGCACCGAAGCTGGGCGGCCGCCCGCAGTCATTCCGCTTGCATCGGAGCCAGCACCGAAACTGCTCACCTTCCCGCCGCTGGCCGATTGTTGTCACGGCGGCCACATTGTCGTTAAAAGGGATGCCCGTCTATGACGAAATGGCGAGATATCTTTCCAGGAAGCTGGGATGGGATGTCAAAGTCGTCTCAAATCTTTCTTACGCCGAATCCGACAATATGCTGAGATTGGGCGCCATTCACGACTTTCTGCTGATGAGATCGATCAAGGATTCCTTGCGATGCATCCCAACGTACATGTGGCACTGATGCCAAGCAGTGCCAACGCTATCAATGGCGACCGGAATACCGAAAAAACAAAGCTCGCCTTCCTCGAACTACCAATGAGAACCCTATGAAATTTATTGCCATTTTCTTTCTTCTTGCTCTGTCATTTGTGCCCGCCCATGCTGCCGAAAAAACGTCAGAGGCAATCGCTGTGAGGTGGTATGAGGCGTTTGACCGCCACCAACCGGAGATGCTCGATCACCTCCTGGCGGATGAGTGGCAAGATATCCCGTCGCCGCCAAATACGCCGCCGGGCCCGCTGGGAGCTCGCCAGACAATGGTTGGACTGTAGCGAGCATTTCCAGATTTCCGAATTGAAATACTGCAGATTGTGAGCGATGGCAACATGGTAGTAGTTCGCTCGGCAATAACAGGCACCCATCGAGGTTTTTTCATGGGCCACGGCGGCACTGGCCGAAAGCTGTCGATCCAGGCTGTAGACATACATGAAGTAAGAAACGGAAAAATTGCCCAAACATGGCACACTGAGGATTGGATGACAGGGCTACTTCAACTTGGGCTGCTGCCTGACAAGGCACCCTAGCGACTACCCGGCTACCGGCTTAACCGATGACGCGAAGATTAGGTTTTTCGCTGGACTACGTGAGCGAGTGCCAGCTCATCAGCGATGTTGTGTAATCGTTTGTCGCGGGTGAAGAGTTTGCATGCGTCTAGCGCTGCTGATGCAAGCAAGTGCATGTCAACATAGCCGACCCCACGAGCCATCAAGTTATGTTTCTCAATGAAAAATAGAACTTCGCTGTTCCCGGCAACTCGCACCGACGGCAATTCCAGCAATAGCTTAAGAGTGGTTGGGCGGTCAGGCAAACTGCCACAGGCAAGTTCTCCAATCACAAACGGATGCGTTTGAACCTCATTCCTGCTTAACATTTCGCCCAATGGGCCCGAGCCACGCAAAAGGTCAATCCAAATCGATGTGTCAACGAGGATCATGTCACCCACCGCGACGACGTGGAATATCTTTTGCGCCAGGCATGCTTCCGGACAACCGAGACAGTCTACGGGCAGCCTCGCGCTCAATCAGCGCACGAAGTGCCTCATGCAAGAGTTCGCCACGCTCCGTCTGACCCGTAATGTCGTGCGCTCTTGCGAGCAATTCATCATCTAGATTAACTGTTGTTCGCATGACTACCTCCAAATTGACTGCATCAATTATAGTATCTTTTGGTGCTAATTTTGATGCATCATCAGAAATAGTTCGCCTGGATTCCCGCCCTATGGGCCGGCGCCGCACCGTACCAGATTCAACATGTGGAACCGATGCCCGCGCGCCCGCCCCTACGGCAACATGTCGATCCTGATGCTGACGGCCCGTTTCAACGAGAGCGACCGTATGTTGGGGCTTGAAATGGCGGTCCGGGCATTCCGCCCGAACTGCCGACACGTTTCACACCGTTCTACCGGCTCGAAGCGTCACGCAACCGTGATACCTGCGGTACCAGCTTGGGACTGGCAATCGCACGCCAGCTGACATCGGCGATGGGCGGCGGGCTGAAGGCGACATCGGGCTGGCCTTCGCGCCTGCGGTTGACCGACTCATAAAAATCGGGATCGCCGCGACGCGGCGCAAGCTCCGTCGGGGTCCGCATTGGCAATGGCTGCGCTTTGCAGACGATGCACGTATTGGTTGTCCCAACCTCGAGCAGGACGACTGAGCCGAGCAAGGACTCCCTGCTCCTGCTGTCGCTATTTATCCAGAGGTCGGTCGCGCCGGCGTGTGCTGCAAACGACAGGGCCAGGCCCGCGCATGCGATACGTAATGTCGACGTCATGAACGTCTCCGGGCGGGTACTTTGCGCAAGCGCCGACGGTATCGAGCCGGGCTGTGAAACTGCAAGGATGGCGCCGGCTGTACTAAACTGGCGTCGTCGGGGATGGCTTGATGTTTCGGTCACGAGTTTCTCCAGTGGTGGCTTGGATTGCATACGATGCACTGGCTTCATTAGACCGTGCCCGCGTATCGGGCGTGTGTCGGCACGTACCGTGTTCTGCAATGTTTTGTACCGCGCGCGGATTCAGATACATTGGATTACAAATCCCCGGGACTCTTCGTGCGATTGAGGCAGCTGGTTCACGACGTAGAGGGCTGGCTTCGCTTGCAATCACCTTGCGAGCGCCTACACTAAAGCGTAGTTCTTTAACAGTCCGGCCCGCTCTCTGCCCCCTACCCCTGACATGCTTTTCGGAATGATTCACTATCGCTGCGGCAGGCTCTTCCGGATTTCCGCAAGGAGTGAGAGCTATGACTCCATTTCGCGTCGATGTGCCCGATAAAGTGCTCAACGACCTGCGCGTGCGTCTCAAGCTGACGCGTTGGGTCGACGAGGGAGCGAATCCCAAGCCGCTGATCCTTTCACACGGCTGGCCCTGGACATTCTGGGAGTATCGGAAAGTGATCGATCCCCTCACCGATCCGGGCGCGTACGGCGGCGATCCCGCCGATGCCTTCGACCTGGTGATGCCCTCTTTGCCGGGCTATGGATTCTCTACCCCGTTGCGTACGACCGGCGTTAATTTCTGGCGCACCTCCGGCCGTACGCCAGCGCCCGAAGACTACGACGCCGACCAAGCGCCAATGGCTTGGGAAGAACCGCTGGCCATCATCACGGACGTCCGCGATTTCTTCCGCGCGCTGAGCTGATTCCGGCCTTCAGTCCGATTGCGTGGCGGCGACCGCACCCGGAGCGATCGGCCAGCTTCCCTGATGTCCACACGCCATCAGGGGGCCTTGGAACTTTGTAGAGTGTATGGAATAATTTCAAGCATACCTATAAGAGGGCCGGCCGGGATTCGTGTAAAAATACCCAAATCCCTCTGCAACTCATTGATTTATTGAGATTCACATGGCGTTGGTCGATGCCATTTTTTTCCGGGTGGTGGTGAGATGACAAGGGATGGCCCTCTATCCGATCCATACCGGCTGCACCTGTATCCCTACAATCGGCCGGCAGTTTTATACAGTTTTATGGAGACATCCGAATTTGATGCGATTCGGCCAATAACTTGATTACCGCCAAGTAAGTTGGAAGTCGAGCAATAAGTTCGCTTGCCAGCTCCAAGTTAGCGTCTGTTCGCGTCGCTTCCAGCAAGCGTCCCAGATCGGCCAAACCTGTGGCGCCGGCGGTGCTGGCTGTTGACTTGATTCTATGACCCAATGCACTGATCGCCGCACTATCTTGCTCCTCCAATGCCACGTTGATCTCCGTTATAGCGTGCTGCAACGAGTCAATAAACACTTCGACATAGCGTTCTAAGCGCTGTGGATTATCGACGCAAAGCTTGGACAATACCGACAAATCGAAATCCTGCGGTCCAAGCAGCGGTGTGACATCGATGGGCTGGTCCGGCTGGTTCGCAATTTCGGTTGGCGGTCCGGCTGGAGCGGGTGCCTGCACTTGCGCCCCAGATTCCGGCAAGGTTACCCACTTCAAGAGAATCTCAAATAACAGCGTGGCGTCTATCGGTTTGCTGATGACGTCATCCATACCCGAGGCAATGTAGTGCTCGCGCTCTTGGCTACGTGCATTGGCGGTGAGCGCGATCACTGGCAGGTCGCGATGGGCTGGATCTGCTCGGATGCACTTGAGCGCCTCCAGACCATCCATCTCCGGCATCTGAATGTCCATTAAAACACAGTCGAAAGACTTCTCCCGTAACAGTTCCAGCGCCTCGGCTCCATGGCATGCGACTGTGACCAATGCGCCCGCATCCTCCAACAGATCGCCTGCCACTTGTTGGTTGAGCAGGTTGTCTTCCGCAAGCAAAATACGCATCCCGTTCAAACAGGGTGTGTTTTTCCGTGCGCGCATATCGTCATTTCCGAGCGGCGCGCGGCCAAACGCAAAACGTATCTCACACCAGAAAATGCTTCCCTGACCAAGCTTACTATTCACCCCGACGGTACCGCCCATCATCGCCACCAACTGTTTACTGATGACGAGTCCGAGACCGGTGCCGCCGTAGCGACGTGTGGTCGTCGTATCGGCCTGCTGGAACGGCTGGAACAATTTCTCCTGTTCGTCGCTGCTGATGCCAGGGCCGCTATCGCGTACTTCAAAACGGACCAAGCTGTCATCGGTCCCAGCGTTATTCTCCGAAGCGGCGATAACGATCTCGCCGCTGACTGAAAATTTAACCGCATTATTGGCGAAGTTGAGCAGTACTTGCGTCAGACGCAGCGGGTCTCCCTGTAGGTAACGAGGTAAGTTCGGATCGATTTCCAAACGTACGCGCATGCTCTTTTCCAGCGCCTTGAACAATACCTGATCGTGTACGTTTTGAAGCAGCCCCTTTATATCGAAATCGATTACCTCGATATCCAGCTTTCCCGCGTCGATCTTCGAAAAATCGAGTATATCGTTGATGATGCCGAGCAGATGATTACTGGCCACGCTTATCTTTTCCAGATAGTCGCGCTGTTTTGGTTTGAGGTCGGTTTTTAATGTCAGATGCAGCATGCCGATAACCGCATTCATCGGTGTGCGAATTTCATGGCTCATATTAGCAAGAAAATCTCCCTTGGCGCGACACGACAATTCAGCAAAATCCTTTGCCACTTCGAGCTCCCGCGTGCGCAACGCAACCCGCTCCTCCAGATTTTCATTCGAGTGACGCAGCATATTTTCAATACGACGTCGATGCGCGACATAGCCCAGCAGTATTAGGACCAAAATCAGCCCCGGAATCGAATACGGTAAGACATCGCGCAGCGACACTTTGCGCACTTCGTAGATGCCAAACCACTTGTCGTGAATGTGGTCGTAGGTACCGTTTAATTTTACGATGGACATGCCTTCATTGATGCTTGCGAGCAATTCGGCATTCCCTTTTTTTACGGCGAACGAGAATTTTTGTGCAAAACCAGCTTTGATATCCAACGGCTTGACATTGTGAATATTAGATGCCTGTAGTGTTTGCATTCCCACCAACTTGCTAATAAGTACCGCATCATGCTTTCCCGAGGCCAAGAGTTTAAAACAATCCGTAGCCGTCGGCTCGATCACGAGCCGATTTTTCCAACCTTGGGACAACGCATAGTCATGCGCCAAATCGGCTTGCACAACAATTATCGATTTTCCCGTCAGGTCCGATTCAACATTGATATTAGACTCGCCCGCCCGTACAAATACTGCACCATTGACTGTCACATGAGGCACAGTAAAATCGGAAAATTGGCGCCTCTTCTCAGATTGTGCAAGATTGATTAGAACATCGATTTTTCCGTCCTTGAATTCCTGAAGAATTTGATTGAAGGGAGCGACCCTCAAGGTATAGGTCAGGCCCTGTTCCTTGGCCACCGCCTTCCACAATTCCACAGTGAATCCTCCGGCTGTCGCGCTGGTGGTTCCGGTGGAGAATGGAGGGAATTCCTCCTCACTGCCGACCACTAATGCCCGAGCCTGTTGTCCATCTCCCATCGCAAAGCCCGACGCCAATAGCAGGAGCAGTGCCAATATCCCCGATCGCACCAACGATGTCATGACGGTCTCCTACGAGGTTAAGCCACTAGGCGTGGTGCCCTACATTTGCAATAAATGCTCATGCGGCCTGCCATGAAGCAGCCACTGGTGTTCAAATGCCTCCCGAATCTGATCGCGCAGATTCTGATCGTCCCACGGTTTCGTAAAGAAACGATACACGGCGCCATGATTGATTGCGTCAATGACCGAGTTGAGTTCTGTATAGCCAGAAAGAATAATACGGATCGTTTCAGGATGCAGTTCTTTTACCTTGGACAGGAAGGTCGTGCCGGACATGATTGGCATGCGCTGGTCGCTGATGATCACTTGGACGCGATGCATGGCCAGCAGTTCGAAGGCTTCGATTGCGGACGTGGTCTGAAGTATCTGGTAACCTTCGTTGCGAAAAGCGCGCTTGAGCGCACTTAGCACATGTGGTTCGTCATCCAACAGCAAGATGGTTCGTTCAGGCACGGACTCACGCGGCACAACGGGATGGCCCTTCTGCTTGCGCAGCAGTTCAGTCAGAGCGGCCGCGTTGATCGGTTTGCTAAGGTAAAAGCCTTGCACGACATCGCATTTGATTGAACTGAGGAAGCCCAACTGCCCCTGCGTTTCCACGCCCTCGGCGACGGTTTTCATTTTCAAGGACTTGGCCATCAACACGATAGTTTTGGTCAGCGACGCGTCGTTTGCATCTGTTGTTATATTGCGGACAAAGCTGCGGTCAATCTTGATGACGTCGAAGGGAAATCGCTTCAGGTAAGCCAGGCTTGAATAGCCGGTTCCGAAGTCGTCGAGTGTGAGTGTGACGCCGATTGCCTTAATTTCGCGCAGAGCCATAAGCATGTTGTCGCTATCGCTAATAAGCATACTCTCGGTCAATTCAAGCTCAAGGTAATGGGCCCCTAGTCCGGTATCGGAGAGTATGCGCGACACGAGGTTCGCCACGTTTTCGTGACTAAACTGGTATGCCGAGAGGTTGACCGCAACCGATATGTCATCAAAACCCATTTCACACCACTCCTTGGCCTGAGCGCAGGCCGTGCGCATTACCCATTCCCCAATCGGGCAAATCATTCCCGACTTCTCAGCCAGGGAAATAAAGGTGCCGGGCTGGATCATGCCATTCTGCGGATGGTTCCAACGGATCAGCGCTTCTACCCCGCAGTATTTTCCACTGCGAAGATTGACCTTGGGCTGATAGTAGACCTCGAATTGATTCTGGTCGAGCGCCACTCGCAGGGCGTTCTCCATTTCCACATATTGGTCAATACGACGTCCCATTTCCTGCGCATAGAATTTATAGCAATTTCGACCACTTTCTTTAGCCTCGTGCATGGCCACGTCGGCGTTCTTAGACAATACGCCAACGTTTTCACCGTCATCGGGATAAAGACAGACACCGATACTTGCAGTGACGTGAATAGCACGCAAGTCCACTATAAATGGCTCAGCGAACAGGCCCAAGACTCTGTGCACCGAACGCATCACGTCACTGTTGTTGACCAAACCGGGATAGATTAGCGCAAATTCATCGCCACCGAGACATGCAACGGTATCGGACTCGCGGACAGCCTCCTTAAGGCGAACGGCAACTTTCTTGAGCAAGCTATTGCCAACGGCGTGACCATAACTGTCGTTGACGAACTTGAACCCATCCAAATTGAGACACAGAACGGTGATGCCGTCGCTGTTGCGCTTGGCTTGGGTGATCGCCTGGAGCATGCGATCCTCCAAAAGATTGCGGTTAGGGAGACTAGTCAGTGCATCATAGTTAGCGAGATAATGAATGCGTTGCTGATCCAGCATGCGCTGGGTGATATCCTGCAACATTCCGTTCATCGAAATAGCCTTGCCAGCGAGGTCGAACACGACATCGCCCTTCCCATGCACATGGCGTTCGGTGCCGTCAGCTAGCAATAAGCGATGCTCCAAGTCGTATGGCGGCCCTTGATCGAGTGCATCACGTACTGCCGCCTCGACCTGTAGCCGGTCCGCTGGATGTACAAGCGCCAGAAAGGTCTGATAGTTTTTACCGTAGGTCCCAGGGCGCACGCCGCAGATACGATACATCTCATTCGACCAAGACACGGTGTCGGCATTGATGTTCCACTCCCAACTGCCGACCGACGATATCCGTTGTGCATTAGCCAGCTGCAAATCGCTCTTCTGTATGGAACGAAATGATTCAGATGCCTTTAAGATAAAGCGTACCCGATGCTGGAGCAGCTGCCAGTTGATAGGCTTGCTGATGAAATCGGTGGCGCCAGCCTCGTAGGCCTGCGTGACCGAGTCCGTATCCTCAAGGGAGGTAAGCATAACGATGGGGCAGAATTGCATGCTGGGGAGCTGGCGCGCTTGGCGGCAAGCTTCGAAGCCGCTGATGCCTGGCATCACGACATCGAGCAGGACGATGTCAGGTGTGTGCATTCCAATCGCGGCTAACCCCGACGCAGCATCAACGGCCTCATATACCGCCAGGCCGGTCTTTTCCAAGCAGTCGCGTACGAGCAACCGAATGAAGGGATCATCATCGATGACTAAAACAATTGCCGCACGCTCGATGCGTTCATCCTTCATTCCTTTAACCTCCATGCGAAAACGATTACTCAATGCCGACTTTGAATTTTTTCGAGGTGGACGAAACCCGGAAAGTTTGTTGCCTACCGCGGACACGAGGCCGCCATTGTCTCTGCAGAGTCTTGACGATAGCCGCCGTGGACCAAACACCACGTAAGCCGCCTTAGCACAAGGAGGCAATGCGGCCCAGTTGTCTCTGCGGGCGAGTCCACCATAGAACACGACTTTCAATTTGGCCGCCCGGCCGGTCATGTCGTTGAGCATAACGAGCAAGTCGGCCACGGTCTCGGCCCCAACACGTCCGTCCTATTGTGAACAATCGCGCCATATTGGACGCGCGGGGCCTGATCGTCCGAAAGGAAGGATACGAAGGGGACAAAGTAACGCTCAACCCTGGCAATGTTGAGCTCCACCTTGCCGCGTCCCGCCAGTAATTGGTAAACCAGGCTTTCATCCCGGGTGAGAAGTTGCTTCTTAGCTGACAGGTCGCCATGCCAACCTCCGATGGAAGGTTAATGTTTCAGTGTATCTTGTAAAGAAGCGTCGGGTGACTAGTTCTACTCCGGATGGCCTTAACTACCGGGTGTTAAGTGCACACCCACCGCCGCATCCCGGCGCGGGATTCGACCGTGACCTCACTCAAAGAGTCATCCTGGGTCTGATGCGGATGTCAGGATGCCGGGCTGGAACTCGAGATAACGGATCCAGGTCCTAATCTCTCTCGATCGCCAACGGCGCGCGCGGTCAAGTGAAGTTCGTCTTGGCCCCAAGCTCCTGCATCTTCGGTCTACTTTTGCGGCCGGTTTGTTTATCCAAATTCACTTTGTCACATGATTCGCATCGTAGAAATCCGAGATTCTAGGGTACGGCGCTGACCGGCGACCTTCGGGACTCATCCGAGTCCCGATCAACTCGTGACAATGCGTGTATTTTCAACGAAGTTGCACTGATAGGCTTATTTTTCTGCTTAGTGAGCAGTTGACGGAAATCAACATTGCGTCGGCATGGGTGATCGCGCTCAACCCGCGCACCTTGGCGCTGCGCCTGACGGCGCTGTCGCAGTGGCACGCGCACCAGGGCTTTGCGGACCCGACATCGACGCCTACCGTCCGGAAAACACTGGCCGGCGTCGCGCGCACGCATGGTCGCCCGAAGAAAAAGGCCAAGGCGCTGCCGATCGAGGATCTGGAGTTGATTGTGGCGCGACTGGCCGACATCTCAACGCTGAAGGCGTCGCACGACAGCGCGCTGCTACAGGTCGGATTTTTCGGCGGTTTCCGGCGCAGTGAATTGGTAGGCATCAAGGTCGAGCACGTCCTTTGGAGGCGGGAGGGCATCGAAATCGCGCTGCCGCGCTCGAAGACCGATCAAACGGGGGAAGGCATCACCAAGGCGATCCCATACAGCGACGGGCCATGCTGTCCAGCCAAGGCGCTGCGCGCTTGGCTGGACGCTGCAGGCATCGCGGCCGGACCGGTGTTCCGGTCGGTCACCAAGTGGGGCAAGGCGGCCGGCATTGCTCTGGCCGTAGGGAGCGTCAACACGGTCCTCGCGGACTGCGCGACGTTGGCGCAGCTCGATTATGTGCCGGACCTGTCCAGTCACAGTCTGCGCCGTGGCATGGCCACCAGCGCGCACCGCGCCGGCGCCGACTTCCGAGATATCAAAAAGCAAGGCGGCTGGCGCCACGACGGGACGGTGCAGGGGTACATCGAGGAGGCAGGGTTGTTTGAAGAGAACGCGGCCGGAAGTCTGCTGCGCTCGCGGATCAAGCCGACCTGAGTTCGCTTTGCCCAAGACTTTTTCACTTTCCCAAATCCCCCATTATCGGCGGATTCCAGGAGGCAGAAATCGCTGCAAGTTGCTGCTGCATTAAGTGCACCAGCACGACAATTGGAGCGTCGAGCGCTCCAGCGCCGAATTGCTAAACACTCTTATTGACATGCGATATCGCGCCCGGTGATGCGGTCGCCCCGATGCCACATCTTCTTCGCGATGATTTCAACCGATTTCCACCCGCACCTGATGCCCCAAGATGGTGGCCATCTCCTCAGCGGCGCTAAAAACGTCGCTTGCGGCAACCGCCGCACGCGTCGACGCCGGCTTGCCTGAAAATGAGCATGTCGACCTGGTCGGTACCGAATTGATCCTGCGCAAGCACGCGAAGGACGCCAAGCCGGAGGCGCTGGAGAAGATCGACAAAATTCTCACCGCGCGGCTGCCCGAAAAAAACATCCTCGACATCTTGGTGGAGTCGGAGGGCTGGCTGGACCTGCATAAGCAGTTCGGTCCGCTGTCCGGATTTGACTCCAAGGTCGACGACCCGCGCAAGCGGTTCATCACAACGCTGTTCTGCTATGGCTGCAACCTCGGCGCGACGCAAACCGCGCGCTCGGTCAAGGACCTGAGCCGCAAGCAGGTAGCCTGGCTCAACCTGCACCACATCACCGAGGAGCGGCTTGAAAAAGCTATCGTCCAGGTCATCAACGCTTACAACAAATTTCTGCTGCCGAAATACTGTGGCTCAGGGAAGCGCGCGTCGGCCGACGGGACCAAGTGGAATATGTACGAGCAAAACCTGCTCTCCGAATACCACATCCGCTACGGCGGGTATGGCGGCATTGGCTATTACCATGTGTCCGACATGTACATCGCGCTGTTCAGCCATTTCATTCCGTGTGGCGTGTACGAGGCGATCTTCAGTCAGTTACAGCGTAATTTGAGTATTTTTACACGAATCCCGGCCGAGCCTCTATAAGGAGATAGCCATGAGCAAAATTGAAAGTTGCCGTCAGCGTCTTCCCTGACGAGCTCTATCCGACCCCGCGGAGTTGGGCGGAACGGGCGTTCCCCAAGCTCATCCACTACAACAAGCTCGACAAAGGCGGGCACTTTGCCGCATGGGAACAGCCAAAGATCTTTTCAGAAGAGGTTCGCGCGAGCTTCAGGTCGCTGCGCGCATGACTTGCTAGCGGAAGCGACGTGGATGCGTTCATCCACAGCAAGCAGGTAAGACACACGATGCGCTCTGTTGTTTGCCTGCTTGCGGCACGGTTGATGACACCGGAATACCACTGCTGTGAGCAGGGCAAGCCTGGCCTTCCCCATCGTCACGGACACTTGCGCCAGGCGCATTTTAGATTTCCAAACTGTACTGGGCTGATATAGCCGAGCACGCCGGCGTGGATTGTAGAAACTTTCGATATAATCGAACACGTCAGCAGGTAAATCATCCCTGCCCCAGGATCCGTCCTCATTGACAAGCAGACTTTCCGCGCTATCAGGCAACTGTCTGCTCGGCCTGCTGCCTATCCGTGCAATTGCGCCCTCTTCCTGCCATTCTGATGCGGGCGCTTATGTGCCGGAAGTAGGCTGGCGCCTTGCGGCGCGAACTACGCCGGTCGTAAGCAGGACCCTGTTGGGGTCAGGTCAAACTCGATCAATCATAAATCGCACGCGATTCACTCGCAACCGCTTGACATTCGTTTTGAACCCGCTATACTCCTCACATCGCATCAGATTTCATCGGATCCGATCAACTTTAACCACTTAGGAGTTCACCATGAGCAAAATTCAAAAAGTCCTGCTGACCGGCAAAACCCGCACCACGTCCGCAGACGGCCGCGTCATCGCTGGCGACCACGAAGGGAACCTGAACATCAATCTGTCCGTGCCCGGCAACAGTGCCGCCACCGTCTATGCGCTCGAAGCCGTCGCACCGCACCCGACCGCCGAGCAACTGTTCGCCGGTGCCTGGTCGGCCTGCTACATCGCCGCCGTCGGCATTACCGCCAAGGAGATGAAAGTGACCTTGCCTGCGGACACGGCTGTGGATATTGAAGTGGACCTGGGCCTGGGTGGCGCCGACTACTTCATCCAAGGCCGTATCAACCTGGTGGTGCCCGGCCTCGACCACGCGCTGGCTACCGAGATCGCGCACGCCGCCGATGCAATCTGCCCATATTCGAAAGCGACGCGTGGCAACATCGACGTGACGCTGAACGTTACTACCGCATAATGTGCTGTAACCCGGTGCGCGTTCGCGCGCACCATCGACCGATGCAAAAATGAAAGGGTGCAATATGAAAGTGCAAACTGAGACCGCCACCCTGGCGGGCGGATGCTTCTGGGGCATGCAGGCGCTGCTACGCCGCCAGCCCGGCGTGCTGTCCACCCGCGTCGGCTATACCGGCGGCGACGTGCCCAACGCTACCTACCGCAACCACGGCACGCACGCCGAAGGGCTCGAAGTCGTGTTCGATCCGAGCCAGATCGGCTTCCGCCAGATCCTGGAATTCTTCTTCCAGATTCACGACCCGAGCACTCCCAACCGCCAAGGCAACGACGTCGGCGCCAGCTACCGCTCCGCCATCTTCTACCTGGACGACGAGCAAAAGCGCGTGGCCGAGAACACCGTGGCCGACGTGGACGCTTCCGGCCTGTGGCCCGGTAAGGTGATGACCGAGATCGTGCCCGCAGGCCCGTTCTGGGAAGCCGAGCCGGAACACCAGGATTATCTGCAGCGCATGCCCAACGGTTACACCTGCCACTTCATACGCCCTGATTGGAAACTGCCTCAGCGCGCCTGATCCGATTGAATCGCATCCGCGTGGTGAAGTAGTTATACGCTACCACGCGAACAAAAAAATCATCATGACCAAAGCAAGCAAGGTAACCAAGGCATCTCAGCCGGAAGCGCGGAAACTCGCGGACTTCCTGTGCTTCGCCGTCTATTCGGCCAACATCACCTTCGGCAAGGGTACAAGCCACTCTTGGATGGGCTGGGACTGACCTATACCCAGTACATCACCGTGGTGGCATTGTATGAGGAAGCCAACCAGACTGTCAGCGGGCTGGGCGAGAAGCTGTTTCTGGAATCGAACACGCTCACGCCCATTCTGAAGAAGCTGGAGAGCGCGGGCTATGTGAGCCGGGAGCGCGACAGCGCGGACGAGCGCCATGTGCTGGTCAATCTCACCAAGGAAGGCCGCGCCTTGCGCGAACGGGCGTACAGCGCCGAGCTCTTCGAAGCCAGCGGCTTGAGTTTGGCAGAGTTCGGGGCCACGCGCGACGCCGTGCTCAAGGTGCGCAACAACTTTGCCAAGGCGCAGCGCAAATAGCGGACCGCCGAGGGCGCCCTCGCCTTCGCTCTTCACTCAAACCAAACCAAACGCTGCATGCTGTCCGTGCTGGCATGACATGGAAGGCGCCACGTGCCGCTACCGCGGGCCTGGTGATGCGCACGCCCATTGCGCGAATTCAAACAAGCGCCTTGCCGTCCAGCGCGCGTATCTGGTCCAACCGGAAGGTGGGACCATCGCGCAGTTGCAAGTACTCCGCGCCTTCGCGCGTGTACACGTCCGCGATCAAACCGCGCACCGTCTC
Organism: Massilia polaris; assembly: GCF_012927275.1. Classification (GTDB taxonomy): domain Bacteria; phylum Pseudomonadota; class Gammaproteobacteria; order Burkholderiales; family Burkholderiaceae_D; genus Telluria_A; species Telluria_A polaris. Next base: position 19,449 of record NZ_JABBGG010000018.1, on the reverse strand, counting down.
CTCGCTTCCATCGGCCAGCACCACGGTCAGCTCGCAGCTGCGGCGCAGGCTGGCAAGCGCCAGGAATTCGTCGTGGATCGCACAGGAGATAGGTTCATAAGGCTTGTCCATGATTCCGTCCATGAAAATGGCTTGGGTTAAGAAATGTTGGTCGCACAACGAGTCTATCCCATCGTCGCAAAAACGCTCGATCTTTTGCGGAATGACCTTAAACAGTCTGTGTTCGTCGATACGGCCCCCGCATGGCGGATCGGCTCGATGCCAGAAAGATCAGTTCCTTGAAAGCAAGCCATGCTTCGTTGGCGTCCATGCCGGTCGACGTGGCGGCATTGATCGATGAGGCGGCAACGGAGCTAATGAAGGGCTAGCTTTAGTCCGCTGCACATTGCACATCTATGATAAATTGGGGCGCGACCCCGTAAGAATCCGTTATCCGCTGTATCACGCAGTTAGGAAGGTTCTCGCCATGGATGCTCTAGCCGCACGTCTCGTCCCGCTTATCGTCTTGGCTGCACTGACAGCTTGCGGTGCGAGGGATGATCCCTCCAAGCAAGCCGATCAAACACCGACCGTTTCGGTCGCGCCGGTCGTCAAGCGACAGGTTCAGGAATTCGATGAATTCACCGGCCGATTGGAAGCTCCACACACGGTGGACGTGCGATCGCGTGTGGCAGGTACCCTGGTCCGCGTCCACTTCAAGGAGGGGCAACTGGCCAAGAAGGGAGATCCGCTGTTCACCGTCGATCCCCGGCCTTACGCCGCTGAAGTGGCACGAGCCGAAGCACAGCTACAATCTGCACGTACTCAGTCGGAGCTAAGTAAATCTGAACTGGCGCGCGCTGAGAAACTGGTGGCCGTGCGCGGCGTCAGCGCACAAGAACTGGATCAGCTGAAAGCTGCCGCGGCTAATTCCGGTTCTTCAATCCGCGCTGGCGAGGCTGCGCTGACCCAGGCCCGCCTGAACCTCGAATTCACCAAGATCACCGCGCCGGTCGACGGCCGCACTTCGCGCGCCAATGTCACCGAAGGTAATCTGGTCAACGTGGGCGATCCGGTTCTGACCACAGTGGTGTCCACCGACCGCGTGTACGCCTACTTCGACGCCAGCGAAGCTCTCTACCTCAAATACATGCGCGCTGCCCGCGAAGGCACCCGCCCCTCCTCGCGTGATACTCCCAGCGTAATCTACCTCGGCCTGGCCAATGAACAAGGCTTCCCCCACCAGGGCAAGATGGACTTCGTGGACAACCGCCTCAGCCCGGCCACCGCTTCCCTGCGAGGACGTGCCGTGTTCGACAACAAGGATGGCCTGTTCACCCCCGGCCTGTTTGTCCGCCTCAAACTGGTCGGCAGTGGCAACTACAGCGCCACCGTGGTCGCTGACCGCGCCGTGACCACCGACCAGACGCGCAAGGTGGTCCTGGTAATCGGCAAGAACAATATCGTCGAGCAGCGCGAAGTGAAGCCCGGCGCACTGATCGATGGAATGCGCGTAGTCGAAGGCGTAAAGGAAGGCGAACTGGTGATCGTGGACGGCCTGCTGCGCGCCTTCCCCGGCGCCCCCGTCACCCCGCAGGTCCTCAAAGTGGATGACAAAGGCATGCCCATCCCCGCCCCGCCGCCCACCCCGCCCGCTCCGGCCAAGGGTTAAGGAGGCGCCATGGACATCTCAAAGTATTTCATTGAGCACCCACGCCTTGCCACCGTTATCTCGATCTTCATCTTCATGACCGGGCTGCTGGCAATCTTCCAGCTACCGATCTCGGAATATCCGGAAGTGGCACCGCCACAGATTGTGGTGCGCGCTCAGTTCCCCGGCGCTAACCCCCGCGTGATTTCGGAAACGGTGGCGGCACCGCTGGAAGAGCAGATCAATGGCTTGGAGAACGTGCTGTATTACCAGAGCCAGGCGACCGCCGATGGCAGCATGAGCATCACTGTCACCTTCAAGATCGGTACCGTACCGGAGCAAGCTGAAACGGCGGTCCAGAACCGCATCAACCGCGCCCTGCCCCGACTGCCCGACATCGTGCGCCAGATTGGCGTTACCACCGAGAAGCAGTCGTCCAGCCTGACCATGGTGGTGCATATGGTCAGCCGGGATAACAGCCACGACACGCTCTACCTGCGCAATTATGCCAACTTGAATGTGCGCGACGAACTGCTGCGCATCCCTGGCACGGGCACGGTCCTGTTCTTTGGCGGCGGCGATTACGCTATGCGCATATGGCTGGATCCGCAGAAACTCGCCGCACGCAATATGACCGCGGGCGATGTAGTGCAAGCGATCCGTGAGCAAAATGCACAGGTTGCCGCCGGTGTCGTCGGTTCACCGCCTGCAGTAAACAATACAGAGTTCCAGCTGGCCATCAACGCGCAGGGACGCCTGGTCAAGGAGGAGGACTTCGCAGACATCATTATCCGCAGCGACACCGGCACCGGAGCCTTAGTAAGGATCAAGGATATTGGTCGCGTAGAGATGAGCGCCAGTACCTTCGCCTTACGCAGCCTGTTGAACAACAAGGAGGCTGTGGCAATCGGTATCTTCCAGTCGCCAGGCTCGAATGCGCTTGCGCTGTCGGACAACGTGCGCTCCACCATGGCCCGACTAAAGCAAAGCTTTCCGCAAGGGGTGGACTACGACATTGTCTATGACCCGACCCGTTTCGTACAGACATCGATCGAAAAGGTCGTCATCACGCTGATCGAGGCCGTGTTGCTGGTGGTACTGGTGGTGATCATCTTCCTGCAAACCTGGCGTGCTTCGATAATTCCCCTGCTGGCCGTGCCCGTGTCAATTGTCGGCACGTTTGGCGTGCTGCTGTTGCTTGGCTACTCGATCAACACGCTGACCCTGTTCGGCCTGGTGCTATCGATTGGTATCGTGGTGGACGATGCCATTGTCGTGGTCGAGAACGTTGAGCGCAACATTGCCGACGGCCTGACGCCACACGCAGCGACACACAAGGCAATGAGTGAGGTCAGTGGCCCGATCGTCGCTATCGCCCTGGTACTGTGCGCCGTGTTCATCCCATTGACTTTTGTGCCTGGCTTGTCCGGCCAGTTCTACAAGCAGTTCGCTGCGACCATTGCCATTTCGACGGTGATCTCGGCAATCAACTCGCTGACCCTGTCACCCGCCCTGGCTGCCCTGCTGCTGCGCCCCCATGATGCACAGAAGGACAAGGTGATGATCTGGATGGACAAGCTGTTTGGCCGCTTCTTCCACTGGTTCAACTGCTTCTTCCAGCGCCAGAGCAAGAAGTACAGTCGAGGCGTGGAGGGCCTCCTGAAGCGCAAGTCGTTGGCGCTTGGTGTATACGGCATTCTGTTGGTTCTGACTGCGGTGTTGTTCGCGGCCGTGCCGAGCGGCTTTGTTCCTTCGCCGGACAAGCAATACCTGATCGGCGTGGCGCAACTGCCCGCTGGGGCCACCTTGGACCGGACCGAGAAGGTAATCCGCGAGATGAGCGATATCGCCCTCAAGGTGCCAGGCATTGAGAATTCGATCGGCTTCCCCGGGCTGTCGATTGCCGGATTCTCCGCTGCGCCGAACGAAGGGATTGTGTTCTTTGGTTTGGCCCCATTCGAGGACCGCACATCGGCGGCCTTATCGAAGGACGCCATCCTGGGCAAAGTGAACGGCGCCATGCAGCAACTGCAGGGTGCGCGCATCTTTGTCGTCCCACCGCCCGCTGTCGACGGCCTGGGTGCGGCCGGCGGCTTCAAGCTAATGGTGCAAGACCGCGGCGGCCAGGGCGAGCAGGCGCTGTACGGCAGCGTGTGGGGCTTGCTGGGGCCGATTTACGGCAACCCTAAGTCGACGATTGCGACGCCATACTCCACCTACGACATCAATGTGCCCCAGTTGTTCGCTGATGTCGACCGTACCAAAGCCAAGCAAATGGGGCTGCCGCTACAGTCGATTTACGACACGCTGCAAATCAACCTTGGTTCGCTGTACGTGAACGATTTCACGCGGTTCGGCAAGACTTACCAGGTCGTGGTGCAGGCAGATGCGCCCTTCCGTGCCAATTCAGACAACATCGCGCGCTTGCAGACCCGCAATGATGCCGGCCAGATGGTGCAACTGGGCGCAGTCATGCAGATCCAGCCGACGTTCGGACCGACGCGCGTCACGCGCTACAACGGTTTCCCGGCTGCCGACATCAACGGCGCGCCGAAGCCCGGCTTCTCCAGCGGCCAGGCGGAAAACGAGATCGAAAAAATGGTCCAGGGCCTGCCCCGAGGAATGGGCTTCGAATGGACCGATTTGACCTACCAGGACCGCCTGACCCGTGACGTAACGCTGCCCGGTTTCGGCATCAAGATCCCCACACTGGCAGCAGTGCTGCTCGTGTCAGTGGTACTGGTCGTGCTGGTACTCACCGCTCAGTATGAAAGCTGGAGCCTGCCACTTGCCATCATCCTGATCGTGCCGATGTGTATCCTGTGCGCTCTATTTGGCGTCTGGCTATCGCATTTCCCTCCATTCAGGCAGACGGGTGACCTGAACATCTTCACTCAAGTGGCCCTGGTGGTACTGGTCGGCCTGGCCTGCAAGAACGCCATCCTGATCGTGGAATTTGCCAAGGAGCTGGAGGAACGCGGGATGCCGATGGTCGAGGCTGTGCTGGAGGCATGCCACCTGCGCTTGCGCCCTATCCTGATGACGTCCATCGCGTTCTGCGCCGGCGTGATCCCGTTGATCCTTGGTAGCGGTGCGGGCAGTGAAATGCGGCGCGCGATGGGGATTGCGGTGTTCTCCGGCATGGTCGGCGTGACCTTCTTCGGCATTTTCCTGACGCCGGTGTTCTACAGCATGGTGCGCAAGGGCACGGCGAAACGACGTGAACACGCGGCCGAAGTGCGTCGCGCCGTGGACGCCGCTGCCCATCCCTTCCATGCCGGCATTGACGATGCCGACCAGCCACCAAAAAAGGGGGAATCATGAGTCGCGCGCCCTACTTCCTCGGCCGGGCAGGCGCCCTGCTCGCGTTGTCGTGCCTGGCCGCCTGTTCCCACGCGCCGCAGCTCGCGCGCTACCAGCCGCCTGCGCAGGCTGGCTTTGTCAATGCGCCGGACAAGGCGGTGACCGACGAGCCGGTTGCTGAATTCTGGCGGCGATTTGAGGACGAGCAGCTGTCGTCCCTCGTGCAGCGGGCTTTGAAGGCCAATACTGACGTGCGTACTGCTGCCGCCAGCCTCGCCGAAGCACGCGCCGCCGGCCGCTTTGCCAGTGCCGACATGTGGCCTTCCGTGAACGTCGGCGCCGGCGCCGCCCGCGTGCGCGCCAAGGACAGTAATGGCGAGCCGAAGACGGACAACGCCTATTCCGTCGGGCTGGATGTGCTGTGGGAAGTAGATGTCTTCGGCCGCTTGAGCGGTACCCGCCGCGCGGCGCAGGCAGGCGTGCTGGCGGGCGAGGCGGGCTATCGCGCAGCCCAGTTGAGCATCGCCGCCGAGGTGGCGCGCAACTACTTCAACCTGCGCGGCCTGCAGGAGCAACTGCGTGTGGCTGTCGCTTCGCTGGAGACCCAGCGGGCAGCTCAGCAACTGGTAGAGGCTCGTGAAGGTGCCGGGCGGGGCACGGCGCTGGATACAGAGCGTGCACGCGCGCTGGTCAACTCAACTGCCGCCACCGTGCCTGCCATCGAGTCCGCGCTGGCACGTACCCGCTACCGGCTGGCGGTACTATGCGGCTTGCCACCATCCGGGCTTGATGCCGAATTGCAGGTAGTGCGTCCCTTGCCTGGACTGAGAGTCGTCGACCTGGGCGGCATCGGCACGCCGGAAAACCTTTTGCGCCGCCGGCCGGACGTACAGCTGGCTGAAGCGCAACTTGCGGCGGCGGCGGCCAACGCAGGCGTGGCACGCAGCGCCTGGTTCCCGACCATAACTCTCGGTGGCACCATCGGCCAGAACGCCTCGCACGCCGCCGACATTGGCAAGGGCGCGTCATACGCCTACAACCTCGGCGCCCAGTTGGTGTGGAACCTGTTGGACTTCGGCCGCATCCGTGCCAGTATCGCCGCATCTGATGCAAGGGCCGATGCAGCCGTTGCCAACTACGAACGCGCCGTGCTTGCGGCGCTCGAGGAGACCGAGGGCGCCTTCATCCACTACACGCGTTCGCAGCAGCAGGCGGCGCTGCTGTACGCCGCGGTCATGTCGTCGGAACAGGCCGCCTTGATTGCACGCGAGCGCTTCGCCGTCGGCATGACCGACTTTCTGGTCGTACTGGATGCAGAGCGCGAGCTGTTGTCGGCGCGCGACCGGCTGGCGCAGGCGCAGGCGGCTGCGGCGGGATCGCTAGTGGTCGTGTATAAGGCGCTGGCCGGTGGCTGGGGCGGCCCCTGATCGGACAACTGCAGCGAATGCCGCCGTCACCGTTTCGCTTTATCGGACGTCGATATTTTTATCCTGGCAGTCCCGACTGCTATAATCGCGCCGGTATTCCCAAGGATTATTCGTGCGTCGACTCATCTGTATCGCCCTTCTGATGTGCCTGCCCTTGCAAAGCTTCGCTCTGCAGGTCGGCGCGCTCCTGTCCGGAGGCGGCGCCAACATGGCGCACCAGATCGAACACGACAACCACGTCCAGCACCATCACGATGGCGATGGCTCGGTCCATTACGACGATTCGGACGAGTCGGCGCAGCACGCCCAGGATCACACTTGCTCGCCGCAGCCTGCCGATCTCTCTGTCCCGAAACTCCCGAGCGCGCCTGAACAGCTCGTTTCGGTCTTGAAGGCCGAGTTTTCGCGTTTCATTCCCGATCCGTATCTGGACGATCCGCTTCGCCCCCCGTCCCCAGCCCCCGGCCAAACTGCCGAGGGATCGATTCGCACGTAATCGACACGCTCTGGGCGCGGCTTTCGTCCCGTCCGTTCGCCTGCCCTCGGTGATTCTATTGATCACCCGATGGAGAACCCATGCGCGCTTGTCGCTTGTCTTTATGCATTGCCGGTGCTGCTATCTTCCTGCCGTGTCTGGCAGTAGCCGCGCCGTTCGCGCCCGTAACCGGCGCCACCCTGAAAACCGTTATCGAGAATGCCTGGGCGCGCTCAGCCCAGGTCAGCACATTGGAAGCGCGCCAGGAGGAAGCGGCGGCCGCACGCTCGACTGCGCGGTCGTGGATCGCCGGAAGCCCGACACTCAGCCTGTCGCAACGTAACGATCGTTCGCCCAGCCAGCGCGAACAGCGCGAGTCCGAGCTGTCGCTCTCTGCGCCTGTCTGGTTGCCAGGTCAGAAAACAACGCGCGAGGCGTGGGCGGCGCGCAGCAGCGAGGAAGTGTCTGCGCAGCTCCTGCAGGCCCGCCTTGCCGTAGCCGGCGAAGTCCGTATCCGGCTGTGGGAAGCGGCCGCCGCCCGCGAGGTGTTGGCGGAGAAAGACGATCACCTCCACCACATGGAGCAACTCGCCGCCGCTGTGGCGCGCCGGGTCCGGGCTGGCGACCTGGCACGCAGCGACGGTTTGCTCGCCCAACAGGAAGTGCACGCCGCGCAAGTCGACGTTGCGCTTGCAAGGACCAGGGCGGCCGAGGCACTGGCGCGCTACCGGGTGCTGACCGGATTTCCCGACCTTCCATCCTTGGAACCTGAGCCGCTGCGCGATGTTGCCGAGCCGGTCAACGCTCGCCTCGCCGCAGCCCGGGCCACTGTATCGCGCGCGCAGGCGGGATTACGCATGGCCGAAGCGGCACGCGGCGCTCCGCCAAGCTTTGCCGTATCGCTTCGCCATGAGCAGGAACGCAATCTGGGCGAGCCGAACCGAAGCATCGGAATCGCCTTGCAGATCCCACTCGGCAGTGAGGCCCGCAACCGTCCCGCGGAAACCCTGGCACGAACCCAGATCGCAACTGCAGCTGCCGACGCTGCGCAAGCCGAAGCCAGCGTGGCGCTGGACGCGTCGTTGGCACAGGAACAGCTGGCGAACGCCCAGGCCGCACTGGACGCTGCAACCAGTCGCGCTACCGCGCTGCACGAATACAGATCACTAATCGAAAACGCGTTCCGCCTCGGCGAACGGGGTCTTGCAGAAGTATTGCGCGCGAACGCACTGACCCATGAAGCGGATGTTGCGGTGCGCCAGCAGCGCGTTGCGCTGGGCCTGGCACACGCCCAACTTAATCAAGCACGAGGAATTCTTCCATGAAATTTATAAACATACTCCTGCTCGCCCTGTGCGCAATGTCCCCGGCCTTCGCTTCGCCCGGCGCGCACGGCCCCAACGGCGAGCACCTTGACGGCCCGGCTGCAACGGCGGGCGGCACCGCGGTAGCGCGGGTTGAAACCTTCACCGAATCGTTCGAGCTGGTCGGCCACCTCGCTGGCGGCGAGCTGTCGGTCCTGATCGACCGGTACGAGACCAACGCGCCAGTATTAAACGGCAAGCTCGAAGTCGCGTACAAGGGCTTAAAGGCGCAGGCGAAATTCCATGCGGATATCGGTGACTACGCGATTGACGATCCGAAATTGCTCGCAGCACTCTCGAAACCAGGCTCGCATCCATTGTTGTTTACCTTGATCGCCGGCGACGAAAGCGACCTGCTCGAAGGCACGCTGGTCGTGCGCACAGAACCAACCGCGGAGCACGATCAATTTGATGGCTGGCCTTTGGGCATTGGGGCCGCGCTCGCCGCGGCAATCGTCGCCGCGATTGTAATTGCACGCCGCCGCCTGAACCGCAAGGAAAAATAAGATGACATCCTTCCCTACCCGATTTGCCGGCTTTATCCTGAGCGCAATGCTGGTACTCCCTGCGCTGGCTTCCCCCGGCGCCCATGGCCCAAACGGCGAGCACCTTGACGATCAGGCCACGGGTACTACTGGCGGGCTGGCCCGCCTGCCGGACGGCAGCGTCAACGTGCCGAAGCTGGCCCAGCGACGCATGGCGATCCGCACGATCATGGCGCAGGAGGCGGACCATCCGCTGACTGTCGAGCTGAACGCCCGTGCCAGCATGGATCCGAATGCAGGCGGCCGCGTCCAGGCGCCATTTTCCGGACGCATCGAGCCCGGACCCAATGGCCTTCCGGTTGCTGGGCAACAGGTTCGCAAAGGCCAGGTCCTGGCCCGCATCCGCCCGGTCGATGGCGCCATCGAGCGTGGCAATCAGGCCGCCCAGTTGGCTGAGCTTCGCGCGAATCGGACCTTGCTCGCACGCCGGGTACGGCGCCTCGAGTCCCTCGAAGGCACGGTGCCAGCCAAGGATATCGAGGCGGCAAGGGCAGAACTGACGAGCGTCATCGGGCGCGAACGGGCCGTAGCCGCATCGATCGGCGGTGTCGAGAGCATTGCCGCGCCGGCCAGCGGCGTGATCGCCAGCGCGTCAATCCTGAACGGTCAAATCGTGGAGTCGCGCGACGTGCTGTTCGATATCGTCGATCCCGGGCGTATGCTGGTGGAGGCACTCGCCACCGATGTTGGTCTTGCCGGCCGCATCACCGAAGCCACGCTGGTCCAGTCGCCCTCGGTGAAGCTAACCCTGCTGGGCGGCGCCCGCTCGCTGCGCGACGGCGCCCTGCCCATCAACTTCCGCGCAAGCGGCGCCGATCTCGGCCTTGCTATCGGCCAGCCTGTGACCGTTCTCGCAAAACTGAGCACCAGGGTGAGAGGCGTCGCGCTTCCTGCCGAAGCGCTTGCCCGCAACCAGGCCAACGAGACGGTCGTCTGGATCAAGTCAGGGGCGCAGCGTTTCATCGCACTGCCGGTGGAAGCCAAAGCGCTCGACGCCCGTACTATCGTGATCGTCAAAGGGCTCAGTGGCGATAACCGCGTGGTGGTGTCCGGCACCGCGCTGATCAACCAGATCAGGTAAGCGGACCATGTTCAATTTTATTGTTCGCTTTAGCCTGAGAAACCGGCTGTTTGTGCTTGCGGCCGCCGTGCTCCTGATGATCTGGGGCGCTGTCACCGCCTGGCGCACCCCGGTCGACGTGTTTCCCGACCTGAACAAGCCGGTCGTGACCGTGCTGACGGAGGCCGGCGGCATGGCGCCCGAGGAGGTCGAGCAACTTGTTTCGTTCCCGATCGAGACTTCGCTCAACGGCATGCCTGGTGTGACGCGGGTACGCTCGGTCTCCGGCGTCGGCCTGTCGATTGTCTACGCGGAGTTCGACTGGGGTACCGACCCCTACCGCAACCGCCAGCTGGTGTCCGAACGGATCGCTCTCGTCAAGGAACAGCTCCCGGACAATATCTCGCCGATGATGGGTCCGGTTTCCTCGATCATGGGCGAAATCATGCTGATCGCCTTGCCGATCGACGTCGCGGTCACCGACCCGATGAAGGCGCGCGAGTATGCCGACTTTGTCCTGCGGCCGCGCCTGCTGTCGATTCCCGGCGTGTCGCAGGTCATCCCCATCGGCGGCGAAGTGCGCCAGCTTCGGGTCGAACCCGATACTGCGCGAATGGCCCAGTTCGGCATTTCGCTCGACCAGCTTACCGGCGCGCTGCGTGGCTTCGCGGCCAATACCAGTGGCGGCTTCATCGACCTGAACAGCCGCGAATACCTGATCAGGAACCTGGGGCGTACCAATAAGCTCGATGACGCCAAGGGACTGGCTGTCGCCTACCGGAACGGCACGCCAGTGCTGCTCGAGCAGGTTGCCAGCGTGCGCTATGCGCCGGCATTCAAGCGAGGCGACGCTGGCTTGAACGGCAAACCGGCGGTCATTATCAGCGTCCAGAAGCAGCCCGCCGGCGACACCGTGCGCCTGACGCGCGACATCGAAACCGCGCTCGCCGAGCTGAAGCAGGGACTGCCCAAGGGCATGGCGCAGCCTGTCGTGCTATTCCGCCAGGCCAACTTCATCGATTCCTCGATCGGCAACGTGGTCGACGCGCTGCGCGACGGCGCCATCCTGGTGGCCATCGTGCTGTTCGCCTTCCTGCTGAGTGTGCGGACCACGTTGATCTCGCTGATCGCGATCCCGCTGTCGCTTGGCGTGACTGCGCTGGCCTTCCACCTGCTTGGCCAGTCGATTAACGTCATGACGCTGGGCGGGCTGGCGATCGCCATCGGTGAACTGGTCGACGACGCGGTAGTGGACGTGGAGAATATCGTACGGCGGCTGAAACAGCGTAGCGAGAGTGGCCTTTCCGTGCTCGAGGTAATCTGGCGCGCCTCGATCGAAGTGCGCTCGGGGATTGTGTACGCGACCATCATTGTCGTGCTGGTGTTTGTGCCCCTGTTTGCCCTTCCGGGCATTGAAGGCCGCCTGTTCGCTCCGCTTGGCATTGCCTACATCGGCTCGATCCTCGCTTCGATGCTGGTTTCGATGACGGTGACGCCGGCCCTGGCGTACTACCTGCTGCCGCGCATGAAACGCCTGCACCGGGGCGACAGCCCCGTTGTGCGCCGACTGAAAGCCTGGGATAGCGCCGTCCTTGACTGGTCGTTCGCCCGCATCCGCACCATCCTGGCAGTTGCCCTGATTGTCGTCATTGCGGCCGCCGCGTCGGTGCCGTTCTTCCCGCGCGCATTCCTGCCGGCGTTTAACGAAGGATCGCTCGTCATGGGGATGACCTTTACACCGGGCACCTCGCTGGCGGAAGCGAACCGGATGGGCGCGTTGGCGGAAACCCTGATCGGCCAGGTCCCTGAAGTGACCAAGGTCGGAAGGCGCACCGGCCGTGCCGAGCTCGACGAGCATGCCGAAGGTGTTCACTCCTCCGAAATCGACGTCGACCTCAGGCCGTCCGAACGCAGCCGCGAGGAGATCATGGCGGGCATCCGGTCCCAGCTCTCGGCCATCCCAGCCTCGGTAGCGATCGGCCAGCCGATTTCGCACCGCCTGGACCACCTGCTGTCCGGGGTCCGGGCCCAGATTGCGCTGAAGATTTACGGTGACGATCTGGACACCTTGCGCGGACTTGCCGACGGCTTGCGAACCGGCCTGGCCACGGTCCCGGGCCTGGTCGACCTGTCGGTGGAACGTCAGGTGCTGATCCCCCAGATCAAGGTGCACGTCGACTATCGGAAAGCGGCACAGCACGGCCTTGCCGCCGGACAGGTGCTGGCCGCGCTGGAATCGCTGGCGGAGGGAAGCCGCGTGACCCAGATCATCGATGGCGCGCGCCGCTTCGACCTGGTTGTCCGCCTGTCCGATGCGCACCGCACGCCGCAGGACATGGCGCGCGTCATGATCGACAGCCCCGCCGGGCGCATTCCGCTGTCGGCGATTGCCACCGTCGAGGAAGGCGATGGCCCGAACCAGATCGGGCGCGAAAACGGACGTCGCCGTATCGTCGTGTATGCCAATTCCGACGGCAGCAACATGTCCGACATCATAGCCAATGTTCGAAAAACCGTCGCCGATGCCAAGCTGCCGGATGGCTACTTCGTCCGTATCGAAGGGCAGTTCCAGGCGCAGGAGCAGGCGCAGCGGCTCATCGTCGGCCTGTCGCTGGCGTCGCTGGTGCTGATCTTCCTGGTGCTGTATTCGCGCTACCGGTCGTCCACGCTTGCGCTTATCATCATGGGCAACATCCCGTTTGCGCTGGTGGGCAGCGTGATCGCGATGTGGATCGCGGGGGTCTCATTGTCGGTGGCCTCGATGATGGGCTTTATCACGCTCGCAGGCATCGCGACACGCAATGGCATCCTGAAGGTCAGCCACTACGTCAACCTCTGCAAGTTCGAGGGTGAAACGTTCGGTTGGCCGATGATCGTGCGTGGCTCGCTGGAGCGTCTGACCCCGGTTCTGATGACAGCCCTGGTCGCCGCCTTCGCCCTGTTGCCCCTGCTGTTAGCCGCGGATGCGCCGGGCAAGGAGATTCTGCATCCTGTGGCGGTGGTCATTTTTGGCGGCCTGATCAGTTCCACGGTGCTGGACTCGCTCCTGACACCGTTGATCTTCTGGCTGGTGGGACGCAAGCCGCTGGAGGCGCTGGTTGCCTCGGACGAGCAGCAAGCGTATTGAAACATGGGCCAGGTAGCGGCGCCCTTCCCTGCCGCTACATTTTCGGAGAACTGGAATGAAGAAATTGATTGCACTCGCGGCTGTAGCAATGAGTCTTGCCCTGTCCGGCAACGCGATGGCGCATGGCAGCAAGGCCAAGCATGGCGGCATCGTGCAGACCGCCGGCGACCTATCGTTCGAGCTGGTCAGCAAGAACGGCAAGACCACGATTTTTGTCGACGATCACGGCAAGGATTTGCCGACTACCGGCGTCACCGGCACATTGACCGTCTTGAAGGGAACGCAGAAGACCGAAGTGCCGCTTGAAGCTGCAGGCGGCAATATGCTCGTTGCAAAAGGCGACACCGTCCTGACAAAGGGCAGCAAAGCCGTCGCCGCCGTCACGTTCGCGGACAAGAACGTGGTCAGCGTCCGGTTCTCGGTAAAGTAAGGCATGTCTCGGATGGCGGCCGTTGCCGCAACGGCCGCCCGCCCGCTTAACTCAAGAAGGCAGCTCATGCACCAGGGTGTCATCTACGCGCTCCTCGCCGCCATATCATTTGGCGCAAGCGCGCCGTTTGCGAAAACCCTGCTGGGCCAGGTCGAGCCGGTCATGCTTGCTGCGCTTCTGTATCTCGGGAGCGGCCTCGGACTGCTGTCCTGGTACCTGATCCGCATGAGCGCCAGCGGAGGCAAGCAAGCGCAGGGCGACAGCCTGACCGCGCGGGATCTGCCATGGCTGCTCGGTGCGACGGCGTTTGGCGGAGTCGTCGGGCCCGTATTGCTGATGGTTGGCCTGGCGGTAACGCCCGCCTCCACCGCATCGCTGCTGCTTAACACCGAGGGTGTCCTGACTGCAGCGCTGGCGTGGTTCATTTTCAACGAGAATTTCGATCGCCGCATCTTCGCCGGCATGCTCCTGATCGTCGCAGGCACGGCCCTGTTGAGCTGGCGGGGTGGGGTCACCGAGGTGCCGTGGTCAAGCCTGGCCATTATCGGCGCCTGCCTATGCTGGGCGATCGACAACAACCTCACCCGCAAGATATCGGCGAGTGATGCGGTGCAGATCGCATCAATCAAAGGGCTGGTTGCCGGCTCCATTAACCTATCGCTCGCGTTCGCGGCGGGACAGTCGCTTCCCTCGCTGAGCGCTGCGGTGTCGGCCGGCGTGCTCGGCTTTTGCAGCTACGGCCTCAGCCTGGTGCTGTTCGTTCTTGCCTTGCGCCACCTCGGCACTGCGCGAACCGGCGCCTATTTTTCGATCGCGCCGTTCATCGGCGCAGCGCTGTCCTTGCTGATGCTCGGAGAGGATCCTGCTCCAACGTTCTGGGCCGCCTCCGCGCTGATGGCGGCGGGCATCTGGCTCCATCTCACCGAACACCATGGGCATGAACACACGCACGAACCATTAGCACATGCACACGCACACCGGCACGACGCGCATCATCAGCATGAACACGATTTCGAGTGGGACGGGAATGAGCCGCACGCTCATCCGCATGTCCATGATCCCGTCACGCATAAGCATCCGCACACTCCGGACATACATCACCGGCATCGCCACTGAAGGGTGTGCGGTGTTGCACATTTGCTTCATTTGAAATCGACGTAAATGTGTGACGGTCCGGCGGTTGTCGGTCGATTTTGCAAGCTGCGAGGGAAGGCCGATGTAGCAGGCCTCCTGGCCTTAGATACTCCCTGCGCCCAATAGGCGTCGCTGTCGTGAGCAGGCTTGGCGACCGGCGAGTAAGAAGATCGCAAGGACTACTTTAACTCTAAATCTTTTACTACTAAAATAAATCCACCGGCGCCTGACCTTTCATCGGCCAAACGTGGCAAGAACCATCCCGAAAGCGAACAATTCGAAGGTGAGAACGATGAAAACGCTGACCAAGTTCGTATCGAGAATGGGATCAACAAGTCCAGGCAGGTGCTCAATTGGCAGGCCGCAGTTCAGTTGACGATCGCCGGTCCGCTACGTGGCGCGGTCAACCTGTCGATGGCTTCCTGCTGCTCGATCAAGCCAAGTTTGCCGCTTCGTTTGCAGGCGATATCGATCCAGAAAAAGCGAACTTCATGGCCGCCTCCCAAGTGCCTTGGGGCCTGGACGCACGGACCGGTGCAGTGAGCGAAGCGGCGTGGAAAGCAAAGCCAAGCTACTACCTGATCGCCAAAGACGACAAGATGATTCCTCCTCCGGCGCAGCAATTCATGTCGAAACGCATCGGCGCGAGCGTCGAGGAAGTACCGGGCAGCCACTCGGTTTACATTTCGCAGCCACAGGCCGTGGCCAAGCTGATCGAAAGAGCAGCACAGGAAATCGCAGCGAAATGCGATTGAAGTAGCCGAACGCGGGCCCGGACCCCGACGTTCCGGTCCGCCAAGGCTGAGCAAGGTTCGATCAACCCGGTACGGACCTACATCAAGGTCCGGCTGTGACCAAAAAGGACAACAACGTGTTGGCGCCGACACCGCTTGCAAATCGCCCCTGCCATCCTATTATGAAGGATCGTCAGCGAACCAATGCGAAGGGTATGTCATGACTACCGTAGGCGTTATGGAGATCGAAGAGCTCGAGCGCAGCCTCAGGGGCGCCGTGCTCCTGCCCGGCCAACCTGATTACGACGACGCCCGCAAGATCTGGAACGCGATGATCGACAAGCGCCCGGCCATGATCGTGCGTTGCGCCGGCGCAGCCGACGTGCGGGCCGCGGTCAACTTCTCTCGCGACCATGGCCTGCAACTGGCGGTTCGCGGCGGCGGCCACAACATTGCAGGCAGCGCCCTGGTCAATGACGGACTGGTGATCGACCTGAGCATGATGCGCTCGGTACAGGTCGCCCCGCATAAAATGCGGGCCTGGGTCGAGGGCGGCGCGACCTTGCGCGACGTCGATCACGAGGCACAGGCGTATGGGCTGGCAACGCCGCTCGGCATCAATTCGACCACCGGCGTGGGCGGCCTCACGCTCGGCGGCGGCTTTGGCTGGCTAACGCGCAAGTACGGGCTGGCGGTCGACAACCTGGTCTCGGCCGACATCGTCATTGCCAACGGCGAGCGGCTGCACACCGACATCGACAGCCATCCCGACTTGTTCTGGGCAATCCGCGGCGGCGGCGGGAATTTCGGAGTGGTAACGACATTCGAATTCGCGCTCCATGCAGTCGGTCCGATGGTCACCGGCGGCCTGATGGTCTTCCCATTTGCACAGGCCAGGTCAGTGCTAAGGAAATACCGCGACTACGTCGAGGCGCTGGATGAGAATATTTCGGTCTGGGCGGTGCTGCGCAAGGCCCCGCCCCTGCCATTCCTGCCTGCGGCGGTGCACGGAAGCGAGGTGGTGGCGCTGGCCTTTTTCTCGCCACTCCCATCAGAAGAAGTGAACGGCGCGGTAGCCGAGTTGCGCGGTTTCGGCGAGCCAGTGGGCGAACACATCGGCTCCATGCCGTACGTCGCGTGGCAGCAAATTTTCGATCCCCTGCTGGTACCGCCCGCGCGCAATTATTGGAAGTCCCACAACTTCAACACGCTAAGCGACGCCGCCATCGACGTGGTGATCGAGTATGCCGGCAATTTGCCATCTGAGCAGAGCGAAATTTTCCTCGGACTGCTCGGCGGCGCGGCCAATACACACGCCCCGGACGAGATGGCCTATCCGCACCGCGACGCGCTGTACGCGATGAACGTGCACACCCGCTGGCTCGAGCCCGCCGAGGATGCCAAGTGCCTGGCTTGGGCACGCGAATTCTTCAAGGCGGCGGCGCCGCACGCGGCCGGTGGCGTTTATATCAACTTCCTCAATGAGGACGAAGGCGACCGGATCGCCGAAGCCTATGGCCCGAACTACCGCCGGCTTAAGGAAATCAAGGCGAAGTACGATCCCGACAACCTTTTCCGCAGCAACCAGAACATCCGGCCCGGACCCTGAGTGTGGCTCAGGGTTGGCGTATCGCTCAGTTTTTCCAATCCGGCCCCATCAAAAAAACCTTCGCTTGGACCGATCTTATAAGCAAGCGACAAAAAGGGCCCTCGCTTCGGCAGGCAAGATGCTACTCGCCATTTCGCTCCTGCCGAGTCATCAGCAATCGCCGCGAGTCCGGTTGCGTCCGCGCATTTCACAGACTAAAGAGCGCGGCATCGAGAGTGAAAACTTCCCATTTCGACCAGGAGTCCGCAGCGGGCTCGTCAGTTAACACGTGCGCGTTGCTCACGTAGGAGCGTTCCTGGAAACATAACACCTTGGAATTCGTCAACCTTTCGACTATACTCGAATTATCGAACCGAACTCGCGAGGCCTGTAGTGAATGTTTTATTTTTGTGCACTGGCAATTCTTGCCGCTCGATCCTGGGCGAAGCCACGTTCAATCATCTGGCGCCGGAAGGTTGGCGCGCGATGAGCGCCGGCAGCCAGCCGGCTGGCTACGTCCACCCTCGTTCGCTCGCCCGCCTCGCGCGTGAAGGGATAGCGACGGAAGGCTACCACAGCAAGTCATGGGACAAGCTTCCCGCTACACCCGACATCGTCATAACCGTCTGCGCCAGCGCCGCTGGGGAAACCTGTCCCGCCTACCTTGGTCCTGTGTTGCGTGCGCACTGGGGCGTTGAGGATCCCGCCCATGCGACCGGCACGGGAGAAGAAATCGACGCTGCCTTTGTTAAGGCTTACCGAATCCTGCGGGCACGCATCGAGGCCTTCCTCGCGCTGCCGCTGGCCGAGCTGCAGGAGGATAAAAGCAAGCTGAAAGCTGAACTCGACCGCATCGGCAACATTCTTCCGTAACGCGAATTTTCGCCACCCAGGCATTTCAACGACATCCAAAGCAGAACATGGCGGAAAACTTGAACGACCTTCCAAACATCAAGCCGGCACAACTCGATGTTCCGGCAATGGAGAAACTCATCCAGGTCGGGGACCAGACTCATCCGCCGCGCATCCTGATGCTGTACGGTTCTCTGCGGGAACGCTCCTTCAGTCGCTTCCTGACCGAAGAAGCGGCGCGCATCCTCGAACATTTTGGCGCCGAGGTCAGAATCTTCGATCCGACCGAGCTGCCAATGGCGGGGAGCGTTCCCGAGAACCATCCGAAGGTTGTCGAGTTGCGCGAACTTTCATTGTGGTCCGAAGGTCAGGTGTGGTGCAGTCCTGAACGCCATGGCGCCATCACCGCCGTCATGAAGAACCAAATCGACTGGATCCCGCTCGAACAAGGCGCGATGCGACCAAGCCAGGGAAGGACCCTGGCGGTCATGCAGGTGTGTGGCGGGTCGCAATCGTTCAACGTTGTGAACACCTTGCGGCTGCTTGGGCGCTGGATGCGGATGGTCACGATTCCGAACCAGTCATCGGTCCCGATGGCCTACAAGGAGTTTGATGAGGCAGGACGCATGAAACCATCGGCCTATTACGACCGCGTGGTCGACGTCATGGAGGAGCTTTTCAAGTTCACACTGCTGCTGCGCGGCCGGACCGATTACCTGGTCGATCGCTATAGTGAGCGGAGCGAGCGGACGCTGAAAGCAATCGACAAGCAGATCGAGAGGATATAGTGGCCGTCTATTGCTCTGCTAATATCCAAGTGCCCTCTCCTCAAAATTAAGCCGGATGCGCACCGAGAAAGAAAAAATGCTCGCGGAAGTTCCGTACAATTCTGCCGATCCACAGCTGGTCGAGGAACGGCTGCGGGCACGCGAACTGTGCCAGCAATTGAATACGCTTTCTCCTCGTGCGCCGGAGACTGAGAGGCAGGCGCTGGTGTCGAGCTTGTTCGGCGCGAACACCAGTGCGTATGTGACGCCGCCGTTCCAGTGCGACTACGGCGCCAACATCGTCATGGGCGCCGGCGTCTACTTCAATTTTAACTGCGTCGTCCTTGATGTCGCCAGGGTATTCATCGGGAATAACGTCCTGTTCGGACCCGCGGTTCAGATTTACACGGCAACCCATCCGATGGACGCAGTACAGCGCCGCAGCGGGATTGAGTCAGGCAAAACGATTCGGATCGGGAACGATGTCTGGGTTGGCGGCGCAGCGGTTATCTGCCCGGGCGTGACGATCGGAGACGGCGCTATCATTGGCGCCGGGAGCGTTGTGGTGAAAGACATTCCTCCCGGCGTCTTCGCGGCAGGGAATCCCTGCACGGTCATCAGAACGCTCTATAGTTCATCGATCGGTGCATCGCTAGACTGATTACCAACAATGAGCGCCGAAAATCGGGGCTCATCGTAATGGAACGGGCTGCATCCTCGCCCAATCGCTAACCGCACAATCGAAGCCAAATGGAGTCCTCTATGAGCAAGATCGAAAACGCCCCGCAGACGGGCACGCCTCCCACAATTCATCCATTTCATGTCAACGTCCCGGAAGTCGAAATTTCCGAACTGAAAAGGCGCCTTGAAGCCACGCGTTGGCTGGTGGGTATTCCGGCCCATCGTGACCAGTGATTCCGGTCTATCGTGACCGGTCATTCTGGCCATCGTGACCACCCATTCCGGTCTATCGTGACCGATTTCGGCCGCCACCGGAATCAGCGGTCACGATG
>NZ_JABBGG010000017.1 GCF_012927275.1 Massilia polaris | reverse complement strand
GCAAGATCAACACCAACTCGTGTAGCATACATTTGGACTCCTCCTCTGTGATTGAATTGTCTGCTCGACACTTCAGTCTGGCACAGTTGCTGCCGTAGGTGGAGGAGTCCATTCCATTGCCCTACGCGTCGCGTCGACAAAAATGCCGCATCAGTTTCCTGGTGCGGCATTCTTCATTCAGGGCTACAGAAACGGTTACTTCGTCCCGGCGCGCACCTTGCCAAACGCATCGCCCGGTTTCCACGCAGGCATCTTCGGCGAGTTAGCAACCATGCGGCCCAGGTTCAGCGTGAACTGCGCCTGCTGTACCATACCCGACAGGTCCCAGCTCGGATCGTACTCATCCTTGACCTGGTGGTAGCGCGGAGCGTAGGTCTTCTGCTTGGCCTTGGCCGCTTCCGGATCCTTGATGTAGTCGCTGCCGCCCGCGATCGAGAACGCAGGAATGCCGGCCTTGGCGAAGCTGAAATGGTCGCTGCGGAAATAGCCGCCTGCCAGGTCAGGCTTCGGTACCGAAACCGCCAGCCCCATCGCCTTTGCCGTTGCCTCAGCCATCGCGCCGAGTTCGGTACGTTCGCTGCCCTTGGTGCCGATATCCTTCGCCGCGCCAATCCAGTTCAGGCTGTCGAGGTTCAGGTTGGCCGCGGTCTTGTGCGCTGGCCACAGAGGGCTCGATGCGTACGCGGCGCTGCCCAGCAGGCCTTGCTCTTCAGCGGCTACCCACAGGAACATCTGGCTGCGCTTGGCTGGCTGGCGCACCGCCGCCTGTGCCATGGCCAGCAGGCCAGCGGTTCCCGACGCGTTGTCGACCGCGCCGTTGTAGATATTGTCGGGGCCGTCGCCCTGCATGCCGAGGTGATCCCAGTGTGCCGAGTAGATGACTACCTCATCCTTTAGTTTCGGATCGGTGCCCGGCACGATGCCTGCCACGTTGAACTGTTCGATGCTGCGCACGACAGCTTTGGTTTCGCCCTTGACCTTGATACCGAGCGGAACGGCCTTGAAGTCCTTCTTTTCCGCAGCAGCGCGCAGCGTGTCGAGGTCGTGGCCGGCGGCCTTGAAAAGGGTGCGGGCGGTGTCTTCCGTCATCCAGCCTTCCATGCCCGCTCCCAGGTCACCCTGTGCCAGCTGGAAGCGTTCCGCCATCCAGCTGTTCTGAACCACGCTCCAGCCATACGATGCCGACGCATCGGTGTGGATCAGCAACACGCCTGCAGCGCCCTGGCGCGCGGCTTCTTCAAACTTGTAGGTCCAGCGGCCGTAGTAGGTCAGGCCCTTGCCGCCGAAGCGCTCTGGTTCGGCGGCCGTCGGCATCGGATCGTTCACCATCATCACGACGACCTTGCCTTTGACGTCCAGGCCCTTGTAATCGTTCCAGCCTTCTTCGGCAGCATTGATGCCGTAACCCACGAAAACCATGTCCGCGTCCATCTGATGCATCGGCTTGGCATCGCCCGGCGCCCATACCCATTCCTTGCCGAACTCAAACGCCTGCTGCTTGCCGCCGATGTCGAAGGCAACGTTGCTTTCCTTCGGCGATGCTTTCACACCGGCGATCTTGACCGCCTGGCGGTAGCTGTTGCCATTGGCTGGCTTCAGGCCTGCGGCCATCGACGCCGCTTCAAGGTAAGCCACGGTCAGGTCGCCGCCGCGCTGGCCGGTTCCGCGGCCCTCCATCAGGTCGCTCGACAGGAATGCCATGTGGCCGCGCAGTGGCGCTTCTTCAACGGTCGGCCCGAGGGCTGGCTTGGCTGCGTGAACTGGGACAGCGAGAACGAGGCTGGCCGCCAGCGTGGTGGCCGTGAGGGAAAAGAGCTTCTTATGCATGGGTTCCTGGTACGAATATGGTGAATAGAAACTGCACCCTCATGGGATGCGACAAACATTGTATGCGATTCAGAAACTGTTGCAGCGCAGCGATTCTCGAGCGGTGTGGGGTCAGCGGTGTGGGGTCAGCGGTGTGGGGTCAGCGGTGTGGGGTCAGGTCTGTCATTCGGACACGAGCTCAACAGCGCCGCTGTTGAGCTCGTGTCCGAATGACAGACCTGACCCCAAACGAAAAACGCCCCGCCCGGTAAAACGGGGCGGGGCGTGCTTGAAACGTTGTTGATTAGCCTTCGAGCTTCCAGACGTAGGCGATCTGGGCCCAGCCGGCTTCGGGAGCGCCACCGGCCATGGCCGGCTTGAAGCTGCACATGCTCAGCGCGCTGATGGCTGCCTTGTCCAGGTCGCGCGAGCCGCTCGACTTCTGAACCCGCGAGTCGTTGACTTTACCGTTGGCGCCAACAAGCAGTGCCAGGGTGACGGTGCCTTCCTCGCCATTGCGGGCGGCGCGGGTAGGGTAGTCAGGCACCGAGCAGCCATCGTTCAGCACTGCGGTACGCAGCGAACCCGCACCAGGGTCGGCCGGCGGCGCGACTTCGGTGGTGGTCGGGCCCGGTACCGGCGGCGCAGGGTCGGGAACCGTCGAGGTTTCCATCACTTGCTCAGTCTGCGGCTGCTGCGGTACCTCGACTTCCACTTCCGGCACGAACGGCTTCGGCGTCGGCGCCACTTTTGGCACCGGCTTCGGCGGCTCCGGCGGCGGAGGTGGCGGTGGTTCGATCTTCGGCAGGAACACGACGATATCGTCCGCAAGTTTCGGCATCGAGATCGAGACGCTGTTCATGTTGTTGATCAGCGCGACGCCCACCGCTATGTGCAGCGCGGCAACGATACCAATCTTGACGAATTTGCTGCCGCCGCCCTCCGGTGTATGTGAGAAATGCATGGCTATCTCCTCATTGTTGTTTTGCTCATGGGCTTTGTCGGAAGGCCCGAGCTGTTGCTGCCGGGCTCAATCAGCGTGATTTGCTAAGCGTTGGCACCAAGATATGCCACTCGCTGGCAATTGAACAGCGTTTTCTTGGTAAATATTGTTGCCAGTTGTTTCGATTCGCTGCGGGATGGGAGCTGCCCCTCAGGGCGGGCCGAGATAACTCGCGTCGGCCTTCGTTGTATGAAATAATCGCATCAATGAATTTGAATGTCTGTTAGGTCGCACACATTGCTGCTATCCGTTGGTAAGCAGATGTAACGGGCGCGGCCATGGAGGAGTAGTAAATGCAGAGTGAGCAGAACAAGATCCGCGTATTGCTGGCCGATGACCATCCGATCGTCATGACCGGGTTCGCCATGTCGCTGTCGGGCCTGGGCATGGACGTGGTCGGGCAGGCCAAGACGCCCGACGAGGTGACGGCAATGTATGCCGAGCTGCAGCCCGACGTGCTTGTGCTCGACATCCGCTTCGGTACCGAGCTGACCGGGCTGGACGCGGCGCGCGGCATCCTCGCCCGGTTCCCGTCGGCGCGCATCGTTTTCCTGAGCCAGTTCGACCAGGACAGCCTGATCAAGGAAACCTACCGTATCGGCGCGCGCGCCTTCGTCACCAAGGATTGCGACCCTGCGGACCTGGCCACGGCCGTGCGCCACGCGCATACGGACAAGTTGTACTTCCTGCCGCAGATCGCAGAGCGCCTCGCCAACCTGTCGGTGCGGGGCGATGTGTCGCCGCAGTCGCAGCTCGATGCGCGCGGCCTTGAGATTTTCAAGCTGATGGCCGAGGGCCTGACCAATGCGGAGATCGCGGAGAAGCTGAACCTGTCGGCCAAGACCATCAGCAATATCAGCCAGGCGGTCAAGGAAAAGCTGGGCGTGCATCGCCAGGCCTACATCACCAGGCTGGCCGTCAAGCACGGCCTGATCGAGCCGTAGTGCGCGCGGTCCTCGCCGTTGTGCTGGCAAGTGCCGCGTGCAGCGCGTTTGCCGTCGATGGCAGGACTCCCCGTTTCGAGATCTTCACCGGCGACGACACCAGCGTCACGCGGCGCATAACGGCGGACCTCGCGCGCCGGCTCTCGCCGCTATTTGAGGGCGCTGCGGCGAATGGACGCAAGAAGCTGTGTATCGCAGTCGGACCGGTGGCCTTACGCGACGCGGTGGCGCGCAGCGGCGATTGCGCGCTGCTCGCCGCCTATACGTCCAGCCCAGTGTGGCAAGCCGTCGCGGGCCATCTGCCGCAGTCCCGGGCAACTGCCGTCTACGCGGAGCCTTCCCCGGCCGACCAGCTGCAGCTGGTGTCTCTCCTGTACCGCCGTCCGGTGCGCGCGGCCGCCATCGTGGGCCCCGACACGGCATTCCTCCGGGCCGCACTGAGCGCCGGTGCGGAGCTGTACGAGTTCGGACGCGGTGACGACATCAACGGTGTATTGAACCGCATGGCGAAGGCCGAAGTGCTGCTCGCCACGCCCGACAGCGCGGTCTACACGCCTGAAAACTTCCGCAACATCCTGCTATCGAGCTACCGCCACAACCAGGCCGTGATCGGCTTTTCGGCCGACATGGTGAAATCCGGCGCGCTCGCATCGACCTACTCGGACATCGAGGATATCAACGCGCAGGTTGCCGAGGTGGCCGCCAGTTATGCCGCGAGCGGCGCACTCCCTCCACCGCAGTTCCCGCGCTACTTCCGCACCATCATCAACGAGGCGGTCGCGCGCTCGCTGAACATCAAGGCTGACAACGCGGCGCGCAGCTTCTCCCGCCGGCCGGTGCAGGTGGCGCCATGAAGCTCAGGCTCGGCATCGGCACGCGGATGGTCGCGATCGCCATGCTGCCGGTGATGTTCCTGTTCTCGAGCTTCATCTGGTATTCGTGGTACTCGCACCGCGCGCAGGTGGCCGAGGAGCTTGCCGAGCGTGGCCGCATCCTCGCCAAGGCACTGGCCGAGACCAGCGAATACAACGTCATCTCCGGTAACCTGTCCGACCTGCGCCTGACGATCAATGGCCTGGTGCAGTCCGACCGCAGCATCCACCGCATCGACGTGGTCGACGCCAACCAGCAGCCCACGGTCAGCGTCGCATCCGACACGTCGGCCGACGCCGAGCCGCGCTACTACGAAGCGCCGATCCGCAAGCAGCTGATCTGGATTAACCTGTTTTCCGATAACGGCGCACCGCACGTGTCGGGGTCGAGCGATACCAGGCCGCCGACGCTGACGACCGAAACCGTCGGCTGGGTGCGCGTCACGATGTCGCCGTCGCACATGCTCGACAAACAGGCGCGCCGCTTCCGGCTCGAACTGGCGATGGCCGCGCTGGCACTGATCATCAGTGTCGCGCTGGCGCTCGCTCTCGCGCGCAAGGTGGCCGAACGCACCAGGGAGCTGGTCGAATCGCGCAACGAGGCGCTCAAGGCAGATGCCGACAAGCGTAAGCTTATCCAGAAGGTCAACTCGATCATCGAGGATGAACGAAAGAGCATCGCCGTCGAGATCCACGACGAACTCAATGCCTCGCTGATCGCCGCGCGCCTTGAGTCGCAAAGCATCCTCCACCTTGCGGACAAGGCGGGCCAGGGCCCGGTCATCGAAGAGATCAAGGCCAAGTCGCAGGCGATCACCAAACTGACGCTCGACCTGTACGCCAGCGGCCGGCGGCTGGTGCGGCGCCTGCGCCCTGAAGTGCTCGACATGCTCGGGCTGCACGGCGCGGTCGAGGAGATGATCCGCCACTACGACAGCAGCCATGGCGGCAACCGTTTCGAGTTCCGCTCCGAAGGCGACTTCTCGCAGCTGGGGAACGAGCTCGCCATTTCGGCATACCGTATCGTGCAGGAAGCGCTGTCGAACGTGATGAAGCACGCCACTGCCACGCGCACCAAGGTATCGCTGGTGCTGTCGAAGGACGACGGCATGCTGCACATCGAGGTGGCCGACAACGGCGCCGGCTTCGACATGGCGACATCGTCGTCCGGCATCGGCATCATCGGCATGCGCGAGCGCGTTTACGCCCTGGGCGGCACGATTTCGTTCGCCTCGGAACCGGGCAGTGGCACCATCATATCCATCTCCCTGCCGCTTGATGTATCGTAGCGGTCTGGCGCAACCACGCGCAATTCTTTGACTTCACAAGACACCATCATGCTGAACGACCTGCAAACGCCCTACGAGAAGGGCAACAAGAACCAGACCACGACCTGGGCTGAATGCATCTCCTGGTACGAAGAACTCGCGCGACGCTTCCCGAAAGTGCTGCGCTTCAGCGTCGTCGGCACCTCCGACGCGGGCGTGCCTATCCATGTTGGCGTAATTACCGCCGACGGCGTGTTCGGCCGCGAGCAGCTCAAGCGCGAAGGCCGTCCGGTCTTCTTCAACAATAACGGCATCCACCCGGGCGAGCCGGAAGGCGTCGACTCCTGCATGGCGCACGTGCGCGACTTCTGCACGCAGCCGGAGCGCCTTGCCGCGCTGGGCAAAGCGGTGTTCCTGTTTGTCCCGATGTACAACGTCGACGGCAGCCTGAATCGCGCCAACACCTCGCGCGTCAACCAGGACGGCCCCGAGCAGTTCGGCTTCCGCGGCAACAGCCGCCACCTCGACCTGAACCGCGATTTCGTCAAATGCGACACGCTGACCGCGCAGGTATTCAACAAGCTGTTCACCGCCTGGGACCCGGACGTGATGGTCGACACCCACACCTCCAACGGTGCGGACTACACGTACACGATGACCCTGATCCACACGCAAGCCGACAAGCTTGGCGGCGGGCTTGGCGAGTTTTTGCGCGACACGATGCTGCCGCATATGTTCAAGGAGATGGAGCAGCGCGGCTGGCCTACCTGCCCGTACGTCAATCCGGTCAAGGACTGCCCGGACCACGGCATCGCTGAATTCCTTGAAACGCCGCGCTTCTCGACCGGCTACGCGGCGCTGCATCACACCATCGGCTTCATGCCCGAGACGCACATGCTCAAGCCGTTCGCCGACCGCTACGAATCGATGCGCGCGCTGGTAGAAACCGCGCTCGACTTCACGATTGCGAACGCCGGCCAGATCCAGTCGCTGCGCCGCGCCGCGAAGGAAGAGGGCAAGACGCGCCGCGAGTGGCCGATTCACTGGGCGATGAGTGAGGAGAAGGTATCGAGCTTCCGCTTCAAGGGCTACGAAGCGCAGTATTCGCCTAGCCTGCTCGGTAACTACACGCGCCTGTCGTATGACCGCAGCAAGCCGTGGGAACGCGACATCAAGTACTTCAACAGCTTCCCGGCCGATATCACCGTCGCCGCCGCGCGCGCGTATGTGATCCCGCAGGCGTGGCGCGAAGCGATCGAACGGCTGGAGTGGAACGGCGTGAAGATGGAGCGTATCGACGCGGAGAAGACCATCGACGTGCAGTGCTACCACATCAAGTCGGTGTCATCGCGTCCGAACGCGTACGAAGGGCACATGTTCCATGACGATGTGCAGCTGGAGAAGCGCACGGTGCGCGTGACGCTGCGTCCGGGCGACGTATGGATTCCGCTCGACCAGGACAACGCGCGCTACGCGATTGAGACGCTGGAACCGCAAGCGCACGACAGCTTCTTCCGCTGGGGCTTCTTCAACAGCGTGCTGGAGAAGAAAGAAGCGTATTCGGATTATGTGTTCGAGGATCACGCGATGGAACTGCTGCGCGATGAGCCGGAGCTGAAGGCGAAATTCGAAGCGTGGAAGGGAGAGAACCAGGGACTGCTGGGGAATCAGGAGGCGGTACTGGACTTCATCTTCGCGAACTGCCAGCGGTATGTAGAGCCGGAGTGGCGCCGCTATCCGGTGTATTCGGTGGTCTGACGCTCAGCATGGGTTCCCACGGGAACCCATAACCCATAACCCATCAATTACTTCGCGCCATCCTTTTCAATCCACCGCTGCACCTTCGCCTCCAACAGCGACAACGGCACCGTCCCATCCTCCAGCACGATCTCATGGAACTTCGGCAGGCTGAATTTCGGGCCTAACGCCGCCGTCGCCTGCTGCCTCAGCTCCGCGATCTTCAGCGAGCCAATCTTGTAGCCCAGCGCCTGTCCCGGCCACACCATATACCGCTCGGTCTCGCTGCGCGCCACCGCCTCGGTGTAGCCCAGGGTATCGCGCATATACTGGATCGACTGCTCGCGCGTCCATCCCTTCGCGTGCATGCCCGTATCCACCACCAGGCGCACCGCGCGCAGCATCTCGTCGTTCAGGTGACCAAAGTAATCCTCCGGCTTCCCGAACAATCCCATCTCCTTGCCCAGGGTCTCCGCATACAGCGCCCAGCCTTCGGTGAACGCGTTATTTCCGCCAAACTTGCGGAATTTCGGCAGATCCATCTCCTGCAGCAGCGCGATATGGAAGTGGTGACCCGGCTGACCCTCATGCAGGAACAGCGTCACCATGCCGGTGCTGCCGTACTGCTTCGGATCGTTCACCACCGACCAGAACACGCCCGGACGCGAGCCGTCCGACGCCGGTGCCGTGTAATGGTCCGACGCCGTCGCGCGGCTCAATTCAGGCTCGAGGCGCAGGTCGAGCGGCGCCTTTGGCATCAGGGTGAACAGCGCCGGCAGCTTCTCGCGCAGCACGCCGTCGAGCTTGCGGTACACGTCGATCACTTCCTGCTCGGTCTTGAACGGACGATACTTCTCCTGCTCCGCAACCCAGGTCGGCAGCCCCGATGCAGGCCCGGTGTAACCCATCTTCGGCCCGACAACGCCGTACTCCTGCTGGATGCGCGCGACTTCCTTCAAGCCCGTCGCGTGGATCTGCTCCGGCGTCAGCGAAGTCGTGGTCTGCGCCGCGACATTCGCGTGGTACCACTCCTTGCCGTTCGGGAGGCCGTCGATGCCGGTGCTGGTGCGCGTCGCTGGCAGGTATTCCTTTTCCAGGAAGACCGTGAGCTTCGCCAGCGAAGGCATCAGCTTTTTCGCGACGGTGGCGCGGTATGCCGCCGTCAGTTCCAGCTTGTCTTTCGCGCTGAACGTCGCGGGCATCTTCTTCACTGGCGTGTAGAAGATGTTCGCCTCGGGCGTCTTGCTGGACAGCTTCTGGAACTGCGGCAGTGCCGACGTCATCGCGGCGCGCTGCAGCACGACGCCAGTGCGCATCCCCTCGCGCATGTTGGCGATGGCCTGGTCGATCCATGCCGGCAGCTGGTTCAGGCGGCTCAGGTAGGCGCGGTACTGCTTCGGCGTGGTCAGTGGCTGCGCGCCCTCGCCGCCGGCGAAGTTAGCCAGCGTGACCGGCATGCTGCTCATCTGGTCGATCGGCAGCAGGTGGTCGGGGAAGCGCTTGAACGTCAGCAGCGTCTTCAGCTCGTATTCGAGGATGTCGTAGTTGATCTGCGCGCCGCGGTCCAGGCTGCCGCGGTCGATCGCATGCAAGCGCTTGAGGAAGGCGTCGTAGCGCGCGAACTGCTGCGCGCGCAGCGTCGGCGAAATGGTGATGCCAAGCTTGTCGTCGAAACGGTTGTCGCCGTTCTGGGTCGCGCCGACCGGGTCGTGGCGCGCCTGCGCTTCGTAGTAATCGTCGGCCAGCTTGTCGAGCCGCTTCTCGGCCTGGTCTGCGACTGCGCCGGCGACTTTGCCGGCTGGTGCTTGCGCGGCAGCGGTAACCGGCGCGAACGCCAGGGCCAGGGCTGCGCTGAGTGCGCAGAGCGTGAGGGTCTTCTTCATATTCGTTTTCGCTTGATCAGTTATAAAAACGCCAGGTCGGGCGGAAATCGCGCGGGATCTTCTCGCCCTTCAGGCGCGCGCGAACCAGCTCGGCCGGCAGCATGCCGCCTTCCAGCACGCCGTCATGGAAGCGCTTGAGGTTCATGGCGCCGCTGCCGACCAGCTCCTTGTTCAGCGCGCGCAGCTGCAGCGCGCCGATCATGTACCCGGCCTGGTACAGCGGCGTGTAGTCGCCGTTGAACGAGCGGCGTACTTCCGCGCGCGCGTTGTCCGGTTCGTGGCCGACGCGCTTGATCAGCATATCGACCGCCTGCTCCGGCGTGATCTTCCCAAGGTGAAAACCAAGCGAGAACAGGATGCGCGCGGCGCGGTGGTTCCGCCAGAACATCATCCCGATGCGGTCTTCGGGCTTGGCCGCGAACTTGCGGTCGTACAGCAGCATCTCCCAGTACACGGCCCAGCCTTCGACGAAGAACGGCGAGTCGAACAGCTTGCGCTGCGGCTGGTAGCGGTCGGCCATGAACAGCTGCAGGTGATGGCCCGGAATCAGTTCGTGATGAACGATCGCGCGCGAGAAGTGCGGGTTATTGCCGCGCATGGTCATCAGCTTCTGCTCGTGCGTCATGGTGTCGGTCGGGTACGAGACCAGGATGGTGTCGCCGCCCAGGAAGAATGGGCTGACCATCTGGCTTTCGGCCGACAGCATGTCCATGCGCCAGCTGCGCAGCGCGACTTCCGGCACCGTGACCATGTCGTTCGCGGTCACGTAGTCGATCGCTTCGCGTGCCAGCGCGCGCACCATCGCGGGCTGTTCGCCCGGCGCCACGTACATGTTCTTGACCTTCTCCATGGCGGCGCGCCAGTTGTCGCCGAAGCCCATTTCATTGGAGGCTTTGCGCAGCTCCGCTTCGCCCCACGCGAGCTCCTTCTCGGCCAGCGCCATCAGTTCTTCCGGCGTGTAAGGCAGCATTTCGCGCTTGAGCGCACTGACCAGGCCATCGCGGCCGATCGGGTCGCCGGTAACGTTCAGCAGCTTGGCGGACGCTTTGCCGACCAGCCGCTCGTCAAGCAGCGCCGAGTAGTCGGCGATGGCTTTGTCGAGCGCGATGTAAGGCTGCTTGACCCACCACGTCAACTGCGGGTCGTAGCCGTCGTAGTAAGCGTACCATTCTTTCAGGTCCGCGCTGAGTTCACCCAGTACCTTGACTGCGCGGTTGGCGGTGCTGCGCGAGGCAACCGGTTTGGACGACGACAGGTCGCCGCCGGCCTTCAGGTTTTCGGTGGCTTGCTGGACTGCGCCGATCGATTTTTGCAGCAGTGCGGCGGTTGCGCGGCCATCCTGCGCCTTCATCAGGCGGCGTGCTTCGGCCAGGTCGATCAATGGGCGCGCGAACGGCGCCAGCGGCTCCGCTTCGCGGAAGCGGCTTGCCACGTCGCTTTGTTCGCGCAGCTCGAATTCGATCTGGTTGCGCAGCATGGTCCAGTCGATGCGGTCTTCCACGCCCAGTGCGTCGAACGGCAGCGCATCCAGCGCGGCCAGCCACTGCCGGTAGAAGCGGCCGAATTCCTCGTCGCGCGCGATGCCGCTGCGGACGGTGTAAAGGTGGGCGAGGCTGGCGTGATCGAGCTGGTAACGCTGGATCAGCGCCGGCATCGCCTGTTGCGAAGCGCCGAACGACGCCATCGGGGGCGTCAGCGGCGCTGCTGCCGCGGGCGGCGCGGCATGCGCCGCGCTGCAGGCAAGTGCCGCTGCGAGCAGGAGGCGGGTGCGCATCAGTAGCTTGCGAGCGGCGCGAGGGCGCCGTTGCGGAAGGTGTAGATCGTGACGCTCGATTTCTTCATGTTGCCGGCATCGTCGTAAGCATAAGTTCCGACCACGCCCTTATGGCTGGTCGTATGCAGCGCGGCGCCGACAACCGACGGGTCGGTCGAATTGGTAGCGCGAATCGCCTGGGCGATGAACATCATCTGGTCGTAGAACGACGGCGCATATACGTCCGGATCCTGCTTGAAGCGCTTCTTGTAGTTGGCCTTGAAGGCCGGGCCGCCGGCCTGCTTCTCGAGGATCGCGCCGCCTTGTGCGCACAGTACGTTCTCGCCGACGGCGTCGCCGCCCAGCTTCGCCATCTCGGGGCTGCACAGCGTATCGCCGCCGAGCAGTTTCGCATTCAGGCCCAGTTGACGCATCTGGCGCACCATCGGCGCGCCTTGCGGGGCGTAGCCGCCGAAGAAAATCGCGTCAACTTTTTTGGCTTTGAGCGCGGTCAGGATCGCAGCGAAGTCGGTCGCCTTGTCGGTCGTGAATTCATGTGCCGCGACTTTGAGGCCCAAACGTTTTGCCTGCTTCACGAATTCCATCGCGATGCCCTGGCCGAAGGCGGTGCGGTCGTCGATGACGCCGACCGTTTTTACCTTCAGCTGTTTGGCCGCGTAGTCGGCCACCGACGAACCAACCTGCGTATCGCTGGCGACAATGCGGAACACCGACTTGTAGCCCGCCTGCGTAACCTTCGGATTGGTGCCGACGGTCGACATCAGGATGCCAGCGTCGTTGTATACGCGCGAGGCTGGAATCGCCACGCCGGAGTTGTAAGGGCCGAGCACGAACTTGACGCCGTCGTCGACGAATTTCTGCGCAACGGAGACACCGGCTTTCGGATCGCCCTGGTCGTCCTCGGAGCTGAGCGCGAAGGTGACGACCTTGCCGCCGGCCTTGATCTTTTTGGCGTTCAGTTCTTCGATCGCGAGGCGTGCGCCGTTTTCATTGTCCTTGCCGGCGAAGGCGTTGGCGCCCGACAGCGGCCCGCTCACGCCAATCTTGACGACTTCTTGTGCGCTAACGGTGTGGGATGCGAGCAGCAGGATGGCGCCAGCGATCGGCAGTGTGTATGTACGTGACTGCATGTATGTATGTCCCCTTCGATTTCTTAGAGCGCAATGATCGCACGATTCAGGTGCTAATTGTATAGGCCAGTCGTCAGGCCGGAAGCCCGTGCGACACCAGTTCCAGCGGGAGGGCGGTGCTGTATTTGATCTGCTCCATCGAGAACGCCGACGACACCCCCGACAGCCGCGCGGCCTTGATCAGCTTTTTGTAAAAGCGGTCGTAGCCGTCGATATCGGTGGTGACGACCTTGAGCAGGTAATCGACGTCGCCGCTCATGCGGTGGAACTCGAGCACTTCGGGCAGGTTGACCACGGCGGCGGCGAAGTTCTTCAGCCATTTTTCGTCGTGGTCGCCGGTGCGTACGCTGACGAATACCGTCACCGGCAATCCGACCTTGCGCCGGTTGACCAGCGTGACGCGGCTTTCGATATGGCCTTCTTCTTCCAGCCGCTTGACGCGCTTCCAGCACGGGGTGCTGGACAGGCCGATCTTTTCGGCCAGCGCCGCGATCGACAGGGTGGCGTCGCCCTGCAGCGCAGAGAGTATCGCGTAATCGAATTTATCAAGATCGTTCATATTAAAAACTCTGAATTGCGAGAATAAACATTCTTAATTCTAGCGATAAATAGCACATTTTGGAATACTTTCACTCGCCCTGATGGCTAATATAGGGGTCGGATGAACCAACTTGCACCGCTGCCATGACCCACGATATCTACCTCGACGCTAACGCCACCTCGCCCGTGCTGCCGGCTGCAATCGCCGCGGCGGCGGACGCCATGGGCGCCTGCTATGGCAATCCAAGCAGCGGCCATGCCACGGGACTGCGCGCGAAGGCGCTGCTCGACGGCGTGCGCGAACGCGCGCGGCGCATGATCGGGGCCGGCGCGGGAAGTGTCATCTTCACCAGCGGCGCCACCGAAGGCATCCAGACCGCCGTGCTGTCCGCCCTGTGCGCGGTGCGCGAGCGCCAGGCGGCCGGCGAAACTGTCGGCGACCTGCTGTTGTACGGCGCGACGGAACACAAGGCCGTGCCGGAAGCGCTCGCCCACTGGAACCGCCTGCTCGGCACCGGGCTGACCTTGCGCGCATTGCCGGTCGATGGTGAAGGCCGCCACAAGCTCGACGTGCTGCGCCAGCTGGCGCCGCGCGCCGCGATGGTGTGCACCATGGCGGCCAATAACGAAACGGGCACGATCTCCGACCTCGCCGCCATCGAGAAGGCGCTGCTGGTCACGGCCAGCAACGCCTACTGGATGGTCGACAGCGTGCAGGCGCTCGGCAAACTGCCGCTGGCGCTGGAAAGCACGCGCATCGACTACGCGCCATTCTCGGGGCACAAGCTGTACGCGCCTAAAGGCATCGGCATGCTGTACGTGCGCGATGGCGCTCCTTATACCGCGTTGATGGCCGGCGGCGGGCAGGAGTCAGGCCAGCGTTCCGGCACCGAGAACATGGCCGGCATCGCCGCACTGGGCGCCGTGCTGGCGGCGCTCGAAACCGGCGACACCTTCCGTACGCCCGCGCAGCTGCACGCCTGCCGCGAGCGCCTGGTCGCCAGCCTGCGTGAAGCATTGCCGGGCATCGTGTTCAATACGCCGCTTCACGCATCGCTTCCAACCACCGTCAACTTCTCCGTCGAAGGCTTGTCGGGCCGCGACCTGCTCGATGTCTTCGACGCAGCGGGCATGCGCGTCAGTGCCGGCTCGGCGTGTTCCGCAGCGAAGGCGGCCCCGAGCTATGTGCTCGAAGCGATGGAGCTGCCGGACTGGCGCAGCGCCTCCGCCGTGCGCCTGTCGTTTGGGCCGGCCGTCGACGACGCATTCATCGATGCCGCCTGCGAACGTATCGCGCACTGCGGCCGCGCGATGCATACCGGCGGACTGGTTCCGCATGCGCTGCGGCGGGAGGTGCGCGAAGATGTGATCCGCCTCGGCCTCGATGGCGCAACCACCTGGCTCGTACTGGACGAAGCAAGCCGCAGCTGCGTCGTCATCGACCCGATTGGCGCGCTGGGAGAACGCATCGCCTCGATGATCCGTTCGGGCGACTACCGCGTGCGCGGCATCATCGGCACGAGTACCTGCGGCGACCAGCCACCGGTGCGCGCCGCGCTTGGCGCGCTGCTGGCCGAACAAATCGACTTTACCGGATCGGCCGATCCGTTTGGCTGGCCCGCCGGAAGCGACCGCGTCAGCCTGGATGACGGAACGCGCACCGACGGCATCGCGCTGGGCGGCCAGGTAATCGCGCGCGTGCCGCACGGCGGCGACACCTCGCAAAGCTACCTGATGGGCGCGAACAGCGACGGCGCCCTGCACGCGGCCGATGTGCGTTTCGCCTTCACCGGTGCGACGCCAGCGGAGCTGCTGCACGACGCCGTGCAGCGCATGACGGCGCTGCTGAACGGCGACACCGTCGTATGCCCATCGCTTGACAGCGCCAACCTGGTCTGCACGACGCCGACGGCGGGCGCGCGGCCGGTCCCCCCACTCGACTCGATGGAGCTGCAGCCGGCGGAACTTGACCGCTTCCTGCGCGAGCGGCCGGACGCCATCCTGGTCGACGTACGCGACCCGTGGGAGCACGAAGCGGGCCGCCCGATGATCCAGGGACGGACCGCGTTCAACGTGCCGCTCTCACGCCTGCCATCGCAACTTGCGCAGTGGCTGGGCGGCGTCGAATCGCGGCCACTTGTATTCATCTGCCGGCTGGGCACGCGAAGCCAGCGCGCCGCGCAATGCCTGCATCGCGCCGGCTACACCCAGGCGTGGCATCTCGGCGGCGGGCTGGCGCTGCATTTTTCCAACCGGAAAACCGGCCTTTCTCACCCTTAACTTTTGTCAATTCGACACTAATTAATTGACCCGATTCAATTGTCGAGGTCATGTTCCCCGGAAGCGGAGTTGCGAAGATGTTAACAACGCAACCGCCTCGCGGGGAACGTCATGCAATCGAACCACATTCGCAACATCCTGTGGACCCTGGCGGCGCTGGCAGCCGCCGCGCCAGCGCTGGGATCTGTCGCCGACCACCGCGAATTCGACGCCACGCTTTACGCGCCTTACCAGGCCGAAAAGGCGGACACCGGCGCGCGCACCTTCACGCTGGTGTTCGACTATCCGATGTCGCAGGCGGCCCACGCGGTGCGCTGGCGCGTTGATCTGCTGGCGCCGTCGGGGAAGACGGAGCAGCAGTGGCGTGGCGCGCTCACGCTCACGGGCCGGCCGGCCGCCGTCAACCTGAAGTGGGGAGGGCGGCGCAACGCGGCGTCGATGCCGGACGGCGTGTACCGCGTCCGCATGCGCGCCAACGTTCACGAAGAAGTGATTGAACAGGCCTGGGACATCGCGCTTGGCAAGCTGCCCGCGGCCGCGATGCCGGCATTCGGTGCGATGGCAACCGGGCTCGCGTCGAGCGCGGCACGCGGACCGCTGCCGCCTTCCGCCGCACCGGCAGCCGCATCGCTTCCCTTCACCGTCTATCTCGCCAACCTGCACAGCCAGACGAACCACAGCGACGGCGGTGGAGACCTCGGCAACTGCAAGGGCGCGCAAGGGCCGCAGGGCGGGGCCCAAGGACCGCTCGAAGCCTACGCCTTCGCACAGGCGCGCGGCCTGGACGTGCTGATGGCGTCGGAACACAACCACATGTACGACGGCTCGGACGGATCGAATCCCGAAGCCGGCGCGGACGCCGCCAAAGCGCTGTACCGGCGCGGGCTCGCGACAGCGGCCAGCTTCAGCGAAGCCAACCCCGGCTTCCTCGCGATGTACGGACTGGAATGGGGCGTCATCAACAACGGCGGCCACGTGAACATCTTCAACGCCCCCGAGCTGCTGGCGTGGGAGCGCGACGCGAAGGGCGAACTGCTTGGCGACACGCTGACCGCGAAAGGCGATTACAGCGCGCTGTATGGCCTGATGCGCCAGCGCGGATGGATTGGCCAGTTCAACCACCCATCGGCCGGCGGACAGTTCGCCGTCAACGGTATCGCGATGGGATATACGAAGGACGGCGATGAGGCGATGGCGCTGTGCGAGGTGCTGAACACGTCCGCGTTCTCCACCAACACGCAGGAAGGCGAGACCCGCCGCAGCAATTACGAAATGGCCTGCAACAAGGCGCTGGAAGCGGGTTACCACGTCGCGTTCAGCAGCAACCAGGACAATCACTGCGCCAACTGGGGCGCCGCGTACACCAACCGCACCGGCGTCCTGATCCCGAATGGCACGGCGTTAACCCAATCGAGCTTCATCGAAGCGCTCAAGGCGCGCCGGGTGTTTGCGACGATGGACAAGAACTCGCAGCTGGTACTGACAGCGAATGGCCAGCCGATGGGATCGCGCATCACCAACAGCGGCCCGCTGCGGTTGGTCGCAAACTATGCCAACGCGGATGGCCGGACGGTGGCGAGCGTGTCGATCATCGAAGGCGTCCCAGGCCGGAACGGCACTGTCAGCGAGGCCGCATCGTCGGCGGATGCCACGTTAACGCCCGCTCCTGGAGAACACTTCTACTACGCCCGCATTACCCAGGACGACGGCAAGCTCCTATGGTCCGCGCCGGTCTGGGTAACCCAGCAAGCCGACTAGAAGCCGAGGCTCTTGCCGGCGCCGAGGAGGGTGGCGACGCCGAGGGCGGCGAACAGGGCAGCGGCGATGCCGTGCACCAGCTTGAGCGGCACCTTGTTGGCGATGCGCTCGCCGAAGTACACCGCAGGGACGTTCGCGATCATCATGCCGACCGTCGTCCCGGCCACCACCGCGAGCACCGCGTCGTAGCGCGCTGCCAAAGCCACCGTCGCGATCTGGGTCTTGTCGCCCATCTCGGCGATGAAGAAAGCCACCAGCGTCGTCGCGAACACGCCGTATTTGCCAAGGTTGCTGTCTTCTTCGTCGATCTTGTCGGGGATGAGCGTCCATGCGGCCATCGCGAGGAAGGAGACGCCAAGGATCCAGCGCATCACATCCGGCCCGATCATGGCGTTGATCCACGCACCCAGTGCGGCGGCGAAGGCGTGGTTGGCGAGCGTCGCCACCAGGATGCCCAGCACAATCGGAACCGGTTTGCGGAATTTGGCGGCGAGCAGGAAGGCGAGCAGCTGGGTCTTGTCGCCGATTTCGGCAAGGGCGACGATACCGGTGGAGATGAGGAGGGCTTCCATTGATCTGGCGTTGGACAAAAGGCCGATCATAGCAGGAAGCCCGGTAAATACTGGCGGCGTGGGCATTGCCGGTGCTTTCGCCGCGCTGGCGGAAGTGATATTCTGCACCCGCCCGGGGGCGTGCCGCTCCCGCACCATAACAGAGACGCCCATGACCAAGATGACCTTCCTGCGGGTGGCGGCTGCCGCCATCCTCGCCCAGTGCAGCGCCCTCGCGCTGGCCCTCGATCCGCTTAGCTACGCGCGCTACGACCAGGTGAAAACCAGCGCGCTGCACATGGACCTGAAGGCAGATTTCACCGGGAAGACGCTGTCCGGCTTCGCCGAGCTGTCGCTGAACTGGATCGACAAGAAGGCGCGCACCCTCGACCTGGATACGCGCGACCTGTCGATCTCGAAGGTCGAGGCGCAGGATGCAAAGGGCGTATGGAAGGTGGTCCCATACACGCTGGACCAGCGCGACGCCGAAAAAGGCCAGGCGATGCATGTCAAGCTGTCCGGCCAGCCGCAGAAGGTGCGCATCCATTACCGCACCGCGCCGACCGCAACCGCGCTCCAGTGGCTGTCGCCGGTGCAGACGATGTCGGGCAAGCGCCCATACATGTTCAGCCAGTCGCAAAACATCGAAGCGCGTTCGTGGGTGCCGCTGCAGGATACGCCGGCCGTGCGCTTCACCTACACCGCACGCATCGAGGCGCCGGAAGGCCTGCGCGTGGTGATGAGCGCGGATAACGATCCGAAGGCCACCGGCAAGGGCGGCTGGCGCTTCACGATGCCGCAGGCGATTCCGTCCTACCTGCTGGCGATCGCCATCGGCGAGATCGACACCCGTACCCTCGGCCCGCGCACGGGCGTGTACGCCGAGCCGAAACGCATCGAGGCCGCCGCATACGAACTGGCCGACACCGAGAAAATGGTCGCCGCCGCAGAATCGCTGTACGGCCCATATCGCTGGGGACGTTACGACATGCTGGTGCTGCCGCCGTCCTTCCCGATCGGCGGCATGGAGAACCCGCGCCTGACCTTCCTGACCCCGACCATGATCGCGGGCGACCGCAGCCTGGTCGACCTGATCGCACATGAGCTGGCGCACAGCTGGTCGGGCAACCTGGTGACCAACGCGTCGTGGAAGCACTGGTGGCTCAACGAAGGCTTCACCACCTACGTCACCACCCGCATCCTCGAGAAGATCTACGGCGAAGAAGTCGCGACCATGAACCTGCAGCTGGAACAGGAAGAGGCGCTGACGTCGCTGGCCGAGATCCCTGCGGCCAGGCAGGCGCTGATCACCACGCATCCCGACACCTCGTCGCAGCACTACACCGATGACGCGCTGGCCTATCCGAAAGGCGCGTGGTTCCTGCGCACCCTGGAGCAGCGCGCCGGCCGCGCTGTGTTCGATCCGTTCCTGCGCGGCTGGTTCGACCAGCACGCGTTCCAGAGCGTGACCACCGAGCAGTTCGTCAGTTACCTGCGCAAGAACCTGCTGGAGAAGCATCCGAAGGTCCTGAGCGAAGCGGAACTCGAAGAGTGGCTGTACGGCCCAGGCATCCCCGCAAGCGCGACGCACGCGGTGTCGAAGCGGCTGGCCGCATTGAACGCAACCCGCGACGCCTGGCTGAAGGGCGCCGTGAAAACCTCCCAGCTCGATACCAAAAACTGGAACGCCACCGAGTGGATGAAGTTCCTGAACGATATCGACGAGAAGGCAAACGCCGCCCAGCTCAAGGAACTGGACCAGGCGTTCAAGCTGTCCGGGACCGGCAACAACGAAGTGGCCTTCCGCTTCTACCGCGCGTCAGTCAACGCCGGCTACCGCGATGTTCGCCCGGCGATGGAGGCTTTCCTCATGAGCGTCGGCCGCCAGAAGTTCGTGGTGCCGTTGTACACGGCGCTGCGCAAAAAACCGCAGGACAAGGCATGGGCCGAAAGCGTGTACAAAAAATCGCGTGAACGCTACCACCCAGCCACGCAGAAGAGCGTCGACAAACAGATGGCCGGCAAATAAGAAGGAACAGATCAAGTGCCAAACACGAATAAAATCGCGGCAGCAGTGCTGCTCGCATTCAGCGCCGCCGCCTTCGCGCAGGCTCCATCCGCACCGGCTGCGGCCCCCGCCGCGCAAGCGCCAGCCTTCGACCTGGCCGCGGACGTCAGGCGCACCATGGCCACGTTCGACGTGCCGGGCATCGCAATCGCCATCGTCAAGGATGGCAAGGTCGTCGCGGCGCAGGGCTTCGGGGTGCGCAAGCTGGGCGACCCTGCGCCTGTCGACGGCAAGACGATCTTCGAGATCGCATCGAACTCCAAGGCTTTCACGGCAGCGGCGCTGGCGATGCTGGTCGATGAGGGCAAGCTGGAGTGGGACGACCCGGTCACCAAACACCTGCCGGACTTCCGCATGTACGACGCCTACGTCACGCAGGAAATGACGGTGCGCGACCTGCTGGTTCACCGCAGCGGCCTGGGTCTCGGCGCGGGCGACCTGTTGTGGTGGCCGACCACGCAGTTCACGACCGACGAGATCATCGACCGCCTGAAGTTCATCCGCCCGGCCACCAGCTTCCGCAACAGCTACGCCTACGACAACCTGCTTTATATCGTCGCCGGTAAGATCATCGCGCAGAAGGCTGGCAAGCCGTGGGGCGATGCGGTGCGCGAGCGCATCCTCAAGCCGGTCGGCATGGATACGACCACCACCAGCCTGCTTGAGAACGCCGGCAACGCCAACGTGTCGGACCCGCACAGCAAAATCAACGGCAAGGCGGCGCCGGTGAAGCCGATGCCGGTTGCGAACGCGGTCGGCGCGGTAGGCATCAACACCAGCGCCGAGGATATCGCGCGCTGGATGAACGTGCTGCTCGACCAGGGCCGGATCGGCAAGGATGCGGACGGCAAGGACGTACGCCTGTTCAGCGAAAAGCAGAGCCGCGAGATGTGGACCGAGCAAACGCCGATGAAGATCTCTGAGCCGAAGCCTGCGCTGGCGGCGACCAGGCCCAACTTCTACGCCTATGGCCTGGGCTTCCAGTTGCGCGACTACAAAGGCCGCAAACTCGCGATGCACGGCGGCGCGCTGCAAGGGTTCTATTCGCGCGTGCTGCTGGTACCTGAAGAAAAGCTCGGCATCGCGATCCTGACCAACGCCGAAAGCGGCGGCTCGCTGAGCGCGCTGCAGTACCGCCTGCTTGACCAGTACATGGGCATTGCGCCAACCGACTGGATCAGGATCATCGGCGATATGGAGAAGGAAGCCTACGAGAAGGACCTGGCCGCGCAGAAGAAAGCCAGCGCCACTCGCGCAGGCAAGTCGAAGCCTTCGCTGCCGACGCCGGCGTATGACGGCGAGTACCAGGACGCCTGGTATGGCATCGTCACGATCCGTCCGGAAGGGAAGAAGCGCGTGATGAGCTTCTCGAAGACGCCTGACCTGACCGGCGAGCTCGAACACTTCCAGCACGACACCTTTATCGTGCGCTGGAAGGAGCGTAACTTCAACGCGGATGCGTACGTGAGCTTCTCGCTGAACCCCGACGGCAGCATCGAGCGCATGAAGATGGCGCCGGTGTCGTCGCAGACTGACTTCAGCTACGACTTCGCCGACCTGACCTTCACGCCAGTGAAGAAAGAGAAGGCCAAGGAGTAGTCACGGCGGCGCCAGGCAGCAGCGGTCCGTCCGCATTGTCTGGTATGCCGCGGTAGTGCCGAAGTGTTTTATCGACATCCACTCAGCTTATGATGCCAGCCTTTCCGGCAGACTGAGTTTATCGCTTGACCGAGGTTTTGCCGTTCCACACGTCCATCATGTCGGTGCTGCCCTGGAGGCGGATGCCATTGTCGGAAAGCACCGTTTCAGTGGCCTCCAGCATTTCCTTGCGCGGGAAGACAATCGTTTCGCCGGCGCGCTGGTCGAAGTGGAAGACCACCAGATCATCCTTGAGGTCGCGCAATACCGCCACCAGGTGGGCGAGGCTGCGGACCGGCACCTTGTTAACTGAATAGATCACCGAGGTGAAGCGGTTGCTGTATCCCGCGCTGAGCTTGTGCGGGAAGAATGGCGCGCTGACGACCACCAGTTCTTCGCGCTGCGCATCCGGTTCGTCGCCGCGGCGCGTGATCAGCGGGTTGCCGATAAAGCTGAGCGCGTTGAAGCCCTGAAGGTTCGAGCCGAGCGCGCCGACGAATTCGGCGGTCGCGCGTGCGAACACCATCGGGCCGTAGATGAAGTACGAAGGATAGGCGCCGTCCAGGTCGGGAATCAGCATCTTGCGCTCACCGCCGACCGGCAGCTGGACCTGCATCGGCTTGCCCGCGCGGACCACGGTCAGCGGCACCTTGCCGCCCTTGGCCAGCTGCTGCACGCGGTACTGGAAGCGCACGCGCAGGTTAGGCCCCAGCTTGACCATGCCCTGGTTGTCGATCGGCGCGTCGCCGATGCGCGTGATGATGTCCCACTCCTTCAGCGGGCCGTCGGCCTGGTGTGGACGATGCACGACCGCGCCTTCGATCGACTTGTCGACCTTGAGGAACTGGCGCAGCACCGGGTTCTCCAGCGTCTGCATGTAGTCGAGCATGACCGGCTTGCCGTCGTAGCGGCCATCCGCTACGTCGCGCAGGAAGATCTCGATTTCCTCGTTCGGGATGATGTAACCCATGTTCTGCGCGTTCGATGCGGTCGCGTACGCGAGGCCGATCATCTTGTCGTCGCCGATCGCAGGACCGCCGCTGTTGCCCGGGTTGATGGCTGCATCGATCTGGATGCGCAGGCCGGCGGTGCCGAAGTTGTAGTTGACGAACTCGATGCGCGAGACGATGCCCTTGGTGATCGACAGCGAATTGCCGCCGGTCGGATAGCCGTATGCGAAGACCGCATCGCGCACGCCCGGCAGCATGTTGGTGCGCGCCACCGGCGCGTGCGTGTCGAAGAACGATTCGTCGTCCAGCTTCAGCACGGCCAGGTCGATGCCGCGCGCCATCGCGACGACGGTCGCGCCGATCTTGTCGCCCGACTGGCTGGCCTGTATTTCGACGCGGCTGGCATAGCCGACCACGTGCGCATTGGTCAGGATGCGCTTGCCTTCGATGACGACGCCCGATCCGGTCACGTCCTGCGGTGCCGCTTTGCTCCAAGGCTTGAACAGGTCAGGCCGGCGCAGCGTGGTGAATACCTTGACCACCGAGTTTTCGAGATTGGCGGGAATGACAGCGGGGACAGCGTCGGCGGCTGGAGCAGCTGGCGCTTGCGCGCAGGCGGCAAAGCTGGCTGCAGCCATGAAGGCGGCGGCGATGATGCGGGTGATCGTCATGGTTTTTGTTCTGGTGATGTCGGTGGGTCGATTCTAACGGCTTCATTAATCGGCGACCCAAAAACGTCATTCCCGCTTTCGCGGGAATGGCGGAGGGTGCAGGTTACTGCTTGACGAACTTGAGCGTCATGCGGTCGCTCTCGCCGATGGCCATGTACTTCTCGCGGTCGACATCCTTGTTCGCCAGCGTCGGCGGCAACGCCCACACGCCCTTGTTATGGTCGGCGGTGTCCTTCGGGTTCGCGTTGACTTCCGATTTGCCGGCCAGCTTGAAGCCGACGCTCTCCGCCATCTTGATGACGTACGCCTCGTGCACATAGCCGTTATCCGCGTACGGGCGCGATGCCGGCAGGCGGTGGTCGACCACGCCGAACACGCCGCCCGGTTTGAGCGTCTCATGCACCTTGGTGAAGATCTCTTTCACCTTGTCGTCGCCGGCGCCGATCCAGTTGTGCAGGTTGCGGAAGGTGAGCACCATGTCGGCGCTGCCGGCAGGCGCGATGTTGTAGGCCCTCGGCGGCTCGAACAGGCCGCGCTGCACCTTGCCGTACGCCGCCGCGTCGGACGCCAGCTTCTTGGTGAAGTTGTCCGCGTAACGGCGCGCGCCGGCATTAGTGGACTCCGGCGA
This sequence comes from Massilia polaris, assembly GCF_012927275.1. Lineage (GTDB taxonomy): Bacteria > Pseudomonadota > Gammaproteobacteria > Burkholderiales > Burkholderiaceae_D > Telluria_A > Telluria_A polaris. Next base: position 30,203 of record NZ_JABBGG010000017.1, on the reverse strand, counting down.
TTCGCCCGCGCCAATCAGCTTGCCCTTGTCGCGCAGGTAGGGCGCGAGGATCTCGGTGTACCAGCCGCCGCCCGGCGACAGTTCAACGACCGTCATGGTCGGCTTGATGCCGAAGAAGGTCAGCGTTTCGTATGGGTGGCGCGCCGCATCGCGCGCGGCGTTGGCTTCCGAGCGGTGCTTGCCCGCGATGGCTGCCTTGAGCGCGTCGTCGGCGTGGGCAGTGCCTGCTGCAGCGGATGCCGCCAGCAGTGCGGCCAAAATCAGTTTTTTCATGTCTTAGTGTCTCCCAAGGTGGTTGAACGACCGGCGATCATCGGACAAGCCCCGGTGCCGGTCAAGCACATTCTAATACGCATACGTAAGAAGGCTCGTACATACTGTCCGTGCCATGTTCCGGACAGTGCCGCGGACACTCCGGACACCTGCATCGGACGGCCCCGGTTTAAGAAATCAACAACTTAGCAAGTGGCACAAAGATTGCGTGTTCAACTCGCGGTTTTGCTGGTAAGGTTTCTGCTGCTTTTATCGGGCAAACGATTTACGCTGGATGTCTGTACTTACAACAAGAGCGGCCGGCATATGCATGGCGCGCCGCTTCCCTCGGGAGTATTTGGAGATACTATGGAACGACGCGCTTTCCTCAACATCAGCGGCTTAGCCCTCGGTACGATGCTGGTACCGGTTTTCGGGCACGCTGTCGCAGCTGACGAACTACTCAGCCCTCTCGCAGACAAATTCAAGAAGACGCTGGCCGATACGGCCCTTAACGCCGCCACCGCTGCGGGCGCGAGCTATTGCGACGTACGCATTGGCCGCTACCTGAACCAGTTCATCACCACGCGCGACCTGAACGTGGAAAACGTGACCAACACCGAATCCGCAGGCGTCGGCGTGCGCGTCATCTGCAACGGCGCCTACGGCTTCGCCGCGACCAGCGACATGTCGCCGGACTCGGTCGCCGCCGCCGCGCGCCAGGCGGTCGCGATCGCCAAGGCCAACGCCAAGCTGCAGGTCGAGCCGGTGCGCCTCGCGCCGGTCAAGGGCATCGGGGAAGTGAAGTGGGCAACGCCGATCAAGAAGGACTGGCGCGCCGTTCCGATCAAGGAGAAAGCCGAACTGCTGATCGCCGCGAACAAGGCCGGCCTCGATGGCGGCGCAAGCTTCATGCAGTCGCTGATGTTCCAGGTGAACCAGCAGAAGTACTTCGCGTCCACCGACGGCTCGTACATCGACCAGGACGTGCACCGCATGTGGATGCCGCTGTTCGCCACCGCGGTCGACAAGTCGACCAACAAATTCCGCTCGCGCCAGGGCCTGTCGTCGCCGGTAGGCATGGGCTACGAATACCTCGACGCGCGTCCTGAAGACAAGCTGAAGGCGGCAGGCGGCGTCTGCACGCTGTACAAGAATTCGTATGACCTGATCGAAGATGCGCGCGCCTGCGGCCGCCAGGCCAAGGAGAAGCTGACTGCCAAGTCGGTCGTGCCGGGCAAGTACGACCTGGTGCTCTCGCCTGAGCACATGTGGCTGACGATCCACGAATCGGTCGGCCACCCGACCGAACTCGATCGCGTGCTTGGCTACGAAGCCAACTACGCAGGCACCAGCTTCGCTACCCTCGACAAGTGGCAGACCAAGAAATTCAAGTACGGCTCCGAGCGCGTCAACATCGTCGCCGACAAAGTGGTGCCGGGATCGCTGGGCGCCGTCGGTTACGACGACGAAGGCGTGCCGACCAAGCGCTGGGACATCATCCGCGACGGCATACTGGTCAACTACCAGGCCACGCGCGACCAGGCCCACATCATCGGCGAAAAAGAATCGCATGGCTGTTCGTATGCCGACAGCTGGAGCAGCGTGCAGTTCCAGCGCATGCCGAACATCTCGCTCGAAGCGGGCAAGAAGAAGCTGACTCCGGACGAGATGATCAAGGACGTCAAGAAGGGCATCTACATCGTTGGCGACGGTTCCTTCTCGATCGACCAGCAGCGTTATAACTTCCAGTTCGGCGGCCAGCTGTTCTACGAAATCAAGGACGGCAAGATCGGCGCGCAGCTCGAGGATGTCGCATACCAGTCGAACACCCAGGAATTCTGGAACGCGTGCTCGGCGATCTGCGATGAGCGCGACTGGCGCATGGGCGGCTCCTTCTTCGACGGCAAGGGCCAGCCATCACAGGTCAGCACCGTCTCGCACGGATCGAGCACCACGCGCTTCAACGGCATCAACGTCATCAACACCGCTCGCAAGATCGGCTAAGGCAAGGACCAACATGAAACTTCTGAATTCTGAAGAAACCAAGCGTATTTGCGACCGCGTGCTGGCAATGTCGAAAGCCGACGAATGCAGCGTGACCCTGAGCGGCAGCCGCACCGGTAACATCCGTTATGCGCGCAACAACGTCTCGACTGCGGGCCTGGTCGAAGACACCCAGCTGGTGGTGCAGGTCGCGTTCGGCAAGAAAGAGGGCACGGCGACCATCAACGAGTTCGACGACAGGTCGCTCGAAAAAGTCGTACGCCGCGCTGAAGACCTTGCGCGCCTCGCACCCGAGAACCCGGAGTACATGCCGGCAGTGAGCAAGCATGCGTTCAAGGCAAGCGGCACGTACAGCGCGAAAACGGCTGCCATCGATCCCGACTTCCGCGCGCAGACTGCGGCGTACAGCATTGAAGAGAGCCGCAAGAACAAGCTGATCGCCGCGGGCTTCTTTACCGACAACGCGTCGTTCGAGACCATCGCCAATTCGAACGGCGTGTTTGGACACCAGGAAGAAACGGGCCTCGATTTCACCTGCACGGTGCGCACCGAAGACGGTCGCGGTTCGGGCTGGGTCAACCGCTCCGCCAATGACGTATCGCGCTTCGACGTGCGTGAAGCGTCCAGCGTGGCGATTGAAAAAGCGCTGCGCTCCGTCGAGGCGAAAGCGCTGGAGCCAGGCCGCTACACAGTGATCCTGGAGCCTGCCGCAACCTCCGAACTTCTCTCCGTCATGATGGGCGGCTTCGATGCGCGTCGCGCCGATGAAGGCCGCAGCTTCCTGTCCAAAAAGGGCGGCGGTAACCGCCTGGGCGAAAAGCTGTTCGACCAGCAGGTCAACATCTGGGCCGATCCGTGGAATCCGGACGTGCCTGTGCTGCCGTGGGATTCGCAGAACATGCTGCCGCGCGAGCGCATGGCGCTGATCAAGGATGGCAAAGTGGCGGCGCTCGATTACTCGACGTTCTGGGCCAAGAAGCAGGGCGTGCGTGCCGTCGGCGCACCGGGCAACATCATCATGGCCGGTACCGACAAGTCGACCGCGGACCTGATCGCCAGCACCAAGAAGGGCATCCTGGTCACCCGCACCTGGTACATCCGCATGGTCGATCCGCAGTCGGTGCTGCTCACCGGCCTGACGCGCGACGGCACCTTCTACATCGAGAACGGCAAGATCAAGTATCCGATCAAGAACTTCCGCTTCAACGAAAGTCCGGTCACGATGCTGAACAATATCGAGGAAATCGGCAAGCCGCAGATCATCGGCCGCGACGAAGGCCGTTTCGCAATGGCGATTCCGCCAATGAAGGTCCGCGATTTCAATTTCACGTCGCTGTCCGACGCAGTTTAAAAAGTTTGGAGTAATAGAGTGGAACGACGTACCTTCCTTAAAATCGGCAGCGGCGCCGCGGGCGCCATGCTGATTCCCGTGTTCGGCAACGCCATCGCTGCCGAAGAGTTGATGAACCCGGTCGCGGTCGCATTCAAGAAGTCGCTGGCCGACGCCGCGATGAACTCTGCCACCAAGGCCGGCGCCAGCTACTGCGATGTTCGCATTGGCCGCTACCTGAACCAGTTCATCACCACCCGCGACCTGAATGTCGAGAACGTCGTCAACACCGAGTCGACCGGTGTCGGCGTGCGCGTGATCGCGGGCGGCGCCTACGGGTTCGCGGCGACCAACGACCTGTCGCTCGATGGCGTGGCCAATGCGGCGCGCCAGGCGGTTGCCATCGCCAAGGCCAACGCCAAGCTCCAGTCCGAGCCTGTGCGCCTGGCGCCGGTCAAGGGCGTGGGGGAGGTAAGCTGGGCGACGCCATACAGGAAGGACTGGCGCACCGTTCCGGTCAAGGAGAAGGCGGACATGCTGATCGCAGCGAACAAGGCCGGCATGGATGCGGGCGCGAACTTCATGACCTCGACCCTGTTCCAGGTCAACCAGCAGAAGTACTTCGCATCGACCGACGGTTCGTACATCGACCAGGACGTCCATCGCCTGTGGGCGCCGTTCACCGCGACCGCGGTCGACAAGGCCACCAACAAGTTCCGCACCCGCGACAGCCTCGCCGCGCCAGTGGGCATGGGCTACGAATACTTCGACGCGCGCAAGGAAGACAAGGTCATGGCCGCAGGGGGCGTCACGACCCTGTACACCAAATCGTACGACATCATCGAGGATGCTCGTTCGGCCGGACGCGACGCGCGCGCGAAGCTCACCGCCAGGAGCGTCGAACCAGGCAAGTACGACCTCGTGCTGAGCCCTGAACACCTGTTCCTGACGATCCACGAATCGGTTGGACACCCGACCGAACTCGATCGCGTGCTCGGCTACGAAGCCAACTACGCGGGCACCAGCTTCGCCACCCTCGACAAGTGGCAGACCAAAAAATTCAAGTTCGGCTCCGAGCGCGTCAACTTCTTCGCCGATAAAACCACTCCGGGTTCGCTCGGCGCGGTCGGCTACGACGACGAAGGTGTAGCATCGAAGCGCTGGGACATCATCAAGGACGGCGTGCTGGTGAACTACCAGGCGACGCGCGACCAGGCCCACATCATCGGCGAAAAAGAATCGCACGGCTGCTCCTATGCGGACAGCTGGGACAGCGTGCAGTTCCAGCGCATGCCGAACATCTCGCTCGCGGCAGGCAAGGAGCGCCTGACGCCGGACGAAATGGTCAAGGACGTCAAGAAGGGCATCTACATCCTGGGCCGCGGTTCGTACTCGATCGACCAGCAGCGCTACAATTTCCAGTTCGGCGGCCAGATGTACTACGAGATCAAGAACGGCAAGATCACCGGCCCGATCGAAGACGTGGCGTACCAGTCGAACACCCAGGAATTCTGGAATGCCTGCAGCGCGATCTGCGATGAGCGCGACTGGCGCATGGGCGGTTCCTTCTTCGACGGCAAAGGCCAGCCTAGCCAGGTAAGTGCGGTATCGCACGGCTCGTCGACGACGCGCTTCAACGGCGTCAATGTGATCAACACCGCGCGCAAGATCGGCTAAGGGAAAATATGAAACAGCTGAACCAGGAAGAAGCAAAGCGCATCTGCGACCGCGTGCTCGGATTCTCGAAGGCCGATGAATGCCGCGTGACGATCAGCGGCGGGCGCACCGGGAACATCCGTTACGCTCAGAACAGCGTATCGACTGCAGGGCTGGTCGAAAACACCGAGCTGACGGTCAGCGTCGCTTTCGGCAAGCGCCAGGGCACCGCGACCATCAACGAGTTCGACGAGAAGTCGCTGGAAAAAGCCGTGCGCCGCGCCGAGGATGTGGCACGCCTGGCGCCGGAAAACCCGGAGTTCATGCCGGCGGTCCGAAAGCAGGCGTTTAAGCCATCGAACACCTTCCGCGCCTCGACGGCCGCAATCGATCCGGCATTCCGCGCCGATGTGGCGTCGCACAGCATCGTCGCCGGCCGCAAGAACAAGCTCGTCACGGCAGGCTTCTTCACCGACACCACCGGCTTTGAAACCATCGCAAACTCGAACGGCGTGTTCGGCCACCAGGAGTTCACCAACCTGAGCTTCACCTGCACCGCGCGCACCGAAGACGGCCGCGGTTCGGGCTGGGTCACGCGTTCGGTCAACGACGCCAGCAACTTCGACCCGCGCGAAGCATCGCAGGTAGCGATCGAAAAGGCGCTGCGTTCGGTGGACGCCAAGGCGCTGGAACCGGGCCGCTACACGGTCATCCTGGAGCCGGCGGCGACTTCCGACCTGCTCAGGTTTATGTTTAACGCATTCGATGCCCGCCGGGCCGACGAAGGCCGCAGCTTCCTGTCGAAGAAGGGCGGCGGCAACCGGCTGGGCGAAAAACTGTTCGACGAACAGGTCAACATCTGGGCCGATCCGTGGGACAAGGATGTACCGGTGCGCCCATGGGACAACGAGTCGATGCTGCCGCGCGAACGTACCGACATTATCAAGGACGGCCGCATCGCTTCGCTCGACTACACGCCCTTCTGGGCGCAGAAACAGGGAGTCGAAGCGAAGGGCCGCCACGGCAACATCATCATGGCCGGCGGCACCCGCTCGCTGGAAGAGATGATCGCGTCGACCAAAAAGGGCATCGTTGTCACGCGCACCTGGTACATCCGCATGGTCGATCCGCAGTCGCTGCTGCTGACGGGACTGACGCGCGACGGCACCTTCTACGTCGAAAACGGCAAGATCAAGCATCCGGTGAAGAATTTCCGCTTCAACGAAAGCCCGGTGTCGATGCTGAACAACGTCGACGAACTTGGCAAGCCGGTCGTCATGGGCGGCGAAGGAAGATTCCAGATGGTGCTGCCGCCGATGAAGATCCGCGACTTCAACTTCACGTCGCTGTCCGACGCGGTTTAAACAGGTAAGGGATGGCGAGCTACGATTTCTACTTCACGCGCCTGATGTACGACTCGGGCGACTGGGACGTGGACATCCGCATGCCCAGCAACGTGCTCAACTCGCTGGTGGAATACACCACCTTGCGGGTTGATCCCGTCGAACGCGTGGTTGCGCTGTCCGATCCGAAGATGCTGGAAGCGCCGTTCTGCTACCTGGCAGGGCACAAGCTGGTGCAGTTCTCGCCGGCCGAGCGCAAGAACTTCGAGCGCTACGTGCGCGGCGGCGGCTTTGTGTTCGTCGACGACTGCAATCACGACGTCGACGGGCTGTTCGCCAAATCGTTCGAAGCCGAGCTGGCGCGCATGTTCGGGCCCAAGGCGCTGCACAAGATCCCGAACAACCACCGCATCTATTCGAGCTTCTTCGAATTCGACGGCCCGCCGAATACCGGCGTCGAGCTCAATGGCTGGGGTGACGACCTTGTGCACGATTACCTGAAGGCGATCGAGTTCAACGGCCGCGTGCGGGTGCTGTATTCGAACAAGGACTACGGCTGCGAGTGGGACTACGACTTCCGTAACAAGCGCTTCCTGGCGATCGACAACACGCGCTTTGCAGTCAATATTATTCAGTACGCATTGGGAGCTTGAAAGTGTCGGAACGTGATGCAATAGCATGGAATGAATCCGAAGTAGCCGACCTGACCGCGCGCGTAAAGGCGCTCACGGCCAGCATGTCGAAGGTGATCATCGGGCAGGACAAGGTGATCGAATCGCTGGTCATCTGCCTGCTCGCGGGCGGCCATGCGCTGGTCGAAGGCGTGCCGGGACTGGGCAAGACACTGCTGGTCAAGTCGCTGGCGCAGGCCACTGACATGCAGTTCCGCCGCGTGCAGTTCACGCCCGACCTGATGCCGTCCGATATCGTCGGCACCGAGATCCTCGAGGAAGACACCACCACGCACCAGCGCGTGTTCCGCTTCCAGAAGGGCCCCGTGTTCACGCAGGTGCTGCTGGCCGACGAGATCAACCGCGCGCCGCCGAAGACCCAGTCGGCACTGCTGGAAGCGATGCAGGAGCGCTCGGTGACTTTCGCGGGCCACACCCACAGGCTGCCGCAGCCTTTCTTCGTGCTGGCGACCCAGAACCCGATCGAGCAGGCCGGCACCTATCCGCTGCCGGAGGCACAGCTCGACCGCTTCCTGCTGCGCATCGACGTCGGCTATCCGACCGAGGACGAAGAGATGATGATGGTCTCGCGCACCACCCACGCGGGATTGCAGGATGCGGAGCCGGCGATGGACGTGCAAACCCTGCTGCGCCTGCAGCTGCTGGTACGCGATATCGAAATCGGCGACCACCTGCTGCGCTACGCCACCCGCCTGGTGCGCGCGACGCGGCCGCAGGACACGAAGGTGGCGAGCATCACCAAACACGTCGGCTGGGGCGCGGGTCCGCGCGCCGGACAGGCGCTGGTACTGGCATCCAAGGCGCGCGCGCTGATGCATGGCCGCCTCGCCGTCACGCGCGAAGATATCGGCGCGATGCTGCTGCCGGTGCTGGCACACCGCGTGCTGCGCAACTTCGAAGCTGAAGCGGACGGTGTAGCTATCGCCGACATCCTGCAGTCGCTGCGCAACGAGATCAAGGTCGACTGAGCGATTCATGCTGGCCACGCCTGCGCAGCTTGCGCAAACCAATGACCTCGACCTGATCATCCGCTACGTCCTCGCGGGGCTCGGCCACGGCATCCACGCCGGGCGCGAGCGCGGGGCGGGCGTCGAATTTTCGGAATACCGGGCCTACGCGCCCGGGGACGAGTGGCGCCGGGTGGACTGGAAGCTGCTGGCGCGCGCCGACCGTTACTACGTCCGCGAGGCGGAGCGCGACAGCCATGTAGCCGTCTGGCTGTGGCTCGACGCAAGCGCAAGCATGGCCGAGGCCAGCCTGGCGATGCCCACCGTCGACAAGCTCTGGTACGCGCGAACCGTGCTGGCCTGCGTCGCCGCAGTCGCGCAGCGGCAGGGCGACGCCTTTGGGCTCGTCGTACTTTCAAATGGCCGGGTCAATTTTACGCCCGCCGCGCGCGGACCGCGCCAGATGCACCGCGTGCTGGCGCAGCTGTCGCGGGCCGAGGCATCCGGCGAGCTGCCGCCAGCGGAGACGCTGCGCGCCAGCCTGCATTTCGCACGTTCGCCAAGCCTGGTGTGCGCGGTCAGCGACTTCCTCGACTTCCCGTCGCCGATGACCGATGCGCTGCTGCGCCTGCGGCACATGCAGCATGACGTGCGCGCGCTGTGCCTGCAAACCCGGGCCGAGGTCGAAGCCAGCTTCCCGGCGAACAAATCGTACCGCGACCCGGAGCAGGGCGAAGGCGTGTTCCGCTTCGGTCCCGAGGCGCAGGCCGAATACCGGCGCCGCCGCGATGAACACTTCGCGACGGTGAACGCGGAATGGCGCAAGCACGACATCCGCGCGCAGTCCGCATGCATTGAAGATCCGGTGGCGTCGGTATTGCGCGCCTGGTTACGCCAGGCGGGGCGCGCATGACCAGCCTGTGGTGGGTGGCGCTGCCGGTCCTGCTGCTGCCGATCTGGTGGCACCGGCAGAAGCGCGAGCGCGTCAAGGCACTGCCGCTGGCGACCGCGCGCTTCCTGCCCCGCTCAGACCCGCAGCAGCAGCGCGTGTGGCAGTGGGTCGACCGCTTCCTGCTGCTGTTGCGCTGCCTGTTGCTGGCTTGCCTGATCGCCTGGCTGGCGGATCCCGCTATTCCGTGGCGCGGCGACAGCGTGCTTGTCAGGGCCGGCACCGACCCGGCGTGGGCGCAGCAGCAGGTTGATGCATCCGGTTTCAGCAGGATCGACGTCGCCGGCGATCCGTTGGTGTGGTTCGGCCAGCATGAACGTGAATGGCTGGGCGACGCGAAAGTGATTGTGCTTGGCGCCGTGCCGATGCCGGCTGAGAAGCCGCGGTTCCGCCATCAGGTCGAGTTGCGCGCGAAGCCGGTGCCGTTGGCGAAGAGCGAGCACCGCGTCGCCATCGTGAGCAAGCGCGCAGGGGAATGGCGCGCGCTGTTCGCTGCGCCCGCCGGACCGCAGCGCTACCTGATCGTCGATGCCACGGACGTCAAGCCGGAACTGGTCATCTGGGACGTACCGGAAGCACCGCCTGCAAGCTTGCGTGCCCCTCTGTGGTGGGTCGGCGATGCGACTGCATTCCCTGAATTGAAGAACGCAAAGCTGATTGAGGGCTTGCGTTATGCGGACAGCGCGCGCGGACGGTTGTGGACCTCGGCTAAGTGGCCGCCGAAGGACGCCGCTGCGGCGCGCCGCCTGTTTGAAGACTGGCAGCGGCTGCATTATCCGCCGGTGCCTTATATCGCCGCGCCGCAGGTACTGGCGGCCGACCCGTCAGCGCCGCTCGGGTCCGGCACGCGCGCGCTGCGCGACATGCTGACCATGGCGCTGATTGCGCTGTTTGTGCTGGAACGGATAGTGACGTATGCGCGCAAACGCTGATATCGCCAGCAGCATCCTGCGCGCTGCCGTGTCGCGGCGCGCGCCGCTATGGCTCGCCGTGGCGCTGCCATGGATACTCATGCGCTCGATTCCCGGTGTGATCGTTTCCGCCGCCTGGGCCGGATGGGACTTTTACCGATTGCGCCAGCGGGTGCTTGGCAACTGGACGCGCTGGATCGACAGTGCCGTGCCCGCACTGGAAGACAGCAGTGCATTGCTGGTGCACGCGCAGACGCCGGTCGGCAGGCTTCAGCAACGGCGCTTGCTCGAGCGCGTTTCATTGGCTATTGGCCGCGATGAACTGCGTGGCATCGCACGTTCCCGTATCCCGCTTGGTCTCCATTGGTTCGCGCTCAGCTGCGCCGCCGCGCTGGCGCTGTGGGGAGTGGAACGTGCAGGGACAAGCGACGCTTCCGCAACGCCTGCGCTTGCGCGCGCAGCCGCCGTGCAAAAATCCGAAATCGCGATGCGCATCACGCCGCCTAAATATACCGGTGTCGCACCGGTGCAGACGGCGCCCCGCGATCTCCAGATACCGGAACAGAGCGTCGTCGAGTGGTGCCTCAAGATGCCGCGCGACGGCGAACCGCCGATCGAATTGTCGGACGGGCAGGTGCTCAGGCTTGGGCAGGAATGCGTGCGCTGGACAGCGGCCGAATCGGTGTTCTGGCGCTGGCGCGGGGCGCGCTACAACCTGAAGGTCGTGCCGGACAGCGCACCGCGCATCACGATCTCCGCACCGAAGGAAATGGTGCATGTGCTGGCGATGGATGCGACGACCGCCCGCATCGCGGTCGAGGTGAGGGACGACTACGCCGTAACGCGCGCCACGATGCACCTGACGCTGGCGCGCGGCAGCGGAGAGAACGTGCGTTTCAGCGACCGCGAAGTGCCGCTGCCCGGCTCGGAGGATCCGAAAGTGCGCAACTGGTCGAACGACTGGTCGCTGGCCGAACTTGGCATGGAGCCGGGCGACGAGTTGTACTTCTTCGTGCGCGCAATCGACAATGCCGGCCGCGTGCACCTCTCGCAGTCCCCGACTTACACGCTGCGGCTCCCGGGCCCGGTGGAGGAGGGCGAGGAAAGCACGGCGCTGCCGATGCTGGTCAAGCCGGAGAACCTGCGTAGCCAGCGCCAGATCATCATCGATACCGAGCAGCTGGTCGCGGACATGAAGGCCAACCCGCGCATGGCGGCGGCCACGCTACAGGAACGCAGCCAGCAGATCGCCGGCGACCAGGCGATGCTGCGCCGGCGCTACGGCCAGTTCCTCGGCGAGGAATCGAGCCTGTTCGGCGGCGAAGAGGAACACGGCGACGAGCATGACGGCGCCGCCGGCGGGATGATCGCGCAGTACGGCCACATGCACGACGAGTCCGAGAACGCCACGCTGTTCGACGAAGCCACCAAAAAGGTGCTGCGACGCGCCTTGTCCGCAATGTGGGACGCCGAGAAGGCCTTGCGCGCGATCACGCCCAAGCCCGCGCTGCCGCCGGAGTACAAGGCACTGGAAGCGATCAAGGAACTGCAGCAGGCGGACCGGATCTACCTGCATAAGACGGCCTTCGCGCCGCCCGCCATCAAGGAAGAGATCCGGCTGACCGGCGACGTGGTCGGCGCGAAAAGCTACCGGCGCGAACAGGCGGCGGCCGACGAGGCCATCCCGGCGGAGGTGCGCGCGCTGCTGCAATCGCTGGCAAGCGACGGCGCGCTTCCTGCACTGTGGACGCGCGATGCGCAGGAGTGGGTCCGCGCCCGCATCACCAACGACGACCAGCGCCTCGCGGCGCAGCGCGCGGTACAGGATGTCGCCGATGGCTGCATCCCATGCCGGCCGGTGCTGCGTGCATGGCTGCGCGGCGCGATAGCCGAAGCACCGATTGTGCTTCAGGCGGCGCCGGTGACCGAGACGCCATTTACCCGTGCATGGCGCAGTGGAGCGAAGCCATGAACATTCGTCACAAATGGGTGGACGCCGTTCTGGTCGTCATCGCGGTTGCCGCGCTGGCCGGGCTTGTGGGCGAATTCTCGACGCCTGCGGAGGGCGGTCCGAAACCACTGAAGGTCGATGGCGATGGATTGCGCCCCGCGCAATGGCATGACCTTCCGGCCCGCCCGATCCAGTGGCAGGCACCGGCCACCGATGTCCTGCGCCTGGAGTTTCCAGGCCAGCTGACCCTGGGGCGGATGTTCACGCTGACTGTCCATCGCAGCAAGGCGGGCAGCGCCCGTTTGCAGCTGCTGGCCGAGAACGACCAGCTCATTGCGGAGACGGCGGGCGCCGGCAAGGACCTCACCGTGCAGTGGCTGCCGCCGGTAGTCGAGACGCTCGTTCTGAAGGCGCGCTTGCTGGATGGCGCCGGCAAGGTGATCGCACAAGGCCCTGTGCCGTTGGCCGTGCGCGATAACGCGCCGCTGCAGGTGCAGGGACGTTTTAGTGCGCCGTCCTTCGATACGCGCGTCCTCAACGAACTGCTCGCAAACAGCAACGCGGTTCTCGACTGGCAGGTCACGCTTGGCAAGACCGTCACGCGCACCGAGACAGCTCGGGAGGCGATGGCCACACCTGGCCTGATGGTGGTGGATGCCGCCTATGTCGAGAGGCTGCCGGGCGCGGCGCGTGCCGCCTTGCTTGATCGGGTCGCGGGCGGCATGCCGCTGATCGTGCTGGCCTCGAACGCAGCCGACCCGGCCATGTGGGCCCGGACCTTACAACTGAACCTGAAGGCCAGCCCTGACAAACCAGTCGGCGCGCCGCTGGCGATGTCGCCTGCGCCGCTCAATCCGGTGGCAGGCGTATGGGCGCCTGCCGGCGACCTGGCGTGGACGCGGCAATGGCAGGAAGGCCGCATCGTCTGGCTCGGCGCGGTCGACTGGCACCGCTATGCGATCAGCGAGCCGCGCTCGCTCGGCCTGTGGTGGCAGCGTGTGCTGGACGCGGCGGGCGTATCGAGGCCTGAGGCCGTGTCGTGGATCGAGCCGGAAGAGATGCCGCTGGCTGGCCAGCGCCTCGAAATTTGCGCGCTGGGAGTGCGCGGCGACGCGTGGCAGCGCCGTCCGGACAAAGCGGACGCTTCATGCATGGCGGTGTGGCCGAAACAGGCGGGATGGATGAAGGTCGATCCGCAGCACGCGGTCTACGTGTACGAGAAGAACGACTGGCCGATGTGGCAGATGGCGCAGCGCCGGGATGCGACCGCACGTTATGCGGCGCGTACCCCGGCGCCGCAGGCAGCGGGATCAACTCCGCTGCCTGCCTGGCCGTTCGCCTTGTTGTTCACAATGGCGATGCTCGCGCTCTGGTGGCGCGAGCGGCGCTAATACTTAGAACGCCCAGTCAACCCGTGCGTACATCTGGCGGCCGTTGATACCGATCGGGCAGGTTTCCCAGCAGTGCGTGAAGCCCAGCTGCGGGAACGGGAATGCCTTCACCTTGTCCCATTCGGTCGGGTACGTATCGAACAGGTTGTTCGCACCGACCGACAGGCTGATGCGCTTGGTGAACGCATAACGCACGCTCATGTCGACCAGCCATTTCGCTTCCCAGGTCTGGATGAACGGGGCGGTAAAGCCCTGGCCCTGCACTTCGCCGAAGTAGCTGGCGCGGGTGTTGACGTTCCATGGGCCGGTCGTGTAGTCGGCGGCGACAACGTGGTGCTGGCGCGGCTGGCCGCGTTCGATCAGCGTTACCTGTGCATCGTCGAACAACTGCGTACCGGTCAGCACTGGCGACTGCGAATTGCGGCTCTTGACTTCGGTCTTGTTGAAGCCCAGCTGGCCGGACAGCACCAGGGTCGAACCAGGCCACTTGGTGGTGTGTTCCGCCACCAGGTCGAAGCCGTCGGTCGTGGTGTCGATCGCGTTGGTGAAGAACTGCGCCTGGCCTACCTTGAGCGGGTCGAGGATGGCCTTGATCGGGCACGCAGCAGCCGTCAGGCATGCGCCCGTCTCTGGAGCGATATTGCTCGAGAAGACGATGCGGTCGTCGATGTCGATGCGGTACAGGTCGGCGGTGACCGAGAAGTTGGTCATCGGGCGCAGCACCATGCCGATACTGGCGCTCTTCGAGGTCTCTTCCTTCAGCGGCGAAATGCCGAACGCGCGGGTGACTGCGCTGCCTTCGCGCGCCGTCAGCGTTTCGGTCAGTACACCGGCCGAGTTCAGGTTGGTCGACACCGAGCTGTAGAATTTCTGCTGCACCGACGGTGCGCGGAAGCCGGTCGATACGCTGCCGCGGATGCCCAGCGTGCGCGATGGATCGTAGCGCATGCTCAGCTTGCCGGTTGTCGTATTGCCGAAGTCCGAGTACTTCTCGTAGCGCATGGCAGCAGCCACCAGCAGCTTGTCGGTCAGGTTATGTTCCGCGTCGATGTACAGCGCGGTGTTGTGGCGGCCTTCGTCGACTTCGGTGCCCGGGGTGTAGCCTGGGAAGCCCTGTGCGCCGGAAGCCGCGATGCCGCCGTTCTGGTCGAAGATCTTGATGGCGGGGTTGTTGGTGCGGCCGTACTGGTACGAGACCGGATCGCCAGCGACGATCTCGTAGTTATCTTTGCGGTACTCGAAGCCGGTAGCCAGCGAGATCTTGCGGCCGCCCAGGTCGATCGGGCCGCGCAGATCGGCATTGAAGGTGGTCTGGTTGAACTTCAGCGTGCCGGTATCGGCTTCCAGCGGCGATTCGGCGTAGATGCCGCCGCCTGGTTTCGGCTCATACCAGTAGCTGACGTTGATCGAGTTACGCTCGTGGAAACCGAGTTCGCTGCGACCGTGGTTCAGGCTGATGTCGAAGTTCCACGCGTTGGCCAGGTCGCGGCGATAGCCGACGGCGAACGAGGCATCCTTCACGGTGGTCATGATGTTTGGCAGGTAGCCGTTCGGATAAACGGCCGGCACGGTGCGGCCGTCGCCTTTGGAGCGGAAGAAGCCCGCCGAATCGCCGGTGCGCTTGGATACGCCGCCGAACGCATACAGCTCGCTGTCCTTGTCCATCGGGACCGCTGCGTTCCACCACAGGTAGGCGTCCTTGGCCAGGCTGTCGCCGATGCGCTGGGTGACGCGCGGCGGATCGACGCGCAGCGTGTCGACGCCGGCGCGGTTGGTCTCTTCGCGGCGGCGGCCTTCGACCGACAGGTTCAGGAAACCGCCGTCGCCCAGTGCGAGGCCGGTGTTGGCGCTGCCCGAGATCAGGTCGCCGTCGCCTTCGGACGTCGTGCCGATCGAGCTGCTCAGCTGCGTTTCGTTGGTCTGCGACTTGAGCACGATGTTGATCACGCCGGCAATCGCGTCCGACCCGTATTGGGCTGCCGCGCCATCGCGCAGCACTTCGATGTGGTGGATCGCCGACATCGGGATCGCATTGATGTCGGTACCGGCGGAGCCGCGGCCGATGGTCTGCTGCACGTTGACCAGCGCCTGCTGGTGGCGGCGCTTGCCGTTGACGAGCACCAGCAGCTGGTCAGGTCCGAGGCCGCGCAGCGTGGCCGGGCGGATGATGTCGGTGCCGTCGCTGATAAAGGTGGTCGAGAAGTTGAATGACGGGTCGAGCGTCTGCAGCAGCTTGCCCAGTTCGAGCGGGCCCGCGGTCTGCATGTCCTTGATGTTGATCAGGCCGACCGGGGAGGCGGTGTCGAGCGCCGTCTTGGCGGTCGAGCGCGAACCCAGTACCACGACGGTCGCCGGAGCGTTGTCGCTTGCGCGGGCTACTGTGGTGGTGTCTTGCGCCTGCTGTGCGTATGCGCTGTTGAGCGCGGCCAGCATGGCAGTGGCGAGCAGGGTACGTTGAAGGAGTGGGCGGCTGCTGAAATGTCTCGTCATTGTGGGTCTCTCTTGTTATCGTATGCAGATTGAATTGTTATGCGGCGACGCCAGGCGCCCCGCTGCGAACGATACTAAGGGAAACAAAATGTCCGTACAACGCATCCGGAAAGACTGTTGCGTTTACGTAGAATTTGAGCAATATTTCCAGCCAACCAGTGAAAAACGCGGTAAGCTGGAGTACCATCCGACCGCTATTCCTGGTGGTCCTGCATCCAGGACTTCAAACCGTTGACCCAGTTTTTGGCCGGCAGGTTCATACGCCGCTTGATGTCGCCGGCGCGCTCGTACAGCACACTGAAGTCGATCTGCGGCGCGCGCTTGAAGGCGATCACGATGATGTTCGCATCGTGCACCTCGGGCAGCCACACCACCGCATCGAACACCAGCTCCATGTTCTGCAGGTTCTTGTCGTAGTTCGAAAACTCGCCGAACACATTGGTGGTCATGATGCCGTCGTCGGCCAGGCAGTCGAAGCAGGCCTGGTAGAACTCCTGCGAATCGAGCACCGGGCCGCGCGCCTCTTCGTCGTAGAGGTCGACCTGCAGCACATCGATGCTGTTGCGGTTGGCCGTATCGAGCACGAAGTCCATCGCATCCATCTCGCGCACATTGAGGCGCTCGTCGTTCGATGGCAGGCCGAATTCGGCGTGGCAGATGTCGATCACGTTCGGATTGAGCTCGGCCACGTCGACACGCGCCGAAGGAAAACGCTGATAGCAGAACTTGGTCAGGGCGGCGCTGCCGAGACCCAGCTGGGCGATGCGTTTCGGCTGCTGCTTGAACAGCATCCACATCATCATCATCTGGACGTATTCGAGCTCGATATGGTCGGGCTTATCGAGGCGCATCGCGCCTTGCACCCATGAGGTGCCGAGGTGCAGGAAGCGCACGCCCCGGAATTGTGTGGTGGTCGCGGGAGGATGGCCGGGTGCGGCGAAACGGGAGGTGGGTGTGGAAGACATGACGGCGCATCTTACCACCGCGGCTTATACGGCGGCCGCCGCCGGGAGGATCAAGGTGACAGCGAGGCCGCCGCCGTCGCGGTTGCCGAGCGTGATACGGCCGCCGTGGGCCTCGGCGATCTCGCGCGCCAGTGCAAGACCGAGGCCGGTGCCGCTGCGCTTGGTCGAGTAAAAGGGCACCAGCGCGTTGGTCAGCACGGCGTCGTTCATGCCGGTGCCGCGGTCGGCCACTTCGATCCGCACCACCCCGGGCGCGGTGCGCACGCTCAGTTCGACGTCTCCCGGAGGCGAGCCCGATTCGTGGGCGTTCTTCAGGAGGTTGAGCAGGGCCTGCTCCATCTGGGCCGTGTCGAACCATGCCGGCTCGGCCGGCAGCTCGCCCGACACCTTTACAGCCACCTGCGAGGCGAGCCGCGCCACGAAACCGTCCCAGCCGCATGGTTCGATGCGCGGGGAGGGCAGCTTGGCGAAGCGCGCGTAGCCGAGGATGAAGCTTTCTAGGTGGCGGGTGCGTTCCTCGATGGTGGCGAGGATCTGCGGCAGCCGGTCGGTCTGGCCGCGCCGGACCAGCTCCGCGCCCGAATGGGCAAGCGACGTCAGTGGCGCCAGCGAGTTATTCAGCTCATGGCTGATCACGCGGATGACTTTTTTCCAGGTCTGCACTTCCTGGCGGCGCAGTTCAAGGGTCAGCTGGCGCAACAGCAGCAGTTCGTGCCTGCGCCCGTTCAGCATAAAGCTGCTGCGTGCCAGGTGGTAGACCTCTTCATCTTCGCTTTCGCCCGCCGTGAACAGGCCGTCGCCGCCGCGTCCGAGCGCTTCGACCAGCGCCGGCGTGGAGTGGGCGAGGACGTCCCGCAGCTGGTGGCCTTCCAGCTTGCGGCCTTCGTTGAGAAGCTGGCGCGCCGCCACGTTGGCGTACACGATGGCGCCGGCGTCGGCCACCAGCAGCATCGCTACCGGCGTGTTCTGGACCATCGTGTCGAGCAGCAGTTCGCGCTGCACCAGGCCGAGGCGCTGCTCGCGCAGCACGTTGCCAAGCGCGTTGTGGGCGTCGATCAGGTCGGCCAGTTCGTCGTTGTGCGCCCAGTGAAGGCTGAACGAAAAGTCACCGTCCTTGTAGCTGGTGACCGTGCCTTCCAGCGCGCGGAACAGCGACAGGATCGGCTGGACCTGCGAGCGCAGCGTGATGATCGAAATCGGCACCACGCAGGCGAGGCAGATGGCGAACACCAGGCCGGGCTGGCCGGGAATGAAGTGGTCGAGCGCCAGCGCGATGATGACGCCCAGCGCAAGCAGGGTGCCGACCAGCGCCGACAAGCGCGTGACCAGCGACAGGCGGAAACCGCGGCGCGCGCTCATCAGGGACGGGCGATGCCCAGCCGTTCCATGCGCCGGTACAGCGCCTGGCGGGACAGCCCCAGTTCGGACGCGGCCTGCGCCACCACGCCGTTGGCGCGCGCCAGCGCCTGCGCGATGGTGTCGCGGTCAGGCTCGTTTTCGACGGCGGGCAGCACCGCGACAGGCAGGCCGAGGTCTTCCGCCTTGATGATGCTCCCTTGTGCCAGCAGCGACGCGCGCTGCATGACGTTCTTCAGTTCGCGCACATTGCCCGGCCATGCATGCGCCCTCAACGTGGCCTGCGCGGACGAATGCAGGGTCTTGCCCGGCGCGAGGAAGCCCGCCGCGAGCGGCAGGATGTCGGCAGGGCGCGAGGCCAGCGGCGGCAGCCGCAGTTCGATCACGTTGAGGCGGTAGAACAGGTCTTCGCGGAAGGTGCCGGCGCGGATCATCGCCTGCAGGTCGGCGTTGGTGGCGCTGATGACGCGCACCTTGACCTGGCGTTCGCGGTTCGAGCCGAGGCGCTCGAAGCGCCCGGTCTCCAGCACGCGCAACAGCTTCATCTGCCCTGCCAGCGGCAGGTTGCCGATCTCGTCGAGGAAAAGGGTGCCGCCGTCGGCAGCTTCAAACTTGCCTTCGCGCGCACGCGAGGCGCCGGTGTAGGCGCCGGCTTCGGCGCCGAACAACTCCGCTTCGATCAGTTCAGCCGGCAGCGCGCCGCAATTGAGCACGACGAACGGTCCCTGAGCGACCTGCGAATTGGCCTGGATGATTTCGGCGATGCGTTCCTTGCCGGTGCCATTGGGCCCGGTGATCAGCACCGGCACGTCGGCGCGGGCGACCTGGCAGGCCAGGTTGAGCACACGTTCGGTGGCCGGGTCTTCCCACACCATGCCGCGCAGGTCGAACTTGCGTTCGAGATCGCGCTTTTCGCGGCGTTCGCGCTGCACCCGCTGCTGCAAGGCGCGGTTGGCCTGGCCAAGTTCGATCAGGTTGGTGACGGTCGCCAGCAGGCGCTTGTCGTCCCACGGCTTCGACAGGTAATCCGCGGCCCCCGACTTGACCAGGTCGACCGCCGCATCGAGGTGGGTCCATGCGGTGAGCAGGATGACCGGAAGGTCGGGGTGGCGCTTGCGGATCTCGCGGAACAGCGCCGTGCCCTCCACACCCGACGTCGTATCGGCCGTGAAGTTCATGTCCTGGATGACCAGGTCCACGTTGCAGCGTTCCAGCAGGGCCAGGCCTTCGTCCGGCGACGCCGCGCGCAGCGCGTCGATGTCGTGCAGCGAAAACAGGACTTCGAGCGCGATGGCGACGGCGGCGTTGTCGTCAATGATGAGTACGGTGGGCATGGCCGCTAGCATACCACCGTGAGATGCCGGTCAGGCACTGCGGGTGGCCATCGCCGGCGAGATCGTCGCGGCGCGCCACGCCGGGCCGTACACCGCTGCCACACCGAGCGCCCAGAACAGGCCGGCCCCCGCGAACAGGTAGCCCATTGGCAGCCGCGTCATCTCCAGCTTGCTGACCAACAGGTGGTTCAATCCGAGCGCCAGCATCACGCCGCCGAACACGCCGCAGCTGGTGA
The DNA here is from genome assembly GCF_012927275.1 of Massilia polaris. GTDB lineage: Bacteria > Pseudomonadota > Gammaproteobacteria > Burkholderiales > Burkholderiaceae_D > Telluria_A > Telluria_A polaris. Next base: position 10,393 of record NZ_JABBGG010000017.1, on the reverse strand, counting down.
TCAGGAAGTTCTCGGTCAGGAAGTAGCGCAGGATGTCGACACGGCGCGCACCAAGCGCACGGCGTACGCCGATCTGCTTGCGGCGCTGGGTGACCCACAGGCTGGCCATGCCGACGATGCCGCTGGCGGTGATCATCAGCAGCAGCACGCTGACGGTGATCAGCATCCACGACAGCGCCTTGTCCGCGCGGTAGCGGTCAGTGCGGTCTTCATCGACGCTCTCGACGTCGAGTAGGACAGGGCGTGGAGCCGCCTTGCGCAAGGCTTCTTCCGCTTCCTTCATCACGCGGTCGCGCTGGCCCGGTTCGGCGCGTACCGTGAAGATGGTGCCGAAGCCGTTTGTAAGACGCATCGGAACGATGGTGGAGTACTCGCCGCTTTCGTCGACCTGCGCCGACTGCGTCTGGAGCCGCTCGATCACGCCGACGACGCGCGCGCCGTTGGCGTCTTCGCCGGTGCCGAAGAACAGCGTCTTGCCAAGCGGACTAGCGTCGTTCGGCCACACCTTTTTCGCCAGCGCACGCGTGACGATGACCGATTTCGGGAAGTTGTCGCGGTCGGCGCTGGCGTCGATCTCGATGACCTCGTCGGGTGTGAAGTCGCGCCCTTCAACGATCTTCAGGTTCCAGGTCTTGACCAGCGATTCAGGGCTGAAGTAGAACGATGCGTTGGCGCTTTCGTTGACCTGCTTGCGGTCGGCGGCGACGCTGTTGGTGCTGCCCGAGCGCGACATCGGCATCTGGTTGGTGAAAGCGACCGAGGTAACGCCAGCCACCGCGCGCAGGGTCGCGGCTTCGCTCTTCTGCAGCGCGAGCTGGCCGTTGTGATCGGAGTCGTCGAGATGACGCACGCGCAGGTAGAACAGCGAGCCTTCGTCTTGCATGCCGCTAGGGCGCGCTGCCACGCCCTGGCGTATTTCGACGATATGCAGCGCGTTCGACAGGATGGCCAGGCTGATTGCAACCTGCACGGCGACCAGGATGGCGCCGGTTTTGCTGCGTAACAGGGCTGACAGGATTGGACGGATTTCCATGTTCTTACCTCACTGCGATTTAAGTTGGATGGCGGGCGTCACCTGGCATGCGCGCCAGGTTGGCAGCAGGCCTGCGACGACCGCGGCGAGCAGCGACATGACGAATGTCAGCCCGAGCATCTGCCAGTCCATGCGAGTGACAACGGACAGCTGTTCCGACTGCGTTCCGATCAGCGCCAGTGCGCCAAACGACAGCAGCAAGCCAAGGATGCCGCCCGCCAGGCCGACCACGGCGGTCTCCATAAGGAACTGCTGGAAGATCTCCTTGCGCGACGCGCCCAGCGCGCGTCGGATGCCAACTTCGGAAGCGCGCACCGAGAATTTCGCCAGCAGCAGGCCGATGGTGTTCACCAGGCACAAGACAAGGAAGCCGAATGCCAGCCACGCAGCCAGGCGGCTGTCGTTGCCCACGACCTTGCGGCGTTCCATCCATTCCATCACGTCGAACAGCTCGTTCTTCGCGTTGCGCTTCAGGCGTCCCAGCTTGCGCTGTTCGGCGGCGTAGTTGTCCAGGTACGCCTGCAGGTCGGCGCGGTCGCCGCTCGATGCGGTCTCGAAGAAGAACTGGAGCCAGGTGCACTCGGAATCCAGCAGCCCCTGCCAGCCCGGCTCACGGCGCGAGCTGCAGCTCATGCTGCCGTTGTGGCCAGTCTCGTGGCGGATCGCCGATGCGAACGGGATCATGAACTCTTCTTCCTTGCCGAAGGCGCCATCGCCACCGACCAGGCGATAGTACTTCGGCACCGGCACCCATTGTTTCAGTACGCCGACCACCTGGAATTCGAAGCCCATCATGCGCACGCGCTTGCCGACCGGGTCGACGGTGCCGAACAGCTTCTCGGACAGCGCCTTGCTCAGCACGACAACGTCTGCGCCGGCCTTGTCGTCCGCTTCGCTCCACGGCTGGCCGTACAGGAATGGCGCTTCGACCATGGCGAAGAAATCGCGCGTTGGCGCGAGGCCTTCGGCCGACATAACGGCAAGGTCTTTGCGCTCCGGTTCGACCGGTGCGCTGACTGCGTAAAGCACCGTCCTGCGTTCGCCAAAGCCGTCCTTGAGGAAGTTGGCCGCGTCGCGGTAACTCATCTGGTCATGCCCGCGATTGTCTTCCGCGGGGTTGTAGCCTTCAATCGGGCCGTTGTCGATCACCGGGACCAACAGGCGATTGCTCTTGTGCGGAATCGGATCGCCCGACATCACGTGCAGGATGGTCAGGGTCGACATGGTCGCGGCGACGCCGATGGCCAGGGTCAGCACCATCAATGCGGTCAGCGCGGGATTGCGTCGCAGGCTATGGACGCCGAGCCGGAAGTAGTAGAGGAACATGGCGGCTCCTTACGCGACGTGGCCGGCGACCAGTGTCGGCGCCTTGCGCACCAGGTCGGACACCTGGCCGTCGATGATGTGCACGTTGCGCTGCGCGCGCACGGCCAGTTCCGGATCGTGGGTGACCATCAGGATGGTGGTGCCCTGCGAGTTGATCTCTTCTAGCAGTTCCATCACGCCGCGCGCCATCTGGGTGTCGAGGTTACCGGTCGGTTCATCCGCCAGCAGCAGCTTCGGCGAGCCGGCCAGTGCGCGCGCGATCGCCACGCGCTGCTGCTGTCCGCCCGACAGTTCGGCAGGGTAGTGCTTCATGCGCGACGCCAGTCCGACCTTGGCCAGCGCGTCCTCGATGCGCTCCTTGCGTTCGGCCGAATTGAAGCCGCGGTAGCGCAGCGGGACGTCGACGTTGTCGAACAGGTTCAGGTCGGGGATCAGGTTGAAGCCCTGGAAGATAAAGCCCAGCTTCTCGTTGCGCAGGCGCGAGCGCGCGTTGTCGTCCATGCCCTTGACGTTGACGCCGTCGAGCACGTACTCGCCGTCGGTGAAGTCTTCGAGCAGGCCGGCGATGTTCAGGAAGCTGGTCTTGCCCGAACCCGAAGGGCCGGTGACGGTGACGAACTCGCCTTGCTTGACGGCGATCTCGAAGCCGCGCAGCGCGTGGGTCTCGATCATGTGGGTGCGATACACCTTGCTCAGGTTTTTCATGCGCAGCATGGGATGTCCTTTCAGGTTCGGTTGATTGTTATTGATTGATTGAGACGCGGGCGGCGTTCTTGAATGTGTCGGTGCCCGCGATGACCACCTTGTCGCCCGGCTTCAGGCCGGACAGGATTTCGACCGCGGAGATGCTGGTCGCACCCACGGTGATCGGGCGGCGCACGGCGACGCCGTCCTCCACCACGTAGGCGAAGCGTCCGCCCTCGTTTTCGACGAACGGGCCGCGCGGCACCATCAGCACATTCGGTTTTTCTTCGATCAGCAGGCGCGCGGTCAGGCGCTGGCTCTGGCGCAGGCCTTTCGGCTGTTCGCCATCGAAGCGCACGCGCGCCAGCACCTGGTTGCGCACCACTTCCGGCGACAGCGCGGACAGCTTGCCGGTCGCGGTACCGGACGGCAGGACGATTTCGGCGGTCATGCCGAGGCCCATGTCGGACACATAGGTTTCCGGTACTTCGAGTTCGACTTCGAGGCGAGACAGGTCGACCAGGGTCATCAGGGCGGCGTTGGCCGGGACCACGCTGCGGTTCTGCACCGACAGCGTGCCGATGAAACCATCGACCGGTGCGCGCACGGTCAGTTCATCGACGCGGCGCTGGGCGTTGGCCATCGACAGGCGCTGGCGATCGAGTTCATTGACCTTGGTCTTGAGCGCGAGGCCGACGTCATCGCCTTCCAGAACTGCCGCGTCCGACGCATGCTTCGCGCGGATCTGCGCCGACTTCAGCGCGTCCTTGGCCTTTTGGTAATCGATCTTGGCGATGATGCCTTCGTTGGCCACGCCTTCATAGCGCTCCAGCGTGCGCTGGGCGGACAGGCGGTCGATTTCGGCGGTGTCGGCTTCGCGCTGCGCCAGCAGCTTCTGCTTGCGCGCGAGGATGCGCTGGCGCGCGACTTCGGCCTCAAGCTGCTGGTAGCTGGACTGCTCTCGCTTGAGCGCGTCCGACAGGTCGGGCGACTCGAGCACGGCCAGTTCCTGGCCGCGCTTGACGGTGTCGCCCGCTGCGACCTTCAGGGTGACGGTGGACGGAGCGGTGGCGTAGAGGGTAGGGCTGACGGCGGCGACCACGCGGCCGTTGACGGAAGCGTCGCGCACCAGCGTGCCGCGGCCGGCCTCAGCGACGCGGATGCGGTTGGCGTTGACCGAGTGCTCGCTGCTGCTCCATGCGGTCAGCAGGAAGACGACGGCGGCGGCACCGACGGCCACGCTGGCGCCGATGATGGCGCGGCGCTTGTTTTTCTGGCCCTTTGGCGGGGCGACGACGGTGTCCTGGTGTGATGTATCGCGAATCATGGCCTGTTTCAGTTTGTGCATTGATGTAAATATCAATGCACAAACTGTGCCAGAAGCTAAGCGTTTGATTTGCAAGCGATTGTTATTCTCGCGTCCGGTGTCCGCCCTGTCCGGACAGGTTCTGGCGGACGTGCGCGGACGCGGTCCGCGACTACTTCTCCCGCTTGAGCGGTGTGCCCCTGTCGATCACTTCGCGACAGTCGCCCTTGAAGTTCGCATTGTCGTAGTTGCTCCAGCCGTAGCTGTCCACGTAGCGCTTGTGTTCAGCGAAGGCCGAATTGACGAAGCTGCGTTCGAGGCGCTCGCCCGAATAGTGGATGTCGCCGATATCGAGCAAGGTATGGAACATGTTCTCGGTCGCCAGCTTTGCGCCGCGGTGCCGCGCCAGCTGGTCGACCTTGTCCGGATAGCGCTCGCGCCAGGCATCCGAGTACCAGACGAATGCCGGCACATGGAAGTCATTCTGCGTGTTGTGGCCGTGAAAGCCGAGCTTGCAGCTGCCGTCGTACAGCGACTGGCCGTGGTCGGCCACATACACCAGCGCACTGCGATGCTCGGCGCCTTTCAGCTTGCCGATCACCTGCGCCAGGAACCAGTCCGTGTACAGGATGCTGCTGTCGTAGCTGTTGTTCAGGTGCGCCTTCAGCTTCACATCCGTGTAGAGCGGCTTGTCCATCCCCAGCAGCGACGGCTGCCATTTGTCGAACGCCTTCGGATAGCGCTGGCTGTAGTTCCAGTGGCTGCCCAGCGAGTGCAGGACGATCAGCTTCTTCGGCGTAGCGTCGGCCAGCGCGATCCGCAACGGATCGAGCAGGATCTCGTCGAAGTTCGAGTTGTTGGTGAAGCCGCCAAGGTTGAGGAACTGGATCACGTCCGCTTCTTTCGCAAACACCGACACCGGCGTGTCGTATTCGCCGAACGAGATCTGGTTCGACAGCCAGTAGGTCTTGAAGCCGGCTTCCTTGAACGCGGTGATGAAGGACTTCTCCGCGAATCCATCCTTCAGGCTTTGCATCGACGGCTTGCGCGAGATGATCACCGGGACCGACAGGCGCGTGGCCGATACGGCCGTGATCACGTCCGGCAGCGTCACCAGGTTGGCTTCCTGGCGCAGCAGCGGGTTGGTGTCGCGCGTGTAGCCGTTCAGGCTCCAGCGGTCGTAGCGTGACGATTCGCCCAGCACCAGGACCACGGTTTCGGGCGCCGCGTCCGGCGCCGCCTGGCGCGCGCCGAAGCGGAAGTTACTGCTGCGCCGGCCCAGTTCGGCGAGGTGCTGGCGTTCTTTATAGTAGTCGGCGCCGCGCGCCATCAGCCCGAATGGCCATGACTGCGCGAAAGCTTCGAAGTCGAACGGCAGCTGCGCCCATTGGGGCAATGGCGGAAGATTGCGCCCGGTGTGCCCGGCGCCAGTGATCGCAGGCGCCGCCTTGACGGGTTCGGTCTTTGCCTTGGCGAGGTGCGCCAGCGGGGGCAAGGCGCGTTTGACCTCTGGCGCGCTGTGGGCGGCGATGCCGAACTCGTGGCCGTAACCCCAGACGGCGGCACCCGCAATGAGCGCCACCAACGCCACGATGCGCGAGCTGTCGTTCCAATCCAGCTGCCTGGTCGACCGCGTCGCACGCCAGGTGGTGAACCACCAGGCTGCCGCCCCGGCGAGCACGGCAAGCATCAACCACACCGTGCTCCCAAGGAACTCCATCGCTTCCATCGGGCTGGTTTCCGCGATGATGCCGAGGTGGTGCGTCGAAATGCCCTGGCCGTAATAGGTGAGCAGGTAGATTTCGGTCGGCAGCGCAAGGAAAGCCGGAATCAAAAGCCAGTGGAAGCGCGCCGGCCGCCGGAATACGGCCCAGGCCGCCATCCAGGCCAGCAGCTCGATGCCCAGCACCTGCCATGGCCGCGCCAGCGGCTTGCCCAGCAGGGCAGGCACGAACGGCACCGCCGACAGGCATATATATGTCAGCAGCAAGTACAGGGTGGCGGGGCGCAGCAGGTGTCGCATGATTGGACGAAAGCAAAAAGTCGTCTATTATCATGGCGTTCTCGGCTGTAGGGGAACTTTTTCGGACCCCGCCCCATAGCGCGGCCACTGCCAATTGTCGCCAGATAACGACGCCAGGCCGCCGTTTACCGTCGCGTTCCGCCCGCCAGGGCAGTAAACCGGTTGACCCTGCCCGCCATCAAGGCTATACTCGCGAGTTCTCGAATTTATTCTGCACACCGCGTGCGTTGCTCGGCCGCTCCTTCGCGAGTGGCTATTGTCGCCTCCGCTGTCAGTCCAAACCGGGACTCAGTTTTAGTCCCCGGGCATTTAGCCCGGGTTATTCATGTTGTATCTTTGTTGGATTAATAACGATGCCAACCATCAATCAACTGATTCGCAATCCACGCGTCGCTACGATCGTGAAGAGCAAATCGCCGGCGCTGGAAAATTGCCCGCAAAAACGTGGTGTTTGCACCCGTGTTTACACGACGACCCCAAAGAAGCCTAACTCGGCTCTGCGTAAAGTCGCCAAAGTTCGCCTGACCAACGGTTTCGAAGTCATTTCGTACATCGGCGGTGAAGGCCACAACCTGCAAGAACACAGTGTCGTGCTGCTGCGCGGCGGCCGTGTTAAAGACTTGCCGGGTGTGCGTTACCACATGGTTCGCGGTGCACTGGATACCCAGGGCGTTAAAGACCGTAAGCAAGCTCGCTCGAAGTACGGTACCAAGCGCGCTAAAGCCGGCAAGAAGTAATATTTTTGCCCATCTATTGAGTTGAACCGACCGAAAGGTCGAGTAAGTGGATGGCTATGATGGCCACCGCGAGTGCGCTCAGCGCGCTCAACTGAAGACTGAAAGGAATTGAAATGCCACGTCGTCGTGAAGTCCCCAAGCGCGAGATCCTGCCTGATCCAAAATTCGGCAACCAGGATGTCGCCAAATTCGTCAATATTCTGATGCTGTCCGGTAAAAAATCGGTCGCTGAAAACATCATCTACGGTGCGTTCGAGCACATCAAGCAAAAGTCCGGCAAGGACCCGCTTGAAGTCTTCGCTGCCGCGATCAACAACGCTAAGCCAATGGTCGAGGTTAAGTCCCGCCGTGTTGGCGGCGCCAACTACCAGGTGCCAGTTGAAGTTCGCCCAGTTCGCCGTATGGCGCTGTCCATGCGTTGGTTGCGCGAAGCCGCAAACAAGCGCAGCGAAAAATCCATGCCACAACGCCTTGGCGGTGAGCTGATGGAAGCAGCAGAAATGCGCGGCGGCGCAATGAAGAAGCGTGACGAAGTTCACCGTATGGCTGAAGCGAACAAGGCGTTCTCGCACTTCCGCTTCTAATCTGTTGGCCAGACCCCGCGAGGGGCGCGGCCATCCATCCGTTGTTCGAGGCCGGGCTCATTTTGTTGAAAAAATGTGGCTCGGTTTTGTTCATTAAAAGATTTAGGAATAATTATGGCACGCAAGACCCCCATTGAGCGCTACCGCAATATCGGTATCTCCGCTCACATCGATGCTGGTAAGACCACCACCACCGAGCGCGTCCTGTTCTATACGGGCGTGAACCACAAGATCGGCGAAGTTCACGATGGCGCGGCCACGATGGACTGGATGGAGCAGGAGCAGGAACGCGGTATCACGATTACCTCGGCTGCGACGACCTGCTTCTGGAAGGGGATGGCTAACAACTTCCCTGAGCACCACATCAACATCATCGACACGCCGGGCCACGTCGACTTCACCATTGAAGTTGAGCGCTCGATGCGCGTGCTCGACGGCGCCTGCATGGTTTACTGCGCAGTCGGCGGCGTGCAGCCACAGTCGGAAACCGTATGGCGCCAGGCTAACAAGTACAAGGTCCCACGTCTCGCGTTCGTCAACAAGATGGACCGTACCGGTGCGAACTTCTTCAAGGTCTACGAGCAGATGCGCGCTCGCCTGAAGGCCAACCCGATCCCGCTGCAGATTCCTATCGGCGCTGAAGAAAACTTCAAGGGCGTGGTCGACCTGGTCAAGATGAAAGCCATCTACTGGGACGACGCGTCGCAGGGCATGAAGTTCGACTACCGCGACATTCCGGCTGAGCTGGCTGACCAGGCTGCCGAATGGCGCGAAAAGCTGGTCGAGACCGCTGCTGAAGCGTCGGAAGAGCTGATGAACAAGTACCTGGAAGAAGGCGACCTGTCGGAAGCCGAGATCAAGGCTGCCCTGCGCCAGCGCACCATCGCTTCGGAAATCGTTCCGATGATGTGCGGTACCGCGTTCAAGAACAAGGGCGTGCAGGCAATGCTGGACGGCGTCATCGAATACCTGCCATCGCCAGTGGACATTCCACCAGTCGGCGGCACCGATGAATACGACGAGCCAACCACCCGTAAGGCGACCGACGACGAGAAGTTCTCGGCACTCGCGTTCAAGATCATGACCGACCCGTTCGTCGGCCAGCTGATCTTCTTCCGCGTCTACTCGGGCACGATCAAGTCGGGCGACACCGTCTTCAATCCGATCAAGAACAAGAAAGAACGTCTTGGCCGTATTCTGCAGATGCACGCTAACCAGCGTGAAGAGATCAAGGAAGTCTTCGCCGGCGACATCGCCGCCGCAGTCGGCCTGAAGGATGCGACCACCGGCGAGACCCTGTGCGACCCTTCGGCTGTCATCACGCTCGAGAAGATGGTCTTCCCTGAGCCGGTGATTTCGCAGGCGGTCGAGCCTAAGACCAAGGCCGACCAGGAAAAAATGGGCCTGGCGCTGAACCGCCTGGCACAGGAAGATCCTTCGTTCCGCGTCAAGACCGATGAAGAATCGGGCCAGACCATCATTGGTGGTATGGGCGAGCTGCACCTGGAAATTATCGTTGACCGCATGAAGCGCGAATTCGGCGTGGAAGCAACCGTCGGCAAGCCACAGGTTGCCTACCGCGAAACGATCCGCAAGACCTGCGAAGAGTCCGAAGGCAAGTTCGTCAAGCAGTCGGGTGGTCGTGGTCAGTACGGTCACGTGGTTCTGAAGATCGAGCCGCAAGAGCCGGGCAAGGGCTTCGAATTCGTCGACGCGATCAAGGGCGGTACCGTTCCACGCGAATACATCCCTGCAGTTGAAAAGGGTGTGCGCGGCACGCTGGGTACCGGCGTCCTGGCTGGCTATCCAGTCGTTGACGTCAAGGTCACGCTGTTCTTCGGTTCGTACCACGATGTTGACTCGAACGAAAACGCGTTCCAGATGGCAGCTTCGATGGCGTTCAAGGACGGTTGCCGTCGCGCCTCGCCGGTGATCCTCGAGCCGATGATGTCGGTTGAAGTGGAAACCCCGGAAGACTACGCCGGTTCCGTGATGGGCGATCTGTCGTCCCGCCGCGGTATGGTGCAGGGCATGGACGAAATCCAGGGCGGTGGCGGCAAGATCATCAAAGCCGAAGTACCACTGTCGGAAATGTTCGGTTACTCGACCTCGCTGCGTTCCGCAACGCAAGGCCGTGCAACGTACACGATGGAATTCAAGCACTACTCCGAAGCGCCTAAGCACGTTACCGACGCAATCGTTACTGCTAAAGCTAAGTAATTCAGTTAGTCAGGCCCGGGGCATGTGTCTCGGCCTGACAAAAGAAAAAAATTAAATCGCTCTTTTAAAGGAAGATCAAAATGGCAAAAGGTAAATTCGAACGGACCAAGCCGCACGTCAACGTCGGCACTATCGGCCACGTCGACCACGGCAAGACCACTCTGACCGCAGCAATCGCTACTGTCCTGTCGAAGAAATTCGGCGGCGAAGCAAAAGCTTACGACCAGATCGATGCAGCACCGGAAGAAAAAGCGCGCGGCATTACCATCAACACCGCACACGTCGAGTACGAGACCGCAAACCGTCACTACGCTCACGTTGACTGCCCAGGCCACGCCGACTACATCAAGAACATGATTACCGGTGCGGCGCAGATGGACGGCGCGATCCTGGTTTGCTCGGCAGCTGACGGCCCAATGCCACAGACCCGCGAGCACATCCTGCTGGCACGCCAGGTTGGCGTTCCATACATCATCGTGT
>NZ_JABBGG010000016.1 GCF_012927275.1 Massilia polaris | reverse complement strand
AGTACATTCGCTATTACAATTACGACCGCATCAAGATGAAACTAAAAGGGCTGAGTCCTGTGCAATACAGAACCCAGCCCTTGGCCGCTCATTAAACTAACCGTCCAACTTTACGGGGTCAGTTCAGAACGATCGGCGTTTTTACACGGAGAGCAGCTCTAGCTCTTAGTTCACGGTGACCTGCACCGCCTGGGTTTTGGTGTTGCCGGCCCCATCGCGCGCCACGGCCGAGATCGTGTGCAGCCCTTTCGGTCCCTTGCGGCTATTCCAGGTGTAGGACAGTGAGCTGTTGCCGGTTGCCTTGAGCGAACCGTCGATGTACAGGCTGGTGCTGGTGACTGCGACGTTGTCGCTGGCCGAGACCGTCACGCCGACATTTCCGGCGACCGTGGTGCCGGCTTTCGGATTACCGATGGTGACCACCGGAGCAGTGGTATCGGCAATCGTGTTGTTGGCGACTGTAACGCTCAGGGTCTTCGAGCCAACGTTGCCGGCTGCATCATAGGCCTTGACGACAAGCGAGGTGGCGCCGTCGGCACGCGTGGTTGAGTCCCAGCTGAAGCTGTACGGGGATGCCGTATCGCTGGCGACCAACGTGCTGCCGGCATACAGTTCGACACGGGTTACGCCGACATTGTCGGTCGCCGTCGCGCTGACGGTCGTGATGCCCTTGACGGTAGCCGACGGCACCGTGGCCGAGACGACCGGTACGCTGGTGTCGCTGGTTACCGCTGCCTTGGCGGCAGCGATAGCGCGGGTGGCATTGATGCGGCCGTAGCCGTAGTAGTCGTCGCGGCCGGCGGTGCCTTTGTCGTCCGCGGTCGAGGCCAGGATGCTGTCGACCTGGGAAGGCTGCAATGCGGGATTGGCGGACAACATTAGTGCGACCACGCCTGCAGTTAGCGGACTGGAGAACGACGTGCCGCTGTACGAGCCATAGGCGCCGCCGACGGCGGTGGTGCGGATGCTAACGCCAGGCGCGGCGACATCGACGATAGGGCCATAGGCCGACCAGCTGGCACGCACATCGGACGAGTCGGTGCCGGCAACAGTAATTATTGCCGATGTGTTTGCGTTGGCAGTGTAGGCTCCTGTGTTGCCGGCAGAAGCCACAACCACGCCGCCTTTGCTTCGCATATATTGCGCCGCGGTTTGCACCGCTGCGACGTGCGACACGATGTAGCTGATGTTTGCCACGCGGGCACCGTGATCGGCCGCCCAAGTCAGTGCATTTGCCACAGTGCTGTAGTAAGTGATGTTGCCAGCGCCATCGCTAATACGCATTGGCATGATTTTGGCGTTCCACGCAGCGCCGGTTGCGCCGACAGCGTTGTTACCAATTGCAGCGGCCACACCGGCGACCTTGGTACCGTGGCCGTTGACGTCGGCGGTGTTGCTGTTGTTGTCGAAGAAATTCCATCCCGGAACCATGTGGCCGGCCAAGTCCGGGTGCGACGCCTCGACGCCGCCGTCCAGGATGGCGATGGTGACACCGCTGCCGGTGGCAACATCCCAGGCCGCCGGGGCGCCGATCTTCGGCAGGTGCCAGGCGGTGCTGTAGTAGGTATCCGAGGGGGTCATTTGCATCGTCACTTCGCCGTCGAGTTCGACGAACTTGACGTGCGGGTTGCGTTCAAGCGCCTGCAGCAGGGCCTTTTCGCGCCCAGGCGGCATGTCGACGACATACACATTGATGCCGCCGAGCTTGCGCGCGGCGTGGGCGCCGTGGGTCTTGATGATCTTGTTGAATTCAGCGGCAGGCAATCCGGCGCGCGGCGAGACCAGGATGCGCCCAGCGGCAAATTTTTCAGGCTGTTCAGCATGTGCGCCGGCCGGGATCATGGCAGCGCTGGCGATTGCGATCGATGCAGCAAACGCCAGGCGGGCAGGTGCCGACGTGCGCGGCGACGAGGTGTTCAGATGGTTTTGCATGTGTAGTCCTGTTTTCGAAAATAAATGCTCCAACAGGACTGCTGGATAACGCTGTGGGTGCTGCACACTCGAGGGCGCTTAATCGCCGCGTGCGTCTCATCCATGGCTGACGCGGCCTTGCCGGGTCTGGCTTGCGTGGTCTGGCAGTCCTGCCGTCTTGGAGCCTTGGGCTCGTTAGACCGATGACTTTGCGTCCCCACGCTTTCGCGGGGTTTACCTTTAACAGATTGCGGATTGAATGCTACCGTGAAATATTCCCAGAAACAATTGAATTACGTAAACTCTGTTCAAATTTCCCCAATTAAATTGTAACAAATTGACCCCTGACAATAAGTTATCTAGAGGAAAAATTTGATTAAACGTTTACGATCATTTCCTAATTGAAAACGGAATTTTGTATTTGACTATGTTGGCTAAATTATTATTTATAGCTTCAAACTATTTGATGAGCGAGCGCGATATATCACCGCAAGAGTGGGTGGCGATGCAGAATGACGCCCGGTCCGAACTTGCCACTGGGCGTGCGAAGGCTTTCGATGCAATCCACACATCTCAATGCATTACCTGATGGATAACACTTTTCGTTATTCTGGTTGAAATTCAATTGCCGCTATGGCACGTCCTATAGGGTTGTTTCAAACGACGCGTGAATAGACTGCGCTTCTCTGTTTCGTATTGGAAACTACAGAATCGCTATCAAAATTATTATAATTATTTGGATTTGATAATAATTGAAGTAAAGGTTGCTATGAGTAAGTTGAACAGCGCGGTCAATATGTTGTGTGGTTACACGATTTTATTTTTAAGGTTATTGCCGCAGGTATTTAGCTGGGGTAAAGTAACAGCTCTCTGCAAAAGGCAAACTCCTCGAAAGAGGAGGACGCAAAGTCAACGGTCTAACGGGTCCTTTCCCCTATGACGGCAGGACTGCCAGGCATTACCAGGCGCAATCATTGCGCGGGCGGGACCGCATTCGGACGCGGCACGCACTGGGTTGTTTAGCAATCCTGTTCATTTTTTTTAGACAGGATTGTTATCATGGTCTTTACCTCCTCCTTTAGCTTCTCCTCGCTGCCCCTGCGTGCGACTGTTCTCGCGGTCGCTTGCGCCAGTGCATTCTCAGCAAACACTGCCATGGCGGCGTCGCCGTACGAAGCCGGCATCGGCGACCAGATTGTGCGCGGCCGCGTGCTGATCGAGGTGAAGCCGGGTTTGTCGGCCGCAGCGTTCGACAAACTGCTCAAGCCGCATGGCGGCAGGGCCAGGAAAGTTGGCCAGAGCAACCTGCATGTCATCGAACTGCCAAGCAACGCGTCGGAGGCATCAGTCCTGAAGCAACTCGAACGCCGTCCTGAATTCAAATATGCGGAACTCGACCGCCACGTCAAGAGCACGATGGCGGTGAATGATCCGTACATCGGCAGCCAATGGCACGTCAACAAGATCGGCGCTGCCACCGCCTGGGATTCGTCGCGCGGCGCCGGCGTGACCATCGCCATCCTCGATTCGGGAATCGAGTCGAGCCACCCCGACCTGAAGCCGAACCTGGTCGCGGGCCGCAACATCTATGGCAACAATACCGACATGTCCGACATCTGCGGCCATGGCACTGCCGTGGCAGGCGCCGCCGCCGGTGCGTCGAACAACGGGATTGGTGTCGCAGGCGTCGCTGGGGCTGCCAAGATCATGCCTCTGCGCATCGCATACTGGAACGCCGCCGAAAATTCCTGCTACGCGTCGTACAGCACGATCGCCGCCGGTATCACGTACGCTGCCGACAACGGCGCACGCGTCGCCAACGTCAGCTATGCCCGCCTGGCTGCAAGCTCGGCAATTTTGAGCGCCGCCCGTTATATGAAGAGCAAGGGTGGCCTGGTATTTGTTTCCGCTGGTAACGCAAACGTCGACGAGAAGATCGCGGCGGATCCGGCGCTGATCGTGGTATCGGCAACGACCAGCTCGGATGCGCGTTCGAGCTTCTCGAGCTACGGCGCGGTAGTGTCGCTCGCCGCGCCCGGCAGCGGCATCTGGACTACCGGCCTCAACGGTAGCTACAAGAGCACCAACGGCACCTCGTTCTCCAGCCCGATCGCCGCTGGTGTGGCGGCAATGATGATGTCGGCGCGGCCTGACCTGGCCCCTGACACGATCCAGTCGCTGCTATATTCGACCGCAGTCGACCTCGGCACCGCCGGACGCGACGTCTACTTCGGACATGGCCGCGTCAATGCAGCGGCAGCTGTTGCCGCCGCGAAAACCTACGGGGCATCGGTCGATATTACCAAGCCAACGGCATCGATCTCGGCGCCGCTGGGCAGCACGTCGGTCTCGGGCGCGGTAGCCGTGAACGCCAGCGCTGCGGACAACGTTGGCGTCGCGCGTGTCGAGCTGACGGTCAATGGCACCGTCGTCGCGGTCGACACCGCCGCACCGTACAGCTTCAGCTGGGATTCGACCGGGGTCGCGAACGGCATGGCCAACCTGGTCGCCGTTGCATACGATGCTGCGGGCAGCTCGGGCTCGTCGTCCACGGTCGCGGTGAACGTTGCCAACGCGGCCGTCGCGCCGGCTCCGGGGCCTGTCGACTCGACGGTCGACACGGTCAAGCCAACGGTCAAGATCATCAATCCGGTCGCCGGCAACGTTTCCGGCACCGTCGCGATCAGCGTCACTGCGACCGACAACTTCGCCGTCGCCAGCATTCGCCAGCAGATCCGGATCAACGGCGTCCTGCGCGCTTACGGCAAGGGCGGTACGCTGGCCTACAACTGGCAGGCGTCGCTGTTCACCGCTGGGCCGCACACGATCAAGGCGACCGCCATGGACAAGGCCGGTAACCTGTCGGAAACCACCGTCATCGTCAACGTGGTTAAGTAAGCCGTATAGCAATATCGCCGCATTGACGGCGTGCGGGCAGGGGCGCAAGCTTCCTGCCCGTTTTTTCGTCTGTCGCACGGGACTCTAAACGACAAAACCCGGGCCAGGTCATGGACCGGTCCCGGGTTTTTTTCTCGACTGTATTGGCAGCGAACGCGCCAGCAGTTGATTGCACCGGCAGCGCGGACGCTGCGGTCAGCCAGCCGTTGCGGGTGGCTGTGACTTACGCTGCCGACTTCGCGCCGGACTTGTACTCAAAACGGAAGAACATGACGATGCGTACGATCATCGCGACGGCGGCGATGGCGCCTGGCAGGAATCCGAGCATTTCCATGCTCAGCCCCGTGCCGCAATGCTGCGCAGCTCGGCTGCCAGCGAAGGGGAGGTATTTTCCCACTCGCGCGCCATGGCGAACAAATGGTTGCGGCTCTTCTGCAGGGCGCGCGGGGTCGTGGTGTCTGGCTGGACTTCTTGCGCCACATACTGGCGTTCTTGTGCCGCGAACAGGGCTGCGGCGAAGGCGCGCGCGGCGCGGGATACGTCAGCGAAATAGTCGCGCAGGCTGTCGCTGGCCTGGAAAGTTGCTGTAGTCATCTGGAAGTCCGATTTGCATGGGTTGTTGCAGTGCAGTATAAAAGAGTTGTAGCTATAAGGAAAATTTCGATTTCTTATATTGGCTATATGGCTGGTGAATATCATCCGCGTACAAGCATCGACGTCATCAGTAATGGTGATGAGCGGTATTTGATTGCCGCATGGAAAGTGTGCGCCATGCCGCGCCACTTGCCCTCAGTACGGATCGGGCGCGACCGCGCCCGACATCACGCCGACCGGGCGGTGGATCGGAAAGGGGGATCCGGCCTGCGCTGGCGGCGGATTTCGCACTAGCCCAGTCCATGCGCTTGCACTTTTACAATCATGAAATCGATGAAGGCGCTGATAGCACGCGGCAGGTATATGCGTCTCACATACACAAGGACAAGGTGAATGCAAAGGCCATCCCGCCCATACGCTGGCAGAACTTCTTGCAACCGTCCCGTGTGCAGGTGAGGCGCCGACATCATCGTCGGCACCAGCGCGACTCCCAAGTTCGCGAGCGAGGCATTGAGCATGACTTGCGCAATGTTGGCGCTAAATCGCCCCTCGACATTGACTACCACTGGCCCGGTCGGGCTGTCCAGTGACCACGACGAGCGCCCTGCCTGGCTCGGGGCCGTGATGCAATCGTGACTCTCCAGATCCTCAAGTGTGGTCGGCAAGCCGCGCGCAGCGAGATACGCTGGGCTTGCCACCAGTACGAAGCGGCTGGTCCCGATTTTTCGTGCGACCAAGTCCGGCTCAAGGATCTTGCCGCCGCGAAGTGCGAGGTCAATGCCGTCGCCCAACAGGTCTGCACGGGCGTCGCTTAGGACGAATTCGATGCGAATTTGTGGATGGGCCGCGAGAAAACTCAGCGATCCAGTCCATGAGAAACCAACTGAAAAAAATCGGCGGGCGCGGCAACGCGCAGCGTTCCCGTCGTCAATTCGCTACCATTGGCGAGTTCCTGCGATGCCTCGATTAACGATCCGATTGGCTCCGCGCATCGCTCATACAGGGTTCGGCCCGCATCCGTAGGCACCAGCTTGCGCGTCGAGCGCAGTATCACGGCGACGCCCATTCGGCGTTCCAATTCTTGTATGCGCCGACTCACGCTATTGGAGGGGATGCCCAATCGCCGAGCGGCTTCGGCGAAGCTGCCGGCGCGAATTACCTGAACAAACAGTGCCACGTCATTTAAATCCATCATCTTATTCGTCCATTTTTGGATCGGAGTAATGCGGATCTAGTAACCAGTGGCCCAATTGGGACTTACCTAGACTGTGTTCGTCATCCTCATGAGAAAGCGCCACCGGCTGCTGTCAGAAGGATGCCAACCTCGACAACAACAGCTGGGCGGTGGGAGGCGGCAAACTGCGCGCTCCCCCTCACCCCAGTCACTACTTATTGGAGCATATTATGACGGTGCAGGCCAACACGAACGAATTGACGATTGAGAACTGTGCGGTGGTTCTCATCGACCACCAGCCGATGGTTGCAGCCTGCGTGCAATCGATCGACCTCGGATTATTGCTCAACACCGCCATCCGGAGATTACCGTCGATCGGTATGCGAACCATGTCTTGCGGCACCATCTCGCTCAGGCGAATCCCGGCATCGAAGCCCTCGGCCACGATGTCGACCATGCGCCCCTCGGTCACGATCTCCACCTTCAAATCGGGGTAGCGGTTCAGGTATGCCAGTACTATGGGTGCAAACACCATGCGGACTGCGCCCAGCGACTGTGCCGATGTGCTGTTCAATGCGAGCCAACGTGGCGTCGGCGCGCGCCAACTTTGTTTCAGCTCGCCGTGCGGTTACGTCTCACTGTCGGGCACGTCATTCTTTGTCAAACCAGGCTGCTATGCGGTGCGGGGCCATCCAAAAGCAGTGTGGCATTGGCAGCACTGACCGGTTTGGAAAACAGATACCCCTGCGCTGCATTGCAACCCGCATCCTTCAATTCCTGCCACTGCAATTCCGTCTCCACGCCTTCTGCCAACACCTTCAATTCAATCGTTTGAATCAGGCCGACAATGGCCCGAAAAAATTGCGAGGCTTTTTTGTCATTGCCCAAGGGGGTGACGAAGCTGCGATCAATTTTAATGATGTCGACCGGCAGTGCGCGCAAATAAGACAGCGACGAATAACCGGTGCCGAAATCGTCCAACGATATCGCAATGCCCAGATCCCGCACCCGCTCAAGCTCCTGGATTGCGACTGTATCCATCAATGTCCCTTCCGTGATCTCGATGCAAATCGCTTCTGGTGGCAGGTCTTCACTTTGAAGAACCTTGCTCACGCGCGAAGCAAAGTCACCGAGCGAAAGTTGGAGGGCGGCAACGTTAATGGAAACTACGATCTGGTGGCCCATGCGTCGCCAGCAAGCAGCTTGTCGCACTGCCTCGCCCAGAACCCAGTCACCGATTTGGATGATGAGACCTGTTTGCTCCGCTCGTGGAATGAACTCGACCGGGGAAATCCAGCCTCGTCTGGAATGCTCCCACCGGATCAGCGCTTCAAACCCATAGATTTTTTTGGTCGAAACCTCGACCAGGGCTTGATACACGAGACGAAATTCTTTCTTTGTCAATGCGAGAAAAAGATCCTGTTCGACTTCGAGCTTGTCGAGCGCAATTTTGTGATGCGTTTCGTCAAAGAACACGGCGGTGCTGCCACCTTGTCGCTTCGACGCATACATGGCCGCATCGGCTTCCCTTAGAATGTCCTTACCGCTGCCGTTGCTTGTCACCGCAATCCCGATGCTGGTGCTGGCACGATAAGGTTCGCCATTGAGCACGAAGGCCTCATCAAACATTGCCAGGATATTTTTTGCAATGTCTTCGGCATTGGCGACCGCGTCGCTATCGCCAAAGACGACGAATTCATCGCCTCCCAATCGTGCATAAATGTACTGCGGAGGAATTGATTGGCCAATGCGTTGAGCCACTTGCATCAGCAGTTCGTCGCCCGCAGCGTGTCCGAGCGAATCATTGACGTTCTTAAATCGGTTCAGATCGAACAGGATCAACATCGCTGCAGTATTGGCCTTGCCGGCTTGCCATAGGGCGATCCGGCCATCCAGTGCGCGTCGGTTGGCCAATCCAGTGAGCGGATCGACAATGCTGAGCCTGGCCAGATGGGCTTCGGCATTATGCAAAAGCCCCGAGGAAATCAAGCGCCGCAGGTCAAGCGCGGCGCCCTGGTCGGTAACGGCCCATGGCAGCGAGTGTCCCCTCACAACTTCCCGCCAGGCGCGAAACGATTTGCGGGGGGAGACCCGGCCCGTATCAAGGCTGATATCGATGCTTTTGTTGGGGTCGCCGGCCCATTCGACTGTGCGGGCAAGCTCACCGCGAAACCAGATGATGGCGTCCCCCGGATTGTTGGCAAGAGGGAGAAACAGCAATCCACTGGCCACGTCACTCAATTCGCGGAATTCGGGATGAAGCTCTCCGAGTGCTTCGATCGTTATGGGCTCATCGCTAAATTCCGAGTGCAGTTTTTTTATTAGGCAAGCCACTTTTGCGGCATCCTCGGGAACGCGGCCCAGCATATGTTGTTGCCCACCAAGCCGAATCAATGCACCATCGGCATGTACAAGCTGCATCAGATCATCGGCACTGTCGCGCAGAGCTTGCATAACGGTGGGGGCGCTATCGAGGGAATTCCCGATGCGTTGGAGCAGTTTTTGTTGCTCGATGTTCTTCTTGAGCTTCTCGCCTTCGGCAACCTGCACGATCAACAAAGAGAGCAGCTGCCCGATCACATCGCACAGGCTGCGGACAGCGGTCGACGGTTTGCGTGGCTCCAGATGGTGGCATACCACCATTCCCCAAAGCTGGCCGTCACGAATGAGCGAAATGCCCAAGGTCGCGCCGACTCCCATATTGTGCATGTATTCAATATGGGCCGGCGAAACGCTGCGTAAGCCGCATAAGGTCATATCGAGCGTTGACTCCCCTTTGAAATCTGGAGCGACCAGGATTGGAACTGGCCGATAGCTCATATCGACGATCGTGCGTACGCGCTGGAGAAGGTAAAGGCGTCTTGCCTGCGGCGGGATGTCGGAAGCGGGATAATAAAGATTAAAATACGAGGGCTGGTCGGCGCGCATATCCTCCGCGATGACTTGACCGTGGCCAGCTTCGGTGAAACGGTAGATCATGACCCGGTCGTACCCGGTGAGCGAGCGGATTTCGTTGACCGCGCCGTTACAAAGTTGTTCGAGCGAGGAAGCACGCCGCAAGCCTTGAATGATGACATGCGCGCGATATAGTGAAGTCTCCTGCTCAGGCGCGAGCGAGGCATCTTCAATTTCCACGACCAGTACATCGTCTATGCGATGTGCCAGTACATTGCGCCTTGGCTGCTTGGGAAACGGTATGTTGACAACCAGCGCGTTGGCAGGTGCGTAGCTCTCGCTGTCGAGGGCCGCAAGTATAGCCGTGCATGCATCTTGTCCAAGAACGCTGGAGAGCGATGTGCCCAAAATTCCACGGGCAGACAGCCCCGTGGACTCTTCAAAGTTTCCGCTGAGATGCGTGATGCACAGGTCCTGCATGCATGCTGCGAGCAAAATGCCATGTGGCTGGATTGAACCTGGTGTGTGAATCGGCTCGCGCTCGCAGGATGCAAAAGCGTCTTGGCCGGCCACTGCCAACGTTGGCTGATCAACGGCGTTCATGAGCTGAATCGGTTGTTGTTTTCATTAAACCAATTTCCAATCGCGTCGAATGTGCGTTTTGCTCCGACAATCACGTCTGCGGACGCCTCGGGATACTGTTGCCCGTAGACGTCCAGAGCGTCTCGAAATTCATTCCAGAGCGGTCCGGTTTGCTCGCCCCTGCCCGCAA
Organism: Massilia polaris; assembly: GCF_012927275.1. Taxonomy (GTDB): domain Bacteria; phylum Pseudomonadota; class Gammaproteobacteria; order Burkholderiales; family Burkholderiaceae_D; genus Telluria_A; species Telluria_A polaris. Next base: position 53,026 of record NZ_JABBGG010000016.1, on the reverse strand, counting down.
AAAAACCGCCCGGTATGTCGACCGGGATACGCAGTTGTGCCTGTAGCGCTGACATGATGATTTGCCCCCCCAAGGTCGATCCTTCCAGGACATACAGTGCGCCGAGAGCAAAAGCGAACTGAGGCAGAGCGGGTAAGGCTTGGGCTGGCGCTTCCCGCCACGAATCAGGATCCACATTCAATAGCCGAAGATCCTGTTGCAGGTACGGCACCCGGGCACGCTTTTGCATCGACAGGCCCAGATATGAGCATTCCGTGAACGTGGCGATGTGCCGCTCAATTGGACTGAAGATGCCATAAAAGTCGAGGAGGCAACTGCTGTAGTCTGAGAGGTGCCGAACAGCGCCAGGAAGGCCGCACGCCGCCTCCACGGATTTGTGTTCAAGCCGAGTTTCTTCACGCAAACGCACTGATAGCCGCGCATGCGTCCTGGTGGCTGTCGCATCTGGAGCGCGGACTTGAAGCGAGAGTGGTGATTGCATTGTGGTCTTTCCGTTTTGCAACAGTGAAGAGCCGTCGCTAACCAAGTCGCATTGGGGAAGACCAAACGATTAGCGGATTTCAAGCAAGGGCTTGGAAGGGGAGGGCAAAGCCTCGGTTTTGTTTGCCGGAGTTCTAACGCTTACAGTCGTGCACTAACTTTGCAGCTAACAAGGTGCAAGGGTTCATTACACCACAGATCATGGGCGTCCAAGTTTTTAATATTCATCGTCCTCGCCGCATTTGTGATTTCTCGCTTTGCAGACGTTTGGACGATTCGGACGGGACTTCCGGCCAGAACCATCGTCGCCTTGCCTACCGGAGATGGACCGGAGCCAAGGACTACGAATCCCAGAAACGACAACGCCCACTTGCATGAGTGGGCGTTGCGTGAACGATGTTCTTGGTGGCCCGGGGCGGAATCGAACCACCGACACAAGGATTTTCAAGCAGCGCGTCGATGCTCTTCGGTGCGCCGGGCGATTTGTTGACATATTTTTGATCGTGCCGCATGATTGCATGAAAATATGGGGGCGAATATGCTGAAGGAAGTTGGCGCCAGCGGCCAAATATCGCTGGGAAAGAAATATGCTGGCAAGTTGTTTGACGTCATTCTTCATCCAGGCGACAGATTCGAACTGATACCGGTCCGTATCGTGGCGACCGCGCCGCCTCAGACGCCGCAGATCCTTCAAGTGCCGGATGGATGGGTACCGCCCGGCGGTTACGATGGTTGCACGCAGTGGGCGCTGGACAATCGTGTCGCGCTGGAGCAGTATGCGCGCCAGATCGAGGAAGAGGGAACTGCTGCGGAGCAACTGCAACGTTTTCTGGCGGAGCATCCGGAAATGTTGGCTGGTGACCATGGCGAGATTTGATATATTCGTCAATCCGAACCAGGCCGCTCGGCATCTCCTGTATGTCGATGTGCAGAGTGATTTCGTTCGCCTCAGCACCAGGTGGTGTATCCCACTTTCCCGCCATGTGCCGCCCAGAGCAATCGTGCAAGGCGTGCAGGCCCTGATTGAGGTCGATCAGCAACAATATGTCATGGACACTCCCAACCTTCTGGCGGTGCCTGCGAGTCTGTTGCGTCGGCAGGCTGGTCGGCTGTCGTCGAGTGACCAGTTGATCGCAGAGTCGTGCATTGAATTCATGCTGCGCGGTTATTGACCAGGTGCGCGGCAAGCCACGTGCTTCAGGGCGGGGTCAAGAGCGCGGACGGCGCAGCCGTCCTTGCCGTTGCTTTTAGTGCGGGGTCTGCTGCTGCTCGATGTACTGCCGGATAACGGCGATGGGTGCGCCGCCGCAGCTACCGGCGAAGTAGGACGGCGACCACAGCGCCCCGCCCCAGAGTTTCTTTCCGATGCTCGGATAATTCTTCTTCCGAATCATCCGACTGGACACGCCCTTCAGGCTATTCACCAGATTGGAGACGGCAACCTTCGGTGGGTAGTTCACCAACAGGTGAACGTGGTCGTCCTCGCCGTCGAACTCCACTAGTTCCGCTTCAAAGTCCACGCAGACGCTGGCAAACATCGGGCGCAGGTCGTCAAGAATCGCTTTCGTGAAGACTTCCCGGCGGTATTTTGTCACGAAGACCAAATGCACATGCATCAAAAAAACGCAGTGCCTTCCTTGTCTAATGTCGTTATCATTGCTCATAGACCAACTATAATCGAAGCATGCAACGTCTACAAGCCTTCAAATACGAACTGATGCCAGATGGCGAGCAGGCGCGCGATATGCGTCGATTCGCCGGGTCGTGCCGTTTCGTCTACAACAAGGCGCTGGCGATGCAAAAGGAGAATCACGCGGCGGGCAACAAGTTCATCGGGTTCGCTGGCCTATGCAAAGCGCTCACCGGCTGGCGCAATGGCATCGACACACCGTGGCTCAAAGATGCGCCGTGTCATCCGCTGCAACAAGCGCTAAAAGACTTGGAGAGGGCATACAAGAATTTCTTCGAGAAACGCGCCGACTTTCCCAACTTCAAGCGCAAAGGCGGCGGCGACAGGTTCCGCTACCCGGACCCGAAACAGATCAAGCTCGACCGGTTCAACGCCCGCATCTTCCTGCCCAAACTCGGCTGGCTGCGCTACCGTCACAGCCGCGACGTGCTGGGCGAAGTCCGCAACGTCACCGTCAGCCAGTGCGGCGGCAAGTGGTTCGCGTCGATCCAGACGCAACGAGAGGTCGAACAGCCCTTGCCCACGGCGACGACGGCCATCGGTATCGATGTTGGCATTGCCCGGTTCGCAACCATGAGCGATGCGAGCTTCATTGCGCCGGTCAACAGCTTCAGGAAACACCAGCAGCGCTTGGCCCGCTACCAGCGGCGCATGAGCCGCAAGGTCAAGTTCAGCAACAACTGGACGAAGGCAAAGGCCCGCGTCCAGAAGATTCACACCAGCATCGCCAACGCCCGCAAAGACTTCCTGCACAAGGCCACAACGACGATCAGCCAAACCCACGCGCTCGTATGCATTGAGGATTTGCAGGTACGGAACATGTCCAGGTCTTCCAAAGGCACGGTCGAACAACCGGGCAAGAAGGTGAGCCAGAAAAGCGGCCTGAACCGCGCCATCCTCGATCAGGGCTGGGGCGAATTCAGGCGGCAGCTTGGCTACAAGGTGGCGTGGAACGGCGGTATTCTACTGGCCGTGCCGCCGCACCACACAAGCCAGGCGTGCCCGCGCTGCGGCCACGTATCGAAAGACAATCGGCAAACTCAGGCGACATTTCTGTGCGTCGATTGTGGCTATGAAAATCACGCCGACGTGGTCGGTGCGATCAATGTTTTAGCGCGAGGACATCGCGTTTTAGCCTGTGGAGAGTCGGTGCAGTTAGGCCGCTCGGTGAAGCAGGAACCCGCCGAAGCGACCCGCAGATCATCGCGCGGCGCCGTAGGAATCCCCGTCCTTTAGGACGGGGAGGATGTCAAGGTTCTTGAATGCCCGCTTGCCGTTATGCCCGCTTGCCGTTGATCGGCCCCAGGCTGGACGGGTGTGGAATCCGCAGGCGCATCAAGTATGAAGCGATACTCTTCCGAAAGGTATCTGCCAGAGACGCACGCGATTGAAAGGGTATAAATTGCGTTCATGCGTAATTTGTTCTGCTGTGTTGAAATAGGCTGTGCATGCTGCGTTGCCGAGTTTGCCGGCATGCCTCTTCGACCCAATGCCCGTGAGGAATAACCGGATATCACTTCTTGCCTACGTGTAATCCCCAATGTTGGCCCTGATACCAACCGAGCAACGGCGAAGCGGCACACGCGGGAGGGTACAGGCCGCGACGAAGTGCTGCGGTATGAATCTGGACCGGAAATCGGCCCGAGCCGAGGACTGCGACTCCCAGAAACAACAACGCCCACTGCATGAGTGGGCGTTGCGCGAGACATGTTCTTGGTGGCCCGGGGCGGAATCGAATCACCTACACAAGGATTTTCAATTTGAGTGTCGCGCCGACTTTCAGAATCTGGAAGACGATACCCGCCCACCGACGTAAGGGTGTCAGGGATCGGCACAGTGCGCGTTGATTTAGATGTACTGGTAGGCAACGCTTAAATTCTAAAAACGCTAGTGGTTCCTGTCAACTGCGAAGGTACAGAGCTGGAGCAAGCTTTGTTTGTATGGGCTTTCCGGCAGGCCAGATACCGCGTCCGCCGCGCGCCTGGCGGCAATCTCCGCTTCGCGCCGGGTGTAATCGAGGGCGCCGCTGGTGGTGATGGCCGCCAGGATCGCGTCGAAATGCTGCTCGTCGCCTTGCTCGATACAGTTGCGCACCAGTTCGCGCTGTTCCGGCGTGCCGGTTTCCATCAGGTAGATCAGCGGCAGGGTAGGCTTGCCCTCGCGCAGGTCGTCGCCGACGTTCTTGCCGATTTCGGCAGCGTCGCCCGCATAGTCGAGTACGTCGTCGATCAGCTGGAACGCCGTGCCGAGCGAGCGCCCGTATTCGCCGGCCGCATCGATCTCGGCATCGGTCGCGCCCGAAAGCAGCGCGCCCAGCTGGGCCGCCGCTTCGAACAGCTTGGCCGTTTTCGAGCGGATGACTTTGAGGTAGCTTTCCTGGGTGACGTCCGGGTCGTGCATGTTCAGCAGCTGCAGCACTTCGCCTTCGGCGATCACATTCGTCGCGTCCGACAGGATCTGCATGACCCGCATATTGTTCAGGCCAACCATCATCTGGAACGAACGCGAGTACAGGAAGTCGCCCACCAGCACCGATGCCGCATTGCCGAACAGCGCATTGGCGGTCTGGCGCCCGCGCCGCATCGACGATTCGTCGACCACGTCGTCATGCAGCAAGGTAGCGGTGTGGATGAACTCGACCACCGCCGCCAGTTCGTGGTGGGCGGTGCCGCGGTAGCCATAAGCATTGGCAACCAGCAGGACCAGCACCGGCCGGATGCGCTTGCCGCCGGCGCTGATGATGTATTCTGCAATCTGGTTCACCAGGGTGACCTCGGAATGCAGGCGTTCACGGATCACCTTGTTAACCGCCTCCATGTCTGGAGCGATCGAGTGGGCGATGTTGTTCTGTTGTGCGTTTGGGGTAGCGGCGGACAAGGCGGACCTGCATTGGACGTTAGGTGTGGGGATTATACGACAAGCACGCGATGTCGTCCCGATGGCCACATTGGCGCCCGCGCAAGGGCAGGGATCGAAAGTTGCTGACATACCACGAACTACGCCGCTTGTGCACGCCTTTTGACGCGAAAACCCATCCCGTGTATAATTCGCGGTTCCCCGGCTTCCGGCCAGGGAAACTTTCTAACATTTGATGAGGTTTCAAATCATGTACGCGGTCATAAAAACCGGTGGCAAACAATACAAAGTTGTCGCTGGCGAAAAACTTAAAGTAGAACAGATACCGGCAGACATTGGTTCCGAACTCACCATCGATCAAGTACTCGCAGTAGGCGCGGGCGACACCATCAAGTTTGGTGCGCCATTGGTCGAAGGTGCAACGGTTCTGGTTACTGTTGTGGCACACGGTCGTCACGATAAGGTGAAGATTTTCAAGATGCGTCGTCGTAAGCACTACCAGAAGCACCAAGGCCATCGTCAGAACTACACCGAAATCCAAATCGTATCGATCAACGGCTAATTGCTGTTTGCCCGATTTAATCCAGCTATCAAGGAGCATCTAAATGGCACACAAAAAAGGCGGCGGCACAACGCGCAACGGCCGTGACTCAGAATCAAAACGCCTTGGCGTTAAGGTCTACGGCGGCCAGGCTATCAACGCAGGCGGCATCATCATTCGCCAGCGCGGTACCCCAGTGCGCGCAGGCACCAACGTCGGTACGGGCAAGGATCACACCCTGTTCGCGCTGGTCGACGGTACCGTCAAGTTCGTCAAAAAGGGCCTCGGCTCGAAGCAGTTCGTCACCGTCGTTGCCGCTCAAGCGGTAGCAGCGTAATACGCGCTCGCGCCGTTCGCGGCGCAAATCTGTAAGGCGCAAGCCTTCCATCGAAAGGCTCTGCCCAAGGTAGAGCCTTTTTAGTTTTATGGCGGTACAAATATGAAGTTTATCGACGAAGCAAAAATCGAAGTCATCGGTGGCGACGGCGGCAATGGCTGCGCCTCGTTCTGCCGCGAGAAGTTCCGCCCGTTCGGCGGTCCGGACGGCGGCGACGGCGGCAAAGGCGGCTCCATCTGGGCGGTTGCGGATCGCAACATCAACACCTTGGTGGACTTCCGTTACTCCAAGATGCACAAGGCGCGCGACGGTGAAGCCGGGCGCGGCTCCGATTGCTACGGCAAGGGCGCGGACGACATCTTCATGCGCATGCCGGTTGGTACGCTGATCGTCGATAACAACAACGGCGAAATCATCGCCGACCTGACCGAACACGGCCAGACCGAACTGCTGGCCAAGGGCGGCGAGGGCGGCTGGGGCAACATCCACTTCAAGTCCTCGACCAACCGCGCACCGCGCCAGAAGACCGAGGGCAAGGAGGGCGAGCGCCGCGAACTGCGCCTGGAACTGAAGGTGCTGGCGGACGTCGGCCTGCTCGGCATGCCGAACGCCGGCAAGTCGACCTTCATCACGGCCGTCTCGAACGCCAAGCCGAAGATCGCCGACTACCCGTTCACCACACTGCACCCGAACCTGGGCGTGGTGCGCGTGTCGCACGAGAAGAGCTTCGTCATCGCCGACATCCCGGGCCTGATCGAAGGCGCCTCCGAAGGCGCCGGCCTCGGCCACCAGTTCCTGCGCCACCTGCAGCGTACCGGCCTGCTGCTGCACATCGTCGACATGGCGCCGTTCGAAACCAACGTCGATCCGGTCAAGGAAGCCAAGGCGCTGGTCAAGGAACTCGAGAAGTACGACGAATCGCTGGTCGCCAAGCCGCGCTGGCTGGTGCTCAACAAGCTGGATGTCGTGCCGGAAACGGACCGCAAGAAGGTCGTCAAGGACTTCGTCAAGCGCATGGCCTGGAAGGGCCCTGTGTTCGAGATATCGGCGCTGAACCGCGACGGCTGCCAGGAGCTGGTCAACGCCATCTACATGCACCTCGAAGTAAAGCGCAACAGCGAGCACCGTGCGGAAGAAACGCAGATGACCGAGGAAGCGCGCGGCATCGCATCGATCGACCCGGACGATCCACGTTTCAAGATCCTGGATTGAAATTGGCAGTACCCATGCAACGGGCGCGGCTGCGGTATTCGCTGCTCAAGCTCATCGCCATCGCCAGCTCGCTGGCCGCGCTCGCGGCCCTGCTCGATCCTGACCGCGTGGCGACCAGCATGGGGATGTTACTCGTTGGCGTAAACGGCTACAGCCAGTTTTTCGCCATCTATGTCGGCGTCAGGCTCGCTACCGCGGGACTGGCGCTGCTGGCGGCAAGGCACGGCGACCAGCCACTCCTCGGCGATATCACAGCATTATTCCTCCTGGCGCAGCCGGCCGGCCGCCTCATCGCGGCTTTCGCCATCGGCCTGCCCCAGGGATTTTTGTTAGTCGTATGCGGGTTGGAGCTGGTGGGCGGCCTCGGGCTGCTGGCGCTGCGCCCGCGACCTGTTGGAACGCGCGCCGATGAACTCAGTCATACAAAAAGCTAACCGCATCATCATCAAGGTCGGCTCCTCGCTGGTCACCAACGACGGCCGCGGACTCGATCACGCCGCCATCGCGCGCTGGGCCGCGCAAATCTCCGCACTCCGCAACCTCGGCAAGGAAGTCGTGCTGGTCAGCTCCGGCGCGATCGCCGAAGGCATGCTGCGCCTGCGCTTCGACAAGCGCCCCACCGATATCCACGAACTGCAGGCCTGCGCCGCCGTCGGCCAGATGGGCCTCGCGCAGATCTACGAAACCAGCTTCCGCGCGCACGGCCTCGGCACCGCCCAGGTGCTGCTCACGCACGCCGACCTGGCCGACCGCGAACGCTACCTCAACGCGCGTTCGACGCTGACCACCTTGCTGCGTTTCGGCGTGGTCCCGATCATCAATGAAAACGACACCGTCGTCACCGACGAGATCAAGTTCGGCGACAACGACACGCTCGGCGCACTGGTGGCCAACCTGATCGAAGCCGACGCCCTGATCATCCTGACCGACCAGAAGGGCCTGTTCAACGCCGACCCGCGCAAGGACCCTGCCGCCTACCTGATCGCCGAAGGCAAGGCCGGCGACCCGTCGCTCGAAGCGATGGCCGGCGGCGCCGGCAGCGCCCTGGGACGCGGCGGCATGCTCACCAAGATCCTCGCCGCCAGGCGCGCTGCGCGTTCGGGCGCCGATACCGTGATCGCCTGGGGGCGCGAGGACGACGTCCTGACGCGCCTCGCGAACGGCGAAGCGATCGGCACCCAGCTGCTGGCGCAGACCGGCCGCACCACGGCGCGCAAGCAGTGGATGTCCGACCACCTGCACACGGCGGGGCAGGTGGTGCTGGATGCCGGCGCAGTCGCCAAGCTGACGAAGGAAGGCAAGTCGCTGCTGCCGATCGGCGTGGTCGAGGTCAGGGGGGAGTTCGGCCGCGGCGCGGTCATCACCTGCCTGTCGCTAGACGGCGCGCCGGTCGCGCGCGGCATCACGAACTACACCAGTTCAGAGGCGCGTCGTATCATGCGCAAACCGTCCGCCGACATCGAAACAATCCTCGGCTTCCTCGAAGGACCCGAGCTTATCCACCGCGACAATATGGTATTGATCTGACGATGCTTGAAAAATTTCGCAGCCTCCTCCCGTCCCGGCAAGCAGCCGCCCCGGCCGCCCCCGTCGGCGCGACGCTGCTGTTCAATGCCTACTGCACCCTGGTGCAGATCCCGAAGCCGCCGTTCGCGCATGTCCTGCACCTGCGCCGCGACCTGTCCGACCCCGAGCTGCTGGCCCACCTGAATGACTTCTGCGGCTATGTGCTGGACCGCGGCGACGGCCAGATGTCGCGCGACAAATACCATGTGATCCTGCATTTGCAGCGCGTGCAGCATCACCTCGCCATCAGTATCGGCGCCGACGATACCGCAGCGCTGTACGCGTGGGCGAAAGAGGTCAACGCGGTGCTGTTCACCAAAGACGGCCAGGTCATCGACCCGGACGGGCATGTGCTGGTCGATGCCGGCGACGGCAGCACCGATCCGCAGGCGCGCGTGCCGTATCCGGCGCGCGCGTGGACGCGCAAGGCGGCCAGCGAGGCTGCACTGGCGGCGCGCGGGATCGACGTCCCGGACACTTTGCCGCCGCTGGTGTGCGAAGACGAACTGGTGCTGCGGGACAGGGACGACATCGTGGGACGCGCCCGCGCGCTGCTGCTGATCTCCCTGCGCGCCGAATCGGTCGCCTCGGGCGAGCCGATGAGCGCCGACACCCTGCTGTCGAAGATGCCGCTCGCGGACGATCACCTGTCGCCCGAAGAGCGCGCGTTCCTGGAGAAGGAAGCGCCGTCGCAGCAGGAATGCGCGCAGTTCATGTGGCGCTACGAAAGCCTGTACCTGCTGGAATGGGCGCTTGGCATGGTGGACGAGCTGCGGTTCCCTTCGGAGCCCTGCGATACCGCCAGCACCGTTGCGAAGCTGATCGAGATGCGCGGTCCTTCCGTGCGCCCGGACGCCGGGATCCTCGACGCCCTCGACCTGACCTACCGCCTGCACTGGCACATTCGCCAGCAGCGCCTCAAGAAGCGTGGCGAAGCGGCGGGAGTGGATGCCGACGTCGTCATGGAGCGCCATCACGCGCTGAACTGGCTGGTGCGCTTCCAGCATGCCGGCTGGGACATGGTCGACACGCCGACGTAAGTCCGCCGACGCGCTACAGCTTCGGCTGTCCGATGGCATCGTCCGCAGCGGTCTGCGGGACGCTCGCGCTCTCAGGCGGGCCGGCATCATCAACAGATTGCACGGCCTGTCTCGCCATCGCCTGGATGCCCTCGAATGACTTTGCCGCCGCGATAAACCTGCCGTTATGGCAGAAGGTCGCATCGGGAATCCCGGTGACAGCCGCAAGGTCTGCGTCGCGCAGTCCAGCCCATGCGGCAGGCAGGTCGGCCCGTGCCGTGAAACTCTCCGGACTGACGGACACGGTGTGCAGCATGTAACGCTGTTCAGAAATGCTGTGGCTGATGACGAACAGGACTTTCGGCATCTCCTTGCGCACCACGGCCGTCCACGGCAGCGCGGCGTTCTTCAGGAACAGCACCCTGCCATCTTCCAGCGGCTCCGCTTGCCGCACTTGTTCGAGCGCGAGCAGCACGCCGACGCGGTATTTGACGGCATTGACCATGATGTCGGCAAGGACCGCCATCGCGCGCCGGAACTGGCTGAGCCGGTAGGCATCCGCCGCGTCCCCATATCCCATCCTTTGTTCGTCCAGCCAGTTGGGATTGAAGCCCGAGATGACTGCCGAGAGTCCATAGCCGCCGGGCGCATTTTTTGCCGCGCCCACATCGGACAAGTCGAGGTACTGCACGATGTCGGCATCGATCGCGTACGCCAGCTGGCGTGCTGCATCTTCGGTCAGCTGCTGGCCGGTGTGCACATCGGCGAGGGCGGCGACGCAGCGCGCCCCATACTCCTTCCACACCAGTCCCGCGCTCGCATAGGGAACGCCGGTCTGCCTGGCGGCGTCGAATCCCTTCTGGTGATGGTCGAAGCGGCCGGTGGCCGGGTCCCAGACGCCGCCGACATCGATGGCAAAGTCGGCGGCGTCGATCAGGGCCGTGTCGCGGGTCCGGATGATTTCGCTGTCGGGGAAAAGGATATTCAGTACCGCGACGGCCCAGGCGTCGTCCGCGTGGAACTTGCCGCTGTGAGTAGCAATAATCATCGTGGTTCCTTCGGGAGCAGGTTGGCCGGCGCCGGCGTCTTCGCCTTATATTCGCACAGGTCGGCAATGACGCAGTTCCAGCACAGCGGCTTCCTCGCGATGCAGGTGTAGCGGCCATGCAGGATCAGCCAGTGATGGGCGTCGAGCAGGAACTCCTTCGGCACGAATTTGAGCAGCTTGTGCTCTACCTCGTCGACGTTCTTGCCCGGTGCGATATTGGTCCGGTTCGATACCCGGAAGATGTGGGTATCCACGGCCATCGCGACTTCGCCGAACGCCGTGTTCAGCACCACGTTGGCGGTCTTGCGGCCGACACCCGGCAGCTCCACCAGCTCCTCGCGCGTGCGCGGCACCTCGCCGCCGTGCTTCTCCACCAGCATGCGGCAGGTCGCGATCACGTTCTTCGCCTTGGTGTGATACAGGCCGATGGTGGCGATGTAGGTCTTCAGCTCGTCCTCGCCCATGTCGAGGATCGCCTGCGGCGTATTGGCCACCGGGTACAGCCTGCGCGTGGCCTTGTTGACGCCGACGTCGGTCGACTGCGCCGACAGCAGCACCGCGATCAGCAGTTCGAACGGGGTCGTGTATTCCAGTTCGGTGACCGGATTCGGATTGGCGGCGCGCAGGCGCGAGAAGATTTCGTGTCGTTTTGCAGCGTTCATTGGCCGGTGCTCTTCTGTTCTTCGGCCTTGATGCGCGCACGCTCCAAGGCCGCCGCGATGATCGCGCGCTTGCGTTCTTTCTCGGCCAGTTCCTCGGGCGTATTGGCCGCCTCGAGGGTCACTGCTTTCAGCTTTTCGGCTGCCTTTGCGGCCAGCCGCGCGTCGTTCTCCGCGCGTTCGCGCTGCAGGCGCATGGCGCGCAAATCGTGGCGCGAGCGCGCGGCGTTTGCGTCCTGCTGCGACCAGGCCGACCAGCCGGTGCGTTCGCCCGTCACCGGCATCATCGTGATGCAGTCGACCGGGCAGGGCGCGACACACAGGTCGCAGCCGGTGCACAGGCTCGGGAGGATCGTGTGCATCTGCTTGGTGGCGCCGAGGATCGCATCGACCGGGCAGGCCTGGATGCACAGCGTGCAGCCGATACACAGGGCTTCGTCGATGAAGGCGACCGGGCGCGGGCGTTCGATGCCGTTGGCGGGGTTGATCGGGATGATCGGGCGGTTCAGGAAGCCCGCGAGCCGCGCCGCGCCTTCGATGCCGCCGGGCGGGCACTGGTTGATGTCCGCCTCGCCCGCGGCGATCGCCTCGGCGTACGGGCGGCAGCCGGCATACCCGCACTTGGTGCATTGGGTTTGGGGTAGCAGGTCTTCAAGCTGGTCGGCGAGGGACTTGGTCACGGATGGGGAGCGTGGGGAAAACGACATTATCCACCACCTGACCCCGAAAGAAGAAATGCCGCTGGTTAGGCGGCATTTCGTGAAGCGAGGAGGGGAAGCTTAGCCGTGTTGGCGGATGAACTAATAAGTGGGGTCAGGTCAATAAGTGGGGTCAGGTCTGTCATTCGGACACGGGCCCAATAAGTGGGGTCAGGTCTGTCATTCGGACACGGGCCCAGCCGTAAGGCACCCTTAAGGCTGGGCCCGTGTCCGAATGACAGACCTGACCCCAAAAAAAAATGCCGCTGAATCAGCGGCATCTTGTGGAGCGGGGAACGGGGAACGGGGAAGCTTAGCCGTGTTGGCGGATGAACTCGCCGATCTTCGGGCAGATCGTCTCGCGCCAGCGGCGGCCGGAGAAGATGCCGTAGTGGCCTGCCTTCGCGGCGACGTAATCCTGCTTCATCTTGGCGGGAATGCCGCTGCACAGGTCGTGCGCAGCCTGGGTCTGGCCGGTGCCGGAGATGTCATCCAGCTCGCCTTCCACCGTCAGCAGCGCGACCGTCTTGATGTCCTGCGGACGCACCAGCTGGCCGCCAACTTTCCACGTGCCCATCGGCAGCGCGAATTCCTGGAACACGGTCTTGATCGTGTCGAGGTAGTACTCGGCCGGCATGTCGAGCACGGCGTTGTACTCGTTGTAGAACTGGCGGTGGCTTTCGGCCGGCTCGTCGTCGCCCGCAACCAGGTGGTTGTAGAACTCGCGGTGGCTCTCCGCGTGGCGGCCAGGGTTCATCGCGATGAAGCCGGCATGCTGCAGGAAGCCCGGATACACGCGGCGGCCCGCGCCTGGGTAGTTGCCCGGCACCGAGTAGATCACCGTGTTCTCGAACCACGAGAACGGCTTCTCGGTCGCCAGGTCGTTGACCGCGGTCGGCGAACGGCGCGGGTCGATCGGGCCGCCCATCATCGTCATCGTCTTCGGCAGTTTCGGGTCCTTGGCGGTCGCCATCAGCGCGATCGCGGCCAGCACCGGCACCGTCGGCTGGCATACCGAGATCACGTGCAGCTCGGGCGCCAGGTGGCGGATGAAGTCCTGGACGTAGAAGATGTAGTCGTCGAGATGGAAGGGGCCGACCGACAGCGGCACCATGCGCGCGTCGGTCCAGTCGGTGATGTAGACGTCGTGGTTCGGCAGCAGCGCCCGTACGGTGTCGCGCAGCAGCGTCGCGTGGTGGCCCGACAGCGGCGCGACCAGCAGCACCTTCGGCTGGTCAAGCGCGGCGAAAGCGGCGGCGTCGAGGTCCTTGCGGAAGTGCAGCAGGCGGCAGAACGGCTTGTCGACTTCGATGCGTTCGACGATGCGCACGGTGTCGGCGCCGATCGTGACAGTGTCGATGCCGAAGGCCGGCTTTTCGTAATCTTTGCCGAGCCGGTACATCAGTTCGTAGCCGGCGGCGATGCGTTGCGCGAACGGGGTGTGCGCAAGCGGCGAGACCGGGTTCGAGAAGAGTTTGGATGACGCTTCAGCCCACTGTATCAGCGGCGTCAGGAATGAGCGTTGCATCTCGTGTAAATGATAAAGCATACAGATTCCTTGAATAAAAGTGCACGGGCGTACGTTCCTGCCTTGCGCGGTCAATTATAGGCCATTCGCGAGACGGGAATGCAATTAGTTATGCCCATTGGCAATCTACCAACTAACTAGTCGGGAGTAAGCTTACTTCCGTTCACGATCTGTTTTAACACGGGAATGCGGGGTTCGTTTATGAGCCACTTAACACAAAACAGAAAATGCCCCGGCGGGGCATTTCTCGGTTGCGTCAATGGTACTGAACGCTGTTTAGTCGAAAGTCGGCGATTCGACGCCGAGGATCTTGTGCAGTTTCGGCGAGGTCGTCGTGTACTGCATGTGGATCTTCTTGTCCGGGAAGATATATGGCGCGGCGCCGAAGGCGGCCAGGGCCGCCTCGTGGAAGCCCGACAGGATCAGCTTCTTCTTGCCCGGATAGGTGTTGATGTCGCCCACGGCGAAGATGCCCGGCACGTTGGTCTCGAACTTTTCGGTGTCCACGACCTTCAGCTGGCGGCGCTCGATGTCGAGGCCCCATTCAGCGATCGGGCCCAGCTTCGGCGACAGGCCGAAGAACACCAGCAGCATGTCGAGCGGCACGCGGCGGGTCACGCCGTCGGCGCCGGTAACCTTGACTTCGGACAGCGTGCCGTCCTTGGCGTCAAAGCCGGTGACCTGGCCGGTGATCAGCTGCATTTCGTATTCGTCGCACAGGGCCTTCATCTTGGCGACCGAGGCAGGCGCGGCGCGGAAGTCGTCGCGGCGGTGCACCAGCACCACCGACTCGGCCTTGCCGACGAAGTTCAGGGCCCAGTCGAGCGCCGAGTCGCCGCCGCCGCACACCACCAGGTTCTTGCCTTCGAAAATCGAAGGGTCCTTGACGCGGTAGTGCAGCTGGCTGTTTTCGAACGCCTCGATGCCGTCCACCTTCAGGGTGCGCGCCTGGAACGAACCGACGCCGGCCGCGATGAAGATGGTCTTGGTGATGAACCGGGTGCCGGTCGAGGTTTCGACGTTGAAGCGGTTGTCTTCACGGCGCTGGACCCCGGTGACTTCCTGGCTCAGGTGGAAGGTCGGCTCGAACGGCGCGATCTGCTTGAGCAGGTTGTCGGTCAGTTCCTGGCCGGTGCACACTGGCACGGCAGGGATGTCGTAGATCGGCTTGTCCGGATACAGTTCAACGCACTGTCCGCCCACTGCCGGCAGGGAGTCGATCACGTGGGCCTTGATTTCAAGCAGGCCGAGTTCGAACACCTGGAACAGACCGACCGGGCCGGCGCCGATAATGACCGCATCGGTTTCGATTGCGCCGGAAAAGGTACTGTTGGCAGCGACGCTGCCTGCTTCGTGGGTGGCGGAGATTGTCATACGATTACTTCCTGTTGATTTTGATTTGGTGATGCGGGGCGCTGCACAGGCGCTTGCGCCGGCTCGCGGAAAGCCGGGCCTGGTAAAGCGCCAGCTCCGCTTAGCGGACCAGCTTGCCCAGCTTATCCTTGACGTCCTTCCACTCCTCGGCGTCCGGGAGAGGCGGTTTGGTCTTGGTGATCGATGGCCACGCGCGCGCCAGTTCAACGTTGATCTTGATGAACTGCTGCTGGTCGGACGGCACGTCTTCTTCCGCGTAGATCGCGTTGACGGGACATTCAGCCACGCAGACTGCGCAGTCGATGCACTCGTCCGGATCGATCGTCAGAAAATTCGGGCCTTCCCGGAAACAATCGACCGGGCATACATCGACGCAATCAGTGTAGCGACATGCGATGCACGATTCGGTGACAACGTGGGTCATAACAGTCCTATGAATTAAATGGGTAGTGCGGGGAGGCGCTGGGAGTGCCCGCCAACCATAGCAAAGCACTGTATTTTAAGGCAATTCGGTTTTTCCCACAATTCAGGCTTAGACACTATACAAATAAGCAAATGCCGCCTCAGGCCGCGGATTTGCCATTAATTTAACAAACCGGGGTGCCGAAACGCGCCCGCCTGCGCCTTATCCGGCCCCGCGCAGGCGGTCGAGGAGCGGTTTCCAGCGGGCGCAGGCCGGGCCGCCGTCTTCCGCGAATGCGACGGTTCGGCATTGCTGTCCATCATCGACCGTGATTTCCCAGCGCGCGATGTCGGCGCCGACTGCAGGCGGCGCTTCGTGAGCGTGGAAGAAATCGAGGTTCTGCAGCAGCGCTTCCAGCGCATCGCCCTGCGGCAGGTGCTTTGTCTCGACTTCGTAGTGCTCCAGCGTGCCGGCGAAGCCGCCGCCGCCCGTGACCGAGATCTTCATGGCGCGGGCAGGGCGCTGCGGTTGCCGTCCGCGGCGGTGTCGTCGCGCACTGGCGCCGCGCCGGTCCGGCCATGGTCGGCGCACCACTGCGCCAGCGCCTGCACTTCGGCGTCGAAGACATGGTCGATGCCGTAGTACTCGGCCAGGTTCATCGTGCCGCAGCAGGCGCGCCTGTCCTGCACCGCGCCGGGCGGGTCCTGCACGCCGGGCGCCAGCAGCATCCCGGACGGCAGGTCTTCGGTCAGCGCCATCGGCGAGTCGACCACCTCGCGCACGACAAAGCGGTTGCGGATGAAGTTGCGGTATTCGACCGGACCGCCATCCGCGGTGGCGATGCGGATCATCTCGTTGACCACGTCGGCATAGGTCGCGCCGCGGTCGGGCGCGGCGATCATTGCGCGCAGCAGCAGGCCGCGCAGGTAGTCGCCGACCCGGTGCAGCACCGCGGCGTCGTCCAGCATGCCGGGGTCGCGCTCGTGGTTGAACATGTCGGCCAGGATGTCGTATACGGCGCCGGTGAACACCTGCGAGATCGCATGCACCTCGCTGCCCGCTTCCGACAGCGTGATGTCGTTGTCGGCGTTGCGCAGGCCGTTCGAGCGGCCCAGCGCGAGGCCGAATTGCTCGGCGATGTCGGCCAAAAACGTCTTGTCGTGCAGGCGCGCCTTGGTCTGGGCGATGATGGCTTCGCACTGGTCCAGCTGCGACAGCGCGAGGAAGATCGCGGTGAGGTCGCCGAACGCTTCGTGCAGTCCGCCGGTCTGGGGCGGATTGTCGGCCAGCAGCCAGTCGGGCTTGAGGCCGTCAAGTACGGCGTGGCCGGTTTCGTGCGACACGATGTCGAACGAACGGCAGGTGTAAACGCGCTCCACCGCGCCGCTGGGAATGAAGTCGCCGAACCTCAGGCAGCATTGCGAGCGGCTGTAGAAGGCGTTCATCGTGTTGGGCAGGCCGTGCGGGTAGAGCTGCAGCGGCGCCGTGTCGATGCTGCTGTTCCACTGCCACGGCAGCGGCGTCCCGCCATCGCCGCCCGCCAGCGCGCGCTGGTACATCGTCAGGGTCTGGCGCACCACCGCGAAGGTATGGACGGCGTCGAACTGCGGCGTGTCGGGCGCCGCGACGAAATCGCCGAACGCATTCGGGCTGACCGGCGCGATGCCCGGTTCGCCGTACATGATGCGGGCGTCGCGCGGCCCGGCCAGCACGATCCCCGGCAGGAACACCTTGCGCGTGCCGATCTCGCTGACCGACGGGTCCTGCTTCCACATCAGCACCCGCGCGCCGAACGCATATGGCAGCGGCGCCGGCGCCGGCGCCGGCTGGTCGGCCAGGCCGATGCGCGGCTTGCCGGGTTCGTACACCAGCGCGGCGGCCTTGCGGTGCCGGCGGTAGGACGCGGTCGGGGTGGGGATAAAACTGACGGGCGCTTGTTCGCGGTCGGGCAGGACTTCAATGGGCAGGCTGACGCGATCATCCATTTCGTTTCTCCGCAAGGTAGCGCGCGCCGATTATGGCTGGCGGCAACGTTCACAGGGAAATACTGGCGCTTGGCGGTCAAACTTCGTTTGATTCCGCGCAAGCGCCGGACGAAAGCGCTGCTAAAACGTGGGGGCGTGTTAAACCAGGAACATCACGACCGCCATCGCGGTCGGCAGCAGGGCGCCGAGCAGCAGGCCGCCGGCGCCGATCGCTTCGCCGTTGAAGCCTCTGCGCAGCAGCGCCGCGCCGGCCGGATTGGGCGCATTGGCAATCACGGTCAGGCCGCCGCCGGCGACGGCGCCCGCCATCAGCATGTACTTCGCATGGTCGGACAGGCCGGTGATCAGCGAGCCGAGGTAGGTCAGGGCGGCGTTGTCGGTGATCGCCGTCAGCGCGGTGGCGCTGAAGAACAGCGCGGTCGGCTCGAGGCTGGAGACGATCGGCTGCAGCCACCATTGCTGCATGCCGCCGAGGACCACCAGGCCGGCGAGGAAGAAGCCCACCATC
This sequence comes from Massilia polaris, assembly GCF_012927275.1. Taxonomy (GTDB): domain Bacteria; phylum Pseudomonadota; class Gammaproteobacteria; order Burkholderiales; family Burkholderiaceae_D; genus Telluria_A; species Telluria_A polaris. The sequence goes on along the minus strand of NZ_JABBGG010000016.1, from coordinate 35,122 downwards.
AGGCCCTCGCGTACCAGCAGCGGCGACTGGTACTGCTCGTAGGCCTGGGTGAAGCCGACAAACAGCAGGAACAGGCCGAGGAAGATCACCGGATGGTGTGCAAACGCGACCACGCCGGCCAGGAAGGCGAGGTGGATCGCGCGCACCACGACTGGCGCGGGCGTGGCGGCGGGCTGCGCCACCTCGTTGCCGAGGTGGGAGCGCAGCAGGAAGGTGACCACCGTCGCATTCACCATCACCGCGATGGCGGCGCGCCAGCCGAAGGTCGACGCCATGAAGGCCGAATCCCAGCCCCAGGTGTGCGCGACCATCAGTACCGGCGGGGCCGCGAACGAGGTCAGGGTGCCGCCGATCGAAATGTTCACGAACAGCACGCCAAGCGCGGCGTACTTGAGCCACTCTGGTTTATCTTTGGTGAACACGGTCGGCGCCAGCATCAGCGCAGCCAGCGTCATGGCGGCGGGCTCGGTGATGAACGAGCCGATCAGCGGCACCACGCCGAGGCACAGCCACACGTGCGCGACGGCGGTGCGCACCGGCGTGATCCTGGCCATCGCGGACACCAGCGCGCGCACGGTTTCAAGCACCGGGCGCGAGGCGGCCACGATCATGATCACGAACACAAACAGCGGTTCGGTGAAGGTGCGCGATTCGGCGTAGTCCATTGCCGCGGCGCCGCCCGACACCAGCGCGATGGCCAGCACCAGCACGATCGCCCACAGGCCGAACACCACCTCGACTTCGCCAAAGAAGTGCAGCAGCCCGGCATGGCGCGGGAAGCGATGGGCCAGCCGGGAGAATGACGAGGCGGCGAAGGTGTGCACGAGGGCGAGGCCGAAGATGATGGCGGCGATCAGCTGGATGTCGGTCATGGTCTTCCGGGATGTAGGTGCAAGCCCTATTATTGCCGATTTCACCATCCGGCTGGCAACTTTGCGGGAGCGGGGACGACACGGTATCATGCCCGCTTTTGTTTAGATTTGGGAATTGCCACATGGCAGACATCAACATCGTCCAGGCGCACAGCCTGACGCCGGAACGAGCGCGCGAGGCGGCGCAACAAGTGGCGGAAAAGATCGCCCGCGAATATGGCCTGGCCTGCAATTGGGATGGCGACGTGCTGCGTTTCGAACGCAGCGGTGTGACGGGCGCACTGACGCTGGGCGCGCAGCAAGCGGCGATGGAAATCAAGCTGGGATTTTTGATGGGCGCATTCGCGCCCTCGATCCGCGCGAAAGTGATGGAGAAAATGCAGAAGGTGTTCGGTTCAGCATAGCGTCATTCCCGCGGGGCCGCCGAGGCTTTCGCGGGAACGACAGCTCATCAGCCCTTCAGTTCTTCAACCAGGTCGATGTACTGCTGCATCGCCTCATCCTGCGACGTGCCCTTGAGCGCGTCCCACGCGTCGAACTTGGCGCGGTTGACGAAGTCGGTCATGCCAGGGCGTTCGCCCTGCGCGTCGCCGCTCGATCCCTGCTTGTACAGCGCGTAGATCTTCAGCAGCGTCATGTTGTCCGGCCGCTCGGGCAAGTTCTTCGAATCGGCCTGGGCCTGGGTGAATTGTTCCTGCAAGCTCATGGAAGCTCCTTAAACGCCCAGCAGTTCGACATCGAAGATCAGCGTGGCGTTCGGCGGAATCGCGCCGCCCGCGCCGCGTGCGCCATAACCCAGCGCCGCCGGAATCGTCAGGCGGCGCTTGCCGCCGACCTTCATGCCCTGCACGCCTTCGTCCCAGCCGCGGATGACCTGGCCGGCGCCGAGATTGAACTGGAATGGATCGTTGCGGTCCTTGCTCGAATCGAATTTCGCGCCCTGGGTGCCGTCGTCGTTGCGCAGCCAGCCGGTGTAGTGCACGGTGACGTGCTGGCCGGCTTTCGCTTCGGCGCCGTCGCCAACGGTGCTGTCTTCGTACTGCAGGCCGGATTCAGTAGTGGTAGTGGACATGGTGTTTTCCTTAATTAGTACGGGGTGATCGGGAATTGTAGTCCATGGCGTAGCAATCCGCCAATTGAGCACCTTGCAACGCTAACGCGGCGTTTCGATTATCCTTTGCCTGTTTCCACGACCACCAGGCAACGCCATCCATGAACCAGAACCTGCTGCGCCCCGTACTTACCGCCTATGGCCGCGCGCTGATGTCGCAGCTGACCGGAAAAATGCTGCTGCTGTCGGTGATTCCGTTCCTGCTGTCGCTGCTGCTGTGGGGCGCGCTGCTGTGGACCGGCTTGCAGCCGATGCTCGACACCATGCACGCGCTGTTCGCCGACTACGGCTTGTTCAGCACCAGTGGCAGCGTCCTCTCCACCTTCGGCCTCGGCTTCCTGAAGACCGTCATCGTCCCGCTGGTCGCGCTCTTGACGCTGCTGCCGCTGATGGTGGTGAGCTCGCTGCTGTTCATGGGCGTGGTGGCGATGCCGGCGATCGTGCGCCACGTCAGCCAGCGCCAGTTCGCGCAGCTTGAAAAGAAGCAGGGCGGCAGCTTCATCGGCAGCCTGATGGTAAACCTTTCCGGCTTCCTGGTCTTCGTGCCGTTGTGGCTGTTCTCGCTGCCGCTGTATGCGATCGCGCCCATCGCCATCATCGCGCAGGCCGCCTTGTGGGGATGGCTTACCCAGCGCGTGATGAGCTACGACGCGCTGTCCGAACACGCCAGCGAAGAAGAGCGCACCACCATCATCAAGGCGCACAAGCGCCAGTTGATGCTGATCGGGATATTCTCCGGCGCGGCCGGCGCCCTGCCAGGCATCGTGTGGATCGGCGGGACGATTGTGGCGGTGTTCCTGTTCCCGTTCCTGGCCGCGCTGTCGATCTGGTTGTATGTGGTGATCTTCATTTTCACCGGCCTGTGGTTCCAGTATTACTGCATGCAGGCGCTGGCGGACCTGCGCGGCGCACGCGCGCGCAGCGAAGTCGTGCAAACCGTTTCTTGACGATCGTGCATTGCGAATTTAATACGTGCTGTGTACGTTGCCGCACCGACGCGCGTTAGCGCTTCGGCAAGCCAAAGCGCGGCTTTGGTCGCGGCATTTTTTGCCACGTAACTCAGCCGTTGTTTTTTTGCGAAAATCAAACGCCGAAATCAAACTTTTCTTGAACACGCCTTCGTACACAGGGGTTGATGTGGTGGAATGACATACATCGCGAGACGAAATCTAGAGTGGGATTTCGGGTGTTAATTCGCTAACCACAGTGCACTTCAAACACTCGTACAGACCAGATGCAAGATGGCGAAGGTTGAACGGGTGTATTCCAAGTAAAATTGATTCAAACCGGTTGAGCCATCATGGAAAGTAATCGTCGTTTTCGACGGCCCCGCATCATCGTTGACCGCGCAGTCCGCAAAATGCGTGCGCGTGCAGCGTCGATCGCATTGACTAATGGCGGCGCCGACAGGGCGCCGCACCTGAACTACCCGCATCCGCATTTGTCGCTCGTTCCCGATCCTGCGCCAGTGCCGGAGGGGGAAGGCGACATGCCCGAGCTGCAAACAGAAAAAAAACCGCCACGCCGATTCAAGCCCGTCCTGATCCTCATCCTGTTGCTGGTGCTGGCGGTTATCGCCGCGCTCGCCGCATATGAGATGCGCACTTCGACGATGCAGGCCGAGTTTTTCGCGCGCCTGGCATCCAGGCTCGACTATAAAGTCGGCCCCGGCCCGAGCAGCACGATCCGCTTCCCGCACGACAGCCCGTACGACGAACGCCTCGGCTACGCCAACCTGCCCGATTACCTGGGCAAGCTGCAGACCCGTCACTACGCGATCGAATCGCAGGCGCGGCAGTCGCCGAAGATGGTGGAAATGGCCGACATGGGCCTGTTCGCCACCTTCCGCGAAAAGACCAAGGTCGGGCTGACGATCCTCGACTGCCGCGGCGCGCCGCTGTTCTCGTCGCAGTTCCCGGAACGTTATTACGACGGCTTCGACAAGGCGCCGGCGCTGCTGGTCAAGAGCCTGCTGTTCATCGAGAACCGCGAACTGCTCGACACCAAAAACCCGAAACGCAATCCCGCCGTGGAGTGGGACCGCTTCAGCAAGGCCGTGCTCGACAAATCGCTGAGCGTGTTCACCGGCGGCGACAAGCGCTCGGCCGGCGGCAGCACGCTGGCGACCCAGATCGAAAAGTACCGTCACTCGCCGGACGGACGTACCAGCTCGCTGAGCGAGAAGCTGGTCCAGATGGCCTCGGCCACCTTGCGCGCCTACCAGTACGGCGAAGACACCACCAGGGCGCGCCGCCAGGTCGTGGTCGACTACCTCAACACCGTGCCGCTGTCGGCCAAGCCTGGCTACGGCGAAGTGAACGGCATCGGCGACGGCATGTGGGTCTGGTATGGCCGCAAGTTCGAGGACGTCAACCGCGTGCTGAACGGCCGCATCGACACGCCGCAGGCGGCCCAGATGTACAAGGAAGCCCTGAGCCTGATGATCGCCCAGCGCCGTCCTGCCCACTACCTGGGCGCCGGCGGCGACGACCTCGAGCAGCTGACCAATACCCACCTGCGCGTGCTGGCCCAGGCCGGCGTGATTTCACCGGCGCTGCGCGACGCTGCCATGCGGATGCCGCTCAAGCCGTCGGCATCGTCCGGCGTGGCGCAGCCTGCCGCCAATACCTTCGTCACGCGCAAGGCCTCCAACGCGGTGCGCACGCACCTCGGCGGCCTGCTCGGCGAATCGCGCCTGTACAATCTCGACCGCCTCGACCTGGCGGTGGTCGCCACGCTCGATTCGAACGCGCAGAATGCCGTCACCGCGGTGCTGCGCGAACTGCGCGACGCCGAGAAGGCCGGCGCCGCCGGCCTGACCGGCAAGGGCATGCTCGGCAACGGCGACCCGTCCAAGGTGGTCTACAGCTTCACGCTGCTCGAACGCGGCGAGAAGGCCAACTACCTGCGCGTACAGACCGATAACTACGACCAGCCGCTCGACATCAACGAAGGCGCCAAGCTCGACCTGGGCTCGACCGCCAAGCTGCGCACGCTGGTCACCTACATGGACATCGTCGACCAGTTGCACAAGCGCTTCGCCGGCATGGACGCGAAGATGCTGCGTTCGACGGTCATCGATCCGAAGGACCGCATGTCGCAGTGGGCGGTCGAATACTTCACGCTCAACCAGAAGGCGGAAGCGCGCACCTTGCCCGCGATACTTGAAGCGGCGCTCGAGCGCAAATACTCGGCCAGCCCGTACGAAGGCTTCTTCACCGGTGGCGGCCTGCACACCTTCGGCAACTTCAGCAAGCTTGACGACCGCAAGATCATGACGGTGCGCGCGGCGCTGCGCAGCTCGACCAACCTGGTGTTCGTGCGCATGATGCGCGACGTGGTCCGCTACTACATGTTCCAGCTGCCTGGATCGTCGGCGGCGCTGCTGGCCGATTCGACCGACCCGCGCCGCGCCGAATACCTGGCCCGCTTCGCCGACCGCGAAGGCCGCGAGTTCCTGACGCGCTTCTATAACAAATACCGCGGCAAGAACCTGGCCGAAGCCGAGAAGGTGCTGCTGGCCAGCCTGCGTCCGACGCCGACCCGCCTGGCCAACGTGCACCGCACGATCGCGCCGGAAGCCAGCGTCGCGCAGTTCGGCAAATTCCTGAACGATAACCTGGTCTCGGCCAATGAAGTCGACCAGGAACGCATCGAACGCATGTACGTGCAGTACTCGCCGGCCAACATGTCGCTGGCCGACCGCGGCTACCTCGCCACCATCCATCCGCTCGAACTGTGGCTGGTCGGGTACATGCGTACGCACCCGGGCGCCAAGTTCGCCGAGATCGCCGACGCCAGCGTGCGCGAACGCCAGCTGGTGTACGCGTGGCTGTTCAATACGCACCGCAAGCACGCGCAGGACCGCCGTATCGCCGGCCTGCTCGAAGTCGAGGCCTTCCTCAAGATCCACGCGCAGTGGAAAAAGATGGGCTATCCGTTCGACTCGCTGACGCCGTCGTATGCGACCACGCTGGGCGCGTCGGCCGACCGTCCTGCGTCGCTGGCGGAAATGATGGGCATCATTGTCAACGGCGGCGTGCGCAAGCCGACGCAGCGCATCGACTCGATGCACTTCGCCCAGGGCACGCCGTATGAGACGCTGGTCAAGCCTGCGAAGGAAGCGCAGGGCGAGCAGGTGCTGGCGCCGGAAGTCGCGGCGGCGGTGTCCGAGGCGATTCGCGGCGTGGTATCGGACGGTACCGCCAAGCGCGTCAAGACGGCATTCATGATGTCGGACGGGCAGGTCATCGCCGTCGGCGGCAAGACCGGTACCGGCGACCAGCGCTTCGAAGTGTATGGCGCCGGCGGCCGGCTGATCGAGTCGCGTTATGTGAACCGTTCGGCGACCTTCGTGTTCAACATCGGTGAGCGCTTCTTCGGCAGCATGACGGCGTATGTCGCAGGACCGAGTGCGGCCGATTACGACTTCACCAGCGCGTTGCCAGTGCAGTTGCTGGCGACGCTGGCGCCAAGCCTGATGCCGATGATCGAGCCGCCGAAGACGGCGGTTGCGGGTGCGGCGCCATTGAAGGTCTGCGGCGGATAAGGATGTCGTTCCCGCCAACGCCTCGGCGGCCCCGCGGTAACCCATGCTGATCGAAACGTCGGCGCTATTGGGTTCCCGCCAAGGGGGGCGCCGAGCCCGGGAACGACAAAGCGTGGCTTGCATTGTTGTTGAATTGTTGGCATCGTACCGGGCATGAAACCCATGCGCAGAGTAATGTCCAACATCCGTAAATTCACCCGGTTCTCGTTCGGCGACCTGGTCGCCACCGCCGGTCCCACAGTCATCATCATCGCCGTGCTGTGCGCGGCCGCCTACCTGGCGGTCGATCCGGCCCCGCCGCGCCAGGTCCTGCTTGCCACCGGCCAGGAAAACAGCGCCTACGAGGAATTCGGCAAGCAGTACGCCGCCGCCCTCGCCAAACACGACATCAAGGTCACACGCCAAAGCTCGCTCGGGTCGCAGGAAAACCTCCAGCTCCTCAACGAAGGCAAAGTCGACATCGCCTTCGTGCAAAGCGGCTCCACCGAAGAAGCCGAGGCGCGCCGCGCGGGCCTGGTCTCGCTGGGCAGCCTGTTCACCGAACCGGTGTGGCTGTTCATGCGCGAGCCGGTCGCCGTCACCCAGCTGTCCGACCTGAAGGGCAAGAAGATCAACCTCGGCCCGGAAGGCACCGGCGTGCCCAAGCTGCTGCGCAAGGTGCTGGAGCTGAACGGCGTCGAGCCGTCCGACCTGACCATCGGCGCGCTGGAGAACACGCCCGCCACCGTCGAACTGCTGGAAGGCCGCATCGACGCGCTGGTGTTCAGCTCCGGCCCGGAAGCGCCGCTGGTGCAGATGCTGCTGCAAACCCCCGGCATCAAGCTGTTCGACTTCAGCCAGGCCGAAGCCTACGCGCGCCGCCTGCCGTTCGTTTCGCATGTGGTGCTGCCGCGCGGGATCGTCGACGTCGGGCGCGACATCCCGTCGCAGGACTATCACCTGATCGCGCCGACCGCCACGCTGGTGGCGCGCGACGACCTGCATCCGGCGCTGGTGGACCTGTTCGTGCAGTCGGCCAGCCAGATCCACGGCGGCACCGGCTGGTTCCAGACCCAGGGCCAGTTCCCGTCCGCGCGCTTTACCGAAATCCCGGTGGCGCGCGAGGCGCAGAAGTTCTACAAGGACGGCGCGCCTCTGCTGCAGCGCTACATGAGCTTCTGGATGGCGAACTTGCTGGACCGGATGTGGGTGGTGGTGGTGGCGCTGGCGGCGCTGTGGATTCCGCTGTCGAAGGTGGTGCCGCCGCTGTACGTGTGGCGCATCAAGTCGCGCGTGTACCGCTGGTACGGCCAGCTGCGCACCGTGGAGCAGGAGCTCGACGCTGCAACCGGTAAAGACCGGGCGCAGGTGTGCGCCGCCATGCTCAAGCGCCTCGACGAGATCGAGGCGATGGTGAACCGGATTTCAATTCCGCTGGCGTTCGCCGATGCCCTGTACGGCCTGCGCAGCCACATCAACTTCGTGCGCCAGCGTGTGCGCGCCGCAGCGCGCGACGAAACCGCCGCAGCGCCAGCGCCGGCGGCGGTGGTGTAAGTGCGCGCTTACGCGCCAATCCACGGCAGGCCGGCATTGCACCAGCCGCTGACGGTCTTGCGGTGGCCTTCGCTGTCCTTGTCGCCTTCGAAACCTTCGAGGATGTCGAACGCCTGCGTGTAGCCGCGCTCGGTGGCGGCTTTCGCGCTGTGGCGCGAACGCACGCCCGAGCGGCACAGGAACAACAGCACATCTTCCTTGCCGGCGGCCTGCTCCAGCTGCGGAACGAAATCGGGGTTCTGGGTGGCGGCCGGCCAGGTGTTCCATTCGATCGCCAGGTGCTGCCCCTCGGGAATCGCGGGTTTGCCGACCCATGCGCGCTCGGCGTTGGTGCGCACGTCGACCAGCTTGACCCGCGGGTCGAGTTGCAGCAGCTGGTAAGCCAGCTGCGGCGTGACTGCGCCAGCATAGGGCTGGCCGGGAGCGGCGCTGCGGGCGTGCTCAAGGATCTCGTCGATGGTCGTCATGGTTGTTCCAGATGGGATATTTGGGACTATTATAGAAGCTGGCGCACCAGCCCGGGGCGGCTCGCCATTTGGGTGCATCGCGCTGCATGGTGGTGCAAAAAACGCCAGATGCACTAAGATGGTGCTTCTAGCGAGGCGTGCGCCAGACTCACTATAGAAGCTTTTCATACTGCATTCAAAGTTTCCAAACGAGGCAGACAGGTTTTTTCGGCTGGCATGCTTCCTGCTAATATCCCGGTTAAGATTTGCCGTGTCGCGCCGTCGCGCCCGGCAACCACCCATTTCATTTAGGAGAGTCAGAATGGCAAGAACAGCCGCAGAAGTCTTGAAGATGGTCAAGGACAACGAAGTCAAGTTCGTTGATTTTCGTTTTGCCGACACCCGCGGCAAGGAACAGCACGTTACGGTTCCTGTTTCCCACTTCGACCTCGACAAGTTTGAGTCGGGTCACGCCTTCGACGGCTCGTCGATCGCCGGCTGGAAGGGTATCGAAGCATCGGACATGATCCTGCTGCCGGACCCGAATACCGCGAACATCGACCCGTTCATGGAAGAGACCACGCTGTTCATGCAGTGCGACGTCATCGAGCCATCCGACGGCAAGGGCTACGACCGCGACCCGCGCTCGATCGCCAAACGCGCTGAAGCCTACCTGAAGTCGACCGGCATCGGCGACACCGCCTTCTTCGGTCCTGAGCCGGAATTCTTCATCTTCGACAGCGTGCGCTGGAAGATCGACATGTCGGGCTGCTTCGTCAAGATCGATTCGGACGAATCGTCGTGGGCGACCGGCAAGGAAATCGAAGGCGGCAACAGCGGCCACCGTCCGACCGTCAAGGGCGGCTACTTCCCGGTTCCTCCGGTCGACAGCTTCCAGGACATGCGTTCGGAAATGTGCCTGATCCTCGAAGCGCTGGGCATCCCGGTCGAAGTGCACCACCACGAAGTGGCCGGCGCCGGCCAGAACGAAATCGGCACCAGGTTCTCGACCCTGGTCGAGCGCGCCGACTGGACCCAGAACATGAAGTACGTGATCTGGAACGTCGCCCATAGCTACGGCAAGACCGCGACCTTCATGCCGAAGCCTATCGTCGGCGACAACGGTTCGGGCATGCACGTGCACCAGTCGATCTGGAAAGAAGGCAAGAACCTGTTCGCAGGCGACGGCTATGCAGGCCTGTCGGATGACGCGCTGTTCTACATCGGCGGCATCATCAAGCACGCCAAGGCGCTGAACGCGATCACCAACCCGGGCACCAACTCGTACAAGCGCCTGGTGCCTGGCTACGAAGCACCGGTCAAGCTGGCGTACTCGGCACGCAACCGTTCGGCATCGATCCGCATCCCGCACGTGGCAAACCCGAAAGGCCGCCGCATCGAGACGCGTTTCCCTGACCCGCTGGCAAACGTCTACCTGTGCTTCGCAGCCCTGCTGATGGCTGGCCTGGACGGCATCCAGAACAAGATCCACCCGGGCGAAGCGGCGTCGAAAGACCTGTACCACCTGCCGCCGGAAGAAGACGCGCTGATCCCGACCGTCTGCGCATCGCTGGAAGAAGCTCTCGACGCGCTGAATAAGGACCGCGAGTTCCTGACCCGCGGCGGCGTCTTCAGCGACAGCATGATCGACGCGTACATCGAACTGAAAATGACCGAAGTGCAACGCATGCGCATGACCACCCACCCGGTCGAATTCGACATGTACTATTCCTGCTAACAGCTTTCGTTGCCGGTCTTTCAGCTTGTGTGAACAGGCTGGCATCGAATGTGGCAATTGGCTGTAAAAAACGCGGGGAAAGCCACGGCTTTCCCCGCGTTTTTTTTCGAATGTTGTATATTCGGGGTGACTTTAATTTCCGCATGGATTCATGTGCTCGCTAAGCTGATGCTAATGACAACGAGGTTTTTCCCTGCCGTTCTCGGCTTCGCGCTGATGGGCGCCGCGCCGATGGCGGCGGCCGGCATTTACCTGTGCACGGACAGCCAGGGCCGGCGCGAGCTGACCGACAACAATCGTCCGGGCTGCAGGATGCTCGAGGTGCCCGGTTCGATCGCGGCTCCGCCCGCGCGCAAGGGGGCGTCCCCGGCCCGTGCCGCGACGGCGGCAACGCCGACCGACTTCCCGCGCGTCGACAACGCCCAGCAGAAGGCGCGCGACGACGACCGCCGCGCCATCCTGACCGACGAACTGCGCAGCGAGGAGCGCCGCCTGGCCGACCTGCGCCGCGAGTTCAACGGCGGCGAGCCTGAACGCCAGGGCAACGAAAAGAACTACGCCAAGTATCAGGCCCGGGTCGCCGAGATGCGCGACAACATCTTCCGCGGCGAAAAGAATGTCGAAGCCCTGAAACGCGAAATCGGAAACATCCGATGAAACCCGAAGCGCTCGCCGGCCTCGACCTGCTGGCATCGGCGGTGCTGATTGCCGACGCGGCCGGGCGCATCGAGTACGCCAACGCGGCCGCCGAGAGCCTGCTCGACAGCTCGCTGAAGGCGCTGTCGCACAAGACCATTTCCACCCTGTTCGCCAATGGCGACGAGCTGGTCGCGCTGTGCGAGCAGGCCAAGGCCCACAAGTACGCCGACATCCGCCAGGACCTGACGCTGGAGCGGAGCGGGCGCGAAGCGCTGCACGTGCACAGCATCGTCAGCACGCTCGACAATGGCGCGACCTTGATCGAGCTGCGCGCGAACGTCCAGCAGCTCAAGCTCGACCGCGAGGAACGCATCCTCGACCAGAGCCAGGCCAACAAGGAACTGATCCGCAACCTGGCGCACGAGATCAAGAACCCGCTGGGCGGCATCCGCGGCGCGGCCCAGCTGCTCGAGCTGGAGCTGCCGCCGCTCCACTTGGCCGAGCTGCGCGAATATACCCAGGTGATCATCAAGGAAGCCGACCGCCTGCAGACTTTGGTCGACCGCCTGCTGGCCCCGCACCGGCGCCCGCACATCGTGGGCGACGTCAATATCCACGAAGTATGCGAACGGGTGCGCAGCCTGATCCTGGCCGAGTTTCCCACCGGCCTGGCGATCCGGCGCGACTACGACGCCTCGATTCCCGAATTCCGCGGCGACAAGGAGCAGTTGATCCAGACCGTGCTCAACATCGCCCACAACGCCGCGCTGGCGCTTTCGGGGAGGATCGCGGCCGGCGACGCCGAGATCGTTTTCAAGACGCGGGTGGCGCGCCAGGTGACGTTGGCGAAGGTCCGCTACGCGCTGGCATTAGACTTGCATATCATCGACAATGGACCGGGCATCCCACCCCAGATCCGCGACCGCATCTTCTACCCGCTGGTGTCGGGCAGGGATGGCGGCAGCGGCCTGGGACTGACGCTCGCTCAGACCTTCGTGCAGCAGCACATGGGTGTGATCGAGTGCGAGAGCCGTCCCGGCCTGACCGACTTCCGCATCCTGCTGCCGCTCCCCTGAGACGGCCCGGCGAGGGTGTGCAAGCGGTCCCATTGCAGATCGATTTAGCGGGAAAGCGCGAATACATGAAACCAATCTGGATAGTCGACGACGATGCCTCGATCCGCTGGGTGCTCGAAAAAGCCCTGGCGCGCGAAAACCTTGCCACGCGCAGTTTTGCCAACGCCCATGACGCGAAAGCCGCGCTGGAACTCGAAACACCGCAGGTGCTGGTGTCCGATATCCGCATGCCAGGGGAGTCCGGCCTCGAACTGCTGCAGGCCGTCAAGGAAAAATGCCCTGGGTTGCCGGTCATTATCATCACCGCCTACTCGGACCTGGACTCGGCCGTCGCGGCCTTCCAGGGCGGCGCCTTCGAATACCTGGCCAAGCCCTTCGACATCGACAAGGCGGTCGCGCTGATCCGCCGCGCGCAGGAGGAAAGCCTGCGCGAGACCAGCGTCGAAGCGGGGCCGCAGGGCACCCCGGAAATTCTCGGCCAGGCGCCGGCGATGCAGGAAGTGTTCCGCGCCATCGGGCGCCTGTCGCAGTCGAACGTCACCGTCCTGATCACCGGCGAGTCCGGCACCGGCAAGGAGCTGGTGGCGCGCGCGCTGCACAAGCACAGCCCGCGCGCCAGCCAGCCCTTCATCGCGCTCAACACCGCGGCGATCCCGAAAGACCTGCTGGAATCCGAACTGTTCGGCCATGAGCGCGGCGCGTTTACGGGCGCCCAGGCGACCCGGCGCGGACGCTTCGAACAGGCCGAAAACGGCACCTTGTTCCTCGATGAAATCGGCGACATGCCGTTCGACCTGCAGACCCGCCTGCTGCGGGTGCTGTCCGATGGCCACTTCTACCGGGTCGGCGGCCACCAGCCGCTCAAGGCGAACGTGCGCGTGATCACCGCCACCCACCAGAACCTGGAGCAGCGCGTGCGCGACGGATTGTTCCGCGAGGACTTGTTCCACCGGCTTAACGTGATCCGTTTGCGCCTGCCGAGCCTGCGCGAGCGGCGCGAGGACATCCCCTTGCTGGCGCGCCACTTTTTGGTGCAGAGTGCACGCCAGCTGGGCGTCGAAACCAAGCGCATGAGCGATTCGGCGATGCAGTTCCTCAGCAGCCTCGAGCTGCCGGGCAATGTGCGCCAGCTGGAAAACCTGTGCAACTGGATCACCGTGATGGCGCCGGGCCAGACTGTGGAAGTCAAGGACCTGCCGCCCGAGCTCATGCATGGCAACGGCGGCGGCTGGGACAAGGTGGCGCTGGCGCCGGTCGATGTGCCGCAGCACCCGCTCGCGCCGCCGCTGCCGGGCATGGCGGGGCAGGGCGACTGGGCCAGTTTGCTGGAACTGCAGGCCGCCAGGATGCTGGGCGCCGGCCAGCTCGAAGTGATGGACGTGCTGGGGCGGCAGTTCGAATCGACCCTGATCCGCGCGGCGCTCAAATACACGCACGGGCGCAAGAACGACGCGGCGGTGCGCCTGGGCATCGGGCGCAACACCATCACACGCAAGATCGCCGAACTGGGGATAGGTGGCGCAAAGGACGAATAGGCAGGGGCTTGTTATAGTAAGCTGTTGCCTTTTGCACAGCTTACAGGACGGTCATGCTGATCAACTGCGTCGCCTACCAGGAAGGCAAGAAACTCTGCGATATCTCGGTCGAGGCGATCAGCGACTACCTTGCGCTGCCGAATTGCTTCGTCTGGGTGGCGCTGGCCGATCCCCAGCCTGGGGAACTGGCGACCATGAAGGAAGAGTTCGGGCTGCACGAACTGGCTGTCGAGGACGCACTGCGCGGCAACCAGCGTCCCAAGATAGAGGAATACGGCGATTCGCTGTTTGCCGTCGTCCGCATGGTCGAACTGAACGGCGACGAGCTGGTGCTGGGCGAGCTCGACGTCTTTGTCGGCCCCAACTACGTGCTGTCGGCGCGCAACAACGCCACCAAGGGTTTCCTCGGGGTGCGCGCACGCGCCGAGCGCGAACCCCACCTCCTGACCATGGGCTCGGCCTTCGTGCTGTACGCGGTGATGGATGCCGTGGTCGACCGCTACTTCCCGGTGGTCGACATGCTCGAATCCGAGCTGGAAAAAATCGAGGACCGCATCTTTACCGAAGGTTCCCAGTCGCGCGACAACATCGAGCGGCTTTACGAACTGAAACGCAAGGTCATGCAGCTACGCCATGCGGTCGTACCGTTGATCGACCAGGTCGGCAAGCTGTACGGCGGCCGGGTGCCGCCGGGCTTCGAACACACACAGGAATATTTCCGCGATATCCACGACCACCTGTACCGCATCCAGTCCACCCTCGACACGATGCGCGACACCATCGCCACCGCCATCCAGGTACACCTATCCATGGTCGCGATCGAGGCAGGCGAAGTCAACAAGCGGCTCGCCGCCTGGGCTGCTATCTTCGCCGTATTGACGGCATTTGCGGGCATCTATGGCATGAACTTCGAATTTATGCCTGAACTCAAATGGCGCTTCGGTTACCCTGTGGCAATCATCGCGATGGCCTCAGTGTGCGGCTATCTCTACTACCGATTCAAGAAATCCGGCTGGTTGTAAGCTGTTGCCGCGTTTTACGCGCACAAATTTCCCCCGCATGTGTTGTTTCTGGACACATACGCATCTTTACTTATTTGACAAAAAACAATTAATTATGGTTCCATGCTGCACAACCTTCTTCATCGTCGAAGACGAAGGTGCGGCGTTTTTCGCCGTGGTGAACGGGTAATTTCCGTAGGGAATTTAACGCAAGCCATGAAGACTACGCTCCGTCCACAAGGCGGGGTATTAATAATTACATTCGAGGGACTTTTAATGATCACGGAAACAGTGTTATCCCGCTCCATCCGCCTGATGTTCGCTAGTGGACTGGTGCTCGGCAGCATGCAGGTTGCGTCGGCCCAGGAAGCAGCAGCCATGCAACGGGTCGAAGTTACCGGTTCGCGTATTCCTACGCTGAACACGGAAGGCGCAAGCCCAGTCACCACCTTGAGCGCCAAGGACATCAAGATTGATGGCGTCCGTAACGTTGAAGACATGCTGAACAACCTGCCCCAGGTGTTCGCATCTCAAGGTTCCTCCATCTCGAACGGCGCAACCGGTACCGCAACGATCAGCCTGCGCGGCCTGGGTTCGGACCGCACCCTGATTCTGGTCAACGGCAAGCGCCTGCCATCGGGTAGCGTCAATAGCACTGCAGCCGACGTGAACCAGGTTCCAGCGGCACTGATCAAGCGCGTTGAAGTACTGACCGGCGGCGCCGGCGCAGTCTACGGCGCAGGCGCGGTCGCAGGCGTGGTCAACTTCATCCTGCGCGACAACTTCGAAGGCGTTGAGCTTCAGTTGAACGGCAGCGGTTACAACCACAGCCAGGGCAACGGCGTCTCGTCGCTGGTTTCGAAAGCGGGCTTCCCAGTCCCTGACGACAAGAACTTCGACGGCAAGTCGAAAGACGCCAGCCTGCTGGTCGGCGGCAATTTCGCCGACAACCGTGGTAACGCTACCCTGTTCGTGTCCTACAAGGAAACCGACGCCCTGCTGCAGAGTGAGCGTGATTTCTCCGCATGCGCACTGGGTTCGTCCCTGTCGACCGGCTTCAGCTGCGTCGGTTCGGGCACCAACCCATCGGGCCGCGTCGCCATCAACGGCCGCGCCGGCAGCTTCACCAACGGCGCCAATGGCACCGTGCGTCCTTACGTTGCGGCAACCGATTCGTACAACTACGGTCCTGTGAACTTCCTGCAGCGTCCATCGAAAGTCGCCGGCGTTAACGCACGCGCTCACTTCGACATCAACGAACAAGTTCGCCTGTACCAGGAGTTCAACTTCCACAACTACACGACCGACGCACAAGTGGCGCCGGGCGGTGTGTTCTTCGGTGCACAGGCAACCCTGCGCAACGACAACCCACTGCTGTCGCCAGCATGGAAAACCGCACTGGGCATCACCGCACCAGGCAGCTCGGTTGCCGTCACCCTGGGCAAGCGTAACGTTGAAGGCGGCGCACGCGTTGCTGACATCCAGGATACGTCGTACCGTCAACTGGTTGGCCTCAAGGGCGAAGTCGGTAACTGGACCTACGATGCATTCGGCCAGTTCGCCCGCGTGAACCACGCGGAAACCAACTCCGGCTACTTCTCGAGCAAGCGCATCGCGCTGGCAACCGACGTCGTGCGCGATCCGGTGACCGGCGCAGCAGCTTGCCGTTCGAAAGTAGATGGCAGCGATCCAAATTGCGTTCCTTACAACATGTTCACGCTGGGCGGCATCACCCAGGCGCAACTCGACTATCTGAACGCGTCCGGCCACTCGATGGGCTACACCCAGCAGATCATCGCTGGCTTCAACATCGGTTCCGATCTCGGCGCCTACGGTATCAAGTCGCCATGGGCAACCAGCGGCGTCGGCGTGTCGTTCGGTTTCGAGCGTCGTTCGGAAAAGCTGAAGTTCGAACCTGATGAGGCATCGCTGAGCGGTGACCTGGCAGGTTCCGGCGGCGCAGCGCCTGCGCTGGTCGACGGTTTCTCGGTCAAGGAAGCGTTCGGCGAATTCCGCCTGCCGCTGCTGGAAGACAAGATGTTCGCCAAGAACCTGGACCTGTCGGGTTCGTTCCGCCGCTCGGAATACAGCGCCGGCTACGATGCTGACACCTGGGGCGTAGGTATTGACTGGGCGCCAGTCGACATGGTTCGCGTTCGTGGTTCGTACCAGAAGGCAGTTCGCGCACCAACCATCCGCGACCTGTTCAACCCTCAGTCGATCGGCAACAACGGTCCAGCTAACGATCCGTGCGAAGGCGCGATCGGCAGCGAGACCCTGACCGCGACCGCGGCACAGTGCGCACGCACCGGCCTGCCAGCTAACCTGTACGGCAACGTGCCTTACAACTCGGCGAACCAGCACTCGGACCTGAACGGCGGTAACCCGAACGTTCTGCCGGAAGAAGGCACCACCAAGACCCTGGGCCTGGTCTTCACCCCGACCAAGAACCTGACCATCACGCTGGACTACTTCGACATCGCGATCGAAGACACCATCAGCAGCGTCGATCCATCCGTCGCACTGGACCAGTGCCTGAACACCGGCGCTCCGGTATTCTGCAACCTGATCAAGCGTGATGCGCTGGGTTCGCTGTGGCTGTCGCCTAACGGCCCTGCTGGCTTCGTGACCAACACCACGACCAACATCGGTTCGATCGGCACCTCCGGCCTGGACCTCGGTGCAAACTATCGCCAGCGCCTCGGCGCAATGGGCAGCCTGGACCTGACGTTGAACGGCACCTGGGTTGACAAGTACACGGTTGAGAACGTTCCTGGCTTGGGCGAGTACGACTGCAAGGGCCTGTTCGGCCAGACTTGCGGTACCTCGACTCCAGAATGGCGTCACAAGCTGCGCGGCACCTGGACCACGCCTTGGGACCTGAGCCTGTCGGCAACGTGGCGTCACTTTGACGCCGTCAAGCAGGAGCGCCTGAGTGGCCAGGAACTGCTGGGCTCGGCTCCAGTTGCTGCAGTTGAGCAGCAACTGGGTGCACGTGACTACCTGGACCTGAACGCAGCGTACAACCTGACCAAGAAGATGACCTTGTCGTTCGGCGTCAACAACGTGACGGATCGTGATCCACCACTGGCTTCCGGCAATGCAATTCCTGCCGCAGGCAGCGCCAACGCGAACACCTTCCCACAGGTGTACGATTCGATGGGTCGCTTCGTCTACATGAACCTGACCGCGCGCTTCTAATCTAATTAGATAGCACGACAAAAACGGCGAGCCTCAGGCTCGCCGTTTTTTTTTGGTGCGCCCGGCAGGGCGCACTTACCTGCAGGTGAAAGTCCTCTACTCACCCCATCTAGTTCGCCTGCGCGACGATCACCACGTTTTGCGGACGCCGTTTCTTCAGCTCCTGCAGCCACATGCTCGGCTCCTTCGTCGCGAGTAGCGCTGCGCGGGCACCGTGGATAGCTGCTAGCGGCTGCGGTGCATCGCGAGGATTGACTGCTCTTCGGTCTTGATCGCCACCGCGCGAACGCTCGGCTGCTGCGTCGCCAGCCAAATAGCCCGGGCGATCCTGTCGCGATACGGCAAAGGATGTATTTCAGCTCCACTGGGTAGATGCAGAGGCGGGCGAGGTATGCAACAAGGCGATTAAGCGGGCGGAATTTCTCGAACACTTTGTCAATCGCAGCCCGTGCCTCATTCGGATGGAAGCAGGTGGCGGTTCCCGACAATAGGGACGCCTGGAGAAATGCAGAAGTGCGGACAAAAAAATGCCGCGCGGAGTGACCGGGCGGCATGAAGGGAGGGGGCGCGGCTTATAGCGCAAACTCGCCGGCCGTATCGCGAAACTGCTGGATCCCTTCGGTCAGTGCGGTGATCATGGCGCGCTCGGGCGGCGTCAGGTCAGGGTGCCAGATGTCGAAGATCAGCACCACGCGCAACTTGTCGCTGTCGTTCCATGCCTCGTGCTCGATGGTGTCGTCGAACACGAAACCCTCGCCCAGGTTCCAGTCGCGCGTCTCGTTGCCGACCCTGAAGCCGCAGCGCTCCGGGATGATCAGCGGCAGGTGCGTGACCAGGCGCACGTTGCTGACGCCGACATGCGGCGGAATTCGGGTGCGCGGCGCGAGCAGCGAGAACATGGCGGTCGGCGTGCGGCCCGGCTGGTCCGGCTGCGGAGCGCCGGCCAGCAGGCGCATGGTCTCCGGACAGCGTGCGGCATGTTCGGGCACCGGCTTGCCGTCGGCGATCAGGTGGAAGGCACTCCAGCGCTCCGAATTATTCAATTCCGCGAACTGGTTGTGCGGAATGTCGGGCGGGTAGGAAAGGTAAGGCGTGAAGCCGCGATCGGCCGCGTGAACCTGCAGGAATTCGGCGCGGATGGCGTCGGTGCCGGCCTCGATCGCATCCAGCCACGGAAAGCGCGCGCGCGGCAGGATTGGCAACGGTACCAGGCCGGGATAGTGGAACACCATCGACTGCGATTCGTAGCGCCGCTTGCGCGCCACCATGATGTCGACCGACTCGCGAAAGCGCTGCAGGTTTTCGCCCGCCATCGCCTGGTAGTGGTTGTCGAGGAAGCCGTCCAGGAAGCTGCCGAAATCGGCATCGTAGCGGTCGCGGAACTGCAGCGCATGGGTGACGGCGCCTTGCATGCCCGGCTCCAGCGCGGCAAGCGGCGGCGCCACGCTGGCCACCGCGCCATAGACTGACGCGGCCTTGTGGCGCTGGCCCTGGCGTTCCAGCAGGTTGGCGCGCAGGATCAGCGCCACCAGGTCGTAAGGGTCGGTGCGCAGCGCGCTGTCGATGGCGGACTGCTCGGCCGCTTCATCCTTGCGGCCCTGGTGGGTGAGCGCCAGGTTGATCCAGCCCTGCGTATGTCCGGGGTCGGCCGCGACGAGCCGTTCGAAGGCCAGTTGCGCCCTGCCCAGGTCGCCGTGGCGAAACGCCCGCTTGCCCAGCGAAATCAGCGCCAGGCCATGGCTGGCGTCGCGTTCGAGCACGCGCGCCCATAATTGTCCGGCTTCATCTTCCTTGCCTGCCTGCAGCGCATGAATGGCTGCCGCTTGCAGTTGCGCGACTTCCGCGCGCATCGCCTGTGCGTCCTGCATGTCTCCACTCCCCAAAAACCACGCTTAGAAGCGTATGTGTATTTACGTAATTCTCGCATGCTCTTCGGGTAAGAGATGATGCTATTTGCAAATATATTTACACCTTGGCCGCCATCGACAGCGCCACCGCTTCGGCCACCTTGATGCCGTCCATCGCGGCCGCCCCCCTATGGCGATCATCCGCCATATGCAAGGTGATTCATTCAGTTAAAACTGTTGTTTATTTGAAAGATCGTCAATACATAATTGACTGATATCGTCTTGCTATGATTCCATGCCTCCTGAGGTTGTCTTTACAACCGGAAATGAAGTCGAAGTGCAATCACTTTAAAATTTTCAAGGGACTAATAATAATGATCAAAGAAACAGTCATATCCCGTTCGCTGCGCCAGCTGTTCGCGACCGGCGCCGCCGCCAGCCTCGGCCTGATGGCCATCCCCGTGGGCGCCCAGCAAGTGGCGCAGGACGGTTCCGTCATCCAGCGAGTCGAAATTACCGGTTCCTCGATCAAGCGGATTGCCGCCGAAGGCTCGCTGCCGGTCCAGACCCTGACCCGCGCCCAGATCGAGCAGAGCGGCGCGTCCAACGTCGCCGACCTGGTCGCCGCGCTGCCGGCGATGCAGGGCTTCATCACCTCGTCGACCTCGGTCAACGGCGGCGGCGGCGGCGTCCAGACCGCCTCGGTGCACGCGATCGGCACCGACTACACGCTGGTGCTGCTGAACGGCCGCCGCATGGCGCCTTACGGCACCGGCAGCGCCGTCAACCTGGCCTCGATCCCGCTGTCGGCCGTCGAACGCGTCGAGATCCTGACCGACGGCGCCTCGACCCTGTACGGCTCCGACGCGATCGCCGGCGTGGTCAACTTCATCCTGAAGAAGAACCAGCAGGACTTCGACATCGAAGCGACCTACAATTCGCCGCAGGAAAAGGGCGGCAAGAGCACCAATTTCTCGCTGTCCAAGGGTTTCGGCAACCTCGACACCGACGGCTTCAACGTGCTGCTGGCCTACAGCCACGACGAGCAGAAAGAGCTGAACGCCAAGGACCGCGATTTCGCCCGCTCCGGCGTGCGCAAGTTCAGCGAAGGCGGCAAGCAATTCGCGACCTGGCAAACCTCGGTCAACTCGACCCCGGCCAACGTCGACGTCGAAACCGCCGACGACTACCAGATATTCTCGGTCGACCTGCTCAAGAACAAGAAGTGCACCGGCGCCAACACCTTCGAGCGCGGCGGCGTCTGCCGCTACGATTACGCGTCGACCGTCCAGCTGCTGCCCGAACTCAAGCGCGACAGCGTGTTCGCTTCGGCCAACGTCAAGGTATCGGACGCCGCCACCGTGTTCGGCGAGCTGGTCCTGACCCGCTTCAGCAACACCGCGCGCTATGCGCCTGCCGCACAGCCGCTGTCGCCGATCACCACCGATCCGGTCACCGGTGTCACCCGCGTCAACCAGAACTACATCGGCGCCTACAACAAGTCGGTGGTGCCGCAACTGGCCGCCCTCGGCATTAACCCGGCCGACGTCCTCAACTCGACCCTGTACTACCGCGGCCACGACGCCGGCGGGCGCACCGACAAGTACAGCACCGATGCGGCCCACGCCGTGATCGGCATCGAAGGCCGCGTGGCCGGCTGGGATGCCAGCGCCTCCTACACCCACTCCGAGAACACCCAGAAGGACGATGCGGTGGCTGGCTACCTGAGCGGCAATGCATTCGAAGCGCTGATCCGTTCGGGCGCCTTCAATCCGTATGAACTGTCGCCCAACGACAAGGCCACGCTGGCCCCGGCCGTGCTGCGCCAGACCCTGAACGAAACCGAGTCGAAGATCGACGTGCTCAACGCGCGCGCCTCGCGCGAACTGTTCGACATGGCGGGCGGGCGCGCGGCGCTCGGCGCCGGCGCCGACTTCACCAAGCAGCGCTTCAACGACATGCCGTCGGCGATCCTGCAGGGACCGAATCCTACCCAGCCGAACTGGACCGACGTGATCATCGGCGGCGGCACCGGCGCCTTGCCGCTCGACGCGGTGCGCCAGAACTGGGGCGCGTTTGCCGAGTTGCTGATGCCGGTGACCAAGACGATCGAGGCGACCGCTGCCGTGCGTTACGACAGCTACGATGCCGTCGAACGCCGTAACACCAGCTTCGACGTGGCCGGCAAGCCGAGCAACCCTGGCGACGTCGGCAACGACGTGGCCAAGGCGACCTACAAGCTGGCGGCGCGCTGGACCCCGGTCAGCAACGTGCTGGTGCGCGGTTCCTACGGCACCGGTTTCAAGGCGCCGACCATGAACGACATCGCCGACCCGGTCAAAAACTTCGGTTCGTCCAACTTCTTCCCTTGCCCTGCGTTCAAGGCCGGCGATCCGCGCCTGCCTTACTGCAAGCCGGGTTCGTCGGAATACGGCCTGCTCACCAGCGGCAATTCGCTGTCCGGCGACACCGGCCTGAAGGCGGAAACCTCGAAACAGGCCACGCTCGGCTTCCGCGTCGAGCCGATTCCTAGCCTGTCGTTCGGCCTCGACCTGTGGGACGTCAAGCTGAAGAACCAGATCCAGGCGCTGTCGCAACAGCAGATCTTCAGCGATCCTGCATTGGCCGACAAATGGATCTCGATCTACTTCGATCCTATCCAGAAGAGCAATGTGCTGGTGGCCACCCTGAGCCCGGTCAACCTGTCCAGCTCGCACTACCGCGGTGTCGACTGGGATACCAGCTACCGCCTCGGCAAGACCGGGCTGGGCAGCTTCTCGGCCAACTGGACCGGCACCTACATGCTCAAGGCCGAGCAGGACGTGCCGGGCAGCGCGAGCGGCATCGAGTACAGCATCGGCCGTTTCGATTCGTACAGCAACGTCACCTTCCGCGTGATCTCGCGCCTGGTGCTGTCGCTGCGCAGCTCGGAAAAGCTGAGCAACTCGCTGACCCTGAACTACCGCTCGGGCTACCATGACCAGGTGCTGACCGAAGACGACGCGGCAGTGCGTACCGTCGATGCGAACGGCGCGATCGGCGGCGTGGTCGGCATGGCGCGCGACGTCAAGGACTACATGACGCTCGACTACCAGCTCAAGGCCAAGGTGTACAAGAGCCTGACCCTGACGGCCGGTATCAAGAACCTGCTCGATGAAGATCCGCCGCTGTCGATCCGCAACGCCGGCGGCGGCAACCAGGTGGGCTACGACGGCCGCTACACCGACCCGCTCGGCCGTACCTTCTACGTGACCGCCAACTACAAGTTCTAAGCTGGCTGTAGCAGGAAGCAATAAGGCAAAAGGCCCGGTTACTGATCAGTAACCGGGCCTTTTTTCTGCCGCGAATCGTGCCGGGGAGGGCGTCAGTCCGCCATCGACAGCGCCACCGCTTCCGCCACCCGGATGCCATCGACCGCGGCCGACAGGATGCCGCCCGCGTAGCCGGCCCCTTCGCCGGCCGGGAACAGACCGCGCGTGTTCAGGCTCTGCAGGTCGCCGTCGTTGCGCTTGATGCGGATCGGCGACGAGGTGCGGGTTTCGACGCCGGTCAGCACCGCGTCTTCCTTGTAATAGCCCTTGATCTGCTTGTCGAAGGCGGGGAAGGCTTCGCGCATCGCGCTGATCGCATACTCGGGCAGGGCGGTGGCCAGGTCGGTCAGGTGCACCGCGGGTTTGAACGACGGCGCCACCGAACCGAATTCGGTCGAGGCGACGCCGCGCACGAAGTCGCCCATCAGCTGGCCGGGCGCATCGTAGGTGCCGCCGCCGAGCGCGAACGCGCCTTCCTCCAGCTTGCGCTGGAAGGCGATGCCGGCCAGCGGGTGGCCGGGATAATCGTCCGGCGTGATGCCGACCACGATCGCGCTGTTGGCGTTGCGTTCATTGCGCGAATACTGGCTCATGCCGTTGGTGACGACCCGGCCTTCTTCCGACGAGGCCGCGACCACGGTGCCGCCCGGGCACATGCAGAAACTGTACACCGAACGCCCGTTCGTGGCGTGGTGCACCAGCTTGTAGTCGGCCGCGCCGAGGATCTTGTTGCCGGCATTGGGGCCGAAGCGGCACACGTCGATCAGCGACTGCGGGTGCTCGACCCGGAAGCCGATCGAGAACGGCTTGGCCTCGATGTAGACGCCGCGCTCGTACAGCATCTCGAAGGTGTCGCGCGCGCTGTGGCCGATCGCCATCACGACGTGGTCGGTGGCGATGTGTTCGCCGCTGGCCAGCACCACGCCGCGCACCTGGCGCACGCCGTCTTTTTCCTCGACTTCGATGTCGGTGACCTTGCTGCTGAAGCGGTATTCGCCGCCCAGCGCGATGATGTTCTCGCGCATCTGTTCGACCATCTTGACCAGGCGGAAGGTGCCGATGTGCGGCTTGCTCACATACATGATTTCTTCCGGCGCGCCCGCCTTGACGAATTCGGTCAGCACCTTGCGGCCGTAATGCCTGGGATCCTTGATCTGGCTGTACAGCTTGCCGTCCGAGAAGGTGCCGGCGCCGCCCTCGCCGAACTGCACGTTCGATTCGGTGTTCAGCTTGCGCTTGCGCCAGAAGCCGAAGGTGTCGACGGTGCGCTCGCGCACTTCCTTGCCGCGCTCGAGGATCAGCGGGCGCAGGCCCATCTGGGCCAGCACCAGCGCCACGAACAGGCCGCACGGGCCGGTGCCCACCACGACCGGGCGCTTGTTGCTGTCGTGCCCCTGCAGCTGCTCGCCGCCGGCGACGTACTTGTAGCTGGTGTCGGGGGCGGGCAGCACGTGCATGTCGTGCTTCAGCCGCGCCAGGATGGCTGCCTCCTCGGCCGTATCGACGTCCAGCGAATAGATCAGCAGGATGGCGCTGCGCTTGCGCGCGTCATAGCTGCGTTTGAATACGGAATAAGCGCGCAGCGAATCTTTGCCGATTCCCAGGCGCCCGAGGATCGCAGCGGTGAGCGCGTCCTCGGTATGGTCCAGCGGCAGTTTCAGTTCATTAATTCGCAGCATATTACGTATTCCGTCAAGGCTTAAAAATAGGGTTTTTAAATTGCAACCCGCTATTTTACCTGCGTTAGATACGACCCGGCATATGCATATGACGAGCGTGGCTTTTGATGCGTTGCGGCAAATTGCCCTTTTGCACTGCTTTTAATCGCCTTCGAACCAACTTCATGCAATGTGCGTGATTGTTCTGTACCGTGACGCCAGGCGCAGACGTCAAAGTGACGATCGAGAACCCGGCATCCGGCCTGCGCCGCACGCTGACCCCGGATGCACAGGGTCGCTTCCAGGCAACTTCGCTGCCGACCGGTACCTACCGCGTCACGCAGATGAAGGGCGACACCGTCGTTGGCACCACCGAAGTTGACGCAAGCATCGGCCAGGGCGCTGAAGCTGTGTTCACCCCGGTTGCAACCGGTGTCCAAACGGTTCAGATTACCGGTCAGCGTCGTACCATCGACGTCACCCGCACCAACAACGGTGCAACCTTCAACGCGCGCCAGCTGGCAGCACTGCCAATCGCGCGCAACGTTGAAGCAATCATTCAGCTGGCTCCGAACACCACCCGCGCCGACTCGCGTTTCGCCGGCGGTGCTTCCTTCGGCGGCGGCGCTGCTTCGGGAAACTCGTACTACATCAACGGTTTCCCTGTCGTCAACCCACGGACCGGCCAGGGCGCATCCCAGCTGCCGTTCGGCGCGATTGCTGAAGCACAGGTCCTGACCGGCGGCTTCGGCGCCGAGTTCGGCCGTTCGATCGGCGGCGTGGTCAACATCATCACCAAGAGCGGTACCAATAACTGAGAAGCTGGCGCGATCATGACGATCGAGCCGGATTCGTGGCGCGCGAAGTCGAAAGACATCTACTACGCCCGCACTGGCGCGTCGTACCACGCGGCGACCGACGGCACCCTGCGCCTGGCCCGTGAGCAGAACACCCAGGAACGCAAGGTCTACGGCGCCTATGTCGGCGGCCCGATCATCGAAGACAAGCTGTTCTTCTTCGCTGCTGCTGAAAAGAGCGACACCGACCAGGGCCTGGTCAACGGCTTCCGCGTCGGCACCTCGAACGCAGCAAACGGCTGGCGCGATCGCAACACCGAGATCGAGCGCTACATGGACAAGGTCGACTGGAACATCACCGACGACCACCGCCTCGAGTTCACCGCGATCGGCGACACCCCGACCGTGAACATCGAGGACAGCGGTTTCGACTACGCTACCCGTACCCGTACCGGCACCGTCACCTCGTCCCAGACCCTCGTCAACGTTAATGATAACGGCGGCAAGACCAAGATGGCGAAGTACACCGGTAACTTCACCCAGGACCTGACCCTGACCGCACTGTACGGCCAGACGGATTCGGTGCATACCAACGACTTCCCAGGCTACAACCCGACCCTGTTCCAGGTGTCGTCGGCGCCTGCCGACCGCGTTCCTGGCCTGACCTACAACAACCCGCAGGGCATTACCGGCACCCACCTGGCGCCAGGCTCGAAGGACATTGTGAAAGCCGGCCGTATCGACCTGGAATACCGTCTCGGCCAGCACACCATCCGTGGTGGTATCGACCAGACCAAGATCGAATCGCTGAAAGCCGGTGACATCCGCGCCGGTGGCGGCGTCTGGACCTACTTCCGTACCGACACCCCGAACACGCCGCTCGACGGCCCTGCAGGCGTGACCATTCCTGCGCCAGCAACCGGCGGCGGCTACGGCACCCAGGGTTACTACGTGACCAAGGACCTGTTCTCGACCGTCACCGATTCGTTCGGCGAACAGAGCGCACTGTACCTGGAAGACAAGTACCAGGTCACCAAGGACGTGATGCTGACCCTGGGCGTGCGTAGCGAGTCGTTCAAGAACCAGAACGACAGCAAGACCACCTTCCTGGAAATGAAGAACCAGATCATGCCGCGTTTCGCAGCAGCATGGGACGTCAACGGCGATTCCAGCCTGAAGGTATTCGGTACCGCAGGCCGTTACTCGGTGCCTATTCCAACCCACATCTCGGTACGTGGCGCTGGCCGCTCGACCTTCACCGCCCAGTACTTCACGTACAGCGGTGTTGACGCGAACGGCGCGCCAACCGGCCTGACCCAGCTGAGCCAGCCACTGTCGAACAACAACGAGTATGGCCAGGACAAAGTCGTGGCAACCCTCGCTGCCCTCGACATGAAGCCAGCCTTCCAGGACGAACTGACGATCGGTTTCGAAAAGGCGTTCTCGCCTAGCCTGAACTTCGGCGGTAAGGCAACCTACCGTAAGCTGCAGTCGACCATCGATGACTTCTGCGACGTGCGTCCGTTCGAGCGCTATGCAGCAGCGAACAAGATCGCCATCACCAACCCGCTGTGGGGCAACACCTGCCAGACCTTCAACCCAGGTCAGGACAACACCTTCATGGTTGACTACACCGGCGATGCTTCGCAGCTGACCAAGGTGTTCCTGACTGCGGAAGACCAAGGCTTCGACAAGCCAAAGCGTACCTACGCTGCGGTTGACATCTTCGCTGAGCACCCACTGCGCAACGGCTGGTACGGTAAGCTGATGTACACCTGGTCGAAGAACAAAGGCAACACCGAAGGCCAGGTCAAGTCGGACAACGGCCAGGCTGACGTTGCTGTGACCTCGACCTGGGATTACCCAGAGCTGATGATCGGCGCCGATGGCTTGCTGCCAAACGACCGCGAACACCAGGTCAAGGCCTACGGTTTCTACCAGGTTCTGCCTGAAGTGACCGTCGGTGGTAACGTGCTGCTGGCATCGGGCCGTCCACGCAGCTGCATCGGCTCCGCCGCTGCGCCTGGCGATTCGCCGAACTACCCCAACGCGACCTTCTACTGCCTTGGTGCAACCCGTGCAGAAAACGTCATCACCCCACGTGGTACCCTGGGCCGTCTGCCATGGGATAACCGCCTGGACCTGAACGTTGCCTACAAGCCAGTAATGCTTCCTGGCCTGCAGCTGCGTCTCGACGTGTTCAACGTCACCAACCGCCAGGTCGTTCAGAACGTGACCGAAGCGTACAACACCGGTACCCGTATCAGCTCGCTGTACCAGACCCCGTTGTCGCTGACCGCACCACGTTCGGGCCGCTTCTCGGTATCCTACGACCACAAGTTTTAATTCGTCGTCACCCAACTCTAAGGCCGGTCACGCCGGTGTGAGAATTGGATAGATATCTGCAGATGCAGTAAAAAGCCGTTCAGTTAAAAGCTGAACGGCTTTTTTAGTTGTGCCAAGCTTGTTTGGCCCCGTCTTCGGCAAGCCGTCGAATGTATGCATCTGTTGTAAATTCCCCATAGTTTATTCCGCATATTTCCTAAATCGCCGCCGAAACGACATAATGTTGCGCGCGTGGGCTTTATTGTGTTTTGGAAAGCCGAGAAGGCGGCAGCGAGACCGCCCGGCCCGGGCCCCGCGTTTTCATCGCAACTAACACTAGGATCAATATGTTGTTTAAAGAGAAATCTGGCGTGCGTTCGGTACGCATGGCCATTGGCCTGCTGGCAGGCTTGGTTGGCGCGAACGCGCTGGCGCAAGAGCAAGTCATCCAGCGAGTGGAGATCACCGGCTCGGCAATCAAGCGCATCCAGCGCGAAGGCGCTCTGCCGGTGCAAGTCATTTCGAAAGAAACCATTGCGCGCACTGGCGCGACCACGGTCTCCGACCTGCTTCAAAAAGTGCCAGCGATGCAAGGTTTCACCATCGAAGCCACCGCAGCCGGTTCCAACTCAGGTGGCCGCACAAGTGCATCGATTCACGGCTTGGGCACTGCCTATACCCTGGTTCTGCTGAACGGCCGCCGCCTGGCGCCACTGCAGGACAGCGGCAGCTCCGTCAACCTGAACTCGATCCCGCTGTCGGCGGTTGAACGCGTTGAAGTGCTGAGCGACGGCGCCTCGGCACTGTACGGCGCCGACGCGATCGCCGGCGTCATCAACTTCATCCTGAAGAAAAACTACCAGGGCGTGGCGGTCGAGGCAGGCTATGTGCACCCGGAACACGCGGGCGGCAAGAGCGCCAACGCCAGCATCACCGGCGGCTTCGGCGACCTCGACGAAGATGGCTACAACGTCCTGATGACCTATCGCCACGACGAGCAGCGCCAGCTGAAGGCGCCACAGCGCCGCTTCGCGGCAACCGGTTACATTCCGTTCTCGCACGAAGGCGTCAACTACATCTACGACCGTACCTCGACCTCGACCGTCCCGGCCAACGCCACCGTGTCGTTCACCAACCCGGCTGTCAACAAGGCGATCGGCTTCAACCCGTTCCAGAAGGCAACCGGCGCCTGCGCCGACCTGAACGTGCCTTACCTGTCGAACGATGCGCAGACCAACTTCTGCTCCTTCGACTTCGCCGCGACCGTCGAGATCATTCCTGAATCGAAGCGCGACACCTTCTTCTCCAGCGGCCGCATCAAGCTGGGCGAGAACGCAATCGCATTCGCCGACTTGTCGCTGGCCCGTTTCGACCTGACCGCGCGTATCGCGGCCAACCCGGTCAACGTCAGCATCCCTAAAGGCACGCCGCTGTACAACCAGTACATCCAGCCGAACCTGACCCCGGCCCAGCAAGAACTGGCGACCGGCGCAGTTGCGCAGTTCCGCGCAGTTGACTGGGGTACCCGCGACAGCCAGACCATCACCGACGTGCGCCACCTGGTCGCCGGCGTTGAAGCCGTTGCATTCGGCTGGGACCTGAACAGCGCCGTGACCCTCTCGAAGTACAAGATCGACGAGAAGTACACCGGCGGTTACATGCTCAACTCCGAGTTCCGCTCGATGCTGAGCAACCGTAGCTTCGACCCGTTCGCACCATCGGGTTCGCAGAGCGAGGCCACCAAGTCGCTGATCCAGAACTCGCTGTTCAAGGGTTCGATCCGCGAAGCGTATTCGGACCTGAAGGGCTTCGATGTACGCGGCTCGCGCGAAGTATTCGAACTCCCAGGCGGTGCGGCCAGCGTTGCAGTGGGCGCCGACTACCGCGAACTGCAGCAAGTGCAGACCGCATCGCAGGCTGCCAAGAACGGCACCATCTACGCGTTCAACGCGCCAGCCGAGAACGACTACACCCGTGACTCGACCGGCGCGTTCGCCGAACTGGCACTGCCGGTCCTGAAGAACCTGGAAATGACCGCGGCTGTCCGTTGGGACAAGTACTCGGCAGTCAAGGATGCGCTGGCCGGCAAGGACGTCGGCGATTCGCAGGACGCCAGCACCTACAAGGTCACCGCACGCTGGTCGCCGGTACAGCAGGTCCTGCTGCGCGCTTCCTACGGCACCGGCTTCCGCGTTGCCGACCAGGACCAGATCGCCAGCCCGGTCGTATCGGCAGGCTTCACCTCCGGTTCGTACGTTTGCCCGCCGTCGCTCGAGACCGAAAACGCAGGCTTCTGCCGTCCGGGCCGCCAGCAGTACGACGTCAAGCGCGGCGGTAATGCGGAGCTGAGCCCTGAGGAATCGAAGCAGTACACCCTGGGCTTCCGCATCGAGCCGTCGAACACCGTTACCTTCGGCGCCGACCTGTGGGATGTCCGCATGACCAACCAGGTATCGTCGGTCAGCGAAATCCAGGCCTTTGCCGATCCAGCCAAGTTCCGCGAACTGTTCTCGCCGTTCACCAACCCGGCAACCGGTGAACAGAAGTGGTCGTTCCTGCAGGCGCCAATCAACATCGGCCGCTCGCACTACCGCGGTATCGACTGGGACTTCACCGTGGGTGAAAAGTACTCGTTCGGCAAGCTGTCGGTCAACGTGAACGGCACCCACATGCTGAAGGCGGACTACACCACGCCAGGTACGGACAATGTCTGGACCGACAGCATGGACCGTTACGGCATCGACAACCAAGTCACTTTCCGCAACGTCGCTCGCATCACCGCAGCGCTGGAAACGGGCAAGATGGTGAACTCGTTCACGCTGAACTACCGCAATGGTTACACCGATGCTGCGGCCAACCCGTACAACATCGCAACCAAGGCGAACATCACGCAAGCGATCCGCCTGCAGGTTCCTTCGTACTCGACCATCGACTACCAGGGCAAGTACAACATCAGCAAGCAGTGGGATGTGCGCGTTGGCGTGAAGAACCTGACGGACAAGGAGCCACCGCTGTCGCTGCGTACTTCGTCGGGCCACCAGGTTGGCTACGACCCACGTTACGCAGACACGATGGGCCGCACCCTGTACCTCAACACCAGCTACACCTTCTAAGCTTTAACGCTTAGCAAAAACGCCCCGCAAGGAAACTTGCGGGGCGTTTTTTTTACAGACGGTGGGTTTGATCTATGCGGACCCGGTTCGGTAGGGCGGACAAGGCCGTAGGCCGCCTCCGCGCGAACTGCCACTGCGGCCAATTTGCTTGCCGGGTCACGCGGCCTTAATCGCCGATCTTGACCGTTTTCGTCCGGTAGCCCTTCCCGGACCAGTAGATCAGCAATTGTCCACCCGTTTCCAGATCCGGCATGGCCGCTTCCCCAACTTACATGCCGCCCCAGGCGGCGTTGATTGCGGCCAGGGCCGCGAGTCCCGCTGTCTCGGTACGCAGAATGCGCGGCCCCATCGACAGCGCAATCGCCCCGCGCTGGATCGCCGCATCTTCTTCCTGCTGCGTATAACCCCCTTCCGGCCCGATCATCAGGCTGACCGCCTGCGGCGGCACAGCGCGGGTCCAGTCGGCCAGCGACTGGGTGGCGCGCGGCGTCAGCAAGATACAGTTCGACATTTCCCCGCTGCCGATCCAGCGCTCGAAGTCGGTCAGTTCACCAAGCCTGGCCAGCCGGTTGCGTCCGCTTTGCTCGGACGCCGCCACGATCACCGCCTGCCAGTGATCCTGCTTCTTGCCCGCGCGTTCGCCCGACAGCTTGACCACGCAGCGCCTGGCAGCCAGCGGCTGGATGGCGCTCACGCCCAGTTCCACCGCCTTTTCAATAATCCAGTCCATTTTCGTGCCTTCGGGCAGGGCCTGCGCCAGGGTCACCTGGTAAGGCAGCTCCGCCTCACGCGGGTCGTGGGTGACGATCGTGGCCGTCGCCCGGCGTTTCTCGACGCTGGACAGGGTCGCCCGGTACTCGCCGCCGGCCCCATCGAACAGGCACAGTTCGTCACCTGGCTGCAGGCGCACGACGTGCACGTGGTGGGCGACTGCCTCGGGCAGGGCGATGGTGGCGCCGACGCCAAGTGGCTCGGGGCAATAGAAACGCGGCATGAAAATCCTGCAACTTATTGGTGGAAATGAAGGCATTTTAATTCGGCGCCACCCCGCTCTGGTAAAATACTTGGTTAAGCAAGCACGGCCTGCACCGCATTCCCAATCCTAGACCTCACTGATTCAATCCATGAAACCTACGCTCCCTACCACCCTGATGGCCAACGCGATCCGCGCACTGGCAATGGACGCTGTTCAAAAAGCCAATTCCGGCCACCCTGGCATGCCAATGGGCATGGCTGAAATCGCCGTTGCGCTGTGGGCAGGGCACTACAAGCACAACCCGGCGAATCCGAAGTGGGTCAACCGCGACCGTTTCCTGCTGTCCAACGGGCACGGCTCGATGCTGCACTACGCGCTGTTGCACCTGGCCGGCTACGACCTGTCGATGGACGACATCCGCAACTTCCGCCAGCTGCATTCGAAGACCCCGGGCCACCCGGAAGTCGACATCACGCCAGGCATCGAGACCACCACCGGCCCGCTCGGCCAGGGTATCGCCAACGCGGTCGGCATGGCGCTGTCGGAGTGGCTGCTGGCGGCTGAATTCAACAAGCCTGGCTACGACGTGGTCGACCACTACACCTACGCATTCCTCGGCGACGGCTGCCTGATGGAAGGCATCTCGCACGAAGTGTGCTCGCTGGCGGGCACCCTCGGCCTGAACAAGCTGATCGCCCTGTACGACGACAACGGCATCTCGATCGACGGCAAGGTGGAAGGCTGGTTCACCGACGACACCCCGAAGCGTTTCGAAGCCTACGGCTGGAACGTGATCCCGGACGTCGACGGCCACGACGTGGCGGCAGTCGATGCGGCCATCGCACAAGCGAAGAAGTCGGACAAGCCGACCCTGATCTGCTGCAAGACCATCATCGGCAAGGGCTCGCCAAACCTGCAGGGCGGCGACAAGGTCCACGGCGCGGCGCTCGGCGACGCAGAATGCGCGGCAGTGCGCGAACACCTGGTTTGGGATGCGGTCCCGTTCGACATCCCTGCGCCGATCTACGAAGCATGGGACGCCAAGCAGCAGGGCGCCGCGGTCGAAGGCGACTGGAATGCGAAGTTCGAAGGCTACCGCGCGCAATTCCCTGAGCTGGCAGCTGAACTCGAGCGCCGCATGAAGGGCGACCTGCCGGCCAACTTCCAGCAAGTGCTGGACCAGGCTATCGCCGCGACCGTCGACAAGAAAGAAACCATCGCAACCCGCAAGGCAAGCCAGAACGCCATCCAGGCGCTGGCCCCTGTGCTGCCTGAATTCCTGGGCGGCTCGGCCGACCTGACCGGTTCGAACCTGACCAACTGGAAAGAGATCGTCGCGGTCCGTTCCGGCCAGCCGGGCAACCACATCAACTATGGCGTGCGCGAGTTCGGCATGAGCGCGATCATGAACGGCGTCGCCCTGCATGGCGGCTACATCCCGTTCGGCGCGACCTTCCTGACCTTCTCGGACTACAGCCGCAACGCGCTGCGCATGGCTGCGCTGATGAAGCTGCGCTCGGTGTTCGTGTTCACCCACGACTCGATCGGCCTGGGCGAAGACGGCCCGACCCACCAGTCGGTCGAGCACGTATCGTCGCTGCGCCTGATCCCTAACCTGGACAACTGGCGTCCATGCGACACCACCGAATCGATGGTCGCATGGGGCGCGGCAGTGCAGCGCAAGGACGGCCCGGCAACCCTGATCTTCTCGCGCCAGAACCTGCCGTTCGTCGAACGCAGCGCCGAGCAGGTCGCCAACATCGCGCGCGGCGGCTACGTGCTGCGCGACGCCGCCAACGCAAAGGTCATTTTGATCGCCACCGGTTCGGAAATCGAACTGGCGCTCAAAGCCGCTGCCGTGCTGGAAGCTGAAGGCACGCCGGTGCGCGTGGTATCGATGCCGTCGACCGACGTGTTCGATCGCCAGGACGCCGCTTACAAGGCCAGCGTTTTGACGCGCGGCATCCCGCGTGTTGCTATCGAAGCCGGCGTCACCGATTTTTGGTATAAATACGTCGGCCTCGAAGGCGCTGTGGTGGGTATCGACACCTTCGGCGAATCGGCGCCGGCGCCGGTGCTGTTCAAGCACTTCGGCTTCACCGTCGACAACGTGGTCGCCAAGGCCAAGCTCGTCCTGGCCGCTTAAGTCTGCCTGTAGTGCGCGGGCGCCGGCTGGCGCCTGCGCCTCGCCCTTCTTTTCTTTTAATCAGGAGTAGAGTATGACGATCAAAGTAGCAATCAACGGTTATGGCCGCATTGGCCGCAATG
The DNA here is from genome assembly GCF_012927275.1 of Massilia polaris. Taxonomy (GTDB): domain Bacteria; phylum Pseudomonadota; class Gammaproteobacteria; order Burkholderiales; family Burkholderiaceae_D; genus Telluria_A; species Telluria_A polaris. The sequence goes on along the minus strand of NZ_JABBGG010000016.1, from coordinate 1,126 downwards.
TGCTGCGCGCCTTCTATGAAGGCGGCAAAAAGCAGGACATCCAGATCGTTGCGATCAACGACCTCGGCGACGCCAAGTCGAACGCCCACCTGACCCGCTACGACACCGCGCACGGCAAGTTCCCGGGCACCGTGACGGTCGAAGGCGACAACATGATCGTCAACGGCGACCCGATCCGCGTATTCGCACAGCGCAACCCGGCTGAGATCCCATGGGGCGAGCTGGGTGTGGACGTCGTGCTCGAGTGCACCGGCTTCTTCACCACCAAGGAAAAGGCGGCGGCCCACCTGAAAGGCGGCGCCAAGAAAGTCATCATCTCGGCGCCGGGCGGCAAGGACGTCGACGCGACCATCGTGTTCGGCGTCAACCAGGACGTGCTGAAGTCGACCGACACCGTGATCTCGAACGCATCGTGCACCACCAACTGCCTGGCCCCGCTGGTCAAGCCGCTGAACGACGCGATCGGCATCGAAACCGGCCTGATGACCACCGTCCACGCCTACACCAACGACCAGGTACTGTCGGACGTGATGCACGAAGACCTGCGCCGCGCGCGTTCCGCCACCATGAGCATGATCCCGACCAAGACCGGCGCTGCCGCCGCGGTTGGCCTGGTGCTGCCTGAGCTGAACGGCAAGCTGGACGGTTTCGCGATCCGCGTACCCACCATCAACGTCTCGCTGGTCGACCTGACCTTCATCGCCAAACGCGATACGACGGTGGAAGAAGTCAACGAGCTGATGAAGGCCGCTGCTGCCGCAGGTCCGCTGGAAGGCATCCTGACTTACCAGACCGAGCCGCTGGTATCGATCGACTTCAACCACAACCCGGCATCGTCGAACTTCGATTCGACGCTGACCAAGGTCTCGGGCCGCCTGGTCAAGGTATCGTCGTGGTACGACAACGAGTGGGGTTTCTCGAACCGCATGCTGGACACCACCGTGGCGCTGATGAACGCGAAGTAATCGCTGTCATCCAACAGAAAAAACCGGCGCTTGCGCCTAATGCCGTTCAGTTAAGGTGATTTCTTAATGACGCGAACGGCGTAGCGCTTCGGTGTCGCTTTGACGGCCCGGTCGTATTTGCGATCGGGCCGTTCGTCATTCAGGAGGCTAACCAGCCTTTC
>NZ_JABBGG010000015.1 GCF_012927275.1 Massilia polaris | reverse complement strand
CGCGAAAGGCTGGTTAGCCTCCTGAATGACGAACGGCCCGATCGCAAATACGACCGGGCCGTCAAAGCGACACCGAAGCGCTACGCCGTTCGCGTCATTAAGAAATCACCTTAACTGAACGGCATTACACCCTTGAGGTGGCTTTTTTGTGCCTGAAATCTTCTCAGGACGCGCACCGCGAGTGCGCGCTTGCCTGCATGCTGATTACTTGCTGTAGTAGCCGCCCGAGAACACCATGTCGTCCGATTTCTCGAAGTAGACCGACTTGGCCTGGATTTCCTTGGTGACCGGATTCTGCCACTTGTAGTTAGACTTGCCCTTGCCGCTGGCTTTTGCCTGGGTCAGGATGTCCTTGATGAATTCTTTGCCGTCGGCGTCTTTCAGGGCCGACACGTCTTTGCCGATCAGCTTGGCATTGGTGCCGTGCGCGACGACTTTGCCGTTCATGTCGTAGACCGAGATATACAGGTCGCGGTCGACGAACTGGCCTTTGTTGTTCGACATTTCGGCCAGGGTCTTGTCCTTGCCGTTGGCCTTCAGGAACGCAACGGCCTTCTTGACCAGCGCGGTCGCCTCTTCAGCGGTGCCCTGCTCGGCAGCAAACGCGCCAGCGGACATGATCATTGCGGCCGAACATACCAGTACTTGCAGCAGCTTCTTCATTTTCAATCCCTTAGTTAGTTTTTTGACGTAACGTTGCGCTCCATTACTTTAGATATATTCACAGAAATTTTAAGTTCTGAAAAGAACTCTTTTTGGCGGCCGTATTTGTTCGATATCAAACCAACCGTGCAACGGCGCTCCCGTGCTATAAATGCAATAAACAATGGGAGGATGATATGGATCAAATGGACCGTCGCGCCGATGACCGGCGCCAGGATTACGACACTGCCGCCATGGTCGGCGAAGCACTGGCGTGCCAGCGCGCGTTTGGCGATGACGCCGCCCAGCGTTTCCTGAAAATGCGCGGCATCGAGGGAGAAGTCGCGCAGCAGGCGTTGCTGGACAACTACGACCGGCGCAAGCAGATCCGCCGCACGCCTGCGCAGTCAAGCAACTGAACTGTATTGCCGAGATATTGTCCGACACCTGAGCCAATCTCAGGTGAAGGAAATGCGCATGAACATTGAAAGCGACGCGCGCGTTGTCTATGATTTAGCCATGGAAGCGCGAATCGCAAGACTGGAAGTAGCGGTCGAATACATGCAGCGTGACATTGCCGAGCTGAAGGCAGATATACGCGCGATAAGGACCACGGACTTCCGCCTGATCTTCGGTGCGATCGTCACGGTCGCACTCGGAAATGCTGCACTGATGGCTAGAGGTTTCGGCTGGCTATAGCCGAATCGCTCCTCGCATCACGCCGGCACTGAACCTTCACGATACAAGCCCGCATACTTCATTCCAAAGAACAGGATGTACACGTAACAGGCGGCCGGCACCAGGAACGACAGGTGCAGTCCCGCCATGTCGGCCACGAGTCCCTGTACAAACGGCAGGATCGCACCGCCGACAATCGCCATGCACAACAGCCCCGAGCCCTGCCCGGTCGCCGGGCCCAGCTTGTGCAACGCCATGCTGAAGATGGTCGGGAACATGATCGAATTGCACAGCCCGACCGAGAGGATCGCCCACATCGCCAGCTGGCCCTCGCCGAACACAGCCACCAGGATCAACGCGATCGAGCACGCCGCGTTGAACGCCAGCGCCTTGCCCGGGCTGACATAGCGCATCACCGCAAAGCCGATGAAGCGGCCCACCATCGCTCCGCCCCAGTAATAGCTGACGTACGGCGCTGCTTCAGCCGCGCTCAGGCCAGCGACGCTGCCCTGCTCCAGGTAATTGATCAGGAAGCTGCCGATGCTGACCTCGCCGCCGACGTACACAAAGATACCGATGGCGCCGAGCACCAGATGGCGGTGGCGCAGCAGCGAACGCATCCCGCCCGCCTCGATAGCGCCATCCTGGGCGCCGATGCGCGGCAATCTGGCGAACGCGAAGAACAAGGCCAGGCACAGCAGCGACGCGGCCAGCACCAGGTAAGGCCCCTGCACCGCCGCCGCCTCGCTGGCGCGGTAGGCAAGTTTCCCGGCAGCCGGCAGCAGCTCGAATTCGGATGCGGTCAACACAGCGCCCGACAGGATCAGCATGCCGCCCAGCGCCGGCGCGACCGTGGTGCCGAGCGAATTGAAGGCCTGCGTCAAGGTCAGGCGGCTCGATGCCGTGGCCGGGTCGCCGAGTGCGGTAACGAAGGGATTCGCCGCCACCTGCAGGATCGTGATGCCAGATGCGAGAATGAAGAACGCCAGCAGGAACACCGCATAGCCGGACGTGGACGCGGGATAGAACAGCGCGCATCCGAGCGCCGCGATCACCAGCCCCGACACCACGCCAGCCTGGTAGCCGATGCGTTTGATCAGCGCGCCGGCTGGCAGCGACACGACAAAGTACGCACCAAAGAAACAGAACTGCACCAGCATCGCCTGCACGTAGGTAAGCGTATAGACCGACTTGAGGTGCGGGATCAGCACGTCGTTCAAGGAGGTCAGCAGGCCCCACATGAAAAACAGGATGGTGATGATGACCAGCGCGCCCGCATTGCCGCCGGTGCCATCCGTGGCGCCAGTCGCCTGTGAAGGTTGGGAAAAAGTCGCCACGGTGTCAGTCCTCTTGTCGGTGATAGCAAAACCTTGGCCGACAATATAACAGCCCTACACCGGCTTGATGAGGTAAACGCAGCGCCGCGCCCCGGACAGCATGTGCTCGGCGCGCTCGACTTTGCAGCCCGCGCCCAGCACCCGCTGGAAGATCTCCAGCTCCGACCGGCAGAAGTTCTGGCACGCGCTGGCGGCGGCGCAGATCGGGCAGTGGTTCTCGACCAGCAGCACGCTGCCGTCGTCGCGCACTTCGCTGTCGGCCATGTAGCCTTCGGCGTCGCGCGCTCCGGCCAGCACCGCGACACGGCCCGCAAGGCCGGGCACATCGTCGAGCAGCATGCTGTAGTGCGCTTCGATGGCCTGTTCGCGCGCCCCGATCAGGCGCTCGAGGCCTTCCTCCCCAAACACCGCGCGCGCCTGTTCGATCAGGTTCAGCGTCAGGTCGGCGTGGCGGTCCGGGAAGCGCGCGTGCCCGGCCGCCGTCAGCATCCAGCGCCGCGATGGCCGGCCCGCCTTGTCGGCCACGTCCTCGTGACTGGCCAGCCCCTTTTGCGCGGCCGCTTCCAGCTGGCGCCGCGCGCCCATCGACGTCAGCCCAAGCAGGACAGCCAGTTGCTGGGCGGTCTTGGGCCCGCGCGTCTTCAGCAGGAACAGCGTTTGTTCCGCAGTATTCATACTCCCCCCTCCTTGACGCCATCGGCGGCGAGTTCGCAGTGCCAGCCCTGCAAGCGCCAGCTGGCCCATGCGGCCAACACCGCGCCGAGCGCGAGCACCAGCCGCGTGTCGATCAGCGCCAGCACCGAACCGGCCACCGCCATCAGGATGTTGGCCAGGCAGAAGGTCGTCGACAGCAAGCCCATCACGGCACCCTGCCCATAGCCGCCGTAGCGTTCAGCGCACCAGCCCGGCACCACCGCGTTGTAATACGACATCGGCAAGCCAAACAGGACGATGGCCGCCATCCCGACGCGTGCGTCGCCCGCCGCTACCGTGCCGACGGCAATCGCCACGCCCAGCGCATTCACCGAAGCCAGCCGCAGCGGTGCGACGGTACTCGGGCGTCCGGCGAACAGCGACACCGACGTCATCACCGCGCACATGACGGCCGTGATCAGGGCGATGCCCTGGGCGTCGTACGCCGCCACCTCCACCAGCCACAGCGGATAGAACTCGTAGAAGGCGGTCACGCCGCAGGTCAGCGCAAGGTGGACGATGAACAGGCGGCGCAGCTCGTCATGCCGCAGCAGGTTCAGCGAGTGCTCATTGCGCGCCACCTGCCACCACGAGGTGGTCGCCGTCGATGCGGTTTCGCGCGGCAGCGCGGCAGCCACCAGCGCCGCCGACAGCAGCAGCGCGCCGGCCGCGATCCAGAACGGCACCGTCAAGCCGAAGCCAAGCGTGGCGGCGGCCATCAGCGGACCCACCAGCCAGCCCATATAGAAGGCGCCGTTCAGCCACGACATGGCGCGCAGCCGCAGCGAACCCGTCAGCCGGTCGGCCAGCAAGGCGCGCGCCACCGCGCTGCGCCCTTCCAGCAGGCCAGTGGCAAAGCGCGCGAACAGGAACAAGGGATACGATTCGATGACCAGCGCCAGCGCCGACACCGCGTGGCCGGCGGCGGCCCCGAACGAGGCCAGCAGCATCATGCGGCGCCGCCCGAAGCGGTCCGACAAGGGGCCCAGCACGGCCGAGCCGATCAGCAGCCCGAGCGGATTGATCGCCAGCGCAATACCCAGCAGCAGCTTGGGCGGCAGGTCCATGAACGCGTTCAGGCCGTTGGCCGCGCCCGACGCGAACAGTGGCGGCAGGATCGGGTACGGCAGCGCGGCGCCGACCGTGGACAACAGTGCCATCAGGCAGGCGGCGGCGATCAGGAGTGCGTGTTGCATGACTTGCCCGTGAATTGGTGACAAGCCACTATAAGCGACAGCTGGACAGTAAGTAAACTTAATTGTTTATTAACCCTGCCATGCGTCGGGTTGATGGCGCTACATGAACGGTATGGCGCAGGCATCGGCCGGCTTGCCGCCGGCATCGAGACGTTGCGCGCACAGGTCGTAGCCGATGCCGAAGTCGAGGCCGATGCGTGCGACCTTCCCGTACTGCAGCACCAGCGACTTGCGCACCGTCCGCTTCGCCGCCAGTGCGGCCACGTCAGCGGGAATCGCCAGCGCGACCTTTTCGCCGCCCTGCAGCGCTTCGTGGCGGCGATCGACGTCCAGCTCCAGCTGCACGTCCACGGCCACGCCACCGGCGACATGGCGCGGCGCCGACAGGATGCGCTGGGCCTTGAGCACGCCCCAGCTGCACACGCCGGCGGCGTCGCACAACTTGACCTGGGCCAGTGGAAACTGCTCGGTATGCCGGGTGAGCCCGGCTAGCGGCCAGGCGGTGCGCAGCGCGTCGGGCTTGTCGCTGACCGCATTGGTCCACGACAGGCTGTTGACCAGCGACACGGTGTGGCCGGTGCGCGCGGGGTCGTACGGGCCTGGCATGGCCGCGCATCCGGCCAGTGCCAGCAGCGCTGCGGCGGTAAGAAGAATAGATGGGCGCATGATGTCCTTCCTGTAAAGCTGGAAAATTTACAACACAGGGAGGGTAACAGCGAACGGACCACAGGCAGCGCGCGGCTGCGGGTAAAGCGGAGGGGTGAAACGCCAGCCGGCCGCGCGGGCCGGCTGGTGGGGAGATGCTTAGTCGAGCTTCCAGGCGTAGTCGACCTTGGTCCAGGTCTGCGCCGGGGCGCCGTCCTTGGTACCCGGCTTGAACTTGCACGCCGCCAGCGATTTCATCGCGGCCTTGTCCAGGTTCTTGAAGCCGCTGGTCTTGTCCAGCTTGGAGTCGGCCACGCTGCCGTCGGCGTTCACCAGGAACGACATCGACACGGTGCCCTGCTCTTCATTCATCAGCGAGGCTTTTGGATACTCAGCCTTGCAATTTTTGGGATCGAAGCTGGCCGGTACTTCGGCAGCGGCAACGGCATAGCCAACGCCCGACAGGGCCAGGGCGGCGATGAGACGGAGACAACGCTTATTCGTAGACATACCATTTCTCCCAAAAATTTTTATTCAGCCAGAGATCAGAGCGACCAGACGTAATCGACTTTGGTCCAGGTCTGCGCCACTGCGCCGTCCTTGGTGCCCGGCTTGAACTTGCATGCCGAGATCGCCTTGATCGCCGCCTTGTCCAGGTTCTTGAAGCCGCTGCTCTTTTCAACCTTCGACTCGACAACCTTGCCATCAGCCGATACCAGGAATGCCATGGTGACGGCGCCCTGCTCTTCATTCATCAGGGAAGTCTTCGGATACTCCGCCTTGCAGTTCTTCGCATCGAAACTAGCCGGTACTTCGGCTGCGAAACTGGTGCTGCTGACTGCCGCGATCATCAGGGCGGCGATGGTGCTGGTACGCTTGTTCATTTTTCTTAATCCCACATCGTTTAATAAAAAATCGTCAGACTACGACCACTTAAAACTCTTCCCACTCGTCGTTGCCGGCGGTGGATGCTGCAATCTTTTTCGGCTGGGCGGCCGGTGCCGCCGGGGCCGCTGCGCGGGCTGCCGGGCGCTTCAGCGCTGGCTTGGCCTTGGCGACGACCTGCCTGGCGGCCGGTGCTGCCGCTGCCAGCGGCGCTGCTTCCGCCACATGGATCTCTTCGCCTTCAACCAGCTTGAAGATGCTGACCACGCGGGCCAGTTCGCCGGCCTGGTCCTGCAGGCTCTGCGCTGCAGCGGCCGCTTCTTCCACCAGTGCCGCGTTCTGCTGGGTCATGCTGTCCATCTCGATGATCGACAGGTTGACCTGCTCGATGCCGGCCGACTGTTCCTGGCTGGCATTGGCGATCTCGCTCATGATGTCGGTCACGCGCTTGACGCTGGCAACCACTTCATCCATCGTCACGCCGGCCTGGCCGACCAGCTTGCTGCCGCGCTCGACCTTCTCTACCGAGTCGCCGATCAGGGTCTTGATTTCTTTCGCTGCCGCTGCCGAGCGCTGCGCCAGGTTGCGCACTTCCGACGCCACCACCGCGAAGCCGCGGCCTTGTTCGCCGGCACGTGCCGCTTCCACTGCCGCGTTCAGCGCCAGGATATTGGTCTGGAACGCGATGCCATCGATCACGCCGATGATGTCGACAATCTTGTTGGCCGAGGTGTTGATCGAACCCATGGTGTCGACCACTTGCGCCACCACCTCGCCACCCTTGCGGGCCACGTCCGAGGCGGTTGCGGCCAGCGCATTCGCTTCACGGGCATTGTCGGCGTTCTGCTTGACGGTCGAGGTCAGTTCTTCCATCGCCGACGCGGTCTTTTCCAGCGCGCTGGCTTGCATTTCAGTACGCGACGACAGGTCGATGTTGCCGGCTGCGATTTCACGCGATGCGGTGCCGATGGTCTCGGTGCCGCCGCGGACCTGGCCGACGATGCCTTTCAGGCTGTTGCGCATTTCGCGCACTTCCATCAGCAGGCTGCCCTGGGCTGCCTGGTCGGTGTCGATGCGGATCGACAGGTCGCCTGCGGCGATGCTGCTGGCGATCTTGGCGGTGTAATCCGGCTCGCCGCCCAGCTGCTTGAGCAGGCCGCGGGTGATGAACCAGGCTGCCAGGACGCCCATCGCGCCGGCCACCAGGCCCAGGATGATCATCATGTTGCGGGCATTCTGGAAGCCGCTTTCGGCGTCTGCCTGCGCCTGGGCGCTCATCTTTTCTTCCAGCGCGGCCAGCTTGTCCAGCCCTTCCATCCACTTCTTCTGCGGCGGACGGATTTCCTTGATTAGCACGCGGGTGGCCGACTCGGCGTCGTTACCCAGCCACAGTGCCGACGCCTTGCCGATTGCGGCCTGGGTCAGTGCTTCGCTTTCCTTGATCTGTACCAGCAGGGCCTTCTCTTCCGCCGAACCTTCGCGGGCGAACACGTCGCCCAGCTTCTTCTGCGCTTCAGCGTACTTGTCGGCGCGCGCCTTGATCTGGTTCATTTCCGGTTCCATGTCGGCCGGATCGGTCATCAGGGTCAGCACTTTCAGCGACGAGATACGGTCGCCGACGTTGTTGCGCATGTCGATGACGAGGCGGCTGACAACGTTGTTGACGCTTACCACGCGGTCGAGGCGGTCCTGGATCTGCGCCATGCGGAAGATGCCGACGATGGTCACCGCGACCAGGAAGAACAGGACGAGGGCAAAACCGAGCGCCAGGCGGGTGCCGACCTTCATGCTGGATAAATTCATTTCATGTCTTTTCTAATGGTACGTATTGATCGAATTCGCTCGGATCAGTGCGGCGCCGATCGCGCTTTTGATGCTCGACGGGCAACGCAAGGAACCTCCGCGTGTTTCCGTCAGGATAAATCAAAAAAATGACTGCGAATGCAAAAATAACGGCACAGGCATCAATTGTTTCGCGAGAACAACACCCATAAATCCAGGGAACAGGTTGCCCTAAAGAAACAACATGGTGATTATAGGATTTTATCTTGCTTTGAGGCAAGCAGAAACCTTGCCCTTACAAAAAGAACGGAGGATGTCGAAACGACAAGTGACGCCGTGAATCGGCGCTTGTCCAGAATGAGGAATGGGGTAAACGGGCGCCGCCGGACGGGGCGCGGGGGACCGGGACGCAGCGGCCCCGGTGTTGCATTTGCGCGTCAGACCTGCGGCAGGCGGGCGCAGGCGTCGAGCAGCAGGCGGGCGTCGCCCGAGGCCAGCCGGGCCGGATCGGACATCACCTGGCGGAAGCTGCGCGCCCCCGGCAAGCCTGCCATGATGCCCAGCATATGGCGGGTGATGGTGTTCAGCTTCAGGCCACGCGCGCCATGCTCGGCGATTTGCGCCTCTATATAATGGATCATCGCCTCGAGCACCTGGATGCGCGTCTTGACCGGCGCATCGTCGCCATAGAAGCGCGCGTCGTACTCGGCCATCAGGTAGGGATTATGGTAGGCCTCGCGGCCCAGCATGACGCCGTCCACATGTTCGAGGTGAGTGGCCACTTCGTCGGAAGTCTTGATGCCCCCGTTGATGATGATTTCCAGTTCAGGGAATTCCCGCTTGAGCTGGTAGGCCACCTCATAGCGCAGCGGCGGGATCTCGCGGTTTTCCTTCGGCGACAGGCCCTTCAGTACGGCATTGCGGGCGTGCACGATGAACGTGCTGCAGCCGGCATCGGCGATGGTGCCGACGAAGTCGCGCACGAAGCCATACTCCTCATTGCGGTCGATGCCGATCCGGTGCTTGACGGTCACGTCGATCGACACCGCATCGCGCATCGCCTTGACGCAGTCGGCGACCAGCTGCGGCTCGGCCATCAGGCAGGCGCCAAAAGCGCCCTTCTGCACCCGCTCGGAAGGGCAACCGCAGTTCAGGTTGATTTCATCGTAACCCCATTCCTGCCCAAGCTTTGCGCTTTTGGCAAGATCGGCCGGATCGCTGCCGCCCAGCTGCAGCGCGACCGGGTGTTCTTCCTCATTGAAGCGCAGGTGGCGCCCGACATCGCCGTACACCAGCGCGCCGGTCGTCACCATCTCTGTATACAGCCAGGTGTGGCGGGTGATCTCGCGGTGGAACTTGCGGCAGTGGCGATCGGTCCAGTCCATCATGGGGGCGACCGACAGCCGGCGGCCGCGGTAAGGCGTGGTTTTCTCGGTCACGGCGTGCTTCTACATAGAGTTAAAAATCAGGGCCCGTCATGATAGCGCAATCGCCGTCCGCCCGCCGGAAGCGGTCCGCCACAGCGGTCGAGGCGCCCCCTGGAAAATAATTCAAAAAATTTCCACATGGCATTTAATGGATCCGGAAGATCGGTCGTCTTGTACTCATGAGAGCGCAAGAAACGCGCTCCGGATGACAAACCCCACCCTATATCAGGAGCTTGACCATGCTGAGCCTTCACACTAACAGCGCTACTCTGTCCGCACAAAACTCGATCGGCCGCACCCAGCACAGCCTGTCGACCTCGATGACCCGCCTGTCGACCGGCTACCGCATCAACTCGGCAATGGACGACGCTGCCGGCCTGCAGATCGCAACCCGCCTGAAAGCCCAGACCAGCGGCATGGCCGTTGCCATGCGCAACACCCAGAACTCGACCTCGATGCTGCAGACCGCCGAAGGCGCGCTGGACGAAGTGTCGAACATGCTGACCCGCATGAAGGACCTGGCAACCCAGTCTGCCGACGCGTCCTCGAGCGCAGCCGACAAAACTGCGATGCAGGGTGAGTATGACTCGCTCGGTAAGGAACTGTCGAACATCATGAAAAACACCAGCTTCGGTAGCCAGGCGCTGATGGTGGGCGGCACGCTGGCGACCGCTGGCGGGATCACCTTCCAGATCGGCGCTTCGACGAGCGAAACCATGGTTCTGGACCTGGACGTCGAGTTCGGCGCTACCGCCACTGCGGGCTCCATCTCGAATGCGATCGAAGCCGCAACGTCCGTGTATGACTTACCGGCCGCGGCGGGTACCGAACTGACCACTGCGGCTGGCGCGACGATCGACCTCCTCTCGACCGCAATCAACACGGTTGCAGGCGCCCGTTCGAGCCTCGGTGCCGCAGCAAACCGCCTCGACCACGTCTATAACAACCTGGCAAACATCAGCACCAACACCAAGAACGCAACCGGCCGCATCATGGACGTCGACTTCGCCACCGAATCGTCGAACATGACCACCAAGCAGATGCTGATGCAAGCTGGTACCGCGATGCTCAAGCAGACCAACTCGATGTCGTCGATGGTCATGTCCCTGCTGCAGTAATACCCGCGTCGCGCCCGGCTGCCCAGCCGGGCCCGCATCGAGCCAGCCGGCACAACGGCTGGCTCTTTTTTTACCTATCGATTTGTTGCGCTTTTATGGCCATCCAATTCGCCCCCCTGCTTACCGTTGCCGCCACCCCACTCGCGCCAGCCGCGCAGCCCGGCGCGCACACCTTTCCGGCGCTGCAGGCCGCGCTGCCGGTGGTAGCGGCGCCGGCCGAGACGCCGCAGAACGCTGCCGTGGCGACCGCCACCGCTACCACCGCCAGCCTGGCCGACAGCGCGTCGATGCGGCCCGACCAGCTGTTCATGGCGCGCCAGCTCGCGTGGCCGGCGTTCGACGGCGCCGCCCTGGCGGCCGCATGGCGCGGCATGGTCAGCACCTATGGCTTGCAGCTGGCCGCAATGCAGCAGCAGGCGGCGGGCCACCATGTTCCGGGCGTTCTGTTGATGTCGGGCCAGTTCGCGGCCACGCAGCAGGCCGCACAGCAGCCAGCGCTGCAGTGGCATCCGGACGCCTGGCGTTTCGTCACCCCCGGCCCTGCCCGGCCGATGACCCTGCGCGTGCTCGCGGGCGGCCCCGACCAGCCGCCCGGACGGCGCCGCCGCGGCAAGGCCGCACTGCGGGTGGAACTGACTTTGGAAGATGGCATGCGCGCCACGGTGCAGCTCGAAGCGCTGCCTGAAGGCGTGATGATGGAACTGGCCGCGCCCTACACCGGCTCGCTCGAGCTGCTGCGCGCGGCGCTCCCTGGCATGCGCGAAGCGATTGCCCGCGCCGGTTTCACCCTGGTGCGCACCACCTTGCGCCATGCGCTCGCGCCGGCCCGCCCGGTGAACGACTCTCCCAGCGCATCGTCCCTGCCGGCCCCGCTGTTTCGCGCGATGGCCGACGTCGCCCTGCTGCTGGCGATGCCGGCCGAGGCCGCCGGGGACGACCCCGCCTAACCCACCGTCCCGATAATCGACACTTCGCGGTTTTCCGGAATTTCGTTATACGACAGCACGTGCAGGCCCGGCGCGAACAGGCGCGCGTAACGCGCCAGCAATGGGCGCACCTGCGGCAGCACCAGCAGTAGCGGCGGCGTCTGCTGCTGCTTCATCTGCTCGCGCGCGACCGGCATGTTCAGCTGCAGCTGCGACAGCAGCTGCGGGTCGATCGGGAAGTTATCCAGCGCGATCTTGCCGCCCTGGCGCGCCTGGTTCAGCGAACCAAGCAGCATATTCTCCAGCTCGCCTGACAGGTTAAACGCCGGCATGTCCTTCTTCTTGCCGAACAGCGCCGTGACGATCTGGCGGCGCAGCGCGCAGCGCACCTCGGCCGCCAGCAGGATCGGGTCCTTGGTCGTTTCCGAGCTGTCGAGCAAGGTGGTGGCGATCACCACGATGTCCTTCAGCGACACGTTCTCGGCCAGCAGCACGCGGAACACGCGCAGCAGCTGGGTGTGGGTCAGCGCCTTGTCGAGCGTGGCGGACAGCTTGGGCGACAGCGCCGTCAGGCGTTCCATCATGGCCGGCACATCTTCGTGGCGGAACAAGTCCGGCAGGTAGTCGCGCACCACTTTCGAGACGTGGGTGGCGATCGCGCTCGGCGCCTCGACCACCTGATAGCCGAGGCCCAGCGCATGCGCCTTCTGGTCCGGCGCGATCCAGGTCACGGCCATGCCGTAGGCCGGTTCGACCCCGGGAATGCCGTCCAGCTGGCCGTACACATTCGGCGACGGAATCGCCATCAGGTGGTCGGGCACGACTTCCGCCTCGGCCACCACGGTGCCGGACAACACGATCGTATATTGGGTCGGGCGCAGCGCCAGGTCGTCGCGCACCTGGATCGGCGGCAGCAGCAGGCCCATCGCTTCGGACAGGCTCTGGCGTACTCCCTTGATGCGCTTGGCCAGCGGCTCGCTCTGGGCCGGGTCGACCAGGCCGACCAGCTTGTAGCCGACCGCCACCGACAGCGGCTGCACGGCGGGCAGCTGCTGCCAGTCGAGTTCGGCCGGGCGCTCATCGCGCAGCGCGGCTTCGATCGCCGCCACCCTTGCGTGATCTGGCGCCTTGACCTGGGTATGCAGGCGGTAGCCGACATACCCGAGCACCGCCGCGAACAGCATGAACATCAGCCATGGCATGCCCGGGATCAGGGCCAGGATGACCATCATGCCGGCCGCCGAGAACAGCACCTGCGGCGAGGCCAGCAGCTGGCCGCCGACCTGCTGCTCGAAGTCGCCGGAGTCGCTGATGCGGGTCACCAGGATCGCCGCCGCTGCCGACAGCAGCAGCGCCGGGATCTGGGCCACCAGGCCGTCACCGATGGTCAGCAGCGCGTAGACGCGGAAGGCTTCGCCGAACGACAGGTCGTGCATCAGCGAACCGATCGCGACGCCGCCGACCATGTTGATGATCAGGATCAGGATACTGGCGACCGCGTCGCCGCGCACGAACTTGGAGGCGCCGTCCATGGCGCCGTAGAAGTCGGCTTCGGCGGCGACGTCGCGGCGCCGCACCTGCGCCTTTTCCTGGTTGATCAGGCCGGCGTTGAGGTCGGCGTCGATCGCCATCTGCTTGCCCGGCAGCGCGTCCAGCGTGAAGCGCGCCGATACTTCCGAGATGCGCTCGGCGCCCTTGGTCACGACCGCGAAGTTAATGATCATCAAAATGATGAACACCACCAGGCCAACGACGAAATTGCCGCCGATGACCACGTTACCGAATGCTTCGATCACCTGGCCGGCCGCGTGGGTGCCTTCATGGCCGTGCAGCAGCACCACCCGGGTCGAGGCCACGTTCAGTGTCAGCCTCAGCATCGTCGTGCCCAGGATCACGCTCGGGAACACCGAGAAGTCGAGCGGCCGCTTGGCCGACACGCTGACCAGGATCACGATCAGGGCCAGCACGATATTGAAGGTAAACAGCACATCGAGCAGCACCGGCGGCAGCGGCAGGATGATCATCGCCATGATGACCATCAGGAATGCCGGGGTGGCGAACTTGTGGCGCTTTATTTCGGCAAGCAAGCTGTTCAATAAACTCATGACGCGGGAACCTCACTCAGGTGGGGTGGTACGACCACCTCATTGGGAAAACGTGGCGGCGCAGTGCGCCGGCCGGAACGAAAAGCATTCAACTGTAATACGTAATTCAGCACTTGCGACACCGCCTGGTACAGCTGGGCAGGAATCTGCTGCTGCACCTGGCTGGTGTTGTAGATCGCGCGCGCCAGCGGCGGCAGCTCGAGCGTCTCGACGCCGTGCTTCCTGGCCACCTCGCGGATGAACAGCGCCATCTCGTCGAGGCCCTTGGCCACCACGAACGGCGCCTCGGCGCGGCCGGCGTCGTACTTCAGCGCCACCGCATAGTGCTCCGGGTTGACGATCACCACGTCGGCGGTCGGCACCGTCTTGGTCACGCTGCGCCGCGCCAGCTGCTGCTGGAGCTGGCGGATGCGCTGCTTCACTTCCGGCCGCCCTTCGCTGCTCTTGTGTTCTTCCTTGACGTCCTGCTTGCTCATGCGCTGGCCCTTGGCGAACAAGAAGGCCTGCACCGGTACGTCGAGCACGGCGAACAGCAGGAACACCATGCACATCGCCATCAGGCCGTCGAACATCAGGCCGGCGCCGTGCACGATCGCGTCCGTCAGGTTCATCTTTTGCAGCTCGACATAGGCGCGCATGCCGGACTCGCTGACATGCCACAGCACGAAGCCCAGCGCGACCGCCTTGCCGACCGAGGTCGCCACGCCGATCCAGTGCTTGGACGACATCAGGTTGCCCAGGTTCTTGGCCGGCGACAGCCGTTCCATCTTCGGCATCCAGTGCTTGGTGGTGATCACCCAGCCACCCGGGATCAAGGCGCCGACCGATACCGCGAACGGCACCAGCGCCAGCGGCAGCAGCATCTGCACCAGCAGCATCATCGAACTGGTGAACACGATCGACATCGTGTTTTCCATCGCGCCGTCCGCGCCCAGCTGCACGAACACCAGCCCGAACAGGCCGCGGAAGGACTCCAGGTAGGTCGGCAGGAACATCGTGAACACCTTCAGGCTGGCCAGGATGCCGATCGCCGTGGCCAGGTCGCGCGAGCGGACCACCTGCCCTTCGTCACGCGCCTTTTTCAGCTTCTGGTGTGAAGCCTTTTCGTTCTTATCGCCGCTACTGTTTTCAGCCACGGGCCGCTCCCATCTGCTGGCGCAGCATGTCCAGCACCTGGTTGGTCATCGCAATGTAGTGCTCCGGCAAAAAGCGCACCACCTGGATCAGCATCAGCAGGCCAAACAAGGTGGTCAGCGAAAAACCCAGCGAAAACAGATTCAGCGACGGCGCCACCCGGTTCAGGAAGCCGAAGCCGATCTGCACCACCAGCGTCGAAAACACGATCGGCAAGGCCAGCAGCATCGCCGCCGAGAAGATCCAGGCCGCGTTCAGCGCCACCGTGTTCAGCAGCAACGGCGCGTAGCCTTGCCCCACCGGCCAGGCCTTGAAGCTGGCGCCCATCACGCCGGCCAGAACCAGGTGGCCGTCGATCGAGAAGAACACCAGGATCGCCAGCATCGACAGCAGCAGCGACACCACGTCCGACGACGAACCGTTGATCGGGTCGTTCATCTGCGCCATCGAAAAGCCGATCTGCGACGACACCAGGTAGCCCACCATCGAAATCACCGACATCGAAAAATGCAGCGCCAGCCCGATCACGCCGCCGATCACGGCCTGCTCGATCGTGGCCACCACGCCGAGCATCGAAAACGGATCGATGGCGGCGTTGCCTGCCGCGACCGGCAGCAGCAGGAAGGCCAGCACCATCGACAGCAGCACGCGCACCGGCAGCGGCACCATCGCGTCGCCGATGATCGGCGCGGCGGACAGCAGCGCGAGGTTGCGCACGAACGGCCACCACAGCGCGTTCAGCAAAGGCAGCAGGTAGCCGGCCAGTTCCATTCGCCGCTAGCCGACCAGCACGGCCGCGCGCCGGAACACGGAGACGCAATAGTCCATCAGGTAGCCGGTCATCCAGTGGCCGGCCAGGATCACCGCCAGCAAGGTCACCAGCAGGCGCGGCAGGAAGCTGAGGGTCTGTTCGTTGATCTGGGTGGCGGCCTGGAACAGCGCCACGATCAGGCCCATCACCAGGCCCGGCACCACCAGCACCAGCACCAGCAGCATCACCACCTGCAGGGCGCCGGTGACCAGGTCGACTGCGATTTCGGGCGTCATCTATTCTCTCCAGGCGTCAGTAAGCGCGGATCGAGCCGACCAGGGTGCTCACGGTCAGGGTCCAGCCGTCCACCAGCACGAACAACAGCAGCTTGAACGGCAGCGAGATCACCAGCGGCGACAGCATCATCATGCCCATCGCCATCAGCACCGACGACACCACCAGGTCGATGATCAAGAACGGGATGAACAGCATGGCGCCGATCTGGAACGCGGTCTTCAGTTCCGACAGCACGAAGGCGGCCAGCTTGACCGTGAAGGCGCGCTGCTGCGGCGCCAGCGCGGCCGGTTCGCCCGCCAGCTGCGCGACCTGGGCCAGCGCGGCCTTGGAAGTTTGCGCCAGCATGAAGTTCGACACCGGCACTTCGGCGATTTTGAGCGCCTCCTGCATGCCGATCTGGTCTTTGTCGTAGGGCAGGAAGGCGTCGCGCCAGACGGTGTCGCCGACCGGGCGCATCACCAGCAAGGTCAGGATCAGCGCGATCCCGGTGATGATCCGGTTCGGCAAGCCCTGCTGCAGGCCGAGGGCCTGGCGCAGCAGCGACAGCACGATCACGAAACGGGTGAAGCTGGTCATCATCATGACCATGATGGGCAGCAGGCCCAGCAGGGTCATCAGGACCAGGATCTGCGACTTGACGGTCAGGTCGGTCTTGGAGCCGGGAATCACGCCGGCCAGCAAGTCCTGGGCCGAAGCGGGGACGCAAACGGCGAGCGCCAGCACGGCGGCCAGCGCCAGCGCCGGCCTGCCGCCAAAGCGGATGGTCATGAGGCGATCAGGTCGAGGTTGAGGCCGTCGAGATCGATTACCTTGAGGCCGTACTGCTCGCCGGCCACCACGACTTCGGCGCGCCCGATCGGGGTGCCGTTGACCTTGATGACCAGCGGCTCGCCGGCCAGCGCGTCGAGCGCGATGACCGAGGACGCGCCGATCGACATCAGTTCCTGCAGCGAGATGCGGGCCGAGCCCACTTCCAGCGTCAGGGTGACCGGGATCTTGCGCATCATCTGCGGCAGGTCGCGCGCGCGGCGCGGGGCGCCCGAGCGGGTCTGTTCGGTGTCGGCCGCAGCCGGTTCGTCGATGATCATGTCCTCGATGTCCGCGCCCAGTTCCTGACCCGGCAGTTCGTTCTGGTTGATATTCATTTACTCGGTGTCTTCAAAAGAGGTTAAACAGAGCGTGCCATTGTGCTCCGACACGGCTGCGGAGAACAGCGGCGACTCGTCGAGCAGCACCTGCGCACGGCCAAGGCTGACAGGAATGATATCCCCCAGCTTCAGCGCAAACAGCGTTTCCAGCGTGATTTCCTTGCTGACCAGGCGGCCGTCGAGGCGCACCTGCAGGGTCGAGCCCAGCGGCACGCCGGATTGGCGGGTGGCGCGTTCGCGCAGCCGCTCCGGCGCCAGGCCCTGCAGCACAGCCGCCATCAGCGCCTGGTCGAGGGTGATCCAGTACGTCAGCGGCTCGCCGCTGTGAATGTCGCGCAGGGTCACGCCGACCGTCCAGCTGCCGGCCACCGGCGCCAGCGCCGGACGCGGCTGGATCGGTGCGGCGGCGGCGATCGCTGCCGCACCCTGCCCTGCGCGGGCCAGGTTGGCGGCCACGCGCTGGGCCAGCACGACGCAAACCTGTTGCCCCAAAACAACAGCCAAACGTTCTTCGGTGGCCGTCACTTTGACGGTTGCCGGGTCCGGCGCGGGGCCTGGGGCCTGGCCGCGGCGGCCGTAACGGTAGTTAAGAATCGACAGCAAGCCGGCCCGTCCGATCGAAAACGCCATTGCGCCGGCGCTGCCGGCGAAGCCCAGCCAGCGGCCGGCCTGGCCCGGTTCGGGGGTGCGCACGAAGTCGACCGCGAGCAGCTCGAAAGCCTCCCAGTAGCGGCGCGCGCCGGCGACCCGCATGGCTGCGGCGAGGTCGTCGGTGAGCTGGGCGGCAAACTGCGGCAACAGGTGGACCGGACGGCCCAGCAGGCAGGGGTCGAGCACCTGGTGTTGCTGTGCGGAATTAGTGGAAGTTACAGTGGGCATCGGTTTCGGTTTCGGTTTCCGAACGTGGCAAAGTGGGCAACTCTTTGTTTTATTGGAGAAAACAGTATAGCAGAGCAAATTTCGCGCAGTGAACAAAAATTTCTCCTTGGCACTATAATTGCCATGCGGTAAGATAACCAGCGTAGCGCTCACGCTCTGTTCGCGCGCGCTTCATGCCACCTTGCTACGAAACATGGCAGTCCGGGAAGCAACATATGTGAATCGATAGCTTAGTTGGAACCCTGTTGGATTTTACCTACTCAGCAGCAATTACTTTCCCCAAATAAACTTTTTTTGATTTGCATCGAGCGCCGCTTGCCCCAGGCTTGCGCTTTCCCGGCCGAGTCCGCATTTCGCGACGTTAAGCTAGCGATAACTGATTGATTATTAACAGAAATACCACAGCAGGGGTTCACACACCATGGAAGTTGGAAAAACGACAGCGAACGATCTCGGCAGCCTGATCAAGGCCGACCTGGCGGCGCTCGCCAACGAAGCGGGCAGCCTCGCCAACAGCGCCGTGATGCCGGCCGCGCCGGTCTCCGGCCACGCCCTGCCCGCCAGCTTCTCCTTCACCCAGAGCATGAAAGACGCCCTCGCCGGCGTGAACCAGGAAGACAGCGCCGCCGCCGCCCGCATGGCCGACGTCGACAGCGGCAAGAGCGACGACCTGGTCGGCGCGATGCTGGCCAGCCAGCAAGCCAACCTGTCTTTCTCGATGCTGATGCAGGTCCGTAACAAAGTAATGGGCGCCGTCGACGAGCTGCTCAAGCTGCCGGTCTGACCAGGAAAAACACCGTGATCAACACCCTCAAATCTAGGTTCGCCGGCAAGGGCCTGGGCGCGATGCCCGCCATGCCGGCGGTCCTGCGCAACAACCTGGCGCCGATGCTGGTGCTGGCGATCGGCATCACCGGCGCCGTCATGATGTACATGTGGAGCGACCAGGCCAGCTACAAGCCGGTGTTCGGCGCGCGCGAAAAAGTCGCCGTCAGCGACATGATGACGGTGCTCGACGCCGAACAGATTCCTTATCGCCTGCATCCGGACAGCGGCCAGCTGCTGGTGCCGGACGCGATGCTGGGCAAGGTGCGCATGCTGCTGGCGTCGAAAGGCGTCACCGCCCAGCTGCCGGCAGGCCTCGAACTGATGGACAAGAACGACCCGCTGGGCGTATCGCAGTTCGTGCAGGACGTGCGCTTCCGGCGCGGCCTCGAAGGCGAGCTGGCGCAAAGCATCCTGTCGCTCGACGCCATCGCCTCGGCGCGCGTGCACCTGTCGATCGCCCGCTCGACCTCCTTCATCGCCAGCGACGGCGAGAAATCGTCGGCCTCGGTGGTGGTCGCAGTCAAGCCGGGCCGCACCCTGTCGAACGAACAGATCGCCGCCATCATCAACATGGTGGCGGGCAGCGTCTCCACGCTGGCGCCTGAGCGCGTCAGCCTGGTCGACCAGTCCGGCAACTACCTGTCCTCGCGCATCGACCTGAGCGAAGGCTTCGACGGCGCCAACCAGGGCGACGCCAGCGCCAAGCGCGTCACCGACACGGTGCGCGCCAACGTCAACGAACTGCTCGGCCCCGTCCTCGGCGCCGCCAACTTCAAACTCAGCGTGACCGCCGACATCGACAACGACAAGGTCGAGGAAACCTCGGAAAAGTACGGCGAAGCCCCGAAGGTCACCAGCGAAGCGATGCGCGAAGAGATGGAAAAGAGCCGCGTGGCGCTGGGGATTCCCGGCAGCCTGTCGAACCGTCCGCCGCAGGCCGAACCGGCCGCGCCCGGCGCAGATGGCAAGCCTGCCGACGACGGCAGCGCGCGCAAGAACGCCACCACCCGCCAGTACGCCTACGACCGCAACATCACCCAGATCAAACGCAGCCGCGGCCGCCTGAAAAAGCTCAGCGTCGCCGTCGTGCTGAACAACAGTTCGGCGCCGGGCAAGGCTGGCTGGAGCGCCGCCGAACTGGCCTCGTTCGACAAGATCCTGCGCAGCGGCCTGGGCATCGACGCCGCGCGCGGCGACGTGCTGGCCGTGTCCGCCCTCGCCTTCCCGAAGCCGGTAGCGCCGGTGCAGTGGTGGGAAGAGCGCGACACCATCGTCGACATCAGCAGCTGGGTACTCTGGCTGGTCGGCGCGATCCTCGCCTACTTCCTGCTTGCCCGTCCGTTGCTGCGCCTGCTCACCGCACGCTTCAGCGCACCAGCCGCCAAGCCTGACACCGCCGCACTGGCCGCACCGGCAACGGCCGGCGCGCTGCCGGCGCCTGCGATGGCCGACGCTGTCAACGCCGACGGCACTGCCGCGCCGGCGCTGGCGACCCCGATGCCGGTGGTGCCGCTGCTTGAAAATTACGACCTGCCGCCCTCCGGTTCGGCAGTCGATGTGATGGTCGACCACCTGAAGGTCCTGGCCGGCAAGGAGCCGGAACGGGTCGCTGAAGTCGTCAAACAATGGATGCAGAAAAATGGCCGAACAGGACAATAACTACGACGAAGACGACGGCGTGCAGACGCTGTCGCCGGTTGAACAGGCGGCCATCGTCCTGCTGAGCATTGGCGAAGAGCCGGCTGCCGCCGTGCTGCGCTGCCTCGACCGCGAAGAGCTGATCGAAGTGACCCAGGTGATGTCGCGCATGAGCGGCATCAAGGTCGACTCGGTGCGCGAAGCGATGCAGAACTTCTTCGACGACTACCGCCAGCAGAGCGGCGTGCACGGCGCCTCGCGCAGCTACCTCAAGCGCTCGCTCGACCTGGCGCTTGGCAGCGACATCGCCAACAGCGTCCTGAACAACATCTACGGCGACGCGATCCGCCCGATGATGGCGCGCCTGCAGTGGGCCTCGCCGAAATGGCTGGCCGACTACGTCGCCAACGAACACGTGCAGATGCAGGCGGTGTTCCTGGCCTTCCTGCCGCCGGCGCTGGCCGGCCAGATCCTCGAAGCGCTGCCGGTCGAAGGCCGTGACCTGGTGCTGCTGAACCTGGCCCGCCTCGACGAAATCGACCGCGACCTGCTGGCCGAACTGGAACAGCTGGTGGACCGCTGCCTGTCCGCGCTCGACACCCAGAGCGCCAGCGTCGAAGGCGTGCGCCAGGTCGCCGAAATCCTCAACCGCCTGCCGGGCAACCGCGCCGGCATGGTCGAACTGCTGCGCGCCCACGATCCGGAAGTGGTCTCCGAAATCGAGATGAGCATGTACGACTTCTTCATCCTGTCGCGCCAGACCGAGCAGACCCTCATCCGCATCCTCGACGACGTCCCGCTCGACCAGTGGGCGATCGCGCTCAAGGGCGCCGAGCCTGCCGTGCGCGAGGCCATCCTGACCTCGATGCCGCGCCGCCAGGCCCAGAGCTTCGAGGACCTGATGCGCCGCTCCGGCCCTGTGCCGATGAGCCGCATCGAGCAGACCCGCAAGGACATCATGGCCACCGTCAAGGGCCTGGCCGATTCGGGCGACATCGAGATCCAGCTGTTCGCCGAGGCAGTCGTCGAATGAAGCACTTCCGTCCTTACCACTTCCCGTCACTGACGCCGCGCGGCCCGGCCGGCGTGCTGCCGCCGTCGCCGGATGCGTCGGGCCAATGGCAGGACGCCGTCGACGACGGCTTCAAACAGGGACAGCAGGAAGGCTTCGACGCCGGCTACGACGCCGGCCGTGAACAAGGCCTCGCCGCCGGCCACGCCGAAGGCCTGGCCCAGGGCCTCGCCGAAGGCCGCCGCCAGGCCCAGCTGGCGTACGAGCAGGCCGCCAAGCCGGTCGAGAACATGCTCAAGGCGCTCAGGAAGCTGCGCACCGATTACCGTGCGGCCCAGAGCAAGGAAGTCGTTGAACTGGTCGGCAAGGTCGCGCGCCAGGTGATCCGCGCCGAACTGGCGCTGCAGCCGGTCCAGCTGCTCGCGCTGGTCGACGAGACGCTGGCCGCGATGCCGCCGACGCGCGAACAGGTCGAGGTCTACCTGAATCCGGAAGAACTGAAACGCATCAACGAACTCGATCCGAAACGCGCCAAGAAATGGAACCTGCTGGCCGACCCTGCGATGCAGCCGGGCGAATGCCGCGTGCGCGCCGGCGACCATGAAGTCGACGCCGGCTGCCACGGCCGCCTGGTCGCGGTCATGGCGCAGGTCACCACCCAGCTTGAGTCGGCGGCCGGACACGCCCCTGAGGAACTGGCGGCATGATGGCACTCGCCGACACCCTGCGCTCACTCGAAATCGGCGACGTGCCGGTTGCGACCCCGACCGGCCGCCTGGTCGGTGCGTCGGGGCTGCTGCTCGAGAGCGTCGGCTGCCGGCTGCACACGGGCCAGCGCTGCCGCATCGAGACCGTGTCGGGCGAGTGGCTCGACGCGCAGGTGGTCGGCTTCCGCGAAAAAGTGTCTTACCTGATGCCGTTCAAGCAGGCCGCCGGCCTGTCGACCGGCGCCCGCGTGCTGCCCGCGCCGACCGCCACCGCGCTGCAGATCGGCGACTCCTGGCTTGGCCGCATGGTCAATGGCCTGGGCGAGCCGATCGACGACCTCGGGCGCCTCGGCGGCGAGCACCGCCTCGAACCGGTGCCGCCGCGCGTCAACCCGCTGCGCAAGCAGCCGGTGTCCGAACCGCTCGACGTCGGCGTGCGTGCGATCAATTCGATGCTCACCATCGGCAAGGGCCAGCGCGTCGGCCTGATGGCCGGCAGCGGCGTCGGCAAGAGCGTGCTGCTTGGCCTGATCACGCGCCAGACCGTGGCCGACGTGGTCGTGGTCGGCCTGATCGGCGAACGTAACCGCGAGGTGCGCGAATTCGTCGAGATGTCGCTGGGTGAAGACGGCCTGAAAAAAGCGGTGCTGGTGGTCGCCCCGGCCGACGACTCGCCGCTGATGCGCATCCGCGCCACCGAGTTGTGCCACGCCGTGGCCGCGCACTACCGCGACCAGGGCAAGAACGTTCTGCTGCTGGTCGACTCGCTGACCCGCTACGCGATGGCGCTGCGCGAAGTCGCACTGGCGCTGGGCGAGCCGCCCGCCACCCGCGGCTATCCGCCGTCGGTGTTCTCGGCGCTGCCGCAGCTGGTCGAAAGCGCCGGCAACGGCGAAAACCCGCTTGGCTCCATGAGCGCCATCTACACCGTGCTGGCCGAAGGCGACGACCAGCAGGATCCGGTGGTCGACACGGCCCGCGCGATTCTCGACGGCCACATCGTGCTGACGCGCGAACTGGCCGAACGCGGCCACTACCCCGCCATCGACGTGGCCCAGTCGATCAGCCGCTGCATGGCCCAGGTGGTGCCGCAGGCGCACGCGCTGGCCGCGCGCAAGCTGAAGGCCTCGATGGCGCGCCATGCGCGCGTGCGCGACCTGATCCCGCTCGGCGCCTACGTGCCCGGCGCCGACCCGGTCACCGACCTGGCGGTGCGCCTGCAGCCGCACATCGAAACCTTCCTGTCGCAGGGCACGCGCGAAGCGGCCCCGCTGTCGGTCTGTATCGAACAACTTGAAGCGATGATGGCATGAGCCTGAAGAACACAATCAACAGCCTCGGCACCCTGGTGCACCTGCGCAGCATCGAAGTCGACCGCCTGCAGGCGGAGATGGCGGCGCAGCAGGCCACCAGCGCGCGCTACCGCGCCAACCTCGTACGCCTCGAAGGCCTGGCCGAAGGCAGCGGCCCGTCGGGCGCACTGCCGCTGGCGCTTGCGCTGAACGTCGGCCAGTACAAGCAGGCAGTGATGCAGCTGGCCGACACCCACCGCACCGACCTTAGCCTGCACGAGGCAAACATGGCGGTGTCGCAGCGCGCATTGACGTCGGCATGGACGCGGCGCGAGCTGCTCGGCCAGGTGCTGGAACAGAAGAAGGATGTGGCCGATCTCGCGCAGCAGCGCGTCGACCGCAAGCGCCAGGACGACCTGGCCACCCAGGCCTGGATGGCCGGACAAAACAAATAACACGAACCGAAAAGGGGAACAAAATGGCGACAACGATTGGACCAAGCTACGACCCGGCCGCCACCGCAGCAGCGCTGGCGGAAAGCTATGTCGCTGCGCGCCAGAACGTGCTGACCACGCAGTCGCAGCGCGCGACCGCGGCCGCGTCCGCGCTCACCAAGCTGAAGTCGGCCATCTCGGCCTACCAGACCAGCCTGTTGTCGCTGTCCTCCACCAAGACCATGCTGACCCGCGCGGCGACCTTCAGCAACACGGGCCTCGGCACCGCCACCGCCAGCGCGACCGCGGCGGCCGGCAGCTATTCGTTCTTCGTCGAACGCCTCGCCACCGCCAACCAGGTGCAGTACAGCGGCCTGGCCGACACGCCTGCAGGCACCGGCACCATCAATGTCAGCCTCGGCGGCGTGGCCGCGTTTTCGGTCAACCTGTCGACCGCCGACACTGACGCCAACGGCACCATGACGGCGCGCGAACTGGCAGCGGCGATCAACGCGGCGCCGGCCAATGCGTCCAAGGTCTCGGCCTCGGTCGTCACCATCAACGGCACCGCGGAACTGATCCTGAAGTCGCAGGCGACCGGCGCGGCCAGCGCCATCACCTTGACGACCAGCCCCGACACCAACGCCGCGCTGCAGGCCAAGCTCGCGCCCGGCAATGCGACCCAGGTCGTCGCGGGCCAGGACGCGCGCGTCTGGCTCGGCGCCCAGGGCACCGGCACCCTGATCACCCAGGCCACCAATACCTTCACGAATATCGAAGGCGTGTCGATGACCTTCACCAAGGCCCAGGCCGTCGGCGAAACGCCGGTCACCCTGACGGTCGCCGCCGACAACGGCACGACCACCGCCAACGTGCAGAAATTCGTCGACGAGTACAACAAGCTCAAGTCGGTCGTCGACGGCATGATCAGCCCGGGCGACCCGGACAATGGCAAGGCGGCCGGCGCCTTTGCCGACGACGGCGGCGTGCGCGTGCTGCAGGGCCGCCTGATCAGCATCCTGCGCCAGGCTGCGCCCACCGGCGAAACCATGGCGGCGTACGGCATCATCGCCGCGCGCGACGGCTCGCTGTCGCTTGACGCAACGCGTCTGACCAAGCAGCTGGCGATCAACCCGAATGGCCTTGACGCCCTGATCGGCAAAGCCTCGGGCGTCACCCCGAGCGGCATCGCCGGCAACCTCGACACCTACCTGAAACAGTGGAGCAGCAGCGTCGACGGCCAGATCAAGCAGCGCCAGGAAGCCAACGACCGCATGATTTCCACCCTGGCCAACCGCCAGAACCAGATCGACAAGCAATACGACAGCGCGTACAAGCGCTACCTCGCGCAATTTACCGCCTTGCAGGCCCTGCAGAACCAGATGGCGTCGAACACCAGCATGTTCGACGCCCTGTTCGGCAGCGATTCCAAATAAGAGAGAACACCATGTCCCATTCCGAAGCTTACGGCGACTACCATTCGGTGAACCTGGATGCCCAGACGTCGCGTGCTTCCCCGCTTGAACTGGTACTGCTGCTGACCGACGGCCTGCTCGACGAGCTGGCGCGCGCGCGCGCCCACATCGTGGCGCGCCGCTACGAACAGAAGGCCGCCAGCATCAACAAGTGCGTCGAGATCATCAACGGTCTGTCCAGCTCCCTCGACTTCGAGCAGGGCGGCGAAGTGGTGGCCAACCTGGCGCGCCTGTACGACTTCTGCGCCACGCGCCTGCACGGCGCCGGCATCTCGCTGGACCCGGCCATGGTCGACGAAGTGGTGCAGATCCTGACCACGATTCGCCAGGGCTGGATCGGCGTGCAGGCTAAAAATGGATAGGCGCGCTTCCATCGACGCCCTGCGCGACGCCCTGGCCACGGCCGCCGGCGCGCGCGACTGGGACCGCCTGTGCACGGCGGTATCGGCGCTGGCGCCGCAGCTTGGGGCGCTCGGCGCGCAAGGTCCGTGGAGCGCCGCCGAAATGCGCGCGCTGTCCCGCCTGCGCACCTCGCACGAGCTGGCCGCCACCGTCTGCCAGCAACAACAACAGCTGCTGGTCGCAAAGATGACGGAACTGCAGAACAACAAGACCGGCTGGAGCGCTTACGCCCTGGACCACGAAACCGAATTCGACGAGAACATGGCATGAGCATGATGATTAGTACAAGCACGCCAGCGGCCGCACCAGCGCTTCCCGGCAACGTCGCCCAGGCCGCCCCTGTCCTGCCAGGCATGGACATGACTGCGGCATTTGCCGACTTCATGGGCCCCGACATGGCCGCCGTTCCCGCCGAAGCCGGCGCGCCCGCCGATGCGCAAGCGCCGGATGCTGAAGACGCAGCCGCCACGCCTGAACCAGCCGCAACCGAGCTGCTGGTGCAGGAAGAACAACAAGCCCTGACCTCGATGCAGGCCATGATGCTGTCGATGCCAGTCCCGATGATGATGCCAATGCCTGTGCCGATGCCAGTCGTGCAAGCCCTGCCTGCCGCCGATGGCGAAACGGCCGCTCCTGCGGTGGACTCTGCCGTACCCGCGGCCGTGGCCGCAGCTGCCAGCACTGTCTTCGCTTCGCTGGCCGCACCGCAACCGCAAGCCGCCGCACCAATGCCAGCGTCGGACACGCCTGCCGCGCCAGCAGCACAGCCGCAGCAAGCCAGCGCTGCCGTGGCCCAGCCGGCGTTCGCCGGCGCGCTCAGCCAGGCAGCGGCTGCACCCGCAGTGCAAGCCGCAGTGACCGCCGATGCCCCTGCGGCAGCCGATGCGCCAGCCGCACCGGTCACCACTGCCGGCGCGACGACAACCGCCCCTGTGGCCGCCGCCACATCCGAACTGAAACTGGCGGCCGCCACCCCGGCCGCCTGGCAGCAGCCGCTGCGCGAAGCGCTGGGCGACCGCCTCCAGCTCCAGCTGTCGCGCAACATCGACCAGGCCGTGATCCGCCTTGACCCACCTAACCTTGGCCGCATCGAGATCGCGATCCGCCACATGGCCGGCACGCTCGAGGTGAATATTTCGGCAACCCACAACGAAGTGGTGCGCCAGCTGCATACGATCAGCGACACCATGCGCACCGACCTGGCCCAGCGCCAGTTCACCGAGGTGGCGGTCAACGTCACCACGGCCACCCGCAGCGCCGCCGGATCGCAGCAGTCGTTCGACCAGCAGGGCCGCCAGCGCCAGCAAGGCGGCGGTGCGGAGGAATCCGACCCGGGCCGTGCACTGGCCGAGGCCGGCAACCCTTCTTCCACCTTTTCACTGAACGGCCGTGAGTCCTACGCATGAATAAAAAAGTTAGCTCGATGATCGCCTTTGCCGGCGTCGCCCTGGTCAGCGCTGCCGTCGCCGGCGCCGCGATGTGGTGGTATGGCCCGGTTCCCGGAGCCGGCCACGCCGTTGCCGCCGAAGCCGAACAGGCGCCCGTGGAAGAGGACGAAAAGAAGGAACCGGCACGCTACGTGACCCTGGATAAAGTCATTGTGATGTTGAAGCGCAACGCCGGCGACACCCAGGCGCACTACATTTCGACCGACCTGGTGCTGTCGACCACAGAGGAAAACGAAAAGAAGGCCAAGGAACACCTGCCTATGCTGCGGACCGTCGCGGTGCGCGCGCTGTCAAGCTACGCCATGAACGAAGCCTCGGCGATGACGGTAGAACAATTCGCCGAGCGCCTGAACAATTCGTTCGAAGCCACTTATGCCGCGGAGAAGACCGAAAAGCCGTTCTCCGAAGTCATGATTGGCAAACTGATCATCGAGTAAGACGACCACCGTGGCCTATTCCGCCGATTACACCGACGCAGCCAGCGATTACGCGGCCGACTACGCAGGCGATTACGCCGGCGCAGCGGCCGCGCCTGGCATGAGCGTGCGCGAAGAGCAGCAGCACCTGGTGGCGTACGCGCCGCTGGTCAAGCGCATCGTCCGCCAGCTCAATGCGCAGGTGTCGGGCGTGATGGGCCGCGAGGACATGGAACAGATCGGCCTGATGGGGCTGCTCGAAGCGCTGCGCCGCTACGGCGCGCCCGATACCGGCTTCGCCAGCTTCGCCAGCCTGCGCATCCGCGGCGCCATCCTCGACGAATTGCGCCGCCAGGACTGGCGCCCGCGCGCGGTGCGCCAGGACAGCCACCGCACCCGCGACGCGGTGCGCGCGCTGACCCGCAAGCTGGGCCGCGAGCCGAGCGCGCAGGAAGCGGCCGATGCGCTGGACATGAGCCTGGAAGCGTATCGCCAGCACGAGGTCGACGACGGCGCCGGGCAGCTGCTCAGCTTTGACGAAGTGCTGCAGGAGGCCGAGGAACGCGCCCACTCCACGCCTGGCCCGGAAGAGCAGTACCTGGTGCGCCGCAGTCTCGAGCAGGCGCTCGGCGCGCTCGACGAACGCGAGCAGCGCGTGATCCAGATGATCTACGAGTTCGAGCTGAGCTACAAAGAAATCGCCGCCGTGCTGGACCTTTCCGACGCCCGCGTCTGCCAGTTGAACAAGCAGGCGCTGGGGAAAATGAAGGCCGCGCTGGCTGGCGTCACGAATACGAAGTAAAAGAAAAGGAAACATCATGCAACAAGTCATCGGCATCTTCATCGTTCTCGGCTGCGTCTTCGGCGGTTTCGCCATCATGGGCGGCACCTTCGAGGCGATCTGGCACCCGGTCGAGGTATTGATCATCGCCGGCGCCGGTTTCGGCGCGCTGGTGCTGGGCAACCCGACCCACGTGCTGGCCGAGATGGCCCACCAGCTGCGCAAGATCGTCATGCGCAAGAAGCCGAGCTCGGAATCGCAGCGCCAGCTGCTGCTGCTGATGTATGAACTGCTGCAGACGGCGGCTGGGGGCCTGAAGGCGCTCGACGCCCACGTCGAAGACCCGTCCGCCAGCCCGGTGTTCCAGCGCTACCCGCTGATCCTGGAAGAGCCGAAGCTGATCGCCTTCATCGTCGACAACTTCCGCCTGATGGCAATGGGCAAGATCAACGCGCACGAACTCGAAGGCGTGCTCGAGCAGGAACTGGAAGCCATTCACGAAGAACTGGTGCAGCCGTCCAAGTCGCTGCACAAGATCGCCGAAGCGATGCCCGGTTTCGGCATCCTGGCCGCGGTGCTCGGCATCGTGATGGCGATGAACTCTGTTGCCGGCGGCGCCGATGCGGGCGAGATTTCGGCCAAGGTGGGCGCGGCGATGGTCGGCACCTTCCTCGGCATCTTCTTCTGCTACGGCGTGCTCGACCCGATCAGCAACATGATGAAGCAGCTGGTCAACGAAGAAGCGGCCAACATGGAAACCGTCAAGGTGGTGCTGGTTACCCACGTGTCCGGCAAGCCGGCGCTGCTGGCGATCGACGCCGGCCGCCGCCTGGTGCAGCTGAACATCAAGCCGAGCTTCGCCCAGCTGGAAGGCTGGATCAATGCGATGGGCGGCGGCGACGACGACCTGGCGCCACCGCGCCGCCGTTCCAGCGACAGCCGGGGAGATGCGCGTGCAAAAGCCGCATGACAAGAAGCACGGCGATCACGCTGTCTTCAAGCGCGCCGGCCGCAAACATGAAGAAGACGATCACGGCGGCGCCTGGAAAGTGGCGTTCGCCGATTTTTGCCTTGCGCTCATGGCCTTGTTCCTGGTGCTGTGGCTGATGGCCGCGCGCGAACAGCAAAGCCTGAAGGCCGTGGTGCAGGAAATGAGCAGCAGCTTCACCGACGCCTCCGGGCACAAGCCGAGCATCGGCGGCGGCCCGCGCGGCAGCCTGATCGAACGCTTCGCCCTGCCCCATCACGGCGAGTCGCACAGTCCGGACAGCGCGCCGCGCAAGATGTACGACAGCCCGGCCGACCTGGCCGAACTGTCGAAAGTGCTGGCCTCGATGAGCGCCGACACCGGCCTGTCGTCCAACCTGGAAGCGGTGGTGATGCCGTACGGCCTGCGCGTGATGCTGCACGACACCGAGAAGCAGGGCATGTTCATGCTGGGCAGCGCCAAGCCGACCGAGCGTTTCGTCAAGCTGCTGCGCAAGATGGGCCCGCTGTTCGCGAAGATGGAAAACCAGATGCTGATGGTCGGCCACACCGATTCGCTGAAGTACGCCGACGATCCGGACGGCCGCTCGAACTGGACCCTGTCGACCAGCCGCGCGATGGCGGCCCGCGCCCAGCTGATGTCGGGCGGGATGCACGCGGAAAGCGTGCTGCAGGTGGTCGGCATGGCCGACCGTTCGCCGCTCGACCCGTCCAACACCGCCGCATCGATGAACCGCCGCATCGAACTGCTGATCCTGACCCGCAAGCAGGCCGACAGCGTGGCCGCGATGTTCGGCCCGCGCACCAAGGGCGAGGCCTTGAGTGCGGAAGCAGACGTGAGCATCACCGACCGCGCCGAACTCGAACAGCTGCGCGGCACAATGACCGGCGCCAAGGCGCAATAACATCATGACGATTCAATCCAGGACCCGAGGCCAACGCATGAAAATCAACAGCGGCACCACCCCAAGCGATTCGTTCGCGCTGAACCGCACCGCGTCGTCGGCTGGCGTTGAAACCGCGCCCACCGTTATGGGCGGCGCGGCATCGAGCCAGCCGGCAGCGGCGCTGCAGTCCGAAGTGCTGCAGCCTGCGATGGCCGCGCTGCGCGAGATGCCGGAAATCGACCACGAACGCGTCGCCGAACTGCGCGACCTGCTGGCCAAGGGCGAGCTGCCGTTCGACGCCGGCCGCCTTGCTGGCCTGATCCAGCGCTTCCACGGCGGTAAATAAGATGACACGCATGACGCGCGACGAGGCCGTGGCCAAGCTGGCGGCCGGCATTCAAGCCGACCTGGCTGCATCGACCTCGATGCTCGAACTGCTGGAACGCCAGTTCGACGCCGCGCTGCGCCACCGCAGCGCCGACCTGGCCGAACTGGCCGAGCTGCTGATGCCCGCGCTCGAAGCGATGGAACAGCGCCGCCTGCAGCGCGTATCGCTGGTGCGCGCCCTGCTCGGCCCTGAAGGCGACATGGCGAAGCTGATCGCCGGCCTGGCCGCCCCAGGCCGCGCCGCGCTGGCCAACGACTGGCACGCGCTGGAACAGATGGTCCTCGAATGCAAGCGCCTGAACGCGCGCAACAGCGCACTGCTGACCGAGCAGTATTCGATCATGCAGCGCGTGCTGCACGGAGAGGAAGAGATCTATGCGCCACGCTGAGTTCAACAGCGCAGCGGTCGCGCCACTGGCGCCGAGCCAGGCCGCGCGCCCTGCTTCCGCCATCGGCGGCGGCAGCGGTTTCGGCCGCGTGTTCAGCGAGATGCACAGCGAGATTTCGGACTTTATCAGCGAAGGCGGCGGCGACACTGGCGCGGCCGCGCTGAGCGTCGAAGGCCGCATGTGGCAGGCGCGCACCCAGGGCGTGGCAAACGCGATGGAACCAGCGGGCGGCCAGCAAGCCTTCCTTGAAAATATCGCACCGTGGGCGCGCGAAGCGGGCGAACGCCTGGGCGTCGCGCCGGAACTGGTGCAGGCGCACGCCGCGCTGGAATCGGGCTGGGGCCAGCGTCCTTTGACGAACGCCGCCGGCGACAGCACCCACAACCTGTTCGGCCTGAAGGCGGGCGGCAAGTGGGATGGCGATGTCGCCGAGTCGCTGACCACCGAATTCGAACATGGCGCGGCCGTCAAGAAAACCGAACGCTTCCGCGCCTACCCGGACCAGGCCAGCGCCTTCCGCGATTACGCCCAGATGCTGCTGGAGAATCCACGCTACCGCGGCGCGATCGGCGCGGGCAGCGATGCGCGCGCGTTCGCCGAGGGACTGGCGCGCGGCGGCTATGCCACCGACCCGCAGTATGCAAGCAAACTGGCGCGCCTGGCGACGCGCCTGCAGGGAGTCAGCGAGTGAGCGGCATGTCGACAGGTTCAACCGTGCCGGCGCCGCTGACGCGCATGCGCACCACCCGCCCGTTGGCGACGTTGCGCACTCGCACCAGCGCGCCTTGCGCGCCGCTGTCGAGCGCTTCGCCGGCCGTGCTGACCTCGATCGCTTCGACCCGCGCCAGCATCACCACCGGTTCGCCGCGCTTGACCAGGATTGGCGCGACCAGCTGGTTTTGCCGCAGCACTTCGCCGGCGCGCAGCGAGCGCCTGGCGGCCTGCCCTACCGCTGCCGCCGCACCGATGGTGTCGGACAGCGAACTGATGTCGCGCCGTTCCAGCACCACATCGGCATCAAGCAGCAGCTGCCCGGCCGCGACCGGCGCCGCCGTCACCGCGACCTTCGCGCTGACCTTGGCGCGCACGATGTACTCGTACCGCCAGCCTGGGGTATCGCGGCACTGCACCGCAAAGCGCATGCGCGCGGCGCTGCGCGTGTCGCTTGGCTCGACCGACAGCGGCTGCCTGCATGGCGGCGCCGCGCGCGGGTTGACCACCGTGATGGCGAATTCCGGCTCGGCCAGCCCGGACGCTTCCGCCTGCCGTTCCAGCTGGGCGCGCGCGGCTGTTTCGAGCATGCCGGCCACGCTTGGCGCGGCGGCCTGCGCCATGCCTGCGATTAACAGCAACAACAAAGGAGCGCAGCGGATTTCGGGCATGGAAAACACCTTGACGATGGTTGCACGCGGAGCAAACCGCCCCGCGCTGGCCGTTCATTCTAACAAGTTCAAACTGCAGTTCACTCAACGGAGGAGCGTTCAATGACGATTAATTTCCAAAAGGCACTGGGAGTCCATGCCGATGCGCTGGAGTTGCGTGCCGAACGCACCCGCGTGCTGGCATCCAACATTGCGAACGAAAGCACGCCCGGCTTCACGGCGCGCGATATCGACTTCGCCAGTGTGCTGCAGGAACGTGTCGACGGCGAGGCGGACACCCTGCCAAGCTTCGGCGACGGCTCGGCCCAGTACCGCGTGCCGTTCCATCCCAGCGCCGACGGCAACACCGTCGAGATCGGCGTAGAACAAGCGGCGTTCTCGCAGAACGCCTCCGATTTCCAGACCAGCCTCACCTTCATCAACATGAAGCTGCGCGGCCTGGCCAAAGTCATCGCAGGACAATAACCATGAGCTTCAAAGACATTTCCCAGATTGCAGGCTCGGCCATGGCGGCCCAGTCGGTGCGCCTGAATACGGTGGCCTCGAACCTCGCCAACGCCGACTCGGCGGGCGGCTCGGAAGCCGAAACCTACCGCGCGCGCAAGCCGGTGTTCGCCGCCATCCTCGACAACGGCAGCGGCAAGCTGACCCCGGGCAGCCAGGTGCAGGTGCTGGACGTGGTCGAAAGCGCCGAACCGCTGCGCAAGGCCTACGAACCGGACAACCCGGTGGCCGATGCCGACGGCATGGTGTTCTACCCGAACGTGAACCAGGTGGCCGAGATGACCGACATGATGGCGGCGTCGCGTGCTTTTGAAACCAATGTAGAGGTGCTGGGACGGATCAAGTCCATGCAGGCATCGCTGCTCCGTCTTGGCGAAAGCTGATCATGTACTTTAATAACGTCAATAACGGCGGCGCCAAGGGCCCGGACGGTACCGATGCGGTATCCGGACAAGCGCCTGCCAGCGAAACCACCGACATGTTCACCAAGCTGCTGGTGGCGCAGATCCGCAACCAGGATCCGCTGTCGCCCAGCGACCCGGCCCAGTTCGTCAACCAGCTGTCGCAGCTGAGCCAGACCGAAGCGATGCAGAGCATGGCCAAGGTGAACAGCTCGTCGGCCAGCATCCTGCAAAGCCTGCAGGTACTGGCGCTCGGCGCGCAAGTCGGCTCCAACGTCATGGTGGCCGCCGACAGCGTCCAGCTCGAGGGCACCAAGGTATCGGGCAGCATCGAGCTGACCTCGGCCAGCGCCGCCACCGAACTGGTGCTGACCGGCGCCGACGGCGTCAAGCACAGCATCGCGCTCGGCTCGCACAGCGCCGGCCCGCTGCCGTTCACGATCGACCCGGCCGCACTCGGGCTGGCGCCGGGACGCTACACGATGAAGGTCACGGCCAGCAATGGCCAGTTGCCGGAAATTGAGATCGCGGGCCGCCTCGATGCGGTCCGCATGTCCGCCGCCGGCGGCATCATCCTGAAGGTGGCTGGCGTGGGCGAAGTCGCCCCTTCCTCCGTCACCGGTTTTAATGGCAAGGCCAGCACGACGGCCGCCGCGACCCCAACTAACGCTTAAAGGAATACATCATGAGTTTCGAAATCGCACTGTCGGGCATCCAGGCCATCAACCAGCAGCTGGAAGCCACCTCGAACAACATCGCCAACGCCGGCACCTACGGCTTCAAGAGCTCGCGCGCCAACTTCTCCGCGATGTACGCGGGCGCCCAGGCCACCGGCGTGGAAGTCGGTTCCATGACCCAGAGCATCGGCCAGAACGGCGGCGTGATGACCACCGGCCGCGGCATGGACGCCTCCATCGACGGCCGCGGCTTCTTCGTCAGCCGCGACTCGCAGGGCCTGATGGCTTACAGCCGCGTCGGCATCTTCTCGGCCGACAAGAACGGCTACTTGGTCGACAGCAACGACCGCCGCGCGCAGGGCTATGCCGCAGTCACCGGCAGCACCGCGCTGGGCGCGCTGGGCGACATCAAGGTCCCTACCGGCCAGATTGCCGCCGCCTCCAGCACCAAGGTCGCCTACGTGGGCAACCTGTCGGCCGACTGGGCCCCGCCGACCGTCGCCCCGCTGAACACCGCCAACGCCAATTCGTACAATATGTCGAAGCAGTCGATCGTCTACGATTCGCTCGGCACCCAGCACACCTTGTCGCAGTACTTCGTCAAGACCGGCCCGGGCGCGATTACCGTGCACTACGCGTTCGACGGCGCTGCGCCAAGCGCCACCACCAACCTGACCTTCAACGCCCAGGGCCAGATGACCGCGCCGATCGCACCCGTGCCGCTGACCCTGGCCGCACCGGGCAACGGCGCCGCGCCGCTGGCCTTCACGGTCGATTACACCGGCACCACCCAGTTCGCCGGCGAAGCGATCACCACTACCAACAGCACCGACGGCTATGCCTCCGGCATCTTCGTCGGCGTCGAGCTGGGCCAGGATGGTTCGGTCATCGCCAAGTACAGCAACGACCAGCAGCAGACCGTCGGCACGCTGGCGCTGGCGACCTTCGCCGACGAAGGCGCGCTGAACCCGACCAGCGACACCAGCTGGAGCGAAACCTCGGCCTCCGGCGTCGCGCTGTACGGTTCCCCAGGCACCGGCCTGACCGGCAAGCTGAATACCGGCGCGCTGGAGCGTTCCAACGTCGACATCACCTCGGAACTGGTTGGCCTGATGACGTCGCAGCGTAACTACCAGGCGAACTCGAAGGTCATCTCGACCCAGAACTCGATGATGCAGGCCCTGATGCAGGCGCTGTAAGCCCGCATTGACGCAACAAAAAGAGGAGCAGCATGGATAAATTGATCTTCACGGCCCTGAGCGGCGCAGAGCGCGCACTGCGCTCGCAGCAGGTCCACGCCAACAACCTGGCGAACATGGACACCACTGGCTTCCGCGCCAACATGGAAGTGACGGCGGCGCAGCCGCTCGAAAGCGGCTTCGGCTACGACGACCGCCACATGGCGAACATGAAGTCGGACGCGCTGTCGACCCGCCAGGGCACGGTCAAGGAAACCGGCCGCGACCTCGACGTGGCGGTGGCCGGCAACGGCTACCTCGCGGTGCAGTTCGGCGCCAATGAAGCCTACACCCGCGCCGGCAATATCGAGATCGACGCGGAAGGCGCGCTGTCGGTCGGCGGCCGTCCGCTGCTGGGCGACGGCGGCCCGATCATACTGCCGCCGTTTCACGCGGTGGCGATCGGCGCCGACGGCACCATCTCGATCCAGGCGCCGGGCGGCCGGGACATGCAGGTGGTCGACAAGCTGAAGCTGGTGAACGGCGAAGCGGGCGAACTGACCAAGAACGAAGCGGGCCTGATCGTCGCGCGCAGCGGCGACCAGCTGGCGGCCGATCCGGCCGTCACGGTGCGCAACCGCCACCTCGAAGGCAGCAACGTCTCGGCGGTCGAGGAAATGATCGCCACCATGAGCCTGAACCGCAGCTTCGAGATGCAGATGAAGCTGTTCAAGGCAAGCGACAACATGAACGAAGCGGGCAACCGCCTCATCGGCGCGTAAACCGCCGCCACAGAAACCACTCAGGAGCAAATCATGAATCCAGCAATGTGGATCAGCAAGACCGGCGTACAAGCCCAGGATGCAAAACTGCAGACCATCGCCAACAACCTGGCCAACGTCAACACCGTCGGCTTCAAGCGCGACCGCGCCGTGTTCGAAGACCTGTTCTACCAGGTCGAGCAGCAGCCGGGCGCCCAGCGCGCCGACAACACGCTGTCGCCATCGGGCGTCCAGCTCGGCAACGGTACCCACCTGGTCGGCACCCAGAAGGTGTTCACCAACGGTTCGATCCAGACCACCAGCCAGCCGCTCGACGTCGCCATTTCCGGCAACGGCTTCCTGCAGGTGCGCCGCCCTGACGGCGAGCCAGCGTACACCCGCGCCGGCCAGTTGGGCGTCGACGGCAACGGCACGCTGATCAACGCATCCGGCCTGCCGCTGGTACCGCAGATCACCGTCCCGGCCAACGCCACCGCCATCACCATCGGCGAAAACGGCATGGTCTCGGCGACCATCCCGGGCAGCACCACGCCGTCCGAACTGGGCCAGCTGACCCTGACCTCGTTCGTCAACCCGACTGGCCTCTTGGCCCTCGGCGAGAACCTGTTCCAGGAAACCGCGTCCAGCGGCCAGGCCACCGAAGGCAATCCAGGCGAAGGGGCGTTCGGCAAGCTGCGCCAGGGCGCGCTGGAAGGCTCGAACGTGCAAGTGGTCGAAGAGATGGTGGACATGATCGCCGCCCAGCGCACCTACGAGATGAACACCAAGGTGCTGTCGGCGGCCGACAACATGCTGCAGTACCTGGCACAGGCGGCGCGATAATGAAACACGCACTGATGGCAGCTGCCGTCGTCGCGCTGACGGGCTGCGCGACGATGCACATGCCGCCGCCTGCGCCGACCATGGCCGACCAGACCGCCCCGCTGCCGCGTGCAGCGGTGCGCGGCGGGCTGTCGGGCGGCGTGTTCAACGCCGACGCGGTGCCGCTGACGTCCGACGCGCGCGCCTTCCGCACCGGCGACGTCGTCACCGTGTTCCTGGAAGAGACCACCCAGGCCAGCAAGCGCGCCGGCACCAGCATCAGCAAGGATTCGAGCGTCGGCGTGACGCCTGTCGGGATGCTCGGCAAGACCTTCCCGAAGACCGGGGTCGACATCTCGGCCGAACGCAGCTTCAGCGGCGACGCCACCAGCACCCAGCAAAACGCCCTGTCCGGGGCGCTGACGGTGATCGTGCAGGAAGTGCTGCCGAACGGCCTGCTGCGCGTGGCCGGCGAAAAGAGCCTGACCCTGAACCAGGGCGAAGAATTCGTGCGCCTGGCGGGCTTTTTGCGCGCCGCCGACATCGACGCCGACAACCAGGTGTCGTCGCTGCGCGTGGCCAATGCGCGCATTTCGTACTCCGGCAAGGGCGCCCTGTCCGACGCCAACTCACCCGGCTGGCTGACGCGCTTCTTCGTCAGCCCGTGGATGCCGTTCTAAGGTAGACAACCATGCAATCTCGCTTCCTCCGCCTCGCCGCCCTGGTACTGGCGTCCTGCCTCGCGCTGCCGGTGTTCGCCGCGCAGCCGCTGCGCTCCCTGGTCAGCGTCGAGGGCGTGCGCGACAACCCGCTGGTCGGCTACGGCCTCGTGGTCGGCCTGAACGGCAGCGGCGACAGCACCCAGGTCAAATACTCCAGCCAGTCGGTCGTCAACATGCTCAAGCAGTTTGGCGTCAAGCTGCCGGAAGGGACGGACGCGAAGAACAAGAACGTCGCCGCCGTGATGGTCAGCGCGGTGTTCCCGCCCGGTTACCGCCGTGGCCAGCAGATCGACGTCACCGTGTCGTCGCTGGGCGACGCCAAGAGCCTGCGCGGCGGCGTGCTGCTGCTGACGCAGCTGCGCGCGGCCGACAATGATATCTACGCGCTCGCACAGGGCAACGTGGTGGTCGGTGGCCTGAACGCGACCGGTAACAGCGGCTCCAGCGTGACGGTCAACACCCCGACCGGCGGACGCATTCCGAACGGCGCCAACATCGAACGCGAGATCGCCACCGATTTCGCGACCCGGCCAGAAGTGATGCTGCGCCTGAAGAACGCCAACTTCCAGAGCGCCACCAACGTGGTCGAAGCGATCAACCGCCGTTTCGGCCCGGTCGCCACCACCAGCGACGGCGCCACCATCGCGGTGATCGCACCGGAGAACCCGACCGCGCGCGTGGCCTTCATGGCCAAGCTCGAATCGATGCCGATCGAAGCCGGCGCCGAAGTGCCGAAGGTCGTATTCAACTCGCGCACCGGCACCGTCGTCATCGCCGACGGCGTGCGCGTCAAGGCCGCCGCCGTGACGCACGGCGCGCTGAAGGTCGTGATCGCCGAGAGTTCGGCGGTCAGCCAGCCAGGCCCGTTCTCGAACGGCCGCACCGCCGTCACCCCGCAATCGAAGCTGTCGGTTGACCAGGGCTCGGGCCAGATGTTCAAATGGCCGCCTGGCGCCAAGCTGCAAACCATCATCGACGTCGTCAACAGCCTGGGCGCGACGCCCGACGACATCATGGCGATCCTGCAGGCGCTCGACCAGGCCGGCGCGATCGAAGGCGAACTTGTCGTAATCTGAGGACCGCACATGACCACTCTTGACCCATCCCTGCCGCGCCACACCGCCGATACGCCGGCGGCCGACCCGGTCTACGCGGCCAAGGCCACCAAGGCCGCGGTCGAATTCGAGAGCTTCTTCATCGCGAACATGCTCAAGCAGATGCGCGCCGGCACCCGCGAAATGGCGTCCGAGGACAGCGTGTTCAAGGACCCGGTCAACCGCGACATGCAGGACATGGCCGACGGCATGGTCGCCACCCAGATGGCTGGCCAGCGCGCTTTCGGCATCGCCGACGCCATCCTGCGCCAACTTTTGCCGGCGCCGCTTAATAATTCTAAATAAACGGTCGCCTTGTTCAGTTGACGGCACCCACGCGAAAGATATTGCAAAATGAGCATCATGAACAATGCGCTGTCCGGCGCGCTCGCTTCCCAGCTGGCACTGGCTGCTACCAGCCAGAACATTGCTAACCTGCAGACCAAGGGGTACACCCGGCAGGCGGCGCTGCTGACGGCAATCGGCCCGCAAAGCGGCAACAACCGCTCGGCAGGCAACGGGGTCGCGGTCAACAACCTGATGCGCATCAGCGACGACTACAAGAACCAGCAGATGTGGCGCGCAGCCTCCGGCGTCGGCCGCCATGCGCAGAGCCAGCCTTACCTGACCCAGCTCGAACGCGTGATGGGCGACGACGCAGCGAGCCTGTCGGCCGGTGTCGACAAATTCTTCGAAGCGCTCAACGCGGTGGCCGGCGTCGACCCGACCTCGACCCCGCTGCGCCAGCAGGTGCTGACCGCGGCCGGCACCATGGCGCAGCGCTTCAACAACCTGAACAACGTGTTCAACGCGCAGCTGCAATCGCTGCGCCAGCAGCGCAGCGCCATCGTGTCGTCGGCCAACGCCACGATCAACAACATCGCCTCGCTGAACCGCCAGATCACGATCGCCGCCGCTACCGGCACCAACCACTCCGCGCTGGTCGACGCGCGCGACCAGGCCATCGACACCCTGGCCTCGCAGCTCGACCTCGAAGTATCGGACCAGCCGGACGGCAGCCGCAGCGTGTCGCTCAAGACCGGCCAGGCGCTGGTCATCGGCGCGGTGCCGGGCAAGCTGGTCGCCGGCACCGGCGCCACCCAGACCTTCTCGCTCGAATTCGCAGGCACCTCGTTCCAGCTCGACAGCGTGAGCGTCGGCGGACAGCTTGGCGGCCTGGGCGCATACGAGCGCGACATCCTGCTGCCTCTGCAAAAGGGCGTGTCCGACATGGCCGAGCAGATCGCGGCCAAGGTCAACACCCAGCTGGCGGCTGGCTTCACGATGGGCGGCGCCGCTGGCGGCCCGCTGTTCCAGTTCACCCCGGGCAGCCCGTCGGACATGCTGAAGATCGTCGCCGGCTACGAGACCGACGACCTCGCCTTCTCGGCCGACAATACGCCAGGCGACAGCACCAACCTGCAGCGCATCATCGCCATCAAGAACCAGCCGATCACGGTCACCTCGCTGGGCGCGGTGCTGATCGCCGACGCCGACACCCAGCTGACCGGCAAGCTGGCCGTCGACAGCCAGCAGAACCGCTCGGCGCTGGCGACCAGGGAAACCATCCGCACCCAGTCGGTCGACGACTGGAAATCGACCAGCGGCGTGAACCAGGACGAAGAAGCGATCAACCTGGTCGAGTTCCAGAATATGTACCAGGCGAACATGAAAGTGATGTCGGTGGCGAATGCGCTGTTCGATGCCACGCTCGCGATGATGGCCT
The DNA here is from genome assembly GCF_012927275.1 of Massilia polaris. Lineage (GTDB taxonomy): Bacteria > Pseudomonadota > Gammaproteobacteria > Burkholderiales > Burkholderiaceae_D > Telluria_A > Telluria_A polaris. The sequence continues at coordinate 37,609 of NZ_JABBGG010000015.1, read as the reverse complement.
AAGGAGAACAGAATGCGAATCGCCACCAGCCAATACCAGTCGACGATGAACGTGTCGCTCCAGCTGAACCAGGAGCGCATGACCTACATCACCCAGCAGATGGCGTCGGGCCAGCGTATCCAGCTGCCGTCGGACGATCCGGTCGACAACGTGCGCCTGTCGCGCCTGCGCCGCGAAGAATCGACCCTGAACCAGTACCGCGAGAACATCGCCGCGATCAAGGTGCGCCTGACCAAAAACGAAGACTACCTGGGCACGATGGTCAACGACATGATCCAGGGCCGCGACCTGCTGGTCTGGTCCTCGGACGGCAGCAACACCCCGGAGGACCTGGCCGCCATGGTCACTCCGCTGACCTCGCTGCGCGAAAGCCTGCTGTACACCGCCAACGCGATCGACCAGGAAGGCCGCTTCGTGTTCTCCGGCACCCTGACCGACACCGCGCCGATCGCCTACAACGCGGCCGCCGCGCCGGGCGCGCGCTACACCTTCGTCGGCAACACCAACGACCAGACCGTGGTCGTCGGCAACGGCATCACCCAGGTTGCCAACGGCAACGTCAAAGGCGTCGAAGACCTGCTCAACCAGCTCGACCAGACGATCGCCGCGCTGTCGACCCCAGGCGTCAGCCCCAACGACCCGGCAGTGCGCGCGGTACTGGGCGCCAATCTCGACGGCTTCGATGACGCGCTGACGCTGGTGTCCGGCAAAGTCGCCATGCTCGGCGGCTCGCAGACCATCCTGTCCACGCTCGACATCAACCACAGCAATGTGAGCCTGTCGAACCAGGTGGCGCTGACTGACATCGGCCAGCTCGACTACGGCTTTGCCGCTACCGAGCTGAACGGTTATTCGAACGCCCTGCAGGCGACCTACAAGGCCTACGCCAAGATCGGCACCCTGTCACTGTTCCAGGTGCTGTAATCATGGACGCGATCCGGCCAACCACTCCCTCCCCGGCCGACGCCGCCGGGGCTGGCAACACGGTCAGCGCGCGGGCCGATGCCGCCGAGCGCATCGCGGGAGGCCGTCCGCCGCAACTGTCCGCACCGACCGCGCCGCTGCGCCGCGGCTTACCCGGCCTCGACACCCGCCTGCAAGGCGACGTTGCCGGCGCCCAGCAAGCGCTCGACTTCCTGGAAGAAGTGGCGCGACAGCTGCAGTCGCTGAAAAGCGAACTCAGCGCCAAGCTCAGCAACCTGCAAGCGGACGAACGCCAGATCGAAGCGCAACTGCGCGAACTGGCCAACACGCTCGATCGCCGCCGCAAATCGGCCGGCGACAAGCTCAACGCGCAACTCAACTACAGCAGCGCATCGGCCACGCAGCGCTTCAGCATGCGCGGCATGACGCTTAGCTCGCTGAAAGCGAGCGGCCCGCAAATGATGTCGTTTTCGCTTGGCGGCAGCAACCAAGCGCTGACTGTCAATATCGAGCGTGGCATGTCGGACGAGGAAATCATCCAGCGCTTCGACCGCGCGCTCGCGCCAGCTAATGTACGCGTCAGCAGCGATGCGAACGGCAAGCTGGTATTCACGGCACCTGAAGTCCACTGGCCCGCACTGCGCGACAATCTGTCGATCCTCGGGCGTGGCCGCGTGGCGCCGGAAGAAGAACCAGGCGCCGTGGCGCCGCAGCGCTGGGGTACCAGCGATACGGAAGCCTTGCGACGGAGCCTGCAGGAAGTGGTGCGTGCGCTGGCGCAGGTGCGCAGCTCGCAGGCAGCAGCCAGTCGTGAGTTGAGCGCAGCTGCCAGCCGCGCCGCGACGGCGCCGGTGCCGGCGGTCGATATGAATGCGCTGGCCCAGGATTTCGCGGCGACCGCGACGGAGCCAAATTATGATTCGCTGCTTGCGATCACTTCCGCGATGGTCGGGATTAGCCGGGAACGGGTGCTCGCCTTGCTAGGACTCCACTAACACCCGCATAAGCGACTTGATCACGTAAAAAAACCCGCACTGCCATCACTGGCACTGCGGGTTTCTTCATGCCCGGGATCTTGCGGGCCCGGTACATTTCGCTATTACGCCTCGCGGCTAGCCTTCTTGCGCTCGTGCTCTTTCAGGTAGCGCTTGCGCAGGCGGATCGACTTAGGCGTGATCTCGACCAGTTCGTCGTCGGCGATGAATTCAACCGCGTACTCGAGCGACATCTGGACAGGTGGTACCAGGCGCACTGCTTCGTCGGTACCCGACGAACGCACGTTGGTCAGCTGCTTGCCCTTGATCGGGTTAACCACCAGGTCGTTGTCGCGCGAGTGGATACCGATGATCATGCCTTCGTACACTGGGTCGTTGTGGACCACGAACATGCGGCCGCGATCCTGCAGCTTCCAGATTGCGTAGGCAACAGCAGCGCCGTCGTCCTGCGAAATCAGCACGCCGTTACGGCGGCCAGCCATCTCGCCGCGGGTGTTGTCGACTGGCGCGTATTCGTCGAATACGTGCGACATCAAACCGGTACCGCGGGTCAGGGTCATGAATTCGCCCTGGAAGCCGATCAGGCCACGCGCAGGAATCTTGTACTCAAGGCGCACACGGCCCTTGCCGTCCGATTCCATGTTGGTCAGGTCGCCACGGCGGCGGCCCAGTTCTTCCATCACGCCGCCCTGGTTGACTTCTTCAACGTCGACGGTCAGGTTTTCAAACGGCTCGTGGCGCACGCCATCGACCATCTTGAAGACCACGCGTGGACGCGATACAGCCATCTCGAAGCCTTCGCGGCGCATGTTTTCGATCAGGATGGTCAGGTGCAGCTCGCCGCGGCCCGAGACTTCGAAGATCGTGTCGTCGTCGGTCGGCGCTACGCGCAGTGCGACGTTGGCTTTCAGTTCGCGGTCGAGGCGGTCACGCAGCTGGCGGCTGGTGACGAACTTGCCTTCGCGGCCGGCCAGTGGCGAGTTGTTGACCATGAAGTTCATGGTCAGCGTCGGCTCGTCGACGGTCAGCATTGGCAGCGCTTCCGGGGTGTCCGGTGCGCAGATGGTCGAACCGATGCCGATTTCGTCGATACCGTTGATCAGGCAGATGTCGCCGGCGACCGCTTCGTCGACCAGTACGCGCTCGAGGCCCTTGAAGTTCAGTACCTGGTTGATGCGGCCCTTGATTGGGGTGCCGTCAGGGCCGTTCAGGACGACGACGTCCTGGCCGGTCTTGACGGTGCCGCGGTTGACGCGGCCAATGCCGATCTTGCCGACGTACGACGAGTAGTCGAGCGAGGTGATTTGCATCTGCAGCGGGCCGTCCGGATTGTCGTCACGGACAGGCACGTGTTGCAGGATCGCGTCGAACAGCGGCTTCATGTCGCCGCTGCGGACATCTTCGGTCAGGCCGGCGTAGCCGTTCAGGCCCGATGCGTAGACGATAGGGAAGTCGAGCTGCTCGTCGGTCGCGCCGAGCTTGTCGAACAGTTCGAAGGTCTGGTTGATGGCCCAGTCAGCGCGCGCGCCCGGACGGTCAACCTTGTTGACGACAACGATAGGCTTCAGGCCCAGCGCCAGCGCTTTACGCGTGACGAAGCGGGTCTGCGGCATCGGGCCTTCTTGTGCATCGACCAGCAGCAGCACCGAGTCAACCATCGACAGGACACGTTCCACTTCGCCGCCGAAGTCGGCGTGGCCCGGGGTGTCGACGATGTTGATGTGGGTGCCTTCGTACTCAACCGCGCAGTTCTTCGACAGAATCGTAATGCCGCGTTCTTTTTCGAGGTCGTTCGAGTCCATCACGCGGGTTTCGACCGCCTGGTTTTCACGGAAGGTACCGGACTGGCGCAGCAGCATGTCCACGAGCGTGGTTTTGCCGTGGTCAACGTGGGCGATGATAGCGATGTTACGAATTGCGCGTTTTGAATTTGACATGGTCGTAAAGAAAATGTACGTGAAGTACGGGGGTAGACAGGATGCTGCGGATTACTGGAACCCACTAGTATAGCACGTGTTGCGTTGCACTAAGCCGAAAACGTCCGTGATTTCAGGGGCTTGCTACGGCGCTACTGCTTCGCGGCGATCAAGCGTTCCGGTGCGAGGATGGAATATTCCTGCAGGATGCCGGTGCCAAGCAGCTTGGCGTCGAGATAGACGCGCACCCTGCCCTGCTCCTGCGGCACGTCGACGCTTTCCTTGCCAAGCGCCAGGCGCTGGCCTTGCAGGAAGCGCCTGCCCAGTTCCTCGGTCAGCATCACCGCCGGGAACGACGACAACAGGGCATCGACCGGCGCCAGCAACGCCAGCGGCGCTTCATCCGCCTGCAAGGCTTCGAGCGTGATCATGCCCTCGGTCGTCAGCGCGCCGACCTGGGTGCGCCGCAGCGCGTTCAGGTGCGCGCCGCAGCCGAGTGCATTACCGATGTCCTCGCCCAGCACGCGGATGTAAGTCCCCTTGCTGCACGTGACAGATAATTTCAAAAACGGTGCAGAATATTCCAAAAATTTCAGATCGAGAATCGTCACCGGGCGCGCTTCACGCTCCAGCGTGATGCCCTCGCGCGCGTACTCGTAGTAGGCCTTGCCGTCGCGCTTGAGCGCCGAATACATCGGCGGCACCTGCAGGATCGGACCGCGGAATTTCTCCAGCACGGCCTCGATCTGCTCGACGGTCACGTCGACCGGGCGCGTAGCGATGGCCTCGCCTTCGGTATCGCCCGTGTTGGTCGTGATGCCGAGATGAACCGTGGTTTCGTAAGTCTTGTCCGCTTCCAGCAAGTCCTGCGAGAACTTGGTCGCTTCGCCGAAGCACAGCGGCAGCAGGCCGGTGGCGAACGGGTCGAGCGTGCCGGTGTGGCCCGCCTTCTTCGCGTTCAGCACGCGCTTGGCCTTGATCAGCGCGTCGTTGGACGACAGGCCAACCGGCTTGTCGAGCAGCAGCACGCCGTCGACGAGGTCGCGGACCTTCTTGATAGGCTTGTTCAACTTATTCTGCGTCTTGCTTTGGTTCGTCCGGCTCGGCATCGGCCGCGCGGGTGGCGTTGGCCTGGTCGATCAGCAGCGACATTTCCATGCCGCGCGCGGTGGAGGTGTCGTGGATGAAGTGCAGGGTCGGCAAGGTGTGGATGTGCAGGCGCTTGCCGAGCACGTTGCGCATGTAGCCGGCGCCCTTGGACAGGCCGTCGAGCGTGTTCTTGACCGATTCCTTGTCGTCCTTGAGCATGGTGAAGAACACCTTGGCATGGGCGTAGTCGGGCGTGAGCTGGACTTCGGAGATCGTGACCATGCCCACGCGCGGGTCTTTCAACTCGTACGCGATGATTTCAGCGAGGTCGCGCTGGATCTGGTCGGCAACGCGAACGCCGCGGACCGGGATGGATTTGCTGTGTTTTGCCATGTTCGTATCTTACTCTTAAAAAAACGTGGGGCGGATACGCGGAGGCTTGCGCCCCCGCGTATCCGCCCCACGGTTACTGCAACCTATTACAGGGTACGTGCAACCTCTTGAACTTCGAACACTTCCAGTGTGTCGCCAACCTGGATGTCGTTGTAGTTCTTGAGCGACAGGCCGCACTCGAGGCCGGCGCGTACTTCTTTTGCGTCGTCCTTGAAGCGCTTGAGCGAGTCGATCTCGCCAGTCCATACAACGATGTTGTTGCGCAGCAGGCGTACCGAGGAGGAGCGCTTGACCACGCCATCGGTGACCAGGCAACCGGCAACCGCGCCGACTTTCGAGACCAGGATGACCTGGCGAATCTCGACCTGGCCGGTGACAGTCTCGCGCTTCTCTGGCGACAACATACCCGACAGTGCAGCTTTTACTTCGTCGATCGCATCGTAGATGATGTTGTAGTAGCGGATATCCACGCCGTTCGACTCGGCCAGCTTGCGGCCCTGCGCATCGGCACGGGCGTTGAAGCCGATGATGACCGCCTTCGACGCCACCGCGAGGTTGACGTCCGATTCCGTGATGCCACCAACTGCCGAGTGCACGATCTGCACGCGTACTTCCGAGGTCGACAGCTTCTGCAGCGAGCTGACCAGCGCTTCCATCGAACCTTGCACGTCGGTCTTGACGATCAGCGGCAGGTTCTTGACTTCGCCTTCGGCCATCTGGTCGAACATGTTTTCCAGCTTCGCTGCCTGCTGGCGGGCCAGTTTCACGTCGCGGAACTTACCTTGACGGAACAGACCGATTTCGCGCGCCTTGCGCTCGTCCGCCATGACCATGACTTCTTCACCGGCAACCGGCACTTCGGTCAGGCCCTGGATCTCGACCGGGATCGATGGACCAGCTTCGTTGATCGGCTTGCCGTTCTCGTCCAGCATCGCGCGGACGCGGCCATACGAGGAACCGGCCAGGATCACGTCGCCACGCCTCAAGGTACCGGACTGGACCAGGATGGTCGCGACCGGGCCCTTGCCCTTGTCGAGGCGGCCTTCAACCACCAGGCCGCGCGCAGGCGCGTCGATCGGGGCCTTCAGTTCGAGAATTTCAGCTTGCAGCAATACTTGCTCGAGCAGGTCGTCGATACCCTGGCCGGTTTTTGCCGACACTGGGACGAACGGCGACTCGCCACCGTATTCTTCAGGCACAACTTGTTCGGCGACCAGTTCCTGCGTCACGCGCTCGACGTTGCCACCTGGTTTGTCGATCTTGTTGATCGCGACAACCAGCGGTACGCCTGCAGCTTTTGCGTGGGCAATCGCTTCCTTCGTTTGCGGCATCACGCCGTCGTCAGCTGCAACCACCAGGATGACGATGTCGGTTGCCTTGGCGCCACGGGCACGCATTGCCGTAAAGGCTTCGTGACCCGGGGTGTCGAGGAAGGTGATCATGCCGCGCGGCGTATCGACGTGGTAAGCGCCGATGTGCTGCGTAATGCCGCCCGCTTCGCCCGATGCAACCTTGGCGCGGCGGATGTAGTCCAGCAGCGAGGTCTTGCCGTGGTCGACGTGACCCATGACGGTCACCACCGGTGCGCGCGCGGTCGACTCGAAGTGAGCGTGCTCACCCTGGTCGGCCAGCAGTGCTTCGGGATCGTCTTCCGCCGCGGCAAATGCCTTGTGGCCCATCTCTTCCACGAGGATCATCGCGGTTTCCTGGTCCAGCACCTGGTTAATCGTGCACATCTGGCCCAGCTTCATCAGCTGCTTGATGACCTCGGACGCCTTGACGGACATCTTGTGCGCCAGTTCAGCCACCGTGATGGTCTCAGGAACGTGAACGTCCTTGACGATCGCCTCGGTCGGCGCCTGGAAGTTGGTCTCGCGATCATCCGAATGCGAGTTGCGGCGGCCACCGCGCGCGCCGCCACGCCAGCCGTCACGGCCGCTCGGGACATTGCCACGTGGCTTGACGCCGCCTGGTGCGCCGCGTTTCTTGGCGTCGTCCGACCAGGTCGACGACACATTCGCCGACTTGATCGATTTCTTGTCCGCCGGCTTCTTGTCGGCAGCTTTTTCGCCCGGCTTGGCGGCGCCGGCGGCTGGCTTGTGCAGCGTGCCCTCGGCAACCTTCGGCTTGATGGCGGCAACCGGCGCAGGCGCAGGCTCAGGCGCCTTGATCACGCGGCGTGGCGCGTTCATCATGGCCTTGATCTGGGCGACTTCGTCGGCGACGGCTTTACGTGCCTTCTCGTTGGCGGCGACGCGTTCAGCGGCTTCCTTGGCGGCGGCACTGGCCTTGGCCTGGGCTTCGTCATCGACGGCCTTGCGGCCTTCATCGCTGACGGCGGCGCCTGCTGCGGCGGTGGCCGCGGCGGCGCGCTTGGTCTGTTCTTCGGCTTCGCGCTTGGCGTCGGCTTCAGCCTGCTTGGCCTGGGCTTCTTTCTCAGCGTCCAGCTTGGCGAGGCGTTCCTGCTTTTCGCGCAGTTCGGCTTCCTGGCGGGCGACCAGCTCGGCGTGCTTGCGTGCTTCGTCGGCGCGGCGCGCCACTTCAGCTTCGTCGACCACCGGTGCGGCCGGCTCTGCGGCAACCGGCGCAGGGACATCGTCGCGCTGCACGAAGGTGCGCACTTTTTTGACAGCAACCTGGATCGTGCGCGACTTGCCGGAGGCGTCTGCCTGCTTGATCTCGGTCGTTTCCTTGCGAGTCAGCGTGATCTTCTTCTTTTCAGTTTCGCCCGCTGTGCCGTGGGTACGGCGCAGGTGGTTCAACAGCTTATCCTTATCATCTTTCGACAATGGATCTGACGTCGAACTTTTTTCGACGCCAGCAGAACGCAGCTGCGTCAGCAGCAAATCTGCAGGCATCTTCAGTTCGGTGGCAAATTGGGCTACGTTGTTACTCGCCATTCAGTCCTCTTTTCTATGTGTCGCGGAGATGATAAAGATATGCAAATTACGCCTTGGCCGTTTCTGCCAGGGACCAGGCTTTTGCCTGGAGCGCCTTGGCACGATCGTCGTACTTTGAATCGACCAGCTTCATCTCGTCGTCGGTCACATCATTAAATTCATTTTCAATCAATGCACGTGCACGGTCGGAAGGCAACGCCAGGATGGCGCCGAATTCGTCGTACGCCAATGCGGCGAACGCTTCAACCGTTTTGATGCCAGCCAGTCCCAGCTTGCCGGCCGTGTTGCGGTCCATGCCTTCCAGGTTTACCAGCTGCTCTTCCATGCCTTCCAGGCCCTCTTCCGATGCGATCGCCTCGGTCACCAGTGCATCGCGAGCGCGGGTACGCAGCTCGTTGACGGTGTCTTCGTCGAACGACTCGATGTCGAGCATCTCGGAGATCGGCACGTAAGCGATTTCCTCGAGGCTGGCAAAGCCTTCTTCCACCAGGATGTCGGCCACTTCCTGGTCGACGTCCAGCTTTTCCATGAACAGCGCGCGAACCGCAGCGGTTTCAGCCGCCGATTTGTTCTCCGACTCTTCGGCCGTCATGATGTTGATCTTCCAGCCGGTCAGCTCGGCAGCCAGGCGCACGTTCTGGCCGGAACGGCCGATCGCGATGGCCAGGTTTTCCTCGTCGACCACGACATCCATCGCGTGCTTCTCTTCGTCAACCATGATCGACGACACGTTGGCCGGGGCCAGCGCGCCAATCACGAATTGCGCAGGGTCGTCCGACCACAGCACGATGTCGACGCGCTCGCCGCCCAGTTCGCCGGTGACGGCCTGGACGCGCGAACCGCGCATGCCGACGCAGGTGCCGATCGGATCGATGCGCTTGTCGGCGGTATATACCGCGATCTTGGCGCGCACGCCAGCGTCACGCGCTGCCGATTTGATCTCCAGCAGGCCTTGCTCGATCTCTGGCACTTCCAGTTCGAACAGCTTCATGATGAAGTCCGGCGCGGTGCGCGACAGGATCACCTGCGGGCCGCGCATGTTGCGGTCGATACGCAGGATGAATGCGCGGACGCGGTCGCCGATACGCAGGTTCTCTTTCGGGATCATCTGGTCGCGCGGCAGGCGCGCTTCGATCTTGCCCGACTCGACGATTGCATCGCCGCGTTCCATACGCTTGATGGTGCCGGTCACGAGCGCGTCGCCGCGCTCGAGGAAGTCGACCAGGATCTGTTCGCGCTCGGCATCGCGGACGCGCTGCAGCACTACCTGCTTGGTGTCCTGTGCGAAGCGGCGGCCGAATTCAACCGATTCGATCGGCTCTTCGATGTATTCGTCGACTTCGATATCAGGAATCTGCTCGACGGCTTCGAAGTGCAGGATTTCCTGGTCAGGCAATTGCAGGCCCGCGTCATCAGGTACGACGTGCCAGCGGCGGAAGGACTCGAACTCGCCCGACTCGCGGTCGATCGAGACGCGAATGTCGACCTCGCCTTCATAACGCTTCTTCGTGGCTTGCGCCAGTGCGAATTCGAGCGCCCCGAAAACGACATCTTTATCGACATTTTTTTCGCGCGCCAGCGCATCAACCAATAATAAAACTTCGCGACTCATGCTTTGCGGCTCCTAAAATCCACCTGCGGCACCAAACGTGCCTTATCCAAGTCGGCGAGCGTAAACTCCAACAGCGCCGGACCATCCTTACTTTCAAATTCCAATTTCAGCGTGTCGCCCTCGGGCGCCTGCAAAATACCCGTGAAGGTTTTACGATTTGCGGCGCCAGGCATTGCCACGCGCAGCTTGACGGTGCACTCGCGGCCTTCGAAGCGCACGAAGTCGGCCATCGTGCGGACTGGACGATCCAGGCCGGGCGACGAGATTTCGAGGCGTTCGTAGTTGACGTTTTCCACCGTCAGCACATGCGACAGCTGGTGACTTACCTTGGCGCAGTCCTCAACCGTGATCGGGCCTTTTTCGGCCACATCTTCTGCAGTGAAATCGATATACACGCGCAAGATCCCGCGCTCGCCCCACTCGACGTCGACCAGGTCATAGCCCAGGCCGTTAACTGTCCTGGCGATTAAATCAAATTGCTGCAAAAAAATTTCTCCAGATCACAGGCCCAAATGCGGACCACTAAAACCATTTACCAAAAAAAAAATGGGCACATGCCCATCTTCTTATATTCCCGACCAGATGAAAGCACTTGCACGAAAAACGCTGTGAAGAACTTTTATTAGTCTGCGGATTATAGCGCGTTCACGCTACGGCTGCAATCCGTAGCGCGACAAATGAGCAAGCAAACAACACTGCTTTAAGGCAATAAATCAGGGACTTAGGCCATTACCCGCCGCACTGAGCACGTCGTTCCCGCGAAAGCGGGAACCTATGCTGAGTACGCGGTTCGCATACGTCATTTCCAACGAGAACTCAGCATGGATTCCCGTTTTCACGGGAAGTCATTTCCGCCAATGGCGGGAATGACGGAGCAGAGGCCGGTGGTTAACCCCGGCGTCCGCGGCGTGGCATGCTGTGGCCTGCGCCACGCGGACCTTGCGCACGCGCTGCGCCGCTCGAATTACCGAAGCCGAACGTGGTCTGCAGCGGATCCGGCTGGCGCGGACGCCCCGAACCTGCACCGGCACCGGCGGCCGCCGGCTTGCCGCGCCCGCCCTGGCCGCCAGCACCCTGGCCGCGGCCACCCTGGCCACCGGCACCTTGGCCGCCGCCCTGCCCTTGTCCCTGGCCGAAGCCCGAACCCTTGGCAAAACCCTGCCCCTGGCCGCGCGGAGCGCCGCCTGGGCGGCCGCTGCGCTGCTGTTTCGGGAACGGATCGGCATTGCGGTTCGCGTCCTCGCGGTCGATGCGGTTGCCGTTGTTACGGCTATCCTCATCACGCGCCTCGCGGCCCTCGCGGCCTTCACGCGGCTTCGGCTCGCCAGGACGCACTTGCGCACGCGGACCGCGCTGCTCGACCGCGCCGCCCTTTTTCTCGACGCCGAACGCCGCCAGCAGGTCGCGCACGGTGTTTTCTTCCAGCTCTTCCCAACGGCCGCGCTTCAAGCCGGTCGGCAGGGACATGATGCCGTAGCGGGTACGAATCAGGCGCGACACGGTCAGCCCGACCGCTTCGAACATGCGGCGCACTTCGCGGTTACGGCCTTCGCCGATCACCACGCGGTACCACTTGTTGATGCCTTCACCGCCGCCATCGGCGATCTTGGTGAACGACGCCATGCCGTCTTCCAGCTCGACGCCGGCCAGCAGCTTCTGGCGCATGCCTTCTTCCAGCTCGCCCAGCGTACGCACCGCGTACTCGCGGTCGATGTTGTAGCGCGGGTGCATCAGCCGGTTGGCCAGGTCGCCCGAGGTCGTGAACAGCAGCAGGCCTTCGGTGTTGAAGTCGAGGCGGCCCACAGCCAGCCATTTACCGGCCTTCATGGTCGGCAGGCGGTCGAATACCGATGGACGGCCTTCCGGATCGTCGGCGCTGACGATCTCGCCGGCCGGCTTGTGATACACCAGCACGCGCGGCGGCTTGTTGCTCACCTTGCGCTGGATAAGTTTGCCGTTGATGCGGACCGCGTCGGTCGGCAGGATGCGCTGGCCGATGTGGGCCGGCTCGCCGTTGACCGACACGCGGCCGGCGACGATCAGGTCTTCCATGTCGCGGCGCGAACCGAGACCCGCTTCCGCCAGCACCTTGTGCAGCTTCGGTGCGTCGTCGTCCGAGGTCAGGTCGCGGCGCACTGCCTTGGCAGGCTGCGCGCGGCCGCCTTCGGTGGCGTCATACGCGTCCGAGGTGACAAACGAGAATGCCGCATCGGCGTCGTTCTGGCGCGGCTTTTTATGGTGCTGAAGACCTGGATTACCCTTCTTGTTCTTCTTCGGACGCGGGCCGCGGTCCGGACGCTCGCCGCGTTCGGCGCGCTCAGGACGTGCTGCCAGCTCGGCCGGCGCTGCGCCGCCTTCGGCTGCGACCGGAGCCTGCTCGCCTTCGACCCGTGGCTTGCGCGCTTCGCGCTGGCCGCGCAACTCGCGCATCTGGCGCGGACCGCGTGGCGGGCGTGGACCGCGCTCTTCGCGTGGCGCTGCGTCGCCTTCAGCGGCTTGCGGCGCGGCTTCCACTGTTTCGGCTTTCGGCGGGCGCGGTTTGCGCGCCGCTTTCGGCGCAGCTTCCGCAGCGGGCGCATCGCCTTCGGCTACGGCCGCCACCTTCTTGGCCGCGCGCTTCTTTGGCGCCTCAATGCCCGCAGCCGCATCGGCCTCGATCTGGGCCTTGGTGCGGCGCTTCGGCTTGGCCGGTGCGTCAGCGTTGGCTGGCGTGGCGCCAGCAGGAATCTCAGGGGTATCAGTTGGGTTCATTAGTCGTTTCTTGGTCGTGCTGACCTGGCGCAGCGTCCACCGTTGATTCTGGCGCAGGGTCGGGAATGAGGACTTCAACAGGTGAAGTGTCGGCGCCGGCTTCCTCAAGGACTGCTTCAGGAACTTCCTGCGCGTCGCTGCTGCCTGCACCATCGTGATTGGCGGCCGTCGTTTCGGCCGCAGCTTTTTCAAAATTCTCCTGCAGGGCCGCTTCGAGTTCTTCGATCGCGGAGTTGCCCGGCATGTCGCTGATTTGCTGCAAAGCTGGCAGCTGGGACAGCGCACTGAGGCCCAGGTCATCCAAAAACTGTTTCGTCGTGCCCAGCAATGCCGGGCGGCCGATCACTTCGCGGTAGCCGATCGCGTCGACCCAGCCGCGGTCTTCCAGCATCTTGATCGTCTGCGAATTCACGGCAACGCCGCGGATTTCTTCGATGTCGCCGCGCGTCACCGGCTGGCGGTAGGCGATGATCGCCAGCGTTTCCAGCGTGGCGCGCGAATACTTCTGCGGCTTTTCCGGACTCAGCCGGTCAAGGTACTGCTTCATGTCCGGCCGGCTCTGGAAACGCCAGCCACTGGCCAGGCCGACCACCTCGATGCCGCGGTCGCGCCAGTCATGGCGCAGCTCCTCCAGCAGCAGCTTGATGGTATCGGCGCCGACGCCGGCGCCGAGCGCTTTTCCATTATCGTCCACGTCGACGAACAGCTTTTTCATCGAATGGATCGACATCGGCTCGCGCGCGCACAGCAAGGCGGTTTCGAGGACTATCTTGGCCTCATCAGTATTCATAACGATGTCGTCAGCGGATCTGGCTAAAAATTCAATGGCAGGCAGTGTAAGACCACACCAGTCAACGAATGACAGCGGCCGTCGCAACAAGGCGCCGGCAGGAAGAAATACGTTAAAACTGGATTCCGTCGCCCGGGCTGATGTGCGCGGGCGGAATGTTGCCGTGGCGAGAGCTGGACTCGCTCACCCGGCCGCGCTGCACCAAAGCTTGGCGCAAGCCGTTGATTCTACAAGTGAAACGCTGGTTCGCCGCAGCGGCAGGGAGGCTGGCTCCGGGGTGCGCACTACATGAACGATTGACATCGTTTCCTTCAACTGGCCCCAATTGTACCCGATAAAACGCGCAAGCGGACAAATGGCGCCCCTCGCCGCGCGGGGCCCCGCTCAGGCGCCAAGCTTTTCCGCCAGGATAGTGGACACGCCAAGGAAGGCCGGATACTCCGCAGTGATCACGAAAGTCGGCACCTGCGACAGGTAATTCACGAAGCGGCCCTTTTGCTCGAAGCGCTTGCGGAAAGGCGACTGGTCGAAGCGTTCGCCCAGGCGCGGGACGATGCCCCCGCCAATATAAATGCCACCCTGCGCGCCCAGCGTCACCGCCAGGTTGCCGGCAACCGTGCCGAGCATGCCGCAGAAGGTGTCGATCACCTGGCCGCACAGCTGGTCATCGCCCGCGAGCGCGCGGCGCGAGATGTCCGCTGCGGCCAGTTTTTCGTCGGGCTGGCCAGTGTGATGGGCCAGCGCGCGGTAGCTCAGTTCCAGCCCGTCGCCCGACATCAGCCGCTCGGCCGAGACGTGCTCATACTCGCGCCAGGCGAACCGGAGGATTGCTACTTCGGTTTCATTGGCCGGCGAAAAGGTGACGTGGCCGCCTTCGCTCAGCAATGCGGTCCAGCTGTCGCCAGTCGGAATCAGGCCAGACACGCCAAGGCCGGTCCCCGCGCCCAGCAGTCCGACCGGGCTGCCTTCGCGTGCGGTTCCGCTCCCGACCTGCCGCTTTTGCCCGGCCGACAAGTGCGGGACGGCGCGCGCCAGCGCGGTAAAGTCATTGATGACGAGAAAAGTATCGAACGCGCACGCGAGGCGCATCGCTTCGATCGAGAATTCCCAGTGGTGATTCGTCATGCGCACCAAGTCGCCCGTGATCGGGTTCGCAATCGCGATCGCCGCATGGCGGATGGTTCCGTAGCCGGCAGCGAGCACTTTTGGCGAGGCAAGGTAGGCGCGCAGCGCATCGGCCAGTGTCGGATACGATTTGCACGGAAGTACATCGATCAGTTCAACCCGGCCCGGGGCCACTTCCAGCGCAAAGCGCGCATTGGTGCCGCCGACATCGGCGAGCAGGCGCGGCCCGTCGGCGTGGGGAGCTGGCTGGGCAGGAGGATGCAGCGAGGAATGTTGCTGAACTGTCATGGCTTGGAATCGAATACGGACTTCCAAAGCTTAATGGATGATCTGCCTGGCACGCAAGCATTCTTTGTAGTTTTAGTACATAACCTGTTGCTCGGAATCGATCCGCCCTCTCATCCGATGGATTGCGGGAACCCGTAGTCTTCCTACCTCAACACAGCTTCGCCTCGGAGGTTTCAGCAATGTCTTCGGCAAGTTGGCCATGGTGGCCGTTCCACGCATCGAGCCCGCCATGCAGCGGACGTGCACGGTGAAAGCCGCTGGAAAGGAACTGTTTCGCCACCTGGGCGGCGGTGACGTCGTTCGGGCAGCTGCAATAGACGACCACGTGGCGATCCTTGTCGAGGGTCGCCATCAGGGTTTCGGGCTCGCAGTCGTTAAAGATGATCGCGCCGGGAATAGCCTGCTGAAGCTGGCGCGCGGTTGCGCTTCGCGCATCGATGATCAGCGGATCATGCCCATCGTCCATCAGGCTGACCAGTTCGCTGACGCCAATGCGTTCGATTTGCACGCCGTTCAGGAAGCGTCGGCGCTCAAGGTACTTATACGCGATGAACAGCGCCAGCAAGCCCAGCAGCACCAGCAGCGCGGTCGTGCCCATCTCGCCGAGCGTCTGCAGCACCTTGTCGACGCTTTTGTGGAAGGCGGCGCCCAGGGCGACGCCGGTGCCGCTCCAGAACAGGCTGCCTGTGATGCTGAATGCCAGGAAACGCGGCGTCGGCACGCCGAGGGCGCCCGACATGGGCGAAGCGATGACATTGAAGCCGGGGATGAACTTGGAGACGATCAGCGACTTCGGCCCGAAGCGCCGGAATTTGTCTTCGGTCTGGCTCACGCAGTAATCGGGCGACAGGGAAATCCTGCACAGCAGGTTGAGGATGCGTTTGCCGTAGAAGCGCCCGGCGCGGAACCAGAACAGGTCGGTGAGCAAACACGCGCCGACCGCGACAGCGATCGCCGCCGGCCAGCTGACGCCGCCGTCGACCGACAAGGCACCCGCCACCACCAGAATCGGGAACGCGGGAATCGGCATGCCGGCCTGTTCGACCAGTACGATGGCAAATACGATGAGGACACCGTAAGTCTGCAGGAGGGCGATGAGGTCGGGCATGTCTTCATGTTAGCTGAAAACGGCGGCCGCCACAGGCAGTTCGGTTAATTTGCAAAGAAAGCGCACTCAGCATGGATTCCCGCGCGCGGAAATGACGCCTTTAGGCTAGCGGCCTTAACACGTCGTTCCCGCGCACGCGGGAACCCATGCTGAGCGTGCCTTTACACACCCTTCGGAATCGCGCTCAACAACGCCTTCGTATAAGGATGCTGCGGATTCCGATACAGCTCATCCGAGTCGGCCAGCTCAACCACACTCCCCTGATGCATCACCATCACCTGGTCCGACATGTACTTCACCACCGACAGGTCGTGCGAAATGAAGATGTAGCTCATCCCGAATTCATCCTGCAAGTCCTGCAGCAGGTTCAGCACCTGCGCCTGCACCGACACGTCCAGCGCCGACACCGACTCGTCGCACACAAGGATCTCCGGCTTCATCGTCAGGCAACGTGCGATCGCGATGCGCTGCCGCTGTCCGCCCGAGAACTCATGCGGATAGCGATGGAAGGCCTGCGCCGGCAGCCCGACCCGGTCGAGCAGCTGCATCGCCTGCGCGGTGCGCTCGCTGTCGTTGACGCCGATACCATGGATACGCATCGGCTCCAGCAAAATCTGCCCGACGGTAAAGCGCGGATTGAGCGAAGCGTAGGGGTTCTGGAAGATGATCTGGATGCGCCGCTTGTACTCCATGTAGTCGCGCGGGCTCATTGAGATCAGGTCCCTGCCCTCGAACATCGCGGTGCCGCCGGTCGCCTTGTGCAAGCGAAGCAGCGTCAGGCCGACGGTGGTCTTGCCCGACCCGGACTCGCCCACCACGCCAAGCGTCTTGCCGCGCGGGAGAGTGAACGACACATCCTTGACTGCCTTGAATTCGCGCTTGCCGAACAGGCCTTCGCGCAGGTAGAAACTCTTCGACAGGTTCTCCACCACCAGCACGCTTTCTGCGCCCGGCACGCAGCCGCGCGCGCGTTGCGGGGCCTGTACGTCGGGCGCGGCTTGTCCGCTGATGTAGTCGTCGATCACCGGCAGCCGGATCGGCCGCTCGTCGAGTTTCGGCCGGCAATGCAGCAGCGCGCGCGTATAAGAATCACGCGGCGAATCGAGCACCTGGCGCGCATCGCCCTCCTCGCGCACTTCGCCGTGACGCATCACGATCACACGGTCGGCGATCTCGCCGACCAGCCCGAGATCGTGGGTGATGAACAGCACCGACATCGCATGCTTGCGCTGCAGGCTGGCGATCAGCTCCATGATCTGCTTCTGGATCGTCACATCGAGTGCGGTGGTCGGTTCGTCGGCGATCAGCAGCTTCGGTTCGCACGCGATCGCCATCGCGATCATCACGCGCTGCTGCTGGCCGCCCGACATCTGGCTCGGATACGCATCGATCTTCTTCGACGGATCGGGAATCCCCACTTCATCGAGCAGCTCCAGCGTGCGGGCGCGCGCCTGGCGCGAACTCATGCCCATGTGCCGGCGCAGCACTTCGCCGATCTGGAAGCCCACCGTGAACACGGGATTAAGCGACGACATCGGTTCCTGGAAAATCATCGAGATGTCCTTGCCGCACAGCGCGCGCCGCTCGGCACCTGGCATGGCGAGCAGGTCGCGGCCATCGAACAGCAGGCGCGATTGCGGATCGATCAGCGCGGTCCCGGCCGGCAGCAGGCCCATGACGGCCAGCGAACTGACCGATTTGCCGCTGCCCGATTCGCCGACCAGCGCCACCGTGCAGTTGCGCGGCACGTCGAACGAGATGCCCTTGACCGCCTCGAAGGTGTTCTTTTTATCGATGCGGAAGCGCACACGCAGGTCGCGCACGGAAAGCAGCATGTCGTGGTTGTCTGTCATGTGGCCGCCTATTTCAGTTTCGGATCGAGCGCATCGCGCAGCGCGTCGGTAAACAGCGAGAACGCCGTCACCAGCAGCGCCATCGCTGTCGCGGCGGCGGTCAGCTGCCACCACTTGCCGAGAATGAGTTCGTTCTGCGCCTCATTGAGCATGCTGCCCCACGAGACCACGCCAACCGGCACGCCGAAACCGAGGAAGGACAAAATCACTTCGGCCTTGATGAAACCGACCACCAGGATCGACATCTGCACCAGCGCCACGTGGCTGACGTTGGGGAAAATATGCGAGAACATCCTGCGCATGTGCGAAGCGCCGATGGCGTCAGCCGCCATCACGTATTCGCGCGCCTTGTGCTTCATGTACTCGGCGCGCATCAGGCGGTATGGGCCGGTCCAGCCGGTCAGGCCGAGGATCAGCACGATCGTCGCCACACCGCGCTGCTGCAGCACCGCGGCCACGGTCAGGATCATCAGGATCGACGGAATCGACGTGAAGATGCTGTAGAACCAGTTGAATACATCATCGACCACGCCGCCGAAATAGCCGGACAGCGCGCCGAACACGGTACCAAGCGACACCGCGAGCAAGGCTGCCACCAGCCCCACGACGATCGAGGTCTCGCCGCCCTTGATGGTTTTCTTGATGACGTCATGGCCCCACTTGTCGGCGCCGAACGGCAGCGTCTCGCGGCGCGGCTCGGGCGCCAGCGCGGCGCCGGCCTGTGCGCGCAGCTGCGCGATGCCATCGGCCAGCGGGTCGAATTCGTTTGGCGGCGGCGGCCCGGCATCCGGCCCCGCCGCACCGGCGAGGAAGGATTCCTGCGCGCCGATGAACGACGGCGGCGCGTAATTAACGCCGGCTTCCTTTTCCCAGTCGGCCGCAATCAGGCCGGCCGAGGACAGCGCCAGCATCGCAAGGAACAGCGCGACGACGGCCAGCGCGGCCATCGCGACGCGGTCGCCGCGCAGGCGCCGCCAGGCGAGCGCCCACAGGCCGGGTGAGCTTGGGTGATTCGTCATTCGGCTCGTCCTTACTTGAGTTGCACGCGCGGATCGACAGCCTGGTACAGCAGGTCGGTCAGCAGGTTGAAGATCATGGTGGCGGCGGCCACGTACACCGTGATCGCCTTGATCACCGGGAAGTCGCTGCGCTCGACCGCGAGGATCACTTCGCGGCCGATGCCCGGAATGCCGAAGAAGCGCTCCAGCAGGAAGGCGCCGATCAGCAGCGCCGGCAGGTTGGCCATGACATGGGTGATGATCGGGATCGCGGCATTGCGCAGCACATGCACCCACATGATGCGGCGTTCCGGCAGGCCCTTGGCGCGCGCGGTGCGGACATAGTCCTGCCCCACTTCATCGAGCACGAAGCTGCGGTACAGGCGCAGGGTCGGCGCGATCGATACCGCAAGGCCGATCAGGATCGGCAAGGTGGCGTAGCGCAGCAGGTTCTCGCCAAGGCTGGCGCCCCAGCCCTGCACGGGGAACAGCCCGAGCTGGTAGGCCAGCCCGTACTGGAACACGATGATGTACACCAGGATGCTGATCGACATGCCGACGGTGCACGCGACCATGACCGCGCGGTCGGTCAGCGAACCGCGCACGAAGGCGATGGCCAGCGCCAGCGCGATGCCGAACACGGTTTCCAGGATGGTCAGCGGGATCAGCACCGTCAGCGAGGGCCCGAGCCGGGTCGTCATGATGTGCGAGACGCTCTCGCCGGTGGCCCACGAATTGCCGAAGTCGAAGGTCAGGATCTGCTTCACGAAGATCCACAACTGGACATGGTAGGGCTGGTCCACGCCAAGCTGGCGGCGGATGTTGGCGATCGCTTCGGCGTCCGACATCTTGCCGGCCAAAATATAGGCCGGGTCGCCGCCTACCCAGTTAAACAGCAGGAAGACCAGCAGGACGACGCCGGCCATGGTGGGCAGCATTTGCCAGAGGCGGCGCAGGATGAAAGCTAACATGATTGATCTGCCGGATTCGCGGTGACGGCGGTGCGTGGACTTGCACCGCAGAAAAAGCCGTAACGATAACGCAAAAAGCCGGCGGCGTTGCCAAAAAATCGGCAACCCGCCATTGGGCCGCCATTCCGGCGCCGCGCCGGGCCGTCCAGGTCATCAATTGGTGCGCCACACTCATCCGTATTGACCTTACACCAGCAACTTCCCCAGCTCATCCGCTCACCATTGCTATGCAGCACGCAATTGGGTTCCGATGGTATTTAGCTCAAAAAAGCCACACTTCCATCCCTGTAGTTGCGTATGTATAGGCAACTTTAGCTGCGCATATTGCAACGCAACAAAAGTAACAGTCTTGACAGCATTTTGAACGCACGATGTATAAATTTTGTGTGCAAGTTATTGCAAGTTACGTCACATCGGCATGCTGCGACGCAGCAAAATTTAATTTTGCCAACCGGACAAACTGTGAAAACGTTGTAATTTACAAAGAAACGACAAACTTTCTACATTGACACTGCCCATACACAGTGATTTCATTAGGCCGTTCGTATACAGAACCATTTTTTCATCGGAGCAACGTGTAAACACGCAATGCGGCCCACGAAGAAACAGGACGACTAATGAATTCACAAGGGAGTAACACTACCATGTTAGAAAAAGCCTTAGCCCGCTCGATCCGCCTGATTTGCCTGGGTGGCGTCACCCTCGGCATGTCGGCCGCGTTCGCACAGACTGCCACGCCGGAGATCCAGAAGGTCACCGTGACCGGCTCGCGCATTTCCTCGCCAAACGCGGAATCGCCATCCCCGCTGCAGGTGCTGAGCTCGGCGGATATCGCCCAGTCCGGCGCGACCAACCTGCAGGAACTGCTGCTCGAGAACCCAACCATGGGTACCCCGTCGATCAGCCGCACCAACTCGAACTTCTCGACTGCCAGCGCGGGCGTGGCCACCGTCGACCTGCGTAACCTCGGCGTCGACCGCACCCTGGTGCTGATCAACGGCCGCCGCGTCGTATCCGGCGTGCCAGGCTCGGCAGCAGTCGACCTGAACACCATCCCTACCGACTTCATCGAGCGCGTCGAGCTGCTGACCGGCGGCGCATCGGCAACCTACGGTTCCGACGCGGTTGCAGGCGTGGTCAACATCATCCTGAAGAAGAACTTCAACGGCGTGCTGGCCGATGCATCGGTTGGCGGCAGCGAGCAAGGCGACGACGCCAAGCGCAAGCTGTCCCTGACCTTCGGCACCACCAGTGCTGACGGCGCCAGCAACATCATGGGTCACTTCGGTTACTCGCGCCAGGGCGCGGTATTCTCGAAAGACCGTGACATCTCGGCCGTCGACCAGTACTCGGAAGGCGCCCTGACCGGCAACGCCGCCGACCTGTTCAAGCCGCGCCGTCCCTACCTGTCCGGCTACGCGCCGCAGGGTTACTTCTACCACGACACCGGCAGCTACACCTATGACGCCGCCGGCAACCCGATCCCGGTATCGACCAACGGCAGCGCCACCCAGGCTCCGACCGGCTACAACCGTTCCGAGTTCCGCACGATCGCCGTGCCGACCGAGCGCTACAACTTCGCCACCAGCGGCAACCTGGCGCTGAACGAAAACCACAGCGCCTTCTTCGAAGGTAACTACGCCTCGACCAGCGTCACCACCAAGCTCGAGCCGTTCGCGCTCGGTTCGGACGACATCTACGCCAACGGCCAGGTGCCTGCCGAAACGTTCGTCAACGGCGCGGCAGTACGCAACCCGCTGGTTCCTCAGTACCTGTACGACCGCATCAGCGACACCGACGGCGACGGCCTGCGCGACTACTTCTTCACGCGCCGCATGGCGGAGGTGGGCAACCGCGGCAGCACCGCCGAGCGCGACACCTTCCGTCTTGCAACCGGCCTGAAAGGCACGATCAAGGACTGGAACTATGAAGTGTATGGCGTGTACGGTTCGACCAAGGAAGCCCAGGCTTCGGGCGGCCAGGTCAACGTCCTGAACTTCCGCAACGCACTGCAAGCAGTGCCAGGCGCCGACGGCACCCCGATGTGCGCCGATGCGACCGCGCGCGCGCAAGGCTGCGTACCGATCAACGTGTTCGGCTTCAACGCGATCTCGCCGGCTGCGTTCAAGTACGTCAACGCACCAGGCTCGCTGGAAACCGTCACCACCCAGAAACTGATCGGCGGCTCGATCAGCGGCGAACCATTCCAGCTGCCAGCAGGCGCGCTGGGTATCGCGGCAGGCTACGAGTGGCGCAAGGAATTCTCGAGCAGCACGCCTGACGCACTGACCCAGGCTGGCCTGAACGCGGGTAACGCCACCCCACCGACGGCAGGCGAATTCGAAGTCAAGGAAGCCTTCCTGGAAACCCGCATTCCTATCCTGAAGGACAAGGCATTCGCGAAGAGCCTGAGCTTCCTCGGCGCGGTCCGCGTCGGCGACTACTCGACCGTCGGCAACACCACCAGCTGGAATGGCGGCTTCGAATGGTCGCCAGTGCAGGACATCAAGCTGCGCGCAACCCGCGCACTGTCGACCCGCGCTCCGAACATCAACGAACTGTTCTCGCCACCATCGCAGGACTTCCCTTCGGGCCTGAAGGATCCATGCGAAGGCGTGACCGCGACCTCCGCTGGCGCACGTGACGATGCATGCCGCGCTGCGCCAGGCGTCAACGCCAACATCGCCGCCAACGGGGCGTTCAGCCTGAACCAGTCCGACCTGCAGGGCGTCAGCGGCTTCAACCGCGGCAACCCTGGCCTGGGCGAAGAAGAAGGCCGCTCGACCACCGTCGGTATCGTCGTGACCCCACGTTCGATCCCGTCGCTGAGCAAGTTCACCTTCACGGCTGACTACTTCAAGATCGACATCGAAGACGCCATCGTCAGCACCCCGCGCCAGTACGCGCTGGACAGCTGCTACGGCGGTGGCAACACCTCGTTCTGCAACTTCATCACCCGTCGTCCTGCCGCAGCGGGCGCCAACAGCGCAGGTTCGCTCGAGTTCATCGACTCCGCCGTCTCGAACAGCGGCGGCCTGGGTACCAAAGGCGTGGACGTGACCGTGGCATGGGCAGACAAGGTTGGCCCAGGCCGCCTGAACGCCCGCCTGGCTTACACCCACCTGCTGGATGGCTACGACATTCCATTGCCAGGCGCTGAGCGCGATCCATGGGAAGGCGAAATCGGCGCAGCCAAGGACAAGGCTTCGCTGTCGCTGGGCTACAAGTGGGGCGCTTTCAACCTGACCTCGAGCACCACGTACATCGGCAAGTCGGCGCTGGACAACGTGTTCCTGGGCGACTTCGACCTGGCGCCAGGTTCGGTCAAGGTAAAGGAGAAGGTCTACAACGATTTCCAGCTGACCTACGCAATGCGCAAGGAAGTTGACCTGTACGTCGGCGTGGACAACGCGTTCAACACCAAGGCGCCGCCTATCATCAGCGGCCTGCCGGGCAACACCACCGGTGCGGAAACCGACGCGGGCACCTACGACCCGATCGGCCGCCGCTACTACCTCGGCCTGCGCGTGAAGATGTAATACGCCTGCCTTAGCAGCATCGAAAGCGTCCTTCGGGACGCTTTTTTTCGTCCGGCATTTGATGAACCATGCATACTCTTGGTGGGATACGGGCTTTCATGCTTTCGGCTCATGGCGAACCTTGCGCCCACCGACCGTATCCAATACGCTTAGCCGTCCTGGCGGATGCGACGCCGGCGGACAGCCTGCGCCAGGCCGTCCAGCACTTTCAAACTGTTTTCCCAATCGATGCAGCCATCGGTCACCGACTGCCCATACACCAGCTCCTTACCCGGAATCAAATCCTGGCGTCCCGCCACAAGGTGCGACTCCACCATCACGCCAACAATGCGGTCATCGCCACCAGCGATCTGCTCCGCAATCGACTCGCACACCGGCACCTGGTTCTCCGGCTTTTTCGAGCTGTTCGCATGCGACGCGTCGATCATCAATCGCGAGGCCAGTCCCTGCGCGGCGATCTGCTGGCACGCCTGTTCCACGCTGGCCGCATCGTAGTTCGGCGTTTTGCCGCCGCGCAGGATGATGTGGCAGTCCTCATTGCCGTTGGTCGACACGATCGCCGAGTGCCCGCCCTTGGTCACCGACAGGAAATGATGCGGCTGCGACGCCGCCTTGATCGCCTCGACGGCAATCTTGATATTCCCATCGGTACCGTTCTTGAATCCCACCGGGCACGACAAGCCCGACGCCAGCTCGCGGTGCACCTGCGACTCGGTGGTACGTGCGCCGATCGCGCCCCAGCTGATCAGGTCGGCGATGTACTGCGGACTGATCACGTCGAGGAATTCGGTGCCGGCCGGCAGGCCGAGTTCGTTGATGTCGCGCAGCAGTTCGCGCGCCATGCGCAGGCCGTCGTTGATGCGGAAGCTGTTGTCCATGTACGGGTCGTTGATCAGGCCCTTCCAGCCAACCGTGGTGCGTGGCTTCTCGAAATACACGCGCATCACGATTTCCAGCTCGCCCTTGAGGCGGTCGCGCTCCCCTGCGAGGCGGCGCGCATATTCCATCGCCGCCTTGGTGTCGTGGATCGAGCATGGCCCGATCACCACCATCAGGCGGTCGTCCTGTCCGTGCAGGATGCGGTGCAAGGCGACGCGCGCGCTGGCTGCGGTCTGCTCGGCGATCCCGCTGCACGGGAACTCGCGGATCAGGTGCGCAGGCGGGACGAGTTCCTTCATTTCGCGGATGCGCAAGTCGTCGGTACGTGGCATGGTGTTCTCCGTGGTCAGTTCGAATGCATGATGGAATAAAAAAACCGCCATCGCTGGCGGTTTTTAGAATTTGCTGGGGATCTCGTTGTTGCTACGTGAACCGACCGCTACTCCACCGCCTGAAGGCTGGAATGGCTAAAGTCAAAGTGGCCGGTAAAGAAAGCAATGTAGCGCATGTCGAATCCCAAAGGGTTGGAACGACTATAAACCGATTGTGTGCGGGTTGGCAAGCCTTTTTGCGGCGGCTTTCGCCGCACCGCGCCTGATGCGGCGGGCTGTTCCGGCCAGTCGGTTGCGGGCTTCCCACACTTGGGCCGCAAAGGCCGCGACCTTTGACGCGCATCAGCCGTGCGAACGGCACGAATGCAAAACTCGGTGCACCTGCCCCCTGCCCGGCCCTGCTGCGCATCAAACCGCCCGCATGTTTCTCCTCGGATTTATTGACCAGACTCAACGAGGCGAGCACATTTTTCGGGACAGGGGTCACTCATCCGTTCCCTGGAGCTAAGACATGAAAGAAACTGTTCTGACCCGCCTCCTCCGCCCCCTGTTTGCCGGCGGTGGCGCGCTCGGCCTTGCCACGCTGGCCTTGCCGCTACACGCGCAAGAGGCACACCCCGCCGGCCCGATCGCCCGGGTCGAAGTGACCGGCACCCTGATCCGGCGTGCCGAGGCTGAAACGTCGTCCTCGGTGCTGACCCTGAACCGTGCCGATATCGAGCGCTCGGGCAAAACCACCGTCGCTGAACTGCTGCAGACGCTGGCGGTCGACAACCAGGGATCGGTTCCCATGAGTTTCGGCAATGGCTTCGCGGCCGGCGCCTCCGGCATCTCGCTGCGCGGACTCGGCGCCGCCTCGACGCTGGTGCTGATCAACGGCCGCCGCGTGGCGCCCTACGGCCTCGCCGACGACGGCCAGAAGATGTTCGCCGACCTGAACATCATTCCGTCGGAAGCCATCGAGCGGGTCGAGGTGCTGAAGACCGGCGCCTCGTCGCTGTATGGCTCGGATGCGATCGCCGGCGTGGTCAACGTGATCCTGCGGCGCGACTTCGTTGGCACGTCGGTGCGCGCCAGCCACGGCCAGTCCAGGGAGCGCGACGGCAACGACAGCGTGGTCGCCGTCACCCACGGCTTCGGCGACATCGACAACGACCGCTACAACGTGCTGGTGAGCCTGGAGTATGGCCGCCGCGACGAGATCTGGCTGCGCGACCGGGCCGACCGCGGCCACATCGGCCGCATCGACCTGCGCAACTGGGGCTACAGCGCGCAGCAGGCGCTGGGCGGCACCGGCGCCATCGTCGACAACAACCTGGCCGGCAGTTCGATCGTCGGCAACGTGCGCAACCCCGACACGCTCGACTATGTCAGCCGCGGCAACCCGGCCGGCGACGGCTTTACCCGCTTGTTCCCTGGCGCGGCCTGCTCCAACTTCACCAGCCACCCGCAGGGCGACCCGCTGGGCGGCTGCCTGATCGATTCGACGCTGGTGTACAACCAGGTCCAGCCCGGCCAGGAACGCATCAACTTCTTCACGCGCGGCGCCTTGCAGATCAATCCGGCCTGGCAAGCCTACGGCGAACTCAACTTGTATCGCAGCGAATCCGAATCGTTTACCACGCCTTCCGGCATCCACGGCTCGGTCGGCTATCCGGGAGGCCCGGTCAGCAATGCCGCGATTGCGCTCGGCCCGACCCATCCGGACAATCCCTACTTCGGCAGCACGGCGCGGCTGCGCTACCTCGCGGCCGATGTCGGCCCCCGCGTCAGCAGCATCGAGTCGGATTTCATCCGCCTTGTCGCGGGCGCCAAGGGCGAGGTGGCGGGATGGGAAATCGACACCGGCCTGCTGTTCTCGCAAAACGAAGTCAGCATTGAGCGCAGCGGTTTCCTCCAGCGCGACGTCGCGTTTGCTCTGCTGAACCCAAGTGCGGCTAACGTTGCGGCGGCGGCCGGCAACCCTGGCTATGCTGCACTGCCGCCGGGCACCTTCTGGCGCATCGCCGAAAGCGCCGGCCTGAATTCGCCCGCGCTGTACGCGGCGCTGGCGCCGGCGATCTCGAACGACGCTAAAACCCGCATCGCGCAGATCGACATCAAGGGCAGCCGCGAATTCGGCAAACTGGCTGGCGGCGCGCTCGGCGTGGCGGTAGGCGGCGAGTTCCGGCGCGAAGAAGCGACGCTGGCGCCGACCACCGGCACCGGGCGCGGCAACATCATCGGCCTTGGCTACTCGGCCTATGACGGCGCCCGCAACGTCGCCGCGCTGTATGGCGAGGTACTGGCGCCGGTGCGCCGGACGCTGGAACTGTCCGCCGCCCTGCGCGGCGACCATTACAGCGATGCCGGCGATTCGTACACGCCGAAGTTCGGCTTCAAGTGGTCGCCCGTCAAATCGTTCGCCGCGCGCGGCACCTATGCACGCGGCTTCCGCGCGCCGAGCACGGCGGAGAACGGCGTCGGCGGGCTCGCCGCGTTCTCGACGGCATCCGATCCGCTGCGCTGCAACCTTGGCGTCGCATCCGCCTGCGATCCGGCCAGCGTGGCGGTCATCACCTCGCCCAATCCGGCATTGAGTCCGGAGAAGGCGCGCACCGTCAACCTCGGCGTCATCTGGGATCCGTACCCGCGCACCAATATCGCCATCGACGTGTGGGAAATCAAGCGCAAGAACGAGATCAACCAGGAGCAAATCGACGCGGCGATCCTGGCCGGCCGGGTTGCGCGCGACCCCAGCACGGCGGCGGCCGGCATTCCGGGCGACCCGGGGCAGATTACGGCGGTGCTTGCGAGCTACGTGAATTCGGCCAGCAGTGAAGTGCGCGGCATCGATGTCGAGTTCCGCCAGGGCTTCTCGATTGGCAAGGTCAGCGGCTTTGTGCTCGATACGAAATGGACCCACCTGACCAAGTGGCTGCGCACCGAGCAGGACGGAAGCTCGCGCGACTTTGCCGGCACCCACGGCAACTGCGACGTCACCAACTGCATCGGCACGCCGGACGACCGGGTCAATTTCCGGCTGTCGTGGGAGAAGGATGTGTGGAAGGTGTCGGCCAACCTCAACTTTCGCGGCAACCTGGAAAACACCTTCTTCAAGGACGATCCCGAAGGATGCGCGAGCCATTTCGCGAATGCAGACGATGCGCCGACCGGGTGCGAGCTGCCGTCGTTCACCACGGTGGACCTGACCCTGCGCTGGATGCCGAGGCCAAAGCTGGAGGTGTTCGGGTCGGTGCAGAATGTGTTCGACCAGATTGCGCCGCTCGATCCGCTGACGTATGGCGCGCAGGCGTATAACCCGCTCGATACGCAGGGAGCGATTGGAAGGTTCTTTACGGCGGGGGTGAGGTACAGGTTCTGAGGCGCGTCGTCAGCACGTCATTTCCGCAAAAGCGGGAACGACGGGTTCAGGCCGTACCGCCCACCGTCACATCTTCAATGCGCAGGGTCGGCTGGCCGACACCCACCGGCACGCTCTGGCCTTCCTTGCCGCAGACGCCAACGCCAGAATCGAGGCGCATGTCGTTGCCGATCATCGATACGCGGTTCAGCACATCCGGACCGTTGCCGATCAGGGTCGCGCCCTTCACCGGATAGGTGACCTTGCCGTTTTCGATCATGTAGGCTTCGCTGGCCGAGAACACGAACTTGCCGTTCGTAATATCAACCTGGCCGCCGCCGAAATTCACCGCGTACAGGCCGTTCTTGACCGATGCGAGAATCTCTTCGGGGTCCTTGTCGCCACCGAGCATGTAGGTGTTCGTCATGCGCGGCATCGGCAGGTGCGCGAACGATTCGCGCCGCGCATTGCCGGTGATCGGCATCTTCATCAGGCGCGCGTTCATCGTGTCCTGGATGTAGCCCTTCAGGATGCCGTCTTCGATCAGGGTGGTGCACTGCGTCGGGTTGCCTTCGTCGTCCATGTTCAGCGAGCCGCGGCGGTCCGCCAGCGTGCCGTCGTCCACCACGGTCACGCCCTTGGCTGCAACGCGTTCGCCGATCCGTCCCGAGAATGTCGACGAGCCCTTGCGGTTGAAGTCGCCTTCAAGGCCGTGTCCAATCGCTTCGTGCAGCAGCACGCCAGGCCAGCCTGGTCCGAGCACGATGGTCATCGGGCCCGCCGGCGCAGGACGCGCGTCGAGGTTGACGAGCGCCGACTTGACCGCTTCGGTCGCATACGTGTCGAGCACCGCGTCGGTGAAGTAGGCGTAGTCGTAACGCCCGCCGCCGCCGGACGAACCGGTTTCGCGGCGGCCATTCTGTTCGACGATGACAGTCACCGAAACACGCACCAGCGGACGAATATCAGCCGCCAGCACGCCGTCGCTGCGCGCGACCAGCACCACGTCGTATTCGCCGGCCAGGCCAGCCATCACCTGC
This sequence comes from Massilia polaris, assembly GCF_012927275.1. Taxonomy (GTDB): domain Bacteria; phylum Pseudomonadota; class Gammaproteobacteria; order Burkholderiales; family Burkholderiaceae_D; genus Telluria_A; species Telluria_A polaris. The sequence goes on along the minus strand of NZ_JABBGG010000015.1, from coordinate 8,763 downwards.
ACCACGCGCGGGTCTTTGGCGCGCGCCATTTTTTCAACGCGTTCGAGCAGCTTGACCTTGGCGGTCGCGTCGAGCGATGCCAGCGGGTCGTTCGGCAGGTACAGCGAGCGGCCGCCGGTCTTGGTCATGCCGCCTGCTACCTTGATCTTGCCCGAACCGACGCGCGCGATCGTGCGCGTCGCAGCGGCGGCGTCGAGCAGCGCGCTTTCCGAGATCTCATCGGAGTACGAGAACGCGGTCTTGTCGCCCGAGATGGCGCGTACGCCGACGCCCTGGTCGATCGAAAAACTGCCGGTCTTGACGATGCCTTCTTCCAGGCTCCAGCCTTCGCTTTTGGTGAACTGGAAATACAGGTCGGCGTAGTCGACCTTGTGCGTGAACATCGTTCCCAGGGCCGTCAGGATCTTGCCTTCATCCAGGCCGAATGGCGTCAGCAGCACATCGCGCGCGACTGCCAGGGAGGAGAGATTGGGTTCGAATGGTTTCATTGTGCGGGTCTTTCGCTTAAGTAGCGGCCATTGTGCCACAAGCAGGTCTGTTTCATCGCCCTTACATCTTGCGATGCTTGAGTGCTGGCAAGCTTTCGCGGACGCTGGCGAGGTAGGCCAGGTCGATCTCGCCTTCGATCACGCCTTCGCCTTCCTTCAGCACGGCTTTCACTTCGCCCCACGGGTCGACCAGCATGCTGTGGCCGAATGTGCGGCGGCCATTCGCATGGGTGCCGCCCTGGGCCGAGGCCAGCACGTAGCACTGGTTTTCGATGGCGCGGGCGCGCAGCAGGACTTCCCAGTGCGCCATGCCGGTGGTGTGGGTGAACGCGGCCGGTACCACGATCAGCACGCAGTCGCCCATCGCGCGGTACAGCTCCGGGAAACGCAGGTCGTAGCAGACCGACAGGCCGACCCTGCCGAACGGCGCCTCGAAGGTGCCGACCGACGCGCCGGGCACGATGGTGCGCGCTTCGTCGTACGCTTCGGTGCCTTTGGTAAACCCGAACAGATGGATCTTGTCGTAGCGGCTCACCGGCTTGCCGTCCGGGCCATACACCAGCGTGGTGTTCATCACCCTTGCGGCATCGGTTGAAACCAGCGGCAAGGTGCCGCCGATCAGCCAGATCCCGTGCTCGCTGGCGGTTTCCGCCATGAAATCCTGGATCGGCCCGCTGCCCGGCTGTTCGGCATGCGATACCTTGTCGGCATCAAGCATGCCCATGATCGGCCAGTATTCCGGCAGGGTCACCAGCCGGGCGCCGCCAGCGGCCGCCTCGGCCACCAGGCGGCGCGCGCTGGCGATGTTTTCTGGCACGCTCGGCGTGGACACCATCTGGACTGCAGCAACCTTGGTCATTTTTTATCCGCCTTCGGTGGGGCCGCCGGGACCGCCGGCTTCGGCGCGCCCAGCCGCTTGATGACGGGCGACTTCCACGGACCGGTAATCTGCATCTCGTAGGTCAGCGCCTTCATCACGGGTGCGCGCAGGAAAAGCTGGGCCAGGAAACTGCCGATCCCGATCACGGGATTGACCGCCAGCGCATACACCAGCGGCCCGGTTCCCAGATTAAACTCGGGAATAACGACCACATGAAGATTGGTCGACTCGTTTGCAATATCGGCGCTGCCGTCCATCAGCACGGTCGCGGCCACGCCCCACATCTTCAGGTTATCGGTGCGCAGCAGGCCCTTGCTGATGATGGCGTCGGCGCTGATGCCGTCGAAGGCCAGGCCTTCCGAGAACACATCCTTGAAATCGAGCTTGAGCAGGCGCGGCAGCGCTTGCAGGCTCAGCACGCCCAGCAGCTTGGCAGCGCCCGGGTCCTGCTTCAGGAACTGGCCGGACTCGACGTCGAGCTCGATTTGCCCCGACAGGGTTGGAATGTCGAGCGCATACGGCAGGCCGTTCCAGGCGATTTCGCCGCTTAGCTTGCCCTTGCCGCCGCGCAGAGTTTCAGGGAAGCCGAACCGGTCGAGCAGCTTGCCGGCGTCGGCGATGTCGATCACGAAGTTCAGGCTGGTGCTGCTCTTGCCATCCTTGGTCAGCCACTTGCCGGTGCCGTTCAGCTTGCCGTCCGGATTGGCCAGGGTCAGCTGGTTGACCCGCCACTCGCGTCCGGCGATCGCCTGCGCGTTGCTGGCCATAAGTTCCAGCCTGCCCAATTGCTTGTTGAACAGTTCGAAGCGTTCCGCGACGATGTCGAGGCCCGGAATGCTGGCCGCCGCGCCGCGGTCGGCTTCGAGCAGGCTCTTGACGTCCTCGGCCGCCGATTCGGGAATCACCAGCGAGGCCAGCCGCGCCGTCACCTTGCCCAGGCCCTGTCCGGTCGGCGACTCGGCCCAGGTTACGTGGCCGGAGACCTGGCGCGAATCGATGCTGGCCTGCCAGGTATCGTTCTGGTGCGAAGCGCCGACCACCACTTCGGCCAGCTTGCGGTCGCCGATGATCAGTTCGTTGGCGCGCGCCGCCATCACGTCAGGAATGATGTAGTTCGACAGGTTCAGGCCGCTGCTCGCGGCGGGCGCGGCCAGTTCGGTTTTGGGTCCGCCGATACTGTTGCTGATGGCGATCCACTGGTCGACGTTCAGCGACTTCATGCTGACGTTGATCATCAAACCGCTGTCGGGCTCGGGCGCGGGCGTGTTGACGCCGATGCCGCCGCGCAGCACCCGCCACGGTTCCCTGCCCTGCCGCTGGCGCTCGTAGCGCGCGGCAATCGCGTTGCCGAGCGAGATGCGGATGTCGTCGCGCGAAATCCCGCCATCCCCGCCCGTCGCGCCCGCCATCGAGAAATGCAGCGGCAAGGCGTCGGCTTCGGCCTTGCGCAATGGCGACGGGAAGTCGAGGCCAAGGCCGGCCAAGGTCGAATCGACCGTCACCTGCACCTTGTGGTCGCGCACTTCGACCGCGCCGGTGTAGCGCGTGCTGCCCGACAGGTGGCCGGCCAGGCGCTGCATCGCCGCCGACGGGAAGGTCTTGCGCACGCCGTCGGCCGACACGCTGCCGCCCATCCTGATCACGATCGCGCCATCGCGCTGGGTGCCGCCCGACAGCGCCAGCGGGCCGCCGACAAAGCTGCCGCCTACGCCGCTCAGGTTGACGCCGCGTTCCCAGAATTCGATCCTGCCGATCGAGGCTTGCACCGGCGGCAGGTCGTTGAACAGCACGACCTCATTGTTCATCAGCTGCAGGCTGCCCTGCACCTTGGTGTCGGGCAGGTGCGACAGCGGCAAACGCAGTTTCAGGCCAAGCTTCGCGCTGCCGGTGGCGCGGGTGTCGTCGGTGAAGTGGCCGATCCAGCCGGCCACCGGGCTGGCGGTCACGTAGCGCAGGAATTCCTGCATCGGACCAGCGGCGCTGCCGTCGATCTCCAGCATCTTGTCGTGCAGCGCGAGGTCCGCGACCACCGCCTTGACATTGGACAGCGCGACGCCCAGGGTGGCGGCGCGCTCGGCGCGGATCTCCATGCGCGCGCGGTCGAACAGGAAGCTGCCGTCGATACGTTCGGCCTGCGGCCACAGGGGCGCCACGCCGCCGGCTGCATGGAGGCTGGGTGAATAATTCAGCTTGCCGTCGGCGATGCGGCCGGCCACGCGGAACTCGCCGCGCGCACGGTCGGCGGCGTTATTCGCGCGGAACGGGAACTGCGACAGCTCGCCGCGCAGGGTCAGGGCGACGTCGTTGGCGGTGCCGCCTTCGAGCGCGCCGACCAGCCACTCGCGCAGGTGCGGAGGCGTCTGCAGCGGCAGGTAGTCGCCGATCCGGTTCAGATCAAAGCCATCGAGCTTGCCCTTGATGTCGACGGTGCCAAGCGCCTTGCCCGGGACGCCCGCCAGCGGCCGCAGGTGGGTGCCGGACAGCGAGCCTTTCAGCGCGCCCTGGACGAACTCCATGTTATCGATGCCGACGCGCAGGAGGTCCTGGGGTTCGAATGTCCAATGCGCCTTCATGTCGAGCCGGTCGAAGCGCATTTCCGGGTTCGCGAACCAGGCCGGCAGGTGCAGCAGCGTGCCTTGCGAGTCGAGGCTGATGGTGCCACCCTTGTCGCTGGCGTCGATGGTGCCGGTCAGGTTGTCGAAACCGGGAATCGCAGGCGCCGCCGCCACCGCTGGCGATACTGCCGTCTTCGGACGGGCCAGGCGCGCAGCCTGCGCCTTCATGCCGAGGTTGACCATGCGCGCCTTGATGCGGTAGCTGCTGATGGCCGGATACTGGCCCTGCCACTGCGCCGACAGGTTCTCGACCCGGCCGCGCGGCCCGAAGTCGGACAGCAGAGCGCGCTGGGTGTCGGTCAGCGGCAGCTGCGTGCCGACGGCGGCCAGCGTGGCCAGGTCGAGCGTGCGGGCACTGACCGTCACGGTTTCGGGCTTGTCCTTCTGCGCCGGTACGAAGGTTTCGCTGATGCTGGTCGACGGCAGGACCAGGCCGTCGGCCGTTTCGACCGAGAAGCCGGTCAGGCTGGCGGTGTGCCCGTGCACGCCGAAGGTCGGCTTGCCGGTGGCGGCGCCGCGCGGGATGGTCTCGCTCGCGGAGATGCGGCCGCTGACCCGCTTCAGGGCCAGCGGCGGCAGCGTCGTGCGCAGGCGCGCGTTGACGTCGACCAGGCCGATGTCGGCGGTAAATCCGGCCAGCCGCGCGCGGTCGAGCGTCAGCCAGGCGCGCACCGATCCCTTGCCTTCATTGACCTGGAACGGGTAATCGACATACGGCTTCCAGCCGGCGAGGTCGGTCTGGCGCACGTCGGCAAACAGTTCGCCTTTCCACTGGCGCGGGTCGGCGATGCGGCGCGCGAAGCGCGGATGCGAGAATGCGGCGCGAATGTCGATCGGCTGCGCCAGGCTGGCGGGCGGCGTCGCGCGCAGGCCGAAGCGGTGTTCGGTCCAGCGGTTCGCCAGCAGCATGTTGACGTTCGACAGCGCCAGGGTCGGCGCGCCGCGCTTTTCGTCGGTCCAGTTAATCCTGCCCTCGCGGATCACGATCTGGCGCTGCTTGAAGGCCCAGTCGCCGCTGTCGGTATCGCCCGGCCCTTCGGCCAGCAGCACGCCGGCCACATACAGCTGGCCGTTCGCGGTGCGGCGCACGTCCAGTTCGGGGCGGATGATTTCCAGCGACTGGAAGCGCAGGTCGCCCGCCGCCACCGTCCACCAGGACACTGTGGCCGACACGCTTGGCAGCGCCAGCACCTGGCGGCCCTGCGCGTCGCGCAGCGTGACGTCGCCGAGGAAGAAGTTGGGCCGCAGTCCGCGCCACGACGCATAGATGCGCGCGATCGACACCTGGCTTCCCAGCGCGCGGCTGGCGGCGCGTTCGATGTCGCCCTTGTAGTAATCGATGTTCGGGAGGATGGCGTAGCGCAGGAACAGGAACACGATGGCGAACGCGAAATACACCAGCAGGACCAGCTTGATGGTGAAGCCCAGCACATGATGGCTGGCCAGGTTGGCCATGCGATAGGCCGCGCGGAGCCTTCGCCAGCGTTCCGCGATGGGTACATGCGCTGGAGCGGTCTCGAGTTCGCGGTTCTGCATCAATAAACTAATAAAATGGCTCGCCGTGATTTGTCTGGTGAATAAGAGAGCGCTTGCATCAATGCCGTTGCCTACCTTACCATCGACCTGTCCTGTACAGGTGCGCGGCCCAATTCTACCCTATAGAGGGCCCACCATAGCCGCACTTTAACTCTTCCTTACATTCCTATGAGCAACCCTTCGCTGGTATCCGAATCGCGCTTCTACCAACGCTGGATCGCAGCCGATCCTGGCAGGGCCGGACGGATCGGGAAAATCGTCGGCCAGCCGCTGTCGCGGCTGGTGTTGCAAGAGGAGCTGGCGACCGAACTGGCGGCCGGGATTCCCCTTCCGCGCGCCATGCGGCGCCTGCGCAACCTGCTCATCTGCGGCCTGATCCAGCGCGACCTCGAAGGCCACGCCGACCTGGCCGAAGTGGTCGACACGATGACCGGACTGGCCGATTTCGCCATCCGCACCCACCTGGCTGCGCTGATGGAAGAGATGGTGGCCAGCCACGGACAACCGGTCGGCCATGATTCGGGACGCGCGCAGGAAATGATGGTGTTGGCGATGGGCAAGCAAGGCGGCGGCGAACTGAATGTCTCGTCCGACATCGACCTGATCTTTGTTTATCCGGAAGACGGCGAAACCGTCGTCACGCTGCCCGGCCAGCGCCAGCTGTCGAACCACGAATTCTTCAACCGCATCGGCAAGAAGCTGATCGCGGCGCTGTCCGAGATCATCGAGGACGGCTTTACCTTCCGGGTCGACATGGCGCTGCGCCCGAACGGCGCGTCGGGGCCGCTGGTGGCGAGCCTGAACATGGTCGAGGAATACCTGATCGTGCAGGGCCGCGAGTGGGAACGTTACGCCTGGGTCAAGGCGCGCGCGGTCACCGGCGCGCAGGAAGACATCGACGCGCTCGACGCGGTCGTGCGGCCGTTTGTCTACCGGCGCTACCTCGACTTCGGCGTGATCGACGCGATCCGCAACATGCACGCCCAGATCCGCGCCGAGGTGAACCGCCAGGAGCGGCTGCACCCGGACCGCAGCAACAACGTCAAGCTGGGGCGCGGCGGCATCCGCGAGATCGAATTCCTGGCGCAGGTATTCCAGCTGATCCGCGGCGGGCGCGACGCCACGCTGCGCGACCGCTCGACACGCGCGACCCTGCGCATGCTGGCCGATAAGGAGCTGATGAGCGCCGACACCGTCGCGCGCCTGCTCGGCTCCTACAGCTTCCTGCGCAACCTCGAACACCGGCTGCAGTACCTCGACGACGCCCAGACCCACACCCTGCCGGCGCGTGAGGAAGACCAGGCGGCAGTGGCGCGCATGATGAAGCTGCCGGACGTCGCCACCCTGCTCGATCGGCTCGACGAGCATCGCGTGTTCGTGGCCAGCCAATTCGACGCGATCTTCAGCGACAAGAACGAAGATTCCTCGGACCCGGCGCACGAACCGATCGACCTCGAAAGCCTCGAATCGGTGGAAGCGCGGCTGGCGGCGCTGGGCTTCGACGAGCCGGCGCAGGCCGCGCACCGCCTGGTCAGCACCTGGAAGAGTCCCCGCGTGCAGGCCATGGCGGACGCCAGCCGCACCCGCATGCTGGCCCTGGTGACCGCCGCCCTGCCGCTGGTGGCGAATGCCGCGATCGAAGCCGGCAGCGGCAGCGCCGGCGCAACCCTGGGACGCCTGCTCGGCTTCTTCGATGCGATCGCGCGCCGCTCCGCCTATCTGTCGCTGCTGACCGAGTACCCGCACACGCTCAAGCGCGTGGTCGACATGATGCACGCCAGCGGCTGGGCCGCGACCTTCCTCACCAGCCATCCGGTGCTGCTGGACGAACTGCTCGACGACCATGCGCGCGAAGCGGTGCCCGACTTCCAGGTGCTTGCAGCGGAACTGCGTGAGCAGCTTGGCACGGCGGCCGGCGACACCGAACGCCAGATGGACCTGCTGCGCGAAGCGCACCATGCCTACATGTTCCGCCTGCTGGCGCAAGACCTGGCCGGGCTGCTGACCGTGGAGCGGCTGGCCGACTTCCTCTCCGCGCTGGCCGACACCATCGTCGCGGCATGCATCCAGGCGGCGTGGGAGACCATCGCCACGCGCCATTGCGAGGTGCCGAAGTTCGCCGTGATCGCGTACGGGAAACTGGGCGGCAAGGAGCTGGGCTACGTGTCGGACCTCGACGTGATCTTCCTGTTCGACGACGCCGACCAGGAAGCGGCGTTCAACTACGCCAAGCTGGCGCAGCGCTTCATCACGTGGATGACGTCGACGACGCCGGCCGGCATCCTGTTCGACATCGACACGGCGCTGCGCCCGGACGGCGCCAGCGGAATGCTGGTGTCGTCGGTCGCCGCGTTCGAGCGCTACCAGCAGAATTCGGCATGGCTGTGGGAGCACCAGGCGCTGACGCGGGCGCGCTTCTGCGCGGGCGACGCGGCGATTGGGGCGCGCTTCGAAGCGATCCGCGACAATGTGCTGCGGCTTGACCGCAGCGCCAAGCTGGAAGAACTGAAGGACGAGGTGCTCAAGATGCGCAAGCGGATGCGCGACGCGCACCCGAACCGCACGGCGCTGTTCGACCTGAAGCACGATGCGGGCGGCATGATCGACATCGAGTTCATGGTGCAGTACATGGTGCTGCGCTATTCGGCGGCGCAGCCGGGGCTGACGCTCAATACCGGCAATATCGCGCTGCTGCGGCTGTGCGGGGAACTGGGGATTATCGATCCGCTGCTGGCGGGTGAAGTCGGCGACGCGTACCGCTTGATGCGCAAGTTGCAGCACCAGCAGCGCTTGCAGGGCCAGGACAACGCGCGGGTCGAGCCGGCGCGCGTGGCGCCGCATGTCGGGAAAGTGCAGGAATTATGGGGCAAGGTATTCAGTTAGTGCCGTCGTTTGGTCAACTTGTCAACCTCAAGACCGTCGTCCTCGCGAAAGCGGGGATCCCATTTGTGCGATCTGCTCAAGTCGACAGCTTCCTCCGCTAAAAGCCAGCAACATTTGCCGCAAATTAGGCCCCCGCTTCGCGAGGGCGACGGTTTTGAAGTCAACAAGATTATTCCGGACAGCAGTGCGCTTGCGCGGGAACGACGGACTTCAACAAAAAAACCGGCGCAAGCGCTAATGCCGTTCAGTTAAGACTGAACGGCATTTTTATTTTGCTGTTGTAAACGCCGGGCATCGCTGTTAACCTTCGTCGCGATGCTCGACGATACCCTTCACTTCCTGGCCAACCATCTCGAGTCTC
>NZ_JABBGG010000014.1 GCF_012927275.1 Massilia polaris | reverse complement strand
ATGCCTGATGACCATAGCAAGTCGGTCCCACCCCTTCCCATCCCGAACAGGACCGTGAAACGACTTTGCGCCGATGATAGTGCTGCAACCAGTGTGAAAGTAGGTTATCGTCAGGCTAGTTATAAGAGAAAAACCCCCATCAGCCTAAGCGCGCTCAAGATCGCGCTTGGTGCAGGTGGGGGATTTTTATCGTCCGGAGATTCACTGTAATTTGCTGATGTTTCTGCTCTAGAATAGCCGCATGCGCATCCTTATTATCGAAGATCACCCGGACATCCTGGCCAACCTGTATGGTTTTTTCGAGCCGAAAGGCCATGTGCTCGACTCGGCGCGTAACGGCTACGGCGGCCTTTCGCTGGCGTCCCAGAACGCGTATGACGTCATCATTCTCGACGTTATGCTGCCCGGCCTGAATGGCCTCGAATTCTGTAGCCGCCTCCGGTCCGAACTGCACAACGACACCCCCGTCCTCATGCTCACCGCGCGGGACAGCCTGCAGGACAAGGTTGCCGGATTCGACAGCGGTGCCGACGATTACCTGGTCAAGCCTTTCTCGCTGGTCGAACTCGAAGTCCGGTTGAAAGCGCTGGTGCGACGCGCCGGTGGAAAAAGCGCCACCAGTTCGGTGCTCCGATTCGGCGATATCGTGTTCGATCCCGATACCATGGAAGCGACGCGTGCGAGCGTGCCCGTTCCGCTGACTAAAACCGGCTACACCATCCTGCGTTGCCTGCTCCATGACGCGCCGCGCATCGTGCCGCGCGAGGCACTGGAGAGCGCAGTGTGGGGAGACGACCGCCCCGACAGCGACGCCTTGCGCACGCACATCCACGCGCTGCGCCAGGCGCTCGACAAACCTTTCCCTTTCCCGATGCTGCGCACGATCCCGGGCGTCGGCTACCGACTGGCGTTGCCCGATGCGCCCATCTGATTCGTTGAGACGGCGGATCGTCGTCGCCTTCCTGGCGTTCGGCGTCGTCTGTACGCTGTTCTTTACCGCAATCGCCGCCGTCGGCGTCGAGGGCATCGAAGTGCACCTGGTCGATAATCGCCTGACCGATGTGGCCGCGTGGGCTGCACCACGGCACACGGCCGGGATGCCAGTGGACATGCCGGCCGGACTGAGCTTCCATCGCGCCGACGCCATTCCGCAGTCGCTGCGCGACATTCCCCCAGGTGTTCACGAGATCGAGGTGGATGGCATCGGACTGCATGTGCTGGCCGGGCAGGACAGTGCCGGGCGCTACGTGGTGGTCGACCACGAAAGCGATTATGAGAAAGTTGAACTCATCATTTATTCCGCTTTCGCGATTACCTTCTTCGGGTTCCTGTTGTTCGCAGCGCTGCTTGGCGGATTTGTCGCGCGCCGCGTAGTCAACCCGATGACGACACTGGCCGATGCCGTCGCGTCCCGGACGACGACCTTGCCTTTGCTCGACCGCAGGGACGAGCTGGGAACGCTGGCGCGGGCGTTCGATGGCCATACCGGGGAACTGCGCGGCTTCCTCGACCGCGAGCGCTTCTTCACCGGCGACGTCAGCCACGAATTGCGCAGTCCGCTCACCGTCATCATGGGTGCCGCCGAGATCCTGATGACGCAGGCCAAAGACGAGTCCGTTCGCGTGCCGGCGGAGCGTATCTACCGCGCGGCCAACGAGGCAGCCGAATGCATCACCGTCCTGTTGCTGCTGGCGCGCGCGCCCGAACTGGCGGAACTGCCGCCGGTGCAGGTCAGCGACATCGCAATCACCGAAGCGGAACGCTATCGGCCTATGGTATCCGGCAAGCCTGTCGAGCTCATATGCGATGCCGCCGACGACTTTTCCATCCGGGCCCCGCGTGAACTCTGCGCCGCCGCAATCGGCAACCTGATTCGTAACGCCTGCCAGTACACCGAGGAAGGGCTCGTCAAGATCCGGCTGGAGGGGCACATCGTCATTGTCGAAGACACCGGTCCAGGGCTGCCGGCCGCCGTCCGCGCCACGCTCGAGCAGCCCGCCGGCCGCGTGCCCTCAACCGGATCCGCGGGGACGGGGCTAGGACTGGCATTGGCACGCCGCATCTGCGAATACCTCGGCGCCACGCTCGCCCATGCCGACCGCGTGGGCGGCGGCAGTGTTTTCACGATGACATTCCCGCCTGTTTCACGGCAGCCTAACGGAGCAATGACGCGGAGTTGACGCCCGGTTCGCTATCTTCAACACGATGCGCCAGCAATCCGCGGCGCCGTTTGAAGTGGAACCCAGTTGAAACTGTCCTTGCCCAACCGCGTCGGCGCTGCACAGCTGACGCTTGCCGTGTCAGCCTTCCTCGCCGCGGTCTACAACCTGAAATTCTGGGAAACGTTCACCCTTGCCACCGGCGGCCTGTCGCTCGCAAACCTGCCGCTTCATGTCGCGGCGTTCATCCTGGTTGTATTGATTTTTAACGCTCTCCTGACGATGGCGAGCTTTCGCTTCGTCATAAAACCGGTGTTGATCGCCTTGCTTGTCGCAACTTCCGTGGCCAGCTATTTCATGAACCAGTACGGTGTCGTGATCGACAAGTCAATGGTGCAGAACGTGCTGGAGACCGACGTGCACGAGGCCACCGAACTTGTCAGCTGGCACTTCGCGTTGATGATCGCCGTGCTTGGCATCCTGCCGTCGCTGGTCGTCGCCCGTGCGAAGATCGATTTCCCCGAAGGGCCGCGCGGGCTGGCGTTCAGGCTAGGCACTGGCGCCGCCTCGCTGGCGGTGGCTGCACTCCTGTTGATACTGTTCTTTAAGAGCCTGGCGCCAGCGTTGCGCGAGCATCGTGAACTGCGCTACCTGCTGACGCCAACCAATTACGTGCAGGCCCTGCATGGCTACCTGCGCAACCGGTTCAGCACGCCACTCGTGGTAGCGCCCCTTGGAACCGATGCGATCAAAGGCCGGGCGTGGGCCGGCACGTCGCGCAACACCGTGACCGTCATTGTCGTCGGTGAAACGGCCAGGGCACAGAACTTCTCGCTGAACGGCTACGGCCGGAATACCAACCCGATGCTGTCGCAGCAGGCCGGATTGATTAACTTCGCCAACTTCCAATCCTGCGGCACCGCGACGGCGATATCGGTCCCATGCGTGTTCTCCGCCCTTGGCCGTGACAACTTCTCGGACAGTAAAGCGCGCCGCCAGGAGGGCCTGCTTGACGTGCTCTCGCATGCTGGCTTCACAGTGCTCTGGCGCGACAACAATTCAGGCTGCAAGGGCGTGTGCGAGCGGATCGGTTTCGAGGACATGTCGGCGCCAACGCCTTCCGATCCGCTGTGCGAGGGCGACGAGTGCTTCGACGAGCGAATGCTGAAGGGGCTGCAGGAAATGATCCGCGATGCAAGCAACGACCTCGTGCTGGTGCTGCACCAGAAGGGCAGCCACGGCCCCGCCTACTCGCGGCGCTATCCGGCAAAATTTGGCCGCTTCGGTCCGGTGTGCGATGCCGCCGACTTCGAGAAATGTTCGAACGGGGCGATTACCGCCGCGTATGACAACACGATCGTGTACACCGACTATTTCCTTAGCAAGGCAATCGACCTGCTGCGCGACAGCAGCAAGCAATACGGTGTCGACGCCTCGCTGGTCTATTTCTCCGACCACGGCGAATCGCTTGGCGAGAACAAGCTGTACCTGCATGGCGCACCGTACGTGATCGCCCCGCCTGAGCAGACCCATGTGCCATTCATGCTGTGGATGTCGGAGGGCTTCAGCGAGCGTTTCCGCATCGATCGCGCTTGCCTGAACGCGCGCAGGGAGCAACCGTTTTCGCACGACAACATCTTTCATTCGATGCTGGGGATGTTGAACGTCAACACAGCGGTATTCAATCCGCGCCTCAACCTGTTCGGCGCGTGCACGCATGAAGGCTGATCGTGGAGAATTGCGCGGCGTCCCGTTGCTGGGCGCGCGCGCGCTGACGATCATCGCTGTGGCGCTGGCCTGTTCCGGCCTCGGCATCCTGTGCCTTGGTCACACCGGCATCGACCTGTGGCTGGCCGACGCCGCCTTCGATCCAGTTCGCCGTGCCTTCCCCTGGCGCGATACCTGGCTGGCGGACCAGTTCAACCACCGCATCCTGAAGGTCGTCTTCACGGTTGCGGGCGGCGGCCTTATTGCCGCGGTGCTGGCGGATATGCTTCGGCCGAGCCGGAAAATCGCGGGCCCGGCCAGGCTTCGCCTCAGGATCGTCGCCTTGTCGGCAGCACTGGTACCGCTGGTGACCAGCACCTTGAAGCAGGCAAGCGATGCGCACTGCCCCTGGGACCTGGCACGCTACGGCGGCGGGCAGCCCTACGTACGCCTTTTCGAATCGCTGCCGTTCGGTGCGGACGCAGGCCATTGCCTTCCCGCAGGCCACGCATCGACGTCCCTGTGGCTGGTATCGCTTGCGGTGTTCTGGCTTCCCGGAAGTCAACGCAAGGCGGCTGCGGTAGCAGCGCTGGGCCTTGCGATCGGGTTGGCGATGGGATGGATGCAACAACTACGCGGTGCGCACTTTCTCACCCACACGCTGTGGTCGTTGTGGATTGCTGTGCTGGTCGTTTCGGTAACGACCCTGCTGGTGGATGCAGCCGCGCGCCGTTACACGCCCCACACCACGTCATAGCCGCCTTTGCGCGCCTCGCGCAGCATGTCGAGCAGCGGATACGCGCGCGTCGCGAACGTGACGATTTCCATCTGCTCATGGTCGGTGTCGTCGCCTTGCTCGCCGTGATGGGCGTCGACGTCGCGCTTGACTTGCTCGGAGGTCGGATGCAGCCGGCTTTCGGCGATCTCGCTTTCCAGTATTTCAACCGCCTTCGGCGCTTCGGCGGCGGTGATAATCCCCTGGTCGCTATCTTTTTGCAGCAGGTCGAGGATACGCTTGGCGTGCTCCTTGTACATCATGACGTCGGCTGCGGCTTTGGAGTGGAATGTGATTAACATGGAAGTTTTCCGATCATGCGGTTGATGACGAAACGATAACACGAACCAGGCGCGCGGTCACCTCGCACACATGCGTGCGGGTCATCAATCGTGCGCTTGTGCCCGGCTAACGACGAAATAGGCCAGCGCCGCGGCCTGGGCCACCACGGCAATCGCCAGCGCCGTCCGGAAGGCATCGATGGCACTGAGTCCGTTGGCCTTCAGCCCATCGGCCAGCAGCCCGAAACCCCACTGGGTGGCGAAGGCGCCGACGAACAGCAACAGGTTGTAGGCCGCGTTGGCGCGTCCGGCCAGCGCGGCCGGGAACGACAGCGCCACATGCGACTGCACCAGCGTCGTCACCGGCACGCACATCGCCAGCAGCAGCCACAGGAGCCAGGCATGTTCGGACTGCGTGAACAGCATCGCCGCCTGCGCCAGCACCATGCCGGCCAGGCCGAAGGCGATCAGGCGGTGCGTATCCACGCCGCGCGCGACCAGCCGCGGCGCGGCCCAGCCCAGCGCCAGGTAGGCCATCATCAGCACCAGGTTCAGCATGAACAGGATCTCGCTGGTCTGCTGCTGCGATTGTCCCAGCACCGTCATCATCCACGGCCCGGCCCACAAAGTCTGCAGCGCGAGGAAGATGCCGTGATTGAACAGGCCCAGGGAACTCATTCGCCGGAAGTAGGCGCTGCCAAAGATGCGGCGGTAGCCGCCGTCATCGCCAGTCGCGGCAGCGGCGCCTGAGGCCGCCGACGCGAAGCGCCGCTCGGCCCCGCGCAGCGACAGGAAGATCGCTGCCGACACCAGCAACAGCAGCGCCGCCACCACCCAGAAAACACCGCGCCAGCCGATCGCTGGTAAAGCCATCGTGACAGGCACGGTCGCAACCAGCGCGCCGGCGGTACCCGCGACCAGCATCCAGCTCGCAAGCTGGCTTTGCTGATCGGGCGCGAACCACTGGCGGTAGGCCTTGAACGACGCCATCAGGCAGGCCGACACGCCCACGCCGATCAGTGCGCGCCCGAGCCACAGGCCGGCCAGCGAGGCACTGGTGGCGAAGACGATCGCACCGAGGGCGGCGATGACCAGCAGCGCCGACTCGGTGCGGCGCGGGCCGTACTTGTCGAGCCAGATCCCCAGCGGCAGCTGGAGCGAACCGAAGGCGACGAAGTAGGCGGACGACAGCAGGCCCATGTCGGCATTCGACAGGGCCATTTCGGTCATCAGGGCAGGGGCGATGACGGCGTTGATCGAGCGCAGTCCGTATGACAGCAGGTAGCCCAGTGCGAAGCACAGGAAGACCCGAGCGGCCAGCGCGCCGCGCAAGCTGCCGCTCATCGCGCCCATGTCAGTTCAGTTTGAACGACGACATGAACATATCGACTTCGTCCTGCGGCACGTTGTTCTCCTTGCCCATCACGATGACCTGGTAGAAGCGGGTGCCGCGCGATTCGAAATGGCCGACAAGGCGCATCGGTGCGCCGTTCTGCATACCCTTCGCATCGATGTGAATGGCCGCGTCCTTCTTCTCTTCGCGGGTAACGGTAGCGCCGATGTTCTTGATCATCGCGGTCCGCATTGCCGCCACTGCGGCTTGCGCCTGTGCCGCATCCGGCGCTTCGGCGCTGCCGATCGCGAACACGGTGCCGTCGATCTCAGCTGCCGTCATCGTCATGTCGACGGTCAGGCCGTCGAGATTGATGCTGCGCTTGTGCGACACCGGCTTGTCCGGGAACATGGCCTGGTAGGGCGCATCCGGGCTGTTGTAGTCGCGCCAGTTGTAGGCAGGGCTGCATCCGGCCAGCACGAGGGCCGCCAATACAGGGAGGACGAGGGATGAAAGTAGTGATTTGCGCATCCTGCCATGGTAGCAGAACGGCCGTGGCTACAGCTCCCGCAGCCCGCGCCGGAACTGGATCGCCTCGCCGACATGGGCCGCGCCGACCTGCGCCTCGCCGGCCAGGTCCGCGATCGTGCGCGCCACCTTCAGCACACGGTGATATGCGCGCGCCGACCAGTGAAGGCGCAGCATCGCATTGCGCAGGATGTCCGCACCGGTCGAATCGAGGCAGCAGTGCTCGTCCACTTCACGCGTCGTCAACCCTTCGTTGGCTTTGCCCTGCCGCGCCAGCTGAAGCTCGAATGCGCGCAGAACGCGCTGCGAGATGACGGCGCTCGACTCGCCGTCGGCTTGCGCGGACAGGGAGGAAGGCGGCATGGCGGGCACCTCCACCTGGATATCGATCCGGTCCAGCAGCGGTCCGGAGATGCGGTCCTGGTAGCGCAGCACCGCGTCGGTCGTGCAATGGCATTTGTTGGACGGATGCCCAAGGTAGCCGCAGGGGCAGGGATTCATCGCAGCGATCAGGTGGAAGCGGGCAGGGAAGTCGGCCTGGCGCGCGGCGCGCGAAATGGTGATCGTGCCCGACTCCAGCGGCTGTCGCAGCACTTCCAGCACGCGCCGGTCGAACTCCGGCAGCTCGTCCAGGAACAGGACTCCGAAGTGTGCCAGCGAGACTTCACCTGGGCGCGGTACCGACCCTCCGCCGACTAAAGCCACGCCTGATGTCGTATGGTGCGGGCTACGAAACGGCCTGCGCTTCCATTGCGATGCCGTGAAGCCGCCCGCCAAAGAATGGATTGCAGCGCTTTCGAGCGCCTCGTCATCGCTCATTGGAGGAAGCAGGCCGACGAAGCGCGAGGCCAGCATCGTCTTGCCCGCGCCCGGAGGCCCGACCAGCAGCGCGCTATGCCTGCCGGCGGCCGCTACCTCCAATGCGCGCTTCGCATGCAGCTGGCCTTTGACGTCCGCGAAATCCGCATGGCTTTTCACTTGATCGAGCGACGCTTGCGGATGATGCCGCTGCAGCAAACAGTCACCGCCGCGCGCGGCGAAATGAGAGCACACTTCCAGCAGCGACTGGGCCGGATAGATGTGCGCTTTCGGCACCAGCGCCGCTTCGCCGGCATTCGCGAGCGGAAGGATGAAGGCGCGCGGCTCGCCCTGCGAGCGGCGGTGCATTGCGAAGGTCATCGCCAGCGCGCCGCGGATCGGCCGCAACTGCCCCGACAGCGACAGCTCGCCCGCGTATTCGTAGAGGTCGAGCCGGTCGCCCGGAATCTGCTCGGATGCGGCGAGGATGCCAAGCGCGATCGGAAGGTCGAAGCGCGCGGACTCCTTGGGCAGGTCCGCCGGCGCGAGGTTGACGGTGATGCGGCGCGACGGAATTTCGAAGCCGGCATTCTGCAATGCGGCCCGCACACGATCCTTGGATTCGCGCACCTCGGTGTCTGGCAAGCCGACAATGGTGAACGAGGGCAGGCCGCGCGCCAGGTGCACCTCCACACTCACGGCAGGGGCCTCCATGCCGGCTAGCGCGCGGCTCTTCAATACGGCAAGGCTCATGACGTACCTGCATGCTGGGCTAAAAACGTTGATCCTATACGCACGTCGCGCTGCGACCTTGAGTGCGACCAAGAGTATGCGGATAGGTAAGCATCGCTGCGTGCGCTCGTAGTGAAGATAACAACACGCGAA
Organism: Massilia polaris; assembly: GCF_012927275.1. Lineage (GTDB taxonomy): Bacteria > Pseudomonadota > Gammaproteobacteria > Burkholderiales > Burkholderiaceae_D > Telluria_A > Telluria_A polaris. The sequence goes on along the minus strand of NZ_JABBGG010000014.1, from coordinate 80,779 downwards.
ACCTTTCCGTTCGACTAAACTACTCGTCAGGCACGTACGCAACCTAAGGAGCGTCAATGGGCCGCACCAAGGAATTCTTGCAAGAGTTATTGCTGTGGCCAATTTTTGGCAGCATCATGACCGTCTCAGGCGTGCTCGCTGGCTTCCTCGGTTCGTATTACGACGAGGAAATTGTCCAGTCGCTTCATTTTGCGTTGCTGCCGGGGGGAACTTTCCAATGCGCGCCAACGATGTTCTGGTTGATGACGCTCATATTTGCCATCAGTTTTGGCCGTATGGGCGCAGAATCGCAGTCATGCGCAAACGAACGGTGAGTTCAAAGCGACTTTGCGTGAGCTGCTCACGATGCCAAATCGAAGCTTCCTGCTGACATACCAAAGAATCTCGTTAGCCAGTACAAATTTCATTTGGCAACTTCCGCAGGCCCTGCAACTGACCGAACTCGACCGGGCAATCCGGTTCCAGCTGGAGTGTATCTGTAGCGTCGTCGAGGAGTACGACACCGATGCGAGCAACGCGAACTATGGCTGCAACGTCATGCTTTTTGTTGGAGCGGGAAGTCCCAGGTTCATCGCGAACGTGCATCCCGCTATGCACTTACCCTCCTGTCGTCACGCCATCCCAGGTGAACGCTCCTGCACCCAAGCCCAAGCCAGTCGGGGTCGTCAACATTCACCGCAGTCTTCCAGACTCCCGCGCCGCTGAAAAATTCGAATTCCTGTCGCCGCTGTCGATGCCCATGGTCCAAAATCTGGGCAACCTGGTAGAACAGCCAGCTCCCGTAGGGTGCTATACTTTTCACAGGAGGGGGGAAATGGATGATGTTCTAACAATCAAGCTACGGGCGAACGAGAATTTCGATCAGCTTGTCGCGATGGCGGAAGCCAGTGTCCGCGACGCTGTCAACGCGCCTCCTTCCGAAGTTGTCGGCGTGAAGAGCCACATGGGCGGTGTCGAAATGCGCGTCCAGCGGGTCGGATTGATTCAGCGTTTTCTGTTCAACAGATTCGTGTAAGGAAGCTCATGACGAGCGCGCCTCGTTTCGCGGCGAGAGTCATTGACTCACGCCCCGCCAGCCGAACCACCGGCTGCACCATGTAATGGTCGAGCCTTCGCCGATCATAGCCTGGCCGCCGAAGGTCGCTTCGATCAGCGGCCACACGCGCGCGCCGCGGATACAACAACTACGGTTTGACGTCGCTGCCCGCTTCCAGTTCAGCGATGCGCTTTTCCAGCGCATCGAGCTTGGCGCGTGTTTTGGCCAGCACCTGGCTCTGGATGTCGAATTCCTCGCGGGTGACCAGGTCGAGCTTGGAGAAACCCTGGGTCATCATCGCCTTCACATTCTTCTCGATGTCCTTGGCGGGCGAGCTTTCGATCGCCTGGTTGATCTTGCCTTGCAAGTCGGTGAAGAAACTATTCATGTCCATCTGATGTCCTGGTCTGAGGCGACGCACCATTCGGGTGCGCGCGGGTCTTAATATGGTGCGGTGCGGCGGGCGTTGCCGGGTACACAGCTGTTAATAAATTCCAAATAGGTCCGAAACGCAGGAAAAACAAGCCCGCGCCCGGTGAAAAACGGGCTGGCATGAGTCCTGCTAAGGCTTATATGACCGCCGGTCATACGAGATTGTAATCCGCAACCGCACCATACGTTCAAATCCAAGGGAATCGCCCATGAAGAACCTGAAAATGAAGCTGTCCTTCGCCGCCGCGCTGTGCGTGGCCGCGGCAACCTCGGGCGCAACAGCCGCGATGGCGCAGAGCACCGATGGCGAACTGACGTTCAACGCCGCACTGACCTCCGATTACCGCTACCGCGGCCTGTCGCAGACCCGCCTGAAGCCTGCGCTGCAGGGCGGCGCCGATTACGTGCACAAGCCGACCGGCTTCTACGTCGGAACCTGGCTGTCGACCATCAAGTGGACCAAGGACCTGGGCGGCGACGGCGACATCGAATGGGATATCTACGCGGGCAAGCGCGGCGACATTCTTGAAGGCATCAGCTACGACATCGGCGGCCTCGGCTATGTGTATCCTTCCAACGGCCTGAACCCGAGCGCCAACACCTTCGAGGTCTACGGCCAGGTCGGCATGGGCCCGGGCTACATCAAGTATTCGCACTCGACCACCAACCTGTTCGGCACCGCCGACAGCAAGAACAGCGGCTACCTCGACATCGGCGCCAACGTCGAACTGTCGGCCGGCCTGACGCTGAACCTGCACGCTGGCCGCCAGCGCGTCGCCAACAACGGCGCCTTCAGCTACAACGACTACAAGATCGGCCTGTCGAAGGACATGGGCTTTGCCACCGTGGCGCTGGCCGTGGTGAAGGCCGATACCAAGGCTTACTTCAGCCCTGTGAATGGCAAGGACCTGGGCAAGACCGGTGCCGTGCTGTCGATTGCAAAGACTTTCTAATAGCGAGGCAACCATGAAAATGATCACGGCCATTATCAAGCCCTTCAAGCTCGACGAAGTGCGCGAAGCGCTTTCGGAGATCAACGTGCAAGGCATCACGGTGACCGAAGTGAAGGGCTTTGGCCGCCAGAAGGGCCACACCGAGCTGTACCGCGGCGCCGAGTACATCGTCGACTTCCTGCCTAAGACCAAGATCGAGATCGCGGTCGACGACACGATCGTCGAACAGGTCATCGAGACGATCGAACAGGCGGCACGGACCGGCAAGATCGGCGATGGCAAGATTTTTGTCGCTAACCTGGAGCAGGTGGTGCGTATCCGTACCGGCGAAACCGGCAACGAAGCACTCTGAGGGGAACACCTAATGAAAAAAACTATAACAACGTGGCTGGCTGGCGCTGCGGTACTGTTCGCCTTCGCCGGTGCGCTGCCTGCCATGGCGCAGGATGCCCAGGCGCCTGAAACCGCCACGGCGGCGGCTCCGGCCGCTGCCGCGCCGGCCCTCGTCGAAGCGGCACCAGCCGCCGCCCCCGACGCCGCCGCACCTGCGGCCGAGGCTGCGCCGGCGCCGGTTCCGCACAAAGGCGACACCGCCTGGATGTTCATCGCGACCATCCTCGTGATCGTCATGGCGATTCCCGGCCTGGCCCTGTTCTACGGCGGCCTGGTGCGCGCTAAAAACATGCTGTCGGTGCTGATGCAGGTCTTCATGATCTTCTCCGTCATCATCCTGCTTTGGTGCGTGTACGGCTATTCGCTGGCGTTCACCGCGGGCAACGCGTTCATCGGCAGCTTCGACCGCGCACTGCTCACCGGCATCTGGGACCCTGCAAAAGGCGCGTTCGCCTATGCCGCCACCTGGAGCAAGGGCGTCGTCATTCCCGAGTTTGTGTTCGTGGCCTTCCAGGGCACCTTCGCGGCGATCACCTGCGGCCTGATCGTCGGCGCCTTCGCCGAGCGCGCCAAGTTCGCCGCGGTACTGGCATTCATCGTGCTGTGGTTCACCTTCAGCTACCTGCCGATCGCCCACATGGTCTGGTTCTGGACCGGTCCTGACGCGATCACCGATGCCGCCACCGCCGCATCCGAAGGCGCCAAGGCTGGCTGGCTGTTCCAGAAGGGCGCGCTCGACTTCGCCGGCGGCACCGTGGTGCACATCAACGCCGCAGTCGCCGGCCTGGTCGGCGCCATCATGATCGGCAAGCGCATCGGCTACGGCCGCGAAGCCATGGCGCCGCACTCGCTGACCATGACGATGGTCGGCGCCTCGCTGCTGTGGGCCGGCTGGTTCGGCTTCAATGCCGGCTCGGCGCTGGAAGCGGGCGACATCGCAGCGCTGGCCTTCATCAACACCTTGCTGGCGACCGCCGCGGCGACCGTGGCATGGGTGCTGGGCGAGTGGATCTTCAAGGGCAAGCCATCGATGCTGGGCGCCGCTTCGGGCGCGGTTTCCGGCCTGGTGGCGATCACCCCGGCCTGCGGCTTCGTCGGACCGATGGGCGGGCTGGTCATCGGCCTGCTGGCCGGCGTCATCTGCCTGTGGGGCGTGAACGGACTGAAGCGCATGATCGGCGCCGACGACTCGCTCGACGTGTTCGGCGTGCACGGTATCGGCGGCATCCTCGGCGCGCTGCTGACGGCCGTGTTCGCTGCGCCGTCGCTGGGCGGACAGGGCATCTTCGACTACGTGGCCAACAAGGCGTCGCCGGACTATTCGATCGGCGGCCAGCTGGTCACCCAGTTGTGGGCGGTGGGCACGACGATCGTCTGGTCGGCGGTGGTTTCCGTGATCGCCTACAAGCTGGTCGACATGGTCATCGGGTTGCGCGTTCCGGAAGAAGAAGAGCGCGAAGGCCTGGACATTACCAGCCACGGCGAATCGGCGTACCATTCCTGACCTGGCCTAAAATCCCATCCTGCCCCGGCAGGATGGTTCCAGGCGCCCCACGGGGCGCCTTTTTGCGTTCCAGCGGGCCAAACACCTTTAAAATGGCTAAATCATCCCTATTTACGATTCTCAAAATTATTAAAAAAGCCTGAAGGACGTCTTATCCATGGTTCCGCACCTTGCCACAGCCCTGACCGGCCCCCTGCTCGATCTCGAGAAAAAAATCCTGGAGGCGACGCCGGCGATCGAGCGCTGGTTCCGCCTCGAGTGGCAGGAGCACACCCCGCCGTTCTACTGCTCAGTCGACCTGCGCAACGCCGGCTACAAGCTGGCTCCCGTCGACACCAACCTGTTCCCGGGCGGCTTCAACAACCTGGCCACCGAAATGCTGCCGCTGGCGGTGCAGGCGGCCATGGCAGCGATCGACAAGTATTGTCCGGACGCGCGCAACCTGCTGCTGGTTCCCGAGAGCCATACCCGCAATCCGTACTACCTGCAAAACATCGCGCGCCTGATGCAGATCTTCCGCCAGACCGGCCTGCACGTGCGGCTCGGCTCGCTGTCGCCCGATATCACCGAACCGACGCCGCTGGCGCTGCCTGACGGCAACATGCTGGTCATCGAGCCGATGGTGCGCTCGGCCAATGGCCGCCGCCTCGGGCTGAAAGATTTCGACCCGTGCACCATCCTGCTGAATAACGACCTGTCGGCCGGCATTCCTTCGATCCTCGAAAACCTCCACGAGCAGTCGCTGCTGCCGCCGGTTCACGCCGGCTGGGCGGTGCGGCGCAAGAGCAACCACTTTGCCGCCTACGACGAAGTGGCCAAGAAGTTCGGCAAGCTGATCGACGTCGACCCGTGGATGGTCAACCCCTTCCACGCCAAATGCGGCGAGATCAACTTCCAGGAAGACATCGGTTCCGAGTGCCTGGCCGACAACGTCACCATGCTGCTGGCCAAGATCAAGAAGAAGTACAAGGAATACGGCATCAAGGACCAGAAGCCGTTCGTCATCGTCAAGCCGGACGCCGGCACCTACGGCATGGGCATCATGACGGTGCGCGACGCCAGCGACGTCAAGGACCTGAACCGCAAGCAGCGCAACAAGATGTCCGTCATCAAGGACGGCGTGGCGGTCACCGACGTCATCATCCAGGAAGGCGTGCCTACCTTCGAAAGCATCAACGACGCGGTCGCCGAGCCGGTGGTGTACATGATCGACCGCTATGTCGTGGGCGGCTTCTACCGCGTGCACGCCGAGCGCGGCATCGACCAGAACCTGAATGCGCCGGGCTCGCAATACGTGCCGCTGGCGTTCGCGCAGCAGCACGCGGTGCCGGACCTGAAGGCCAAGCCGGGCACGGCGGCGCCGAACCGCTTCTATGTGTATGGTGTGGTGGCGAGGCTGGGATTGCTGGCCGCGTCGCTGGAGATGGAACGCACCGATCCGAATCCAGAAGTCTATTAGCGGCGCCCCTTCAACCCCACTCGGCGTTTCCGGCTAAAATCAGGGTATTACCCGCAATGGAACCGCCCATGAAACTCGCTTTCCTCGCCGACCCGCTGTCCGGCTTCAAGATCTACAAGGACTCGACCTTCGCCATGATGCGCGAGGCGGCACGGCGCGGCCACGCGATCTACGCATTCGAGCAAAGCGACATGGCGCTGGAAGGCGGCATCGTCAGCGCGCAAATTTCCGAAATTACCCTCACCGGCGACGGCGACGACTGGTTCCGCGCCACGCCAAAGGCCAACGCGCGCCTGTCCGAATTCGACGCTGTCATCCTGCGCAAGGACCCGCCCTTCGACATGGAGTACGTGTACTGCACCTACCTGCTCGACCTGGCGGAAAAGCAGGGCGCCTGCGTCGTCAACAAGGCCCAGGCGGTGCGCGACCACAACGAGAAGCTGTCGATCACCCAGTTCAGCGAATACACCTCGCCAACCCTGGTCACGTCGGATTCAACGCGCCTGCGCGACTTCCACGCCGAACACGGCGACGTGATCTTCAAGCCGCTCGACGGCATGGGCGGCGCCGGCATCTTCCGCATCCGCAGCGACGGCATGAACCTCGGCTCGGTGATCGAGTCGCTGACCGACCTCGGACGGGTCACGATCATGGCCCAGCGCTACATCCCCGAGATCGTCAAGGGCGACAAGCGCATCCTCGTCATCGGCGGCAAGCCGGTGCCGTTTTCGCTGGCGCGCATCCCGCAGGCCGGCGAAGTGCGCGGCAACCTGGCCGCCGGCGGCATCGGCGTGGCGCAGCCGCTGACCCGGCGCGACCGCGAGATCGCAGAGGCTCTCGGCCCGACACTGGCGGCGCGCGGCCTGTTGCTGGTAGGATTAGACGTAATCGGCGATTTCCTGACCGAGGTGAATGTCACCAGCCCGACCTGCTTCCAGGAGATCACGGAGCAGGCCGGTTTCGACGTGGCCGCGATGTTCATCGACGCGGTCGAGCAAGTGGCAGGTAAATAAAATGGTAGGCATACTGTTGTTGACCCACGCCCCGCTGGGCCAGGCATTCATTACGGCCGTCGAACACGTGTTCCGCGGCCCGACCGAGTGTTTTGAAGCGATCGACGTCGCCGCCGACCAGGACATCAACCAGGTCAATGAGCTGGCCAAGCAGGCCATCGCCCGCCTCAACGACGGCAGCGGCGTCCTGGTCATCACCGACATCAAGGGCGGCACGCCGTCCAACTGCTGCAATTCTCTGGCGGCGGAAGGCTGCGTCGAAGTCATCGCCGGCATCAGCCTGCCGATGCTGCTGCGCGCGATCACCTATCGCCGCGACACGCTCGACGTGGTCGTCGAGATGGCGCTGGCCGGTGCGCAGAGCGGGGCGGTACGAGTGGACAACCGGATCCGCGTAGGACCGGGATAAGGAAGCGGCTGCGCGCTGCGCGGCCGTACAAATGGCGCAGTTCTGTGTGATTGAGACGAGAAAAAATGATTCAACAGGAACTAGAAATTATCAACAAGCTGGGCTTGCACGCACGGGCATCGGCGAAACTCACACAACTGGCAGCAAAGTTCCAAAGCGATGTCTGGCTGACGCGTAACGCGCGCCGGGTCAACGCCAAGTCGATCATGGGCGTGATGATGCTGGCCGCCGGCATGGGCGCCAAGGTCACCCTGGAAGCCGACGGCGCCGACGAAAATGAATGCGTCGCGGCCCTCACGGCCCTGATCAACGACAAGTTCGGCGAAGGCGAGTAATGCGCGAGCGCGCTTCGTCCCGCTTCCACACTGGACCGCCGATGGCATCGTTTACGCTGCATGGCATACCGGTCTCGCGCGGCATATCGATCGGCCGCGCGCACTTGCTCACGCCCGCCGCGCTCGACGTCAAGCACTACCTCGTCCCCGAAGAACAGCTGGAAGCCGAAGTGCGCCGGCTGCAGGATGCGATCACCGAAGTGCACCGCGGCCTGCAGGCGCTGTGGACCGACCTGCCGAAGGATGCGCCGACCGAACTGGGCGCGTTCATCGACGTCCATGCGCTGATCCTGTCGGACCCGATGATCTCCGAAGCGCCGCTCGACATCATCCGCACGCGCCACTACAACGCCGAATGGGCGTTGGTGACGCAGATCGACGAGCTGTCGGCGCAGTTCGATGAAATCGAAGACCTCTACCTGCGCGAGCGCAAGGCCGACATCCAGCAGGTCGCCGAGCGCGTGCTGAAGGTGCTGATGGGGACCGCGCAGCTGATGCCGCCCCGCGCGGCGGCCGGCGCCGACGAATACCAGCCGCAGATGATCGTCGTCGCGCACGACATCTCGCCGGCCGACATGCTGCAGTTCCGCGACCGCTCGTTCATCGGCTTCGTCACCGACGTCGGCGGCCAGAACTCGCACACCGCGATCGTCGCGCGCAGCCTCGACATCCCGGCCGCAGTCGGCATGTCGCAGGCGTCGCAGCTGATCGAGCAGGACGACTGGGTCATCATCGACGGCGACGCCGGCGTGGTGATCGCCAACCCGAGTGCGCTGGTGCTCGACCAGTACCGCGACCGCCAGTCCGCCCAGCTACGCGCCCGCAAGAAGCTGCACAAGCTGAAGAAGACGCCCGCCATCACGCGCGACGGCGTGCAGGTGGCGCTGCTGGCCAATATCGAGCTGCCGGACGACTGCCCGGGCGCGCTGGACTCCGGCGCCGAAGGCGTCGGCCTGTTCCGCTCCGAGTTCCTGTTCATGGGCCGCGCCGGCCATCCGCACAAGATCCCCGGCGAGGACGAACAGTTCGAGCAGTACCGCAAGGCCGTGGTGGCAATGAAGGGCCGCCCGGTGACCATCCGCACGCTCGACATCGGCGCCGACAAGCCGCTCGACCCGACCGAACACAATGCACTGAACCCGGCGCTGGGCTTGCGCGCGATCCGCTACTGCCTGGCCGAACCGCAGCTGTTCCTGACCCAGCTGCGCGCGATCCTGCGCGCGTCAGCCTTCGGCAAGGTGCGCATCCTGATCCCGATGCTGGCGCATGCGTTCGAAATCGACCAGTCGCTGTCGATGATCGAGCTGGCCAAGGCGCAGCTGCGCGAGGCAGGGCACAAGTACGACCCGGCGGTCGAAGTGGGCGCGATGATCGAGATCCCGGCGGCGGCGCTGTCGCTGCCGATGTTCGTCAAGCGCATGAACTTCCTGTCGATCGGCACCAATGACCTGATCCAGTACACGCTGGCGATCGACCGCGTCGACTACGAAGTCGCGCACCTGTACAACCCGCTGCATCCGGCGGTGCTGCAGCTGATCGCCATGACCATCACCGCAGGCCACAAGGCCGGCATCGATGTCGCCGTGTGCGGCGAGATGGCGGGCGACACCAAGCTTACCCGGCTGCTGCTGGGGATGGGGCTGCGCGAGTTCTCGATGCATCCGGCCCAGCTGCTGTCGGTCAAGCAGGAAATCCTCAATTGCGACATGGCGCTGCTGGCCGCGCACACCCGAAAAATCCTGCGCGCTACCGAACCGTCCGCGATCAGCGAAGCGGTCGAGCAGTTGCAGGCACTCTGAAACACCACAGTAAAGTCACATGCAATCCATTGGAACAGTCTCGCCCAGTTCGATGCACTTCGCCGAACCGCTGGCGCTGAAAAGCGGCGCGCAGATCGGCGGCTACACGCTCGTCTATGAAACCTACGGCACGCTCAACGCGAACCGTTCGAACGCGGTGCTGGTCTGCCACGCGCTGAACGCATCGCACCACGTCGCCGGCACTTACGCCGACCAGCCGAAAAGCACCGGCTGGTGGGACAACATGGTCGGCCCCGGCAAGCCGGTCGACACCGACCGCTTCTTCGTCATCGGCGTCAACAACCTGGGCTCCTGCTTCGGTTCGACCGGCCCGATGCACGACAACCCGGCCACCGGCAAGCCCTATGGCGCCTCGTTCCCGCTGGTGACGGTGGAGGACTGGGTCGCAGCGCAGGCGCGCCTGGCCGATGCGCTGGGCATCGAACAGTTCGCCGCCGTGATGGGCGGTTCGCTGGGCGGCATGCAGGCGCTGGCCTGGAGCATGATGTATCCGGAGCGGCTGCGCCACTGCGTGGTGATCGCCTCGACACCGAAGCTGTCGGCGCAGAACATCGCCTTCAACGACGTCGCCCGCCAGGCCATCCTGACCGACCCGGAATACCACGGCGGCGACTTTTACGCGCACGGCGTGGTGCCTAAAAACGGCCTGAAGGTCGCGCGCATGGTCGGCCACATCACCTACCTGTCGAACGACGACATGGCGGAGAAGTTCGGCCGCAAGCTGCGCAACGCGGCCGAAAATAACGAATACAAGTTCGACTTCGGCGTCGACTTCGAAATCGAATCCTACCTGCGCTATCAGGGCGACAAGTTTTCGGAATACTTCGACGCCAACACCTACCTGTTGATCACCAAGGCGCTCGACTACTTCGACCCGGCGCGCGACTTCAACGGCGACCTTGCCAGGGCGTTGGCCGGCACGCGTGCCGAATTCTTCCTGGCCTCGTTCACCACCGACTGGCGCTTCTCGCCCGAACGCAGCCGCGAAATCGTCGAGGCGCTGCTGTGCAACCGCCGGCGCGTGACCTACGCCGAAATCGACGCGCCGCACGGCCACGACGCCTTCCTGCTGGAAGATCCACGCTACATGAACATGGTGCGCGCTTACTACCAGCGCATCTGGGACCAGATGCCTACGGTGCGCGCATGAATTTCGAAGACCTCTCAACCTTGCGGCCCGACCTGGCCTTTATCGCCCACTGGGTGCCGAACGGCGCGCACGTGCTCGACGTCGGCTGCGGCGACGGCGCCATGCTCAGCTACCTGGGCAGCGACAAGCGCTGCACCGGCTACGGCATCGAAATCGACGACCACAAGCTGCTCGAAAGCGCCGCGCGCGGCGTCGACGTGATCCAGCACGACATGGAGAAGGGCCTCGGCATCTTCGGCGACAATTCGTTCGATACGGTGCTGTGCCTGTCCTCGCTGCAGATGATGCAGCACGTCGAAGCGCTGCTGCGCGACATCGTCCGCGTCGGCGCCGAGGCGATTGTCTCGTTCCCCAACTTCGCCTACTGGCCGCACCGCGTGGCGCTGCTGCGCGGCCGCATGCCAGTGTCGCGCTCCTTGCCATACCAGTGGTACGACACGCCGAACGTGCGCTGCGCCACGATCTTCGATTTCGAGGAACTCGCGGAAGAATGCGGACTCGAAGTGCTGGAGCGCGTGGCGCTGGTGGGCGGCCGTCCGGTATCGGTGCTGCCCAACCTGCGCGGCAGCCTTGCCGTCTTCCGCTTGCGTAAAAAGGCAGGCCCGACTCCGTGACCGCCATTCGTGTACATATCGTGTGCGACTTCGGGCGAATTTTTGAGATGATGGCGTTATCAGATAAACAGCACGGTACCCGCATGAACAAAGTCAAACAAATCGCGCTCGCGGTTACCCTGGCCACCTGCGCCGGCGTCGCGCCGGCCCAGCAAAACGACACCCAGGTCCAGGACGGCATCCAAGTCCGCCCGATGCCGCGCTACCGCGTGCTGGCGTCGGAAGACCAGATGGAACAGCAGGCCAAACAACAGTACACGGCCATGATGGGCGAGGCGCAGAAACAGGGCGCGCTGGCGCCGCCGAACCATCCGCAGGTCGTTCGCCTGCGCACGATCGCCAAGCGCATCATCCCGTATTCGACCCGCTGGAACCCGGCAGCGTCAAAATGGAACTGGCAGGTCAACCTGATCGGCTCCGACCAGGTCAACGCATTCTGCATGCCGGGCGGGCGCATCGGCTTCTTCAGCGGCATCCTGACCAAACTTAAACTGACCGATGACGAAGCGGCAGCCATCATGGGCCACGAGATCGCGCACGCGCTGCGTGAACACGGGCGCGAGCAGATGGTCAAATCGGCCGGTACCTCGCTCGGCATGCGCCTGGGCGGCGCACTGGTGGCTGGATGGCTCGGCATCGACCCGCGCATGACCGACACCGTGGCGCAGTACGGCACCCAGCTGCTGTCGCTGAAGTACTCGCGCGATGACGAACGTGAAGCCGACCTGATTGGCCTCGACCTGGCCGCACGCGCCGGTTACGACCCGCGTGCAGGCATCGCGCTGTGGCAGAAGATGGCGTCGCTGAGCAAGGGCGCGCCGGCCAGCTGGCTGTCGACCCACCCGGGCGGCGCCGACCGCATCGGCCAGATGAACGACCACATGAACGTGCTGCTGCCGCTGTACGCGCGCTCTAAGGGCACGTCGGCGTCGAAGCTGCCGCCGTACCGCACCACCGCACTGAGATAAATGGGACGGCAAGCCGCTATCAACGCTGTCCGGCCGCTTCCTGTCAGGGACGGCGTCGCGCCAAGCTACCTGTGGCTCGGCGAGGACCGCGACGGCGGCATGCTGGCCTTCCTGTGCGGCCACTTTCCGGCCGTGGGCGAGGCCGCGTGGCGCGGCCGCATGGCGCGCGGCGAGGTGGTTGACGGCGCCGGCACGGCGCTCGATGAAGCCAGCCAGGTAAAGCGCGGCATGCGCATCTGGTACTACCGCGAGGTCGACACCGAAACCCCGATTCCGTTTGAAGAACAGGTGCTGTTCCGCGACGCGCACCTGGTGGTGGTCGACAAGCCGCACTTCCTGCCGATGACGCCCAGCGGTCGCTTCCTGCGCGAGACGCTGCTGGTGCGCCTCAAGGAAAAGTTCGGGCTGCCGCACCTGACACCGATCCACCGGCTCGACCGCGAGACCGCCGGCGTGGTGATGTTCTCGCACTGCGAAGCGAGCCGCGGCGCCTACCAGTCGCTGTTCCAGCAACGCAGCGTCGAGAAGACCTACGAGGCGCTGGCCGCGCCGATGGCCGGACGCAGCTTCCCCTTCACCCATCGCAGCCGCATGGTCGACGGCACCCCGTTCTTCCGCATGCAGGAGGTGGAGGGCGAGCCAAACTCGGAAACCCTGGTCGATGTCATTGGCGGGCGCGGCGACGCGGTCCTGTACCGGCTGGAGCCGTACACGGGCCGCAAGCACCAGCTGCGCGTGCACATGGCCGGGCTGGGCGCGCCGATCCTCAACGACGCCTTCTATCCGGTCGCGCTGCCATGCAAGGGAGATGATTTTACGAAGCCGCTCAAGCTGCTGGCGCGGTCGATCGCCTTCCGCGACCCGCTGAGCGGGCAGCAGCGCCGCTTCGACAGCAAGCGCGTGCTGGACTGATTACAGCAGGGAGATGTGGAAGGTCAGCACCGGCGTGCCGATGATCTCCGCGTAGGCATTGCCCGCAACGTCGGCAATGCTGTCCGCTTCCAGTGTCAGCGAGTAGTGCCCCAGGGCGATGGCCGGGCTCACGGTCAGCATGGAGTGGTCGGCATTGGCCGGGGAAACGCCCATCGACCACGCGGCATCCTGGCCGACGCCGATAAGGGTAAGCAGGCCGCCAACCAGGCCGGTCATCTTCAAGGAACCACTGACGAAGCTGACGTGTTCCGAGAACGTCAGCGTCACGTCGCCCGAGGTGAGGCCGCCTTCCAGCGGTGTGGTACCGATGATGGCCGGTGCGGTGGTGTCGATCCTGATGTCGAGCGCGGGCGAAGGGTCGCTGGCGTTGCCGGCTGCGTCCACCAACCCGACGGTGATGCTGCGGCTGCCTTCGGCAAGCGCGTTGTCGGGCGCTACGGTCCAGGCGCCATCCGCACCTACCGTCGCCGAACCGACCTCCACGCCATCGGCAAACAGCTTGACGATATCGCCTTCGGCGCCGAGCGTGCCTGCGAACTGCGGCAGCGCGTCGCGTGTGATGTTGTCGCTGTCGGAGCTGCCGGTATCGCTCGCCGGCAGCAGGTCGGCTATCGACGGCGCCGGCGGCGCAGTCAGGTCCGGCCCTGGCGGCGTGGCAAACGACAGTGGGACGCCGACTGGATTGCCGGCCGCATCGGTCAGCGCGTCGGGCAGTGTCACCGTGTAGCTTGTCCCCGGGGCCAGCAGGCCGCCAGTGGCGAGCGTGACCGTCATGCCGTCCTCGGAGATGATGACGTCCCCTTGTCCGACTGTGACGTTGCCGTTTGCGCTTGCGAAGACGATTTCGGCCTCCGGGTCGGTCCAGTACACCGCTTCGGTGAAAGTGAGCGCCAGCGCGGACGCCGGGTCGACGGTCTCGGGAAGGCCAGTGATTTCGGGCGCGGTCGTATCGAGCGTAAAACTCAGGGAGCGTGTGGCACTCGTCTTGCCGGCCGGGTTGGTGAAGTAGGCGATGACCGTGTTCAGCCCTTCGGCAAATTCGCCGCCGATGAAACTCCAGGTCTTGTCGGCGTTCGCCGGAACACTTTGCGACACGCCGTTGATGACGACCTTCAGCGTCGTCCCCGACGGCGCGCCGACGAACTTTCCGCTCAGGGTCTGGATCGGCTCGTTAGTCAGTTTATCGGTGGACGAGATGCCGGTATCGTTGAATTCAAGCTTGCTGTCGACGACAGGCGTGACCATGGTGTCGACGGCGTAATTGTTGGAGCTGGCCGTGCCGGCATTGAGATTGCCGGCCATGTCGCGCACGCTGCCGGCACGCAGGGTGATGACGTTGGTGGTGTCGTCCTGGCCCGACGTTGGCGTGAACAAGGCGGTCCAGGTGCGGCCGTCGTCTGCGCTGGCGAAGTCCGACAGCATACCGTTGGGTGTATCGAAGTCGGCCGCATCCGGGGCCTGGACCGATTCGCTGAATTCGATCGTCATGATCGCGGTGTGGCCCGAATTGAAGCTTTCCCGGTTCACCGAGAACGTCAGTGCTTCCGGCGGGGTCGAATCGCCGAACGGCGTGAAGTTGAACGTCCCGGAGTCCGAGATGCCGCCGAACGGCATGTCGTTGGCGCCCACCAGCACGCCCTTGCCGATCAGGACACTGTAGTTCACGCCTGATTTCAGCGCCGACGATATGGTGATGGTGACGCGTTCGCCGTCGAACGAGACGTGCGCAGTGTCGTTGACGTCGATCGCGCGGGTATCGGTGGCCCCGACAATGCGCACCTTGGGCAGGCCGGTAGCGCGGTCGATCACGGTCTGCGCCGCGCCGTCGGTAATGTAGATCATGCCGCCGGCCGCGTGAACGTCTTGCGAGAACGCGAGCACGATCGCCGGCGTGACGGAGACGCCCTCCGTTGCGCCGTCCGACGGCGAGGTCGCGTCGAAGTCGATGACCGGCGACAGGGTCATGCCCGGGCCCTCGCCCGCGCCGCCGCCCTGGCTGTACCCGAGCGCGTCGGTCACGAAAGGATGCGGCACCGGAGCGCCGGTGTAGCCGCTGCTTGCGAACAGCTGGTTGATCAGGGCAAGCGGCTGGTCGAGCAGCAGTGCGCTGTCGATCTGCTGCTTGCTCGGGGCCGAACCGGTGATGCCGTGGTACTGCGCGATGATCTTGATGGTGGCGTCGGTGGCGGCGGCCATTTCGGGCGATGCCGCGATCGCGGCGAGGACATCGGCGCGCGAAGCCTGGCCAAGGGCCATCTGCTCAACCCAGTACGCCTTGCCGGCAGTGTCCGGCGCGCGGCCCAGCGCATTTTGGTAAATCAGGTCGATGAAGTCAGGGTTGCGCGCGGCGCCATAGACTTCGGCGAACTCCGCGGACATCGCAAAGGCTTCGGCGGTGGCGTCAAGCGACAGGCCCGCCTGCGCTTTCTGCAGCCAGTAGCCCAGGCCCGCAGCGTCGGGAATGCGGTCGAACGCGCTGTAGTACAGGCGCGCCACCGGTGCGACCGCATCCGCGAACTCGGCGCTCTCCAGGAAATGCCGCGTTACCTCGGCCGCGCCAAGCGCGCCGGTATCGATCGCCTGCGACCAAAAGCCACGTCCAGCATCGTCGGCAGGGCGTCCGAAGAAGGTCAGGTAGAGCTGTTCTACGAAGGCTGGAGTGCTCATGATCTGGATGCCACCTGGGCGCAAAGTTGGGGTTTGGGCGGGCGTGTCGACAGCTGCCGCCGGAAGGCGTAGTGTATCAACAAAGCAGATACTATTTTCGTGGGGAAACGTTTACCAGCACGGAATTTGCGTGGTGGCAACTTAATCGTGCTGAAAAACCACGCTAGTCATGGGCCATGCGTCATGAATAGCTGGGTTTTTGACAAGAAGGTCGGCTCAGAAGCCGTAATCGATGATCAGCGGGGCGTGGTCGGAAAAGCGCTCATCCTTGTAGATCGCGACGGTTTTCGCCTGCGCCGCGATGCCGGGGGTAGCGACGTGATAGTCGATGCGCCAACCGACGTTCTTGGCCCAGGCCTGGCCGCGGTTGCTCCACCAGGTGTACTGCTCCTCGCGCTTGTCGATGCCGCGGTGGACATCGACGAAACCAAGTTCGTCGAAGATGCGGGTCAGCCACGCGCGCTCCTCTGGCAGGAAGCCCGAGTTCTTCTTGTTGCCCTTCCAGTTCTTCAGGTCGATTTCGTGGTGCGCGATATTCCAGTCGCCGCAGATGACGACCTCGCGGCCTTCCGCCTTCAGCTCGAGCAGGTGGGGCAGGAACACCTCCATGAAGCGGAACTTCGCCTCCTGCCGTTCCGGCGACGACGAGCCGGATGGGCAGTACACGGAAATGATCGACAGGTCGCCGAAATCGCAGCGCACGTAGCGGCCTTCCGCATCGAACTCGGGGCAGCCGAAACCGGTGCGCACCGCATCCGGCTTGGCGCGGCTGTAGATACCGGTGCCCGAGTAGCCCTTCTTCTCGGCGTAATGGAAGTGGCCGTGATAGCCGCCCGGGGCGAGGAACTCCTCGGTCATGTCAGGCAGCTGCGCCTTCAGCTCCTGCACGCAGATGAAGTCGGCGGTTTGCGCCGCCATCCAGTTGAAGAAACCCTTCTTGTGGGCGGAGCGGATTCCGTTCAGGTTCGCTGAAATAATTCGTGGCATGGTTCCAGGGGGAGTAGGGGTGGCGTAAAATACCGCCAGATTTTAACAGTGAGGTCTTCGTGAACAATTTGCGCCAACAGTTTATCGCTTTTTCAGTATCCACGGGCGTGTTGCGCTTCGGTGAATTTACGACCAAGGCGGGGCGCCTGTCGCCGTACTTCTTCAACGCGGGCCTGTTCCACGAAGGCGCGACGCTCGGCCAGCTGGCGCAATTCTACGCCCAGACGCTGCTCGACTCCGGCGTCGAATTCGACATGCTGTTCGGGCCCGCCTACAAAGGCATTACGCTCGCCTCCGCGACCGCTGTGGCGCTGGCCGGCAAGGGCCGCGACACCTCGTTCGCCTTCAACCGCAAGGAAGCCAAGGACCACGGCGAAGGCGGCACGATCGTCGGCGCCAAGCTGCAAGGGAAGGTCGTCATCATCGACGACGTGATCTCGGCCGGCACCTCGGTGCGCGAATCGGTGCAGATGATCCGCGCGGCCGGCGCCGAGCCATGCGCGGTACTGATCGCGCTCGACCGCATGGAACGTTCGGGCAAGGACGACGCGCTGTCGGCCAGTTCGGCGGTACAGGAAGTCAGCCGCGAGTTCGGCATCCCGGTGATCTCGATCGCCAACCTCGACGACCTGTTCACCTACCTCAACGCCGAAGGCGCCGACCGGCAGCTGGGCCAGTACAAGGAAGCCGTCGCCGCCTACCGCACCCGTTACGGCGTGTAAAGATTTTAGAATGTTTCGGCATATAAAAATCGGGGTCCGTCCCCGGGGACGGACCCCGATTTAATTAAGCGAAAACTTTATCCCGCGAGTTTTTTCTTCAGCAGTTCCGTCAGCTGGGCAGGATTGGCTTTGCCTTTCGAGGCTTTCATCGCCTGGCCGATCAGCGCGTTGATGGCCGCTTCCTTGCCGGCGCGGTATTGTTCAACGGATTTTTCGTTGGCAGCGAGGACGTCGTCGACAATCTTTTCCAGCGCGCCGCTGTCCGAAATCTGGCGCAGGCCTTTCTGGTCGATGATCGCGTCGGCAATGTGCTCGTCAGTCGACTTCGCTTCCCACATCGCGCCGAACACTTCCTTGGCGATCTTGTTCGAGATGGTGCCGTCGGCAATCCGCTTGAGCAGCAGCGCGAGCTGCGATGCTTCGACCGGCGACTCCGCAATGCTGACGCCTTCGCGGTTCAGGGTCGACGAGACGTCGCCCATCAGCCAGTTGGCGGCGGCCTTCGCATTTTCCTTGCCGGCCTTGGCCACGACGGCTTCGAAGTAGGCCGCCATCTCGTGCGACGAGGTCAGGATCAGGCTGTCGTATTCCGGCAGCGCGTAGTCGCTGACGAAACGCACGCGCATCGCCGCCGGCAGTTCCGGCATGTCGGCCCTGATCCGCTCGACCCACTCTTGCGAGATCACCAGCGGCGGCAGGTCAGGGTCAGGGAAGTAGCGGTAGTCCTGGGCGTCTTCCTTGGTGCGCATCGCGCGCGTTTCCTTCTTGTCCGGGTCCCACAGGCGCGTCGCTTGCTGCACCTTGCCGCCGTCTTCGATCAGTTCGATCTGGCGCCGCACTTCGTAGGCGATCGCTTCTTCCATGAAGCGGAACGAGTTCAGGTTCTTGATCTCGCAGCGGGTGCCGAATTCCTTCTGGCCGCTTGGCCGCACCGAAACGTTGACGTCGCAGCGGAACGAGCCTTCCTGCATATTGCCATCGCAGATGCCGAGCCAGACCACCAGCGAGTGCAGCGCTTTCGCATACGCGACCGCTTCGGCCGAGCTGCGCATCTCCGGTTCCGACACGATCTCCAGCAGCGGCGTGCCGGCGCGATTGAGGTCGATGCCGGTCATGCCGGCATAGTCTTCGTGCAGCGATTTGCCGGCGTCTTCCTCGAGGTGGGCGCGGGTCAGGTTGACCGTCTTGGTCTCGAGCTTGCCGTCCTTTTCGTAGCCGAAGGTGAGCTGGCCGCCGATGACCACCGGGTCTTCGAACTGGCTGATCTGGTAACCCTTCGGCAGGTCGGGGTAGAAGTAGTTCTTGCGCGCGAAGACGGAGCTCGGCGCGATCTTTGCGCCGACGGCCAGGCCGAGGCGGATGGCGCGTTCGACCGCGCCCTTGTTCATCACTGGCAGCACGCCGGGCAGCGCCAGGTCGACCGGGCTGGCCTGGGTGTTCGGCTCGGCGCCGAACTGGATCGAGCTGCCGCTGAAAATTTTGGAGTTGGTCGTGAGCTGGACGTGGTTCTCAAGACCGATGACGACTTCCCATTGCATAGGTTTCTCGCTTCTTTGAATGTTAGATGCCGCTTGGAGCGCGCGTATGCCAGTCGGTCGCCTGCTGGAACTGGTGCGCGATGTTCAGCAGCTTCGCTTCGGCGAAGTAGTTGCCGATGATTTGCAGGCCGACCGGGCGCTTGCTGTTCTTGTCGCCCTGGCCGAAGCCGCACGGGATCGACATGCCCGGCAGGCCGGCCAGGCTGGTCGACAGCGTGAAGATGTCGGCCAGGTAGTTGGCCACCGGGTCGTTCGACTTGTCGCCCAGGTCCCACGCTACCGTCGGCGCCACCGGGCCCATGATGACGTCGCACTTGTCGCCGAGGACCGACTGGAAGTCGTCGGCGATCATGCGGCGGATCTTCTGCGCCTGCAGGTAGTAGGCGTCGTAGTAGCCGTGGCACAGCACGTAGGTGCCGACCATGATGCGGCGCTGTACTTCCGGGCCGAAGCCTTGGGCGCGCGTCTTCTTGTACATGTCCTGCAGGTCCTTGTACTCGGGGGCCCGGTGGCCGTAGCGCACGCCGTCGAAGCGCGACAGGTTCGACGATGCTTCCGCCGGCGCGATGATGTAGTAGACCGGGATCGACAGCGAGGTTTTCGGCAGCGTGATGTCGACCAGGGTCGCGCCGAGCTTGACGAATTCGTCGAGCGCTGCGCGCACCGCCTGTTCGACGTCGGCGGCCAGGCCTTCGCCGAAGTACTCCGTCGGCACGCCGATGCGCAGGCCGCCGAGCGGCTTGGCGAGGTCGCGCGCGAAGTCTTCGCGCACGTTGCCCTGT
The DNA here is from genome assembly GCF_012927275.1 of Massilia polaris. Lineage (GTDB taxonomy): Bacteria > Pseudomonadota > Gammaproteobacteria > Burkholderiales > Burkholderiaceae_D > Telluria_A > Telluria_A polaris. The sequence continues at coordinate 61,064 of NZ_JABBGG010000014.1, read as the reverse complement.
TCAGCGGTCAGCGAAGTCGCGTCGCGCTCGTCGAAGCCGATCATCTCGTTGAGCAGCAGCGCGCAGTCTTCCGCGGTCTGCGCGATCGGGCCGCCCTGGTCGAGCGACGAGGCGAACGCGATCATGCCGAAGCGCGAGACGCGACCATAGGTCGGCTTGATGCCGGTGACGCCGCAGAACGCTGCCGGCTGGCGGATCGAGCCGCCGGTGTCGGTCGCGGTGGCCGCCGGCGCCAGGCGCGCGGCAATCGCGGCGGCCGAGCCGCCCGAGGAGCCGCCCGGCACCGCCAGCTTGTCCCACGGGTTCTTCACCGCGCCGAAGGCCGAGTTCTCGTTCGACGAGCCCATCGCGAATTCGTCGCAATTGAGTTTGCCGAGGTGGACCATGCCGGCCGCGTTGAAGCGCTCGACCACGGTGGCGTTGAACGGGCTGGTGTAATTGCCCAGCATTTTCGAGCCGGCCGTCGAGCGCCAGTCGCGCGTGACGAAGATGTCCTTGTGCGCGATCGGCACGCCGGTCAGCGGGCCGGCGCTGCCGCCGGCCAGGCGTACGTCGGCCGCCGCCGCTTGCGCCAGGGTCAGCGATTCGTCGACGTGCAGGAAGGCGTTCAGGTCGCTCGACTTGATGCGCGCAAGGTATTGCGAGGCCAGTTCGGTGGCGGACACCTGTTTCGCATGCAGGAGTTCGGACAGCTGTTTCAGGGTTTTAGTATGCATGGCTGGTGGTCGAATCCGTGATTACTCAATAACTTTTGGTACCAGGTACAGGCCGTCCTGGGTTTTCGGCGCCGGCGCTTGGTAATCGTCGCGGCGGTTTTCCTCGGTGACCACGTCGTCGCGCAGGCGCAGCGTCAGCGTATCCATGACGGCGGCCAGCGGCTGCGACAGCGGCGCCACACCGGTGGTATCGATCGCCTGCATTTGCTCGGCCAGCGCGAAAATGCCGTTCAATTCATTCAATGCGGTCGCGGCGTGGGCCTCGTCCATATCGAGCTGCGCCAGGTGGGCAATGCGTTTTACATCTGAAAGTGTCAGGGACATGGCAGGATAGCGCGGCGCTGGCCGCGTTTAAAATGTTGTGGGCGAATGGTGAAACTTGAATAACAGAGCGTTAAAGACGATAAAAGCTTGTTAATGCCGCCGATCTCGTCGAGCGAACTGGCATGGAAAACACCGGTTTTTCAGCATTTACACGCCAAATTATAAGGTAGAATGGCGGGCTAATGCGTTGCGGAGGCTGAATCCTGGCCTTCGCAGCTTGCGAAACTGCGCGACGGTGCGACAAGATACGCGCGGCGACGGTATCCTTATTAATGTTAAATGCGCAGCCGATTGCGCTACAGGACACACATGTTTGGTTTTTTACGCAGCTATTTTTCGAACGATCTCGCAATTGACCTTGGTACCGCAAATACGCTGATTTACGTGCGTGGCCTCGGCATCGTACTGGACGAGCCATCGGTGGTGGCAATTCGCCAGGAAGGCGGCCCTAACGGCAAGAAGACCATCCAGGCAGTTGGTAAGGAAGCGAAGCAGATGCTCGGCAAGGTGCCTGGCAATATCGAAGCGATCCGCCCGATGAAAGACGGCGTGATCGCCGACTTTACCGTCACCGAGCAGATGCTCAAGCAGTTCATCCGCATGGTGCACGACTCCAAATTCTTCCGTCCTTCGCCGCGCATCATCATTTGCGTGCCGTGCGGTTCGACCCAGGTCGAGCGCCGCGCGATCCGCGAATCGGCGCTCGGCGCCGGCGCATCGCAGGTCTACCTGATCGAAGAGCCAATGGCCGCGGCCATCGGCGCCGGCCTGCCGGTGTCGGATGCAACCGGCTCGATGGTCGTCGACATCGGCGGCGGCACCACCGAAGTGGGCATCATCTCGCTGGGCGGCATGGTGTACAAAGGGTCGGTGCGCGTCGGCGGCGACAAGTTCGACGAGGCGATCGTCAACTACATCCGCCGCAACTACGGCATGCTGATCGGCGAGCAGACCGCCGAGGCGATCAAGAAGGCCATCGGTTCGGCGTTCCCTGGCTCGGAAGTCAAGGAAATGGAAGTCAAGGGCCGCAACCTGTCCGAAGGCATTCCGCGTTCGTTCACGATTTCGTCCAACGAGATCCTCGAAGCGCTGACCGACCCGCTCAACAACATCGTGTCGGCGGTGAAGAACGCGCTCGAACAGACCCCGCCCGAACTGGGCGCCGACATCGCCGAAAAGGGCATGATGCTGACCGGCGGCGGCGCGCTGCTGCGCGACCTGGACCGCCTGCTGATGGAAGAAACCGGCCTGCCGGTGCTGGTCGCCGAAGACCCGCTGACCTGCGTGGTGCGCGGTTCGGGCATGGCGCTCGAACGCATGGACAAGCTTGGCTCGATCTTCTCCTACGAGTGATCGGCCTGCGCTGGCCGCACTTGCGGCGGCCCGCCCTGTGCCCCGGCACGGATGCCTGTTTCGGCGCGGGGCGTGTGCGCGCCCCGCACGGTGACCCTGGCGCAGCGCGCCGTCATCTTCATACCTGAAATTCATGGAATACAGCCCACCGCCACTCTTCAAGCAAGGCGCCCCAGCGCGGGTCAAGGTGACGGTGTTCGCTCTTATCTCCATCATGCTGCTGCTGGTCGACGCGCGCATGAACACGCTGGCCACAATCCGCCAGGTCGCCGGCACCGTCCTTTATCCCCTGCAGATGGCCGCGCTGATGCCGCGCGAGGTCGTAACGACCATGGGCAGCTACTTTTCGTCGCTGTCCGCGCTGCAGAAGGAAGTCCACGACCTCAAAAGCCAGCAGGCGTCCAGCGCGCAGCTGATGCAGCAGGCGCGCCTTGAAATGGCCGAAAACGCGCACCTGCGCAAGCTGATGGGCGCGCGTGCCCACATTCCGGTCAAGTCGATGATGAGCGAGATCCTGTACGACGCGCGTGACCCGTCGGCGCGCAAGATCGTGCTCGACCGCGGCGCGCGCAACGGCGTCGCGCTCGGCCTTCCGGTGATCGACAACGCCGGCGTGGTCGGCCAGGTCACCCGCGTATTCCCGTTCACGTCCGAAGTGACCCTGCTGACCGACAAGGAGCAGGCCATCCCGGTCCAGGTGCTGCGCAATGGCTTGCGCAGCGTCGCCCATGGCCGCGGCAACGCCGGCACGCTGGAGCTGCGCTTTGTCGCGCCGAACGCGGACGTGCAGGTCGGCGACGTCTTGATCACGTCCGGCATGGATGGCGTCTATCCGGCCGGCCTGGCCGTGGCGAAAGTGGTCCAGGTCGAAAACAACGCCGCCGGCGCATTCGGCCGCGTGGTGTGCCAGCCGCTGGCCGGCGTCGACCGCAACCGCCAGCTGCTGATTTTGATGTCGCTGCCCGACCTGCCTCCGCGTCCGCCTGAAGAGGCGCCGCCGCCGGCCAAGCGCAGCCTGCTTCCGAAAATGGCGCCGCTCGACACGCCGCGCGCACCGCAGCTGCCGCCGTCCGCGCGCCCGGCCGTGGCGGCGCCGCCCGCCGCCGCACCTGCGACGGCCACGGCCACGGCCACGGCTCCGGAGACCACACGATGAACCGTCCACATTACATCCTGCTGCCGGTCAGCCCGCTGTTCATCGCGTTCAGCCTGACCTGCTCCTTCATGCTCAACCTGCTCCCCTGGGGGAAGTGGATCGGCGTTCCCGACTTCGTCGCGCTGGTGCTGGTCTTCTGGGGCATCAAGCAGCCGCGCAAGGTCGGCATCGGCGTCGCCTTCTTCATGGGCCTCCTGATGGACGTGCATGAAGCGACCCTGCTGGGCGAGAACGCGCTGGCCTATACGCTGCTGTCCTACTTCGCGATCATGATCCACCGCCGCGTCCTGTGGTTCCCGGTGATGACGCAGGCGATCCACGTCCTGCCGCTGCTGCTGATGGCGCAGGCGATCCAGATGCTGGTGCACCTGATCGGCTCGGGCAAGTTCTCCGGCTGGCTGCAGTTTGTCGAAAGCGCCGTGGCGATCGCGCTGTGGCCCGTGATCTCGTCCTTGCTGATGGCGCCGCAACGGCGCGCGGTCGACCGCGACCACACGCGCCCGATCTGAAGCAGCGATGACTGAAATTAAGAACAACGACCGGGAGATCCACCGCTTCCGCATGCGCCTTGCGGCGTTCGTCGGTATTGTGTTTATCGGTTTCGGCGTGCTGGTGGCGCGCTTCGTCTGGCTGCAGGTCATCAAGTACAACGACTACGCGGCGCAGGCCGAGGACAACCGCATCGCGATCGTGCCGATCGTGCCGAACCGCGGCCTGATCGTGGACCGCAACGGCGTGGTCCTGGCCCGTAACTTCTCGGCCTACACGCTTGAAATCACGCCGTCCAAGCTGCAGTCCAGCCTCGAGTCGGTGATCGACGAGCTGTCCACGCTGGTCGAAGTGACGCCGCGCGACCGCAAGCGCTTCAAGCGCCTGCTGGAAGAGTCGCGCAGCTTCGCCAGCGTGCCGCTGCGTACCCGCCTGACCGACGACGAAGTGGCCCGGTTTACCGCGCAGCGTTTTCGATTCCCTGGCGTCGAGGTGCAGGCGCGCCTGTTCCGCCAGTATCCGCAGGGCGAGGTCGCGTCGCACGTGATCGGCTACATCGGCCGCATCAACCAACGCGATGCCAAGGTGATCGACGCCAGCGAAGATGCGGCCAATTATGCCGGCACCGACCACATCGGCAAGGAAGGACTCGAAAAAAGCTACGAGGCGCACCTGCACGGCCGCACCGGCTACGAAAAAGTCATCAAGACCGCCGGCGGACGCGCGGTATCGACCCTGTCGCGCACCGAGTCGACCCCCGGCAGCAACCTGATCCTGTCGGTCGACATCGAGCTGCAGAAGATCGTAGAGCAGGCGTACGGTGACTTCAAGGGCGCCTTCGTGGCGATCGAGCCGGAAACCGGCGACGTGCTGGCTTACGTCTCGCGCCCCGGCTACGACCCCAACCTGTTCGTCGACGGTATCGACTCGCAGAACTGGAACGAACTCAATACGTCGGAGGACCGGCCGATGATGAACCGTCCGCTGTCGGGCACCTACCCGCCCGGATCGACCTTCAAGCCGTTCATGGCGCTGGCCGCGCTCGAGCAGGGCCGCCGCACGCCGTCGCAGGGCATTTCGGATGCCGGTTTCTTCATGCTCGGCGGGCACCGCTTCAACGACGACAAGCCTGGCGGCCACGGCTTCGTCAACATGCACGATTCGATTGTCGCCTCATGCGATACCTACTACTACCAGCTCGGCAACGAGATGGGGGTCGATAACATCCACGCCTTCATGAAGCAGTTCGGGTTCGGCGAAAAGACTGGCATCGACCTGGAACACGAAAAAACCGGCGTGCTGCCGTCGACCGCCTGGAAGCGCGAGCGCTACAAGAACAACAAGGCCATGCAGAAGTGGCACGCGGGCGAGACCATCTCGGTGAGCATCGGGCAGGGCGCCAACAACTACACCATGCTGCAGCTGGCGCACGCCGTCTCGATCCTGGCCAACAACGGCGTGGTGATGAAGCCGCACCTGGTCAAGATCGTCGAGGACGGCGCCACTCGCGCCCGCACCCTGACCGTGCCGAAGGAAACGCGGCGCGTGCCGCTCAAGCAGGAAAACATCGACGTGATCAAGCGCGCGCTGGTAGGCGTGAATACCGAACCTACCGGCACCGGCCGCATTGCGTTTGCGAATGCAGGCTACACGTCGGCCGGCAAGACCGGTACCGCGCAGGTGATCGGGCTGAAAGGCCAGAAGTACAACGCCAGCCGGATCGCCGAACGGTTCCGCGACAACGCGCTGTACGTCGCGTTCGCGCCGGCCGACAAGCCACGCATCGCGCTGGCGATGGTGGTCGAGAACGCCGGCTTCGGCGCCGCTACTGCAGCGCCGATCGCGCGCAAGGCGATGGATTACTACCTGCTCGGGAAGCGCCCGGTGATCAAGGACCAGCCGAAGCCGGATCCCGCGGCAGCGCCTGCACACTAAGGAATAACATGCGCATCAACGAACGCCGCTCGCTCTGGCGCCGCATGCGGCCCTACTTCACCGTCTTCGACGGCCCGCTGGCGATGATCGTGTTCCTGCTGTTTGCCACCAGCCTGGTGACGCTGTACTCGGCCGGTATCGATTTCCCGGGCCGGGTCGAAGGCCAGATCCGCAACATCATCGTGTCGTTCGTCTTCATGTGGATTGCCGCCCTGGTGCCGCCGCAGTTGCTGATGCGCCTCGCAGTGCCGATTTATGCGTTCGGCGTCGCGCTGCTGATTGCGGTGTTCATGTTCGGGATTATCAAAAAAGGCTCGCGCCGCTGGCTGCACATCGGTATCGATATCCAACCGTCCGAAATCATGAAAATCGCGATGCCGCTGATGCTTGCCTGGTACTTCCAGCAGCGCGCCGGGGTGGTGAAGTTGAGTTCATTCCTGGTCGCGGCTGTCTTGCTAGCCATCCCGGTCGGAATGATCCAGCTGCAGCCCGACCTCGGCACCTCGCTGCTGGTGCTCGCCGCCGGCATGTACGTGATTTTCCTGGCCGGGCTGTCGTGGAAGGCGATAGCCGGCCTGGTGGTGGCGTTCTTCGCCAGCCTGCCGGTGGCCTGGTCGCTGATGCACGATTACCAGCGCGACCGCGTGATGACGCTGATCGACCCGACCGCCGACCCGCTCGGCAAGGGCTTCCACATCCTGCAGTCGATCATCGCGATCGGTTCCGGCGGAGTGTGGGGCAAGGGCTGGCTGCATGGCTCGCAGGCCCACCTTGAATTCGTCCCCGAGGCCACCACCGACTTCGTGTTCGCGGTGTTTGCCGAAGAATTCGGGCTGGTGGGCATCCTGGTCCTGCTGTTCCTGTACCTGCTGCTGATCGGGCGCGGTCTCATGATCGCGGCGAATGCGGCCAACCTGTTCTCACGGCTGCTGGCCGGGGCGATCTCGATGATCTTCTTCACCTTCGTGTTTATTAACATGGGCATGGTGAGCGGAATCCTGCCGGTTGTCGGCGTCCCGCTGCCGTTCCTGAGCTACGGCGGCACCGCGCTGATGACATTGGGACTGTGCCTCGGCATCCTGATGAGTATCCAGCGCCACCGCAAGCTGGTGCAGACTTGATGGCGCCCGCGCTGGCAAGGCTGTCCCTTGCGCTGCTCGCCCTGGTGCTGGCCGGTTGCGGCAGCACCTCGGGCGGCAAGCAGCGTTCGCTGTGGCCGTTCCCGACTCCTTTGCACAAGGCGGAGCGCCACCCGTCGGTCGACCCGGACATGCCGCTGCTGCCGGCCGCCGGATCAGGCCGCGGCGGTTACTACAAGGACGATGGCCCGGGCGACAATCCGCCTTCCAACCTGAAGGACGTGGCTGACGCCGAAGTGCGCGCCGAGCCGTACTCGAAATACGCCAACCGGTCGTACACCGTGTTCGGCAAGACCTATGTCCCGATAGTCAACGAGGAGGCGTTCGTGCAGCGCGGCGTCAGCAGCTGGTACGGCAAGAAATTCCACGGCCAGCGCACCTCGTCCGGCGAGCTGTACGACATGTACAAGATGACCGCGGCCCATCCGACCTTGCCGATCCCGTCATATGCGCGCGTGACCAATATCTCCAGCGGCAAGCAAGTGGTGGTGCGCATCAACGACCGCGGCCCGTTCCATGCCGGCCGCGTGATCGACGTGTCGTTTACGGCCGCGCTCAAGCTTGGCCTGCTCGGGAAAGGCAGCCACGAGGTGGAAGTCGAGCGCCTGCTGCCTGACGGCGTCATCAACGTCGCCGCGCAGAGGCGCAATGCGCCGCAAACGGCGAACGCGTTCTACCTGCAACTGGGCGCCTACACGCTCGCCGAAAAGGCGGAACAGGCGCGCGCGCGCCTGCGCAACCGTGCCGCTGTGCGCGGCGCGCTTGAAGTGGTGAAGGGCGGGTCCATGCACCGCCTGTTCAGCGGCCCGTTCGCCAGCCGTGACGAGGCCAACGAAGCGATGCGCGAACTGAAGGCGATGGGCCTGAACCCGATGGTGGTCAGGCGCTAAGGCGCGCTACTTGCAGCTGCGTGCGCGCTGGCCGGGGAAGGATGCGGCGATTCGATCGAGCCGGTCGCGGGTGGCCGTGTCGATATCGCGGAAACGGTAGTTCACACGGGTCACCTGCGTGCCGCGGCCGCTGATGCGGGCGTCTTGCACGCCCTGCTTGTTCAGCGCAGCGAGCAAGGTCTTGGCCGCGTTTTCCGATTTGAACACGCCCAGCGAAATCGCCCACTTCATCGGCGTATTGTCCGGAATGACGTAGTAATTCGTGACGCCGAGGTTTTTCAATTCTTCCGCCTTGCTGTCGGCTGCCGCGCGCGTCGCCTGCGGCGCGATATGCACCATGTAGCTGCCCACTTCCGTCGTCGTCACGTTCTGGCGCACCGGCTTGAGCTGCCCGAGGGCGGCGATGCGGCTGTCGAAACGGCGCGCTTCCTGGGCGGTCAGGTTGCCGACTTCGACGCAGGCGATCAGCGCCGGGCTGGCCGCCACTGCTTGCAATGCAGGCGCCGGCGGCGCGGGTGAAGGCTCCGCCGCTTTTGCGGCAGTGGCCTGGGCGGCGGGCACCACTTTCAGCTTGTCGGCGCTGACCTGGTTTTTCGTGCGCGCCGGCTCGCGTTCGTTACCCTTGAAGTTGCCAAGGTAGCCGCGCCCATACGCAAACAGGGCGGCGTTAATCGACAGCAGAATCCAGAAGAGAAATTTCAGCACAGCTTATCCCGTAGATGTGGCGGCGGCATGCAATCCGACCAGCACGATATTATCGACCAGCCGGTGAAGGATGGACAGTGCCGGCGCGATGTGCGGAGCGGCGCCCCCCGAGATAAGGCACAACGCGCCCCCGTGCAGGCGGCTGGCGCGCTCGATAGCGCCCACCTGCGCCGACAGGCAGCCGGACCGGATCGCGTCGTCGGTATTGTCGGCGAACGGCGGCGCCGCCGCACTGCCGGCTGCCACCTGCGGCAGCTGCGCCGTGTTGGCCGCCAGCGAAGCGGCCATCAGGCCCAGTCCCGGCAAAATCATCCCGCCTAAAAACACGCCATCCGCGCCGACCGCGTCGATGGTCGTTGCGGTGCCGCAGGTGGCGACCACCAGCGCCTGCCCCGGCGCCAGCGCGCGTGCGCCAAGGGCCGCGGCAAAACGGTCGCAGCCAAGCTGTGAAGGATTGCGGTAACTGTTGCGAAGGCCCGCCAGTTCGGGCACGGAAGCAAACCAGCTGACCGCGACCGGCGGCAGCATCAGCTGCAGCTGGTCGCGCAGCCGCTGTCCGGCCACGTTGGATACGATGACCCGTTCAATGCTGGCGCCCTGCCAGGCTTCCGGCAGGTGGTTCAGGTCGGCGTTCGCGGAGGCGCCGCTGGCTGCCCATTGGCCCGGCGAGGCGCCTTGTTCCACCAGCGCCCACTTGATGCGCGTATTGCCGGCGTCGACCAGGAGGATCATGTCAGTGCTCCCGCGTGCGCAGCGAGACGTCGCCGGCCAGCACCGTGATGCGGCCTTCGGCGCCGTCGAGCAGCAGGCGTCCGCTGTCGTCGACCCCGGCGGCGATCCCGTCGTGCAGGACGGCGCCATTGTCGAGGATCGATACCCGGCGGCCCGGCCATGCGTGCAGGCGGTTCCAGCGCGCGCTGAAGGCGCCAAAGCCGGCCTGGCGGAATTCGCCCAGGGCGGCCGCAAGGCTGGCCAGCAGCGCCGCCATCAGGTCGTCGCGGTCCATCCGGGCCAGCCATGGCGCGGCGGCCACGGTGCGCCCGATGCGTTCCTCCAGGTCGTCCGGCATGCGCAGGTTCATGCCGATGCCGATCACCGCCCAGATGCCGCCGCCAGGCGCCGCCTGGGTTTCGATCAGCACTCCGGCCAGCTTGCTGCCGTCCTTGAGCACGTCGTTTGGCCACTTCAGCTGGACCTGTACGCCGCAGGCGGACAGCGCGTCGGCCAGCGCGACGCCGACCGCCAGCGGCAGGCCGGCCAGCTGCTGCAGCGGCAGGTCGAATTTCCACGCGAGCGAGAAGGTCAGCGAATCGCCGGGAGCGGATAGCCAGCTGCGGCCGGCCCGTCCGCGCCCCGCGGTCTGGTGTTCGGCGACCAGCAGGACAGGGCCTTCAAGCGTGGATGCGCGCGCCAGCAGGTCGGCGTTGGTCGAACCGGTCTGGCCGACCACTTCGACCGCCACCTGCGCGCGGCTGCGCTGTTCGATCGCAGCGGCGTTCATGGCGTCGCCTTGCGCGCCTTGTGCGGCGCGCGCGAAAAGGCGAAGTCGTAGACCGCGTTGGGCAGTGAGCGCAGCACCTTCGCGACCACCCCCATCTGCCACGGGATGACGGCGTAGCTGGCGCCCCGTTCGATTGTGTCGGCGGCCTTGACGGCAAAGCGCGCAGCCGGCATCAGGAACGGCATTGGATACTTGTTGTGGCGGGTCATCGGCGTGTCGATATAACCGGGTGCGATGGTGACGACCTTGATGCCGTCCCGTTTGAGTTCAAGCCGCAGCGATTCGCAGTAGCTGAGCACTGCCGCTTTCGATGCGCTGTAGGCGCCGGCGCCCGGAAGGCCGCGGATGCCGGCCACGCTGCCGATGCCGACCAGGCGGCACGGCCCGGATTGCGCCTTCATGGTGGCGATGAACGGCGCGAAGGTGGCGACGGTCGCGCTGACGTTGGTCGCGAGAATGGCGTCGAACACCGGCAGGTCGGCGGCAAATTCAGTGAGGGTGCCATGCGAGATGCCGGCGTTGGCGATGACCACATCGGCGCCGCCGTGGATGGCGATGAAGTCCTGCGCCGCCGCGGCCAGCGCCGCATGGTCGGTGACGTCGAGCGCGTACACCTTGTGCAGGTGGGCGTTGGGAAGGCTGGCGGCAAGCTGCGCCAGGACTTCATGGCGGCGCGCCACCAGGCCGAGCGTGGCGCCGCGCGCCGCGTATTCGGCGGCGAGGGCCGCGCCAATGCCGCTGGATGCGCCCGTAATGAATACGCGTGTCATGGCCGGGCGCATCGCCTGCTTATTTATTGGCTGCTTTTGCTTTGGCGACCAGGTGGTTCAGCACCAGTAGCCCGCTTTGCTGCTGATCTTCTTCAGTCTGGTCGGTCTTGACGGCGGCGCTGGCCAGCGAAGGGGAGGTCAGGTAGCGTCCGCCGACGGCGAGGATCGGCCAGTGGTCGATTTTGTAGGCCTCCATCATGGCCGCGGCGCGGCGCGTCTTGGCTTCCATGCCGAACGAACGGTAGGCATCGATGAACTTCGCGCGGTCGATGCCGGCTTTCTCCGCCCATGCGAACACTGCTTCATCGCTGGCGAAACGCTGGCGCTGCACGTGCATCGCATGGAACACTTTGGCGTGGTACTGCTCGACCAGTCCCAGCGACTCCAGCGTGTAGTACAGGCGCTGCTGCGGCAGCACGCCCTGGCCACGCGTGATGTGCACGCGCTTGAAGACGATGCTGGCGCCTTGTTTTTTCACCCACTCGGCCAGCACCGGCTCGAAAGCGTGGCAGTGCGGGCATGCGTAATCGAAGAACTCGGTTACTTCGACCTTGGATCCCGAGTCGGTGTTCTGGACTTCCGGCAGGGTCAGGTACTCGACGCCGTTGGCCGGATTGGCCGGCGAGGCGCTGGCGGTTGCGGTGACGGCGCACAGCGCCGCGGCGCACAGGATGGTACGAATGAATCGCATGCTGGAAGGCTCCCGGGAGAAAAGTTATTTTTGGTTGCGCACGATCGCGACGTCGACACCGGCGTCAATCAGCTTGGCGCGTGCGCGGTTCATCGTCTCGACCTGGTTGTACGGGCCGATACGCACGCGGTGCAGCACGTCGGCGCCGTTGGCGCGGTCGCTGATGGCGGCTTCGAAGCCGAGCAGGGCCAGCTTGGCGCGGGTGTTCTCGGCGTCGGCCATCTCGCGGAAGGCGCCGGCCTGCAGGTAGTAGATGATCTTGTCTTCGCCCGCGTCAGGGCTGGCCGCAGGCGCCGGCGCTGCTGCGGGAGCCGGGGCGGCTGGTGCTGCCGGCGCCGGATCGGCCGGCAGTGCGGCGATAACGTCGCCCAGCGGGTCGGCCTCCGGGGCCTTCGGCTGGCCCGCGAACTGCTTGTTGGCTTCGCGTGCCGCCTGCTTGTCGCCGTACAGCGGCTTGTTCGGATCGGCGGCCTGGCCGGCCTGCGGCTCGCCCATCTTTCCGAGCTTGCCGGACTTGTCGGTGAACGGGGTGGCGCCCTTGGTGATCAGGAGCGCCACGATGACGGCGATCACCAGGCCGATGATCAGGCCGATGATGATGCCGGTGAGCGTATTGCCGCGCTGGCGCGCGGGTGAAACGGAGCGGAAATGTGCTTTCATCTGGACCCTGGTTTGGGGGTTACATCTTGTTTGGTGCGGACACGCCGATCAGCGCGAGGCCGTTGCGCAGGACCTGGCGGGTGGCGACCATCAGCGCGAGGCGCGCCAGTTTGGTTGCTTCGTCGTCGACCAGCACGCGTTCGGCGTTGTAGTAGCCATGCAGTTCGCCGGCCAGCTCGCGCAGGTAGAACGCCACCTGGTGCGGACCCAGTTCGGTCAGCGCGCGTTCCAGCATCTCCGGGTAGGCCGCCAGCGTCGCCAGCAAGGTCGCCTCGCGCGGAGCGGTCAGCGGCGACAGGTCGACGCCGGCCAGCTGCGCCTCGTCGCCGGTCCACTGCGCCAGCACCGAGCAGATACGGGCGTGGGCGTACTGCACGTAATACACCGGGTTCTCGTCCGAAGTCTTGAGCGCGACGTCGACGTCGAAAATGAATTCGGTATCGGCCTTGCGCGAAATGAGGAAGAAGCGCACCGCGTCGCGGCCCTTGCCGATCTCGCCGCCGCCGGACCATTCGATCAGGTCGCGCACGGTGACGTAGGAACCGGCGCGCTTGGATATCTTGACCTCTTCGCCGTCCTTCATCACGGTGACCATCTTGTGCAGCACGTAGTCGGGATAGCCTTGCGGGACGCCCATGGCGACCGCCTGCAGGCCGGCGCGCACGCGCGCGATGGTGCCGTGGTGGTCGCTGCCCTGGATGTTGATGGCCTGGCCGAAGCCGCGCTGCCATTTGGTGATGTGGTAGGCGACGTCCGGCACGAAGTAGGTGAAGGTGCCGTCGGACTTGCGCATCACGCGGTCCTTGTCGTCGCCGTATTCGGTGGTGCGCAGCCACAGCGCGCCCTCGTGCTCGTAGGTCTTGCCCGAGCCGACCAGCGTGCCGACCGCCGCTTCGACCTTGCCTTCGGAGTAAAGCGAGGATTCGAGGTAGTAGTTATCGAATTTGACGCCGAACGCCTGCAGGTCGATGTCCTGCTCGTTGCGCAGGTAGGTCACCGCGAATTTGCGGATCGATTCGATGTCGCCGGCGTCGCCGCTGGCGGTTGCCGGCGTGCTGTCGCTGGCCGAGACGGTTTTGCCGGCCATGAAATCGTCGGCGATGTCCTGGATGTAGTCGCCGTTGTAGGCCGACTCGGGCCAGCCGGCGTCGCCCGGCTTGATGCCGTGCGCGCGCGCCTGCACCGAGTTGGCCAGCGTCGCGATCTGCACGCCGGCGTCGTTGTAGTAGAACTCGCGGGTGACGGCGAATCCCTGCGCCTGGAACAGCGCCGACAGCGCGTCGCCCAGCGCGGCCTGGCGGCCGTGGCCGACGTGCAGCGGGCCGGTCGGGTTGGCCGAGACGAATTCGAGGATGACCTTCTTGCCCCGGCCAAGTTCGCTGCGGCCGAATTGCGCTTGCTGCTGCATGATCGTGCGCACCACCGACTGCTTGGCGCTGGCGGCCACGCGCAGGTTGATGAAGCCCGGGCCGGCGATGTCGGCGCTTTCGACCAGGCCTTTGCCGGCCGGGTTCTCGAGCAGGCCGGCGACGATTTTGGTGGCCAGGTCGCGCGGGTTCATCTTCAGCTGCTTGGCCAGCTGCATGGCGATATTGCAGGCGATGTCGCCGTGCGACGGGTCGCGCGGGCGTTCCAGCACGACGGTCGGGCTCAAGCCGCTGCCTTCGAGGACAGGGGCGAGGGCGGCCTGGAACAGGGCGGCGATTTCTTGTTTTTGTTGGGCGAGCATGTGCGGTGGTCTGTAAAGTGAAGGTGCGGTGGCGAAGCCACGGGCAAAGATTGGTCAATTATACTGGTTTGGAGCGGCCCGGAGTACCGGCAGCAGCGGCGCGCCGATGCCGTGTTTAAGCTTGGCTTAGGGATTCACCCGGTACAATGACGCCTTTACATAGCACTATTGCAAAGACGACCATGACCGATAAGCGCCCGACGCTCTCCCTGAAGCCTGCGCCCAGCAAGACCGGCGCGCCGAAACGCGCCCCGGCGCCCGCGATCCGGCCCAGCTACGAGGTCAAGCCGGTGCTGCAAAGCGGCTATCGGCCCGACCTGCGCGACGATTCGCTGGCGCTGGCGCTGACCGGCGCGGCCCACGCGGTGGCGCAGGTACGCGGCGGAGTGACCTTGCCGCAGGCGCTCGGCGTCGCGTTCGGCGTGATGGACGCGTCGCCGCCGGCGCGCGGCGCCATCCAGGACATCGCCTACCGCGCCATGCGCAAGCTGGGACGCAGCGAGGTACTGGTCAGCCTGATGACATCGAAAGCGCCGGAGCCGCCGATGCTGGCCGGCCTGCTGTGCAGCGCGCTGGCGCTGCTCGATACGCCTGAAGGCGAGGCCGCGGCCTACGAGGAATTCACGGTGGTCGACCAGGCTGTCACGGCGGCCGCCTCGCATCCCGACATGGCGCATGCGCGCGGCATGGTCAACGCGGTGCTGCGCCGCTTCCTGCGCGAGCGCAGCGTGCTGGTCGCCGAGGCGGTCAGGCAGCCGGTCGCGCAGTGGAACTATCCTGACTGGTGGATCGACGCGGCCAAGGCGGCATACCCGCGCCAGTGGCAGCAGATACTCACTGCGGGCAATCAAGCGCCGCCGCTGACCCTGCGCGTCAACCAGCGCAAGAGCAGCGTCGCGGACTACCTGGCGCAGCTGCATGAGGCAGGCGTCAAAGCCAGCCAGATCGGCCCAAGCGCGGTCCGCCTCGACAAGCCGCTGCCGGTGACGCAGATTCCGGGCTTCGAGGACGGCGTGGTGTCGGTGCAGGACGCCGGCGCCCAGATCGCCGCGCCGCTGCTCGACCTGGCCGACGGCATGCGCGTGCTGGACGCCTGCGCCGCCCCGGGCGGCAAGACCGGGCATATCCTGGAACTGGCCGGGGTCGACCTGACCGCGCTCGACTCCGACCCCAAGCGGCTGGTGCGGGTGCGCGAGAACCTCGACCGCCTCGGCATGCAGGCCACGCTGGCCGCCGCCCTGGCGCAGGAGAGCGACTGGTGGGACGGCCAGCAGTTCGACCGCATCCTGGCCGACGTGCCGTGCACCGCCTCGGGCATCGTGCGGCGCCACCCGGATATCCGCTGGCTGCGCCGCAAAGGCGACACGCTCCAACTTGCAACACTTTCGGCCAAAATTCTCGACAACCTTTGGCAGATGCTGCGGCCAAATGGTAAATTGCTGTTCGTGACATGTTCGCTATGGCCCCAGGAATCGGAGGCGCAGGCCGCCGCGTTCGCGGTGCGCCACCAGGCGATCCGCCTCGACGCGCCAGGCCAGCTGCTTCCGGGCGCCGCTGCCGGGCAGGATCACGACGGTTTGTTTTACGCGCTATTCCAAAAGAAGGCGGCGTAACACGGGTCCTCCGGCAATTCAAACAATGATTAAGGCTCTGGCCCACTTGTGACACTACGATTTCTTCGACTCCTGGCATGCCAGCTGCTGCTGGCGCTTGCGTGCGCCCAGGCGCATGCGGCCGACGGCGTAGACGTCACCCGTGCCCGCATCGAGGCCACCGAGGACGGTTACAAGCTGGACGCGGCCTATTCCTTCGAACTCAATCCCAGCGTCGAGGACGCGATCCACCACGGCGTCTCGCTGTACTTCACCACCGAGGTGCGGCTGACGCGCCCGCGCTGGTACTGGCGCGACGAGAAGGCCGCGTCGGCCAAGCAGACCATCCGCATCTGGTACAACGTGCTGACCCGCCAGTACAACGTGCTGACCCTCGGCAGCGTGCAGCAAAGCTTCCCCACGCTGGAAGACGCGCTGTTCCTGATCCGCCGCCCGAGCCGCTGGGTGATCGCGCAGAAAAGCGCGCTGACGCCCGGCGAGACCTACGACGTCAGCCTGCGCATGGGGATGAACCGCGAATACCTGTCGAAACCGATCCAGGTCAACGCCGTCAGCAACGCGGGCTGGCGCCTGTCGTCCGATACCAAAACTTTCAAATACAAGGCCGAGTAAGTGAAACAGGGATTGCGCTACGCGGTAGTCGTCGCTGGCGGCGTCGTCAGCATCCTGTTGTTCCTGCTGGCCAGCGCCTCCGACAGCTCCGGCTTCATCGACCGCTACTACTCCTGGCTGCTCGGCCTGAACGCGGCGGTCGCCGCCACCTTGCTGGTGTTCTCGATCGTCGCGCTGGCGCGCCTGTATTCGCGCTACAAGAGCGGCAAGTTCGGCTCGCGCCTGATGGCGCGCCTGATGATGCTGTTCGCCGCCATCGGCATCCTGCCGGGGCTGGTCATCTTCCTGGTCTCGGTGCAGTTCGTGTCGCACTCGATCGAGTCCTGGTTCAACGTCAAGATCGAAGCCGCGCTGCAGTCGGGCGTGAACCTCGGCGTCGCCGCGCTCGACCAGGCGCTGTCGGAGCTGGGCGCGACGGCGGAGGTCAGCGCCGCCACCGTGGCCGGGCAGGACATCTACTCGGGCCAGCAGATCCTCAAGCGCCTGCTCGATGAGCGCGACGGCATGCAGAACGCGATGATCATCGGCGCCGACGGCAAGGTGCTGGCCAGCGCCTCGACCAACCGCCGGGCGGCCGACCTGCAGGCCGACATCCCGACGCCGCAAATGCTGCTGCAGGCGGTGATGCCGGGCGGTTATGCGCGCGCCGAGGGCGGCATCGAACGCGATTTCCGCGCCGCGCCCGAAGCATCCGACACCGCGCTGGACGCCGCCACCGGCCTGCGCCTGCGGGTGGTGCAGGCGATCCCCGAACCGCCCGGCGCGCAGCCGCGCTTCCTGCAGCTGATGCAGGCGGTGCCGGTGCACCTGGCCTCGAACGCCGAAGTGCTGCGCAGCGCCTACAGCGAATACCAGGAACGCTTCGTCGCCCGGGTCGCGCTGCGCAAGATGTACATCGAAACGCTGACCCTGACGCTGCTGCTGGCTATTTTCGGCGCGATCGCCAGCGCGTTCGTTATCGCGGGAAGGCTGGCGCAGCCGCTGCTGGTGCTGGCCGAAGGCACGCGCGCGGTCGCCGAGGGCGACCTGTCGCCGCGCCCGATCGTGGCCACCAACGACGAACTGGGCACCCTGACGCAGTCGTTCAACATGATGACCGGCCAGCTGTTCGAAGCGCGCAGCGCGGTCGAGCGCAACCGCTCGGCGCTGCAAAGCGCCAAGGCCCACCTTGAATCGGTGCTGGCCAACATGTCGGCCGGCGTGATCGTGCTCGATGCCGACTTCCATGTGGTGAACTCGAACGAAGCGGTCGAACTCATCCTGCAGCATCCGGTCGCGGCCCACCTGGGCGCGGCGCTGTCGGAAATCGCCGGACTCGAAGTGTTCGCCGGCGCGGTCAACCGCGCGTTCTCGGCCCAGAGCGCGGGATCGGCGGCCGGCAGCGCGCGCCTGCGCTCGCACTGGCAGCAGCAGATCGAGGTGCCGCGCCGCCCGGGCAGCGCGGACGACCACGACATCACCGTGCTGGCGCGCGGCTCACGCCTGCCGGTCGGCGCGGGCAGCGGCTTCATCGTGGTGTTCGACGATATCTCGGACGTGATCTCGGCCCAGCGCTCGATCGCCTGGGGCGAGGTGGCGCGCCGGCTGGCCCACGAGATCAAGAATCCGCTGACGCCGATCCAGCTGGCGGCGGAACGGATGCAGATGAAGCTCGAAGGGCACCTGCCGCAAAAGGAAGCTGACCTGCTCAACCGCGGCACCGCCACCATCGTCAACCAGGTCGATGCGATGAAACGCATGGTCGACGACTTCCGCGACTATGCCAAGGCGCCGCCAGCCCACCTCGAGACGCTCGACCTGAATGCCCTGATCGGCGAAATCCTCCAGCTCTACCTGGCCGGCGACGAAAGCGATATCATTCACGCCGCGCTGGCGCCGGGCCTGCCGGCGGTGATGGGCGATCCGACCCAGCTGCGCCAGGTGATCCACAACCTGCTGCAAAACGCGCAGGATGCGATGAACGACCGCGCGCCGGACGCGCCGCCGCCGCGCATCGACCTGACCACGGAGGCGATCCACTACCAGGGCGCGGGCGGCGGCGCCGGCACCGCGGTGCGCCTGTCGATCGTCGATAATGGCCCCGGATTCGCGCCGCGCATCCTGGCGCGCGCCTTCGAACCGTATGTCACATCGAAGGTCCGCGGCACCGGTCTTGGCCTGCCGATGGTGAAAAAAATCGTCGACGAACACGGCGGCCGGATTGACATCCAGAACCGCAGCGACGGAACAGGCGCGTCAGTCTTGATTTTGCTGTTAAAGTTAGCTCCTGCGGCATAGTGGCGTCAGGTAAGAATCAAGAATAGAATCATGGCTTCGGCGGCATGCCATGCGTGCGGCCCAGCATGGGCGAAATCAGGAAGGCAAGCTTAGATGGCAAACATACTCGTAGTTGATGATGAAATGGGCATCCGCGAGCTCCTCTCGGAGATCCTTGGCGATGAAGGCCATGCGATCCAACTCGCCGAAAATGCGCAGCAGGCACGCGACGCGCGTGCGGCGAGCACGCCCGACCTGGTACTGCTCGATATCTGGATGCCGGATACGGACGGCGTCACGCTGCTCAAGGAATGGCAGCGCGACGGCCTGCTGACCATGCCGGTGATCATGATGTCCGGCCACGCGACCATCGATACGGCGGTCGAGGCGACCCGCATCGGCGCACTGAACTTCCTCGAAAAACCGATCGCGCTGCAAAAACTGCTCAAGGCGGTGCAGCAGGGCCTGTCGCGCGCGCAGGAAGTGGTGCGCGCCCCGGCCATCGCCGCGCGCCCGATGATGGCGGCGCAGGTCGAGGAAAGCATCGTCACTGGCGCCGCGATGTTCGCATCCACGCCGCAGCCGGCCGGGATTTCCGCCCGCGTGGCTGGCCTGCCGAATGGCGAAGGACACGGCTCCAACCTGTCGTTCGACCTGCCGCTGCGCGAGGCGCGCGACGCCTTCGAGCGTATGTACTTCGAACACCACCTCGGGCGCGAAGGGGGCAGCATGACCCGCGTGGCCGAAAAAACCGGCCTCGAACGCACCCACCTGTACCGCAAGCTCAAGCAACTCGGCGTCGAGCCGGGCAAGCTGGCCAAAAAAGGCCAATGACCGCCGCAGCGCTGCCGGCCACGCTCGTGACCGGCGCCAGCGCCGCCGCGCGCGAGGCGGGCATCCAGGCCAGCCTGGCGCGCGCAGGGCAAGGCGGCAGCGCTGCCGTCATCCTCGAAGGCCTGCCCGATCCGCGCTCCATCCTCACTCCCTCAAGCTCGCTCGAAGTCCACCGGGTCGCACCCGGTTGCGTATGCTGCAGCGGCAATCTGGTTTTGCGTGTAACATTAAATCGTGTCCTGCGCCGCCGGCCCGAACGCCTGTATATCGGACTTGCTAGCACAGAACATCTTGATCAGTTGCGATCGTGGCTGCAGCAACCGCCATACGATCAGCTGTTGGAACTGACCCCGGACCTCAGCACTTGAAATTGGTTCCGGGACCCCCACCTCCCAAGTGAACGGAGTGGAAAGTCAGCCGTCTGAATTGAGGCGGTTCCGATCTGCAAACCCGTCTGATCGAGTGAAGGAGTGACTTATGAATATGATCTACAACAGCGAACAGTACAGCGTCGTCGAGTTCGGCGTTGACCAGAACCTCGAGGCCCTGCGCTTCGGCGGTTATGAGATCGTCGACAAGTCGGGCCGTCGCGAAGCCTTCATCGGTGGCAAGCTGGCACAATCGTTCCGGCGCGACGTCAACACGCTGATCGCCAGCGAACCGACCATGGAAGAGATTGACGACTTCCTCGGTTCTTATGATTCGCTGATGAGCAATCCCGTGCTCCTGCACTAAACCTGTGCCGGCCGTGGGTCCCCTTCGGGCGGCCCACGCACCCGGCGCCTCCGCCTCAGGGCCCCGCGGCCCGTCCCGGTTCGTCCTGCTCAAAGCGCGCATGGTAAGCTTGCACCATGTGCCAACTCCTCGGAATGAATTGCAATGTCCCCACGGACATTGTATTTAGCTTCACCGGCTTCGCCCTGCGCGGCGGACGCACCGACACCCACCACGACGGCTGGGGCATCGCATTTTTCGAAGGCGCCGGCGTACGGCTGTTTGTCGATCACATGCCGGCGATCGAGTCGCCCGTCGCCGAACTGATCAAGCGCTACCCGATCAAATCCAAAAACGTCATTGCGCACATCCGCAAGGCGACCCAAGGCCATGTCGCGCTGGAAAACTGCCATCCCTTCGTGCGCGAGCTGTGGGGACGCTACTGGGTCTTCGCGCACAATGGCGACCTGAAGGAATTCCATCCACCACTCACCGGCCCGTTCCGCCCGGTCGGCAATACCGACAGCGAGCGCGCGTTCTGCTACCTGCTGCAGGAATTGCGCGCGCGCTTCGGCGACGCGCCGCCGGCGCTGGAGGCCTTGCGCGCCGCGCTCGGCGAGCTGGTCCATCACGTCGCCGGGCACGCCACCTTCAACATGATGCTGTCCGACGGTTCGGCCCTGTTTGCCCATTGCTCGACCGCCTTGCACTACGTCGTGCGCCAGTACCCGTTCCCGACGGCCAAGCTCGCCGATGAAGACGTCAGCGTCGATTTCGCCCAGGTCACCACGCCGCGGGACCGGGTCGCGCTGATCGTGACGGCGCCGCTGACGACCAACGAGGCATGGACCGCGTTCGCCACCGGCGAGATGAAAGTGTTTGTGGATGGCTTGCCGCTCGAATGACTTCGCCTGGCCCGTGACAAAAAAGCCACAAAAGCGGGAATAATGGGTTAAAGTACCGGCAATAATTTCCGTTTATAACTGGCCCCGATGATCGATACCGCAAGTCCCGACAATGCCCGCGCCCAGGTGCGGGTCCGCGATTTTTATCTTGGACGCCAGCCCATCCTCGCGCGCGACCAGTCGCTGTTCGGCTACGAACTGCTGTTCCGCAACGCGCCCGTCGGCCCGGCCAGTATCGATAGCGACCTGTCGGCCACCGCGGCGGTGATCGCGCATGCGGCCCAGCTTGGCATGAACCGGGTGCTGGGCGACGCCTGCGGCTTCCTCAACGTCGACGCCGCGATCTTGACCAGCGACATCTTCGCCTTCCTGCCGCGCGAAAAACTGGTGCTTGAAATTGTCGAGGCCATGCAGCCGACCCAGCCCCTGCTTGACCGGATTGCCGAACTGGCCGGCCATGGTTTCCGTTTTGCGCTGTCGGATGTCGTCGCCGAGACGCCGGCTCTGGGCAAGCTGCTGCCGATGATGGACTACCTCAAGCTCAGCCTGCGCAACATATCGCAGCCGGACCTGCAGCGCCTGGTCCCGGCGCTGAAGGCCTCCGGCAAGAAGCTGGTGGCCGAAAAAGTCGAAACGCGCGAGGAATTCGATTGCTGCAAGGCGCTCGGCTTCGATTATTTCCAGGGCTTCTATTTCGCGCGCCCGGCCATCATCAGCGGGCGCAAGCTGTCGCCGGGACAGTTGGCCTTGCTCGAACTGATGAAGCTGATCGCGGCCGACGCCGACAACATCGTCATCGAACGTGCGGTGAAGAAAGACGTGACCCTCGCGCTGAACCTGCTGCGCCTGGTGAACACGCCCGCGGTCGGAGCGGGGCACCGGATCGACTCGGTCAGCCAGGCGGTCACGATACTGGGCCGCCGCCAGCTGCAGCGCTGGCTGCAGATCATGCTGTATGCGGAGCCGGCGCGGCGCGGCGAAAGCATGCCGCCGCTGCTGACCCTGGCCACCGCGCGCGGCCGCCTGCTCGAACTGCTGGCCCAGCGCCTGCGGCCGGGGCAGCGGCGCGTGCCTGACATCGCGTTTACGGTCGGCATCATGTCGCTGATGGATGCGCTGTTCGGCATGCCGATGAACGAGATCGTCGAGCAGATACCGGTCAGCGCCGAGGTGGCCGAAGCGTTGCTGAAGCGCACCGGCTTCTTCGGCGAACTGCTGCGCCTGGCCGAGCGCATCGAGATGATGGACGAGAGTGAGGAAGAAGTCGCGCCGGCGCTGGCTGAGCTGGCCCTGTCCGCCGACGACCTCGGCGAGCTCGAAGTGGCTGCGTTCGAATGGTGCGACAGCGTCGCCCGCTACGCCATCTGACGCCGTTTGAGCCGGTTTCCTTTTGGGGGCGGGCCTGACCCCACAGGGAGGACGAAAACGCGAACCGTTGGGTTCGCGTTTTCGTTTGGGCGCTCAGTGTGCGCCGCCGGTCCCGGCCCACTGGCGATGCAGGTCGGGATCGCTTTTCAGCTCCCACAAACCCAGCATGACGACGGCAACGCCGACAATGACCGAGTTCGTCATCATCGCGCCGCGGTCGAAAAATGCGGGTACCCACGGCGAAATCGCTATCCATGCAGCCAGCAGCAGGTTCGCCGCCACCGCCCATAGATAGGTTTTGTACAGGTCGAACGCCGCCAGTACGGCCATCGCGGCGCCCACGGCGTACGCGTTGATTGCGCGCGGCGAGTCGCTGGGCATTCCAAGCACCCAGGGTGAAACGCATAGCCAGGCGCCCAGCAGCAGGATGACCTGGTCCTGCCAGCGCCTGGCGGAGAAGTGCAGTGCCATATTGCCTCCGTGTAGACAAGCCGGCGCGTATTGGCGCGTTACGGGCGCGGCGCCGACACGCCCGCCATCATGCTTGGACCGCGGTCGGGAGGCAAAAGTTCTGCGCGTTTGCTTACGACAGGTTCGGCGCCAGCCAGCGCTCGAGGTCGTCCTTGCTGGCGCCGCGGCGCACGCCATGGTCGGCCAGCTGGTCGCCGCCGATCTTCCCCACCACGAAGTACTTCGATTCCGGATGGGCGAAGTAGAAACCGGAGACGGCCGCGCCCGGGAACATCGCGAACGAGTCGGTCAGCTCCATGCCGATATCGTTCGCCTGCAGCACGCGGAACATCTCGGCCTTGACCGTGTGTTCCGGGCAGGCCGGGTAGCCTGGCGCCGGACGGATGCCGGCGTAGCGCTCGGCGATCAGGTCCTCGTTGCTCAGCGTCTCGGCCGCCGCATAGCCCCACAGGTCCTTGCGCACGCGCTCGTGCAGGTATTCCGCAAACGCTTCGGCGAGGCGGTCGGCCAGCGACTTGAGCATGATCGACGAGTAGTCGTCGTGCGCATCTTCGAAGCGCTTCTCGTGTTTCTCGATGCCCAGGCCCGACGTGACGGCGAACAGGCCGATGTAGTCGTTCACGCCCGACGCTTTCGGGGCGATGAAGTCGGCCAGGCACTGGTTCGGGCGCTGCACGCCATCGACCACCGGCTTGACGCCTTGCTGGCGCAGTCCGTAGTAGGTGAACGCGACTTCGCTGCGGGTGTCGTCGGTGTAGATCTCGATGTCGTCGTCGTTGACCGAATTCGCCGGCAGCAGCGCGATGACGCCGTTGGCGGTCAGCCAGCGTCCCTCGATCACTTTCTTCAGCAGCTGCTGGCCTTCCTCGAACACGCGGCTGGCGGCTTCGCCGACGACCGGGTCGGTCAGGATGGCAGGGTAGGGGCCGGCCAGGTCCCAGGTCTGGAAGAACGGGCCCCAGTCGATGTACTTCGCCAGCGCGGCCAGGTCGACGTTGCGGAACTCGCGGCGGCCGATGAACTTCGGGCGCAGCGGTGCGAACTCCAGCTTCGCCTTGTTGGCGCGCGCGTCCGGCAGCGACAGCATCGGCAGCGCTTTCTTGTTGGCGTGCTGCTCGCGGATGCGCGCGTAGTCGTCGCTGATCTCTTCGATGTACTTGTCGCGCGTCTCGGGCGTCAGCAGCGACTGCGCCACCGATACCGAGCGCGAGGCGTCCGGCACGTACACCACCGGGCCTTCGTAGTTATGCGCGATCTTGACGGCCGTGTGGGCGCGGCTGGTGGTGGCGCCGCCGATCAGCAGCGGGATCTTCAGCATGCGGAAGTGCGGGTCGCGCTGCATTTCGCGCGCCACGTGCGCCATCTCTTCGAGCGACGGCGTGATCAGGCCGGACAGGCCGACCATGTCCGCGTTCTCGACCTTGGCGCGCGCCAGGATCTCCGAGCACGGCACCATCACGCCCATGTTCACGACTTCGAAGTTATTACACTGCAGGACCACCGATACGATGTTCTTGCCGATGTCGTGGACGTCGCCCTTGACCGTCGCGATGACGATCTTGCCCTTCGGCTTGGCGACGATGCCGGTGCGTTCTTCCTCGCGCTTCTTTTCTTCTTCGATGTACGGGATCAGGTGGGCCACCGCCTGCTTCATCACGCGCGCCGATTTGACCACCTGCGGCAGGAACATCTTCCCCTGTCCGAACAGGTCGCCGACGACGTTCATGCCGTCCATCAGCGGGCCTTCGATCACGTGGATCGGACGGCCGCCGGATGCCAGCAGGTCCTGGCGCGCTTCCTCGGTGTCTTCGACGATCCACTGCGTGATGCCGTGCACCAGCGCGTGCGACAGGCGCTGGTTGACCGTGCCTTCGCGCCACTGCAGGTTTTGCGCATCCTGCTTGTCGCCCGCCTTGAGCGTGCCGGCGATCTCGATCATGCGCTCGGTGGCGTCGTCGCGGCGGTTCAGCACCACGTCCTCGACGCGCTCGCGCAGTTCCGGTGCGATGTCGTCGTACACGCCCATCATGCCCGCGTTGACGATACCCATCGTCATGCCGGCCTTGATCGCGTGATACAGGAACACGGTGTGGATCGCTTCGCGCGCAGGGTCGTTGCCGCGGAAGCTGAACGACACGTTGGACACGCCGCCCGAGATTTTCGCGTGCGGCAGGTTCGCGCGGATCCAGCGGGTGGCGTTGATGAAGTCGACCGCGTAGTTGTTGTGCTCTTCGATGCCGGTGGCGATCGCGAAGATGTTCGGGTCGAAGATGATGTCTTCCGGCGGGAACCCCACCTGTTCGGTCAGCACCTTGTAGGCGCGCGCACAGATTTCGGTCTTGCGCTCGAAGGTGTCGGCCTGGCCTTTTTCATCGAAGGCCATGACGATGACGGCGGCGCCGTAGCGGCGGCACAGGCGCGCCTGGCGGATGAATTCTTCTTCGCCTTCCTTCATCGAGATCGAGTTCACGACGGCCTTGCCCTGCACGCACTTCAGGCCCGCTTCGATTACCGACCATTTCGACGAGTCGATCATGATCGGCACGCGCGAGATGTCCGGCTCGGAGGCGATCAGGTTCAGGAAGCGCGTCATCGCGGCGACCGAATCGAGCATCGCTTCGTCCATATTGATGTCGATGACCTGGGCGCCGTTTTCGACCTGCTGGCGCGCAACCGACAGCGCCTCGTCGTACTGCTCGTTGAGGATCATGCGCGCGAACGCTTTCGAGCCGGTGACGTTGGTGCGCTCGCCGACGTTGACGAACAGCGAGCTCTCGTCGATCGTGAACGGCTCCAGGCCCGACAGGCGCTGGGCGACCGGGATATCCGGCACGGCGCGCGGCGCGCGGTCGGCCAGCAGGTCTGCGATCGCCTTGATGTGCTCCGGCGTGGTGCCGCAGCAGCCGCCGGCGATGTTGATGAAGCCGGCGTCGGCGAATTCGCGCAGCAGCGCCGAGGTGTCGGCCGGCAGTTCGTCGAAGCCGGTGTCGCTCATCGGGTTGGGCAGTCCGGCGTTCGGGTAGATGCAGACAAAGGTGTCGGCGATCTGGGACAGTTCTTCCGCATACGGGCGCATCAGCGCGGCGCCCAGCGCGCAATTGAGGCCGATGGTCAGCGGCCTGGCGTGGCGTACCGAGTTCCAGAATGCCGGCACGGTCTGGCCGGACAGGATGCGGCCCGACGCGTCGGTGACGGTTCCGGAGATCATGATCGGCAGGCGCTCAATGCCAGGGCGCGCGTCGAAGAACTGGTCGATCGCGAACAGCGCGGCCTTGCAGTTGAGGGTGTCGAAGATGGTCTCGACCAGCAGCACGTCGGCGCCGCCTTCGACCAGCCCGCGCACCTGTTCGAGGTAGCTTGCTGCCAGCTGGTCGAAGGTGACGTTGCGGGCGGCCGGGTCGTTCACGTCCGGCGAGATCGATGCGGTCTTCGGCGTCGGCCCGAGCGCGCCGGCGACGAAGCGCGGCTGGTCCGGCGTGCTGTACTTGTCGCAGGCGCGGCGCGCCAGCTTTGCCGCTTCGACGTTCATCTCGTAGGCCAGGTGGCCCATGTGATAGTCGTCCTGGGCGATGCTGGTGGCGCCGAAGGTATTGGTTTCGATCAGGTCGGCGCCGGCGGCGAGGTAGCGCTCATGGATTTCCTGGATCACGTGCGGCTGCGTCAGGGTCAGCAGTTCGTTATTGCCCTTGACGAACAGCTCGCGCGCACCGCTGCCGGCCGGCGCCGCAAAACCGGCGAAGCGTTCGCCGCGATAGGCCGCCTCGTCGAGCTTGTACTGCTGGATGATCGTGCCCATCGCGCCGTCAAGGATCATGATGCGGCGCGAAAGGATAGCGCGCAGCTGGGTTTCGGTCTTTGAGATGGCGGTGGTCGTCATGTTGTGCTTTCAGTTGGCAGGGACCGGGCTGGGGCAGGCGGGCGCAACCCGGGTTTAAAATTATACGTCAACATTCCGGTTTGCTTTTCGCAGTGCAGCATTTCCATTCTTCAACTGCGTTTGTATCTTTATGTATTAAACGGAGGCACTGAAACATGAGGATACAAAACCTGATCCCCTAGCAATCTTTTGGATACATGCCAAGGCGACAATCACAGTATTGACAGGTTTCGGGCGCAGCCTTTGCCCCGCAAATCAAACAATAGGCAGGAATCGCGCCGCTTGTCGCGTGCGCGGAGGATCCGCCGTCGATATGAGGGATGAAGAATGAACAAGGATTTCGCACCGGTATGGGATGAGCCCGTCCAGGGAAGCTATCTGTCCAGCGCGCCGCAGCAGCCAACCGCCAAGCCCACCAACACCCAGCAGAAGCAGATCGTGACGATCCGCCTGGACGTGGACATGCTGGACTGGTTTAAATCGGCAGGCCCGGGCTACCAGACCCGCATCAACCAATTGCTGCGCGATCACATGGATGCCGCGCGCGCCAAGGCCGCAGCGGCAAACGACGACGCCGCTTAATCGAAACAGAGTCCTTCCAGCGGGAATCCCTTGAGGAATTCCTGCGCTGGAAGGCGTTTGCCGCCTGGCTTTTGCAGTTCGTTCAGGCGCAAAGTTCCTTCCTTGCATGCCACCACGATGCCATGCTGCGCATCGGCCGCCAGCACCTGCCCCGCCAGGGTAGCGCTTCTGGCGGGCAGTGCCTGCGCACCCCAGATCTTGATCGTTACACCGTTGACCTGGGCGTGGGCGCCGGGGAACGGGTTGAACGCGCGTATCTTGCGTGCGATAGCGGCGGCCGGCAGCGAAAAGTCGATCGCCGCTTCATCCTTGCTGATCTTGGCCGCGTAGGTCACGCCCGCTTCGGGCTGCGGCACGGCTTTCAGCTTGCCCTGCGCGAGTTCGCGCAGGGCCGCGACGATCATCTGCCCGCCCAGTGCGGCGAGCTTGTCGTGCAAGGCCGCGGTGGTGTCGGACGCGCCAATCGCGACTCTTTCCATCATCAGCATCGGGCCGGTGTCCAGGCCTTCTTCCATTTCCATGATGGTCACGCCGGTGTCCGTATCGCCCGCTTCGATGGCGCGGTGGATCGGCGCGGCGCCGCGCCAGCGCGGCAGCAGCGAACCGTGGATATTGATGCAGGGTTTGATATTGAGCGTGCTGAGCGGAAGGATCAGGCCGTAGGCGGCCACCACCATCACGTCGTAGTCGAGCGCAGTCAGGCGCGCATGTGCTGCGCTGGCCTGGGCGGCGCGCTCCGGATCCTTGCTGTCCATGCGCAGCGACAGCGGCTGCAGCACCTCGATGCCCTGCGCCAGCGCGTACTGCTTGACGCTTGAGGCCTGCAGCTGCATGCCGCGCCCGGCCGGGCGGTCGGGCTGGGTCAGGACCAGCGGGATTTCAAAGCCAGCCTCATGCAAGGCACGCAAGGCGACAGCGGCAAATTCCGGGGTGCCGGCAAAGACGACTTTCATCGCGCGGGTCAGTAGCGGCGACCGGCGGCGCGCAGGGCGGCGTCACGTTCGAGCCCGCGTTCTTCCTTGACCATCTTGGCCTTGATGCGGTTGCGCTTGAGCGGCGACAGGTATTCGACGAAGATCTTGCCGTTCAGGTGGTCCATCTCGTGCTGGATGCAGACCGCCATCAGGCCATCGGCGGCCAGTTCGAACGGCACGCCCTGGGCATCGAGCGCGCGCACCTTGATTTTCGAGGGGCGTTCGACGCCATCGTAGATGCCGGGCACCGACAGGCAGCCTTCGTCGTAAATGGTTTTTTCGTCGCTGGCCCAGATGATTTCCGGGTTGATGAACACGCGCAGGTCGTCCATGGTTTCCGTGATATCGATGATGACCAGCTGCTCGTGCACGTCGATCTGGCTCGCGGCCAGGCCGACGCCAGGCGCGTCGTACATCGTCTCGGCCATGTCGGCGACGAGCTTGGTGATGCGGTCGCCGAACTCGGTGACCGGCTTGGCGACCTTGTGCAGGCGTGCATCAGGGTAGCGGAGGATATTCAGGATGGCCATAGGTTCGTTCAGCTCAGTAGCAATTTAATAATCGATTCGGTCATGCAAGCAGAAAAATGCCTTAAAACAACAAAGTCACACAGTCCGCCACGGTGATCGGGCGCAGTATTTCTTGCTACTTCAAGGATTTATGTGCAGAATTTGATCCAGTACGGCAACCCTTGACTATCAGCAAGTTGCATAGGGGAGCGCTCATTCTGCTGCCTTTTGCGCCGTGGCGCGCAGTGGGTAAAAGTTTCAGCCAGCAATTTTTGTGTAATGCCGCACTTTTCGGACATCTCAATGAAAAATTTTAGCACAGTCGGTGCCCGTCTTGCTGGAGCAGCGCTTCTGGCGGGCGTGATGGCCGCCCCGGCCCAGGCAGCAAAAACCTGCGCGTTCCGCCCGAACGCGCCTGACCAGCACCTGGTCGTCAAAGGCGACACCCTGTGGGACATCTCCGGCAAGTTCCTCGAGCATCCATGGTGCTGGCCGCAAGTGTGGGGCATGAACCGCGACGAGATCCGCAATCCGCACTGGATCTATCCGGGCCAGATCGTCTACTTCGACCGCAAGACCGGCCGCCTGTCGCTGAACAAGCCGGGCGATGGCGCTGGCGCCGGCCAGCCGGGCATCACCCGCCTGTCGCCGCAGCGGCGCACCGAAGGCCTCGGCCGCGATGCGGTGCCGTCGATTCCGGCATCGGTCATCGAACCATTCCTGACCCGCCCGCTGGTGATCGGCGTCGATGAACTGGCCGCCGCGCCGCGCATCGCCGCGTCGCAGGAGGGCCGTGTTTACCTGGGGCAGGGCGACAAGGTTTACGTCAAGGGCGAGCTGAACGGCGTCAAGTCGTGGCAGGTGTTCCGTCCGGGTACGCCGTTGAAGGATCCGGACACCGGCGCGCTGCTCGGCTACGAAGCGCAGTACCTCGGCACCGTGGCATTGCAGGCCGAAGCGAAGCCGGGCGTCGATGTGCATACGTTCATCGTCGGCAGCTCGCACCAGGAAATGGGCGTGGGCGACCGCCTGGCGCCGGTGCCGCCTGAGTCGATGCGCAGCTACGTCCCGCATCCGCCCGAGCGCCAGGTCGCCGCACGCGTCGTGTCGATCTACGGCGGCGTGACGTACGCCGGCCAGAACCAGATCATCAGCGTCAATCGCGGTTCGCTTGACGGACTCGATGTCGGCTCCGTGCTCCAGCTGTACCATTTTGGTAAGGTTGTGGCGGATCCGGGCGGCGACAAAGGCATGCTCGGAATGCGCAAGCCGACCATCAAGCTGCCGGACGAGCAATACGGCAACCTGTTTATCTTCCGCGTGTTCAAGAACGTCTCGTACGGCTTGGTCATGCAAGTGACCGAGCCGGTGCAAGTCGGCGACGTGGCCAAATCACCGGAGTAAAACCGCCGTGCAGGACACGGACCCCACGCAGCAAACAGCCGGGCCGGACATCTCCGGCTGGCTGCGCCTGGCTTTAGTGCCGGGCATTGGCTGCGTGCTGGGTGCGCGCCTGCTGGATGCGTTCGGTTCACCCGCGGGCGTATTGACGGCCAGCCGCGACGCGGTTGCCGCCATCTGCGGCTTTCTTCTTGCCGACGCCATCGCGGCGGCGCCGCCCGCATCGACCCGGCAAGTGATTGCACGTACCCAGGCTTGGCTGGCCACATCCGGCAACCACGTGCTGACGCTGCACGATCCCGCCTACCCGCGCATGCTGCGCGAAATCTACGATCCCCCTTTGTTGCTGTACGCGGTAGGCCGCGTCGAGCTGCTGTCGGCCGTGTCGGTCGCGATTGTCGGCAGCCGCAACGCCAGTAACCAGGGCAAGGCCAACGCGCAGGCGTTCGCCCAGGCGTTCAGCAACGCAGGGCTGACCATCGTCTCCGGGCTGGCGCTGGGTATCGATGCCGCCGCCCACGAAGGGGCGCTGGCCGGTCCGGGATCGACCGTGGCCGTGATCGGCACCGGCGCCGACATCGTCTACCCGTCACGCAACCACAAGCTGGCGCATCGCATCGCGGACACGGGTTGTATTATTAGCGAGTACTCACTGGGACATCCGGTGCTCGCCTCCAACTTCCCGCGCCGTAACCGCCTGATCAGTGGATTGTCGGCCGGCGTGCTGGTGGTCGAAGCGGCGGCGCAGTCCGGCTCGCTGATCACTGCCCGCATGGCGGCCGAACAGGGCAGGGACGTGTTCGCCATTCCCGGATCGATCCACGCGCCCATGAGCAAGGGGTGCCACCAGCTGATCCGCGAGGGCGCCAAGCTGGTCGATTCCGCGGCCGACGTGCTCGGCGAGATCCTGCCCGGAGCGGCGCCATCTGACGGCGAGGACGCCGCGGCGGCGTCTTCCGGGCAGCTGCTGGACGCATTGGGATACGACCCGGTCGGCGCCGATGCGCTGGCGCAGGCTTGCGGGCTGGACGCGGGCACGCTCAGCGCGCACTTGTTAACCCTTGAACTGGCCGGCCATCTCGAGCGCCTGCCTGGAGGTTTGATCCAGCGGGTGAACCGTTAGACGCGGATTTTCCATTCCTGACGGCATTGCCGGACGGTACGTCAGCCCCTTGTGCCACAATGAACTTAACTGATAGAGTAGAGCCATGTTCGATATCCTTGTCTACCTCTACGAGACCTACTACCGCCCCGACGCCTGCCCCGAGCCGGCCGCTCTGGCGCGCAAGCTGTCCGCGGTGGGATTCGACGACGACGAGATATCGGAAGCGCTGGTATGGCTGACCGACCTGACCGAAATGGCGGGCGGCGACCTCGAATTCGCCGCCTCCTCTGACGGCATCCGCTTCTACGTCGACCAGGAATACGATGTGCTCGGCACCGCGGCCGTCGGCTTTATCCAGTTCCTCGAAAGCGCACGGGTGCTCAGTCCGGTGCAGCGCGAAATCGTCATCGAGCGTGCGCTGGTGCTGGACGAATCCCCGGTCGGCCTCGGCAAGCTGAAAATCATCGTGCTGATGCTGCTCTGGAGCCAGGGCAAGGAACCTGACGCGCTGATGTTCGACGACCTGTTCGGTTCGGACGACGAGCAGGCGCCGCGCCTGCTGCACTGACCGTACCGCGCTTTCCCCTTCGATGCACCGCTCGCGCCGGCCCCAGGCGCCAGCGTCAATGCCACTTGCGGATTTCACGACAACCCGCTTATCATTGGCCGCACTCATTCGATTGTTACAAATTAGATATCGGAATGACAAAATCCCGGTATTACGGCAGAGCATGTATGATGCGCGTGCCAAATCACCAAAGTACGACGAGAAACCAAATATGACAAAAACCCTCATCATCGCCGAGAAGCCCTCCGTTGCGAACGACATC
Source organism: Massilia polaris (assembly GCF_012927275.1). Taxonomy (GTDB): domain Bacteria; phylum Pseudomonadota; class Gammaproteobacteria; order Burkholderiales; family Burkholderiaceae_D; genus Telluria_A; species Telluria_A polaris. The sequence goes on along the minus strand of NZ_JABBGG010000014.1, from coordinate 28,955 downwards.
GCCAAGACGCTGGGCGGCTTCACCAAGCACGATGAGTATTTCGAGTCGGACGAATACGTGCTGTCGTCCGCCGTCGGCCACCTGCTGGAAATCGCGGTGCCGGAAGAGCATGACGTCAAGCGCGGCAAGTGGAGCTTTGCCCACCTGCCGATGATTCCGCCGTATTTCGCGCTCAATCCGATCGCCAAGACCGAGTCGCGCCTGAAGGTGCTGAACCGTCTGATCAAGCGCAAAGACGTCACCCAACTGATAAACGCATGCGATGCGGGGCGCGAGGGCGAGCTGATTTTCCGCCTGATCGCGCAGAACGCGAAAGCCAAGCAGCCGATCAAGCGCCTGTGGCTGCAGTCGATGACGCCGGGCGCGATCCGCGACGGCTTCAGCCACCTGCGCAGCGACGAGGAAATGCTGCCGCTGGCCGACGCCGCGCGCTGCCGTTCCGAAGCCGACTGGCTGATCGGTATCAACGGCACCCGCGCGATGACCGCGTTTAACTCGAAAGAGGGCGGCTTCTACCTGACCACCGTGGGCCGCGTGCAAACGCCGACGCTGTCGATCGTGGTCGAACGCGAAGAGAAGATCAAGAAATTCGTCTCGCGCGACTTCTGGGAAGTGCGCGCCGAATTCGTCTGCGCCGCCGGCATTTACGAAGGCCGCTGGCTCGACCAGTCGTTCAAAAAGGACGAGAACGACCCTGAGAAGCGCCCGGAACGCCTGTGGAGCAAAGCGGCGGCCGACACCATCGCGATGGCCTGCAAGGGCCGCCAGGGTAACGTCACCGAAGAATCGAAGCCGACCACGTCGATGGCGCCGGCCCTGTTCGACCTGACCAGCCTGCAGCGCGAGGCCAACGGCCGCTTCGGCTTCTCGGCCAAGAACACGCTCGGCCTGGCCCAGGCGCTGTACGAAAAGCACAAGGTGCTGACCTACCCGCGTACCGATTCGCGCCACCTGCCGGAAGACTACATCGCCACCGTCAAGGAGACGATGGAGTCGCTTGCCGAGAACAACAACTACCACCAGTTCGCCAAGCAGATCAGCAAGAACGGCTGGGTCAAACCGAACAAGCGCATCTTCGACAACACCAAGATCTCGGATCACTTCGCGATCATCCCGACCACGCTGGCGCCGAAGAACCTGTCGGAACCCGAACAGAAGCTGTACGACCTGGTGACGCGCCGCTTCATGGCGGTGTTCTTCCCGGCGGCCGAATTCCAGGTCACGACGCGCTACACGGAAGTCTCCGGCCATCAGTTCAAGACTGAAGGCAAGGTCATGACCAACCCGGGCTGGCTGGCGATCTACGGCAAGGAGCTTGCGGCCGACGACAAGGAAGACGCAGGCACGCTGGTGCCGGTGGCGAAGGGCGAAAAAGTCCTGACCGAGAAAGTCACGGCCAATGGCCTGGTCACCAAGCCGCCTGCGCGCTACAGCGAAGCGACACTGCTGTCGGCGATGGAAGGCGCGGGCAAGCTGATCGACGACGACGAACTGCGCGATGCGATGGCCGGCAAAGGCCTCGGTACGCCGGCGACGCGCGCGGCGATCATCGAGGGCCTGCTGACCGAGAGGTACCTGCTGCGCGAAGGCCGCGAGCTGATCCCGACCGCCAAGGCGTCGCAGCTGATGACCTTATTGCGTGGCCTCGGCGTGAATGAGCTGACCGCGCCTGAACTGACCGGCGAGTGGGAATACAAGCTGTCGCAGATGGAGAAGGGCAAAATCTCGCGTGAGGAATTCATGCGCGAGATCGCGCAGATGACCCAGATTATCGTCAAGCGCGCCAAGGAATACGACAACGCGACGATCCCGGGCGACTATGCGACTTTGCAGACGCCGTGCCCGAACTGCGGCGGCGTGGTCAAGGAAAACTACCGCCGCTTCGCCTGCACCAAGTGCGAATTCAACATGAGCAAGACGCCGGGCAGCCGCCAGTTCGAGATCCCTGAGGTCGAAGAGCTGCTGAAGAACCGCACCATCGGTCCGCTGCAAGGCTTCCGCTCGAAGATGGGCCGTCCGTTCGCGGCGATCCTGCGCATCGTGCGCGATGAAGACATCAACAACTTCAAGCTCGAATTCGACTTCGGCCAGAACGACGAAGGCGGCGAGGACGGCGAAGGCGTCGACTTCACCGGCCAGACCCCGCTCGGACCGTGCCCGAAATGCGCCGGCGGCGTCTACGAGATGGGCCTGGCGTATGTGTGCGAGCACAGTGTGGCCAAGCCGAAGACCTGCGACTTCCGCAGCGGCCGCATCATCCTGCAGCAGGAGATCCTGCCGGAGCAGATGGCCAAGCTGCTCAACGAAGGCAAGACCGACCTGCTGCCGGGCTTCGTTTCGCAGCGCACGCGCCGTCCGTTCAAGGCCTTCCTGGTGCGGGGCAAGGACGGCAAGACCAGCTTCGAGTTCGAAGAGCGCAAGGCCAAGGCGCCGGCAAAAGGTAAGGCCGCCAAGGCCGAGCCAGAGGTCGAGGGGGAAGACGGTGCGGTAGTGGCGCCAGCGAAGAAGGCGGCTGCGAAGAAGGCACCGGCGAAGAAGGCAGCGGCGAAGAAGGTCGCGGCCAAGAAGGCGCCTGCCAAGAAAGCGGCAGTGGCGAAGTAACACACGCCGTTGCGATAAGAAAAGCCGTGCTATCCGATCTTCGGTAGCGCGGTTTTTTTATTTTGACGCGCGTTTCAGCGTCTGCAGGTAGAAACTGATTTCGTGAAGCGAACAGGAATCCTGAAGGTGTTCCAGCAATGCAGCAACGCGTTGTTTAGCCGTAATCATCGCTTTCTCCGAGGTGTGAATGTTAGAGCCGGCAGGCTCCGTATAGTTCACCCCGAATGTGTGTACCCGTGAGGGGTGTCGCTACTTCAGGTCTGCGGTATCAAAATAGACGGTACCCGTGACCTTCGCACCGGGCAGTGCACGTGTGAGGGTATCCGCCGCGGTTTCGTCGAGCCCCTGCTTTGCGAGCACAACAGGCGCGCCGGATGCGCCGGCGGGTGACGTGATCGCCACGATGTGGTCGAAGTCCGGTCGGCTGTCGATTTCCTTCACCAGGTAGCGCTGCTTGCCGCTGCCAAGCTGCACATAACGCGCACTGTCGCGCTTGGCCGCGTCGGCGGAGAGCTTGCGGAACACCAGCACCTTGTCGACCACCACCGTGGCGCCTGCGTACTGGGTCTTGCCGCCTCGTTCGAAGTGGCCGTCCACCAGGTCGGCCTTGAATTCGCGCACCGGCGCCGCGGCGTTCGGCGCGAGCCGGTCCAGTTCAAATTTTTCAGGGTCGATGGTCCACAGCGCGGTCTTGCCGTCGAGGCGCTGGCGCAGCGCAGCGTCCAGTTTCGGGTCGGCGACATGCACCTGCAGCACAACCTGGTAATCATGCGGCGCATGGAACATCGGCAGGTGCGACGCGTATAGCGCGTCCTTGCCGCCAAAGAGGGCCATGCCATGCGAGCCAAACGTCGGCCCGGGCTGGGCTGCCGCCGCGCCGCCTGTCAGCAGCGCGCCCGCGAGAATCAGTGTCAGTCGTTTCATTGTCAGTTCCAGTAAGGCCGTGCGCGTCAGCGCATTTCAACGTCGATCATATTATCCGATGGCTTGCGGTCGATCAGCTTGTTGTCAGGGTCGATGCCGGCTTTGGCCGGACGGCCGTCAACCACCAGCGTCACCGCCACATCGCGGCTGCCGACGATGCGGCGCTCACGCACCAGCGGCCTGCCGTCCTTGTCGTCGACGCCGAATTCGATCACGTCTTTCAGCGCCGCCTCTTTTTCCTCGCCAAGTTCACCGGCGCGCATCTTGATGGCGGTCGCGGCCAGGGTGACCGTGTACTTGCCGTCGGCACGCCGCTGCGCGGTCGCCGTGGTGGCGCGGTTTTCGTACAGGACGATCGATTCGAACAGGTCGTCGATCAGGTATGCGTATTCCGGCGGCGTGACGCCGCGCAGCGCAGAAACCAGCACATCGACGCCGGGGTAGGGCGCGCCGTGGAACGCGTGCTGCGCCAGCAGGTCGTGCAGCACATCGTTGATCTTTTCCTCGCCCAGCACATCCTGCAGCAGGTACATCGCCAGCCCGCCCTTGCGGTAGTGGATGTAGTCCTGGTTTTCGTTCTGCGCCAGCGGCAGTTCCTTGCGGTTCTCGAGCGCGCGTCCCATCAGGTAGCGGTCAAGGTCGTAGCGCAGGAAGCGGCGCATCTTGTGCGGACCCATCGTCTTTTTCATCACCATCAGCGCCGAATATTCGGACAGCGTTTCCGACAGCACCGTCGCGCCGCGCGTATCGGCGCCGACCAGCTGGTGGCCCCACCACTGGTGGGCCATTTCGTGCGCGGTGACGTGGAACGGGTAGTCGATGTCCTTCGGGTCCTTGTCGTCCACCTTGGCGATGAAGCCGATATTCTCCGAATACGGGATCGTGCCGGGATACGACTGCGCGAATGTCTCGTAGCGCGGGAATTCAACCACCCGCACCACCTTGTGCTGGTACGGGCTGAAGTTGGCCGAGTAGTATTCGAGCGAGGCCTTGACGCCGCGCACGATGCGGTCGAGGTTGAAGTCGTGCGCCGGATGGTAGTAGATGTCGATCGTGACATCGCGCCAGCGGTCGTGCCGCACTTCGTAGCGCGCCGACTGGAACGAATAAAAGTTCAGGATCGGCTTGTCCATCTTGTAGTGGAAGTAGCGGCGGCCCTTGTCCAGCCATTCCTTCTCCAGCGTCCCCGGGGCGATCGCGATCTGGTCCGGGCTGGTGCTGACGACGGCATTGAAATCGATCCAGTCGCCGTCGGAGCTGATGTAGTTATTGGCGCGGCCCTTCGGGTCGTCGCGCGCCAGCATCCGTTCGCGCGGCGGCAGGTCGTGGCGCTTGCGGTCGCGCGCATCCTCAAGTTCGGCTGAGCGCAGGTAGCCGATCGACGGCAGCACGTCCTTGTTGAAGAAGGTGCCGTTGCCGACCACGGGCGTGTCGAGACCCATGCCGAGGATGCCCTTCGGGGCGTAGCCAACGTCGAAAGCCATGGCGATGCGCGCCCCTGCGGCCAGCGGGCTTACGAGCTTGTAGACCCAGACGCCGCGTTCGCGGTCGGCGATCACCTGGCGTACCGGCTGGCTGAAGCGCAGCTTCAGCGCCGCGCGGCGGTCCTGGTTGACCATGATGTCGGTGACAGGACGGCCGGAACGGTTCTCGAGCTGGTAGGTGCCGCGCACCGCCAGGCTGCGCTGCTCCGGATTGATATCGACCTTGAGGTCGACGCTTGTCACACGCGGCTGCGGCAGCGCCGCGAGCCGCTTGTAGCGCAGTTCGTAGTCGGCGCGCTGCTGCTCGTCCTGCCAGGTTGTGTGGAAGTCGTTGGCGATGTGGAGGTTGTAGTACAGGAGCGAACCGGCGCCGCCGAAGATCGCCAGTCCAAGCGCGAAGCTCACCAGCACCGGCGTGCTGAGGTTGCGGCGCGCGAGGCGCAGCCGGCTTCCCAGTTCATCGTTGCAGCCGCGCGGCCAGAGCACCAGCGTCAGTACCAGCAGCATGAGTGCCGCGCCGGCCCAATACAGCTCGAACCAGCGTTCACGCGCCAGGTAGTGGCCGAAGCCGTTCATCGCCGAATACACGGCGTCGGGCGTGGTGCCGTACAGGATCATCGGGTGGTCAAGGCCGAGCGTGGCGAAGGCGATCGTCGCGACGTAGTACAGGATCATCGCAAAGTACGCCACGTACTTATGGTTGAGGAGCACCTGGAGGGCGATCGCCAGCACCGCGATCAGCGCGTACAGCGGCAGCTGGATCAGGAAAAGGGTCTTGACGTACAGCCCCAGCTCGAACACGAAGTAGCCGTTGAAGACCTGGACCAGCAGGCCGCACAACATCAATACAAACAGCATCAGCGCCTGCAGGCCGACCAGCGCGAACACCTTGGCCAGCATGCGCACCCATGTGGGCACCGGCATCACGTCGAGCATCGGCGCCATGCGCGCTTCGCGTTCGCGCCATACCAGTTCGCCGGCGTAGAAGGTGGTCACGACCAGCATGAACAGCGCGAAGGTATCGCTGATTATCTCGAGCACCTGGTAGGTGACCGGGTAGGTATTGGTGCCATAGATCGCGCCGATGTTGAGCGAGCTGGCGAACACCGCCAGCACCGCGGCCAGCGCGATGACGGCGAAGTAGATGTTCTTGACCGATTCGCGGAAGTTCAGCCAGGCCGACCGTGCCAGCAGCAGCGCCAGGCTGCGGTTGGCGAAATCGGGCTTCTCGCGCGTGTCGGCGGCGGTGTGCGACAGCTGCAGCGGCAGTTCGCTGTCGCGCCGGCGCGCAGCGCCGCTGTCGGCGGAGCTGATAAAGTGGAAGCGCCAGTATCCAAGCAGCAGCACGACCAGCCCGAAGCCCGACCAGATCAGGCGGTTGAGCAGGTAGACGCCTTCGAACGGGATCGTGCGCACATTGCGCTCGGCGATGGGCCAGTACTCGGTGACGCGGATCAGCGCGGTGGTGCCGAACGGGTCGATCAGTGCGGCCAGCGTCTTGTAATCGAGGTCGCGCGCCAGCTGCGGCGCCACGATATAACCGATCATCATGACCACGCTGGCCACGTAGACCGGCATCATGCGGCGCGTCAGCGCGGCCAGCACGAAGAAGATCGAACCGAAGATGAACAGGTTGGGCAGCAGCGTGAAAACGAATGGCCGCAGGTACATCATGACGCTGGAAGGCCCGAGCCGGTCCGGCTCGATGCCGGGGATCCAGGTGCCGAGCCACGCGCCCAGCACGATGCTGGAAAAGACGATCGCCATCGTGAAGCAGGCGCCGAAGAATCGCCCGAACACGTAGTCGGCCTTTCTGATCGGCGCGCTGAAGAAGAAGTGGTGCATGTCGTACTCGAAGTCCTGCTGCACCGAGCGGCCCGCGATCGCGGCCACCACCACGACGCCGAGGCAGCCGAGGAAGGCTACCGTCAGGTCGATCGAACGGGGCGCGTTGATCAGGACCTTGCCGCCGAAGGTGACGACGGCTTCCTTGAAGACGCCGCCGGCGGCGGCCATCCACAGCATCGCCAGTGCGAAGAACATGCCGAAGTAGACCCAGGTCGACAGCAGCTTGAGCCGCTGCCGCGCTTCGAACAGTGCGATTGCCAGCATAAACTGTCCTTAGCAGTTGCTGGCCGCGAAACTGCGCCCGGCGATGGTGGCGAAGTACACGTCTTCGAGATCGCCGATGGCCGGATCGAAGCCGTCGCCCGGATCGCGCTCGTCGTACACCCGGATCAGGGTTCGGCCGGTCAGCAGGCGGGTCGAAATCACCGCGTGGCGGGTCTGGAAGGCTGCGACTTCTGCCTTCGTGACGAAGCGCTCCCAGATCTTGCCGTCGATGGCGTCGATCAGCTTTTGCGGCTCGCCGCACAGCAGCACGTGGCCCTTGTTAATGATGGCCATGTTGGAGCACAGGTCGGCCACGTCGGACACGATGTGGGTCGACAGCAGCACGGTCTTGTCTTCGCCGATATCGGACAACAGGTTGTGGAAACGCACCCGCTCCTGCGGGTCGAGGCCGGCGGTCGGCTCGTCGACGATGATCAGCTGCGGATCTCCCAGCAGCGCCTGGGCGATGCCGAAGCGCTGGCGCATGCCGCCCGAGAATCCGCCGAGGCGCTGGTGACGCACTTCGAACAGGTTGGTTTGCTGGAGCAGGCCGTCGACTACCTCGCGGCGGCGTGCACGGCTCGACAGTCCCTTGAGCACGGCGAAGTGGTCGAGCAGTTCGTAAGCGGTCACTTTCGGGTAGACGCCGAAGTCCTGCGGCAGGTAGCCCAGCATGCGGCGCACTTCGTCCTGTTCGTCGAGCACGTCGATCTCGTCGAGGAACACCGAGCCGGAGTCGCATTCCTGCAATGTCGCGAGGATGCGCATCAGCGTCGACTTGCCCGCGCCATTGGGGCCGAGCAGGCCGAACATCCCGGTGGGGATGTTCAGGGTGACATTGTCCAGCGCCACCACGCCATTGGCGTAGGTCTTCGACAAATTGCGGATGCGTAATTCCATGCTGACTCCAGATCCCGTAACCATGCGTAACCAAAAATGCAACGGTTACGCTTTTGTGATAGTTGCATTGTATTAAATTTATGGCCGGCATGGCGGCTCGTTGCGATACACGGCGATTTGATTGGAACAGAGTGCAGTTTTGGGGGAATGGGGCGGGGCGTATTGACGCGGCGGCACACCGGGGCCGCGTACACGGCAACGGTGTGACTTGGCGAGGGGGGTCAGGGAAGGGCGTCGTCGGGATCGATACCGATCAGCAGCTTGCCTGCGCCCCTGAACGAATGCGGGGGAACTTCCATGTTGCTCGGAGCGGGCACGTTCTGGAATACACGTCCGGCCAGGTCGAATTTGGATCCGTGGCATGGGCAGTAGAAGCCGCCCGGCCAGTCATCGCCGAGATCGGCCGCGCCCGGCTCGGGGCGGTAGCTGGGAATGCAGCCGAGGTGGGTGCAAATGGCCGTCAGCACGAGGAATTCAGGCTTGAGGGAGCGGGTCGGATTGGCCGTGTAGGCCGGCTGCTGGCGCACGCGCGACGCGGGGTCGGCCAGTTCGCCGTCATGCCCGCCCAGCGCGGCGATCTGCTCCGGCGTGCGGTGCAGGATCCACACCGGCCGCCCGCGCCATTCGACCGTCACCAGCGCGCCCGGGGCAATGTTGCTGGTGTCCGCCTCGACCGGGGCGCCGGCCGCGCGCGCCCGTTCGCTGGGCGACATCGTCGCCATGAATGGGATTGCGGTTGCAACCAGCCCGACGCCGCCGAGCGCGGCGGTCGACACCGTCAAAAAATGCCGGCGGCTTGGCTGATACGTCAGTGTAGTGCCCATGGCTTCACCTCGTTCGTCTCGCCACGCAAATGCGCTTGTCTATTTGACCTGAGAAGTGCGGGCCAGGTTCGGACAATTGCCCCGGAAACCGTTCCGGCATAGCGGAAAATGTGGATAATGTCCGCATGGATACTGCTACCAAAGAAAAAGTACTCGCGGTCACTCGCCGCGGCCAGACGGCGCTCGAATCGACCGACTTCTTCCGCACCGCGCTCGGCCTGTACTATCTTGCCGCGCTGATGACCGACGAGGCGATCGACTTCAAGAAGGTCGACCGTGAATTCAACGTCTTCATTTACCAGTCGATCGGCAAGGGCCATACGATTACCAGCGTGCTGCAATTCATGAGCGGCGCCAAGGTGATTCCGGTGCTGGAGTCGAAGCGCTTCCTGCCCGCGTTCGCCGAGCACTGCGCGGAAGTGCCGGTCGGCAGCGTGCCGTTCCTGCTTTCGCTGAACCTGTCGGTGGCGAAGAAAATCTCCGGGATCGACATCGCCGGCCCGGTGCTGGACTGGATCGAACGCCAGAAGCTGCCCGAGGCGGGCGCGCCGGCCCCGCGCGACGTTTTATAATGACGTTTTTACAGCATTACTGGACACCGCCATGCCATCCCAGCGTTTACTCAATCCACTCGATAAGCTGATCGTCAACGTCGACAAGGCGCTGCGCGTCATCGGCGGCGTGGCCACCGCGTCGCGCCCGAACCCGGCGGTCCATGCGGCCGACGCCGCGCTCGACGAGCGCGAGCAGCGCCATAGCGCCGGCCTGATGCGGGTGAACCACGTTGGCGAAGTGTGCGCGCAGGCGCTGTACGATTCGCAGGCGCGCTGTGCAAAGAACCCGCAGATGCGCGAACAGTTCGAACAGGCTGGCCGCGAGGAAGAAGACCACCTGGCCTGGACCGCGCAGCGCTTGTCGGAACTCGGCTCGCAACCGAGCCTGTTCAATCCGCTGTGGTATGCCGGCGCCTACGCGATTGGCGCGGTCGCGGCGCACCTTGGCGACGCCCGCAGCCTCGGCTTCGTGGTTGAAACCGAGCGCCAGGTCGAGGCGCACCTGGACCGCCACCTGGTCGAGCTGCCGGCGCAGGACGCCAAATCGCGCGCCATCGTCGAGCAGATGCGCGCCGATGAAATCGCCCACGGCGCCGCAGCCCAGGCCATGGGCGCGGCCGATACGCCATTCGTGGTGAAGGCAGGCATGACGGCGATGTCCAAGGTGATGACCACCACCGCCTACTACATCTGACCCATCAGCGAACTACACCGCAGCTGGCGCGCCGGTGTCGACGATGTCGAATGAATGGGTGAAGGCCGCCGTCTTGGCGAGCATGATCGAGGCCGAGCAGTACTTGTCGTGAGACAGGTTGATCGCGCGCTCCACCGCCGCGTGCTTGAGGTTTTTGCCGGTGACGACAAAGTGGAAGTGGATGCGCGTGAAGACCTTCGGATCGGTCTCGGCGCGCTCGGCGCGCAAGCTGACGTCGCAGCCTTCGACCTGCTCGCGCCCGCGCTTCAGGATCAGCACCACATCGTAGGCGGTGCAGCCGCCGGTACCGAGCAACACCATCTCCATCGGGCGCGGCGCCAGGTTATGGCCGCCGCCTTCAGGCGCGCCGTCCATCGACACCATGTGGCCCGACCCGGTCTCGGCCCGGAAACTCATGCCCGACGGCCCGTTCCAGCTGACTTTTACATCCATTGCTGCCTCCGTTTAAAACGTGACTATACCGCCAGTACGTAACGTTCGCTGCGCAGGCGCCAGCTGGCGAAGGCGACGCCGGCCAGCGCCGGTATCAGCGAACTGAAGAAGGTCAGCAGGTACGGCATCGCGCCGATGTCCTGGCCCTTGGCCACTTCGCCGAGCAAGGTCTGGTTCGACAGCATCGGCACCGCATACATCCACGCGGCCGTTTTCAGCTCCATCATCGATACCACCACGCCCGGGATCATCGGCACCAGCATTACGACGCTGGCCGTGGTCTGGGCTTCCTTGAACGACTTGGCGTTCATCGCCATCGCGATGTGCACCGCGGCGGCCAGCAGCGACAGCGGCAGCGAGGCCAGGCAGATCAGCGCCAGGTCGGCGGACGTGACGCGCCACGACGTGCCGACTTCTTCCAGCGGCAGCCAGCTGAGGATGCCGTGCGCCAGCGCCAGTTCCAGCGTAATGGCGATCACCGACAGGATGCCGGCGGCGAGCCATTTGCCGCCAATGAGTTCCCACGTGCGCACCGGCTGCGCCATCAGCACTTCCATCGAGCGCCGTTCGCGTTCGCCCGCGGTGCTGTCGACCGCGGCCGACAGGCAGCAGCCGAACGCCGGGAAGAACAGGAACCCGATCATCGCGCCGATCACGCCCGAACGGCCGGCGGTGCCGCCGGTGTCGTAGCGCTGCACCTTCACCGGCGCCATCGTCACCGGCGAGACGCCGTGCGCCAGCAGGCGCGCACTGGCGATGTCCATGCTGTAGGCGTTCAGTACCGCCTCGACGTCGCGCACGCGCGGCCCGTTGTCGATCGCCGAATCGAACCACAGCTCGACCTGCGCCGGGCGCATCTCCTGGTAGTTCTCGGCGAACTTGTCGTCGATGCGCAGTACCGCCACCACCTTGCGCGACTTGAGCAGTTCGCCGATGGCCTCTTCGTCCATCGCGTCGACCTGCTGCACGGTCACGTTCTTCTGCTTGAACTGCGCCATCAGGTTGGGCGCCTGCGCCGCGCCGATGACGGCCAGCTCCATGCCTTCGCGTTCGGGCTTGGTGGCGCGCTCGATCTGCTTGTTCAGCATGTAGCCGAGCATCAGCGGATACATCAGCGTGAACAGCGCAAGCAGCACCAGCGAACGGCGGTCGCGCAAGGTCTCGCGGAACTCCTTCATGAATACGACCATGAACTTTGGCTTCATGCTGCAATCCCTTCTTCGCCCACCAGGCTGACAAATGCATCTTCGAGGTTGGCGATGCCGGTGCGCCGGCACAGTTCTTCGGGCGATCCCTGCGCCACGGTGTGGCCCTGCGCGATCACGATCACGTCATCGCACAGGTGGGTCACTTCCTGCATCACGTGGGTGGCCATCAGCACGCAGCAGCCTTCCTTGCGCAGTACGGTGAGCGCATGGCGCAGCGCGCGCGTGCTCATCACGTCGAGGCCGCGGCTCGGCTCGTCGAGCAGCAGGTGGCGCGGCCGGTGCAGCAAGGTGCGCGCCATCGCGACTTTGATGCGCTGGCCCTGCGAGAAACCTTTGGTGTGGCGCATCAGGATGTCGTCCAGCGACAGCAGGTCCGCCACTTCGTCGATGCGCTGGCGCAGCGCGGCGCCGCCCATGCCGTTCAGTTCACCGAAGTAGGTCAGGTATTCGCGCGTGGTGAGGCGCTCGTACAGCCCGAACTGGTCGGTCAGGAAGCCGATATTCCGGCGCACCGACATCGGGTCGACGGCCGGGTCGACGCCGCCGATGGCGATGCTGCCGTGATCGCGCGCGAGCAGGCCGACCAGCAGGCGCAGCAGGGTGGTCTTGCCGGCCCCGTTGGGGCCCAGCAGCGCGGTGATCTGGCCGTCGCGCGCGGTGAAGGACACCCCGCCGAGCGCCTTCACCTCGCCGAAGTGTTTACGGACGTCGCTTGCTTCAATCATGTTTGCCTCGGTACGCTTATTGAATATTAAGGGTGTGGCCCGGCGCTGCCGACCTGGAAGGTCGGGGCCGGGATCTCGGACAGGCACTTGGCGTCGAGCTTCTGCGCCGGGTCGTCGAGGAAGGTGCGCAGCAGGCGCGGACCGCAGCCGAGCGGCGAGATGCCGTGGCCCGCGTGGGTGACCACCACGTGCTGGGCGCGCGCCATGTGCTTGCCGGCGGCTTCGGCGCGGCGCGGCGGCGTGACCGGGTCGAGCGCGCCGGACAGCATCAGCACCGGTGCGTCGATCCGCGCCGGCGCGCGCAGCGGCACCGGCGGCACGCGCGCGGCCTTGCACATCGTTCCCATCTGCTTGACGTTGGCGACGGCCAGCAGCGACGCACGCGCGTCGTCGTCCGCTATCTGCTGCGTCAGGCGCGAATAGTCTTCGGCGCAGACGACCGCGACGTACAGTCCCATTGCCATCGGACCATCGGTGGCGAAGTCGCCGCTGGCGTTGCGGCGCGCGACGAACGGTTCCCAGCGGCCCTGGTGGGCGCTATGGATCATGTATGGCAGGCGGCGGCTGTCGAGCGGTGAATACAGTACGCTGTGCACGGTCGACAGGAAGCGTGCGCGCGTCATCGACTCGCGCAGCGGCAGCGTGGTGCGCGGATTGGCGAGCGAGACGTCGACCGGGCCGGCGCCAAGGCGCATCACCAGCGCGTCGAATTCGCTGCGCAAAGCGGGGAAGGCCTGGTTGCACGCGCGGTCGTTCGCGCAGGCGCGGAACAGGCCGTCGAGCGCGGCCTTGCCATCGACCCCGCCGGCCGGGATGATCTGGTCCGGCGCGGCCACGCCATCGAGGACCAGCGAGCGGACTTGGGAAGGGAAGGCGCGCGCGTATTCCTGCCCGAGGCGGGTGCCGTACGAGCCGCCCCACAGGTTGATCTGGCCGTAGCCGATCGCCTTGCGCACCATCTCGATGTCGCGCGCTGCATTGGCGGTGGTGTAGGCGGCGAAGTGCTTGCCGAGGCTGGTGATGCAGTCGGCAGCGACTTTCTCAAGCTGCGCGTCGCTCATGGCTTCGTGTTCGGGCTTGCTGGCGCAATCGAGCTTGCCGGACAGGCCGGTGCCGCGCTGGTCGATGAACACGATGTCGCGGGTGGCGCGCACGCGGCGGAACACGGTATCGAGCATCGGCAGCAGGTCGCTGCCGGCCTGGCCGGGACCGCCGGCGAGGATGAACAGCGGGTCGGGCTGGGCCGACTCGCGGAACGCCGGCGCCAGCGTCACATGGATGTCCATGGTCTTGGCGGGCGCGGCGTAGTCGAACGGTACCTTGACGCTCAGGCAGCGCAGCGGTTCTTCGGAGCCGGGCAGGTGGCAGCCGCGCCCGGTTGCCGACGCAGGGAGGGCGTGGGCGGCAGTCGCCGACAACAGGACGGGAAGCAGCAGGGCGGCAAGGCGGGCACTAAATTTCACATGGACTCCTTAGTAGATGCGGAGCAATAGTAGATTGCCATTGTTTCAAGAGTCAACAACTTTGGCGGAGCATGCGAGGCGGCTTGCCGGTGTGCCGGCAAGCGACACCGATCCCAGCAGCGCCTTGACGCGGCAAGGCCCGATGCGTTATGATTGTCGGCTTTCCGTTTGCTCAGGAAAAGTAAATAAGGCAGAGTCCGCTGGTAGTGAAGGCGGAACCACCATTTGAGCGATTTAAACAATTAGGAAGTCATCATGAAAACTTTTTCCGCTAAAGGACACGAAGTCCAGCGCGATTGGTTCGTGGTTGACGCGACGGACTTGGTCCTCGGACGTGTTGCCAGCGAAGTGGCACTCCGACTGCGCGGCAAACACAAGCCAGAATTCACTCCTCACGTCGACACCGGCGATTTCATCGTCGTCGTCAATGCAGGCAAGCTGCGCGTAACTGGCACCAAGGCAACTGAAAAGACGTACTACCGTCACAGCGGCTACCCAGGCGGCATCTACGAAACCAATTTCAAGAAAATGCAAGAGCGTTTTCCTGGTCGCGCGCTTGAAAAAGCGGTCAAGGGCATGCTGCCTAAGGGCCCGCTCGGTTACGCAATGATCAAGAAGCTCAAAGTGTACGCAGAGGGTTCCCACCCGCACGCGGCCCAGCAACCTCAAGCACTCGTGCTGTTTAAGTAAGGAGCTGACATGATCGGTAACTACAATTACGGCACCGGCCGTCGCAAGAGTGCAGTCGCTCGCGTCTTCATCAAAGTTGGCACTGGCCAAATCATCGTCAACGGCAAGCCAGCGTCGGAATACTTCTCGCGCGAAACCGGCCTGATGGTCATTCGCCAGCCACTGGAACTGACCGGCAATGTCGAGCGTTTCGACATCAAGGTTAACGTCCACGGCGGCGGCGAATCCGGCCAGGCTGGCGCGGTTCGTCACGGCATCACCCGTGCACTGATCGACTACGACGCAGCACTGAAGCCAGATCTGGCTCGTGCAGGCTTCGTCACTCGTGACGCACGTGAAGTCGAGCGTAAAAAAGTTGGTCTGCGCAAAGCACGTCGCGCAAAGCAATTCTCGAAGCGTTAATTCGTTTCCTGGCAGCGCTCCGGCGCTGCTCCCAGAAAGCCGCCGGCTGCGAAGCCCGCGGCTTTTTGCTTGTGGAGTGTCTTAAATCAATTGCAAAACACTTCGGGGTCCGTCCCCGGGGACGGACCCCGATTTGGAATGTTTTGAATTTGAATGTTTCCAGTCGCTGCGGCGCGGCGGGGATTTGGCGACGCTGTTAAAATTATTAGCTTATCGGGCTTCGCCCAACCATTTTACGAAGGAACGAATATGATCAAAGTTGGCATCGTCGGCGGTACCGGTTACACGGGTGTGGAGTTGCTGCGCTTGCTGGCCGTCCACCCGGATGTGAGGCTGACCGCGATTACGTCGCGCAAGGAAGATGGCCTGCCCGTGGCCGACATGTTCCCGTCGCTGCGCGGCCGCGTCGACCTGACGTTCTCGGCGCCAGACAAAGTCGACCTGACACGGTGCGACGTCGTGTTCTTTGCGACCCCGCACGGCGTCGCCATGTCCCAGGCCCCCGAGCTGCTGGCCGCCGGCGTCAAGGTGATCGACCTGGCCGCGGATTTCCGCCTCAAGAACCAGTCGTCCTTCGAGCAGTGGTACAAGATCCCGCACACCGCGCCGCACTTGCTGGAAGAGGCCGTCTACGGCTTGCCGGAGCTGAACCGCGAGGCGGTCAAGTCGGCGCGCCTGATCGCGAACCCGGGTTGCTATCCGACCACGGTGCAACTGGGCTTCGTTCCGCTGCTCAGGGCTGGTGTCATCGATGCCGGTTCCCTGATCGCCGATGCCAAGTCGGGCGTGTCGGGCGCGGGCCGCAAAGCCGAGATCGGCACCTTGTTCTCGGAGTCGAGCGACAACTTCAAGGCCTATGGCGTGTCCGGCCACCGCCACACCCCGGAAACGGTTGCTCAGTTGCAGCGCTTCACGGACCAGAAGGTCGGGCTGGTGTTCACGCCGCACCTGGTGCCGATGATCCGGGGCATGCATTCGACCCTGTACGCGCGCCTGACCAAAGAAATCGACAACGCCGCCCTGCAGGCTTTGTTCGAAGATGCCTACAAGGATTCCGATTTCGTCGACGTGATGCCATTCGGTTCACATCCGGAAACCCGCTCGACCCGCGGTTCGAACATGCTGCGCCTGGCCTTGCACCGTCCCGAGCAGGATGGCGCACCCGGCAACATGCTGGTCATCCTGGTGGTGCAGGACAACCTCGTCAAGGGCGCGTCCGGCCAGGCGGTCCAGTGCATGAACCTGATGTTCGGCCTGCCGGAAACCACCGGCCTCCAGCAAATCGCACTGTTACCGTAGAGCTATAACTCGCAAGCGTTGCTTCAGGACGACTTAGATCAAAGTGTCTAAGGTTGAGCACGGTAAATTAACCAGATCGTCTGGTCGAATTTACAAGGGGCCCATCATGTTCGGTCGCAACGCTAAAAGCGAGATTGATAGTCTGGTTGGCATTTCCGCCCGTATCGAGGGAGACCTTTGCTTTACCGGCGGCCTGCGCATCGATGGCGAGGTCCACGGCAGCGTGATCGCGGCCGAGGGCGCCGACAGCATGCTGGTGGTGTCCGAGCATGCGCGCATCGAAGGCGAGGTGCGATGTGGCAACTTAATCGTCAACGGCTACATTGCCGGGCCGGTGTATTCGTCTGAAATGCTTGAATTACAGCCGAAAGCCTGCATTGTAGGAGATGTCCATTACAAAACCCTGGAAATGCATGGCGGCGCCATGGTGACCGGGCAGTTGACGCACATGCAGACCGGCGAGCCAGTGTTTCATCTGGCAACAGCTGAACTCTCCGAAGCATGAGTAGCGCCAACGGACTATAATGAGCGTTGTATCCCCCAAGTAGGAGTTCCCCATGAATGCAGTCGTCGAAAACCTGGACGCGATCCCCGCGCCGATCATCTTTACCGATAGCGCCGCCGATAAAGTCGCGCAACTGATCGAGGAAGAGGGCAATCCCGACCTGAAACTGCGTGTATTCGTGCAGGGCGGCGGCTGTTCCGGCTTCCAGTACGGCTTTACCTTCGACGAAATTGTCAACGAAGACGACACCACGATGGTCAAGAACGGCGTCCAGCTGCTGATCGATTCGATGAGCTACCAGTACCTGGTCGGCGCCGAGATCGACTACAAGGACGACCTCGAAGGCGCCCAGTTCGTCATCAAGAACCCAAGCGCAAGTTCGACCTGCGGCTGCGGCTCGTCGTTCTCGGTTTAAGCCTTAAGCGGGGTAGAGGGCGCCCAGGATCCTGGGTCCCTTTGCTCCCGTCACCGCCGGCAGGTTGCCCGCTTCGCGCTGTGTGAAGCGGTAGCCGAGCCAGGCAAACGCCAGCGCTTCCACCCGGTTGGGCGCCACGCCCAGCACCGCAGTCGATTCCACCCGCGTTTTTCCTCCCAGCGCAGCCGCCAGTTCGCGCAGCAGCGTGCCGTTGTACGCCCCGCCTCCGCACACATAGACCGCGTCCACTTCGGCGGTCTCGTCGTTGATCGCGCGCGCGATCGTCAGCGCGGTCAGCGCGGTCAGGGTCGCCTGCACATCTTCCGGCGGCAGGCCAGGGCATTGCGCCAGGCGCGCGTCCAGCCACTCGGCGTGGAACAGGTCGCGCCCGGTGCTTTTCGGCGCCGGCTGCGAGAAGTAGGGTTCGTCGAGCAGGATGCCAAGCAGCATGGGATTGACCGTGCCGGTCGCCGCCCATGCGCCGTCGGCGTCGTATTCCTTGCCCGAATGGCGGCCAATCCACGCATCCATCAGCACGTTTCCGGGGCCGGTATCGAAACCGCTCACGCGGCCGTCCGCGCGCAGCACACTGATGTTGCCGATTCCACCGATATTTACTACCACCCGGTTCTGGCCGGGCTGGCCGAACTGCGCCTGGTGGAAGGCGGGCACCAGCGGCGCGCCCTGGCCGCCGGCGGCGATGTCGCGGCTGCGGAAGTCGGCAATCACGTCGATGCCGGTCACTTCGGCCAGCAGGGCCGGGTTATTGGTCTGCCACGTGAAGCCCAGTTCCGGACGATGGCGGATGGTCTGGCCGTGCACGGCGATGGCAGCAACCGGGCCCGGCGCGTCGGGCAGCAGGGCGGCGACGCATTCCGCGTAGCATGCCGCAAGCTGGTTTGCCGCCAGCGCCTCGCGTTCGATTTCGTTGTCGCTATTTGCCTGCAGCACCATCAGTTCGCTGCGCAGGGCAGGGGGGAAGCTGGTGAAGGCCGCCTTGATGGTGGTGATCTTGCCGTTGCCGAAGTCGGCCAGCACGCCGTCGACGCCGTCCATGCTGGTGCCGGACATCAGGCCGATGTAGAGAGTAGATGGATTGTTCATAGTCGAATTATCCGCGATTGTGCCGGGCGCTGGCGTAAAAAAGCCTTCCGCCAGGTGGGGGAAGGCTAATTTGCTGACGCCTTGCGGCTCGATTGCTTAGCGGGCAGCCATCGCGGTGCCTGCACCAGCCGGACGCAGCAGCGCGAAGCGGTGCGACATGTCGGCTGCGGCCATGCGGAAGCGGGTCATTTCAGCTGCGTTCAGCGGAGCTTGCTGGACCAGGGCCACCTTGCCCGGATCGCGTGCTTCGTTGTTGACGCGGAATTCGAAGTGCAGGTGAGCGCCAGTGGACCAGCCGGTCGAGCCGACGTAGCCGATGACGTCACCCTGGCTGACCTTGCTGCCGCGGCGGATGCCAGGAGCAAAGCGGCTCATGTGTGCATAAGCGGTCGAATAGCTGGCCCAGTGCTTGATCTGCACGAAGTTGCCGTAGCCGCCCTTCTTGCCGGCGAAATCGATGACGCCATCGCCCACTGCGCGGATCGGGGTGCCGGTCGATGCGGCGTAGTCGACGCCCTTGTGCGCCTTCCACACGCCCGAAATCGGGTGCGAGCGCATCGAGAAGCCGGACGAAATACGCGAGAATGACAGTGGGGACTTCAGGAACGCCTTTTTCAGCGACTTGCCGTCCAGGCTGTAGTAGCCGCCGCCCTGCTTGCTGTGCGGATCTTCGAACCAGACCGACTGATAAGTGGTGCCGCGGTTGGTGAATTCGCCAGCCAGGATGCGGCCTGCGCGTACCATCATGCCGTCTTGCCAGAAGGTTTCGTAGACGACGTTGAAACGGTCGCCGCGCTTCAGGTCCGAGCGGAAGTCGATGTTGGTCGAGAACATTTCGATGATCTGGGCGACGATCGAATCTGGCAGCTTGCTGCCGTCCGAGTTCGAATCGGTTGCCGCATACAACGAGGAATTGATTTCGCGTGCGCGCATTTCGACGCGGCGCTCGAGCTGGACCTGGCTTTCTTCCGCCGTGAAGCGCTCGCCCTTGCGGGAAATGGTGATGTTCTTGATCGGCAGGTCGCGGCTGTCGACCACGGTCGTGCGCAGCCACAGCAGTTCACCGTTTTCGCCGGTGCGGGCCTGGACGCGCTTGCCGCTCTTGAGCTGCATGACACCACGGGCGAGCTTGTCGGACTTGATGAACTGGACGGCTTCGGCATCGTCGACACCAAGGCGGGTCAGCAGCGCGGCAAGGGTGTCGCCGGCGCGAACGCGCTCTTCCTGGGCGAACTGCTGTTCGTCATCCTGGAGGGCCGCGATCTGGTCTGCCAGGTTCGGCAACTCGAGATCTTGTGCGATGGAAACTTGGGGAACTTCGGACGCGTCGGGTGCAATCGGCGCGACACCAGCGGCGCCGAAAGCACAAGCTGCCAGGAAGATCGCGGATGCGCTCAAAATGCGCGCCTTTCGCGTGGTGCCTAGCAGGCTGGTCCAGCTTTTGCCTGTGATTTTGTTTGTAGGGTTCATGCAATCAGTTAAAATTTGCTGCTTGAACATCCGTAAGGCTACAACTTTTTGTTTTTGTTATCTGTGTTAGATGTTTTCGGTCAGCAAGATTGATGGGATCGAGGATTATACCAAACAAATCCGTTTGTAGGACGAATCTCGCAAAGAATGTAGGACAATTTCGATTTTGACAATATGACGAACCCTTCCGTAACACCTAGAACCGCTGCCGCCGTGCATGGTTCGGCCCCCTTGCCGCTGACAGACGCTGTCCTGGAAGCGCTCGCCATTACCAAGCGTGGCGTCGACGAACTGCTGATCGAAAGCGAATTTGCGCAAAAACTCGCGCGTTCCGAAAAAACCGGCCAGCCGCTGCGTATCAAGCTCGGGCTCGACCCGACCGCGCCCGACTTGCACCTGGGCCACACCGTGGTGCTGAACAAGCTGCGCCAGCTGCAAGACCTCGGGCACCAGGTGATCTTTTTGATCGGCGACTTTACGTCGATGATCGGCGACCCTTCGGGCCGCAATGTAACGCGGCCGCCGCTGACCCGCGAGCAGATCGAGGAAAACGCCAAAACCTATTTCCGCCAGGCTTCACTGGTGCTGGATGCTTCGCGCACTGAAATCCGCTACAACTCCGAATGGTGCGACCCGCTGGGGGCGCGGGGCATGGTCGAACTTTCTTCCCGCTACACGGTTGCCCGGATGATGGAGCGCGACGACTTCACCAAGCGCTTCAAGGGTGGGACTCCAATTTCGATCCATGAGTTCCTCTATCCCTTAATGCAGGGATACGATTCCGTCGCTTTGAAGGCAGATCTTGAGCTAGGTGGAACAGACCAGAAATTTAACTTGCTTGTTGGCCGGGAACTGCAGAAAGACTACGGGCAGGAACCACAGTGCATCCTGACAATGCCGCTGCTCGAAGGCCTGGACGGCGTCGAGAAGATGTCCAAGTCCAAGAACAACTATATTGGCATCACCGAGCCTGCCAATACGATGTTCGGCAAACTCATGAGCATTAGCGACGTCATGATGTGGCGCTATTTCGATCTGCTGTCGTTCCGCTCGATTGCCGACATCGCCCAGCTCAAGTCCGAAGTGGAAGGTGGGCGCAACCCGCGCGACGCCAAAGTGGCACTGGCGCAAGAGATCGTCACGCGCTTCCATTCGGCCCAGGCGGCGGACGATGCGCTGGCGGACTTCGTGAACCGCTCGAAGGGTGGTATTCCGGATGATGTGCAGGAAGTGTCGGTTTCCGGCGCGCCACTTGGCATTGCCCACCTGCTCAAGCAGGCTGGCCTGTGCGCTTCCACCTCGGAAGCGATGCGCATGGTGGACCAGGGCGGCGTGCGCATCGACGGCACGGTGGTCAGCGACAAGGCGCTGAAGCTGGACGCCGGCACCGTCGTGCTGCAAGTTGGCAAGCGCAAGTTCGCCCGAGTGACGCTGAGCGCATGATCGGCCTGCTTCAGCGGGTCAGCCAGGCCAGCGTGACGGTCGACGGGCAGGCGATCGGCGCCATCGGGCCCGGCCTGATGGTGCTGGTTTGCGCCGAACGAGGCGATACCGGGCGTGAAGCCGATGCGCTGCTGGCCAAGTTGCTTGGCTATCGCGTGTTTTCTGACGACGCAGGCAAGATGAACCGCAGCGTGACCGATGTGGAAGGGGGGCTGTTGCTGGTTCCCCAGTTCACCCTGGCGGCGGATACCAAGTCCGGTACGCGGCCGTCGTTCACGCCGGCCGCCAGCCCGGAGGATGGACGGCGGCTGTTCGATCATTTTGTCGCGGCTGCACGCAAGCGTCATCCGACGGTCGAAACGGGCCAGTTTGGCGCCGACATGCAGGTTTCGCTGACCAATGATGGGCCGGTGACGTTCTGGCTCCAGGTTGAGCCGAAATAGTGTTACAACCCTGACGGCCTACCCCGGTATTACATGCCAACAACCCGCATCATCCTGATCCGACACGGCGAAACCGCCTGGAACGCCGAGCGCCGCCTGCAAGGCCACATCGACATCGCCCTGAACGCCGAAGGCGAGCGCCAGGCCGACGCGCTGGCCTCGGCACTGGCAGGCGAGCGCTTCGACGCGATCGTCTCGAGCGACCTGCAACGCGCGTACCAGACCGCCACGGCCGTCGCCCGCCTGCACGATCTTCCAGTCGAGACCGATCCCTCCCTGCGCGAACGCTGCTACGGCGGTTTCGAAGGCTTGCTCTACGCAGAAATCGAACAACGCTACCCAGCCGAATTCGCCGCATGGCAATCAAGGGACGTCGACTCGACGATGCCCGAAGGCGAGCGCCGCGCCGAAACCTTCCGCCAGTTCTACCGGCGCGCCGTCGACGCCATCCTGGCATGGGCCGGTGCCCATCCGGGTGGCACACTTGCCGTGGTCGCCCACGGAGGCGTGCTCGAGTGCGCCTACCGCGCTGCGCTCGGGCTGTCGCTCGAAACCCCGCGCACCTTCAAGGTCATGAACGCAAGCATCAACCGCTTCACGATTAAAGAAGGAAACCTGGTGCTGGACAGCTGGGGCGAGGTCGGCCACCTGCGCCAGGGCGCGCTGGATGAACTCCCGTAGCCGATAAATCAACACCGATCAAGCGCCATTTAGAGTTTTCCGTCAGCCTCATGCGAAAAAACTGCTAATTAATTGAGCAGTATATCGGTTAAAATAAAAGGTTCCCGCCATTCTTTCCATGCTGACCTGTGCAAATCGGACCGTATTTACTGCGCAATAATGTTTTCGTCGCCCCGATGGCAGGCGTGACGGATCGCCCGTTCCGCCAGCTGTGCAAGGAGCTGGGCGCGGGCTATGCGGTGTCCGAAATGGCGGCGTCGAATCCGCGCCTGTGGGCAACGGAGAAGAGTTCGCGCCGCACCGACCACGCCGGCGAAATGGAGCCGAAGGCGGTGCAGATCGCCGGCGCCGACCCGCAAGACCTGGCGGATTGCGCAAAATTCAATGTCGACCGCGGCGCCCAGATCATCGACATCAACATGGGTTGCCCGGTCAAGAAGGTGTGCAACAGCTGGTGCGGCTCCGCGCTGCTGCAGCACGAGGATTTGGTCGAGCGCATCCTGCATGCGGTGGTGCAAGCCGTCGACGTGCCCGTCACCCTGAAATTCCGTACCGGCTGGAGCCGCGAAAACAAGAATGCATTGCGCATCGCGCGCATTGCCGAGCAGGCCGGCATCCAGATGCTGACCTTGCACGGCCGCACCCGCGCCGACGGCTACAAAGGCGATGCCGAGTACGACACCATTGCCGCCGTCAAGGCGTCGGTGGGCATTCCGGTCGTTGCCAACGGCGACATCACAACGCCGGAAAAAGCGCGCTACGTACTCGATTACACCGGCGCGGACGCGGTCATGATCGGCCGCGCGGCGCAAGGGCGCCCGTGGATCTGCCGCGAAATCGATCATTACCTGCGCACCGGCACCCATTTGCCGGCGCCGTACGTCGACGAAGTGCGCCACCTGATGAACCAGCACCTGCAGGCCCATTACGCCTTCTACGGCGAATTCGTCGGCGTGCGCACCGCGCGCAAGCACATCGGCTGGTATGTTCAAGATCTGCCCGGCGGCGAAACTTTCCGCCAGCAAATGAACCGGCTCGAGTTCACCGCCGAACAGTTATTGGCAGTAGATAAATTTTTCGAATCGCAACACAGTCACGGGGAGAGGTTACAATACCGCCCCGCGGACGTTTCCTCCGCAGGCGAAAACGCCAGCGAAGCGCTGGCAGCATAAGAAAAACCATGGGGCGGACCCTGTCGTCAAAAGCGGCAGGCGGAAACACACCACACGCAGGATAAGCACGAACATGAGCAAAGAAAGCATCCAGGAAGTTGTCCAGAAGAGCCTTGAAGACTATTTCAATGATCTGGGCGAACAGCTACCGTCGAACATCTACGACATGGTCGTATTGACTGTTGAAAAGCCGGTTCTTGAAGTCGTGATGACGCGCGCCGAAGGTAACCAGTCGCACGCGGCACAGATGCTGGGCATCAACCGGAATACCTTGCGCAAGAAACTGCAAGAGCACGGACTGCTGTAAACCTCGTTAGCACCGAGTGGCCGTGCTAGCGAGCGCGAGCCATTCGCGCCGCCGCGCGGGCGACGCTTGCTCCCCGCAGCTGTCCCGGCAGGCATCTTCGAATACTCAACAACCAGGCCACTCACATGATCAAACAAGCCCTCATTTCCGTCTCCGACAAGACTGGCGTGCTCGACTTTGCACGCGCATTGTCCGCGCTCGGCGTCAACATCCTGTCCACTGGCGGCACCGCCAGGCTGCTGCAGGACAATGGCGTGCCAGTCACGGAAGTGGCCGATTACACCGGCTTCCCGGAAATGCTGGACGGCCGGGTCAAGACCCTGCACCCGAAAGTTCACGGCGGCATCCTGGCGCGCCGCGATTTCCCTGAACACGTCGCCAAGCTTTCCGAGCACAACATTCCGGAAATCGACATGGTGGTGGTCAACCTGTATCCGTTCCAGCAGACCGTCGCAAAAGACAGCTGCACCCTGGAAGATGCAATCGAGAACATCGACATCGGCGGCCCGACCATGCTGCGTTCGGCGGCCAAGAACCACAAGGACGTGGTGGTGGTGTGCGATCCGGCCGACTACGGCCTGGTGCTGGCGGAAATGAAGGGCACCGGCGCGGCCGCCGGCGCAGTCAGCTACGACACCAAGTTCATGCTCGCCAAGAAAGTCTTCGCCCATACCGCCCAGTACGACGGCGCGATCACCAACTACCTGACCAGCCTCGGCGCGGACAAGGCGCACGCCACCCGCAGCAACTTCCCGCAGACGCTCAACATCACCGTCGAAAAAGTGCAGGACATGCGCTACGGCGAAAACCCGCACCAGGCCGCCGCGTTCTACCGCGACCTGGCGCCGGCCGCCGGTTCGCTCGCTGCCTACAAGCAGCTGCAGGGCAAGGAATTGTCGTACAACAACATCGCCGACGCTGATGCGGCGTGGGAATGCGTCAAGTCGCTCGGCGGCCTCGGCCAGAGCGCAGGCTGCGTGATCGTCAAGCACGCCAACCCGTGCGGCGTGGCAATCGGCACCGATGCGCTGGACGCCTACCACCGCGCACTCCAGACCGATCCGACCTCGGCTTTCGGCGGCATCATCGCCTTCAACGTCGAAGTCGACGGCAAGGCAGCCGAAGCGCTGGCCAAGCTGTTCGTCGAAGTGCTGATCGCGCCATCGTTCACCGCGGAAGCGCGCGCGACGATGTCGGCCAAGCAGAACGTGCGCCTGCTTGAAATTCCCCTCGGCGACGCCCAGAACCCGTTCGACGTCAAGCGCGTCGGCGGCGGCCTGCTGGTGCAATCGCCTGACGCCAGGAACGTCGGCATCGGCGAGCTGCGCGTGGTCACCAAGAAGCAGCCAACCCAGCAGCAGCTGCAGGACATGATGTTCGCCTGGCGCGTGGCCAAGTTCGTCAAGTCGAACGCCATCGTCTTCTGCGGCAATGGCATGACCCTCGGCGTCGGCGCCGGCCAGATGAGCCGCATCGACTCGGCCCGCATCGCCTCGATCAAGGCCCAGAACGCTGGCCTGTCGCTGTCCGGCTCGGCAGTGGCGTCGGACGCCTTCTTCCCGTTCCGTGACGGCCTCGACGTGGTGGTGGACGCGGGCGCGACCTGCGTGATCCATCCGGGCGGCTCGATGCGCGACCAGGAAGTGATCGACGCTGCCGACGAGCGCGGCGTCGTCATGCTGTACACCGGCACCCGCCACTTCCGCCACTAAGCAGTTCAAAAAGGGCTTCCGCCGCACGGCGGGAGCCCGACAACTGTGTTTTTACACAGTATTTCCCCACAAGCGTTGCCGGTCGGTATAACATTCGGTAATGATTATTCTAGGCATTGACCCAGGCCTGCGCACGACCGGCTTCGGCGTCATCGAAAAGCAAGGCAGCAAGCTGCGATACATCGCTTCCGGCACCATCAAGACCGGCAGCGACGGCGCCTTGCCGCCCCGCCTGAAAGTCATCCTCAACGGCATCGGCGAGGTGGTCCGGACCTACCAGCCCGACTGCGCGGCAATCGAAAAAGTCTTCGTCAACGTCAATCCGCAATCGACCTTGCTGCTTGGGCAGGCGCGCGGGGCGGCCATTACCGCGCTGGTCGGCTCCGACCTGTCGGTCGCCGAATACACCGCGCTCCAGGTCAAGCAGGCAGTGGTCGGCACCGGCAAGGCGGCCAAGGAGCAGGTGCAAGACATGGTCTCGCGCCTGCTGATGCTGCCCGGCCTGCCTGGTTCGGACGCCGCCGATGCGCTTGGCGTCGCCATCTGCCATGCCAACAGTTACGACGCGCTGGCCCTGATCCAGTCGCTCGCACCATCCCTCGGCGGCCTGCGCATGAAGCGCGGCCGCCTCGTCTAATGTATAGAGGCTCCCGATGATCGGTCGCATTTCCGGAATCCTGCTCGAAAAGAACCCGCCGCAACTGCTGGTGGATTGCAACGGCGTCGGCTATGAAGTCGATGTGCCGATGAGTACCTATTACAACCTGCCGCACACCGGCGAGAAGGTGACGCTGTTCACCCACCAGGCGATCCGCGAGGACGCCCACTTGCTGTTCGGCTTCGGCAACGCCAACGAACGTGCGGTGTTCCGCCAGCTGATCAAGATCAGCGGCGTCGGCGCGCGCACCGCGCTGTCGATCCTGTCGGGCATGACGATCGCCGACCTGGCGCAAGCGGTCACCTTGCAGGAGGCAGGGCGGCTGGTAAAAGTTCCCGGCATCGGCAAAAAAACGGCTGAGCGACTGCTGCTGGAGCTCAAGGGCAAGCTGGGCGCCGACGTTGGCGCGGTGGCTGGCGCACCGCGCGACGATACCCAGTCCGACATCCTCAACGCGCTGCTGGCTTTGGGGTATTCTGACAAGGAGGCCACGGCCGCACTGAAGAACATGCCGGCCGGCGCGAGCGTGTCCGACGGCATCAAGTTCGCGCTGAAGGCGCTGTCGAAAGCTTAAACGATGAGTATCCAGACCGACAATTTCACCGAGCAGCGCATCATCGACGCGAAGCCGTCCTCGCCCAACGAGGAGGCGATCGAGCGCGCGCTGCGACCGAAGCAGCTCGATGAATATGTCGGCCAGGAGAAGATCCGCGGCCAGCTCGAGATTTTCATTTCGGCGGCGCGCAAGCGCGGCGAAGCGCTCGACCACACGCTGCTGTTCGGACCTCCCGGCTTGGGCAAGACCACGCTGGCGCACATCATCGCGCGCGAGATGGGCGTCAACCTGCGCCAGACTTCAGGCCCGGTGCTGGAACGCCCGGGCGACCTGGCGGCGATCCTGACCAACCTCGAAGCCAACGACGTCCTGTTCATCGACGAGATCCACCGCCTGTCGCCGGTGGTTGAAGAGATCCTGTATCCGGCGCTCGAGGACTACCAGATCGACCTGATGATTGGCGAGGGCCCTGCCGCGCGCTCGGTCAAGATCGACCTGCAGCCATTCACGCTGGTCGGCGCGACCACGCGCGCCGGCATGCTGACCAATCCGCTGCGCGACCGCTTCGGCATCGTCGCGCGGCTCGAGTTCTACAATGCCGCTGAACTGACCCGCATCGTCACCCGTAGCGCGGCCTTGCTCAATGCGCCGATCACGGAAGAGGGCGCGCATGAGATCGCGATGCGCGCGCGCGGCACGCCGCGGATCGCCAACCGCCTGCTGCGGCGCGTGCGCGATTATGCGCAGGTGAAGGGTACCGGCGACATCACCAAGGAGATGGCCGATGCGGCATTGATCATGCTGGATGTCGACTCGGTCGGCTTCGACGTCATGGACCGCAAGCTGCTGGAGGCGGTGCTGTTCAAGTTTGGCGGCGGGCCTGTCGGCATCGGCAACCTGGCGGCGGCAATCGGCGAAGCGGCCGATACCATCGAAGACGTGCTCGAACCGTACCTGATCCAGCAGGGCTACCTGCAGCGCACCCCGCGCGGCCGTGTCGCCACGCCAGCGGCGTACCAGCACTTTGGCGTCGCCGCGCCGCGCCTGAACCTAGCCGGGGATTTGTGGGATAACCTAGGCAGCTGAAGCTGGTTCGAGGTCCTGCCCGAACATCATGCGATGGCCGTCAACCGTTCGCACTCCGAACTCGCGCATGCCCCACGGTTCGCTCGCGATCGGCTTGCAGATGTCAGCGCCGGCCTCGGTGACGCGCGCCAGCAAGGCGTCGGCGTCATCGACCACGAGGTAGGCGAAGTAGGAATGGTCACCCGTGTCGGCGACCGGCATGGCGTCGCGGCATTCGCCCGCCATGATCCGGCAGCTGTCGCGCACAAGAAAGCGCCAGCCGGGATCGCCCATCTCCTGTATCTCGAATCCCAACACGTCCCGGTAGTAATCGGCTGAGCGTTTGAGGTCAGGTACGGCAAGGACAAACATCGCGCTTTTGATCATGGTGCCAGCTCCATTGTTATTTCGACCATCAATACCACATTTTCCAGCTGTCGTGCAGCGTCCGTTATACTGCCCGCCATCACAACGATACGAAAGACAGCATGCGGATTTGGGTTGATGCGGACGCATGTCCCGGCGTGATCAAGGAAATCCTCTACCGGGTGGCCGAACGCCTCGAGATGGAGGTGACGCTGGTCGCGAACAAGTTGATGCGCGTGCCGGGCTCACGCTTCGTGCGCGCGCTGCAGGTGCCAAATGGTGCGGACGTGGCCGACGCCGAAATCGTGCGCCTGCTGGACGCCGGCGACCTGGTCGTGACGGGCGATGTTCCGCTTGCCTCCGATGTGCTGGCGAAGGGCGGCTTCGCGCTCAATCCGCGCGGCGAATTTTATACCGATGCGAATATCGCGCAGATGCTGACGATGCGTAAATTTATGGAGGAGCTGCGGCAGAATGGCGTCGATACCGGCGGCCCGGCGCCGTTCAACCAGGCCGACCAGCGTAATTTTGCCAACGCGCTGGACCGGCACCTGAGCCGGCACGTGAAACGAACGACATGAAAAAAGGGGCCGGCGGCCTAATGCCGTTCAGTTAAGACTGAACGGCATTTTTATTTTGCTGTTGTAAACGCCGGGCATCGCTGTTAACCTTCGTCGCGATGTTCGACGATACCCTTCACTTCCTGGCCAACCATCTCGAGTCTC
>NZ_JABBGG010000013.1 GCF_012927275.1 Massilia polaris | reverse complement strand
CAACTGGCTGTGGACCTACAATCACGACCGGCCCAACATGGCACTCGGCGGTATTACGCCAAAACAGAAATTGGCACTTGCCGCTTAACCTCTACTTTTAGCGTGCTCTAAAAATGGGGGGATTACCGCTGCGTTTCACGATCCAGGTGAAGGACCGGGTCCACCTGGCCCACCTGATCCGCAACCTGCGCCGCGTTTCGGGCGTCAACCGGGTCGAACGCGAGCGGCCGTAAGCCGCCCCGCTTACCTTTACCTCAGCGCGGGGAGCCGGTCGACGGCATCGCAGGCGCCTGCGCAGGCCTCCGGTATCAGTCCTCGATCGGGCGCGGATATTCCACCGCCAGGATGTCGAGTTCGTCTGCCCCGAGCGGGGTTTGAAGGGTGATGGTGTCGCCTTCGCGCGCCTTGGTCAGCGCGCGCGCGACCGGCGAGACCCAGCTGATCTTGCCATTCAGCGGATCGAGTTCGTCGATGCCGACGATGTTGACCTTATGCTTTTCGCCAGCCGCGTTCACATAGGTGACGGTGGCGCCGAAGAACACCTGGTCGTTCCCGTGATGGACGCTCGGGTCGACCACGGCGGCCGCATCCATGCGCTTGGTGAGGAAGCGGATGCGCCGGTCGATCTCGCGCAGGCGCTTCTTGCCGTAGATGTAATCGCCGTTTTCGGAGCGGTCGCCATTCGACGCGGCCCAGTGCACCACGCGCACGACTTCCGGGCGGTCGACGTCGATCAGCTGCAGCAGCTCGTCCTTGATGCGCTGGTAGCCGGCCGGCGTGATGTAGTTCTTGGCGCCGGCAGGAATGGCTTGCGCGAGGGCGAGCGCTTCCTCATCGTCGTCGTTGTCGGTCTCTTTAACAAATGCCTTGTTCATGTGGCTATTGTAACGGCCCGCTGCCTTTCTGCGCGTCCTGCAAGCCCCGGAGCAGGCCCAGGCTCCCTTGTTTTCACGTATCATTCCTGCATCCTTCACAGAATGGCCGATCGATGAACCCATGCCAGCCCACCCTTGCTGACGCCTTGCAAAGCTTTGCCGCCAACACGCCCGGCCTGGTCTACCAGTTCGCCCTGCACGCCGACGGCTGCGTGTCGTTTCCCTACCTGAGCGACGGCTGTGCGGCGCTGCTCGGCGTGCACGCCGGCGAGCTGCAGGAGATGCCGGAACGCTTCGTCCAGCTGATCCTGCCGCAGGACCGCAAGGGCTACCTCGATTCGATGCGCGCCTCGGCCGGCGCGCAGTCGGTGTGGAACTGGGAGGGCCGGATCTTCATCGACTCGTGGAACGACGAAAAGTGGATCAACCTGCGCGCCACCCCGCACGTGCTGGCCGAAGAACCGGGCAGCGTGCAGTGGGACGGCATCATGAGCAACATCACGGCCAGCAAGCTGGAACAGGAAGAGACGGCGCATTCGCGCGCCCGGCTGGCCGAGCTGACCGCCCACATCGAGCAGGTGAAGGAGGAGGAACGCACCCGCATCGCGCGTGAAATCCACGATGACCTGGGCGGCAACCTCACCGCCATCAAGATGGCGCTGGCGATGCTGGTCAACCGCCTGCCGGCGGACCAGCCGGAACTGGCCGACAAGGCCGCCTATGTCGATTCGCTGGTCGACCGCACCATCGACGCGATCCACCGCATCTCGCTCGACCTGCGCCCGTCGATGCTGGACTTCGGCATCGTCGCCGCGCTCGAATGGCAGGTGGGCGAATTTGAAAAGCAGATGGGCATCCGCTGCAGCTTCAGCTGCGACGACAAGGACATCGAGCTGCCCAGCGACCACGCCGCGGCACTATTCCGCATCTTCCAGGAAGCGCTGACGAATATCGCCAAGCACGCCCGCGCCAGCGCGGTCACGGTCAGCCTGCAGCGGCGCCGCCTCGAAGTGGTGCTGGCGATCGCCGACAACGGCGTCGGCATCGCGCCGGCCGACCGCCTCAAGCCGCAATCGTTCGGCCTGCGCGGCATGAATGAGCGCGCCAAGGCGCTGGGCGGCACGATGGCCTTGTCGCGGGCGCGCGGAGGTGGCACGATAGTAACTATCAAGACCAAAGACAGACAGCCACACGCTAAATGAGCCAAAAAGCAACTATCCGGGTATTCATCGCCGACGACCATGCCATCGTCCGCGAAGGCCTCAAGCAGATCCTGGCCGACTCGCCCGACATCATCGTGGCCGGCGAATCCGAGAACGGGCTCGATGCGATCAAGCTGTTCCGCAAATCCAAGTGCCATGTGATGCTGCTCGACATCTCCATGCCGGACAAGAGCGGCATCGACGTGCTCAAGCAGGTGAAAAAGGAGAATCCCGAGATGGCGGTGCTGATGCTGTCGATGCACCGCGAGGACCAGTATGCGATCCGCTCGCTCAAGGCCGGCGCCGCCGGCTACCTGACCAAGCAGAGCGCGCCCAAGGAACTGGTGACCGCGATCCGCCAGGTCGCCACGGGCCAGAAATATGTCAGCGCCGCGCTGGCGCAGGAACTGGCCGCGCAAGTCGGCGACGACCACGCGATGCCGCGGCACGACACCCTGTCCGACCGCGAATACCAGACGCTGACGATGATCGCCTCGGGCAAGACGGTCAGTGCGATCGCCGAGGAACTGTCGCTGTCGGTGAAGACCATCAGCGAGTACCGCGCGCGCCTGCTGGTGAAGATGAAACTCAAGAACAGTGCCGAGCTCACCCACTACGCGATCAAGAACCAGCTGATCGAGTAATAATTTCCTAGCGTGCATATGTAATGCCGAGAAGTAAGGGTGTTTACGCGCCCTTCTCGCGGGGATGACAAGTTGGAAACGCGATTATCATTCATATAATCCAATCGACTATCACCGCACTCCATGTCCACGCCGCCAGTACCGAACCCCGCCGACATCGCCCGCGAAGCGTTCCGCCGCCTCGCGACGCGCCGCATCGCCCCGACGCCCGAGGCCTACCGCCAGATTTACAACGATATCGCCGGCATCGTCGAGCCGAAGGCGCCCGCCGCCGCCAGCGCGGGCGCGGAAAGCGTGCTGGGCGAATTCACCGCCAGGCTGAGCGACACCCCAGGCGAGGTCGGCGAGGCCGGCCGCCGGCTCGAGCGCACCCTCAAGGCGCGCGACTGGGACGGCTTCGCGCGCGGCCTGTCGCAGCTGATGGACAAGCAGTTGAAAAAGCCCGGCCATTTCGAACTGGCGGTGCTGGCCGACGAACCGGAAGCGCGCCTGCTGCGCGACCTGCTCAGCCGCACGCTGGTCTTCGCGGTGGCGTCGCTGCTGGCCGGCTCCCCGCAACTCGTCAACGAGGCCGAATCGCTGGGCGCGGCCGTCAAGACCGCCCACAACGAAGCGGCGCTGAACGACATCGCGCAGCGCCTGAAGCAGCTGTGCTACCAGATCGAAATCCGCAGCGGCGACGCTGCCGAGCAGCAGGAACTGCTGCTGCGCCTGTTCCGCCTGCTGCTGGAAAACGTCACCGAACTGCTGGACGAAGACAGCTGGCTGCGCGGCCAGGTCGAGATGGTGCAGGCGCTGATCGCCGGCCCGCTCGACCAGCGCGCGCTGGAAGACGCGATGCGCAGCATGAAGGAAGTCATCTACAAGCAGGGCCAGCTCAAGCACAGCCTGTCGGACGTCAAGCTGACCGTCAAGAACATGATGTTGACCTTTATCGACCGCCTCAGCTCGGTGGCGGCGACGACCGGCGACTTCCACGAAAAGATCGGCGGCTACTCGGAACAGATCAGCCAGGCGACCAATATCGCCGAACTCAATACCGTGCTCGACAACGTGCTGCGCGAAACGCGCGCGGTGCAGGCCGAGGCGCTCAAGTCGCGCGACCGGATGGTGGCGGCGCGCCAGGAAATGCACGATGCCGAGACGCGCATCCATGCGCTGGAAGAGCAGCTGCGCCACATGAGCGAACTGGTGCGCGAAGACCAGCTGACCGGCAGCCTGAACCGCCGCGGGCTGGACGACGTGTTCGAGCGCGAAACCGCGCGCGCCGACCGCCGCGGCACCCCGCTGTGCGTCGCCGTGCTCGACCTCGACGATTTCAAGCGCCTGAACGATACCTACGGCCATATCGCCGGCGACGGCGCCCTCAAGCACCTGGTGCAGATCGTCAAGAACACGCTGCGCTCGATGGACGTGATCGCCCGCTTCGGCGGCGAGGAATTCCTGATCCTGCTGCCTGAGACCACCGTGGAGGCTGCGGCGCAGACGATGACCAGGCTGCAGCGCGAGCTGACCCGCCACTTCTTCCTGCATGAGAACGAGAAGATCCTGATCACGTTCTCGGCTGGCGTCGCGCTGCGCTTGCCGAACGAGGAACAGGAAGCGCTGGTCACGCGCGCGGACCGGGCGATGTACCAGGCCAAGCAGACCGGCAAGAATCGGGTGGTAGTAGCGGAATCGTAAGACAACAACGCAGGGGGGAAAGCGAAGCGCCTTCCGCCATTGCTTGCGTCAACGCGACGCGGACAATGGCGGAAGGCGCTTCGCTTTTCCGCCCTACAGACGGTAAGTTTTCATATTGTCTAGCAACGGCGATAACAAATCACGCATGGAACTCGTCAAGCGCCCGCTCCCCGCCGCCAAAATTTAATTTATTTCGCCCTAAAGTTTGGATTTTTACTGTCGTCTAGCGGGGCAGCTTCAGGAAATTTAAGGGCAGGAAAATGAAATAAATAGTGTTTTTCTCCATCAACTTTTTCAGGGAGCCACCGTTACCTGATTCAACTGCGGTGTGATTGCTTCGGAAGAGTGAAGCAGACCAAGGTGAACAGCGGCACGTCGCCCACCCCTGAAATACAAGTAGCATCAGTCTGGAGAAATAAATGGCATCGACCATCAACACCAACACCGCATCCCTGAACTCGCAGCGTAACCTGGCCGCATCGCAGAGTTCGCTCGCCACCTCGCTGCAGCGCCTCTCCTCCGGCCTGCGCATCAACAGCGCCAAAGACGACGCAGCCGGCCTGGCGATTTCGGACCGCATGACCAGCCAGATCAACGGCCTGAACCAGGCGTCACGTAACGCCAACGACGGTATCTCGCTGGCTCAAACCGCGGAAGGTGGCCTGGCTACCGCAACCGACCTGCTGCAGCGTATGCGTACCCTGACTGTGCAAGCAGCGAACGGCACCAACTCCGCATCGGACCGCGCTTCGGTACAGCAGGAAGTCAGCCAGCTGCAACAGGAACTGAACCGCGTTGCAACCAGCACCCAGTTCAACGGCCAGAACGTCCTCGACGGCACCCTGAACAACGCCCAGTTCCAGGTCGGCGCCAACGCCAACCAGACGATCAACTTCTCGATCGGCAGCGCACAGGCTTCGGCAATCGGCAACAACAGCCTGGCGAAGAACACCGGCGGCACCATGGTTGACGCTGTTGCTTCCGCAACCGCTGCCATTGGAGCCAACAACGTTGCTGTCGGCACCCTGACGGTCCAGGGCAACGGCGCATCGACCGGCGCACTGGCCGTCGCCGCCGGCGCATCGGGCAAAGCGATCGCGGACGCCGTCAACGCAGCTTCCGGCGCAACCGGCGTTACCGCAAGCGCAAGCACCGAGGCCACCCTCGGCGGCTTCGTGGCAGGCAACGTGTCGCTGACCCTGCAAGGCGCGCCAACCTCGGCTGGCGCCGCCAACCCGGTGACCGTCAGCGCAACCCTGGCATCGACAACCGACCTTGGCGCGTTGACCAAGGCGATCAATGACCAGACCGGCTCGACCGGCATCACCGCCGTTGCTGACCTGTCGACCGGCAAGATCGCGCTGACCCAGGCTCAGGGCTACGACATCGGCGTGAAGAACAACTCGGCACAGACCGCTATCACCGTGAAAGGCATGGCAGCAACTGACGGCGGCACCAATACCGCAGCGACCCTGACCGCAACCACGCTCAACGGTTCAGCTGCCACCGTCGGCGGCAAAGTCACCCTGAGCTCGGCATCGTCGTTCACCTCGACCGCCAGCGCTCTTGGTATCAACTCCGGCGTTGCTGGCGCCACCCACAGCAGCGCGCTGTCGGCAGTGTCGTCGATCGACGTGACCACCGTGACCAACGGCATCCCAAGCGGCGCGAACAATGCGCTGAAGGTGATCGATTCGGCATTGGCCAACATCAGCAACTCCCGTGCATCGCTGGGTGCGGTCCAGAACCGTTTCACCAACACCATCAGCAACCTGCAAGCAACGTCGGAAAACCTGAGCAGCGCACGTAGCCGCATCCAGGACACCGACTTCGCAGCGGAAACGGCCAACCTGACCCGCGGCCAGATCCTCCAGCAGGCAGGTACCGCGATGCTGGCCCAGGCCAACTCGCTGCCGAACGGCGTACTGTCCCTGCTGCGTGGTTAATCAGTAATCACATCGTAGCTTGATGCAATCCCCGGGTGGTTTTCACCGTCCGGGGAATTTTTCATTGAGGAGATCGCCATGCAAGTCCAGCCATTTGGCGGTATTACGCCAAAAACCGAATCCTACGACCGCCAGGCAACACCGCTTACCGCGCCCGCTGCGCGCCCGGTGGCGGTCGAGACGCGCAATCCCGTCACCGCCGTCGATGCCGAGCCGGCCCCGGCCGAAGTGGCCGACGCGCTCAAGACCATCAACAAGACTGTGCAGGCGATGTCGCCGAGCCTGGAATTTTCGATCGATGCCGACAGCAAGCGCACCGTGGTCAAGGTGGTCGACATGGATACCAAGGAAGTGATCCGGCAGATGCCGAGCGTGGAAGCGCTGGAAATCGCCAAGGCGCTCGACCGCCTGCAAGGCTTGTTGATCAGGCAAAAAGCCTGACCCAATTGCCGAACACCCGAACTGGCAGGGAATATACCCTCTAAAGTCGGGTTAAACCCTGCCGATAATAATTTACATTATTGTTTTCCGCAGGAGGCGCAGTGGCCATCTCATCACCCGGCATCGGTTCTAATCTTGACGTCAACAGCATCGTCAGCCAGCTCATGGCGGTCGAAGCTCAGCCGTTGAACACGCTTGCCAAGAAGGAAGCCGCCTACCTCGCGAAAGTATCCGCGTTCGGCACCCTCAAGGGCGCCCTGTCGTCCTTCCAGACCGCGCTCGATGCGCTCAAGATGCCCGCCAAGTTCCAGGGCGTAAATGCGACCGCCTCCGACACGGCCATCCTGAGCGGCGCCGCCACCAGCAAGGCCGTTACCGGTTCGTACACGGTTGACGTGACCAAGCTGGCACAGGCGCAAACCATCGCCACCGCCGGCCAGGCCACCAGCACCGCGCCGATCGGCGACGGCGCCAAGACCACCCTGACCTTCCAGTTCGGCACCATCACCGGCGGCAAGCTGCAGAACGGCGTCTATGTGAACGATGCCGCCGCCGCGCCGCCCAACCCGGCGTTTGCCCAGGACGCCACGCAGATCGGCGGCAGCGTCGTCATCGACAGCACCAACCACTCGCTGCAAGGCATCCGCGACGCGGTCAACAAGGCCAACATTGGCGTGACCGCCACCATCGTGTCCGATGGCAGCGGCAACCCGCATCACCTGGTGATGACCTCGAACGCCACCGGCGCGACCTCGAGCATGAAGATCTCGGTCGCGCGCGATGCTGGCGCGCCTCCTGGCGATACCGCGCTGGCCGACCTGCTGGCCTACGATCCGGCCGGCGCCCAGAAAATGACGCAAAGTAGCGCCGCCCAGGATACGGCGCTGACCGTCAACGGCATCCCGGTGAACGCCAGGAACAAGTCGGTGAGCGAAGCGATCCAGGGCGTGACGCTGACGGTCAACAAGATCGGCAGCACCACCGTCAACGTGTCGCGCGACACCGCGGCGATCCAGAATGGCGTGTCGTCGCTGGTCAAGGCTTACAACGACCTCGACAAGACAATCAAGTCGCTGACCGCGTACGATGCAGCCACCAAGACCGGCGGCGCCCTGCTGGGCGAGGCCTCGGTGCGCAACATCCAGGCCCAGGTGCGCTCGATGCTGGGCGAGACCCTGACCGGGGCCGGCGGCGCGCTGAATAACTTGACCCAGATCGGCGTGACGTTCCAGCGCGACGGCTCGATGGCGCTCGACTCGGCCAAGCTGACCAAGGCGATCGACACCAGCTTCAATGACATGGCCGGCCTGTTCGCCTCGATCGGCACCTCGACCGACAGCCTGGTCAAGTTCATCGGCTCCAGCTCGCTGACCAAGCCGGGCTCGGGTGCGCTGCATGTGAGCGCCCTGGCCACCCGCGGCCAGGTCAGCGGCGGCAGCGCGGCGGTGCTGACGATCGGCGCCGGCAGCAACGACCAGCTGAACATGAGCGTCGACGGCATCAGCACCAGCCTGACGCTGGCGCCCAACACCTACACCGCCACCTCGCTTGCGGCGTACCTGCAGACGACCATCAACGGCGCCTCCGAATTCAAGGCCGCCGGCGTCACGGTCGCGGTCAGCGTCGATGCCGGCGGCAAGCTGACGATCATGTCGAACCGCTACGGGTCGGCGTCCAAAGTCGATGTCAGCGGCAACGCCGCGCCCAGCCTGCTGCCGACGCCCACCGATACCGACGGCATCGACGTGGCCGGCACCATCGACGGCGTTCCGGCAACCGGTTCCGGCCAGCTGCTGACGGCCGGCGTCGGCTCGACCCTGTCGGGCCTGAAAATGGAAATTACCGGCGGACCAGCGCCAGCGGACCGAGGCAATGTGAGTTTTTCGCAAGGCTACGCCGACATCCTTACCAAACTGGTCGACAACTTCACCAGCACGTCGGGCCTGATCAATGGCCAGACCACCAGCCTGCAGAACAGCATCAAGGACATCGGCAAATCGCGCGATGCGATGAACCTGAAACTGACGGGCATCGAAAAGCGCCTGCGTGCGCAGTTTACTGCACTGGACGTAGCAATCGCCCGCATGACGACGACAAGCAACTATTTAACGCAACAATTAGCTCAGCTGAGCACAATGACGAGCTAAGCAGTCGGCTAACAACGGCATTTGGAAGGAATAACATGTTCGGATCAATGAAAAGCGGCGCGAATGCATACGCCAAGGTCGGCGTCGAAACCGGCGTCATGGCGGCCAGCCCCCACAAGCTGATCGTCATGCTGTACGACGGCGCCCTCACGGCCGTGCGCAACGGGCTGACCCATATGAAAGCGGGCAATATCCCGGAAAAAGGCGCCTCCATCTCGAAGGCGATCCTGATCATTGAGAACGGACTGCGCGCCAGCCTCGACCGCGAAGTCGGCGGCCAGATCGCCGAAGGCCTCGATTCGCTGTACGAATACATGGGACGCCGCCTGGTGGCCGCCAACATGCACAACCAGCCGGAAGTGCTGGAAGAAGTGCAGCGCCTGCTGACCGAACTGCGCGATACGTGGAACGCCATCGGCGCTGCGCCGCTCCAGGCTGCCGAGCAGTCCAACGCCCCTGTCCTTGCGAGTGCCTGAGCCATGATGACCAGCCAAGAAGTGTTATCGATGTACGAATCGATGGTCGGCCTGACCGAACAGATGGTGGCCGCCGCCAGCAGCAGCGACTGGGACCGCCTGGTCGACCTGGAAACCCGCTGCGCCGGCTGCGTCGAAGCGCTGCGCCAGAACGAAGCGCAGATCGCGCTGAACGCCGACAGCCGCCTGCGCAAGGTCGAATACATCAAGCGCCTGCTGGCCGACGACCGCAAGATCCGTGACCTGACCATGCCGTGGATGGCCCAGCTGTCCGCAATGATCAGCAACACCGGTACCCAGCGCCGCCTGTCCAGCACCTACGGCGTCGTCTAAGGACCGCGCGGTCCCGGCATGGAGCGCATGACCGTCAGGGGCGTCGACCGGGTCGCCCCGGCCATCCCGGCGCTGCCGGCCGGCGACGTCCGCCAGGAAGCGTTCGAACGCGCGCTCCAGACCCAGGTCGGCAAATCGATGCAGGTGGCCGTGCTGGCACGCCTTGCCGACGGCAGTTTCCTGGTGCGCGTGGCCGAACAGAACGCCCGCATGGCGCTGCCTGCCGGCACCCAGCCCGGCACCGAGCTGCCGATGACGCTGGTCAGCACCCATCCCCGTCCCGCCTTCCAGCAAGCCGGCGCCGGGCAACTGATCCACCCCACCCTGGTCCAACAGGAATTGCCCGGCCTGCGCGCGCCCGGCACGGCCGCGCTGGCCGCGTTCCGCGCCCAGCTGGCGCCCGCCGCCGAGCATGCCGGCGCGGACCCGCGCAACGCCCACGTGTCGCTCAGCGATGCCGGGCGCACCATTGCGCGCATCCTCTCCTCCGGCCAGCAGGCCGCCGGGGAAGCGGCGTCGATCCGCTCCACCACGCCGCTGACCGGTCCGGGCACGCCCGAACCGGCGCGGCTGGCGCAGGCTTTGGAGGGCGCGCTGGCCCAGAGCGGGCTGTTCTACGAATCGCACGTGGCCGAATGGGCCGAAGGCAAGCGCCCCCTGCCCGAGCTGTTGCGCGAACCGCAGATGCAGCGCGCGGTGGCCGACGGTGCCAGCAAAGGAATGGCGGCCGAAGCCGATCCGGCCGCCTTTCATCTCATCAGCCAGCAACTGGCGGCGCACGAAAACGGCCGGATCACGTGGCAAGGCCAGGTCTGGCCGGGCCAGGACATGCAATGGGAGATCCACAAGGACGCGCCCGAGGACGGCCCGCGCGGCGAGGCCGACACCGAACCCGGCTGGCGCAGCGGGCTGCGCCTGCGTTTCGCCGGACTGGGCGAGATCGCCGCAACCATCGTGATCGCCGGGGACCAGCTGCACATCCAGCTCAAGGCCGAATCCGGCGACACCGGCGCGCTGCTGCGTGCGCGCTCGGGCGAACTGGTGGCCGCGCTGGGCGCGGCCGGCAGTCCGCTGGCCTCGCTCGACATCCACAGCAAGCAGGAGCGCGGCGGTGAGTGACGCGCTTGCCAGCCAGAAGCAGCAGAGCGCCGTCGCGCTGGCCTACCAGGGCGGCGACGCCGCGCCGAAGGTCGTTGCCAAGGGCAAGGGGCTGCTGGCCAGCGAAATCATCAAACGCGCTGGAGAAGCCGGAGTTTTTGTGCACGAATCGAAAGAGTTGGTGGCTTTGCTCATGCAAATCGACCTCGACCGGCAGATTCCGCCACAGCTATACCGGGCGATTGCGGAACTGCTGGCATGGCTATATCATATTGAGTCTGGGAAAACTTCTGGTGACGCCCGACCTGCGCCACCCGACACTGCCCGGCTCATCGACACACTATAAGAACAGCGGCACACAATGATGCAAGAAAACACCGGTTCCGAGCTCGACAACTGGCATGACTACCGGGTCGAGTCGCGCAAGGAAATCATTGCCCTGCTGCGCAATATCGGCGAAAAGAACCAGCTGGTCACGATGCTGATCCGCGGCCAGTCGGAAGTCTGCGTGACCTCGATTATGGCGGTGGAAGCGGACACCATCTACCTCGATTGCTCGATCAACAGCGAGCAGAACCGCCGCATTGGCGCGGCTGGGCGCATCTCGTTTGAAACCTCGCTCGACAAGATCCGCATCCTGTTTGTCGCCGACAACGGCGTGCAAGCGGCCACCTGGGACGGGCGTCCTGCGTTCAGGATGGCGCTGCCCGACTCGATGATCCGGCTGCAGCGGCGCGAATATTACCGCATGCCTACGCCGGTCAGCAACCCGGTGCGCGCGGTGATCCCGATGCCGTTCGAGCTGGGCGGCGGCAGCAACATCTTCCCGCTGGCCGACATCAGCTGCGGCGGCATCGCCATCCTCGACAACAAGCTCCAGCTCGGCAACACGATCGGCAACACCTACGAAGGCTGCAAGATCGAGCTGCCGGAGATCGGGACGGTGACGACGGCGCTCCGCATTCGCAACTCGCTCGACCTGACGCTACTGAACAGCAAGACCAACCGCCGGCTAGGCTGCGCCTTCGTCGACATCTCCCGTGGCAACCTCGCCAACGTCCAGCGCTACATCACCAAGCTCGAGCGCGAACGCAACGCCCGCCTCGCCGGCCTCGGCTAAAAAGTAGCGCAATCAACGGCAAAAAAAAATCGGGGTCCGTCCCCGGGGACAGACCCCGGGGACGGACCCCGATTTTCGCTTGCGCAAACATTTGATCTACTTCAGCGGTCATACCTGCATGTTCATGATCTCGTGGTAGGCCGAGACCAGCTTGTTGCGCACCTGTACGGTGGCCTGGAAGTTGATGCTGGATTTTTGCATCGCGATCATCACGTCCGACAGGCTGACGCTGTCGTCGCCCATCGAAAACGCCTTGCCCATCGCGCTGGCCTTGGTCTGGGCGGCGCTGACGCCTTCCAGCGAACTCTTGAGCGCGTCGGCAAAGTTGACCTTGGCCGCGGGCGCTTCGGTGCCGACCGGCGCAACCGCGGGACCGGCCGGCTTGACCGCCGCCGCCTTCAATTGGGCCATCATCGCCTGGATCCGGTCGGCCCCTATCGATGCTACGTCCATGTTGTTTTCTCCGATTCATGCATTGGCAGGCCGCAACGATGCGCCTGCGCGCGGGTACAATGTGCGTACACGCTTTCTCAGGCTGCCAGAATAGCAGTGCCAGAGCGGCATTTCAGGCCGAGGAAAGGCCTATTCCCCCCCCTGTTCGCGCGTTTGATTGTTGCCGTACACCAGCATAATCCTGCTTAAGCCCCATTCCTCGCACAGGTCTGGGATCCCTTATTACCTCGGATACCATCAAACATGGCAGCAGCAACAGCGGACGTACTTGTAGACACCCCGGAATCGAAGCCGACGTTCCTACAGACCCAGATGGGCAAGAATTTCCTGCTCGGCGCTGCCATTGCGTCTGTCCTGGCGATCATGGCCGCGATCTGGCTGTGGAGCCAGCAGCCCGACTACAAGGTGCTGTTCTCGAATTTCTCCGACCGCGACGGCGGCGCGATCACCGCGTCGCTCGACCAGATGGCGATCCCTTACAAGTTTTCCGAAGGCGGCACCGCCATCCTGGTGCCGTCCGAGCATGTGCATGACGCGCGCCTGAAGCTGGCGTCGCAGGGCCTGCCGAAAGGCGGCAACGTCGGCTTCGAGCTGATGGAGAACCAGAAACTGGGCGTGTCGCAGTTCCATGAACAGGTCAACTACCAGCGTTCGCTGGAGGGCGAACTGGCCCGCTCGATCGAGTCGCTGGCCGCCGTCGGTTCGGCGCGCGTGCACCTGGCGCTGCCGAAGCCGTCGGTCTTCGTGCGCGAGCAGCAGAAGCCGACCGCGTCGGTGCTGCTGAACCTCCAGCAGGGCCGCGTCCTCGACGTCGCCCAGGTGTCGGCGATCGTCCACCTGGTCGCGTCCAGCGTGCCGGAACTGCCGGTGTCGAACGTGACCGTGGTCGACCAGGCCGGCAACCTGCTGTCCGAGAACGGCAAGCCGGCCGGCGGCGCCAAGCAGCTCGACCCGAACCAGCTGAAGTACGTCACCGAGATCCAGCAGCGCATCATCAAGCAGGTCGAGTCGCTGATCACGCCATTGGTCGGCCAGGGCAATGTACGCGCCGAGGCGACCGCCGATATCGATTTCGCGCAGGTCGATACCGCCGCCGAAAGCTACAAGCCGAATTCGCCGCCGGAAGCGTCGGCGATCCGCAGCCAGCAGGTGTCGGAAGCGAATACTCCTGGCGGCGCCAACGCCGCCGGCGTGCCGGGCGCCTTGTCGAACCAGCCTCCGGGCGCCGCCACCGCTCCGCTGGACGGCGCAGCCGGCGCACCGCCTGCAGGCGGCGCCAACGCCGCACCGACGCGCAAGGATTCGACCACCAATTACGAAGTCGACAAGACCGTGCGCTACGAGCAGCGCCCGATGGGCGGCATCAAGCGCCTGACCGTGGGCGTGCTGGTAAACTACCGCCGCATCGTCGACACGAAAACCGGCAAGGTGAACGTCAAGGCGCTGACCGCGGCGGAAGTCGCGCAGATCAATGACCTGGTCAAGGAGGCGATGGGTTATTCGCAGGCGCGCGGCGATACGCTGAACGTGACCAACGCGCCGTTCGACGGCGTCGACAAGCCGGCCACGCCGGAAGCGCAGCTGGAATGGTGGAAGGATCCGGCCAACCTGCCGCTGGCGAAAGAGCTGGGACGCTACCTGCTGCTGGCGCTGGTGCTGGGCTTCCTGTATTTCCGCCTGCTGCGCCCCCTGCTTCGCCCCCTGCTGCGCAGGTTCGACCAGATTACCGAAGTACCGCCGCTGCCGCCGGAGGCTGAGATGACGAAGGAAGAAGCGGTGCAGGCAGAGGTCCAGCGCATCCAGCTGGAAGTGGCAGAGACGAATATCGCGCGCGGTTACCGCGAGAACCTGGCGATGGCGAAGACGCTGGCCAAGGACGATCCGCGCGTGGTGGCGAACGTAGTGAAAGCATGGGTAGGCGCAAATGAATGATAACGGCATCCACAAGGCAGCGATCCTGATGCTCGCCATCGGCGAAGAGGAAGCTGCGGAGGTGATGAAGTTCCTGGGTCCGCGCGAGGTGCTCAAGCTGGGCGCCGCGATGGCGACCATGAAAAGCGTGCAGCACGAGCAGGTGGTGTCGGTCCTCGATTCGTTCCGCGAACAGACCGAACTCAATTCGACCGTCGGCCTCGACTCGGACGAATACATCCGCCAGGTGCTGACCAAGGCGCTGGGCGACGACAAGGCGACTGTCCTGCTGTCGCGTATTTTGGGCGGCAAGGACGCGTCGGGCATCGAGAGCCTGAAGTGGATGGACGCGTCGTCGGTGTCTGAACTGATCCGCAACGAGCACCCGCAGATCATCGCGACCATCCTGGTCCACCTCGAGCGCGACCAGGCTTGCGAGATCCTCGGTAACTTTACCGA
The DNA here is from genome assembly GCF_012927275.1 of Massilia polaris. Classification (GTDB taxonomy): domain Bacteria; phylum Pseudomonadota; class Gammaproteobacteria; order Burkholderiales; family Burkholderiaceae_D; genus Telluria_A; species Telluria_A polaris. The sequence continues at coordinate 99,544 of NZ_JABBGG010000013.1, read as the reverse complement.
CCGCCTGCGCAACGACGTGGTGCTGCGCATCGCCACGCTGGACGGCGTGCAGCCGGCCGCGCTGCGCGAACTGAACGACGTGCTGACCAAGCTCCTGTCGGGTAACGAGAACATCAAGAAGTCGTCGCTGGGCGGCGTGCGCGCCGCGGCGGAAATCCTGAACTTCATGAGCGGCGACCAGGAAAGCTCGGTCATGGACAACATCAAGAACTACGACAACGACATGGCCCAGAAGATCATGGACGAGATGTTCGTGTTCGATAACATCATCGACATCGACGACCGCGGCATCCAGCTGCTGCTGCGCGAAGTGCAGTCCGAGATGCTGATCATCGCACTCAAGGGCGCGTCGCAGGACCTGCGCGAGAAGATCTTCCGCAACATGTCGCAGCGCGCCAGCGAGATGATGCGCGAGGACCTCGATTCCAAAGGCCCGGTGCGCCTGTCGGAAGTGGAGTCGCAGCAGAAGCAGATCCTGCAGATCGTGCGCCGCCTGGCCGACGAAGGCCAGATCGTCCTGGGCGGTAAAGGCGAGGATTCGTTCATCTGATGGCGACCATTCCAAAAGAGATGCAGACCGCGTACCAGCGCTGGGAGATGAATTCGTTCGACCCGCGCCCTGCCCTTTCGCCGGCTGCCGCCGAGCCGGAGCAGGCCGCCGCCGACCCTGCCTACGCACTGCCCACCGTCGCGGAACTGGCCCAGATCCGTGAGCAGGCGCGCGCGGAAGGCTACGACGAAGGCCACGCCGCCGGCTATGCCGACGCGCTGGCGATCGGCCGCCTTGAGGCGGCCGCCGAACTGGAACACCTGAAAACGCTGGCCGTCACCTTCGGCAATGCGCTGTCGCAGGCCGACGAGAACATCGCCAGCGATGTGCTGGAACTGGCCCTGCACGTCGCGAAGGGCATGCTGCGCACCGCGCTCGAGGTCAAGCCCGAACTGGTGATCCCGGTGGTGCGCGAGGCGATCGAATACCTGCCGGTGCTGCAGCAGCCGGCCATCCTGATGCTCAATCCCGACGACACCGCCCTGGTGCGCGAAGCGATCGGCGAAGAACTCGACAAGGGCGGCTGGCGCGTGGTGGAAGACGCCCAGATCGCGCGCGGCGGCTGCAAGATCGACACCGCCAGCAACCAGATCGACGCGCAGGCCGCGTCGCGCTGGCAGCGGCTGTCGCAGTCGCTGGGCAAGAACGTGGAGTGGCTCGGCTGATGACCGGCCAGGCCGACCGCCATACCGCGCGCTGGCGCGCCTACCTGCGCGACTGCGACGCGCTGGTAGGCTTCGTCGAGCCGATGCAGGTGTGCGGCAGGGTCACGCGCGTGGCCGGCCTGGTGATGGAATGCGTCGGCCTGCGCCTTGCGGTCGGCAGCGCCTGCACCATCCCACTTCCGAGCGGCGCGCGGGTCGAGGCTGAAGTCGTCGGCTTCGAGGGCGACCGTTTGTTCCTGATGCCGCAAAGCGATGTCGAAGGCATCGTACCTGGCACCCGCGTGTTCCCGGTCGAAGCGTCGGTACCGCGTCCTGGCAGCGTACCGCATCCGCGCCGCCGCCCGAGCGACCGCGCGCGCCACCTGCCGGTCGGCGAAAAGCTGCTTGGCCGCGTGGTCGACGGCGCCGGCCGCCCGCTCGACGGCCTCGGCCCGCTCGGCACCGACGAAGTCGCGCCGATCAACGCGCGCCCGGTCAACCCGCTCGACCGCGCACCGATCACCGAAACGCTGGACGTCGGCGTGCGCGCCATTAACTCGATGCTGACTGTCGGCCGCGGCCAGCGCCTTGGCCTGTTCGCCGGTACCGGCGTCGGCAAGTCGGTGCTGCTCGGGATGATCGCGCGCTACACCACCGCCGACGTGATCGTGGTCGGCCTGATCGGCGAGCGAGGCCGCGAGGTCAAGGAATTCATCGAACAGATCCTCGGGCCGGAAGGCCGCGCGCGTTCCGCCGTGGTGGCGGCGCCGGCCGACAGCCCGCCGCTGATGCGCCTGCAGGGCGCGGCCTATGCGACGGCCATCGCCGAGCATTTCCGCGACCAGGGCAAGAATGTCCTGTTGATCATGGACTCGCTGACCCGCTACGCGATGGCGCAGCGCGAAATCGCGCTGGCGATCGGCGAGCCGCCCGCCACCAAGGGCTATCCGCCGTCGGTGTTCGCCAAGCTGCCGGTGCTGGTGGAACGGGCCGGCAATGGCCTCGAGGGCGGCGGCTCGATCACCGCCTTCTACACCGTGCTGTCCGAGGGCGACGACCAGCAGGACCCGATCGCCGATGCCGCGCGCGGTATCCTGGACGGCCACATCGTATTGAACCGCCACCTGGCCGAGGCCGGGCACTATCCGGCGATCGACATCGAACAGTCGATCAGCCGCGCGATGCACACGATTACCACGCCCGAGCACCAGCAAAAGGCGCGCCGCCTCAAGCAGCTGTATTCGCGCTACGAGCGTTCGCGCGACCTGATCAGCGTGGGCGCCTATGCCTCCGGCAGCGACCCGGTGCTGGACCAGGCCATCCTGCTACACGACCAGATCGAGTCCTTCCTGTGCCAGGAAATCCACGAAAACACCGGCATGCAGCAGAGTTTGGGCCAACTTACCTCTCTGTTCGACTGATTGGGGTGCGCGGGCCGCACCTATAATCTGATCCATTATGGCCAAATCCTCAGCCCTGGACACCCTGATCGAGCTCGCGCAGCGCGAGACCGACGACGCCGCCAAGCGCCTTGGCGCGGCGCTCAAGGCGGTCGAGGAAGCGGAGGCCAAGCTGCAGATGCTGCACGGGTACCGCGACGATTATGCGAAGCGCTTCGAGCAGGCCCAGATGGCGGGAATGACCCCGATGGCGCACCGGAATTTCGTGGCCTTCGTCGACAAGCTGGAAAACGCCATCAACGGCCAGCGCGAAGTGATCAAACACGCGGAGTACAAGAGCGGCATCGAGAAGACCGCATGGCAAACCAGTGAACGCAAGCGCCTGTCGTACCGCACGCTGAACGAGCGCGCAACGGCCGAGGCGCTGCGGATCGAGAACAAGCGCGACCAGAAGGCGATGGACGAACACGCAGCACGGCAGGCGCATTTCAAGCGCTGACCAACAACGAACGGATTGACAGCACCATGCAAACCCAGAACCTCTTGCCACAGATCTCCAGCGCCAGCCCGGCGCCGGCGCGCCACAACGCCCAGGCCCAGGCCCAGAACGACAACGGCGGCGCCCAGTTCAGCCAGGCCCTGTCGCGCGAAATCACGCAGCGCCAGAACGCTACGCCGGCGCCGCAGGCCAGGCCCGCAACGCAGGCCAAGCCTGCCGAGAAGGCCGCCGCCGCGAAGCAGGACCCGAGCCGCCCGGCGCAGGCCGACAGCGCGCGCCAGGCGGCCGCGAAGGCCGACAGCAAGGACAAACCAGCGACGGCGTCGGCAACCACCGGCAAGGACAGCACCGACAAGGCGGAAGACGCCGCCGCGCGCGCATCCGAGCTGCCCGTGACCGACATGCTGGCGCTGGTGGCCAGCTTCAACCAGCTGCAGGTGATCCCGAAAGACGCGGCTGCGGCACCGGTAGCCGGCGGCGGCGCAGCGCCCGCATTGGCCGCCGAAGGCCGCGCGGCGCTGCCCGACCTTCTGGGTCAGTTTGCGCAAGGCGCACCGCTTGCGCCGTCGCCTGGCGAACAGCCTGCCGCGGAAGGCAGCGCAGCGCCGGTGCGGCCGGCTGCGGATGCCGCCCCTGCCGCCGCGGCAACCGCCGCCCGGCCCGACGCGGAAATCGACACGTCGAAGTTCGCCAGCCTGCTCACGCAGGAACGCGCCGAGCCAGCGCCGCTCAAGGACGCGCAGGCCGCCACTGCCCCCCTGAACGCGCCGGTCCAGCAAGCCTCGTTGAACATCGCGCAGGCAGCCGCTGGCGTGGCCACCGACCGCATCGCGGCGCGGGTCGGCACGCCGGCATGGGATAACCAGGTCGGCCAGAAGATCGTGTGGATGCTCGCCGGCCAGGAACAAAGCGCCACCCTGACCCTGAACCCGCCCGACATGGGCCCGATGCAGGTGGTGCTCAGCGTGACCAACGACCAGGCCACCGTGACCTTCTCGGCCAACCAGCTGGAAGTTCGCCAGGCGCTCGAAAACGCCATGCCGAAGCTGCGCGAAATGATGAGCGAGAGCGGCATCGCGCTGGGTAATGCGACGGTCGATGCCGGCACGCCGGACCAGCGCCAGGCGCCGGGCGAGCCGTCCGGCCGCGGCGGTTCGGGCGGACGATCTGGCAGCGCCGGCAATGCGATCGATGTGGCCGAGCACCAGCCAGGTCGCCCGATGAGCGGCGGCGGGCAAGGCATGGTTGACATATTTGCATGACCTGAACGCGGCGGACCTGCGGATCCGCCCTTCCCTGCGGAAGGCAAGCCTTGATGTGGCTATTTTTAGTGCCTCTTTTCAAGCAATTCGCCTGCGCGTTTATTCCCGATAATGACATAATGACGGCGTGAATCACTAAAGCCGGATGAGTTCCCTTGAAAGCAAATGAAAAAATGAAAGCTGATCCGAAAGCAGATGCGGCAGCCGTTCCAAAATCTTCTCCGAAGAAGCTGATCATCCTCATTGCCATCGCTGTGCTCGTGCTGGTCGCGGGCGCCGGCGCGGCCTGGTACCTGCTGCAAGGCGACGCTGGCGCAGCGCATGAAACGGAAGTCAAGCCGGCTGAACCGCCGGTATATGTTCCGCTGGAAAAATTCGTCGTGAACCTGCAGCCTGAAGACGGCGAGCAATATCTGCAGATTCAGTTTACGCTGCAGGTAGCGACGCTCGAACAGGTTGAGGTAATCAAGGCAAACATGCCGAAGATCCAGAGCCGCGTGCTGCTGCTGCTGTCGGCCAAGCGCGCGTCGGAACTGTCGACGCCGGAAGGCAAGCGCCAGCTGTCGAGCGAACTGATCAAGTCGATCAACGAACCGTTGGTCGCCAAGGGCGAACCGCAGCTGGTCTCGGACGTGTTGTACACCAGTTTCATTATTCAGTAAAAGTCAGCAGACCATGGCCGATAATTTCCTCTCACAGGAAGAAGTCGATGCCCTTCTGAAGGGCGTCAACGGCGATCAGGACGACGCCGATACGCCTGAGGAAACCTCGGGAGTACGCACCTATAACCTCGCGACCCAGGAACGCATCGTTCGTGGCCGCATGCCTACGCTCGAAATCATCAACGAGCGTTTCGCGCGTTTGCTGCGCGTGGGCCTGTTCAACTTCATCCGCCGCAGCGCCGAAGTATCGGTCGGCTCGGTGCGGGTGTCGAAGTACAGCGAGTTCATCCGTAACCTGGTGGTGCCGACCAACCTGAACCTGGTGCACATGAAGCCGCTGCGCGGCACCGGCCTGATCGTGTTCGATCCGGGCCTGGTGTTCCTGCTGGTCGACAACCTGTTCGGCGGCGACGGGCGCTTCCATACCCGGGTCGAAGGGCGCGACTTTACCCAGACCGAGCAGCGCATCATCCTGCGCATCCTCGATATCGTGTTCGAGGCCTACACCAAGTCGTGGGAACCGGTCTACCCGGTCGAGTTTGAATATATTCGTTCAGAAATGAACACCCAGTTCGCCAACATTGCCACGCCCAACGAGGTGGTGGTGTCGTCGACGTTTACGGTTGAGCTTGGCTCGGTCAGCGGCCAGATCCACATCTGCATGCCCTACTCGATGATCGAGCCGATCCGCGACACGCTCACCTCCAGCCTGCAGGGCGAGGCGCTCGAAGTCGACAAGCGCTGGATCCGCCTGATGACGCAGCAGATCCAGATCGCCGAAGTGGAACTGGTGGCGACCCTGGGGCACGGCCGCGCCTCGTTCGACGAGATCCTGAACATGAAGGTGGGCGACATTATCCCGCTCAACGTCGCCGAACAGATCGAAGCGACGGTCGACGGGGTGCCGGTGATGGAATGCACGTATGGCGTGCTCAATGGACAGTACGCGCTGAAGGTAGAAAAGCTGCTGGCCAATTCCGACAATCTGAAGTAAAGCGAGCCCGGCGCGTAGTGCGCCGGCATGGAAACACAGGAGAGCAACATGTCCGATAATCAAGACGACCAGAGCATGGACGACGACTGGGGCGCCGCCATTGCCGAGCAGGCAAAAGCGGAAGCCGAAGCGCTCGAAAAGCAGCAAGCGGCCACGGCCGCCGTGTTCAAGGACTTCTCGAACAAGGGCGCCAAGAACGACACGCCGAACGATATCGACTTCATCCTCGACATCCCGGTCCAGCTGACCGTTGAACTCGGCCGCACCAAGATCGCCATCAAGAACCTGCTGCAACTGGCGCAAGGTTCCGTGGTCGAGCTCGACGGCCTGGCCGGCGAGCCGATGGACGTGCTGGTCAACGGCTGCCTGATCGCCCAGGGCGAAGTGGTCGTGGTCAATGACAAATTCGGCATTCGCCTGACGGACATCATCACGCCGTCCGAACGGATTCGAAAACTCAACAAATGACGGCGCGCCTGCTGACCGCGGCCGCGCTGCTGTGCTGCCTGGGCGCGCCGGTGTTTGCCGCCGCGCCCGCTGTTCCTGGCGTCACGCCACCTGTCACCAAGCCGCCAGGCGCCGCACCAGGCGCGCAGGCGGCCCCTGCCGTTACCACGGCGGCCGATGCGAGCGCCGCTGCCGCAGGCGATACGCCCGCCACGGCGGTTGCGCCGGCGCCGGCGCAGCCCGGATTCGTCACGCCGCGTCCGGTTCAGCCGGCAGCGCCTGCTGCCGCACAGCCGACCGGCTCCGCCGCGGGCAGCCTGATGCAAACCACCTTCGCGCTGCTGCTGGTGCTCGGCCTGCTGGCCGGACTGGCCTGGTTCCTCAAGCGCTACGGCCCGAAGGCAGCTGGCGGCAGCGCCAACCTGCGCATGGTCGGCGCGCTCAACCTTGGCGGCCGCGAACGCATCATGGTGATCGAAGTGGGCGACCAATGGATCGTGGTCGGCGCCTCGCCGGGCCGCGTGAATGCGCTGGCGACGATGCCCAGGCAACACACGGTCGAGCCGCACCCGGGCCTGCAGCCTGGCCTGCCGATGGCGGGCGGCTTTTCCGACTGGCTCAAACAGACGATAGACAAACGCAATGCAAAGTAAGCAGCACCTGCTCCCCAGCGCAAAGACCGCGCTCAAGTGCCTGCTGGTAACGGGCGCGCTCGCCCTGCCGCTGGCTGCCATCGCGCAAGGCATCCCGGCCTTCACCAGCGCCCCGGCGCCGGGCGGCGGCACTGCCTACTCGCTGCCGGTCCAGACGCTGCTCTTGATGACGGCGCTGTCGTTCCTGCCGGCAGTGCTGCTGATGATGACCAGCTTCACCCGCATCATCATCGTGCTGTCGCTGCTGCGCCAGGCGCTCGGCACCCAGAGCGCGCCGCCCAACCAGGTCATGGTCGGGCTCGCGCTGTTCCTCACCCTGTTCGTGATGGGACCGGTGTTCGACAAGATCTACGTCGACGCCTACCAGCCGCTGCAGAAAAACGAAATCCAGATGGGCGAAGCGATCGACCGTGCCGTCGCGCCGCTCAAGAGCTTCATGATCAAGCAAACGCGGCAGGCCGACCTCGCCATGTTCGTCAAGATCTCGCGCAGCCCGGCGCTGCAAGGGCCGGAAGACATTCCGCTGCGCGTACTGATCCCCGCCTTCGTCACCAGCGAACTGAAGACCGCGTTCCAGATTGGCTTTGCGATCTTCATCCCGTTTTTGATCATCGACATGGTGGTCGCCAGCGTGCTGATGTCGATGGGTATGATGATGATGTCGCCCGCGGTCATCGCGCTGCCGTTCAAGCTGATGCTGTTCGTGCTGGTGGACGGCTGGCAGCTGCTGCTCGGTTCGCTGTCGCAGAGTTTCTACTAGGAGCAGCTTGATGACCCCGGAAAGCGTCATGACGATGGGCCGCACGGCCATGGAAGTCACCCTGATGGTGGCGGCGCCGATGCTGCTGGTCGCGCTGATCATCGGCCTGATCGTCAGCATTTTCCAGGCCGCCACCCAGATCAACGAAGCCACGCTCTCGTTCATACCCAAGCTGGTCGGCATTTTTGTCGCCCTCGTCATCGCCGGGCCGTGGATGCTGGCCGTCATGCTCGACTACATGCGCGGCGTGTTCACCGGGATACCGGGACTGATCGGCTAATGCAAGCGGGCCGTTTCGCGGGAGAAGCGCGATGATCACGCTCACATCCGGCGAAATGAACACCTGGATCGCGGCCCTGCTGTGGCCGTTGACGCGCATCCTCGGGCTGATCGCCGCCGCCCCGCTGTTCGGCAACACCAGCGTACCTGGCCGGGTCAAGGTCGCGCTCGGCGTGATGCTGGCGCTGATCATGGCCCCAGCGATACCCGCCGCGCCGGCGGTCGACCCGATCTCGTGGGCCGGCCTGCTGATCCTCATCCAGGAACTGCTGATCGGCCTCGCGATGGGGTTTGCGATGCGAATTGTGTTCGCCGCGATTGAAATGGCCGGCGAAGTCGCCAGCCTGACGATGGGACTGGGATTCGCCAGCTTCTTCGACCCGCTCACGCAGGGTCGCTCATCGGCGGTCAGCCAGTTCCTGGCGCTGGTCGCCACGATGGCCTTCCTCGCCGTCAACGCCCACCTCGTCCTGCTTGAAGCGCTCGGCGAGAGTTTCTTCACGCTGCCGATATCCGCCTCGCCGATATCAGTCGGCGCTCCCTATGAAATGGCGCGCTGGGGCGGCAAGATATTCAGCGCCGGGTTGCAGCTCTCGCTACCGATTGTCGCTGCGCTCCTCATCACCAACATCGCGCTCGGCATCCTCACGCGCGCCGCCCCGCAGCTCAACATTTTCGGCATTGGCTTCCCGATCACGCTGGGCGTGGGCTTGCTGGTGATCAGCATCGTCTTACCCTACCTGGGCGGGCCGATCCAGACCCTGTTCAACCAGGGCATTGAGGCGAGCCGGCTGATTCCGCGCACGGCAGCCGAACGCGCGCCGCCGGCGATGCCAGTGCCCAGGCCATAACGCCAGCGGCCGAAAATCGGGGTCCGTCCCCGGGGACGGACCCCGATTTCTCCGGCGCCAACTTTTCCGCGTCGATTCTCGAGATGCAATACGTTCCGGCGGTTTTACGGACCTGCGTCTATTTTCCCGAGGTCACCGCACCAACTGATATTTTCTGTTTTCGCTGTGCCGACGAGCCAAGCATCGCCGCGTATCGGTCGATCACCAGGCCGTCCGCAATGGTAGAGTTACCATTCGTCGCGCGGCGAAGCAAGGTCAGGATGTCGGAGTCAATTTCGTTTGCGAAGAGTTCGCGATATGCAGCTTGTCGGTCGGTTGGCTCATGGGCGAGCCTGCGATAGAGATCATGCGGCGTGACTAAGGCGTTCGGAATGCCTTCGGCGTTGGCACGGTAGCTCGACCAGCTGTACGCGCCAGGATGGGAGACGATCGCCGCCCGGACAGGATTGAGCTCAATGTACCGCTGACATGTCAAAAAGTAGTACTCGTTTTCAACAATACACGAACGATACCTCCCCTCCCACAGCGTTCCGCTTCGCTCATAGCGCCGATTGAAGTACTGCACATACCGTTGGCCGAGCGCCTTCATCATCCGCGCACCGGATTCAGGCGCCGATGGGGACAATAAGAGATGCACATGATTGGTCATCAATACATATGCGTGGATAGCGCAAGCGGCCTTGTCGGCACACTCCTTGAGCATGTTCAGGTAGACCAAGCGGTCTACTTCGGCTGAGAAACAGACATCGCGATTATGGCCGCGCTGAATGAGATGCAGCGGTACGTCTGAACGAAACAACCGGGCCCGCCTTGCCATGTCCCCTCCCAACGATTAACGCATTCTCAACCGTACTCGAAGAGCGAAGCCAAGCCATTAAACAGGATCAATCGGGCGGCGGTAAGGCAGCCAAGCTAATTGTTGAGTGGATAAAAATCGGGGTCCGTCCCCGGGGTCTGTCCCCGGGGACGGACCCCGATCTGAGCAACGGAATTTATCAGCCGATGTAGTTGAACAGCGACAGCCCCGATAGCGACTTGAACGACATCTGCGATGCTTCCAAGGTCATCTTTTGTTGATGGAACAGGGAGATGGTCTTGACCATGTCAAGGTCTTGCAGGTCCGATAGCGTGGCGGTGTACTGGATGTTGCGGTCTTCGCCGGCGCCATCCAGGTAGTCGAGTTCCTTCAGGCTGGAGCCGACACCGGCGCGGACCGCCAGCACGTTTTCCAGCGCGGCGTCGAGGTTGTCGTGCGCCATGTTGAGCCCGTTCGAGAGCGCGGCTTGCTTGGAGCCGTTCGCCGGCAGCCCAAGCGTGTCGATCAGCTGGCTGAGCGTGGTGAAGATCGATTGCTTTTCGCTCGGCTTGACGTTGAAGACGTCGCCGTTGGCCGGCGCGCCGGCGATGTCGAATACCACGCCTTCAAAGGTGATCTGCTTGCCGCTTTCGAACGGGACGTTGAGCGCGACCGGCGGCGGCAGCGGGATTTCGGCCGCGCGCGATTCGTCGGTGACGGTGTAGGTGGTTTGCGGCGGCGTTCCGGCTACCGTGAATTCGATCTTGTAGTCGTGCCCGAGCAGCGCCGCGGCGTCGGCGATCGTACCCGACGAGATGACGCCCGCGCCAATGTTGCCGGCGGCAGCCGAGGTCTGGAAGGTGCCGTTGCCGGTCGCGACGTTTTCGAACACGGAGCTGCCCGAGTCGCTGATGGCAAGGTTGCGCGAGGACGCGACCTGCAGTTTGCGGATGCCCTGGTCGCCATGGTACTGGGCGCCGCCGGCGACCAGCGAGAACGGCGGCGAGCCCGTGCTGTAGCCGGAGAACAGGTAGCCGCCGACGCCGTCGGCGGTGTTGGCCACGCCGAGCAGGTCGTTGAGGCGGCCCTTGAGCTCGATGGCGAGCGCCTGGCGGTCAGCCGGCAGCAGCGTGCCGTTGCCGGCGTTGACGGTGAGCGTCTTGACGTCCTGGATCAGCCGCGTGGTGCTGGCCAGCGCCTGCTCTACTTGCGCGAGCGAGGAGCGGGCGTTTTGGCGGTTGGTCGCGTACTGGGTGTTGACCGATTGCGATTGCGTCACTTCCAGCGCGCGTGCCGAGGCGACCGGGTCGTCCGAGGGCGTGAGGATGCGGCGGTTGGTCGACAGCTGCATCTGGGTGCGCGCGAGCTGGCTTTGCAGCGTGCCGAGCTGGCCGGTGCCGGTTTCGAACATGGTACTGGTACTGATGCGCATGATGACTCCGAGCGTGCGATTAACGTAGCGACAGCAGCGTGTCGAACAGGGTGCTGGCGATCTGCATGACCTTGCCTGCCGCCTGGTAGGCTTGCTGGTACTTGAGCAGGTTGCTGGCTTCTTCGTCCAGGTTGACGCCCGATACTTCCTGTTGCGAGGCGCGCACCTGGCTGAGCAGCGCTTCGCCGGCGTCGCCGTTGACCTGCACTTCACGCGTCTTGTTGCCGATGAAGCTGACCAGCTCGGCATACGCGGACTGGTAGGTCGCCGTGCCGCCGTCGAGGATGGTCTTGGTCTGCAGTTTGCCGAGCGCGTGGGCGTTGCGGTTGTCGGAGGCGCCGTTGGTGTTGGCGCTGATCTTGAACGTATCGCCTTCGGCCGGCTTGCCGGTGAAGCTGACGTTGACGCCGCCGATATTGTAGTTGTCGCCGGCCTTGAACAGGATCGGGTCGGTGCCGACCACGAACGGTTGCGGCGTGCCGCCAGCGGAGGTGACGTACACCGTCGATCCCGCCGGGAAGCCTTGCAACTCGCCCGACGCTGCGTCGAAATTCAGGGTCAGCGGCAGTGTCGGGGCGCCGGCGAGGTATTCCTTGGAGATCGAGCCTTCGCTGATCTTGGCGCTGCCCTTGTTCCCCAGCGGCGTGTTGGTGACCACCGGCGCACCGGCGGCGATCTGCGCGATGTCCTTGATCGCCACGTTGAAGTTGGCGGCGCCGCCAATTGTTGGCCTGACGATGAAATAGTCGCCTTCGGTGGCGGCGTTCTTGATGTCGAAAGCGATGCCGAAGATTTCTTGTGGCTGGGTTTGCGGGAACGGGTTGATTTCGACCGCCGCGCCGCCCGAGGTCGACGACACCCAGTAGGAGCCGTTCTTGTATTCGACCTTGTAGTCGCTGTGGGTCAGCTTGCTCGAATCGACAATGGCCGCCTTCACCTGCGGCGCGAGGGCCGGGTTGCTGACCGGGGTGTTGGTCAGGCTGGCGCCGACCACCGCTTCGCCAATGGTGAAGAAATCGCCGCCCATGGCCGACTTGCTGTCCAGCCCCAGCTTGTGCTGGGCATTGAAGGTTTCGGCGATGCCGATCGCAATGCGGCCGAGCGAGTTCTGCGCACGGTCGAGCGTATTGGTGCGGAACTCGAGCAGCCCGCCGAGGGCGCCGCCCGACAGCGAACTGTCGGCCAGTACCGTCATCTTGTTGCCGGTCATGTAGCCGACCTGGACGCGGGCCAGGTCGGTCGGCGACGTCGCAACGGCGAGCTCGAACTGCTTCGAGCCGACCACCAGCGGCATCCCGACGCCGATCGAGATCGTCAGGCTGTTGTTGGCGCCCGGCGTGACGTTGGCTTTGATTTCCTTGTTCAGTTCGAGCACGAGCTGGTCGCGCGCGTCCATCAGGTCGTTCGGTTTCGCATTGCCGTTGGCCAGCGTGAACTTGCCGATCTGCTCGTTCAGGTCGGCGATCTGGCTGGCGTAGGAATTGATCAGCGTGACTTTGGTCGTGACCTGGGCATTGACGCCGTCGCGGATCTCTTGCATACGCCCGTCGAGCGACTGGAAACGCGAGGCCAGCGATTCGGCATTCGACAGCACGGCCTGGCGCGCAGCCGTCGAGCTCGGATTGGCGGCGAGGTTGTGCAGGCCGGTGAAGAAATTCTGCAGCGCAGGCGACAAGCCGGACGTGGTGTCGGCAAGCAGGTTGTCAATCTGGCTGATCTGGCTGTTGTAGGCCTCGAGCGAGCTCAGCGATGACTGGGCGTTGCGGACCTGGGTGTTGAGGAAGGCGTCGGAATAGCGCTTGATATCGGCGACTTGCGTGCCGCTGCCGACAAATCCATAACCGAAGTCCTGCGCCATCGCGGACGACTGCACCACCGTCTGGCGGCTGTAGCCGGCCACGTTGGCGTTCGAAATATTGTGGCCCGTCGTGGACAGCCCGGCTTGCGCCGCGAACAGTCCGCTCTTTCCGATACTGAGGAGATTTCCAGCCATGGTGTCAGTTACTTTCCATTGTTTAGTCTAATAACGGCAGCTGCGGCAAAAACTTGACTTGCAAAAAAAGCAAGCCACCTGCGCTACCGGGGTCTGTCCCCGCGCTACCGGGGTCTGTCCCCGCGCTACCGGGGTCTGTCCCCGCGCTACCGGGGTCTGTCCCCGCGCTACCGGGGTCTGTCCCCGCGCAACCGGGGTCTGTCCCCGGGGACGGACCGGGTCACGTTGACCCCGAAGTTGACGTGGCCAACCGGCCTATGCCAGCGAGTGTTTAATAATCCGCGTCAGTTTTGCCGCGTACATCGGGTCGGTCGCGTAGCCAGCGCGCTGCAGGCCTTGCGCGAAGCCGCTCGCGTCGGTCGCGTTCGCCAATACCTTCTCATAGCGAGGGTTGTGCGTGATCAGCTTGGCGTAGTCCTTGAAACTGTCGGCATAGCTGTCGTAGGCGCGGAACTTTTCTACTTTGGTGCGCGGCACGCCGTTCACGTATTCGGTGGTCACGGCGGTCGCGACCTTGCCCTTCCAGCCCGGTCCGGCCTTGATGCCGAACAGGTTGTGGCTGGTGCTGCCGTCGACGTTCTTGATCTCGCGCTTGCCCCAGCCGGTTTCCAGCGCCGCCTGGCCGAGCATGAACTTGGCCGGGATGCCGGTGGCGCGGCTGGCTTCGTCCGCGTGGATGGCCAGCTTGTCCTGGAAGTTGCGCACGTGGCTGGCCTGGCTGCGGCCGCTGGCGGTGACGCCAGGATTCGCGGCGACGGCCGAGGCGAACGGCGTCAGGCCGCCTTTCTGGGCAGCCTGCTCTGTGCCCGGCTGTCGCATCAGCGCGGCCGCGTCGAGTCCCGGCGGAATCGCGTTGACGTTCGGCGCCTGGGCGCCCGGCTCGCCGCCGATGGCCAGCGCCTGGGCATTGACTTGCTGGGTCGACAGCTGGCGGATCAGCATGTCGGCCAGCCCGACGCCGCGCTTGGCCAGGTTCTGGCTCAGTTGCTGGTCGAGCATCGTGGTGAAGGTCTTGGTCTGCTGATTGTCCGCCATGCCTTCGGCAGGCGTGGCGTCACGCGCGCTCTTGAGCATCATGTTGATGAACATGGCCTCGAACTGGGTCGCGGCCGTCTTCAGCGCTTCCGGCGAGCCGGCCTTGGCCGACTGCTTCAGCTGCCCGAGTCCTTTGGTATCGAACGCGAGCTTGCTGGTCAGGTCTTGGGTCGGGATCGCCATGGTCTTGCCTTAGATGATCTCGAGCTCGGCGCGCAGCGAACCGGCAGCCTTCAGCGCCTGCAGGATGGCCAGCAGGTCTTGCGGGGTGGCGCCGATGGCGTTCATGGCCTTGACCACTTCGGACAGCGAGGCGCCGCCCTTGACCATGATGACCTTGCCCGGTTCCTTCTTGATCTCGACGCTCGGCGTCTGCGTGACCACGGTCTGGCCGCCCGAACGCGAATTCGGCTGGCTGACCTCGGTGTCCATGCCGACGCTGACCGACAGGTTGCCGTGCGAAATGGCGCAGGTATCGAGCGTGACGGCCTGGTTCATCACCACCGAACCGGTGCGTGCGTTCATGATGACCTTGGCCGCGACCTTGGCCGGATTGACTTCGAGGCCTTCGAGGATGCCGATGAAGGACACCCGCTGGTCGCTCGACGATGGCGACATCACGCGCACGACGCGGCCGTCCAGCGCGGTGGCGATCCCCGGACCGAAGTGGCTGTTGATCGCTTCGACCATGCGGCTGACCGTCTGGAAGTCGGTTTCCTTCAGTTCGAGGCGGATCTGGTTGTTTTCGCCGAGGTTGGACGCGACTGCGCGTTCGACGGTGGCGCCGCCGGAAATCTTGCCGACCGACAGGTGGTTGACCTGGACCTGGGCACCGCCGGCCGCGGCGCCCACGCCGCCGACCAGCACGTTACCCTGCGCCATGCCGTAGATCTGGCCGTCGGCGCCTTTCAGCGGCGTCATCAGGAGCGTGCCGCCGCGCAGGCTTTTGGCGTTACCGATCGACGAGACCGTGATGTCCATGGTCTGGCCCGGCTGAGCGAAGGCAGGCAGCGAGGCGGTGACGGTGACGGCGGCCACGTTTTTCAGTTGCAGGTTGGTGCCCGGCGGCAGGCTCACGCCCATCTGCTGGAGCATCGACACGATCGACTGCACGGTGAACGGGGTCTGGGTGGTCTGGTCGCCCGTGCCGTCGAGGCCGACGACGATGCCGTAGCCCATCAGCTGGTTCTGGCGCACGCCGGCGATGCTGGCCAGGTCCTTGATGCGGTCGGCGTGCGCCAGTTGCGGCAGCAGCATGGCGGCGCACAGGCCGATCGCGGAGAGAATCTTATGCATGGTCATACCCGGTCAGAATGGCAACAGCGACAGGAAGAAACGCGCGGCCATGGCCGTCATTTCCGCGCGGTCGATCTTGCTGTTGGTACGGTATTCGACGCGCGCGTCGGCTACCTGGGTCGACGACACCATGTTGCCGGTCGTGATCGTATCCGGGCTGACCATGCCGGAGAAGCGGATGAACTCGGTTCCCTTGTTCATCGCGATCTGCTTTTCGCCGGCAACGATCAGGTTCCCGTTCGGCAGCACTTCGGTGACCGTCACCGCCATGGTGCCGCTGAAGGTGTTGCTCGCGCTTTGCTTGTCGGAGTCGGCGAACTTGGTCGCCGCATCGGTCGACACGCCGGCGCCCAGCGCATTGCGCAGCACGCCAGGGGCGGTGAAGCTGACCGCGCCGGTCTTGTCGCCCGAGCTGGCGCCGGCCTTGACGGCGGAGGTGCGCTCGATGATGTTGATGGTCAAGAGGTCGCCGATGTGGCGCGCGCGGCGGTCTTCGAACATCGGGCGGTAGCTGGCGGTCTGGTAGATGGCGCCATTGTTCGGCGCCGGCATATCCGACGGGATCGGGCGGGCGCTGGTAGGCACCTGCACGATCGAGGTTGGCGTTGCGGCGCAGCCGGCCAGCGCCAGCGACACGAGGAAAATGATTGCCTTCATGATGTTTCTCCGGCCCGTTAGAGCTGGGCGAGCTTGGCCAGCATCTGGTCGGACGTGGTGATGGCCTTGCTGTTGATTTCGTAAGCGCGCTGGGTCTGGATCATGTTGACCATTTCCTCAACCACATTGACGTTCGAGGTTTCGACATAGCCCTGCATCAGCACGCCGGCGCCGTTGGTGCCCGGGGTGTTGGTGTTCGGGTTGCCGGACGCGCCGGTCTCCACGTACAGGTTCTCGCCCTTGGACTCGAGTCCGGCCGGGTTGACGAAGGTGGCCAGCTGCAGGGTGCCGATCTGCGATGGCCCGGCAACGCCAGGCAAGGTGACGGAGATGGTGCCGTCGCGGCCGACCGTCAGCGACTGGGCATTGGCAGGAACGGTGATCGCAGGTTGGACGACGAAGCCCGACGATGTCACCAGCTGGCCGTTGGGATCGGTCTGGAATGAACCGTCGCGGGTGTACGCAGCGGTTCCGTCCGGCAGCAATACCTGGAAAAACCCTGGCCCGTTGACCATGATGTCACGCGAGTTGCCGGTTTGCTGGGGATTACCCTGGGTATGGATGCGTTCGATCGCGACGGCCCGGACACCGGTACCGACCTGCTGGCCGGATGGCAGCGTGGTCTGTTGCGAGGACTGGGCGCCTGGCTGGCGGACATTCTGGTACAGCAGGTCTTCGAACACGGCGCGCGAGCGCTTGAAGCCGTTGGTGCTGACGTTGGCCAGGTTGTTGGTGATGACGTCGAGGTTAGTCTGCTGCGCTTCGAGGCCGGTTTTCGCGATAAATAGGGAACGGATCATTTTCTTCTCCTGTTTCGGCTGCCGACCAAATCGGCCAAGCCTTGCACAATAGAATCATTATCCGTCGCGCCTTATCAATTCAAAGCGAGGATCTGGGTTGCTTTCGCGGCGTTATTCTCGGCATTCTTCATCAGGCTCATTTGCGTTTCGAACGAGCGCGCCAGCGCGATCATGGTCACCATCGACTCGACCGGACTGACGTTGCTGCCTTCCAGCGCGCCGCCGGCCACCACCACGCGCGGGTCGGCGGGCGCGGCGCTGCCGTCCTTCATGCGGAACAGGCCGTCGTCGCCGCGCACCAGGTCCTGCTCGTTCGGGTTGACCAGCTTGATGCGGCCAAGCACGGTCGGCGCGCCCGGTTTGGTGGTATTGGCAATGGTCGAAATGGTACCGTCGCCGCCAATCGTCACCGTGACTTCAGGCGGGATCGTGATCGGGCCGCCGTCGCCCTGCACTGCCTGGCCCCTGGCGGTTTGCAGCAAGCCATTTTCATTCATCTGCAGGCCGCCGGCGCGGGTATAGGCTTCGCTGCCGTCGGCCATCTGCACCGCGATCCAGCCCTTGCCCTTGACGGCGACGTCGAGGTCGCGCCCGGTCAGTTGCAGCGGGCCGGACGAGAAGTCCGAGCCGACGGTCGAATTGACCACGAAGGCGCGGGTCGGCAGGCCGTCGGACACGACCGGCACGGCGCGGAACGAATCGAGCTGGGCGCGGAAGCCCGTGGTGGTGACGTTGGCGAGGTTGTTCGCCGTCGTCGCCTGCTGCTCGAGGATGTGTTTTGCGCCGCTGGCGGCGGTGTAGATCAAGCGGTCCATGATTGCCTCCGTCCGTCGGTCCCGCGGAGGCGGGAACCTATGCTGGGTCAGCATGGATTCCCGCTTTCGCGGGAACGACGGCTAATTTACGACGTGGGTATTAACGATTAACGCAGGTTCACCAGCGTCTGCAGCACCGAATCCTGCGTCTTGATGGTCTGCGCATTGGCCTGGTAGACGCGCTGCGCGGTGATCATGTTGACCAGTTCCGCGGTCAGGTCGACGTTCGAATTCTCGACCGCCGACGCCTGCAGCACGCCCAGGCTGCCGGTGGTCGGCGCGCCGGTCAGCGGTGCGCCCGACATCGACGATTCGGCCCAGGCATTGTTACCGAGCGGCGTCAGGCCGTTCGGATTGGCGAAATTGGCGAGCACGATCTGGCCCAGCGCCGCGGTCTTGCCGTTGCTGTACTGGCCCAGGATGATGCCGTCGGCGCCTGCGCTGAAGCGCTGCAGCTGGCCGGCGGTGTAGCCGTCCTGCTCGATCTTCTTCTCGCTGGTCTGGGTGCCGTACTGGGTCGATCCGGTGAAGTCGATCTCAATCGGCAGCGGGTTGGTCGCGCCGGTGGCCGGGAAGATCGGCAGTTGCATGGTGAACGGCATCGAAGTGGTCATCGCGCCATTGCTGTCGAACGTCAGTTCGCCCACCCGGGTCGCCTTGACATTGACCGCATCGGCGATGGCCTGGTCGATATCTTCCGGCGTGTTGCCGGCCACAGCGGCGGCCGTCGAACCTGCGGTGGTGATCTTGGCCTGGTCGGCCGCGGTCGCGCCTGCCGTGCCCGCCGCTGCCGACACCATGGCCGAGGCCGCGTTGGCGTAGCTCAGCAGGGCGGCGTCGATCGTTGCCTGAACCGGTGGCGTGGCCAGCTTGGCGGCGTTCCATGCGTCGCGCGCAGTGTTGACCGCTGCGTGGGCAGCGCTGGTGCCTAACGCGGCAGTCGCCACCTTCAGGTTGCTTGCTTCGACGCCGTTGTTGGCGACATATACATCCCACTTGCCGGCCGCGGTCTTGACGTAGAAAGTGGACATCACATGGGCGTTGCCCAGGGTGTCAAACACGTCGATCGGGATCTGCTTGGTGTAGCTGGTCGGGTCGTCGGCGTTGAACGGGGTGGTCGCTGGCGGCAGGCTGCGCGAGTCCAGGTTCAGCGAGATATCGATTGCGCTGGTGGCAACCGGGGTCAGGTCGCCCGCGTTGATCTGGATCGGCGACGGCGCACCGGCCAGGATGGTGCCGTTCGGGCCGGCCTGGTAGCCGGTCAGCCTGGCGCCCTGGGCATTGACCATATAACCGGTCTTGTCGAGCTGGAACTGGCCGTTGCGCGAGTATTGGGTGGTGCCGTTGACCACGGTGCGGAAGAAGCCGGCGCCGTTGATCGCGATGTCGAGCGGGTTGTTGGATGCTTCGATATTACCTTGTGTGAATTGCTGGGCGATGTTGGCGACCTTCACGCCGATACCGGCGGTGTTGCCGGTCACGCCGTTCAGCGAGGCGGCATACACGTCGGCGAACTGGGCTTGCGAACCCTTGAAGCCGACGGTGCTCGCGTTGGCGATGTTGTTGCCGATGATGTCGAGCGATTTTGCAGCGCCGTTCAAGCCGCTAAGACCTTGTTGAAAAGACATAATATTCTCCTGAGAATTGGTGTGTAGCGGCTTAAAGGATTTGCTTGATGTCGGCCATGGATACGACGCCCTTGGACGGCAGGTTCAGCTTGACGCCGTCCTTGGCATTGGTGGTGACGCTGGCAACGCTGTCGAACGACAGGGTGCGGGCATCGTCGATTTCTTCGCCGCCGCGGGTGGCGACGACACGGATCAGGTATTCACCGTTTTTCAAGGTCACCGGCTTGCCGTCGGCGCCCACGTTCTTCGGGTCGGGCACGCCATTCCACGCAATCGGGATCACGCCGGCAGCGTTCTTGCCAAGGCTGATGGTCTGGATGTCCTTGCCGGTGGTCGGGTCGGTGATGATCAGGTCGACCTTGTCGGCGGCACTGTCGAGTTCGACGCCGAGGATGGACTTGCCGTCCACCAGCTGGACACGGTCGCCGTTGACCAGCACGCCGTGGCCGATCATGTTGGCCGCCTGCAGTGCTTCGGACGACTGGTAGCTGGCCTTCAGCGATTCCAGCGTCGTGTTCAGCTTGTTGACGCCGGTAACGGTCGACAGCTGGGCCAGCTGGCTGGTGATCTGGGCGTTGTCGAGCGGGTTCAGCGGGTCCTGGTTCTTCAGCTGGGTGACCAGCAAGGTCATGAACTTGTCGGTTGCTTCCTCGACGCTGCCGGTCGTGGCCGGTTTCTTGATAGGGTTGACCGCGTTGAGCAGGTCGTTCGAGATAATGGTCATGGTGGCTTCTTATTGGTTACTGACCGAGCGTCAGCGTCTTGAGCAACAGGGATTTGGCGGCGTTCATCGTTTCGACGTTGGTCTGGTACGAACGCGAGGCCGACAGCATGTTGACCATCTCGTCGACCACGTTCACGTTCGGCATCGACACATAGCCTTTTTCGTCGGCGGCCGGGTGTTTCGGGTCGTACACTTGTTTCAGCGGGGATGCATCCTCGATCACCTGCCGGACCTTGACGCCGGTGCCGCCGCCCGCGGTTGGCACCGCTTCAAACACGACCTGCTTGGCGCGATAGGCTTCGCCGGTCGCGCTGGTGGCGCTGTCGGCGTTGGCCAGGTTGCTGGCAACGGTATTCAGGCGCTGCGCCTGGGCGCTCATGGCCGAACCGGAAACATTGAAGATATTAAACAGCGACATGATTATTGACCTCCCTGGATGGCCGCCATCAGGCCGCGGATCTGCGAATTGATCAGGCTGATACCAGCCTCGTAGCGAATCGCGTTGTCGGTGAACTGGTTACGCTCGACGTCCATGTCGACCGTGTTGCCGTCGACGGCGCCCTGCACGGTGCCGCGGTACTGCACCGGGGTGCCGTTCGGCAGGATGTCGGGAGTGCCGGCGGCGCCGCCGATATGGTTGGGCGAGGTCGCCTTCAGCACGCCGGCCGGCGGCGTGGTGCGCGCCAGCGCCCCTTGCAGGGCGGCGGTGAAGTCGATATCGCGCGCCTTGTAGTTCGGCGTGTCCGCGTTCGCAATGTTCGATGCGAGCAGCTGCTGCCGCTGCGAGCGCAGGCTCAGCGCCGTTTCATTGAACCGCAGGTAATCGTCGAGTTTGCCAATCATGTCAGGCTCCATCTGTCCATTGCCCGCCGGTTTGGCGCAACGGTCTTGTTATGACAGGATCGATAGTACGTCCGGGCAACACCAGTCAATCGATCGATAAGGGCATGCAAAAGGGGGCTATTCAAGGATTCAGGCAGGGCCGCCGGGATCTAAGATGCTCTCATTCCTTAAGGCCCAGCCAATGAAATCCACCCTGCTTACTGCCCTGCTCCTGATTGCGCCGCTGGCCTTGGCCCAGCAGCCCGCCGCCGCGCGCCAGGACCTTGGCGCCGTGCGCCAGGTCGTCGAGCAATACCTGGCGGCGCAAACGACCGGCCTGCCGGGCAAAGTCGGCATCAACGTCGGCAAGATCGACCAGCGCATGAGCCTGGCGGCCTGCCCCGCTCCCGAAGCATTCCAGCAAGCCGGCGCGCGCGCCTGGGGCAAGACCACGGTGGGCGTGCGCTGTGCGGCGCCGGCCGCATGGACGGTGTATATTCAGGCCCAGGTGAGTGTGGTGGGCGAGTACGTTGCCGCCGCCATGCCGCTGGTGCAGGGCAAGGAAATCGACAAGTCGCAACTGGCGATGGTCAAGGGCGACATCGCCGCCCTGCCGAACGGCGTGGTGACCGATATGTCGCAGGCGGTCGGGCGCACCAGCACGGTCTCGCTGGCATCCGGCGCGCCGCTACGGCTCGACATGTTGCGCAGCAAACCAGTGGTGCAGCAAGGCCAGCTGGTCAAGGTAGTGTCGCACGGCAACGGATTCAGCGTCTCGGCGGAAGCGCGCGCGATTGGCACTGCGGCCGACGGCCAGGTGGTGCAGGCGCGCACTCCCAACGGCGCCATCATCAGCGGGCTTGCCCGGGCCGGCGGCCAAGTCGAGGTGGCGTTCTGAATACTGGTCCCGATTTCTCAGGTTTGGCTAAAGTTTACAGGTAAAGCGCCGTAACATACGCATACCCGAAGGAGTTTGCGCTCCGCCAGAGAAGGACGATGCTGTGAAAATCAACGATACACTTAAAAACAACACTTCCCTGCCAGTGTCCAACGCGCCCGCATCCGGCGCCAGGGGCACCGACAAGGCAGCGCCGATGTCCACTCCTGCAGCAACGGACAATGTGCGCCTGTCTTCGCAGGGACAAGCCCTGGCCAGCGTGGCCGGCAGCGGTGCTGTGTTCGACACCAAGAAAGTCGAACGCATCAAGCTCGCCATCGCGGACGGCCAGTTCCAGGTAAATTCGGAAAAAGTAGCGGACGGCTTGCTGGAAACAGTGCGCGACCTGCTACATTCCCGCAAACGATAAAACATCCATGGCAAGCCCGCTCGATACCCTGCACGACGAACAACAACTGCTCTCCTCCCTGCTCGACCTGATGAAACAGGAACAGCAGTGCCTGATCGAGGCGGATATCGACAGCCTGAACGCCCTCACCCCGCGCAAGGCGGAGCTGATGAACGAGCTGGCAGTACTTGCCAACCAGCGCCACCAGGCGCTCGCCGCGGCCGGATTCGCGGCCGAAGAAGCGGGCATGCAGGCTTGGGTGGCGCAAGCCAACAGCAGCAGCGCCAGCGATGCCTGGGAACAGCTGCTCCAGCTGACCCGCGACGCTAAAGAAGTGAACCGCCTCAACGGCATGCTCATCAATAAACAGATGACGCACAACCAGAACCTCATCAACGCGATGCGCCAGCCCGCCAACGCCGGCGACTCGGCGGTATACGGCCCGACCGGCCAGACGACGCCCGGCGGTCCGTCGAAACGCTTCGTGGTCGGCTAAGCCGCCATCCCCGACATGCAACGGCCGCTGATGCGGCCGTTTTGCTTTGCGCGCCCCTCGTCACTTGAGATATCTCAACAAAATCGCCGATTCAATCGAATCGCCGTTTACTTAGCATCAGGATATGTGTGACGATTGCTGATGGGTTCGGCATGCACGAACTCACCAATGCTCTCCTCCCCAGCTTCCCGGCCCTCGCGCCGGGCCGGCAGCCCCCTACTCCCGGTCGCATCGCAATGTCCAGAATTTAACAATTCCACATCACTCCCATCAGCACATTACCGTGCACACATGCTTGATTCATAAGAAGAAAACGGAACGTTACCTGTCGGAAATCGGCATATGCAAATACGTTGAGTATTCGCAAAAATGACACATTTTCCAACTATTCAATGTTTACTTGCGGTCATCAGATGTGTGACGATGATTCTGTTGAGTTCGCGTATTTCAGCGCTGCGGCTAGTTTCGGCACAGACGACCTCGGCAATCAAAATAAAAAACCTCACTCTCGGAGAACTCAATGAACTGGAATCACTTGGTAAAAGCAGGGGTGTCAATAGTTGCGGTGGCGGCGTGCTTCGCAGCACAAGCCGCCTCGAATGGCGTTACCGTCAGCATCGCGCCGGAAAAGAGTTCGCTGAACAAGAATGACGACGTGGTCGTTCGCGTCACCATCACCAACACTTCGTCGACCCCGCAATTCCTCCTGAAATGGCACACGCCGTTCGATGGCGTCGAGGAAGCGCTGTTCGAAGTCAGCCGCGACGGCGCGCCGGTTCCGTACCTGGGCGCCCACTACAAGCGCCCTGCCCCGACCGCCAAGGATTATTACCTGCTCAAGCCTGGCGCATCGCACACGGCCAAGGTAGAACTGTCGGGCATCTACGACCTGAGCGTCACCGGCGACTACTCGGTCCGCTACCACGCGGCCGCGATGGACCTGTTCTCCGGATCGCAGTCAGGCGCAGCCAAGAGCGCTGGCCGCGGCGTGGACGAAATCGAATCGCAGCCGGTCGGCCTGTGGATCAACGGCCGCCTCGAGCGCGGCACCGTGGCCGGCAGCCCGTTCGAGCTGCAGAAGGCGCCGAGCCAGCCGGGCATGATGTCGCTTGGCTTTACCAACTGCACGGCGTCGCAGCAAGCGACGGTCACCTCGGCCATCGATGCCGCCAAGACGATGACCAAGGGCAGCGTCAGCTACCTGGCCGGCGGCACGGCCGGTGCGCGCTACACCAAGTGGTTTGGCGCGTACACCTCGGCTCGCTACAACACCGTGAAGTCGCACTTCGACGCCATCAAGGACGGTTTCGACGCCAAGCCGGTCGTGGTCGACTGCAAGTGCAAGCAGAACTACTACGCTTACGTCTATCCAACCCAGCCATACAAGATCTACGTGTGCAAGGCATTCTGGACGGCGCCGATGACGGGCACCGATTCGAAGGGCGGCACGCTGATCCACGAGATGAGCCACTTCAACGCGGTCGCCGGTACGGATGACTGGGTGTATGGCCAGTCGGGTGCGGCCAGCCTGGCGATCAGCGATCCAAGCAAGGCGGTAGACAACGCAGACAGTCACGAATACTTTGGCGAAAATACGCCAGCGCTGTAAGAACCACTGGGCAAACGGAAAAGCCTGAACACGGGCCGGCAGAAATGCCGGCCTTTTTCTCGTCGGCGTGACAAGGCGAGCGGCGCTACTTCCGGAAGACGAAGCTGACCGGCATGACCGGCAGCCGTGTCGGGACGTCCAGTTGCGCGAGATCGGTGACGATGCTGCCGGGGAAGGTCAGCTTGTAGGTGTGCTCTCCCGCCAGGAAGTCATAGCTGGAAGTAATGTCGATGCTGTTGGTTTTTTTGGCGCCGGGCTTTACCTGGACATAATCGTCCTTGGTGATCGGACCGCGCTTTACCTTGCGGCCGATGTACTCGATTTGCCGGTCCGTGCCGGCTTCGCGGATGTCGAATACCGGCGCGATCAATTCGTCGTCCTCGTACACCGCCTTTGGAACGTAGACGGGCTGTTTGCTGTGGTTTTCGACGGCCAGCCGCACGATGGCCCTGCCGCCGGCAGTCTCAACGTGTACCTGTTCACTCACGCCATTCATCGTCCTGCCTCCAGCGCCGGCCATGGCCGATGCGGTCATCAGCGCCAGCGCGGCGAACGTTGTTGATTTCACGTTGCCCTCCTTCAGCGTGTTCCGGCAAACGACGACATGATCGTGACCGCGACGCGGCGGTTGCGCGTGCGTCCTTCCGGCGTGTCGTTCAGCGCGATCGGGACGTTGGCGGCGTGGCCGACGGCAGTCAGGCGTCCGGCCGGCATGCCGCTGTCGATGAACAAGCGTACCACGCTGCTGGCGCGTGCGGCGGACAGCTCCCAGTTCGACGGGAACACGGAGTTGCTGATCGGCGCGGAGTCGGTGTGTCCTTCGACCTGGACTTCGTGGGTGTCTTCCGCCAGCAGCTGGGCGATCGCGTGCAGCGGCTGGCGCGCTTCCGACGTGATGTCGGCCTCGCCCGGCGCGAACAGTGCGCTGGCGTTGATGTCGACCGTGACGCCGCGCCCGGTCTGGGTGACGCTGACCTTGCCTGCCTTGACCAGTGGCGACAGCGTGTTGTCAAGCCGCCTGGCAAGCAGGCTGAGACGCGATTGTTCGCGCCGGATCGCTTCCAGCTTGCGCCGGGCCGCGATGTTGTCCATCGGGATCAGCGGTTCGATCGCCGCACTGCCGGGGTTGGCTTTTTCCTTGCGTCCGAACGCGTCGCCGACCGATTCGGAGAAGACTTTGTACTTGCCTTCGTTGACCACCGAGATCGCGTACATCACAACGAAGAACGCGAACAGCAAGGTGATGAAGTCGGCGTACGAAATCAGCCACCGTTCGTGGTTTTCGTTGTCCTCTTCGTATTTCTTGCGGGCCATCGCCGGGCTCAGGGACGCGACAGCAGGCTGGCGACGCGCTCTTCGACCACGCGCGAGTGATCGCCGCTGGCGATGTCGTGGAAGACTTCGGTGAGGATTTCGTATTGCGTGACGGTCTCGGCGACGATGCCCTTGAGCTTGTTCCCGATCGGGTAGAAGAACAGGTTGGCGAGGCCGACGCCGTACACGGTGGAGACAAACGCCACCGCGATGCCGCTGCCGAGCCGCGATGGATCGCTAAGATTTTCCATCACGTGGATCAGGCCGAGCACGGCGCCGAGGATGCCGATGGTGGGCGCGTAGCCGGCCGCGGATTCCCAGATTTTCGCGGCCTGGCGCTGGCTGAATTCGTAAGCGGTCAGTTCGATCTCGAGGATGCCGCGCAGCTTGTCCGGATGGATGCCGTCGATCACCAGGCGCAGGCCCTTCTGGATGAACTTGTCGCTGGTGCCTTGCATGTACTGTTCGAGCGACAGCAGGCCGTCGCGGCGCGCGTGCGAACTCCACGCGGTGATTTCACGCGCCAGCGTGATGCGCCGGCTTGGCGGCGGCCGGAACACCCAGCGCAGCATGCGCACGCCGCGCATGAAGGTGGCCGATTCGTTTTGCAGCAGCACGGCGCCGAAAGTGCCGACCACCACGATGGAAAACGCGGCCGGCTGCACCAGCGAGGCGAACTTGCCGCCGTCCATGCTGTGGCCGAGCAGCAGCCCGGCCAGCGCGATCACAACACCGACTATGCTGGCCCAGTCCACGCCTGCTCCCGTAGTTGCGCGCGCAACCGCGACACCGCCTGGGTGTGCAGCTGCGAAACGCGCGATTCAGATACGCCCATGACGGCGCCGATTTCCTTCAAATTCAATTCTTCTTCGTAGTACAGGCTCATCAGGATCTTTTCGCGCGGCGGCAAGCCATCGATCGCGTCGATCACCGCCTGGCGGAAGTCGCCTTCCATCAAGGTGGCGAGCGGATCGCTGTCGTCGACCGCATAACGGTCGAGGAAGCTGTCGCTCCCCTCTTCGGAGTGGAAGTCTTCGTAGTAGACCAGCTGGTGGCCGCCGCCGTCGGACAGCATGTCCTGGTACTCGGCCAGCGACATTTTCATGTACTTGGCGACTTCGGATTCGGTCGGCGGCTGGCCCAGCTTCTGCTGCAGGGTGGCCATCGCGGTTTCGATCTTGCGCATGTTCTGGCGCATCGAACGCGGCAGCCAGTCGCTGTTGCGCAGCTCGTCGAGCATCGCCCCACGGATGCGCAGCACCGCGTAGGTTTCGAATTGCGCGCCGTGGGTTTCTTCGTAGCGGCTGATGGCGTCCAGCAGGCCGATCATACCGGCCTGCACGAGGTCATCGACTTCCACACTTGGCGGCAGCTTGGCCTTCATGTGGTGGGCGAGACGCTTTACCAACGGCATATGCTCCGTCAGTAAATGGTTCTTGTCCGCTTTGCCTTTGACCGTGTACATGTTCAATGTTTTTTTTATGCGCCCAGTTGGGTATTGCCGCCAGTACGGCCGAGTTGTGGCATGCCAGGCAGCGCGAAGCGGCCCGCCAGGCGGCGGAACGCAACCGACGCGCCTGCCAACGGGAACGCATCAACCACCGAACGGCCAAGGCGCGCTGCGCGGTGCAGGTGTTCGTCGGCGGGAACCGATCCCATCGACGTCAGCTGCACTGCCAGGTAGCGGCTTGCCGCAGTTGCCATATTATCGTATACCACCTTCGCTTCTGTCTCAGAAGCATTAGTGACGAGAATGCCGAACGGGCGGCGCCCGTATTGCTGGGACAAACGCTTGATCAGGGTGTAGGCGTTGGTGATCGAGGCGGCGCTGGTCGAGACCTGCACCACGATCTCCGACGCGGCCATGACCGGCAGCGGGAAGCTGTCGTCGTCGGCCAGCTCGCCGTCGACCATCACGATGCCGGACTGCTTGACCAGCATGTCGAAGGACTTGGCCATGCGGCGCGCGTCGTCGGCGTCGTAGCGGGCGCCGTGCAGCATGCTGAGCACGCCGAAACCTTGCGGGGCCTGGTGGATCACCTGGTTCAGCGCGCATTCCTGGCGCGCCACCGACAGCAAGCTTGGCGCGCCATCGATGCCGAGCCGGCGGGCAATGCCCTGGCCGCGCTCGGAGGCGTCGACCAGCAGCACGTCGCTGCCGGCGTGGGCCAGCGAGGCGCCGAGGTTGACCAGCATGGCGCCCTTGTCGTCGTGCGGCGTGGCGGAAAGGAAAGTGACGATGCGTGGCTTAGGACCCGCCAGCATCCGGCGCAGGCCTTCGGCCTGGTCGAAATCGAAGTTAGCCAAGGCGCACCTCGCGCAGCGTACGGTCGTTGCGCGCGGTGCTGGTCGCGGCCATCAGCAGCGGCAGTTCGGCATCGGAAAATTGGGTGGCGGCGGCGTCGCGCTTGAGGCGGAAGGCGCGGTCGACCAGCATGCCGCGGTCGGCCAGGTGCAGGTCTTCCGGCACGCGCTGGCCGTTGGAAATGTAGAACAGGTTCAGTTTCTGGCGGATGATCACGTCGAGCACGTTGCCGATCGACGCGGCTTCGTCCAGCTTGGTCATGATGCAGCCGGCCAGGCCGCTGCCCTGGTAGGCGCGCACGACTTCGTTCAGCGTTTCGTTGGTCGAGGTCGCGTTCAGGCACAGCAGGCGCTTCACGTCGGCGCCGCTTCCGGCCAGCATCGCCACTTGCTCGGCGACATTCTGGTCGCGCTGCGAGACGCCGACCGTATCGATCAGCACGGTGTGCTTGTTGCGCAGTTCCTTCAGGGCGATGCGCAGGTCGGCTTCATCCTTGACCGAGTGCACCATCACGCCGAGGATCTTGCCGTAGATGCGCAGCTGCTCGTGCGCGCCGATACGATAAGCGTCGGTGGTGATCAGGGCCAGCTTTTCCGGTCCGTGGCGCATTACGCAACGGGCCGCCAGCTTGGCGGTGGTGGTGGTCTTGCCGACGCCGGTCGGGCCGACCAGCGCGAACACGCCGCCCTTTTCCAGGATCTCGTCTTCATTCTCGAGGGTGGTCAGGTTGCGGTTGAGGACGGTCTTGATCCAGCGAAGGCTGTCTGCCGAGTCTTTACCGGCGGGCAGTTTCTCGATCAGGTAGCGCGACAGGCTGGCCGAGAAGCCGGCCGCCAGCATTTCACGCAGCACGCCGGCTTTCTGCGGCTCGCGCTGGGCGGTGGCGCCCCAGGCGATTTCGGCCAGCTGGGTTTCCATCTGGCCGCGCATGGCGCGGATTTCTTCCATCATGCCGCTCATTTCGGCGGTGGCGCTGTCCTTGGCGTGGGCGAGGGCCGCTTGCATCAGCGACGACATCTGGGCCATGTCGAAGGCAGGCGCCGGCGGTGCAACGTGCGGGGTGTACGGGTCTTGCGGGGCGGCGGCGCGGCGGTTGACGGCAGGCTCGGCAGGAATGTGCAGGCTCGGGCGCGGCTGGGCCATTTCGGTGTCCGGCGCTGGCGCCGTAACCGAGGCGGCGTCGTCGCTGGCCAGGGCCAGGATTTCAACCACGCCATCCACCGGGCGGTTCGAGAGGATGACAGCATCCGGCCCGAGGGCATCGCGTACCTTGCGCAGGGCCTCGCGTGATGTAGCGGCGGTGAATTTCTTGACGTTCATTTTGCTCGACTCCCGGATACCTGCTTAACGTGCCGCCACATGGCGCACATTGACGATCTCATAGGAGCCATTATTGACGATGCTCTGAAGAAACCATCGGGGGAAAAGGCGGGGAAATGGGGGTCATTTCAAATCAGCGCGGCGGCTGAACGGGACTGGCGGAATCGAGGAATTCGAAGTTGCTAGGAAGATATGGCACTATTGCTGGCTTAGATCGGCTTGCGCGCACGCGCCGGCTGCCTGAAACCTGTTCGACACCACTACGAGCACTGCACGCATTAACCCGGCGCGCTAACTATGCTGGCGAGCTTGATTGTTTTGGCCTCCGACACCTCGTGATGCCGGCTGAGCAACCTCAGCATGCATCCGATCCGAAGCACTTTCACGGATTCTTCCCTCTTACCTAAGATCAAGATTGTTCCGCTGCACAAGGCCTAAGATCAGGCGGGAACATCGATCCACAACGGGGGAAATGCACCATGATTAATTGCTCGTTTGATCTCAACGGAAAAGCGATGAGCACCTTCAAGTCGAATACCTTGTCCATTCCAGCTTTCTCTGGCTTTGGAACACATGTGAATCGACGCGCGTTCGCGTGCCAGGCCGGTAGCGGGCCGATTCCGCCTGGACGGTATTACATTTTTGACCGTCAATCGGGAGGACTCCTTGGCGCGTTCAGGGATATGTTAAACGGCCATGATGACTGGTTTGCCCTTTACGCAATCGACCGAACGATCGATGACGAGACTTTCTGCAATCAAGTAAAGCGGGGGAATTTTCGCCTCCATCCTAAAGGTCCGTCAGGCATAAGCCAAGGCTGTATCACCGTGGCAGACCGAACCGATCATCAAAAGTTGCGCGCTTATCTAAAAGCCTCAACGCCGAGCGTTGTTCCAGGAAGCCAGCTTCAAGCCTACGGCGTAGTTGTCGTGCGATGAAAAAAGCTGTCCGCCTGACGCTGCTTTGGGGCTGGGTTACGGTCACGACCGTAACCGTGACGCGCATTTGGTTCACCTACCCAGACGCCTTCCCCCGCTTCCCTGACGCGTTCTGGATTCGCCTCATTAGCGTTTTCGGGTCCGCAGACGGCGAAGATCTGGCAAATTTGGAGCTCATCGTTGTCTTCACGATTTCGTTATGCGTGACGCTGGCGCTCACCTTTCTCCTCTTGGCAACGGAGCGCCATATCCGCAACTATAGGCGGCGCCAACGCGCATGAATCCGGCCTGATCGGTCATCCACCGATCAGGCACGCGTCGGACGGATGAGCATTTGCGCTTATCCCGGCACGCCAACCAGGCTGGTCACCTTGATGGTCTTGGTCTCCGGCACTTCGCTGTGCGACAACACCTTCAACTGAGGCAAGGCGCGGCGCAGGAAGCGTGACAGCAGCGGACGCAACGGTCCCGGCACCAGCAGCACCGGTGTCAAGCCCAGCGCTTCCTGCTGCTGGGCAGCAGCGCCGGCCTGCTGGGCGATGGTATCGGCCAGGCCCGGCTCGATACCGCTGCCGTCGCCGCCCGCGCCCATCGCCTGCATCAGCAAACGCTCGAGGCGGTTATCCAGCGTCATCACGGCCAGTTCATTGGTGCCCGGGAATAGCTGCTGGACAATCGCGCGGCCCAGCGAGATGCGCACCAGCGCGGTCAGTTCGTTCGGGTCCTGCGTCTGCACAGCGTACTCGGCCAGCGTTTCGATAATCGAGCGCATGTCGCGGATGTGTACGCCTTCGACCAGCAGGTTCTGCAACACCTTCTGCAGCGTCGACAACGACACCAGCTTCGGCACCAGGTCTTCCACCAGCTTCGGCGATTCCTTGCCGAGGTGGTCCAGCAATGCCTGCACTTCGCCGCGGCCCAGCAGTTCCGACGCGTGGGTCGTGATCAGGTGATTCATGTGCGTGGCGACAACGGTGCCCGCATCGACCACGGTGTAACCCATGCTCTGCGCTTCGTCGCGCAGGCCGGCGTCGATCCAGGTCGCCGGCAAGCCGAACGCAGGGTCGGTGGTGACCAGCCCCGGCAGGTTGCCGGTGGCCATGCCAGGATTGATCGCGAGGAACTGGCCGTTGAGCGCTTCGCCGCTGCCCACTTCCACGCCCTTGAGCGTGATGCGGTAAGCCGACGGTTTCAGTTCCAGGTTGTCGCGGATGTGCACTGGCGGCGCCAGGAAGCCGACTTCCTGCGCGAACTTCTTGCGAATGCCTTTGATGCGCTTGAGCAGCTCGCCGTTCTGGCCCTTGTCGACCAGCGGGATCAGGCGGTAGCCGACTTCGAGGCCGAGGGTGTCGACCGGCATGATGTCCTGCCAGCTCGCTTCCTCCTGCTCCGGCGCGGCGGTCGGCGATGTGGCAGCGGCAGCGGCTGCGGCGGCTGCGACCTCATCCACTTTGGGCGCCTTGTCGCGCTTGGCCACTGCATAGCCGGCGCCGCCCAGCATCGCGGCCAGCAGCAGGAACACCAGGTTGGGCATGCCCGGGATCAGGCCCATGCCGCCGACGATGACGGCGGTGATGTACAGCACTTCCGGCTTGGCGAACAGCTGGCGTACCAGCTGGGTGCCGACGTCCTGGTCGCTGGCCACGCGCGACACCACGATACCGGCCGCGGTCGAGATGATCAGCGATGGAATCTGCGCCACCAGGCCGTCGCCGATGGCGAGCAGGGTGTAGGTCTTGGCGGCGTCGCCGAAGGCCATGTCGTGCTGCAGGATACCGACCAGCAGGCCGCCGACCACGTTGATGACGGTAACCATGATACCGGCGACAGCGTCACCGCGAACGTACTTGGACGCACCGTCCATCGCGCCGTAGAACTCGGCTTCCTGCGCGACTTCGGTACGGCGGCGGCGTGCTTCGTCTTCCGGGATCAGGCCGGCGTTGAGGTCGGCGTCGATCGCCATCTGCTTGCCCGGCATCGCGTCCAGGGCAAAGCGCGCGCCCACTTCAGCGATACGGCCGGCACCCTTGGTGACGACGGTAAAGTTAATGATGGTCAGGATGATGAAGACGATGATACCGACCGCGTAGTTACCGCCGATCAGGAAGTGGCCGAAGGCCTCGATGACCTTACCGGCAGCGGCGCCGCCGGTGTGGCCTTCGGTCAGCACCACGCGGGTCGACGCCACGTTCAGCGACAGGCGCAGCATGGTCGACACCAGCAGGATCGCCGGAAACGCCATGAAGTCGAGCGGCTTGACTGTATACAGTGCGGTCAGCAGGACGATGACCGACAGCGCGATGTTGAAGCTGAAGAACAAGTCCAGCACGAACGCCGGCAGCGGCAGGATCATCATGCCCAGCAGCATGATGATCAGCACGGGCGCCGCAAGTGACGTGGCGCCGCCCTTCATGTTTGGCAACCATGCCGGAAGTTTCATGCTGTTCATCGGGGTGCTCCGTTATTCGTATCTGGTTTCTTTTGCGATGCCGGGTCGTGCGGATCGAGCTCTGGCGGTACCGGCAGCTTGCCCGGACGGTCAGGATGCTTGCCGTCGCCCTTCTTGAAGGCGCGCAGCTGGAACACGTAAGCCAGCACTTCGGCAACCGCCGAGTACAGCGCCTCCGGGATCTCGTCGCCGATTTCGGTGTGCTTGTGCAGCGCACGGGCCAGTGCCGGGGCTTCCAGCATGGCGACATTGTTTTCCTTGGCCAGTTCGCGGATGCGGGCCGCGATCACGTCGGCGCCCTTGGCGACCACGCGCGGCGCGCCGCGTTCGCCGTCGGCGTACTTCAGCGCGACCGCATAGTGGGTCGGGTTGGTCACCACCACGTCGGCGGTCGGAATCGCGTCCATCATGCGGCGCTGGGCCATCTCGCGCTGCAACTGGCGGATCTTGCCCTTGATTTGCGGGTTACCGTCCGATTCCTTCGATTCCTGGATGACTTCCTGGCGGGTCATCTTCAGCTTGTCGCTGTAGTGCCACATCTGGTACGGGCCGTCGATCGCCGCGACCAGGCCGAGGCCGCCAACGATGAACAGGAAGGCCGAGGCCATCATGTCGACCAGGTGGGCGCTGCCGGAGCGTACTTCCTCGACGGCCAGGCCGAACACGGCGTCCTTCTGGTTGACGATCACGAGGTAGGCGACCGCACCGACCACGACGGTCTTGGCGATCGCCTTGAACAGCTCGACGAGTGCATTCTTGGAGAACATGTTGCCAATACCCTTGATCGGGTTCAGCTTGCCGAAGTTCGGCATGAAAGCCTTGCTGGAAAACAGCCAGCCGCCGATCAGCAGCGGCGAGGCCAGCGCGACGATCATGATGGCGATTGCCAGTGGCAGGCAGGCCAGCATGACCTGGGCGATATCGGAGGTAACGCGCTCGATCAACACGGTTGGGTTGTAGATTTGCTCACGCGTGAGCGCCAGGCCCGACACCATGGTGGCGTTGAGCTGGCGCACCAGTCCGCCGCCCGTCATCCACAGGCCGGCGCCGGCGGTCATCAATACGGTAAAAGTTGCCAATTCGCGCGATCGGGGCACGTCGCCTTCTTCGCGCGCCTGCTCCAATCGCTTGGCTGACGCGGGTTCGGTCTTTTCTGCGTCGCTTTCGTCGGACATCTCAACTCCTGGTGGGCAAGGTCACATTATTCGCGATATTGCTTCAGGACAATCGGACGAACAGGGGCGCAAAGTCCGGTTATATCGACGCTAGCCCGGGCTTTGATTAAGGAATCGGCAATCCCAATCCATGAGCGTGCACAAAGGCAAGGTTGCTCACGCGCAGCAAAATGTGGAATAGCGCAAAGACCATGGAGGAAGCACGATGACAAAATGGAACCGATCTCCCCTCGCCTGCCTGTTGATCCTGGCGCTGGCCTGCGCGAGCGGTCCGACGCTGGCGCAGACCAAATCCGAGGTCGAGGCAGCGAAGAATGTGCTCGACCTGAAGCTGTACCAGGCCACCACCGACGCGCTGGTCGCACAGCGCGAAGCGGAGATCCGCAAGGCGACCGCGGAAGCGGAGCGTGCCGAACTGCTGGCGCGCCTGCCGCCGGGCGAGTCGAAGGCATTGCCGGGGACGGTCAACAGCGAATCATTCGGCGCGGCCGGGCTGGTGCGCGCCTTCGACCTGGCGCAGGCGCTCTCAAGCGACGTCTGCGCGGCGCTGCCGGCCGACCGCAAGGGGGCGGAGATCAGCCCGTCAGGACTTGGCGTACATTTCCCAAAAATTGACGCGGACGTTTACCTTCCCGCCCTGCTGGAAGATCTGCTTGAGTTCAGACAATGGGTCGCCCCCCCCAGATGGAAACAGCGAGCGGGCGGGTTTCAAGAGAGGCAAGAACAGTCGCGGCACAGACAAACGGCCAGCTCAACGGTCGTCCGCGAAAGGCGCCCAAAACTTCTCCATGAGGTGGACGGCCCGTTGCCCGTACCGGGAACGCGTCGAATGGAGCCTGCGGCGACGGGCTTTACCGCGCCTCGTCCTTACATTCAAAGACTTCGGGCTCCCACCTAGGACGAACCGCCAGGCGCGTTCCTGCGACTTGCAGTTCGCTGATAGCAGGTGGCACCAGATTGTATTGCCCGTCGAGTAATGCCTTCCGTAGCGGTCCACACGCGGCAAGACTGGACGGGAGCGTGCCGAGCGCGCGCCACTGTCCCGGTTTGGTTTCGCCCACGACTACGGCGTTCGCGTCCGGTAACGCACTAAGCATCACGATTTCCGGATTTCCGTCAGCCGTGAGGTCGACCAGAACGATGTCGCAGTCCCCCTGTTCCCCGCGCAAGCATGCCGGGTACGGAGATCCGGCGAGCAAATTCAAATCCGTTTGCAGGAACGAGGCCGGCAACTGGCTTCCCTTCGGCCACACCCGCGCTTTAGCGCTGAGCCTGACTGGCGCGGGCCGCGCCATGAAGTCTTCCGGACGGGGCCCGCGGCCCTTTAGCTTCTGCACTTCCGCGATCCGGTCGCGCACCGTCTGCGCATCCTTGCCCTGGGCGCTGGCGCGAAGCTTTTCAAGCGCCGCCTGCCCATAGCGCTCGCCTTCGAACCGCAGGTAAGTAAAATCGAACTTGTCCACGGGTACCTTGCCAGCCTCCAGGCGCGCCATCTGGTTCGCGACCGACAACCGGGCCGGGTCACCGAGCGGCGAGAAAAGCACCAATAGCATGACCAGTACGACAAATGCGTTGGCGATATTGGTGCCGGAGATCGCACCAAGCCGCGCCGGAC
Source organism: Massilia polaris (assembly GCF_012927275.1). Lineage (GTDB taxonomy): Bacteria > Pseudomonadota > Gammaproteobacteria > Burkholderiales > Burkholderiaceae_D > Telluria_A > Telluria_A polaris. The sequence continues at coordinate 64,038 of NZ_JABBGG010000013.1, read as the reverse complement.
GCAACGCCGCACATGCATAGCCGGATGCATAAAGCGATGCAACGATGAGACACGCGGCTGCCAGGATCCGGCTTGTTGTCCACCCGTAGTCGCCTACGCGAAGTCCCAGCGCGTACATGGCGATCACCACTATCGGCACCAGCAGCAAGGCCGCGAGACGGACGCTGCCCTGGACGACCCGCGCAGCCGCCACGTCCGGCGCGCCGTCCTGGAAGGCGGCATTGATCAGCACAATCAACAGGGCCGCCGCACCGAGCAATACCCCCGTGGCGCTGCGGGTATCCCACAGCGGTTCAAGGCCGGTGAACGGCAAGCTAAGCAGGAAGCCGCCGATGACCAGCACGGCGACCGGCAGGATCCACGACATCAGCACCAGCAGCAAGGTGCGGATGCCGCGCACGATGGCCGGGCGCACGTCGGTGATGTGCATCGCGCACGAAAAAGCAAAGGCGATCACCGGAATGACGAACCACGATTCGTTGATCAGCTTGCGAAGGAAGTCCAGCTTGATCAGCATGAACAGCTCCGAACCCAATAACAAGACCAGCCAGACGACCCCGACGAACAATCCGCTGAAAGCGAGTTGCACGAATTGCTTCCACGCGGTTTCAAAGTAAGCCGGGTACGAGGCGATGCGGCGCTTCTCGCCAGCGGCGGCCATGATCAGCGACTGTGCAATGAAGAACCCGACCGTCGAGACAAAGATGAGTTGACTGGAAAGGTGAACCGACTTGTTATTCGCCGCGTACGGCGCCGCATTCAGGCTGGCAGCACGCCAGACGTCGTAAACACCGAGGGCGGCCAGCACGGCGGCGGCTGCCGGAATCCAAATGATAAGCTGTCGCCGGTTTAGCACGCCCAGGCTGGAGATAAAGATGACCGGAACAATCAGCCACACCAGCAGCAGTGGACCTGACAATAAAGGCTCAGTCGCCGGCCATGCTTTGTCTTTGACTGCCTGATACAGCAGGTAAAGAACCATGCCCTGCAGTAGCCCCGCGGCCAGGCGCACCGCGCCGATGTTGGGGGAATGTACGGTCGGAACCGGCCAGTTGCTGGCCGCATCGGATGACAGCATGTACATCCCCTATTGTCGGGTAATTAATTAGCGATCAGGCTTCGCCGCGCCACTGCGACATTAACGTCGAGGATACTTCCATAGTGCGGGAAGAATATGATTCTCGAACCACATTTTGAGCATGCCCCCTGCTTCAGATCCCGCCTTTCAGGACAGGTCGGCGGCTACCGCAACATCTGGAAAGGTCGGCATTTCCAACTCGATCTCGGCAACACCTTCCATGTACAAAAGGTCGGTGATCTTGCGTCCCCATCCTTCGAGGCGCTGGTAATCCTCAATCGAGAGCAGGACATGGGTAGGTCGCCCGAGATCCGTGATGAATACGGGACTTTTTTCGGCGGCCTTCTTTGCTTCGCTTGTATTCTGGTTGAACTCGCGGCCATTTAATGTCGTGACGGTGCCCATGGCGCCCTCCAGTGTAGCGACGTAACTACAAAACTACGTTACACCAGATTTGGAGGCATCGCAATGGCGTTCGCCCAGCCGTTTGCGCTTACCGCGAACGCTTCGCTTCAGCCTGCTTCACGGTCTGCTCGATGGCACCGAAGATCGACTTTCCGGCGCCATCCAGCATCTCAATCTTGATCGTGTCGCCAAACAGCATGAACGGCGTGCCGGCGACGCCGTCGGCGATCATTTCCAGGCAGCGCTTTTCGGCGATGCAGGAATAGCCGCGGCTGGCGTCCTTGTTCGACACCGTGCCCGACCCGACGATGCTGCCGGCCCGCGCGTTGCGCGTCTTGCACAGGTGCGCCACCAGTTGCGGGAAATTGAAGACCATGTCCACACCCGCATGCGGCTGCCCAACCAGCTTGCCGTTCCAGGTCGAACGCAGTGGCAGGTGCACTTTGCCGCCCTTCCACGCATCGCCCAGTTCGTCCGGCGTCACCGCCACCGGCGAAAAACTCGAGGCCGGTTTCGATTGCAGGAAGCCGAAGCCTTTCGCCAGTTCAGGCGGGATCAGGTTGCGCAGCGAGACATCGTTCACCAGCATCAGGAGCCGGATCTGCTGGTAAGCCTCGTCGGCGGTCGCGCCCATCGGCACGTCGCCGGTGATGACGGCCACTTCCGCTTCGAAGTCGATGCCCCACTCTTCATGGGCCAGCACGATGTCGTCCATCGCCCCGATAAAATCGTCGCTGCCGCCCTGGTACATCAGCGGGTCTTCCCAGAACGATTCCGGCATCTCGGCGTTGCGCGCCTTGCGCACCAGTTCGACGTGGTTCACGTACGCCGAGCCATCCGCCCACTGGTAGGCGCGCGGCAGCGGCGCCATGCATTTGGCGGGGTCGAAGTCGAAGGTGCGGCGCCCGCGCCCGCTATTTAATAGCTGCGACAGTTCGTTCAGCTGCGGCGCGATGAACGCCCAGTCGTCGAGCGCTGCCTGCATGGTCGGGGCGATGCCGTCGGCGAGGTGCGCGGTTTTCAGGTCGCGCGAGACAACAGCCAACTGGCCGTCGCGCGTACCGTCGTTGATGGTTGCAAGTTTCATGTGTTCGTTGGAGGTTACGGGACGAGCAGGTCCAGCTGTGCTTGCTCCAGGAAGCACCATTCGCCTTCGGCCAGGCCGAGCGATTCGAGCGTCAGGCCGCCGATGGCGGAGCGGTGCAGCGCGCTGCAGTGGTTGCCGGCCGCGGCCAGCATGCGTTTGACCTGGTGATACTTGCCTTGTTCGAGGACGATCTCGAGCAGCTTGTCGCCGCGCTGCACGCACGACAGTGCCGCCAGCGGCGCCGGTTCGTCATGCAGCTGCACGCCCGCCAGCAGCTGTTCGATCAGCTCCGGCGTGACCGGTTCGGCCGTGGCGGCCTGGTAGATTTTCGGAACGTGCCGCTTCGGCGACGACTGCGCATGAATGAACGGGCCGTCGTCCGACATCAGCAGCATGCCGGTGGTGTCGTGGTCGAGGCGGCCCACCGGCTGCACATCGCGCCAGGTGAACTGTTCCGGCAGCAGGGTCAGCACGCCGGGATGGTGGCTCGGCTTGCGCGAACATTCGAAGTTGCCCGGCTTGTTCAGCGCGATGTAGACGTGCTGGCGGTACTTCCACTCGTCGCCGAACACCTCGAGGACGAGGTTATCGGTGTCGACCGTGCTCTTGTAGCTGTCTTGAATCTCGCCGTTGATCGCAACGTCGCCGTCTTCGATCAGCGCGCGGCAGTATTTGCGGGTGCCGAAACCTTGCGATTGCAGGATGCGGTCCAGGGATAATTTGCTCATGGGCGAGACTTTAACAGAACGCCCGGGGGCTCGGAAGGACGCTTTGGACAGTGCCTTGCGGAAAGTTCATTGTTTTTAGGTATTTGAGTCGGCGCAAGCTGCACATTTGAGGAAGATCAAGAGTGACCGGTTTCGCGTTGATACACTGAAACATCATTAGGAATCGGCTGAATGATTCTGGTAAAAATACCTAGCTCGTCCTTAAGCCGAACGCGAAGCCGACAACGTAAAAAGGGGAAACAGCATGAGCGTCAATCAAGATTCTGATCGGGATTTCAACACCGCCGGGGACCTTGCTGGTACGACCTGTGCTGACGCGCATGGCATCAACGAGCAGTCGGCGTTGAGCCGTGCCGCGCACATCGCGGCGAAATTCGTGATCGCGCGCTGGCAGGACGGCAGCCGCCGGCATTGTGCCAACCTGAACCTGCCGCACAGCCAGTCGGCGCGCGCGTGCTGGTACGCAAAAACCCAGCAAGGCCTGCAGGACTGGATCGCGCGCGGCGGCTTTTCGCAGCCGGTCGATGCCCATGACGCCGCCGCCCTGGCAGGATCCGGCGCAACCCGTCCAATCCTGTACCGCCTGAACGCCGAAGATGAGCGCTGCGACCGGTCCTGCGTCGGCTAAGCGTTTATACCGTTTCCGCGAAACCCGAACGGCAAAAGAAAAGGCTATGTCACCGTAAAGTGTGGAATGCGCCTTCACTACCAACGCGTGCCCGCCACTGGCGGACCCGACTTCGCGCGCAGGCGACGTGCACATTTCCACACTTAACGGCGACATAGCAAAAGAAAACGACGGCATTGCACCGTCGTTTCCAAGTCCCGTCTGGGACACACTACGAGGAATTAGAATTCTCTCAGTACCGCATTACATGATGCAGCGGTAGTTCGCTTCCTTCAGTCAATATGATGCCAAATCGGTGGATTGGTAATAGCGCCCCCCCTTAGAATGAACTACAGGTCTTAATATAGAACACCTGCCCGAACATTCAAGGTAAATATGTATCGGAATATCAGCGCAGTTGGGGAAGATTTCCTGGGCCCATCGCCTTGACCGCGCCTTCGCCGACCGCCGCGCCGAACTTCTTCAGCACGCGCTCAGGCAATCCTTCGTGGGCGGTGTAGTCGACAATATCTTCGACTTTGACGATATCGCGCGCCACGCTGTCGACCGTGCCGAAGCCGTCCGCCAGGCCCATCTCGACGGCTTTCGCGCCGCTCCAGTACAGGCCGGAGAAGGTTTCCGGGGTTTCTTTCAGGCGTTTGCCGCGCCCTGCCCGCACCACGCCGATGAACTGCTGGTGGATTTCATTGAGCATCGCCTGCGCGTGCGCCTTGTGCTTATCCGACTGGGGGCTGAACGGATCGAGGAAGCCCTTGTTTTCGCCGGCCGTCATCAGGCGCCGTTCGACGCCCAGCTTCTCCATCGTGCCGGTGAAGCCAAATCCGTCCATCAGCACGCCAACCGAGCCGACGATGCTCGCTTTGTTCACGAAAATGCGGTCCGCGGCGGCGGCGATGTAGTAGCCGCCGGAGGCGCACATTTCGTCGACCACGACATACAGCTGCTTGGCCGGATAGCCGCGCCGCAGGCGCTTGATCTCGTCGACGATGATGCCCGCCTGCACCGGGCTGCCGCCCGGGCTGTTGATCCGCAGCACCACTGCGACCGAGCCGTTATCGGAGAACGCCTTGTTCAACGAGGGGATGACATTGTCGGCCGCGCCGCTGCCTTCTTCTTCGATATTGCCTTCAATTTCAATCAATGCCGTGTGGCGGCCCAGCGCCTCGGCATCGTCGCCAGGGATACTCAGGTCGAAAAAGATCCACAGTCCAACCACCGCGATGCCGATCATCAGCAAACGGAAGAAGATGTGCCAGCGCCGCGCCGCCCGCTGTTCCTTCAGCGTGGCGAACATCAGCTTTTCCAGCGTTTCACGCTCCCAGTTAGAGCTGAGCTCGCGTGGTGTCGTGCGGCTGTCGGGTTGGTTATTCGGGTTCTCGTTCATACTCGCTTTTGGTTCAAACAATCACTTCGCCTGCGGCGGACGAATGAATTCGTCCGGCTGCCAGTAAATCTTGTCGTCCAGCTCACGCACGGCGATCGGGCGCAGCCGGCCTCCCTTGCAGGGGCCGCCGGCGCACAGGCCGCTGTCGGGAACGTAGATCGCCCCATGGGTGGCGCACATCAGGTACAGTCCGCTCGATTCGAAAAACTCGCCTTCGGCCCAGTCCAGCTCGATAGGAACGTGGGCGCAGCGGTTCAGGTAGGCGTGCGGCTTGCCGTCGTAGCGCACCACGAAGCCGGTGGCGGCATCGCCAAACGCCAGCACCGGAAAACGCACACCCCTGCCGCCTTCAGCAACGGCATCGGACTCGCAAATGAATACCTCGTTCGCTGTTTCGCCAGCCATCAGGCGTTCTCAGCCAGCCACTGATGCAATTCGCCAACCGTGCTGGCCGAATACAGCGGCGCGCAGGCGTGCAGCTGGTCGACCGGATGGGCGCCATACTGTACCGCAATTCCGGACGCGCCAGCGTTATTGGCCATGAGCAAGTCGTGGGTGGTATCGCCGATCATAACGGTGCGGCGCAGGTCCTGGCCCAATTCCCTTGTCAATTCTTGCAACATTGCAGGGTGTGGCTTGGAAAATGTCTCGTCGGCGCAACGCGTTGCGTCGAACAGCGACAGCAGGCCGACGGCGTTCAGGGCGCGGTTCAGCCCTACCCGGCTCTTGCCGGTGGCGACGGCGAGGAAATACGCCTGCTGCGACAGTTCAGTCAGCATTTCGCGAACGCCGTCGAACAGCACCAGATCGTGGTCCTTCGACAGGAAATGGAAGCGATAACGTTCCACCATGCGCGGGTACATCGCCGGGTCGATGCCCGGCATGACTGCCTGCATCGCCTCAAACAGGCCCAGCCCGATTACGTGCGACGCTGCTTCATCATTCGGGACCGGCAAACCGAGGTCCTTCGCTGCTGCCTGAATACATTTGACGATGGTGGCGGTGCTGTCCATCAGTGTGCCGTCCCAATCGAAGACGATCAGATCAAATTGCTTTCTTGCCATGTTCTCCAGCCGCGCATGCGGCCGGCTCCTGTCCAGGTATTTGTTCAGTGGACTGCAATGAGTCCACAAAAAGTGTTTTAGCGCTTCGCAGTCGCCTGCGGTTTTCCCAAGCTTACCAAGAAACGCTCGCATTCTGCCGGTAACGGTGCATTTATCGTCATCGGCTTGCCGGTTTCCGGGTGGGTAAACGTGATCTGGTGCGCGTGCAGGAACATCCGCTTGAGGGCGCCGCGGCTGTCGTCGGCCTTGAGCAGCAGGCGGTTGAGGGCGAAATCGCCGTATTTGTCGTCACCGAGGATGGGGAAGCCCGACGATGCCAGGTGAACGCGGATCTGGTGGGTACGCCCGGTCTTCAGCTCGGCTTCCAGCAAGGCGAACTTGTTCCACTTTCGGAGCAGGCTGAACACAGTGTGCGACTCCATGCCGCCGGCCTGCACGCAAACGCGGCGTTCGCCTTCGGCCGTCGTGTATTTATGCAGCGGCAGCTTGATGTGCTGGCGCGCGTTCTGCCAGTCGCCCGCCACCATGGTCAGGTAGCGCTTGTCGGTGAGCCCGTCGCGCATCTGTTCGTGCAGGTTGGTCAGCGCTGACCTCTTCTTGGCCAGCAGCAGCAGGCCCGACGTTTCGCGGTCGAGGCGGTGCACCAGTTCCAGGAACTTGGCGTCCGGGCGCGCCGCGCGCAGCTGCTCGATCACGCCGTACGACACGCCCGAGCCGCCATGCACCGCCACGCCGCTTGGCTTGTCGATGATCAAGAGGTGGGCGTCCTCGTGCAGGATCGCGAATTCGGCGCCGGGAACGGCGGCCTGGCTGGCTTTTTCGGCGATGCGGACCGGCGGGATGCGCACCACGTCGCCGCTTTCGAGGCGGTACATCTGGTCGATACGGCCCTTGTTGACACGTACTTCGCCCGAGCGCAGGATGCGATAGACGTGACTTTTCGGCACGCCCTTGCAGATCCGCAGCAGGTAGTTGTCAATACGCTGGCCAGCTTCTTCTTCGGTAATTGTGACGAACTGCGCTTGCGGTTGTTGTGGCGCCGGCTGTGATGAAGGGGGAACAACATCGTTTTGCATCTTCATTTGCTCTGTCTTCCCAGAAAATCTCTCTAAGTCCTTCATTTTGAATATATAATCGACAGGCGGCGGTCAAACCTCTGCTGGTGTAAGAATTAAAACGATATTTTACACAGGGGCGTCTCCATCGGCCTCGCCAAATTGCAAATTCGATGGAAAAAAATGTGTACGCACATTCCTGCGCGAATCAGGGTTGCACCGTAGTTGTAATCGGATACCGCGCATGAGTGCTGAATTGGATTGCTTGGAATTTTAAGGATAAGTACCGGCAAGCCGGCCTGTAGGCGGGCTCGCCGGATGATGGCGTCGATAACGCTTGTCGTTTTCGCCCGACCGGATTTGCGCCTCGTACCTGAGGCTTGTGAGGTAAAGGCAGACTGTATGCCTGGGTATCCAAGCCTTTGTATGTTCGCCAAACCGCGGTCTGGCCATTGATTTGCTCACCGCCTGGCTTTCAGCCGTGCCCCAGTTTGACCGGGCTGCATTCGGCAAGTTGCAGGTGATGCGTGCACTCGGCATGTCGATCGACCCCACAGCGCCTGTTACGGCCATGACGCGCAGCGTCAGCGCGCCGTACGCTTAGGCATACCCACCTCCGGCACTCCACCTTCTCGCGTACATCCCGTGTACTTTTTGCCGCTTTAAAAAGCGGCACTGGATCGGCCTGCGGGCCGCGGAGTTAATAAAAATGAAACGTATGTTGTTTAACGCTACGCAGCAAGAAGAGCTGCGCGTAGCGATTGTCGACGGTCAGAAACTGATCGATATCGATATCGAAACGGCGGGTCGCGAACAGCGCAAGTCGAATATCTACAAAGGCGTGATCACCCGCATCGAGCCATCGCTGGAAGCCTGCTTCGTCAGCTACGGCGAAGACCGCCACGGCTTCCTGCCATTCAAGGAAGTCGCGCGTACCTACTTCCGCGAAGGCGTCGACGTGCGTAACGCATCGATCAAGGATGCGCTGCGCGAAGGCCAGGAGATCATGGTCCAGGTCGAGAAGGAAGAACGCGGCAACAAGGGCGCTGCCCTGACCTCGTTCATCTCGCTGGCCGGCCGTTACCTCGTGCTGATGCCGAACAACCCGCGCGGTGGCGGCGTATCGCGCCGTGTCGAAGGCGAAGAGCGCCAGGAACTGCGCGAAACCATGGACAAGCTCGACCTGCCGCAAGGCATGTCGGTGATCGCCCGCACCGCAGGCATCGGCCGCAACGTCGAAGAACTGCAGTGGGACCTGAACTACCTGATGCAACTGTGGCGCGCGATCGAAGGCGCCGGCAAGCAAGGCAATGGCGCTTTCCTGATCTACCAGGAATCCTCGCTGGTGATCCGCGCGATCCGCGACTACTTCCAGCCGGACATCGGCGAGATCCTGATCGACACCGACGACATCTACGAGCAGGCCCATCAGTTCATGAGCCACGTGATGCCCGACATGGTGCACCGCGTGAAGCGTTACAGCGACGACGTGCCGCTGTTCTCGCGCTTCCAGATCGAACACCAGATTGAAACCGCGTACTCGCGCACCGTGCCGCTGCCATCGGGCGGCGCCATCGTGATCGACCACACCGAAGCGCTGGTCTCGGTCGACGTCAACTCGGCGCGCGCGACGCGCGGCTCGGACATCGAAACGACCGCCTTCAACACCAACTGCGAAGCGGCCGAAGAAGTTGCCCGCCAGCTACGCCTGCGCGACCTGGGCGGCCTGATCGTGATCGACTTCATCGACATGGAAGTGGCGAAGAACCAGCGCGAGGTGGAAACCCGCCTGAAAGACGCGCTGCACCACGACCGCGCCCGCGTCCAGATGGGCAAGATCTCGCGCTTCGGCCTGATGGAACTGTCGCGCCAGCGCCTGCGTCCGTCACTGTCCGAAGGCAGCCACGTGACCTGCCCGCGCTGCTCCGGCACCGGCCACATCCGCGACACCGAATCGTCGGCCCTGCAAGTCCTGCGCATCATCCAGGAAGAGGCGATGAAGGAAAATTCGGCCACCATCCACGTGCAAGTGCCAGTGGACGTCGCCGCCTTCCTGCTCAACGAAAAGCGCGGCGAAGTGCTGAAGATCGAGAACCGTCACCGCATCAGCGTGATCCTGATCCCGAACAAGCACCTTGACACGCCGCATTACAAGCTCGAGCGCATCAAGCACGACGACCCGCGCCTCGAAGACACCCAGGCCAGCTATAACCTGGCTGAGCAGGCTGAGACCGACATGGCCTACAGCAAGCGCCAGAAGGAAGACGTCAAGCCGCGCCAGGAAGCCGTCGTCAAGACCATCACCCCGGCCCAGCCTGCGCCTGTGGTGGACCGCTCGACCGTCGAAGTGCCGAAGGTTACCGCGCCAGTGCTGACCGCACCGGCGGAACAAGGGTTCTTCGCCAAGCTGAAGGCCTTCATCTTCGGCCCTGAAGAAACCGTCGTGGTCGCCCCGCCAGCACCTGCAGCGCCGAGCAAGCCGGCAGCCGGCGACCGTGGCGACCGCAATGTCCGTGGCCCGCGTGGCCGTGGCCGTGGCGCCAAGCAAGGCGGCCGTGAGCGTGACGAGCGCGAACCAAAAGCTGGCCAGGACGACACCGTCAAGGCAGCGGAAGCCGACACCAAGCCAGCGCGTCCACCGCGCCAGCCGCGTCCGCCGCGTGAGCCACGCGAGCAGGCCGAGGTAACGGCAGCGGCGCCGCGTGGCGAGCGTGCAGAGCGTGGCGAGCGTCCTGAGCGTCCGGCACGCCAGCCGCGCGAGCGCGCCGAGCGCACCCCGGCCATCGAAAGCCGTACCGACGAGCTGGCAGTGGCGCCTGTCGTGGCAGCCGCGGCAGCTGTCGTGAATGTTGGCGGCGAAGTTGCCGAGCAGGAAGCACTGGCGCCGAAGACCATCATCACCATCGGCCCGAACGGTGAAGAGATCGAAGTCGAAGCTGGCGGCGATGAACCGCGCCGCCGCCGTCGTCGTGGCGGCCGCAACCGCAATCGCCGCGATCGCGACCAGGTTGACGGCATGGAAGGCCAGGAAGGCGAACTCGAAGGCGAAGGCGAACAAGCTGCTGAAGCAACGTTCAGCGTTGCTCCTGAAGCAAGCGCCGTAGCGGCAGTGCCAGTTGAGGCGGCTGCGGTCGCGGAAGCGGCACCCGTCGTCGAAGCTGCCCCGCTAGCTGAAGAGAAAGCGCCAGTCGCGGAAGCGCCAATGGCAGCGACCGCGGTCGTCGCCGCAGCCGTCGCTGAATCCGGCGCTGCGCCGGTTCCATCGGCAGAGTATGTGGCTTCCGAAGCGATGGCCGAAGCATCGGCTGCAGCTGAAGTGACGGCGGCTCCGGTTGTGGCCGAAGCTGCAGCACCAGCTCCAGTAGCAGTTGAGCCGATCGCAGCAGAGGTAGCTCCGGCGCCTGTAGCGGCAGAGCCATCGTATGCCGAGCCGACCATCTTCACGCCTGATCCGGTAGCGGAACTGGTCGCGGAGCCTGTTGCAGCCGAGCCAGCGAAGGTGGAAGCAGCACCTGCGCCAGCCCCTGTTCCTGTTCCAGCTGCTGTAGCCCCGGCAGCCGCGGCTGCACCGGCACCGATCGCCGACATCAACGAGCTGCTCGGTTCGGCAGGCCTGGTGATGGCATCGACCGATCCTGCAAAGCTGCGCGCAGCGCAGGAAGCAGCGGCGCAAGTTGCTCCACCGGCCCGCAAGCCGCGCGAGCGCAAGCCATTGCCGCCGCAAGCTGACGAGCCGCTGATCCAGGTCGATACCCGTCAATAATCCGATGGGTGGTTGATACATAAAAAGGGAAGCTTCGTGCTTCCCTTTTTGTTTGATGACGAGGCTTATGCAAACGATGCTTCCCCGCGACACCGCTCCTCCCCCAGTTACCCTGTCCCGGGCCTTCTGGTACTGGCTCAAACTCGGCTTCATCAGCTTCGGCGGCCCCGCCGGCCAGATCGCGATGATGCACACCGAACTGGTCGAACGCCGCCGCTGGATCTCGGAGCAGCGCTTCCTGCACGCGCTCAACTACTGCATGCTACTGCCCGGTCCCGAAGCCACCCAGCTTGCCGTCTACATCGGCTGGCTGATGCACCGCACGCGCGGCGGCATCATTGCTGGCGCGCTGTTTGTGCTCCCATCGCTGCTGCTCCTGATGTTGCTGTCATGGATCTACCTCGCCTACGGCAGCCTGCCCGTCGTTGCTGGAACCCTCTACGGCATCAAACCAGCCGTCGTGGCCATCGTCCTCGCCGCCGCCTGGCGCATCGGCACGCGCTCACTGCGCAATCCCGCGATGATTGCAATCGCCATCGCCGCCTTCCTCGCAATTGCAGTTGTCGGCCTGCCCTTCCCCGCCATCGTCCTGGCAGCCGCAGTGATCGGCCTGACCGGTGGCCGCGCATGGCCGCACCTGTTCCAGGTCGGCGGCGCGACACTCGACAGCAAGGCGTCGTACGGCCTGGCGATCATCGACGACATAACCCCAACCCCGGCGCACGCACGCTTTTCACCCAAACACCTGTTGAAAGTCGCCTTGATCGGGGGCGGACTCGGCGCAGCGGTCTGGCTGCTGCTGGCAAGCCGCTACGGCGCCTCCCACACGCTGGCGCAGATGGGCTGGTTCTTCACCAAAGCCGCCATGCTGACCTTCGGCGGCGCGTACGCCGTGCTTCCGTACGTCTACCAGGGCGGCGTCGAGCAGTACCACTGGCTGACCGCCACCCAGATGATCGATGGCCTCGCCCTCGGCGAAACCACGCCCGGCCCGCTGATCATGATCGTTGCCTTCGTCGGCTTCGTCGGCGGCTGGACCCACGCACTGTTCGGCACCGACAGCCTGCTGCTGGCCGGCGTTGCCGGAGCGGCAGTGGCTGCCTTCTTCACATTCCTGCCGTCATTCATTTTCATTCTCGCCGGCGGCCCGCTGGTCGAGTCAACGCGCGGGAACGTCCGCATGACTGCGCCGCTGACGGCGATCTCGGCAGCCGTGGTCGGCGTCATCGTCAGCCTTGCCTTGTTCTTCGGGCAGCATGTATTTTTCGTTGACGGACGCATCGACTGGCCAGCGGTAGCGATCAGCGCGGCGGCATGCATCGCACTGTTCCGGTTCAAGACAGGGACCATCAAACTGATTGCCGCCTGCGCCCTTGCTGGCCTCATGCTATCGTATTGGAATGGCTGAAAAAACAATCATGTTCCGGGACGAACGCAACACCTCGCCCGTGATTCCGCGAGTCCTCGAAACGCCCACCGGCCTGCTGGGCGATACGCTCGCACGCCCGCTGCACGACCTGCGCATCTCGGTCACGGACCGCTGCAATTTCCGCTGCGTGTACTGCATGCCGAAGGAAGTGTTCGACAAGGACTACGCCTACCTGCCGCAAACCTCGCTGCTGTCGTTCGAAGAAATCACCCGCATCGCGCGCCTGTTCGTCGCGCACGGCGTTGAAAAACTACGGCTCACCGGCGGCGAACCGCTGCTGCGCAAGAACCTCGAACGCCTGGTCGGCATGCTGGCCGAGCTGCGCACACCGGGCGGCAAACCGCTCGACCTCACGCTGACCACCAACGGCTCGCTGCTCGCGAAAAAAGCGCAGTCGCTGAAAGACGCTGGCCTGAACCGCGTGACGGTATCGCTCGACTCGCTCGACGACGCCATCTTCAAGCGCATGAACGACGTCGACTTCGCGGTCGCCGACGTGCTGAACGGCCTCGATGCCGCGCACAAGGCCGGGCTAGGACCGATCAAGGTCAACATGGTCGTCAAGGGCGGCATGAACGACCAGGAAATCGTACCGATGGCGCGCCACTTCAAGGGCAGCCCATACATCCTGCGCTTCATCGAATACATGGACGTCGGCGCATCGAACGGCTGGAACATGCGCGAGGTGGTGCCGTCGGCCGAAGTGGTGCGCCGCGTCTCGGCCGACATGCCGCTGCTGCCGATCGACGCGAACTACACCGGCGAGACCGCGGCGCGCTGGCGCTACGCGGACGGTGGCGGCGAGATCGGCGTGATCTCCAGCGTCACCCAGGCCTTCTGCCACGACTGCTCGCGCGCGCGCCTGTCGACCGAGGGCAAGCTGTACACCTGCCTGTTCGCGACGCGCGGCAGCGACCTGCGCGCGCTGCTGCGCGACGGCCGCAGCGACGCCGAAATCTCGACCGCGATTGCCCACATCTGGCGCGCGCGGACTGACCGCTATTCTGAAACGCGAACGATTAACACCGAGGGATTGGTACTCGGAGCGAGAAAAGTCGAAATGTCATACATCGGCGGCTAATCACGATAGGGAGAGTCGTCATGACAGATCAGAAAAAATTGGAATGGCGTCGAACTAAATCGACAACAAACGACTGGACGTTATTTTTTTCGTTACTTCGAGAATTTGAGAATATGGACTCGTTTAAGCGAAATCAACCTCCGCCATACAAGCCTCGAAAGCAATCAGCCAGCAGGAAGCGTTTCAAGCAATGACAGAACGTACCAAGATTACCGGATTGATCCTGGCAGGCGGGCGCGGTAGCCGCATGGGCCACGTCGACAAGGGCCTGCAAACGTTCCGCGGAAAGCCGATGGCGACGCACGTTATCGAACGGCTTGCGCCGCAGGTGGCATCGGTTGCCATCAACGCAAACCAGAACCTCGATCAGTACGCGGCGTTCGGCGTCCCAGTCTGGCCGGACGATCTGCAAGGCTTCGAAGGTCCGATGGCCGGGCTCGAAACAGGCCTGCGCCGCTGCACTACCGACTATCTCGTGACCGCGCCGTGCGACTCCCCGTTCCTGCCGGCGGATCTCGTCGAACGCCTGTCGGCGGCGCTTGAAGAAAACGGCGCCGACCTGGCGCTGGCGGAAACCGAGGAGCCGGGCGACAGCGGCGAAATGCGCGTCCAGCCGCACCCGGTCTTCGCCCTCGTCAAAAGAGCTGCCCTGCCCCATCTCGCCAATTTCCTTGCTACCGGCGGCCGCCGCATGGATGGCTGGTACGGCGCGATCAAGGTCGTGCGGGTGCGCTTCGACGACGCCAGCGCCTTCCGCAACATCAACACCCTGCGCGAACTGCAGCAGTTCGAGAGCGAAGAAGAATGAAGAACACGACACTGAACGACGTTACCAGCTGCCTGTCCGACTACGATCCAGATGCGCTTCCCGTGCGCCACGCGCAGCGCATCATCAACGACTTCATCACCCCTGTCAGCGCGATTGAAAAAGTCGCGCTGCGCTCCGCGCTGGACCGCGTCCTTGCCGCCGACATCATCTCGCCGATCAGCGTTCCGGCCCACGACAACTCGGCGATGGACGGCTACGCACTGCGCGGCGCGGACCTGAGCGAATCGTCAGCCACGACGCTGAAGGCAATCGCCACGGTGTATGCGGGCCGGCCATCGGGCATCGTTCCACAACCAGGCGAATGCGTCCGCATCATGACGGGCGGCGTCATGCCGGAAGGCTGCGACAGCGTAATCCCGCAGGAACATGTGGGCTCGATCGGCGAGACCACCATCACGATCACCCCTGGCACCATCCGTACCGGCGACAATCGCCGCTTCGCCGGCGAAGACCTGCTGGCGGGCAGCGCGGCGATCGCAAAAGGGAAAATCATCCGCCCGGCCGACCTTGGCCTGATCGCGTCGCTGGGCATCGCGGAAATCCCGGTGATGCGCCGCCTGCGCGTCGCGTTCTTCTCCACCGGCGACGAGCTGCGTTCCATCGGCGAACCGCTTGAAGCCGGCTGCGTCTACGACAGCAACCGCTACACCCTGTTCGGCATGCTGACGCGGCTCGGCTGCGACATCGTCGACATGGGCATCGTGCGCGACGATCCGGCAGCGCTGGAACAGGCGCTGCGCACTGCATGCGAAAACGTCGACGCGGTGATCACCTCGGGCGGCGTGTCGGTCGGTGCCGCCGACTACACGAAGCAGATCATGGCCGAACTGGGCGACGTCACGTTCTGGAAGATCGGCATGCGGCCCGGCCGTCCACTGGCCTTCGGCCGCATCAATTCGAACGGCAAGAGCGCCTTCCTGTTCGGCCTCCCCGGCAATCCGGTAGCGGTGATGGTGTCGTTCTACTTCTTC
Source organism: Massilia polaris (assembly GCF_012927275.1). Classification (GTDB taxonomy): domain Bacteria; phylum Pseudomonadota; class Gammaproteobacteria; order Burkholderiales; family Burkholderiaceae_D; genus Telluria_A; species Telluria_A polaris. The sequence goes on along the minus strand of NZ_JABBGG010000013.1, from coordinate 48,536 downwards.
GCCCGCGCGGCCCTGCTGCGCATGATGGGTGCGGAGGCGCCGCAGCTGCTGGTGAAGGTGAAGTCGGCTGGCGCATTGCGCAAGAAGCCGGGACGCACCGAATACCAGCGCGGCATCTTGTCGACGAACGAGCATGGCGAACAGCAGGTTCGGATCACCGGCTCGCAGGGATCAGGCATCCTGCGCTCGATGTCGGAGGCGAACTGCATGGTCGTGCTGCATGACGAGCAAGGCAATGTCGCTGCGGGACATATGGTCGACGTGATTCTGTTTGAGGGCCTCGCATAGCTCGAAACGGAGGACCTGTTCGAGTTGCGCTGGCGGAAATAGCTATCGGAGAACTGCCCGTGGCCGGTTCCGGTGAGCGCCTTTATCAAAGTCGAAGTCACGAGGGCGAGCACCTTCGTCCCCGATTCCCATGCTATGATTTAATGACCATCTGGATAGTCATGAGGAAATCATGCACACCTTCACTCTGGCAGAGGCCAAGGCCCAACTAAGCCGGCTGATTGCAATGGTGGAAGCGGGTGAAGACGTCACCATCACCAAACGCGGCCAAGCCGTTGTGCGCCTCATCCGCAGCACGCCGGCTCGTCAACAGCTTCCCAGCCTGGCGGAACTTCGCGCCCGATTACCGCAACAAACCGAGGCTGCGGGCGAATTCATTCGAGGGCTTCGGGATAGCGATCGTTATTGATGCGTTACGTTGATACCAGCGTATTAATCGCATACCTGATACCCGAAGCCAGCAGCGCCGTTGCCGAGGCATTTATGTTGAGTGCCGGCGCGCCGCTTGCCATCAGCAGCTGGACGGAGGTCGAGTTGCTGTCGGCGCTCGGGGTGAAAGTGCGTACAAGGCAGCTCAGCAAAGCGGCGGCCCATGACGTGGTCGACACCTACAGTCGATCGGTTGCGCCCCAGCTGTATCGCATTGCGGTAGACGATGCTGATCATCGTCAGGCGGTGATTCTGTTAGATGGCTGGCGTACGGCATTGCGTGCAGGTGATGGATTGCATCTCGCTGTCGCCGCAGCACATGGGGCGGCTGTCTATACATTAGATCGCGGCATGGCCATATCAGGCGCAACCCTTGGCATTCCTGTCAGGCTGTTAGGCCCGCATCGCTGCGTATGAAGCATATGGGCCAAAATCGAACACTGATTTGGCGGGATCAGCATAACTGAGGCAGGGAAGTGGAAAAAAACCTTGAAGCATTTAGCGATGGCGGTACGCTCAGTTAGCTAGCCGATGGCGGCTGCCGAAAGTAAATACGGAGAAAAGTGGATGGGCAAAAACCGGCTTGAAGCATTCAGCGATGGCGTCATCGCGATTATCATCACCATCATGGTGCTGGAACTGAAGGTCCCGCACGCAACGGACCTGCAGGCACTCGCGCCTTTGTGGCCAGTATTTGTCAGCTACGTGCTCAGCTTCATTTACGTCGGCATCTACTGGAACAACCATCATCACCTGATGCACGCGGCGCACTCGATCAGCGGCCGCGTCTTGTGGGCTAACCTGCACCTGCTGTTCTGGCTCTCCCTGATTCCGTTCGTCTCTGGCTGGATGGGAGAGAATCACTTTGCCACCCTCCCGGTCGCCGCCTACGGTTTCGTGCTGTTCATGTGCGCAGTCGCTTACGCTGTGCTGGTGCGCAGCCTGACCAGCCATCACCAGGAGAACACGATGCTGGCCGAGGCGATTGGTTCCGACCGCAAGGGCAACCTGTCGCTCGTGCTCTACCTGTCCGGCATTGCGCTGTCATTCGTACACCCGTGGATCGGTTTCGCGGTGTACGCGGCTACGGCAGCGATCTGGCTGGTTCCCGACACACGTATCGAGAGCCGGCTAGGTCAGGAACATCACTAGACTCATGATGCGAAGAGATCGGCGGACATCAGCTTGAGCGATGCGCTCACCGCCGGTTTGAAATCCATCTGCGCCAGCACATCGCGCTCGAGGTCCACACCCGGCGCGATTTCAATCAGCTCCAGTCCACTCTCGACCAGCCTGAAGACGCAGCGCTCAGTAATGTAGATTGCTTCCTGGCCGCGACGGTATGCATGCTCGCCCGAATACGTGCGATGCTCAACCTGATCGACAAACTTCGTGCTGCGGCCTTCGCTCACGATCCGCAGTAGCCCACCTTCCACAGCGATCTCCAGCCCGCCTGCGGTAAAGGTCCCGACGAAGACCACCTTCTTCGCGTTCTGGCTGATGTTGATGAAGCCACCCGCTCCAGCAAGGCGTGAACCGAATTTGCTGACATTGAGGTTACCGTGCTGGTCCGCCTGCGCCAGCCCGAGCACCGCCACATCGAGCCCGCCGCCGTCATAGAAATCGAACTGGTAGGGCTGGTCGATCACCGCTTCGGCATTGGTCGCCGTACCGAAATCGAGGCCCGATGCCGGCATGCCGCCGATCACGCCGGCTTCCGCCGTCAGCGTGATCTTGTCGAGCATCTGCCGTTCTGCCGCCGCCTGCGCCACGCCTTCCGGCATGCCGATGCCGAGGTTGACGACGTCGCCCTCATGCAGTTCCATCAAAGCGCGCCGCGCGATGATCACGCGCTCCGACAACGGTGCAGGTTTGATGGACGATAGCGGAACACGGACTTCGCTCGCATACGCTTCGCTGTACGTCGTTCCGAACGTCTGCTGGTGGTACTCGGGCTTTTCGGAGACGACGACGTAGTCCACCAGGATGCCGGGCACCTTCACCTGGCGCGCGTTGAGCGTTCCGGCATCGACGACTTTTTCGACCTGCACGATTACGATACCGCCGGAGTTATGCGCCGCCATCGCAATCGCCAGCGCTTCGAGCGTCAGCGCTTCCTTTTCCATCGTGACGTTTCCATTGGCGTCAGCGGTGGTGCCGCGGATAATGGCCACGTCGATCGGCTGGGCCTTGTAGAACAGGTATTCGTCGCCGCCGATCGTCATCAGCTCGACGAGATCGTCGCGAGCGCGTTCGTTGATCTTGCCGCCGCCGTAGCGCGGATCGACGAAGGTGCCCACACCGACTGACGACAGCAGGCCCGGTTTGCCGGCGGCGGTGTCGCGGAACAGCTGGCTGATGACGCCCTGCGGCAGGTTGTACGCTTCGATCTCGTTATCGATAGCGAGCGCCTGGAGCTTGGGCACCAGCCCCCAGTGGCCGCCGATCACGCGCTTTACCAGGCCCTGGTGCGCGAAATGGTTCAGCCCCCGGTCCCTGCCGTCGCCCTGACCTGCCGCATACACCAGCGTGAGGTCGCGCGGCAGGCCGGTGGAGGTGAAGCGCTGTTCAAGCGCCACTGCGATGTTCTCCGCAAAGCCCACGCCGACAAAACCGCCGGTTGCGACAGTCGCCCCGTCGCAAATCCGTTGTACCGCTTCTGCTGCCGTAACGACCTTGTTGCGCATCCGGGCTCCTGGCTTTTCAACCGTTAAGGGGTGTCGCTATCTCCTGCTTCGATTTCGGGTCCAAGCAGCAGCTGCGCCGCTTCGCTCGGGAGTGCTTCCACCGATTTCAGCCTGCGCGCCATCTGGCGGCTGCGGACTTCGGCGTTCTCGATGTTCTTGGCCGCCTTCTCCAGCGTCATTTTGGTCGCGTGGAGCACATCGCCAAATTTACCGAATTCGGTCTTCACAGCGCCCAGCACTTCCCACACTTCCGACGAGCGCTTCTCCAGCGCCAGCGTGCGGAAGCCCATCTGCAGGCTGTTGAGGATCGCGGCCAGGGTCGACGGCCCGGCGATCGACACGCGCAGCGTGCGCTGCAGGTCGTCGGCCAGACCCGGACGGCGCATCACTTCGGCGTACAGGCCCTCGGTCGGCAGGAACAGGATCGCGAAGTCGGTGGTGTGCGGCGGCGAGACGTACTTCTCGCAGATCGTCTTGGCCTCGTTGCGTACAGCGCGTTCGAGTTCTTTGCCGTAGAGCGCGACACCTTCGGCGTCGGCCCGGTCGGCCGCTTCCACCAGACGTTCGTACTGCTCCTTCGGGAACTTGGCGTCGATCGGAAGCCACACCGGCGCGCCGCCGTCGACCATGCCTGGCAGCTTGATCGCGAATTCGACGCGGGCGTTGGTGCCGGCGACCGTCTCGACGTTCTTCGCATACTGGTCGACGGTCAGCACCTGCTCCAGCAGCATCTCAAGCTGCACCTCGCCCCAGGTGCCGCGCGTCTTGACGTTGGTGAGCACGCGCTTCAGGTCGCCGACGCCCAGCGCCAGCTGCTGCATTTCACCCAGGCCCTGGTGCACCCTCTCCAGCCGCTCCGACACCTGCTTGAACGATTCGGTCAGGCGGGTTTCCAGCGTGGCGTGCAGCTTTTCGTCGACGGTCTTGCGCATCTCTTCAAGGCGCGCCGCGTTATCGGCCTGGAGGTCCTTGATCCTGGTTTCCAGCGTCGCGCGTACTTCCATCATCCGCTGCGAGTGCGACTCGGTCAGCGTCGTCAGCGTGCGCTGGAGGGTGTCCGCAAAACGTTTGAGCGCCACCGCCTGTTCCTCGCGCCCGCTGCTGGCTTGCAGCATGCTTTGCTGGCGCAGGCTGTCGAGCTGCTGGACAGTGGCGCCGTGGAACTGCGCGAGCGTTCCGCCCAGTTCCTGGCGGGTCGCCTGCGCACTGGCCTGCAGTTCGGCGCGCAGTTCGCGCTCCATCCGTTCGGAGTCGCGCCCGCGCCCGCGCAGCAGCAATGCCAGCTGCAGCGCGATCACGACGACGGCGAGTGCGGCCAGTGCAAGAAATTCAAGTTGGGTCATGTAGTCAGTCGGCCTTGTTGCGCATCCAGTCGGCGGTCTGGTAGAACGACTCCATCAGCCGCAGCCGCAGCGCTTCTTCGATGCCGACGTCTTCCATCGCCCACGCCATCGCGCGCAGCCATTGGTCGCGTTCGCCGGATCCGATGGCGAACGGCAGGTGGCGCGCGCGCAGGCGCGGGTGTCCGTACTTTTCGACGAACAGGTCCGGCCCGCCCATCCAGCCGGACAGGAACATGAACAGCTTGTCGCGCGAGCTGTCGTTCGGCTTCGGATGCATCGCGTGGATGCCCGCGAATTCCGGCTCCAGCTCCATCAGGTCGTAAAACCGGTCGACCAGTTCGCGCACGCGCGCTTCGCCGCCGATGACTTCATACAGGGTAGTAGGTTCACTCATGTGCGCCATGATAGCGCAGCGGAACCGCGTCGTCTTCCTTGCGCTGCATGGCGGCCTCATATTCCGGCATGTTGGTGCCCATCCAGCGGTCCCACAGGTTGAAGTACAACATGAAGTGGCCCTTGGCGCGCGCATGGTGCATGTTGTGGTGGGTGCTGGTGATGAACCAGCGTGCGATGCCGGGGCTGTAAAACTCGTAGCCAAGGTGGCTGATCACGTTCAGCACGGTGAGCACGACGATGTACGCGGCCACGGCATACGGGTGCACCGGCAGCACGAAGGCCAGCGGCGCGTACCAGGCCACTTCAACGACTGCTTCAAGCGGATGGAAGGCGTAGCTGGCAAACGGCGTCGGGTTGGTGAAGGTGTGGTGCAGCTTGTGCACGTGGCGGAAGACCTTCGGATGGTGCATGAAGCGGTGCGCCCAATAGTAGTAGGTGTCGTGGACGATGGCCATGATCGCCACCGATGCGGCGAGGTAGGTCCAGCCATGGTCAGCCACATCGAAGTAGCCGAGGCTCCATCCCGCTTCCGCGATCAGCCAGGTGACGGTCAGCAGCGATGAGAGGATCAGGATCGAGACGACGGACCAGAAGATTTCGCGTCTTACCTGCGCTGGACGCGGGCGCTGCTGGATGCGGTGCGCCGCATAGCGCTCGCGCCCCAGGGTCCAGACCAGCAGGTATGCGCCGCCCGCGCACAGCGCGTACACGGCGAGGAAGAACGCGGAGATTTCGAAGAACAGGGACAAGGTGGACATTTTGGACACTCCTTCATTATTTTTTTATTTGGATGCGCGGATTCAGACCAGCGTCAGGCGGCGGGAACGGCGCGTCGACGACCAGCTTTCCAGATCGACTTCGCCGCGCATGTCGTCGCAGGCGTCGAGCAGGCGGCGGATCGCGTCGCTTGTCAGGCCGGAGTTCAGCGTCAGGCGCACCAGCGAGCGGTTCTTGGCCGTGGCCGGTGCACAGAACACCGCGCCATAGACACCGCGCCGTTCGAGCGCTTTGCGCAGCGCCAGCGTTTTCGGTTCCGGGCCTGCCTCCAGCGCGATGATCTGTTCGGTGCCGTCGTCGACGTTGTAGCCAAGCTCGCGCAGGCCTTCGCGCACCTGCCTGGCGTTCGCGTGCAACGCGGCGCGGCGCGCGCCCGCCTCGGAAATCAGGTCGAGCGCGGCATCGAACCATGCCAGCTCGTGTTCGAGCAGGCAGGAACTGAAGATCGCCGGACGCGAGGCGGACAGGAAGTAACCCTTGAATTTGTTCGAACAGGTGATGAATCCCGCCCTCCCGGCAAACGCCTTGGCCAGCGACGCTGTGCGGAAGTGGACGCTGTCCTCCAGGCCCATCTCGGCCACGATGCCGGCGCCGCGCGGGCCATGCGTCCCCAGCGAGTGCGATTCGTCGACGATCAGGATCGAACCGCTGCGTTCGGCGATATCGACGATGTCGTGCAAGGGCGCGACGCTGCCGTTGGTGCTGTACAGCGCGTCGACGACGATCACCCCGCGGCCGTGCTTCTCGAGCTGGCGCGCGAGGTTGCCGGCGTCGTTGTGCAGGAACGGCACCCCTTCGGCGCGCGCCGACTGCACGCCTTCCCACAGCGAAGCGTGGGCCAGCATGTCGAGGTACACCGGCACCCCCGGCTCGGCGATGCTCTGGATCAGGCCGACGTTGGCCGCCCAGCCCGATTGCGCCAGCACGCCATCCTCGGCGCCCATGAAGTTCGCCAGCTTCGCTTCGAGCTGGTGCTGGCGGCTGCCTTCCTGGAGGAACACGGACGACATCAGCAAGCCGGCCTGGCTGGACTGCAGGCAACGGGCCTGGGCCGCGAGCAGGGTGGGCTCGCCGGAAATGCAGAGGTAGTCATTCCCGGCGAGCATGATGGCGCCCGCCTCCGCAGGTTTCCAGACATGCAAGTGTTCACCGCCAAGCAATTGCTCGACGCGGGTGATGTAGTGCTCATCCATGCGCCTGGTCACGAACGACGGCAGGCACTGTTCGGCGCGGATAAACAGGCTTTGTTGGCGGGCAGCGAGTGTCATGATTTCTTTCTCCTTGGTAAAAGAAGTTCATTGTGTGTCCTCGCGTTGCTCAACAATTTCGCAGCGGCGTGCAACATTGAGCCAGATCAAGTGCCTGATTGCAAAGGTGCGACAAGATCGCATTTGACAATTATCAATTTGCGCCAGCTCAACATTGAGTGGGGCCTTGGCGTGAAAAATGGCGGATTTACATGGATCAATGGATTGACAGGGTGAAGGCGGGTTTCGGCAAGGGACAGCAGGCAATGCTGCTCTGGCTGGTGCGCCAGGATCGCCAGTACAGCCACGCGTCCACCCGCTTCATGATGCTGGCGTGGGTCGGCTGCATCGGCCTGCCGCTGTATTACGCGGTCTGGACCTGGTGGTTCCCGCAGGAGTTCGAAAGCCTTGCGCTGCGCCTCGCCGGCGCCGCGCTATGCCTGCCGGCGGTGTGCTCGCGCCAGCCGTTCCCGCCGAAGGTAATGAAGGCCTACATCTTCGTTGGCGTCACCTACGTGCTGCCGTTCTTCTTCAGCTTCATGTACCTGATGAACCACGGCGCGGCCGTCTGGGCCCAGTCGCTGCTGATTGGCCTGATCGTGCTGTTCCACTTCGATACGCGGTGGGCGCTGTGCTCCTACCTGGTCGGCACCGCCCTCGCCTGCCTGGTGTTCGCGCTGGTCGACGACCCTGCCTTCCTGCTCAGCCACGAGGTACTGGAACAGCTGCCGCTGTACGGCTTCACGATCTTTGTCGTATCGATCGCCAAGGTGGGCCGCCGCGTGCTGGCCCAGGAAAAGCTGGCGGGGATGGCGCACGGGCTGGCGGCGGTATCGCACGAATTGCGCACGCCCCTCGTCACTATCGACGCCAATGCGCGCGGCATCAATCGCCGGCTCGGCAAACCGGGCCTGCCGGGAGAAGCCGACTGGCACGCGATGAGCGAAGCGATGGCGCGCATCCAGTTCGAGGTCAGGCACATGAACCACATGATCGACCTTTTCCTGCTGTCGGCGTCGGCCGTGAACCAGCAGCTGGAAGCAAACGAATACGTGTCGATGGCCGACGTCGTCGAATCGGTTATCAGGCGCTACCCGTTCACCGGTAATTCGCAGCGCACCGCCGTCACGGTGGACATCCGCGCAGACTTCAGCTTCGCCGGCCGCTACGAACTGTCCGTCGTCATCGTGCTCAACCTGCTGAGGAACGCGCTCAAGGCGCTGCATCGCGCCGGCAAAGGCAGGATCCGCATCGTGGTCGACGGCGCCCGCACGACGCCGCGCCTGCTGTTCATCGACACCGGCTGCGGCATCGCGCCGTCGCAGCTGCCACTGGTGTTCGAACGCTTCTACTCGTATCCGCCAAGTTCCGGCTCCGGCATCGGCCTCGCGCTGTGCAAGGAGATCATCAAAGCCTGGCACGCCAGCATCCGCGTCGCCTCGCGCGAACACGGCTACACGATGTTCGTGCTCGAATTCCCCAAGGTTCAGCTGGCGGCGCCCGCGCCTGCGCTGGCCGCTTAACCGTATCGGCGCCCCCATGTCCCTCCCCATCTACCACCACCCCAGCCTGACGGTCCTGGTCGACGACAGCGACAACTTCCTGCGCAGCCTGTCGTTCCAGCTCGACCCGACGCTCGCCAGCGTCGCCTTCCACGACACCAGCAGCGCGCTGGCCTGGCTATCGCAGCAACCCGGCATGCCGGACCAGGCAGAAGGTGCGCTGTCGGCCAGTTACGACACCTATCCGCGCAGGACGGCGCAATGCAGCGTCGCGCTCGACCTCGACCAGATCCACCGCATCAGCTTCCAGGCGCGGCGCTTCATGACGCCATCGGTGCTGGTGGTCGACTACTCGATGCCGCAGATGAACGGGGTCGAACTGTGCGAAGCGGTGCGCCACCTGCCGTGCAAGAAGATCCTCTTCACCGGAGCGGCGGACGAGAAGGTGGCGGTCGATGCCTTCAATCGCGGGCTGATCGACCGCTACATCAAAAAGAGCGACGAGAATGCGCTGGAGCGGCTCGAAAGCGAGATCCATGCGCTGCAGCGCGAGTATTTTTCGGCCCGCTCGGAACCGCTGCGCGACCTGCTCGCGCTGCACAGCTACAGCTTCGTGGCCGATCCGGCGGTGGCGGCGCTGGTGCGCGATCTGGTGGCGGAACACAGGATCGTCGAGCACTATCTGTTCCCGAATCCGGCCGGGCTGCTGATGTACGACACCGCGGGCCGCGCGATGCTGCTGGTGGTGGAGAGCGAGGCCGGGATGAATGCGCACTACGAGATCGCCATCGACAACGCGGCGCCGCAATCGCTGCTCGACGCACTGCAGGAGCGGCGCGTGATCCCTTACTTCCATGACGGCGACGGGATGTACACGGCGGCGTTTGCGAATGAGTGGCACAAGTACGTCGCAGCGGCGCAGGTGTGCAGGGGCGAGCAGAATTACTTCTGGGCGCTGTTCAGGCTCGAGGCGGGGGTGATCGCGAACGAGACTTACTCATACAACGATTTTTTGCGCACGCACCAGGGGCAGCAATAATTCCTCCCCCGGGCACGCATCGCGGATTGCTGCCTTGGCGGCAATCCGCCTTCGGGCCTTAGGCTTCGCGCAAGGTCTGCAACGGCGGCTGCCTGAGCACCATTCTCAATCCCAGCCATCCGCCGATAATCGCGCACAGCGCCCCGACAACCACACCCGCCAGCCAGACCGTCGGGCTAAACGTCCACGGGAACTTGAACTGGTACGTCGCCAAGGCCCAGCCCAACGCCGCCGCCCCCGTTGCCGCCAGCAACCCGGCCAGCCCGCCCACCAGCGAAAACTCGATCCACTGGGCCCGCGACAGCTGCTTGCGCGTCGCCCCCAGCGCGCGCAGCAGCCCGGCCTCGCGGGTGCGCTCGTCCTGCGAGGCCATCAGCGCCGCATACAGAACCAGCACTCCTGAAGCCAGCGTGAACATGAACAGGAACTCGACCGCCACGACCACCTGATCGACCACTTCCTGCACCTGGCGAATGATCCCGCTGACGTCGATCACCGTCAGGTTGGGGAACTCGCGCGACAGCGAATTCCCAAGCGCTGCGCCGTCTCCCGGCAGGTGGAACGCCGTCATGTAAGTCTGCGCGGCCGACTCCATCGCGGCCGGATTAACGATGACGAAGAAGTTGGCCCGCATCGATCCCCACTCCAGCTTGCGCAGGCTGGTGACCTTCGCATCGACATCGAGCCCGCCGATATTGAAGCGCATGACGTCGCCCAGCTTGAGCCGCAGCGTCTTCGCGATGCCCTGCTCCACCGATGCCTCGGCCACGCCGGGTGCGTCGCTGAACCACTTGCCGGCGACGATCTCGTTCGTCGCCGGCATGTCCTTCATCGTCGACAGGTTGAACTCGCGGTCGGACATGCGGCGCGCGTCGTCGTTGTCGTAGGTGTCGCGCGTGATCGCCGTGCCGTTGACCGAGGTCAGGCGGCCGCGGATCATCGGATACAGCACCACTTCCTTCACCCCGGCGCCGCGCAGGCGCTGTTCAATGGCCGGCTTCTGGTCGCCCTGGATGTTGATCACGAAACGGTTTGGCGCATCGGGCGGGGTCGCGGTGCGCCACGCCTGCGTCAGGTCGCCGCGTACGACGGTCAGGATCAGCAGCGCCATCAGGCCCATCGCCAGCGATACCACCTGCACGACGGTCGCGCCGGGACGGCGCTGCAGCGAGGTGACGGCAAACCGCCAGCTCTGGTTGTCGAACGCGCCGCGCAGCCGCTTGAGCGAGCGGAGGCCGAGCCATGCCACCAGCGCAAACAGGGCAAAGCCGAACAGGAAGCCGGCCGCCGTCAGCAGTGCCAGCCTGATATCACCCGCCTGCCACAGCAGCAGTCCGACAAACACGCAGATGCCCAGCCCGTAAGTGGCCAGCGCCATCGGCTTCGGCGCTGCCTGCTCGCGCCGGATGACGCGGTTGTGCGGGACATTGCGCAGCTGGAGCACCGGCGGCAGCGCGAAGCCAACCAGCAGCAGCATGCCGGTTGCGACTCCCTGGAATGCGGGCAGCAGCGAAACCGGCGGCAGGTCGGCGGCGACCAGGTTGCCAAGCAGTTCGAGCAGGATGTAGTGCGCGCCGAAGCCAACCAGCACGCCCACCAGGCTGCCCGCCAGGCCAACCAGCGTGAATTCGATCAGGTACAGCGCGGTGACCTGGTTTTGCGTGAGTCCGAGGCAGCGCAGCATCGCGCAGGCGTCGAGGTGGCGCAGCATGAAGCGGCGCGCGGCCATCGCGACCGCCACCGCGGCCAGCATCGCCGACAGCAGGCCGACCAGCGACAGGAAGCGGTCGGCGCGGTCCAGCGTCGCGTTCATTTCAGGGCGGCCGTTTTCGAGCGACTCGATGCGCACGCCCTTGACCTTGCCAGCCGAGATCTGGTTCTTGAGCCAGGCTTCGTATTCGGAGACGCGCGCCATGTCGTTGTTCGATGGCGAAGCCACTTGCATGCGGTAAGTCACGCGCGAGCCGTTTTCGACCAGCCCGGTCGCGGCCAGGTCGTCCAGCGCCATCATCACGCGCGGGGCGAAGTTGACGAACGCGGCGCCGCGGTCCGGTTCGGTGGCGATGAGCTGGGCGATCGCGAAGCGCTTGTCGCCCACCGTGATGGCGCCGCCTACGCGGGTGTTCAGCGCGGTGAGTATCTGCGGGTCGACCCACACCGTGCCCGGCGCCGGCGTGTCGCGCGTGCGTTCGCCCAGCGCTTCGCCAGCCTGCGCCGGGTCTTGCGTGATCTTGACCTGGCCGCGCAGCGGGTAGCCTTTGGAGACCGCCTTGATCGACGCCAGCTGGGCCATCGAGTCTTCGCCCTCGCCCGCCTGCGCCATGCTTGGGAAGACGACCGTATCGGCCAGCACCAGGCCGCGCCGTTCGGCTTCGCGCCGCCATTCGGGCTGGACCGGCTGGTCGGCGCCGACCAGCAGGTCGGCGCCGAGCAGCTGGTGCGCGTCGCGGTTCAGGCCCGTGCGCATGCGGTCGATGAAGAAGCCGACCGCCGACAGCGCCGAGACGGCGACGATCAGGGCGATCAGCAGGAAGCGCAGTTCGCCGGCGCGCCAGTCGCGCGCCGTCATGCGCAGGGATTGGCTCAGCATGTGCGTTTAGTCCTTGCTTGCAGTGGATTGCTGGAAGAAGCGGTCGACCTCGCTGAGGTAGCCCCGCTTCGCTTCGCCTTCGAGGAAGGCTGCGCTAAAACTGTTGCGTGCCAGCGTACGCGCGTGCTCGACGCCGAGCGGCAGTGCATCGAAGGTGCTCAGGAAGTTCTGGTTGATGTAGCCGCCGAAATAAGCCGGGTCGTCCGAGTTGATTGTCACGACCAGGCCGGCGTCGAGCAGGCGCAGGAGGTTGTGGTCGTCCATCTTGTCGAACACGCGCAGCTTGATGTTCGAGAGCGGGCAGACCGTCAGCGCGACCTGCTCGCGCGCCAGGCGTGCGGTCAGTTCGGCGTCCTCCAGGCAGCGCACGCCGTGGTCGATGCGCTCGACATTGAGCAGGTCGAGCGCGGTTTCGATATAGGCCGGCGGGCCCTCCTCGCCCGCGTGCGCGACCAGGTGCAGGCCGAGCTGGCGGCAGCGTTCGAACACGCGGCAGAACTTCTCGGGCGGATGGCCGCGCTCGGACGAGTCGAGCCCGACGCCGATGAACTTGTCGCGGAACGGCAGCGCTTCCTCCAGCGTGGCGAGCGCCTCGTCTTCCGGCAGGTGGCGCAGGAAGCACATGATCAGCGCGGCGCTGACCGGGCTGTCCTGGCAGGCGCGCCAGATGCCGTTGATGACGGTCTCGAACGGCACCCCGCGCGCGGTGTGGGTCTGCGGGTCGAAGAAGATCTCGGCGTGGCGCACGTTGTCGGCCTGCGCGCGCGCCAGGTAGGCGGCCGTCATGTCGTAAAAGTCCTGCTCCTTGAGCAGCACGCTGGCGCCGGCATAGTAGATGTCGAGGAAGGACTGCAGGTCGGTAAACGCGTACGCCTTGCGCAACTGGTTGACGGATGGGTAAGCCAGGGAAACGCCATTTCTTTGCGCCAACGCAAATATCAGTTCGGGTTCAAGCGAGCCTTCGATGTGTATGTGCAATTCGGCCTTCGGCATCTGCTGCAAAATGTTGCGCATCTGTTCGTTGAGCATCGTAGTTCTCCGTGTTTTGCCACGTTGTGGTTCGTCTTACCGGGAAGTGTAGCGCACCCGCGCGGCCTCTTCAGTTCGCTGGGGAAAATGTCCCGGCCGGAGCGCGAAATCAGCTGCATTTTCGTGCGCCATTGCCCCGCTAGATCGTGCACTATCGATGACATGATTGTGAACTCGGCGCACTTCTTTCTCGGGCAAAATTACTCAGCAAAAAGGCCGTCGCAACGGTCGCAACGCGGTGCTGGAATGATCCAGGATCACATCATCGAAAATGGTGTTTTTTCCTTACGAATCAATGCATTACGATAGTATGCCACGGCCGCGCGACATTGCTTTGACTTCGAGAACTATTAGGCACATAATTAATTTCACAGGCGTAAGAAGAATTTTTTCAGCCGTTAAAAAAGCCGGGCAAGCCGGACACAAAAATAATTTTCGTCATCCATTTTTTGTCGTGAATCGTTAAGACAATAAATGTTCAGGACGTTCAAACAAGAAGGAGGACCTCGATCCTGCCGCCACGACCAGGGCCTGGACAGGACGCCGGATGCCGGCTGCCAAAACAGTGATCAGTGTAAGCACATTAAAGGACATTCAAATGACCATTTTTGACAACTACGCAGCTCGCTACGAGCGTACCCGTGAAGAGGAATATTCGCTTTCCGAGTATCTGGCACTGTGCAAGAAGGATCCGCTGACCTACGCCAGCGCGCCCGAGCGAATGCTTGCGGCGATCGGCGCGCCGAGACTGGTCGACACGCGTAACGACACGCGCCTGTCGCGCATCTTCGCCAACAAGGTCATCAAACTGTATCCGGCATTCGCGGAGTTCTACGGCATGGAGGAAGTGATCGAGCAGGTCGTCTCGTACTTCCGCCACGCGGCGCAAGGACTGGAGGAACGCAAGCAGATCCTCTACCTGCTTGGCCCGGTCGGCGGCGGCAAGTCGTCGATCGCGGAAAAGCTCAAGCACCTGATGGAACAGGTGCCGTTCTACGCGATCAAGGGTTCGCCGGTGAACGAGTCGCCGCTTGGCCTGTTCAACGAAGACGAAGACGGCGTCATCCTCGAAGAAGACTACGGCATCCCGCGGCGCTACCTGCGCACCATCCCGAGCCCGTGGGCGGTCAAGCGCCTGCACGAGTTCAATGGCGACATCAACAAGTTCCGCGTGGTGAAGCGCTACCCGTCGGTGCTCAAGCAGGTCGCCATCTCGAAAACCGAGCCGGGCGACGAGAACAACCAGGACATCTCTTCGCTGGTCGGCAAGGTCGACATCCGCAGGCTGGAAGACTATGCGCAGGACGATCCGGACGCCTACAGCTACTCGGGCGGCCTGTGCCTCGGCAACCAGGGCCTGATGGAATTCGTCGAGATGTTCAAGGCGCCGATCAAGGTGCTGCACCCGCTGCTGACGGCCACGCAGGAGAGTAATTACAAAGGCACCGAGGGCTTCGGCGCGATTCCGTTCGAAGGCATCGTGCTGGCGCACTCGAACGAGTCGGAGTGGAAGACCTTCCGCAACAACCGCAACAATGAAGCTTTCCTCGACCGTATTTACATCGTCAAGGTGCCGTACTGCCTGCGCGTGTCGGACGAAGTGCATATCTACGAAAAACTGATCCGCAATTCGTCGCTCGAGAAAGCGCCTTGCGCGCCCGGCACGATGAAGATGATGGCGCAGTTCGCGATCCTGTCGCGCCTGAAGGATCCGGAGAATTCCAGCATCTTCTCGAAGATGCTGGTGTACGACGGCGACAACCTGAAGGACACCGACCCGAAAGCCAAGTCGATCCACGAATACGCCGACTACGCCGGCGTGGACGAAGGCATGAACGGCCTGTCGACCCGCTTCGCCTTCAAGATTTTGTCGAAGGTCTTCAACTTCGACAATTCGGAAGTGGCGGCCAATCCGGTGCACCTGCTGTATGTACTGGAGCAGCAGATCGAGCGCGAGCAGTTCGCGCCCGAGCTCGAGCAGCGCTACTTCTCGTACGTCAAGGAGCACCTGGCGCAGCGTTATGTCGACTTCATCGGCAAGGAGATCCAGACCGCCTACCTCGAAAGCTATTCGGAGTATGGCCAGAACATCTTCGACCGCTACGTGACGTTTGCCGATTTCTGGATCCAGGACCAGGAATTCCGCGATCCGGACACCGGCGAAAGCTTCGACCGCGAAGCGCTGAACGCCGAACTGGAAAAGATCGAGAAGCCGGCCGGCATTTCGAACCCGAAGGATTTCCGCAACGAGATCGTCAACTTCGGCCTGCGCGCACGCGCCACCAACGGCGGGAAAAACCCGGCGTGGACCAGCTACGAGAAGTTCCGCACGGTAATCGAGAAGAAAATGTTCTCGAATACCGAGGAACTGCTGCCGGTGATCTCGTTCAATGCAAAAGCCAGTGCGGAAGACGCCAACAAGCATGCCGACTTCGTCGCGCGCATGGTGGAAAAAGGCTATACCGCCAAGCAGGTGCGCCTGCTGTGCGAATGGTACCTGCGCGTTCGAAAATCGTCGTAAGATGGAAGTACCGGACCGGCGCAGGCGCGCCGTCCGGGCACGAATTTCAGCAGGAGGTCCGCTTTGACTTACCTCATCGACCGACGCTTGCAAGGCAAGAACAAGTCAGCGATCAACCGCGAGCGCTTCCTACGGCGTTACAAGAGCCAGATCAAGGATGCCGTCGGGCGCGCCATCAAGGGCCGCTCGATCACCGACATTGAGAACGGCGAAAAGGTCTCGATCCCCGTCAAGGACGTGGGCGAGCCGCATTTCGGCCACGCGCATGGCGGCGTGTGGGAGACCGTCAACCCCGGCAATACCGAATACCAGAAAGGCGACCAGTTCAACCGCCCGCGCAGCGGCGGCGGGGCCGGACGGGGACGGGCCGGCAACAGCGAGGACACCACCCAGGACGACTTCATGTTCGAGCTCACGCGCGAAGAATTCATGAATTACTTCTTCGAGGACCTCGAGCTGCCCAACATGATCAAGACGCAGCTGACGCAGACGCCCGAATTCAAGAACCAGCGCGCCGGCTTCAACATGTCCGGCACGCCGTCCAACATCCATGTGCTGCGCTCCCTGCGCGGCGCGCTGGGGCGGCGCATCGCGGTGGGCGGCGGCTCGCGCAAGGAGATCGCGCGCCTCGAGGATGAGCTGACCCGGATGCTGGCCGAGGGCATGCCCGAGGACGACCCGGCGGTGCTGGAAGTGAAGAAGGAGCTGCAGCGCCAGCACACCCGGCTGCTGGCGATCCCCTTCATCGACCCGTTCGACCTGCGCTACAGCAACCGCATCAAGGTGCCCAAGCCGAGCACCCAGGCCGTCATGTTCTGCATCATGGACGTCTCCGGCTCGATGGACGAAGGCCGCAAGGACACCGCCAAGCGCTTCTTCATCCTGCTGTACCTGTTCCTCAAGCGCGTCTACGACAAGATCGATGTGGTGTTCATCCGCCACCATACGGCAGCGGCCGAGGTGGACGAAAACGAATTTTTCCACTCGCGCGAATCGGGCGGCACCGTGGTGTCGTCGGCGCTGCACCTGCTGCAGAAAATTATCAGCGAGCGTTACGGCAGCGGCGACTGGAACAGCTACGTGGCGCAGGCTTCCGACGGCGACAACTGGGACAACGACTCGGTGCTGTGCAAGCAGCTGCTGATCAACGCCATCATGCCGCAGGTGCAGTATTACACCTACGTGGAGATCACCGAAGGTCCGCAGCAGAACCTGTGGGAACAGTACGCCGAAGTGATGGATCATCACCGTAACTTCTCGATGCAGAAGATCGTCACGCCGGCCGACATCTATCCGGTGTTCCGCGAATTGTTCAAGAAGCAGGTGAAATAGCCGAGAGAGTATTGACGATGCCCAGAGACCCGAAAAATCCGCGCGCCCTGCCCGAACAGTCGGAGTGGACCTTTGACCTGATCGAGCACGCGCACGAGGAAATCCGCCGCGTGGCCAGCAGCTTCGGCCTCGACACCTACCCGAACCAGCTCGAAATCATCACCGCCGAGCAGATGATGGATGCCTACACCTCGGTCGGCATGCCGGTCTCGTACAACCACTGGTCGTTCGGCAAGCACTTCCTGACCACCGAGAAGAGCTACAAGCGCGGCCAGATGGGCCTCGCCTACGAAATCGTCATCAACTCGAACCCGTGCATCGCCTACCTGATGGAAGAGAACAGCCTGGCGATGCAGGCGCTGGTGATCGCCCACGCCGCCTACGGCCACAACTCCTTCTTCAAGGGAAACTACCTGTTCCGCACCTGGACCGATGCCGACGCGATCGTCGACTACATGGTGTTTGCGAAGAACTACATCGCCGAATGCGAGCGGCGCCACGGCATCGACGCGGTGGAGCTGCTGCTCGATTCATGCCATGCCTTGCAAAACTACGGGGTCGACCGCTACAAGCGCCCGGCCAAGCTGTCGATGGCGCAGGAGAACGCGCGCCAGAAAGAGCGCGAGGAGTATGCACAGTCGCAGGTCAACGCGCTGTGGCGCACGGTGCCGCGGCGCGACGAGGAAGTGGCCGACGAGGCGGTGCCGCGCTTCCCGCCCGAGCCGGAAGAGAACCTGCTGTACTTCATAGAGAAGTACGCGCCGCTGCTGGAGCCGTGGCAGCGCGAGCTGGTGCGCATCACGCGCAAGATCTCGCAGTATTTCTACCCGCAGCGCCAGACCCAGGTGATGAACGAAGGCTGGGCCACCTTCTGGCACTACACGATCTTGCAGGAACTATATAAAGAGGGCGTGGTCGGCGACGGCTTCATGCTCGAGTTCTTGCAGAGCCATACCAACGTGGTCTACCAGCCGCCCGCCACCAGCCCGTACTACAGCGGCATCAACCCGTATGCGCTTGGCTTTGCGATGATGAGCGACATCCGCCGCATCTGCGAGAACCCGACACCGGAGGACCGCGAGTGGTTCCCCGGCATGGCCGGCACCGACTGGAAGAAGGCGCTTGATTTCGCCATGCGCAACTTCAAGGACGAAAGCTTCATCGCCCAGTACCTGTCGCCCAAGCTGATCCGCGACTTCCACTTCTTCGCCGTCCTCGACGACGACAGGAACGACAAGCTGACGGTCTCGGCGATCCACGACGAAGCGGGCTACCGCTACGTACGCCAGCAACTGGCCGAGCAGTACAACCTGGGCAACCGCGAGCCGAACATCCAGGTCTGGCAGGTCAATACGCGCGACGACCGCGCACTGACCTTGCGCCACACCCAGTTCCAGCGGCGCCCGCTGAACCAGCAGGCCCAGGAGGTGCTGCGCCACGTGGCCCGCCTGTGGGGCTTCGACGTCAGGCTCGAGACGGTCGACCCGTCCGGGCAAGTGGTCAGCAGCCTCGACGTCAAGCGCGAAAAGCGCCAGCGCGACTAGCCGCCTGCCGTATGTAGAGTATTGGTCCTGGCATAACCTGTGGCTATACCAGGACCAGCAAGTCCCCGCCCCTGCCATCCCCCCGCATGACTTTCAACAGAACGCCACCGCTTACCGAAACTGGCTATAGTTATAATATTAGCCATGCCCATCTGAATAATCTTTTGCGGGCTGACTTACTTTGGCACCAATGTATTGCCATATTCTATGGCAATGCGAATTTACAACGGCACCCAGGCAAATGCACAACAGATTGTAATTCTGTCTTTTCTTTCTTTCTTGAACTAGTTTCCGGCCCTCTGCGGCGCCTTCCGAACTACCGGAAGAGCTCGCTGCGAGAGGGTTTTCGCATGCAAAAACATATGTGAAAAAAAGAATTCGTAGGTATAATTCTTTGATGTCCCGGATGCGGCTCAAGATTTTGTCGTGTTTTGTGGGTTTAGTAGCAACAAAAAAGAGTTGGTATTGGAGAAAGCAGGCATGAATTTTTCGCATGAGAAGGACCCGGGAAAGAATTTCACTGGTATCGCGGTCGTTGTCATCCTCCACGCTCTCGTGGCATGGGGCATCGTCAGCGGTCTCGGGACCCGTATGGTCACCAAAATGGCCGAAGCCGTGGAGACAAAGATTATTGAAGAGGTAGCGCCTCCGCCACCACCGGAAGCACCGCCGCCGCCACCACCACCGGAAATGAAGGCTCCACCGCCACCATTCATTCCCCCGGTTGAAGTGAACGTGCAGCAGCCTCCGCCGGTACAAAACGCGATCTCGAATGCGACGAGCGTTAAACCGGCGAGCAACGAGCTTGCCCCACCGGCCCCACCAGCACCGACCTCAGCACCAGTAGCCAAAGCCGCTCCGATGCGCGTGGCAGCGGTTGCCGATTTCAGCACTTGCGCAAAACCAGAATGGCCTAAAGCCTCGCTGCGCAACGAAGAGACCGGCACCGTGACCCTGCAGTTCCTGATCGGTACTGATGGCCGGGTGGCAGATTCCAAGATCGTCAAGTCGTCTGGCTTCCGCGATCTGGACAAAGCGGCGGTAAGCGGCATCTCGAAGTGCCGTTTCAAGCCAGGTATGAATGACGGCAAGCCGGAACAAGCTTGGATGACAATGCAATACGTCTGGACGCTGGAATAAAAACCGAGACAGCAGTCAGGTCTCAAACTGTGATTTTCGTTGTCGATACGTTCAGCGAACTGATTATTTTATAAATTTGGAGGAAGCATGTTTAAGAATACCCGTTTGTCCGCTATGTTGGCGGCTGTCCTGTTCTCGCTCACGGCTGCCGGCGCACTGGTTTCCGCACCAGCGTTCGCGGACGCACCAGCTGCACCTGCAGCTGAAGCAGCTGCACCTGCAGCTGACGCAGCCGCACCGGCAGCTGACGCAGCCGCACCGGCAGCTGACGCTGCAGCTCCTGCGGCTGACGCTGCAGCTGCTGAAGCGGCACCGGCTGGCGACGTCGCTGCCGGCGAAAAAGAAGAAGTCAAGAACCCGTACGGCATCGAAGCCCTCTGGGAAGAAGGCGACTTCGTGTCGAAAGGCACCCTGATCATCCTGTCGCTGATGTCGATGGGTTCGTGGTACATCCTGATCACCAAGCTGATCGACCAGGCCAAGATCATGAAGCAGTCGAAAGAAGCCCAGGCCAAGTTCTGGAAAGCTTCGTCGATCGCAGCCGGTTCGGCAACCCTGAAAGAAGGCAGCCCGTTCCGCTTCATCGCTGAAACCGGCACCAAGGCAACCCAGCACCACGACGGCGCCCTGCTTGAGCAGATCGACCTGTCGACCTGGGTAACGATGTCGATCCAGCGCGCTGTTGAAAAAGTTCAGTCGCGTCTGCAAGACGGCCTGTCGTTCCTGGCAACCGTTGGTTCGACCTCGCCGTTCATCGGCCTGTTCGGTACCGTTTGGGGCATCTACAACGCGCTGACCGCTATCGGTATGTCGGGTAACGCGTCGATCGACAAGGTCGCAGGTCCAGTTGGTGAAGCACTGATCATGACCGCGTTCGGTCTGTTCGTCGCAGTTCCAGCAGTTCTGGGTTACAACTGGCTGGTCCGCCGCAACAAGTCGGCAATGGAAGATGTTCGCTCGTTCAGCGCCGACGTTCACTCGGTTCTGATCTCCGGTGCAATGTCCACCAGCGAAGCAGGTCGTGCTGCTGGTGCTAAAAAGATTGGGTAAATCATGTCAATGAGCGTCGGCTCCGAATCCGGAGATGAAGATGTAGTGATGTCAGAAATCAACACGACGCCGCTTGTCGACATTATGTTGGTTCTGCTCATCATCTTCCTGATTACGAGCCCGGTTGTCCTGAAGCTGCAAAACGTTGCGCTGCCTTCGGAAACCAACCAGGCCCTGAAGAGTAAACCTACCAACGTCAACATCGTTGTCAACAAAGATGGTGACATGTATCTGGGCCAGAAGCGTTTGGCCGATACGACGGAGCTGTTCGAATTCCTGAAGCAGGAAGCCGTTAAGCTGCCGCAGCCGGAAGTACATGTTCGTGGCGACCAGGAAACCCGCTACGAATACGTCGGCAAGGTGATTTACACGGCACAGCGTGCTGGGATTCAGAAGGTTGGATTCATTACCGAACCGCCAGATAAAACTGGCGGTCGTTAAGATCCTTCCTCCGCGCCGGGCCCTCCTCTGGAGTGGTCCGGCCGGTAAAGTCCCACCATTAAAGGAAACATTATGAGTATGAGTGTCGGAGCTCCAAAAGCTGGTGGCGATCCGGAACCGATGATGGAAATGAACATGACACCCCTGATCGACGTAATGTTGGTCTTGATTATCATGTTGATCATCACGATTCCGAAGCAAAACCACTCGGTCAATCTGAACATGCCTGTTGGCAATCCACCGCCAAGCAACATCAAGCCTGTCGTCGTCACCATCGACGTCGACTTCGATGGCACCATCCTGTGGGACGGCCAGGTTGTTCCAGATCGTGCTACGCTTGAGTCGAAGCTTGCTTCGGTCGCAGCGATGGCAGACCAGCCAGAAGTACATCTGCGTCCTAATAAGTTGGTGGCTTACAAATCTGTAGCCGGTGTCATGGCTTCTGCACAGCGTCTTGGCGTGACCAAGATCGGCATGGTCGGCAACGAACAGTTCCAGTAAGTCGCTATCGTTTGATTGACGTACAACGCAGGGATTCCCTGTGAGAAACAGCAGGGATTCCCTGCTGTTTCGCTTTTGATTGAAAGAACTTAAATGATCAAATCCCGCATCGCGCACCTCGGCCTCGTGTTGGCCGCTCTCGGTTTTATCGCTGCAACCCCAGTCATCGGACTGTCGATCGCCCACGCTGCTGAAGCGGTGCGCGCGGAAATCGGCGGCCCACTGCAAAACGCGCAGAAGCTGATGAAGTCGGGCAAGAACAAAGAAGCGCTGGCAGAACTGCGCAAGGCCGACGGCGTCAGCAACAAGACCCCCAACGAGTCCTACCTGATCGAGCGCGTGCGCGCTGCCGCGGCCTCGGCTGCCGGCGATTACGACACCGCGGCCCGTTCGTTCGAGAGCCTGATCGCATCGGGCAAGCTCGGCGCCACTGAAAAAGCCCAGTTCTCCGAAGGCCTGATTGGCATCTACATGCGCGCGCGCGACTTCGGCAAGGCCAATGCCGCGATCGAACGCCAGCTCAAGGACCGTCACGATCCGAAGCTGCGCGCTTACCTGATCCAGAACTACTTCGCGATGGGCAAGACCGGCGAAGCCACCCGCCTGCTCCAGGCCGACCTGCAAGCGGATGAAAAAGCCGGACGCCGCCCGCAGGAAGACCAGCTGCAGATGCTGTCGAACATCCAGAACAAGGGTGGCGACAAGAACGGCTACATCAACACCGTCGAAAAGCTGGCCACCTACTACCCGAAGGAAAGCTACTGGCTGATCCTGCTGAACCGCATCTCGGGCAAGCCCGGCTTCTCCTCGCGCCTGTCGGTGGACGTGCTGCGCCTGCGCATGCACCACAACATGCTGAAAAAGCCGAGCGACTACATGGAACTGGCCCAGCTGGTTCTGCGTGACGGCGCGGCCGGCGAAGCGGTCAAGATCATTACCCGCGGCTACAAGGAAGGCATCCTCGGCGTAGGCCCGGATGCCGCGCGCCACCAGCGCCTGAAGGACCTGGCCGACAAGAACCTGGCCGAGATCAAGACCAAGGCAGCAGCGAACGAAGCTGACCTGGTCAAGACTGGCGACAAGGACGGCCTGGTAAGCCTCGGCTACGCGCTGGTCAGCGCTGGCGAGAACGCCAAAGGCATCGCGATGATGGAATCCGCGATCAAAGCTGGCGACCTGAAGCGTCCTGACGACGCCAAGCTGCGCCTGGGCCAGGCATACGCCATGGCTGGCAACAAGTCGAAAGCTGTCTCCACGCTGCGCACGGTTGGCGGCAAGGACGGCACGGCTGAAATCGCACGTTACACGATCATGTCGCTGTAATCGCAACGCGAAAAACGCCTTAGAGGGCGCTGCCAGCGAAAGCCGGCAGCGCCTTTTTCTTTGTTGAACACTCAATTCGGGGTCCGTCCCCGGGGACGGACCCCGAAGGTTAAGGACGTATAACCATTCATCTCTTCGTAGGGCGGGAAGCGTGGCCGCCGCCGAGGCGCACCCGCCTTTTTGACCTTCGGGGTCTGTCCCCGGGGACGGACCCCGATGTTGCCGATGTTGAATGGCGGTGCTTCTCCGAAATACGGCGACGCGTCGTTGGGTGGAAAAGGACAAAGCCCGCATTCCGCCGCCGCAAATCGCCCCGCCCTTCCCTATACCGTGTGCAACACGCAACTTGACCGTATAATCCACTATTTAGCAGCAGATTTTCCGGCCACAAATCCTATGAAGGTTTTTCGGGGACTTCCCAACGACAGGGCGCGCGCGCCTTGTGCTCTCACGATCGGCAACTTTGACGGTGTCCACCTGGGCCACCAGGCATTGTTGGCGCGCGTGCGCGCAGCCGCGTCCCGCCTCGGCATCGAAGCCGCCGTGATGACCTTCGAGCCGCATCCGCGCGAGTTCTTCGCCGATCGCCTGAAGGACCCGTCCAAGGCCCCCAGGCGCATCGCCAACCTGCGCGACAAGCTCGAGTCGCTTGCCGCCGCCGGCATCGACCGCGTCATCGTCGAACACTTCAACGAACACTTCGCCTCGATCGCGCCGGAAGACTTCACCCAGCGCGTGCTGGCCGATGGCCTGCACGTCAAATGGCTGATGGTTGGCGACGACTTCTGCTACGGCGCCAAACGCGCCGGCAATGTCGAGATGCTGAAGGAAGCCGGCAAGCGCCACGGCTTCGAAGTCGAGACCCTGCCCACCGTGATGCATGGAGAGCGCCGCATCTCCTCGTCGGCCGTGCGCAGCGCGCTGGCTGAAGGCGACCTGGCCACCGCGCGCGAGCTGCTCGGCCACTCCTACGCCATCTCCGGCCACGTTATCCACGGCCAGAAGCTGGGACGCACGCTCGGCTTCCCCACCCTGAACCTGCGCGTGGCGCACCGCCCCGCCCTGTCGGGCATCTTCGTGGTGCAGGTCCACGGCCTCGCCGCGTATCCGCTGCCTGCCGTGGCCAGCATGGGCGTGCGCCCGACCGTCGACGACAGCGGCCGCGTGCTGCTCGAAGTGCACCTGTTCGATTTTTCCGAGTCCTGCTACGGCAAGCTGCTACGGGTCGAGTTCCTCGAAAAAATCCGTGACGAGGAAAAGTACGACGACCTCGACACCCTGACCGCCGCCATCGCGCGCGACTCGGGCCAGGCGCGCGACTACTTCGCACAACGCGCCGGCGCCCTGACCGCGACCGACCGAATTTGACCGGGACCACCATGCCGCCGCGCGGCGCGCCTCATCCCGAAAAACCAGATACACACGATTGAAGAAAAACATGTCCGATACCAGCAAACCAGCAGACCAGCAAAAACCACAGCAAGCCCCGAAGGGCGGCAAGAAACCGGAAAGCAAATACCCGGTCAACATGACCGACACCCCGTTCCCGATGCGCGGCGACATGGCCAAGCGCGAACCGGGCTGGGTCAAGCAGTGGCAGGACAAGAAGGTCTATGAGCGCATCCGCAAGGCCGCCAAGGGACGTCCGATGTTCGTGCTGCACGACGGCCCGCCGTACGCCAACGGCGACATCCACCTCGGCCACGCGGTCAACAAGATTTTGAAGGACATGGTCGTCAAGGCGCGCACCATCGCCGGCTTCGATGCGCCTTACGTGCCGGGCTGGGATTGCCACGGTATGCCGATCGAGATCCAGATCGAAAAACAGTACGGCAAGAACCTGCCGACCGCCGAAGTGCTGACCAAGGCGCGCGCTTACGCGCACGAGCAGGTCGAGCGCCAGAAGAAGGACTTCATCCGCCTGGGCGTATTGGGCGAGTGGGACAACCCGTACCTGACGATGGCATACCGTAACGAGGCGGACGAACTGCGCTCGCTCGGCAAGATGCTCGACAAAGGCTACGTCTACCGCGGACTGAAGCCGGTCAACTGGTGCTTCGACTGCGGCTCGGCGCTGGCCGAGGCGGAAGTCGAATACCAGGACAAGCGCGACCCGGCGATCGACGTCGGCTTCCCGTTCGCCGAACCTGAAAAGCTGGCGGCCGCCTTCGGCCTGCCTGCCCTGCCGGCGGGCGACGGCTTCATCGTCATCTGGACCACGACGCCATGGACCATCCCGTCCAACCAGGCGCTCAACGTCAACCCTGAGATCACCTACGCGCTGGTCGAGACCAGCCGTGACGGCAAGCCGCTGCTGCTGATCCTCGCCGCCGACCTGGTCGAAGCCTGCCTGCAGCGCTACAAGCTCGAAGGCAAAGTGGTCGCAACCACCACCGGCGAAAAACTGGGCGGCATCGACTTCAAGCACCCGCTGCACGCGAAGGACGCGTTCTTCGACCGCCGCTCGCCGCTGTACCTGGCCGACTACGTCACCACCGAAAGCGGCACCGGCGTGGTCCACTCGGCGCCCGCCTACGGCCAGGACGACTTCATCTCGTGCAAGGCGCACGGCATGAAGGACGACGAAATCCTGACCCCGGTGATGGGCGACGGCCGCTTCGCATCCACCCTGCCGCTGTTCGGCGGCATGACGATCTGGGAAGCGTCCAAGCCGATCTGCACCGCGCTGACCGAAGCAGGCGCCCTGTTCGAATTGAAGATGTTCGATCACAGCTACATGCACTGCTGGCGCCACAAGACCCCGATCGTCTACCGCGCCACCTCGCAGTGGTTCGCCGGCATGGACATCACCCCGAAAGGCGGCGGCGCCACCCTGCGCGAGAGCGCGCTCAAAGGCATCTCGGAGACCCGGTTCTTCCCGGACTGGGGGCAGGCGCGCCTGCACGGCATGATCGCCAACCGTCCGGACTGGACCCTGTCGCGCCAGCGCCAGTGGGGCGTGCCGATGGCCTTCTTCATCCACAAGGAGACCGGCGAGCTGCACCCGAACACCCCTGAACTGCTGGAAAAAGTCGCCCAGCTGATCGAGAAGGAAGGCATCGACGCCTGGCTGAAAGTGGAGCCGGCCGACTTCCTCGGCGACGACGCCGCCATGTACATCAAGAACAAGGACACCCTCGACGTCTGGTTCGATTCCGGCACCACCCACCAGACCGTGCTGCGCGGTTCGCACGCGGGCCAGTCGCAGTTCCCGGCCGACCTGTACCTCGAAGGCTCGGACCAGCACCGCGGGTGGTTCCACTCGTCGCTGCTGACGTCCTCGATGCTCAATGGCCAGCCGCCCTACAAGGCGCTGCTGACGCACGGCTTCACCGTCGACGCGGAAGGCAAGAAGATGTCCAAGTCGCTGGGTAACACGCTGGCGCCGCAGAAGATCTCCGACACGCTCGGCGCCGACATCCTGCGCCTGTGGGTCGCCTCGACCGATTACACGGGAGAGCTGTCGATCAGCGACGAGATCCTCAAGCGCGTGACGGAATCGTATCGCCGCATCCGCAACACGCTGCGCTTCCTGCTGGCGAATACCTCGGACTTCGACCATGCGAAGAACGCAGTCGCGGTGTCCGACCTGCTCGAGATCGACCGTTACGCGCTGGCCAGCATGGCCGCGCTGCAGGCCGACATCGGCAGGCACTACGAATCGTTCGAGTTCCATCCGGTGGTGTCGCGCCTGCAGAACTACTGCTCCGAAGACCTGGGCGGCTTCTACCTCGACATCCTGAAGGACCGCCTGTACACCACAGCGATCGATTCGCACGCGCGCCGTTCGGCGCAAACCGCGCTGTGGCACATCACGCAAAGCCTGCTGCGCCTGATGGCGCCGATGCTGTCGTTCACTGCCGAAGAAGCGTGGGCGGTATTCGCGGGCGAACAGGCTTACCAGGACAGCGACGAAACCATCTTCACGCAGACCTACTGGGCGCTGCCGGAAGTAGCGGACGCCGCCACCCTGATGGCGAAGTATGCGACGCTGCGTGAAGTGCGCGCCGAAGTGACCAAGCAACTCGAAGAAGTACGCGGCTCTGGCGCCATCGGCTCGTCGTTGCAGGCCGAGCTGGCTATCAAGGCCTCGGGCGACAAGTACAAGGCGCTGGCGAGCCTGGACGATGAGCTGAAGTTCGTGTTCATCACCTCCAGCGCCAGCACCGAGGAAGTCGCCAGCGAGGCCGAGGAAGCGGTCGCCGTGACGGCGTCCGCCGCACCGAAGTGCGAACGCTGCTGGCACTACCGCCTTGATGTCGGCACCCACGCCGAGCACGCGGGCCTGTGCGGCCGCTGCTACAGCAACCTGTTCGGCAGCGGCGAAAAACGCGCCTTCGCATAAACCACCTACCTGACCACCAATGGCAACCAAAAAATCGACGTTCTCCGCCTCCTCGAAAGCGCGCTCCAGCCTCACTCCGTGGCTGGGCATCGCAGCGATCGTGATCCTGCTCGACCAGATCACCAAGATCACGATCGAACGGCTGTTCGTGTACGGCGAAGAACGCGTGGTCACCTCGTTCTTCAACCTGGTGCTGGCGTATAACCGCGGCGCCGCCTTCAGCTTCCTGTCCAACGAAAGCGGCTGGCAGCGCTACTTCTTCACGGCGATCGGCGTCATCGCGGTGGTGTTCATCATCACCCAGCTGCGCAAGAACGCCGGCCAGCGCATGTTTTGCTGGGCGATGGCGCTGATCATGGGCGGAGCGATCGGCAATGTGATCGACCGCCTGGCCTACGGCCACGTGATCGACTTCCTCGACTTCCACTTCGGCAGCCTGGGGCACTTCCCGGCGTTTAACATCGCCGACAGCGCCATCTTCATCGGCGCGGTGCTGTTCATCTACGACGAACTGCGGCGCGTGAACAAGAACTAAGCAAAGGGGCGGCACATGACGATGGACCTGAAGGGTAAGAAAATCGTCCTCGGCCTGTCCGGCGGGGTAGCGTGCTACAAGGCGGCGGAGCTGTGCCGCTCGCTGACGAAGGAAGGCGCCTCGGTGCAGGTCGTGATGACCGACGCCGCGACGCATTTCATCACCGCGGTGACGATGCAGGCGCTGTCCGGGAACACGGTCTACACCGACCAGTGGGACCCGCGCATGGCCAACAACATGGCCCACATCGACCTCACCCGCGACGCCGATGCGATCCTGATCGCGCCGTGCTCGGCCGATTTCCTCCGCAAGCTGGCCCACGGCGCCTGCGACGACCTGCTGTCGACCATGTGCGTGGCGCGCCCGCGCCGCCTGCCGCTGCTGGTGGCGCCCGCGATGAACGTCGAGATGTGGGAAAACCCGGCAACCCAGCGCAACGTGCGCCAGCTGGCGCTTGATGGCGCCTGCATCTTCGGCCCTGCGGCCGGCGAGCAGGCCTGCGGCGAAGTTGGCTTCGGCCGCATGCTGGAGCCGGAAGAACTGCTCGAAGAGCTGGTCGCCTCGTTCCAGCCCAAGGTATTGGCCGGCAAGCGCGTGCTGCTGACCGCCGGGCCGACGTTCGAAGCAATCGACCCGGTGCGCGGCATTACCAACCTGTCATCCGGGAAGATGGGCTATGCGATTGCCCGCGCCGCCCGTGAGGCGGGCGCCGAAGTCACGTTGGTGTCCGGCCCCACCACCCTGCCAACCCCGCACGGCGTGCGCCGCATCGACGTCAAGAGCGCGGCCCAGATGTACGACGCTGTCATGGCGGCCGTCGGCGGCCAGCACGTCTTCATCGGCGTGGCCGCGGTCGCGGACTGGCGCGTCACCAATGCCAGCGACCAGAAAATGAAGAAGCAGGATGACGGCGGCGCGCCCAACCTGCAGTTCGAGCAGAACCCGGACATCCTGGCCTCGGTAGCATCGACCACCTCGATCTCCGGCTGGCCGTACTGCGTCGGCTTTGCGGCCGAATCGGAAAACCTGGTCGAATACGGCGCCGTCAAGCGCGAGAAAAAGGGCATTCCTCTGTTGGTGGGCAATATCGGCCACCACACCTTCGGGCAGGATGACAACACGATCGTGCTGTTCGACGACAGCGGGCACACAGTGCTGCCGCGCGCAGACAAGCTTACGCTGGCGCGCCAGCTGATTTCAGAAATCGCAAAGCGCATCGAAAAGCGCTCCCTGCTCAAATAACAGAACCAACAATGAAAACAATCGACGTCAAGATCCTCGACCCACGCATGAAAGAACAGATGCCGGCGTATGCAACGGCCGGCAGCGCGGGGCTGGACCTGCGTGCCTGCATCGACGAAGCGGTCACCATCGAGCCTGGCCAGACCGTCCTGGTGCCGACCGGCCTCGCCATCCACGTCGGAGATCCGGGCTACGCCGCGATGATACTGCCGCGCAGCGGCATGGGCCACAAGAACGGCATTGTTCTGGGGAATCTGGTAGGCTTAATTGATTCTGACTATCAGGGACAACTGATGGTATCGACATGGAACCGCAGCCAGGCCGCCTTCACGCTCAACCCGATGGAGCGCCTCGCGCAACTGATCATCGTGCCGGTGCTGCAGGTTGGCTTTAACGTCGTTGAAGATTTCGATGCGAGTGAACGCGGTGCCGGCGGTTTCGGAAGCACCGGAAAACAATAATAAAGTGAGGACTACCATGACCCGTTTCGTCGGTCACCGCCCGGCATTGCTGGGCATATCGTTAGCATTACTCCTGTCCGCATGCGGCACCATCCAGCCGACTGCACCTGCATTTCCGGGCAAACCGGATCGTCCGCCGCAGGAAGACCAGCGCCCGGCGATCACGCCGCGCATGGCCGCTGCGGCGCAAATGCTGACCAAAATGGCGGCGCTCCAGGACCGCCTTTACCGCGTCGCGGCGCCGCTGTTGATCAACAACGCGCCGCTGTGCAAAAACCAGGCGCGCAACCTGCTTGGCTTCACCGCCAAGAACCGCTACTCCTATCCTGGCGAGTACAACGAAGCCGCGCACCTCGCCCTCGGCATGAACGATCGCCTGCAAGTGACCGGCGTACTGGCCGGAAGCGGCGCGGCCAAGGCCGGCCTTGAGATTGGAGACCGACTGGTTTCGGCGGGCGGCAAGCCGCTGCCGACTGGCGCGAATGCATCGACGCTGGCAGGTGCGGTGTTCGGGCCGCTGGTACGCGCCCAGTCCACGCTGCCCTTCGTCGTCGAACGCGATACGAAGCAGAAGCAGCTGTCGATTCCCGTCACGCGCGCCTGCGGCTTCGGCGTCGAACTCGGGAACTCGGACAACATCAACTCGTACGCGGATGGCTCGCGCGTGATGGTGACGCGCGGGATGATCAACTTCGTCGAAGCCGACGAAGAGCTTGCCTACCTGATGGCCAAGGGCATGGCGCACAACATGCTGGGCCACGCCTCGTCGCAGCGCAACGCGAGCACGATCGGCAGCATCATCGACAATCTGATGAGCACCCGGCCTGACACGTCGGTAACCATCGGCAGCGGCGGCATCAAGGCGATGCCGCAGGAACTGGACGGCGCAGCGGACAACCTGGCGATGTACCTGCTGGCGCGCGCCGGCTACCGGATTGAAGGTGCGACCGAGTTCTGGAAGCGGCTGGCGTCAACCCATCCGGCGACGGTGCTGAACGGGTATGTCGCGAATCATCCGGCGACTGCGTACCGCATCGCGGTGATCGAGAAGACGATTGCCGACATCAAGGCCAGGAAAGCCGCGGGCAAACCGCTGGTGCCGTAATCCCCACATCCCCGACATTCCCGCAAATGCGGGAATGTCCGGGATGATCAGCTCGGGAAATCCGGGAAAAACACCGCCATCACGTACGTCAGCACGCCCAGCATCGCCACGGTCGCTACCAGCACCAGCAATAAACGACCGAACTTCGGCGAGCCGTCGTCTTTTCTTTTATGATTGTCCATCTTCCCACTTGCTCCTTAGTCCTGGAGCACACAGTATATTCGATCGATGGACAGCATAGACCTCGAAGTTCTCAAGACCGCAGCGGGCTGGATCGGCGCCGGCCACCGCTGCGAACTCATCACAGTCATCAAAACCTGGGGCTCCAGTCCGCGCCCGATCGGGGCCACGCTCGCGATCTGCGATGACGGCCGCGTGGTCGGTTCGGTCTCGGGCGGCTGCATCGAGTGCGACCTGATCGAGCGCGTGCGCCAGAGCGGCATCACGCGCACCGTCCCCGAGATCGTCAGCTACGGCATCACCGCGGACGAGGCCCACCGCTTCGGCCTGCCCTGCGGCGGCACCATCGAACTGGCGATCGAGCCGCTGTCCAGCGCCAGCACCATCATCGACCTGCTCGAGCGCCTCGACCGCCACGAACTGGTCGCCCGCAACCTTAAGCTGCAAACCGGCGAAGTGACCTTGTCCCCCGCCCCCGCCGGCGCGGTGCAGCAGATCGCTGACGGCGTACTGACCACGATCCACGGCCCGCGCTGGCGCCTGTTCATCATCGGCGCCGGGCAGCCGTCGCGCTTCCTCGCGCAAGTGGCCACCGCGATGGATTACTACGTCACGGTGTGCGACCCGCGCGAAGAATACCGCGCAGGCTGGCAGCTGCCGGGCGTGCAACTGGTGCATTCCATGCCGGACGACCTGGTCATCGAAGCGCGGCTCGACCATCGCAGCGCCGTTGTCGCCCTCACCCACGATCCCAAGCTCGACGACCTGGCGCTGATGGAAGCGCTGAAGTCGGACGCCTTCTACGTCGGCGCGATCGGCTCGCGCGTAAACAATGCGAAGCGGCGCGAGCGCCTGAAAGAGTTCGACCTGAACGACGAACAGCTGGCGCGCCTGCATGGCCCGATCGGAATTTACATCGGCAGCAAGACGCCGTCGGAAATCGCGATATCGATCCTGGCCGAACTCACGGCCATCAAGAACGGCGTGCCGCAACAGCTGCGTGTGAAGCACGCCGACGGCCAGGCCTGATTCGAAAGCAAGAACCGGCTATCACGGGCCGGCGCAGGCAAACGACAATAACAATTTAAGAACCGGGATCGCTGAATGAACACCGCCAACATGCTCCGCCTCGTGCTGCTTGCCGCGATCTGGGGCAGCTCCTTCCTGTTCATGCGCATCGCGGCGCCGGTGCTCGGGCCCGCGGTGCTGATCGAGTACCGCGTCGGCTTCGCGGCCGTGTTCCTCGCGATCGTCGGCGTCATTCTCAAAAAGCGGCTCGACCTGCGCGCCAACTGGAAGCATTACCTTATCCTCGGCCTGCTCAATTCGGCCTTCCCGTTCCTGCTGTTCGCGTTTGCGGCGCGCACGCTGTCGGCGTCGGTGCTGTCGGTACTGAACGCCACCGCGCCAATGTGGGGCGCGCTGATCGGCGCCCTGTGGTCGCGCCAGGCGATATCCGGCCGCAGCGCGCTGGGACTCATCCTCGGCACCGCGGGCGTCGCGCTGCTGGTGGGCTTCGACCAGGTGACATCGCGTCCCGGCGCCGCCGTCGCGATTGCGGCGGCGCTTGTGGCGGCAGTCAGCTACAGCGTCGCCAGTGCATACGCTAAGACGGCTGAAAGTGTCGAACCGTTCGCCAATGCGCACGGCAGCATGTGGGCCGCCACGCTGCTCGTTATACCGGTGCTGCCCTTCTTCCCTGCACCGGCGGAACCGACCATCGGCATCATGGGGGCCGCGCTCGCATTGGGCATCCTGTGCAGCGGCATCGCATACATCCTTTACTTCAAGCTGATCCAGGATGTCGGCCCGACGTCGGCGCTTACCGTCACCTTCCTCAATCCGCTGTTCGGCATCCTGTGGGGCGCGCTGTTCCTCGGCGAATTGGTGGGATGGCACACGATCCTTGGCGCTGCCATCGTCATCACGGGCACGGCGCTGGTCACCGGCTTCCGCCCAGCCTTCCTGAGCCGTGCTATCGTGCCGCTTTCTCCAAAAAGCAAATAAGGCACACCGTTGCAGCAGATATCGATTGCACTCCCGGATGGCTACCGCAGTAGCGACGTCCTCGCATTTCACGGACGCGATGCCGAGGGCGTCGCCGAGCAGGTAACGGCAACGCGCATCCGCAAAGGCGTGGTGCTGGATGGCGTGCCGGTGGCGCTCGATATCGCGCTTGCGCCCGCTGCGGCGCGTATCGGTATTGAGGCCGATGCCGAACTGACGCCGCGCGCCCGGTCGCTGCTGGACGACGCGCTGCTCAATATTCTCGGCCTGCGCATCGATCCGGCCCCGTTCCTGAAGACCGCCGAAAACGATCCGCTAATGGGGGGCGCGGTCCGCCGCAACGCCGGCCTGCGCATCGTACAGTCCGCGACGATCTTTGAGGCTCTGACCTGGGCGATCATCGGCCAGCAGATCAACCTGACTTTCGCGATCGCGCTGCGCCGCACCTTCATCCTGCAGGCCGGCCGCCAGCACAGCAGCGGCTTGTGGTGCTATCCCGAGGCGGACGAAGTGGCCAGGCTGTCCGTGGAAGACCTCACCACCCGTAAATTCTCGCGTTCGAAAGCGGAGACACTGCTGCGCCTCGCGCAGCTGGTCGACGCCGGATCGCTCTCGCTGGAACGCACCGCCGACATCGAGGCCACCAGTGCCGCGCTGCTGGCGGTCAAAGGCATCGGCCCATGGACGGTCAACTACGCGCTCCTGCGCGGCTACGGCTACCCCGACTGCTCGCTGCACGGCGACGTCGCGATCCGCGCGGCTTTGCAGCGCTTGCTCGGCGAAGAAGCCAAGCCTGACATGGCGCGCACGGAAGCGCTGCTCGCGAACTATAAACCGCACCGCACGATGGCCGCGGCCCACCTCTGGGCCACGCTCACGTAAGGGCGTTCTCCCTGCCCCCCCCAAAGCGGAGACGCAAATGAAAAAGCCGTTGATCTTTTGCAAGATTCAACGGCTTTAAAATTTGGTTGCGGGGACAGGATTTGAACCTGTGACCTTCGGGTTATGAGCCCGACGAGCTGCCAGACTGCTCCACCCCGCGTCTGTGCAATCATTATAAGGGCCTTTGCCTAATTAGGCAATATTAATCCGAATAAGATGTGCGATAGCAGCACGCGGGGCGACAAGCGCCGCCGGTAGAGGTACGGCACAGCAGCCGCAATCGGTGTAAAGTAAGCGAAACACCATTATTCCAAGCGACTATGAAATTTTGTTCCGAGTGTGCCCATCCTGTCGACTTGCGCGTTCCCGAGGGCGACAACCGGCCACGCTACGTGTGCGCGCAGTGCGAGGCCATCCATTACCAGAATCCGAAGCTGGTGGTCGGATCGATCCCCGTCTGGGAGCAAGATGGCGAGCTGAAGATTCTTTTGTGCAAGCGCGCAATCGAACCGCGCTATGGCTATTGGACCTTGCCCGCCGGATTCATGGAAAACGAGGAGACCACCGCCCAGGCCGCCATCCGCGAAACCGAGGAAGAAGCCGGCGCCAACGTCGAACTGGGCGAACTGTTCACCTTGCTGAACGTTGCCCAGGTTCACCAAGTGCACCTGTTCTACCTGGCCCGCCTGCTCGACCTCGACTTTGCGGCCGGCGTCGAAAGCCTGGACGTCCAGCTGTTCTCCGAGCAGGACATCCCGTGGGACGACCTCGCCTTCCCGACCATACGCACCACGCTGGAACTGTTCTTCGCCGACCGCGTCAAAATGCGTGAGGGCGGCAGCTATGGCTTCCATAGCCGCGACCTTGTGCGCTCGATGCGCATGTCCAGCGACGCCGGTTAAACGCTCATCATGATTCCGTGGCTTGAAACGACTACGCCGTTCCCCGACGTATCCGAGGCGCTGACCATCGACGCGCCGGGCCTGCTCGCGGCCGGGGCCGATTTGTCGCCGCGCCGCTTGCTGGCCGCTTACCGCAACGGCATCTTCCCGTGGTTTTCCGAAGGCCAGCCCATCCTGTGGTGGTCGACCGACCCGCGCATGGTGCTGCACACCGACCGCTTCCGCATCAGCGACAGCCTGCGCAAGACACTGCGCAAGGTCGAGCGCAGCCGGATCGACGGCGGCCGCTGGCAGGTCACCTTCGACACCTCGTTCGAGCAGGTGATGCGCGCCTGCGCCGCCCCGCGCCGGGACGGGCCCGGCACCTGGATATCCGAAGAGATCATCAGCGGCTATACCGGCCTGCATGCGCTTGGCCACGCCCACTCGGCGGAGCTGTGGCTCGATGGCGAGCTGGTCGGCGGCGCCTACGGCGTCTGCATCGGCCGCATGTTCTACGGCGAGTCGATGTTCGCGCGGGTGACCGACGCGTCCAAGATCGCGCTCGCCTACCTGGTAGGCTTCCTGCGCAGCGAAGGCGTGCGTATGGTCGACTGCCAGCAGGAGACCGGCCACCTGGCATCGCTTGGCGCCGCGCCGATCCCGCGCGCCGCCTTCCTCGAACATTTGCGGGCGGCCATCCGGCAGGGTGAAATCGAGGCCTGGAAACCGGTGCCGCCATTGACGGACGCGCGCTAGACTTGGCAAAGTTTCGTTACAATAGAATCAGGGTAAACCACTCGGCTTCGAGACCATCCGTATGACGCACCTGAACGACCTGCCATTCGCCACGCTGCAGTTCTACACGACCGCGCCGTACCCGTGCAGCTACCTCGATGCGCGGCACGCCCGCTCGCAGGTCGCTACCCCTTCCCACCTGATCAACGCCGACGTCTATTCCGAGCTCGTCAAAAACGGCTTCCGGCGCAGCGGCATCTTCACCTACCGGCCTTACTGCGACGGCTGCCACGCCTGCATCCCGGTGCGCGTCAAGGCCGGGGAATTCATCCCCAGCCGCGGCCAGCGGCGCGCGTGGGCGCGCCATTCGTCGCTGCTAGCCAGCGTCGCCAACCTCAGCTTCTCGGACGAGCACTACGCGCTCTACCTGCGCTACCAGACCACGCGCCACCCCGGCGGCGGCATGGACCAGGACAGCCGCGACCAGTACGCGCAGTTCCTGCTGCAAAGCCGGGTCAACACACGGCTGGTCGAATTCCGCGAGCCGGACGGCGTGCTGCGCATGGTCTCCATCATCGACGTGCTGTCCGATGGCCTGTCATCGGTCTACACCTTCTTCGACCCGGACGTGCCGGGCGCCTCGTTCGGCACCTACAACGTGATGTGGCAGATCGGCCAGGCGCGCGAACTCGGTCTGCCGCACGTGTACCTCGGCTACTGGATCGAGCAGAGTCCCAAGATGGCGTACAAAATCAACTTCCGCCCGCTGGAGGCGCGCATCAACGGCAGCTGGAGCCAGCTCGATCGATAGGCGGCGCCGTCCGCACACGGTAAAATGGGCGGTCTGTCCAACCTGAGTACCCCATGTCCGAAAAACTGCTGTACGCGCTTGCCCGCCCGATGCTGTTCGCAATGGACGCCGAATCGGCCCACAACCTGACCCTGCCGGCCCTGCGCCGCGCCGCCAGCCTCGGCCTGACTGGCGCCATTCGCAAACCCGATCCCGACCCGCGCACCGTCATGGGCATCACCTTCCCCAACCCGGTCGGCCTCGCGGCAGGCCTGGACAAGGATGGCGCCTACATCGACGGCCTTGCGGCGCTCGGCTTCGGTTTCATCGAAGTGGGAACTGTCACGCCGCGCGCGCAGCCCGGCAACCCGAAGCCGCGCATGTTCCGCATCCCGGCCAAGCACGCCATCATCAACCGCATGGGCTTCAACAACGGCGGCGTCGACGCATTCGTCGCCAACGTACAGGCATCGCGCTTCTACCAAAACAAGGAAGGCGTGCTTGGCCTGAACATCGGCAAAAACGCCGACACGCCGATCGAACGCGCGGCCGACGACTACCTGACCTGCCTTGAGAAGGTCTACCCATACGCCAGCTACGTGACGGTCAACATCTCGTCGCCGAACACCAAGAACCTGCGCCAGCTGCAGGACGCGTCCGAACTCGATTCGCTGCTCGCGCGCCTGAAGGAAGCGCAGTCGCGCCTGGCCGACCAGCACAGGAAATACGTGCCGCTGACGCTCAAGATCGCACCCGACATCGATGCGGACCAGATCGCGAACATCGCTGCCGCCCTGCTGCGCCACAAGATCGACGGCGTCATCGCCACCAACACCACCACCAGCCGCCGCGAAGTCGAGAACCAACGCCACAGCGAAGAAGCAGGCGGCCTGTCGGGCGCGCCTGTGTTCCAGCAATCGACGATCGTCGTGCGCGCGCTCAAGCGCGAACTCGGTGACGCCATTCCAATCATCGGCGTCGGCGGCATCATGCGCGGCGCCGATGCCAGGGCCAAGATTGAGGCGGGAGCCTCGCTGGTGCAGCTGTACAGCGGCCTGATTTACGCCGGCCCGGCACTGGTGCGCGACTGCGCGAAAGCGATCAAGGGCGTCAGTTGAAACGAGTGCTTCTCGGCGCGAGCAAGCTTGAAGTATCCAGCATCTGCCTGGGCACGATGACGTTCGGCGAACAAAACAGCGAAGCCGAAGCCCACGGCCAGCTCGATTATGCGCTCGAGCGCGGTATCAACTTCATCGACACCGCCGAGATGTACCCCGTCATGCCGCGTGCGGCGACGCAGGGATCGACCGAACGCTTTATTGGATCGTGGCTCAAGAAGTCAGGCAAGCGCGGCCAGGTCGTACTGGCCACCAAGGTCGCGGGGCCGAATCCGGCGCTGCACTGGATCAGGGGTGGCAAGAACAACCTCGACGCAGTCAACATCCGCGCGGCGGTGGACGCCAGCCTGCAGCGGCTCCAGACCGACTACATCGACCTGTACCAGATCCACTGGCCGAGCCGGAACGTGCCGGTGTTTGGCGCGACCGCGTTCGACCCGGTGAAGGAACGGCCGGACGTGGCGATTGAAGAGACGCTGGCCGCGCTCGCGGAGCTGATCGACGCGGGCAAGATCCGCAACGTGGGCGTGTCGAATGAAAGCGCGTGGGGCGTGTGCGAATACGTCAAGCAGGCCGAGATGAAGGGCCTGCCGCGCATTGCGACGATCCAGAACCTGTACAACCTGACCGCGCGCGGCTTCGAGACCAGCCTGCTGGACGAGACCTGCATGCGCGCGAACGTCAGCCTGCTGGCGTATAGCCCGCTATCGTTCGGGCAGTTGAGCGGGAAGTATTTGGATAATCCGAATGCGCATGGGCGGCTGACCATCTTCCCGCCGAACTGGAGCCCGCGCTATTTGCGGCCGCCGGTACTGCAGGCGGTGAAGGAGTACGTCGGGCTGGCGCGGGCGAACGGAATGACGCCGGCGCAGATGGCGCTCGCGTGGTGCTATTCGCGGTGGTTTGTGGCGTCGACGATCATTGGAGCGACGACGCTGGCGCAGCTGAAGGAAAATATCGACGCGGCACAGGCGACACTGTCCGATGACGTGGTTGAA
Organism: Massilia polaris; assembly: GCF_012927275.1. GTDB lineage: Bacteria > Pseudomonadota > Gammaproteobacteria > Burkholderiales > Burkholderiaceae_D > Telluria_A > Telluria_A polaris. Next base: position 10,075 of record NZ_JABBGG010000013.1, on the reverse strand, counting down.
GCGATCAACGCCATCCACACGCGGATCACCAACCCGGGCCAATAAGCGATACCCGTAAAAGCGCATCCGCCATCAAATAGCCGCGCCCTGATCCACAAATACCTGCATCCGCTTCGGCTTCACCAGCAAGGTCTCGCCCTCCTTCAGCTGCAGTTGCGCGAACCGTTCGTTCGGAATCACCGCCTCGATCAGTTGCGCATTATCTTCCCGCTCCAGGTCCAGCTGCGCCAGCGGCCCGATCGCGTGCGCACGGCGCAGCTTCACCACTATTCCCTCGGCGCCCGCGACATAACGGTCGACATCCAGGTCATGCGGCCGGACATACGCGATGCCCTGCGTATCCTGCACCTCAGCGTGATCCGGCACATCGAAGTTGACGCCGCCGCTGGCCAGCACGCCCTCATGCACGCGCCCATGGAACAGGTTCACATTTCCAAGGAAGCCATACACGAACGGCGACGCCGGATGGTTGTACACCGAGTCCGGCGTGCCAAGCTGCTCGACCTTCCCCTTGTTCATCAACACCACCTGGTCGGCAACTTCCAGCGCTTCTTCCTGGTCGTGGGTGACGAAGATACTGGTCACGTGCAGCTCGTCGTGCAAACGGCGCAGCCAGCGGCGCAGTTCCTTGCGCACCTTGGCATCGAGCGCGCCAAACGGTTCGTCGAGCAGCAGCACGCGCGGTTCCACCGCCAGCGCGCGCGCCAGCGCGATGCGCTGCCTCTGCCCGCCCGACAGCTGCGGCGGATAACGGTCGGACAGCCAGTCCAGCTGCACCAGCTCAAGCAGCTGCTTCACCTTCTGGCGGATCTGCTCTTCGCTCGGCCGCTCCTTGCGCGGCTTGACGCGCAGGCCGAAGGCGACGTTTTCAAATACGGTCATGTGCTTGAACAGCGCGTAGTGCTGGAACACGAAGCCGACCTGGCGCTCGCGCACGTGGCGCGCCGAGGCGTCGTCGCCGTCGAGCAGCACCTGGCCGGAGTCCGGGTGCTCGAGGCCCGCGATGATGCGCAGCAGCGTGGTCTTGCCGCAGCCGGAGGGCCCGAGCAGCGCGGTCAGTTCGCCTTGCGGGAACTGCAGCGAGACGTTATCGAGGGCGACGAACTCGCCAAAGCGTTTGTTGATGTTCCTGACTTCGATGGTCATTTCAGTGCTCCAGGATGCGTGCTGCTGCGGTTTCGGTCGGCGTCGATTCGTGCAGGCGCCATTCGACGAAGGCCTTGATCGCCAGGGTCACCAGCGCCAGCAGCGCCAGCAGCGAGGCGACGGCGAAGGCCGCGGCAAAGTTGTATTCGTTGTAGAGGATCTCGACGTGCAGCGGCATGGTGTTGGTCTCGCCGCGGATATGCCCCGACACCACCGACACCGCGCCGAACTCGCCCATCGCCCGCGCGTTGCACAGGATGACGCCGTACAGCAGGCCCCATTTGATGTTCGGCAGCGTCACGCGCCAGAAGGTGCTCCAGCCCGAAGCGCCCAGCACCAGCGCGGCTTCTTCTTCCTCGTTGCCCTGCGCTTGCATCAGCGGGATCAGTTCGCGCGCCACGAACGGGAAGGTGATGAACACGGTCGCCAGCACGATGCCCGGCACCGCAAACAGGATCTTGATATCGTTCTCCATTAGCCAGGCGCCGAACCATCCCTCCGCGCCGAACATCAGCACATAGATCAGGCCCGCGATCACCGGCGACACCGAGAACGGCAGGTCGATCAGCGTAAGCAGCACATTCTTGCCGCGGAATTCGAACTTCGCGATGCACCATGCTGCGCACACGCCGAACACGAGGTTCAGCGGCACCGAGATGGCGGCTGCAATCAGCGTCAGCTTGATCGCCGAGATGGCGTCCGGGTCGACGATGGCCGCGGCATACGCGTCCCAGCCCTTGGCGAGCGCCTGCACGAACACCGCGACCAGCGGCACGAACAGGAACAGCGTGAGGAATGTCAGCGCGATGGCGATCAGCGTGATCCGAACCCACGCAGGCTCGAACACGTTGGAAGTCGTCGGCAGTTCGCCGCGGCGCGCAACAACGACTGGTTTGGTATCAGGGATGACGGCGCTCATTTCTTGCCTGCCCTTCTACGCGTCCACGCCTGCAGCATGTTGATCGACAGGAGCAGGATGAAGGACACCAGCAGCATCACGACCGCGATGGCGGTGGCGCCGGTGTAGTCGTACTGTTCAAGCTTGGTGATGATGAACAGCGGGGTGATCTCGGAGACCATCGGCAGGTTGCCGGCGATGAAAATCACCGAGCCATACTCGCCGGTGGCGCGTGCGAAGGCCAGGGCGAACCCGGTCAGCAGCGCCGGCATGATGGTCGGGAAGACCACACGCGCGAAGGTCTGGAACGACGAGGCGCCAAGGCTGGCCGCGGCTTCCTCGAGTTCGCGCTCGGCTTCCTCAAGCACCGGCTGCACCGTGCGCACGACGAAAGGCAGGCCGATAAAGGTCAGCGCGACGACGACGCCTAGCGGCGTAAAGGCGACCTTGATGCCGACTTTTTCGAGGTACTGGCCGATCCAGCCGTTCGACGAATACAGCGCGGTGAGCGTGATGCCGGCCACCGCGGTCGGCAGCGCGAACGGCAGGTCGACCAGCGCGTCGATGAAGCGCTTGCCGGGAAAGCGGTAGCGCACCAGCACCCAGGCGACGATGCCGCCGAAGATGACGTTGATGAAGGCGCCGATTAAGGACGCGCCAAAGGTCAGGCGGTAGGAAGCCATCACGCGCTCGGAGGTCACGGCGCTCCAGAAAGCCTCCCACGTCATGGTGAAGGTTTTCAGGAACACCGCCGACAGCGGGATCAGGACGATCAGCGCGAGGTACAGGATGGTGAAACCGAGCGTCAGCCCGAAACCGGGCATGACCCGGTACGGCGCGGCGCGCGGCGTAGTAATCGTTACGGGCATTGCATCCCCTTGCTCACATATTGCAGATAAGGAACAATCGTCTCATGCAGTGATCAGAATACAAACGAAGTAATCGTCATTTGCATAGACGATTCGTGTCTTAGCCTTAGTAGATCAGCTTGGCGGCGACGCCGGTCAGCGTCATCGCGAGCAGGCCGCGCAGGAAACGCTCAGGTACGGCGCGTGCCACCCACGAGCCGAGCGTGATGCCGGGCAGCGAGCCGATCAGCAGCAGGGCGAGCAGCTCCCAGTTGATCGAGCCCAGCCACCAGTGGCCGAGTGCGGCGATCGCGGTCAGCGGCACGGCGTAGGCGATGTCGGTGCCCGCCACTTCGGCGGAACTGAGGCGTGGGTACAGCATCACCAGCAGCGTCGCACCGATGGCGCCGGCGCCGATGGAGGAAATGGTGACCAGCGTGCCGAGGACGGCGCCCGAGATGATTGTGGCGGACGCCAGCGCCCTGCCCTGCAGCTGGCGTTCCGGCCTGGCGTTAATCCAGGCCAGCATTTTTCCCTTGAACAGCAGCGCGACCACGGTCAGCAGCACCGAGCCGGCGATCGAATAGCGGATCAGCTGGCCGATCTCAGCGTCGAGCGTGCCGAAATGCTTGAGTGCGAGCGTGGCGAGCACGGCCGCCGGCAAGGCGCCGATGCACAGCAGCTTGACGATGTCCCAGTGCACGGTTCCGCGCAGGCGATGGGTGACGGTGCCGGCGGTCTTGGTGATGGACGCGAAGGCCAGGTCGGTGCCGACGGCAACCGAAGGCGGCACGCCGAACACCAGTGTGAGGAGCGGGGTCATCAAGGAGCCGCCGCCGACACCGGTCATCCCGACCAGCAGGCCGACCGCAAAACCCGAAACTATGTATGTCAGCAACATGAAGAACCCCCAAAGTGACTCCTAGGGTAAAGGGGCTCAGCTGTAAACCAAACAACAGCTTCCTCATTTGCTTATGCGGTTTCGGGGGAATTGGCCTGACTGCCCCCAAAGCGCTCCTTACTTGTTCGGCTGCGGCGTCAGGCGCAGGTACGGCTTTTCAGCCCTGAACCCTTTCGGATACTTCTGCTTGATGACATCCGGATCCTGCACGGTCAGCGGAATGATCACGTCATCGCCATCCTTCCAGTTGCCGGGCGTGGCCACGGTGTAGCCATCGGTCAACTGAAGCGCGTCGATCACGCGCAGCACTTCATCGAAATTGCGGCCGGTACTCATCGGATAGGTGATGGTGAGACGAATTTTTTTGTTCGGATCGATCACGAACAGCGAACGCACCGTTGCCGTGGCGGACACTTCCGGGTGGATCATGTCGTACAAGGTCGATACCTTGCGGTCGCTGTCGGCGACAATCGGGAAGCCGACCACCGTCTTTTGCGTCTCTTCAATATCCTTGATCCAGGTTTTGTGCGCGTCAGCCGGGTCGACCGACAGCGCGATCGCCTTCACGTTGCGCTTGTCGAACTCTGGCTTGAGCTTGGCGGTGAGGCCAAGCTCGGTCGTGCAGACTGGCGTGAAGTCAGCCGGGTGCGAAAACAGCACTACCCACGCATCGCCCGCCCACTCATGGAAACGGATGCTGCCGATTGAAGAGTCCTGCTCAAAGTCCGGCGCGGTGTCGCCCAAGCGTAATGTCATCGTCATCTCCATAGAAAGTTAAAGAAGCCCTTGATCATGGCAAAAATTGCACTCTCATATTGTGCGCCAGATCGACAATCTTGGACTAACTATGTAGTTATTTAGTAATAACGATTCGACAGAACGACGATCCAGGCAAGCGCTGCAATCATGATCGACAGCGCCACGGCGGCGCTGCCCAAGTCCTTGGCGCGCTTGGACAGGGGATGGTGTTCGAGCGAGATGCGGTCGACCACGGCCTCGATCGCCGAATTGATGATCTCGACCAGGAGGACCAGCAACAGGACCGAGATCAGGAACACTTTCTGGAAGGCCGACACAGGCAGAAGCAGCGCCACAACAGTCGCGATCAACACGACAATCAGTTCCTGACGGAACGCGTGTTCATGGCGCCACGCCGCCTGGAAGCCATCGATCGAGTTGACGAAGGCGCCAATGATGCGCTTGAATCCGCCCTTACTTTTGAATTCGCTGACAGGTTGTTGTTCCATGGGTTTTCAAATGTGCATGTTAGGGCGCCATTATGCCCCGCGCCGCGAAATTGTACGAGGTTTCAGCATGCGATGGTCGAGGGCGATTGTCAGTTCTTTTCACATTATGGTATAAAGTATTCTACTTATACTGCAGCGCACCAACCACATCATGAAAATGGAAACTGTCGAACCCGCGAAGACGTCGATCCAGGTGATCGAACGGATGGTCGCCCTGCTTGATGCGCTCGCCACGTACGCGGACCCGGTCAGCCTGAAGGAATTGTCGAAGGTATCCGGGCTGCACCCCTCGACGGCGCACCGGATCCTGAACGACATGGTGGTTACCCGCTTTGTGGACCGGGTCGAGCCTGGCACGTATCGCCTCGGCATGCGCCTGCTGGAACTGGGCAACGTGGTCAAGAGCCGCCTGTCGGTGCGGGAGGCGGCCCTGGACTTCATGCGCGCACTGCACAAGAAGACTCAGCAGACGATTAATCTTTCGGTTCGGCAAGGCGATGAGATCGTGTATATCGACCGTGCGTTCTCGGAACGCTCCGGCATGCAGGTGGTGCGCGCGATCGGTGGACGCGGTCCGCTGCACCTGACCTCGACCGGCAAGCTGTTCCTCTCCGTGGATGATCCGAAAGCCATCCGCGCCTACGCGACGCGAACTGGTCTCGCCGGACACAACAAGAATTCGATCACCGACTTGTCCAAGCTCGAGCGCGAGCTGAGCCTGGTGCGGGCGCGCGGCTACGCGCGCGATAATGAAGAGCTGGAACTGGGTGTGCGCTGCATGGCAGCCGGCATTCATGATGACTCGGGCAAACTGGTCGCCGGCCTGTCGATTTCCGCGCCAGCCGACCGCTTGCAGGAAGAGTGGCTGGAAGACCTGGTGACCACGGCAGCCAAGATTTCCGCGACCCTCGGATATTCGCCAGTGCGCTAGCGCGCCGTCCAGGCAATATCGCTTTGCCTGTCGCTCATCAGGACGCCTGGCAAGCGCCGGCAGCGCTGCCGCCAACGCGGGGATGATGACGAGTGAAACCTTGTGGTGATGCGCGACAAGCTGACGCGCTCGGATGTGCCGGTACAGGCGGCCGGTCAGCGTGAAACCGTGCGGCCGCCGCCTACGACAAGCCAGGCGGCTTGAGTGCCTCGAGCCAGCGCCGCATGCGGCCGGCGTCCGCCGTTCGCGACTGTTTGCCCTTGGAATCGAGGAACACCATGATCACAGCGCGCCCCTGGATGATCGTCTGCATCACCAGGCAACGTCCTGCTTCGTTGATGAAGCCGGTCTTCTGCAGGCCGATATCCCAGTCCGGCAGCGACACCAGGTAGTTGGTATTGCGGTACTGAACCAGCCGGCCATTGGCGGCTACGGCGGAACCCGGATCGGTGGAGAACTCGCGCAGCAGCGGCTGCTGGTGCGCCGCCATGACCAGCTTGGCAAGGTCGCGTGCGCTGGCCACGTTGCGGCTCGACAGGCCGCTGGAATCGACGTAGCGGGTGTCGCTCATGCCCAGTTCATGCGCTTTCGCGTTCATCGCCGCAACAAATCCCTGGATGCCGCCCGGATAATTACGGCCCAGTGCGGCTGCAGCGCGATTCTCTGAACTCATCAGCGCGATGTGCAGCATTTCGCGGCGGCTCAGGCGCGAGCCGACGCGCAGGCGCGAGGTCGTGAATTTTTCGCGGTCGACGTCGTCGTCCGACACGGTGAGCATTTCGTCCATGTCCTGTTGCGCCTCGACGACGACCAGGCCGGTCATCAGCTTGGTGATCGATGCGATCGGCAAGGCCACGCCGGCGTTTTTTTCAAACAGGACTTCGGAATTGGTCTGGTCCAGCACCAGCGCGACGCTGGAAGCCAGGTCGAGCGGATCGCGGGTCAGGTTGAGGCCGGCCTTGTCGCCCGCCGTGATCGAACGGACGACCTGCGCTGCCGCGGTCAGGCGCTGGTATACCACTTTGCGCTTGCCGCGCACGGTGATGACGCGGCGGACCGACTTGTCGCGCGTGGTGACCGTGACACGGTTGGCGGCGGCTTCGCGGCGCTTGTAGCGCGGCTTTTTCGCCGTGCTCTTTTTAACAACCTGCTTCTTGACTGTCGCCGAGCTGCCGCGCTGCTCGACCTTGGCCGCCTCTGCAGGGGTCATGGCAAACAACAAGGAGATAAGAGCACTCAACGCTAACTTGAACATCTGGAAATTCCTCTGACGCTACGGATTTACTTCTCGTTGCAGTGTAGCAAAGCACTCAGCGATCACAAGCAACTTAACATTCAAAGAAACCCTCGTGCAACAGTGCAAGGCCCGCGCGCAACAAATAATCTCTTCTGCTTCACCAGTATACGCGCTTATTCCAAAAACCGGACGAAGCCCGGGACAGGGTCGCGCTCGGTGATGAGTGAATTTTCAATCTTGCTCCTGTCGGCGTAACCGAGCGCCATTCCGCACACCAGCATCTCATTGCCCGGCAGGCTAAGCTGCTGTTCGATAATGCGGTGGAACTGCGTAAATGCCGCCTGCGGGCAGGTGTCGAGTCCGCGTCCGCGCGCTGCAACCATGATGCTCTGCAAGAACATGCCGTAGTCCAGCCACGAGCCCTGGTCCATGATCCGGTCGATCGTAAAGATAAGACCGGCGGGCGCGTCAAAAAATCGGTAGTTGCGCGCGTGCTGGGCCGCCATTCCCGCCTTGTTTTCCCGCGTCAGGCCGAGCAGCGCGTACAGGTCCCATCCCACCTTGCGGCGGCGGTCGACATACGGCGCCACCCATTCGCGCGGGTAATACGCGTACTCCTCGGTGTGCTCGCGGGCCTGGGCCGGATCGGCATAAGCGGCCGTGATCGCGTCGGAAAGCCGCTCCTTCGCCTGCCCGGTCAGCACGTACACCTTCCACGGCTGGGTGTTGCTTCCGGAGGGGGCGCGCGATGCGACGTCCAGGATTTTCTCGATATCTTCGCGTGCTACCGGCGTCGGCAGAAATGCGCGGATCGACCGGCGCGAGGTGATGGCGGCATCGACAATTTCCTGTTGCTGGCTTGCTATCATTACTTCTCCTGTTTTTTGACAACCAATGCGACACCCGCGACGGCGACCAGCATACCGGCCACGCCCGCCAGGCTCAACGATTCACCGAACGCGAGCCACGCCATGATGGCCGTGGTCGGCGGCGTCAGGTACAGCAGGCTGGTGACCGCGGTGGCCTCGCTGCGCCTGATCAGCTTGAAGAGCAGGAAGATCGCGCCAATCGAGAGCGCCAACCCGGACCACAGCAATGCGGCGATGAACTCAGGGGTCCATTTTACTGTGGCAAGACCGGGATCGAGGTCCTCAAACACCACTGCCAGCGGCAACATGACCGCGAAGGCAGCGGCGAACTGGACAGCGGTGCCGGTACGCAGGTCGAAACTCGGGCAGAAACGGCGCTGGTACATTGTCCCTGCCGTAATACTTGCCAGTGCAAACAGGCAGTAGCCAATAGCCAGTGGGGACAGGCCCGACAGGTTGATCTTCGAATACACCACAAGACCGACGCCAGCCAGGCCGAGCATCAGCCCGAACCACTGCCGGCGGCGCACGGTCTCGCCGATCAGCGGCGCGGCTGCGGCGGTCAGAATCGGCTGCATGCCGACAATCAACGCGCATACGCCGGCAGGCATCTCAATCTTGATGGCGGACCACACCCCGCCAATGTATCCCGCTTGCAGCAACAGGCCGGCGACCGCCAGGTGAAGGATATTCCCCCTGGGCCACGGCGCCCTGGCAATCACGACCCATGGCAGCAGCGCCACCAGCACCAGTCCGCAACGCAACAGGATGAAGGTCAGCGGGGGCGCATACGGCAGCCCGAACTTCGCGACGATAAAACCGGTGCTCCACAGGAAGACAAAGAAAATCGGAATCGGGGCAAGCCAGGAGTCAGGGTGGCGCGACGCAACATTTTCTGCAGGACTGTTTGACATGGATCAATACGCGCCGGAGCGCGGGTAGGCGTTGCGGTGCGCGGAAAGTGGTCGATAGCGCGGAAAAAAATCAGTCTAGCATGTGCTGGCGCCAAACGTTGCGCGAGAGCATTTCCCCCTATGAGAATCTAGCCGATTCGCATAAAAATGCGTCAAAGAAATGACGTACGGAAAGGGAAAGCAATAAAAATGGTGCGGCGCACAATGAACGCTTGACTTCAGGTTCAATTTCATTAAAATAGGACCTTGTTGCGCCGCACAACGGCCAAGGTATCGAGATTCCCTGTTTCACCGGTAGTTTGCAACAATTGATCAATAAAACGGTTTCAACACATCTGGAGAAATTATATGTTTGCATTCCCTGAACAATTTTCGAACGCCACCAAAGCCAACCTCGACGCACAGTTCGCGATCTTCTCGTCGCTAACCTCGAAAGCATTCGAAGGCGTGGAAAAGCTGGTCGAACTGAACATTACCGCTGCCAAGGCAACGCTGGAAGAGTCGACCCAGACCGCCAAGCAGCTGTTGGGCGCCAAGAACCCGCAAGAGTTCTTCACCCTGAGCGCAGCCCAGGCCCAGCCGACCGCTGAAAAAGCACTGTCGTATGGCCGCCAGGTAGCCGCCATCGCTGCGGGCACCCAGCAAGAATTCAGCCGCGCAGCTGAAGAGCAGATCGCCGAGAACGGCCGCAAGGTTATGTCGCTGGTTGACGAAGTATCGCGCAATGCCCCGGCCGGCACCGAAAACGCAGTTGCTGCGTTCAAGGCAGGCATCAACAATGCCAACGCTGGTTACGAGCAGTTCACCAAGACCGCAAAGCAGGCCGCTCAGGTCATCGAGACCAACGTCAATTCGGCTGTAAACCAGTTCACGCAAGCTGCTGATAAAGTTACGGCACGCGCTACCGCCAAGGCTTAATACGCTTTAGCAAGACGCATGCAAAAATGCCTCGCTGGTTTGAACTGAACCCCAAAAGTTGGACACCAACTTTTGGGGTTTTTCATGTCGAAGTACACCGAACAATTTAAGCTCGCTGTCGTCCAGCAGTATTTGTCCGGCACCGCCGGCTACAATTTGGTCGCCC
>NZ_JABBGG010000012.1 GCF_012927275.1 Massilia polaris | reverse complement strand
CACAGTTCTATTTCCGTACCACCGACGTGACCGGCTCGATCGAGCTGCCAGCGGACAAGGAAATGGTTATGCCAGGCGATAACGTGTCGATCACCGTCAAGCTGATCAACCCGATCGCGATGGAAGAAGGCCTGCGCTTCGCAATCCGCGAAGGCGGCCGTACCGTTGGTGCAGGCGTTGTTGCCAAGATCCTGAGCGAAGGCAAGTAATTGCCCCAGCCGGGCGGGGAGGGCGCAAGCCTTTCCTGCCTGACTCAAGATTGCAACAGGGAGGAACGTTCGCGTTCCTCCTTGTGATTTCGTAGTAGAATGTCGCTCCCATATATTGCCGTGCAATCAGCGCGGTTCGCTCTTTAAGGAAATAACATGTCCGCACCAAACCAGAAAATCCGTATTCGCCTGAAAGCGTTCGATTACAAGCTGATCGACCAGTCCGCACTGGAAATCGTTGAGACCGCGAAGCGCACCGGCGCCGTTGTCAAGGGTCCAGTCCCACTGCCAACCCGCATCCAGCGTTTCGACGTCCTGCGTTCGCCGCACGTCAACAAGACCTCGCGCGACCAGTTCGAGATCCGTACGCACCAGCGCCTGATGGACATCGTCGACCCAACGGACAAGACCGTTGACGCACTGATGAAGCTGGACCTGCCAGCAGGTGTAGACGTCGAAATCAAACTGCAGTAATTCTTCTGTTGGCCGCACGGCCGCCAGAACTAAAAGCCGGAGTCGCTGTGTGCGTCTCCGGCTTTTTTATTTTCGACCGGACGACTTGCACGCTTTTCGACGATTGACTGCGCCGGAGTAAAATAGACCTTCAGTCAACCTTTCTCCGCGGATCATGATGAAATTCCTTGTTTCGGTACTGGTCGTCGCGGCGCTGTTTGGCCCCGGTCACGGCACAGCTGCCAGCCTTCCACTGGGCCCGCTGGCGGCGCATGGCGTGTCGCCGGAGCGGCTGGGAAGACTGCACCGTTTCATACAGGACGTTATCGCCCGCGAGCAGTACCTTGGCGCAGTGACCCTGGTGGCGCGCAATGGCACGATCATTGACTGGCAGGCCTACGGCCACCAGGACGCCGCGCGCGGCCAGCCGATGCAGCGCGATTCCATTTTCCGCATCTATTCGATGACCAAAACGGTGACCGCTGTCGCCGTGCTGACCTTGATGGAAGAGGGCAAGCTGGGCCTGGAAGACCCGGTAGGCAAGTACCTGCCGGACTTTGCCCAGCCCAAGTTGTTTGCCGGCGGCAGCGCCGCCGCGCCCAAACTGCGGCCCGCCGAAAACCGCCTGACGATCCGCCACCTGCTGACCCACACGCCCGGTTTCGCCGTCTACGGCAAGGACGACGCGCCGGTCAACGTTCTGTTCGCACGCGGGCGCCTGTCCGAGTCCGCCGACCTGAAAGAATACGCGGCGCGGCTGGCGCGCCTGCCGCTGGCGCACGAGCCGGGCGAACAATTTCACTACGATGGCGTCGCCACCCAGCTGCTTGGCAGGCTGGTCGAGGTGGTCGCCGGCATGCCGTTCGACCAGTACCTGAAGCAGCGCATCTTCGATCCGCTCTCGATGTCCGACACCGGCTTCAGCGTGCCAAGCGCTAACCGCCATCGCATCGCCGCGATGACCACGTCGGGCAAGGACGGCAAGGTCGCTCCCGCCGCCGCCGGCGTGGTTCCCGCAGCGGGCGAACGAATGAACCCCTACCTGAGCGGGGCCGGCGGGCTGTATTCCACCGCCGGCGACTACGCCCGCTTCGCGCAGATGCTGCTCAACGGAGGCACGCTCGACGGCGCCAGCATCCTCGGCCGCAAGACGGTCGAGCTGATGATGCAGAACCATCTGTCGCACCTGACCCCGCCAACCGGGCCCAGCGCGGCGGAAGGCTTCGGCCTGGGCGGTTCGGTGCTGCTCGATCCGGCGCGCCGCGGCCGGCCCGGCTCGGTGGGCCAGTTCGGCTGGTCCGGCGCCGCCGCCACCTACTACACGATCGACCCGCGTGAAAACCTGGTGGCGATCCTGATGCTCCAGCACCTGCCGCTCGGGCTGCCTTCCGACCCGCCGAAGCTGGGCGTGCCGTTTTATAACCTCGTGTATCAGGGCCTGGTGAAATGAGGCCTGCAATTTCCTGCTCATCTGCGGCATAATCGCAACCCGGGGGGAGTGCAATGGCGACGATGAAGCAGGTGGCGGAACGGGCGGGCGTGTCAACGACGACGGTTTCGCACGTCATCAACAACACCCGGGTCGTCAGCGAGGATGTACGTAAGCGCGTACTGGCGATCATCGCAGAGACCCGCTACATCCCCAGCGCCGTTGCGCGCAGCCTCAAGAACGACCGTACCCACACCATCGGCATGATGGTCCCCAACAATTCGAATCCGTATTTCGCCGAGCTGATCCAGGGAATCGAAGACGCCGCCTTCAAGGTCGGCTACAACATCATTTTGTGCAACGCCTACGACGACCCGAAGAAGCAGGCCGCCTACCTGCGCGTGCTGATGGAAAAGCGCATCGACGGCCTGATCCTGGTCGCCAGCGGTTCGGACGATGAACTGGCCAGCCTGCTGGGAGACCTGCACGTGCCGATGGTGGTGGTCGACCGCGAGCTGCCCGGCGTGGAAGCCGACTTCATCGAGGCCGACCACGAGACCGGCGGCTACCTGGCCACCCGCCACCTGCTCGACATGGGCCACCGCGACATCGCCTGCGTGTCCGGGCCGATCAACCTGCCGCCAAGCCGCGACCGCGTGGTCGGCTACCTGCGCGCACTGAAGGAGGCGGGACTGAAATTCCGCCTCGATTACCTGGTGCGCAGCGACTTCACCAGCGCCGGAGGATTTGCTGCGTTCAGCCAGCTGCTGGCGTTGAAGAAGCCGCCCACCGCGATCTTTGCCAGTAACGACCTGATGGCGATCGGCGGCATCTGCGCCGCCAGCCAGGCGGGGGTGGCGGTGCCGCGCCAGCTGTCGGTGGTCGGCTACGACGATATCGCGCTGGCGTCGTATTCGACGCCGCCGCTCACCACCGTGGCGCAGCCGAAATACCGGATGGGGCAGCTGATCACCCAGGTCCTGATCGACCGTATCATGGTCGGCGACGTCCCGCTGCGGCGCGAAATGCTCCAGTCCGAGCTCAAGCAAAGACAGTCGACCGCGCCCCTTTAGCGCGATTGACGGCGGGCGGCGGGTCCGCCCACCACACTTCCATTGCCTTACCAAAAATTTGTTGACTCCTGTACACGATAGGAGTTCAATAGAGCAAATATAAGCGCAAACGATTGCGCAATCGTTTGCGTAGGCATAAACAAGAGACTCTGGAAGATTCGCATGGTGAATAAGCAACAGTCGATGGACGTCGGTAACGCAGTTGTCCCGCGTGTCGTCGTGGTTGGCAGCGTCAATATGGACCTCGTGTTCCGCACGCCGCGCATGCCGGCGCCGGGTGAAACCATCACCGGGGATGGCTTCCAGCAAGTCCCGGGTGGCAAAGGCGCCAACCAGGCTGTCGCCGCGGCGCGCCAGGGAGCGGCAGTGGGCTTCGTCGGCATGATCGGCAACGACAGCTTCGGCCAGATGGCGCTCGAATCGCTGGGTCGCGAAGGCATTGCCACCACCCACATGACCACCGACCTGTCCGCGGCGTCCGGCGTGGCGGGCATTTTTGTCGACGATCACGGCGAGAACAGCATCGTGCTCGCACCGGGCGCCAATGCCGTGCTGTCCGAAGCCCATGTCGAGGCTGCCGCCGCCGCCATCGGCGGCGCCGACTACCTGATCTGCCAGCTTGAATCGCCCATCGCCAGCGTCGCGCGCGCCATTGCCATCGCCCGCGAGCACGGCGTGCGCGTGGTGTTCAACCCGGCGCCGGCTGCCCAGCTGCCGGACGGCCTGCTGGCCAGCGTCGATTACCTGATACTGAACGAGACCGAAGCCACCCAGCTCACCGGCCTTGCGGTCCTCGACCGCGCCAGTGCCGCCGAGGCGGCCGCCGCCCTGCTGGCGCGCGGCGCCGGCGCAGTGTTGCTGACCATGGGCGCCGGCGGCGTCCTCGTCGCCACTACGGGCCATGAGCGCTTTGTTCCAGCGGTCAAGGTCAAGGCGGTGGACACCACGGCGGCCGGCGACACCTTTGTCGGCGCGCTGACAGTCGCCATTGGCCGCGGCCTCGACCTCGACGATGCCGTTACCCAGGCGCAGCACGCAGCCGCGTTGACCGTCACCAGGATGGGTGCCCAGACATCGATCCCGACGCGCGCCGAATTACACGAATTCATCCAGAGCACCCACGGGCGGGAGGTCACATGACGACTCATCCATCCTGACATGCAAGGCGGTACCGGCGAGCGTTTCCGTTCAACCCATACCCTATAAAAACTATTATGAAAAACGAGACAATGAAACTGACCCCTGTTGCAGCGGCCATCGGCGCGCTGATCCTTGCCAGCGCCGCTGGCGCCGCGTCCGCGCAGCAGCCGGCCGCCGCCGAGCGAGCGGAGGACGTACCGGCCGAACGCTCGGTGATCGTCACCGGCACCCGTACCGCAAAAGCCGTGGACAAGATTCCCGGCGCCGTGAACATCATCAGCGCGGCCGAGCTGGCCACGTCGCTGGCGCTCACCGAAGACGCCACCGCCATCCTGGCCCGCACCGTGCCAGGCTATTCGGAGCCGACCCAGGCAATGAGTAACACCGGCGAAACCTTGCGTGGCCGTATCGCGCTGCGCCTGTTCGACGGCATTCCGCAAACCTCGCCATTGCGCGAGACCAACCGTTCCGGCTCGTTCACCGACCTGGGCGTGATCGGCCGCATTGAAGTCATCAACGGACCGTCGGCCTCCGAGGGCGTGGGCGCCGCAGGCGGCATCATCAACTACATCTCGAAGCGCCCGACCAAGATGGGCAACGAGGTCACCATCACCAGCAAGGCCAGCAGCCAGTTCAAGGACGACAGCGTCGGCCTCAAGCTGGGCCTTGAATTCATGCACAAGCAGGAAGACTACGACCTGCTGCTGTCGGTCGCCGAAGTCGACCGCGGCATCGCGTACGACGCCAACGGCCGCCGCATCGGCATGAACGCTTCCGGCTCGCTGCACGACACCAATGGCCGCAACCTGTTCATCAAGGGCGGCTACAACTTCGGCCACCAGAACCAGCAGCGGATCGAGGCGCAAGCGAGCCGCTTCCACCTGGTCGGCAACGGCAATTACGTTTATGTCGAAGGCAGCCGCGCCAACAAGATCACCGATTCCGCGGAGCGCGGACGTCCGTTCGAAGGCCAGACCGAGTTCAACGATTTCCGCCAGTACGCGCTGAACTACACCAACGAAGGCGTGGCCGGCGGCACCGTCGCCGCCCAGGTCTACCGCGCCAGCCAGGCGATGCGCTTCGTCGCCGAAAAGGGCGGGGCCGACAAGCAGGATCCGCTGCTCGCGCCGCTGGGCACGCTGGTTGACCAGTCGGAAGTCAATTCGCAGAAGAAGGGCCTGCGCACCAGCTGGACCCGTCCAGAGCTGGGCGGCGTTGAAGGCCTCGAACTGCGCGCCGGCCTCGACATCGTGACCGACCAGAGCGAACAGAAGCTGGCGCTCACCGGCCGCACTTGGGTGCCACCGATGGAGTACAGCAGCACCGCGCCGTTTGCCCAGCTGTCGTACGACCTCGGCCAGTTCACCATCAGCGGCGGCTACCGCCGCGAGTCGGGCGAGCTGGAAGTGGACAGCTACACCACGACCTACTTCAACAACCGTGTACTGGTCGAAGGCGGCAAGCTTGAGTACGAGGCAAACCTGCCGAACATCGGCGTGGTCTGGCGCCTGCCGGCCGACTGGTCGGTGTACGCATCGTACGGCAAGGGTTTCAGCCTGCCGAACGTCGGCATCCCGCTGCGTAACGTGAACAAGCCAGGCCAGTCGGTCGCCGGCATCCTCGACCTGCAGGCCGTTGTCGTCGACAACAAGGAAATCGGCGCCAACTGGCGTGGCCGCAACGGCAGCTTCGGCGTGTCGGTGTACGAAACCTACTCCGACTTCGGCGTGTCGCTGTCGGTATCGCCTGTCACGGGCGACTTCATCATGCGCCGCCAGCCGGTTGAGATTCGCGGCCTGGAGCTGTCGGGTGAGTACAAGCTGACCCGCGACCTGCGCCTGAATGCGCTGTACTCGCGCGTCGAAGGCAAGACCGTGGCGGTCGATGGCGGTCCGTTGATCATCGACATGGGTGTGGCGAACATCAACCCGAACAAAGTCGGCGCGACCGTGACCTGGCAACACTCGGACGCGCTCAGCATGAACCTGAACGCGCGCACCCAGATGGACCGTGAAATCAACATCGGCCGCAGCCAGTACGAAAAGACTGAAGGCTACACGCTGTTCGATTTCGGCGCCAGCTACAAGACCTCGCGTTTCGGCGAGCTGACCCTTGGCGTGGAAAACCTGGCCAACAAGTCCTACATCCTGACCTCGTCGCAGATCCCGGGATTCCAGAACTACACGGCTGGTCGCGGCAGGGTCGTATCGCTGAGCCACAACATCAAGTTCTAAGTGCAGGCGGCCGCGCCCGATGATTCGGGCGCGGCTTTGAATTTCTGAATGGGAATATCAATGCGCAGTAAATTGTTTGTGCCGGGATCGCGCCCCGAGCTGTTCCTGAAAGCGCTGCAGGGCGCGGCCGATGCCATCTCGATCGACCTGGAAGATGCTGTCGCCGCCGACCGCAAGGAAGCGGCGCGCGCCAACGTCGCGGCCTTCCTCGAGTCGCCCGCCGCGCGGGCCAGCACCAAGCTGATCATCGTGCGCGTGAACGGACTCGATAGCCCCCACTTCGAGGCCGATGTCATGGCGATCGGACGCGGTGCGCTCGACATGCTCAATCTGCCGAAAGCGGAATCGGCGGCCGACATTGCCGCCTGCGGCGCGATGCTGGCGCGCGCCGAGGCCGCCAACGGCGTCGCCCGGCTCATTCCGATCCTGGCGAATATCGAAACACCGGCTGGCCTGCTGGCCGCCAAAGACATCGCCGGCGCCGACCCGCGGGTGGCTGGCTTGCAGCTTGGCTACGCCGACCTGTTCGAGCCGCACGGCATTGACCGGCGCGACCCGGCCAACGTCCATGCGGCCATGTACACCCTGCGCATGGCGGCCGCGGCCGCCGGCGTGTTTGCCTACGATGGCGCCTTCGCCGACATGCGCGACAGCGCAGGCTACCTGGCGGAAGCGCGTGTCGCGCGCCGCCTAGGTTTCCGGGGCAAGAGCTGCATCCACCCGAGCCAGGTAGCGCTGGCCAATGAGGCTTTCGGCGCCAGCGAGGCTGAGCTGGCCGACGCGCGCCGCATCGTCGAAGCCGCGCAGGCTGCCGCCAGCGCAGGCCTCGCCGCGTTTTCGCTTGACGGCAAGATGGTCGATCCGCCTTTTGTACGGCGTGCCGAAGCAATCCTGGCATCCGCGGCAGCGACCGCCACCGCGCCCGGCCCCGCGGCGGCGCCAGCCCGCGACGGGCCGCTGGCAGGCGTGCGCGTGCTCGATCTGAGCGCGTACATCGCCGGTCCTTACGGCTGCACGTTGCTGGCCGATATGGGCGCCGAGGTCATCAAGGTTGAGCCGCCCGCCGGCGACAACCTGCGCAAGTACCCGTCGACCATCGAGAACGAAAGCCGCGCCTTCCTTGGCGTCAACCGCAGCAAGCGCGGCATCGTGATCGACCTCAAGCAGGCCGACGGACTGGCCGTGCTGCTCAAGCTGGTCGACAGCGCCGATGTGCTGGTGCATAACTTCCGTCCCTCGGTGCCGGAACGGCTCGGCATCGGCTATGAACAGTTGCGCGCGCGCCGCCCCGGCTTGATCTATTGCGCCGTGACCGGCTATGGCGACACCGGTCCGATGAAGGATAACGCCGGCTACGACCAGGTGTTGCAGACCTTCACCGGCATCTGCTCGCTGCAGGGACAGGCGGTACCGGAAATCGTGTACGGCTCGGTGGTCGATTACTACGCCGCTGCGATGGTGGCCTCGGGCGTATCGGCGGCGCTGTTCGAGCGCAGCCGGACCGGGCGCGGCCAGTACGTCGGTGTGTCGCTGCTGCGCAGTGCGCTGGCGATGCAGTCGGCGCGGCTGGTGTACACCGAGGCCGAGCCGCTGGCGATCGGGCGCGACATGCGTTCCGGCGGCATCACGGGAATCCACCCGGGCCGTGAAGGCTATCTCTACCTGTCGGCGAACACCCCGCATTTCTGGAAAACGCTGTGCGAACGCATCGGCCTGCCGGAGCTGGCCGCCGATCCGCGCTATGCCAGCGTGCGCGACCGCGCAACCCATGCAGCCGAACTGGTGCCGCAGCTGCGCGCCGCGCTGGCCCAGCGCACCGCGCTCGAATGGGAAGCCGTGTTCGGCACCGATGTGCCGTGCGCCGCCGCCCGTGCGGTCGAGGACATGTTCGCCCATCCGCAAGTGCTGGCCGAAGGCATGATGGCCACGATGCAGCATCCGGTGGTGGGCAGTTACCAGGGTTTCAGCGAAGCGGTGCGCTTCGGTGGCCGCGCGCCTGCCGCGCCATTCGCCGCGCCGGCCTTTGGCCAGCATTCGGCCGAGATCCTCGCAGCAAACGGCTACACTCCCGACGAGATCGCCAAGCTGCGCTCGCTCAACGTAATCCTTTAGACGGACCTTAGATGATGAATCGAATGACGCAGCACGGAATAGGGCGCCTGATCTGCCTGGTAACGATGGTGCTGGTGCTGCTTGGAACTGGCGCCGCGCGTGCCGCGAACCTGGTGTCGGTGCGGGTTGGCGAGCTGCCTGTCTTGCCGACGGCCAGCCCGGTGACGCGCATCATTCCAGTGGGCGAACAACTGGTGGCGGTAACCGCGAACGGCGCGTGGCTGCTGGATCCGGCCAGAAGCGCCTGGGCCCCGGTCGCCTGGCGTCCGGCGGGCGCGATGGTGTCGTCAGGCATCGGCAGTGCGGGCACCGTGGTGCTGACGGGCGGGGCCGACGGCCGCGCCAGCCAGATCGTGACGCTTTCCCTGGCCGGAACGGAACTGGAACAGAAGGTGCTCGCGCCGATGCCGCTGGCGCTCGGCGCGCCGCGCGCGACCGTGCTGGGCAATGTCGCCTATGTCGCAGGCCATGACGCCGCCGGCGCCTTGCAATTTATCAGCTTTGACCTGGCCGACGATGCCGCCGCATGGAAGGTTCTGCCTGCCTACGCAGGCGCTGGCGGCGCGCTGACCTCGATTGCCGCGCAAAATTCCACCGTCCTGCTGACCCTGGCTGGTGGCGAAGGCAAAGGCGACCGCATGCTGCGCTGGCGCGCCAAGGGCGGCTGGGACGAGATGGCGCCGCTGGCCGGCCGGGTACGTGACGGCGCCGTACGCTCGACCGGGCAGGCCCACGTGCTGTACCTGCTCGACGGCGGTGCGATCGGCGCACCGCAGATGTGGTCTTTCCACACCATTACCAAATCATGGGCGGCGCAGGGTGCGGCGCTGCCGGTCGCCACCGGCATTGCCAGCGGGTGGGGCAACGGCCTGCTGTGGAGCACGCCGGGCGAAAGCGCGACCAGCTTCGCCTACACGGAACTATCCGCCGGCACCCGCCTGCTCAAGGCGATCGACTGGGGCGTCATCATCGTCTATCTGGTCGGTATGCTCGGTATCGGCTGGTATTGCTATGTACGTGAAAAACGCAATTCGACCGAGGACTTCTTCGTCGGCGGCCGCAGCATTCCGTACTGGGCGGCCGGTATCAGCCTGTACGCCGCCAATACCAGCTCGATCAGCTATATCGCCATTCCTGCCAAGGCTTTCGAGACCAACTGGCAGTACATGACCAACAACCTGATCGCGGTGATTGCGCTGACGTTCGTGGCGGTGGCCATCGTGCCCTTGCTGCGCCGCCTGAACCTGATGTCGGTGTTCCACTACCTGGAAATCCGCTTTCATCCGGCGATCCGCATGCTCGCCAGCATGATCTGTATTCTGGTGCAGATCGGCAGCCGCATGAGCGTCATCTTGCTGTTGCCGTCGCTGGCGATCGCCACCATCACCGGCATCGACGTGGTCTGGAGCATCTTGCTGATGGGCGGCTTCACCATCGTCTACACCGCGATGGGCGGCATGAAGGCGGTCGTCTGGACCGACTTCGTCCAGCTGTTCGTCAAGATGGGCGGCGCGCTGTTTGCGATCGGCTTCATCATCTACAAGCTCGACGGCGGGGTGACCGAGTTTGTCACCACCTCGATGGCTGAAAACAAGATGAAGCTGTTCGACTTCAGCTGGGACCTGACCCAGCCGACCGTGTGGGGCTTTATCTTCCTGGTGATCTTCGACGTCGTGCTGACTTTCCCGAAGGACCAGGTATTGATGCAGCGCGCGCTATCGACCAAGTCGGCGCCGGAAGCGACCCGCTCGATCCTGACCTTCGCGGCCATTTCCATTCCGGGCGGCTTTATTTTCTACACCATCGGCACGGCGCTGTTCGCGTTCTACCAGTCCAATCCCGAGCGCATGAATCCGCTGCTGACCATCGACGCGACCTTCCCGCTGTTTATTGCGGCTGAACTGCCGACCGGCATTACCGGCCTGATCATCGCCGGTATCCTGGCCGCCGCGATGGCGACCTTGTCGGGCATCATGAACAGCGTGGCAACCCTGGCGTCGGTCGACTTCTACGAGAAGCTCGTCAAGAACCCAAGCCCGAAGAAAAGCGTACTGTTCGCGGAAGTCGCCACCGTTGTTACCGGGCTGGTCGGCATTCTTGCCGCGCTGTGGCTGTCACGCTTTAACTCGCACTCGCTGTTCGACGTGTCGATCGAGCTGGCCGGTCTGCTGGGCGGCGGCATTGCCGGCGCCTACACGCTGGGCATGTTCACCAAGCGCGCCAACTGGCAGGGCGTGGCGATCGGCATTGCCGGCAGCACCTGCCTGACCACGACCGCCTGGACCATGAACCTGGTTCACCCTTACTTCTACCTGCCGATCTCGATCATGCTATGCATCGTGATCGGTTATATCGCCAGCTACCTGTTCCCGGCGCCGACCCGTTCGCTGGCGGGGCTGACCATTTATGCCGACTAACTCACCTCTCAAGACGACGATCATGACTTACGCCAAAGAGCCGAAGTATTACGACACCCCCTTGCCGCACACAATTCCCGCGCACCTGCCGCTGCCGGCCAAGGCGCCGGACTGGCCTTATATCACCATCGGCAAGTGGAAAATGGAGGTCAACAACTATTCGGACAGCTGGCGCGAGCAACTGTCGGTCTGGCGCCATGAGCACAAGATTCGCATGGGCTACAGCGATGCGCAGTACGCGCGCGAAGACCTGCAGTGGTCGCAACGGAATTTCGTGCATACGCAGATGATGGTCGAAGATCGCTACTTCTACGACCCTGAAACGCGCAAATACACGGTCGACCGCTACCTCGACGACCTCGAGAAGCGCTACGGCGGCATCGACAGCGTGCTGATCTGGTATGTCTACCCGAACATCGGCATCGACGCGCGCAACCAGACCCAGCTTGCCAGCGACATGCCCGGCGGCCTGGAAGGCTTGAAGCAGGCGGTGCAGGATTTCCAGCGCCGCGGCGTCCGGGTGTTCCTGCCGACCATGCCGTGGGATAACGGCACCCACGACCAGAAGCAGGCCGACTGGGACGCGGTGATCGGGCTGGCGGTGGCCACCGGCGCCGACGGCGTTAACGGCGACACCTACAACGGCGTGCCGCGCAGCTTCCGTGATGCGGCCGACGCGCTGAATCACCCGCTGGTGTTCCAGCCGGAAGGCTCGCTGACGGCGGACGAACTGCTGCAGTGGAATAACCAGACCTGGGGCAAGGCCTCGACCGAAATCATTCCGGCCGTCAGCAAGGTCAAGTGGCTGGAATCGCGCCACATGGTCAACATCGAAAACCGCTGGTGCCGCGACCGCACCGACGACCTGCACTACATCTTCTTCAACGGCGTCGGTTACACCAGCTGGGAAAACGTGTGGGGCATCTGGAACGGCTTCACCGAGCGCGATGGCGAGGCAATGCGCCGCATCATGACGATCGAACGCCATTTCCACCAGCAGATGGTCAGCCCGGAGTGGGAACCGTATGCGATGGCGCTGCAGCAGAATGTCTTCTCCAGCAAGTTCCCGCATGCCGGCGTCACCCTGTGGACGGTCGTCAACCGCAGTGAATACGAAGTCGCCGGCGAGCAGCTGATGGTGCCGCACAGCCAGGGCGCGACGTACTACGACGTATGGAACGGCGCCAAGATCGAGCCGCGCATGGAAGCTGATGCTGCCATCGTTTCCTTCGCGATGGAAAAGCGTGGCTTTGGCGCGGTTGTTAAAGTCGACAGCGGCGCCGATACCACTGGCCTCGATGAACTTCTCGCAACGATGCGCAAGCACGCGCAAAAGCCGCTGCAATCGCTGTCAGGCGCATGGACGCCGCTGCAACAGAAGCTGGTCGAGATCCCGCCGACTGCTTCCGCCACGGCCGCACCCGAAGGCATGGTCGCCATTCCAGCCGGCTCGTTCACCTTCGCGGTAACCGGAATTGAAGTCGAGGGCTACACCTGGGCCGGCATGGATTTCCAGTATCCATGGGAGAACGTCGCGCGGCGCGCGCACCGCCACCGCATGGACATGAAGCCGTATTTCATCGACCGCTATCCAGTCACCAACGCCCAGTTCAAGGCCTTCATGGATGCCAGCGGCTACTGGCCTGCCGACGACCACAATTTCCTGCTTGACTGGATCGACCGCGCGCCGCCAGCCGGCTGGGACAACAAGCCTGTCACCTGGGTCGGCATCGAAGACGCGCGCGCCTACGCCGCGTGGGCCGGCAAGCGCCTGCCGCATGAATGGGAGTGGCAATACGCCGCGCAGGGAACCGATGGCCGCCTGTATCCATGGGGCGATACCTGGAACGACAACGCAGCGCCGCCGACCAACCGCGGCCGCGAACTATTGCCGCCAGCGGATGTTGATGCGCATCCGGCCGGCGCCAGCCCGTTCGGCGTAATGGACCTGGTGGGCAATGTCTGGCAATGGACCGACGAGTTCGCTGACGACCATACCCGCGCGGCCGCGCTGCGCGGTGGCAGCTCGTACCTGCCGCAGACCTCGCACTGGTATTTCCCGCAAGCGCACCGGCTTGACCAGCACGGCAAGTACCTGTTGATGGCGCCGTGCAAGGACCGCTCAGGCATGCTGGGTTTCCGCTGCGTCGTGGACGCGGCATAAGACGATGAGCATGCCTGTATTCGCCGCGGCGCGGGTTCAACTAGGCGGCCTGCTCGGCGACGCCCTCGATGCCAACCTGCGCGGACGCCTGTCGCATTTCATCGAAGACGGCGCCAGCGCGCCGGTGGTGCTGTTCGACCATGACCACAAAGCCCATAACCACGAAGGCGACTGGTACGGCGAGCATGCCGGCAAGTGGCTGTATGCCGCCGCCCTCGCAGCCAGCCGCAGCGGTGACGCCGCGCTGGGCGCGCAAGTCGTGCGCGTGGCCGACTACCTGCTGGAGCAGCAAGAGGCCGACGGCTACCTCGGCACCTATGCCCCGGACCGCCGCTTCATGGTCAAGCAGGACAAAGGGCCGCGTACGTGGGACGGCGCGCCGGGCAAACGCACCTGGGACATCTGGACACACAGCTACCTGATCCTCGGCATGCTGGAGCTGCACCGCCATACGGCCGAGGCGCGCTACCTGGACAGCGCGCGCCGCATCGGCGACCTGTGCCTGCATGCGCTGACCCAGGGCGGCATCGACATTACCGACCTCGGCAATCACCACGGCATGTCAGCCACGGTGCTGCTCGACCCGGCGGTGGAACTGTATTTCGCCACCGGCGACAATCGCTACCTGGCGCTCGCCCTGCGCGTGCTGGAGCAAGCCAATGCACGGCCAGAGCTCGATCTGTTGCCGCAGGCGCTGCGCGGCACCGACGCCGCCGAGATTGCCACCGGCAAGGCGTACCAGCTGTGCTGGAACATGGTCGGGCTGGCCAAGCTGCACCGCGCCACCGGCGAGCCGGCTTACCTGGAAGCGGTACGCAACGTCTGGAAGAGCATCCACGCCCGCCACCTGAGCCTGGGCGGCGGCCCGTGGGGCGGCGTGGCGCACCGTTCGCGCGAGGTGTTCAACCACCCGGGCACCTTCAGTCCGTACGCCTATATTGAGACCTGCTCGACGTTCTCGTGGATCCAGCTCAATCGGGAACTGCTCGCCATCACGGGCGACCCGATCTATGCCGAGGAGATCGAACGTTCCGCCTACAACGACTTGCTCGGCGCCCAGGCGCCCAATGGCGAAGACTGGTGCTATTACATCTTCCCGAATGGCAAGCGGGTGTACACCACGTACTGGCGCTGCTGCAAGTCGAGCGGCGCGATGGCGCTGGAAGAATTGCCTGGCGTCGCGTACACCGCGCGCGCCGGCAACGAGATCGCGGTGAACCTGTACGGCGCGGGCCAGGCCCAGTTGGGCGGTGTTACGCTGACCCAGCACACGGACTATCCATTCGAGGGCAAGGTGCGCATCGATGTCGCCACCGCGCCGGCGCGCTTCGTCATTGCCGTGCGCATTCCGTCGTGGGCCGAAAACGGGCACGTCAGCATCGGTGGCGCGGCGGTTGGCGTGGCAGTGCCGGGCAGCTACCTGCGCATCGAGCGGGAATGGAAAACGGGCGACAGCATCGACATCGACTTTCCAATGGCGCCGGTGCTGTATCGACAAGTTAGCCAGAACACCCAGGAATCGCTGGCGCCGGACGGCTCGCCCGTGGCCCAGCAGGTGATGTGCTACCAATACGCCGCGGTCACGCGCGGGCCGCTGGCCTACGCCACCGGGCTGATTGACGGCTTCAAGACTGAGGAAACCTTGCGCCTGCCGACAGACCAGTCTGCCATGCTGGAAACCCTCGCCGCGCCGGCAGGATTTGCCGGGCCGGCGATTCGCATGAACCTCGGCTACCGCGAACCCCTGGTCTTCCAGCCGTATTTCGAGGCGGGAGGCAGGGTGGACGGCAGCTGGCGCCTGACCTGGATGCAACTGGCTCCGCCCGTTCCCTGACCAGACTAGAATCGGGGCCATGGACGCCTCGATGTATCGCTTGCTCGCCGACGCCGTGCTGATCCTGCATGTCGGTGTCGTGCTGTTCAACGTCGGCGCCCTGGTGCTGGTGCTGGCAGGCTCGCGCCGCCGCTGGAACTGGGTGAGGAACCGGACCTTCCGCCTGCTGCACCTCGCAGCGATTGCCTACGTAGTCATCACCGCCTGGCTGGGCATCGACTGCGGCCTGACGGTGCTCGAACAGTGGCTGCGCATGCGTGCAGGGCAGGTGAGCTACGATGACGACTTCATCGCCCACTGGCTTAGCCGCGCGCTGTTCTTCGAGGCGCCGCCCTGGGTGTTCATCGCGATCTACACTGCGTTCGCGCTGCTGGTCGTATGGAGCTGGGTCAGGTTCCCACCCCGGCGAGCCGCCCGCTAACCGGCTCCGATTCCCCGCGCCATGAATGTTGCAGCGACGGGAACAGCAGGGACTGGTTTCTTCGCCGGATTTCCGATGACCGGACACACGCTGGCTGCCCCATGTTGCGAGCTGCAAGTCGCACAAATAGCTGCCCGGACCGGGGTGGCAGCTGGGATGAAAGGCACAGATGTGCGAAGGTAAGACGGACCAGGATTGAACCGGCCACAGCCCCAGCGACGTAACCGCACATCCACTTACAACTCGTCAGTAGTGTAGTTTCCCAAAATCATCTACCATCGATCGGACGCTTTTCTCATCAGGATGGTCCCATGCCCGACTTACAAGACGATTGCATTATCGACACCGATAGTAAGCGCGGCTACACCCATGAGGCTGATTGGCCGCTCCGTTCGGCAACTACCACGGCCCTGCTCCCCAGCGTATTGCTGACTGCTTGCGGCGGCGGTGGCGGCGACGGTCCTGCCGCCCCGGGTACGCCGACGCCCGCGCCTGCGCCTGCCCCCGTCACACCCCCGCCAGCGATCGTATCGCCTACGCCCATCCAGGCTTCGCGCTTCCTTGCCCAGGCCTCGATGGGCACGACCCGCGAGCAGATCGCCAAAGTACAGTCGCTTGGCTACGCTGGTTGGCTGGACGAACAATTCGCCATGCCCTCTTCCGGTGCACGTTGGGACTGGCTGATCGACGGCGGCTACGGCGTGCTGGCCAACAAGAATAGCGAAGCAGGCGCCGATGCGTGCCAGTGGCGCAAGCTGTTGTCAGCACCCGACACGTTGCGCCAGCGCGTGACGCTCGCGCTATCCGAGATTCTGGTCGCTGCCATTGCCGGTTTCGTCGGTTCAGGGTGGAAAGCGTTCTCGGCCGCCGCGTACCTCGATTTGCTTGAGGAAAACGCGTTTGGCAACTACCGTAATTTACTGCAACAGATATCGCTGAGCGCGCCGATGGGCGAGTTCCTCACCTACCGCAATAACGCGAAGTTCAACCCGGCAACCGGCGCCATGCCCGACGAGAACTACGCGCGCGAGATCATGCAGCTGTTTACCATCGGTCTTGTCCAGCTGAACATTGATGGCACCCCGAAGCTGACCAGCGGTGCGCCAACCGAAACCTACACGCTGGACGATATCACCGGCTTGGCGCGCGTATTCACCGGATGGAACTATGACCTGCCCGCCGGCGCCAATACCGACACGCCCAACTTCAAGCGCAAGCCGATGGTGGTAACCGCCAGTCGTCACGAGAGCGGCGCCAAGAACTTCATTGGCACCTCGATTGCTGCCGGCACCGATGGGGCGTCAAGCATGACGCAGGCGCTCGATGCAATTTTTGCGCACGCCAATGTGGCGCCCTTTATCAGCCGCCAGCTGATTCAGCGCCTGGTGTGCAGCAATCCTGCGCCGGCCTACGTCGCGCGCGTGGCCGCCGTCTTCAATAACGACGGCGCCGGTGCCAAAGGCAACCTGAAGGCTGTGATCAAGGCAATTTTGCTGGACGACGAGGCGCGCAATGCGGCGCGCCTGGCCGACCCGGCCTTTGGAAAACTGCGCGAGCCGATTCTTCGTTTCACGGCATGGGGCCGGGCTTTCAAGGTGACGTCCCCTTCGAACGCCTGGGCCATCGGCAACACCTCCGATCCAGGAACACGCCTGGGGCAAAGTCCGCTGCGTTCGTCCAGCGTATTCAATTTTTTCCGTCCCGGTTACGTGCCTCCCAACAGCGCCATCGGCAGTGCGGGAATGGTCGCGCCGGAGTTCCAGATCACGAACGAATCGACGGTGGTCGGTTACGTCAATTACATGCAAAACGTCATCAGCAAACGTACGGGCGACGTCAAGGGCGACTACACCGCGCTGCTGGCGTTGGCCGACACGGCGCAGGCTCTGCTCGACGAGCTGAACCTGCTGCTCGCCGCAGGGCAGCTGTCAGTCAGCACCGTGGCGCTGATCAAGGGCGGCATCGACAGCATGCCCGCGGGGAGCGACGCGACCCGCCTCAACCGCATCTACGCGGCACTGGTCATGGTGATGGCCGCGCCCGAATTTATTGTGCAGAAATAGGAGCCGCCGTGAACAGCAAAGATGGTTTGACCGCGTCGCGGCGCGCGTTCCTCAAAAAAGCGTCGACCCTGTCCCTGGCTGGCGTTGCTGCGCCCTGGGCGTTGAACCTGGCGGCAATGGCCGAGGCGAGCGCCGCCAACGCCACCGACTACAAAGCGCTGGTGTGCGTGTTCTTGTACGGCGGCAACGATTACGCCAATACGCTGGTGCCTTACGATGCGACCAGCCACGCGATGTACCAGCAGTTTCGGCCCGCGTTCGCGTACGCACGCGACAGCGTGAGCGCCACGGCGCTCACGCCGCTGACCGCCCCGATCGATTCGAATGGCGTTGCCCACCAGTATGCGCTGTCGCCCGGCCTGGGCAAGCTGCTGCCGATATTCGATGCCGGCAAGCTGGGCGTCATTCTCAACATCGGCGCCCTGGTGCAACCGACCACCAAGCTCCAGTACACCAACAAATCAGTCGAGCTACCGCCCAAGCTGTTTTCGCACAACGACCAGCAGTCCGTGTGGCAATCGTCGTCGCCCGAAGGCGCCACCTCCGGCTGGGGCGGGCGCATGGGAGACCTGTTCCAGTCCGCCAATACCAACTCGACCTTCACCTGCGTCAACGTGTCCGGAAATGCGGTTTATTTGTCCGGCAATAATGCGGTGCAATACCAGGTGTCGACCAGCGGTTCGGTACCGCTGTCGGGCTTGAAATCGCCACTGTTCGGATCGAACGCGGCAAGCGCCGCGTTGCGCACCCTCATCACGGAACCGCGTACGCACATGCTCGAAAACGAATACAACCGCATCAGCAAGCGTTCCATCGACGCCAACGAAGTGTTGACCGCCGCGTTGGCCGCTACCCCTGCACCGACGACGGTCTTTCCGAACGGGAACCCGCTGGCCGACCAGCTCAAGCTGGTTGCGCGCATGATCGCTGCGGCGCCGGCGCTGGGCACCAAGCGCCAGGTGTTCTTTGTGTCTTTGGGTGGCTTCGACAACCACGACGGCATGGCAACCGACCACCCAGTCTTGATGAGCCGGGTCGGCGATGCACTCGCTGCTTTCTATGCAGCCACAACGGAACTCTCCGTCGCCGATAAGGTCACTTCCTTTACGGCATCGGACTTTGGTCGGACCCTGACTGGCAATGCGAACGGATCCGACCATGGCTGGGGCAGCATGCATTTCGTGATGGGCGGGGCGGTCAAGGGCAAGCGCTATTACGGCACCGCCCCCGTGCTCGCCAATGGCGGGCCGGACGATGTCGGGCAGGGCCGGCTACTGCCAACGACTTCGGTGGAACAGCTGGCCGCAACCCTCGGAACGTGGCTTGGCGTTACCGACAGCGAGCTGCTGGCCTTGCTACCAAATTTGTCGAATTACAATTCAAGTGCGCGCAACCTCGGCTTCGTCTGAACTGCGCACAGGACGTTGGCCATGTCTGCGCACCTTCCGTTCGCTTTTTTTTGAGCGATGCGTTGCAGCCGATTCTGTCGGGGCTCAGAGTGAACTCAAGCGGGAGAATACCGATAAAAAATGCTCATTAATCAACAAATTTGCGGTAAGCTTGCGCGCTCTTGACATCCCGTCAAGGCAACCGGAAGCAGGGCATCGATGTGTGAGTTCACCGCAAGCGGAAAACCCGGCGTGCCGCCTGCGCCTCCGGTTGGAGGCTGGACCAGTGCGCGCAAGCGCGAACACCAGGTCAGCGTGCGCTTCGCCGCCGCAGCCGAAACGGTCGAAACCGGCGAAGGCCCGGTCGATGCCGCCCCGGGCGACGCCATCATCACCGGTGCGGCCGGCGAAACCTGGCCGGTGGCGCGCGCTGTATTCGCACTGCGCTACCGCCACCTCGCCGGCGACACTTATCTCCTTCCCGGCGCTGGCGGCGTCGCTGCACGGGGCGCGGGCGCAGACCGAAGCCTACCGGCTGGCGGCGGCGTCGCGCCGGATGGAGGCCGAACTGGCCACCCTGATCGCGGCGATCGGCGCCAGTAGCGGCCCGCACGCCGAACGCGCCGCCATCGGCGCGGCGCTGGCCCTGATCCTCGACGAACACAAGGACTGGCACATGCTGGTATTGCCGCACCATTTGCCACGCGGTTAAGGGCAGGGGCGCACAATTGGCGCCCGACCTTGCCGGATTCGCCCCGGGGCGTTAAAATGCCGGTCCCCGGGCGGTTAGTTCAGCTGGTTAGAATACTTGGTCGACATCCAAGGGGTCGCAGATTCGAATTCTGCACCGCCCACCAGAATTTTTTGCCAGCGCCCTGCTGGCCGATGTTTCCGCAGTAAAAGTCGGTGCGCACACTGCGCAAAAAACCCGACATACCCCAACTTTTCTCGTTGCGTCAACCCCTTTTCCGCGTTATACTAGCCGGCTTCGGTATGGATTCATCTTTTTCGAATCCATGCTTTTACTTGGTAGTTAAACATCAGCCCCGCCCAATCGCAGGCGGGAATGGAGAAAAAATGAGCCTAGGCCTTCTCGGTCGCAAGGTTGGAATGATGCGCATCTTCACGGATGAAGGGGACTCGATCCCTGTCACCGTGCTGGACGTGTCGAACAACCGTGTTGCGCAAATCAAAACTCCTGAAACGGACGGTTACTCCGCTGTTCAGGTTGCATTCGGTCAACGTCGCGCTTCCCGCGTGAACAAGGCTGTTGCAGGTCACCACGCTAAAGCTGGCGTTGAAGCCGGTACGATGCTGAAGGAATTCCGCGTCGATGCCGCTCAAGCCGCTGACATGAAGACTGGCGACATCGTCGCTGCTTCCCTGTTCGAAGTTGGCCAGAAGATCGACGTGCAAGGCACCTCGATCGGTAAAGGCTACGCCGGTACCATCAAGCGTCACAACTTCGCATCGGGCCGCGCTACCCACGGTAACTCGCGTTCGCACAACGTACCAGGCTCGATCGGTATGGCGCAGGATCCAGGTCGCGTTTTCCCAGGCAAGCGCATGACCGGCCACATGGGTGACGTCACCGTGACCACCCAGAACCTCGAAATCGCCCGTATCGATGCCGACCGCCAGCTGCTGCTGGTCAAAGGCGCCGTACCAGGTGCGAAAAATGGCCAGGTTGTAGTTTCGCCTGCTATTAAAGTTAAAGCACAGAAGGGAGCTTAAACGATGGAACTCAAGCTTCTGAATGAGCAAGGACAAGCTGGCGCCAACGTAGCCGCAGCCGATACCGTTTTCGGCCGTGAATACAATGAAGCCCTGATCCACCAGATCGTGGTTGCCTACGCTGCTAACGCACGTAGCGGTAACCGCAAGCAGAAGGATCGTGAAGAAGTTCACCACACGACCAAGAAGCCTTGGCGCCAGAAAGGCACCGGCCGCGCCCGTGCCGGTATGTCGTCGTCGCCTCTGTGGCGCGGTGGTGGCCGTATCTTCCCGAACTCGCCTGACGAGAACTTCAGCCACAAAGTTAACAAGAAGATGTATCGCGCAGGTATCTGCTCGATCCTGTCCCAGCTGGCCCGTGAAGGTCGCCTGAGCGTCATCGAAAACCTGAGCCTCGAAGCTCCTAAGACCAAGCTGCTGTCGCAAAAGCTGCAGTCGATGGGCCTGGAGTCGGTTCTGGTGATCACCGACACGCTCGAGGAAAACCTGCTGCTGGCATCGCGCAACCTGCCGAACGTGCTGGTTGTCGAGCCACGTCACGCTGACCCGATGTCGCTGGTGTTCTACAAAAAAGTTCTGGTCACCAAAGCAGCGCTGGCCAAGCTTGAGGAGATGTTCGCATGAGCGGCGTAATGAAATTCAGCGAAGAGCGCCTGATGAAGGTGCTCCAGGCGCCGGTCATTTCCGAGAAGGCCACCATGGTCGCGGAAAAGAACGAGCAGATCGTGTTCCGCGTACTGCCGGATGCGACCAAGCCTGAGATCAAGGCAGCCGTTGAACTGTTGTTCAAGGTTGAAGTGCTGTCGGTACAGACAGCCAATCGCGAAGGTAAGCAAAAGCGTTCGGGCCGTTTCAATGGCCGTCGCAACCATACCAAGCGTGCTTTCGTGTGCCTGAAGCCTGGCCAGGAAATCAATTTTGTCGAGGAGGCTAAATAATGGCACTCGTAAAGATGAAACCAACCTCGCCAGGCCGTCGCGGCATGGTAAAGGTTGTGAACCCGGACCTGTACAAAGGTCGTCCGTTCGCAGCCCTGGTTGAAAAGAAATCGAAGACTGCTGGCCGTAACAACAACGGTCACATCACCACCCGCCACATCGGCGGCGGTCACAAGCAGCACTATCGCCTGATCGACTTCAAGCGTCAGAAGGATGGCATTCCGGCAAAGGTCGAGCGTATCGAATACGATCCGAACCGTACCGCGAACATCGCCCTGCTGTGCTATGCAGACGGTGAGCGCCAGTACATCATCGCGACCAAAGGCATGGCCGTTGGCGACGCCGTGATGAACGGCTCGGAAGCGCCTATCAAGTCGGGCAACTGCCTGCCGATCCGCAACATCCCGGTTGGTACCGTGATGCACTGCGTCGAAATGCTGCCAGGTAAGGGTGCCCAGATGGCCCGTACCGCCGGCGCCGGCGTCGTGCTGATGGCACGCGAAGGCACCTACGCCCAGGTCCGCCTGCGCTCGGGCGAAGTTCGCCGCGTCCACATCGAATGCCGTGCAACGGTAGGCGAAGTCGGCAACGCCGAGCACAGCCTGCGCAAGATCGGTAAAGCTGGTGCGATGCGCTGGCGCGGTGTTCGTCCTACCGTTCGCGGTGTGGTCATGAACCCGGTCGATCACCCGCACGGTGGTGGTGAAGGTAAAACCGCAGCTGGTCGTCATCCAGTGTCGCCTTGGGGCCAGCAGACGAAGGGTAAGAAGACGCGCCGTAACAAGCGTACTTCTTCGATGATCGTTTCGCGCCGCGGCAAGAAATAAGGGATAAGAAATGACACGTTCATTGAAAAAAGGGCCGTTTCAAGACGCCCACCTGGTGAAAAAAGTCGAAGCCGCGCAAGCGAACAAAGACAAGAAGCCAGTCAAAACCTGGTCGCGCCGCTCGACGATCTCGCCTGACTTCATCGGCCTGACGATCGCGGTCCATAACGGCAAGCTGCACGTGCCGGTTTATGTGTCCGAAAACATGGTCGGCCACAAGCTTGGCGAATTCGCACTGACCCGTACGTTCAAGGGCCATGCCGCTGACAAGAAGGCGAAGAAATAATGGAAACCAAAGCTATCCTCAAAGGTGTGCGCCTGTCGGACCAAAAGGGCCGTCTGGTTGCCGATCTGATCCGTGGCAAGAAGGTTGATGCAGCACTCAACATCCTGCAATTCAGCCCGAAAAAAGGTGCAACGATCATCAAGAAAGTACTCGAGTCCGCAATCGCGAACGCCGAGCACAATGATGGCGCTGACATCGACGAGCTGAAGGTCGTTCAGATCTACGTAGAAAAGGGCCCGATCCTGAAGCGCTTCACTGCACGCGCTAAAGGCCGGGGCGATCGTATCTCGAAACAATCCTGTCACATCTACGTGACTGTCGGTAACTAAGGGGTCACGATGGGACAGAAGATTCATCCAACAGGCTTTCGCCTGTCAGTAACCCGTAACTGGGCGTCGCGTTGGTACGCGGGCAATGGTAACTTTGCCCAGATGCTGAACGAAGACCTCAAGGCACGCGCTTACCTGAAAAAGAAACTGAAGAACGCTTCGGTTGGCCGTATCGTCATCGAGCGTCCTGCCAAGAACGCGCGCTTCACGATCTACAGCTCGCGCCCAGGCGTGGTCATTGGTAAAAAAGGCGAAGACATCGAAGTACTGAAGTCGGCGCTGACCAAGATCATGGGCGTACCGGTGCACGTGAACATCGAAGAGATCCGCAAGCCGGAAATCGACTCGCAGCTGATCGCCGACTCGATCTCGCAGCAGCTGGAAAAGCGTATTATGTTCCGCCGCGCAATGAAGCGCGCGATGCAGAACGCGATGCGCCTGGGCGCCCTCGGCATCAAGATCATGTCGTCGGGCCGTCTGAACGGTATCGAAATCGCACGTACCGAATGGTACCGTGAAGGCCGTGTGCCTCTGCACACCCTGCGCGCCGATATCGACTACGGTACCAGCGAAGCATCGACCACCTACGGCATCATCGGCGTCAAGGTCTGGGTCTACAAAGGCGACCGTTCGGTCACCGGCGAAGCGCCAGTCATCGAGACCCCTGCCGACGAGAAGAAGTCCCGCGGTCCGCGCCGTGACGATGGCAAGCCAGCTGGCCGCCCACGTCCAGCCGGTGCCAAAACCCCAGCTGCGCCAAGCGTGCGTGCACGTCCGGCCGTCAAGTTGGCGCCGGCCGCACCTGCCGCTGCCCCAGCTGAGAAAGCAGGAGAATAATCATGCTGCAACCAGCACGCAGAAAGTATCGTAAAGAGCAGAAAGGCCGTAACACCGGCATTTCGCACACCCGCGGCACCGCTGTGTCGTTCGGTGAGTTCGGCCTGAAAGCGGTTGCCCGTGGTCGTATCACGGCACGCCAGATCGAAGCCGCTCGTCGCGCAATGACCCGTCACATCAAGCGTGGCGGCCGTATCTGGATCCGTATCTTCCCGGACAAGCCGATTTCGAACAAGCCGGCCGAAGTCCGTATGGGTAACGGTAAAGGTAACCCGGAGTACTACGTCGCTGAAATCCAGCCAGGCAAGGTACTGTACGAAATGGACGGCGTCGCAGAAGAACTGGCGCGTGAAGCATTCCGCCTGGCTGCCGCCAAACTGCCACTGGCCACGACTTTCGTCGTACGCCAGGTCGGCCAATAAAAGGAGTTGTAGATGAAAGCAACAGAACTCCGCGGCAAAGACCAGGAAGCTCTGCAAAAAGAGCTGAATGAGTTGTTGAAGGCCCAGTTCGGCATGCGCATGCAAATCGCTACGCAACAGCTGAGCAACACTTCGCAGCTCAAGAAGGTGCGCCGCGATATCGCGCGTGTGAAGACGGTAATGAACTCGAAGGAAGCGAAATGACTGAAACCACTAAAGTAGCGCTCAAGCGTACGCTGGTCGGTAAGGTTGTTTCCGACAAGATGGACAAGACGGTTACCGTCATGATCGAGCGTCACGTCAAGCACCCGCTGTACGGCAAGATCATCATGCGCTCGAACAAGTATCACGCGCATGACGAGACCAACTCGGCCAAGACCGGTGATACGGTTGAAATCCAGGAAGGTCGCCCGATCTCGAAGACCAAGGCATGGACCGTTACCCGTGTTGTGCAAGTAGCACAGGTACTGTAAATGTTGTAGGAAGGTTGCGCAGCTGCTGACGCATTTGCGCAACCTGAAGAATATTCTTGCGGGCCCGCCAGTATTCTGCGATACTAGCGGGCTTCGTTCATGTATTGCCGCATTTTTAGTCACCCCGGTGTAAGCGGCCTGAACCGAAACGTTACTGGAAAGTCCATCACCCAATCAGCAGCGCCATCAAGGCGGTGTTGGCGGGACCAAGACTGACCGCAGGCCCACGCTGTGGGGTTTCTTCGGCTTAAGTTGGGAAAGAGAATACTATGATTCAAACTGAAAGCCGGCTCGAAGTGGCCGACAATACTGGTGCCAAGGAAGTTATGTGCATCAAGGTATTGGGCGGTTCCAAGCGCCGTTATGCTGGCATTGGCGACGTGATCAAGGTGACCATCAAGGTTGCTGCGCCACGCGGCCGTGTCAAAAAAGGTGAAATTTATAACGCCGTGGTTGTGCGTACCGCAAAAGGTGTGCGCCGCCAAGACGGTTCGCTGGTGAAGTTCGACAGCAACGCTGCTGTCCTGCTGAACGCCAAGCTCGAACCGATCGGTACCCGTATTTTTGGACCAGTCACGCGCGAACTGCGTACTGAGAAGTTCATGAAGATCGTGTCCCTGGCACCTGAAGTTCTGTAAGGAGTCGTAATGGATAAGATTCGTAAAAACGACGAAGTCATCGTTCTGACCGGCAAAGACAAGGGCAAGCGCGGTGTTGTTCAGCAGCGTATCGATGCTGAGCATGTCGTGGTTGAAGGCGTCAACGTCGCTAAAAAAGCGACCAAGCCTAACCCAATGACCGGCGTAACTGGTGGTATCGTCGATAAGACTATGCCGATTCACGTGTCCAACGTTGCATTGTTCAATGCAGCGACTGGCAAGGCAGACCGCGTAGGCTTCAAAGACGTAGACGGCAAGAAAGTCCGCATCTTCAAGTCCTCCGGCGAAGTAGTGAAGGTTTAATCATGGCCCGTCTCCATCAAATCTACAAAGAAAAGGTCGTTGCTGACCTGGTAGCGAAGTATGGCTACAAATCGGCAATGGAAGTGCCGCGCCTGACCAAGATCACCCTGAACATGGGTGTTGGTGAAGCGATCGCTGACAAGAAAGTCCTCGAGCACGCCGTGTCCGACCTGACCAAGATCGCCGGCCAGAAGCCAGTGACCACCAAGTCGCGCAAGGCAATCGCGGGTTTCAAAATCCGTGAAGGCTACCCGATCGGTACCATGGTCACCCTGCGTGGCGCTCGCATGTACGAGTTCCTGGATCGTCTGATCACCGTGGCCCTGCCGCGCGTGCGCGACTTCCGTGGTGTCAATGGCAAATCGTTCGACGGTCGTGGCAACTACAACATCGGTGTCAAGGAACAGATCATCTTCCCTGAGATCGAGTACGACAAGATCGACGCACTGCGTGGCATGAACATTTCGATCACCACGACCGCCAAGACCGACGACGAAGCGAAAGCTCTGCTCGCCGCCTTTAAATTCCCGTTCAGGAACTAATAGATCATGGCAAAACTCGCACTGATTAACCGTGAACAGAAGCGTGCAGACCTGGTGGAGAAATTCGCCGTAAAGCGTGCCGCTCTGAAGGCCATCATCGATGACCAGTCCAAGTCGGAAGAGGAGCGCTATGAAGCTCGTCTGAAGTTGCAGGCCCTGCCGCGCAACTCGGCCCCGACCCGCCAGCGTAACCGCTGCGCAGTGACAGGCCGTCCACGTGGCACGTTCCGTAAATTCGGTCTGGCCCGTATCAAGCTCCGTGAGTTCGCCATGCGTGGCGAGATTCCGGGTATGACTAAAGCAAGCTGGTAATAGGAGAATATGCAATGAGTATGAGCGATCCTATCGCCGATATGCTGACCCGCATCCGCAATGCGCAAGGTGTTCAGAAGACGACCGTGGCCATGCCATCGTCGAAAGTGAAAATTGCCATTGCCAACGTCCTCAAGGACGAGGGTTACATTGAAGATTTCGCCGTCACTGCAGAAGGTGGCAAAGCGGAACTGAAAATCGGTTTGAAGTATTACGTAGGCCGTCCGGTCATCGAGCGCTTAGAGCGTGTATCCCGTCCAGGGCTGCGCGTCTACAAGGGCAAAGATGAAATCCCGAGCGTCATGAATGGCTTGGGCGTGGCGATCGTGTCGACCCCACAGGGCGTCATGACGGACCGCAAAGCGCGCGCTACCGGTGTCGGCGGCGAAGTAATTTGCTACGTGGCTTAAGGAGTAGACGATGTCTCGAGTAGCTAAGATGCCAATCGCTGTCCCAGCTGGCGCCGAAGTGGCGATCACTGCAGCAGCGATCACGGTCAAGGGCCCATTGGGCACCCTGACCCAGAGCCTGAATGGCCTGGTAAAAGTAGAAAACAAAGATGGCACCCTGACGTTCGACGTGATCGACGACAGCCGTGAATCGAATGCGATGTCCGGCACCCTGCGTGCCCTGGTCAACAATATGGTGACCGGTGTAACCAAGGGCTTCGAGAAGAAGCTGTCGCTGGTCGGCGTGGGCTACAAAGCCCAGGCTGCTGGTGACAAGCTGAACCTGTCGCTCGGTTTCTCGCATCCAGTCGCCCACGCGATGCCAGCCGGCGTCACTGCAACGACCCCAACCCCGACCGAAATCATCATCAAGGGTATCGATCGTCAGCAGGTTGGCCAGGTTGCCGCTGAAGTGCGTGCTTACCGCTCCCCTGAGCCTTACAAAGGCAAGGGCGTCCGCTATGTGGACGAAGTGGTTAAGCTTAAAGAAACCAAGAAGAAATAATAGGGCTGACCATGGACAAGAAAGAATCACGTCTGCGTCGTGGACGCCAGACCCGCATCAAGATCGCGCAGCTTGGCGTGAACCGCTTGTCGGTACACCGCACCAACCTGCACATCTATGCGAACCTGATCTCGCCGGACGCACAAGTGCTCGTTTCCGCTTCGACCCTCGAAGCAGAAGTGCGCGCCGAGCTGGCAGGCCAGAGCGGCAAGGGCGGCAATGCCGCCGCTGCTGCCCTGGTTGGCAAGCGCGTCGCAGAGAAGGCACTGAAAGCAGGAATCACCGAAGTTGCGTTCGATCGCTCGGGTTTCCGTTACCACGGCCGTGTGAAGGCGCTGGCGGAAGCCGCGCGTGAAGCCGGTCTGAAGTTCTAAGGAAGAATCGTCATGGCAAAAATGCAAGCAAAAATGCAAAGCGACAAGCCGGATGATGGCATGCGCGAAAAAATGATCGCGATCAACCGCGTGACCAAAGTGGTCAAGGGTGGTCGTATCATGGGCTTCGCCGCGCTGACCGTAGTTGGTGATGGCGATGGCCGCATCGGCATGGGCAAGGGCAAGTCGAAGGAAGTACCGGTCGGTGTGCAGAAGGCAATGGAAGAAGCCCGCCGCAACCTGATCAAGGTACCTCTCAAGAACGGCACCCTGCACCACACCGTGAGCGGCCGCCACGGCGCATCGAAAGTCATGATGTCGCCAGCCAAGCCAGGTACCGGCGTGATCGCCGGCGGTGCAATGCGCGCTATCTTCGAAGTGATGGGCGTGACCGACGTGGTCGCCAAGTCCACCGGTTCGTCGAATCCTTACAACCTCGTCCGCGCAACGCTGGACGGCCTGTCGAAGATGAGCACCGCTTCCGACATCGCCGCCAAGCGTGGCAAGTCGGTCGAAGAGATCATGGGCTAAGGTGAAGACAATGGCAAACACCATCAAAGTACAATTGGTCAAGGGCTTGATCGGCACGAAGCAAGACCACCGTGCCACCGTACGCGGCCTGGGCCTGCGTCGTGTTAACTCGGTTTCCGAGTTGCAGGACACCCCATCCGTGCGCGGCATGATCAACAAAGTGTCCTACCTCGTGAAAGTTGTCTCTTAAGCGCCTGCGCTGACGAGAACGGAGAAAACAATGGAATTGAATACTATTCAACCAGCTGACGGCGCCAAGCACTACAAGCGTCGCGTCGGTCGCGGTATCGGCTCCGGCATCGGTAAAACCGCTGGTCGTGGCCACAAGGGTCAGAAGTCGCGTTCGGGCGGTTTCCACAAGGTCGGCTTCGAAGGCGGTCAGATGCCTCTGCAGCGCCGTCTGCCTAAGCGTGGTTTCAAGTCGCTCAACGCCACCTTCAAAGCTGAAGTGCGCCTGTCCGACCTGAACAACCTGCCGGTTGGCGACGTCGACATTCTGGTTCTGAAGCAAGCAGGCATCCTTGCAGTGCTGGCGCGCGACGTGCGCGTGATTCTGTCCGGCGAAGTCACCAAAGCGGTGAACCTCAAAGGCCTGAAAGTCACTGCAGGCGCCAAAGCGGCAATCGAAGCAGCCGGCGGCTCGGTAGCTTAAGTTGCAGCCTAACAGCTTGATCGGAGCATAAAGTGGCGACTAATTCACAACTCGGTAAAAGTGCAGCGTCCGGTTTCCCTTGGGGCCGGCTCTGGTTTTTGCTTGGCGCATTGGTCGTATATCGCATCGGTGCCCACGTCCCTGTGCCGGGCATCGATCCGGTACAACTGGCGTCGCTGTTCAAGCAAAACGAAGGCGGCATCCTGGGCATGTTCAACATGTTCTCGGGTGGCGCGCTGGAACGTTTCACGGTATTTGCACTCGGCATCATGCCGTACATTTCGGCCTCGATCATCATGCAGCTGGCGTCCATCGTGTCGCCCCAGCTGGAAGCACTGAAGAAAGAGGGCGAAGCAGGGCGCCGCAAGATCACCCAGTACACTCGCTACTTCACGGTAGCGCTGGCGCTGTTCCAGGCCTTCGGCATTGCCGTCGCGCTTGAGTCGCAGGCCGGACTGGTCCTCGATCCTGGCATGGCATTCCGCTTCGTGACCGTGGTGACCCTGTTGACGGGTACCATGTTCCTGATGTGGCTCGGCGAGCAGATCACCGAGCGCGGCCTGGGCAACGGTATCTCGATCATCATCTTTGCCGGTATTGCAGCCGGTCTGCCGTCGGCACTGGGTGGCTTGTTCTCCCTGGTCTCGAGCGGTTCGATCAGCAGCCTGGCAGCGATCTTCATCGTGGTCCTGGTGGCATTGGTTACTTATCTCGTCGTGTTCGTCGAACGTGGCCAGCGCAAGATCCTGGTCAACTACGCGAAGCGCCAGGTCGGCAACAAAGTGTATGGCGGCCAAACCAGCCACCTGCCTCTGAAGCTGAACATGGCAGGCGTGATCCCGCCGATCTTTGCATCGTCGATCATCCTGTTCCCGGCGACGATCGTGGACTGGTTCACGCGCGGCAAGGATTCGAGCTCGCCGGTGATCGGCTTCCTGAAGGATCTGGCGGCATCGCTGTCGCCAGGCGAACCGATCCATGCATTGCTGTATGCGGTGGCCATCGTGTTCTTCTGTTTCTTCTATACCGCGCTGGTGTTCAACAGCAAGGAAACAGCGGACAACTTGAAGAAGAGCGGCGCGTTTGTCCCGGGGATTCGTCCTGGCGACCAGACCGCACGCTACATCGACAAGATCCTGATGCGCCTGACCCTGGCTGGTGCCGTCTACATTACGGCAGTTTGCTTGTTGCCTGAATTTATGCAAGCCCAATGGAAAGTGCCATTCTACTTTGGCGGTACTTCCCTGTTGATTATTGTGGTTGTCACCATGGACTTCATGGCGCAAGTACAGAACTACGTCATGTCGCAGCAATATGAATCGCTGCTGCGCAAGGCAAATTTCAAGGGCGGAATCCCGACGCGGTAACCCTTGGGGTTAAGCGAACCAGGAGTGCACAAACCGAATGGCAAAAGACGACGTCATCCAAATGCAGGGCGAGATTCTCGAGAATCTCCCGAATGCAACGTTTCGAGTGAAGCTGGAAAACGGGCACGTGGTGCTCGGACACATCTCCGGTAAGATGCGGATGAACTATATCCGCATCCTGCCTGGCGACAAGGTAACGGTGGAACTCACGCCGTATGACCTGTCCCGGGCCCGGATCGTGTTCCGGACCAAGTAAAACAATTTAAGTAATCGAACCAATCCGAAAAAAGAGAGTGCAAAAATGAAAGTTCTCGCATCAGTCAAGCGGATCTGCCGCAACTGCAAAGTGATCAAGCGCAAAGGCGTGGTACGCGTAATCTGCGTAGAGCCGCGTCACAAGCAGCGTCAAGGTTAATTTAACGTTATTTATTGAGGAATAACGAATGGCACGTATTGCAGGGGTTAATATCCCAAATCATCAGCACACCGTAATCGGCCTCACCGCCATCTACGGCATTGGCCGTCCTCGCTCGCAGAAAATCTGCGCCGAGACCGGTGTACCGACCAACAAGAAGGTCAAGGACCTGGACGACTCCGAACTGGAAAAGCTGCGTGATGCAGTTGGCACGTTCGTAGTTGAAGGCGATCTGCGCCGTGAGCTCTCCATGAACATCAAGCGTTTGATGGACCTGGGTTGCTACCGCGGCATGCGTCACCGCAAGGGCCTGCCAGTGCGCGGTCAGCGTACCCGCACCAATGCTCGTACTCGCAAGGGTCCGCGCAAGGCCGCACAATCGCTCAAGAAATAATAGGAAACGACCATGGCTAAGCAACAAAGCAGCGCCGCAGCAGCGCGCGTACGCAAAAAAGTTAAAAAGAACGTCGCCGAAGGTATCGCACACGTGCACGCTTCGTTCAACAACACCATCATCACGATCACCGATCGCCAGGGCAATGCCCTGTCGTGGGCGACGTCCGGCGGTGCTGGCTTCAAGGGTTCGCGTAAATCGACCCCGTTCGCAGCGCAGGTTGCGGCCGAAGCAGCAGGCAAGGTCGCTGTCGAGTGCGGCGTGAAGAACCTGGAAGTGCGCATCAAGGGCCCAGGCCCAGGTCGCGAATCCGCGGTTCGTGCTTTGAACAACCTGGGTATCAAGATCACCGAGATCCAGGACGTGACGCCAGTGCCGCACAACGGCTGCCGTCCACCGAAGCGTCGTCGTATCTAAAGAGCGTCCGGCGGGGGCAACCCCGTCGCATGTTGCAAGATCGCCGCGCAATACGGCTGTTCGTTGAAAAAGATCGCCGGTGCAGTGTCCGAATAGGATATACTGCCCGGCTATTGTCGCCCGTGATGCGCATGCACGCGGGTTTAAGCCACGTCTGAACCCACTGGGAATCGGACTAGCGCCTGTCACTACTCGGTAGGGTCGGGGCGTCATTAAATGTAAAGGAAGTATTGTGGCACGTTATATCGGACCAAAAGCAAAACTGTCCCGCCGCGAAGGCACGGACCTGTTCCTCAAGAGCGCACGCCGCTCCCTCGATTCGAAGTGCAAGCTGGACGTCAAGCCAGGCCAGCACGGTGTCAAGTCGGGTGCCCGCACCTCGGACTACGGCAACCAGCTGCGCGAAAAGCAGAAGGTCAAGCGCATGTACGGCATCCTCGAGCGCCAGTTCCGCCGTTACTTCGCAGAAGCGAACCGCCGCAAGGGCAACACCGGCGAGACCCTGCTGAAGCTGCTGGAATCGCGTCTCGACAACGTCTGCTACCGCATGGGCTTTGGCTCGACCCGCGCCGAAGCGCGCCAGCTGGTCAGCCACAAGGCATTCACCGTGAACGGTAACGTTGTCAACATCGCGTCGTACGCGGTCAAGACCGGCGACGTCGTCGCTGTGCGCGAAAAGGCCAAGAAGCAGGTTCGTATCGTCGAAGCGCTGTCGCTGGCTGAACAGGGCGGCATGCCAAGCTGGGTGTCGGTCGACAGCAAGAAGATGGAAGGCACTTTCCGCTCGTTCCCAGAACGTAACGAAATCGCTAACGACGTCAACGAAGCACTGATCGTCGAACTGTACTCGCGTTAATCGACGTTGGCGCGGTCAACCCGCGACGACGTCGTCCCCGCGACAGCCTAGGCGGCCCCGCGGTGATCCATACTAAGTTGGCTAAGTCGCTTCGGCATGGGTCCCCGCTTCCGCGGGAACGACAGATTTCCGGCCTGCTCATCACGAGTGGGCTTTTTCACTAATGCCATCAGCCTTATCGGTGTAATGAGCCGAGGGTATTGAAAAGGACATTTCATGCAAAACAGTTTGTTGAAGCCACGTATTATCGATGTCGAAGCACTCGGTGCCGGTCACGCCAAAGTCGTGATGGAGCCGTTCGAGCGTGGCTATGGCCATACACTGGGCAACGCACTGCGCCGCGTCCTGCTGTCGTCGATGATCGGCTACGCACCAACCGAAGTGACCATCGCTGGTGTTGTCCATGAATACTCGTCGCTGGACGGCGTACAGGAAGACGTTGTCGACCTGCTGCTGAACCTGAAGGGCGTTGTCTTCAAAGTGCACAACCGCGATTCCGTCACCCTGACCCTGAAGAAGGAAGGCGAAGGCGCGATCCTGGCATCGGACATCGACCTGCCGCATGACGTCGAACTGATCAACCCCGACCACGTGATTGCCCACCTGACCGCTGGCGGCAAGCTGGACATGCAGATCAAGGTCGAGAAGGGCCGTGGCTACGTTCCTGGTAACGTGCGCCGCCTGTCGGAAGACACCAACAAGACCATCGGCCGCATCATCCTGGACGCATCGTTCTCGCCAGTCCGCCGCGTGTCGTACGCAGTGGAATCGGCGCGTGTCGAACAGCGTACCGACCTGGACAAGCTGATCATCAACATCGAAACCAACGGCGTCATCACGCCGGAAGAAGCGATCCGCCAATCGGCACGTGTACTCGTTGACCAGCTCAACGTGTTCGCTGCGCTGGAAGGCACGGAAGCTGCTGCCGAAGCGCCATCGCGTGCTCCG
This sequence comes from Massilia polaris, assembly GCF_012927275.1. Classification (GTDB taxonomy): domain Bacteria; phylum Pseudomonadota; class Gammaproteobacteria; order Burkholderiales; family Burkholderiaceae_D; genus Telluria_A; species Telluria_A polaris. Next base: position 88,894 of record NZ_JABBGG010000012.1, on the reverse strand, counting down.
CTGGTCGATCCGATCCTGCTGCGTCCGGTCGACGACCTGGAACTGACCGTCCGTTCGGCCAACTGCCTGAAAGCAGAAAACATCTACTACATCGGCGACCTGATCCAGCGTTCGGAAAACGAACTGCTGAAGACGCCGAACCTGGGCCGCAAGTCCCTGAACGAGATCAAGGAAGTGCTGGCATCGCGCGGCCTGACCCTCGGCATGAAGCTCGAAAACTGGCCGCCTGCAGGTCTCGAGAAGTAAAAGTATTTACCCGAAAGTGGAACCCTACTTTCGGGTGGTATCAGCCGAAAAGGACTGGCGGAGCCAGATCCTTTTTGGATAGCAAGACCGTAGTAATTAACCCATATTCAACCGGCCCGCGCGCAAGCGATCGAAGAGCTGGAATTAAACAAACCGAAAGGAACTACCATGCGTCACCGTCACGGCCTTCGCAAGCTGAATCGTACTTCGTCCCACCGCCTGGCAATGCTGCGCAACATGACCGTTTCCCTGCTGCGTCATGAAGCCATCAAAACCACCGTGCCAAAAGCTAAGGAACTGCGCCGCGTTATCGAGCCGATCCTGACCTTGGGCAAGACCGACACGCTGGCCAACAAGCGTCTGGCGTTCGCCCGCCTGCGCGACCGCGAAATGGTGCTGAAGCTGTTCGCAGAACTCGGCCCACGCTACGCAAACCGCAACGGCGGCTACCTGCGTATCCTGAAGATGGGTTTCCGCGTTGGCGACAATGCACCGATGGCATACGTCGAACTGCTGGACCGTCCAGAAGTTTCGGATGCTGACGAAGCTCCAACCGCTGAGTAATCAGCCGGTAAAAAGAGAAAGCCAGGCCTAGCCTGGTTTTTTTTCGCCTCATATTTGAGGTGTCCAACTTCGGGGTCCGTCCCCGGGGACGGACCCCGATTTACCGTTTGGCACCGTAATAAGCTCAGCCTAAGCAAAGGTCGTGGCCCCCGGTGTACTATTCTGCTGCGCGCGTCAGCGCCTACGAATACCGAACAAAAAGGAAGTCATGCCCCGTCTGCCGTCCCTCCGCCCGCTCGCCTTCCAGGCCGCCGCGCTATTGCTGCTCGCGTTCGCGCTGCTGTTCGCCGCCACCGCCCGCGCGGAGGAGGAGTTCCTCGATCCGACCATCGCCTTCAAGTTCTCGGCCCGCATGGCCGATCCGCAGACCATCGCCGTCACCTACGAGATCGCCGACAAGTACTATATGTACCGCGAGCGCTTCGCCTTCACCGCCACCGGCGCCACGCTCGGCGCGCCGCAGATGCCGGCCGGTAAGGTGAAGTACGACGAGACCTTCCAGAAGGAGGTCGAGACCTACCGCAAGTTCATCACGATCACCATCCCGGTCCAGGCCGGCGGCACGTTCACCCTCAAGGCGGTCAGCCAGGGCTGCGCTGACGCCGGCCTGTGCTATTCGCCGCAGGAAGCCAGCACACGCCTCGTCGGCGGCGGCAGCGGCCCCGCCATGAGCCTGCCAGGGGCTGCGCAACCAGTGTCGCCGGCGCCAGCGTCCGAACTGTCCGGCATCGCCTCGGTCCTCGGCGGCGGCAAGCTGCTGGTGATCCTGCCTGCCTTCGTCCTCCTCGGCCTCGGCCTCGCGTTTACGCCGTGCGTGCTGCCGATGGTGCCTATCCTGTCCTCGATCATCGTCGGCGAGGGCGCGCACACCAAACGTTCGCGCGGCTTCATCCTTTCCGTCGCATATTCGCTGGGTATGGCGATCGTCTACACCGCGCTCGGCGTCGCCGCCGGCCTGGTGGGCGAGGGCCTTGCCGCGACGCTGCAAAATCCATGGGTGCTCGGCGCATTCGCATTGTTGATGGTGGTGATGGCGCTGTCGATGTTCGGCTTCTACAACCTGCAACTCCCCGCCAGCCTGCAGAGCCGCCTCGCCGGCGCCTCCGGCCGCCAGTCCTCCGGCCAGCTGGCCGGCGTATTTGCGATGGGCGCGATCTCGGCGCTGATCGTCGGCCCGTGCGTGGCCGCGCCGCTGGCCGGCGCCCTGGTCTACATCAGCCAGACCCGCGACGTGCTGGTCGGTGGCGCCGCGCTGTTTGCGATGGCCGTCGGCATGAGTATCCCGCTGCTGCTGGTCGGCGTCTCCGCCGGCTCGCTGCTGCCGCGCGCCGGCAGCTGGATGGATGCGGTCAAGAAGTTCTTCGGCGTGCTGATGCTGGCGATGGCCTTGTGGCTGGTGTCGCCGGTGATCCCGCCGGCCGCCCAGATGATCGGCTGGACCGCGCTGTTCCTCGGCTACGGTTTCTACCTTCTTCGATCGACCCGCCATTTCGCCGCGATGGCGGTGGGCGCCGCGTTCGCGATCCTCGGCGCGATCCAGCTGGCCGGTGTCGCCACCGGCGGCCGCGATGCGCTGGCGCCGCTGGCCCACCTCGGCGTCGGCGGCCCTCAGCATGGCCTGACCTTCAAGCGCATCAAGACGGTCGAGCAGCTCGACGCAGCGCTTGCCAATACCGGCGGCAAGACGGTGATGCTCGACTTCTACGCCGACTGGTGCGTGTCGTGCAAGGAAATGGAAAAGCTGACGTTCGTCGATGAACGCGTACAGACCAAACTGGACAACACGCTGCTGCTGCAGGTTGATGTCACCGCCAACGACGAGGCCGACAAGGCGATGCTGAAACGCTTCACCCTGTTTGGACCGCCAGCGATCATCCTGTTCGATAACAAGGGGCAGGAGATTGCCGACAGTCGCGTCATCGGCTATCAGGATCCGGCAAAGTTCCTGAATTCGCTCGGCAGGCTGAATTAAGGGGCGCTAGATTAGGTAGGGCTGCATGACCTCGCCCAGCCACAGCATGAACAGCCGTGCGCGTTTGGCCAGCTGGCGCCGGTTGGGATAGAGCAGGGTGACCGGCATCGGCGCTGCTCGGTATCCCGCCAGCACCTCGACCAGCTTGCCTTGCGCGAGCGGTTCGCCGAGCCCGCTTTCGGGCGCCTGGATGATGCCCAGCCCGGCCAGGCATGCGGCCCGGTAGGCGTCGCTGTTATTGACCGCGACTGCGGCCGGCATTTCCACCGCGCGAACATCGTCGCCGTCGACGTACTCGAACAGCGCGGCCCGCGCGCCAAGTGACGGCGCGTAATCGACCAGCCGGTGCTGGGCCAGGTCCTCCAACGACTGCGGTACGCCATAGCGCTTCAGATAGGCCGGGCTGGCGCAGTTGAGCATGCGGAAATGTCCCAGCGGCCGCGCCACCAGGGTCGAGTCGTCGAGCCGTCCGACCCGCACGATGCAGTCGAAACCCTCGGCGACCACATCCACCCTCCGGTCCGTGCTGCTCAGTTCCACCTTCACTTGCGGATGGGCTTCGAGAAATTCGGACAGGCGCGGCAGCACGATATGGCGCGCTACGCCGAGCGGCATGTCGACCCTCAACCGGCCGCTGATGTCGGCGTCGCCCTGGAACATCGTCTGCAGGTCTTCGATGTCCGCCAGCACCTGCTTGCTGCGTTCGTAGAAACTCTGGCCGTCCTGGGTCATCTGCACTTTGCGCGTGGTGCGCTGTAACAGCCGCGTGCCGAGCGACGCCTCCAGCTGGCTGACTGCCGCCGACACGCTGGCCTTCGATGTGCCGAGGCTGTCCGCCGCGCGCGTGAAGCTGCCCAACTCTGCAACGCGCACAAAAACCTGCAGCGATTCCGTTGTATCCACAAGAGTCCTCGAGAGATTGTTCTGTCATTTCGAACAGTATTATCGATTTTTGCATCTTTGTCAGGTGGGGCAATACAAATAAACTGGGTCCTGCCTTACTACCCACCCAGGAGAAACCCATGACCACGAAAATCGCTCTCATTACCGGCGGCAGCCGCGGACTCGGCAAGAGCGCGGCGCTGAAACTTGCCGCCCAGGGCGTCGATATCATCGTCACCTACCGCAGCCAGCAACAGGAAGCCGCCGGCGTTGTCGCCGCAATCGAAGCTGCAGGGCGTAAAGCGGCAACGCTGCAGCTGGACGTCGGCGACAGCGGATCGTTCGCCGCGTTTTCCGACAAGCTGCAAACCCTGCTGTCGGACGTCTGGCAGCGCGACAGTTTCGATTTTCTCGTCAACAACGCCGGCATCGGCGCCCACGCCAGTTTCGCGGATACAAACGAAGCCCAGTTCGACGAGCTGGTCGACATTCATTTCAAGGGCGTGTTTTTCCTGACCCAGCATCTGGCGCCACTGGTGGCTGACGGCGGCCGCATCCTCAACGTGTCGACCGGACTGACCCGCTTCGCGCTGCCGGGCTTCGCCGCTTACGCCGCCATGAAAGGCGCCATCGAGGTGCTGACCAAATACCTGGCCAAGGAACTCGGCCAGCGCCGCATTGCCGTCAACGTCATCGCTCCGGGCGCCATCGAAACCGATTTCGGCGGCGGCGCGGTGCGCGACAATGCCGAGCTGAACAGCTTCATCGCCTCGCAGACGGCGCTCGGACGGGTCGGCCAGCCGGACGATATCGGCGGCGCAATCGCCGCGCTGCTCAGCGAAAACAGCGGCTGGATCAACGGCCAGCGCATCGAAGCGTCGGGCGGCATGTTCCTGTAATGCGCCAGACGTAAAAAAAGAGCGCCGAAGCGCTCTTTTCCCATCACACAGCAAACAATCAGCCAGCCTTCGGATGCATGTGCTCGCCATGACCCTTGTGCATGCCGCGATGCTTCATGCGGTGCCCGCCATGGCGGCTGTTCTCGTCGAACAGTTTCTGCTGCTCAGGCGACAGCACGGCGTACAGGGTCTTCGTTGCGGCCAGGCGCGCTTCCATGTGGGCAATGCGCTGCTTGGACATCGCGATCTGTTTTTCGATGCGCTGCGGCGCCGGCATTGCGTTCCAGTCGCCACGCTCGCCGCGTTCCGCAGTGCGGGGTTGCGGCTTGACGGCCGCCTGATAAGCGGCCCATGCCGGCTCCTGCGCCTTCGTCAGCTTCAGCGCATCGTGCACCTTGGCCTGGCGTTTCGCGAAGTGCTCGGCGCGCTTGGCGCGGAACTCGGCGCGTTTGGCGTCGCGCTGTTCCTGCGTCATCGCGTGACCCTGGCGTCCCTCTTCGGCCGCGTGCAGCGGCAGCACGGCGCTACCCATGCCAAGGACGGTGAGGCCGATGAGGATACTCTTGCGTAGTGCGTTCATGTGGTGTTTTCCTTAGTGGAGTGGTTGGACTACGGAATCCATCATGATCCTCAGGTGTAACGACGGCATGTCGGCTGCCGAAGAGTTTGTATCAATATGTATCGACCCCCTGTCAATATACATGGCGATACAAATAGGCTGTGCAGGCTGGCCGTAAGTCGGGATAATTGCGATTATGGATACTCCCACCACCATTTTGATCGTCGACGACGACCGCGACATCCGCACGCTGCTCGCCGATTACCTCGAATCGAACGGCTATCGCACGCTGGTTGCCGCCGACGGCGCCGCGATGTGGAAGGCGCTCGACGAAGCGCGCCCCGAACTCATCGTGCTCGACCTGAACATGCCGGGCGACGATGGCCTGACCCTGTGCCGCAAGCTGCGCGCCACCTCGACCCTTCCTGTGATCATGCTCACCGCGCGCAACGAGCCGCTCGACCGCATCCTCGGCCTCGAAATGGGCGCCGACGACTACCTGCCGAAACCGTTCGAGCCGCGCGAACTGCTGGCGCGCATCCGCAGCGTGCTGCGGCGCAGCCACGCGATGCCGTCCAATACCCAGTCCGAAAACGCCCAGCGCATGCGCTTCGCCGGCTGGACGCTCGACCTCACCGCGCGCCACCTGATCAATCCGGACGGCCTGGTGATCATGCTGTCGGGCGCCGAGTTCCGCCTGCTGCGCGTGTTCCTCGAACACCCCAACCGCGTGCTCAACCGCGACCAGCTGCTGAACCTGACGCAGGGCCGCGACGCCGACCCGTTCGACCGCTCGATCGACATCCAGATCAGCCGTCTGCGCCAGAAACTCGGCGAGGACGCGCGCCTGCCGCAGATCATCAAGACCGTGCGCAACGGCGGCTATGTGCTGGCCGGCCAGGTCACCGTGGAGCCCAACACGTGAAGGCGTTCTTCGGATCGATGACGGGCCGCGTGTTCCTCACGCTGCTGCTCGGTATCGTGGTCTCCGCCGCGACCACCCAGCTGCTCGCCGAGAACGAACGCCAGCGTGTAATCGAAGACTTCCGCACCGCGCACGCGCTCGACCGCGCCGAGCAGCTGATCACCGCCACCGAGATCGTGCCGGCATCGGCGCGCCTTGCCTACCTTGGCGTGGCCAACCGGCCCGGCATCCGGCTCGAGGAGATCACCGGCGACCTGCCAACCGCGCCCGTGGATTCCGCATTCACCGCCGCGCTGTCCAAGCGCATGGGTAAGGGCTACGAGTTCTCGACGATCACGGCGCGGCCGAAGGAATGCGACATCCCGCGCACCCAGCCCAGCATGTTTGGCCCGAAGGAAGCGGTATGGAGGGGCACCTGCGAAAGCATCGACGTGCGCCTGCGCGACGGCGAACAGCTGCGCCTGCAGATCCTGCCGCCGCCGAGCTCCGTGCTGGCTGGCGCAACCGACTACACGCTGATCATCGGCCTGTTCCTGATCAGTATCGCCTTCCTCGCCTACCTCGTTGCGCGCATGACCACGCGTCCGCTCAAGCAGCTGGCGCAGGCCGCCAAGGACCTCGGCAACGACATCAACCATCCGCCGCTCGAACTGGCGGGCGCCAGCGAGATCCGCCAGGCCAGCGCCGCGTTCAACGCGATGCAGGCGCGCATCCGCCAGTACATCGCGCAGCGCACCCAGATGCTGGCCGCGATCACCCACGACCTGCAAACGCCGCTGACCCGCATGCGCCTGCGCCTTGAAAAAGTCGGCGACCCCGAACTGCAGGAGCGCCTTATCGGCGACCTGTCGGCGATGCAGGAGATGGTGCGCGAAGGCCTCGACCTGGCGCGCAGCACCGACAACACCGAAGAGATGCAGGCGCTCGATGTCGACTCGCTGCTCGACAGCGTGTGTTCGGACGCCAGCGACGCCAGCCAGAAGGTGAGCCTGAACGGGCGCGCCGGCATGGCCGTGATGGGCCGTCCGATGGCGCTGCGCCGCTGCCTCGCGAACCTGATCGACAACGCGGTCAAGTATGGCCACCAGGCCGAACTGACGGTGGAACGCACCGCGGGCGCCGCGCGCATCCGCATCCGCGACCGCGGTCCGGGCATCGCGCACGACGAGCAACCACGCGTGTTCGAACCTTTCTACCGCATCGAAAGCTCGCGCTCGCGCGAGTCCGGCGGCACCGGCCTTGGCCTGCCGATCGCTCGCAACATCGCCGAGCAGCACGGCGGCAGCGTCACCCTCGCCAACCACCATGAAGGCGGCCTCGAAGTAACGCTGGTGCTGCCCGAGGCTTACCGGGGAAAGTGAACCTGGTTGTAGCAAACATCCAATTTGAAGATTAATCAAGAGCCGCCCCGAGCGGCCAGGAAAAGCCAATGAAGCAGAAGAACATCGTACTTGTCGTCGGCATCGCCGCCATCGTCGGCGCAGCAGCCTGGTACCTGAACGCGGGCGGCGACGATAAACCGGGCGCTGCGAAGGGCGGCGGGCGCGGCAACGGCGAGCAGCCACCGGCCACGGTCAACGCGGTTGCGCCGAGCCGCCAGGATGTGCCGGTCACCCTGCAGGCCAACGGCACCGTCACGCCGATCAACAGCGTCGACCTGCGGCCGCAGACCACCAGCACGATCCGCAAGGTCCACATCAAGGAAGGCCAGTTCGTCAAATCGGGCGAATTGATGTTCTCGCTCGACGACCGCAACGAGCAGGCCAACGTCAGCAAGGCGCAGGCCCAGATCGCGCGCGACCGCGCCATGCTGGCCGACCTCGAACGCCAATACAAGCGCAACCAGGAACTGGTCGAGCAGAAATTCCTCGCCCAGAGCGCCATCGACACGCTGCGTAGCCAGGTAGAAGCACAGCGCGCGCTGGTGGCGTCCAACCAGGCCGCGCTGCAGGGTGAGCGCGTCACCGCCAGCTACGGCACCATCCGCGCGCCGATGTCGGGCCGCGTCGGCGCCATCCCGGTATATCCGGGCAGCCTGGTCCAGCCGACCACGTCGCTGACCACGATCACCCAGCTCGATCCGGTCAACGTCGCCTTCACCCTGCCCGAATCGGCGCTGTCCGACCTGCTGTCGGCGCAGCGCGCCGGCCAGGTAACGGTCGAGGCGCAGCCGTCGGGCGGCAACGCGGTCGTCGGCAAGCTGAACTTCATCGACAACACGGTCGACGCGCAGGCCGGCACGATCAAGGCCAAGGCGCTATTCGACAACCGCGAAACCAGCCTGTGGCCGGGCCAGTACGTGACCACCCGCGTCACGCTGCGCACGCTGAAGGACGCGACCGTGATCCCGCAAGCGGCAATCATCATCAACACCCGCGGCACCTTCGTGTACGTGATCGGCGAAGGCCAGACCGCCAAGGAAATGCCGGTCCAGCGCGTGTACGCGTTCGGCGACAGCGCCGCCGTCACCGGACTGGCCGGCAGCGAGAAGGTCATCACCGAGGGCAAGCAGAACCTGCGCCCGGGCGGCAAGGTACGCCTCGCCGGCAAGCCGGACGCTGACACCGCATTGGCGCGTAAGGCAGCCATCCAATGAACATTTCAGAACTGTGCATCCGTCGCCCGGTGATGGTGGTGCTGCTGTCGATGGCGCTGGTCTTGGTCGGCGTCCTCGCTTATGTCAACATCCCGGTCGCGGCGCTGCCAAGCTATAACACCCCGGTCATCAACGTCTCCGCCAACCTGTCCGGCGCCAGCCCCGAAACGATGGCGTCGTCGGTGGCGCTGCCGCTCGAGAAGCAGTTCTCGACGATCGCCGGCATCAAGCTGATCACCTCGACCAGCACCCAGGGCGACAGCAACATCACGCTCGAATTCGACCCGAGCATCGACGTCAACGCCGCCGCGGTGGACGTGCAGGCCGCGCTGCTGCGCGCGCAACGCCAGCTGCCGCAGGAGATGACGGACCTGCCTTCCTACCGCAAGGTCAACCCGGCCGACGCGCCGATCCTGTTCATGGCGATGACCTCGCCGTCAATGAGCCTGTCGGATCTGAACGACTACGCCGAAAACCTGATCGCGCCGAGCCTGTCCACCTTGCCGGGCGTCGCGCAAGTGACCGTCAATGGCCAGAAGCGCTTCGCGGTGCGGGTGCGCGCCAGGTCCGACCTGATGAACGCGCGCGACCTGACCTTCGACGAACTCGGCGCCGCGCTGCGTGCATCGAACTCCAACGCGCCGCTGGGCGTGCTCGATGGCCCCAACCAGACCCTCACCATCCAGGGCAACCCGCAGCTGATGAACGCGGCCCAGTTCTCGGACGTGATCGTCGCCGTGCGTAATGGCGAACCGGTGCGCCTGAAGGACGTGGCCACCGTCGAAGACAGCTTCCAGTCGATCAAGGCAGCCGGCAGCTTTAACGGCGAACGCTCGATCGTGCTGATGGTGCAGCGCCAGCCGAACGCCAACACGGTGCAGGTGGTGGACTCGGTGCGCAAGCTGCTGCCGGGCTTCCAGGCGCAGGTGCCGGCCTCGATCAAGATCAGCCTCGTCAACGACCGCTCGGTCTCGATCCGCGAAGCGATCCACGACGTCAACCTGACGCTCGCTTTCACGGTGCTGCTGGTGGTGCTGGTGATCTTCCTGTTCCTGCACCGCGCCTCGGCCACCTTCATCCCCGCGGTGACGCTGCCGATCTCCCTGCTCGGCGCGGTGTCGCTGCTGTACTGGTTCGGCTACAGCCTCGATAACGTCTCGCTGCTCGGTATTACATTGGCGGTCGGCCTGGTGGTCGATGACGCCATTGTGGTGCTTGAAAATATCGTGCGCCACATCGAGATGGGCAAGCGGCCGCTTGAAGCGGCGCTGGTCGGCTCGCGCGAAGTGGGCTTCACGATTATCTCGATCTCGATCTCGCTGGTCGCGGTATTCATCCCGATCTTCTTCATGCCGGGCGTGATCGGCCTGCTGTTCCATGAATTCGCGGTCGTGGTCGGCCTCGCGGTGCTGGTATCGGCGGTTGTGTCGCTAACCCTGGTGCCAATGCTGGCCAGCCGCCTGCTGCCTGCGCACGACGTGCACGGCGGCGGCGAGAAAAGCTGGATCGGCCGCCATTTCGAAGCTGGCTTCTCGAAGGTCCTGCGCGGCTACGAAAAGACGCTGGACATGGCGCTTGCCAACCGCCCGATCATCCTGCTGGTCGCCTTCGCCACCTTCGCGCTGACAGTGGTCATGTACACCACGATCCCGAAAGGCTTCTTTCCCGAGGAAGACCTGGGCCAGATCCGCATGAGCGTCGAAGCGGCCGAAGACACCTCCACCGACAAGATGGCGCTGCTGCAGGAGCAGGTCGTGGCGGCGGTACGCGCCGACCCGGCGGTCAAGGACGTCACCTCGTTCACCGGCGGCGGCAATACCGGCCGCGGCTTCATCGTGCTCAAGCCGCGCGACGAACGCAAGGCCATGCCGGACGTGGTCAATGGCCTGCGCCAGGCCACCCGCGCGATTCCGGGCGTATCCGTATTCCTCAGCCCGACCCAGAACCTCCAGCTGGGCGGCCGCCAGAGCAAGAGCCGCTACCAGTACACGCTGCAAAGCGTGCGCTCGGACGACCTCGATGTCTGGTCGAACCGCTTCCTCGAACGGATGCGCGCCGCACCTGGCTTCCGCGACGTCACCAGCGACTCGCAGGCCGGCGGCCTGCAGGCCAGCCTGAAGATCGACCGCGACAAAGCCAACACGCTCGGCGTGGCGATGGCCGACGTGCGCACCGCACTGTACGCCGCATTCGGCGAGCGCCAGGTATCGACGATCTACTCGCCGGCCGCCAGCTACAACGTCATCATGGAAGCGGCGCCCGCCGACCGCCAGTTCGACGACGCGCTTACGCGCGTCTCGGTGCGCAGCAAGAGCGGCCAGCTGGTGCAGCTCTCGAGCATCGCGACGGTCGAACGCACGGTCGGCCCGACCTCGGTCAACCACCAGGGCCAGCTGCAAGCGATCACGCTGTCGTTCAACCTCGCGCCGGACATGCCGCTGGGTGACGCCACCGCGGCGATCGACCGCATGTCCACCGAGATGAAACTGCCGGCCTCAGTCATCACGCGTTACGGCGGCGATGCGGCGGTGTTCGAAGAATCGCAAGCGAGCCAGCTGATCCTGATCATCGCCGCGCTGGGCGTCATTTACATCCTGCTGGGTGTGCTCTACGAGAGTTATATCCACCCGCTGACGATCCTTGCCGGCCTGCCATCGGCCGCAGTCGGCGCGCTGCTGACACTCGAAATATTTGGCATGGACCTGACGATGATTGCGATCATCGGCATCCTGATGCTGATCGGCATCGTGAAAAAGAACGCGATCATGATGATCGACTTCGCGCTGCATGCGCAGCGGGTCGAAGGCAAGACGCCGGAACACGCGATCCGCGAAGCCTGCCTGTTGCGCTTCCGCCCAATTTTGATGACGACGCTGGCCGCGATGACCGGCGCGCTGCCAATCGCGATGGGCCTGGGCGCTGGCGCCGAACTGCGCCAGCCGCTCGGCCTGGCCGTGGTCGGCGGCCTGCTGTTCTCGCAGGTCATCACGCTGTACATCACGCCGGTAATCTACCTGTACCTCGACAAATACAGCGGCAAGGGCCCGCTGTCGGACACGCAGCTGGCGCAAGCCGACGCGGCGCACTAATGCAAGAGTGAGGGCAGGGCAGCTGATACATCTGGTAACAGCCGCCCCTCCATTGGGGTCCGCCATTGGGGTCAGGTCTGGCATTCGGACACGGGCTCAGGCGCCTAGCGCCTGAGCCCGTGTCCGAATGCCAGACCTGACCCCAAAGAGGAAGCGCTGCCCGAGGTGTTGCAAGCTGTGCAAGGTGTCCTGCCGGTGCGCAATTTCGTCAAAACGTATAGACTGCGCCACTCGACCCCTTTTTAGCTGAAGCTGCACCTGGAAAATCATAATCATCTTGCGTGATCATTCCCATTATTCGCCGCAAAACACCGGGTACTGCGAGCACTGTGGCCAGCCGCTGCCGGCCGCCACGCTGAGCTACGGTACTCAGCGCGTCAACCGCGTCGGCCTCGCCATCACGGTGCTGCTGCACTTGCTGCTTGTCGCGATCTACGTGTTTAAGCCGCAGACCCAGAAAACCGCTTCGCCTTCGGCTGGCGGGGCGATGGTGTACATCAATCCGGTCGCGGAACAGCCCAAGCCGGAAAAGCCAGACCAGCCGCGCAAGCAGGCCAGCAAGGCTGTCAAAAAATCCGCCACGCCACCGCCGAAAATCGAACGGCTGCCTGATACGATCACTTTGCCGAATGAAAAGCCGGTAAAGATCGTTGAGGAACCGCCGAAGAAAATCGAGCCGCCCGAAGAAGTCGACATGGCGGCCTATATCGCCAAGCGACGCCAGGAACGGGGCGCGCCATCGGAGCAACCGGAAGCGGAAAGCGAAAGCGCGCGCGGCACCCGCAACGCGCTGGCGAACATCGCCGCAGCCAACGGCCGCAGCAAGGGCGACGACCGCAACGAAACGGGCGGCGTGTTCAGCGTGACCAACCAATCGTTCTCCAGCGCGGAGCTGAAGTTCCGCGGCTGGAACCCGAATTTCAAGCGCCGCTGGCTGCAGCAAGTCAGGGTGGAGCTGGGCGGGGAGAAGGATATCGAAACCGCGATCGTCAAGAAGATGATCGAGCTGATCCGCAAGGAAAAGACCGGCGATTTCGACTGGGATTCGCATCGCCTGCAACGCGTGGTCAAGATGAGCGCACGGGTGCAGGATACGGCGGAGCTGGAGGCTTTCCTGTTCAAGGAGATGTTCCCGGAGTACAGGACGGGACGCTAGCACGTCATTCCCGCGCGCGGGAATGACGGGGGTTTAGGCGCGGGCCTTCAGAATCCGCGCGATATCCCGAGCGAAATACGTCAGCACGCCGTCCGCGCCTGCGCGCTTGAACGCCATCATCGATTCCATCATCACCTTGTCGTGATCCAGCCAGCCGTTTTGCGCGGCGGCCTTGATCATCGCGTACTCGCCGCTGACCTGGTAGGCAAACGTCGGCACCTTGAACTCGTCCTTCACGCGGCGCACCACGTCGAGGTAAGGCATGCCCGGCTTGACCATCACCATGTCCGCACCCTCGGCGATATCCAGCGCAACTTCACGCAGCGCTTCATCGGTGTTGGCCGGATCCATCTGGTAATTGTTCTTGTCCGCCTTGCCAAGGTTGGCGCCCGAACCGACCGCATCGCGGAACGGACCGTAGAACGCCGACGCATACTTGGCCGAGTACGCCATGATGCGGGTGTGGATGAAACCCTTGTCTTCCAGCCCCTGGCGGATCGCGCCGATGCGGCCATCCATCATGTCCGACGGCGCCACCACGTCGACGCCAGCCTCGGCCTGCGTCAACGCCTGGCGAATCAGCATCTCTATGGTTTCGTCGTTCAACACGTAGCCATCGTCGTTGATCAGTCCGTCCTGGCCGTGGCTGGTGAACGGGTCGAGTGCGACGTCGGTGACGATGCCCAGGTCCGGGAAGCGGCGCTTCAGTTCGCGCACGGCGCGCGGCACCAGGCCGTCCGGATTGGTCGCTTCGATGCCGTCCGCCGTTTTCAGCGACGCGTCGATCACCGGGAACAGCGCCAGCGCCGGAATGCCCAGCTTGACGCAGTCATCCGCCACTTCCAGCAACAGGTCCACCGACATCCGCTCCACGCCCGGCATCGAGCCAACCTGCTGGCGCTGGTTGCTGCCGTCGAGGATGAACACCGGGTAGATCAGGTCCGACGCGGCGATCGTGTTCTCGCGCATCAGCGCGCGCGAAAACGGGTCGCGGCGCATGCGGCGCATGCGGATTGCCGGGTAGGCGGCTGGTATCGTCATCTCAGGTTCCCAAAGAAAAGGATAAAAATTATTCGTCGGCGTCGTCAATAAACTTCGCTGCGTCGTCGTCCGGCGACGGCGGCGCAGGCTCGCTGCCATCGTCAGTGATGCCGAGCAGTTCGAGGATCTTGTCGTTGGCTTCGTCGATGCCGACGCGCTTGAGCGCCGAGAACATCTGCACGGTGAACGGGAAGCCTTCGCCGTCTTCGTCGACGTAGCTGTCGAGCGTGGCGCGCGCGCTGCGCAGCGCGTTGGTGGTCTCGTTGCGGTTGAGCTTGTCGGCCTTGGTGAGGATGCAGTGGATCGGCTTGCCGGTTGGCGCGAACCATTCGAGCATCTGCACGTCGAGTTCGGTGAACGGACGGCGCGAGTCCATGATCAGCACCAGTGCTGCCAACTGTTCGCGGCGCTGGACGTAGTCGCCCAGCAGCTTTTGCCAGTGCAGCTTGGCCGAGCCGGACACTTCCGCGTAGCCGTAACCCGGCAAGTCGACCAGCAGGCCTTCGATCTCCTCGACGATGGTCGGGTCCTTGCGGTGCTGGCCCACATGGGCGCCGCCGATCGAGAAATAGTTGATGTGCTGGGTGCGGCCCGGCGTCTTGGACGCGAAAGCGAGGCCCTTCTGGTTTGTCAGGATGTTAATTGCGGTCGATTTTCCCGCGTTGGAACGTCCCGCAAACGCGATTTCAGGAACCTGCGTATCGGGCAGGTCGCGCAGTTGGTTGACGGTCGTAAAGAAGCGGGCTTGCCAGAGTTTGGACATGGAATGGGCAGAAAATGCAACAAAAGGGGGCGATGACCCGAGAAAGCTATTGTACAATAAGGGGTTGCGTATTGTTGCGTCGCGGGAGGTTCAGCGCCTCGCAACAAGTGCTTGCACTGCCATATTTTCAAATAGAATTCAATTTTTACAAGTCAGGGTGTGTGAATGAATCGTGCGTTTTTCCCGGCCGCCGGTGCGGCGTTTGTGAAGTCCTTGTTGCTTGCAACCCTGGCTGTTTCCGGCCTGGCGTCGGCCGCCGCCCCTGTTGCGGCTCCAGCCAAGGCTGATGCCGCCAAAGGCGCGACCCTGTACGACGCTGGCGATGCTGCCCGCGGCCTGCCAGCTTGCGCATCGTGCCACGGCGCGGCCGGCAATTCGACCATCACCGCCAATCCAAAGCTGTCCGCACAGTTTGAGGCATATACCCACAAGCAACTGATCGACTTCACCACCCCTGCGCGTAACCAGCCAGTGATGACGACTTACGCGAAGATGCTGTCGGATGCTGAAAAGCGCGACATCGCCGCCTACCTGTCGACGCAGAAGCCAAAGCAAGGCGCTGCCAAGAACAAGGACACCGTCGAACTCGGCAAGAAAATCTACCGCGGCGGTATCGCTGAGCGCGGCGTGGCTGCCTGCGCAAGCTGCCACGGCGCCAATGCCAACGGCATCCCGGCCCAGTATCCACGCCTTGCTGGCCAGCACCAGGACTACACCGTAGCCCAGCTGCAAGCATTCAAGGGCGGCGCGCGCGGCAACAGCGCACAGATGACCACGCTGGCTCAGCGCATGTCGGACCAGGAAATGAAGGCCGTTGCCGATTACATCTCCGGCTTGAAGTAAAATTCACGGCATCTTTCGATGCCGGCTGGATCTGCGAAGCGCGGTTTGAATAGCCGCGCGGCGCTGGAGCAAGAAACCTCAGAGGGCGGCGGCGCGTAAGCGGGCTGCCCTTTTTGCTGATAAGCACGGGTCTCGTCGTTCCCGCGAAGGCGGGAATCCAATTTTGCCTGCGCCCCGGCACTAAATGGGATTCCCGCCTTCGCGGGAATGACGCCTTGCACATCTTTCGCGGCCGCCTAGGCTGACCGCGCACTGGATTGAATAATGAGCACCACCGGAATTGAACTGAAGACGAAGCGCCGCCGACTGGCCGAAGCGGTCGAGCTGGTCTCGTCGATGCGCTTTGCGATCAGCCTGCTGACAGTGATCTCGATCGCGTCGATGATCGGCACTGTGATGAAGCAGAACGAGCCGATGACGAATTACGTCAACCAGTTCGGCCCGTTCTGGTTCTCCGTGTTTGACAAGCTGGGCCTGTACGCGGTTTACTCGGCGTGGTGGTTCCTGCTGATCCTCGCCTTCCTGCTGCTGTCGACCGGGCTGTGCATCGTGCGCAGCACGCCGAAGATGCTGAAGGATATGCGCAGCTGGCGCGAGAACGTGCGCGAGGTGTCGCTGCGCAATTTCCACCACAAGGCCGAATGGGTGGCGCCGCTGTCGCGCGCGGCACTGGCGCAGCAGAGCGCCCAGCGCCTTGCCGACGCGGGGTACGGCACCAAGATCGTCGAAAAGCCGAACGCCACCCTGGTGACGGCCAAGAAGGGCGCCGGAACGCGCTTCGGCTACATCTTCGCGCACTCGGCCATCATCATCATCCTGGTGGGCGGCATGCTCGATTCCGACCTGCCTATCCGCTTCCAGCAATGGTTCCTCGGCAAGACGCCGTTCGCGGGCAGCGGCCTGATCTCGGCCATTCCTGAGAAGCACCGCCTTGGCCTGGGCAATCCTACCTACCGCGGCAACACCATGATCCCGGAAGGGCAGGCGAGCGACGTCGCGCTGATTCCGCAGGCCAACGGCGTGCTGGTGCAGGAACTGCCGTTCACGATCAAGCTGGCCAAGTTCCACATCGATTTCTACTCGACCGGCATGCCGAAGCTGTTCGCCAGCGATGTGATCGTGCGCGACCATGAAACCGGCAAGACGTTCCCGGCCACCATCAAGGTCAACGAACCGCTGATCTACAAGGGCGTTGCCGTGTACCAGTCCAGCTTCGAAGACGGCGGCACCAAGCTCAAGATGACGGCCTTCCCGATGCAGGGCGTTGATGCGAAATCGTTTGCGATGGCGGGCGAAATCGGCACCGCATCCGAGCTCAAGCGCGATGGCGAGGACTACTCGGTCGAGTGGTCGGGCTTCCGTCCGTTCAACGTCGAGAACACCGGCACCACGCCGGACGTGCGCGCCGTTACCAAGGGCAAGTCGTTCAACGAAGAATTCGCGGCCGGTTTTAACAAGCAACTCGGTTCCGCCGCCAAAGGCGAAAACAAGGACCTGAAGAACGTCGGCCCGAGCGTCACCTACAAGCTGCGCGACAAGACCGGGCAGGCGCGCGAATACCAGAATTACATGCAGCCGGTGACACTCGACGGCGCCCAGTTCTACCTGGCGGGCATGCGCTCGACGCCGTCCGAAGCGTTCAGCTACCTGCGCATTCCGGCCGATGACGAATACAGCGTCCGCGAATGGATGCGCCTGCGCGCCGCGCTGGCCGACCCGGCCCTGCGCCAGCTTGCCGCCGGCCGCTACGCAAAGCGCGCCATGCCCGCTACAACGGGCGCGGGCGGGATGGCCCAGCAGCTGGAAGATTCCGCCGCGCGCAGCCTTGCCATCTTTGCAGGCAACGGCACCCAGGGCGGTTACCTTGCTGTTTCGCAGTTCCTCGAAAAGATCCCGGCCGCCGAGCAGGAAAAGGCCGCCGGCATCTTCATGAAAATCCTCAACGGCACCATGTGGGAGCTGTGGCAGGCCGCGCGCGCGCGGGATGGCCTGGCGCCGGTCGCGGGCGACGAGAAGCATGCACGTTTCCTGCAGACGTCGACCAATGCGCTGTCGGACAGCTTCTTCTACGGCGCGCCGGTGTTCCTGCAGCTGGATGAATTTACCGAAGTAAAAGCGTCGGTGCTGCAAGTGACCCGTTCGCCGGGCAAGGCGGTCGTCTACACCGGCTGCCTGTTCCTGGTGATGGGCATCTTCGCCATGTTCTACATCCGCGAACGCCGCCTGTGGGTGTGGGTGCGCGATGACGAGTCCGGCGGCGCGCACGCGCTGATGGCGATGAGCACCCAGCGCAAGACCCTTGATTTCGAGCATGAATTTAACGACCTGAAAGCGAAGCTGCCGCAATCGGCGTAAGCTGTATGCCGCCACGCATGGCGGCGGTACCTGGAGAAAATGATGGAAATTTCACAAACTCAAACAAGCTACACCCAGACGCCGGGCTTCTTCAAGCGCCTGACCGCGTTCGACTGGCTGTTCGCCGCGGCGCTGATGGCCGGCGCCGTGTTCGGACTGGTCCGCTACGGCGCCTACATGGACGTCTACGAGAAAGCCATCCTGCTGCTGGCCGCGCCGACCTTCGCGCTGCTGGGCTGGCAATTCAAGGCGGTGCGCTGGCTGATGCCGCTGGTGTTCCTGCTGTCGCTCGCGGCCATCGGCCTGTATGCGGGCGACCTGCAGAACGCCAACCAGAAATTCTTCCTCAAGTACCTGCTGTCGTCGCAGTCGGCGATCCTGTGGATGAGCACCTTGTTCGCGTTCTCGACCGTGTTCTACTGGGTCGGCCTGCTCAGCCGCAGCAACTTCGGCACCTCGGTCGGCTCCAGGCTGTGCTGGGCCGCGGTCGTGCTCGGCTGGACCGGCATGATGGTGCGCTGGTTCGAGTCCTACCTGATCGGCGCCGACGTCGGCCACATCCCCGTGTCGAACCTGTATGAAGTGTTCATCCTGTTCGCGCTGATCACCGCCATGTTCTACCTGCATTACGAGCAGCACTACGCCACCCGCCAGCTGGGCGCCTTCGTGATGCTGATCATCGCGGCCGCGGTCGCTTTCCTGCTGTGGTACACCGTGTCGCGCGACGCCGCCGGCATCGAGCCGCTGGTGCCGGCGCTGCAAAGCTGGTGGATGAAGATCCACGTCCCGGCCAACTTCATCGGCTACGGCACCTTCGCGCTGGCCGCGATGGTCGGCTCGGCCTACCTGCTCAAGTCGCACGGCATCCTCGCCGACCGTCTGCCGGCGCTCGAAGTGCTCGACGACGTGATGTACAAATCGATTTCGGTCGGCTTCGCGTTCTTCACCGTGGCAACCATCCTCGGCGCGCTGTGGGCAGCCGAAGCATGGGGCGGCTACTGGTCATGGGACCCGAAAGAAACCTGGGCGCTGATCGTCTGGCTGAACTACGCGGCCTGGCTGCACATGCGCCTGATGACCGGCCTGCGCGGCCGCGTGGCGGCCTGGTGGGCGCTGGTCGGCCTTCTGGTGACGACCTTCGCCTTCATTGGCGTCAACATGTTCCTGTCCGGACTGCACTCGTACGGCGAACTGTAAGTACGGCGCGCGGGCCTGCGGGCTCGCGTCGGCAAAATGGTGTAATGTTTGGACGTTACTACCATTTTTCCGGAGCAAGCCATGCTGATCAAACGCAGTCCGAACCAAAGCGCTGTACCGTTCGGATCGGAAATCACGCCGCAAGAAGTCTACGAATCGCGCCGCCGCTTCATCCAGCAGATGGCAGTCGGCGCCGTGGCAGGCAGCGCGTTGTGGGAGATGGCGAACCGCAAAGCGTTCGCCCAGCAAACCCCCGCGCAAAAACTGGCCGGCAAGGCCAATCCCGCCTACACCATCCTCGACAAGCCGACCCCGTTCAAGGATGCGTCGGGCTACAACAACTTCTATGAATTCGGGCTCGACAAGTCGGACCCCGCCGAATACGCGCACACGCTGAAAACCCGGCCGTGGACGGTATCGATCGAAGGCGAGGTCAAGCAGCCGATGACGCTCGACATCGACAGCCTGCTCAAGCTCGCGCCGCTGGAAGAACGCATCTACCGCCTGCGCTGCGTCGAAGGCTGGTCGATGGTGATTCCGTGGGTTGGCTACTCGCTGTCGAACCTGATCAAGAAGGTCGAGCCGAACGGCAACGCCAAGTTCGTCGAATTCACGACCCTGGCCGACCGCAAGCAGATGCCCGGCATCGGCAGCCGCGTGCTCGACTGGCCGTATGTCGAAGGGCTGCGCATCGACGAAGCCAATCACCCGCTCACGCTGCTGACGCTCGGCATGTATGGGCAGACCCTGCCCAACCAGAACGGCGCGCCTGTGCGCATCGTGGTGCCCTGGAAGTACGGGTTTAAATCGGGCAAGTCCATCGTCAAGATCCGCTTCGTGCGGGAACAGCCGAAAACGGCGTGGAACGTGTCGGCGCCGTCGGAATACGGCTTCTATTCCAACGTCAACCCGAACGTCGACCACCCGCGCTGGTCGCAGGCCACCGAGCGCCGGATTGGCGAGGATGGATTCTTCAAGGCCAAGCGCAAGACGTTGATGTTCAATGGCTACAACGAGGTCGCCTCGATGTACACCGGCCTGGATCTGAAGAAATACTACTGATGGCGTTCAATCCCACACCCACACAGCTCAAGGGCATCAAGGCCGCCATCTTTTCGCTGGCGCTGGTGCCGCTGGCGCGCATGGTGTGGCTGACTGTCAGCGGGCAACTGGTCGAGCCGCTCGAGTTCATCACGCGTGGGACGGGTTCCTGGGCGCTGTATTTCCTGTGCATCACGCTGACGGTGACGCCGCTGCGGCGGCTGAGCAAGATGAACTGGCTGATCAAGCTGCGCAGGATGTTCGGGCTGTACGCGTTCTTCTACGCGTTTTTGCACTTCACGACGTTCTTGTGGTTCGACCATTTCTTCGACGTGGCCGGGATGTTCCGCGACGTGGCGAAGCGGCCATTCATCCTGGTTGGGTTTACCGCGTTTGTGCTGCTGATACCGCTGGCCGTGACCAGCACCAATGCGATGGTCAAGCGGCTGGGCGGCAAGCGCTGGATATGGCTGCACCGGCTGATCTACCTGATCGCGCCGCTGGGCATATTGCACTTCTGGTGGATGAGGGCGGGGAAGAGCAATTTCACCGAACCGTTTATTTTCGGGGCGATTGTTGCGGTGCTGCTGGGGGCGAGGGTGTATTGGAGCTGGGCGGGGTCGAAGTCGCGGGCTGCACAAACGTCGGGCGGATGAGAGGAGTATCCGCCTGCAAGCGGATACCGTTCCGCAGGCGGATCGCTTGCGATCCGACACCCCTGCTACACCGGCCTCTCGGCCTCTTCCGCCCTGCACCCCGTCGGCTTATTTGATCACCGACTCCAACGCAAACAAATCCGCCGGATTCTCGCGCTGGCGGATCAAATGCACCTTATCGCCATCGACCATCACCTCGGCTGCGCGGCCGCGGGTATTGTAATTGGACGACATGGTCAAGCCATAAGCGCCCGCCTGCATAATCGCCAGCAAATCGCCCGGATTTACCGCCAACTGCCGATCGCGCGCCAGCCAGTCGCCCGACTCGCACACCGGCCCGACGACATCGTAATTCACCTTCTCGCCGGCATGCGGCGCGACTGGCTGCACATCCATCCACGCCTGGTAAAGGGCAGGGCGCATCAGATCATTCATCGCCGCGTCGACGATGCAGAAATTCTTCTCCGCGCCCGGCTTCAGGAATTCCACCCTGGTCAGCAGCACGCCGGTATCGCCGACAATCGAGCGGCCCGGCTCAAACGCCACCTTGATCGGCTTGCCGTCGTATTTGCGGGCGCGCCACGCATCGATATGCGCGAACACGCGGCCCAGGTATTCGCCGACCGGAACCGGCTCGGCCTCGCCCGCCTCGCCGTAATTGATGCCGATACCGCCACCCATATCCAGGTGATGAATTACGATGCCCTCGTCGGCCAGCGTATCGATCAATTCGATCAATTTATCGAGCGCCTCGAGCAGCGGCGCATCGTCCAGCAGCTGCGAACCGATATGGCAATCGATGCCGACCACTTCCAGGTGCGCCAGCGCGCCAGCGGTGCGATAAGTAGCGAGCGCATCGTCGAACGCCACGCCGAATTTATTCGCCTTCAGGCCGGTGGCGATATACGGATGGGTTTTCGCATCCACGTTCGGATTCACGCGCAATGACACCGGCGCGGTCTTGCCCATCGCGCCAGCGACTTCATTAATACGGTGCAGCTCAGGAATCGACTCCACGTTAAAGCACAGGATATCGTGCGACAGCGCCAGCCGGATCTCATCGGACGTCTTGCCGACGCCGGAGAAAATCACCTTGCGCGGATCGCCGCCAGCGGCCAATACGCGCAGCAGCTCGCCGCCCGACACGATATCGAAGCCCGCGCCTTCGCGCGCCAGCAGGTCGAGGATCGCCAGGTTCGAATTGGCCTTCATCGCATAGCAAATGAGGGCATCGCGGCCTTTGCACGCATCGAAATACGACGCGAAGTTTTTCAGCAGCGCGGCCTTGGAATAAACATAGGTCGGCGTGCCGAACTGCCCGGCGATGCTGGACAAGGGAGTGCTTTCAGCGAACAGGGCGCCGTCTTGGAAGGTAAATTGCGACATAGGATGAGTTACTGGGCTACGGAAGAAGAAACTGGAGGCATCGCAGGCGGCTGGGCAGGCGCTGGCTGGGGCTTGGCAGGCGGGGTCGGCATGTACAGCGGGCCGGTCTGGCCGCAGCCGGCGAGCGCGCCAAAGACCATGACGGCGGCGCCGATATTCAGCGCAATGGAAGGCTTCACGATTAGAATCACGGTTTAATTAGAAGACCTTGGAGTGTAGCATGATGAGCGAAACCGAATTCCTGGACCTGGCCGACAGCACCCTGAGCACGATCGAAGCGGCGATGGACCGGCTCAACGACGAAGACGTGATCGACGTCGAATGCAAGCGCAGCGGCAACGTGCTGGAAATCGAGTTCATCGACAACGGCACCAAGATCATCGTCAACAGCCAGGCGCCGCTGCAGGAAATGTGGGTGGCGGCCAAATCCGGCGGCTTCCACTACAAGCGCGCCGACGGGCAGTGGATCAACACCCGCGACGGCTCCGAGCTGTTCGCCGCGCTGTCGACGCTGGCCAGCGAACAAGGCGGCACCTCCGTGACCCTCTCGGAATAGTTGCAAAACGCTTCGGGGTCCGTCCCCGGGGACGGACCCCGAAGCGTTTTGCAACCGCTTTTACGGCGGTGGTGCTTAGAACAGCTCGTTCTTTACCGCATCCTTCACCGCTTCTTCGGCGGGAGTGCTGCGCACCCCGACGTCGATGCTCTGGACGCCGGTTCCCGGCGGGTTCTCGGCGTAGTAGTACTCGCCGTTCACATTGATCAGGCCGCCCGGCACGACGCGCTCTTCCATCGGCTCACCCTTGAGCGCCTTGCTCATGTAGCCGATCCAGATCGGCAGCGCTAAACCGCCGCCGGTTTCCTTGTTGCCCAGGTTCTTGGGCTGGTCGTAGCCGATCCAGGCGATTCCCACCACGTTCGGGTTGTAGCCGGCGAACCAGGCGTCGATCGAGTCGTTGGTGGTGCCGGTCTTGCCGGAGATGTCGGTGCGCTTGAGCGACAGCGCCTTGGTCGCAGTGCCGTAGCGGACCACGTCCTTGAGCATGCTGTCGACCATGAAGGCGTTGCGCGCGTCGATCACGCGGTTGCCTTCTTCGCCGGCACGGTCAGGCGAGGCTTGCGACAGGATGGTGCCGTTGCTGTCGGTGACCTTGGTGATCAGGTACGGGCTGACGCGGTAGCCGCCGTTCGCAAACACGGCGTAGGCGCCGGCCAACTGCAACGGCGTGGTCGCGCCCGCGCCCAGCGCAAGCGTCAGGTACGGCGGGTTCTTCTCGGCGTCGAAGCCGAAGCGCGTCGTGTATTCCTGGCCGTACTTGGCGCCGATGCGGTGCAGGATGCGGATCGAGACCATGTTCTTCGACTTGCTCAGCCCGCGCCGCATGCTCATCGGGCCTTCGTACTTGTTGTCGTAGTTCTTGGGCTCCCATGCCTGGCCGCCGGTCTGCCCCGCGTCAAACGAGATCGGCGCGTCGTTGATCAGCGTCGATGGCGACAGCCCGCGCTCCAGCGATGCCGAGTAGATGAACGGCTTGAACGACGATCCCGGCTGGCGCCATGCCTGCGTCACGTGGTTGAACTTGTTGCGGTTGTAGTCGAAGCCGCCCACCAGCGCGCGGATCGCGCCGTCCCTTGTATCTGCGGCGACGAAGGCCGATTCGATTTCCGGCATCTGGGTGATGCTCCAGGTGGTGCCGCCGCCTTGCGTGACGCGGATCACCGCGCCGCGCTTGATGCGGCGGTTCGGCGGCGCCTTCGAAGACAGCCCGGATTGCGCGAACGCCAGCCCCGGCCCGCTGATCTTGATTTCTTCACCCGACGCGGTCACCGCCGTCACCTGCTGCGGCGATGCTTCCAGCACGATGGCGGCGATGATGTCGTCGCTGTCCGGATGCTCGGCCAGCTCGGCTTCGATCGCTTCTTCGGCTTGCTCCTTCTTGCCCGGGATGTCGATGTACGACTTCGGCCCACGGTAGGCCTGGCGGCGCTCGTAGTCCATCACGCCGCGGCGCAGCGCGAGGTAGGCGGCGTCCTGGTCGGCCTTGGTGATCGTGGTGAATACATTCAGCCCGCGCGTGTAGGTCTCTTCCTTGAATTGTTCGTACACCAGCTGGCGCGCCATCTCGGCGACGTACTCGGCGTGCACGCCGAACTCGTTGCTATCGGTCTTGATCTTGAGCTGTTCGTCCTTGGCGGCCGTGTACTGCGCCGTGGTGATGTAGCCGAGCTCGTGCATACGCTGCAGGATGTACTGCTGGCGCGTGCGCGCACGTTTCGGGTTGACCACCGGGTTGTACGCCGACGGCGCCTTCGGCAGGCCGGCCAGCATCGCCGCTTCGGCCACGCTGATGTCCTTCAGGTCCTTGCCGAAGTAGATCTGGGCGGCCGAGGAGAAGCCGTACGCGCGCTGGCCCAGGTAGATCTGGTTCATGTAGACCTCGAGGATCTGGTCCTTGGTCAGGCTTTTTTCAATTTTCCAGGCCAGCAGGATTTCATAGGCCTTGCGCTTGAGGGTCTGCTCGGACGACAGGAAGAAGTTGCGCGCTACCTGCTGGGTAATGGTCGATGCGCCCTGGCGCGCCCCACCGCTGGCGTTGTGCAGCGCCGCGCGCAGGATGCCCTTGTAATACACGCCGCTGTGCTCGTAGAAATTGTCGTCCTCGATCGCCAGTACCGCCTTCTTCATGACATTCGGAATGTCCTTGATATGGACCAGCGTGCGGCGCTCTTCGCCGAATTCGCCGATCAGGACATTGTCGGCGGAGAAAATCCGTAGCGGCATTTTCGGCCGGTAGTCGGTCAGCGTGTCGAGCGCGGGCAGGTTGGGGTAGGCCATCGCCAGCGCGAAGACGACAATCAGCAGCGCCGCCAGTCCTGTGCCGGTGATAATCCCGAGCGCAATCAGCAGCATCCGTTTAGGGCTGCGCTTGCGTGCGCCTTTTTTTGGCGTAGCCGTTGTATCCGATTTCGAAGTCATGCGGGTGGATCTCTCACATATTGATGTGCTTCATTATAAAGCACGGTACCGGCCAGCCCCATTCGCTACAGCAGGCTAATGGACGAGTGTGAACGGGCCGACAACTTAGATGTCAGCGCGTTCACAGAGTGTGGTGAATCCGCCCGTACCGATAAAGTTCCAATGCAGAAATACCTTTACATGGGCTCGGCGTTGTTGCTACGATTTAATGTACTGTCTTATGTATGCCGCCTAAATGGCGGTTTTATATCAAATAACCCCCAAAAGGCCAGTTCATATTATCTTTCTGAGAAGCAAGTTATTCAGAAAATAATTCAAAATGCGGTTAGGGGAGGAGTGGGCTCGTAAATGGTTAATCTAGGTTCCTTGTTCGGGCAATCCAGTCCCCCCTTGATCGGGTTGGACGTCAGTACGTCCAGCGTCCGGCTGGTTGAGCTGTCACAGCTCGGCAAAGGCGAGCTGCGTCTGGAGCGTTATGCATCCGAGCCCCTCCCGCGCGGCGCTGTCGTCGACGGCAATATCGAAAACCTCGAGCAGGTCTCGGAGGCGGTGCGGCGCGTCTGGAAAAAGAGCGGCACCCGCATCAAGCTGGTCGCGCTCGGCATGCCGCCGGCCTCCGTCATCACCAAGAAGATCATCCTGCCGGCGGGCCTGTCGGAAGACCAGCTGGAAGTGCAGGTCGAGTCCGAGGCCAGCCAGTACATCCCGTTCGCGCTCGACGAGGTCAGCCTCGATTTCGACGTGATCGGCCCGGCCGCCAATTCGCCCGACGACATCGAAGTGATGCTGGCGGCGTCGCGCAAGGAAAAGGTCGAGGACCGCATGGCGCTGGCCGAAGCGGCCGGCCTGGCTGCCGTGGTGATGGACATCGAATCGTACGCCGCCCGCGCCGCGCTCGACCGCGTGACGGCGATGATGCCGCAGGCCGGCGCCGGCCAGATCGTCGCGCTGTTCCAGGTCGGCGCCCAGGTCACCCACATCTCGGTCATGCTCGACGGCGACACCATCTACGAGCGCGAGCAGCCGTTCGGCGGCAACCAGCTGACCCAGGATATCGTGCGCGCCTACGGGCTGTCGTTCGAGGAAGCCGAAGCGCGCAAGCGCGCCGGCGACCTGCCGGAAAACTACCAGGCCGAGTTGCTGACCCCCTTCCTGGAAAACGCCGCGCTCGAAGTCACGCGCGCCATCCAGTTCTTCTACACCTCCACGCCGTACACCCGCATCGACCAGCTGTTCCTGGCCGGCGGTTGCGCGCTGATGCCGGGGCTGCTCGACATCGTCGCCAGCCGCACCCGCATCTCCAGCGCCGTGGTGTCGCCGTTCAAAGGCATGCAGCTGGCGTCCGGCGTGCGCGAGTCGCAGCTGCGCACCGAAGCGCCGGCTTACCTGGTCGCTTGCGGCCTGGCCATGCGAAAGGCGGCGGTATGATCAAGATTAACCTGCTTCCCCACCGGGAAGCCAAACGCAAACAGAAGCAGGCCGCGTTCGTCGCCCTGATGGCGCTGGGCGCAGTGCTCGGCGTGGTCGTGGTGCTGATGGTCGGCGCCTACAACGCCAGCCGCATCTCGATCCAGGAAGAGCGCAACCGCGTGATCGCCAACGCCAACGCGGAACTGGACGTCAAGATCGAGAAGATCGCGGGCCTCAAGCAGGAAATCGAAGCGCTGAAGGCGCGCCAGCAGGCGGTTGAAGACCTGCAGGGCGACCGCAACCAGCCGGTGTACCTGCTCGATGAACTGGTCAAGCAGACCCCGGAAGGCGTGTACCTGAAGGCGTTCAAGCAGGACGGCCAGCGCGTCACCTTGTCGGGCAACGCCCAGTCGCAGGAGCGCGTGGCTGAACTGCTGCGCAACCTGGCCGGCAATTCGCAGTGGCTCGAGCGTCCCGACCTGACCGAAGTACGCGCCGTCAGCCTGGACAAGAACAAGGCCGGCCGCAAGGTGGTCGAGTTCACGCTGGGCGTGAATATCAAGCGCCCGCGCGACATCGATGCGGCGGCTGAAGCAGCTGCTGCGGCGCCTGCCGCAGGCGCGCGCAAGACCGGCGCCGCCAAGACCGCGGCCGCTGGCGGAGACCAGGCATGAGCAAGAACATCGATTTGAAAGACCTGTCGCACTCGCTGCGATCCCAGTTCCAGGGGCTGCAGGGACGCCATCCCGGCCAGTGGCCGCTGGCGCCGCGCCTGCTGCTTGCCGTGGGCGTAATGTCCGTGGTGATCGTGCTTGGCTATTTCGCTTATTGGCAGTCGCAGTTCGAAGAGCAGCAAGCCGGCGCCAGGCAGGAAGCCAAGCTGCGCACCGAATACACCACCAAGATCGCGCAGGCGATCAATCTCGAAGCGCTTGAAGCCCAGAAGCTGCAGGTCGACCAATACGTGGCGCGGCTGGAGAAGCAGTTGCCGAGCAAGGCCGAAATGGCGGCGCTGCTGTCGGACATCAACCAGGCCGGCGTTGGCCGCGGCCTGCAATTCGAACTGTTCAAGCCAGGCCAGGTGGTGGTGCGCGACTACTATGCCGAACTCCCGATCGACATCAAGATCAGCGGCAACTACCATGACATCGGTTCATTCGCCGGCGACATGGCCAACCTGCCGCGTATCGTTACGCTCAATAACATGGCGCTTTCCACGGCCAAGGACGGCGCCCTGATACTGGAAGCGGTCGCCAAGACCTTCCGCTACCTCGACGACGAAGAAGCCACCGCCCAGCGCGTGGCTAAGGCAGAACGCGAGAAGAAGGACAAGAAGGGCAAGAAGGACAAGACGCCGACCAAGAAGGGAGCGGGAAAATGACGCACCTGAGCAAAGCCGCGATGCTGGCGCTGGCCGTCATGCTGACCGCCTGCACCGACAGCGACGTGCGCGAAGTCCAGCAATGGATGGCCGACACGGAAAAGAAAACCAAGGTCAGCGTCAAGCCGCTGGCCGAGCCGAAGACCTTTACGGCGTTCGCCTACAAGGCCGGCGATGCGGTCGATCCGTTCAGCCAGAACAAGCTGCTGGCGGAACTGGCTCGCACCGATGCGGGATCGACCAACCCGCTCAAGCCGGACGCCGACCGCCGCCGCGAACTGCTGGAGACCTTCCCGCTTGATACGATGCGCATGGTCGGACTGCTGCAGAAGGGCGGCGACAACCACGCGCTGCTGCAGATCGACCGCGCGGTGCACCAGGTTCGTGCCGGTCAGCGTATCGGCCAGAACTTCGGCGTCGTCACCAGCGTGACGGAGCAGGCTGTGAATATAAGAGAAGTGGTTCAGGACGCCACCGGCGATTGGGTCGAGCGCATGTCGAAGTTGGAGCTGCAGGATAGTAAGGAGAGCACGAAATGATCGCATCAAGAATGAATGGCGCCGCCTCGGTGACGGGGATTGCAGTACGCATCGGCGCATGGCTCGCTCTCGTTGCAGGCAGCAGCGCTGCGCTGGCGCAGGAAAATGCGATCGAGTCGATCACGGCCAACCAGCAGGGCGCCAACGTCGTGGTGAACATCGCGCTGAAGAACGCGCCGTCGCGTGCGCCGATCGGCTTCTCGATCACCAACCCTAGCCGCATCGCCCTCGACTTCGGCGCCACCGCCAACGCGACCGGCAAGAGCACCCAGGACGTGAACCTCGGCGACGTGCGCAACATCAACGTGGTGCAGGCCGGCGAACGTACCCGCCTGGTGCTAAACCTCAAGCGTCCGCTGAACTACGCTACCGCGATCGACGGCAAGTCCGTGATCCTGACGGTGGAAGGTTCCGGCGGCGTGGCCCAGGCTGTCGACCGCGCCGGCGTCGCCGTCGTGGCGCCTGCCGCCGCCACCGCGCCGGCATCACGTCCACTGCTGCGCGACCTCGACTTCCGCCGCGGCGCGAACGGCGAAGGCCGCGTCGTGGTCGACCTGCCGAACAACCAGGTGGCCGTCGATGTGCGCCAGGTCGGCAGCAAGGTCATTGTCGACTTCCTCAAGACCGGCCTGCCTGAAACGCTGCGCCGCCGCCTCGACGTCACCGATTTCGGCACCCCGGTCGGCCTGATCACGACCGCCCCGCACGGCGACAACGTGCGCATGACGATCGAAGCGAACGGCTTGTGGGAGCAAAGCGTCTACCAGAGCGAGACCCAGCTGGTGGTCGACGTCAAGCCGATCAAGGAAGACCCGAACCGCCTGACCCAGGGAACCCAGGGCTACCGCGGCGAAAAGCTGTCGTTCAACTTCCAGAACGTGGAAGTGCGCGCGGCGTTGCAGGCGATTGCCGATATCTCGGGCCTGAACATCATCACCAGCGACTCCGTCACCGGCAGCCTGACCCTGCGCCTGCGCGAAGTGCCATGGGACCAGGCGCTCGACGTCGTCCTGCAGGCCAAGGGCCTCGACATGCGCAAGAACGGCAACGTGTTGTGGATCGCGCCAAAGGATGAACTGCTGACCAAGGAAAAGCTCGAACTCGAACAGCGCGCCCAGATCGCCGACCTCGAGCCGCTGCGTTCCGAGATCTTCCAGCTGAACTACCAGAAGGCCGAAGCCTTCCGCACCGTGTTCGGCCTCGACGCCAACGGCGGCGCGGCTAGCGGCGGCGCCGAGAACCAGAACCGCGTGCTGTCCAAGCGCGGCAGCGCGATCATCGATCCGCGCACCAACCAGCTGTTCGTCACCGACATCCCGTCGAAGATCGAAGACATCCGCAAGCTGATCCTGAAGACCGACGTGGCCTCACGCCAGGTGGTGATCGAAGCGCGCCTGGTCGAAGCGAACGACGGCTTCTCGCGCAACCTCGGCGCCAAGCTTGGCTTCGCCGACTTGCGCGGCTTCCGCGGCGGCGACCCTGGCTACCAGGTCAAGGGCAATGAGCGCCTCGCCATCGGCGGCAACCTCACCGGCGTGGGCCAGGTCACCGGCCAGACCCCGGACACCGGCGACGGCTACACCAACACCCAGTTCATCAACCTGCCTGCGCAAGGCATTGGCGGCCAGTCGGCAGCGACGGTGGCATTCAGCCTGTTCTCGTCGGCGGCCAACCGCTTCCTGAACCTGGAACTGTCGGCGCTGGAAGCGGACGGCAAGGGCAAGATCATCTCGAGCCCGCGCGTGGTCACCGAAGACAAGATGCTGGCCGTGATCGAGCAGGGTATCGAACTGCCGTACCAGGTCGCCACCAGCAGCGGCGCCACCTCGATCACCTTCAAGAAGGCCAACCTGCGCCTCGAAGTCACGCCGCAGATTACGCCTGACGGCAACGTGGTGCTCGAGGTCGATGTGAACAAGGACTCGAAAGGCGAGGAAACCCGCGCCGGCTTCGCGATCAACACCCAGCACGTGAAGACCAAGGTCATGGTCGAAAACGGCGGCACCGTGGTCCTCGGCGGCATCTACCAGCAGGCCGAGTCGAACACCGAAAGCAAGGTCCCCCTTCTGGGCGACGTGCCGGTGCTGGGCTACCTGTTCAAGACCACCGGGCGCACCACCAGCAAGACCGAACTGCTGGTCTTCATTACCCCAAAAATTGTCGCCGACCGCATCACGGGCCGGTAATACAAGACTCAACACAAACAAGAATCAGGACTAAACATGCCGCATAACGCCGTCTTCAGCCCGGGTCTCCCGCCACTTAAACTGCTCGTGTGCGCATCGCTGGCGCTGGCGCTGGCCGCCTGCGGCGGCGGCGGCGGCAACCCCGGCACAGTCGGGGGCGGTACAACCATGCCTGGTACCGGCACGCCCGCCGGCGAGCCGCGCATGACGGTCACCGTCGTCGACGGCGCGGGCACTTCGGTCAACTCGCTGTCGGGCGGCCAGACTGGCCTGGTCCGCGTCAAGCTGACCGACAGCACCGGCATCGCAGCGGCCAGCGCGATCGTCAAGTTCACCGCATCCGACACCTCCCTGGTTGAATTTACCCCGGCATCCGGCTCGGCACTGACCGACGCCACCGGCACTGCGGTCATCAGCGTCAAGCCTTCCAGCGTCACCGCGGCCGGCGCCGTGGCGATCACCGCCGAAGGCGTTGTCGCCGGCAAGACAGCTACCGCGAGCGTTAACATCGCGGTCGGCGCGGCCCCGCTGACGGTCGGCGCGCTGACGCTGACGCCAGCGCCGGCCGGCAAACTGCCGGCCTTCAGCACCGTGGCGATCAATATCCCGGTAACCAGCGGCGGCCAGCCTGCCACCACCGTGCCAGGCCTGACCGTGACCTCACTGTGCGTCGGCGACGGCACCGCCACCATCGTGCTCGGCGCGCTTGCCAACGGCGTCCAGACCGCGACCTACACCAATAACGGCTGCCTGCGCGGCACCGACCGCATCACCGCCTCGATTGGCAATTCGTCGCAAGGCATCAACATTGACGTCGACGCGGCCAATATCGGCACCATGCAGTTCGTCGGCTCCGACCTGCAGGGCACCTCGATCGTGCTGAAGGGCTCGGGCGGCCTGGGTCGCAAGGAAGCGGCAGTGCTGAGCTTCCGCGTGGTCGACCGCAACAACAACGGCCTGGCCGGCGTGGACGTCAACTTCCGCGCCACCACCTATACCGGCGGACTCACGGTGCTGCCAGCCAGCGCCACGACCGATGCCACCGGCCGCGTGACCACGACGGTTTCGTCGGGCACGATCCCGACCCCGGTGCGCGTGATCGCTGAAGCGACCCGCAATGGCTCGACCATCAGCGGCTTGTCGGATGCGCTGACGATTTCGACCGGCCTGCCGATCCAGAAAGCGATGTCGCTCAGCGCGGACCGCCACAATATCGAGGGCGGTGACCGCGATGGCGAAATCGCCAAGATGACGATCAGGCTCGCCGACCAGTACGGCAACCCGATCTCGGACAACACGGCGGTCAACTTCATCACCGAAGGCGGCGCCATCGGCACGGCCGCGCAAGGCGCCTGCGTCACGTCCGACGGCGGCTGCACGGTCGAGTTGCGCTCGCAGAATTTCAAGCCAGTCAACGGCCGCGTTACCGTGATGGCCTTCGTCCAGGGCGTTGAGAACTTCACGGACATGAACGGTGACGGCCAATATAGCTGCACCAATTTTGTCGACGCGAATGGCGCCGTGCCTACCGTCTACCGTCCGCTGGTCGACACCTGCCTGTCCGGCGGCGAGCCGTTTGTCGATATGGGCGACCCATTCCTCGACACCGAGGAAGACGGCGTATATGAGGCAGTCGAGGGCGACCTGCCGATCCCATATAACAGCACGACCTACCGGGCGGCTGGAAACGGCAAGTGGGGCATCAACTACATCCGCGCCTCGGCCGTGATCACGTTCAGCGGTTCGACGCCGTTCCTGACCCGCGTGGTTTGCTCCGGCAGCACCTGCCGTGACTGGACCAGCGCCGACGGAACCGAGGACGTAATCGCCGGCGTCGCTGGGGCGGCGTGCTCGGCCCGCCCGCTGACCTTCCGTCTCCATGACCGCAACAACAACCCGCTGCCTGAGAATACTGCTGTGGCGGCAGGCGATACCGATAAACTCAGCCTTGGAGAGGTCATCCCGGCACTTGTTCCATCTTCGAACACAATCGGCGGTACAATTCACTCGGTAACCGTGAAGCCCGATTCCACATGCGCACACGGCAGCATTGTCGTGAAGGTCACGACACCGAAAGGAACCACCAAACCGTTTGCGTTCAAGTCACAAATTTGAGTTCTGAAAACATCTTCCTGATAGGCCTGATGGGGGCCGGCAAGACCACCATCGGCCGCATCCTTGCCCGCAAGCTGGGCAAGCAGTTCATCGATTCCGACCACGAGATCGAGGCCCGCACGGGCGCATCGATTCCGTGGATATTCGAGATCGAGGGCGAGCCGAGCTTTCGCCGGCGCGAGGCAGATGTTATCCGCGACCTCACCGCGCGCCAGGGCATCGTGCTGGCCACCGGCGGCGGCGCTGTCCTGAATCCAGAAACCCGCGCCTTGCTCAAGGCGCGCGGCACCGTCGTCTACCTGCGCGCCAACGTCAACAGCATCATGGCGCGCACCGCCCACGACAAAAACCGCCCGCTGCTGCAGACCGCCGACCCGCGCAGCCGCCTCGAAGAACTGACCTCGCAGCGCGAGCCGCTGTACCGCGAAGTTGCCGACCTCGTCATCGATACCGGCCGTCCTAACGTACAATCGATGGTCCATACCATCCTGGCACAGCTGGAAGCGCTCAACGCGCCGCATGCGGGGACTGGCGTTAAACCCGATCCGCGAGGCGCGATGAACGAAGCATCCAACACCACCCTGAACGTCAACCTCGGCGAGCGCAGCTACCCGATCGCCATCGGTTCCGGGCTGCTGGACGATCCCGGCCTGCTGGCGCGCCACATCGAAGGCCGCCAGGTCGCCATCGTCAGCAACACCACCGTCGCGCCGCTGTACCTTGAACGCGTCGCCGAACCGCTGCGCGCGGCCGGCCGCGAAGTCATCGAGATCATCCTGCCAGACGGCGAAGAACACAAGAACTGGTCCTCGCTGATGCAGGTGTTCGACGCGCTGCTGGCCAACAAATGCGACCGCAAGGTCACGCTGGTCGCCCTGGGCGGCGGCGTGATCGGCGACCTGACCGGCTACGCCGCATCGAGCTACATGCGCGGCGTGCCCTTCGTGCAGGTGCCCACCACCTTGCTGTCGCAGGTCGACTCCTCGGTCGGCGGCAAGACC
The DNA here is from genome assembly GCF_012927275.1 of Massilia polaris. Lineage (GTDB taxonomy): Bacteria > Pseudomonadota > Gammaproteobacteria > Burkholderiales > Burkholderiaceae_D > Telluria_A > Telluria_A polaris. The sequence continues at coordinate 55,115 of NZ_JABBGG010000012.1, read as the reverse complement.
GGCATCAACCACCCGCTCGGCAAGAACATGATCGGCGCCTTCTACCAGCCGCGCGCCGTGTTCGCCGACACCGGCACCCTGGCGACGCTGCCCGAGCGCGAACTGTCGGCGGGTTTGGCGGAAGTGATCAAGCACGGCGCGATCATTGACGCGCCGTTCTTCGACTGGATCGAGCGGAACATCGAAAAACTGCTGACCCGCGACCAGGCCGCGCTGGCGCACGCCATCGCGCGCTCGTGCGAGATCAAGGCCGACATCGTGCGCCAGGATGAGCGCGAAGGCGGTCTGCGGGCGATCCTCAATTTCGGGCACACGTTCGGCCACGCGATCGAAAATGGCCTCGGCTACGGCAAGTGGCTGCACGGCGAAGCGGTCGGCTGCGGGATGGTGATGGCGGCCGAACTGTCGTGCCGCATGGGCTACATCGAGCGCGCCAGCGTCGAGCGCCTGCGCGCGCTGGTCAACGCCGCCGGCTTGCCGACGGATGCGCCGGACCTCGGCGCCGAACGCTGGCTCGAGCTGATGGAAGTCGACAAGAAAAACGAAGGCGGCGCGATCAGGTTCATCCTGCTCAAGCCACTCGGCAGCGCCGTCATCACGACGGTGCCGCACGAGACGCTGCTCGCCACCATCGACGCCTGCGTGGCGCCATGACGCCGGAACAGTACCTCGCGCCGTATGCCGTGCAGTCGGACACGGCGCGCGGCCGCCGCTATCCGGAAGCGGCGCACGCCTCGCGCAGCCAGTTCCAGCGCGACCGCGACCGCATCATCCACTGCTCCGCGTTCCGCCGTCTCGAATACAAGACACAGGTGTTCCTGAACCACGAAGGCGACATGTTCCGCACGCGGCTCACGCACAGCCTCGAAGTGGCGCAGATCGGCCGCTCGCTGGCGCGCAACCTGCGGCTGAACGAAGACCTGGTCGAAGCGGTGTCGCTGGCCCACGACCTCGGGCATACGCCATTCGGCCATGTGGGCCAGGATGTGCTGGACGAATGCATGAAGGACCACGGCGGCTTCGAACACAACCTCCAAAGCCTGCGCGTGGTGGACACGCTCGAGCAAAGCTACGGCGCGTTCGATGGACTGAACCTGATGTTCGAAACGCGCGAAGGCATCCTCAAGCACTGCTCGCTGACCAACGCGAAGACGCTGGGACCTGTGGCGGAGCGCTTCATCGACCGCACCCAGCCATCGCTGGAAGCGCAGCTGACCAATCTCGCCGACGAGATCGCGTACAACAGCCATGACATCGATGATGGACTGCGTTCGGGGCTGATCACGATCGAGCAGCTGGAAGAGGTCGAATTTTTCGGGCGCCTGTGGCACGAGGTGCAGACGACGTTCCCGGGAGTTTCGGGACGGCGCGCGATTTACGAGACCTTGCGGCGTTTGATTACGGCGATGGCGGACGATCTGATCGCCACCTCGGGCGGCTTGCTGGCGGAGGCGAATCCGGGCAGCGTCGATGCAGTGCGCGCCAGCGCGCCGCTGATCCGGTTCTCGGACGGGATGCGCAAGGACGCCACGGAGCTGAAGCGATTCTTGCGGCAGAATCTGTACCGGCATTACCAGGTGAACCGGATGCGGGTGAAGGCCAGCAAAATTGTGCGCGAGTTGTATGAAGCGTTCGTCGCGGAGCCGGTGCTGCTGCCGCCGGATTATCAGGAGAACACGGGCGACGAGGGCAAGCAGGTGCGCATGATTGCCGATTACATCGCCGGGATGACGGACCGGTACGCGATCCGCGAGCACCGCAGGATTTTTTCGCTGGAAGAGCTCTAGCGTCGTCGTTCCCGCGAAGGCGGGAACCTATCTGAGGCATGCGGGCTATGGGTTCCCGCCTTCGCGGGAACGACACGTTAGTTGAAAAGCCCCGGCGTTTCCAGCTGCGCCAACAGCTTTTTCACGGGCGCCGGCAAGGGCGCCTGTTCAATCCTGGCCATATCCCACCACACGTACCTCGAATCGAGCTCCGCTCGCTGCGCGATCCCAATCCGGTACGGCGCGATATGCAGCTTGTAATGCGTGAACACATGCACCAGCGGCAGCAGCGCCTCGGTTTCTTCAACCTCGCCGAACGCCCCCGCGGCGCGCACGACTTCCTCAATCACTGTAGCGTCACCAGCAAGCGCCTGATGTCCATCCAGCTCCGGCAGCGACATCAGCCCGCCCCAGATCCCTGAATCCGGCCGCTGCTCCAGCAGCACCTGCCCGCCATGCACCACAGCCATCAAGGTGGCCCGCTTCTCCGGCACGGCCTTCTTCGGCTTACGCACCGGCAGTTCCGCCGTCCGCCCCGTCGCATAGGCCACGCAGCGCTGCCGCAGCGGGCAGCGCCCGCAATCCGGGCTGCTGCGCGTGCACAGTGTAGCCCCGAGATCCATCAAGCCCTGCGTGTACGACTCGATGCCTTCAACCGGCAGCAGCGCGTCGGCGCGCCGCCACAGCGCATCTTCGACGGGCTTCAGCCCCGGAAACTGGTCAACCCCGAATGTCCGCGCAAACACGCGCTTGACGTTGCCATCCAAAATGGCCGCCCGCGTCCCGCTCGAAAACGCGGCGATCGCCGCAGCGGTCGAGCGCCCGATGCCAGGCAGTTGCGCCAACAGCGCCGGGTCGCCCGGGAACACGCCGTCGTAATCAATCATCACGCGCTTGGCGCACGCATGCAGGTTGCGCGCTCGCGTGTAATAACCGAGCCCGCTCCACAGCGCCATCACATCTTCGGAGGGCGCTGAAGCCAGGCCGGCGAGGGTAGGAAAGCGTTCGAGGAAGCGTGCGTAGTAGCCAAGCACCGCGCTGACCTGCGTCTGCTGCAGCATGATCTCGGACAGCCAGATGCGGTAGGCGTCACGCGTGTTCTGCCACGGCAGCGCATGGCGGCCGTGCTGTTTCTGCCAGACGATAACGTCAGCCGAGAACGTGGGATCGGCCAGGTCGTCGAATTCGGTCGCGCGCTTCACGCAGCCGCTTCCAGTACGCGCAGGTCGGAGTCGATGGCCTTCGTTACGCCGCCGGCCAGCTGGCCGAGTCGCGCCTTGAGCTGGTCCAGTTCTTCCTGCGTGCTTTCGAACGAGGAGATTTTCTGTTCCAGGCTGTCGGTCGCGTCGTGGATGCGCTGGATCGAGGCGAGGCGGTGCTTGAGCTGGTCCTTGTGCTGGCGTATCTGCGATTCGAGCGGCGCCATGACGACCTTCAGCCATGCTTCGACGTCAGCGTTGGCGGCGCGGTAGCTGCGCCGCACGCGCGATGCGATCGAGTCGAAGAAGCGTTCCATGATGGCGTTACGGCTGCTCATGATCAGCGTGGTGGTGCCGAACTGGCGCGCGTAGGCTTCTTCGATGGCGTCGATCTCGCGCTTGTATTTGTTCAGCGAGAACGGCATCGGGATCGACAGCGACAGGCCGTGCTCGGCCGAGAATTTGCGGTACATCGATTCCATCATGGCGCTGATCTCGCCGATCTTGATGTTCGATGCGTCGAGGTTGCGGCGGGCCTGGTCGAAGAAATCGCGCACCGGGCCGCGCATGCCCGTGGCGAAGCGGGTCGCCGCCATCGCGTCGCGCACGCCTTCGATTTCTCCCTGCACCACGTCCATGCCGAGCGTGGTGTACAGCTCCGTCGACAGGCGCGCGAACACCGAGCGCGTGCCCTGCAGCTTGAACAGGCTGGCGTCGAATTCCTTTTTCTCGACGTCGATGCGGCGCATCATGTGCGCGACCACGCTCTGGTTTTTTCCGCGCAGGCTTTTCAGTTCCTGCAGCTGTTCGACGATGTCGCGCGTGCGCGCCGCGATCATGCCTTGCTGGGTGCCGACCACGCCCGCCATCTCATCGGCCAGCTGGGTGCGGATGATGTCCTTCTTCGACGGGATCAGCTCATGGAACAGCGCACTTTCGAGCGAATTGAGGCGGCTCTTTTCGAGCAGCGCCATGTCGCCGTTGATCTTGCCGACCAGCGCCTTCTGCGCCGATACGGGATACACCTGGCGCGGGTCGAGCGCGAGCAGCTGCGCGACACTGGCGCGCTGGCGTTCGATGTCGGCGTCGTTTTCGGCGTCGGTCTTCAGCTCGTCCCACATCGCGTCGATCTTGTTCAGCACGGCGATGCGGCCCGGGCCTGCGCCGATGTGGGTGCGCCAGACTTCGATGTCGCTCTTGGTGACGCCGGTTTCGGCGGCGAGGATGAACAGCACCGCGTGCGCGTTCGGGATCAGGTTCAGCGTCAGTTCAGGCTCGGTGCCGATCGCGTTCAGGCCCGGCGTGTCGAGGATGACGAGGCCCTGCTTGAGCAGCGGGTGAGGGAAGTTGATGATCGCGTGGCGCCACAGCGAGATTTCGACTTCGCCCTGGTCGTTCAGCGATGCCGCGGCGTCCGGGTCGGTTTCGTCGTACAGGCCGAAGCGCTTGGCTTCGTCGACGCTGACGTAGCGGGTCAGGCTGACCTGCTTGAAGGTGTCGATCATGTTGTCCGGCGCATCGAGCGACAGCGGCAGCACGGTCCATGCCGATGCGTCGTCGCGGTAGTCGCTGGTCGACAGCTGTTCGCCGCGCGTTTCGATCGGCAGCAGGCGCAGGCAGGGCGGCCAGGCCGGGTCGTACATCAGCTCCGTCGGGCACATGGTGGTGCGGCCGGCGGCCGATGGCAGGATGCGCTGGCCGTAGTCGGCGAAGAACAGGGCGTTGATCAGTTCCGACTTCCCGCGCGAGAATTCGGCGACGAAGGCGACCGACAGCTTGTCGTCGCGGATGCGGTCGAGCGCACGCGCGACGCGCTGCTCGCTGGCGGCGTCGCCGAGTCCGGCGTGGCTGACACCGGCCTGGTAAGCCACAAGCGCCGACGCCACGTTCTGGCGCCACGCGCTGTACTGCTCGAAATCCTGCACCATTTTGCTCACATTGCCCTCGCGTGCCGTTCCGTGCGAACGGCGCTTCCCGTCATTTCTGACAATTTACACAATAAAAAGTCGACCGCTGACCCTGCTTGATCTGGCGAATTTCAGCGCCACAGTTTCTGCACGGCATCCCTTTACGATCATAGACGAAATATGTCTGCTGGAAATAGCCTGATTGGCCGTTTACGGCAATAAAGTCACGCAAAGTGCTGCCTCCCTGCACAATTGCCTCGGCCAGGATCTGCTTGATGGCCTGGGCCAGCCTGTCATAGCGGACGGCGCTTATGCGGCCCGCATGAATCTTCGGGTTAATGCCGGCGCGAAACAGGCTTTCACAGGCGTAAATGTTGCCGACCCCGACCACGATGTCGCCCGCCAGCAGCACCTGCTTGATCGGCGCCTTGCGCTTGCGGGTGGCGCGGAACAGCAGGTCGCCCGAGAAGCCGTCGCCGAGCGGTTCGACGCCTAGCCCGCGCAGCAACAGGTACTCGTCCAGTGCGCCCTCGTCGTTGCCGTGCCACAGGACGGCGCCGAAGCGGCGTGGGTCATGCAGGCGCAGCACCTGGCGGCCCTCGGGGCCGGCGACGATCAGGTCGAAATGGTCGTGCGTCTTGTATTCGGTGCCTTCCGGCAGCACGCGCAGGTGGCCGGACATGCCCAGGTGGATGATCAGGGTGCCGTGCTCGAAGTGAATCAGCAAATACTTGCCGCGCCGGCCGGTCGCCAGCACGCGGCGTCCCGCCAGCAATCCGTCCAGTCCAGCTGGAAATGGCCAGCGCAAGCCGTCGCGGCGCGTCAGCACACCCTCGACCATGCGTCCTTCGATATGCGGCGCGACGCCGCGCCGCGTCACTTCGACTTCTGGCAATTCTGGCATCTGGGCGGAATTACATTGCGGCAGCGGGGGCGGGTGCGCACGCGACCGGGAGGTTAGGCGTAGAATCAGAAATCATCGATGTCATCCTGGAATTGCTTTGAAAAACGCTTTCGTCATTGTAACCCTCACGGGTCTGTTATCGGCGTGTGCTGTGGCGCAACTACCGCAGCCGGAACCCGCGCGCCCGGTGCAGGAAGCACCGGCGGCGGTGGCCGATGAAACCGATGCGGCAGATGTCTCCGACGACGAGGCCGCGGACGAGGAAAACCTGCCGAAAGTGGCGCTGAGCAGCGACCTGCTGTACCAGCTCCTGAAGGCAGAGTTCGACTTCAGGGAAGGCAACTGGAAAGAGCCGTACGCCGCGCTGATCGAGGCTTCGAAACAGACGCGCGACCCGCGCCTGGCCCGCCGCGCCGCCGAAATGGCGCTGAGCGTAAATGAGCACCCGAGTGCGATGGCGGCGGTCGGCACCTGGCGCGAGCTGTCGCCCGACTCGGACGAGGCGGCACGCGCTTACCTGGGCCTGGCCGTGCTGACCGACAAGCTGGCCGAAGCCGAGGGCATCCTAAGGCAGCGACTGGCAGACGCGCCGATCACCGAACGCGGCGCCACCATGTTCCAGGCCCGCCAGTTCATCGGCCGCGCCAAAGACAAGGCTGCTGCCGCGGCGATGTTCGAACGCCTGCTGGCGCCATACCGCCACATGGTCGAGGCGCGCATCCTGCTGGCGCAAAGCGCGTTCGGGCGCGGCGACAAGGTGCAGGCGGAAGCCGAGGCGCGCGCCGCGCTGGCGCTCAAGCCGGACTCCGAAATCGCCGTGCTGACGCTGGCGCAGGTGGCTGTGGACCAGGGCAGCGTCGAAGCCATGCTGGCGAAGTTCATCGCGGCCAATCCGAAAGCGCGCGAAGTGCGTGCCGCCCACGCCCGCATCCTGGTCGACCAGAAGCAGTACGAGAAGGCGCGCGATTCGTTCGAGGTGCTGCTCAAGGACCAGCCGGAAGATCTCGGCACGCTGTATGCGTTGGGTATCCTGTCGATGCAGCTGGACGACCCGGAATCGGCCGAGGAATACCTGAGCCACTTCACCGAAGTGCTGGCGAAGAGCCCCGATGACGAGCGCGATCCGTCGCGCGTGCTGCTGATGCTGTCTCAGCTGGCCGAACAGCGCGGCGACCTGCCGGCGGCGCTGAAATGGATCGGCAAGATCGACAGTGAAGACCCGGCTTTGTACTTCGGCGCGCAGGTCAAGCGCGCGCAGCTGATGGCGAAGCAGGGCGAACTGGCCGGCGCGCGCAAGGTGCTGGCGGGCCTGTCGCCTTCGGAAGCGACGCAGCAGGCGCAGGTCGTGCTGACTGAGGGCCAGATCCTGCGCGACGCGGGGCAGGGCCAGGCGGCCTACCTGGTGCTTGAGGACGGAGCGCGCAAGTTCCCGAAGAATCCGGACCTGCTGTACGACTTCGCGTTGCAGGCTGAAAAGCTGGGCCGTGTCGACGTGATGGAAAAGGCGCTGCGTGAAGTGATGGTGCTGGCGCCGGACAATCATCACGCCTACAACGCGCTGGGCTACTCGCTGGCCGAGCGCAATGTGCGGCTCGCAGAAGCGCTGGCGCTGATCGACAAGGCGCTGAAGATGGCGCCGGAAGATCCCTTCATCATGGACAGCCTGGGCTGGGTGCATTACCGCATGGGCAAGCTTGATGCTGCCGAAGCGCTGCTGCGCAAGGCGTATGCGCTGCGCAAGGATGCGGAGATTGCAGTGCACCTTGGCGAGGTGCTGTGGCGCAAGGGTGCGCAGGAAGAAGCGCGCAAATTGCTGCGGGAAGCAAGGGCCAAGGATCCGAAGAGCGACACGCTCAGGAACACGCTGGCGCGCCTTCAGCTCAAGCTCTGAGATAATTGCTCATCCACCGTCATTCCCGCGACAGCCTCGGCGGCCCCGCGGTAATCCATGCGCTACGTGCATCAATGCCACAGCATGGATACCCGCTTTTGCGGGTACGACGGCTAACATTAAGCGACTCGCATGAATAAATCACGCTACACGAAGATCTTCGCTGCCACCGTCACGGGGCTCCTCCTGGCTGCCTGCGCGACCACCGCGCCAACCAGCATGTCCCCGGCCCCCGTCGCCGCCTACCGCGACATCATCGACCTGGCTGGCCGCCTGTCCGTCAACTACCAAAAAGACGGCAAGCCGGAAACCCTGTCCGGCAAATTCAACTGGTCGCAAAAAGGCGAGCGCATCGACGTCGCCCTTGCGTCCCCGCTCGGCCAGACCCTGGCGAAAATCAGCGTGACCGCGGACGCGGCAACCCTGACCCAGGCCGACCAGGCCCCGCGCGTGGCAAAGGATATCGACAGCCTCACCGCCCAGGCCCTCGGCTGGTCGCTGCCGGTATCCGGTCTGCGCGACTGGCTGCAAGGCTACGCCACCGCCCCGGGCGGCAAGCGCTTTACCGCTTCGCCAGCCAGCAACACGGTCACCACCGCCGACGGCTGGCGCCTGACCTTCGTGTCGTGGCAGGACGAGACAGCCGCCCAGCCGGCGCCGAAGCGCATCGACGCCGAGCGTGCCGCCACCGCCACGTCCGAGCCAATGGCGCTCCGCATCGTGATCGACGCGCAGGGCTGATCGATGACGCAGACCTCCTTGCGCGATTGCCCGGCCCCGGCCAAGCTCAACCTGTTCCTGCACGTGTGCGGCCGCCGTCCCGATGGCTACCACCTGCTGCAAACCGTGTTCCAGATGGTCGACCACGGCGACAAACTGCATTTCACGCTGCGCAGCGATGGCCTGGTCCGCCGGCTGACGGACGTGCCCGGTGTGCCAGAGCATCAAGACCTGATCGTGCGCGCGCTGCACCTGCTGGCGGCCGAGTTCGAGCGCCGCCACGGCCGCGCCGCGCCCGGCATCGATGTCGACATCGACAAGATCCTGCCGATGGGGGGAGGGCTGGGCGGCGGTTCGTCCGACGCCGCCACCGCGCTGATGGCGGCCAACCACCTGTGGCAGGCCGGCCTTAAGCGCGACGAGCTGATGGCGCTCGGCTTGCCGCTGGGCGCGGACATTCCGTTCTTCATTTTCGGCCAGACCGCGTTCGCCGAAGGCGTCGGCGAAGCGTTGCAGGCGGTGGACGTGCCCGACTGCTGGTATGTGGTCGTCGAGCCCGGTGTTTCTGTGCCCACAGCGGCAATTTTTTCGTCAGAGGATTTGACAAGGAACACGGAACCCGTCACAATAGCGGACTTTTCCAGATGCCTCGTGAGTCAAACGAATCCGGGCGGGTTTGGAAAGAACGACTTGCAAGCTGTAGCAGCCCGCTTGTTCCCGCCGGTAGCAGAGGCGATCGAATGGCTCGGGCAATACGGCAAAGCCAGGATGACTGGCTCAGGGGCGTGCGTGTTTTGCGCGTTTTCCACTGAAAGCGAAGCCGACGAAGTGCTCAGTAATGTGCCTGCCGTCCGGACCGCGTGGAAAGCGAAATCGCTGGCACGACATCCTCTGGCTGAGGTGTTGCAAGTTGGTGGAGTTATAGACTAGAATTCGTTTGGCGTTTTATTCGACGTGAAATACGTAGAATGTAACGACAAGCAGTCAGTTGCGTAGGGGAATCGCCAAGCTGGTTAAGGCACTGGATTTTGATTCCAGCATACCAAGGTTCGAATCCTTGTTCCCCTGCCATTCAATTTTGCCTGGTCTGTCGATGCGAAGTCAGCGTCCAGCAGGTGAAGTCGGTGGCCTCGCTCTCGCGAGTCACCAAGTACACAGCGCCGGCCGGCTGATCCGGGCGGCGACATTCAAGATTTCAACGCTTACCTCTTGGGACTCCCATGGCTTACGAAAACCTGATGGTTTTTACCGGCAACGCTAATCCTGCGTTGGCAGAAGGAGTCGTAAAAAATCTCGGCATCCCCCTCGGCAAGGCAGTCGTGTCCAAGTTTTCGGACGGCGAAGTCATGGTCGAGATCAACGAGAATGTCCGCGGCAAAGACGTATTCGTTTTGCAATCGACTTGCGCACCGACCAACGACAACCTGATGGAAATCATCCTGATGGTCGACGCGCTCAAGCGCGCTTCCGCCGGCCGCATTACCGCAGCGATCCCTTACTTCGGCTACGCCCGCCAGGACCGCCGTCCGCGTTCGGCCCGTGTGGCGATTTCGGCGAAAGTCGTTGCCAACATGCTGGAAGAAGCCGGCGTCGAGCGCGTCCTGATCATGGACTTGCACGCTGACCAGATCCAGGGCTTCTTCGATATTCCTGTAGACAACATCTACGCTTCCCCGATCCTGCTGGGCGACCTGCAAAAGCGCAACTACGACGACCTGCTGGTCGTGTCGCCTGACGTCGGCGGCGTGGTGCGTGCCCGTGCGCTGGCGAAGCGCCTCGGCTGCGACCTGGCCATCATCGACAAGCGCCGTCCGAAGGCGAACGTGTCGGAAGTGATGAACATCATCGGTGAAGTCGAAGGCCGCAACTGCGTGATCATGGATGACATGGTCGACACCGCAGGCACGCTGACCAAGGCTGCCGAAGTGCTCAAGGAGCGCGGCGCCAAGAAAGTAATCGCTTACTGCACGCACCCGGTCCTGTCCGGCCCGGCGATCGACCGCATCAGCGCGTCGCCGCTGGACGAGCTGGTGGTGACTGACACGATTCCGCTGTCGGCTGCGGCGCAAGCCTGCACCAAGATCCGCCAGCTGACCTGTGCACCGCTGCTGGCTGAAACGTTCAAGCGTATCAGCAAGGGCGACTCGGTGATGTCGCTGTTCATCGACTAAGCGGTAGAAAAAGTTAGCTGTTTTCATGCGGCGCGCTGGCGAAAAAGCCAGCGCGCCGTTGTGTCTTCAAGGTTTCAAGGTTTCATGGGTGCGAAGCTGCACCCATTCTCGAGGTCTCCTGGTCGCGGGAGGTCTCACAACGCAGGGCAATCAAGCCCCGCATTTTTTGGAGTTTCACATGAAAGTTATCGCATTTAACCGCACTCTGCAGGGGACCGGAGCGAGCCGCCGCCTGCGCATTGCTGGCCAGACCCCAGGCATCATCTACGGTGGCGCAGAAGCCCCAGTACTGATCTCGCTGGACGGCAACGCCATGTGGCACGCGCTGAAGAAAGAAGCGTTCCACGGTTCGATCCTCGACCTCGAAATCGACGGCAAGACCCAGCAAGTCCTGCTGCGCGACTTCCAGATGCACGCATACAAGCAACTGGTCCTGCACGCTGACTTCCAGCGCGTTGACGCATCGACCAAAGTGCACAAGAAAGTAGCACTGCACTTCATCAACGCTGACGTATCGCCAGCGGTCAAGCTGCACGGCGCAACCGTGTCGCACGTCATGCAAGAGCTGGAAATTTCCTGCATGCCAGCTGACCTGCCAGAGTTCATCAATGTTGACCTGGCAAACATCGACGTCGGCCATTCGATCCACGTAGCTGACCTGGCGCTGCCAAAAGGCGTGACCGCGATCACCCACGGTTCGAACCAGACCGTCGCTACCGCAGCTGTACCAGCAGGCCACGTTGCTGCTGAAGCTGCTGCAACGACCGAAGTCGCTGCTGAAGAAAAGCCAAAAGCTAAGAAGTAATCTGCACGCCGCAGCAATGCGGTTTGCCGGAAAACCCGCGGGCCCAGCGCCGCGCGGGTTTTTTTTCGTCCGTTTTCACGGATAATAACGATTTTTCCGTTTGGAACAGCATGCCAATTCGCCTGATCGTCGGCCTCGGCAACCCCGGGCCCGAATATGAACAGACCCGCCACAACGCGGGCTTCTGGCTGGTCGACAACCTCGCCAACAGCCTTCCCGGCTGCCGCCTGCAGCGCGAGTCGCGCTTCAACGCGCTGGTCGCCAAGACCGCCATTGCAGGGCAGGAAGTATGGCTGCTCGAGCCGCAGACCTTCATGAACCGTTCGGGACAGTCGGTCGGCACCCTGGCGCGTTTCTACAAGGTCAACCCGGATGAAGTGCTGGTCGTGCACGATGAGCTCGACCTGGCGCCCGGCGTGGTCAAGATGAAGAAGGGCGGATCGTCAGGCGGGCATAACGGGCTGAAGGACATCACGGCTGCGCTCGGCACGCAGGACTACTGGCGCCTGCGCATCGGCATCGGCCATCCGCGCAGCCTGAGCTCGCAGCAGGCGGTGGCCGACTTCGTGCTGCACCGCCCGCGCAAGGAAGAGCAAGTGCTGATCGAGGAATCGATCGAGAAAAGCCTGCGCGTGCTGCCGCTGGCGGTTGAGGGCAAGTTCGATATCGCGACGATGCAGTTGCATACAGTGTGAGTTACCGTAGGGCTAGCTGCCCTTCACGATAATCTGCCCCTGCAAATCGCGCACCATCCGCTGGATCGCCGGCTGCATACGTTTGAAATCCGACGGCGTAGCTGCCATCGCGGTTGACCATGAAATGCTGGCGGTACTTGTCGATGACGAGCGACGTATCGGTGCCTGTGTCCACTGGCGCCGCGATGGCGGCGCGGGCAATCAGCACCCAGCACAATATGGCAATGGATCGCAGCACCATGGTTTCTCCGGCGGGACGAAAGAATCCATGCTACCCATGCCGTGGTGTTTCCGTTTGACAGCTCGCAACGTAATTCGCGAGCACAAAAGAAAACGGGACTGCAGCGAACTGCAATCCCGTTTGGCCCTCCGGCAAACTGATGAATTAATCGACGGTTGCGCCGCTTTCCTTCACCACCTTGGACCAGCGAGCAGCTTCGGCATGAACGAACTTGCCGAAGTTCTCAGGCGTATCGCCGACGAAATCGGAACCGGTCTCGGCACGGATTTTCGTAAACTCAGGCTGCTTCATGATCTTGACGGTTTCGGCGTTGATCTTTGCGATCACATCCTTTGGCGTCTTGGCAGGTGCGAACAGGCCGTACCACGCATAGGATTCGATTCCCCTCACACCAGCCTCAGCGAAGGTCGGAACGTCCGGCAGCAGTGGCGAACGCTGCGCGCTCGAAATTGCGATCGGCCTGACCTTGCCACTCTTAATATGCGGCATGATCGCGATGGTCGAGTCGAACATGATAGGGATGTGGCCGCCCAGCAAGTCGGCGATCGCTGGCGCAGAACCCTTGTATGGGACGTGGGTCATGTTCAGTTTCGTGACGCTGGCGAACAATTCGCTGGTCAGGTGCTGTGGCGTGCCGCTACCGGACGAAGCGTAGGAGAACTGGCCGTTCTTGGACTTGATGAAGGCCATCAGTTCCTTCAGGTTCTTCGCTGGGACCGAAGGGCCCGCGACCAGCACGAGCGGCACGCGCAGCAGGTTGGTCACCGGCGCCAGGTCCTTCAGCGGATCGAAGGTCATCTTCTTGTACAGGCTTGGATTGATGACGATCGGCGCGCTCGACGTGATCAGCAGGGTGTAGCCATCCGGCGTGGCGCGGGTAACCGCAGCGGTGCCGATGTTGCCGCCGCCGCCTGCGCGGTTATCGATGACGAACGACTGGCCCAGGGTTTCGGTAAGGCTCTTGGACAGCGGGCGCGCCGCGATGTCGGATGGACCGCCTGGCGGCCACGGCACCACGACCGTCACGGTCTTGGTAGGCCAGCCCTGCGCGAGGGCGCTGACGGAAACGACCGATGCCGCGAAAGCGCAAATGAGGGATTTACTTGTGCTGGAGAGTAAACGCATATTTCACATCCTTTAGTTGGTTGTCCACTTCCGAAAACAGTTACCGGCTGCCTGGAAGACCGGTTGATCGCTGCACATGCGGGGCGAATGAATGGCCGGATGTTTGCCAATATAGCACCGATAGCAGGCGCGCCGTTTGCTAGACGATATTCCCCGCAGCCGCGATAATCCTTGATTGACGTCCTCCCCGACCTAAACGTCGGGGATTCCTACAGCTAGCGTCGCACGTCCGCGACGGAGAATGTTTAGCGCAGCATTGAGATCACGATCATGTACCGCTCCGCAATCACAGCAACACCATTCCCTTATTCCAAGGTCTGCGATACCTTTCGGCCTGGAATCCGGAACAGCGCCGCAATCCGAGCAGATCTGGGTGGTAAAGCTCTCATTCACTTCTTCAAACCAGGCGCCATGCTTAACAGCCTTGTACGCCAGTTGTGCTCGGAAGGACGACCAGCCGACATCGTAGACGGACTTCGCCATGCTGGTCCTGGCGAGCGCCGCTGCATTGATATTTCCAACCACGATATAGTCGAACGCAGCGACGATGGCGCTGGTGCAGGTGTGCAGGTAATGGCGGCGGCGATTGGCAATCCGTGCGTGGATCGCCGCGCCCCGCTTCTTCTTACGCGCGCGCTGGGCCACCGCCAGCGCCGCCTCGCTGGCACGGTAGATGTGTGGCGCCGCAATGCGGCTGCCATCGCTCAGTGTGGCCAAGTCTTTCAGGCCAAGGTCGATTCCCACACCGCGCACCGGCAAGCGGGCAGGCGGCTCCTGTACGTCAAGGACGATATTGAGGAACCAGTTGCCGCGCCGGTCGCGCGAGAAGTTGGTCCCGTCGGTGATTTTGCCCTCGGGCAGCGCGCGCGAATGGAAGACGCGGAAGGTATTGCCGGCGAAGCGGAAGGCATTGCCTTCGCGTTTCAGTTCACGTCCTTTCAACGGCACCCAGGCCAGCGACTTCCTGCCGCGATAGCGAAGGTAGGGCCGGCGCGACTGGGAGCGCGACTTGGCGTACTGCTGGCATACGTCGTTGACCGTACCCGAGTGAAGGCCAAGCTCCTTGCTGCACCCCGTGGTGAGCTTGATCAGGTCAAAACCGGTATGCCAGCGGCGACCGAAACGCAGCGCATCCTTCTGTCTGTCGTTGCAGTAGTTCCACACGAAGTTGACTGTCCTTGCCTGCTTGTTCAGCAAGCCGGTCAGCGACTTTACGCGATAGCGGTAAACCAGTTTCATCCAGGTTCGACAGCAATCGTCGGCCATGGTTCCACTCTTAAAACCAAGGCATCGACTGCTGCGGCATGTCGTTTTACGGCGCCCGAATTGCTGCGCTATTCGCAGTCGTCTTCTTTTACACCTCGTCCTGAAGGACGAGGTGTCTCGGAGCAAATCTGATGAACGCACTTTCCTTCCATGCAGGCCCGTGCGCCCTTGAGCACATCAGCAAGTACGGCCTTCAGCCACAAGATATTGCCGTCGTCCCGGCGGCGGCGGGCGGAGCCAAAGGGCTGATTTTCCAGGCGCTGGACCAATGGATGTTCGGCAGCTGGCTGCCGTCCGCGCCGCGCGAACGGACGTTGATCGGATCGTCCATCGGCGCCTGGCGCATGGCTGCTGCCTGCCAGTCCGATCCTGTCGGCGCATTTGAACGACTCGGCGACCTCTACTGCGGCCAGCGCTACACGGCCAAGCCGACCCAGCAGGAAATCGACGACGTCTGCCAGAACTTGCTGCGTGAATTTATCGGCGGGCGCGAGGAAGAAATCCTGAATCATCCGCATTACCGGCTGAACATGCTGACGGTACGCGGCTTGCGCGGTTTGGCCTCGCCGGCGCACCCGCGCGCGGAAATGCGCGGCTTTGCCGCCGCATCGCTGCTCAACTTCACCTCGCGCGACCGGCTTGCCCACATGCTGGAGCGCGTCGTGGTGGGCGACAGCCGCGACGTTTCGCCTTGGCTACGCGAAAAGTTCGATTCGTTCACCACGCATTTTTCGCACCTCGACAAGGGCAACCTCGCATCGGCGCTCCTCGCGTCCGGAACCCTGCCGCTGATCATGAAGCCGGTGCGTGACATCGCCGGGGCGCCTGGCGGTGCTTACTGGGATGGCGGCATCATTGACTACCACCTGGCGCTGCCATACTCGCGGCTGGCAAACGGTTCGGTGAACGGATCGCTGGTCCTGTATCCGCACTTCACGGAGCATATCGTTCCCGGCTGGCTCGACAAAAGCTTGCCGTGGCGGCGCGCAGCACGCGGACCCAACCGCGGCTGGCTCGACAATGTCGTCATCGTCGCGCCGACCCGCGAGTTCCTGCGCACACTTCCACTGGGCAAGCTGCCTGACCGCAAGGACTTCAAGTACTACGGCCTCAACCACGACGAACGCATCCGCAACTGGAAGATCGCGATGTCGGAAGGGCAACGGTTGCGTGATGAACTGGCTGCGTTCGCGGCCAAGCCTGACATCGCTCGGGTCAAGTCGATGTGAGTCGCGCGATCGCTGTCAAGCTGCTAACGCCGCGCTTTTTGCGGCTAACAGCGGCTTCGCGGGTTACAATGTGGGGTTAAGGCGCATCCGCGCGCGGATCGCCACCGTCAATCGAATTAGAAAGTCTTCCCATGAGTCTCAAATGCGGCATCGTCGGCCTGCCTAACGTCGGCAAGTCCACCCTGTTCAACGCCCTGACCAAGGCCGGCATCCCGGCTGAGAACTATCCGTTCTGCACGATCGAGCCGAACGTCGGCGTGGTCGAAGTGCCGGATCCGCGCCTGAAGCAGCTGTCGGACATCGTCAAGCCTGAACGTATCGTCAACGCCATCGTCGAGTTCGTCGACATCGCGGGCCTGGTGGCCGGCGCGTCGCAGGGCGAGGGCCTGGGCAACCAGTTCCTGGCGCACATCCGCGAGACCGACGCGATCGTCAACGTCGTGCGCTGCTTCGAAGATGACAACGTGATCCACGTCTCCGGCAAGGTCAGCCCGCTGGACGACATCGCCGTCATCCAGACCGAGCTGGCGCTGGCCGACATGACCGCCGTCGAGAAAGCAATCCACCGCGAGCAGAAGAAGGCACGTTCGGGCGACAAGGATGCGGCCAAGCTGGTGTCCCTGCTTGAGCGCATCATGCCGCAACTGAACGACGCGCAGCCAGTCCGCGCGATGGGCCTGAGCGACGAAGAAATGGCCATCATCAAGCCGCTGTGCCTGATTACCGCCAAGCCTGCGATGTACGTGGCCAACGTGTCCGACACCGGCTTCAAGAACAACCCGCTGCTGGACCAGCTGACCGAATACGCCAAGTCCCAGAACGCGCCGATCGTCGCCATCTGCGCTGCGATTGAAGCGGAAATCGCCGACCTGGACGACGAAGACAAGCACGCCTTCCTGGCCGACATGGGCATGGACGAGCCAGGCCTCGACCGCCTGATCCGCGGCGCGTTCAAGCTGCTTGGCCTGCAAACCTACTTCACCGCAGGCGTGAAGGAAGTGCGCGCATGGACCATTCACGTCGGCGACACCGGCCCGCAAGCAGCCGGCGTGATCCACACCGACTTCGAGCGCGGCTTCATCCGTGCCCAGACCATCGCGTTCGACGACTTCATCACTTTCAAGGGCGAAACCGGCGCGAAGGAAGCGGGCAAGATGCGCGCTGAAGGCAAGGAATACGTGGTCAAGGATGGCGACGTTCTGAATTTCCTGTTCAACGTATAAATCGTCAGAACAGTTTGCAGGGCGGTTGATCCTGCAACAAATTGAGCCCCCGGTAGGACCTCTGCGCGAGCATGTCCCCGGGGGCTTTTTCATTCTGTCTATAATGCCGAAAACTTACACTTCTCAACAGCATGGAGGCAACAACGATGGCAAAAGCGGCGACCCTGGCACTGGCAACGGTATTGGCAATTGGCGGCCCGGCATCGGCCGCATGGAACGACCCGCAGCAGCCGTTCAAGGTGTTCGGCAACACCTGGTATGTCGGCACTAAAGAACTGTCGGCGATCCTGATCACCAGCCCGCAAGGCCACGTCCTGCTCGACGGCGCAGTGCCGGAGTCCGCGCCGTTTATCGAGAAGAACATCCGGGAGCTTGGCTTCCGCGTCGAGGACATCAAGCTGATCCTCAATTCCCATGCGCACATCGACCATGCTGGCGGAATCGCGGCCCTGCAGAAGGCGAGCGGGGCGATTGTCGCGACCAGCGCCCACGGCGCGCAGGTGCTGAAGGACGGCACCATCGGCAAGGATGATCCGCAATTCGCCGCAGCGAAGCCGGACCATTTTCCGAAGGTCGCGAAGGTAAGGGAAGTGGCCGATGGCGAGGTGCTGAAGGCCGGCGCCATCGCCGTCACCGCGCACATGACGCCTGGCCACACGCCGGGCAGCACCTCATGGACCTGGCAGTCCTGCGACGGAGCGAAATGCCTCGACGTCGTGTACGCCGATAGCCTGACGGCGGTCTCCCTGGGCGATTACCGCTATTCGGGCGGCAAGGGCGCGCCCGATGTGTCCAAGCTGTTCAAAGCCAGCATCGACAAGATCGCGGCGCTCAAATGCGACGTGTTGCTGACAACCCATCCCGGCGCGTCGGGCATGATGGAAAAGCGCGCGGCCAAATCGGACTCGCAGAATCCTTTCATCAACGCTGAGGCTTGCCGCGAACTTGCCAACCGTGCGCACGCGGGCCTCGCCACCCGCATCGCAACGGAGCAGGGCGAGAAGTCGGCTGCCATCTATTCGCGCGACTGATCCGGTCAGCCATGCGCCGTGGCGGCGGAATTTTTCTCCTCTTCCTCCATCACGACGCGCCGCAGTATTTTTCCGACCGGCGATTTCGGCAACGGCTCGGTGCGGAACGACACCTCTTTCGGCACCTTGTAGCCGGTCAGGTTCTTGCGGCAATGTTCCAGCAACGCTTCCGCAGTCAGCTCCGGATCGCGCCTGAGCACAACGATCTTCACCGCCTCGCCCGAGTGTTCGTCGCGCATGCGCACGGCGGCCACCTCGAACACGCCCGGATGCATCGCGACAACGTCCTCGACTTCGTTCGGGAACACCTTGAACCCTGAAACGACAATCACGTCTTTCTTGCGGTCGATCAGCCGGAAGTAGCCGCGCTCGTCCATGACCCCGATATCCCCGGTGCGCAGCCAGCCGTCGCTCGTGAATATCTTTGCGGTCTCGTCCTGCATGTTCCAGTAGCCCGGCATCACCTGCGGCCCGCGCACGCAAATCTCGCCTGCCTCGCCGACGGGAACTTCCTTGCCGAAGTCATCGAGCAGGGCGACCTCGGTCGAAGGGATCGGCAGGCCGATGCTACCGGTGAACTTGTTGAGGCTCGGCGGGTTGGCGCAGACCACGGGGGAGGTCTCGGTGAGCCCGTAGCCCTCGACGATGGCGACGCCGAACAGCTGCTGCCAGCGCTCTGCCACTGAGCGTTGCAGCGCCATGCCGCCGGCGACCACCAGCTTGACGGCGCTGGCGTCCACCTGGCGCAGCTCCGGCGTATTGAGCAGGGCGTTGAACAGCGTATTCACGCCGATCAACACGCTGAAGCGGGTGTGCTTCAGTTCCTTCACAAACGCCGGAATGTCGCGCGGATTAGTCACCAGCACATTGTTCGCGCCAAGCCGGCACAGGGTCAGTGTCAATGTCAGCGCGAAGATGTGGTACAGCGGCAAGGGAATGATGGCGACCTCCCGGCCTTCGTCCAGTGCGCCGCCAACCCACGCCGTCGTCTGCTCCACATTCGCCACGATGTTCCGATGGGTAAGCACCGCGCCCTTCGGTACGCCGGTAGTTCCGCCGGTGTACTGCAGGAAGGCCGTATCGGAACCGGCCAGCGTCACCTCGTCGAAAGCCAGCGCCTCGCCGCGGTTCAGGGCGTCGGACAGCGACACCGCCCCATTGATGTGCCACTCCGGCACCATGTGCCTGACATGCTTGACGACGAGGTTGACGATTTGCGCCTTGGGAAAATGCAGCATGTCGCCGACCTGGGTGGTGACCACGTGCCGCACTGACGTGTTGGCCTGGACCTGTTCAAACGTGTGGGCGAAGTTGTCGAGCACAACGATGGCGACGGCGCCCGAGTCGCTGAGCTGGTGCTGCAGTTCGCGCGCCGTGTAGAGCGGGTTGACGTTGACTACGGTGCATCCCGCACGGAGCGCGCCGAACATCACGACGGGATATTGCAGCAGGTTGGGCAGCATGATCGCGACCCGGTCGCCCTTGTGCAAGCCAATGCCATGCTGCAGGTAGGCGGCGAAGTTGCGCGACAGAACATCAAGCCGGCCCCAGTTGATGGTCGCGCCCTGGTTGCTGAAGGCCGGATGCTCGCGGTATCGGGCGCAGCACCAGGCCATCAGCTCGTTCAACGACGCGAACTGGTCGGGATTAATTTCTTCCGGAACTCCGGGCGGATAGCTCTTGAACCAGATTTTCTCCATGGCGGCCTCCAGCGGCGATTGAAGGAATGCTGTGCCAAGCTTGCGCTTATTACTTGCGCGTGACAAGCAGGCTCGCCACCACGCTGGCGCCGATCAGCATCGCCACGACCAGCAGCGACGCCGCCACCGGCACATGGAACCACGGCATGATCAGCATCTTGCTGCCGATGAAGATGAGTACCATCGCGAGGCCATAGCGCAGCAGGTGGAAGCGGTCGGCGACATTTGCCAGCAGGAAGTACAGCGCGCGCAAGCCGAGGATGGCAAACACGTTGGAAGTGAACACGATAAACGGGTCCATGGTGACGGCAAAAATGGCCGGAATCGAGTCCACCGCATGGCGATATATTCAAGCTGGTTCATATCCGGCGGCCGATTGGTGCGATACTGGCGGCCCCATATAAAAATTATAGTACGCGCAATGCCGGTTATCTCTGAACTCGTCCTTTATCCAATCAAGTCCTGCGCCGGCATCTCGGTGCGCCAGGCCACGCTGACCACTGCCGGGCTGTCGGTCGACAATGTCTACGACCGCGAATGGATGGTGGTGGACGAGCACGGCCAGTTCCTGACCCAGCGCGAGCATCCGCGGCTGGCGCTGGTCGCACCGCGCATCAGGCTCGACACGATCGAGCTGCGCGCGCCCGGCATGCTGCGCCTTGAAATCCCGCTCGACCTGCCCGCGCCGGAAAACGAAGTGCTGCGCGAAGTGAAGCTGTGGGATGACACCGTGCTGGCCTACGATTGCGACGAAACCACCGCGACCTGGTTCTCGCAGGTGATCGGCGCGCCGTGCCGGCTGGTGCGTTTCCATGCCAGCGCAAAACGCTTCGCCAGCACCAAATGGACCGGCGGCGTGCAGGCGCCGACCTTGTTCGCGGACGGCTACCCGGTGCTGGTGATCGGTTCGGCGTCGCTGGCTGACCTGAACGGCAAGCTGGTGGCGGCAGGGCGCGAGGCGCTGCCGATGGACCGCTTCCGCCCGAATGTCGTCATCGACGGCCTCGAGCCGTACGAGGAAGACTACGTCGACACCTTCAGCGCGGGCGACGCCGCCCTGAAACCCGTCAAGCCGTGCCCGCGCTGCCCGATCCCGTCGGTCGACCAGGCCACCGGCGTGGCGGGCCCCGATCCGCTCGACATCCTGCAGTCCTTCCGCAAGAAGCCGCAGCTGGACGACGCCGTCTGCTTCGGCATGAACTGCATCGTGACAAAGGGCGAGGGCGAGCGCCTGTTCGTCGGCCAGCAGGTCGCAGCCAGCCTGGCATTCTGACCGGCCCGAGCCCGTTCGGGTAAGATGGCGCGAGTTTAACTATTGCGGGAAGGAGCGCCATGCACGATTCGGGCCCAACGACGAACGAGCTGATGACGGAAAACGAGTCCCTGCGCGCGCGCATGGCGTACCTGATGGAGCAGGCCGAACGCAACCACGAGATCATGCGCCGCCACCAGGCCTTCGACCTCGAGATCGTCGGCTGCGACAACTTCCCCAAGCTGGTCACCGCGATCTTCCGCAGCCTGCCGGTGATCTCCGAACTCGATATCGTCACCCTCAGCCTGGTCGACGAAGAAGCCGACATCCAGACCGTGATGAACGTGCTGGGCGTGGACTTCGGCGAATTCCCCCAGCTGCATTTCGTCGCCACCGAGGCGGCGCTTGGCTTCGTCCCGTCGCGCAGCGCGGCCCTGACAGGCCCGCCCAAGCCGCTGCTCGGGCCTTATTCGCCGGTGCTGCACGCGGCGATGTTCCCGAACCCGCCGGCCGGCCTGCAAAGCATCGCGCTGGTTCCGCTGCTGCGCAACCGCCGCCTGATCGGCAGCCTGAACCTCGGCAGCCTCGATCCGACCCGCTTCACGCCGGCGCTGGGCACCGACTTCGTCGAGCACATGGCGTCGATCATCGCGATCTGCCTCGAGAACGTCATCAGCAATGAGATGTTGAAGTACATCGGCCTGACCGATTCGCTGACCGGCGTCTACAACCGCCGCTACATCGACCGCCGCCTGATCGAAGAGATCGCGCGTGCGCGCCGCCAGGCCTATCGCATCTCGTGCATGTACATCGATATCGACCACTTCAAGCAGGTCAACGACACGGTCGGCCACCAGGGCGGCGATGAGGTGCTGCGCGAGGTGGCGACCCGCATCAAGAACGAGCTGCGCATGTCCGACGCGCTGGGGCGTTTCGGCGGCGAGGAGTTTGTCGTGCTGCTGATCGACGCCGACCTGGAGAGCGCCGTCGCGGTGGCGCAGCGCATCCGCCACAGCGTTGCCAGCCAGCCGTTCCACCTGTCGACCGGCGGCCAGCTCCCGCTGTCTGTGTCGATTGGCGTCGCGACCCTGGAAGACTTCGAGCGCGACCACGCCATCGAAGGCGTGGCGCACCAGCTGGTGGCGCATGCCGACACGGCCCTGTACCAGGCCAAGGCGGAAGGCCGCAACCGCGTGGTGTCGTTCGACTAGTTCAGCAGGCGGCCTTCGGCGCGGGTAACCGCTTCCGCGGAGCCGCGCACCACTACCACATCGCCCTCGGCCAGCAGCGACTCGCGCGTGGCTTCAATGCGTTCGCGGCCGCGCCGCAGCGCCGCCACCTCGGCGCCAATCTCGTCCAGTTCCAGGTCGCCGATGCGCTTGCCGATCGAGCCTGCCCCTTCGGCCAGCGGCACCGAATGCAGGCGCACGAACAGGTGTTCGGGATCGTCGGCGGCGTCGGACATGCCATGGAAATAGCCGCGCATCGAGGCGTAGCGTTCGTCGCGCACCGACTGCACCCGGTGCACCACGCGCCGCAGCGGCACGCCCATCATCACCATCGCGTGCGACGCCAGCATCAGGCTCGCCTCGAGCGACTCGGGCACCACCTCGGTGGCGCCGGCTTTCTTCAATACGTCCAGTTCCGAATCGTCGTGGCAGCGCACGATGACGGGCAGGGACGGGGCCAGTTCGTGCACCTGGTGCAGGATCTTCAGCGCCGACGCGGTGTTGGCGTAAGCGATCACCATCGCGCTGGCGCGGTAGATACCGGCGGCGACCAGGCTTTCGCGCCGCGCGGCGTCGCCATACGACACGTTGGCGCCGGCCGACTGCGCTTCGCGCACCCGCTCCGGGTCGAGGTCGAGCGCCTGGTAGGGCACTTTTTCATCGGTCAGCAAAGTGGCCAGGCTCTGGCCGCTGCGGCCGAAGCCGGCGATGATCACGTGCTTTTGCGCGGCCATCGTGCGGGTCGCGATCTGGGTCAGCTGCAGCGACTGCATCATCCATTCGTTGGACGCCACCTTCATCACGATCCGGTCCGACTTCTCGATCAGGAAGGGCGCGATCAGCATCGACAGCACCATCGAGGCCAGCACCAGCTGGATCATGAACGGGTCGAGCAGCTTGGCGCCAGCGGCCAGCGTCAGCAAAACGAAGCCGAATTCGCCCGCCTGCGCCAGCCCCAGGCCGGTACGCATGGCGACGCCGTCGGAGGCGCCGAACCACTTGGCCAGCAGCGCGATCAGGGCAAACTTGAGCATCACCGGGATGACGGTCAGCACCAGCACTAGCCCCAGGTTGTCGAACACCAGCTGTACATTGAGCAGCATGCCGACGGTGATGAAGAACAGGCCAAGCAGCACGTCGCGGAACGGCTTGATGTCCTCTTCCACCTGGTGCTTGTACTGGGTTTCGGAGATCAGCATGCCGGCGACGAACGCGCCCAGCGCCATTGACAACCCGGCCTGCTCGGTGATCCATGCCGCGCCCAGCGTGATCAGCAGCAGGTTGAGCATGAACAGCTCCTGCGAGCGGCGCCTGACGACGATCGAGAACCAGCGCCGCATCAGCTTCTGGCCGATGAACAGCAGCAGCACCAGCACGATCACCGCCTTGACGGCGGCCCAGGCCAGCGTCTCCATCAGCACCTCGGGCGGCTTGCCCAGCGACGGGATCAGGATCAGCAAGGGCACCACGGCCAGGTCCTGGAACAGCAGGATGCCGATGATCTTGCGGCCATGCGGGCTTTCGAGTTCGAGCCGTTCGGTCAGCATCTTGACCACGATGGCGGTCGACGACATGGCCAGCGCGCCGCCGAGCGCGAACGAGGCCTGCCAGCTGATCCCGAAATTGCCGGGAAGCTGGGTCGAGGCCAGCCAGCCGAACAGCATGGCGCCGACGATCGTCAATACGACCTGCGCCATGCCGAGGCCGAACACCACCCGCCGCATCGCTTTCAGCTGCGCCAGCGAGAATTCGAGGCCGATCGAGAACATCAGGAACACCACGCCGAATTCGGCCAGCGTATGGGTGGTATGGTCGTTTTCGGCCAGGCCGAGGGCATGCGGCCCGATCAGGATGCCGACCGCCAGGTAGCCCAGCATCGGGGGCAGGTGCAGCATGCGGAACGCGACCACGCCGAGGACGGCGCTGCCAAGTAATAGAAGGGTCAGTTCCAGTCCTGAATACATGCTTGCCTGCGGCCCTTCATGGCGAAATCGTTGTTTGTTGCGTCTGGCAAGTTTTTTGCTTTCGCAATTCGTTTATACTTCCAGCATGAGTGTAACCCATGAAAAAACAATGCTGAAAGCTTTTGACAACACCGCCCTCCGGCGCGCGATGGACCTGGCGCGCGAGACGATCGACATCGAGGCCGACGCGCTGCGCGCCGTCCATGCCCGCCTGCTTGATGACGACAGCGTCGGCCGCGCGGTCGGCATGCTGCTCGGCTGCAGCGGCCGCGTGGTGGTGTCGGGCATCGGAAAATCCGGCCACATCGCCCGCAAGATCGCGGCGACCTTGGCCTCGACCGGCACCCCGGCGATGTTCGTGCACCCCGCCGAAGCGGCCCACGGCGACCTCGGCATGGTGACGTCGGAAGATGCATTTATTGCAATTTCTTACTCCGGCGAAGCGGCCGAGCTGCTGTCGATCTTGCCGATCGTCAAGCGCATGGGCGCGCCGCTGATCGCGATGACAGGTAACCCACAGTCGAGCCTGGCGCAACTGGCCGATGTGCACCTGAATATTGCTGTGGAGAAAGAGGCCTGCCCGCTGAACCTGGCGCCGACCGCCAGCACCACGGTGACCTTGGCGCTGGGCGACGCGCTGGCCGTCGCGCTGCTCGACGCGCGCGGCTTCCGCGAAGAAGACTTTGCGCGCTCCCATCCGGGCGGTGCGCTCGGCCGCCGCCTGCTGACCCACGTGCGCGACGTCATGCGCAGCGGCGACGCGATTCCGATGGTGACGGCCGACGTGCCGCTGTCGGCCGCGCTGTTCGAAATCACCCAGAAGGGCATGGGCATGACCGCCATCGTCGACGCCGCCGGCCGCCCGGCCGGCGTGTTCACCGACGGCGACCTGCGCCGCATGCTCGACAAGGTGCAGGACTTCACCAAGGTCACGATCCGCGACGTCATGCACGCCAGCCCGCACACCGTGCATCCGGAGCAGCTGGCCGTGGACGCGGTCGCGATCATGGAAGAATTCCGCATCAACCAGATGCTGGTGGTGGACGCCGACGGCAAGCTGGTCGGCGCGCTGCATATCCACGACCTCACCCGCGCCAAGGTGATCTGATGCGCGAGCTCGAACACATGCGCCGTGCCGCGGCCGTCAAGGTGATGATTTTCGACGTCGACGGCGTGCTGACCGACGGCAGCCTGACCTACGGCGCCGACGGCGAAGTCACCAAGACCTTCTTCGTGCTCGACGGCCTCGGCATCCAGCTGCTGAACAAGACCGGCGTGAAGACCGCGATCATCAGCGCGCGCAAGTCGCCGATCGTGGTCAGGCGCGCGGCCGACCTGGGCATCACCCACGTCTACCAGGGCATCCACGACAAGCGCATCGCCTTCAAATCGCTGCTGGAAGAAACCGGCGTCACGGCCGGCCAGTGCGGCTACATCGGCGACGACGTGATCGACCTGCCGCTGCTGCTGCAGGTCGGCTTTGCCGTCGCGGTCCCGGGCGGGCACGCCGAAGTGCAGCACCGCGCCCACTACGTCACGCGCGCCAACGGCGGGCGCGGGGCGGTGCGCGAGGTATGCGACATGGTCATGCGCGCGCAGGGCACCTACGAACAGGCGCTTGCGCCGTATTTCGCGTAAATTACCGTGCTGCGCCAACATCACAAGCGAACCGCCCACCGCTGGAAGCTCACGGCCATCATGATGGCCGCGGCCTTCGTCGCCTTCGGCAGCTTCTGGCTGGCGCAATTGATGGAAAGCGACCCGGGACTCAGCTCCGACGCGCTCAAGAACGAGCCTGACTACATCGTCGAGCGCTTCAGCGTCGTGCGCATGTCGCCGGCCGGGCAGCCGCGCTACATCGTCTCGGGCGACAAGCTGACGCACCGGCCGGTCGACGACACCGCGGAAATCGACAAGCCGCTGGTCCAGAGCATCGGCGAAGGCGTGCCGCCGACGACGATCCGCGCCAAGCGCGCGCGCGTCGACCATGGCAATACGCAGGTGCACCTGATGGGCGACGTCGACATCGACCGCAAGGCGACCGCCACCGCCAAGCCGATGCGCATGCGCACGCAGGCGCTGACTGTTTTCGTGGACGATGACCAGATGAAGACCGACCAGCCGGTCGAGGTGGTGTCGGGCGGCACGACCATGACCGGCACCGGCCTGTTCGTCGACAATACGACCCGCCAGGTGAATGTGACCAGCCGCGTGCGGATTGTTTATCCGCCGCGCCAATAACTAAAAAAATACAATAAGCGAGCAACCGACATGAAGAAAATCCTGCTGTTTATCGCGCTGTGCGGCATCGTCGCAGGTACCGCGCTCGCCGAGAAGGCCGATTCGAACAAGCCGACCGAGATTTTCGCCGATGAGGCGTCGTTTGACGATGTCAAGCAGATTCGCACGCTGAAAGGCAATGTGATCCTCACCCGCGGCACCTTGGTAATGAAGGCCGGCCTGGCAGTCTTGCGCGAAGACCCGGAAGGTTACCAGTTCGTCGTCTTCACTGCGGCGCCGGGCGCCGTCGCGACCTTTCGCCAGAAGCGTGACGGTGGCGACCTGTGGGTCGAAGGCCAGGCCGAACGCATCGAATACGACAACAAGACGGAAGCGGTCAAGCTGTTCTCGAAGGCCAAGCTGGCGCGCCTCGAAGGTAGTCGCGTGACCGACGAAGTCGAAGGCCCGTTCATTTCGTACGACAGCCGCAAGGAATACTTCACTGTCGAGAACACTGCAGCCGGCGGTAGCACGCCAGGCGCGGGCCGCGTCCGGATGGTGATCCAGCCATCGAACAAGCCGCCAACGCCGGCCACGCCAGGAAAATAAGACAATGGAAGAGCAAAAGTGCGGCAGCACCCTGATCGTACGCGGCCTGCAAAAGAGCTACGGCAAGCGCCTTGTGGTGCGCGACGTGTCGCTGCAGGTCGAGTGCGGTGAAGTGGTGGGTCTGCTCGGGCCTAACGGCGCCGGCAAGACCACCTCGTTCTACATGATCGTCGGCCTGGTGCCGTCGGACGCCGGCTCGATCGACATCAGCGGCGTCGATATCTCCAGCCTGCCGATCCACCGGCGCGCCACGCTCGGCCTGTCCTACCTGCCGCAGGAAGCGTCGGTGTTCCGCAAGCTGACCGTGGAAGACAATATCCGCGCCGTGCTCGAACTGCAGAAGGTCGACGGCAAGCCGCTGTCGAAGGACGAGATCGAGAAACGCCTCGACGCATTGCTGGCCGACCTGCAGATCGAAAAGCTGCGCGAGAATCAGGCGATGTCGCTGTCGGGCGGCGAGCGCCGCCGCGTCGAGATCGCGCGCGCGCTGGCGACCAATCCGCGCTTCGTGCTGCTCGACGAACCGTTTGCCGGGGTCGACCCGATCGCCGTGATCGAAATCCAGCGCATCGTACGCTTCCTGAAGGAGCGCAAGATCGGCGTGCTGATCACCGACCATAATGTCCGTGAAACGCTGGGCATCTGCGACCGCGCCTACATCATCAACCAGGGCGCCGTGCTTGCCTCTGGCCGGCCGGACGACATCATTGCTGACGAGTCGGTGCGGCGCGTCTACCTTGGCGAACACTTCCGGATGTAAGTCATGAAACAAACCCTGCAATTACGGACGTCGCAGCACCTTGCGCTTACGCCCCAGCTGCAGCAGTCGATCCGGCTGCTGCAGCTGTCGACGCTCGAATTGCACCAGGAGATAGAGCAGGCGCTGTCGGACAATCCCCTGCTCGAACGCCTCGACGATCCGCTCGACCAGTCGGTGCGCCTGCTTGCCGACGGAGCCATCAACACCGCCAGCCCTGCCGAAACGCCGACCGAGCCCGGCGCGCAGGAGGCCGCTCCGGCGGCTGAAGGCGAAACCTTCGACAGCCCTGAAGTCGCCAGCGTCGCCGGTGAAGGCGAGGGCGACGGCGACTGGGGCGACGTTGGCAGCGGCAAGGCGCCCGACGACGAGGATTCGCGTCCCCAGCTGGAGGCCAGCGCGACCACGCTGCGCGAGCACCTGATGGAGCAGGTCCGCGTGACCTGCCTGACGCCGCGCGACTGCGCGCTGGTCGAACTGATCATCGACGCGCTCGACGACAACGGCTACCTCGAAGAAGCGCTGGAAGAAATCCACTCGCGCATGCCGCCGGAACTCGACATCGAGATCGATGAACTGGTGACGGCGCTGTCGCTGGTGCAAAGCCTCGACCCGATCGGCGTCGGCGCGCGCAACGCATCCGAGTGCCTGGCGCTGCAGATTCGCCGCATGCAGGGTGTGCCGATGGTGACGCGGCGCATGGCGCTGGCCATCGTCGAGAAGCACCTGACCTGGTTCGCCCAGCGCGAATTCAACAAGCTGAAAAAAGCCCTCGACTGCGACGACGAAGACCTGCGTGAAGCGCAGGCCGTCATCCGCCAGTGCAACCCGCATCCGGGCGTCGCGTATGGCGGCGGCGTGTCCGATTTCGTGGTGCCGGACGTGATCGTGCGGCGCGCGCGCACAGGCTGGGTGGTCACTTTGAACAACGACGTCATGCCGCGCCTGCGGGTGAACAGCATGTACGCGAACCTGCTCCGGCAGGGCAAGGTCGAAGGGCAGCTCAACACGCAGCTGCAGGAAGCCAAATGGCTGATCAAGAACATGCGCCAGCGTTTCGATACGATTTTGCGCGTGTCTCAGGCCATTGTTGAACGCCAGCGTAATTTCTTCTCGCACGGCGCGGTTGCGATGCGTCCGCTGGTGCTGCGCGAGATCGCCGATACGCTGGGGCTCCACGAAAGCACGATTTCGCGCGTGACCACGCAAAAATACATGATGACCCCGCACGGGATGTTCGAACTGAAGTACTTCTTCGGCAGCCACGTCGCGACCGATGCGGGCGGCGAGGCTTCGTCCACCGCGATCCGCGCGCTGATCGTCCAGCTGGCCAGCGCGGAAGACCCGAAGTGCCCTCTGTCGGACAGCAAGATCGCCGACATGCTGGGCGAGCAGGGCATGGTGATCGCCCGCCGCACGGTGGCGAAGTACCGCGAAGCCCTGAAGATCCCGCCGGTCGCCCTGCGCAAGTCGCTTTAATCGAAATCGACTACAACGTCTCCCATCGGATACTCGCGCGTACGGGACTCCGATGCCCCGTCTTTGGCTTTCATTCGGTACTGATCGAACAGGTGCGGCAGGCCCTCGCTGGCCATGACGTCAGGATTGTTCGTCAGCTGGAAGTGCAAGTGCGGCTGGCGCGCATCGCCTGAATTACCAACTTGCGCGAGCCACTGACCGCGCTTGACGCGGTCACCGGCCTTCACGCGGACGCTGCCGGGCTGCAGGTGGGCGTAATAGGCAAAATGCCCGCCTCCGATGTCGATGACGACGCGATTGCCCGCGACCGATTCCATCGTAACCGGTACCGCCGGCTCGAATCCTGCTGGAGTACGTGGAATATTGTCCGGGTATCCATCCTGTGCGACGACAACGGTACCGTCCGCGACCGCCACAGTCTTCTCGCCGTACGCGTAATACGAACGCACATCGCGCTGGTCGCCGGACCAGGACTTGCCCTGTTTGTCGTACTTCTTCCAATCGAATGCATAGCGGCGCGAAACCTGCGCGATACCTTCGACGACCCACAGTCCCATCCGGTGATGCGAATGCAGGCTCGGATTATTGTCCGGGCTCCAGTTGGTACCTGCCAGCGGCCGCCCCAGCACACGAAGTGGCGTTGCAAGCGTGCCGATCGCAGGACCATCCGCGGCGGCCCCATCGAGCAGCGCGCGGTGGCGCAACCTTGCCGGCACCGGCACCTTGCTGTCGAATGCCAGGCACAGGAACGCGACGGCGCCCTGGCCAATTCCCAGCTTGCGCTTATCGCCCGCGTGGTCGCCGATCGTGATCCTGCGCAGGCGCGCATCCAGCTGCGCTTCCTTAATTTCCGCAAGGGGCTCGCCGTTGGTTTTATCGGCGTCGAAGACCTGGATGCCGCGCAGCGTCATGGCGTCGGTCGCGAAATTTTGGAAATGCACCTCATAGACAAGGTAATTCCGGCCCGCGCTCGGGAGCACCGTTGGCTCAAGCGGCGTACGCATCTGTAACTGGACCGGCGGAAATGCCAGGGCGGCAGGGTAGCTTGCGGGTGCCGCCACCGCGCCTGCGCCTGCAGGATCGCAACCGTGGGGTAGCGGCACGTTTGCAGCGCTGGCGCCGCCCGCAAGCGCAAAGGCGCTGGCGATGCAAACGGCGTGGTGGGAAATCCTTGCTGGCATAGTGTGATCCGCCTCAAATAATTGAGGCGCCATCATATAGGCGAAGCAGTTGACAGAAATGACAGCTATGGATGAATATCTGCCAATATGCGCGCAAACACCTCGCTTCCCATCGATGTCTGGGTACGGGTATTCCCAAACTTCCTGCTGCTTGATGCTACCGGACCCATTCAGGTCTTTTCCACCGCGAACGACGAAGCGCGCGACAGCGGCCTGACGGCGCCTTACCGCATTCACCTGATCGCGGCGGGCGGCAGCGCGGTCGCGTCGTCGGCAGGCATAAGCCTGTTGGCCGGACCGCTGCCGCGCCGAAGCCTGGCCGGCGCAACGCTCATCGTTTCAGGCGGACGTGTGGATGACCTTCCGTCGGTGGCGAAGCCGAACGACCGCGCCGTACTGCGCTGGGTCGCCAAGAGTGGAACGGCAGCGGCGCGCTGTTGCTCGGTGTGCACTGGCTGCTTCGTGCTGGCGCGCGCCGGCCTGCTTGAAGGGCGGCGCGCCGTCACCCATTGGGCTGATGTGGCGGCACTGCGTTCCGAGTTTCCGCAGCTCCAGGTTCATGCGGATGCCCTCCACATCCAGGACGGAAAGTTCCATACCTCGGCTGGCATCAGCGCAGGCATGGATCTGGCGTTGAGTCTCGTGGAAGATGACCTTGGCCGCGAAAGGGCGCTGGCCGTCGCCAAACGAATGGTCCTCTTCCTGAAACGCTCGGGCGGACAGCGCCAGTTCAGTTCAGAACTGATGGCGCAATCCGCGGCCGGCGGCGTCAGCGCCCAACTGACATCATGGCTGCGTCCGCGCCTGCATCAGCATGTCGATGTCGTGCAGATGGCGGCGGCCTGCGCGCTGTCGTTACGCTCGCTGCACCGCAAGCTGCGCGACGAGGTCGACCTCACACCGGGCCAGCTGCTGTCGCGGCTGCGCATGGAAGTCGCGTGCGGCCTGCTGGAGCAGCCCGGCATGACGGTAAAGCACGCCGCACGGCGGAGCGGCTTTGGAAGCGAGTACAACCTGCGTCGCGCCTTCGCAAGCCAACTGGGCGTGCTACCAAGCGAATATCAGTCGCGCTTCGCCTGACCAGCATGGACATCCTTGCTTTCGTTTAGACTTAAACTATTTAAACATGTAATATACTCGCTGGTAACCCGAACGATGACGGAGCAAATCTGATGAAGATAGTGTGCATAGGCGGCGGCCCGGCTGGCCTGTATTTCGCCCTGCTGATGAAGAAGCAGGACCCGTCGCACGAAGTCACCGTCATTGAGCGCAACCGTCCTTACGACACGTTCGGCTGGGGCGTCGTGTTCTCCGACCAGACGCTGGGCAACCTGGTGGCCGCCGACGAGCAGACCGCCCGCACCGTCCTGCAGTCGTTCAACCACTGGGACGACATCGACGTCCATTTCAAAGGCCGCACGATCACCTCCGGCGGACACGGATTCTGCGGCATCGGCCGCAAGCGACTGCTGAACATCCTGCAGGCCCGCTGCGAAGAACTCGGCGTGCGGCTGGTATTCGAGACCGATGTGGCCGACGACCAGGCCATCGCCGCCGAGTATGGCGCCGACCTGGTGGTCGCCTGCGACGGCCTCAATAGCCGCGTGCGTGCGCGCTACGTCGAGACCTACCGTCCCGACATCGACACCCGCCACTGCCGTTTCGTCTGGCTCGGCACCAGGAAAAAATTCGACGCCTTCACCTTCGCCTTCGAACAGACCGAGCATGGCTGGTTCCAGGCCCACTGCTACCAGTACGACGGCGACACCTCGACCTTCATCATCGAGACGCCGGAAGAAGTGTGGCGCAAGTCCGGCCTGGACGAAATGAGCCAGGAGGAGGGCATCGCCTTCTGCGAAAAGCTGTTCGCCAAATACCTCGACGGAAATCCCCTGCTCAGCAATGCATCGCACCTGCGCGGCTCGGCGATGTGGATCAAGTTCCCGCGCATCGTCTGCGAAGAATGGGTGCAGTGGAACACCATCGAGGGCCGCCGCGTGCCGGTCGTGCTGATGGGCGACGCCGCGCACACGGCGCATTTCTCGATCGGTTCCGGCACCAAGCTGGCGCTGGAGGATGCGATCGAGCTGGCGCGCTGCTTCACGCAGCAGGACGGCGCCGGCATCGGCAAGGTGATGGCCTGCTACCAGAAGCTGCGCTCGGTCGAAGTGCTGAAGCTGCAAAGCGCCGCGCGCAATTCGATGGAGTGGTTCGAGAACGTCGAGCGCTACACGGCGATGGAGGCCGAGCAGTTCGCATACTCGATGCTGACCCGCAGCCAGCGCCTGTCGCATGAAAACCTGCGCGTGCGCGACCCCGGTTACGTCGGCCGTTTCGAGGAATGGATCGCCGGGCGCGCGTTCGACCAGGCTGGTTTGCCGGCGCCTGCCCATGCCGCCGGCATTCCGCCGATGCTCACGCCTTTCCGCCTGCGCGGCACGGTGCTGAAAAACCGCATCGTGGTGTCGCCGATGGCGCAGTATTCCGCGGAAGGCGGCACGGTCGGCGACTTCCACATGGTGCACCTTGGCAGCCGCGCGCTTGGCGGCGCAGGCATGGTGTTCGCCGAGATGACCTGCGTGTCGGACGACGCGCGCATCACGCCGGGCTGCCCGGGCCTGTACACGCCCGAACATACGGCGGCATGGAAGCGCATCGTCGACTTCTTCCACAACAGTACCGATGCGAAGATCGCAATCCAGATCGGGCATGCCGGCGCCAAGGGATCGACGCGGCGCGCATGGGACGGCAGCGACCTGCCGCTCGATGAAGGCAACTGGCCGCTGGTTTCGGCGTCCAGCCAGCAGTACCTGGAAGGCGTGTCGCAAGTCGCGCGCGAGGCGTCCCGAGAGGACCTGGAGCGCATCCGGAGCGACTTTGTGCGCGCCACCGGCGAGGCGCAAAAAGCAGGTTTCGACTGGCTCGAACTGCACTGCGCGCACGGTTATTTTCTGTCGAGCTTTATCTCCCCGCTGACCAACCAGCGCACCGACGAATACGGCGGTTCGCTGCAAAACCGCTGCCGCTATCCGCTGGAAGTGTTCGCCGCCATCCGCGCCGCCTGGCCTGCGGACAAGCCGATCAGCGTGCGCCTGTCCGCCCATGACTGGGTCGAAGGCGGCATTACGCCGGACGACGCGGTGCAGGTGGCGCGCATGTTCAAGGAAGCCGGCGCCGACATGATCGACGTCTCTTCCGGCCAGGTCAGCAAGAAGGAAAAGCCGGTCTATGGCCGCATGTTCCAGACGCCGTTCGCCGACCGCATCCGCAACGAAGTCGGCATTCCGGCCATCGCGGTGGGCGCGATCTTCGAGGCCGATCACGCCAACAGCATCATCGCATCCGGGCGCGCCGACCTGTGCGCGATCGCGCGGCCGCACCTGGCCAATCCCGCCTGGACGCTGCACGAAACCGCAAAACTGGGCTACGCCGGCCTGCCGTGGCCAAAGCAGTACCACGCCGGCAAAATGCAGCTGGAACGTAACCTCGAGCGCGAACGCCAGGTTGCGGCGGCCAGCGCGGGCCTGGCGCCGCAGCAGGTCGCGGCCAAGCTGCTGGAAGGCTGATCATGATCGCTACCTCACAGGAAGCGCTGGCCGGAAAACATGCGTTCGTCACTGGCGGCGGCCGCGGAATCGGCGCAGCCATCGCGCGCCAGTTGCTGCTGGCCGGCGCCAGTGTCACCATCGCGGGACGCAGCCGCGATGCGCTCGAGGCCACGGTGGCTGAACTGTCCTCGCTTGGCGAGATCGCCTGCGTCACCATCGATGTCGGCCAGCGCGCCTCGGCGGCGCAGGCGTTTGCCGATGCGCGCGCGCGTTTCGGACCGGTCGATATCCTCGTCAATAACGCAGGGCAGGCCGAATCCGCGCCTTTCCTCAAGACCGGCGAGGAGATGTGGAACCGCATGCTGACCGTGAACCTCACCGGCACCTATCACTGCACCAGCGAGGCGCTGCCGGATATGGTGGCGGCGCGCTGGGGACGGGTCGTCAATGTCGCCAGCACGGCCGGACTGACCGGCTACGGCTATGTGGCGGCCTACTGCGCCGCAAAGCACGGCGTGATCGGACTGACCCGGTCGCTGGCGCTGGAGGTGGCGGCCAAGGGCGTCACCGTGAATGCGGTGTGCCCGGGCTACACCGACACCGATATCGTTCGGGGCGCGGTCGCCAACATCGTGGCCAAGACCGGCCGCAGCAAGGCCGATGCGCTGCGCGGCCTGGCGTCGTCGAATCCACAAGGCCGGCTGGTGCAGCCGGTCGAGGTGGCCAACGCGGTGCTGTGGCTCTGCATGCCCGGCTCCGGTGCGATGAACGGCCAGTCGATCGCGGTCGACGGCGGCGAAGTCATGTAACGGAGATGAGACCATGAGCGATAAGAGCGAAGCGCCTGTAGTAGACGTCGAAACCCGCCTGACCGACGACCATCACCAGTCGCTCAAGCTGTGGCTGCGCATGCTGTCGTGTACGACGCTGATCGAAACCGAGATCCGCTCGCGCCTGCGCGCGGAGTTCGGCATAACGCTGCCGCGCTTCGACCTGATGGCGCAGCTGGACCGCCATCCCGACGGCCTGCGCATGGGCGAGCTGTCAAAGCGGCTGATGGTCACCGGCGGCAATGTCACCGGCATCACCGACCAGCTTGAGCAGGAGGGACTGGTGGTGCGCGCTCCGGTGCCGGACGACCGCCGCGCCTACAGCGTCATGCTGACGCCTGCGGGCCGCCGTGCCTTCACCAGCATGGCATCGGTGCATGAAGGGTGGATCACGGAATTACTGGATGGCCTGGGCGGGCAGGAAAAGTCCACGCTGATCGCGCTGCTCTCGAAAATGAAGCAGCGCCTGAACGACAACGAATAGGAGAACCGAATGCGATATCTCAGGGGCGAACCCCACCAGCTGCAGGGCTGCGGACTGGCGCTAGCCGATTACAAGCCGCAGCATTTCCTTTTCAGCGTCGACCAGGGCGTCGCTACGATCACGCTGAATCGCCCGGAGCGCAAGAACCCGCTGACGTTCGAATCGTACGCCGAACTGCGCGACGTGTTCCGCTGGCTCGCCTATGCAGACGAAGTCAAGGCGATCGTCGTCACCGGCGCGGGAGAAAACTTCTGCTCGGGCGGCGATGTGCACGAAATTATCGGGCCGCTGACAAAGCTCGACATGCCCGGCCTGCTGGCATTCACCCGCATGACGGGCGACCTGGTGAAGGCCATGCGCGCCTGCCCGCAGCCGATTGTCGCTGCGATCGACGGCATCTGCGCGGGCGCCGGCGCCATCATCGCGCTGTCCTCCGACATCCGCTACGGCACTGCGCGCAGCAAGACCGCCTTCCTGTTCACCCGTGTGGGACTGGCCGGCTGCGACATGGGAGCGTGCGCGCTGCTGCCGCGCGTGATCGGCCAGGGCCGCGCGTCGGAGCTGCTGTACACCGGCCGCAGCCTGGGCGGCGATGAAGCCGAGCGCTGGGGCTTCTACAACCGCCTGTGCGAGCCAGGATCGGTACTGGCCGATGCGCAGGCATTCGCCGCATCGCTGGCCGCCGGCCCGACCTTCGCGCACGGCATGACCAAGAAAATGCTGCAGCAGGAATGGAACATGGGCGTCGACGAAGCCATCGAGGCCGAAGCGCAGGCGCAGGCCATCTGCATGGCGACCAATGACTTCCACCGCGCCTACCACGCCTTCGTGGCCAAGGAAAAACCTCAATTCGAAGGCGACTGAACATGGCCGATACCGATTACCTCAGCTGGCCTTTCCTTGAGCCGCGCCACCGCGAACTGGCGCTGTCGCTGGATGCGTGGGCGGCGCAGAACATCGCGCAAGAGCATGGGCACGATGTCGACGAAGCATGCCGCGCATTGGTGCGCCAGCTGGGCGACGCCGGATGGCTCAGGCACGCAATCGGCGGCGAAGCCTATGGCGCAACCGGCGAAGCTATCGATACCCGCGCCGTTTGCCTGATCCGCGAAACGCTGGCGCGCCACTCCGGCCTGGCCGACTTCGCGTTTGCCATGCAGGGCCTCGGCAGCGGCGCGATCACCTTGTTCGGCAGCGAAGAAAACAAGCGCGACTACCTGACCCGCGTGGGCCGCGGCGATGCGATCGCCGCGTTCGCGCTGTCCGAGCCGGATGCCGGTTCCGACGTGGCGGCGATGGCCTGTTCCGCTGTCCTCGACGGCGACCACTACGTGCTCAATGGCGAAAAGACCTGGATCTCGAACGGCGGCATCGCCGACATGTACGTCGTGTTCGCCCGCACCGGCGAAGCGCCGGGCGCGCGCGGCATCTCGGCCTTCATCGTCGACGCCGGCCTGCCGGGCTTCGAGATCGCCGAGCGCATCGACGTGATCGCGCCGCACCCGCTTGCGCGGCTGCGCTTTACCGCTTGCCGCGTCCCCGCCAGCAAGCGGCTGGGCGAGGCGGGCAAGGGCTTCATGGTCGCGATGGCCACGCTCGACATCTTCCGCACCTCGGTAGCCGCTGCCGCACTTGGCTTTGCACGGCGCGCGCTCGATGAGGCATTGGCGCGCGCCACCTCGCGCAAGATGTTCGGCAAGACGCTGGCCGACTTCCAGCTGACGCAGGCGAAGCTGGCGCAGATGGCGACCGGCATCGACGCGGCCGCGTTGCTGACCTACCGCGCCGCATGGCAGCGCGACCAGGGCAAGCGCGTGACCAAGGAAGCGGCGATGGCCAAGATGAGCGCGACCGAGACCGCGCAGCAGGTCATCGACGCCGCCGTGCAGATGTTCGGCGGCCTTGGCGTCGTCAGCGAGCAGCCGGTCGAACGGCTGTACCGCGAGATCCGCTCGCTGCGCATCTACGAAGGCGCCACCGAAGTGCAGCAGCTGATCATCGCGCGCGAGCTGCTGGCGGAACAGCCCAATCAAACACAGTGAGAGACGCCATGGATTTCCTTCAACCACCAGGCTGGCAGCGTCCGCGCGGCTACGCCAACGGTATCTCGGCCAGCGGCCGCATGGTTTTTGTCAGCGGCATGATCGGCTGGGATGCCGCGTGCCAGTTCCATACCGATGATTTTGCGGGCCAGGTGCGCCAGGCGCTCGAGAATGTCGTCGCCGTACTGGCCGAGGGCGGCGCGAAGCCGGAGCACATCGTGCGCATGACCTGGTACGTGGTCGACAAAAACGAGTACGTCAATGCGTACCCGGAGATCGGCGTGGCCTACCGCGAAACGATCGGACGCCACTTCCCGACCATGAGCGCGGTGCAGGTCGCAGGGCTGGTGGAAGACCGCGCGCGGGTCGAGATCGAGGTCACCGCGGTCGTCCCGGAGTAGCTTGCAGGTGGCGCTGATGGCGCCCCCGTCTCCAATTGCCGTGCACCCCTTGTTTAGATTGGAATAGCTGGTACACTAGGTTTACATGAGGGCATGTTTCTCACGTGCCAACTCATTCTTTTTTAGTATTTAGAAGGAGCCAAACCCCTAGAAATCCATTTTCCGACTGTAAGATTTGCGGACATGCTGGGAAAGGGTTTCGCGATGGCAGATTCCGTGCCCCTTCGCTTGCACTCACTTCATCCCCCATACCCCCGCCAGTCTTTGAAGCTATCGATTCCTCTACGCGATGCATTCGCGCAAGAACCGGAAGTGTTAGCAACGTCATCAAAGGAGTGTGTATGAATCTCACCATCAGTGGTCATCATCTCGAAGTCACCCCCGCCATCCGCGACTACGTCCACACGAAGCTCGAGCGCATCAAGCGCCACTTCGATCAAGTGATCGATATCTCTGTCATCCTCACCGTCGATAATCTCACCGAAAAAGAAAAACGCCAGAAGGCGGAGATTAACCTGCA
The DNA here is from genome assembly GCF_012927275.1 of Massilia polaris. Lineage (GTDB taxonomy): Bacteria > Pseudomonadota > Gammaproteobacteria > Burkholderiales > Burkholderiaceae_D > Telluria_A > Telluria_A polaris. The sequence continues at coordinate 16,726 of NZ_JABBGG010000012.1, read as the reverse complement.
CATGTCGGGTAAGACGGTATTCGTCGAAAGCGTGGCGGCCGACCTGTACGCAGCGATTGATTCATTGATCGACAAACTTGACCGCCAGGTCATGAAATACAAGAACAAACTCCAGGACCATAATCGCGAGGCGATCAAGCGCATACCCGAATCGGAACAGCCGGCCGCGGCCTGAGCATAGCTTCGATTCATGATGAAAGGCGTCCGCGGGCGCCTTTTTTGCGTGTGCGCCTGTGTGCCGCTCGCTGGTGGCATACTTTGACGCGCAATTGAACCATCCAGCGCGCTGGCGGTATTAACGCCAGACAAGGGAGGAATCCGGAATGCACGGCGGCACCGTCGATGCCAGCGATGCCCAGTTGATCAGCGCAGTCGCTGAGGGGGACAAGCACGCCTTCGAATTGCTTTACCACAGCTATTTTCCGCGCCTGACCCGCTTCCTCCAAGGCATGACGCGCAATGCGCAACTGATCGAGGAGATCGTCAACGACACCATGCTGGTGGTCTGGAACAAGGCCTACAGCTTCGACAGGACCTGCAAGCCGTCGACCTGGGTTTTCGCGATTGCGTACCGCACCGCGTGCAAGGCGGTCAGGGCGCTGGACGAACCCGTCGAGGCCGACCCCGGCCTGCTCGAAGCTTGCACCGAAGACGGGCCGGAACACGAGCTCGGCCGGCATCGCCTGCGGCACGCGGTCGGCGCGGCACTGGAGCATTTGCCGGTGGCGCAGGCCACGGTGGTCCGGCTGGCCTACCACCACGACATGGGGTATGCCGACATCGCCGCCGTGCTGGATTGTCCGGTCAACACCGTCAAGACCCGCATGTTCCATGCGCGCCAGCGCCTCAAGGAGTTGTTGGCCGGATATTTGGAGGAAAAGGTATGAATGCCCACGACGCCAAACCTGATCCGGTGTCGCACGAAAGGGCCCAGCAGTTGCTGCCGTGGTTTCCTTCCAGCGTACTGGATGACGCCGAGTTCGCCGGGGTCGAGGCGCATGTTGCGGCGTGCGCCGAATGCCAGGCCGATGTCGCGTGGCAGGCCAGGCTGCGCGCCTCGGCGCCGTCTCCCGACGAGGCGCCGGACGCGGATCGCGCCTTCGCCAGGCTGGTGCCGCGGCTTGGCCCGCAGCCGCGGCATATGTCCGTGCCTGAGCGATGGCACCGCGCGGTCGCCGCCAACAGCGCCTGGCTGCGCTGGACCGCGGCCGCCCAGTTTGCCGTGATCGGCGTGCTGGCTGCGCTGCTTGCGCGGCCCGGCGCGGACATCGGCGACTACCGTGCGCTCGGCAGCGCGCGGCCGGAGCAAGGCGACCTGGTGCTCGTATTCCGGCCGGACACGCCGGAACATGAAATGCGCCGCATCCTCCAGGCCAGCGGCGCCAGGGTGGTGGACGGTCCGGGCGAGACCGGGGCCTGGGTGCTCGCCGTTCCCGCAGGCCAGGCCGGCGGCGCGCTGAGGCGCATCAGGGCCGAACCGTCAGTCACGCTGGCGCAGCCGCTGGCGGCCGGGGGCCAGCGATGAGATCCATGCTCGCAGCCGCCATGCTGGCCCTGTGCGCGGCGCTGCCCGCAGGGGCTGCCGCACAGGTTTCCCCGGCGACCGTGGAAAAGGCTGCCGCAGCGGCGGCGTCGCGCCAGCTGCTGGTCATGCTGCGCCTTCCGCCACAGCACTTCCATCCCGACGCCGCCTACGCCGGCCGCTATCCCGACGATGGCGGCCGCGCGGCCCGCCGCCGCGCCGGGCAGGAACTGGCGCGCAAACACGGATTGAAGCTGGTCGACGACTGGCCGATGCCGGTCATCGGCATCGACTGCTACGTCATGGAGCAGGCCGGCGATGCGCCGCTCGAGCCTGTGCTGGAAGCGCTGGCGCGCGACCCGCGCGTGGCGTGGGCGCAGCCGATGAACACCTACCAGGGCCTGGCTGGCGACGATCCGCTGTATCCCGTGCAGCCGGCGGCAAAGTACTGGAAACTGGCGCAGCTGCACAAGTCCAGCACCGGGCGCGGGGTGCGCGTCGCCGTGATCGACAGCGGCATCGACGCCGGTCATCCCGACCTGGCCGGCCAGGTCCGCCAGCAGCAGGATTTCGTGGGCAGCCCGGCCGCGGCGGAGTTACATGGCACCGCGGTCGCCGGCATCATCGCGGCGCGCGCCGGGAACGGCCTGGGCATTGCCGGGATCGCGCCCGATGCACGCGTGCTGGCCCTGCGCGCGTGCTGGACCGACGTCGCAGGCCTTACCCGCTGCAACAGCTTCACGCTCGGCAAAGCCTTGAACTTCGCGATCACCAATGGGGCCAAGGTCATCAACCTCAGCCTGAGCGGGCCTGCCGACCGCTTGCTGCAAACCCTGCTCGACACCGCCGCCGCGCGCGGCATGGTGGTGGTGGGCGCGGCCGACCCGCAGCGCGCCGACGGCGGGTTTCCGGCATCGTATCCGGGAGTGATCGCGGTGGCCGGCGCGGACCGCGCGCATGCGCCCGCCGGCGCCTTGCTGGCCCCCGGCGCCGGCATCCCCACCACCATGCCGGGAGCGCGCTGGGGCTTCGTGTCGGGTCCGTCGTACGCGGCAGCGCACGTGGCGGGACTGGCCGCGCTGCTGGTGCAACTCGATCCCTCGGCCAACGCGGCCCAGTTGCGCGACACGATACGGACGGCGGCGAACAACGCTGCAGTGCAAGCGTTCCCGGTTGCGCAAGCTGGTAACATCGACGCGTGCGCGACGATCGCGCACGCTACCGGAGCATGCGCCTGTTCATGTCCCTCAATTGCAGCAGTGAAAGCAAGCAGTCCCTAAGCCGCGCCCTGCGCATCGTGGCCGCGGCCGCCTGCCTGCTGGCCGCCAGCGGCGCGCGTGGGCAGTTGAGCGGCAGCGTATCGTTGGCGTCGGAATACAGCGCACGCGGCGTTTCGCTCAGCAATGGTCGCGCCGCTCCGCAGTTCAGCCTGTCTTACGATGGCGCGCAAGGCTGGTTCGCCGGCGCCTCTGCCGCGCCGCGCCTGACACTGGCCGGGCGTTCCGGCGTCACCAAGACGGTGGCGTACGGCGGCTACGCGCGCCGCCTTCGGTCCGGCCTGAGCTGGGAAGCGGGCGCCAGCAGCACCTGGTTCTCGCATGTGTCCGCCTACAATTACCGCGAGCTCTTCCTTGGACTGGCCTCCGACCGGCTGAGCGGCAGGCTGTATCTTGCGCCCGCCTATTACGGCTATGGCGGCCGCGCCGCGTATCTTGAACTGACTGGCTTTCATCCCCTCGGCGAACGGATCAAGCTGGTGGCCCAGGCCGGCATCCTCCATGGCTTGAAGGGACATGCGGCCAGCGCGCGCGACCGGGTCGACATGCGCCTGGCGATCAGCTTCGATTCAGGCCCGTTCAATGTCCAGCTGGCCGTGCTGCGGAGCGCCGGCATTGGTTCCGGCACGGATCGCGCAGCGGATCGCGCAGCGCGCTCGCTTGCCGCCAGCACCTCGTATTCATTCTGATTTTTCGCGCCTGGCCGTGAACCAGCTGCCTCCGGAGCGGTATTAACCGCATGTGACAAGCAGTGTTCACCCGGTACGTCCTTTAATCAGATCGAGAGGCCAGTCATGAAACTTCAGAGCATCACATTCATCCGTATCCTGCCGGCGCTGGTTGTCGCGCTGCTCGCAGCGTGCGGCGGCGGCAGCGACGACGACTACAACGACTTTGCCATGAACCCACCGCCAGCGACGACTCCGCCGCCGACCACGCCGCCACCGACCACGCCGCCGCCAACCACGCCGCCGCCAACCACGCCGCCTCCGGCGTACACCGAGCAGTACGTCGCTACCTTGAACGCCGCCACCGAAGTGCCGCCTAACCCCACCGCGGGTACCGGTACGGGCACGCTCGCGGTCGACCCCGCCACCCGCATGATGACGGCCACGGTCACCACCACCGGCGTGCCGGGCGTGGCGGGGCACATCCACCAGGGAGCCGCTGGTGTCAACGGGCCCATCCAGATCCACCTCGCGGAATCGGCCACCGGCAGCGGCGTCTGGAGCGCCACTGCCCAGCTGACCGATGCGCAGCTGGTCGCGCTGCGTGCAGGCAACCTGTATTTCAACATACACACCGTTGTCTATCCCGACGGGCAGATTCGGGGACAGATCCATCCTTAAGGCTGTAAAGGGCGGTGGCCTGGGTAGCGGCCGCCGCCCGCATCAAGTCATGCTCTGGCAGGTGCGGTTTGTCGATAGAATATCGGTCTGTCCATCCTTTACCTGTCCGTCATGAGCGAATTCGTCCAAACCCGCATCGTCAGCCGCACCGGCGTCATCACCCTCGACCGCCCCAAGGCGCTTAACTCCCTGTCGCTTGGCATGGTGCGCGACCTGGCCGACGTGCTGGAAGCATGGCGCACCGACAGCGCAGTCGACGCGGTGGTCATCCGCAGCAGCAGTGAGAAGGCCCTCTGCGCCGGCGGCGATATCCGTTTCTTCCACGAGGTCGGCCACGCCACGCCGATGGGCGGCAGCGCGCTGCTCGAGGACTTTTTCACCGAGGAATACGCGCTCAATCACCTGATCCATTACTACCCGAAGCCATACGTTTCATTGATGGAAGGCGTCGTGATGGGCGGCGGCATGGGTATCGCGCAGGGCGGGCCCGATAGCGGCATCCGCATCGTCACCGAAGGCACCAAGGTGGCTATGCCGGAGGTGAACATCGGCCTGTTCCCCGATGTCGGCGGCTCGCACTTTTTGTCGCATGTGCCGGGGCAGCTGGGGAATTACCTCGGCTTGACCGGGCTGACGATCGGCGCGGCCGATGCGCTGTATGTCGGGCTGGCTGATTTGTTTGTGCCGCAGGCGCAGATGGCGGCGCTGAAGCAGCTGGTTGAAACGACGCCGGGCAGCGCGCTGCGTGCGGCGATCGAGGCGTTCGCTGCACCGTTCAAGGGGCAGGCGGGCGCGAGTATCCTGGAAGCGAATCGCGCGGGGATCGACAGGCATTTCGGCGCCGGTTCGGTGGCCGCGATCATGGCGTCGCTGGCGACGGATGACGGCGCGTTCTTCCAGAAGGCGCTGGGCGCGATGCGCCAGCGTTCGCCGCTGATGATGTGCGTGACGCACGAGCTGCTGGTGCGCGGCGCGAAGCTCGATGTGGCGGACTGCCTGCGCATGGAGCGCACGCTGGTGCGCCATAACTTCGAGCATGGCGAAGTGCTGGAGGGCGTGCGCGCGCTGGTGATCGACAAGGACAATGCGCCGAAGTGGAATCCGGCGACCATGGACGAAGTGACGCAGGAAATGGTGGAGAAGTTCTTCGCGCCGGTGTGGCCGGCAAAAGCCCATCCGCTGCGGCACCTGTAGGATTTCGTAGGGCGGATGCGCCTTCGGCTTATCCGCCCTACGGTTTACGTCGTTGCTAACAAGGAGGTCGGCATGGAAACTCAGGAACTTCATCGCGGGCGGCTCATCGATCACATCCAGCTGGTTGTGCGCGATCTTCCCGCATCACGCAGGTTTTACGCCGCGGTCTTCAATGTGCTCAGGGTGCCGATGGCCGGCGAGGGGGAAAACTATTTCTGGGCGGACGAGCTGTTCGTCTCGACTGCCGACAGCGAGGCCGCGCAGGGCAAGCTGACCGGCCGCCACCACCTGGCGTTCCAGGCGCAGGACCGGGCGATGGTCGAGGCGTTCTACAAGGCGGCGCTGGAGAACGGCGGCAAGGACAACGGCGCTCCCGGCGAGCGTCCCTACCATCCCGGCTACTACGCGGCCTTCGTGCTGGACCCGGACGGGAACAACATCGAAGCCGTCTTCCACGGCGCAGCGAAGCGCAGCGCGCCGTCGGTCCACATCACGTTCTAAGCCGAACCTTACGACTGCTCGCGGTGCCTCAGCACCACGCGCTCGGTCGGGCTGAAATACGCGGCAAGCCGTTCGGCCATGTACACCGAACGGTGCTGCCCGCCCGTGCATCCAAGCGCCACCGTCAGGTAGCTGCGGTTATCGGTCTTGAACGACGGCAGCCACTTCTCGATGAACACGCGGATATCGTTCAGCAGTTCGGCGGCGCTCGGCTGCGCGTCGAGGAAGGCGATCACCGGCGCGTCCTTGCCCGTCATCGGGCGCAGCGCCAGGTCGTAGTAAGGATTCGGCAGCGCGCGCACGTCGAACACGAAGTCCGCATCGAGCGGCACGCCAAGCTTGAACGCGAACGATTCGAAGAACAGCGTCAGCGGCGCGCGTTCAATCTCCACCAGTTCCTTGATCCACACGCGCAGCTTGTTGGCCGACAGTTCCGAGGTGTCGATCACGTGCCCCAGGTTCTCGATCGCAGACAGGCGCTCGCGTTCTTCAAGGATGCATTCGATCAGCGTGCGGCGCGCGGCGGGGTTCTCGTCCGGCCGCAGCTGGTGCGACAGCGGATGGCTGCGGCGCGTTTCGGAGAAGCGCGCGACCAGCGAATGCGTGTTCGCAGTCAGGAACATGGTCTTGACGTCGTGCCCGTCGTCGGTCAGCCGGCGGACGTTGGCGGGCAGCTCCACCAGCGATTGCGCACTGCGCGCATCGACCGCGACGGCCAGCTTGCTGGTACCGTCGGCGACCAGCGCAGTGACCAGGCTTGGCAGCAGGGCGGGTGGCAGGTTGTCGACGCAGTAGTAGCCGGCGTCTTCAAGAACGTTGAGGGCTACCGATTTGCCGGAGCCGGAAATGCCTGTGATTAGTACGATTCGCATGGGTCGATGATACCGCAATGGCATCGTTTTCGCTCAGCGTCGTGGCTCAGTCGCCGGTCATGGCCTGGCGCTGGCGCTCCATGAATTCCTGCAGCGTGTCGATACCGCGCAACTGGAGGATCGTGTTGCGCACCGCAGCCTCGAGCAGGACCGCGATGTTGCGGCCGGCTGCGACAGGAATCACGACCTTGCGGATCGGCAGGCCCAGCACATCCTCGGTCGGGAAGTTGAACGGCAGGCGCTCGACTTCTTCTTCCGCCGCGCCGCGCCGCACCAGGTGCACGATGAGCTTCAGGCGCATCTTGCGGCGCACCGCGGTCTCGCCGAAGATCGCCTTGATGTCGAGCAGGCCGAGGCCGCGCACTTCGAGCAGGTTTTGCAGCAGCGGCGGGCAGCGCCCTTCGATCATGTTCGGCGCGATGCGCGAGAATTCGACCGCGTCGTCGGCCACCAGGCCGTGGCTGCGCGAGATCAGTTCGAGGCCAAGCTCGCTCTTGCCGAGGCCCGAGTCGCCGGTGATCAGCACGCCGACGCCGAGAACGTCCATGAACACGCCGTGCATGATGATGCGCTGCGCGAGCTTCTTCGACAGGTACACGCGCAGGAAGTCGATCACCTGCGCGGCCGGCAGCGGCGTCGAGAACAGCGGGATGTTCTGCTCGTCGCAGATGGCGAGGATGTCGGGCGGCGTGTCGAGGCCTTGCGCGATGATCAGCGCGGGCGGGCCGCCGCCGATCAGTTCAGCGATGACGTGCGCGCGCGAGCTCGATTTGAGGCGGTGGTAGTAGCCCAGTTCCTGGTGCCCGAACACCTGGATGCGGCCGGGGTGGATCAGGTTCAGGTGGCCGACCTGGTCGGCTGCGGAAGCCACATCGCCCGAGATCAGGCGCTCGCCGCCGGGGAAGCCGGCGAACCAGCCAAGCTCCAAAGACTCGCGGTTGTCGTCGTACAGCCGTTGGATGGTCAGCGGGGTTTGCAGCATGAACGGGTCTTTGTAGTAGGGCGCGTCGCGCCCGGAACGCCAAGTTTAACCCAAGGCCTGCAGGCTGGGTTGCCAGCTGGTGATACGCGCATGGACCGACTTCGGGTCCGGATCGGTCGAGAGGGCGGTGCGGAATGCGTCGTCCGAGAACATCTCGGCGATCTCCGACAAGATTTCCAGGTGCTGCTGGGTGACGTGGTCAGGGATCAGCAGGAAGAACAGCAGGTTGACCGGCTGCCCGTCAGGCGACTCGAACGGAATCGGCTCGGCCAGGCGCACGAACGCGCCCAGCGGCGCCTTGAGGCTCTTGCTGCCCTTGATGCGGCCGTGCGGTACCGCGACGCCGTGCCCAAGGCCGGTCGAACCGAGGCGCTCGCGCGCGAACAGGTTGTCGGACACGGTCGAGCGTGCGATGCCGCAGTTGTTTTCAAAGATCAGCCCGGCCTGCTCGAAGGCGCGCTTCTTGCTGGAAACTTCGAGATCGAGCAGCACGTTTTCGGGCGACAGTATTTTGCTAAGATTGGTCATGACACGGTGTGTAATGTTGCAGTGCACAAAGGTGCTTGCGAGCCAGAATTATAGGCCTGTTTTGCGGCCGTGTAATTCGATTTCGACTTGGCAAACGGCGCATTGCCCAACGCCGGCCAGCCACAAGCATATATGGCGTTGGTTTATTGGGAATCAAGCCCATCTCAGCAGTGCGGAACGCGCTGATGCAGGTGAAGATATTCCCGCTCGGCAACTCGGTCAATGCAGGTAACCGGTGCCGATTGGAAACATTGATGTCGCTCAGACGGTCACTGGCGCGCGTTGCGGAGGTTGGGCGGGCGGGTGGTGCTGAAATTGGCGCGCCAGGGATTGATGTCCAGCCCGCCGCGGCGGGTGTAGCGCGCATACACGGCCAGCTTCTGCGGCGCGCACTGGCGCATGATGTCGACGAAAATCCGTTCGACGCACTGCTCGTGGAATTCGTTATGTTCGCGGAAGCCGATCAGGTATCTGAGCAGGCCTTCCTGGTCGATCTGCGGGCCGACGTAATGAATCTGCACCGTGCCCCAGTCGGGCTGGCCGGTCACCAGGCAGTTCGACTTGAGCAGGTGCGACACCAGGGTCTCGTCGACCGGCGGTTGTCCTTTGACGGCCTTCAGCAGCGCCGGGGACGGCGAGTAGTTATCGACCTCGATGTCAAGGCGGTCCAGCAGCAGGCCGTCCAGCTCGCCCATCTTCAGGCGGCCGAAGTCTTCCTGCATCGTCACCGTCACGCTCACCGGTGCGCCGGCGGCGGCGGAGACGTCTTCGCGCAGCAGTTCGGCCAGCGCGTCCTGGTTGGCAAGGCGGGTCTGGTTGAACGAGTTGAGGTACAGCTTGAACGACTTCGATTCGATGATGTTGGGCGAATCGGCCGGCACCGTGAACGTCGCTATCGCCACCTGCGGCTTGCCGCGCATGTTCAGCCACGACAGCTCGTAGGCGTTCCAGATGTCGACGCCGAAGAACGGCAGCGCGCCGCCGATCTGCAGCTCGTCGCGCTTTTGCTGGCGCGCGATCGGGAACAGCAGCTCGGGTGCGTACTGCGTCTGGTAAGCGGAGGTTTTGCCCAGCGGTGATTGGTCAGCGGTGTTGGTCATTGTCGTTCAAAGGAAAAGCTTGTACACGGGGTTGGCACTCTCGTCCCAGTAACGGTAGCCGAGGGTGGTGAGGAACTGGCGGAATTGGTCCATCTCGCCGGACGGCACCTGCAGGCCGACCAAAATGCGGCCGACGTCGCCGCCCTGGTTGCGGTAGTGGAACAGCGAGATGTTCCAGTTCGGCGCCATGCTGGCGAGGAAGCGCATCAATGCGCCCGGGCGTTCCGGGAATTCGAAACGATACAGCAGCTCGTCGTGCGCGAGGGCGCTCTTGCCGCCGACGAGGTGGCGGATGTGCAGCTTGGCCAGCTCGTCGTGGGTCAGGTCGAGCGTGCGGAAGTCGTGCTGCTCGAAGGTACGCGCCAGCATGCTGGACTCGCCGCGCGCGGCGATCTGGATACCGACGAAAACGTGCGCTTCGCGCTCGTCGCTGACGCGGTAGTTAAATTCGGTGACGTTGCGCGGCCCGACCAGTTCGCAGAAGCGGCGGAAGCTGCCGCGCTGTTCGGGGATCGTCACCGCGAAGACGGCCTCGCGCGCTTCGCCCACTTCGGCGCGTTCGGCGACGAAGCGCAGGCGGTCGAAGTTCATGTTGGCGCCGCAGGCGATCGCCACCAGCGACTCGTTGCGCACCGGGTTCTTCGACATCGCCGAGCGCTCGACGTAGGCCTTGGCGCCGGCAATCGCAAGGGCGCCGGCCGGTTCGAGGATGCTGCGGGTGTCCTGGAACACGTCCTTGATCGCTGCGCAGATGGCGTCGTTGTCGACGATGATGATCTCGTCGACATACTTTTGCGCCAGGCGGAAGGTCTCTTCGCCGACCAGCCGCACGGCGGTGCCGTCCGAGAACAGGCCGACGTCGGACAAGGTCACGCGTTCGCCCGCTTTCAGGCTGCGCGCCATCGCGTCCGAGTCCAGCGTCTGCACGCCGATGATCTTGATGTCGGGGCGGACTTGCTTGACGTAGGCGGCCACGCCGGCAATCAGGCCGCCGCCGCCGATGGCGACGAAAATCGCATGGATCGGGGCGGAGTGCTGGCGCAGGATCTCCATGCCGATGGTGCCCTGGCCGGCGATCACGTCGGGATCGTCGAACGGATGGACGAAGGTCAGCTTCTGTTCTTTCTCCAGCGTCAGCGCGTGGTTGTAGGCGTCGGTGTACGACTCGCCATGCAGCACCACTTCGACATTCGCGCCGCCGCGCGCCTTGACGGCGTCGATCTTCAGCGGCGGGGTGGTGGTCGGCATCACGACCAGTGCACGGCATCCGAGCTTGCAGGCCGACAGGGCGACGCCCTGCGCGTGGTTGCCGGCGGAGGCGCAGATCACGCCGCGCTTCAGCTGCGCCGCGGTCAGGTTGGCCATCTTGTTGTAGGCGCCGCGCAGCTTGAAGCTGAACACGCTCTGCATATCTTCGCGCTTGAAGTAGATGCGGTTGTCGAAGCGCTCCGACAGGGTCGGGGCCAGTTCCAGCGGGGTTTCATCAGCAACGTCATAGACGCGCGCGGTCAGGATTTTTTTAAGATAGTCGATTGTCATGGTCTGCAAACTGTAGATAGGGGATGACGCATTTCGTGGACTGTCCTGATCGGCGTGTGGCCGAAGGCGTGCAGTGCGACAGGCGAGCGCGGGTGGCGGGCTCTGCCTATCGTGTCGTTGCGATAGGTTTTCCTCATTATAATGGACGCTTCCCACGCCGTCTTTTGCCCCCATGATCGAATCCGCAGTTCTCTGGCTGCTCAAAGTGCTGGCCGCGCCTGCGGTCGGCCTCAGTTCGGTCTTCATTATCTCGTTCGTCTCCGCCACGCTGGTGCCGCTCGGCTCCGAGCCGGCCGTGTTCGCGGTCGTCAAGGCCAACCCCGAGATGTTCTGGCCGGCGATCCTGGTCGCCACCCTCGGCAATACGCTGGGCGGGGCGGTCGACTACTTCATCGGCTACCGCGCCAAGGTGGCCTTCGCCAAGGAACGCGAATCGGTCTGGTTCAAATGGCTGGCGCGTTTCGGTCCGAAGGCGATGTTGCTGTCGTGGGTACCCGCCGTCGGCGACCCGCTGTGCACGCTGGGCGGCTGGCTGCACCTGCCGTTCTGGCCGAGCATCGGCTACATGGCGATCGGTAAATTCGGACGCTACCTGACCATGACCGCGCTGCTGTTGTACGTGCCGGACGGGTTCTGGAAACGGCTGGGCCAGATGCTCGCCTGAATATCCGGCTCGATCGGAATCCATGCAAATATCCGGTGCAGCAGCGCCGTTCCGTGCAAATAAGATTTGCACGGAAGGCAATTTTTGCAAATAAATGACGGCTCGGGCCGCTTGTATAGACGTGAAAAACTGGCATCGCCCGGCGTTGTGCAGCGCAATACGCTAAAATGTTCCTCCCTAGGGTCAGTCTGACAAGTCCACAATTACATGAACGCCCCCGCACAAATCCAGGCACTGCTGGCCGAAACGCCGAACGGCCCCGCGACCACCCGCCTTCGCGAAATCCCGTACAACTACACCTCGTTTTCCGATCGCGAAATTGTGATCCGCCTGCTGGGCGAAGAAGCGTGGGATCTGCTCGACACCCTGCGCGGCGCGCGCCAGACCGGGCGCTCCGCCCGCATGCTGTACGAAGTGCTGGGCGATATCTGGGTGGTGCGGCGCAATCCCTACCTGCAGGACGACTTGCTGGACAACCCGACCCGCCGCCAGGAGCTGATCGACGCGCTGCATCACCGCCTGTCGGAAGTCGACAAGCGCCGCCTGACCGTGGACTCGCTCGAAGCGGGCGACGCCGAACTGGCGCGCGCCCGCAGCGCCGCGGTTGAAAAGCTGCTGGCCGCCGCGACCCGCGCGGTCGAAGACTTCGGTAACGAATTCCGCAAGACCTACGACCTGCGCAAGCGCGCCACCAAGGTGCTTGGCCGCTACACCGAAAAACACAACATCCGCTTCGACGGCATCAAGCGCGTGTCGCACGTCACCGACGCCACCGACTGGCGCGTCGAATACCCATTCGTCGTGCTCACGCCGGACACCGAAGACGAAATGGCCGGCCTGGTCAAAGGCTGTATCGAACTTGGCCTGACCATCATCCCGCGCGGCGGCGGCACCGGCTACACCGGCGGCGCGATTCCGCTCACGCCGATGTCGGCCGTGATCAACACCGAAAAACTGATCGCGCTGGGCGAAGTCGAAATGACGATGCTGCCCGGCGTTGAGCGCGAATACGCGACCATCTATTCCGGCGCCGGCGTGGTGACCAAGCGCGTGTCCGACGCCGCCGAACGCGCGGGCTTCGTGTTCGCGGTCGACCCGACGTCGGCAGAAGCTTCCTGCATCGGCGGGAACATCGCCATGAACGCGGGCGGCAAGAAGGCCGTGTTGTGGGGCACCGCGCTCGACAACCTGGCGTCGTGGCGCATGGTCGACCCGAACGGCGACTGGCTCGAAGTGACCCGCATCGACCACAACCTGTCGAAGATCCACGACACGCCGCTGGCGCGCTTCAAGCTGGACTGGACGCATCCGTCCACGCGCGGCTCGGCGAAGGCCGAGCCGTTCAAGACCGAGATCCTGGAAATCGAAGGCCGCCGCTTCCGCAAGGAAGGCCTGGGCAAGGACGTCACCGACAAATTCCTGGCCGGCCTGCCGGGCATCCAGAAAGAAGGCTGCGACGGCCTGATCACGTCCGCGCGCTGGATCCTTCATAAGATGCCGAAGCACACGCGCACTGTCTGCCTGGAGTTCTTCGGCCAGGCGCGCGACGCGATTCCATCGATCGTCGAAATCAAGGACTACCTGGACGGCCTGCCGTCCAAAGGCGGCGAAGCGTTTGCGACGCTGCGCCTGGCCGGCCTGGAACACCTCGACGAGCGCTACCTGCGCGCGGTCGGCTATGCCACCAAATCAAAGCGCGGCGTATTGCCGAAGATGGCGCTGTTCGGCGACATCGTCGGCGACGATGAAAACGCGGTCGCTGTCGCCGCGTCGGAAGTCGTGCGCATCGCGAACACCCGCGTCGGCGAAGGCTTTGTCGCCGTCAGCCCGGAAGCGCGCAAGAAGTTCTGGCTCGACCGCGCCCGCACCGCGGCCATCGCCAAGCACACCAACGCCTTCAAGATCAACGAAGACGTGGTGATCCCGCTGAACCGCATGGGCGAATACACCGACGGCATCGAGCGCATCAATATCGAGCTGTCGATCAAGAACAAGCTGCAGCTGGTCGAGCAGCTGCGTGGCTTCGTCGCCGCCGGCCACCTGCCGGTCGCGAAAGGCGACGACGCTGCGCGCGAGGGTATCGGCGCCGACGAAATGCTGGGCGACCGCCCGCAGCAGGCGCTGGACTTGCTCGATGCGGTGCGCGAGCGCTGGACCTTCGTGCTGGCGAATCTCGACCAGCCGCTCGCCGGCGTCAAGGATCGCCTGCTGGAACTGGGCGTGCAGCAGCAGGCCGACGTCTACGACGCGCGCCTCGCGCAGCAGCCTGGCGCGACGCTGTTCGACGTGGTGCAGGACCGCACCGTGCGCGTCTCATGGAAGCAGGAGCTCCGCGCCGAGCTGCGCCACGTCTTCAACGGCGGCTCGTTCAAGCTGATCCTCGACGAAGTCACCGCGATCCACCAGCGCGTGCTGCGTTCGCGCGTGTTCGTCGCGCTGCACATGCACGCCGGCGACGGCAACGTGCACACCAACCTGCCGGTCAATTCCGACGACTACGCGATGCTGCAGGACGCGCACGAAGCCGTTGGCCGCATCATGAAGCTGGCGCGTTCGCTGGACGGCGTCATCTCCGGCGAGCACGGCATCGGCATCACCAAGCTGGAGTACCTGACCGAAGACGAAATGAAGGACTTCCGCGACTACAAGCTGCGCGTCGACCCGGAAGGCCGCTTCAACAAGGGCAAGCTGCTGAACAACCCGGAATTCAACGCCGACCTGCGCAACGCCTACACGCCGTCGTTCGGCCTGATGGGCCACGAATCGCTGATCATGCAGCAAAGCGATATCGGCGAGATCGCCACCAGCATCAAGGACTGCCTGCGCTGCGGTAAGTGCAAGCCGGTCTGCACCACGCACGTGCCGCGCGCGAACCTGCTGTATTCGCCGCGCGACAAGATCCTCGCGACCTCCGCGCTGATCGAAGCCTTCCTGTACGAAGAGCAGACCCGCCGCGGCGTCTCGATCCGCCACTGGGAAGAGTTCGAGGACGTGGCCGACCACTGCACCGTGTGCCACAAGTGCGTGACGCCGTGCCCGGTCAACATCGACTTTGGCGATGTGTCGATGAACATGCGTAACCTGCTGCGCAAGATGGACAAGAAGAGCTTCAACCCGGCCACCGCGGCCGGCATGTTCTTCCTGAACGCGACCGACCCGACCACCATCAACGCCACCCGCAAGGCGATGATCGACTGGGGCTTCAAGGCGCAGCGCGCCGGTAACAGCCTGCTCAAGAAATTCGCGAAGAAGCAAACGAAGGCGCCGCCGCCAAGTACCGGCAAGCCGCCGGTGCGCGAGCAGGTGATCCACTTCATCAACAAGAAAATGCCCGGCAACCTGCCGAAGAAGACGGCGCGCGCGCTGCTCGACATCGAAGACGACAAGGTCATCCCGATCATCCGTAATCCGAAGAGCACCACCGCCGACACCGAGGCCGTGTTCTACTTCCCGGGCTGCGGGTCGGAGCGATTGTTCTCGCAAGTAGGCCTGGCGACGCAGGCGATGCTGTGGGAAGTGGGCGTGCAGACCGTACTGCCGCCGGGTTACCTGTGCTGCGGCTATCCGCAGCGCGGCGCCGGCCAGTACGACAAGGCCGACAAGATGATGACGGATAACCGCGTGCTGTTCCACCGCATGGCCAACACGCTGAACTACCTCGACATCAAGACGGTGCTGGTTTCGTGCGGCACCTGCTACGACCAGCTTGCGACGTATGAGTTCGAGAAGATATTCCCTGGCTGCCGCATCATGGACATCCACGAATACCTGCTGGAGAAGGGCGTCAGGCTCGAAGGCGTGACCGGTACGCGCTACATGTACCACGAGCCGTGCCACAACCCGATGAAGCTGCAGGATTCGGTCAAGACCGTGAATTCGCTGGTCTCGACCATCGACAACGTCAAGATCGAGAAGAACGACCGCTGCTGCGGCGAGTCGGGCACGTTTGGCGTATCGCGTCCGGACATCGCCACCCAGGTCCGCTTCCGCAAGGAAGACGAGATGGAGAAGGGCGCGGCCAAGCTGCGCACCGACGGCTTCGGCGGCGACGTCAAGATCCTCACCAGCTGCCCATCCTGCCTGCAGGGCCTGTCGCGCTACAATGAAGATTCAGGCACCACGGCGGACTACATCGTGGTCGAAATCGCGCGCCACAAGCTGGGCGAGAACTGGCTGCCCGAGTATGTGGCGCGTGCCAACAACGGCGGCATTGAAAGGGTTCTGGTGTGACTCGGCAGCCGATGCTGTGCGAATTGTGCGAACCGAAGGCCCCGACGGTTTATCGCGACGACAGGCTGTCGGTGATCCTCGTCGACGATGCGGCGTATCCCGGTTTCTGCCGCGTGATCTGGAACGATCATGTGAAGGAGATGAGCGACCTGGCGAACGAGGATCGCCTGTACATCAACGAAGCGGTGTACCAGGTCGAGCTGGCGCTGGTTGGCGTTATGAAGCCCTTTAAGGTGAACCTGGCCAGCCTGGGCAACATGGTTCCGCACCTGCACTGGCACCTGATTCCACGTTACGAAGACGACGCGCAGTTCCCGAGCCCGGTGTGGGCGCCCGCTGTGCGCACCACCGACAAACCTGTACTGGCGGCGCGCCGCGCGCTGCTGCCGCAACTGGCTGCGGATATCGCACGCCGGCTGGAGAAGAAATGACACCTACCGAACTGACCGTACGCCAGAAATCGAAAGTCTTGGATATCGCCTTTGATGACGGCAGCGCGTTCTCGCTGCCGTTCGAACTGCTGCGCGTGTATTCGCCGTCGGCCGAGGTGCGCGGACACGGCACCGGGCAGGAAGTGCTGCAGCTCGGGAAGCGGGAGGTCGGTGTCACGGCGCTGGAGCCGGTGGGGAATTATGCGGTGCAGCCGACATTCACGGACGGGCACAATACCGGCCTGTTCACGTGGGAATATCTGTACAAGCTCGGGAACCAGCAGCAGGCCTTGTGGGCGGATTACATGCAACGCCTGCATGCCGCCGGTTTTGAGGGCGATAGCGGTCGCCAGCCCGGAGCGGCCATCCCAGGCGCCCCGGTTGCAGCGAAAGGCTGCGGCAGCCATTAAGCGTAGGGCAATGGAATGGACTCCTCCACCTACGGCAGCAACTGTGCCAGACTGAAGTGTCGAGCAGACAATTCAATCACAGAGGAGGAGTCCAAATGTATGCTACACGAGTTGGTGTTGATCTTGC
>NZ_JABBGG010000011.1 GCF_012927275.1 Massilia polaris | reverse complement strand
CACCATCAGCCACACTACCTGCTCAGCCGGCAAGCGCCGATGCCGAATACTGGCTGCATCCGTACTCAGGATCGCTTGCTCGATCCACTCGTATGGCAAATGCTCGCCCAGCCTCTTCCAGTCCGGAAACTCGAGATGGTTGGCCAGGAAGTGAAGGGTATCGTCGAACATCGCGACGAAGGTTAACAGCGATGCCCGGCGTTTACAACAGCAAAATAAAAATGCCGTTCAGTCTTAACTGAACGGCATTAACCTCAAGGGTGGCTCATTTTCGTTACTGCGCATGTAAGGCAATGGGGTGGCTGATGGGGCTCGAACCCACGACAACAGGAATCACAATCCTGTCTAAACGGCATATATTGCCGTTTGCCAATATTAATTTCATTGAATAGTCTTTATAAATCAATGGCTTACAAATTATCTGCCATTGTTATTGTGTTGACAAACATGCCTTGTTATACTCAAAGCGGGTTACAAGTAGCTTACAAGTTTTGATGTTGTGGCAAAGGTGTGTAAATGGCAAAAATTGAATTCATTGCATCGGTGGTGGAGGGGCATCAATGCGACCCCGGTCCCGAGCCCGCTCCTGGGGACGCCAAGAAGCCGAAGCAGTCATTTATTTGGGACACCAAGGCGCCAGGGTTGGGATTGCGTGCCACGCCCCGTGGTGACAAAGGGTATGTGTTCCAGTCGAAACTTAATGGGAAGAGTATCCGCATCACCATTGGCAAGCCCGGAACGTGGTCGATTAAGGCTGCGCAGATAGAGGCGCGTCGATTACAGACGATCATCGATGCGGGTAAGGACCCGCGCCAAATCCAGGCTGACGAATTAGCGGCAGCTCAAGATGCCCGTGAGGCGCGGCAAGCAGCTATCGACAAAGCCGACGCCTTAGCGGCCGCCGAGACGGCGGCGAAGATCCTGCAAGATCGGCGGGAATCTGTGACGCTCGGAGCGGCATGGGCAGTCTACATCGCAGCGCGCCGCAACGCTAAGCGCAAGGGCGGAAAGCAGGGCTGGAGTGAATGGCATGTTCGTGACCATGAAAACGTAGCCCGCGTAGGTGGTGTTAAGAAAGTCAGGGGAAAGGGCATGACCGAGCCGGGACCGTTGGCGTCAATGCTGGATGTCCGATTGGCTGACCTGACCGGAAAACGCATTGCCGCCTGGTTGGCTGCGGAAACCACCACTCGGCCCACCCAGGCGGCATTGGCTTTCCGCTTGCTTTCGGTATTTGTGAACTGGTGCGACTCGCAGGCGGAATATGCCAATCTAGTCCCCACGGGCGCATGCAAGGCCCAGCAAGTCCGTGATGAACTGCCTAGCACGAACGCCAAGGGGGGCGACAGCCTCCAACGTGAGCAACTTGCGCCTTGGTTCACGGCGGTCTGCAAGATGAGTAATCGGGTGCAGTCGGCGTACTTGCAGGCTTTACTGCTCACTGGTGCGCGCCGCCGCGAGTTGGGCGCGTTGCAGTGGGACGATGTGGACTTCCAGTGGCTCAGTATGACTATTCGTGACAAGGTGGAGGGCGAGCGGACGATTCCGCTGACGCCCTATGTGAAGCACTTGTTGGCCAGCTTGCCGCGCCGCAAGGATGATCCATGGGTATTCTCCAGCCCGTCATCCTCAAATGGACAACTCGCCGAACCTACACCTGGCCATAAGCGTGCGCTTGTCGCGGCAGGTTTGCCTGACCTGACTCTGCACGGCCTGCGGCGGTCGTTCGGCTCGCTGGCCGAATGGACGGAAACTCCGGCAGGCGTAGTCGCCCAAATCATGGGTCATAAACCGAGCGCCATCGCCGAGAAACATTATCGCCACCGGCCGCTCGATCTGCTGCGCATGTGGCATGTAAAATTGGAGACGTGGATGCTGCAAGAGGCGGGGATCGTATTCAAGCCAGAAGCCGCCGTGTTGAAGGCGGTGGCATAGCGGGTGGAGGGGGAGGATATGCCCGACGCGGTAACGTCGGGCATTGCTACTGCTGCACCTGCTGCCACTGCTACTGATCACCATGTGCCGGTTTTGACGCAGCGCCGGTCGCACGGTTAGCAGTAGCGAGACCGGCACCAGCCGGTCGCCATAACGGCTAGCGCAGCAGCGCCGGGTTGCGATGGACGGTGCGCCCGCGCGCACCGAGTTTGATGCGGCCGAGGCGTTCCAGCTCATCCAGCACCGGGGTCAGTGCAGCTTTCTTGCGCAACGCTGACGGGCCGTACTGACTAACGGATCGCGTCGGCAGCTCAGCCACGCCGTTTTCCTCGCAGTACCCGGCAATCCAGTCATCCAGCCTTTGGGCATCGCTATGACCTGCCGACGCGATACCGCCGGCAAAGACACGCTGGGACTCGTTCAAATGCCACTTGGCCAAGCATGCCCCGCTGCGCATGTGAATCTCACTGATCGTGCCGGCTTCGTCTTCCAAGACGTGAAAGAGCGCCGCAATGCGCGCAGCGTTGTCGGCCGTCTTGCTCGCCACGTCCCGTACGTTCCGCAGGTCGCCGCCATTGCCGAGCTGGACCTCGATCTCGTTGTAGAAATCGATCCATGCGGTCATCGCGTCATCACTCAAATAGAGCATGGTAGGCTTGAGCGCGCCGTTTTCGATCACGGGATTGGTCGCCAAGAGCTCCGCGATGCGGATACGAAAGCGGTCCAACAGCGGCCAATTGGGCGGTGACTTCTTGTACGCGCGCGTGTCTTGGGTGGACTCCGGGAAGCAGGGCAAAAACCGCGCGATAAAGCCCGAGCCACGCGCCAACGGGCCGGAACCCTCCATGAATGCGCCCAACGTAGCGGGCTGCACCTGCACTGCGACCGTGAGGCGCGCGCCGGACAAGGTATATGACGCGGAAGTGCGGCGGTCGATGCGAATTGGCTTGCCGTCCCAAAGCTCATTGAGCGTTGCCAAGTTGCGCATTTGGCTTTCCTTACTCATGCCGTGCCCGCCGAATACCGCGCCGCCTTCGGATGAGATGACCCCGCCCGACGGCCACTCAGCCCCCAAGCCGCGCGTCAATGCTTCCGGGGTGGCATCGCTGTAAATGACGCGAGGAATGACCGGGGCCACGGGCTGCGCGGCGGTATGCGACGCCAAGTTCTTTTCGGCGGCAGATGTATCCTTGTCGTTAGAAACGAGCCTGGTGATCTGATCCAGAATCCCCTTCTTTTTCGCTTCCCATGCCAGCGATTCGGCATTGAATTTCAACAGCTCCGGACCTGCGGCAGCCAGGCAAGCCGTCTCATATTCGCGCACTGGCTTAATGAAAAACGTGTCCAACGTGCTCTTGCGCTCCCCGGATTCCGCGATGGCGAGCAGGTAGAGCGAGATCGGGCCGGTCAGGCCCACATCACGCTGCACGTCATACAGGCCCTGAGCCGCCAAGGAGAGGCTGGAGAGTGCCGAGCAGGCGACCAGCGCCATCGGGGCCATTGCGTAGTCCTGCACCTCCTTGACGGCCTCCTGCATGATCATGGGTAACGCATCCAGCGGGTACTCACGAGCAGGATCGCTCGATGCGATTGGTTCCGGTTCGCGCCACTCGATGTCTTCGTCCTCCGGCTTGCGGTCCAGCTCGGTCAAGAGGCGGCTGATGTCCACATCCTTACTACGCTCTGCATCGGAGAGGAACTTGATGGTTTTGATGGTAGTCGCGCCATCGGCGGACACGCGGTCCCACTTCTTGCGGACGGCCTCAGTCCCCTTATAGCCTGCCTTCTTGCTCCACCAGTCAGCCAAGTCGAACATCTGCTCCGATTCGCTGCGGCTCTTCAAAGCCATCAAGACTTTGCACCAGGTGTCGTACTCCAGCGGCGAGATCAGTGCGAGGTCTGCTTTGTATGCTGCCATTTCTGCGTCGGAGACTTCTTCGACGCATTTCGCCATGGGGCAATCTGACGACGCAGTGGACGACACCAGGGCAGCCCGTTTGCCAAATTTATCGTAACCCCACGCCGGCAAGTCGGCGATCTCTTGACCGTCGAAGAAATCGCTCGATGCCTCCCAGTCGTACCGGGTGCCGGACTTGTGCATGCTGCCGGGGCCGACCACATAACCACCGATGCCTTTGAAATCAATGCCGTCACCGAGCGTTCCCGCGAATTTAGTGCCGATCTCGGCAAGGTAGTACAGGTGGCGACCGCCACCGCCGGTCAGAACTTCAGCGGTATCGGGAAACAAGTAGCCGGCCAGATTGAGGTCCTCCACCGTCTGCCGCGTTTGCGGCTTGTACCAGTCGATGTCAACGACCACGAGCATTTTTCCCGTGCTGCCTACCGGTTTGCCGGTGGCGATGCCGTAGTTCGCCATGCTGCTGTATTTGAACCACATGGTGATGGCAACGTCCTTAGTGGTGGCGCCATTGAAAGTATCGCTATGGCGGGGATCTTCGTCCAACGCGGCGACCATGCTGCTCGCCGCACTTTCAGCATGCGGCGGCGGGGTCAGCTCTTCGGCTTTGCTCGGGGTCGGCGCCGTGGCTGTGATTTCGGACTCGGCGACGGTTGCGGTCAGGGCGGTGGTTTCGTCCATGCCCGTGCCCAACGTGTCTACCGCGCCCGATTCTGGCGAGATGGGCGTAGCTGGATCAACACCTGGCTCGTCGGCCAGAACTGGCGCCACTTGTACCTGCTTCACGTCGTCATCTTCGGTCGCGGCGGTCACGGCGACGCTTGCCGCGCTTTCAACGTGAGCAGGGACTGGAGCTTTGCCGTCCACCTTGGTCATCGCTTCGATCTCGACCGCCGCCGTGCCGGTATACAGGCACTCCCGGCCAAACGGGGACATGGCCATTGGGCATTTTCGTCCACGTCCCACATGTCAACGGGCGGGGCCGACGCGATTGCCGTAGCCGATGCGGCTTCAGGTTCATCGGACAGAGCCTGCTGTGGCATCACGTCAGTCTCAGAGGCCATTGCGTGCTGGTTGGCTGCCGTACCCATGATGGGGTCCGACATGGCGTCGAGGTCGGCCAGCGTTGCGAGCGATTCAGCATTGGCCGTGACCGGCACCAAGGACTCCATTGAGCCCTCAACGGCTTCGGCGACGTGCATTTCGTGGGAGGCGATCATTTTGCGCTCCCTTCGTTCAGCACGCGCTGGATGTCGCCGATGCGCCAGGCCAAGCGGCCATTGATGCGGACGGGGCGGAGCGGGCCGTCCTCGTAGCACGCCCACTTACGGAGGGTTTGGGGTTTACGGCCGAGGTGGAAGGCTGCCTCATCGGTGTTGATGGTGACGCGAATTTCGGCGCTGAGGGGAATGAAGCCGTTTTGATGCAAGGTTGCGCAAGGGCCGTTAGGCGCATCGGAAGCTGAAGCGGGGTTTGAAACTTGATGCATCTGAAACTCCTGAGTGGGTGGGGGAGTCTGCAGATTTAAATACCGCACCCAAAGGCCTTGAGAGGCAGGTATTAATACCACGGAGTCATGCGGGTTTGCGGAGGCGCCAGTGGCATTTGAATGGCATTTGGCTGTGGCATTTCGTCGCGTGGCAGGCCACTTGCCACTGCCACGAACGATGCCGACGGCCGACTAGATGAGGTCTTCCGCCTTGTCCTGCCAGTCCTCCCGCCAAGGGGCCAAGAAGTGGTTGTCCGTGAACACGCGATTCAAGTGCGCGCGAGGCGCCCGATAATTTTCATAGAATCCAACGGCGAGAATCACCGGGTCCCATAACGCAGCATGGCGCCCTCCCTTGGTCCCGCTGGTGATCTTTGCGTGTCCCTTGCCGAACAGCCCTTTTCCATTTGCCAGGGCCTTAGACAGGCCGATTTTGGTGAGACGGCCGAATGCAGTGATGACCTGATCCTTGGTGATCCCGCGAACGGCAACGTCACGGCTGGGGTCTGCGCCTGCGTCGTCCTTTTCAAGGGCGGGCGCTACGTTGTCCTGCGACTCCTCGGCGATGAGTTGAGTGCCAGCCGTTGGGATGGCTTCGCCGCCTACCATCTGGTTAGGCGTAGGCGTCATCGTGGCTTGTTGGCGCTTGCTGTCCGCTTTCAGCAGCTCGGCGATGGCGAAGCTCGGGACGTACAGGATCGAGTCGGCAGTAATTTGGATCAGCTCCGAAAAAAAGTACTCGTCGGACTGGCCCATCCATTCGCCTTGCTCGACTTCCCAATAGTCAAGAACGCGGTGGTTCGCGGCCCGGAAGGCGGTGATGCGGTCCCACGACTGGAAGGGGGCCGTGCCCCGCTGCCAAGCTGGTCGATCCGTGATAATTCGCGGACCGGAACTTCGGGCCAGTTCTTCGATTTCGTCCTGCAACAGCGTTACGTAATCCGCCGACATCGAAGGCTGCGGAGTGACCACCAGCGCCCCGTTGTCATCGCGGCGGCGTGACTCGATCAAGGCACCAAGCGGGGCCGAAGCGTAGACAGGGAGACGAAGGCGAATGATCTCACGGGTTAACTCAAATGTAGTCCACGTCCGCTGGGTCAACCCGCTCAGGTAGAACACCAATTCGCCAATACTGGAAATTTCGTTGATAGTCATGCCGCCGTTCCCGTTTTGATGTGACGGCGACCCTACCAGCGGCTGGAAAAATCGTCAACGGCAAAAATGACAATTTCGGGTAGCAGCGTAGCGGAAGTAGCAGTAGCGGAAGAGTTAAGCGCGACGCGCGACGTACCTTGACCGGGCCTTCATGCACGCGACCGCCAGCGCTGTAGCAGAGTAGCGAAAATAGCAGTAGCACTGCATAAATCTCCACCGCAGACGGCCGTAATCCTTGCTCGACGCGTTGACAAACAAGGCGAGAAGGACAATTCTTGTTACATCGCGTAATAAGATGCAAGCTTCTGAAGGCGAACATCACTCCCACCAGGCAAGCTCAGTGATCGTCAGCGCCCGGCAGCGCGCGCTCGAGCCGCTTTCCGAAACAGTGCAAGTGCTCGCCGGTGGCAACGTAACCTGCCGAACTGCCATACGTTTGATCTCACGGCTAATGGTGGGCGGTGTTATGGGTAGATGCACCGCAATTGATTGAGTGATCGACCCCTGCCAGGCCGCGGCGGACGACGTTCTGACCTCCAGGCAAGATTAGTGCGGACGCACGCCGATGCAAACCCAAATCGACAGAAAGGAGGCGTGGAGGTGAAACCACCACACTAACAGCTGAATTTAAACTGACAGTCACAGGCTTCAAACCGGGGTAATTGTCAGATCCAGTCGCGATCACTACAATTAAGGTGTTCTTTCAGCCCTTGAATGAACGATTTATTCCGATAGTTGCTGAACTAACCAATGGAGTTTGTATGCCCATCCTCAACGTCAAAGTCAGCGCAGTCAAATCCAAAGAAATGACAACCACCATTTCGAACATCCTGTTGGAGCTCACAACGCGCGTGCTTCACAAAGATCCAAACCTTACTTCGATCGCAATCGACTATGTCGATCCGGAAGATTGGGTTGTCGGCGGTAAATCGCTCGCTGAACAGGGCAAGACCAGCGTCTATTTCGATATCAAAATTACTGATGAAACCAACACCAAAGCTGAGAAGGCGCAATATATTC
Source organism: Massilia polaris (assembly GCF_012927275.1). Taxonomy (GTDB): domain Bacteria; phylum Pseudomonadota; class Gammaproteobacteria; order Burkholderiales; family Burkholderiaceae_D; genus Telluria_A; species Telluria_A polaris. Next base: position 116,800 of record NZ_JABBGG010000011.1, on the reverse strand, counting down.
GCGAGGCGTTCGACGCCTTTGGCAAGCTTCTTGGGAACCTACATGACGAGAGTTATATCTATGTCCAGGACGTGAGAGCGGCTGCTTACGGGTACGGTGGCAAAACGCAGGAACGCCGTTTTCACGGGGCTTAAAGATTTCGGCGCGAGATAGAACGTTACTCACTACCGGGCCGGCTACTGGCGTTAGGCCGCAGCGGCATCCGGCCTTGCGCAGTAGTGCAAAAAGTGACGAGGTGCTGGCCCCTCGTATTGAGCGCGGTTGGCAAGCCAACATGGGCGGCTATGCGCCCAGGGCACTGTCGAACGCATCATGCCGTGCCGGCCTGCGCGGCGTGATGCGGCGCAAGGGCGTCGAGAGCTGCATGCCTTCCTGAATCTGTTTCAACGTGCCGTGCTGCTGCGTTATCGCGCGGCCGCTGCCGTAAGGGCAGCGCAACAGGCTTCGAAGCCGAATCAATTGGTATTTACTGTCCTGCTGCCGTTGCGCGTCGCATCCTGATCAGTTGCAAAGCGCTCTCCACACCATTTTTCAGGAGATTCCGCGCCTCGTCGGGATCGAGGACAGTTCGTGCGATCTGTAACGTGCCGAGCATCAGGCTGAAAAGGGAGGTGGCCTGCTGGAGTGCGGTATCTCGGTCCAGTCCAGGCAACTCCTTGGCCAATACGCCGATATCCTTACTCAGCCCGGACTGGAAAGCAGCACGCGTCGCAATTGATGCCCTCGCTATTTCGGGGACGAAAGCAGCGGAGGGGCAGCCCAAGGCAGGCTGCTCAAGGTGATCCATGCTGAGGTAGTAACGGATCGCTTCCTCGATACCACCCTGCTCAATTTTCTCTGTGAACGTCGCTCGCTGCAGGTCGAGAATGCGGGAAACGACTTCCGCTACCAGTGACTCCTTGGAATCGAAGTGCGGGTAGAAGGCGCCATTGGTAAGTCCGGCATCAGCCATGATACCAGCCAACCCGGAGGCCGCAATGCCATCCTTGAGAAAGCGCCGCGACGCTACCTCGATGATGTGATTTCGGGTTACATCCTTGCGGCCCTTCTCGTAACGCATTAATCGTCCCTCATAAAAAATGTAAAAATGCAAAGTATCTGGCAGATCAATACTTTGCATGACGTTTATATTATCACAGTACACTCATACTTTAAAGGAATGCCCGTGTTTCCGGCGTCCTGTTTGGACACGATGAAAGCTTGAAGGTGCGCAACAGATGGTCGATATTGCCCATGCAAACTGCCCTTACTCGAAGCTGAGCCGCGGCAACATCGATGTGGCGATTACGATCGCTTAAGTGAAAGTCGGATGATGAGACCCCATGGGTCTCATCATCCAAGAGGTCTCTCGTAAAGCAGGCCCGATCGGCAAGATCGATCTTGGCGGTCATGGCCGACAGGCCCAGCGTTGGCATGGCAGATCAAGCTGCGGCTGCGGAAGAGGGAACGTTCAATTTTCAAGCTGCGCCTAGAGGGGCGCCGCTAACTTGCCGACCACAGCTTCCACCCGGCGAGCAAGGTACAGCAGCGCTCTGTCTCGACCCCAAGGACCGTCAAGTTCAAGACCGATGGGCAAGCCCTTACCCGATAAGCCGATCGGAAGACTAATGCCCGGCAGGCCAGCCGCACTTGCGGGAATCGTGTTATTGGCGAGTACCGTGTGACTCCTTTCCTCGCCACCCAGCAGTATCCTGTCCTCTTGCCCGATCATTGGCGCCGTGGTGGGGGTTGTAGGCAGGATGAGTGCCTCGGCACCGCTGCTCAAGAATGCCTGGGCATACCGGCGCTTGATTTCTGCGCGTTCGCCCGACAGCGCCGTATTGTAGACGTCGTCCGTTATGTACCCCTGACCGTTCGGCAGAACAAGATGGGACCATACGTTCTTGAGCCCTGGCTTAAGACCATCGAAGATATCCTCGAAGGTCGTGGGCACATTGTTTTGACGAATGAATCTCTCGACCGCTACCTTGGCCTCACGGAAGAAAATATGCCATGTGGCAGAGAGGGCACGGCCGGTGAAATCTCCTCCGAGATTAACTTCCACCACATTGGCGCCAGCATCACGCAACTGACGGAGGGTTTCTTCGAACCGAACCGCAACCTCAGGGGCAATGAGCTCCATGTATTGATGCGGCGCGTGGGCCAGCGTTATGCCCTTAACATCATCGGTATGCGGACGGCTATCAGGGGTCTCGTCCCGCGTGATTACACGATCGAACAGGATGCAGTCTTCCACGTTGCGGGCCAACACGCCGGTAGTATCAAGCGTATGCGAGACTGGCACAACACCACCACGCGGCCAGCGGCCCGTGGTGGGCTTAAAGCCAACCACACCGCAGAACGATGCCGGCACGCGGATCGAGCCGATGGTATCACCACCCAATGCCGCCGGCACGAGGCACGCGGCGACGGCGACACCGCCACCGCCGGAAGAGCCACCTGAGACGTAGTCGACATTATGGGGATTCTTTGCTTGACCATAGGTTGCGTTTTCACCGGTCAGGCCAAAGGACATTTCCACCAGATTGTTTTTACCGAAAACAATGGCGCCACTGTCCTTGATTGCCAGCACCGCATCGGCGTCATGTGCTGGCACATAACTGTCCAGAGTGGCCAGGCCGATAGTTGAACGAAGCCCTTCCGTCAGATAGCTATCCTTGATCGCAACCGGCACGCCGAGCAGTGGCCCGCTTGCCCCGGAAGCAATTGCCTTATCAGCATTTCGGGCAGCTTTCAGCACCGCCTCTTCGTCGATCGTAATAAACGAATTCAGATCGGCATGGTCTCGCGCACGCTGTAATAATGCGCTTGCATACGACTCAGAGGAAAGTTCACCCCTGCGGATGGCCTCCGCGACCGCAGCGACACCGAGGGAGGCGAGCGTGTCGGCTTCCGGTTGAGTGTGGAATTTAGGTGCTTCGTGCATGACAAACCTCACTTATTTAAAGATTCAGCGCTGTAATAAGCGCCGATGAATTTATTGAATGCTGGGAACTCAACCGCTTTCCTCAGCACCCGGATGCTGTGCCGGGCTGATGAACGCTGCGGCTCATTGGCCGTTACGCTGGTTCCGCAACACGGGAAGCGGTTTCAGCAGATGATCCAAGGAAAAAGCCCCGGGACCTCTGGCGACCAGTGGCAACAGCAGCGCCACCCAGCTCAGATGGGTGGGCCACGCGGCCGGGTATACGAACAGCTGAATGACGGCCGTCATGCCCAGCAGTGCCACGGCCGACAGCCGCGTTGACAGACCGAGCAGTAGAAGCATGGGGAAACAGTTGTTCGGACACCGTCGCCAACTGCGCAGCGAACTCCGGTGGAAGCAGAGGAAGCGCATATTCGTACTGGAATAGCTGGTAGGTGCCTGCCTTGATGGTGAACAGCCCCTCGACCTTGGTGCGAGCGGACAGGAAGAAAATCGAAGCGGAGGAGACCCGTGCCAGCAACAGCAGCACGGAAGAGGGGATCATCCGACCGGCGTGGTCGGCAAAGCTGGTGGGGGAAATGGAGATCATGGCTATGGTCGATAAAAAAATTGTTGCGTGTACTGTTAAGGAATCAAACCGGTCAAAGTGCGTACTTGCGGCGCACCAGATGGCCGATGCCGATACGATCGAGAATTGTCAGCGGACATAACAGCGTGACCCGAACAGTCCCTGGCAGGCGGCTGATCTCGATCGAGCCGGCAATGGTGGCGCGGTTCAGAACCTCGTCATAGGGCAGGCCAAGCGCTTTCGCGGCACGTGCAAGGCCATTGGCGGTTGCTTCGTTCAGATTGCTGCCACTACCGATAAAGGTGACCGGGCCATTCTCTTCGATCGCCTCTTGGCCCCAGCGGGCGCCCAGCGCGCGCACGTGGCGGCGTTGTTCAGCATCAAGCGGGCGCGCCAGCGGTGGCAGGTCTTCCAGATTCTGCAGCAGGATCGGACCGTCGATCTGCAGCCCCTTTACGACTTCGACAGTGAGCTCGGTTTCGCCGCTGACGTCGGTCGCGTGACCGGCGATCTCGCCGTTGCCTTGCTGTGCGTGCATGTCGCCTAGGTAGACACCCGCTCCTGGCACCTTGACGGGGCAGATCAATATGCAGCCCTCGCGTACCGAATTGGTATCCATGTGGCCGTCCGTGCGGGCGGCATCGAGTTCTTCTTTGCTCACGCCATACCGGTGCGGCGCGCCAATGAGGTGCTGGCCGAAGTCGGCGCAGTTGTGAGAGTCCGGCAGATCGCGCGCCGGGGTCGTGCCGATATTGCCAAGAAACGGCCGCATTGGTGAGGCCACGCCGGGAATGTCGGCACGGGCGAGCGCGAGGATTGAATGCTGCTGTGCCTGTTCGGGCAGCATGGACAGCTCACTGGCCCGGCCCGCGAGGGTATTGGCGACCTCCTGCCCGACCGTCAAGCCAATTTGATTGTCGTGATCGAATACCATCACATAGCCATGGCTGAAGCGGAAGGCACTCACTTCGGCGCCGCATTCGCTGCAGCGGATCGCATCTGCGCCAATACCGTCGACATGGCTTGCAGGATGTTCCTTGCCACAAGCCGAGCACAGTTTTGCGACAAAGGGGTCGCCATGGTAGCGGCCGTCCACAAACTGCATCACCCCCGATGACGTGGCAATCGATGTGACCCGCAAGCGCTCGATCGTCAGCGCTACGGCGTCCCCGACTTCGGCGCCAGCAATACGAACTGGCTGGGTCACTTCGTGTCCGCCCTGGAAGGACGGCGTGATCATGGGCCCCCAGCAGCCGGGTGGGGTACCGGCAAGCAAACGGCCACCGTCGGCCAGTGGGCCGAGCATGGGCTGGCTTGGACCGATGATACCGTGTGTATAGGTATCGACTCGCAACTGGTCGACGGGCAGGGTTTGATGCTTGCTGCTGCTTGTGATACTCATGATGATTGTCTCCGAATGAATGGATTAATTGGGAATTCAGGTGCGCCACTTGCCGGCGCGAACTAGCTCGAGTGCGGCATCCGCAAAAGGATGGGGCGCTTCGAATGGGACGTGGTGGCCCACGCCTGCTAGCACGCGGCGGGCGGGGAGCTCGGGCACGGCGATCGCGGGATCAGTCGCAGGTGCGGTACCGCTGGCGCTACCGCCCAGGTTGACGGTTGCCACAGCGACGGCCGGCGGCCCGATGAATTTCTTTTGTAGTGATGCGTAATTTGGATCGGGGGCGCTCGCCGGATCGGCCGGCGCGTGCCGTCCCAGCCAGGCATGAGCGCGGACCGCGACGTAATCGGGGTTGTCGAATTCGCTCGCAACGCTGTCAAACAGCGCGGTGTCGAACGGTCCGTTAAATGTTAATGAAGGGCATGTTATTACGCAGCGCTGCGTCACCAGCGGCAGGCTCGTCCGCTTGGGTAAATGGGCGGCTTTGGCCAATGCGGCCACCGCCATCGGATAATGTAATGTGGCCATTGTGTGCAGGTGGCCAAGCTGAGGCTTCATACCCACCGACAATCACCACTGGTTGAGGATCAGGCCGCCGAGGCGCTTGTCTGATAGCGCGGCGCCGGCACGGACGCCGACATCTCCTGGTGCATGGCTTGGCGGGCGGCCTCGAAGGCGTCGTACTTCGCGCCATCGTGCAGGCCGGGAATGGTGACCAGTTCACCCCGATCCAGGCCGATCAGCGCGGCGTCCACCATGGCGTCGGCGCGCATCACGATTTCCTTCGGCAAATACGCAATGGGTGTACCGGCGAGGTCCCAGAAATCGGTTGCCGTCGCGCCTGGCAGCACGGCCTGTACACGCACGCCTTTTGCGTGCAGTTCATGGTGCAGCGACAGGCTCAGTGCTAGAACAAAGGCCTTGCTGGCGCCGTACACACCGTTGAGCACTTCCGGCGCGATCGCGACCATCGATGAAATGTTGATGATGGTGCCGAGACCGCGCGCCGCGAAGCCTGGTGCGGCGCTGTAGGTGAGACGGGTCAGCGCCGTGACGTTCAAGCTGATCAGCTGCTCCATCTTTTCCACATCGGACGCAAGCAAGGGCCCGGTCGCACCGACACCTGCGTTGTTGACCAACATGGTGATACTGGTGTCTTCGCGCAACAGCGTTTCAATGCGGGCGACATCGGCCGCATCGGTCAAGTCGGCGCTGACGGCGCGCACGACGCGGCCCGCGCTGGCCTGTAACTGCTCTGCAAGTTCATGCAAACGCGCGGCGTTGCGCGCCACCAGAATCAGGTCGTAGCCGCGCGCGGCCAGGCGCTGCGCGTACAGCGCGCCGATGCCTGTCGATGCGCCGGTGATCAATGCGGTGCCAAGTGTGGGGTGTGCCATTTTGAGTCCTTATCGAGTTGAATGCCTGGTCAACATGTGCGATCACGTGCATCGAGGCAAAAATTGTCGCAATGCGACATGTGCATATACACACATTAAAGTAAAAAATCGCCGTGATCGTCACGACGCCTGTACAGCAACGACTACTGAAAAAAAACTAGCCTTCGAGGCAGCTGACCGAGGCCCACATCTGTTGCGCAAGGGTGCTGCCGAATTTGCTTTCAAACTCCGCCTGTGCCGCCATTCACAACGGCACCGCCTCCATCAGGCGATCCGTCCTTTTTTCGTCAGGCTGACGATGTTGCGGCGCGTACCCTGGGTGTCGGCGCCATGCTTGACCAGCCCCTCTCTTTCAAGCGGCTGCAGCGCGCGCACGATGCTCGAACGCTCCGTTGCAAGCACATCGACGAGCTCGCGGATAAGCGCCTGCCCGATCTCGTCCAGATGTGCCAGCAGGGAAAACTGCGGGCTGGTCAGTTCACTCGGCGCAAGGTGCTGCTCGTACAGCTTGGTAATCAGGCGCGCCGCCTTGCGGGAGGCGAAGTAGTTACAGAGATCGACGCGGTCAACGGTGTCCATGGGACCCACAGTTCATGTGTGATATTCATGTCAAGCCACTTTGGCGGGTCGATCACGCTGCCGGTGCCCGCTCTCTGCACAGCCAGGATCATGTACTGCTGGCTTCGACCCGCCCGAGGATGAAACCCATCGGGTCTCATCCTGGCTATCAATTAGACAATGGTAATCGTCACGTCGATATTGCCGCGGCTCAGCTTCGAATATGGGCAGCTTGCATGGGCGATATCCACCATTTGCTGCGCCACTTCGCGCGGTACGCCGGGCAGACGAACCTGCAGCTGTGCTTGCAGCTGATATCCATCATCGTTCGTGCCCAGATCGATGTTAGTGGTCATGCCGATATCAGCGGGCAACTCCACCTTCATTGCTTGCGATGCCAGGCGGATGGCGCTCAGGAAACACGCGGACCAGCCGGCTGCAAGCAGTTGCTCGGGGTTGGTGCCGGTGCCGCTGGTGCCCGGCGACGACAGAGCGATATCCAAACGGCCGTCCGTGCTGCGGGCGACGCCGTCGCGGCCGCCAGCAGAGGTTTCTACTACGGCGGTATACAAGACTTTTTCAATGCTTTTCATGGTAATTTCCTTAGATTTGGCGGTGTAGATAGATTACGATCAAAGCGCTTTGCCTTTCATCGTGACCAGCATCATCGCACACAAACCGGGTTATTGCAATATGATCGTAATCCCATAATGCGAGATAACTCCCTAGCAACCACATAGTCGAGGTAGCGTCGCGGCGATTTCTCAAGGAGGGAATTGCGGCCTCTGATTGGCCGGCATCATGGCTGATGCAGGGGCGAAGTCCTTGCTCGCATAGCGGCGATAGGCGTCGCCCAGCTGGTGAAAGATCGTCCGCGCATTCCAGGAATGCACTCTTGATCAGGCTGGCTTGATCTGGGCGATCACGACCAGGATGACGGCCGCATTGCCTGGCTGCTGGACTGCGGAATATGCGGCTCGGGCATGGCCGGCTTTCTCGCCCAATACGCCGGCAAACAGATCGGACGCGCCGTCCAGCACGGCAGGCTGCTGCAGCCAACCCAGCGGGCTGGTGACGTGGCCTTCAACGCGGACGATGTGGTCCAAGCGCTCGAATCCGTCCAGGTACGCGTTAATCTGCGCCAGCACGTTCAACGCGGCTAGCTCCGCCGCTTTCTTGCCTTCTTCCAGCGTTAGGTCCTTGCCCACCGCACCCTGCCACTTCACTTTGCCATCCAGCAGTGGCAACTGGCCCGAAATGAACAACAGATCGCCAGCCTGGCTGACGGCGGTATAGCTGCCCAAAGGCTGGGGTGGATTCGGCAGCGTCAGGCCGCGCGCGGCGAGGTTCTCTAGTATAGACATGATGGGCTCCTGGTTATTTATTAGGTTAGGTGGCGGTTGCCTCCTTGCCTTGCTTCGTAATGATTCTAGGGACTTGCACTGCGTGGATAAATGCTTAGCGGGGCAAAATACTTGATACATCATGGAATGAATCGTCCCTATTTTTTCACCACCGCGCAATAGTCGCTGCTAACTGGGGCCAGTTATTGCCTCTGTACTGGCGCTGAGTACCGTATGGATGTAGTTGCCGAGCTCTTCGCACAGGGCGGCTGGCGCATTTTCCTGCAAAGCAAGCAGCTCAGCAGCGATAACCTGCACGTCAAGGAGTTCGATCGGGTGCCGATGTGGCCTAGTCGTAAGGAGAAAGCGCTCAGACGTCGTCATGTATGGCGGCAATGGATTCGTCGGACAGGGAACAGAAGGCGAAATCACTGCTGTGCTGATGTCGGCGCACCATATCTTCGAATCTTCGTCCAACCAGCGCGTGGCCCAAAAGCTGATAGCGCTGAAGGCGATGATCGTTGTGCCAACTCCCCCGCTTCCGTGACCCCACAAAAACCTACCAGGGCCGCTGACGCGGCCGATCAGCGTCAATTATGGGCCTAAAGGAGCTCCACCGAGCCACTCCCAGAACTATCCCCGCCTGTTGGGCACATTCCTGCCGCCCCCAACACGGCGAAACACTTTGCATGTGAGCAGCATCGGCGGATCGATAGCACCGGACAGCAAGACAAGCGAGGGCTTACCATCTGCCAGCCTTCCTTCATCTTCGATCAGGTCAGATTGGCGGAGTGCTTCGTCGCGATTTTCTCCAGAGAAGCCTCTCCTTCAGCCCGAATCTTGGTCCAACAGGCCTTCGACCCAGGACTCGGATTCCACGGTGCAGACCACTCGAGCAGCAACTGAATTCCGCCACCGCGTTGATCGATGCGGTAAACGTCCTCAGGTTTCAAGCCGGCTCGAAGCTTGATCAAGCGAAGCCACATTCGAAAGGTAGCATGAACGGCGCCGCGTGCCCATGCTCAGACGCTCATCACGAGCTTAGGCCCAGCCGCGACGAAGTTGCACGCGCTTTGGGACCGTGCCGTTCGGGTAGTTCGATGAACAGGGTGTTGGCGCCGATCCAATATTGACCCCCACCGCGCCGATCCAAATTTGACCCAGGGCGGGACGCTGCGTTTTTGAGTAGCAGCTGTGGATAAGTGTACCAAATAAAGAAGGGGAATCCGTGGAGGGCGTAGCCCGGAACGGATTCCCCTTCGGTTTTTCTTTTACGATTTAATTATATAAACGGTTTATATCCTTAGTTCATCAGGTGATTTTTATCCGTTTTCATCGTCACTTCCCGTAGCCACGCCGCCCTTGCGCTTCTGCTCCCTCGCCTTGATTCGGCCCTTGGCAGTCATGCTGCTGTGCTGGAACCGGTAGGATTCATTCCCCGTCTCCACGATGTGGCAGTGGTGGGTCAACCGGTCAAGCAGCGCCGTTGTCATCTTCGCATCGCCGAACACATTCGACCACTCGGCGAAGCTAAGGTTGGTGGTAATGACGACGCTGGTGTGCTCGTACAGCTTCGATAGCAGATGAAACAGCAAGGCCCCGCCAGCCTGGCTGAAGGGGAGATACCCGAGTTCATCGAGGACAACCAAATCCATCCGCAGCAGCGACAGTGCCAGTCGGCCGGCCTTGCCATCGCGCTTCTCCCGCTCCAGTACATTGACCAGGTCGACAGTGGAGTAGAAGCGAACCCGCTTGCCCTTGGCGGCGATGCCCGCGACGGCAATGGCGGTCGCCAGATGCGTCTTGCCCGTGACGGGGCCACCTATGAGCACAGCATTCTGTGCCGTGTCCGTGAACGTCATGGTGGCGAGTTGGCGCACCAGTGCCTGGTCGACCTTGGACGACTCGAAATCGAATCCGGCCAGATCGCGGTGCAGGGGGAACTTTGCCGCGAACATCTGGTGGCTGACCGAGCGCATGGCGCGGTCGGTGTGTTCGGCTTGCAGCAGATGCTCGACCAGCCACTGTGATGCAGCGAGCGCACTGTCGTCCTGGTCTTTGAGATCGGCCCAGGCGCTGACCATGCCGTGCAGGCGAAGTACTTTGAGTTCGACGGCGATATCATGCATGACCGGCCTCCATGACGTCATGAACGCCAGCGTTCGCACGCAGCGTGTCGTAGCGGCCGGTGTTAGCTACCGGCGCCTCCTTTAACTGCAAGCTGGTCTCGACCGATGCTGGTACTGGCCCGGCATTTAGGCGCGCCAGGACATTCTCGACATGTTCGGCGCTGAGTACGCCGGACTCGACGACCAGTTCGACGGCCACCAGTACTGCTGCCAGCCCCGCTATGGGCACAGCAGCGAGCACCTGCGCCATCACCCGGTCGCCGCCTGCATGGCGTAGCAACCCCTGTCTGAGCCTGAGTAGCGGCACGGGCAGGTCGGCGAATGGAGCTCCATTGCGCAGTGCACCTGGCTTGCGCTGCACCAGCGGGATGTAGTGTTCCCAGTCGTAGCACACCTGTCCCCGCTCCGCGATACGTTCGTGGCTGGCGACCACCGCGTCGCCAGCCACCACTCTCACCCGGCCCGGATACAGATGCGCGCTCACCATCTGGCCGGCAAACTCGCATGGCACTGAGTAGCGGTTTCGGCTCACCGTCACCAGGCAGGTGCTGGACACCCGCGCTGGTTTTTCGACGTAGCCATCGAATGGCGTTGGCATGGGCATCATCTGCGATTGCTCCTGCTCCAATACGTCGGCCACGCTCAGGGCCGGATACTCGGGATGACGCAGTTCGGCCCATAACGCACGGCACCGCTGGCCGAGCCACGCGTTCAGTTCCACGAATGAGGCGAACTTGCGGGTCTGTGCTTCGATCCAGATGCGCCGGCGACTGTCCTGCACATTCTTCTCAACCACGCCTTTCTCCCACCCCGATGCCACGTTGCAGAAATCGGCATCGAACAGGTAGTGGGCGCACATCACGGCGAAGCGTGCGTTGACGATCCGGCCCTTGCCCTTGTTGACCTTGTCCACCGCCGTCTTCATGTTGTCGTAGATGCCCCGGCGCGGCACGCCGCCCAGCGCAGCGAACGAACGGGTATGGGCGTCGAACAGCATCTCATGGCCTTGGCTGGGATAGGCAACCAGCCAGAACGCCCGACTGGCGCACAGCTTCAGGTGCGACACCTGCATGCGCCGGTAGATCCCGCCGACGACCAGGCCTTCTTCGCTCCAATCGAACTGGAAGGCCTCGCCCTGCTCGAAACTGAGCGGGACGAAGGCACGGGGTCCATTGCCTTCCCGGCCGCGCCATTCGCGGGTGAAATCAGTGACCCGGCTATAGCTACCAGCGTAGCCCTCGGCCTTGATCTGCTCGAACAGGGCTTTGGACGTGCGGCGGTTCTGCTTTATGCGATGGGCATCGGCCTTGAGTGCCTGTTCCAGCGTGGCGTGATAAGGCGTTAGCTTGTTGGGCGCGCTGCCGCGCACGTAGCGTGGCGGTGCAACCACCTCGGCGGGCTTCCTGATCCATTTGCGCAGCGTGTTGCGGGACAGCCCCGTGCGCTTCGATATTTCATGCAGCGACAGCTTGTCGCGCAGGTGCATCCGTCGAACTTGGCCTAACATTTCCATGGTGATCACCTATTAATTCTCCCGCCTAATGATTAGGCAGGAGTAGTAGAACACCTGGGTCAGTTTTGGGTCGGCATAACGCCTATAGGTGGGTCAATTTTCGGTCGGCGCCAACACGCAGGCTGCCCGAGAGGAGCTGCTGCGTGCCTAGGCGCCGATACGGGCTGAATCGGTGAGTGCGCGGTAAGGGCTAGAGGTTCCACCCTTGAACTTGCCCGCCAAGTGTTGATCAACGGGGCTTACAAGTAGGTTGCAAGTGCAGCGGCAGAGGCACGGTTCTGACCCGCAAAACAAAAAAGGTTACAAGCCGAAGCGTGTAACCCTTTGTTTTTCCTACGAATTCTTGGGGTGGCTGATGGGGCTCGAACCCACGACAACAGGAATCACAATCCGATGCCCAACTGAGTATCCATGCGGGTTCCAGCCTGTTTTTGTGTAAAACGATTCCGTTTTCGTGGAAAATCTCTAGAGTGAGGCTCGATGGGTTTTACACAGGATGCCGCCCTGCAGCGCGCTGGTCAGGAACTTGTTTTCCCCGCGGTTGCCGTAGATGAAGTCCTTGTAGGCGCCCGACAGGTCGATGTTGTTCTGCTTCGGCGCGTCGACCATGTTTCCGGTTGCCCACGCTGCGCCCCCGATCTGAGGAGCCGGAGTACCCTGCAGGAGGCCGTTTGCCTTGTCACGGATGCCAAGCATGTCGCCCGGTGCCGTTGATAGGTAATTGAGGTTGCCCTGGCCGAAGTCCATCAGGCCTTTGTTCTGCGGCGCCTGCCCGAGCTGCTGGTATTGCGTCAGAAGTCCGTGCTGGCCGGTCGCGCCGTTGCCATAGATGATGGCCTCATTGCGTGGGTCAAGCTTCTGCTGAGTGGTGGCGGCCGCCTGTGCCGCCTTCTTGTTCTGGCTTGCGGAATACGCTCCCCCAACTGCGCCGACTGCCGCGGCTCCTACTGCTACCCATGCCATATCATTCTCCCTTCAAGAGCTGTTGCGTTTCGCGGAATGCGAGATATTCTTGTTCGGTGTGAACCACGAATTCGCGCTCGATCGCGTCGATATCTGTCTCGTTCGTGCCATGAACCGTTAGCCAGCGGCAGTCGGTGTGCGCGTACGCGACTCGCTTTGTTCCGGGCGGAGACACGACGACGAAGCCCGCGCCCACCCGCTGCACGCCGTCTTCGGTCGACACCGACATTTCGCCTTCGAGCAGCACATTCATGTTCGTGAACTTGTGAATGTGGCCAGTCAGCACGGACCCCGCCGGGATTAACAACTCACGGCCGTACACGCCGTGCGAAAAGTGGTTCGTTACCGGCATCTCAACCTGTGGCATCGACCGAAGGTGCTCTTCTAAGTCGAAGATCTGTTCGCGCGATGGCTGGACATTAAAAAAACCGCTCTCGGCGGGTTCCTGTTTGGTGCTGGTTGTGGTCAAAGCTTGGTCCATATCGCTCCGTTGTAGTAGTAGACGCCGGCACCGCCGCCGGGATTCCATTGAGCCCCGTCCGCGTATCGGATATCCCCGTCACGCGGTTTGGCCGGTGGTGCGTGCTGCTTATCCAGGTGGCCGGCACCGATCAGGCTGAGCACGGCGCTCACCTTGGCCAGTTCCTCGCGCAGATAGCGCTGAAGTTGCGCCGGGTCGGCAGGGGGATCGCCCGGGGCATATGCCATCGATCCATTGTTCGGCGTCCGCATCAGTAGGCCCCCGCGTCTTCGACAAATACATCAAACGCATCGAGCCGCCAGCTGAACGCAGTGCCCGTTTCGAAGCGCACCGCAACGTAGCGACCGGACACGAAGCAGTCGCACTGCAACGTCTCGCCAATCGTGTGCGTCATCTCGGTATATACGGGCCGCTCATGCGCTGTTTCCGTGGCGCCGACCAGAACCTTGGGCCTGTTGCAGCGCCTGCTGCATCTGTTGCATCTGCTGCTGCATTTGTTGCAGTTGCGGGTTCTGGCCCTGTGCCTGCGGCGGCAGCATCGACTTGAGACGTTCGGCGATATCGTCGGCGCCAGGCCAGTCCAGGCTCTTCGCCAGCAGGTCGCCCATGACTTGGCCCGCCGCCGGTACCGCGCGCATAAACTCGATCATCTGGTTCGCCGATTCCTCGCGCTTGGTGGTGTAGCTCGGGCCGGACTCGCAGGTGACGTCGTACTTTCCGGTGGTCAGGTCGAACATCTGCGTGATGCCGGCGATCTGTTCCTGCTGGTCTTTCATCTCTTCCGGGGTCGGCGGCGGAGGCGGCGCGCCGTTGATGCCCACGTTCCGGAACCACTTTTGTGCGGGCAAGGGCGAGCAGCAAGCGTCGATGCGCCGCCGGGTCGATGCCGGCCTGGCAACCGAAGGCCACTCTCAAGAAAACGGCAGTGTATTTTTCCATGCGACGAAAGAAGGCTGCAAGGCTGTCGGAATGGGGCCGGCCGGAATCAAGCGCGCATTCGAAGAATAAGGGGACCAAGGACATGCTGATCACCGACGACGAACTGTACGAGCTCACGGGCTACAAATCAGGAAAGGGCCAGGCCGAATGGCTGCGCATGCGCGGTTGGATATTCGAGATGAACCGGCTCGGCCGGCCAAAGGTAGACCGGGAATATTACCGGAGTAAGATGGGAAATCAAAACGCGGAAGCCGCGACTGTCCAGCCGAACTGGGCAGCAATTTAAGGAATCATCATGGCAAGGCCAAGAAGCAGGGCGAACGAACCCTTGCCAAAACATATGGATGTGCGCCATGGAAAGCGGACGACCACCTATTACGCCCTTATCGGCGGGAAGCGCATCAACCTCGGGCACGAGCGCCAGGCGGCTGACGTCAAGCTGCGCGAGCTGATCAACGGCGCACCGGTGGCGGGCACTATCGCGGACATGTGCCAGCAGTTCATCGCCTACCAGCGCGCAGCGCTCAAGGGCGGCAAGCCCGAGCTGGCCGAAACCACTATCGACGAGTACGAGAACAGCCTGCTCAAGCATGTGCTACCGGTGTTTGGGGCGATGCCGCCAGCCGGATTCAAGCCGACGCATTCAGCACAGTACCTGTTTGCCCAGCGCGAGAAGGGCAGGGCGGTGCGCGCAAATCGCGAGATGGCCGCGCTTGGCTCCGCGTTCAACTTCGGCATGAGCAAGGGCATGGTGTCGGCGAATCCGTGCCACGGCGTGAAGCGGAACAAGGAGACGCCGCGTAGCCGGCGCCCTGAGACCCGCGAGGTCAATGCGCTGACCCAGGTGGCTAAGGCCAAGGGCGAATCGGCCTATATGATCATCCTGATCGGGTTGATGGTGGCAATTACCGGCCGGCGCCGCGCCGAGGTCATGCGGCTAACCAATTTCGCGCTGCGCGACGACGGCATTCACGTCGTCGACTGCAAGACCAAGGCGGGCCAGGCGGAGCGCACCTATTTGGTGTCCTGGTCGCCGCTGCTGCGCCAGCTGGTGCAAGAGGCGCTGGAGATGAAGCGCAGCAAGGCAAGTGGCTATATCTTCGCCACGCAGGACGGCCAGCCATATACCGACAGCGGATTCAAGACAATGTGGAACCGGGTAATGCACGACTACAAGGACAGCGGCGGCGTCTGGTTCACCACGCATGACCTGCGCGCCTATTACGTGACGGAAAAAGGTGACCTGGGCGAAAACCCAGAGACGCACAAGAACCCAGCGACAACGAAGCGAGTGTACGATCGCACCCGCGTTGTAAAGGTTAAACCGTTGGGATAGCTGGATTGAAAACGCCCGGCAAGCCGGGCGCTATAGGTTGCGTGCAGTGCAGATCAGTGTTTTGCAGCGCTGCAGCGCGTGAGAATTACGTGCTTGATCAAAGGCCTGCTCGCATCGTTCAGGTTGACCATTCGCACACGACTCTTGAAATCCGATAGGCCAATGTGCGCAGCTAATTGGCCTATGCACTCATCTGCAAACGACGGCGTCAGACTTTTGTTATGGAAGTCTATTTCAATGGACTCGTGTTCCTGCAAAAAGCTGAGCAGGCGAAAGCGAGCCTGCGCGCCAACTGGCCGGGTAGTCAGCTCTGCCGCGACATCATTGATGTCAACATTAAAAATCGAAATCATCATCACTCATCCCCTCTGGCAGTGGAAAACTAGCATATACGGCACCGATGTCCATTTGCTCATCAAGATCCCACTCGATGACAAGTAAAGTACCATCGTAATGGGTTTCGGTGTCAAAATTTCGGACGACGTTTGACGACAAATAAAAGGCTTCTGAGCCCGATCGCACGTATAGCGTCCCCTTGTTCTGCTCCAAGAGCCGCCGCGCCACGGCGAGTCCATATCCGGAGTGCCCTCGACCAGGCTTACTGGTGACGCCATATTCTGTTGCTAATTCGCAACCGTTCTCCGAATTAAGTCTATCACGCAGCAGCGGATTCTGCTCAAGGGACGCCCTGATCCCGATGCCTGAGTCGGCAAGCGTGATCTGGGCCTTACGGCCTCCAGCCCAAACCTGAGCGCATATAGCGCCATACATTCCATCGGTTACATCGGAGTGCGCAAAGCAGTTCCCAATGAGCTCCCTCAGCATCGTCTGTATTGCATCGAGCGTCTGTTCGTTCGAGCACACTGGCTTAAACAGGGCCACCAATGCCTCGGCAGCGGTGTCGATCGACGATTCATCCTTGAGAAGCTCGATAGGGTGATAACGGCCCGGGCTGCGCCTATCCTTCGGCCCGAACGGAGATTCGATCTCAAGCGCGCCCCATAAGTTCATGGTATCCGCGTAGCCCCCGATTTTTTCTGGCAGGTTGAGCTGCGTCGCCTTATCGCGACGCAGGGTGTGCGCCAGTGTCGCGAGGTGGAAGGGCTTCACGAACTTCGGTCCTTCGCACCGCTTGGAGCGTTGGAGTATTTGCAGCTGAACGAGCCAGCTTTCAATGTCGTGAGGTGTCGTGCGTTGCATCATTCGGCGACTCTAAAGTGGGGCATTGTGGAGCGATGGTAACCGGCGGGCCGGTGAATAGCTGCCGGTTTGCAACGACCATCCGGCATCGCCATGGGAGCCGAACCATGCGGGCCCGCGACCCGGCGGTTTTACACAGAGTTTTACAGTTTTACACAAATCCAAAGAAAAAGGCCGCTTTCGGCGGCCTAAGTCTTTGATTCTACGAGTATTCTTTGGGGTGGCTGATGGGGCTCGAACCCACGACAACAGGAATCACAATCCTGGACTCTACCAACTGAGCTACAGCCACCACTGGCTTACATTTGTTCCGATGCTTCCGGGACAGCTAGAGATTATACAAACATATCTTTGGAATGGCAAATCTAAATGTCGCGATTCGCCTGGACCAGGGATTTTCCCGCGAGTTCCACCTCCGACACGGGCGCTTCGATCCCCAGCAGGCTGGAAAACGCGACCGACAGGGCAACGGCGCTGGCGCTGGTGAATCCTTCAATGCTGGCAGGCTGCGGGCCGCCGGGATTGGCGCATCCGGCTGCCGTCAACAGGCGTGCCAGCTGGCGCGCCACCGCGTCGCCGGTGTCGACCAGGGCGACCTCGCGCGATGTTGCGCCGCGCACTATCGACTCGATGGCCGCAGTGACGAACGGGTAGTGGGTGCAGCCTAGCACCAGTGTGTCGGCACCCTGGTCCAGCAGCGGCACGATGTAGCGTTCCAGCATTGCCGTTGTGGCGGCCGAGTCCAGCTCGCCTAGTTCGATCTGGTCTGCCAGTCCGGTGCATCCTTGCAGCAGGAATTCGACTTGGCTTGCCAGCGCCACGTGTTCGCGCAGTTGCAGGAACTTGGCGCCGCCCAGCGTGCATTCGGTGGCGAGCACGCCGACCTTGCCGTTGCGTGAAGCGGCGGCGGCAGGTTTCAGGCCGGGTTCGACGCCGACGATCGGCATGTCGGGGTAGTGCTCGCGGATCAGGCGGATGGCGGCGATGGTGGCGGTGTTGCAGGCCACGACCAGCGCCTTGGCGCCGCGCGCGACCAGGAAGGCGGCAATGGCCAGCGAGCGTTCGGCGACGACGTGCTCGGGCTTGTCGCCGTAAGGGGCGAAGCCGGAGTCGGCGAAGTAGAGCAGGCGTTCGCTGGGCAGCTGGGCACGGATGTGGCGCAGCACCGAGAGGCCGCCGACGCCGGAGTCGAATACGCCGATGGGGGCGGTGGGGGATGGAAGGGAATTGTTTTCCATGATGGGATGGTAGTGCAAGCGCCTTTCGCCGTTCAAACTAAAACGGCGGAGGCGGCCTCGGCGGCAGCCACGCTTGTCCGCCCTAAGTGATACGCCATCGGCTTACTTGGTGACGACCGGGATGTTCAGCGCTTCGATCCTGGCCGCCCATTCTTTCGGGCCGGTGTTGTGCACCGACGTGCCGTTGGAGTCGACCGCTACCGTCACCGGCATGTCGACCACGTCGAACTCGTAGATCGCTTCCATGCCCATGTCTTCGAAACCGAGCACCCTGGCGTGCTTGATCGCCTTCGAGACCAGGTACGCCGCGCCGCCGACTGCCATCAGATAAGCCGACTGGTGCTTCTTGATCGAGTCGATGGCCGCAGGGCCGCGCTCGGCCTTGCCGATCATCGCGATCAGGCCGGTCTTCTCGAGCATCATGTCGGTGAACTTGTCCATGCGGGTCGCGGTGGTCGGGCCAGCCGGGCCAACTGCTTCGTCACGCACCGGATCGACCGGGCCGACGTAGTAGATGACGCGGTTGGTGAAGTCGACCGGCAGCTTTTCGCCCTTGGCCAGCATGTCCTGGATGCGCTTGTGCGCGGCGTCGCGGCCGGTCAGCATTTTGCCGTTCAGCAGCAGGGTCTGGCCCGGCTTCCACGAAGCGACTTCTTCCTTGGTGAGGGTGTCGAGGTTGACGCGGCGCGACTTCTCGGTGTCCGGGGTCCAGTGCACTTCAGGCCAGGTCGACAGCGCAGGCGGTTCCATGTAGGTTGGGCCGGAGCCATCCAGCACGAAGTGCGCGTGGCGGGTGGCGGCGCAGTTCGGAATCATCGCAACCGGCTTCGATGCCGCGTGGGTCGGGTACATCTTGATCTTTACGTCGAGCACGGTGGTCAGGCCGCCCAGGCCCTGCGCGCCGATGCCCAGCGAGTTGATCTTGTCGCACAGCTCGATACGAAGTTCTTCAGTCTTGTTTTGCGGGCCGCGCTGCTTGAGTTCGTACATGTCGATATCGTCCATCAGGACTTCCTTCGCCATCAGCATCGCCTTCTCGGCGGTGCCGCCGATGCCGATGCCGAGCATGCCCGGCGGGCACCAGCCTGCGCCCATGGTCGGCACGGTCTTCATGACCCAGTCGATCAGCGAATCGGACGGGTTCAGCATGACGAACTTGGTCTTGTTCTCCGAACCGCCGCCCTTGGCCGCGACTTTCACGTCGACGGTGTTGCCCTCGACCAGTTCCATGTGAACGACGGCCGGGGTGTTGTCCTTGGTGTTCTTACGGTCGAACTGCGGGTCGGCCACGATCGATGCGCGCAGCTTGTTGTCGTCGAAGTTGTACGCGCGGCGCACGCCTTCGTTGACGGCGTCGGTGACGGTGCCGGAGAAGCCTTCAAAGCGCACGCCCATGCCGATTTTCAGGAACACGTTGACGATGCCGGTGTCCTGGCAGATCGGGCGCTTGCCTTCCGCGCACATGCGCGAATTGGTCAGGATCTGGGCGATCGCATCCTTGGCCGCCGGGCTCTGCTCGGCGTCGTACGCGCGCGCCAGATGCTGGATGTAATCGGCAGGGTGGTAATAGCTGATGTACTGAAGCGCGGCGGCAACGGATTCGATCAGGTCTTCCTGTTTGATGACGGTCATGGTAATTCTCGGTTGATGTTAATGGTTTGCTTTGGCCGCGGCCTGGGTATTGGTCATGATGCGGTCCGTGTAGGCGATCGCCAATGCGGACAGCAGGAATACGGTGTGAATGACGGTTTGCGCGATGATCACTTCGGACCTGTACGCCCCGGCATTGATAAACGTCTTGAGCAGGTGGATCGAGGAAATGCCGACGATTGCCATTGCCAGCTTAGTCTTCAAGACCGACGCGTTGACATGCGAGAGCCACTCCGGTTGGTCCGGGTGGTTTTCAAGGTGCATGCGCGAGACAAAGGTTTCGTAACCGCCGACGATGACCATGATCAGCAGGTTCGAGATCATCACCACGTCGATCAGGCCGAGGACAACCAGCATGATGGTCGCTTCGTTTAGTTTCTCAGGACGAGGGGCTCCTGGTACGGCAACCGCATCCAGCAAATGCTGCAGCGAGGCGACGTTGCCCATCGCCGCGCCAATCAGGTCCTTCAACTCCACCCAAAAATGGAACACGTAAACGCACTGCGCCAGGATCAGGCCGAGGTACAACGGCAGCTGGAGCCAGCGGCTGGAGAAAATCAGGGCGTTCAGGGGAGTCAGTTTGCGCGGCGGGGTGGTCGGAAAACGCGGTTCAGACATTCGGTTAATGCTCCAGGAGAGGCAGAAATTTGCGATGCGTCATTTTACACGTGCTGGCCGATGACGTTTTGCAAGGGCATTGCAGAAAGGAGGTTGATTGAGCGGATCACCTGCCCATGGGACATTGAAAGATTGGTAAAATCCTACAGATCGGCGCCCATCGCACCATAAACACACAGACGTTGTGAGCGTTTTTGCACTGTAAGGGGGCAGTAAGCGACGGCGTCTACTGTTGTTGCAAACCTAAAGCACACCTAAGGGAGACAAGCATGGCCAACGACAATCAGGGCTTGCAGGAAAACCGCGTATTCGCACCGCCAGCGGAGTTTGTGGCAAACGCGGCAATTTCGGGCATGGACGCCTACAACAAGCTGTGCGCCGAGGCGGCCAGCGACTACGAAGGCTTCTGGGCGCGCCTGGCGCGCGAGAACCTCGACTGGCACAAGCCGTTTACTACCACGCTGGACGAGTCGGAAGCGCCGTTCTACAAATGGTTCGCCGATGGCGAGCTGAACGTCTCGTACAACTGCCTCGACCGCAACCTCAAGAACGGCAATGCCAACAAGACCGCGATCATCTTCGAAGCGGACGACGGCAAGGTGACGCGCGCGACCTACCAGGAACTGTACGAAAAGGTCTGCAAGTTCGCCAACGGCCTGAAGTCGCGCGGCATCAAGAAGGGCGACCGCGTTGTCATCTACATGTCGATGTCGATTGAAGGCGTGGCCGCGATGCAAGCCTGCGCCCGTATCGGCGCGACCCACTCGGTGGTGTTCGGCGGCTTCTCGGCAAAATCGCTGCAGGAACGCATCATCGACGCCGGCGCGGTCGCCGTCATCACGGCCGACGAGCAACTGCGCGGCGGCAAACAGCTGCCACTCAAGACCATCGTCGACGAAGCGCTGGCGCTGGGCGGCTGCACCACGATGAAGGATGTGATCGTCTACAAGCGCACCGGCGGCAACATTCCAATCGTGGAAGGCCGCGACATCTGGCTGCACGACCTGGTCGAATCGCAGCCGGCCGAATGCGAGCCGGAATGGGTCAGCGCCGAGCATCCGCTGTTCATCCTCTATACATCGGGTTCGACCGGCACTCCGAAGGGCGTGCAGCACTCGACCGGCGGCTTCCTGCTGTGGGCCGCCCTGACGATGAAGTGGTCGTTCGACATCAAGCCAAGCGACGTGTTCTGGTGCACCGCCGACATCGGCTGGGTGACCGGCCACACCTACATCGCGTACGGACCGCTGGCAGTTGGCGCAACCGAAATCGTGTTTGAAGGCGTGCCGACTTATCCGAACGCGGGCCGCTTCTGGGAAACCATCGACAAGCACAAGGCCACCATCTTCTACACGGCGCCGACCGCGATCCGCTCGCTGATCAAGGCGGCTGACGTCGATCCGCAAGTGCATCCGAAGAACTACGACCTGTCCAGCCTGCGCCTGCTCGGTTCGGTTGGCGAACCGATCAATCCGGAAGCGTGGATGTGGTACTACAAGAACATCGGCCACGAGAAGTGCCCGATTGTCGACACCTTCTGGCAGACCGAAACCGGGGGGCACATGATCACGCCGCTACCTGGCGCCACGCCGATGGTGCCGGGTTCGTGCACCTTGCCGCTGCCGGGCATCATGACGGCGATTGTCGATGAGGCAGGGCACGACGTGCCGAACGGGCAGGGCGGCATCCTGGTCGTCAAGCGCCCATGGCCATCGATGATCCGTACCATCTGGGGCAACCCGGAGCGCTTCAAGACCAGCTACTTCCCGGATGAACTGGGCGGTCGCATGTATCTCGCCGGCGACGGCGCGATCCGCAACAAGGACACCGGCTACTTCACGATTACCGGGCGCATCGACGACGTGCTGAACGTGTCGGGTCACCGCATGGGCACGATGGAAATCGAATCGGCGCTGGTGGCGAACCCGATCGTCGCTGAGGCGGCGGTGGTGGGCAAGCCGGACGATACGACGGGCGAATCGATCTGCGCGTTTGTCGTGCTGAAGCAGGCGCGGCCGACCGGGGAGGAAGCCAAGAAGCTGGCGCTTGAGCTGCGCAACTGGGTCGCCAAGGAAATCGGGCCGATTGCGAAGCCGAAGGAGATCCGCTTTGGCGATAACCTGCCGAAGACGCGTTCGGGCAAGATCATGCGGCGACTGCTGCGCGTGCTCGCCAGGGGCGAAACGATTACGCAGGATGTGTCGACCCTGGAGAATCCGGCGATTCTGGAGCAGCTAAAGGAAGCTTCGTAGTCAGAGGCGGCTGATCCGTCATTCCGGGCATTGCCCGAAATGACTCCCCGCGAGGGGCGGGGATCCATAGAGAGCATCATGTAGCCTGCGGCATGCAAATTTCTCCATTCTCAACAGAATCTTTGCTATAATCTGCGGCTTCGTGAAAGCGAAGAAGCAGGAGAGATGGATGAGTGGTTGAAGTCGCACGCCTGGAAAGCGTGTATAGGTTCATAGCCTATCCGGGGTTCGAATCCCCGTCTCTCCGCCAGGAAACAATGCAAAAAGGCTACCCGAGGGTAGCCTTTTTGCATTGTTTCCTGGCGGAGAGAAGCAGGGCGCCTGCGCGCCCTGCGTCGGGGATTCGAAGGGCTGGGCGTACTCGCCCAGCCCTCTCCGAATCGTCCGTATGCTGCCGCCTTGGCGGCAGCGCGCCCGATGGGCGCAGCGCGGAGCGCAAAAATCTGGTGCCTCCGGGACACTTACGGCAGTCAACAGAAGATAATAGGGACCATGTCGAACGAAACGAATCCGAAGCTGCGCTCGTTGCCCCCGTTGGAGGCATCAAGGCCGACGACGCCGGCGGACGCGCGCGCGAAAAAGCAGGCGCGAGAGCGACGGGACGCCGAGGTCCGCGGAGTTACATCAATCGATGAAATGCGCGAAGCAATCAAGCGCGCCGCACGCGATCTGCCGGCGATTTCTGAAGTGCCCCGCGTGGGCGCGCTCGACGCCGCAGCCTTCCGCGCGCGTGCCGCGGAAGGCCTGCCATTCCTGATCACCGGGATCGTCAACCGGTGGCCGCTGTCCGCCCTCACACCGCAGACACTGCGCGAACGCTTCAGCCACCTGCCGGTGCGCGCGCGGGTGGGTGACTACATCAACACCGCATTCGCGCCTGACCGCGCGATGCAGGACATGTCGATGCTGGAGTATCTCGAACTTGTCGCCACCGGCACGCATGAGCTGCCGCCATATCTGGGCAATCTCGAATTACGCGAACTGAACGGAATGTGTCACTGGCCTGCTTACTTCGACAAAATGGGCCCGCCGCGCTTCTGGCTTGGGCCGGCCGGGACTGTCACGCCGCTGCATTGCGACTACGACGACAATATTTTCGCGCAGATTTGGGGCAGCAAACGGGTTTTCCTGTCGCCGCCTCACCACGACGCATTCCTGTACCCCCGCGAGGCGAACGCCATCCTGTTCGGCTCGCCGTTCGACCCTGAAGCGCCGGATTTCGAGAAGTTTCCCCTTGCACGTCAGGCCACGATGATCGAGTGCATCGTCAATCCCGGTGACCTTCTGTACGTGCCGGCTGGCTGGTATCACCAGGTTCGCGCGCTGACGTTTTCGCTTTCATCCAATCGGTGGGCGAGGGCGGTACCGATCGCATTGAAAGGCGAGGCATCCTTCCAAAGCCTCAGTAGCTCGACATAAAAAAGGCCACCCGAAGGCGGCCTGGCTTTGCAACATACTGAACTTTACGGTGCGCCCGTCGCGCCAGCGCCTGCGCTCAGCAGCCACGCCAGCAACAGCAAGAACGCCACGACGGTCACGAACAGCGTCGACACGCGGCGCCCGTCGGCGGCGTTCTCGAACACCGGCGGCTTGCCGTAGGCCACGCCAATGAAGTAAGCGGTAAACACCGTCGCCAGGTAATGCACCGCGCCGAACATTTCGCCCAGCTCGCCCTTGCGTGGATGCTCGATCAGCAGGTGCGACAGGATCACCAGGACCAGGTAAGCGACCGCTGCCGACAGTGGCGGCAGGTACAGTCCCATCGACTCGACCCAGCGCTGTACTGCCGGGCGTGAACGCGCCAGCAGCGGCAGGATCAGGTTGTGGGTGATGCCGGCAATGAAAATCAGTTTCAGCAGGACGGTCTTGTGCAGGCTGGCGCTGCCCAGCGCGAGGTTGTGCAGGTTGGTCTCTGCCTGGCGGTTATTCTGGAGGAAGAATTCCGGCGACTGAACATTCAAGATACGCTGGAACCAGCTGATTTCTTCGAGCGCCGCCAACGCGGTCAAGGCAGCCAGGCCAACCAGCGCAATCAGCTCCAGGCTCACGCGAGGGGAACGCTTCCAGCGCTCGGAGGCGACGAAACCCAGCAGGACGGAGATGACGGCGAAGCAGAGGAACTGCATCCATTCGACGATGCCGTCTTCGCCAAGCAGGCGCCACAGCTGCGTTGCATCCGGACCAGACCAGGCCACTGCCAGCGCGAGCACCACGACATTGACTGCGATACCTGCCGCGATCACCGGATGGGAATACCATTTACGAGTTACCACGTCCCTTACTCCTTCTTATTGAAAACGTTCGACGCCAGCCGCTCGCGCGGAAGCGATGTGAGGTTAAGCTTCCACCCCGCGGCCGGATTGTTGCGCGCCGCGCCGCTTGCGTGCCAGCCATCGTCCGCATTGGATGGCCAGCGCGATGACTGCCCATCCCCACAACAGCGGATCGAGCAACGCGTCCCACAGGTTACCCGTAGGCAGGCGCAGAATTGAGAACAGGGCGAGGGCGCCAAGCGCAATGAGCGCGTGCGGCCGGACACGGCCGAGGACGACTGCGAGCGCGCAGCTTGCGCCCGCGCCCAGCGCCACCAGCGGCGCGCCGTATGGACCGAAGCCCCAGTAATACAGGCCGAGCGACAGCAGGCCGATGGCGTCCAGATAGAGCACGGAACCGACCAGCGCGATCACTGCGGCAATGCCGGTCGGCATGCACGCGATGGCCGGCGAACCAGCTCTTGCCGTGTACAGCTTCAGCAGGCAGCAGCCGAGCAAGACGCCGCTTGGCCACTGGAATGCCAGCACCAGCCAGTACGCGGGCGAGGCGCTGTCCGGCAGTGCCATCAGCGCCGCCATCGCCAGCATCAGGCCACCGATGACCGGCCGCGAACGGCGCAACGCGGCCGGCAGCAGGCTGGCCACGAGCGTCGCCAGGACGATTGTCCAGGCCAGCCGGCCGTAGAAGAATTGCCAATCGAGTGCAGGCAGGTCCATTACAGGATACCCCCGAATTCAAGGTCGATGATGTGGTGCGCGATCGCTTCGCGGCGCGAAGTATACGTGATGTGCAACTGGTTGCCGATCTGTCGCAAGTCCGGATAGGAGAACTCTTCGCCGGCCTTTCCGTGCGCTACGTCGATCGCCTGCGTCCAGGTCCGCGCGTCTTTTGCAATCGACAGGCGCAGCATGTTGCGCGCGGATCCGCCCGGCAGCACGTGGTTGTGCAGGACGACGATGCTGCCGTTGCTCAGTCGCAGGGCGCTGAGCGACGTACTGTGGTTCGGCAAGTCCAGCGACGGCATGTCCGCCCAGCTGACGCCGCCATCGCGGCTAAGTGCGTATTGCACGCGCTGCTCGTCGCTGGAGTCGCGCATCCACGCGTGGACTTCCGAGTCGGAGACGGGAACGATGGTCGGCTGCAGCGCGGTCATGCGGGTGCCGATGCGCGAAAGCCAGTTAGGATCGCCGTGCGCGTCGAAGGCCAGCATCATGGGGTACTTGATGCCGAGTTCAAAGTATAACGGCAGGCCCCAGGCACCGTTTGCCAGTCGGACGGGAGCGGTCCGGACCAGCACGCTGGTATTGAATAGTGGCGACATCGGCAACAGGCGCTTGACGGTAAAGCTGTCGCCGGAGTCGGACGATACGAGCTGGACAACACGGGCCGCGGCCCAGCCGCCCAGGCCGGTTGCCACAACGAACAGATTGATCTTGCCATCGGCCGCGGTCCACGCGACCGGATTGCCGATGCGGCGCACGCCGAAGCCAAGTGCCGAGCCGAGCGAATCGCGGCTGGCGACTTCCCATGGCTGGCCCCATTTTCCCTCGGCCCAGCGCGAGGCGTAGACTTTGACGTCGGGGCCGCTCTCGCGGCTGCCTGCCCACCAGAACGCGATCATGCGGCCGTCGGACAGCGGCGCCATCGCGCTCGCATGGGCCGATGGCACGTTCGGCGGCATCGGAATGAGGGAGGAGGAGCGCTCGGTCAGCTTGACACCCGGCAGCTGGATCAGCTCAAGCAGGGCGGGCGATTTGGCGGGGCTGGCGTCACGCGACCAGCGCATGATTTCGGCACCGAGCGCCGCCAGCACGATCGCCACGCAGGCAAACGCCAGCAAACGGCTGCGCCGGATTGCGCCGTGGTTTGTATGGTGTGGATGTGGTGAGGGCGACATGAATGTCATTCCGCTTTCCTTTATGCTTGCGCAGTGTTACCGAACGAGCGCGCTAAGGAATTCGGCTCGGACGGATATTTGCTGTAGGAACATACCTAGCCGCAAGGGCCATATCCTACAATAAAGAGGGGCAGGCGGAAACGATTATCGACGCGTTCTGCGAATTTGGAGGGCGAACTGCGGCTGATGGCGGGGGAAGGGAAGCGTTGATGTGGTCTGAGTGTCAAGACCAGAAGGAGGCGCGGCGTGAGACGAACGACGTGTAGCGGCCAGTACGGCGGATGAGAGGGGTATCCGCTTGCGTGCGGAACCGTTCCGCAGGCGAATCGCAGGCGATTCGAAACCCCTGCTACACCGCGACGCTGTTCGCGCCCTGCGGTCCAGTTCGAATCGCAGGGCGTAAAGGTGTGCCTTAAATATAAGCTGGCATTTTTGGCAGCAGCTTGTCCAAGGTGATCGGGTACTCGCGCACGCGGACTCCGGTAGCGTTGTAGATGGCGTTGGCAATCGCCGCGCCGACGCCGCAAATCCCCAGTTCGCCCACGCCTTTGGCCTTCATCGGCGACGACATCGGATCGGTTTCGTCGAGGAAGATGACATCCTGATGTGGAATATCCGAGTGGACCGGCACTTCATAGCTCGCCAGGTCATGGTTGACGAAGAAGCCGGACCGTTTGTCGACCACCAGTTCTTCCATCAACGCGGCCCCGGCGCCCATCGTCATCGCGCCGATGACCTGGCTGCGCGCCGACTTCGGATTGAGGATCCGGCCAGCCGCGCAGACTGCCAGCATGCGGCGTATGCGCGTTTCGCCCGTGGCCATATCGACACCGACCTCGACAAAGTGCGCGCCGAATGTCGATTGCTGGAACTTCTTGTCCAGGTCGCCATATTCCATTGTGTCTTCGGCGACCAGTTCGCCCGCTTCAGCGGCCTTGCCCAACGGTGCGGAATTGCCGCCTGAACGTACCGATCCATCCACAAATTCCGCGTCCGTGGCATTGAAGCCAAGTTTCTGTGCCACCGCTTCGCGCAGTTTGATGCAGGCGGCGTAGACGCCCGCGGTGGAACTGTTGGCGCCCCATTGCCCGCCTGAGCCGGCCGACACCGGGAAGCTGGAGTCGCCAAGGCGCACCACGACCTTCTCAAGCGGCACGCCCATCATCTCAGCGGCGGTCTGGGCGATGATGGTGTAGCTGCCGGTGCCGATGTCGGTCATGTCGGTTTCGACCGTCACGACGCCATTGCGGTCGAGGCGCACGCGCGCCGCCGATGTCATGACGAGGTTATTGCGGAACGCCGACGCCACGCCCATGCCGACCAGCCACTGGCCGTCGCGGTTCGTGCCGGGCTCGGTCTTGCGCGTATTCCAGCCGAAGCGCTCGGCGCCGATGCGCATGCAGTCGATCAGGCGGCGTTGCGAGAAGCGGCGGTCCGGGTGTTCGGGATCGACCTTGGTGTCGTTGAGGATGCGGAAGGTGACCGGGTCGATCTTCAGCTTTTCGGCCATCTCGTCCATCGCGATTTCCAGCGCCATCAGGCCGGGCGCCTCGCCCGGTGCACGCATCGCATTGCCTTCGGGGAGGTCGAGCACGGCCAGCCGGGTGGCGGTCATGCGGCCGGCGCCGGCGTAGAGCAAGCGGGTCTGCTGGACCGCGTTCTCCGGCCCGCCGCCGGGCAAGTCGCCGGACCATGATTCGTGGCCCATCGCGGTGATCTTGCCGTCGCGCGTGGCGCCGATCCGGATGCGCTGGATGGTCGCCGGACGGTGGGTGGTGTTGTTGAACATGAGCGGGCGCGGCAGCGCAACCTTGACCGGGCGCTTCGCCACGCGGGCGCCGAGCGAAGCCAGCAAGGCCTCGGAGCGCAAGAACAGTTTTCCGCCAAAGCCGCCACCGATAAACGGCGAGACCAGGCGGACGTTTTCCTTCGGTATGCCGAGCGTCTTCGCCAGGTCACCCTTGCTCCAGTCGATCATCTGGTTCGAGGTCCACACGGTCAGCTTGTCGCCTTCCCACGACGCGATCGACGCATGCGGCTCCATCATCGCGTGCGACTGGTCCGGCGTGGTGTAGTGGGCGTCCAGCGTCACCGGTGATGCCGCAAAGGCGCCGGCGAAGTCGCCTGCCTCGGTGTCGGCGTCCTTGTCCTTCGGCTTGGTGGCGGAGGGCTTTGCCTTCGCGAGGTCGAACGCGCCTTTCTCCTTGATGTACTTCACGCGGATCAGCTGGGATGCGGAGCGCGCCTGTTCGAACGTCTCGGCCACCACCAGGGAAACGGCCTGGTGGTAATGCTGGATCGCCGGTCCGCCCAACAACTTGGCGGTATTGAAGTTGCCCTTGCCGAGCTTGCCCGCATTCGCGGCGGTGACGATCGAGATGACGCCGGGCGCGCGTTGCGCTTCGTCGATGTTCATCGAACCGATGCGGCCTTTGGCAATGGCGGCGCCGAGCATGTAGCCGTAAGCGGCGTTCGGTGCGGCCGCATGTTGTTCATGGGCGTACGGCGCCGACCCGCTGGCCTTCATGGGACCATCGACGCGGTCGACCGGGCGGCCGATGATCTTCATCTGGTCGATCGGATTGGTAGTCGCAGGAGTAGTGAATTTCATGACGTCAGCCTTTCTTCGCTTGCGCCATCACTGCGGCGAGGGTGCGCTGGACCAGGGGGACCTTGAACGCGTTATCGTGGGTTGGCCTGGCGCCGGCGAGCAGCTGATCCGCCACGGCTTGCGCGCCTTTCGACATGTTCTGCTCGGCTGCTTCGACGCGCCACGGACGGTGCGCCACGCCGCCCAGCGCGACCCGGCCCGAACCATCCGGCTGGATCACTGCCGCGACCGACACCAGTGCGAACGCATACGACGAGCGGTCGCGCACCTTGCGGTAAATATGCGCGCCGCCAAGCGGCTTGGGCAGCTTTACGCTGGTGATCAGTTCGCCGGGCTCCAAGGTGGTTTCGATGTGCGGCGTGCTGCCAGGCAGGCGATGGAAGGCGGCAATCGGAATGACCCGCGCCGTGCCGTTCGGCCGTATCGTTTCGACTTCGGCGTCGAGCAAACGCATGGCCACCGCCATGTCGCTCGGATGCGTCGCGATGCAGGCGTCGCTGGCGCCGACAATCGCATGGTTGCGGGTGAACCCGCCGATGGCGGAACAGCCGCTGCCGGGTTTGCGCTTGTTGCACGGCTGGTTCGTATCGTAAAAGTACGGACAGCGCGTGCGCTGGAGCAGGTTGCCGGCGGTGGTCGCCATATTCCGCAACTGCGTCGACGCGCCGGCCAGCAAGGCGCGCGACAGCACGGCATAGTCGCGGCGAATACGCGCGTCGGCCGCGAGGTCGGTATTGCGCACCAGTGCGCCTACGCGAAGGCCGCCCTCCGGCGTTGCCTCGATCTTGTCGAGGCCGAGGCCGTTGACGTCAATCAGGTGGCCCGGCGTTTCGATCTCGAGCTTCATCAGGTCGAGCAGATTGGTGCCGCCGGCGATGAATCTGGCGCCTGGCGTGCGCGATGCCGCGGTGGCCGCTTCGGCGGGCGAAGCCGCGCGCTGGTAGGTGAAGACCCTCATGCTGTCCTCCCTGCGACTTCGGTGATCGCATCGACGATGTTCGAGTAAGCGCCGCAGCGGCAGATGTTGCCGCTCATGCGCTCGCGGATTTCTTCGGCGCTGAGCAGCGGAGCTGCGTTCAGGTCCGAGCTGACATGGCTGGGAATGCCCTCCTTGATTTCGTTCAGCACCGATATAGCCGAACAAATCTGGCCGGGTGTGCAGTAGCCGCATTGGAAGCCGTCGTGCTTGATGAACGCGGCTTGCATGGCATGCAGCTTGTCTTTGGTGCCGAGGCCTTCGATGGTCGTAACGTTGGCGCCGCTGTGCATCACTGCAAGGCTGAGGCACGAGTTGATCCGGCGGCCATCGACGATCACCGTGCAGGCGCCGCACTGGCCGTGATCGCAGCCCTTCTTGGTGCCGCTCATCTGCAGGTTTTCACGCAAGGCATCGAGCAGCGTGGTGCGCGTATCGAGCTCGAGCTCGTGGACCTTGCCGTTGACGGTCATCGACACCCTGGACGAAGCCGGCGCCGGACTCGGCGCGGCTGGGGCGGCCCCTTCGGCACTGGCCACCGACGGCACTGCCGCCGCCGAGACGGAAAGCGCGCCCACGATGAGCAGGTCGCGCCGCGTTAATTTGATGTCGCTGAAGTCGTCCATTGTCGTTCGCATCCTCTTGGCTGATGGTGTGGCTGGCTCGGCGGCTGCCCTCAGGGTTCGAGCTCATCGGCAGGGCGATAGAAGCGCGGCAGGTGGCCGCCGTGACTGCATTACATTCTATGTCAGTTGCCGAAAATGACTTGTGCGGTACGGCGCATAGTCCCATGAATGCAACTCATGAATCGCCAGGGTATTGGACAAAGCAAACAGGCGATATGTTGGTGCAAAAAAATGGCCATGTCCCAATAAACTGTGGAGCGCGCTGCACCAGCGCCGGGTCGTTCCTGCGACCGCGGGAATCCATGGCCCGCAAGTGCTGGTGATGTCATTCGCGCTGCCACTGACCGCCCGGGTTTTGGATTCCCGCCTGCGCGGGAACGACACGGCGATGGCCACCGCAGGGTGGCCATCGTGCTGTCGATCAGGCGCCGGGCAACATCCGGCCCAGCGGCGGCGACTGGCGCAGGCGCTCTTTCCACCACTTCAGCGCCGCACCTTCCTCACCGGTTCGCCACGCCAGGTACAGGGTCTCTTCCGGCCTGGATTCTTCGACCTGCTTTTCGATCAGCAAGCCTTTTTCGATATCGCCGCGCACAAACGGCTCGGGCAGGAAGCCGAATCCCAGGCCGGCCAGCTGGTACTGGTACTTGGTTTGCATGTCCGGCACGGACAAGGTGTCCTGCCCAAACAGCAGCCCGACGGTACGCGCCTGCAACTGCCGCGCAGAATCCGACACCGCGACGGCGCGGTGATCGGCGAGGTCAGCCTTGGTCAATACATGCCGGACCGCAGCCAGCGGATGCGTCGGGGCGACCACGAATGCGAATGACACCGTGCCCATTGGCTCCGTGGCGTACCCACCGCCCGATGGGCCTGCACCCGCCGCACCGACAAGCAGGTCGGCACGCCGGTCGAGAAGGGCTTCCCAGGTGCCGGACAGTTCTTCCTTGATGAGGCGCACGCGGGTCTGGTCAGCGACCTCGTAGAAAGCCGCGATGTCATCGATGAGGCCCGATGGCGACAGCACCGAATCGATGGCAATCGAGAACTCGGTTTCCCAGCCCGAGGCGACACGGCGCACGCGGCGTTCCAGGTCGCCGGCGGCCTTCAGCAGGTGCCTGCCTTCCTTTAATAACTCTTCACCGGCCGGCGTCAGCGTCACCTTCGGGCCGAAGCGTTGGAACAGGGGTACGCCGAGGTCTTCCTCAAGCTTCGACACCGTGTACGAGATCGTCGAGGGAACCCGGAACAGCTCCTTTGCCGCCCCGGCAAACGAGCCGCGCCGGGCGATCGTGTCGACAGTGACAAGCGCATCCAGGCTGATTTTTAGCATTCGATTATTTCGATGATAGTGATTGAAATTATCCGTTTTTCAAACGGAACTTTGGTGATGATAATACATCACATTGAGTCGCCTAAAGTAGAAAGCGGTTCAAAGCAAGCGTGAATAGATGGCGGTTCGTTGTTCGAAGAAATCGAACAAAAATCGAAAATTGCCTTAACCCGACAACCCGTCGCCGCCATTATTAAACTGAAAGGGATCACCATGAACATCAAAAACATCCTCAAATTCGCCCTGCCAATCGCCATGGCCTTCGCAGTCGCAGCGCCTTCGCAGTCGCAGCGCCTTCGCAGGCCGCCAAGCCATCGGCCAAACTGCTTACGCCGAACAATCACACGCTGATCCTGATCGACCACCAGCCGCAGATGGCCTTTGCCACGCGCTCGATCGATGTTGCCGAGTTGCGCAACAACGTCACCGGGCTCGCCAAGGCCGCGAAAGCCTTCAAGGTCCCGACCATCCTGACCACGGTGGCAGCCAAGTCCTTCAGCGGACCGCTGTTCCCTGAACTGCAGGCGGTATTTCCGGAGCAGGTGGCGATCGACCGTACCACCATGAATACCTGGGAAGACCAGCGCGTCGTCGACGTGGTCAAGAAATCGGGCCGCAAGAAAGTCGTGATGGCGGCCCTGTGGACCGAAGTGTGCATGGTTGAGCCCGTCCTGTCGGCAATTGATGAAGGTTACGACGTGTATATCGTGACCGACGCTTCCGGCGGCGTCACCAAGGAAGCGCACAACATGTCGGTGCAGCGCATGGTCCAGGCCGGAGCCCAGCCAGTGACCTGGCTGCAGTACATGCTTGAATTGCAGCGCGACTGGACTCGTTCGGAAACCTACGCGCCAGTCATGAACATCGCAAAAGAGCACGGCGGCGGCTACGGCCTGGGAATCATCTACGCCAACGACATGTTCAACGCGAAAGAAGGCAAGTAAGTTTTCCTGTAATAGGCCGGTGCGCCAGGCGCGCCGGCCATTTTGGAGTGCTGATATGAACTTGACCAAGCCATTGGCGCTGCTTGCCATGATGTCGATGATGCCGATGCCGGCATTCGCTGACGATGCCCAGCGGGTCGAGGCCGGCAAGGCGGCGTACCGGGCAGTTTGCATCGCATGTCATGCGCCAGAGAACGTGATGGTCAGTGCGCCCAAGGCTGGCGATGTGGCGGAGTGGGCGAAGCGTGCAGGCCGCGCGCCGGGCGGCATCGAGATGCCGACCGCGAACGCAATGAGAGGTGTCGGAGCGATGCCGCCCAAGGGTGGCGCCGCCGAACTGACGCGAGCACAGATCAGGGGCGCCATCGAGTTTATGCGGAGCCCGTCACAGAGCGGAGCGCCAAATAATCAAAAAAATCGAACATAGAATCGCAAATTACTCGTTTTTTCATTTGCTTCGAGGCGCGCATAATACCTTCAATAGAGTGAGAACAAGGTCGGTAAGGCGTTGAATTGCCTGCAGGCTGAATGTTCGAACAGTTTGAACCTGACTACGAAAAGGATTGAAAATGTTGAAAGTACGTAAAAGCAGCGAACGCGGTGGTGCAAGTTTCGGATGGCTCAGCTCGCAGCACACCTTCTCTTTTGGCCACTACCAGGATCCAGCCCACATGGGCATCGGCCCGCTGCGCGTGATTAACGAAGACCATGTGCGCGGCGGCCGCGGCTTCGAGTCGCACGGTCACAAGAACATGGAAATCATTTCCTACGTGCTGGACGGCGCGCTGGAGCACAAGGACAGCATGGGTAACGGTTCCGTGCTGCGCTACGGCGACGTGCAGCGCATGAGTGCCGGTTCCGGCGTGGTGCACAGCGAGTTCAACCCCTCCAAGACCGACCAGGTGCACTTCCTGCAGATCTGGATCATGCCGAACACCGCTAACGATGCGCCTGGCTACGAGGAGAAGCATTTCGATACGGCGTCGAAGCAGGGCAAGCTGCGCCTGATCGCCTCGCCTGACGGTCGCGAAGGCTCGGTTTCGCTGCGCCAGGAAGCGTCGATCTTCGCCGCCATCCTCGACGGCGCCGATGAAGCCGCATACGCGATTGAGCCGGGACGCCAGTTGTATGTCCATGTGATCCGCGGCAGCATCAAGCTCAACGGAGTCGAGCTGTCGGGAGGCGATGCCGCACATGTCGACAAGGAAGCCGGCATCCGCCTGGCGGAAGCAAAAGATTCGGAAGTACTCGTATTCGACCTGCCTTACTAATCCTGTTAACCACACCAAGGAATTATCATGAACAACGTTTCGAACAAGTTTTACCCAGTTGGCCGGGCCCTGATCGGCGTCCTGTTTGCCGTTTCCGGCATCAACAAGATCCTCGGTTTTTCCTACGTATCCGGATGGATGGCCAGCTCCGGCCTGCCGATGGCAGACTTGCTGCTGGCAGTGACGATCCTGCTGGAAGTAGGCGGCGGCTTGCTGCTGATCACCGGTGTCCAGGCCGGACTCGCCGCCGCGGCACTCGCACTGTTCCTCGTGCCGGTCACCGCCATCTTCCACGCCTTCTGGAGCGCGGACGCGGCCGGCTTCCAGGGCCAGCTGACGCATTTCCTGAAGAACGTCGCGGTCTTCGGCGGCTTGCTGATGGTCTACGCCGCAGAGCGCGAGCGCAACGCGGCGCAGGGCAAGCGTGTCGGGACGCTCGGCCGCAGCGCCGCGTGAACGAAAGCGGCGTTATCATCTAGAGGGGCGTTCGCGCCCCGTTCACACAAGGAGACGCAATGGAAGTGACTACCCACCGTGGCGAAGGCAAGCTGCAGCAGGTCATCGAGATCGGCCCACACAGCCTGCTGACCGACGCGCCGGTCGAATCCGGCGGCGAAGCAAGCGGACCCGCGCCGCATGATTTTCTGGCGGCAGCCCTCGCGGCGTGTACGTCGCTGACGGTCACCATGTACGCGAAACGCAAGGGCTTCCCGCTGGACGACATTGCCGTCTCCGTCAAGCACGGCCAGGACGGAGCTGCCTACGTGCTGCACCGGACCATTCGCTACATCGGCGCGCTGGCGCCGGAACAGGCCGAACGGCTGACAGACATCGCGAACAAATGCCCCGTCCACAAGACCCTGACGGGCCAAATGCAGATCTTTACTGAGGTAGCCGCATCATGAGCGACGAACTGGAAAGCGCACTCGAAGTCCTCGTTGTCCCCCGCACCCATGACCTCGGTGACGGCTTCAACGTGCGTCGCGCACTGCCAAGCCGCGAGCGCCGGATGGTCGGGCCGTTCGTGTTCTTTGACCAGATGGGACCGCATACCTTCAGTGCCGGACGCGGACTCGACGTTCGCCCGCATCCCCACATCGGCCTGTCCACCGTCACTTACCTGCTGCAGGGCGAGATCGAACACCGCGACAGCCTGGGCACGGTGCAGTCGATCCGGCCTGGTGAAGTCAACTGGATGACGGCGGGGAGGGGCATCGTCCACTCCGAACGTACCGCCGCCGAACTGCGCGCGCGCGAGTCGGCTTTGTTCGGCCTGCAGTGCTGGGTGGCCCTGCCGCGCAGCCACGAAGAAACTGACCCTTCCTTCCTGCACCTTGGCGCCGCGCAGCTGCCAATCATCGAAGGCGACGGCGCCACGGCGCGCATTATTTCGGGTAGCTTCTTCGGACAAGCATCGCCTGTGCCTGCGGCGTCGCCGATGTTCTACGTCGACCTGCACCTGCAGCCCGGCGCGCGCCTGACGATGCCGGCCGAGTATGCGGAGCAGGCGGTGTATGTGCTCGACGGCACGCTGGACCTCGGCCGCGATGGCCGCTTCGAACCAGGCCAGTTACTAGTCCTGAAGCCCGGCGCGACCGTCACGCTTGGCGCCGGCGGCACCACCAGCACCCGGCTCATGCTGCTGGGGGGCGAGCCGATGGACGGGCCGCGTTTCCTGTCCTGGAATTTCGTGTCGAGTTCGGCGGAGCGCATCGAGCAGGCCAAGGAAGACTGGAAGGCGCAGCTCTTTCCCAAGGTGCCTGGTGAAACCGACTTCATCCCGCTGCCCGACATCCCTGGCAGGCCGGTAAGGTATCCCTGACGCTTACGCGCCCGGCAGCACGCTGTCATCTTCTTTTTTATCGGAGCGGACCGAGGCCAGCCGATCGACATGGATCAGGCCTTCGGCCGCCGCGTGCGAAGCGGCGAACACGCTGTCCGGCGCAAGGATCAGCTGGGTGCCGGTCGCGCTGACTTCCGCGATCAGCTTGTCGAGCGCCTCGATGCGCGCCGGGTCGGGATTGACGTCGCGGATATAGATCACCTTGACTTGTTTCGGATGGCGCCGCACGACCTCGGTGTAGATCTCGGGATCCTGCTCGCCGCTGTCGCCGATCAGCACAAACTGCATGTCCGGGTAATAGCTCAGGATCAGCTCGATCTTCTCAAGCTTGTGGTTGCCATGGCTGGTCAGCTTGAACACTTCGCGCACGCCCAGTTCGCGCAGCAGCAACGGGCCCACCGGAATGCCCTGCAGGCGCAGGAATTCCACAAGCGGCCCGAACAGGTGCCACGGACTGCTCGACACATAAAACACCGGGTTGTCTTCGTTGCCGCCGGCGCCATGCCTGAGTGCACGGTAGAACGCGCCGACACCTTTGAATGGCTTGCGCGTATGGGCGTTCGAGCGCGCCAGCATCAATGCCATGTTCAGTTTGTTGGTGACATTGGTCCACAACACAGTGTCGTCGATATCGCTGATGATGCCGAAGCGCGCGGTCGGCGCCGGTACCATCGCTTCCGCTTTGGTACGTACCGGTTGCCCGTCTTCGCCGCGGCTGTCGGGCAATTCAAGCTCGACTGTCTGCCAGCCGCCGGGCACCGGCTGTGTCGGCACGATCTCGAACGAAAAATACCCGCCGCGGTCGGTGACCGTTTCGTGGCTTTGTCCCTGGAAGTGCGCGCGCACGCGGGCGCCGGCAACTTCGTCCGACTCCAGCCGCTGGTACAAAGCCATCAGGTTGCTCCAGCGGCTGTCGTCGCCGGCCTGTTCCCTGAAAATGGACTCGTCGAGGACGCGTCCCTTGACCCACAGTTTGCCGGCATTGCCGAAACCAAGGTAGGGGACCGTCATCGGCTGCCTTCCGCCGGGGCTGAGACCGCGCAATGCGGCCCTGGCAACGGCGCCTGCGGTTCGTGCCAGGCGGTGATGGAGCGCTTCGTGTTCCTCCGCGCTGGTGTTGTCGCCGGGCTCGTGCGCGACGGCCGGCGCGGCGGGCGGCGTTGCTGCCGTGCCGCGCTCGAGCCATACCGGGTCGCCGTCGCGTGCGGCCGCTTGCAGTGCCAGTTCGACCTGGTCGGTTTTTTTCGGGTCGACCATCGATGGCAAGATGTGCACGACGGCGCCGGCTGCACGCAGAGCGGCGACCTCGTCGTCGGAAGCGACGCCGGGGTTGATGTGGAGCGCCGCGCCCGGCGCACCAACGTTCGAGACGGCGTCGTCAAATCCGCTGCGGGTCAGAATCAGGAACGGCATGGTGTGAAATCCGTATCGATGTGAATGGACATTTCGCATGAATGTCAGGCCAATCCGCGCAAGCATCAACGAGCGCGCGGCGGATTCACCGGCCGCAGCGTATCTGTAACGACAAGCCCGGCAGCTGATGCAGCCGGGCTTTATTACGTCAAGCCATCACCTCAGGTGAGCAGGGCGATCAGGATGATGATCGGGATAGGAATGCCAAGCAGCCATAAAAGCATCGAACGCATGATTGTGTCTCCTGATTGATTAGTTGGTCGAGCGTGCGATGACACGCTCGTCGTCACGGTTGCGGCCGCCGAAGGTGGCGGCAAGGCTTGCGGTGAACGCGCCCAGCAGCAGTGCGACGAACATCCACAGCGAGGCTTTCGCGCCAGCCTTGCGTGCATCGTCGGCAACCTGCTTTGCCTTCGCCTTGGCGTCGGCTGCCGCTTTCGCGGCGCGCCCATAGACTTCATCGACACGGCGCTCGGCGTCGGCCTGTGTGACACCGGTGCGCCTGGCGATCAGCTGTGCCAGGTACGTGCGGTCGTCGGCGGACAGGCTGCCGGTCGTAATGGCCGACGCAATGATCTTGTTCACTTCGGCGCGCTGCGCGCCGGTTGCGCTTTCGCCCGTCGCCGAACGCAGCATCATGTCCGAGAAGTAGTCGACCGGTCCCGACGTATCGCCGTCGTTCGCGGCCGCGCCTGCGGCAGCCGCAGCAACGGGCGCCGCGACGTCGCCGATGGCCGCGGCACTGTCGATCGCACCGCTCATGACGGCGCGCACGCCGCCCGTCAGCAGCGCGACCGTGACCAGCGTCGCAACCGCCCATGCCAGCAAGCCATGCGCGGTGTCGCGGAAATGCACTTCGTCGGTATGGACGTTGGTCCATTTAACGCGCAGGCGGCCGGCGATGTAGCCGCCGATGGCGGACGCGGCCAGCGACATGAACGCGATGTACGCGACGCTCGCGCCACCGATCGGCTGGTCGGTGTACGAGTACGGCGAGACCGATGACAGGCCGAGGCCGACGCCGAGGATCAGCAGGATGAACGACAGCGCAGCGGCCGCTGTGGCGCCCGCGAAGACCGCGCCCCACGATACGCCGGGCGCATTGGCGGCTTCAGATCCCGCCGGGTAAGTGGTGGCCAGGCCGCCATTGACTGGTACTTCCATGGTTTTTCTCCTTATTGTTTTCGCTTGTTCGGCGGCCCGGGCTGACGCCAGGCCGCGTTGTCGAAGCTCGCTCGCTTGCTTACGCCGCGCCTGCCATCAGTTCTTCCTTGCGAGCGGCCATCTGCTCGCCCAGGGCCACCAGGTCGACTTTGGTTTTGCGGACCTTCGGGAACATCTCGCCTTCTTCTTCCTTTACGTGATGTTCGATCTGCTCGGACAGCACTTTGACCTTGGCGTCATACAGGTCGTCGCCCGGGTCCATCTCGCCGATCTGGGCGATCAGGTCCTTGGCGCTGGCGTGCTCGACGACAGCTTCATCCATCAGGTCGTCGTCCTTGATCGGTTCGCGTACGGCCGGATAGAAAATCTCTTCCTCGACCTGGGTGTGGACGGTCAGTTCCATGCAGATCTGGTCGGCGATCTTCTTCTTGTTGACCTTGGAGCGGTCGCTCAGCTTGTCGAATTTCTCGAACAGGTCTTTCACCTTCTTGTGGTCGGCAATCAGCAGTGCAATTGCATCGTTCGGTTCGGATTTCATGAGGGTTCCCCTTTGTTGAAGTGTTGGTATCTTGTCATCGGCATACTGATTGGTATGTGCGTGAACGTACACATGCCGGGGATCCGCATGAGATAGCGGGAGTGTCTGGCCTGCAAAAAAATCGCGCTACCGGCAGCAAGCCGTAGCGCGATTCGTTTTTATTCTTACCCTGTGATTACGACTTCATCATGCTCCGCGCATCGTCTGCGGCGCGGATTTTTTCCGCGGCCTTCTTGCCAGCCAGGAAGGCGTGGTCTGAGTTGTAGTACTCCCACTCGCTGTATCGCCCAGCCAGCGTGATGTCGTACTGCTCAAGCCAGCTCTTGACGGTCGCGACATTCCGCGCGCGCTGATGGTCGTACACCACATACGCGTAAGGCATGTCGGTCAGGTTGGCGGCCAGGATATTGTCGTCCGGCTTGATCATGCCGACCTTGATGCAGTCGGCGATCGCGCGCTTGATCAGCTCGTCGCCGTCGACCGGCAGCGGCTTCCATGGCGAGTACGAAATCTCGCAGGTGAAGCCGAAGCCGCCGGGGGCGTTGCATTCCGGGCTGGCGTTGCCTTGCACGAAGATGCGGTGGAAGATCGTGTCTTCCGGGTAGTACACCCAGTGCTTGTCGGTCGCGTTCGGACGGTCGATGCCGATGTTCACGTTGCGGATCGAGATGTGCTTGAGGCCAGCCGCCGCCTTGCGCACTTCTTCCGGCGCTGCGTCGCCGATCATCTTGATCAGCTCGGGCAGCGGCATCGTGCTGATCAGGTCGTCGTAGCGGAAGCGGCGGCCGTCGGCCAGCGCGATCAGGTGCTCCTTCGGCAGGATTTCGACCACGCTGGCGTTGAGTTCGATCTTGCCGCGAATGTGCGGCACGAAGCCGTTCATCAGCGCCTGGAAGCCGCCCTTGAGCGGATAGCCGAAGCGTGCGTTCGGACCCATCGGCTTGCCGACCGGCTCGAGCGCGCCTTCGATGATTTCTTCGAGATCGGGAAGCGGCACCCGCCCGCCCAGCCATGAGGTTTCCATCTCGCTCAGCGGCACGGTCCAGATCTTCTTGTTGTACGGGATCGCGAAGTGTCTGGCGATGCCCTTGCCCCATACCTTGTAGATGAACTCTTCGAAGTTTTTCGGTTCCGCCGGCGCGCTGGCGCTGCTGTTGGCGAGGTCGACGGTGCCGTCGGCGCAGCAGTCGTCAACGCCTTTGATATCGCACTTGTCGTCCACCGCAGGGCCGGGCTGGCCAGGAACGGCCTTCAGGTCGCCGAAGCGCGCCTCCATGGCGCCGACGATGCATTCCGTGATGACCTTCGGCGGCAAGCCGTACAGTGCGCCCTGGAACGGATAGCGGGTGAAGACGTTCTTGCTGTAGACCCAGGCTTCGCGGTTTTGCCAGTGCACGTTCGAGCCGAGCAGCACGTCGTACAGTTTCAGCACGTAGGCGTCGTTGGAGAACATGATGTGGCCGGCGTAGTCGAACGTAAAGCCGTTGTCCTTGATCGAGCGGCACCAGCCGCCGACGGTGGAATTACGTTCAAGCAGCAGGGTGTCCGAACCAAGGTGGTAAGCCGCCGACAGGCCGGTTGGACCCGCGCCGACGATGACGCACTTGACCGGTTCCAGTGCACGCTGGTTGTTCAGAGAGTCAATAACTGCGCCCCTGGCGCTTTGCTGTGGACTCGTGGGGGGGAGCACCTGTGGACGTGTTCCCTTCGCGACGCGCGGCGCCGCGTCGATCAACGCACGCATGCGCTCGACCGTCACATCCCACGAGGTGCCGGCAACGACGGTGCGCATGCGGTCGACCATCCGGGCTTTTTGCTCCGGCATCATCGCCACGGCCGCATCGCAGGCGTTGATGAATTCTTCATGGGTGTGTGCGATGGCGACCACGTGGCCATACGGCACCTTGACATCGGTAATCGGGGTCGAGACGATCGGCAGTTCGGCCGCCATGTATTCGAGCACCTTGGTCGGGCTGATGAATTTGGTCGAGTCGTTCAGCGCGAACGGCAGCAGGCAGACGTCCCACGCCGCCAGGAACGCCGGCAGCGCGTCGTACGATTGCTGGCCCAGGTAATGGATGTTGTGGCGCTGCGGCAGCGAGGCCGGGTCGATCTTGACGACCGGACCGACCAGCACGATATGGTAGTCAGGACGCGCGTCGGCCAGCGCGGCCAGCAGGTCGATGTCGAAGCGCTCGTCGATCACGCCGTAGAACCCGAGGCGTGGGTGCGGGATGTTCGCGTGCGATTCGTGCGCGATGGCGCGGTCGAGCGACTTGCGGAAGTGGGCCGCGTCGACGCTGCTCGAGAAGCAGTGGGCGTTGGCGTGGCGTTCGCGCTTGGCTTCGTACAGGCTTGGCCCGCCGGTGAAGACGATGTCGGCGATGCCAAGCAGTGCGGTTTCGCGCTGCAGCAGCTGCTTCGGCGAATTCTTGAAGGCGGCCAGTTCGTCCATGCAGTCGTACACGACCAGCGAGGGGTGCAGGTCCTGCAGCAGCGGCAGCGCCATCGGCGTATAGAACCAGACGATCGGGTCGTCGCCGTCGGCCACCAGGCCGGCCAGCAGGGGTTTCAGCGACGGGATCT
This sequence comes from Massilia polaris, assembly GCF_012927275.1. Classification (GTDB taxonomy): domain Bacteria; phylum Pseudomonadota; class Gammaproteobacteria; order Burkholderiales; family Burkholderiaceae_D; genus Telluria_A; species Telluria_A polaris. The sequence continues at coordinate 74,811 of NZ_JABBGG010000011.1, read as the reverse complement.
GGTCGTCATGGAAGCCCCACACCGGGATGTTGGTGTAAGGCTGGCACACGATGACATTCGGCGCGACTTCCGTCTTTTTGAGGAAGTTGACGCCGTCGTGGTGGATCGGCTCTTCGACCATGACGATCTTGTAGTGCTTCGCCAGGCGCGTCAGCAGGTGCTGCGGGCGCTGGAATACGAAGTCCCATCGCAGGTGGCAGAAAACGATAATAGTAGGCATGCAACTTCCTTTCGGGCCCCTTGTGGGCATATTTGGTTAGATTCGGGTGACGTCGATACGGGTGCCTCGCGTTGCCGCGCTGATCACTTCGAGCGGTATTTTCGGGGTGCGGTCCGCATACAGGAGGCCATTGGCTTCCTGGAACGTGTCGGCGAACTGGGTATAGCAAAAGCCGCTGAACATGAAGGTCTCGTTAACGACCTTCAGCAAGCTGCCGTACAACTGGGAAAATTCTTCCTCGGTGTGGGCGCGCGAGTAACCCCAGGTGCCGGTTTCCTTCGCCTTCGACTTGTCGAACGCGATGCCGCCGAACTCGGTCAGCACAATCGGCTGGCCGCGGTGCGGGAAGCCATCCAGCGTCAGGATGCGTCCGCCCGGGCGGCGCTGGTCGAACAGCGTGCGCACCGGATCGGCCACTTCGTACTTGGCGCGCAGTTTCTCGGGGTCGCATTCGTAGTCGTGGATGCCGAGGATGTCGGTAGCCGACGCTTCCCAGCCATCGTTGCCGATGACGGGACGGGTCGCATCGAGGGTGCGTGTCAGGTGGTACAGCGCCTCGACCGCGTTGCGGTGGGCCTGGGTCGAGGTCAGGTTCGGCACGCCCCACGATTCGTTGAACGGCACCCATACGATCACGCACGGGTGGCTGTAGTCGCGTTCGATCGCCTCGGTCCATTCGCGCACGATGCGGCTGATCGCGCGCGAGCTGAAGCGGTAGGCCGACGGCATTTCTTCCCACACCAGCAGGCCGAGCTTGTCGGCCCAGTACAAGTAGCGCGGGTCTTCGATTTTCTGGTGCTTGCGCACGCCGTTGAAGCCCATCGCCTTGGCCAGTTCGACGTCGCGCCGGAGCGCCTCGTCGCTTGGCGCGGTCATCAGGGTGTCGGGCCAGTAGCCCTGGTCGAGCACCATCCGAAGCGGGTACGGGCGGCCGTTCAGCATGAAGCGGTCGCGGTTGATATTGACCGAACGCAGCGCGGTGTACGACTTGACCGTGTCGAGCAGCTGCCCGCGGTAGCGCAGCGTCACTTCGGCGTCGAGCAGGGTCGGGCGTTCCGGGCTCCACAGCATTTCGTTGCGCGAGTCGTCGATGCCGGGGTCGGACAGCGCGATCTTGCGGTTCGCTTCCTGGCCCACCAGCTTGTAGATGTCGTCGGCCAGCAGCACCTCGCCGTGCCAGATCTTGACCTCGACCATCAGGTCTTCCTCGAGGTCGCCGGCGGCCAGGATCTCGCAGCCGATCTCGAAGCCGTCGAAGTAGGGCGTCCAGCGCAGCGCGCGGATATAGGTGGCGGCCACGTGCTCGAGCCAGACTGTCTGCCAGATGCCGGTGGTGCGGGGATACCAGATCGAGTGCGGTTCGAGCAGCCAGTCCTGCTTGCCGCGCGGCTTGGCCAGGTCGGCCGGATCGTCGATGACCTGCACCGTCAGCACCTGGGCGCCGCCGTCGCCGCGCAAGGCGGCGCTGATGTCGGTCGAAAACGGCGTGTGGCCGCCCTCGTGCTCGGCGACCAGGATGTCGTTGACCCACACGCGCGCGCTGTAGTCGACCGCGCCGAAGTGCAGCATGACGCGGCCTTCGCCGACGCCCGGGTCGAATTCGCGGCGGTACCAGCACACCTTGTGGAAGCCGGTGTCGCCGATGCCGCTGGCTTTCGCTTCAGGGGCGAACGGTACCTTAATTTGGTGGGTCCACTCGATCGGGTCGGCCGGCAAGTGGTAGCGGTGTTCGTCGTCGAAGGCGAAACTCCAGGTTCCGTTCAAAGAGGTCCAGTTGTCGCGGACCAGCTGCGGTCGCGGATACATGAAATCGGTCATGGGGTCCTCGGGTGTGTTGTAGTTGGCAGCAACAGCGCAGCTTTGCGCCCGCTGGCATTGAAGCGCTCGACAACGCTGGCGCCGGCTTGCGCGCCGCCGCCGGTCCGGCACAAGGCCACCACGGCGCCGCCGAAGCCGGCGCCGGTCAGGCGCGCGCCATGCACGCCGGCGGCCGCGCGCAGCAGCTCGCACAGCTCATCGAGCTCGGGGATCGATACTTCGTAGTCGTCGCGCAGGCTGAAATGCGAGGCGTTCATCAGTTCGCCGAAGCGTTCGGCCGACACGCCCCGGCTCGCTTCCAGCACGCGGTTGTTTTCGCTGACCACGTGGCGCGCGCGCTGGCGCAGCGGCGCCGCGAGCCGCTCGACGTCGGCCACGTCGGCGACGTCGCGCAACGCCGCCACGCCGAGCGCTTTGGCGGCGGCTTCGCATTCGGCGCGGCGCACGTTGTAGGCGCTGGCGGCGAGGGTGCGCGGCATGCCGGAGTCGATGACAAGCAGTTCGCTGCCGGCCGGGATCGGCAGCAGCCGGGCTTCAAGCGTGCGCGCATCGAGGAACAGCATGTGTTCGCTGTCGGCGAGGCTGGATGCCATCTGGTCCATGATGCCGCAGTTGACGCCGGCGTACTGGATCTCGGACTGCTGCGCGATCAGCGCCAGCGAGCGGTCGTCCAGCGCGAAGCCAAGCAGCGCGCGCAAGGTGCGCAGGGTGGCCACTTCAAGCGCGGCGCTGCTGGACAGGCCGGTGCCGAGCGGCAGGTTGGAGGTGACGTGCATGCGCAGCGGCGGAATCGCGAGGCCGCGTTTTTGCAGCAGCCGGATGCAGCCCTCGATGTAGCGCGCGAAGCCTTCCGGCGACGGCTGGTCATGCCCGAAGGTGACCGCGCTGCCCAGGGTGGACGAATAGAACTCGAATTCCGGCTTGTCGTTGCGCGCCGCACTGACGGTGGTGCATTGCGGCGTTGCCACCGGCAGCATGAAACCGTCGTTGTAGTCGGTATGCTCGCCGAGCAGGTTGACGCGGCCCGGCGCGCTTTGCGACACGAACTGCTGTGTGCCGAAGAACGCGGCGGCGTTCATCCCGCGTTCGCGGTTTGGCGGCTCGACGCCGGAAATCGGGTTTGCCATTGTCAGTCCTCCAGCTTCACTTCGACGGCCTGCAGGTCGGCGGCTTTTTCCTCGGGCAGCGCATCCATCGCGAACATGCCCGCGCCCAGCTCGGTGCCGGCCAGGTATTTCAGGCGGTCGCGGGTGCGGTAAGGCGGCGAGAACTGCGCATGCAGCTGGGTGTACGGATGCGGCGCGCCGTCGGTGGGCGCCTGGTACCACGCCATCAGGTAAGGGAAAGGGCGCTGCCACAGGCCTTCGTATTTGGCCAGCACGGTCTTGAGCGCGAGCGCCAGGTCGGCGCGCTGCACCTCGTCGAGCGACGCAAAATCGGGCACATGCGCGATCGGCGTGACCCACACTTCGTACGGATAGCGGGCGCAGGCGGGCACGAAGGCGCAGGCGTGCGGGCCGCGGTAGATGATGCGCACGCCCGCATCGAGTTCGCTTTGAACCATGTCCGGCAGCATGGCGCGGGCGTGTTTTTCAAAATAAGCCCGTTCCTGCGAGAGCATGCGCGCAGGAACCGGGGGGATGAACGGGTAAGCGTAGATCTGACCGTGCGGGTGATGCAGGGTGACACCCACCTCGACACCGCGGTTTTCAAACGGCAGTACATAGTTGATCTTGCCGGTACTGGCCAGGCGCCCGGTGCGGTCGCCCCACACCTGGAACAGCAGCGCGATGCGGCCAAGGCTGAGCGCGCCGAGGGCCGAGGCCGGATCCTGGGTGAACACGACCACTTCGCACTTGCCGGTGGCGGGCGCGGTTTCGACGGTCAGCTCGGGTGGGTCGTGGGCATCGAGCGCGAGCGACGGAAAGCGGTTGTCGAACACGGCAATTTCGTAGTTTCCCGGAGGCAGCTCTGTCGGTGCGGCCGGGTCGGTGGTCACTGCAAGCGGGTTGTACTGCGGTGGCGGCTGGAAGGTGCGGTTCTGGCGGAACGCGGCGTAGGTGATCCATTCGCCGCGCAGCGGGTGCCAGCGCAGGTGCGGATTGGCGTTGGCCGGCTCGGAAAAGGGGCTGGGCGCACTGGCAATGTGAGCGATCGCCGTACGGCTGTACAGCGTGAGCCGGCGGCCATCCGGTTTATCGAGTTCAAGCGTGTAAAAGGGATCGATCATGGCTCACAGCACCGTTACAGAATACAGATGTAACAAGCGTAACATGTGAACGATTTCTCAAAGTTTTCATTTATGCACTGAAACGTTTTTGTTGAGAAAGTTGGCCTTCGCGCTGATATCGTCAGGCAAAGTTATCCAACGTCATTTAACTGGTCCGTTAGTGCGAGCGGAAAATCGGTTCGAGGCGGGTGGCGATGACCAGGCGGGCGTTGGCGATGCGGCTGCGCACGGTGCCGATCGGGCACAGCATGGCGTCGGCGATTTCCTGGTAGCTCAGGCCGTCGACTTCGTGCATGGTGATGGCGGCGCTGTGTTCGGGCGCGAGGCTGGCGACGGCGCGGTCGACGATCTCGGCCAGCTGCTTGCCGTTGAGAATGTCTTCCGGCGTGATGGCGTCGGTCTCGCGCTCGGCGCAGGTGTGGCCTGGATCGGCGCTGTCGGTGCGCTCGTCCATCCGGTGGCGGCGGCCGGTGATGAAGGCGGTGGCGGTGTTGACGGCGATGCGGAACAGCCAGGTGTAGACGGCGGAATCGCCACGGAAGGAAGGGATCGCGCGGTAGGCGCGCACCAGCGTGTCCTGCAGCACATCCTCGGCGTCGGCGCTGTCGTGGACGATCCGCAAGATCAGGCGTAGCAACCGTGGCTGGTAGCGCGCCGCCAACTGGTCGAAGGCGCAACGGTCCCCGTCCTGTACCCGGCTTACCAGTACGTGGTCTGGTTCTCGAAGGCTGCGCATGCGTATTCCCGACATCTGCGCCATCCGGTTCAGACTGGCATCGGGAATCCTACATGGACTTTTGCATACGTGCCGTCCATTTCCTTTCGAAAATTTCGGACGCCACCGCAAACGCGTATCGTCGGATGAAATCAGGCGTTCGCGAGATCCAGCCGGGGAGTGCGTCCGCCGCTGCTGTAACGGCCCACACCCAGGTCTTCGAACGGAATCGCCGGGCGCTTGGCCGACATCAGATCGGCCAGCAACTGCGCCGACCCGCACGACATGGTCCATCCAAGGGTGCCGTGACCGGTATTGATGAACAGGTTCTTGATGCCGGTACGACCAACCACCGGCGTACCATCGGGCGTCATCGGACGCAGGCCGGTCCAGAAGCTGGCCTCGGCAGTATCGCCCGCACCCGGGAACAGGTCATTGACCACCATCTCCAGCGTCTCGCGGCGGCGCGGGTTCAGGCGCAGGTCGAAGCCGGCGATTTCCGCCATGCCGCCCACGCGGATACGGTCTTCGAAACGGGTCACCGCGATCTTGTAGGTTTCGTCGAGGATGGTCGATACCGGCGCCAGCGCGGCGTCCACGATCGGCACGGTGATCGAGTAACCCTTCAGCGGATACACCGGGATGTCGACGATCGGCTTGAGCAGCTCGGTCGAATAGGCGCCCAGTGCCACCACATAGCTGTCGGCCTGCACCAGCTCATCGCCGCAATGCACGCCGGAAATCGCGTTGCCGGAAATCGCCAGGCGGTCGATCGGCGTGTTGTAGCGGAACTTGACGCCGAGCGCTTCGGCCATCGCGGCCAGGCGCGCGGTGAACAGCTGGCAGTCGCCGGTTTCGTCGTTCGGCAGGCGCAGCGCGCCGACCAGCTTGTCGCCGGCATTGGCCAGCGCAGGCTCACCCTGTGCGAGCTGGTCGCGGGTCAGCAGCTGGAACGGAACACCCGATTCCTTCAGCACGTCGATGTCCTGGGCGGCGCTGTCGAACTGCTGCTGGGTGCGGAACAGCTGCATGGTGCCCTGCTGGCGGCTTTCGTAGCGGATGCCCGCTTCTTCGCGCAGTTCGCGGAAGCAGTCGCGGCTGTACTCGGCCAGGCGCACCATGCGTTCCTTGTTGACGCTGTAGCGGTCGGCCGTGCAGTTGCGCAGCATTTCCCACATCCATTTGAGCTGGAAGGTGGTGCCGTCCGGGGTGATCGACAGCGGCGCGTGGCGCTGCAGCATCCATTTCATGGCCTTGAGGGGAATGCCGGGCGCGGCCCATGGCGAGGCGTAGCCGGGCGAGATCTGGCCGGCATTGGCAAAGCTGGTCTCGAGCGCAGGGCCGGGCTGGCGATCGATCACCGTGACCTCATGGCCGGCCTTGGCCAGGTAGTAGGCGCTGGTTACGCCGATAACGCCACTGCCCAGGATCACGATGCGCATTTGCCACTCCGCTTTTAGAATTAGATGGATTTTCCAGAATTGCCGCTATAGTATTTGCTTGTAGCTAGTGTTTGTTCACGTTTTGCGGCGCAAATTCAGCGGAAATTCATGAGAATCCAAAAACAATCGAACCGCATGCTCGACAAGCTCGACCGTCACATCCTGAAGATACTGCAGCAGGAGGGCCGCATCTCGATGAAGGACCTGGGCGAGCGGGTCGGCCTGTCGGTGACGCCGTGCATCGAGCGGGTCAAGCGCATGGAGCGCGACGGCATCATCAGCGGCTACCACGCCAAGGTCGACGCCGCCGCGCTGGGCGCGAAGCTGCTGGTGTTCGTGGAAATTACGCTGAACCAGAAATCGGCCTCGGCCTTCGAGCAGTTCCGCCGCGAAGTGCTGCGTATCCCGCAGGTGCAGGAATGCCACCTGGTGTCGGGCGACTTCGATTACCTGATCAAGGCGCGCATCCATGAGATGGCCGAGTACCGCAAGCTGCTCGGCGACATGCTGCTGCAGCTGCCCGGCGCGGCGCAGTCGAAAAGCTATGTGGTGATGGAAGAAATCAAGGAAACCCTGGTGCTGCCGACCGACGCGCTGCCCTGAGCCCTTTTTTCTGCCCCCCGTTTTTACCGTTCATGCGCGCGTTTTCGCCTTCTGCCCCGCGCTTTATGCCTTCAGTCCCAAATCGCTGGCGATGCAAGCGCCGCTTGCCTACACTGGATTCCAGTCGCCGTGCATATTAAGAAAAACATGGCGATCCGATGCAACCCCCGCTGCGCGGCGCCACCACTGGTTTCGCGCGTGTTATCAAACACATTGGATTGGAATTTATCATGCGCACCTCTTTCGCCATTGCCCTCGCGGCAGCCGCTTCTTTCGTCACCTTTTCCCAAGCCGCCGCGCAAGATGCGCAGGCCGCGCCCCAGTCCAGCACCGCCGTGCAGATTTCGGGCGTGTCGCCTGCCCCGTATCGCATGGACAGGGAGGAGGCTGAGGAAGTCAAAGGCATTTACCAGCTGTCAAACGGCAAATACATGCGTGTAGCGACGCGCGGAAATCGCCTTGTTGCCGAGATTGATGGCGAGCGCCGTTCCAACCTGGTGCCGGTCGGACACAAAGTGTTCGTCGCACCGGTCACCGATACGGTCGTGGCGTTCGACGAGCCTGCGGACGGCCGCATGAATGATGTGGTGCTGCGTCCGCGCCGCCAGGCCGGCTACGCGTTCGCCGACTGAAGGCGGAACACCGGGCGGATGTCGCCGACCACCGTATCGCGCACGTTCCTGATCAAGGGCTGGCGACACGGTTCGAGGGTGGCGCGCTTGCGTGCTCGAGCAGCCCAAGCTGCTCGAGCACGCTGATCGTGGCCGTGTGCAGCGCGCGCGTGGCGCCGTCGGCAATCTTGACCGCGATGCCGATCCCCGCGGGCGCCGAGCAGCCATCGATGCCGGTCGGCACGTTCCCCGCACCGGCCTGGGCGGCCAGCGTCGCGCTGGCGCCGGCCGTCTTCCTTGCCTACACTGAATAGAGTCGCCATGCGACCGCATGCTGTATCCAACGCACGGCCTGACGACCGTTTCGACAGGAGATGATCATGCGTACCTTCCAACTCATTGCCGCGCTTGCGGCCGCCGCTGCCCTGGCGGGGCCCGGATATGCATCGGCTCAGTCAGGCACCGACACGCCCGCCCTCGACACCAGCACGACAGTCCGCGTTCCCGCACCGGTAGAACGCTACCAGCTGCCGCCGCGCGACTTCAAGTACTACAAGGGTAACTACCGGCTATCGAATGGCAAATACATGTGGGTGTCCGATCTCGGCCGGCGCTATTTCGCGCAGGTCGACGGCGAGCGCAGGGTGGAACTGATTCCGGTTGGGTACAACGTGTTTGTCGTGCGCGACAGCGACCGGATCGTGATGTTCGACCAGGACCACAACGGCGAGCACAACGATGTGCTGATCCGGTCGCGCGCGCGCGTGGCGGGCTGACGCTTGTCCGTCAGGGGGGAATGCGCACCGCTGCCTTCCGGTTCAGTGCGGGCCCGCGGCCCGCGCGAGGGCGTCGCCCAGGCTGTTCTGGATCACCATTCCTCCGAGTGTCTGCGCGGACATGGCTGCAACGTAAATTGGCAGGGCCGTTCTGCACCAGCCGGACCTCCGACAGGGCCTGGCTGGCTTGTTGCGCCTGCTCGGCGCTGAGCAGGGTGATATCGGTCAACTGCAGGCTGGTGCGCGCGACCACGTCGCCATTGATCGACACTTCGCGTTCAATGCCCAGCATCCCTTGCAAGCCGTGACGGCGGCCAGCGAGCTGCGGTTGATGCCCTCGCCCAGCGGAGCGCCTGGCGCCGCGCGCCAGTCGGCGGCGCTGTTGACCGCGGGCGCCGCGTTGCTGCCGTGGATGACGAACAGCAGGCGGTTGCTCCAGATCGCTTCGAACGCGGCCTGGGTCAGCATGCGCGTGCCGCTGGACGGGTCGCCGATCAGCACGCGCGCGCCGCTCACGCCCTTGATCACGACGAAGTGCTTGTAGCCCTTGTCCGATACCAGCACGATGGCCGGCACCTGGGAATCGAGCAGTTTTTGCAACGGCAGCTGGCCCGGCCGGCTAGCGGGTGCCTCGCGCAGCGCACGGCAGCGCAAAAAAATGCGGCGCGGCGAGATGCGGCGCATACAATAAATACTGGCGCGACGCCTTGCGCGTGCCGCGGCCGTCCGCATGGAATCCCGCCGGCCAGGCATCGAGTGGATCGAGTGGAGGATGACGATGGGCGAATTTGGGTACCCGCGACCGCAGCTTGTCCGCGAGCAGTGGACCAGCCTCAACGGGCCGTGGCGCTTCCTGTTCGATGACCAGCGGCGCTACCACTGGCCTGGCGGCGGGTTCGCATGGACGCACCAGATCACGGTGCCGTTCGCGCCGGAATCGGCCGCCAGCGGCGTGTGCGACGCCGGCTTCCACCGTCACTGCTGGTACGAGCGCGACTTTGACTGGCGCCGCGGCGAGGGCAGCACCATCCTGCATTTCGGCGCGGTCGACTACAAGGCGCGGGTATGGATCAATCAGCAACTGGTGGCCGAGCATGAGGGCGGCCACACGCCGTTCTGCGCCGACATCACGGCGGCGCTGCGGCCGGAGGGCAGGCAGACCGTCACGGTGCAGGTCGAAGACGACCCGCACGACCTCGCCAAGCCGCGCGGCAAGCAGGACTGGCGGCTCGAGCCGCATGCGATCTGGTATCCGCGCACCACCGGCATCTGGCAGACCGTCTGGCTGGAGCAGGTGGCCAGGACCTACATCAAGAGCCTGCGCTGGACGCCGATTTTCGAGAACTACGAAATCGGCTGCGAGGTGCTGGCGTGCGGCGAGGCGCTGGACGACCTGTTCGTCGAGGCGCGCATCTGGCACAGGGGACAGCTGCTGGCGGACGACAATTACAAGCTGCTGGAAAACGAAGCCAGCCGCAAGATCGCGCTCTCGGATCCCGGCATCGACGACTCGCGCAATGAATTGCTGTGGAGTCCGGAGCGCCCGATCCTGCTCAACGCGGAGGTGACGCTGCGCCACCGCGGCAAGGTGCTGGACCGGGTCAGCTCGTACACCGCGCTGCGTTCGGTCAGCATCAGCCGCGACCGCTTCATGCTGAACGGCCGCGCCTATCCGCTGCGGATGGTGCTCGACCAGGGCTACTGGCCGCGGACCCTGCTGACGCCGCCTTGCGACGACGCCCTGAAACGTGACGTCGAACTGGCCAGGGCGATGGGCTTCAACGGGGTGCGCAAGCACCAGAAGATCGAAGACCCGCGCTACCTGTACTGGGCCGACAGGCTCGGCCTGCTGGTGTGGGAGGAAATGCCCTCGGCCTACCGCTTCAGCGCACGGGCGATCAGCCGCATGGTGCGCGAGTGGACCGAGGCGATCCAGCGCGACTACAGCCACCCGTGCGTGATCGTATGGGTGCCGTTCAACGAATCGTGGGGCGTGCCAAACCTGACCTCGACCCAGGCCCACCGCAACGCGGTCGAAGCGCTGTACCACCTGACCCGCACGCTCGACGCCACCCGGCCCGTCATCGGCAACGACGGCTGGGAGGCCTCGGCCACCGACATCCTCGGCATCCACGATTCGGACTGCGATCCCGAGCGGCTGCGGGCGCGCTATGCGAGCAACGCCCAGCCAGGCACGCTGGTCGACCTGCGGCGCCCGGGCGGACGCATCCTGACGCTGGATGGTTTTCCGCACCGCGGCCAGCCGATCATGCTGACCCATTGCGGCGGCATCGCATTCGGCGGCACCGGAACGGAAGAGGAATGCGTGGCCAGCCAGGCCCGTTTCGTCGACCTGTACCGGCGCCTGCTGGACGTGGTCGGCGGCAGCGCCATGCTCAGCGGATTCTGCTACACCCAGTTCGCCGACACCTTCCAGGAAACCAACGGCTTGCTGTACGCGGACCGCAGGCCCAAGGTTCCGCTGGAACAGATCCGCGCCGCCACGCTGCACCAGTGCGGAGAACCATAATCAGGCCTGCTTTGTAAAAGCGATAACGCAGTGAAATTTTCCTTGTGTGAAGGTTCCGGGCAGGCATCAGGTGTTCTAAGATATCCGGGCAGTATTCTCTGTGCCTGCCGGAACCCTGGATGTCGAATCAATCACCGCTGCCGCTTTGCCTTGCCCGATTGTTTGCCGGGCTTGCGTTCAGCATCTCCTGTTCAATAACCGCGAGCGCTTCAGATAGCGCACCGGCCACAGCGGCCGAGTTCGCTCCCGGGTCCGGTGTCGCCGTTGCAGGGTCGGTGGCACACAGCGGATTCGCAGCCGCTGGAAACTCTGCCGCACCCATCGATCCCGCGCCTGCCAGACCGCAGGGCGCGTTGTTCCGCATCGCGCGCGACGGCGAAATGGCCTATCTGTTCGGCACCATCCACGTCGGTGCACGCTCGTTCTATCCGCTTGCCCCGCAGGTCAGCCGCGCGCTGGCGGATTCGAGCCAGCTCGTGCTCGAACTGGACACGCGCGCCAACGGCGCCTTCGAACTGGCCGTGCGCAAGCACGCCAGCTACCCGGCCGGCGATCACATCCGCAATCACGTGTCGCCCGATACTTTGCGCCGCCTGACCGCGGCCCTGCACGCCGTCGGCATTCCGCTGTCCGGCGTCGGCCACATGAAGCCGTGGCTGCTGGCGAACATGCTGATCGGGATCGAACTGGAACGCAGCGGCTTCCAGCGCACGCACGGCAACGAATCCTTCCTGCTCGACACGGTGCAGGCGCGCGGCGCCAGGCTCGTCGAACTCGAGAGCGCCGACTACCAGCTGTCGCTGTTCGATACGCTCGGCGACGCCAGCGCCGAAAGCTACCTGCGCGAGGCACTCGACGACCTGTCCAGCGGCATGTCGCTGAAGAAGGCCAGGGCGGTCATCGACGCCTGGCGCTCGGGCGACGCGGACGCATTGGACGCACTGTTGACCGACACCATCGGCGCGGGCACCGTGACATCCGACTTCACCCGCCGCACCCTGCTTGACCGGCGCAACCCCGAAATGGCGCAACGGATCGAGCACATCATGAAGGACGGAAAAGTCAGCTTTGTGGGCGTCGGCCTGCTGCACGTGCTGGGCGCGAACGGCTTGCCGCAACTGCTTTCGCAGCGAGGCTACCAGGTCGAGCGCCTGTACTGAGGCCGCGCCTAGCGGCGCTGGATTTCGCCGCCGCTGAGGTTGACCCGGTCGCCGCTGCGGAAGGTCGGGGCCCATTCCTGCGTGACGACGCGGGTACTGCCGTCGTCCATGCGCAAAGTGACGCGGTAGACGCGCTCGGCGGTGCCGGCGACGGTGCCGCCCACGGCTGCGCCGGCCATCGTGCCCGCCCCGGTGGCGTCGTCCGAACGCGGCACAACTTCAATCATCGTGACCACGCTGTTTGGCGGCGCCGCCGGCATGCCGGTGGCGGTCGAGGCCTGCGCCGGCGCGGTTTGCTGGTCCATGGTGGCAGCGGCGGTGCCGGCCGCCGTGCTGGCGGTGCCTGCGGTGCCGCTGGTGCTCTGGCCGGTGACGGTTTCGCGGGGGGATTGGGTGCCGTAGCTGATGCCGGTGGGTGACTGGTCCGAGGTGGTGCTGGCGGTATCGCTGCTGCGCATTCTGTCCGTGGTACATCCGGCCAGCCCGAGTGCCAGCAACCCGGCCAACAACAGGCTCTGTTCTTTTCGCTTCATGATCGACTCCTTTGGTTGGGTGTTTTCCGTGAGTGCGTGACAATCCCGCGTGCCACTCCGGTCAGAGGCGCTGGCGCGGCCGTCGTTCCAGGCTACACGGTCGTTACGTGACCCAAATCAAACGGTTGAACAGTTCGGTGAATTTTCCGGCCAGAACTCCTTACCGGCCAGGCCCGGCATGACGCGGCTGGCCGGGCAGGAAGGCCCACAGCAGGCCGGCGACCACGATGGCGGCATTGCAATCGACCAGCCAGTCGCTTAGCGCGCCGCGCCGGTAGGGAAGGAAGCTCTGGACCAGCTCGTCGACGGCGCCCATCGCGGCCACGGTCAGCACGGACTTCAGGGCGCGCGCCCGCCCCGTCCCGCTGGTGCCGGTGTAAAGCAGGAAGGTGATGGCGCCATAGGCCAGCGTGTGCAGCACGATGCCGGAAGCGAAGTTGCCGATTTCGGCACGGACGCCGGGAATCGCGCCCATCGCCACGATTGCGGCGTACATGATGAAGGCGCTGCGATAGCGCAAGCGCTGGAATCCGGGGTCGAGGACAAGGCGTGAAAGCAGGGCAGGCATCGGCGTCGTTGGCGTGGAAAGCGGCAACGATACCACGCCGGCCCAGGCTGCTCCGGACGAGACCGGCGCATGGCGGTTCAGATCGTCAGCGCCGGCGTGCCGTCGGGGTAGCAGGCGTCGAAGCAGCTGTCGCAGTTAACGCACAACAGGTGGGCGACGCGGACGGAATGCTGGCGCAACACCAGCCGCAGATGGGTGTTTTCGCACTTCGGGCAGGTTTCACGCACCGGTCCGAAGCTGGCCGCGTCAGGGCCGTCAGCGCCAAGGTGGTCGACAACATCGTCGGGATTCAGTTCGCGCAGGTGCAACTGGTCTTCGTTGGCGGCGTGGTGGTGGCGGCGGCCTGGCGGGAATGCCTGGATTTTGGCGGCGACTGGTTCAAGCAGGTGTTCACTCATAGATCGACTCCGGTGACGTTAGCTGGCGGTACATGCAAACATGGCAAAGGATATTCATCATAGTAGAAAGTCACCTGTCTTCAAGTGCCGGATCAACGTTGAGCTAGATATAGATCAAACTTAGCAGGAATCACCGCGTCAAAAAAAATGCCCGCTTCGCAGCGGGCAAAACCCAAGATCGGGCCAAGAGACGTGAATTCGGAGTGGTGTGCCGCCTTTGAAGGTCGGCACACCTGCCTGCGGTCACGCATATCGGGTGCGTGTACAGCAGATGAAGCAAGTATAGGGGGGCAATGTGACCGTGGTATGACGTGACGCAAACGAACGGCGGTGGCGGCAGAACTTCGCCGAGAGGCGGTGGTCGCCCAGGACTGTGGCATCCGCGTGCAAATCGCGTAAACAAAAAAAAGCCCGCTGATGAAAGCGGGCTTAAAACTATTTTCTTGGAGGAGAATAGTGGAGACAGGTGAGATTATGTTGCGTCGCCACATATACGTCCAATTGTATTTCCAGATACCAGACATACTTTTTTCCTATAACTGCTCGGAAAAGCCCGATCCGGCGCCATCCATCGACCGGAACAGGTCGTCGCGGACGGTGGCGAGCTGGCCGCGCAGGCTGCCGAGGGCGTCGCCGGGACGGCCGCTGGCCGAGACCACCTGCGCCGGAATCGCCTGCGCGGTGATGCGCAGCGAGCGGCCCGCGGCGCTGAGCGAAATGCGCACCTGGCGCTCGTCGTGCAGGTCGCGGTTGCGCGCCACCAGCCCGTTCGCCTCCAGCCGCTTGAGCAGCGGGGGCAGGGTGCCCGAGTCGAGGAACAGGCGCGTGCCGATGTCCTTGACCAGGATGCCGTCCTGTGCCCACAGCACCAGCATGACCAGGTATTGCGGGTAGGTCAGCCCAAGCCGGTCGAGCATCGGCTTGTAGGTCTTGGTCATCGCATGCGATGCCGAATACAGCGCGAAGCAGAACTGGTGACGGGCTGCGAGCCGTCCTGCTTCATTAGGCTGTTCATTCTTTTACCGGCACCGTGTAGTTAAGGGCAAGGCGGCCGCCATCGACGTACATGGTCTGGCCGGTCATGTAGGAGGCGTCGTCGCTGGCGAGGAAGGCGGCGACGGACGCCACTTCTTCCGGCTCGCCGCAGCGCCCCATCGGCGTACGCGACAGGATCGTGCGGCGTGCTTCCGGACTGGCCATGACTGCTTTTTTAGCCAGTTCAGTGAGGATGGTGCCGGGACCGATGCCGTTGACGCGAATACCGTGCGGCGCCAGGTTCAGCGCCATCACCTTGGTCAGCTGGTTCACGCCACCCTTTGACACCACATACGGCACCTGGTTCGGTATCGCCAGTTCGGAATTCACGCTCGACATGTTGATGATGCAGCCGGACTGGCGCTTGACCATCTCGCGCGCCACCGCCTGGCCGCACAGGAACATCGATTTGAGGTTGATCCGCAGCACCCGGTCGAAATCTTCTTCGGCCAGGTCGAGGAAATCCGCCGCATGGGTCACACCCGCATTGTTGATCAGGATGTCGACCTGGCCGAATTCCTTCAGCGTGGCGGCGAGCATCGCGTCGACATCGGCTTTCTGGCTGACGTCGGCCGCGAAAAAGCGCGCCGCATTGCCCAGCGTGGCGGCAGCATCGGCGCCCTCGGGCTTGACGTCGACCATCATCACGCGCGCGCCTTCCTTCACCAGCCGCTCGGCGCAGGCCAGCCCGATGCCCTGGGTCGCTCCGGTGATGATGGCTACTTTGTTGGCTAATCTCATTGTGGGTTCCATGGTGTCTTAGAAAACCGCGATTGTAACCACTCGGCCGGCCGCTATAGCACGATCGGGTGGTCCGGCAGTTCGTTGACGGCTTCGCCTTCGGCAGGGAAGTGCTGGCGCAGCAGGTCGTTGACCTGGCGGATCGCCGCCAGTGTGCTGTCGTGGAACTCGCCGCGCGCGAAGCCTTGCGTCATGGTCTGGCAGATCGCACCCCAGGTCGCGCTGTCGATCAGGCGGCCAATGTGCCGGTCGCAGACGATCTCGACCTTGTGCTCGGCCAGGTTTACATAGATCAGCACGCCGCAGTTGTCCTCGGTGTCCCACACGCCATATTCGGCGAACAGCGCGAGGGCGCGCTGGCGGTTGGTGACATCGTTCCAGACCGCATCGAAGGGCATCGAGTTCTCGACGATCAGGCGTACTTCGCCGCGATGGCGCAGCTCGCCTTCGGTGATGGCCGCGCCGAGGTCGGACAGGCTTGCAGTCGGGAATGCTTCGCGTCCGACCGCGGCCGTGGTGCGCCAGTGGCGCAGCGCGCGTTTGATGCGCGCGTTGATTGAACTAGCCATTACCAGTCTCCCGAGGCGCCGCCGCCGTCAAAGCCGCCACCGCCGCCGCCGAACCCGCCGCCGCCACCGCCACCGCCGCCAAAGCCGCCGCCGCCGAACCCGCCGCGGCCGGCGTTACTCAGGATGCTGCCGAGGATGAAACCGGTGGCGCCGCTGCCCCAGCCGCCGCGCGACAGGTGCGAACGGCGGCGCGGCCGGAAGATCGACATCAGCACGAAGGCGCCGATGATCAGTGGGAGGATAGGGAATCCGTCGTCCTCGGCCTGCGCCTGGCGCTGGGCTTGCGGCGGCGGGGCGGGGAACATTTCTTTATTGAGCAAGGTGGCGATCGAACCGACACCCGCCACCAGGCCGTCGTAATAGGCTTCCTGACGGAAATGCGGTGCGATCACGTCCTGCAGGATGCGCTTGGACTGGGCGTCGGTCAGCACGCCCTGGACGCCGCGCCCGGCTTCGATGCGCAGGCGCCGCAGTGCCGATGGATTATCGCGCGCCACCAGCAGCAGCACGCCGTCGTCGATGCCCTTGCGGCCCAGTTTCCACTGGTCGACCACGCGGATGCCGTACTGCTCGATGGCTTCCGGCTCGGTGGTTTTGACCAGCAGTACGGCGATCTGGCTGCCGGTCTTGGCCTCGTAGTCGGTCAGCACGGCTTCAAGGCGCGCGTGCTGGTCGGGCGTCAGCATGCCGGCCTGGTCGGTGACGTGACCGGTCAGCGCCGGCACCGGCACAAACTGCGCCCGGGCGCCGCCGGCAATCGCCAGCGCCAGCACCGCAGCCCAGAGGAAACGCAGCAGGGTCATCGCTTATTTGCCGAAATTGACGGTCGGGGCGGTCGAGATAGCCTTCTCGTTTTCGACGGTGAACGATGGCTTGACGTCGTAGCCGAACAACATCGCGGTCAGGTTGGTCGGGAAACTGCGCACATGCACGTTGTATTCCTGCACCGACACGATGTAGCGCTGGCGCGCAACGGTGATGCGGTTTTCAGTGCCTTCCAGTTGCGACTGCAGGTCGCGGAAGCTGGCATCGGCCTTCAGGTCGGGATATTTTTCCACGACCACCATCAGGCGCGACAGTGCGCCGGACAGCTCGCCTTGTACCTGCTGGAATTTCTGGAACGCTTCCGGATTGTTCAGCACTTCAGGCGTGATCTGGAAACTGGTGGCGGCGGCGCGGGCGCGCGTGACCGATTCCAGGGTTTCCTTTTCGTGCGAGGCGTAGCCCTTGACGGTATTCACCAGGTTCGGAATCAGGTCGGCGCGGCGCTGGTACTGGTTGACCACTTCGCCCCAGGCCGCCTTGACCGCTTCGTCCCTGGTCTGGAACTGGTTATAGCCGCAGCCGGACAGCAGGGCGGCCATGGCGAACGCCAGCAGCATCTGGGCGGTGCGCGCGAATCCGTTAAGTGTCATGATGGTATCAATCCCGGGTAGTTGTCGAATATATAAAAATATACCCTAAACCATCAATTGTGTGCGTACAAATGCGCGCCGCGCTCGCGGTACAATGCCGCGTTTGCATTTGAATACGAAGGTTCCCGTGAAATTCATCGAAAAGCTGTCCGCCGCCTGGACCACCAATAACTCGCTGCTGTGTGTCGGGCTCGATCCCGACCGGGACCGATTCCCGGCGCACCTGAAGGACCAGCCGGACGCTATCGTGACGTTTTGCAAGGCCATCATCGACGCCACCGCCGACCTGGCCTGCGCCTTCAAGCCGCAGATCGCCTATTTCGCCGCGCTCGGCGCCGAAGGCCAGCTGGAAGAAATCTGCCGCTACCTGCGCGAACACTATCCGCATATCCCGCTGGTGCTCGACGCCAAGCGCGGCGACATCGGCGCCACCGCGCACCAGTACGCGCGCGAAGCGTTCGACCGCTATGGCGCCGACGCCGTCACCGTCAACCCGTACATGGGCTTCGATTCGGTCGAACCCTACATGGCCTGGCCGGACCGCGGCGTGATCGTCCTGTGCCGCACCTCCAACGCGGGCGGCTCCGACCTGCAGTTCCTCGACGTCGGCGGCATCCCGCTGTACCAGCACGTGGCGCGCCTGGTGGCCGACCAGTGGAACCGCAACGGCCAGTGCGCGCTGGTGGTCGGCGCCACCTTCCCGGAAGAACTGGCCCAGGTGCGCGCGATCGTCGGCGACATGCCGCTGCTGGTGCCTGGTGTCGGCGCCCAGGGCGGCGACGTCGCCGCGACAGTCGGCGCGGGCAAGACCGCCAACGGCGCCGGCATGATGATCAATTCCTCGCGCGCGATCCTGTACGCGGTGCCGCAGGACGGTGAAGATTTCGCCGCCGCCGCGCGGCGCGTGGCGCGGCAGACGCGCGACGACATCAACCGCTTCCGCAACTAGCGCGGCCACCGTGGCCGGATCCGCTTCCGAACCACCCCAACCCGGCGAGGAGGCGGCGCTGGGCTTTGCCGCGCGTGCAATAGCTGAGGGCCGCATGGAATCCGATTCGGCATTACGCACTGCTCCCGAACCCGACTACCGCGCGCTGTTTGCGGCGATACCCGCGCCGCTGATGGTGCTGGCGCCCGACTTCACGATCGCCGCTGTCAACGATGCGTTCGTCAAGGCATCGCTCACGGAGCGCGCGGCAATCATCGGACGCGGCGTGTTCGAGGTGTTCCCGGACAACCCGGGCGATCCGCAGCCGACCGGCTCTGCCATGCTGCGCGCATCGCTGGAACGTGTGCTGCGTACCCGCGAGCGGGACACGATGGCGGTGCAAAAGTATGACGTGCGCGCAGGCGCCTCGTTCGAGGAACGCCACTGGAGCGTGATCAACATCCCGGTGCTGGATGCGGACGGGACGCTGACCCATATCCTTCACCGTGCCGAGGACGTCACCCAGTTCCGCAACTGGCTGGCGCGCGAGGAGAGCATGGAGTCGCGCCTCGACCGCCAGTCGCGCGAAATAGAACAGGCCAATCACCGCCTTCGCGAGGCCAACGAAGAACTTGACGTGCGCGTGGTTGCGCGCACCGAGGAACTGCGCAAGGAGCGTGAATACTTCCAGTCGCTGCTGATGGCGGTGCCGGTGCCGATTTCGGTGATGCTCGGGCCGGAACATCGCTTCGTGCTGGAGAATGACGCGCACCGGGCCATGAGCCAGCACCGCGACATCATCGGCAAACCATACCGCGAGGCCTTTCCTGACGCCGCGCCGACCTTGCTGCCTGTCCTCGACCGCATCTACGCCACCGGCGAGCCGTACGTCGCCGACCGCCAGCTGGTTCGTTTCGCGATGAACACCGGCGGTACCGCTGAAGATGGTATTTTCAGCATCTCGTGGTACCCGCTGTTCGGCGTGAACGGCGAAGTCGAAGGCATCATCACCTCCACCGTCAACCTGACCGAACAGGTTCGCGCGGAGGCCGAGATGCACGATCGCGATGCGCGCTTCCGCAGCCTGTTCGCATCGATCGACGAAGGCTTCGGCATTATCGAAATGCTGTACGACGACGCGGGCAAGCCAGCCGATTACCGTTTTCGCGAAGCGAATGACGCGTTCTTCACCCACACCGGCATGCCCGAGGAAGTGATCGGGAAAACCGCGCTCGACATTTACCCGGGACTGGAACGGCACTGGATCGAAACGTACGGGCGGGTGGCCGATACCGGCGAACCGGTGCGCTTCGAAAACGAAGCTAGGGCGATGGGCCGCTGGTTCGACGTCTACGCGTTCAGGATCGGCAATCCGGCGCGGCGCGAGGTGGCCTTGCTGTTCAAGGACATCGCCGAGCGCAAGCGCAACGAGGCGGAATTGCGCGAAAGCGAGCGGCGCGCGCTCGACTCTGCGCTCGCGGCGCAGGCCGAGCGCAGCCGCATCGACGCACTGCTGCAGGCCGCGCCCGCCGGCATCGTGGTGACCGACGCCAGCGGCGTGATCCGGCAATCCAACGCGGCCCACCGGCGCTTGTGGGGCGAACGGTGCGACGGCGAGCAGGCAGCGATGCGCAGCGGATGGTGGGCCGACGGATCGGCGCGCCACGGCCTGCCGCTGGCGCCGGAGGACTGGGTCACCGCGCGCGTGCTGCGCGGCGAAGAAGCGCCGCGCGCCACCATCGAGATCGAAACCTGCGACACGCCGCCGGTGCGCCGCATCGTGCTGATCACGGGTGCGCCGATCCGCGATGAAGCGGGCGCCGTCAGCGGCGCGGTGGTCACGCAAATGGACATCACCGATCGGGTGCGGGCGGAGGAAGCGCTGCGCCAGGACGACCGCCGCAAGGACGAATTCCTGGCGATGCTGGCGCACGAGCTACGCAACCCGCTGTCGCCGATCGGCGCCGCCGCCGACCTGCTGGCCATGGGCCGGCTCGACGCCGCGCGCGTCAAGCAGACCAGCGCCGTCATCTCGCGCCAGGTCAAGCACATGACCGGCCTGGTCGACGACCTGCTGGACGTGTCGCGCGTCACGCGCGGCCTGATCACCCTCGAGCGCGAAAAGCTGGACGCGCGCCGCATCGTCGCCGAGGCGGTCGAGCAGGTCCGTCCGCTGATCGACGCGCGCAGGCACCAGCTGACGGTGCATACGCCGCCCGAACCGGCGTATGTGCTGGGCGACCAGAAGCGCCTGACCCAGGTGATGACCAACCTGCTCAACAACGCAGCCAAGTACACGCCGCTCGACGGCAGTATCGTGGTGGCGGTCGAGCTCGATGGCGGCGTGGTGCGCATGCGCGTCACCGACAACGGCATCGGCATGACGCCCGACGTGCTGGCGCGCGCCTTCGAGCTGTTCTCGCAGGCCGAGCGCACCTCCGACCGCTCGCAGGGCGGGCTGGGGATCGGGCTGGCGCTGGTGAAAAGCCTGGTCGAACTGCACGGCGGCACCGTATCGGCGCACAGCGACGCGATTGGCGAAGGCAGCACGTTCACGCTTTGCCTGCCGCGCATTGCGGCTCAGGCTGCGGTCAAGCCCGAGACGTCGGGCATCGCGCCGGCAGCGCCGGGTAAAGCCTTGAAGGTGATGGTTGTCGACGACAATGCCGATGCAGCCGAAATGCTGGCGATGTACGTCGAAGCGCTCGGGCACGAGGTGTCGGTCGAATACAGTTCGATCCGGGCACTGGCGCTGGCGCAGTCAGTGCGTCCCGACGTGTGCCTGCTCGATATCGGCCTGCCCGACATGGACGGGTATGAACTGGCGCGCCGCCTGCGCGCCGATCCGGCGAGCGCCGGCGCGATGCTGGTGGCGGTCACGGGCTACGGCCAGGAGCAGGACCGCAACCGCACCCGCGCGGCCGGCTTCGACCAGCACTTCGTCAAGCCGGTCGACACCGCCGCCCTGGCCGAACTGCTGCGCATGGCGGCGGAGAAAAGCGCTCAGTAGCGCTGCGGCGCGATCGATTCCGCGTAGTCGTACAGCGCGCCAAGGATTTCTTCGGCGCGTTCGCCGGCGTCTTCGGACAGCGCATCGACTTCGGCAAACAGCTGCTCCACGGTGCGCGCTCCCGCGGCGCCGTCGAACAGGCGGGCCGCGCGGTGCTGCTCCCAGTGCTGTGCCTCGGCCTCGCTCAGGGTCTCGGGGAAGTTGCGCGCGCGGTAGCGGAACAGCAGTTCGGCCAGCCGTTCGTCCTCGAACGACGGACGCTGCTGCGCCAGTTTGGCGGGCGCCTCGGCGCGCAAGGAGTCCAGCCTGCGGCGGTCGTCGCGGCTGACGAAACCGCCGTACAGGTCTTCATCGACATCGGTTTCTTGCGCTGCCGCGGGGCGGTAGTAGACCTGCTCCCACACCACGCTCATGTCCGGCGCGGCGGCCGCGATGGCGGCGTGCGCGAGGCCGCGTTCCATGTCGATGCCCCAGCGTTCGGCCATCGCCGCGCTCAAGGTCTTGAGGTTCCCGACCAGCATCGGCGACTTGTTCAGGTGGATGCTCTTCACCGGCAGGCGGGTCACGCCTTCGGGCAGGTCGGCGCTGCGCGCGAACATGCGCATGCGGATCGTCTCCGCATCCATGCCGAACAGCTCGGACGGATCGTGGCTGCAGTCCCACACCAGCACTTCGTTCTTGTTCGACGGGTGGGTGGCGAGCGGCCAGACCAGCCCGATGCAGCCGCGTTCGGCCGGGAACATGCCCGACACGTGCAGGAACGGCTGGCGGGTACCGGCTGCCAGGTGCATGCCCATCTCGGAGGCGACTTTGTCCTTCTTGTGAAGGCTGAGGCAGAAGTCGAACAGGCGCGGCTGCTTGTCGCGGATCAGGCGCGCCAGCGCGATGGTCGCGCGCACGTCGGATAGCGCGTCGTGCGCCGCTTCGTGCGCCAGGCCGTTGGCCTTCGACAGTTCCTCCAGCTTGAAGCTCGGGCGGCCATCTTCGCGCAGCGGCCACTCGATGCCTTCCGGGCGCAGCGCGTAGGTCATGCGGACGACGTCGAGCAGGTCCCAGCGGCCGCAGTTGTTCTGCCACTCGCGCGCGTACGGATCGATCAGGTTGCGCCAGAACAGGAAGCGCGTCACCTCGTCATCGAAGCGGATCGTGTTGTAGCCGACCCCGATGGTGCCGGGCTGCGAGAACGCGGCTTCGATGGTGGCGGCGAATTGATGTTCTGGCACACCCCGTTCGAGGCACTGCTGCGGCGTGATGCCGGTGATCAGGCAGGACTGCGGATCGGGCAGGAAGTCCGGCGCCGGCTGACAGTACAGCATGATCGGGTCGCCGATCTCGTTCAGCTTGGCGTCGGTGCGGATCGCCGCAAACTGCGCCGGGCGGTCGCGCCGCGGTTGCACGCCGAAGGTTTCGTAGTCGTGCCAGAGGAAGGTGTGGGTTGTCATGGGGCGTATTGTACCGCCGCCACGACCCGCGAGTGTCAGGATCGGCGCTCAGCCAAGGGGTGTGAATCGGCGGGCGATTGCGCAAATCACGACTACATGGTTAATCGTGCTGGCGACAATTTGGTAGCTCTGTCCGGACCGCCCGCGAATTGCAAAGGTGTACAAGTCGATCGCGCCAGGATATGTGTCCTGGCCGTGAAGATACACCGAGCAGCTGCAGCGACGTGGACGGGCCAATGCTTTGCCGCGTGGTTTCGCGTTTTCCGGAAGTACGGCGGCGGCATCGGTAGGTGGAGCGGGCTTAGGGCGTGGCATAGCCATCTCCTGCTAGGCTATTAAAGATTATGCGCCGGTTTTGTACGAATCGCAGGGCGTTGCGTACCTCATTGGCTCATTTAAAGCCGAGATCAACATCCGTTCGGATGAGCGGAACTAGAGCGCGACGCGGTTGCGGCCGTCCTGCTTGGCGCGGTACAGCGCCGCGTCGGCGCGCGCGACCAGCGCGTCTTCGGTCTCGCCAGCCGCCAGGCAGGCGACGCCAAACGAGCCGGTGATGTGCGGCAGCGGCAGGCGCATGTCGGAAAATACCACCGCTTCCTGCAGGCGCCAGCACAGGCGCTCGGCGACCATCAGCGCCAGCTGCTCGCTGGTGTCGGGGAGGATGACCATCAGCTCTTCGCCGCCGTAACGCACGGCGAAGTCGGTCGGGCGCAAGGCCGCGGCGACGACGTCGGAGGCGACCCGCAGCGCGTCGTCGCCGGCCGGGTGGCCGTGGGTGTCGTTGAAGCGCTTGAAGTGGTCGAGGTCGATCATGACCAGCGACAGCGGGGCGCCGTTGCGCTGCGCCGTGGCGATCATCTTGGGCAGCATGTCGTTCAGCCAGGCGCGGTTGCACAGCCCGGTCAGGCTGTCGTTCAGCGACAGCTGGCGATAGAACTCGCCCAGCTTCTGGCGCCGGCGCAGCAGCGCGTTGGCGGCGCGGATGCGGAACGACAGCATGCGCAGCAGGTTGCGCGCGAGGCCGTTCGATTCGTCGATCAGGCGCCACACCAGCTCCGCTTCGATGACCAGCAGGTCGGACTCTTCGCTGGCGGTGATGGCGAACAGGTTGGCGGTATCGTCCAGCACGGCCTGCTCGCCGACGCTCTCGCCCGGCAGGATCCGGCTGACGGTGCCGTCGTTCATCCCGCTGCTGGTATCGGCTTCCACGTCGAGCGCGCCGCGCAGCACGATGTACAGGCGCGCGCGATAGCTGTCGGCGACCTTGCCGCCATGCGGCAGGCGGATGATGGCGCAGCCGGCCAGCGCCCGCGCGGTGGTTTCCGCGTTAGTGCCGTTGAATAACTGCAGGTCCTCGACCTTGTAGGGGGACGCACCGAAGGTGCCGATCTGTTCCAAAATGCGCTTTCCGTCGTATTTCAGCAGTACAATTCTGTTAAGAAACGAATGATAGCGCATTGCATCCCGCGCGGGAGCACTGGCGCTCGCTAAACAACAGTGTTTCAATAGCGGGCATTCACTTCTAATGAAATTCCATGAAACTGCTTGATGCCCTTGGACGCGAACACCAACCGGCGCCGGATGCCCGCATCGTCTCGCTGGTGCCGTCGATCACCGAATTGCTGTGCGACCTGGGACTGGCGCAGCAACTGGCCGGGCGGACCGGCTTCTGCATCCATCCGGCCGACATGGTCGCGTCCATTCCCAAGATCGGCGGCACCAAGGATGTGAACATTCACAAAATCCGCGCGCTGGCGCCGACCCACCTGGTCGTCAATATCGACGAGAACGAGAAGCCGACCGTCGATGCGCTGGCTGAGTTCGTGCCGAATATCGTGGTCACCCATCCGCTTGCGCCGGAAGACAACCTTGGCCTGGCGCGCCTGATGGGCGGGATCTTTTGCGCCAACGATGAGGCCGAGGCGTGGTGCGCGGCGTTCGCCTCCGAACTGGCGCAGCTGCGCGCGCGGCCAAAGGGCAGGGCGTGTACCGTGCTGTATTGCATCTGGCAAGACCCGTGGATGAGCATTTCTTCCGACACCTACATCGCGCGCATGCTCGCTGAAATCGGCTGGAGCGTGCCGCAACTGGGCGAAGCGCGTTATCCGCGCTTCGACTGGTCGGACGAGCTGGTGGCGGGCATCGACGGCGTGCTGCTGTCGACCGAACCTTACCGTTTCACCGAAACCCATGCGGAAGCGCTGGAAAAGCAGATCGGCAAGCCGGTGCGGCTGGTCGATGGGGAAATGATGTCGTGGTACGGGAGCCGCGCGCTGGCGGGAGTGCGCTACCTGCGCCAGCTGGCGCAGGACGGGCTGTAGAGCTGGCAGCCGGGCGGCCGCCGGCGATGGGGATTACATCATATTGCCCTGGTCGTCGTGCTGCTCGGTCAGGGCTTCTTCCGCGATCTGCGGTTTTTCATGCAGTTTCTTGTCGTGCAGGCGGCCCAGCGCGCTGTCGATCGCACGCTTGAGTTTGTCAGCCGCGCCATTGATGGCCTGGTGCAGGGTGGCGGCGTGGTTGCTGACGGCGACCGGCTGGTAGCCGGTGACGCGCGCTTCCAGTGTGCAGCGGCTGCCGCCGTCGGCCGACTTGTCGGCGTTTTCATCGGACAGGTGAACCTCGACCCGGGTGATCTGTTCGCCGAAGCGCTGGACGGCAGCGCCGACAACGGTTTGAACGTGCTCGTCCAGCCCCTGGTGGCGCTCGACGGACTTGTCGGTGTTGACGTTGATTTGCATATGCTCACTCCTGGTTGTTCGGGGAAAATTTTTGCCTTCGTGGTTTGATCTTACCTCTTTTGAACGGCTTTCCGCGCGTCAACAGAATGAGTGTCGACTCGGGTAAAATACCGGACCCCAGCGCGCGCCTTCCCATTTTCAACTTCATGCAGACCACGATTTTTGACACGCCCGTCGTCAACACCGCCATGCGCGCCCTGTCGGGGGTGGTCTTGCGCCTGATGGGCTGGCGCACCGAGGGCATGACGCCCGATGAGATCGCGGCGCATCCGAAATACGTGCTCATTGCCGCGCCACACACCAGCAACTGGGATTTCCCGATCACGCTGATGGTCGCGTTCGTGCTGCGGCTGCGGGTCTACTGGATGGCCAAGGCGAGTGTTTTCGCCGGTCCGCTGGGACCGGTCGCGCGCTGGCTGGGAGGAATTCCGGTCGACCGCAGCGCGTCATCGAACCTGGTGCAGAAAACGGTGGACGCCTTCGCGGCGCGCGAACGGCTGGCGGTGATCGTCGCGCCGGAAGGCACGCGCGGAAAGGTCACGCACTGGAAGACCGGCTTTTATCACATCGCGCATGGCGCCGGCGTGCCGATCGGGCTGGCCTACCTCGACTACGCGCGCAAGGCCGGCGGCATCGGGCGGATGTACACCACCAGCGGGGAAATCGAGGCGGACATGGTGGAGATCCGCGCGTTCTACCGCGAGGTGACGGGCAGGCATCGCCAGCAATTCGATGCAGGTTCCGTACGCCGCCGCTAACGTGGTTTTTGTTCCAAAATCGGTCGGCGGATTATGGGGCGAGGTCGGCTTCGCTGGTGAAGGCGTCGGCGTAAAACTCGTCGGCTGGCAGCTTGCACTTTTCGACGTAGTCACGGCGCGCGGAGTCGACCACGATCGGCGCGCCGCAGGCGTAGACCTGGTAGTTCGACAGGTCGGGAATGTCCTGCATGACCGCCGCGTGCACGAAGCCGGTCCGGCCGGCCCAGTGGTCTTCCGGCAGCGCGTGCGATACCACCGGCACGTAGCTAAAGCCCGGCAGGGTGGCCGCCCATTCTTCGCATAGCGCGTTCATGTACAGGTCGAGCGGACGGCGTCCACCCCAGTACAGGCTGACCGGACGGGTCGATTTCAAGTGGATCAGGTGCTCGACCAGCGCCTTGATCGGCGCGAACCCGGTTCCGGACGCCAGCAGCACGATCGGCTTGTCGGTTTCCTCGCGCAGGAAGAAGGTGCCGTGCGGCCCTTCGAAGCGCAAAATGTCGCGCTCTTTCATCGTGTTGAACACCTGCTCGGTAAACAGTCCGCCCGCCATGTAGCGGATGTGCAGCGTGACCGGGCCTTCGAGGCTGGGCGCGCTGGCCATGCTGTAGCTGCGGCGCTTGCCGTCCTTGAGCAGGAATTCGATGTACTGGCCGGCGCGGTAGGCGAGCGCTTCGTTGGCGGGCAACTGAAGCGTGACCACGGCAACATCGGGTGCGACTTTTTCGACGCTGGCCACGCGCGCCGGCATCTTGCGTACCGGGTATTCGCTGCTGCCGGCGACTTCGCGCGCTTCGATGACCAGGTCGTTTCCTGGAACGGCGCAGCAGAACAGGGCCATGCCAAGTGCGCGCTCGTCTTCCGGCAGCGCGCGTTGCTGATGCGCCTTGTGCTCGACCGAGCCTTCGACGACTTTGCCCTTGCACGAACCGCAGGCGCCGTTCTTGCAGCCGTACGGCAGGCCGATGCCGGCGCGCAGGGCTGCCGTCAGGACCGTTTCATCGGGTTCGCAAGCAAATTGATGGCCGCTAGGTAGGACTGTAATCTGGAAAGTCATGCTGAATGAGTGTGTTGGAAGTTGCCTGCCTGCTGGTTCCGGCAGCCTCGACAGGCGCCGGTGAGGCGAAGATTACATTGTATACAGCTTGGAATGGGCAGCGCACACTTGGTGGATGCCGGCATCGGCAGCGTCGCCGAACGCTGCTTTAGGATAGGCGCAGAACAGAGAGAATTCTTCCTGGACGCAGAGGCGGGTCCAGAAGTGTTCGAGCTGGACCGCGGCGTCGCACAGGCCGTCAGCCCACATCAGTGCGACCATCTCGCCGAACGCGCGTACCTTGTGGTGGTGGCGCCGTGCGCGGCCGAGCAGTTCGTCGACCACGGCGTTGAACATGGCTTCATCAGGCCAGCCGTCGACCATGAAACGGGCCAGGGTCTGGGCGGCGTCGAGCGCGATGTACTGGCCGCGTTCCACCGCCGCATCGACGTCGAAGCCGTTGCGCGAGAGACGGGCGGCGAGGGCGGACAGGTGTGCCGGCGTTGCGATCAGGACGATCGAATCGCCTTGCCGGATGCCACCCGCGACGAAGCCTTCCAGCGCGTTCAGGAAGAGGCGGTCGGAGTCGTATATCTGGAGGCAGTGGTCGCGCGCCGCCAGCCCGGCCCAGAAGGCGTCGGCCGCGGGATTCCGGCGTAGTTCCGCGTAAGTCATAGCAAACTTTAGTTCTTTATCAACAGGAAATGATAGCACAGCGGCGGTACCCGCATTGTCCCGTAACCCCGCGCGCACGTCTTGTCATACAATAAATGACATGGACAAAACTCGACAATTCAAGCGGCCGCACCTTCTGATCATCGGTTGCGGCGACGTCGGCATGCGCCTGTTGCCGCTGGTGCGAGATCGTTTTCGCGTGTTCGCGCTCACCAGCAGCGCCGGGCGTTGCGCCGAGCTGCGCCGGGCGGGGGCGGTGCCGGTCGTCGGCAACCTCGATCAGCCTGAAACGCTGAAACGGCTGGCCGGACTGGCGCAGTACGTGGTGCACCTGGCGCCGCCGCAGCCTGACGGCGAACTGGACCTGCGTAGCCGGCGCCTGACCGCCTTGCTGCCTGCCGGCGGGCGCGTGGTCTACGTCAGCACCAGCGGGGTGTATGGCGACTGCGCGGGCGAACTGGTGCCGGAGACGCGCACGGTGGCGCCGCGCAACGCACGCGCCCAACGCCGCGTCGATGCCGAGCGCGTGCTGCGCGATTGGGCGCGCCGCAGCGGCGCGCACCTGGCCATCGTGCGCGTGCCCGGCATTTACGCTGCCGACCGCCTGCCGATCAAGCGGCTGGAGCAGGGCACGCCGGCCTTGCTGCCGGCAGACGACGTGTTCACCAACCACATCCACGCGGACGACCTGGCGCAGGTGGTCGCGCTGGCGCTGTTCCGGGCCCGGCCCGGGCGGGTCTATCATGCGGTGGACGACAGCCGCCTGAAGATGGGCGATTATTTCGATACGGTCGCCGATGCGTTCGCGTTGCCGCGCCCGCCGCGCCTGCCACGCGCCGAACTGCAGGCGCAGGTGTCGCCGATGCTGCTGTCGTTTATGTCGGAATCGCGCCGCCTGGATAACCGCCGCCTGCGCCAGGAACTGGGCGTGCGCCTGCGCCATCCGGACGTGGCGGAAGCCGTGGCGGCCATGGCTCTGGCACAATAGCGGACTTATTATTGGAAACGAACATGACCTACGAAGAATACCTGGACGAAATAACGACCCTCCTCACCGAAATTTACGACCTGGAAGACGCCGCTGCCATTAAGTTAGTGGTTGACGCTCAGGCGGCGGACTTTTTCGTCAAACACGACGATCAGGAAGAAATGCGTACGCTAGAGCAAGCCCGCAAAGATGCGGTCACC
The DNA here is from genome assembly GCF_012927275.1 of Massilia polaris. Lineage (GTDB taxonomy): Bacteria > Pseudomonadota > Gammaproteobacteria > Burkholderiales > Burkholderiaceae_D > Telluria_A > Telluria_A polaris. The sequence continues at coordinate 45,669 of NZ_JABBGG010000011.1, read as the reverse complement.
CTATTTACGGACAAGCAAAATAAGCAGAAAACGCAAGAAAGCCAGCAACGGCGCGTGCACCAGAAGAAGTGAAGCACGCTTCGCAATGAAGTGAAAGCGTCGTGTCGCGTGCACAGGCACGAGTTGGCGGGGCGAAATCGGATTCACATTTGAGCTCTCTCAAGCGGACCGCCCTTGCCGGGCTTATCGTGAGCGAAGTCTTATCCGATCGCCTACTTGTGCCAGGGCTTTCCATGCCGCATCGCATCAACCAACCGACCAAGGAGCAGGTCCGGGCCTACATGGCAGCGCGCGAAGCAGAGCGCCGCCCGCCGCCCGCGCCTGAAGAGATCCGCCGCCAGCTCAACTGGCGGCTCGCACCATCGGACGAGGACCGCATGCTGGTCCAGTTCTGCCTGATTCCCTCCACCTACAGCCAACTGGCCGCCCGCATCGCCATCGACTGGATGTTCACGCCCGTCACGCTGATTCCGCCGCGCTCCGGCGACCAGTAAATGCCGGCCCGCCAAGCCGCCGCCGCCGAAGCAAAATCGGGCGGTCTTATGCAGCTATCATCAAAGCTGTGTATCATCGTGCCGATTGCACGAAACGCCGCATATTCGATGGTTTTTGGCAATTCACACCATTTATTGATTTGTAGTAACCTTTCCGCGTCGAATTAGACACGGTACGAACTTGCTTGAGAGATTTGTAATGTCAGGAAGAAAAATTCCGGATGCAGCCGGCTACGATCCCAACCGCGTCCTCGATGCGATCATGGAGAAACTGCACCTGAAAAACGATGCCGCGCTGTCGCGTGCCCTCGAAGTGGCGCCGCCGGTGATCAGCAAGATCCGGCACCGCACCTTGCCGATCGGCGCGACCATCTTGCTGCGCATGCATGAGGTGAGCAATTTCAGTATCCGCGAGCTGCGCGCGCTGATGGCCGTTCAGCCTGGCAATCCCGCTGCCGCGTAAGCGGACACGCAAGAAACAAGGCACGGTTCCATGCGACCCGTGCCTTGCATATTGCGGGCGCTCCCGTCAGGGTGCGCCCGTTGCCGTTTTAATGGGCTGCAGCGGCCGCAACACCGGCATTGGTCCTGATGGCGTCGCCCTTGGCGCCGTGCGGCAGCTTGCCGAGTGCGCAGTAGGCGGTTGCGGCCTGCTTGTCCTGCTCAGGCGGGCGCACAATTCCACAGAACGCGGCCGCGGCCTTCTGCGCGGGCGGACGCACGATGCCGCAAAACGCCGCGGATGCCTGCTGCTCAGGCGGGCGAACAATCCCACAGAACGCTGCCGTCTTTTGTTCCGGCGGGCGAACAATGCCACAGAACGCCGCCGCCTTTTGCTCAGGTGGACGAACAATCCCACAGAATGCCGCGTCCTGCTGCGGCGGGCGAACAATGCCGCAGAAAGCAGCCTGGCCGGCCTGTTTCTGTTCAGGCGGACGCACGATGCCACAGAACGCGGCGCCCGGGTTGTAGCTCACGGCGAAGGTCTGCTCGTACAGCTCGCGCATGCGCTCGCCGCTGCTGTGATGCTCGGCATCGGCATCTTCGCCATGCATGCCGACATACGGGTAGTGGTGCAGAAAATGGCCAAACACATGCTCGCAATCGACCGCGTATTTCATGGTGTCCAGGATGTGGTAATGCCAGAAGGTGTCGACCGCCACGGCCGGCGAGGTCTGTTCGTTCGGGAATTTTTTCATCAGGTAAAGAAAGCGCCGGTACTCGACCTCGACGGCATTCACTTGCTCCTGCGTCCATCCTTCGCCGGACTCGACATGCATGAGCTTTTGCTTGATCGGATCAAGGTTCAGTTCCGAAATTTCTTTGAAGTCTACGGTTGAGTTCATGACATTTCCTTTTTCGGGAGTGAGATGTTTTTTAAGTACGTTTAAGTGGTGCGGATGGTGCGATCGGGTTGTCTATAAGTAACCTCCATTTCACCTGGGCTAGATTGGCATCAAGAACACTCTTGACCAAAAGCACGAGAACCCTATTCTTGCGCACGGGTTTGGTCGGGGACTTGACCATCGTCAACTACCCATCGGTGAAAGCCGCGCGTTGCACAATCGCCACGCATCGCTGCAACTGCGATGCACGGGCGATGGGCGACGCTCAGGCGGGAATAAAGTGGTCGCTGCCATGTGTCTGGCCGGCGGGATGCGTGCGCAGCGAACCATTCTCGTTTGCAATCGGTACGGTGATGCAGACGCAGGTGCCTTTTCCGCCGTTACTGCTGATCGTAAATGTTCCACCCAACAAGTGAATGCGTTCCTCGATGCCCACCAGGCCGAACGAGCCGGGCTTGCCAACGCCGTCGCGCACCAGGCCGATGCCGTTGTCACACACCATCATGGTGATGTTGCTGTTCTCCACGTGCAGGTCGACCCGGACCCGGTCGGCGTGCGCGTGGCGCGAGATATTGCTGAGCGACTCCTGGAGGATGCGGAACAGCGCGGTAGCACAGTGGTCGCTGATGTCGAGCTCGTGTTCGTTCTCCACCAGCTCGCAGGCGATGCCGGTCAGGCGCCGGAACTCGCGGATCTGCCAGTCCACCGCCGCGTTCAGGCCGAGGTCGAGCACGTTGGGGCGCAGGTCGTTGATGATCTGGCGTACGCTCTTGATGATCGCGTCGATCTGCTGCAAGGTTGCGCGCACCCGTTCGTGCAGGCGCGGATGGCGCTCGCGCGTGCGCGAGGCCAGCATGTCGGCGTCGATGCGCAGCGCCAGCAGGTTCTGGCCGAGGTCGTCGTGGATCTCGCGCGCGATCCGCTTGCGCTCGCTCTCCTTGATGTTCTCGGCGTGCGCCGCCAGCCGCCGCAGGCTCGCGTGCGACAGCTGCAGCCTGGCCTGGCTGTCGCGCAGCTCCTTGGTCATGTCGCGCGCCAGCTGAACGGCCCGGATGCGCGCCGACGTGAGGGTGTACAGCAAGGCGTAGATCAGGATCGCGCTGACCGAGCCGGCCGCCATCGCCAGCAGCGGGAAGTACTGTTCGATGCCGTTGTACAGAGCGTTCTTCCGGGCGCTGAAGGTCGCCTCCCAGATGCGCCCGTTATAGTCGACCGGCAGTTTCACGGTGACGATATCGTTACCCGCGGCCAGGGGCGGCGCTGGCTGCGCATCGGTGGCAATGCTATCGAACAGCACGATTGGCGGCTGGCCCGGCCGCGGCGGCACCACTTTCAGCCCCTGGCCGACATCCACCAGCGTCAGGCGCACCGGATCGACCGGCATTTCGTCGAGCACGCCCTTGATCAGCTTGGGCACGCTGAAGGCGATGCCGACCGAACCAATATAGGCGGCGCGGCGTTCGTCCACCGTGTTGATCGGCATGCCCGGACGGTAGGTGGGCAGCCGCATGCCGAGGCCGGTCTGGCTCGGGGTCGACATCGCGACGATGCGCGTGCCCGACGTCATCAGGGCGGCGCCGTCGCGCGAAGCGGCGATGGTCGCGCGCACGTAGGAATTGGTGTGCAGGTCGTAGCCGAACGCGCCGAACCATGGCACGTCCGGTTCGATGAAGGTGATGATCGAGTGGTCCGGTTCGGCTACCACCGGCGTTACCTTGAACGGTGCGCCGCCGAAGCGTCCGGCCTGCTGCTCGGCGCGCATGCGCTGCTCGAAGGCGGGCAGGTCTTGGTGGCGCACGTACTGCGCATAGTTGATGGTCTCGATCGCGGGGAAGTGGTTGCGGACGTTCAGGCCCAGGACGTATTCGCGGAATTGTTCGCGCGTCACCGGTTCGATCGTGCTGAACAGGCTGGCGGTTCCGCGCAACACGTCCGTATACGACTTGATACGGGCGTTGATGGTGTTCTGGGCAGTGCGCGCGTGATTGGTGAAGCTTTCGCGGATGTCGCCTTCCATGAACTTGGCAGCGGCAAGATAGAACAGCAGCCCGGTCACGGCGGAGAACAATGCGCCGTACCAGATCGCGCGATGCTTCGCATACGCTTGCTGTCGATGAAACCAAGGAGGCATGTCGGCTTTCGGATTTGAGGAAGGCTGGCCGGTTTTTTCCTACGTTACCCACTGTTACAAGTTCGCGGACCTATCACTGTTGATAGGATTTCAAATACACAACAGTTGCTAGCGTTTTAGCAAAAAAAATCCCGCCGCGGCAAGGGCCGGGGCGGGAGGTCGGACAGGGCGGCTGGCTTACTTAGCCCAGCTGTCCTTCAGGGTTGTTATCCGGTTGAACACCGGTTTGCCAGGCGTGGAATCGACCCGGTCGGCCACAAAATAGCCGTGCCGTTCGAACTGGAAGCGCTGGTCGCCCGCGGCGTCCTTCATGCCCGGTTCCAGGTAGGCGGTGATCACTTCCAGCGCGTTCGGGTTGAGCGCCAGCTTGAAGTCCTTGCCGCCGGCGTCCGGGTTCGGGTCGGTGAACAGGCGGTCGTACAGGCGCACTTCCGCGGCCAAAGCGGCGTCGGCCGACACCCAGTGGATGTTGCCCTTGACCTTGTAGGTGTTGGCGCCTTCGGTGCCCGACTTGCTGTCTTCGAAGTAGTTGGCGTGCACGGCAATCACCTTGCCGTCGGCATCCTTGTCGAAACCGGTGCACTCGATCACGTAGCCGAAGCGCAGGCGCACGCGGCTGCCCGGCGTGTCGCCGCTTGGCGGGAACAGGCGGAAGTAGCCCTTGCTAGGCACTTCCATGAAGTCTTCCTGCTCGATCCACAGGTTTTTGGTGATCGGGAAGCTGCGGTTGCCCAGTTCCGGCAGATGCGGGTGGACCGGCGCGCTGCAGTCGACCGACTGGCCATCCGGGAAGTTGTCGATGACCAGCTTGAGCGGACGCAGCACCGCACTGGCGCGCGGCGCTTTCGGGTCGAGGTCGTCGCGCAGGCTGCCTTCGAGCGTGCTCATGTCGATCCAGCCGTCGGCCTTCGAGACGCCGATGCGCTCGCAGAACAACTGGATCGATTCCGGCGTATAGCCGCGGCGGCGCAGGCCGACGATGGTCGGCATCAGCGGGTCGTCCCAGCCCGACACGATCTTTTCGTCGACCAGCTGGCGCAGCTTGCGCTTGCTGGTGACCACATAGGTCAGGTTCATGCGCGCGAATTCGTACTGGCGCGGCACCGGCTGCCGGAAGAAGCCGCCTTCGGCCAGCGTGGCCAGCAGCCAGTCGTAGAACGGGCGGTGGTCCTGGAACTCGAGCGTGCACAGCGAATGCGTGATGTTTTCCAGCGCATCCGAAATCGGGTGCGTGTAGTCGTACATCGGGTAGATGCACCAGGCGTCGCCGGTACGGTGGTGATGCGCGTGGCGGATCCGGTAGATGGCCGGGTCGCGCAGGTTCATGTTGGGCGCGGCCATCGCGTCTTCGCTGACCTTGGCGCGCAGGATGTGTTCGCCATCCTTGTACTTGCCGGCCTTCATGTCGCGGAAGATCGCCAGCGATTCCCCGGCAGGGCGGTTGCGGAACGGCGAATTGGTGCCCGGCGTACCGAAGTTGCCGCGGTTTTTAGCCATATCCTCGGCGCTCTGGCTGTCGACATAGGCGAAACCGGCGCTGATCAGGTACTCGGCCATCTCGTACAGCTGGTCGAAGTAGTCGCTGGCGAAGTACAGGTGGTTCCTGCCTTCCTGCTCCCACGAGAAACCGAGCCATTTGACGCTGTCGATGATGGTGTCGACGTATTCCTGTTCTTCCCTGGCCGGGTTGGTGTCGTCGAAACGCAGGTGGCACAGGCCCTGGTAGTCGCGCGCGAGGCCGAAATTCAGGCAGATCGACTTGGCGTGGCCGATATGCAGGTAGCCGTTCGGCTCCGGCGGGAAGCGCGTGATGACGGGCGGCAGGCCCGGGCGGACGTGGGTGCCGGCGGCCAGGTCGTGGTCGACAATGGCGCGCAGGAAGTTCGACGTCGGCGCGTTCGCCGCCGCGTCGGGTTTGTTTTTCTCGTTGCTCATGGAAATAGATAGGTTGGAATCAGGTTGCCGCATTTTACCGTACGCGCGGGCCCCGCGCGGCAACCCTGACAGCCGGGGCTGATCTATAGGATAATCTCGCTTTAATGTGTTGTCCGACCGCTGGGGGTTTCGATTGGAAAATTTATATGCGGTACTGGGCGTGGCGCCGAACGCCAGCGACGAGGAGATCAAAAAGGTCTATCGTTCGCTGGCCATGCGCTACCACCCCGACCGCAACGACGCGCCGGCCGCCGCAGTGCGCTTCAAAAGCGTCGCCAAGGCCTATGAAATCTTGTCGGACCGCGCCAAACGCGACGAATACGACCAGAGCGTCAACCACCGCATCATCCTCGATGCCGAGGCCGAAGCCTACGAGCTGTGGCGCGCGCTGTTCCAGCTGAACGGCGTTCCCCTGCCAGCCTGAGCATCCGGCGCCATCCCGGCGCCTTTCCGGACACAACACGCACCACCAACAGGATTTTTACCATGACAAGAGTACATCCCGAATTTGCCTACCAGTCGCGCGAGCTAGGCGGCCAGATCGACGGCATTTTGGGCGATCCGCCAAACCGCAAGAACTACGACATGATGGTCGATGCGCTGGTTGGCGAATACACCGATGGCGGCGGCATTGAAGACGTCAACATGATGAGCTTCGCGCTGGTCGACCGCATCACCTTCAGCAATCCAAAAGGGCTGCTGCGCGAAGCGTTCGATTACGAAGGCGGCGACCCGGCCAAGGTGTTCGCGATGGCTGCCGTCGAAGGCGAGGGCGCGGCCATGTACGCGGCGATGACCGGGAACCACCCGGAACTGGCGCGCCAGGCCATCATCACCGCCTTCCTGTTCAAGCACCCGCGCATGTGGGAAGAAGAGGACAACTCGTTCGACAAGCTGGGTGAAAACGACGACGGCGACGATGTCGACGATGACGGCGATGGCGGCGCCACCGACGACTTCGCGCAGATGTTCGACCAGGACGGAGACCAATAATGACCGAAAAAACCTACCTGCCCGCGCTGTCGAAACAAGTGACGGAGCTGGTGCTGGCCGGCTCGCTCGGGCACGCTGAACAGGCGTTCTCGGAAGCTGCTGAAACGCACGGCGACCTGGTGGTCTCCGAGGTGCTCGGCACCCTGCCGCCGCAAGTCACCGCGCTGCACCTGTCCGGCTTCGACGGCGGCAAGACCTCGCTGGCGACCCTGCTGGTGCCGCCCAAGGCATGGGCCGACAGCCTGGCCTTCATCGCCGCCACCTGGTCCGAAGAGATGATCGAAGACGACCCTGAGCGCGTGGCCGAATCGCTGTTCGCGCACATCCACGGCGTGGTGTTCTCCACCGACGACGAAGAGCGCCGCCACGCGCTGCTGGCCGAAGCCTCGGCCACCGACTACGGCGCGACCGCGTTCGCGATCCTGTTCTCGATGGCGCCGAAGGACATCCTCGAACTGGCCGGCGAAGTGATCTCGAAGGGGTCGTACATCACCGCGCATTCCTCGTCCGACAGCGACATCATCCCGCTGGCGGTGGAGCTGGTGAAGGCCAATGAAGACGGCTGGGACCGCGCCCTGTTCGAGCTGTTCCCCGACTTCCGCCACAGCGCCGACCTGGCCGACGCCGAGTTCTCGGACGACCCGGACGACGAGCCGCAATTCCTGCAGCGCTCGACGCGCGAACTGCTGTACCGCCTGCGCAAGCAAGTGCCGTCGGCGCGCAGCAGCGCGCCTAAGCGCGGCACGCGCAAGAGCCTCGGCACCGACATCTTCTCGTGAACGCGGAACCGTCAATGCTGCCAGCACTCGTAGTAGAACGCCTGCCGCGTATGGTGCGCGCGATCCGCTGTTTCGGCGCCGGCGACAACGGCGACGAGCCGGCGATCCTGGCCGATGAACTGGCCGGGATCACCGCCATGGTCGCGGAGAAGTTCACCAACGACCGCACCGCCGAAGGGATCCAGCGCGCCTACTTCCTGACGGTCGGCTGCGTCTCGCTGGGCATCGAGCACGAGATCGAAGACGGCGATGAAGATGGCGCGATCGACTACCTGGTCGAAGAGGGCGCCGAGCACGCGTTCCAGGTGGGTTTTCGCATGGTCCGCGACCTCGCCGCGCTGCCGGAGGATTCGCTGGTCGGCGAATACGACAACGACCCGGTGTACATGCAGCGCAGGCTGAAGGAACTGTTCGTCGACATCTGCAGCGCAGACCCGAACCAGAACTGGTCGGGGCCGGAGCGCTACGAGATCCAGCTTGGCCAGCGCAAGGCCGTGCAGGCGATCGTGCGCACCGCGAACTGGCTGCGCCGCCATCATTACGAAGGCCCGATCAACGATGCCGACCTGAATGCCGAAGGCGTGATCGCGCTGGCGGTGATCTTCGCGATCGAAGGGGGCGGGCGCATCGTCGCGAAAACCGGGCAGAAGGACTTCGAGCGGCTGGTGTCGTCGGTGCGCAAGAACAAGCCTGACTATGAGGCTGGATGGGCCGAGCTGATGGCCAAGGTGCCGGCGCAGCACCAGGCCGTGCTGGCCGAGCGCATCGCGTCGTACCGCGAGCACTGCACGGTGATCCAGAAGATCCAGAGCCGCACGTCGATGAAGAACCTGTTCGCGGAGCTGGAGAACTATGCCGGTTCGGAGCTGGACGCCGACTATGCGTAATAACTAGTTGTTGCGTATTGTGTAAGCCCGGGATAGCATCGGCGCTCCATTCAACGAGGAGTTGCCGATGTCCCTTTCCTTCCGCGCCGCCGTTCTCGCCGCAGCCCTGATTTGCTCCCCTGTTTTCGCCGCCGACATGCCTTCGCATGTGGGCCGTTATGAAAGCACGCCGGAAGACATCGCGGCGATCAACAAAGTCGTCCAGGACTTCCAGGCCGCGCTCAAATCCAAGGATATCAAGCTGCTGTCGTCGCTGATGCTCAATTCGAACATCTTGTGGGCGAGTCCGGCCGACCCGAAGGGCATCGCCAAGGTACGTGAGACGATCGACGTCAACTTCGACGGAATGAGTCCGATGGGATATCCGGGCTTTGCCGAATTTATCCAGACTGAAAAGCAGGTCGTGGAAGAGCGCTTCTACAATGTCCGCATCACGCAGGACAGGCATGTGGCCTTCGTGCTGTTCGATTTTGATTTCCGTATCGGCGATAAGGTGATCAACCACGGGTTGGAGGCGTGGCAGATGTTGAAAGGCGCCGAAGGCAAGTGGAAGATCGTCAGCGTGTATTGGTCGTCGAAGGGCAAGCCGAACTAAGGCCGGTGGTGTGCCGGCGGATACGCCCAAAGGGCGCATCCGCCGAATGCCGTCACTCCCGCGCCGCCTCCATGGCCAGCGCCACAAACGCCTCCACTAACGGCGACACTTCATCCTTGCGCTGCGCCAGCAGCAAGGTCGTCGTCGCCCCTTCATCGGCGATCGGCCGGTAGCAAACCCCATCCATCCTGATCCGCTCGAACGCCTTCGGCAGCAGCGACACCCCGCACCCCGCTGCGACCAGCCCGATGATGGTCGACGCCTCGCCAGCCTCCAGCGCCACATGCGGCACAAACCCCGCGTCCCTGCACAGCCTGAAGATCTGCGGATAAATCCCGGTCCCGGCGCCCGCCGGATACATCACAAACGGCATCCCTTCGAGGTCGCGCATCGCCACCGTCTTCTTGCGGCACAAGGGGTTAGCGGTCGGCAGCACCGCTACCAGCGGATCCTGGCGCATCGCGGTCAGCTTCAAGTCATCGGCGCGGCCCCGTTCCGGCGGCCGGATAAATCCCAGGTCCAGGGTCCGCTGCGTCAGCCCTTCCAGCTGGCGCAGCGTCGCCAGCTCATGCAAGGTCAGGCTCACCTGCGGATACGCGGCACGGTAGCGGTTGATCACCGTCGCAAAAAACGGCGTCAGCGGCGTCGAGAAGGTGAAGCCGATGCGCAGCTCTCCGGCCTCGCCGCGTTCGGCGCGCCGCGCGGTTGCCCCGGCCTGTTCCGACAGCGCGAGGATGCGCCGCGCATCCGTCAAAAACAGCTTGCCCGCGTCGGTCAGCCGCACCGAGCGTTTGGTGCGCGCGAACAGCTGCGCGCCGATGTCGGCTTCGAGCGCCTGGATCGCCTGGCTGAGCGGCGGCTGCCCGATGTGCAGGCGCTCGGCCGCGCGCGTGAAATGCAGCTCTTCGGCGACGGCGATGAAGTAGCGGAGGTGGCGTAATTCCATGAGTAATCGATTTTACAGATATATATCGCCTGAAATATATATTGGACAGTATTAATACGCAATCCTAACATGGGGGTTCCCTTCGAGCCAGGAGTCATCCATGAACACCGACAGCCCGCGCGTCAAGCGCATCAACCGCGCCATCCTGTTCGGCGGCTTTTCCGTGTTCGCGCTGCTGTACTGCGTGCAGCCTTTGATGCCGCTGATGGCGCAGCAGTTCGCGCTGAGCGCCGCCGAGAGCAGCTGGGTGCTGTCGATTTCGACACTGACGATGGCGGTGACACTGGTGCTGGGCGGCGCGCTGTCGGACCGCATCGGCCGCAAGGCATTGATGACGGCCTCGATGGTCGGCGGCGCCGCCTGCACGCTGCTGTGCGCGTTCGCGCAGGACTTCACCCAGCTGCTGATCCTGCGCGCGCTGCTCGGCGTCGCGCTGGGCGGCATGCCTGCGGTGGCGATGGCCTACCTGGGCGAGGAAATCGCGCCGCAGTCGCTTGGCGTCTCGATCGGCATGTACATCGGCGGCTCCGCGCTGGGCGGCATGCTGGCGCGCGTCATCACCTCGGTGGTCGCCGATTACGCATCGTGGCGCTTCGCGCTGTTCGGCCTCGGCGTGGCCGGGCTGTACGCGGGCTGGGAATTCTGGCGCAGCCTGCCGGAGTCGAACAACTTCCGTCCCGGCCGGCCGGGCGTGAAAGCGCTGCTGGATGGCGCGCGCTTGCATCTTCGCGACGATGGCCTGCCGTGGCTGTTCGCGCTCGGCTTCCTGCTGATGGGCGTGTTCGTCAGCCTGTACAACTACATCGGCTACCGCCTGCTGGCAGCGCCGTTCAGCCTCGGCCAGACCGCGGTCGGCCTGCTGTCGGTGCTGTACGTGACCGGCATGTACAGCTCGGTCTGGGCGGGCAGGCTGGCCGACCGGATCGGCCGCCGCAACGTGCTGTGGATGACGATGGCGCTGACGATGACCGGGCTGGCGCTGACGCTGTCGGCCAACCTGATCGTGCTGGTGACAGGCATGTGCGCGGCAACCTTCGGCTTTTTCGCTTCGCACTCGGTTGCCAGCAGCTGGGTCGGCATGCGCGCGCGCGCGCCGAAGGCGCTGGCGTCCGCACTGTACCTGTTCTTCTACTACGTTGGCGGGAGCATGGTCGGGTGGCTAGGCGGGCTGGCGTGGGGCATCGGCGCCTGGAACGCCGTGGTGTCGGTCCTGCTCGCGCTGCTCGGGATCGCCATGCTGATTGCGCTGCGCCTGCGCGGACTCGCGCCGCTCGCGCCGGCGCCCGTCCTCACATCTGCCGGAACAGGTGTGCGTACAGCGGGCTGACACGCAGCTTTTCCGGCCGCGTGCGAAGGGCCAGCGTCAGCCGCCCGGCGTCGTCGCGCGACGCGCTGGCCACGCCGCCGATGTTGACGATGGTGCCGCGGTGGACCTGCCAGAACACGCTGTCGTCGAGCTGCGGGCGCAGTTCCTTCAGGCTGACGCGGATCAGCGCCTCGCCTTCCTGCGTGACCACGTTGACGTATTTGTCGAGCGCTTCGAAATACACGACGTCCGACAAGGGGATCATCCGCACCTGGTTGCCCACGGCGGCGCGGATCATCGACAGGCGCTCCTGCGGCTGCGGCGCCGGCGGCAGCAGCGCGTGCATCTGCGCTACCAGCTGGGCCAGGCCGTGGTCGCCGCTGCGGTTCGCCAGGCGCTGGCGCAGGCGTTCGATGGTCTTGCCGAGGCGCGCTTCGTTGACCGGTTTCAGGACGTAGTCGGCGGCCGCATGCTCGAAGGCGGCGAGGGCGTATTCGTCGTACGCGGTCACAAACACGACTTCGGGGAAGGACAGCGCCGCGTCCCATCGCTCGGCAAGTTCCTCGGCCGCTTCCAGCCCGCTCTGGCCCGGCATCTTGATATCCAGGAACAGCACGTCGGGCCGCAGCGCGAGGGCCTGCGCCACCGCGTCGATCCCGTTCGGGCAGGTGGCGACGATCTCGAGGCCCGGCCACAGTTTGCCCAGCGCGGCGGCAAGCGTCGCAGCGAGAATAGGTTCGTCTTCGGCGATCAGGGCGCGGATGGTCATGGTGTTTGCAGTGGCAGGGTCAGTCGGGCCAGCGCGCCGTGCGGCGCGTTGGGCGTCAGGGAGAGGCTTGCGCGTTCGCCGTAGACCGCGGCCAAACGCTCGCGGGTGTTGGCCACGCCCAGGCCGGTGCCGGCCTGGCCCGGCGTGGCGTGCAAACCGCGTCCGGTGTCGGCAATCGACAGCGCCACCATGCCGTCCTGCGCCGCCGCGCTGACGGTCACATGGCCGCCGTCGATGTCCGGTTCAATGCCATGCACGATGGCGTTTTCGACCAGCGGCTGGAGCAGCATCGGAGGCAGCTTCACGCCGGCCAGCGCCGGCGGCAAGTCGAGCGTGTAGCCGAGCCGCTGCCCCATCCGCACCGACATCAGGCCAAGATAGGCGTCGAGCAGGGCGAATTCGTGCGCCAGCGTGGTGTTCTCGGAACGCGACGAGGTGAGCGTGGCACGCAGGTAGAGGATCAGCTGGTCAAGCATCGTCTGCGCGCGTGCCGGGTCGAGCGCGATCAGCCCCTGCAGGTTGGCCAGGGTATTGAACAGCATGTGCGGCTCGATCTGCGCCTGCAGCAACCGTAGCTGGGTTTGCAGCGCTTGCCGGTTGATGGTTTCGGCGCGCGCCGTTTCCAGGGCCAGCGCCGCTTCGGCGCGGACGATGCGGTCGCGGCTGACGAAGAACAGCCAGGCCGCGCCGGCCGCCAGCAGCGTGAACACCAGCATCGAGTTCATCGACTTCGACGCCGTCTCGGTGGCCGAGGGGACGCTGCGGCCGAGCAGCAGGCCGCCAAGCGCGATTCCGGCATACTGCGCAAACGGCACCGCGACGGCCAGGATGGCGAAGAACACCGGCCAGCGCGGACGCTTGTGCGCGCCCCACATCGCCAGCCGCGCACCGTCGGCGATCACCAGCACGATCATCCCGATGCACATCGAGTAGACCACGTTCTCGAAAAAATTCTCCGGGCGGCGCGTTATCGATGTGATCACGACGGCGCACAGGATGTTCAGTACGGCTGCGTAGCCCGCGTCCCGGGCGAGCTGGCGGAACGGGAATCCGGTAGTGGGCGGCGGCGGGGGCATTTGCATGGCAACGTCCTTTCAAAACGATGCGCCATTGTCGCCGCGCGTTGGGGCGGCGGCAACAACAAGGCGACGAAACGCGGCTGGCCCGGAGCGAATCGATGCCGGATGCTACCGGCCAGGAACATACTGAACCTTGCCGCCTGCCGAATATCTAATATATTTAAATTGGCACGGCCCCGTGCCAGCGTACGTATGGAGGCTGAAATGTTGCAATCATCGGAAATCGAAAGAAGGTTCAGCAGTATTCAACAGGCGATCGGGCAGGCTTCGCAAACCCTGCAGGCCGACAGCGCCCCATCGCAATTGAAAGATTGCATCCAGAAACTTGACCGTGAATCGAGCAAGGCCCAGCAGGTCATCCAGTCGCACGACGAGAACCGCATCCGCCAGTGCGTGGACGAGCTGGAGTCGATGGGCGACGAAGCCAAGCGCGTCTGCCGCAGCCAGGCCGCGGTGACGCCACGGGTGACTGAAGCCATCATGAAGGTACACGACGAACTGTCCGACCTGAAACACCAACTGCACTAAGCGATCGGGGCGGGACGCACTGCGTTCCGCCACCGACGCGCGTGCTTAGATAACGCCCTTGCCACGCAAGGCTGCGATCTCGGTGTCGTTGCGCCCCAACAAATCACGCAGCACCTCATCGGTATGCTGGCCCAGCATTGGCGGAGGCAGCTCCGCCATGGCAGGTGTCACCGACATCTTCATCGGGCTGCGCACCAGCTTGACCTTGCCCGCGGCAGGGTGATCCATGTCGAAGGCGACCTCGCGCGCTTTCACTTGCGGGTTGTCGAACACATCGGCCAGGTCGTTGATCGGGCCGCAGGGCACGCCGACCTCTTCGAGCTGGCGGATCCATTCAGCGCGGCTGCGGGTCTTGACCATCTCGGCCAGCAGCGGCACCAGCACGTCGCGGTTCTGGACGCGCAATGGATTCGTGGCAAAGCGCCGGTCCGCGCCAAGGTCGGGCCGGTTGCCGGCCTCGACAAATTTCTGGTACTGCCCATCGTTACCTGTAGCAACAATGATGTGGCCATCGGCACAGGCGAAAGTCTGGTACGGAACGATATTGGCGTGCGCGTTGCCCCAGCGCTTGGGCGCCTTGCCGCTGTTGAGGTAGTTGCTGCCCATGTTGGCCAGCATCGCCACTTGCGTGTCGAGCAGCGCCATGTCGATGTGCTGGCCTTCGCCGGTGCGGTCGCGGTGCATCAGCGCAGCGAGTACCGCCACGGTGGCGTACATGCCCGTCATCAGGTCGGTGATGGCCACGCCGGCCTTCTGCGGACCGCCGCCCGGCAGGTCGTCGCGTTCGCCCGTCACCGACATCAGTCCGCCCATGCCCTGGATCAGGAAGTCGTAGCCGGCGCGGTGCGCGTAGGGGCCGTCTTGGCCGAAGCCGGTCACCGAGCAGTACACGATATCCGGATTGATTTCCTTCAGGCTGTCGTAGTCGAGGCCATAGCGTTTGAGCTGGCCGACTTTATAGTTTTCCAGCACGACATCGGCGTCGCGCGCCAGGTCGCGCACGATCGCCTGGCCTTCGCCGCTGGCGATGTCGACGGTGACGGAGCGCTTGCCGCGGTTGGCTGCAAGGTAATACGCCGCCTCGCTGGTGTCGTTGCCCTGCGCATCCTTCGCGTAGGGCGGGCCCCAGGCGCGGGTGTCGTCGCCGACGCCGGGGCGCTCGATCTTGATCACGTCGGCGCCGAGGTCGGCAAGGTTCTGCGAGCACCACGGCCCGGCCAGTACGCGCGACAGGTCGAGTACGCGGATATGGCCCAGCGCCTTCGGAGTTTCTTGTGTCATGAGGTCGGCTTATCGTTGCAATTCAGGCAGCGATTATAGCTGCCTTTGCGGCTTGCTCAGCTGGGCGTTCCTGGCCAGGGTCGCGCTGAACAGGTCGCGTTCGTCGTCGACGATGCGGTCGATGTCTTCCTCGTCCAGCCCAAGCGTTTCCAGCACGGAAGCCGACAGTTGCAAGCTGGCTTCGAGCGTCTCGGGAACAACGGTGGTGGCGCCGGCCTGCTTGAGCGCCAGCGCATGGCGCGCATCGCGCGAACGCGCCAGCAGGGGGATATCGGGAAACTCGCGGCGGATGCCGCGCACGGCCTGGAGGGCCGCCATTGGATGGTCCATCGTCAGTACGATGGCGGGGGCCGATCCGGCATCGACGCGGCGCAGCAGTTCGGTACGGGACGCGTCGCCGAAATACACCGGCAAACCGAGCGCGCGCATTTTCGCCACCAGCTTGGCATTGTTTTCGAAAGCGACAAACGGAATCCCTTGCGCTGCCAGCAACTTGCCCAGCAGCTGCCCGACCCGGCCGTAGCCGGCGATGATGATGCGTTCGCGCACGTGCTCGAGCGCCTCGCCGTCCCTGGCCGCCTCCAGCTCGTCTTTATGGTGTTCCCAGTTGTCGCCGATCATCCGTCCGATGCGGGTAAGCACGGGCGTGATGAACAGGCTGAGGCCGACAGCGAGCATCACCAGCTGGCCAAGTTCCGGCGCAACAAGCTTGCCGGCCACGGCGTAGGCGATCACGATGAAGGCGAACTCGCCGCCCTGGGCCAGCATCAGCCCGCCTTCGATCGCACGGCCCCGGCCGAGGCCGCCGTAGCGGAACAGCGCCGCCACCACGCAAGCCTTGATCGTCACCAGCCCCAGCACAACTGAGGCCAGCCAGAGCGGATTGAGCGCCACCTGGCGCAGGTCCATGCCCATGCCGACAGTCATGAAGAACAGGCCCATCAGCAAGCCCTTGAAGGGATCGATCATCATTTCGATTTCGTGCTTGAATTCCGTTTCCGCAAGCAGCAGGCCGGCGATCAGCGCGCCCAGCGCCATCGACATGCCGGCGAGGGCGGACAAGCTGGCGATGCCGAGCGCCGCCAGCAGGATCAGCGCCATGAACACATCCGGCTGGCGCTGGCGCGCGAAGGTGCGGAACAGCGGATGAAGCAGGCGCCCGCCGACCAGGTAGATCAAGGTGATCGCGATGCCCGCCTTGAGCATGGCGCCGGCGATCAGCCAGCTCGGATCGCTGCCGGCGCTTTTGCTCATCGCGCCGATCAGGATCAGCAGCGGCACCACCGCGAGATCCTGCAGCATCAGCACGGAAAATCCGGCCAGGCCCAGCGGCGTGCTTGCCGTGTGGCTCTCGTTCATCAATTGCATGACCACCGCGGTGGACGACAGCGACAGCACGAAACCGAGGATGATCGCGGTCTCCATCGGATGGCCCATCAGCAGCACCGTGCCGCCGATCAACGCCGCGCACACGCATACCTGGGCGACGCCGGCGCCGAACACCCACTTGCGCAGCGCCCACAAGCGCGCAGCAGACAGCTCCAGGCCGATCATGAACATCAGGAAGATCACGCCGAGCTCGCCCAGCACCTTGACCCCATCGGAATTCGGAAAGGTCAGGTAACTGAGCCAGGCAATATCGTTGGCGAACAAGGCCAGGCCATTGGGGCCGAGCAGGGCGCCGACCGCGAGGAATCCCAGCACCTGGCTGATGCGGAAACGCTGCAGCAGTGGAATCAGGATTCCCGCGAGGGTCAGGAACAGGATGATTTCCCGCAGAAACGGGAACGCGTGTTGCTCTTGCACTGGGTCAGGCCTTTTGTTCTGGTTGGTCGTAAGGGCAAGCAAAACGACAGCCAGCCAATGTCTATTTTATACGGGTGCCGGGGTCCTAAGCTGCGCCGCATTTTCCCGGCCGCGCGCTACACTGGAACAACAGGCGCTGTTGCCTGTTCAAGCAAAGGAGGGGCGTATGCAAACCACGTGGGTGATCGCGGCCGATGCAAGCCGCGCGCGCATTTTCGAGATGGACGACAGCAACGAAAAACTGCGCGAGATCGAAGACATGATCAATCCGGAAGGTCGCCAGGACGGGCGTGAAGTCCAGTCGGATGCCGAAGGACAAAATTTCAGCGGCCGGGGCCTGCAACGCAACACTTCCCAGCCGCACCGGACGCCGATCGAACATGATGTGGAACTGTTTTCGAAAGAGGTGAGCCGCTATATCGACAAGGCCTGTTACGACAAGCGCTTCGATTCGCTGTGCGTGATCGCGCCGCCGAAGTTCCTGGGCCTGATGCGTGAGAATCTCGGCGAACAGGCGCGCAAGGCGGTGACGGAAGAGATTCCGAAAGATATCGCCTGGTTCGAGGGGCCCGAGATTGAGCGGTATGTGCGGGAGCATTTGCATTAGGAGCGAGTTCGGCGGATAAACAGGCAGTGCACAACGCCGATTCAATCACCGCGCCACCGGCTCCGGATAACACGCCGCCTCATCCTGCATCGGCTCGCCGCGCTGATGGAGGAACCGTCCGAGCGCATCATCCAGACTCGGCAACAACATCGCGCGTTCGCTATGCAGCGCGGTGTAGAGCGGCCGCGGCGCGATATAGGCGATCGACAAGCCTTCAAGGCGGCTCGCATCCACGCCCGCCAGCCCGGCCGCCTTGTTGGCCAGCTCGACCCAGGTAATCGGATGCCCGTTGGTCAGGTGCCACACGCCGCATTCCCGGTCGATCATCAAATCGAGGCAGGTGTTCACCAGGTCGGGCACATAGGTCGGCGACACGATAATGTCGCTCGCCGCCTGGAACGATCCGCCGCCGCCCAGCGCTGCCAGCGCCTGGGTGACGAAGTTATGCTGGTCCCACGGACCGAAGAACGAACTGGTGCGTACCACCAGCGATCCCGGATGCCGCTCCAGTACCGAGGTTTCCGCCTCGACCTTGCTCTTGCCGTAGATATTGATCGGCGACACCGTATCGCTCTCGACGTAGGGATCATTCCGCCGTCCGTCGAATACGAGGTCGCTTGAAAACGTGGTCAGGTGCACGCCATGCCGTGCGCAGGCGGCGGCCAGCACTGCCGGGCCGTGCGCGTTTTCGCGGAAGCAACGCTCGACATCGTTCTCGGCATCATCGACGCGCACATAGCCGGACGCGTTCACCACGGCCCACGGCTTGCAGCGCGCCATCGCGCGTTCGACCGAATCCGGGTCGGCGATGTCCATCTCATGACGGCTGAGCAGCTGGTAGGCCAGGCTGCGCTCGCGGCACAGGCGGGCGAAGGCACGCCCCAGGGTGCCGGTCGCGCCGGTGATCAGGATCGGCCGCGCTTGCTTGCCGACCAGCCGGTGGCCATCGGCCGATATCGAGGTCAGCGCCAGCGGCGTCGCCACCGGCTGGCACGAGAAACGGCTGGAACGGCGCCACCATCCCTGTCCGCGCAGGACCGGATGCGACAGCGGTTTCTCATCGGCCAGTTCGCGCATCATGCGCGCCAGCGCGGTCGGACGCGGTTCGGGCGAACGCAGGTCGAACGGCCCCGGCTCGTAATAGCCCTGGTCGCGGGTAACGAGGCTGTTCCAGTCGAACGAGCCGAGCAGCGCCCAGACGGTGATCGCGCGGATGTCCACGCCGTTGAGCTGAGCCTGTTTGCCGGCTTCCCAGATTTCCAGCAGCCAGCGCAACTGGTCTTCGCGGTTGGCGTCGATGTGCGCTTCGGTGACCGCCAGCGGGATCCGGTAGCGGTCCCACGCCTCCTGCAGCAAGGGGCCGATGCCGGCCGTGGGCGTCGCCAGCACGCGCGCGCATTCGATGTCGGCGCACGGTACGCCGCCGATGTTGCCGCGATGATGTTCCGGATAGCGCTCAGGACGGTGGTCGAGCCAGCGCTCGCTGGTGACGTAGTAATTGACGCCGATGATGTCGGGCGGGCAGGGATTGTCGCGGAACCACAGGATGTCGTTCGGCTCGATGCCGCTCTGGACCAGGTAGTTCCACAGCGCGTGCTCGGGGCCGACCATGCCGCACAGCAGGTCCCAGCCCAGCCAGCGCCGTTCGTTGTAGAACGCGGCCGCATCGGCCATTTCGCGGGTGCTGTAGGTTTTTCCGAGGTCGTCGGTCTGCACCAGCCTGGCGTCGGGATTGTGCTTGCGGATTTCCTGCATCGACAGGACCACGGCGCGGCACTGCACCAGCAGGGCTTTCAGGAAGGTCAGGTCGTCGCGGCCATGCGGGTACCACAGGCCGTAGAGGCCGGAGAAGCGGGCGGTGGTCAGCGGTTCGTTGACGGGCGTGTAGTACTCGACCCAGGGGTAGCGTGCGGCAACTGCGCCGGCGTACTTCGCCAGTTGCGGCGCGAAGGCCGGGTCGACCAGGCTGGTGTGGCGCGGACCGCTGCCGTGGTGCACCAGGCCGACGATCGGCGTGATGCCCGCCGCGCGCAGGGCCGGCAGGCGCTCGTCCGGCCATTCCCAGTCGGCGCCGGCGATGCCGCCGGGTGCGGTGCGTTCCCACAGGATCGGGTAGCGGATCGCCCGGATACCGAGCGCTGCGAATTGGGAAATGTCGTCGAGCCGGTGAACATGGCCGTTGCGGTCCATCTGGCTGTGATAATCGTCGTGGACGCGGTTGACTGTGCATTCGAGGCCGCCCCACAGTTCGAGCGGCGCGCTTGGTTCAAGCCTGTTAATGTTATTCATGAATTCAACCGGTTGGTTATTCGGAAGTTTCCGCGCCACAGGCGCCTTATTTTTCGTGGGAAACTTATAAATTAGATGCCATGCAAAACGCGAAAGTTCGCATTAATGGTATCGGTGTTCTGTTCTTGACAGAAGGCGGCTACTCTGTAACGATGCTGGCATGAATTTATTCCGCTCACAATTTGCTAGCGTAATCTGGTGGCGCCGCTGACAGCGCGCGGCCGTTCCACAGCAATGTGATGCTTTTAAACGCCGCCTCGATTGGGCGGCGTTTTTGTTGGCGCGGCAGCATCGGGGCAATCCAGAGGATTTACGATGACAACGCCGAACCAGACACCCAACCTTCCGGTCATCCTGACGGGCGATCGCCCGACAGGTCCGCTGCACCTTGGCCACTTTGTGGGCAGCCTGCGCAACCGCGTTGCCTATCAGCATAGCTATCAGCAATTCGTGATGCTGGCTGACGCCCAGGCGTTGACCGACAACATGGACGACATCGGCAAAGTCCACCGCAACGTGGTTGAAGTTGCGCTCGACTATATGGCGGTCGGCATCGACCCCGCACTGACGACGATCCTGATTCAGTCCCAGATCCCAGAGTTGGCAGAACTGACATTCTATTATTTGAATCTGGTGACCGTCGCACGGCTGGAGCGCAACCCGACCGTCAAAGAGGAAATCCGCCAGCGCGGCTTCGAGCGCGACATCCCGGCCGGCTTCCTCACCTATCCGGCCAGCCAGGCTGCCGACATCACCGCGTTCAAGGCCAGCCTGGTGCCGGTGGGCGAAGACCAGATCCCGATGATCGAGCAGACCAACGAGATCGTGCGCAAGTTCAACCGCATGTACAACTGCGCGATCCTGGTCGAGGCGAAGGCGCTGGTGCCCGAGATCGGCCGCCTGCCTGGCATCGACGGCAAGGCCAAGATGAGCAAGTCGCTGGGCAATACGATCAACCTGGGCGCGACGCCGGACGAAATCCGCGCGGCGGTCAAGCAGGTCTACACCGACCCGCTGCACTTGCGCGTGCAGGACCCGGGTCACCTGGAAGGCAACGTGGCGTTCATGTACCTCGACGCGTTCGACACCGAGAAGGCGGCGCTGGAAGAGATGAAGGCGCACTACGTTCGCGGCGGGCTGGGCGACAGCATCGTCAAGAAGAGGCTGGAAGTGGTGCTGCAGGAAATGCTGGCGCCGATCCGCGAGCGCCGCGAACTGCTGGCGCAGGACAGGGGCTATGTGATGCAGGTGCTGAAGGATGGCACGATGAAGGCGCGGGAAGTGGCTGCACGCACGGCTGACGAAGTGCGCGCCGCGCTGGGTCTCAGCTACTTCTAATCTAATCATAATTCGGCGGATGCGCGCTCCCAAGGGACCGGGCATCCGCCGAATTCAACCCGCGTCACTTCACGCGCTTCACCCGCGGCGACTTGCGCGATCCCTCAATCTCCATATACATCGCCCCCATCGCGCCACGCGCCACGGTCGCTGTCAAATCCTTGCCCGTCACGGCGCCGTTGCTGTCGTCGACCACCTGCCAAACCTGCCCGTTGGCCAGCCTGATTCTCTGGTCGCCTTCCCATCCTTCGAACGACCCCGGAATAACGCTCTGGATCGTCGCGAGCTCCGGCCGCTTCGGCGTCAGCCCGAACGCCTGTTCCTGCACTTCACGTTTCTGCACAGCAGTCGGCTGCCTGACCGCGTCATAGCACGCCAGCCGCTTGCTGTCGTCGCTGATGTCGCGGCAACGGAAGAACGCCGCATCATCGGCTAAGGCAGGTCCGGATGCAAGCAGCAGGGCAATCAATAATTTCATGTGGGAGTCTCAGGTGGCGAGTGCCGAATTGGCTTGCACCGGAGTATTCCATGCGCGCAGGACATGGTCAAGACGCCATGCCCCGCGCGACGGCGGGACATTGCCAGCAGAAAGCGGCGGGAACTTAGTCGCGCAGGTCGGCAGGTACCTTGCCGCCATTCGCCGCGAGGCGGTTCATGACCTGGCGGTGCAGCCAGATGTTCATCGCGGCCGAATCGCCCGTGTCGCCCTTGTAGTCGAGCTCCTGCGCCAGTTCCTTGCGCGATTGCAGGCTGCTGTCGAGGTTGAGCAGCTTGAGCAGGTCGACGATCGAGGTGCGCCAGTTCAGCGGCTCGCCGGCCGACTGGGCCATCTTGTTGAGGATAGCTTCGACGTCGACCATTTCCATCGGTGCGGCCGGAGGCGCTGCCGCGCGGGGCGCGGCCTGCGGCGTAGTCTGCTGTGCGGTCTGGGTTGGCTGCGATTGCATCGATCCTGGCGTTGCCGGTGGCTTGGCTTGCGCTGCGGCCGGGTGCGACGAAGGGAAGATTTTGCGGAAAATATTGCTGAGGATACCCATGATTTTTATCTCCTGTTTTTAAAGTTTAACGACGCATGCCCTGTGCTACCTGGCCCAGCACGATGGCGAGCGCAGCGCCGCCGATAGCTTTTACCAAGGTTGGGTTTTCCGCGTAGAAGTCGCCCATGCGGTCGACGATGCCCGGGTTTTCGTTCTCGGCCTTGGCCGCGATTTCCTGTACCTGCTCAGGCGTCATTTTTGCTGCCTGTTCAGGCGTAACATGGGGCTGGGCGTTGTTGTTGCCGCCGCCGAACAGATTGCCCAGCGCCCCGCCGGCGATCGAGCTCAGCAGTCCAGGACCGAGGCCGCCGATCAGCTGGTTGAGCGTGCCTGCGCGCTGGTTGGGATCGCTCTGTCCGAACATCTGGCCGACCATCTGCGGGAACGGTGGCGTCTGGTCGGAACGCAATGCCGCGCTGACGCCCTGGGCAACTTGTGCGCGTGGCGCCGCATTCGCTACCTGGTCGAAATCGTCTGCCGCGCGGTCGGTGTTGGCGTTGGCGCCCGTGTACTGCTGAAGCAGATTCGCTAAATCGAAACCCATATCGACCTCCACTAATTGATGGAAAAAATAACAGGCACTCCGGTGCTCAACAAGCCCGTGAATGCCAGTCTGTCGAGCGTAGGGTGTTACCGGCCGCGTCTCTGTTCGGCACTTCACGCTCGAACACGATAATTGGACAGCAACACCGGGAGGCCGTAAGCTTTGTATTTCCTAAAGAAAAGAGTCGTTATGATTGACCAGGCAGTTCCATCGCTGGCAGCGTTCTACGTTTGCGCGAGTCTCGTGTGTTTCGCCGCATATGCGCTTGATAAACGTGCGGCCCGGACCGGGCGTCGCCGCACGCCCGAGCGAACACTGCTTTTGCTCGGCCTTGCGGGCGGCTGGCCTGGAGCCCTCGTGGCGCAGCGTTGGCTGAGGCATAAATCATCCAAGCGCGCATTTCAGATAAGGTTTTGGTTCACAGTAATTCTTCATTTCGCCCTGGCGGCCAGCCTCATCATGACCGCGCGGATGTGATAGTGTTTTGGAATTCCTGACCCGGATTTCACTATGTGGCCTTATCCCAAGGTTGTAGCCCATCGCGGCGGCGGCAAGCTGGCGCCCGAAAACACGCTGGCCGGCCTGCATTGCGGCATCGAACATGGCTTCCATGCGGTCGAATTCGATGTGATGCTGGCGCGCGACGGTGTGCCGGTCGTCATGCATGATCCTTTCCTCGGACGCACCATTCCCGGTTCCGGCAAGGTGTCCGACTACGACGCCGTCGAACTGGTGGCGATGGACGCCGGCAATTGGTTCGCGCCGCGCTTCATGGGCGAGCCGGTGCCGCTGTACACCCAGTTCGCCGACGCCTGCCGTGCCGGCGGGGTCTGGATGAATGTCGAGATCAAGCCGGCGCCGGGCTTCGAGGCGGAGACCGGCAGGGTGGTGGCGACGCTGACCCAGGCCATGTTCGGCCTTCAGATCGCCGCCGACGACCCGCTGCAGGTGCCGCTGTTTTCGTCGTTCAGCACGCTGGCGTTGGCCGCGGCGCAGCTGGCCGCGCCCGATATTCCGCGCGCGCTGCTGGTGAACGACCCGCCGGCCGGTTGGCTGGAACAGGCCAAAACCCTGGGCGCCGTTGCCATCCACGCCAACCACCAAAAGCTCACGCGCCAGTTCGCGCGCCAGGTCAAACAGGCCGGGTTCGGGTTGTTTTGCTATACGGTCAACGACCCGCTGCGGGCGCGCGAGCTGCTCGGCTGGGGCGTCGATGCGCTTTGCACCGACCGGATCGATATCATCGGGGCCGATTTCGCAGGCTGACCTACGCTATAATCGTTTTTTTATAGCATGCTGCCCGAACTCGCCCACACAACATGAAATCATCCGAAATCCGCGACAAATTCCTCAAGTTCTTTGAATCCAAGGGCCACACGATTGTCCGTTCGAGCCCGCTCGTTCCGGGCAACGATCCGACCATGTTGCTGACCAATAGCGGCATGGTGCAGTTCAAGGATGTCTTCACCGGCGCCGACACCCGCCCGTATTCGCGCGCCACCTCGGTGCAGCGCTGCGTGCGCGCCGGCGGCAAGCACAACGACCTGGAAAACGTCGGCTACACCGCGCGCCACCACACCTTCTTCGAAATGCTGGGTAACTTCAGCTTCGGCGACTACTTCAAGCGCGACGCGATCCAGTACGCGTGGGAGCTGCTGACCAAGGTCTACATGCTGCCGGCCGATAAGCTGACCGTCACCGTCTACATGGAAGACGACGAAGCCTTCGACATCTGGGAAAAAGAAATCGGCGTCCCGCGCGAGCGCATCATCCGCATCGGCGACAACAAGGGCGCGCGCTACGCGTCGGATAATTTCTGGCAGATGGCCGACACCGGCCCGTGCGGCCCGTGCACCGAGATCTTCTACGACCACGGCGCCGACATCGCCGGCGGCCCGCCAGGCTCGCCTGACGAAGACGGCGACCGCTTCATCGAAATCTGGAACCTGGTGTTCATGCAGTTCAACCGCGACGAAGCGGGCGTGATGCACAAGCTGCCGAAGCCTTGCGTCGATACCGGCATGGGCATGGAACGCCTGGCCGCCGTGCTCCAGCACGTGCACAGCAACTACGAGATCGACCTGTTCCAGGCCCTGATCAAGGCGGCCGCGCGCGAGACCGGCGTCACCGACCTCGAAAGCAAATCGCTGCGCGTGATCGCGGACCACATCCGCGCCGCCTCGTTCCTGATCGTCGACGGCGTGATCCCGAGCAGCGAAGGCCACGGCTACGTCCTGCGCCGCATCATCCGACGCGCACTGCGCTACGGCCATAAGCTGGGCCAGACCAAGCCGTTCTTCTACAAGCTGGTCGCCGACCTGTCGAACGAGATGGGCACCGCGTATCCGGAACTGGCCGAGGCAAAAGAGCGCGTCGCACAGGTACTGAAAGCGGAAGAAGAGCGCTTTGGCGAGACGCTGGAAAACGGCATGAAGATCCTCGAAGCGCAGCTGGCCAAGGATGCGCAGAAGCTGGACGGCGCCACCGCCTTCACGCTGTACGACACCTACGGCTTCCCGCTCGACCTGACCGCCGACATCTGCCGCGAACGCGGCATCCTGCTTGATGAAGAAGGCTTCACCGCGGCGATGGAGCAGCAAAAGAAAACCGCACGCGCAGCCGGCAAGTTCAAGATGGCGGCCGGCGTCGAGTACAGCGGCGAGAAGAGCAAGTTCGTCGGCTACGACAAGCTGGCGCATGATTCGAAAGTGATCGCGCTGTATGCCGAAGGCGTGCAGGTGCAGGAACTGGCCGCCGGCCAGCAGGGCATCGTGGTGCTCGACACCACGCCGTTCTACGCCGAGTCGGGCGGCCAGGTGGGCGACCAGGGCGCGATTTTGGGCGCGGCCGGCCAGTTCGACGTCGAAGACACGCTCAAGATCCAGGCCGACGTACCGGGCCACCACGGCGTGCTGAAGTCGGGCGTGCTGAAGGTGGGCGAATCGGTCGCGGCGAATGTCGATGAAGCCAAGCGCGCACGCACCATCCGCAACCACTCGGCCACGCACCTGATGCACAAGGCGCTGCGCGAAGTTCTGGGCGGCCATGTGGCGCAGAAGGGTTCGCTGGTAGACGCTGAAAAGACCCGTTTCGACTTCAGCCACAACGCACCTTTGACCGCGGACGAAATCGCGCGCGTCGAAGTGATCGTTAACCGCGAAATCCTCGAGAACCATCCGACCCAGGCCCACCTGATGTCGTTCGACGACGCGGTCAAGCACGGCGCGATGGCGCTGTTCGGCGAGAAGTACGGCGACGAAGTGCGCGTGCTCGATATCGGCTCGTCGAAAGAGCTGTGCGGCGGCGTCCACGTCACCCGCACCGGCGACATCGGTTTCTTCAAGATCATCGGCGAAAGCGGCGTCGCAGCCGGCATCCGCCGCGTTGAGGCGGTGACTGGCGAAGGCGCGCTGGCGCTGGTGCAGTCGATGAACCGCCGCCTGCTGGAAGCTGCGGGCGCGCTCAAGACCAGCCCTGATGAACTGACTGCGCGTATCGGCCAGGTGCAGGACCAGGTCAAGTCGCTGGAAAAGGAACTGGCTGCGGTCAAGTCGAAGATGGCGGCAGGGCAGGGCGACGAGCTGGTCTCCAGGGCAGTCGACGTCAACGGCATCAAGGTGCTGGCGGCGACGCTGGACGGCGCCGACGTCACAGCGCTGCGCGAAACGATGGACAAGCTGAAGGACAAGCTGAAGACGGCCGCCATCGTGCTGGCCAGCGTCACCGACGGCAAGGTCAGCCTGATCGCCGGCGTGACCGCTGACGCGACCTCGAAGGTCAAGGCGGGCGAGCTGGTGAATTTTGTGGCCCAGCAAGTGGGCGGCAAGGGCGGTGGACGTCCTGACATGGCGCAGGCCGGCGGCACCGATCCAAGCGGCCTGCCAGCAGCATTGGCGGGCGTCGCGGAATGGGTGGGCCAGCGCGCTTAAGCGCATGCCTGCGCAACCGGGCCCGGCACTGCCGGGCCCATCCTCTACATGTTCAATACGTCAACTGTCGTTGTGATAACACAACAACCAAGATAAATATTGGTGCGGTGCGTCATGATCTGGAAATAGGAGTAGTATGCGGTTGAGTGACCTATTAAACCCTGCACAGCAATGATGAGCGACACCCTACTCGACAGCGAGATCATGGAATATCACAAAGAACTCGACGCACGAGGCTTGAACTGCCCTTTGCCGATTTTGAAGGCGAAGAAGGCGTTGGCTGAGATGGCGACTGGCGAAGTGCTGCGAATCATCGCGACCGACTCCGGCTCCGTGCGTGACTTCCAGGCCTTTGCCAAGCAAACTGGCAATGCCCTCGTATCGCACACCCAGAACGGCCACGAATTCGTTTTCCTGATGCGCCGTAAGTAATATCCTCACGTGGTGCGGGCGTCCGCTCGCACCATCCCGGTCTCTTCCCGACTTTTCCGAACCTTGCCGCGCCCAGTGCGCGCCGGCGGGTGTCCGCACGTCCGTACTTTTGCGGCGCAGCGGTAAAAAGTTATCTCGGTGGGAAGTGTGAGATGTGGCAAAATTGCCAATCTAAGCAAATCCTCACCTCATTCACACACCGGGCTACGTCATGCGCAAACTCCTTCGCTCCAAACTCCCGCAGCGGCTATGCATGACCGCGTTATCGCTGTCGGTGATCGGCGCCTGCACGATCCTGCCCCTGACCGTGGACACCAGAGCCACCGCGCCGATGCTGGACGGCTTCGGCGAGGCCACGCTGGCGCCCTCGCACGGCAGCGACGCGGCGCGCCGCCTGTTCGCGCAGGGCATGGCGCAAGCGTATGCGTTCAACCGCCCGGAGGCGATCCGCGCGTTCAAGGCCGCGCTCGCGCAGGACCCGGAGTGCGGCATGTGCGCATGGGGCGTGGCGGTGCAGATGGGCCCCAACATCAACAACCCGAAACGCGGCGACCTGACCGAAGCGGCCAAATACGCCGACTACGCGCTCAAGCACAGCAAAGGCGTGTCCGAACGCGACCTGGCGCTGATCGAGTCGCTCGCCGTCCGGTATGGCCGCAGTGCCGGCCGCCCGCTTGCGCTGCCGTACGCGGAAGTGTGCCGCTCGCCGTCAGGATCGTCCGAGCCGGCCGACCCGCTTGACGTCGCGTACGCCGGCTACATGCAGCAGCTGGCGGCACGCTATCCGGCCGACCCGGATGTGCTCACGCATTATGCGGAAGCGGAAATGGTCGCCACCAGCGGCGACTGGTGGGACGACAAGACCGGCAAGCCGCTGGGGCGGATTGGCGAAGTGGCCAACATGGTTGAAGCAGGCCTGGCCAAATATCCCCGACACGTCGGGCTGAACCATTACATGATCCACGTGGTTGACGCGGTGCCGGTCGCCGCGCGTGCCGTTGCCTCTGCCGAGCGCCTGGGCGCGCTGGCGCCGAAGTCGCCGCACCTGCTGCACATGCCATCGCACACTTACGCTCACGTTGGCCGCTACGCCGACGCGACGCGCGTCAACCAGCTTGCGGTGGCGGCGGACGAGACGATGTTCGCTGAGCTGAAGAAGCAGAACTTCTCGGTCAGCATGGACTGGCGCGGCCACAATTCGCATTTCCAGTGGTACGCGTCGTTGATGGAAGGGCGGGGCGACCTGGCGCTTGAAACAGCGCGCGGCGCGGCGGGCCGCAGCAAGGGTGACCACGAATATGGCGAGTATGTGCGCAGCCTTCCGGTGCTGACCTTGTTGCACCTGCAGCGTTGGGATGCGCTGGTGAAGGAGCCGGTGCCGACCGGCGGCAAGGGGTTGGCGACGGTGCTGGGCGAAATGTCACGCGGTATCGCGCTGGCCCGTACCGGGCAGCATGCCGATGCGCGCGCCGCGCTTGAGAAGCTCAAGCCAAAGGCCAAAATGCTGGCCGCAAAGTCCACGGGCAAGGACTACATGGCGAAGATGATTCGTGCCTTCGTAGCCAGCTCGGAGGCGCAGTTGGGCGCCGAAATCGCTTTGGCGGAACAGCGCACGGATGACGCCCTTGCGCTGCAGGCGAAGGCGATGGAAGCGGCAGCCCTCATTGACAGCGCCGAACCGCCAATGCTGGCCAACGGCCCGCGCCAGCGATTGGGCGGCATGCAATTGAAGGCGAAGCGCTTCGCTGCCGCGGAACAGACCTTCCGCGAGGGACTAGCGCTACATCCGGGTAATGGTTGGGCGTTGAATGGCTTGGAGAAGGCGCTGGCGGGGCAGGGCAAGACTGCTGACGGGCAGGGCGTGCTGCGCGACCTGGCAAAGAGCTGGGCGCTCGCGGACAGCCAGGTGCGCTCAGCACAATAATCGTCATTTCTTCCGTCCGGGAGTAGCGCTTTGATGGGGAAACGCCGGCTAGGCGGCGCTGATGTGGGCTTATCGCTTAATTGTTTTTAACGCCGCGTGCATGGCTGCAAAGCAGCTAGGGTGGAGAGTGCCCATCTTCGGAGGTGGCGCGTTCGTAGCTCGTCCAGGAGCAGGCCCGAACCAGACACTGTCAAAGGGGAGTTGGACGATCTGGCTGAGGTCGAACTTTGTCCGATACGCGAGGCCGCTGGTTGCGAAGCCAGCGTCTGACGGATCAAGCGCAATTTCGGATGGATAAAGCTGATCGGTTTTTTGAGTGGTGCCATAGACGACCGCAACTTCATGTGTTGCTGGCGAAACGCGAACGACCAGGGCGGGACGCTTTTTGGCCCCTCGGATTCCCACGATTTCAGGAAATGCACACCACACAATGTCCCCCGCCACAGGGAGTGGCACAAATTTCCTTCCCTGTCGCCGTGACACCATGCGGTTAGAAAATTCTATCCGTGAAACTCTCGTCCGGCGTACTTGTGGCGGAACTACCTTCCCGGATGGCACGCAATTGGTCGTCCATCAGCGGCCCGTCATCTTTTTCGTAGCTTGGCAAGTAGCGATCCGCCATCTGCTTCAGTGCAAGATGAACTAGCTCATCCTTGCTCAATCCGGTTATCTGGACCAGTTTCTCCACAGTCACTTCGCTAACAAGATTTGTTGTGTCGCGAGCGCTGAAGCGGACAAGAAATCCTGATGACGTTCGTTCCGTCGTATTCTTCATAATTGCCTCGTAGCTGAGCTAACTGGTTTCTTGGCGCGACTCTAATCTCGCAGTGTATCTTCATTGTATATCTGGTCCGATTGCGATGCTTCAACGTCGGTCGCTGTCCACGAAGGATATAAGCGATGGCCAATGAATGACGATTTAGACAAATCCCTCTACCCAGAAATCGCACGATCGTGCTTTAATTCTGTCCTGTCGAGGTTTTTCTCTTATAATCTAGGCCACTTTAGTCAAATACCGAATTTCTAATTTCCCAAAAGGCACCCCCATGAAAGTCCTGGTACCCGTCAAACGCGTGGTCGACTACAACGTCAAAGTGCGCGTGAAATCCGACGGCAGCGGCGTCGATATCGCCAATGTCAAAATGTCGATGAATCCATTCGACGAGATCGCGCTGGAAGAAGCGATGCGCCTGAAGGAAGCGGGCAAGGTCACCGAAGTGGTCGCGGTATCGTGCGGCGTCACCCAGTGCCAGGAAACCCTGCGCACCGGCATGGCGATCGGCGCCGATCGCGGCATCCTGGTCGAGACCAGCGCCGAACTCGAGCCGCTGGCGGTCGCCAAGCTGCTCAAGGCGCTGGCCGACAAGGAACAGCCGCAGCTGATCATCCTCGGCAAGCAGGCCATCGACGACGACTCCAACCAGACCGGCCAGATGCTGGCAGCCCTGCTGGGCTGGCCGCAGGCGACGTTCGCGTCCAAGGTTGTGCTGGAAGACGGCAAGGTCACCGTGACCCGCGAAGTGGACGGCGGCCTGGAAACCCTGGCGCTGACCCTGCCTGCGATCATCACCACCGACCTGCGCCTGAACGAGCCGCGTTATGTGACGCTGCCAAACATCATGAAGGCCAAGAAGAAGCCGCTCGACATCGTCAAGCCGGAAGACCTGGGCGTCGATGTCGCTGCGCGCCTGAAGACCCTGAAGGTCGTCGAGCCAGCCAAGCGTTCGGCCGGCGTCAAGGTGCCTGACGTGGCGACCCTGGTTGCCAAGCTGCGCACCGAAGCCAAAGTTATCTGATCGCGGCCTGGCCATTCGCGGCCCGGCCGTCCTCACACAAAAAATTAGGAACAATCATGGTCGCACTAGTTATTGCTGAACACGACAACGCCTCCCTCAAGGGAAGCACCCACCACACCATCACCGCTGCTGCGCAGTGCGGCGGCGACGTGCACATCCTGGTCGCTGGTTCGAACTGCGGCGCAGCAGCGGCTGAAGCCGCGCAGATCGCCGGCGTATCGAAGGTGCTGGTGGCTGACGCCGCCCACTTCGCCGATGGCCTGGCCGAAAACGTCGCCGAGCAGGTGCTGGCGCTGGCGTCATCGTACTCGCACATCCTGGCCCCGGCTACCGCCTACGGCAAGAACATCCTGCCACGCGTCGCTGCGAAGCTGGACGTCGCGCAGGTTTCCGAAATCACCAAGGTCGATTCGCCAGACACCTTCGAGCGTCCGATCTACGCCGGTAACGCGATCGCCACCGTGCAGTCGACCGACAAGGTCAAGGTCATCACCGTGCGCACCACCGGCTTCGATTCGGCTGCCGCTACCGGCGGTTCGGCTGCGACCGAAAGCGTGACGGCAGTTGGCGATTCGGGCAAGTCGAGCTTTGTCGGCCGCGAAGTGGCCAAGTCGGACCGTCCGGAACTGACCGCGGCGAAGATCATTGTTTCGGGTGGCCGCGGCATGGGTTCGGCCGACAACTTCAAACTGCTCGAGCCGCTGGCCGACAAGCTGGGCGCGGCAATGGGCGCATCGCGCGCCGCGGTTGACGCGGGCTACGTGCCGAACGACTGGCAGGTTGGCCAGACCGGCAAGATCGTCGCGCCGTCGCTGTACATCGCTGTCGGTATCTCGGGCGCGATCCAGCACCTGGCCGGCATGAAGGACTCGAAGACCATCGTCGCGATCAACAAGGATCCGGAAGCGCCGATTTTCTCGGTGGCTGATTACGGCATCGTTGGCGACCTGTTCGAGATCGTACCGGCACTGGTCAAAGAACTCGGTTAAGAATCCAGGAACGTGATCCAACCGTAGGGCCAATTGCAAGCGCATAACTAGGAGATCAAGGTGAGCTACAACGCGCCACTGAAAGACATGCTGTTCGTGATGAACGAACTGGCTGGAATGTCGACCATCAGCCAGCTGCCAGGCTGCGAAGACGCTACCGCCGACACGGTTGAAGCGGTACTGGAAGAGAATGCGAAATTCTGCGGCGGCGTGATCGCCCCGCTGAACCAGCCGAGCGACGAGGAGCCGAGCTTCTGGCGCGACGGCGAGGTAACGACCTCCAGGGGCTTCAAGGAAGCCTTCAAGAGCTTCGGCGAAGCTGGCTGGCAGGGTTTGCAGCATCCGGTCGAATTCGGCGGCCAGGGCCTGCCGAAGCTGGTGGCGACGCCTTGCATCGAAATGCTGCACGCAGCGTCGCTGTCGTTCGCACTGTGCCCGATGCTGTCCGACGGCGCCATCGAGGCGCTGCTGACCGCCGGTACCGACGAACAGAAGGCCACCTACCTCGAGCCGCTCATTGCCGGCAAGTGGACCGGCACCATGAACCTCACCGAACCGCAGGCGGGCTCCGACCTGGCCGCCGTGCGCACCCGCGCCGAGCCGCAGGGCGATGGCACCTACAAGATTTTCGGCACCAAGATCTTCATCACCTACGGTGAACACGACATGGCCGAGAACATCATCCACCTGGTACTGGCGCGCACGCCGGATGCGCCGCCGGGCGTGAAGGGCATCTCGCTGTTCGTCGTGCCGAAGTTCATGGTCAACGCCGACGGCTCGGTCGGCGCGCGCAACGATGCGCACTGCGTCTCGATCGAACACAAGCTGGGCATCAAGGCCAGCCCGACCGCGGTGCTGCAGTTCGGCGACCACGGCGGCGCCATCGGCACGCTGGTGGGCGAAGAGAACCGCGGCCTCGAGTACATGTTCATCATGATGAACGCGGCGCGCTTCGGCGTCGGCATGCAGGGCATCGCCGTGGCCGACCGCGCCTACCAGCAGGCCGCGGCCTTCGCCAAGGACCGCGTGCAATCGCGCGACCTGGCCGGTTCCGCGGGCCCTGTCGCGATCATCAACCATCCGGACGTGCGCCGCATGCTGATGTCGATGCGTTCGCAGGTCGAGGCAGCGCGCGCGCTGGCGTACGTCGGCGCGAGCATCAGCGACGTCGCGCACTTCCATGCCGATGCGGAGACGCGCAAGGCCAACCTGGCGGTGTACGAATACCTGGTCCCTATCATCAAGGGCTGGTCGACCGAGATGTCCGAAACGGTCACCCGCGACGGCGTCCAGGTCCACGGCGGCATGGGCTTCATCGAAGAGACGGGCGCGGCGCAGCACTACCGCGATTCAAAGATCCTGTCGATCTACGAAGGCACCACCGCGATCCAGGCCAACGACCTGGTTGGCCGCAAGACGGTGCGCGATGGCGGCGCCGTGGCCAAGGGCCTGATCGCGCAAGTGCGCGCGACGGAAAGCGCGCTGCGTGAAAGCGGCAACGCCGATTTCGCGGCGATCGCGCGCCAGCTGGCGGACGGCAGCCGTGCGCTCGACGAAGTGGTCGACTACACGGTGGCGAACATCAAGGGCGACGTCAAGGGTGTGTTCTCGGGCAGCGTGCTGTACCTGAAGCTGGCCGGCATCGTGCTGGGTGGCTGGCAGATGGGACGCGCCGCGCTGGCGGCCCAGCGCAAGCTGGAAGAGGGCGCGGGCGATGCGCAGTTCTACAAGGCGAAGATCGCGACCGCGCGCTTCTTTGCCGACCATATCCTGTCGCAGGCATCGGGCTTGCGTACGGCGATCGTGGAAGGCAGCGCCGGTGTGCTGGCGCTGGAAGTCGAGCAGTTCTAAGCAGTAGTGGCGGATGGGGCCGTGGCCCCGTCCGCCTGTTCAATCAGCCTGCGTAAGGCACGTAGGCAAACCCGTTGCCGATAATGCTGGCCAGCGCAGCCTGGTTCTCGCCGCTCTCGCTGATGGCCGCGAGCACTTCCGCCTTTGGCGCGCCCACTTTGACCACGCCGACCCAGTAATCGTAGCCTGCCGCATCCGGCTTGCGGTGCAGGACGTTGGTGTACAGTTTCTCGACAAAAGCTTCGGCGGTCGGATTGCTGCCGCCGTACAGGTCCGCAAACTCCTTGCTGCCGACGAATCCTCCGGCCACATCGGCCAGGCTGGCGCCGGAATCCATTTGCTTCATCCAGTAGCTCAGTCCGGCCGCATCCGGCACCCGGTCGAATGCTGCCTGGTAAATCCGGTAGGTCTGGCCGCCGCTGCCATTGATATCCAGCGCAACGTGGGTGTCGGCAAACTTGATCCGCTCCACATTGGCCAGCGCGTCGACGCCGTCCGGGCCGCTTACCGAAAAGCCGGTGGCGGTCTTGGCCACCGTGTAGCCGGCGCGGTTGCCGGTGAAGATTACGGTGTCGAGACCGGCGCCGGCATCGACGGTGTCGTTGCCCTTGCCGCTGTAGACTGTTTCGGCTGCGGCGCCGCCGTTCACCTTGTCGCCGCGGTCGCTGGCGCGATAGACGCCGGAGGCCGGAATCGCCGCGGCGCCGGTGTTGAACAGCACCGAGTAGCCTGTGCGTCCGGACTCGACCAGGTCGATCTTGCCGTCGCCATCGACATCGGCGGCCACGATGTGCGTGCCTTGCGCGCCTTCCCAGCCCAGCTTGAAGTTGCCGTGTCCGTCGTTCATGAACACTTTTGACGTGGCCGATGCGGTGCCGTCCGCCACGATGTCGTGGTGGCCGTCGCCGTTGACGTCGACCGCATGCGCCGACAGGTACCAGTTGGCGACGCCAGGTGTGCCGGTCGCCGTGCTCTGGGGCAGGCGCGCCTGGGTCTCGTCGTGGAACCGGCCGTTACCGTCGTTGACCAGCAGTTGCAGGTACGGCGTGGTGTAGAACTCGCTGTGGGTGCCGCCGTTGGTCATCGAGAGCACCAGGTCGGGCAGGGCGTCGCCGTTCAGGTTGATCGTCTCGATGCCGATGACGATCTCCTTGTTCAGGGCGCTGCGCGGCAGGTTGATCGGGGTCGACGACGCGAAGCTGCCGCGCCCGTCGTTGAGCAGGACCTGGCTCGGGAACGGACTTGGATCCCAGGTGCCGAGCACCATGTCGTCGTAGCCGTCGCCGTTCAGGTCGCGCAGCATCGACCAGGTGTTGCCGGCATTGAAGGTGGCGCTGGTCATAGACGCCGGCAGCAGGTTGTGCGACACGGTGAAGCGGCCGGTGCCGTCGTTGACCAGCAACTGGTTGGCGTTGCCGGTACGTTCGTTAAGCGCATTGACGAAGATGTCGATGTGGCCATCTTTGTTGATATCGCCGAGGGAAGTGCCGTGATTCTGAAGCAGCGCCTGCGGCAGCGTCGATGTTGCGCTGGTGATGTGACCGGTAGCGCGCGACGACAGGTACAGCGAATTCTGGCCGCCCGGGAAGGGCGGTGCATCGTAGCCGAAATCGGGTGCGAAGATATCGGTGACGCCGTCCTTGTTGAAGTCGGCGGCGAAAATGCGCGGCACGTAGTTCACTTTTGGAATGGCGCCGAACACCGCGGCGCTGCCGTCGGTGAAATTGCCGGCGCCATCGCCCAGCAGAATTTGCAGCGGTTCGGCGGTGAGGCCGAGGTCGGCGTTGGTGCGAACGGCGAGGATGTCGGCCTTGCCGTCGCCGTTGAAGTCGCCGGTACGGAGCTGCTGCACCTTCCCCATCTCGCTGCCTGCCAGGAACTGCTTGCTGCGCAGGAAACCGGTGCTGTCATCGAACATGTCGCGGCTGAAATCTCGCGAATCCGATTCCGAGCCGGTAAATGAGATCACCGCGACACCGGTGGCGGTGCTGGTCCCGTTATCGCCGTTCGCCAGGTGCTTCTTCAGCGTGAAGGTGTCGCTGGCCTTGTCGTAGCTGACCGTGACTTCGCTCGACTTGATATTGTAAAAAATAACCGTATCGTTGCCGCCGCCGCCGATGACCTTGTCGTTGCCGCGGCTAAGCCAGAATTCTTCGCTGGCCGCGCCGCCGGTGATCTCGTCGCTATGGTTCGAATCCTGGATGATGCGGATGCCGACCAGTTGGTCGGTGGTGCCGTAGCCGTCCTGCGCGATGCCGGTCGCCAGGTTGATCTTGACGCCGGCCGGCGACCGCCAGTAGGCCACGCCGACATACGCGCCGGTGCCGGTCAGCGTATCGTTGCCCGCTTCACCGATCAGGTTGCCGCTACTGGCCGTGATGGTGTCATCGCCGGCGCCGCCGAAAATACTGCTGCCGTCGGCAATGCCCAGCGCCTTCTGGTCGATCGTGTCATTGCCGCTGGTGCCGTTGTAGTCCATGGGCGCTTCCTGTGTCAAAAATCATATGGACGTATTAGATGATTGTTGTTCAGTAAAGTCAATTTCCTCACGTCACTTGTTGCGACCCTGTAACAGGTTGAGCGGAAATGTTGGCTGCTCGCTTCTTGCCTCCGCAGTGAAAAATTCGCGTCTATAATCGGTGGCGTTCCCAGCCGTAGCTGGCCTCGCCTGAACTGGACCGCTTGTGACCCGTTTTCCTTTCGTTCGTCATGCCCCCATCCGCTTTGCCATCTTCCTGCTGAGTACCGTGCTGCTGTCGGCCTGCGGCGGTGGCGGCGGCAACGCTTCTACCCCAGCGGCGCCCGCGCCGGCGCCGGTACCAGCGCCGGTTCCGGTTCCGCCTGTCGGCGACTGCACGGTGCAGGTGGTGGCCGATGCCACGGTCGAGACTGGCAAGACGGCCGGCGCCAGCGTGCTCGCCTGCGGCAGCGGCGTCATGGGGGAGGTCAGCTGGACCCAGGTCAGCGGACCGGCGGTGACCCTGCTGTCCGCGCAAAGCCCGACCGTATCGTTCGACAGCGCGGACGCCGGCGTCGTCAAGCTGCGCGCCGACGTGCGCCTGGCCAGCGGCGTCGCCGAATCCGTCACGGCCGACATCACGGTCGCGCCGCGCGCGGCAGGCAGTTTCGTCACGGTCCGCACCGATCACTCGGTGCGCCCGGGAACCGATACGTCGCTGCGGGCCTGGCCCGTGCTGGCGGCCGGCGACAGCGTGTCGCGCATCGTCTGGATCCAGGTGTCCGGTCCGACAGTGGAAATGAACACGGCCGACGAACGCGTGCTGATGTTCCGCGCCCCAACGGTGGGATCCGACACGGCGCTCAAGTTCCGCGCGACCATGACCACCAGCACCGGGCGCGAGGATGCCGACGACGTGATCATCGCCATCGAGCGCCAGACGCTGGCCGCCGACTCGCTGTTCGACATGACCGCGCGCGTGCATCCCTACCGCACCGCCGCGCGCTACGCCAGCGCGCTCGGGCGCTGCACCTACGACGTCGCCCTGTACTACACCGACTCCATCCGCAATAACTTCTGCACGGCCGCCACCTTGCCATTGCTGCAGGAAGAGGCCGGGCCGGGCGTGATCCCGAGCGTGGCGCAGGTCATGGGCCGGGTGCTGGTGTCGCACGATTTCCTCGGCGCCAATTTCGAGCAGTTCCTGCTGACCCAGGATCCGCACGGCGACTTCCGCCGCATGCTGGCCGGTACTACGGCCATCGTGCTGGGTTCGCATGTGCGCCCGAGTTTCTACATGTCGGCCACCGGCGCCATCTACCTCGACGCCAACAACCTGTGGCTGACCGCCGCCCAGCGCGATGTCGTCACCGAAGTGCCCGATTACCGGCTCGCCTTCGACGACGAGCTGAACTACAGCGCCTTCGGCCGCCAGGTCAAGGACAACGACTATGCGCGCCGCGCCTTCCCGGCAACCGAGCGCGCCACCCGTTCGGCCGATGAGCTGGTGAGCGTGCTGGGCCGCCTGCTGTACCACGAGCTGGCGCACGCCGCCGACTTCTTCACGCCTGCGCACCGCGCGCTGAATCCGTCGCTGTCGATCTGGGGCAACGTGGTCGGGCGGATCAGCGCCGAAACGCTGGTGTCGGACACCTTGTCCACGAGCTATCCGCTGACTTCGGTGGACATGGCGGGCCTGGGGCAGGTGTTGTTCCAGGGTCTCAAGGCAAGCGAGCAGCAGAAAGCGTACAGCGCCGCCGATGTCGGCCGTTTCTTCGGCGCGGACCTGGCCAACGACGATTACGCGTATTCGAGCACCCGCGAGGACCTGGCGATGCTGTTCGAAGAGTTCATGATGAGCTACCGGCACGGCATCCGCTACGACATCGCGTTCACCAATGTGTATAGCGACGGAACCCCGAGCGGGCAGGTGCTGGTGGCGTGGGGACAGCGCGGACGGATCGCCGAGGCGGCCATCAAGCCGCGCATCAAGCTGGTGCTGGCGCAGGTGGCGCCGTGGATCGACCCGGCCGTGGTGGACAGCCTGCCGGCGCCGCAGATGATGCGGGTGGGGCAGAGCTGGGATGCGAACCTGGTACTGGCCAGCCCGACAGCCTTCTCGGGCATCTCGGCGCGCCGGATGGTGTCGGAAGAGGAAGCGGCTGAACGCCTGCGCGACGACTCCCGCAAGCCGCGCGATTAACTGCTTGGCGCTACGGCTTAGCCGTAGGCGCCGCCGGTGTACAGCAGGTCGAACACGCGCGCGATGGTGCCGATCAGGGTGACCGAACCGATGATCATGGTCGTCACCAGCAGCACCGCCAGGATCCAGCGCGATTGCGAAGCCTGGCCGGAGCCAGCATTGAACTGCGCGTCGAATTTTTCATCGGCCGTCACGCCCAACACCAGCGCCTCAATGAAGGCGACGATATACGAGATGGTGATCGGCAGCAGCTTGAAAAAGCCGTCCGCCTCAGGCGCCAGTCCGTACACCATGCCCGCGATCGGCAGGCTGCACAGGTGCATCAGGCCGAGCTTGTCGAGCGGCCCGCGCAGGTAGAAGCGGTGTACGCCGAGGCCGCCAAGGATGACGGCGAGGAAGGTAGCGAAGGTCTTGTTCTTGTGCGGCGTTGACATGGACTTGGCAATCTTGAAATCGGGAAAGGTGAAAGTATCGGTCATATTGCGATCGCCCGCCAGCGTCCATTCTTTGGGGTCAGGTCTGGCATTCGGACACGAACTCAAGCGCCTGACGCTTGAGTTCGTGTCCGAATGCCAGACCTGACCCCAACCAACATCGGCCCGGCTGCCGGTACAGGTGGCGGTCCAGCCCAAAATCAGGGATAATGCTCAATTGGCCCGAACTGCGCGCCTGTTGTCATTAACGCTTGCTGCTGTGCGGCATTGCGCGCTATAATTGTCGGCTTTTTCCGCCCAGCACAACTTTTTGGAATTATTATGGTCGTTATTCGTTTAGCTCGTGGAGGCGCCAAGAAGCGCCCGTTCTTCAACATCGTTGCTACGGACTCGCGTAATCGCCGCGATGGCCGCTTCATCGAGCGTATCGGTTTCTACAACCCGATGGCATCGGGTCAGGAAGTTAGCCTGCGCATCACCGCAGACCGCCTGGCTTACTGGCAAGGCGTTGGCGCACAACTGTCGCCAACCGTTGCTCGCCTGGTTGCTAGCCAGCCTGCAGTAGCTTAAGTCGTACCTGTTTTGAGCAGTTCGGCAGCACCCGGGGTGCAAGTCCCCGACGACCTGACCCAGGTCGGCTACGTTTCCGGCGCCTTTGGCGTCACCGGTTCGATTCGGGTCACCCCGTTCTCCGAGGATGCGGATGCGCTGCTGAGCATCAAAACCTGGTGGGTGGATAAGCCCAGCCTGCGTTCCGTCGATGTGCGGACCGCGAAAATGCACGGCGGCGACGTCGTGGTCCAGTTGGTCGGAACCATCGGGCGGGATGCTGCGGAGGCGCTCAAGGGCGCCGCTGTGTCGGTCTCGCGCGCTGAATTCCCCGAACTGCCGGCCGATGAATTCTACTGGACTGACCTGATCGGTCTTGATGTCGTTAACCTGCAGGGTGAAAACCTCGGCACGGTGAGCGACCTGATGCACAACGGCGCGCAGTCGATACTGCGCGTGGCGCCGGTGGAAACCGGTTCCGAAGAAAAGGCGCCTGAGCGCCTGATTCCGTTTGTGGACCACTTCGTCAAGATAGTCGACCAGGAAGCCAAAAAAATTACTGTTGACTGGGGCCTCGATTATTAAGGCCCGGTCGAAGCGAGAGCCCGATGCAGTTTGACGTCGTGAGCTTGTTTCCCGAGATGTTTGCCGCGTTGACGCAGTCGGGTGTGACCCGGCGCGGACACGAGCAGCAGCGCTGGGGCCTGACGATCTGGAATCCGCGCGATTTCACCACCGACAGGCACCGCACCGTGGACGACCGCCCGTATGGCGGCGGTCCCGGCATGGTGATGCTGGCCAAACCCCTGGAAGCGGCGATCG
Source organism: Massilia polaris (assembly GCF_012927275.1). GTDB lineage: Bacteria > Pseudomonadota > Gammaproteobacteria > Burkholderiales > Burkholderiaceae_D > Telluria_A > Telluria_A polaris. The sequence goes on along the minus strand of NZ_JABBGG010000011.1, from coordinate 5,592 downwards.
CGGCAGCCAAACAACGGCAAACCGAGCTCGGATTGCCAACCCCGCGGGTGGTGTTCCTGTCGCCGCAAGGCAAGCAGCTGACCCATGAAAAGGTCATGCAGCTGAAGGACGAAGCGGGACTGGTGCTGCTGTGCGGCCGCTACGAAGGCGTCGACCAGCGCCTGCTGGACCGTTGCGTCGACGAGGAAATCAGCCTCGGCGACTTCGTGCTGTCGGGCGGCGAATTGCCGGCGATGGTGCTGATGGACGCGGTAGTGCGGCAATTGCCTGGTGTGCTGGGCGACGATGCCTCGGCAATCGAAGACAGCTTCGTCAACGGACTGCTCGATTCGCCCCATTACACGCGGCCGGAAGCGTACGAAGGTGTCGAGGTGCCGCCGGTGCTGATGGGCGGCAACCACGCAGAGATCGTAAAATGGCGGCGCCAGCGCATGCTGGAAGCCACCCTGAACAAGCGGCCCGACCTGCTTGGCAAGGCGCGCAGCGCCGGCCTGCTGACCAAAGCCGATGAAAAGTTTTTGGCGGGTTTGGAAAAACCCGTGTTGTAGCAGCACCAAACCTCGGGCATGTCGCCCATGGTTTAAACCCCATCCTCTACTGGGCCCCAGGTGCCAGCACGATGGTTATTGGAGTTATAAAAATGAACTTGATTCAACAACTTGAGCAAGAAGAAATTGCCCGTATCGGCAAGACTATTCCTGACTTCGCACCAGGCGATACCGTCATCGTCAACGTCAACGTCGTCGAAGGCACCCGCAAGCGCGCCCAGGCATACGAAGGCGTCGTGATCTCCCGTCGTAACCGTGGCCTGAACTCGAACTTCATCGTTCGCAAGATCTCGTCCGGCGAAGGCGTCGAGCGTACGTTCCAGCTGTATTCCCCGCTGATCGCTTCGATCGAAGTCAAGCGTCGTGGTGATGTTCGCCGCGCCAAGCTGTACTACCTGCGTGAGCGTTCGGGTAAATCGGCACGTATCAAAGAGAAACTGCCAAACCGTCGCGCTAGCTCGGCTGCTCCTAAGTAATATCGACAGCTGCACTAGAGAAAAGGCATCCCTCACAGGATGCCTTTTTTTCATCTATAGTCCGGGAATGCCTTTGCCAAAATTTTCCTTCGATCCCCAATCGCTGCCGGTCGACGCGATCGCCGGAGAAGCCGCGCTGGACCACGAGCGCATGCTGGAGGACTGGCTGCGCCAGCGCTTCGCCGCGCCGCCCCACTGGCACCCTGAAACCGCCGACGAATCGCTGGCCGCGCGCCGCGACATGACCGCCGCCTCGGTGCTGGTGCCGCTGGTGCAGCGCCCTGATGGCCTGAACCTGCTGCTGACGCGCCGCACCGACCACCTGAGCGCCCACGCGGGCCAGATCAGCTTTCCCGGCGGGCGCGCCGAGCCCGAGGACGACTCGGCCGTCGACACCGCGCTGCGCGAGACCGAGGAAGAAATCGGGCTGGCGCGCAGCCATATCGACGTCATCGGCCTGCTGCCCGATTACGTGACGGGAAGCGGCTACCGGGTCACGCCGGTGGTTGGGCTGGTCCATCCGCCGTTCGAGCTGACGCCGGACCCCAACGAGGTGGCCGACGTGTTCGAAGTCCCGCTTGCGTTCCTGATGGACGGCATGAACCACCAGCGCCTGTCGGTCGAAATGCCCGAAGGGGCAGGGCGGCGCCACTTCTACGCGATGCCCTATGGCCAGCACTTCATCTGGGGCGCCACCGCCGGCATGCTGCGCAACCTGTTCCACTTGCTGCGCGCCTAATTCGGCAATAAGTTTGATTCCGGCACTGCTCTGCGCTATCGTAGCGGGCAATGCTGTATTGCTTCATATCAAAAAAGGACGTTTGATGACATTTCTCTCCATTCTTTGCGCGCTCCTGATCGAGCAACTCAAGCCTTTGCGCGCAGATAATATGATTTATGCGGAGATCAAAAGCTTCGCGATGCGTATCGAACACTGGTTCAATGCCGGCGACGCCACCCATGGCCGCCTTGGCTGGATTTTGATGATGGCGGCGCTGATGGTGCCGACGGCCGCCATCTACTGGACCCTGATGCATTACGAGCTGGTCTTCGCCGCGTTCGCCTGGAACGTGCTGATCGTCTACCTGACCCTCGGCTTCCGCCACTACAGCCACTACTTCACCTCGATCCAGCTGGCCCTCAATTCGGGCGACGAAGCCACCGCGCGCAGCCTGCTGGCCGAATGGGCGCGCATCGACACGGTCGGCATGGAAACGCCTGAAATCATCCGCATCGCGGTCGAAAAGTCCCTGATCACCACCCACCGCAACGTGTTCGGGGTGTTTTTCTGGTTCCTGATGCCGCTCGGCCCTGCCGGCGCGGTCATGTACCGCGTCTCGGAATACCTGGCGCGCGCCTGGAACGAGCCTGAGCACATGCGCAATGAAGCATTCGGGCAGTTCGCCGCCAAGGCGTTCTACTGGATCGACTGGGCGCCGGTGCGCCTGACGGCGGTGGCGTTCGCGGTGGTCGGCAACTTCGAGGACGCGATCTACGCGTGGCGCAACTTCGCCCACCGCTGGGCCGACGAAGCGCGCGGCATCATCCTGTCCGCCGGCGGCGGCGCCATGGGCGTCCGCCTCGGCACCCCGAACGAGAATGCGGCCAAGGTGCTGCCGCCCGACGCCGCCCTGGTCGACGTCAGCGACAGCGAGGACGATATCCTGCCGGGCGAAGAGCCGAACCTGCGCGCGCTACAGAGCACCGTGGGACTGGTCTGGCGCGCCCTGTTATTATGGATGATGCTGCTTTTGCTGGCGTCCAGCGCAGCCTGGCTCGGCTAAGCGGCTACGGCGGGCAGGGCCGCTGTGCCCCGCTTGCCACAGCGAAATCGCGGCATCAACTCTTCTATAAGATATAATACTGCCGTTCGGTTCCAAACCCGGCGAACGCGCGCCGGGGATCATCCACGCAGCATTCATGTTCCAGCCGCCCTATGGCCGAGTTACCGCAAACCAGGAAAGACCTCGCTGACGAGTTCTTCATTCTTGGCCTGACCAGCGATGGCAGGCAGTTCCGGCCCAGCGACTGGGCCGAGCGGCTGTGCGGCGTCATGTCCTGCTTCCAGCCGGAAGGCGCCAAGGGCGGCCGCCATGCCCACCTCAAATATTCCCCGTACGTCCGGCCAACCGTGCTCAACGGTGTGAAGGCGGTCGTGGTCAACAACGACCTGAAGAAGCTCGACGCGCTCGCCTATCACTTCGTTGTCAATTTCGCCAAGGACAACGACCTGCAAATCGTCGACGCCTGCATCCTGCCCGAACCTGGCGAAAAGGCGTAGCGAATTCCTGGCCGGGACCGTCCACGGGCTGCTCGCAACTCGCATCAGCTCGCACCACCATGCACACGAAAAGCCCGCCAGGCATTTGGAATTATTGTAGGGATGGATACATATTTGGGGGCTATGGTATGATGTTTCCTTGGGGCATCTTACGCTGCCCGTGTTCATAGCAACGGAGAATTAGATGGCAGGAAGCAGCAGGGGTGAGGGAATTTCGTTCGCGGGCAAGGTTGTCCTGGTGACAGGCGCCGCTGGCGGCATTGGCAGGGCCGCTGCGCTCGCATTCGGGCGCGCGGGCGCCTGCGTCGTCGTAGCCGACACCTCGGTCGATGGCGGCCATGCGACCGCCGCGATGATTGTCGAAGCGGGCGGCAAGGCCTTGTTCGTATCCTGCAACGTCACGCGCGACGCCGAAGTCGAAGCGCTGATCGACAAGACCGTGGCTTACTACGGCCGCCTCGACTGCGCGTTTAACAACGCCGGCATCGAAGAAGAATACCTGCCGCTGGCCGAAGCCGACGAAGCCCTGTACGACCGTATCATGGGCGTCAACGTCAAGGGCACCTGGCTGTGCATGAAGTACGAAATCCGCCAGATGCTCAAGCAGGAGGGCGGCGGCGTCATCGTCAACACGGCATCGGTTGCCGGGCTGGCTGGCGCGCCGACGCAGGCGATCTACGCCGCCAGCAAGCACGCGGTGGTCGGCATGACCAAGACCGCGGCGGTCGAGTACGGCCGCGCCGGCATCCGCATCAACAGCGTTTGCCCGGGCCTGATCGACACGCCGATGCTGGCGCGCGCGCTCAAGCGCGAACCGGCCCGCGAGGAAAAGCTCAAGGACGCCAATCCGATCGGCCGCCTGGGCCAGGCTGGCGACATCGCCGAAGCGGCGATGTGGCTGTGCTCCGGCCACGCGTCGTTCATCACCGGCCACCAGCTGGCCGTCGACGGCGGCCTGACCGCCATCTGATTTTCGGGCGCGCCTATTTCGGGCGCGGCTCCTTCAAGCTGCGGTCCGGCTGCGACAGCCGGCCGGACCGCAATTCTCCGACCGCATGCGCCACGGCGCGCGCGACATTGCGCACTTCCTCCTGCACATTGGTATCGCGGTCGAGCACCTCGTGGCTTTCCGCATACGACTCGAAATAGCCGACGTAACGGTCGAGCCGCGCCATGCTTCCAGCATCGGCCAGCCCCATCCAGTCCAGCCAGTCCGACAGGCCGCGCCGCGTGCCTTCGATGCCGGCGACGTCGCCATGCACGACCACGCCGTAGACCCGTCCGGCGAGGTGCTTCGGATAATTCCAGCCCGCCAGCTCGATTTCCTTGGCCAGCTCGGGCTTCTTGCCGTGGGTCGAGGTCGGGTCGGGGTTGCCGCCGTCGGCGCACACCAGCCGGTCGATCATCAGCTTGAGCACCGACGGCATGCTGTACCAGTACACCGGCGTCAGGATGACGATCGCGTGCGCCGACACCCACTTCTCGTAGATATCGGCCATCCAGTCGTTGGTCTGGCGCTCGCCATGGTTCGGATAGCAGCTGCACGGCCAGTGGCACAGCGGCATCGCGGTCGACACGCAGCCCTTGCACGGGTGGATGTGGCGGTCGTAGTCCGAGGTCAGCAGGCTCAGGTCGAGCAGGTCGGTCTGCATGCCGGCGGCGTCGAGCACGTCCTGCGCCAGCTTCGTCATGCGGAAGGTCTTCGAGATTTCGCCCGGGCAGGTGCCGTCGTTGCGGGCGGAACCGTTGATCAGCAGCACGCGCGAGGGCGAGGCCGCATCTTTCTGGCGCTTCTCGGCCTCGATCAGGCGGTCGCGGGTGGCGCGCCATTCCACCGACAGGTCGTAGTCGGGATCGGCAAAACCGGGTCCGGCCTTGGCGGTGACGGGCGTTTTGCGGCCCTTCTGGTAATTGTCCCAGGCGATTTCTTCGATGGCGGCAAGTTCGGTGCCGACGGCGTCGAAGGCGGGATCCATGAATGAGCGGTGGAACACCAGGTGGAATTCATCGCGCTTCAGTGTGGCGGGTGCTTGACCCTTGCGTACCGTAACCATGGCGTGCTCCCGTCGGTGATAGCCGATTATGCGGGAGAGTTGCCGCCGCCAATGTTCGGTGGCGAACACGAGCGGACGATGGGCGAAAAAAAGCCTGGCAGAAGCCTAATGCCGTTCAGTTAAGACTGAACGGCATTTTTATTTTGCTGTTGTAAACGCCGGGCATCGCTGTTAACCTTCGTCGCGATGCTCGACGATACCCTTCACTTCCTGGCCAACCATCTCGAGTCTCC
>NZ_JABBGG010000010.1 GCF_012927275.1 Massilia polaris | reverse complement strand
CATGTGTAAAGCATGCCGCCAGCGTTCAATCTGAGCCAGGATCAAACTCTTCAGTTTAATCTCTGTTTGTTGGCATTTCTGCCACTCGCATTGCTGCGAGGTCGCTCACTCAAAATACTGACCGTTACTCATTGCTGAGCAACGTATTTCTTTTTTGTGAACATTTGATAATTTAAGTAATCAGTAACCGAAGTCACTGGCACCTTCATCAAACGCCCACACTTATCGACTGTTAATTTTTAAAGAACTTTATTCGGTACTGCTTGCTGCTTATCGACAAAGCGTTGTGTTTGTCAGCAACAGAGAAGCGAGATTATGCAGTGTTTCGCGATGCTCGTCAACTTCTTTTTTCCTGCCGTCTCTTCAGAAGACGCCCGATGAATCTTTCGCAACTACTTGATTTCGTACAACAAAATCAGCGGGAGGCGAACTATAGCAAACGTTGGCGGGGTCGCGCAAGTATTTTTAATTGGTGATGATTTATCGCTGGCTCAACCGCACCCAACTCTTCGATGCGACAAAAATCGCGACCGGCAACATCACCATATGGACCAGTGAAGTCCAACCGGGGTCGATACTCACATTCAGTACCGCAACTTCATTCAGGGCGAGGTAGCCGAACACGCAGGCCAGCAATTCAAAAGTCCGTGGATTCCCCGTCAATGCCCCGATCGCCAATGACCACGCAGGTAGCGACGCCGCCACAATAAGGATCGCCAGGGCGGTCATTGGTTGCGTCGCGCCAAAGCGCATCAGCGCAGGCAGATTTACCAGGGCACCAAGCGCGAACAGCACGGTCCAACGGGCCAGCAGGACACGCTTTCCCGCACCGGTGGCGCTGAAAATAAGCGGGCCGGTGCGCGTCGTACGCTCATGGAGTGCAGCCTGACCATATCTGTCGAGCAACAGCGCCCAGCTCCCGACGACGGCGAGCGCCGCAGCAGGAATTGGCGCAAGCATCCCCGCGCCCGCCGTAAACAGTAGCGCCAGCCACCACCAGCCCGGCCGCTGACGCAAGGTCAGCTGCAATTCGGCAGCGACCAGCGTGCCCAGCTGCGTCGATTGAAGCGGTGACATCAGCAAGTCCAGCAAGCGCATGCTACGCCCGCTACCGCTGGCGGACGCCGCGCGCGGCTTTTCACAGCTTGCGGCCGCCCGGTCGAGCCACGGTGCGCACAGCAGGACGCCTCCTGTCGCCAGCAGCAGCCAAAACAGGCGGCCCGCCACCATCGGGGCATCTTGCTGCCATTCGGGCCACGCAAACCGGTCGCGCCGGTGATTCTTCACGCCGCAGACCATGCAGAACCCGGTTCGCAGTGCCTCATCCTTCAGCTGTGGCGCCACCTGGCGGACCAGCGAATACTGGAACACCATCATCCCGCGCGGATCGCCAAGCCACGGGCCGCCGCCTTCGCGCGCCGCAGCGGAGTTCATCCCGGGAACCGTGGCGGCAAGCGAAGCGATCCACAGGATAAAGAAAAGCACGTTGCCGGCAGTGCGGCGCAGCCAGGGAATGAGGTCGAATACCAGCGCCAGCAATGACGTGAGGGCAAGCGATGGAATCGCGAGGAACAGCGCCGGCTTGACCAATTCCACCAGGTCGAGCTGGAGATTCTCGCCGCGCACCATCTGCGCCGCCACGCCCACGGCGAGCGCGCCGGCCAGCACCAGCGACAGGACCGCCATGTTGCTGCACCATTTGGCCAGCAGGTAGGCGGACCTTGTCAGCGGCGTCGCCACGAGCAGCTGCCACACGCGGGTCTCGAAGTCGCGCACCACGGTCCCGCGCACAAGATAGAAACCCACCAGCGAGAGCCAGACCGCCAGCATCGCTACCACCATGCCGATCCATGCGCTTGAATACTCTCCGCGCAGGTGGCCATTAATCCCCAGCACCACGTAGTTCTGCTCCATGGTTGGAAAACTCCACCAGCTGGCCATGCACAGCAGCGCCTGGATTACCCAGAACTTGGTTGAACGCATCCGCTCCCGCAGGTCGGCGCCGACAATCGCGCCGAAACGGCGCACGCTTTCCATATCAGCGCTCCTCGCTGTCGGCCAGCAAGGACACATAGGCATCCTCGAGCGACGGCTGTACCGCCTCTGCGCCGGGCCCCGGCGAAGTCGGGGACATCAGGCGCACGCGGACCCCGTCGGCACGGCGCAAGCTGTTGCTGACATGATGGGTGGCGCGGATTTCATCGAGCCGCTCCGGCTCCACGGTCCAGTCCCACACCTTGCCGTCCGCACGGCCTAGCAACGCCTCCGGACTTCCCGAGAAAACGAGTGCGCCCTTGCGCATGACTGCCAGTGCCGTCGCGCTCGCCTCCACGTCCGACACGATGTGCGTACACAGTATGACCAGCCGCTGGCCCGCCAGTTCCGTCAGCAGGTGCCGGAAACGCAGGCGCTCGCCAGGATCGAGGCCCACGGTCGGCTCGTCGGCGATCAGCAGTTGCGGATCGTTGAGCAAGGCCTGGGCGATCCCGACGCGCTGACGCATGCCTCCCGAGAAATCGCCAAGGCGGCGGTCAGCATCCGCGCTCAGCCCAACCTGTTCGATGCATTCGTCGACGCGGCGCCGCGCCAGCTTCTGAGGCAGTCCCTTGACCGCGGCGAGATAGCGCAGGAATTCGCGCGCGCTGAGCGCCGGATAGACGCCGAAGTCCTGCGGCAGGTAGCCGAGCGACACGCGCAGCGCATCCGGATCGCGCGAGATATCGACGCCCTTCCAGATGATGCGGCCTTCCGTCGGCCGGGTCAGCGTGGCCAGCATGCGCATCATGGTCGACTTGCCGGCGCCGTTTGGACCGAGCAGGCCGAGGATGCCGGGGCCAAGCGACAGGCTCACCCCATCCACGGCGGCGTGCCCGCCAGGATACTTAAAGCTGACACCGTCGAGCCGCAGCAGCTCGCCCTGGGCCTGCCGCGGTACCGGCGGCGCTAGATAGGTTTGGTCCAGTGGTGCCATCATCATCTCCTGAAGTCATTACTGCACGGGGCGAAATCGCGAATGCAGGTTCAGACGGTATTAGACGGCAGGCAGCGCTGCGGCGGTACTGTCAATACTGACAGTTTGCCATCATTGATCAGAGCAGGCGGAGCATCGCCGCCTTGATGACGGCGGCGGTTTTGTTCGTCGTGCCCAGTTTTGCGATGGTGTTGTTGACGTGAAAATTGACCGTGCGCTCCGAGATATTCATGATCTCGCCCACTTCGCTCGACGTCTTGCCGTCGGCGGTCCAGCGCAAGACGTCGATTTCGCGCGCTGTCAGCACGACTGGTTCGTCGCTGCCGCCCTTGGCCGACAACAGCGACGTCATGCGTTCATGGGCGAGTTGAACCAGCCACGCCATCCGCGGCGCGTTGTGGCGCAGTTCGGCTTCGGACAAGGGCTCTTCGGATCGCGCCAACGACAGCAGTCCGGCGACGCCCCTCGCATCGAACGAGGACTGCGCCCAGCCGACGCGCACGCCGTGCGAATTCGCATCTTCCCAGAAGTGACGGCAATCCTGGAACACGCTGTCGGACCACACCAGCGGCAATACCGACCTCATCCCGTGGGCGACGGTCGGGTCGATGGACAGGTAATCTTCGGCGACGTAACGCTCCTGCCACGCGGGTGCGTAGTTATTGAGCATGAACGTCTTGGGATTGGATAAAGGCAGCGGCTTGCGCATGCCATAGGCGCAGTAGTCGAAACCGAGTTCCTTTACCGCCTTGGCCAGGCTGGCAAAAAACTCGGTCTCGTTTCGTGCGGAAAGAAAAGCTTGCAGGTGCGCGTCCTGCCAATCGATCATCTTGTAACCCACCGGACGCTCCTGTTGGCCGGTCTTCTTACAGGCCGTCGAACTTCGGCGCGCGCTTTTCGAGGAACGCGCTCATGCCTTCTTTTTGCGCAGGGGTGCCGAAACCAGCGTGGAAGTAGCGGCGCTCGTAGCGAACGCCTTCGGTCAGCGTGGTCTCGAACGCGCGGTTGACCGCATCTTTGATCTGCATGGCGACAGACACCGGCATGGCGGCGATCTGGGTCGCAATGGCAATCGCCTCTTCGATCAGTTTTTCGGTAGGCACAACGCGCGACACCAGGCCGGTGCGTTCCGCTTCGGCCGCGTCGATCATGCGGGTGGTCAGCAGCATGTCCATCGCTTTCGACTTGCCGATGGTGCGCGGCAAACGCTGGGTGCCGCCGGCGCCAGGGGTGACGCCGACCTTGATCTCCGGCTGTCCGAACTTGGCGTTTTCAGCTGCGATAAGGAAATCGCACATCATGGCCAGCTCGCAGCCGCCACCCAGTACATAACCGGCGCAGGCGCCGATCACTGGCTTACGGATATTCAGGATGTGTTCCCAGTTGCGGCCGATGTAGTTGCCGCCGTGGGTGTCCTGGTAATTGTAGTTGGCCATGGCCGCGATATCGGCGCCCGCCGCGAACGCTTTCTCGCTGCCGGTCAGGACGATGCAATTGATGTTGCTGTCCGCGTCAAACTTGTAGAGCGCATCGCCCAGCTCATTCATCATGTTGTCGTTCAACGCGTTCATCGCTTTTGGACGGTTCAGGCGAATGACAGCAACCTTGCCATGGGTTTCGATCAGCAAATCAGAATACTGCATGGGACACCCCTTTATTAAATTGATACGGAATTCGCGATTGTAGCGTCAGTTACCCTGCCTGCCTATTGCCCGGCACGCTTCGGCATCAGCACCCAGACCTGCCCGCGCTGCTTCATGCGGCCCGCCTTGTCCCCCGCCTCGCTGCCAAAACCGTAGAAGAAGTCCGCGCGCACCGCGCCGCGAATCGCGCCGCCGGTATCCTGCGCCATCATCAGTCGCTGCATCGGCACTTCGCTCGCAGCCTCGGTGGTGGCCAGGAAGATCGGTGCGCCCAGCGGAATGAAGGTCGGATCGATCGCCACCGACCGGGCTGGCGTCAGCGGCACGCCCAGCGCCCCCTTCGGTCCCACGCGCGGATCAGGCAGGCGCTCTTCCTTGAAGAAGATATAGCTCGGATTGGCATTGAACAGCTCCTGGCGGCGGCCCGGGTTGGCCTCGATCCAGCCCTTGATGCCCTGCATCGTCGCCTGCTCGGCGGTCAGTTCGCCCTGCTCCACCAGCCAACGCCCGATTGCCTTGTACGGATGGCCGTTCTGGTCGGCGAAGGCGACGCGCACGGTTTCGCCCGTGTCGGCCAGTGCCACGCGGCCGGATCCCTGCACTTCGAGGAAGAACGCATCGACCGCGTTATCGACCCACAGCAATTCCTTGCCATTGGCGTCGGCCCGTTCGATCTCGGCGCGCGTGCCGTACGGGATGACTTTCTTGCCGACCAGCCGGCCGCGCAGGCGCATGCCCTTCAGGCTTGGATACACGCCTGCCAGGTCGACGGTCAGCAAATCATCCGGCACTTTAAATAGCGGCGTCTGGAATTCGCCGCCGCGTTTGCGCGCGCCTCGCAGCAATGGCTCGTAGTAGCCGGTGACCAGGCCGGTGTCGGCTCCGTCTTCCGCGCGGATCAGGTTCGGCACGAAATAGCTCTCGAAGAAGGCGCGGATGGCGGCGCCGTCATTGGCGTCGATGACCCGCGCGGCAGTGCATGCCTGGCTCCAGTCGGCCCGGCGCACCAGCACGATGCATGAGTTCATGAACGACGGCCACGCTTCGCGCAGCTCGTCGCGGTCCCAGCCAGGCAAGGCGCTGAATGTCGACGGCGTCATCAACGGCGCAGGCTCGGGCTTCGGTGGCGGCGGAGCCGGCACCGGCATCGGCGGCGGTACAACCTTCACCGGCGGCGGCATAATGATGGGCGGTGGCGGCGGTGTTGTGGTGCAGGCCGTCAACGTCAATGCGACGGCTCCCAGCGAAACGAGTAAACTGCGGCGTGTAGATAACATAAGGAATGATATGTGGTTGCTGATGATTGAAGCGGGTATCGCGCTGTTCTTGCTGCTGTTTATTGTGTGGTGGACGATGTACTCGGGACCGAAACACAATGACGACCAGGCGGCCGACAACCCGCCCGTGCCCGCCGACGACAAAGCGCCCGGCGAGCAGGACCGCTGATCAGTGCAAGGTGCGCGGCAGCGACAGCACGAATTCGGGAATCTTGACCTCGAACCGATGGCCGTCCTCCGCGACGCAGAAATATTCGCCAAACATCGAGCCCTGCGGCGTCGGCAGCGGCGTGCCGCTGGTGTATTCGAACTGTTCGCCCGGCTTGAGCAGCGGCTGGTGCCCGACGACGCCAAGCCCGCGCACTTCCTGCACATGGTTGTTGCCGTCGGTGATAACCCAGTGCCGTGAAATCAGCTGGGCCGGCACGCTGCCGGTATTCTTGATTGCAATGGTGTAGGTGAAGACGTAACTGCTGTTGCCTGGGTCGGACTGTTCCGCCAGGTACTGGGTGCTAACGGTCACAGCGAAGTCATAAACGGCCATCGATACCTCTCGCGTATTGCTATTTGTGTTGCTCTTGTGAACTAAAGGTGCCCGCAGCGCGGGTGTTCCGTCCATGATACATCGCGCCGTTAAATACGGGCGTGGCGCAATGGCCGTTGGCGAACAGCGTAAAATGGCGCATCTTTAATCCATTGCAAGACCACGTCATGACCACTTTCCGCATCGCTCCCAGCATCCTGTCCGCCGACTTCGCCCGCCTTGGCGAGGAAGTCCGCAATGTCGTCGCAGCCGGCGCCGACATTATCCATTTTGACGTGATGGACAATCACTATGTTCCCAACCTGACGATTGGGCCGCTGGTATGCCAGGCGATCCGTCCCCACGTGCAGGTGCCGATCGACGTGCACCTGATGGTCAGGCCGGTCGACCGCATCATCCCGGACTTCGCCAAGGCCGGCGCCAACATCATCACCTTCCACCCTGAAGCGTCCGAGCACATCGACCGCACGCTGCAGCTCATTCGCGACAACGGCTGCAAGGCCGGCCTGGTGTTCAACCCGGGCACCCCGATGCACTACCTCGACCACGTGATGGACAAGATCGACATCATCCTGATCATGTCGGTCAACCCGGGCTTTGGCGGCCAGTCCTTCATCCCTGAAGCGCTCAAGAAGATCGCCTACGCACGCACGATGATCGACAAATCCGGCCGCGACATCCTGCTGGAAGTCGATGGCGGCATCAAGATCGACAATATCGCCGCCGCTGCCGCGGCAGGCGCGGACACCTTCGTCGCCGGCTCGGCCATCTTCGGCCAGCCAGACTACAAAGACGTCATCGACGCGATGCGCGAACAGCTGGCCACCGTCGGCAAGTAACAATAACGGGAGGGCTACCGCTTAGTCCATGTAGACTTCGCGATACAGGGAGTTTAGCTCCGCTGCCATCTCGGGATCGCACGTTTCGGCGTCGCACACGCAGCGTCCCTGGCCGTACTCGAGTGCATGGGGTGCATGCAGGACCGTCGCGGCCAAGGTCGCCGACATTACATGCGCGGCATACAGCCGCACGGCTGCCATGTCCTCGGCCGGCGGTCAGCGCTTCGATTTCGCCCGCCAGCGAGCGGCCTGTCAGCGTTCGGGCCGGGACGAATGGTCCCTGCCCGGCTACGCCGCGCTTGCAACTCCAGGCATATGCGCTGTGGCGGGGATCAATATCTACCATGCAGATCTTGCGGCCTTTGCGGGCGCGTAATACCGCCAGGTTGGCAGCCACGAGCGTCCTGAGAGCTTGCCCTGCGATACCGGCGATGGCGACAATCATCGGGCAGCTCCAGGCTGGCCAGTATTTCCCTTGAACTCTGCGCCAGGCAACTGCCGGGCGATGGTTTCGCTCAGCAGCTGGGCGAATGAAACACGCACGCACAGCCAGACCTGGATCCTTGCGCCACCGGCGCAGACAGCGATGCGCATGAATTCCAGCGCCTCCCCGCACACCCGCATCGTCAGCTGGCGGCAAGGTCGTGATCGATCCGGCATCGACCGTCATGCGGATCGTGCACGTCTCTGCGGAACATGCCGATGGAGCAGGTGCACGCCGGCGCCGTGGGTAAAAGCTAGCAAACGTCTTCATGATGCCTCCGCCAGTAATACGTCATTGACGGAATAAGCGTATCAAGCAAACCGTAAAAAATTTCTAAAAAAACATACCCTGCCTTGTAAGCAAAGCGTAAAAAAATTATTCTCATCGGGCCGCACGTTTACACCTTGTTTATGGTTTAACCCGTGTTCTTGACACCGTTTTTAGATGGCAGTGGGTACGATTGCCTCAGCGTCAAAGAAACGAAAAGGGAAACCACACGATGAATCAGGTCGACCAGCCAGTTGCGGAAAGCCTGCGTCCGGAAGTGCCACGAGCGCCCGAACCTCCTCATATCCGGGTGGCCGGCCCCGAGGACATTGCGGCACTGGTTAATATAGAAGAGGCCAGTTTCGATTCCGACCGCCTTAGCCGGCGCAGCTTTCGCCACCTTCTTACTGAGGGCAACTCTCTAACACTGATTGACGAGGTGGACAACCAGGCGCGCGGCTATATAACCCTGCTGTTTCGTGCCGACGTGTCGCTGGCGCGGGTGTATTCCATCGCCACCGCGCCTGGCTGGCTGGGCCAGGGCGTGGGATCTGGATTACTGCGCGCTGCCGAAGAATTAGCCCTCGCTCACAACTGCGTGGCTATGCGACTGGAGATTCGCAAGGACAACCTGGCTTCGCAGCTGATGTTTGTTCGCCATGGATATGTCGTCTTTGGGGAGCACGCTGGTTACTACGAAGATGGCATGGACGCACTGCGGCTCGAGAAATCGCTGACAGCGCGCTTGCGTCCCGAGCTGGCCCGCACCGCTTACTACCGGCAGACCCTGGGTTTTACTTGCGGAGCGTCCTGCCTGATGATGGCCATGAAGGCGTTCGACCGCGACCTGGTGCTGGACCGAACGCTTGAACTTCAGATTTGGCGCGAGGCGACCACGATCTACATGACTGCTGGCCATGGCGGCTGCGGACCCTACGGACTCGCCCTGGCCGCGCACAGGCGTGGCTACCCGACCGAAATTTACGTCAATGGCGACGGCGTGCTGTTTCGCGAGTCGGTCCGCAGTGAAGAGAAGCGCGACGTCATCACCCTGGTCCACGACGATTTCGTCCGCCAGGTGCGCGAGGCCGGCATCGCCGTTCACCACAAGGTCGCAGGCACGGCCGAACTGACCCGCTGCTATGCCAACGGCGGCATCCCGATGGTACTGATCTCGACCTACAGGCTCACGCGCGAGCGCGCCCCGCATTGGGTTGTCGTCACCGGCTGCGACGACCGCTATTTTTTCATCCACGACCCGGACAACGCCAGCGGGCGAGCGCCCGACGAGCGGATCAACATGGCCATTCTGAAGAAAGATTTTGAACGCATGGCGCGTTATGGCCGTCATGCCACCAAAGCCGTGGTTGTCATTTACCCCCCATCCCAGTAGTCCAACGAACGGCCTCAAGACCGGCCGGTCCCCACCCCGATAAATTATGGAAATAATTCGTAGCAAGCTACCACGCCCCGCGATTGCACACTTTGCAGCCCACGCCGACGACGATTCCAACGAGCCTCCCGCCAACCCGCGCAAGGCTTCCCTCCGGTCGCGCGCCACGATCCCACGCTTGATTATCGTCGTTGAGCAGCTCAAAGACTGGCCCGATGCCTCGACGCCGTACAAGATCGTGACTGCCGCCCAATTCCTGGGCTCTCCCGACCATCATGCGGCACCAGGCACCACCATCATCAACCTGTGCCGCAGTTACAAGTACCTGTCGGTCGGTTATTACTGCTCGCTGCTGGCCGAGGCCAGGAGGCAGGCGGTGCTGCCCTCGGTGAAGACGATCAACGACCTGTCGCGCAAGGCGATCTACTGCCTCGACACGGACGAGCTGGACTACGCCCTGAACCAGTCGCTCGACCACCCGGACGACCGTCCCATGCCGGTCGAGTTTTCGATGGATATCTATTTCGGCACGACCGGATACACGCCGCTGGCCGGGCTGGCGCGCCAGATTTTCGAGACCTTCCCAACGCCGCTGATGCGGGTCGAATTCGAACGCGACGAGGACAGGCGGAAAGCGAGGACATGGTCGTCATCGACGACTCCATGTCGATCCTGCGCTGCACCAACAAGGTCTACCTCGCCGACCTGATGCGCCTGAACAAAATACCGACACCGCGCACTTATGCGCTTCAGCGGGCGGACGTCACGGATATCGGCGAGATCGAGCGCGAGATCGGCTATCCGATGGTCATGAAGATCCCCGACGGCGCATTTTCGCGCGGGGTGACCAAGGTGACTACCGCGGAAGAATTCCAGGAAACTGCCCAGACCCTTCTGACACAATCGGCCCTGATTCTGGTACAGGAGTACATGTACACGGATTTCGACTGGCGCATCGGTGTGTTGAATCGCGAGGCGATCTTCGCAAGCAATATTTCATGTCAAAAAATCACTGGCAGATCGCCAAGCGCGACGCCGGCGGCCAGGCGAAGTTTGGCGCGGCACGCGCCGTCCCGCTGGACGAAGTACCAGCCGACCTGTTGGCATACGCGGTCGCTGCCGCCAACCTGATCGGCGATGGCTTGTATGGAGTGGACATGAAAATGACCGCGCGCGGTCCGGTGGTCATCGAAGTCAATGACAATCCGAACATCGACGCCGGCAATGAAGACAGCGTGCTGGGTAACGACATGTACCGTATTGTCCTGCGCGACCTGGTGCGCCGGCTGGATAATGCCCACGGCGCCCAGGTAACGATCCGGCAGAACGAGGTGGTCAAGCGCCTTGCTGGCTGGGGCGCCATACTCGCGGTTCCGACCATGGTATTTAGCCTGTATGGCATGAACTTCGATGTCATGCCTGAATTGAAATGGCGCTGGAGCTACCCTACTGTCATGCTTGGGATTGTCGCGGTGAGCGCATATTTGCACCGCAGGCTCAAGCGCGCTGCCTGGCTGTAGGCCTGCCGGCTCGTTCCGACGTGATTGTGAGAATTTCCGATAAAATACCTTACCGATGCTCATCTCTCCTTCATGTTTACCAACTCCACCAAGTCGCCTCATTCCCCGATCCGCGCGGCGATCATCGACCTTGACGGCACGATGCTCGACACGATCCCCGACTTCCACGTCGCGATCAACCGCATGCGCGCCGAGTTCGACCTGGCCGCCATCACGCAGGAAGCGATTGCGCTGATGGTCGGCAAAGGCTCGGAGAACCTGATCCGCAGCGTGCTGGCGCAGGACTTCGACGCCGCCGGCGTCGAACACCGCATCGGCGAGGCGATGGACGCCTACCAGCGCCACTACCTGGACATCAACGGCCAGCACAGCACGCCGTATATCGACGTCGAGGCCGGACTGAAGGCGATGCGCGCACAAGGCCTGCGCCTTGCTTGCGTGACCAACAAGCCGCTGGCGTTCGCGCTGCCGCTGCTGGCGCAAAAGGGACTCGCGCCGTACTTCGAGATTGTTTACGGCGGCGACTCGTTCCCGCGCAAGAAGCCGGACCCGATGCCGCTGCTGCAGGTCTGCAGCGATTTCGGCCTCAAGCCGCACGAAGTGGTGGCCATCGGCGACTCCTCGAACGACGCCGAAGCGGCGCGCGCGGCGGGCTGCTATGTGCTGACTGTGCCATATGGTTATAACCACGGACGGTCTATACACGAAACGGATTCCGATGGTATAGTTGAATCGTTGCTTCAAGCAGCAACCCTGATTCAAACGCATAACCACAGCGCACACTGAACCAAATACGCATGTTTTTCACCAAAAAACACCATGTCACGCAAGCCGGCTCGATTGAGGCCTGGCTTTGGCGACGCTGGCAATCCTGGGCCAAGTAACCCACTTGATTGCTGTCGTCTGCACCTGCACGCCGACAGGTTTTTTGAAACCCACCGCCATCCGTAACCATGTCTGGCGGCCTGGAGAAAAGCATGACCGAACTCGAATTCCAATCGCTGGCCGCTGAAGGCTATAACCGTATTCCATTGATCGCGGAAGCTTTCGCCGATCTCGAAACCCCGCTCACGCTCTACCTCAAGCTGGCCCAGACCCAGAACGCCGGCAAGAACACCTTCCTGCTCGAATCGGTGGTCGGCGGCGAACGCTTCGGCCGCTACTCCTTCATCGGCCTGCCGGCGACCAGCGTGCTGCGCACCTTCGGCAGCCGCACCGAGATCGTCAAGAACGGCAGCGTCATCGAAACCGACGACGGCAACCCGCTCGACTTCATCGAACAGTACCAGTCGCGCTTCAAGGTCGCGCTGCGTCCCGGCATGCCGCGCTTCTGCGGCGGCCTGGCCGGCTACTTCGGCTACGACACCGTGCGCCACATTGAACGCAAGCTGGCCAACGGCGCGCCGAAAGACGACCTTGGCCTGCCCGACATCCAGCTGATGGTGACCGAGGAACTGGCGGTCATCGACAACCTGTCCGGCAAGCTGTACCTGATCGTCTACGCCGACACCACCCAGCCCGAGTCGTTCTCGAAAGCGCGCCAGCGCCTGAAGGACCTGCGCATGATGCTGCGCCGCGGCGTCGACGCACCGGTGACATCGAGCTCGGTGCGCACCGAAGCGATCCGCGACTTCAGCAAGGAAGACTACCTGAAGGCGGTGGCCCGCGCGCACGAATACGTGATGGCCGGCGACCTGATGCAGGTGCAGATCGGCCAGCGCATCCGCAAGCCCTACGTCGACAATCCACTGACCTTGTACCGCGCGCTGCGTTCGCTGAACCCGTCGCCGTACATGTACTACTACAATTTCGGCGACATGCAGATCGTCGGCGCCTCGCCCGAGATTTTGGTCCGCAACGAGACCCTGCCCGACGGCGGCCGCAAGGTCACGCTGCGCCCGATCGCCGGCACCCGCCCGCGCGGCGCGACGCCGGAACGCGATGCGCAGCTGGCCGAGGAACTGCTGGCGGACCCGAAGGAAATCGCCGAACACGTGATGCTGATCGACCTGGCCCGCAATGACCTGGGCCGCATTTCGGAAATCGGCAGCGTGGTTGTCACAGACCGCCTGGTCATCGAAAAGTACTCGCATGTGCAGCACATCGTCTCGAACGTCGAAGGCAAGCTGAAACAAGGCATGTCGAATCTCGACGTGCTGCGTGCGACCTTCCCTGCCGGGACCCTGACCGGCGCGCCGAAAGTGCGCGCGATGGAAGTCATCGACGAACTGGAACCGACCAAGCGCGGCATCTACGGCGGCGCCTGCGGCTACCTGTCGTTCGGCGGCGAGATGGACGTGGCGATTGCGATCCGCACCGGCGTGGTCAAGGACGGCATGCTGTACGTGCAGGCCGCGGCCGGCATCGTCGCCGACTCGATTCCCGAGATGGAATGGCAGGAAACCGAAAACAAGGCGCGCGCCGTGCTGCGCGCGGCAGAACAGGTGCAAGACGGCCTGGATGGGGAGCTCTGACATGCTGCTGATGATCGATAACTACGACTCGTTCACCTACAACCTGGTGCAGTACTTCGGGGAGCTGGGCGAGGAAGTGCGCACCGTGCGCAACGACGAAATCACGATCGAAGAGATCGAAGCGATGAAGCCTGACCGCATCTGCATTTCGCCGGGGCCGAAAACGCCGGCCGAAGCGGGCATCTCGGTTGCGATCCTCGAACACTTTAAAGGCAAGGTGCCGATCCTGGGCGTGTGCCTCGGCCACCAGGCGATGGGCGCTGCGTTCGGCGGCAAGGTCATCCGCGCCAAGAAGGTCATGCACGGCAAGACCTCGCTGATCGCGCACACCGGCGAAGGGGTGTTCAAGGGACTCCCGAGCCCGTTCACCGTGATTCGCTATCACTCGCTGGCGATCGAGCGCTCGTCGCTGCCGGCCTGCCTGGAAGTGACCGCGTGGACCGACGACGGCGAAATCATGGGCGTGCGCCACAAGGAATACGACATCGAGGGAGTGCAGTTCCACCCCGAGTCGATCCTGTCCGAACACGGGCACGCACTGCTGAAGAATTTCCTCGAGCGCACAGCGCGATAACCCAGGAGCCACCATGCCGATCACCCCACAAGAAGCCCTGCTGCGCTGTATCGAACACCGCGAGATTTTCCACGACGAGATGCTGCACCTGTTCCGCCAGATCATGTCCGGCGAAATGTCGCCGACGATGGTCGCGGCGCTGACGATGGGCCTGCGCGTCAAGAAGGAAACCATCGGCGAGATCGCCGCCGCGGCGCAAGTCATGCGCGAGTTCTCGACCAAGGTGCCGATGGCCGACACCACCAACCTGCTCGACATCGTCGGCACGGGCGGCGACGGCGCTCACACCTTCAACATCTCGACCGCGTCGATGTTCGTCGCCGCCGCAGCCGGTGCGCGCGTCGCCAAGCACGGCGGGCGCAGCGTGTCGTCGTCGTCCGGCAGCGCCGACGTCATCGAAGCACTGGGCGCCAACATCAACCTCAAGCCCGAGCAGATCGCGCAGTCGATCGCGCAGACCGGCATCGGCTTCATGTTCGCGCCGAACCACCACGCGGCGATGAAGCATGCAGCGCCGGTGCGCCGTGAACTGGGCGTGCGCACGATCTTCAACATCCTCGGACCGCTGACCAACCCGGCCGGCGCCCCGAATATCCTGATGGGCGTATTCCACCCCGACCTCGTCGGCATCCAGGTGCGCGTATTGCAGCGCCTGGGCGCGCAGCACGCGGTAGTGGTCTGGGGCCGCGACAACATGGACGAAGTGTCGCTCGGCGCTGCGACCATGGTCGGTGAGCTGGTCAACGGCGAAATCCGCGAATATGAAATCCACCCGGAAGACTTCGGCATGCAGATGATCGCGAGCCGCAACCTGAAGGTAGCGAATTCCACTGAATCGATGGCGATGATGATGGAAGCGCTGAACGGCGAGCCTGGCGCGCCGTACGACATCGTCTGCCTGAACGCAGCGACGGCGTTGTACGCGGCCGGTGTCGCGTCGTCGATCGAAGACGGCCTGGCGAAGGCGCGCGCGGCGATCAACTCGGGCGCGGCGAAGGCCAAGCTCGAACAGTTCGTCCAGGTTACCCAGCAACTCGGTGCGAGCTAACAGATCATGTCAGACATTCTTAATAAAATCCTGGCGGTCAAGGCGGATGAAGTCGCCGCCGCAAAGAAGCACCGTGACCTGGCCAGCCTGCGCCGCGAAGTGGAAGCTGACGCTGAAGGGCGCCGCAACCTGCGCGGTTTCGAAGCGAGCCTCCGCAAGCAGATCGCGGCGGGCAATGCTGGCGTCATCGCGGAAGTAAAGAAAGCGTCGCCATCCAAGGGCGTGCTGCGCCAGGACTTCCGTCCCGCGAATATCGCGGAGAGCTATGCGCGGCATGGTGCGGCGTGCCTGTCGGTACTGACCGACGTGAATTTCTTCCAGGGCTCGGTCGAGTACCTGAAGCAGGCGCGCGCGGCGGTTGAGATTCCGGTGCTGCGCAAGGACTTCATGATCGGCCTGTACCAGATCTATGAAGCCCGTGCGATGGGGGCGGATGCGATTTTGCTGATCGTCTCGGCGCTTGATCATGGGCTGATGGCGGAGATGGAAGCGTGCGCGCTAGAGCTGGGACTGGATGTGCTGGTTGAAGTGCATGATGGCGACGAGCTAACCGCTGCACTCAAGCTGCGTACGCCGCTGGTGGGCATCAACAACCGCAATTTGCGGACGTTCGAAACGTCGCTGGAGACCACGATTGGGCTGCTGCCGCGCATACCGGCCGAGAAGCTGGTGGTGACGGAATCGGGGATCATGGTGCCGGATGATGTGAAGCGCATGCGCGATGCGAATGTGCATGCGTTCCTGGTCGGTGAAGCGTTCATGCGCGCGCCGGATCCGGGTTTGGAATTGGAACGGCTGTTCGGCTAAGAAACGGCGGATGACGGGGGACGCCGATTCCTTCGCCCTTCCGCCGCTTATCAACGCGCCGCGCTTGGCCGCGTCAAACCCTTCAGCTTCTTGTCCGGCGCCGCCAGCGTAATCCCCGGCACCCGGTCACCCTGCAGCACCAAATCAAAGGTCATCAGCTCATCGCGCCGGAACGCGTGCACTGTCACCGTATCGCCCACCTTGAACCGCGACAGCAGCCCATCCAGGTTGCACGGATTCCCCGCCACCCGCAGCCCATCGACCGCAACCAGCAAATCCCCCGCCGACAGTCCCGCGCGATGCGCAGCCCCGTCCTCGTGCACCTGGCTCAGTTTGCAGTCCGCTCCTTCGCGCCCGATGCTCACGTCGAATGACGGCTTGACGTTCTTGCGCTCGTCCGCCAGCTTGATGCCGAACGGCGCATAGAGCTTCGCCAGCGGCAGGTCTTCCGTGCCGCGCACATAACGTTCGAACAGCGGCTTGAGTTTCAGCCCGCTGACTTCATCGAACAGCGCCTCAACCTCCGCCTCGGTCACGCCACGGCCGACTGTCGGGTAGAAGTCATGCCCGAACCGCTGCCACAGCGCCACCATGATGTCGTCGAGCGACTTCTTGCCCTCGGTCTTCGCGCGAATGGTGAGGTCGAAAGCAAGCGCGATCAGCGAGCCCTTGCCGTAGTAGCTGACAATCGCGTTCGGCGCGTTCTCGTCCTGGCGATAGTATTTGCTCCAGGCGTCGAAACTTGAATCGGCCACGCTCTGCTTGGTGCGGCCGCTGCCGCGCAGGACTCCGCCAATCGATTTACCGAGCAGCTTGAGGTAGACCGCTTCGCTAATCAGCCCACTACGCAGCAGCAGCAGGTCGTCGTAATAACTGGTGAAACCTTCGAACAGCCAGAGAAGCGGCGTGTACGTCTCGGCCTGCAGGTCGTACGGCGCAAACGCCGCCGGCTTGATGCGCTTTACATTCCACGTATGGAAATACTCGTGGCTGCACAGCCCGAGGAACTTCACGTATCCGTCGCCCGGCTCCGAAAACTTCGGCGCGCTGGTGCTTGGCAGGTCGTTGCGGTTGCAGACCAGGGCGGTGGAGGCGCGGTGTTCCAGCCCGCCGTAGCCATCGCCAACCGCCATGGTCAGGAACACGTAACGGTCGATCGGCGCGCGCTTGGTGCGCGGCTCAAAGAACGCGATCTGGGTTTCGCACAGCGTCTTCAGGTCTGCCTGCAGGCGGCCCATGTCCAGGTTCGGCACGCGGCCGGTGATGACGATGTCGTGCGGGATGCCGTGCGCCTTGAAAGTGCCGAGGGCGAAATCGCCCATCTCGACCGGATGGTCGATCAGCTCATCGTAATTCGCTGCCACATACGTGCCGAAGCCGTAGCGCTTCGCGCCCAGCTCCGCCATCGCGGTCGCCACACGCCAGGTCTCGGCGGCGGGGTCGCGCGGACGCTGGATGTCGACTTCATGCGACAGCTCTTCCTGTCCAAGCACACGCAGGAATACGCTGGTGCCGTTGAAGAAGCCGTGGCTCTGGTCCAGGTGGGCCGCGCGCACCGACAGGTCCCACGCGTAGACTTCATACTGCAAAGTGAGCGCGCCGGACACCGGCGCCGCGCGCCAGGTGTGCTTGTCGACCTTGGTGAGCGCGACCGGCTTGCCATTCGACTCGGCCTGGATCTGGACGATGTTGCGCGCGAATTCGCGGATCATGTAACTGCCGGGAATCCACGCCGGCAGCGCAAATACCTGGCCGTCGTCCGCGGGCGCCGCAACCGTCACCGTGACGTCAAACAGGTGGCCCGCGAGGTTCTTCGGAATAATGGTGTACTGGATTGCAGGCGCTTTTTTAGCGGATGTCTTTTTCATCAGATTTGTTCCGAGAAACCTCGTCCTTCAGGACGGGGAGTGAAAGGAGCCTGGCGCGTAGCGCCCGCAGCCGTCAAAGTGTAAAAATGTTTTGAACTTTGGTGTTGGGGCATGGTCAAACTCCATAAGTGCTTCAGTATGCGATTACGCGCTGGGGCATGAGTCATCTATCGTTTTTTCCGATCATGGTCGACGATAGTTTAGCCTGAATCCCGCTGCGCGCTAAGGTCCGCGGCGGTGTCGACGTCCTGGAATATTCCCGGATCGTCGACCGCGATCTCAATCACCGGATTCGCTTTCACAATATTGCGCGCGCCCTGGTCGCCGTCCAGCGCCAGCAGGGCCGCCAGATGCTGCCGGCCGAAGGCAACCGGGTTGCCGCGACGGCCGCCCATGACCGGTACTGCGATGGCGTGCCCCTGCTCGACTGCCTGCGCCAGCGCCCTGATGGTAGAGGGCAGCACATGAGGCATGTCGCCTAACGCAATGAGCCATCCAGCTGCCTGAGGTGCTGTGTGGCCGATCGCGTGTGCCAGCGACACACCCATGCCAGCGCCAGCATCGGCGCAAACCGTCACGCGGCAGCCAAGGGCGCGCAGTTCGGCAGCGACGCCCTCTCCTTCCGGCCCGACCACGGCGACCACCTCCGGCAGCGCGGCAAGCAGGTGCCTGGCGCTTGCCACGACGACGGCGTCGCCGCCGGGAAGCGGTTGCAGCAGCTTGTTCCGCTCGCCCGAAGGATCGAAACGCCGCCCCCGGCCGGCGGCCAGCAGAATGCCGACAAGCGCCATGCGCCTCCTTACGCCGTCTTCAGGTCGAACGGCAGCTTGCGCAAGCGCTTGCCAGTCAGCCGGAACACGGCGTTGGCGAACGCAGGCGCCAGCGGTGGCAGGCCTGGTTCGCCAATGCCGGTCGGCGGATCGGACGATGGAACGATGTGCACGTCCACCTGTGGCATGTCGTTCATGCGTGCCACGGTGTAGTCGCCAAAGTTCTGCTGTTCGACGACGCCATCCTTCAGCGTGATCGCGGCTCCGGGCAAGGTGGTCCCGAGCGCCATCAATGCGGCGCCCTGCACCTGCGCTTCGATGGTCAGCGGATTGACGGCGAGGTTGCAGTGCACACCAGCGGTTACTTTGTGCAGCTTCGGCACGCCCTTTGTCACCGACGCTTCGACGACATAAGCCACCACCGAGTTGAACGACTCATGCACCGCCACACCCCAGGCGCGGCCTTTCGCCAGCTTCTTTTTTCCGTAGCCCGACTTCGCCACCGCGAGGTCGAGCGCCGCCAGGTGGCGCTTGTGCTTCTCGCCGATCAGCTTGCGGCGGTATGCGACCGGATCGGCGCCCGCGATGTGGGCCGCCTCGTCGATCAGCGTTTCCATCACATACGCAGTATGGGTCGAACCGACCGAACGCCACCACAACACCGGCACATTGGCTTTAGGCGAATGGACCGAGAGGTTGAGCGGCAGGTCGTAAGGCGCTCCCATGCCCTCGGTCGTGGTCGCATCGACGCCATTTTTGACCATGAACGGCTCGAACATCGTACCCGCCATGATCGACTGGCCGACGATGGTGTGGTCCCAGGCGAGGATATTGCCCTTGGCGTCCAGGCCGATCTCGGCGCGGTGCACGTACGAAGGACGGTAGTAGCCGCCGCGGACGTCGTCCTCGCGGCTCCACATCACCTTCACGGGACCACCTTTGCCGGTCGCATTCCAGGCCTTGGCGACGTTGACCGCTTCGATGATGTAGTCCGACGTCGGCACCGCCCTGCGGCCAAAGCCGCCGCCAGCCATCATCGTGTTCAGGGTGACCTGCTCCGGCTTGAGTCCGGACGTTTTCGTGATAGCCGCGTGATCGGTGGTCTGGAACTGCGAACCCGCCCAGACTGTGCAGCTGTCCGCCTTCAGGTCGACCACGCAGTTAAGCGGTTCCATTGGCGTGTGCGCCAGATACGGGAACTCATACTGGGCCGAGATTTTTTTCGGAGCGCCGCGCAGGCGCGACATGTCCGCCTTCATCGCGACCGCGCCCGGCGTCTTGGCCAGTGCGGAAAATTCAGCCAGCTGCTTGTCGCTGCTGACCATTTCGACGCCTGCGGTGTCCCACTCCACGACCAGCGCATCGCGGCCCTGCTTTGCGGGCCAGTAGCCGGTCGCGATGACGGCGATACCGCTGCCGCCACGGTCGGCCGGCACTTCAAACACGTCGAGCACGCCCTTGATGGTTTTCGCCTTGGTGGCGTCGAACTTCGCGACCTTCGCGCCAAACACCGGCGGGTGCGCAATCACCGCGACCTTCGCGTCCGGCAGCGTGAAGTCAATGCCGAATTGCTGCGTACCGTTCGATTTCGCGCGCGCATCCAGCCGCTTGGCGGGCTTGCCGATGAAACGAAAGTCTTTCGGATCCTTGAGCGCGACGGTAGCAGGCACCGGCAGCTTCATCGCCGCATCCGCGAGCGAACCGTAGTTCGCCTTTTGCCCAGAAGGCCCGATCACGAAACCATTCTCGGTGCGGCACTGCTCCGGCTTGACGTTCCACTGCTGCGCGGCTGCGGCGATCAGCATCGCGCGCGCCTTCGCGCCGATTTCGCGGTACTGCATGAACGAGTGCGCCACGCTGCCCGACCCGCCGATCATCTGCATGCCGAACGCCGGGTCCTTGAACGCGTCGCCGGCCGGCGCCAGCTCGCCGCGGACCTGCGACCAGTCGGCGTCGAGTTCCTCTGCGATCAGCATGGGCAGCGCGGTGTGCACGCCCTGCCCGAATTCGAGCCGGTTGACCATGACGGTGACGGTATTGTCCGGCGCGATGCGCAGGAAAGCGTTGGGCGCGAACACCGGCTTCGGTGCATCGGCGGCCTGGGCGAATTTGTTCGCACCTGGCAGGAAGAAGCCCAGTACCAGCCCGCCAGTAGCGAGCGTGCCGGCCTTGATGAAACTGCGGCGCGACATGCCGCCTTGCGCAGGACGCGCGAGCGCGGCCTGGTCGATCCATTCTTTACGCATGGTGCTCTCCTCAGGCCAGGGTTTTCGCGGCGTCCTTGATGGCGGCGCGGATACGTTGATAGGTGCCGCAGCGGCAGATGTTCCCGCTCATGGCGGAATCGATGTCGGCGTCGCTCGGCGCCCTGTTCGTGCGCAGCAGGGCCGCGGCGCTCATCACCTGGCCGCTCTGGCAGTAGCCGCACTGCGGAACGTCATGGCGTACCCACGCATCCTGGACCGCCTTGCCGACCTTGTCGCCTTCCATCGCCTCGATGGTGGTGAGCTTCTGGCCCACCGCTGCCGCGATCGGCGTGACGCAGGAGCGCACCGGCGCGCCGTTCAGGTGCACGGTGCAGGCGCCGCACAGCGCCGCGCCGCAGCCGAACTTCGTGCCAGTCATGTTGAGGTTATCGCGCAGCGCCCACAGTACCGGCGTCGATTCGTCGGCGTCGACCTGCATGTCGCGCCCGTTGATATTCAGTGTGACCATACCTGCTCCCGCTTTGGACTGAGATTTTTTGTAATTGGTACTGCAGATGTAAAACGCGGGCCCGAAGCCCGCGTACCGTTTATTTGATTGAAGCGAACTTCGCTTCGAGCACCTTCAGATCGACGGCGCCCGGGATCCGGCTGCCATCGGTGAAGAAGATGGCAGGCGTGCCTTCGATGCGCATCTTGCGGCCAAGGGCGAAGATCTGGTCATGCGGGTCGGTGCACCTGGCCGGTGCGGCTCCGGCTACTTTGCCCGAGATCATCCATTCATCCCACGCTTTGTTGCGGTCCGCCGCGCACCAGATGTTGCGCGATTTGGTGACCGAGTCCTCGGACAGGATGTTGTACATGAAGGTGTAGACCGTCACGTTATCCACCTCTTTGAGCGTGGTCTGGCGGAAGCGCTTGCAGTAGCCGCAGTTCGGGTCTTCGAAGATCGCCATCACGCGCTTGCCATTCCCCTTGACCATCTTGAGCGCCGATTCGAACGGCAGATCGGCGAAATTGATCTTGTTGATTTCGTCGAGGCGTACCTTGGTCAGGTCTTCCGAGGTCTTGGCGTTGTACACGTGGCCGATGAACAGGAACTCGCCCTTCTTGTCGGTGTAGAGGATGTCGCCGCCGGCGCGGATTTCATACAGTCCGGAATAAGGCGTGGCCTTGACCGATTCAATCTTGACGCCTCCACCGAGACGTGGCTCGATCACTTTCTTGATGTTTGCTTCCACTGGGGTCTGCGCATTGCCGCACCCAGCGGCCAGCGCGGTCAACATCAACAGTGCGAGTTTATTTTTTACCATGACTTCTCCGGTTGTCCTGCGAATGAATTTGAGCCCGACGAGGTTCACTTGCCCATTGCGTGCGTGATCAGCCGACGCTTGAGCATCGGCAACTTATCCAGCAAGTTTAATCCCAAATTGCGCGCAATGCGCACTGGTTCGAGATCGGTGCTGAAAAGGCGCGCCAGGCCGTCGGTGGCGAACTGCATCAGGAAGATGTCTTCCTTGCGCGCGCGGGCGTAGCGGGCAAGCACGCGCTCGTCGCCGATGGCGCGCTGCGGCTCGCGCTCGGCGACTGCCTTGAGCAGTTCGGCGACATCGGCGAAACCGAGGTTCATGCCATGGCCGGCCAGCGGATGTACGACGTGGGCGGCGTCGCCAACCAGCGCCACGCGCGGCGCGGTGATCGCATGCGGGCGGATCAGCGCCAGCGGGAAGTCCTTGACGGTTTCAGGCTGCAGCGGACGCAGGACGCCCAGCTTTTCTTCGGACAGTCCGGCCAGGCGGATGGCCAGCTCGCCAAGGCTCTCGCGCATCAGGATGTCGGCCAGCGCATCCGGCGCGGACCAGACCAGCGACACGCGGTTGCCCGCCAGCGGCAGCAGCGCCACGATGCCTTCGGCGCCGGTGAACCACTGGTAGGCCACGCCGTGGTGCGGCTTCTCGCAGGAGAAGTTGGCGACCACCGCGCGCTGGTGATAAGAGCGGTAGTCGAGGCCGATGTCGCACTGGCCGCGCACCCATGAGTGGCCGCCGTCGGCGCCGACGATCAGCGAACTGGCGACCGCCTTGCCGCCTTCGAGATGGACGAGGGCGCCGTCGTCATTGGTTTCGATGCGGACCGCACGGCCGCGGACGATGTTTACATTAGGTGCGAACTTGAGCGCGGCGTCGAGCGCCTGGCACAGGTTGCGGTCTTCGACGATCCAGGCCAGCGCGCCGACGTGGGCGCCGAAGGCGTCGAATTCGATGTCGCCGCCTTTTTCGCCGTCGCCATTGACCGCCATCGAGTCGACTGCCTGCACGCGCGCCTGGTCGAGCGCGCCCCAGACCTTCAGCGACGACAGCAAGGTGTGGGCCGTGTGATTAAGTGCGTAGACGCGCACGTCCCACGGCTGCTCGCCCGCCGCGGCTTGCGGAGGCGATGCGCCCGGAGCCGCGGGAGGCGCGATCAGGGTGACACTGTGGCCGGCCTGGGAGAAGCCCAGCGCCGCGGTTTTGGCGACTGCGCCATTGCCAACGATGCAGACATCGCATGCGGTCTGCGCAGTAGAGGAAGTTGGAGTAGTCATGCGTTCCATTATAGCGGGTAGAAAAAGCAACGTTTCCGCGCACGCCAGGCGGCATTTTGAAAAAATTCCTTTGCCTGCCCTTGCAATCCACAAACTGGCTGACTATAATCATGCCTCTTGGCCTGGTAGCTCAGTTGGTAGAGCAGAGGATTGAAAATCCTTGTGTCGGTGGTTCGATTCCGCCCCGGGCCACCAAGAACATCGTTCACGCAACGCCCACTCATGCCAGTGGGCGTTGTCGTTTCTGGGATTCGCAGTCCTCAGCTCCGGTCCATTTCCGCTGCTCAAGGCAAAACTACAAACTCTTTCTGCTCAGATCATCGCTGAAGCTTACGTAGCAGACGATGGTTTTGGCTTCTTCGAAACTGACCTCGGTATCGACCGAAATCGCGGTCTTGCAGGCAATGAAAGTCGCAGAGTGAACCGCGTCGTTTCTTAGCTCGGCAAGCTTTTTCGCTTGTTCGATTGTCCAAAGAATGCGGACGCGCATAGGCTCCGACAGGCTTGTGGAAACTGTCGTAGCTACGTGGAGCATCTTTAGTTTCGCACCGTCGCTCCCGGCCACCTGGATCGCTGCAACGCCCTTATCGCGACAATCCTGTTGGCAAAGCCCAGGTAGCTGCAAGCCGTCACAGCCCCGCTTCAAGTATCCGGCGGCTGACCGCCAGCGTGACGTCCTGGCGCTCGCCGAGGGCGGTCATGCCGTGCGCTTCGAGCTGGCTGATGACGGCACCGATCTGGCTGGCGCCAATGCCGTACTCGCGCAGGCGGGTGGGCACGCCCAGGCTCTCGAAGAACATGCGGGTGCGGGCAATGGCGGCGTCGATGCGCTGCTCTTCGCTGCCCTCTGTCAGGCGCCAGACTCGTCCGGCGTACTGCAGCAGCTTGCCACGCTTGGCTTCGCGCCGCACTTCCATGTTCGCGGGCAGCACGATGGCCAGCGTACGCGCATGGTCGATACCGTGCAGCGCGGTCAGCTCGTGGCCTATCATGTGCGTGGACCAGTCCTCCGGCACACCCGCAGCAATCAGGCCGTTCAGCCCCATCGTCGCAGCCCACATCAGGTTGGCGCGCGCGTTGTAGTTGTCCGGTTCCGACAGCACCTGCAGGCCGATTTCCACCAGCGTCTGCAGCAGCCCTTCGGCAAAGCGGTCCTGCACGAAGCCGTCCGCCGGATAGGTCATGTATTGCTCCATGACGTGGGTGAAGGCATCTACCACGCCATTGGCGACCTGCGACAGCGGCAGGCTGTAGGTCTTGGTGGGATCCAGGATCGAAAAGCGCGGGAACACGTGCGGGCTGGAAAAGACCAGCTTGGCCTTGGTCGCGTTCTTCGAAACGACGGAACCGCTGTTCATCTCGGATCCGGTGGCCGGCAGCGTGAGCACGCTGCCGAAGGGCAGCGCGCCGCGCACCGTGGCGCCGTGCGTTTCCATGATTTCCCAAGGGTCGCCCTCGTACCCGACTGCTGCTGCGACGAATTTGGTGCCGTCGATGACAGAGCCGCCGCCGACCGCCAGAAGGAAGTCCATGCCCTCCCAGCGTATCAGCTCGACGGCGCGCATCAGCGTTTCGTAGCTGGGATTGGGCTCGATGCCGCCAAACTCGTACACGTCGCGCTCGCCCAGGGCGGCGCGCACTTCGGCCAGGGTGCCGGTGCGGCGCGCGCTGTCGCCGCCATACAGAATCAGTACGCGCGCCTTGGTCGGGACCAGTTCGTCCAGACGGGCCACGGTGCGGGCGCCGAACACGATGTGCGTGGGGTTATGCAAGTCGAAATTCTGCATTCTGTTCTTCTCAATGATGGTGGATTACAGCGCGGCGGCCAGCATGCGGCGGCGCGTTTCAATGGCGTCGCCAAAGACGCGCTTGGCCTGGCCGCGCACTTGCACGAACTCGAGCTGCTCGCCTTCCGGGCCCTTGGCGTAGATCAGCGTCCAGCCGTCGGACTTGCCGCTGGTGATACGGTTGGTGTTGGCGCTGAGCGGCGCCTGCAGGCGTTCCTGCTCGCTGGCCGAAGAGATGATGCGGTTGGCTTTCACGTTGCTCATGCCGCGCCTGGCGGACTCCGTTTCCAGGTCGCGCACGAACTGGTTGAAGTCGACGTCGTCGCGGATGTAGAAGCAGATGTGCATAGAGCGCGGATAGGCCGGGCTGGTTTTCTCGGTCGGCGGCGCGAAGCTGGCGCCGCTGCCTTGCGGCTGGCTGCTGTCGCGGTACTGCAGCAGTTCGATCACCACGTTGTCGAACTGGATGAAGCGCACGTCCAGGCGCTGGGCGCCGCCGCGCAAATCGGGTATGCCCACGGCGCGCGGGTTGACCTGGCGCTGTTTGGCTTCCAGCTCTTCGGTGAGCAGCAGCGTGTTGTGTATGACCTCGCCCTGGAAGTCGCCGTCGCGCATGATCTCGGTGCCGCCCAGTACCTGCGTGTAGAACTCGAATGCGCGTTCCATGTTCTGCACCGTCACGCCGAAGTGCTGCACGCCTTGCAGCCGGGCGCCAAGCGCGCTGCGGCTGGCCGATGTGGTTGCGGCCTGCGCCGCTGTCGGGATGAACGCGCTGGCTGCCATGGCGCCGACGGCCAGCATCACTTCGCGCCGGCCTGGATTATTGATGGACATTTTTTACCTCTCGCTGGTTGGATGGGACGCGTCCACTGTAGCCAGCGGCCCGAGGCCAGGCCAGTTAATAGCGTTAAATTTTGGTAAAGCAAAGATCGGCCGCGCTTAACCGGCCGTTGCTGCGCCAACCAACCTCAGAGCAGGCCACTATGACGAACAGCGCCCTTCCAGGCGGCTCCACGGAGCGCGAATACTGCTTTGCTCCATTCCGCTTCGTGCCCTCGCAGCAGCTGCTGCTGCACGGCGATACGCCGGTGCGCCTGGGCAGCCGGGCGCTCGACATCCTTGCCGAACTGGTAGAGCGGCCCGGAGAAGTGGTGAGCAAGCGGGAGCTGATGGCGCGGGCCTGGCCGGCCAGCGTGGTCGAGGAAAGCAACCTTAAAGTGCACGTCGCAGCGCTGCGCCGCGCGCTGTGCGAGGACGGGCGGCGCATCGTCGCGGACTACCGCCACGCGGCGCAATGGGCCAAGGACGCGGGCTTCGACGGCGTGGAGGTGCACGCGGCCAACTGCTATCTGCTGGAGCAGTTCATCCGCGACAGCACCAACCTGCGCACCGACCAGTATGGCGGCTCAGTGGAAAACCGCAGCCGCCTGCCGATCGAAGCCGTGACGGCGGTGGCGGAAGTCTGGGGAGCGGACCGCGTTGGCGTGCGCCTGTCGCCGATCACGCGCGCCGTCGGAGATACGCCGCTCGACAGCGATCCGGAGGGCACCTACTTCTACCTCGCCGAACAGCTG
Source organism: Massilia polaris (assembly GCF_012927275.1). Classification (GTDB taxonomy): domain Bacteria; phylum Pseudomonadota; class Gammaproteobacteria; order Burkholderiales; family Burkholderiaceae_D; genus Telluria_A; species Telluria_A polaris. The sequence continues at coordinate 141,528 of NZ_JABBGG010000010.1, read as the reverse complement.
GGCAAGCTGGGGCTGGCCTATCTGCACTGCGTTGAAGGCCAGACGCGCGGCGACAACGGCGCCGGCGACTTCGACTTCAAGCGCCTGCGCGCGAGCGCGTCAGGGGTGCCATCGCGATGCGGTTGGCGACGCCGATGGCGCCGATGGCGGTCGGGGAAAACAGGCTGAGTTCGCTGCTGGTAGTCATGGTCTGGGCTTTTCTGTAGACGTTGATCGGATAACTGCAGAACAGATTAGCAGCGCCCCTCCCCGCCCGGGGTTAAGCCTGGTAAATCGTGGTAGCGCCTGCGCCGGCATGCGGATTTACCAAAATTAACCGCACGTACCGACTGGCCATCCTTCGGGTGACGTTTTTGTTTCTGGCACATGATCCGCCTTGGCCCGCGATCTCGCGCAAGTCGATGTACACTGGCTTACCGCATCTCGATAAGCGATATACAATAATGACTATCCTTTCATTCCGGTGCAAACAAACGAAAAAGTTGTTTGAAGGGAAGGCAGTCGCGACGTTTGCAAATTTTCGCTCTATTGCCGAAAGAAAGCTGCAGATGCTCGACAGTGCAAACAGCCTGAGCTTTTTGCGTTCCCCGGCAGGAAATCACTTGGAGGCCCTGAGCGGCGACCGAAAAGGCGAGCACAGCATAAGAATTAACGGTCAGTTCAGGATTTGCTTCGTGTGGACTGATATGGGACCGGAAGATGTAGAAATCGTTGATTATCACTAGTAATGCAAGGAAACTGATATGGCAAAGAATGGAATGCGCCCCATCCATCCCGGGGAAATTCTACGCGAAGAGTTCCTGGTCCCGCTCGGCATGACACCGCACGCGCTTTCCAAAGCGCTTCGCGTCACGCCTTCTCGCGTCAACGACATCGTGCACGAGAAACGCGGCATTACTGCCGATACGGCGTTGCGGCTTGCGCGCTATTTTGGGGGTGACCCGCAATCTTGGCTTAACCTGCAGCAGGCCTACGATCTCAAGCTGGCCGTCGAGGCGGCGATGCCGAAAATTATTGATGAAATCGAACCGCGCGATCCTCGCGGCAGCGGTAACAGCTATGCTCTGGCCGCTTGATGCGTGTATTCGACACACGCCTTGAAAATCCTCGTGTCGGTGGTTCGATTCCGCCCCGGGTCACCAAGAACAGCAACTACGAAACGCCAACCCATCGGGTTGGCGTTTTTGTTTTCGGGGCCGCAGACCGGCTGCCGCATTCATATCCAGCGCAAACCAGACCAATCTTCTAAACGCAGAAGCAGCGTAACCGCCGTGTATCGCCACACCGAGGGCTGGCGTTGAGCACGTCTTCGGCGCCATGCGCCATATCGGGGAAAACCGCTGCTTGCGTGGGACCGCGCGCGTCACCTTCGCATTTGTGCAACAGACCTTGGCAAGCCGCTTCCTGGCCACGCCCGTTGTAATGTGCTTATTTCTGCCTATACTAAATTTGATGTTCGCGAGGGGATTGCGCACATTTATCTCCTTCACTGTTTGTCTTTCACTCGGAGAATACTAATATGAAACCATTACGAATGATGGCAGCACTTGTAACAGGCGGACTGTTTATCAGCGGTATCGCCTTTGCAGGGGATGAACTGGCGGGCTCTGCTCCCAATCAAGGCGTGGCGACGCAATCTGGGGCCAAGCAACAGTTCAAGGTCACACGCGTTACTCCCGAATACTGGCGCGTCACCATTGACCACCCGCCATTTAACATCTATGGTCCGGAATCGATGCCGCAGCTGAACAGTGTCGTTACGCAGATAGAGAACGATCCCAAGCTAAAGGTCGTGGTGTTTGACAGCGCAGTGCCCGGATTCTTCCTGACTCACTATGATTTCGTCCCGCCTCTCGAAGTTACTACCAGCATGGCCCCTGGTCCGACCGGCATGCCACCGCTGCCCGATATGCTGGTTCGCCTGAGCCGCTCTCCGGTAGTGTCTATTGTGTCGATACGCGGCCGGGCTACCGGTGTCGGCAGTGAGCTTGCCCTCGCATGCGACATGCGTTTTGCTAGCCGCGAAAAAGCGGTGCTCTCGCAATTTGAAATCGGCGCCGGATTCGTTCCAGGTGGCGGACCGATGGCCCGCCTTCCCCGCTTAATTGGGCGAGGCCGCGCGCTGGAAATTCTGCTGAGCGGCAACGACATTGGTGGCGAACTTGCCGAGCGGTACGGCTATGTTAATCGTGCCCTTCCGGATGCCGAACTAGATAAGTTTGTGGACACCTTGGCCCGGCGTATCGCTTCTTTCGACAAGGAATCCATCTCGGAAATCAAGCATTTGGTCAACATCGCAAGCCTGCCTCCCGATAAAGACATCGCGGCGGAGTGGGATAGATTTATTGCCTCCGTCCAGCGTCCAGCGGCACAGCGGAATATCAAGAAGCTGATGGAGCTTGGGCTGCAGAAAAAAGCCGATGTGGAGATTCATCTTGACAAGTACACGGGCAAAGTAAATCAGCCGGACAAGAAATAGGACATTTGCGAACTGGCGGCGACTAACGGCGCGTCAGGCGCAGTCGCGCCATGGCGCGATATTGGCACAAGTCGCTGTCGCCGCGCCGGGCAGCGCCGGAACATGGCGCAACCCCGAGGTTCACTGAAAACCAGTGGCTGATACCGCTTAGTCCCGTCCGCCGCTGTAGGGTATTGCGGGCGGGAGTACTCCTGCAAATCCGATTAACAACGCATCCATGAATACGACCGCATTCATACATGTGAAGGAGAATAATATGTCTATCCCAAAAATTTTGTACCGCGCAAACGCTAAAGCCACCGGTGGCCGCGATGGCCGCGCCATCTCCTCCGACAACGTGCTGGACGTCAAACTGACCAAACCCAAAGAACTGGGCGGCGCCGGCGCGGTCGGCACCAATCCGGAGCAGCTGTTTGCTGCCGGCTACTCGGCGTGCTTCATTGGAGCGATGCAGTTCGTCGGCCACCGCGACAAGATCGCAGTGCCGGCTGATGTTTCGGTCGAAGGCACGGTCGGCATCGGCGCGATCGCAACTGGTTTCGCCATTGAAGCCGAACTAAAAATCTCGCTGCCGGGTCTGGATCGCACCGTAGCGGAAAAACTGATCGCCGCAGCCCATATCGTGTGCCCGTACTCGAATGCGACACGCGGCAATATCGACGTCACACTGACCCTGATCTGATTTTGGACCGGCGCGTACGTGCACGTCAACCACCTTTGATCGTGCGAGTACGTGTCCAGATATGCGCGGCAGCCTTGCAAGGGGATGATGCCGCCATTGTCGTAAAAGAACGCGTACGCCTGTGAAACAATTACGGGATGAACCACAATTTGGCAACGATCCTGAGTGCCCTGCTAGCGCCGCCGGGAGGACAGAAAACGCCTCTTTCTGCGACGACAAGGCAATGGGAATCCAGAGAACCCAAGCGGATCAAAATCAGGCCGTTTGCGTCCAGGTCCATGTCCCATTATGCGGGTTCATCGTGGCTAAACTCGCTGGTTTGTCAGGATGCTTGTGTCCGGCTGTTGAATGGTGCTGAAGCGACAACCCAATGTCGACCCCTGAACTGGTAGTGTAGCTGGCTCCCGTATGGCCGCCGTACCCGTAGGCAGTGGACCGGTGCCAACCGGCCTTATACGCGGCAGACGGCTGATGGCCGGCTTCTCCATCTTCGAGGTACCAGGCCACGCGACCATCGTCCAGCCTTCGAATCGTGGGCGTGACGCCGAGATTGGCGATAGTGCCGTTCCGGTCGGCATTGTAATGATGCGCTCCATACCATTCCGCCGAGGCCGGAGTAAGGTTTCCATTTGTCTTGACGCGATCGGGCTCGCGCCATTGCCAGTCCAGATGCGATTGCATCCCGATCGAAACCACCTTGGCACTGCCGCGCATTTCAAATGGCAGAGCGCTGGCGTCGGGTGGAAGCATAGATGGTGCTGCGACAGCCAATGGAGCCGCCATTACCATGCTGGATAGGGTGTTTGTTATCGTGCTCATGTGAGTCCCATTCTTCAAAATCATCAAGCCGGTAAAGTGTAGTGCGAGGATATGGATGTCACGGCTTCATCCCTATCCTTATCGAATTGCTTTAGTCCACCCCAGCAAGGAAGCTTGGCCAGGTCATTACGATGCTGCTTGCTGCGCACCTGCGGTATCGACAAGGCGCTTGTATTTCTCGAGCAGCAGGCGGATCAGACTATCGATTCAGCCACGGCTTCCCGCAGCCAACGGGTATGCCCCGCGCCTTTGTTGTCCTTCGCGATGCCCAGCACTTCCCGCCTGACGTGCTTTACCAGCATTTCCGGCGCGGCCTGTGCCAGCGATTGCGCGGACACGAAGGCCATTACGAGCATCAGAGCCATCGCCCGGGGCGGGGCGGTCACAAAATCAATAGTAGTCTTCATACATCACCATGGGGTCGAAAGAGATTCGGAACATCTGTTACGAACACATTCTATTGAGTATCATCGACGCGCAGAAGACCGATTTCTGAGTAGGTTGATTGCAAAAATGAGACGCATATGCGATCCAGCCTGCAAGCGTCGAAATGGCGCAGCGCGCCCAGTGCATGGCCGTGCACCGGCAGGTGGTCCAGGATCAGGAGCACCATCTGGGTATGGCCGGGTCACTAAGCTGATTCGCGGTAACTGGAATGCACGTTCATCAGGGCTGAACCGCACAGACCCCAGGCAGCATCTTCAGATGCTCAGCTCGGGGTACTTCCGCAACCGCGCCCGGATCATGTCGATGAAGGCGGTCGTTCGCGACGGCAGGAGCCGCCTTCCTGGCGTCACGCACCACAGGGGCGCCACTGGAGAATGCCAATCCGCCAGGACATGGCGCAGCAAGCCCTGCTGGAGCATTTCGTGCGCGAAGTAGTCGGGAAGCTCGCCAATCCCGGCGCCGCATGCAACGAGATCACGCAGCAGCCGTGGCGAATTGGTCGCAATGTGACCGCCCGGCATAAGCTCCGATCGGTCTTCGTCTCCGCGCGAGAGCTGCCAGTGAATGGGATCACCGCTACTGGCGACAAGCCGCAGGCAGGCATGCGCATGGAGATCATCTGGATGTTGGGGCATGCCGTGGCGTGCAAGATAATCGGCGCTGGCGTACAAGCCAAGGCGGAATTCGCAGAGCTTGCGTGCGACCAGCATGCTGTCGTCCGGCAACTGCACCGCGCCCCGCAGGGCGATATCGAAACGTTCTGACAACAGGTCTACCCGGCGCGGCGAAAGGTCGAGATCAAGCCGCACTTCGGGATATTTCGTGGCGAATTCATGGCAGAGGTCTCCCAGGCCGATCTCCACCAACTCAGGCATCATGGAGACGCGGAGCACCCCGCATGGCGTGTCCTGCCGATGCAGCGCGAAATCCAGGGCCGCCTCGGCTTCTTCCATCAGGCGACGCGCATGTTCGAGGATGCGCTCGCCGAATTCAGAGATGATCAATCGGCGCGTATTCCGCACCAGCAATCGCTCTCCGAGCCTGGCTTCAAGCTGAGCGATTCTTCGCGATATGGTCGACTTCGGCAGGCCGGTACGCGCGGTCGTGCTCGAAAAGCTGCCCGCTTCGACGACGCGAGCAAATAGGATGAGGTCGTTCGCATCGATGCTCATGGTGCTCCTGACCTGGTTCAATCGCTGCATTCAGCGAAATGCCAGGATTTTCACATTGCGGAAAAAACGCAAGCCTGCAACGCAGAACCCCGACTGTGGTCGGGATCGAGGATCAAGGAGAACCTGCCTTGCCGAGCTTCGTGCCAAAAGCCGTAGCATACATCAAAATGACACATACGTCATTACCAGAACGACAGAACCACAGTGGTGGTGACCGGACTCGCATCCTGGCTGGCCACGCCGACTGGCCGCAGTTGCGATAGCGCGTGGTGCAGGTTTTGACCTAACGCGATGGAAAAGCAGAGCAAGAGGACCGGCATCCAATGCCGCGCAGCGGCACCATTGACGATGAGCGCACCGGCTATGTGATTGAAAATCCTTGTGTCGGTGGTTCGATTCCGCCCCGGGCCACCAAGAACATACCTCACGCAACGCCCACTCACGCAAGTGGGCGTTGTCGTTTCTGGGATTCGCAGTCCGCGTGTCCGGTCTATCTCCGGTCCATTCCAAAGCTCCGTCTGCTTACCGCTTGCGCGGATACCGCCGGTCGAGTCCGGCCTGGATGAGTTGAAATTCGGTGACGGGTCGATTCGAATCGGTGGCAGGGGGGCTTTGCCATGCGAACAGGTGACAAGATCCGTGCGAATACCCACTTTAAGCCTGGCCAATTGGAGTGCGGCCCAAAATTTGCAAGCCTCTCTATAGGTAAGGCGGAACATTCAATAGCGCACCGGAATGAGCAGTCTCAACCCGGTTGCGCCCTGAGTTCTTCGCAATATACATTGCCGTGTCTGCTTGCTTCAGTAGGCTGGCCAGATCGACGCCAGAATGGTACTGCACCACTCCGAGACTAGCGCTCATATCCTCGTGTAGCCTGGCCGGGCGCATCGCCACGAGCTGACTCTGTTGGCGCGTGGGCCGGCCGGCGCACGAAACCTGCAACGCGCATCAGATCGTGCCGTTTCGACCAGCGTGAGACCCCAATGGCGTGCCAGCAGCGAATTGTGTACGCGCAGCCACCGGGAGCGGCACCCGGCCATTGCTACCGCGTCATTTGTAACTGTTGTAACAGTTATACGGTAACCCACACAGGGATTGTCATTTGGAACTGTATAAGTTATTGCATGCAAACGGTCCCAGCGCCGGCGAATCCACTCTGCCCTGAAAAACCAGGCTCTGGATGCGCAACAACTACAAAGGAACAACAATGAACCGATTCGCGACCAAGCCGCAAGTCTTACTTTTGGCAACGATCCTGAGCGCCCTGGTAGCGGCGCCGGGACTCGCAAGCGCGGGCACGTCGTCGCGCATTCAGGCACCGGTCAAGCTCGGCTCGGCGGGAACGTTTGCGCTTCTGAGCAAAACTGGCATCACCGATGTGTACGCCTCAGTGATTACCGGCGACGTCGGCGCCAGCCCAATTACCGGCGCGGCAATCGGCCTGACCTGTGGCGAGATTGCCGCGGGCATCCTCTACACCGTCGATGCCGCCGGTCCGCTGCCATGCAGCGTGACGGCCGCCACCTTGCTGACTTCGGCAGTGAGTGACATGGAAGCGGCCTACACCGATGCGGCCGGACGGGTCCTGCCTGACTTTACCGAACTCGGTTCCGGCGAGATCGGTGGCAGGACGCTGGTGCCAGGCCTGTACAAATGGGGTATCGATGTCAAGATCTCGACCGATGTCACATTGGCAGGCGGTCCGACCGACGTCTGGATTTTCCAGGTCTCCGGGGGCGTCCACCAAGCCAGCGCGACCCGCGTCACGCTGACCGGCGGCGCACTGGCCAAGAACGTCTTCTGGCAGTCGGCCGGCGCGGTGTCGATCGGCACCACCGCCCACTTTGAAGGCGTGATGCTGGCCAAGACGCTGGTCGCCGTGAAGACCGGCGCATCGGTCAACGGACGCGTACTGGCCCAGACCGCCGTTACCCTCGAGAAGAACACCGTCACCCAGCCAGCCCCGTAATAAAGCGATCCCTGGGCAACCGCCGAGACGAAAAACGCCCCCCTCAGCGGGCCGCAATACGCCTCGGGCGGTCGTCGCATATTCCCGCGGTCTGCAACGTATTTATGCATCGCTTTGTGTACGCGGCCCCTTCAGATACATAAGCTTGCAAAACTCCCTTCCATGGCTACACTGTCAATATACCCGGCACGTATACTGGTTTTGAAAGGCGAGCAGTCGCTCAGCACACCCCTATCGTTCCTGCATGAGAGATGCGGCGGGCGCAGGATCCCCACCGCCACGCAAAAGGAAACGATATGCGACTCGCCTTCAAACACCTTGCCACGGCCACAGCAAGCCTGGTGTTCTGCGTCGCCTCATGGGCGCAGACTGGCACCGACGCCCGGAGACCGCCCGCAGTCATTCCGCTCGCATCGGAGCCGGCGCCGAAACTCGTTGTCTTTGCGCCGCTGGCCGATGCGCTGGCGCGGGGCGTGGCTATCATCCAGTTCCGGACTGAGAATGTTCGAGTCATGCCAGTATTCGGCACGAGCGCGGTGGCGGTGTCGCCGCATCTGGGCCACCTCCATGTGACAGTCGACGACTGGCCTGGGACTTGGGCCCATACCAGCGAGGATCCCATCATCCTTGTTGGGTTAAAACCTGGCCCGCACAAAGTACTGCTGGAAGTGGCCGACCCAAGCCACAAGATCGTGACCGGCGAAACGGTCGTGTTCACGGTCCCCGAAACGCCTGGCGCCAAGGCGCACCGCCACTGACCACCCGTTGCCGCGCTGCGTACCGCCCGTCGCTTGCGCGAGTATGAACTGCAATGCTGGCCGTCGCAAATACATGCCCCGGGACTGCGTTAACGACTCACCCAACTTGCCACCGCCCCAGTGCGCCATTCTGAGCGCGGACCCGATGTGGATTTCGACCTGCGGCGCCGCTTTTTCTGACGGCCGGCAGTAAATTTTTGTATCGCAATGTGTACGAAGGCCTTCAGATACATAACCTTGCACAACGCCATTCCATTGGTACACCGCAGACACACTCGGCTCCTATGATGGTTTTGAGACGGCGATCACTCGATCGAGATCCATTAATTGAAACCTAAAGAGGAGTTCGTATGAAAACAGTTCGAATCATGACCGCAGCATTGCTGCTCGCTGGCAGCGGAATCGGTGTAAGTCACGCCCAGACACAGGCGCCGGCAGCGCCGGCCGCGAACGGTGGGATCTCGCGCAGCGACGTATTGCGCAATGATCTGGACGCCAAACGCGAGGCTATCCAGGTGCGTGTCGATTTTGCGCCTGGGGCAGCGTTCCCGATGCACAACCATCCCGGTGTAGAGATCGCTTACGTTCTGGAAGGCACGCTTGAGTACAAGTTCGGCAGCCAGCCGCCGGTCACGCTGAAGGCCGGCCAGGCCTTGTTTATCCCGGCGGGCACGTACCACTCGGCGCACAACCCCGGCAGCGTGAAGGCTTCGGAATTGGCCACCTATCTTGTCGAAAAAGGCAAACCGCTGGTTGTCAAACAGGAGTAAAGGCGTTGGCAGGCAAAGCGTCCCTGCTCGCCCTGGCGAGCCTCGGCATGTCAGTCACCGCGCACGCTGCCGAGAAAGAAAAGCCAACGTGCTGCTACGGGGCCAAGGCGTCGTGGTCAAGACCCCGACCGAGTGCAAGGCGATCGGCGGCTCGCTGACCGAGCTTAACAAATAGTGCTGGTGCCCCCCCTTGCGGGGCGGGCCCCTGGTGCTGATCAGGCCGTACGGGAGAGGTATGCGGCGGCGCCGCCGCAGTGCTGTGAGGAATCCGTGGTCGTGAGTGACCGACGCAGCGGAAGATGGCGCTGCTGCCGTCGCGCGCAGAATTGCCGGATTTGAAGTGCCTAACTTCAGGCGCTTGTCACGCTTTCACATTGATGATATTGCCGCTTGAAGCCATTCCATGGCTGGACGCGACTTTCGCCATTTCGTCCTGGATCCGATCTGCCAGGTCGTCGTTTTTCTCTTCCGCAGCTTTTTGCTGCAACTTCAACAATTCAGCAAGCGAACCAGGCAGTTCGACCGCAGGCTTTGCGGCGGGACTATTCCCATCGAGCGAGGCATAGTAGTCAGCATTTGGGCTGTCGCGCCACCCGCCCGCTGTCGGCTTTCCCTGGGCATGCATGTCCTGGATCCAGGCAGTGCCTGAGTTACTGACTGTCAAAGAATTCATATAAGCCTTCAAAGTTTTCCTCGACGCAGTCTATATCGGATGGCAAAAGCACCAGACGAAGAACTGCATCGCAATCAGCACTCAATTCGACCATTCAATGCCGGGCCGGACCTCGTAACCACAGCCGTATCGACACCATGTGGCCGTTCGATCCAGTCCGTGGGGCGCCGCTTAGAGCAGCTTGATTTCCACGTCGACGTTATTGCGGTTCATCTTGGAATATGGCAGGGCTGTGGGTGGGTACGCCCCGGCTTATCGTGGTGCCTCACCTCTCATAATAAATCGCGTACGATTTCATCGAAAGCGTTTGACATTCGCTCTGGCGTGGCTATACTACGTTCATCGGTTGCGATTCAGTCGCGCACGATACATCCAACGACACATACGGAGTTGATCATGAGCAAAATTCAAAAAGTCCTGCTGACCGGCAAATCCCGCACCACTTCCGCCGACGGCCGCGTCATCGCCGGCAACCACGAAGGCAACCTGAACATCAGCCTGTCCGCGCCGCGCATTCCCGCCGCGCCCGCCTATGCATTCGAAGCCGTCGCGCCGCACCCGACCGCCGAGCAGCTGTTCGCCGGCGCCTGGTCGGCCTGCTACATAGCCGCCGTCGGCCTCGTGGCCAAGGAAAAGAACGTGACGCTGCCGGCAAATACCGCCGTGGATATCGAAGTAGACTTGGGCGTGGGTGGAAGCGCATACTTCCTTCAGGCCCGTCTCAGCCTCGTCGTGCCAGGCCTCGACCACGCGCTGGCCACCGCGATCGCGCATGCGGCCGACGCCATCTGCCCGTACTCGAAAGCCACGCACGGCAATATCGATGTGGTGCTGAATGTCGTCACCGCGTAATTCCGCGGCGGCCCACATACATCGCATGCGATAAAATCTTTCGCGCTAGATTTATTTTACCAAGGAATCCATCATGAGCAACATTCAAAAAGTTCTGCTGACCGGCAAAACCCACACCACATCCCCTGACGCCCGCGTGCTCGCCGGCAAACACGACGGTACTGTCACCATGGCGCTGAGCGCGCCGGGCAACCCTCGCGCACCCGCATATGCGTTCGACACCGTCGCGCCGCACCCGACCGCGGAACAACTATTCGCAGGGGCCTGGTCCGCCTGCTATATTGCCGCCGTCGGCATCGTGGCCGCGGAAAAACAGGTCACCCTGCCTGCGGATACGGCGGTGGAGGTGGAAGTGGATCTGGGCATGGGCGGCGCCGACTATTACATCCAGGGCCGCATCAACCTGGTGGTACCTGGCCTCGACCACGCCCTGGCCACCGAGATCGCCCATGCCGCGGACGCCATCTGTCCCTACTCCAAAGCCACGCGTGGAAATATCGACGTGACCGTGAACGTCACGACCGCGTAATAGCCCGCGATAAGGTGCGCGTTCGCGCGCACCTTGTGCAGGCAAAGTCCATTGCGACTTATCCGATTTAATCGGATCCGCGTGGTAAAGTATGCATTATTCTGAACCAGGCGGACCATCAACCATGAGCAAAGCAAATAAAATCCCCAAGGCCAAAGACCTGAAGCTGACCGATTTCTTGTGCTTCGCCATCTATTCGGCCAACCTTAGCTTTGGCAAGGCGTATAAGCCCATCCTCGATGCGGTGGGATTGACGTACACCCAGTACATCACGATGATCGCACTGTACGAAGAAGGCAACCAGACGGTGGGCGGGCTGGGCGAAAAGCTGTTCCTGGAATCGAACACGCTTACGCCCATCCTGAAAAAACTGGAGGCAATGGGATATGTCACCCGCCAGCGCGACAGCGCGGACGAGCGCCAGGTCTTGGTCGGCCTGACCGCGGAAGGCCGGGCCCTGCGCGAAAAAACCAACAGCGATGCCTTGTCCGAGGCGTCCGGGTTGAGCCTTGACGAGTTCGCTGAAACACGCGACGCCGTGCTCAAGTTGCGCAACAACCTGAACAGGGCACTCAAGAAGTAGATGCGAGTTAGCGGGCCGCCACCGGGCCTGCGATTTCACTCGCTACTGCCGCTTTACTCCCGCTGCGGTTTTTTGCGCGCCCGCCACAGGCGACCATTTGGCCGCCTGCTGCAAATCGACGGGGACGCCGCATCCGCTTTGATACCTATAGGCCAGCCGCTCACTGGCCAGATATTGCCCTGCTCGGCCGGCTTGCGATACCACAGCGCGCCTGCTGATAATCGCGCGCAATTTCGCCCCGCCCGGCCCAATACAAGCTTCCCAGGCTGTACTTCGCTGAGGTCTTACGAACGCGCGTATTTACTGCCGCGACGCCGAGGCGCCCCCTTCTCCTGTTACGTTGCAGCAGCGCAACGCCACCCAATTTCCAGCTTGCTAGAGTTTCAATTTTTGGGTCCGCGGCTGGCCAGGCAAGGCATGATGACTGCTTATTGAACAGGCTGCCGTAACAATTGCCCTGTTGGCGCTGCGTGAGCGCCGCCCTTCCGTACGCGAGCGCACATTCCCTTCTCAGGTCACAAACGTCCAACCATCAGAGGTCTACCGTGCGTCAGAATCACTCTTACAACTACACTCAATCGCCTGCACCCGGCAAGAACGGGAATGACGCCGGCGGTGCCGTCCAGGCACCCGCCAGCGCTGTGCCGGCGGTGCTGACGGTGCGCACGGCCGCCCCGACCGGGCCGGATGGCCGGATGGAAGTGGTGCTCGTCGATACCTCGCTGGCCAACTACAAGAGCCTGGAAGCGGGCGTGGCCGACGGCATCGGCATCGTGGAGTTCGACGGCAGCGGCGATGGCCTGGCGCAGATCGCCCAGTGGGCCTCCGGCCAGCACGATCTGGACGCGATTCACATCCTGTCGCACGGCGCGCAAGGGCTGGTCAAGCTGGGCACCACCCAGCTGACCGAGGCCGCGCTGGCGTCGCCCGCCACGCAAGCCCAATTGGCGCAACTGGGCGCAGCGCTGACGGGTGACGGCGACCTCCTGCTGTATGGCTGCGGGGTCGCTGCCGGCGATAGTACTGGCTTGCTGGCCGGGATTGCGAAGGCCACCGGCGCCGACCTTGCCGCCTCGACCGACCTGACCGGCGCGGCCCGCCTCGGCGGCGACTGGACGCTGGAATCGCAAACCGGCGCCATCGATGCCGGTGCGCTTGCCCTGACCCAGTACGATGGCGCTTTGTTGGTGGTTCCTTTCGTCTACGCCAGCGACGGCGACGACTTCAGCCCCGTGACAAGCATCACCAAAACCGTGTCGACGAAGACCATTTCGTTCAGCGGGCCGGAGATGTACATCTTCAACAACGGCCTGCCGGACGATGGCCTTTACCCTTACGCCGCCGACGGCAGCAGCGGCGTCCGGTTCACCGTCAGCGTCGAGGCCGGCTACTCCTTCGACATCGCGTCGTTCGGTGTGCAATCCTATGTCGGCGCGATCTCCTTCGCCATCACCTGGGCCAACGGCACCAGCTCCGGCTTTACCCAGGCCGGCATCAACAACACCGGCGTCATCACGACGAAATCCAGTTTCGACACCGCGTTGAACGACATGCGCAGCGTGACGATCACCTCGATCGACTATGCGACGTTCCAGAATTTCAACATCACCGACGTCCGCCTGCTGGGGCCGGCCGCCACGGTCAATAGCGCCACCCTGTCGGCCGACACCGGCACCGGCGCCAGCGACTTCGTCACCAGCATCGCCGCCCAGACCATCAGCGGCACCTTGTCGGCCAACCTGGGCAGCGGCGAGCGCGTCGAGGTTTCCTATGACAATGGCAGCACGTGGAGCAATGCCGGCACCTATACGGTCGGCTCGACTGCGTGGAGCACCACCACCACGCTGAGCGGCAGCAATACCTTCGTGGCGCGGGTGGCCAACAGCGACGCCTCCAGCACCGCCTTCACGCATACCTATGCGCTCGACACGACTGCGCCGACGGTCACCTTCAGCAACCCGGCGCTGTCGGCCGATACCGGCGCCAGCACCAGCGACTTCATCACCAGGACCACTGCCCAGACCATCGGCGCCACCCTCAGCGGCGCCGCGGCCGCCGGCGACAGGGTGCTCGGCTCGCTCGACGGCGGCGCCAGCTGGACCGACATCACCAGCAAGGTCTCGGGTACCACGCTGACGTGGAACGGCGTCACGCTGACCGGCAGCGGCACCCTGATGCTCAAGCTCGCCGACGCCGCCGGCAACGAGAGTTCACCGCTGAGCCAGGCCTACACGCTCGACACCACGGCCCCTGCCACCGGCGTCGCCTCGGCCGCCCTGTCCAACGACAGCGGCAGCTCCGGCACCGACCTGGTTACCAACACGGCGGCGCAAACCATCAGCGGCACCTTGTCGGCCAACCTTGCCAGCGGCGAGACGGTGTACGTTTCACTCAACAATGGCGCCAGCTGGACCGCTGCCAGCGGCACGGTCGGCTCCAGCGCCTGGTCGCTCGGCGGCGTCACCCTGGCTGCCAGCAATACGCTGCAGGTCAAGGTCGGCGACACCGCCGGCAATGACGGCGCCGTGTTGTCGCAAGCGTACATCTTCGACACCACTGCGCCGACGATCACTTTCAGCAACCTGGCGCTGTCGGCCGATACAGGCGCCAGCGCCAGCGACTTCATTACCAGCACCGCCGCCCAGACCATCGGCGCCACCCTCAGTGGCGCGCCGGGCGGCGGCGACACCGTCTTCGGCTCGCTCGACGGCGGCAGCACGTGGACCGACATCACCAGCCAGGTGACGGGTACCACGCTGGCATGGACCGGGGTTACGCTGCCTGCGAGCGGTACGTTGATGCTCAAGGTCCGGGACGCGGCCGGCAACGAAGGTCCCGCCCTGAGCCGCGCCTACGCGGTCGATACCAGCGCGCCGGCCACGCCGGGCACCCCCGCGCTCGCCAGCGCCAGCGACAGCGGCTGGTCGAACAACGACGGCGTCACCAGCGATACCACGCCATCGCTCAGCGGCAGCGCTGACAACGGCAGTACCGTCAGCATCTTCGACGGTGTCACGCTGCTCGGCACGGCGGCGGCCGGCGCCGGCGGCTGGAACTTCACCACCGGCGCGCTGAGCGAGGGCAGCCACGCGATCACGGCGGTGGCCAGCGACACGGCCGGCAATACCTCGGCCGCCTCCGGCGTGCTCAACATCAGCGTCGATGGCAGCGCGCCCGCCATCGACTCGGTCGCGGTGCCGGCCAACGGTACTTATTACACCGGCGGCGCGCTCGACTTCACGGTCAACTTCTCCGAAGCGGTGTCGGTCGATACCTCCGGCGGCACGCCGCGCATCGCGCTGGTGGTCGGCGCCACCACGCGCTACGCCGACTATCAGTCCGGTTCCGGCAGCAGCGCGCTGGTGTTCCGCTACGTCGTGCAAAACGGCGACGCCGACGCCAACGGCGTCACGATCGGCGCGCTGTCGAGCAATGGCGGCCTCCTGCAGGATGCGGCCGGCAACAACGCAACGCTCACCCTGAACAGTGTCGGCAGCACGGCGGCGGTCGACGTGGACGGTTCGGTGGCCAGCATCACCGGCGTCAGCGCCACCACCGCCGATGGCGCTTACGGCAGCGGCCAGACTGTCACCATCGCGCTCGGCTTCAGCAGTGCGGTCACAGTTGATACCAGTGGCGGCATGCCGACGCTGTCGCTCGACAGCGGCGGCACGGCCACCTACACCGGCGGCTCGGGCAGCAGCACGCTGAGCTTCAGCTACACCGTGGGCGCCGGCCAGAACAGCGCCGACCTCGACTACAGCTCGGCCAATGCGCTGGTCTTGAACGGCGCCACCATCACCGAGACCGGCGGCGGCGGACAGGCCGTTTCGCTGGTACTGTCCACCCCAGGCGCCGCCGGCTCGCTGGGCGCCAACAAAAACATCGTCATCGACACCGCGGCGCCGGCACTGCCCACCGCGACGTTCAGCGTTGCGGAAAATGCGGCCATTGGCGCCGCGGTCGGCACCGCGCCTGGCACCGACCAGACTGCGCTGACTTACACACTGCAGGATGATGCCGGCGGGCGCTTCGCGATCGATGCCGACAGCGCTGCGATCACCGTGGCGAACGGCAGCCTGCTCGACGTCGAAACGGCGCCCGGCCATCAGGTCACGGTGCGCGCCACCGACGCAAGCGGCAACACCACCGACACGGTATTCACGGTCAATCTCCTGGACGTCAACGACGCGCCGGTCCTGGCCGTCAATACCGGCATCGCATTGAACACCGGCGCCTCCAGGGTCATCACGTCCGCCATGCTGAGCGTGACCGACCAGGACAATCCGGCCACGCAGCGCGTGTATACCGTGGCGGAGCTGCCGGCCGCAGGCAGCTTGGCATTAAACGGCACGCCGCTGTCCGTGGCGGCCACCTTCACGCAAGCCGACATCGACGCCGGCAAGCTGAGCTACGCAAGCGCCGCGACGGCAGGCAGCACCAGCTTTGCCTTCACCGTGTCCGATGGCTTCGGCGGCGCCATTGCACAGACCAGTTTCAGCCTGGCCGTCAATGTCCCGCCCGTTACCCCGCCGACCACACCGCCGACGCCGCCGGCGTCCACCACGATCGATGGCGTCGGCGTGAGCAAAGCCACCACGACCAATGCCGACGGCTCGGTATCGCAGACCATCCTGATTCCGGTGATCACGGCGAACCGCGTTGAGGCCGTCGGCAATAATTCGGTGGCCGACATCCCCCTCGTGTCGAGCGGCGGGACCAGCGTTCTCAGTGTGCAAGTACCGGTTGGCTACGGCCTGGTGGTGTCGGGCGCGGCCGCACCGAAACCTGCAGGCAATGCGCTGACTGACCTGATCCGGGAGATCCAGGCCCATACCGTCGCCGGATCCAGCGATCAACTCGCACTGGCAGGCGGCGGCACCGGTTTCCTGGCCGATTTGCCGGCGACGACGCCCTTGCTGGTGCAGACAATCGTTCCGAGCGCCGCGACCGGCGCGGCGGCGAGTGGCGCACCGCTGGTAATCATCGGCAATGAGGCCGCCGTGGGAACGCCGATGACCGCGCTGGTGATCGACGCGCGCGCGTTGCCGGCCGGCTCGGCATTACAACTGCAGAACGTTGAATTCGCCGCCATCATCGGAGCGGTGAAGGTCACCGGTGGCGCGGGATCGCAGCATGTCTGGGGCGACAGTTCGGCACAGACCATCGTGCTCGGCGCCGGCGACGATGTCCTGCATGGCGGCGCGGGCGATGACGTGATTGGCAGCGCCGGCGGCAACGATGTCCTCGACGGCGGCGCCGACGACGATATCGTGTTCGGCGGCATCGGCAACGACAGCTTGCTCGGCGGTAGCGGCGACGATCTGTTGCAAGGCGGGCGCAGCGACATCGGCCAGTGGGATTTCTACCTGACCAGCGCGGGCCAGGTCGTCGGGCGGCACAACACCGTGCTGGTCAACGCCGGCGCGCATGAAACCCTGACCGCCGGCGAGATGAATACGGCGCTTGCCGAACTGGGCTTTGTTTCGGCGGATCAGTCGACATTGAAAAGCTTGTCCCTGCTCTATCACGCCGCCTTCCACCGCGCACCCGACCTGGCTGGACTGAATTATTGGGCCGGGACCGCCGCGCCGACCGACCAGTTCGTCCAATCCTTCATGCGGACGTCGGAGTGGGTGAACGGGATGGGCAAACTGTCGAACCAGGACCTGGTGCAGCAACTTTACCAGAACACCCTGGGGCATGCGGCGCCCGCCAGCCAGCTGGGCGAATGGGTCAACAAGCTGGACAGCAATGCGATCTCCCGCGCTGATATTTTGCGGGAGCTCGCATTGAGCAGTGAACATCACGCCGCCCGGAGCAGCACGCTTGGTGTGGCGCTCGGCAGCGACAATCTGATGGTGGACCGCGGATGGATCGCCGACAGTGGCGACGACGTCCTGCACGGCGGGGCTGGCAACGATACGCTGGTCGGGGGTGATGGCATCGACACCGCCGTGTTCGGGGCAAAGCTTGCAGAATATAAGTTCCTGCTTTCGCCCAACGGCGAAATCAAGTTGGCAGAAGCCAGGGCTGGCGGAGATGTGGACGTCATCCAGCAAATCGAGAAGGGGCAGTTCAGCGACGTCGGCATCGATCTCGGTTTCACCCAGTCATCCCAAGCTGCGTTACAGCAGGTCGGCATGCTGTATCAAACCGTGCTGGGACGCTCGGGCGATTTGGCCGGTTTTGTTTTCTGGCTCGATCAGTCGCTCAATAAGGTCGATTTGGCTGCCGTATTTGTGAATTCCAATGAGTTCGCAGCGCGCTACGGGGCGCTCGACGATGCGGCGTTTGTCAGCTTGATGTACCAGAATGCAAGCGACCATGGTCCCGATGCCGCAAATTTGCAGAATTGGACAGCCTATCTGACAACGCATACGCGTGCTGAGCTGGCCGCCGCGCTGACGGCCAATGCCGAGATCATCGGCGTCCAGTATGGAAGCGAAGGCCTCTGGATTGTTTGAGTGTGACGGCCATGCCGGCCAGGCGGCAGGGGGCTGGTCCCGCATTCGACGGGACCAGCCCTGGGATACACTCAGGCGGTCAGGCGCAATTCAATGCGCTCGATGCGCGATTCAACGATAATCATGATCATTTGCTCACAGGAGGACTGATCATGACCGGAATCGCCGATTTCCCCATCCATGCCAAATGGCCTGCCAGTTTCCCGGACCGCATCCAGTTGTATTCACTGCCCACGTCGAACGGGGTCAAGGTGTCGATCATGCTGGAAGAAACCGGCCTCCCCTATGAGCCGCACCTGGTGAACTTCGACAGCAATGACCAGCTGTCGCCGGAATTCATTTCGCTAAACCCGAACAACAAGATTCCCGCCATCATCGATCCCAACGGTCCCGGCGGCGAACCGCTGGCATTGTTCGAGTCCGGCGCCATCCTGATCTATCTCGCCGACAAGAGCGGCATGCTGCTGCCACAAGATGCAAGCGCGCGCTACCAGGCCATCCAGTGGCTGATGTTCCAGATGGGCGGCATCGGCCCGATGTTCGGCCAGCTGGGCTTCTTCCACAAATTCGCCGGCAAGGACTACGAGGACAAGCGCCCGCGCGACCGCTACGTGGCCGAATCGGTGCGGCTGCTGGGCGTGCTGGAGCGCCATCTGGAAGGACGCCAGTGGATGATGGGAGACCAGTACACCATCGCCGACATCGCCACATTCCCGTGGGTTCGCAACCTGGTCGGGTTCTATGGCGCGGGCGACCTGGTTGGCATTGACAATTTCCCCAACGTGCAACGGGTGCTGGCCGCGTTCGTCGCACGCCCAGCCGTCGAGCGCGGCCTGAACATTCCTGCCCGCCCCTGATTGGATATGCGTATGAGCTTGCCGACCGCGCAAGCGGCGCGGCAGACATGGTTGCGTTTCCGATGTTGAAGTTTCCAGAACGTATAAAGGAATGCCCATGAAGGCGATCGTCAGTGAGAAGTACGGGTCACCGGATGTGCTCGAATTGCGCGAGGTGGCAAAGCCCGTCCCCAAAGACGACGAGGTCCTTGTCCGCGTCCACGCCGTCTCGGTCAACGACTGGGATTGGGGCCTGCTCCAGGGTTCCGCATTCATCGACCGCCTCCTGTTCGGCTTCTTCCGCCCCCGCAATACGATACTGGGTTCCGACGTCGCAGGGCGGATCGAGGCGGTCGGCAAGAACGTGACGCAATTTCGCGCGGGCGATGAGGTGTTCGGCGATTTGAGCGGGCGATGGGGCGGTTTCGCCGAGTATGTTTGCGCGCGTCCGGCGGCACTGGCGTTAAAACCGCCGGGCATGACATTCGTCCAGGCAGCGTCGATACCCCAGGCGGCAATGCTGGCGATTCAGGGCCTGCGCGATGCCGGAGGCATCCGCCAGGGCGACAAAGTCCTGATCAATGGCGCCGGGGGCGGCGTCGGTACCTTTGCAATCCAGATCGCCAGGCTGTACGGAGCCGAAGTAACTGGCGTCGATAGCCCCGCCAAGCTGACCAGCCTGCCCGGCTCAACGCCTGAAGAACCAAATCAGCAGGCTCACCACCACGGAAATGATGAGGCAGGTGACGATCGGGAAGTGGAAACTGAAGCCCTCCCTGACGACATGTATATCGCCGGGCAAGCGCCCCAGCGGCAACCTGCGCAGCCACGGCCACGCCAGGCCTGCCGCCACCATCACCATTCCCAGAACGATTAACATTCGCTGCACGACTTCCCCCTTCAAGCTCAGCGCGGCCCGCACTTGGCTACTTGAATTTACCCGCCACCGTTGGGCCAGCTGTTGCCTTTTGGTCTGACGAACATTGCCGTATTGTCATGACGCATCTCAATATCGAATAGCTTACTTGCGCGTAGAACTTCGCTTATTTTTCGATATCCGTAGTTTATTGGAGAAAACGAACTTGTGTTTGAGATGTAATGACCGACCTTACTGAGGTGCGACCAACCGTCAATATCGGACGTCTGGTCGGCAGCGTTTCGCAGGAGTTGGATAAGATCGGCGTCTTGCGTGAGATCCAACTTGGATAACCCACCCGACTTTTCCGGTAATGCCTCAGGTTTGGTGATCAAGTTTTCGATAAAAATAAACTGGGAGCACGCGTGCACGAAGGGTGACGGCGTCTTTTTTTCTCCGAAACCATAGACGGGCATACCGCTTTCGAGAATGCGCATAACGAGGGGGGTAAAGTCGCTGTCACTCGTCATCAGAGCAAATGCATCGATGTTTTGGCTGTAGAGCAGATCCATTGCATCAATGATCATCGCTGAGTCGGTTGCGTTCTTTCCGGTCGTGTAGGCAAACTGCTGGATCGGTCGGACTGCATTGGGGTGCAGTTTCTCGATCCAACCGCTTAGGTGACTGCTTTTCCAGTCGCCATGCGCGTGCCGTACGTTGACCGTACCATGTTTAGCAAGTTCAGATAGCACTCCTTCAATCGCAATGTGGCTCACATTATCGCAATCGATAAGGAGGGCAATGCGCATGTCGTTTGGTTTCATCCTAGTCTCTACTATTGTGCGAATCTGTGGTGCTAGCGGTTGAGGGTACCCATCGCCAACGTTCTTCACTCCCTGGTTCGGAAAGTCCCTATGCAACTTATTCTTCGTTGAGTGGTGGCGCCACGCATATACTACAGGCCCGCGAAGGTACCCGTCGCAAATACGATAACGGAGAAATACAATGGAGTTTGGAAAGATACAACTTGTTGCGCTTCGCGAGATTTGGACCGGGGAAGCCACGCATTTCACGCCTTGGTTAGCACAGAATTTGAGCGTCATTTCGGAAAAGCTTGGAATGGACCTCGATCTGGAAACGGTGGAGGGAAATGCTGGCGATTTTTCGGCCGACATCGTTGCACGGGACCTTTCTACCGGCAGGCTCGTCGTCATAGAAAATCAGTTTGGAAAAACCGACCATAAGCACTTAGGCCAGATCATCACTTATTCATCCGTGTTAGGCGCGGGTGTAGTGGTATGGATCGCAGAAGCGATTCGAGCGGAGCACAAATCTGCGATCGACTTCCTAAATCAAAACCTCAAAGCGGGCTTACAACTGTTCGCCATTGAGGTCTCCGTCATCCGCATCGATGACTCCAAGCCAGCGTATGTGTTTAATACCATATGTGCTCCATCCGAAGCACAAGTCAGCGTCACCGATGGCGTCAAGGGTGACAGTGACACGGGCCAGAAATACCGAACCTACTTTCAAGGACTGATCGACGAACTTCGCACAGTCCACAAGTTTACAAATGCTAAGGCGGGACAGCCGCAGAACTGGTACGATTTTTCATCGGAAAACTCAAAAATCTACAGGTATTCAACCAGCTTCGCGCAAGGCGGCCGCGTGCGAGCGGAAGTCTACATCGACTGCGGTGATAAGATTAAGAATGAAGCCTTATTCGACCTGCTATATAGTCAGAGGGATGGCATCCAAGCCGAATTTGGAATTGGCGAACTAAAATGGGAGCGACTAGATGCAAAACGTTCGTGTCGCATTGCAGTCTACCGTGACGGCGATATCGATGTCGATACTGGGGTACTTGCGGAGATAAGAAAATGGGCAATCGAAAATCTCTTGCGCTTAAAGGCGACTTTCCCGAAAAGGTTCACCGCAGCACTTGCCACGGTTAACGTTCAAGCGCAGACCAACTTCAACGAAGATACTTCGCCGCCTCTTCTAGTCCAATGATGCAGAACTTCGAACGCCGGCGCGATCGCTTTGAGCTTTTCAACCGGATGGACAGCCCGGCCGTGAACCTGAGTTTCACGATGGACTTGCCGGATTTCCGGCCCTGGTGCAAGGCGCAGGGCTTGCCGCCATTTCACGTGCTGCTGTGCGCTGTGCTGCGGAGCATCTTGAAAGTGGAGAACTTCCGCTACCGCATTTTCGAGGGCGAGGTGATCTGCATCGACCGCCTTACGCCGTCCTACACCGTGGTCAACCAGCACCACGACTTGAACTTCGCCCAGTTCGCCTGGTCGGACGAGCTGCGTGAATTCGTCGCCCGCAGCCTGGTGGCGCGCGAGGAAGCGAGCAGCATGGCC
The DNA here is from genome assembly GCF_012927275.1 of Massilia polaris. Taxonomy (GTDB): domain Bacteria; phylum Pseudomonadota; class Gammaproteobacteria; order Burkholderiales; family Burkholderiaceae_D; genus Telluria_A; species Telluria_A polaris. The sequence goes on along the minus strand of NZ_JABBGG010000010.1, from coordinate 119,267 downwards.
GGGCTGAACGATACCTACCAGGGGATGTCGCCGCGCGAGTGCAAGAACCAGGTCTTCGTCACCTGCATCCCGTGGCTGGACTTCACCTCGATCCAGCACCCGATGGCGTCAGTGGGCTCGCCGGATATTCCTTCGCTGGCCTGGGGGAAGTTCAGGAATGGCGCCAACGGCCGCCTGCAGTTGCCCTTCTCGGTTCAGGCGCATCACGGTTTCGTCGACGGTTACCACATCCATCACCTGGCGCAGACGATCGCCGCCGAATTGTCGGAACTGATGAGTTAAAAAGAAACGCCACCTGATCGGTGGCGCTTCTGTTGGTGCCGCGATTATTTACGCTGCGCCGCCGTTTTATCGCGCGCCGCGCGGAACTCGGAGTCCGCCGACCAGTTCGGCCAGGCGGTCGAATTGGCGAGATCCGCGCCCACCGCGTACAGCACTTCCAGATCGCGCGCCATGCCGGTAAAGGTCCACTTCGGATTGAATTCGTCCGCAGGCTGGTGGTAAGCGTCCTTGACGTAGGCTTCTTCCGCCGCTTCGCCCGCCTTCACACCACCGTCGATCCAGTCATGTCCCGAACCAAAGGAGATGGCCGGTACGCCGCGCTTGGCGAACGGGAAGTGGTCGGAACGGAAGAAGTGGCCCGCTTCCGGCTTCGGATCAGGCGAGTAGGCGATGTCCCACTGCTTCGCCTTGGCGACCAGCTGGTCGATCAGGTCGAGCTTGGCGCTGCCCGAAATGTTGAAGTTGCGGGCCGGGCCGTAAGGGCTGAGCGCGTCCATGTTGATCACGCCAACCGTATTCGCCAGCGGATACAGCGGGTTGGACGCATAGTATTCCGAACCGAGCAGGCCCTTTTCTTCAGCCGTCACTGCCAGGAAGACAATGCTGCGCTGGGGCGCCGGCTGCTTTGCATACACGCGCGCCAGTTCCAGCATGGCGGCAATGCCTGTCGCGTTGTCGACGGCGCCGTTATAGATCTTGTCGCCCTTGGCATCCGGCAGGCCGATGCCGAGGTGGTCCCAGTGGCCGCTGTACATCACGTACTGCTTCGGATACTTGCTGCCTTCGCGCACGGCGGCAACGTTCTTCGACTTGATGACCTGCGCAGCGACCGCGTAGTTGGCCGACAGCGTCAAGCCCTTCAGCTCGACCGGCTTGAAGTCGCGCGATTGCGCCTGCTTCTTCGCCGCTTCGAAGTCGAGGCCGGAGCGCTTGAACATATCCGCCACCAGGTCGCGCTGGATCCAGGCTTCCATCGGCGCGTGCGCCTTGCGTGGTTCCTTGCGGACGATGTCGTACATGACATTGGTGTTCGAGTTCTTCACCGTTGGCCAGCCATACGATGCCGGCGCGGTTTCGTGCACGATGATTGTGCCGAGTGCGCCACGGCGCGCCATTTCCTCGTATTTGTAGGTCCAGCGGCCGTAGTAGGTCATCGCCTTGCCGCCGAAATCGCCGTTGCCGGTTTCGAAGTCGGGATCATTGATCAGCACGATCGCCAGCTTGCCCTTCAAGTCCTGGCCCTTGAAGTCGTCCCACTTGCGTTCCGGCGCGGTCACGCCGTAGCCGACGAATACCATCGGCGCATGCTTGAAACTGACCTTCTTCTCGCCGTTCATCGCCGCGCGCACCGCCATGTCGTCGCCCTGCTTGAGCGTCTGCGCTTTCTTGCCGTCGTTCAGGGTCAACGTCACCGATCCCTTGATCTCGAAACGGCCCAGCGGCACGTCCTGCGTCCAGCTGCGCTTGCCGTTGGCCAGGTCGCCGCCCGGCTTCAGGCCCGCGGCCTTGAACTGTTCGATCAGGTAGTTGACGGTCTTGGTCTCGCCGGCGGTATTCGGGCCGCGTCCTTCGAATTCATCCGAGGACAATACCTTTACATCGTGCGACAGGCGCTGCGGGTCGAACTTGGGGCTATCGGCAGCCTGGGCGGTGGCCGCGGCCAGGCCCAACAGTACAAGGGTAGCGTTTTTCAATGCGTTTCTCCGTTGCGTAAAAAATGACTAACAGGGCAAAAGGTTGAATCCTAAACTATCGGCACGGTAACACAGGGGAGTTTGGCTTGGTCAAACGTCCGGGCAGCGCGACCGGATGACACAAGTGGCACGGCGTTCCCGCCCATCATCACGCAATTTGCGCGTCTAGTCGGCGCTACCACCCGGCGAGCCGCGGCTCCATCGGCCATTTTGCCAGCCCCGCTCGGCCAGGTGGATTTTCGATTTGACGTGCTTGAGGTTGGCGACGATCGTGAACGTCATGATGACCATCAGCGACCACGAGCTCCACTTGCTGACGTGGACAAGCGACCACGCGCCAAGCTGGTTCGGGTAGCGCCAGACGCCCCAAAAGGTAGCAATATTCTCGGCAAGCCAGACGAAGAATCCGATCAGCACGAAACCCAGCATTAGCGGCATCTGGCGGTCGCGGTCGAGCGGCCGGTAGACCACCGACGTGCGGAAGTACAGCGCAAGCGCGCAGGCCGCCAGGTACCAGCGGTAGTCGCCGATGTAGTTTCATCCGCGTTGCGACTTCGGTAAAGAAGGCCGACGGCAAGCGCGCGGTCGGTACCAACCTGGGCAACAAGCATCCGGCCTACGCCAAACTGATGCAGGGCGAAACCTTCCGCGGCATGGCTGTCCTGTTCGGCAAGCCGCACGTGACCGAATATGTGCCGATCAAGGACGCGAGCGGCCAGGTGCTGGGCATCCTGTATGTCGGCATCGACATTTCGTCCGAGGTGGCGGCGCTGAAAGCGCGGATCAAGTCGCTCAAGGTCGGCGAAACCGGTTATTTCTTTGTGATGGACTCGAAGCCGGGCGATACGTTCGGCACCTTCCTCGTGCATCCTGAAACGGAAGGGCAGAAGGGGCTGGAGCGCCGCGACGTCGAAGGCCGTGAATACATCAATGAAATCCTGAAGACTGGCGCCGGCACGTTGCACGTGACGCCGCAGGACGCGCAGGGCGTTCCCGAACGCGAACGTATCTTTGTCTACCAGACCAACAAGGACTGGAACTGGACCATTTCCGGCGTCGCCTTCGTCGACGAGGTCACGCAGGAAGTCACCAGCATGCGCAACAAGCTGCTGGCGATTGGTGTACTCGCACTGCTGGGTTTCGCCGCTGCACTGGTCTTTATCGTCCGACATGTCGTGACCAAACCATTGCGCCTCGCTACCGATGCGGCGCAGCGCCTCGCACACGGCGACCTCACCGTAAAACTGACGCCGGCGAGCCAGGACGAGATCGGCCAGCTGATGAACGCGATGAACGGCATCAGCCATGGGCTGGCGGGTGTGGTGGCAACGATTCGCGATGGCACCGAGCAGGTTGCCACCGCGTCGGCTCAGATCGCCGCAGGCAACCAGGACCTGTCAAGCCGTACCGAACACCAGGCCGGATCGCTTGAAGAGACTGCCTCGTCGATGGAAGAGCTGACCGCAACGGTGCGCCAGAACGCCGACAACGCGCGCGAAGCGAATGACCTTGCCTCGTCGGCATCGTCGGTCGCGGTCAAGGGCGGCGATGTGGTGGCGCAGGTGGTCTCGACGATGGGCGAAATTAACGAATCGTCGAAGAAGATCGTCGACATCATTGGCGTGATCGACAGCATCGCTTTCCAGACCAATATCCTGGCCCTGAATGCGGCGGTGGAAGCAGCCCGGGCTGGCGAACAGGGACGTGGTTTTGCCGTTGTTGCGTCCGAAGTGCGTTCGCTTGCACATCGCTCGGCCGAGGCTGCCCGCGAGATCAAGGCGCTGATCGGCGACTCGGTCGACAAGGTGGAGACGGGCAGCAAGCTGGTCGGAATGGCCGGCCAGACCATGAACGATGTCGTGGCAAGCGTCCGGAAAGTGACCGACATCATGGGCGATATCATGGCCGCCACCCAGGAACAGAGCGTTGGTATCGACGAAGTGAACCAGGCGATTGTGTCGATGGACAAGGTGACCCAGCAGAATGCCGCGCTGGTCGAAGAAGCATCGGCCGCCGCGCAGTCGATGCAGGAAATGGCGGCCACGCTGGCGCAATCCGTCAGCGTGTTCAAGCTCGATGGCGCGCGTGGCGGCAAGCCAGTCGCGCTGCTCGGGCGCGACTAAAAAATCAACGCGGCGCCGCGAAGACCTGGGTCCAGTACACCCGCCCGGTCGCGCGCGCACTGTTGATCGCGTAGCCGGCGCCCATTTCGGTAAAGCTGCCGTTCATGATGTTGGCGCAGTGGCCGGGGCTCGTCAGCCAGCCGGCCACCACTTCCTCGGGCGACGACTGTCCGGCAGCGATGTTCTCGCCGATGCGCCGCCACCGATAGCCAGCTTGCAGCGCACGGTCCGCCGCGGCACGGCCATCCTTTCCCTTGTGGCTGAAGTACTTGTGCTCCGCCATGTCACGGCTGTGCACCAGTGCCGCGTCGCCCAGCGCGCCATTCCACGCTACTTGCGGCGCAGCAGGGAAATGCTGGTCGCCGCAATTGCGGGCCGCCGCGCGCGCAAGGTTGACAGCCTCGAGGATTGCTTTGCCGGCAGCCTCCGGGCCCGGAAGAAGATTGATCGATGGCAGCGGCGCGGGCTGGGCGAGTACGATCAGCCAGCTGTCGCCGTTGCGTGCAGCGCCCACATCGGAAAAATCAGGGTTCAGCAAGGTCTTGCAATATTTACGTTCGATCGATGCCATGACCGCGCTCGCGTCGCCTGGCCCCGAGATGAAGATCGCCGCGGCCTTCGCGACCGGATATCCGGCGCGCTCGATTGCCTGTTCCAGGAACGTGCCGGTTGTGACCTGCACGCGGGCCAGTGCCGGATGAGCGGCCAGCGGGGTCATCGGCATGGCTTGCCTGCCATCGCAAACGCGCGGTGCAGCACGGTAAGCGTTGATCAGCTCCACAAGCGGCGCGTTGCCTTCTGCGTGCGCCGGGTGTGCACCGAGGAGGCTGAGGCTGGCGAAAACGCAGCTGATGACGGGACCAGTGATGTTCAAATGAAGTGCCTGTAATCCATTAACCGGAAAGCATACACCGCAGCCGCTACGCCCGCTTGCCCGGCAACTGATCCGTGCGGGGAATTTTGCGCGGCGGAGTGTGCAGTTTGCTATGCTATCGCCTTTACAGAGGCCGGGACCGCTACCCGCGCCGGCGTCCTTTACTTATGGAGTAGCAAACATGGCCTCGTTGCAAGAACAGTTTTTGAAAGCCGGCCTGGTCGACAAGAACAAGGTCAAACTGGTCAACCAGGACAAGAGCAAGCAGAAAAAGGTCGAACGCCGCACCGGCACGACGACCGTTGACGAAGCGCGTAGCGCCGCCCAGGAGCTGCAGCGCAAGAACGCCGAGCGCGCGCGCGAGCTGAATGCGCAGCGCGATGCGGCCGCGTCGCAGAAAGCGATCGCCGCGCAGATTGCCCAGATGGTCAAGCAGAACCGCCAGGGCAAAGGCAATGGCGATGTCGCCTACAACTTCACCCACGGTAGCAAAATCGAACGCATCTATGTTTCCGCGGCGGTCCAGGCCCACCTGATGGCCGGACGGCTGGTGATCGTGTGCCTTGGCGGCGTCACCGAACTGGTCCCGAAAGTCATCGCCGACAAGATCGCCGAGCGCGATGCGTCGCTGGTCGTGCGTGTGAAAAAGACCAGCAACGAAGTCGACGAGGACGATCCATACGCAGCCTTCCAGATTCCGGACGATTTGATGTGGTAATGAACCATGCAAAAAACTACGTCGTGACGGCAATTTTTAGTGCGTCCACTAGTGAACTAATGTAACTTTTACGTCAAGGCATTTCCCGGTCCGGTGTAGCACCGGCGACATCGAACATCCTTGACGTAAAGAGGTTACATGAAGGGCCTTTCCGCACTTGACGTGCACCTGCTGGACATGCGGGCGCGAGAAATCGGCGGCTGGCGCCGCGGCTTGCTCGAATTCTGCTACTTCGGCATCAAGAATGCGCGCGCATGCCTGTTCGTCGGGCTGTTCTTCATCGCGATGATGGTGATTCCGCGGACCGGCATCGCAGGACTGCCGCGCTACGACGTGCTGCTGGCAGTGGCCTTGCTCATCCAGTTCTGGATGGTCTGTTCGAAGCTCGAAACGATGGATGAGCTGAAAGCCATCTGCCTGTTCCATATGGTCGGCTTCGCACTTGAGGCGTTCAAGGTCTCGGGCAGCATCAGGTCATGGAGCTATCCCGACTTCGGTTATACCAAGATACTCGACGTGCCGTTGTTCGCGGGCTTCATGTACGCGGCGGTGGGCAGCTACGTGGTCCAGGCCTGGCGCCTGTTCGACCTGCGCATCCGCCACCATCCGCCGTACTGGATGGCGACGACCGTGGCCATCCTCATCTACGCGAATTTCTTCACCCATCACTAAGTCGTCACCTTGCTTGATGAAGACAGTCGCGTTGCCGCCGGTCATGGCAGAGAAGCGGTCGACGGCCTCGAAATTGAGGTTCAGGTCCACGTCGTCATGCTTCATGACCGGCAACTCCTTCCCGCCCGTGTCGACGGTACGGCTGGCGTCTACCGAGAACGCCCCCGGCAGCAGGCTGGAGAACACCCGCGAAAACTTCTCAACCGCGCTCAGCTGCGCGCGGTTGAACGTGTCGATCATTGTCCCGACGCCTTCAGCCTGCGTATTGACGAGTTCAGTCGCCCTTCTTTCGAGGGAACCCGACATCGTATGTGCAACGAAGAGGATAAAGGCAATAAAAATGCTGCTAATCAGTGCCAGGGTAAAGGCGGACAGCTTGGTACCGACCATGAAATTGCGGCCGGTCGTGATCGAAGTTTTCATTGAGGGGAACTAGTTGGGGCTCGCCGACCGTCGTGATGTGTGGACTTGGAGCAATATCGAACGATACCGGAAGTCTTTCTGTAGGGCACCATATTTAGACCGTTAATGACGCGATTGGGGCTTTTGCACAACGGCACAAAATAGCCGTTATTGAAATCGCAAGAGCTCAAAAATTCAGCTTTCAAATGCCCCTTGTCGTCCCCATAACTGGAACAGCAACCGCCTCTCTACCGCAAGCGAAAGAACTAATGATTCCCTTTTCCGTACTCGACCTCTCCCCTATCACAGAAGGCAGCGACGCACGCACGTCGTTTCACAATTCCCTCGACCTGGCCCAAAGCGCCGAGCGCTGGGGATTCAACCGCTACTGGCTTGCCGAACACCACGGCATGCCCGGCATCGCCAGTGCGGCGACGGCGGTGCTGCTTGGCTATATCGCAGGAGGGACCTCGACGATCCGCGTCGGCGCCGGCGGCGTCATGCTGCCGAATCACTCGCCGCTCGTGATTGCCGAGCAGTTCGGCACGCTCGAATCGCTCTACCCCGGCCGGATCGACCTTGGCCTGGGCCGCGCGCCCGGCTCCGACCAGGCTGCCGCGCGCGCGATGCGCCGCAATCTCGCTTCCAGCGCGGATGAATTCCCGCAGGACGTGGTCGAATTGATGGATTACTTTGCCGGCTCGTCGCGGCGCTCAGTCCAGGCGGTGCCGGGCGCCGGCCTGAAGGTGCCGGTCTGGATCCTCGGCTCCAGCCTGTTCGGCGCGCAACTGGCCGCGACGCTGGGCCTGCCGTACGCGTTCGCCTCGCATTTTGCACCGGCGATGATGATGCAGGCCGTCGACTTCTACCGCAGCAACTTCAAGCCTTCCGCGCAGCTGGCCAAGCCCTACGTCATGCTCGGCTATAACGTGTTCGCCGCCGACACGGACGCCGAAGCACAAGTGCTGGCAACGTCGATGCAGCAAGCTTTCGTCAACCTGCACAGCGGGCGCGCCTCGCGCCTGCAGCCGCCGGTGCCCGGCTACCTGGACCAGGTCGGCCCTGCCGGCCGCGCGATGCTCGACCAGGTGCTGTCGTGCTCGGCCATCGGCTCGCCCGGCACGGTGACCCGCCAGTTGCAGGAGTTCGTGGCCCGGACCGGCGCGGACGAACTGATGATCACCTCGCAGATCTACCACCACGCCGCGCGCCTGCGCTCGTACCAGATCACGGCCCAGGCCCACCGCGACTTGTCCGAACCGCTCGACCCGGCCGACACGCACCGGACGGCGTGATAGAAAAGGGCGGCGCACTGCGCCGCCCAATTGCCTTGCCTGGCCCGCTTAGTACAGGACCACCGAGCGGATCGATTCGCCCCGCTTCATCAGGTCGAAACCTTCATTGATGCGTTCGAGCGGCAAGGTGTGCGTGATCAGCTCGTCGATGCGCAGCTTGCCGTCCATATACCAGTCGACGATCTTCGGCACGTCGGTACGGCCGCGCGCGCCGCCGAAAGCGGAACCTTTCCATTCGCGCCCGGTCACCAGCTGGAACGGACGGGTGCTGATTTCCTGGCCTGCCGCCGCCACGCCGATGATGTACGACTGTCCCCAGCCCTTGTGGCAGCACTCGAGCGCCTGGCGCATCGTGGTGGTGTTGCCGATGCACTCGAACGAGTAGTCGGCGCCGCCATCGGTCAGCTGCACGATGTGGTCGACCACATTGGCCACTTCGTTCGGATTGATGAAGTCAGTCATGCCGAAGCGCGTCGCCATTTCGATGCGCGCCGGGTTGATGTCGACGCCGATGATCTTGTTGGCGCCAACCATCTTGGCCGCCTGGATGACGTTCAGCCCGATGCCGCCGAGGCCGAACACAACCACGTTGGCGCCCGCCTCGACCTTGGCCGAGAACACCACCGCGCCCACGCCGGTGGTCACGCCGCAGCCGATATAGCAGGCGGTTGCGAACGGCGCATCCTTGCGGATGTTGGCCAGTGCGATCTCGGGCACCACGATGTAGTTCGAGAACGTCGACGTGCCCATGTAGTGGAACAGCTGCTTGCCGCCGATCGAGAAGCGCGAGGTGGCGTCGGGCATCAGGCCCCTGCCCTGGGTCGAGCGGATCGCCTGGCACAGGTTGGTCTTGCGCGACAGGCAGAACTTGCACTGGCGGCATTCCGGCGTGTACAGCGGGATCACGTGGTCGTCTTTCTTCACCGTCGTCACGCCCGGACCGACGTCGACCACCACGCCCGCGCCCTCATGTCCCAGGATCGCCGGGAAAATGCCTTCCGGGTCGGCCCCGGACAAGGTGTAGTAGTCGGTGTGGCAAATGCCGGTGGCCTTGATCTCGACCAGCACTTCGCCCGCCTTCGGGCCCTCAAGGTCCACTTCCTCGACCGTCAGCGGGGCGCCGGCCTGCCATGCGATTGCGGCTTTTGTTTTCATAGTGAGCAATTATTCATTGGAATAGATGAAGAAAGATCATATCCCACCCGCGCCACGCGCGTCGGCGCGCCCCGGGGAAGCGGTGCGCGGGAGTGGCTCCGATATAATACTGACAAGGCCTCTCGCGGCCAGGAACCCGGCCGCACGGCTGGGAAATTTCCATTCCAGGCCAGAGGCGCGCCATGCCCGAATTTCTGCTGACCCCCATCGTCTTCCTGCTCACCGCCGTCCTGCTGGTACCGCTGGCCCAGCGCCTCGGACTTGGATCGGTGCTCGGCTACCTGATCGGCGGCTGCATCATCGGCCCGTGGGGCCTGGCGCTGATCCAGAACGTCGAAATGATCAGCCATGTGGCCGAGATCGGCGTGGTGATGATGCTGTTCCTGATCGGGCTGGAACTGCAGCCGAAAAAACTGCTGGAAATGCGCATGCTGGTGCTGGGCGGCGGCACCCTGCAGGTGGCCGCCTGCGGAGCGGCATTGGCCGCGGCGGCCTTTTTCCTCGATATGCAATGGACCGCCGCGCTGGTTGCCGGCTTCGCGCTGGCGCTGTCGTCGACCGCCATCGTGGTCCAGAACATGCACGAACGGCATCTCGAGCACACGCCGGCCGGCAAGGCCGCGTTTGCGATCCTGCTGTTCCAGGACATGGCCGCCATCCCCCTGCTCGTCGTGACGCCCCTGCTCGGCGCCGCCGCAAGCAGCGGGCCCGGTTTCAACTGGCCATTGACGGCCGCGGCCATCGCTGCCGTCCTCGTCATCGGCCGCTACGCGATTCCACCAGCGTTGCGGCTGATCGCCAAAAGCGGGCTGCGTGAAATCTTTACCGCGTTCGCGCTGCTGCTGGTGCTCGGCATCGCACAGCTGATGACGCTGGCCGACCTGTCGATGGGCCTGGGCGCCTTCCTTGCCGGCGTGCTGCTGGCCGGGTCCGAATACCGCAAGGCATTGGAAGCCGACCTGGAACCGTTCAAGGGCTTGTTGCTGGGGCTGTTTTTCACGTCAGTGGGCATGTCCGTCAACATGGGGCTGCTGTCCGACGGACCGCTGCATATCTTGGGCCTGACGCTTGCCTACATGGCGCTCAAGATGGCGCTGCTGGCGCTGATCGCGCGCGCGATGCCGATCCCGGCGGTGCAGCGCTGGCCGTTCGCCGGCCTGCTGGCCCAGGGGAGCGAATTCGCGTTCGTGGTGTTCGCGGTGGCGCGCCAGGCCCAGGTGCTGCCGCCGGCACTGAACGAAACGCTGGTCGTGGTCGTGGCCGTGTCGATGGCGCTGACGCCTTTGGCGGTGATGGGCGGCAGCTGGATCAGTAGCCGTCTGCACGCGCCACCGCCGATGGAACCGGACGTGATCGAGCCGGAGGGCGCGCGCGTCATCATTGCGGGACTCGGACGCGTCGGGCAGATTACCGCGCGCCTGCTGATCGCATCGGGCATCAAGGTGACCGTGCTCGACAACGACCCCGACCTGATCGACATGCTGCGCAGGTTCGGCATGCGCGTGTTCTACGGCGACGCAACCCGCCTCGACCTGCTGCACGCGGCCGGAGCGCGCAAGGCGCATTTGCTGATCAACGCCATCGATGACATGGAAGGCAGCCTGAAGCTGACCGACCTGGTGCGCGAGAACTTCCCCCACCTGGAGATCATTGCCAGGGCGCGCAACCTGACGCATTTGTTCGAGCTGCGCAGCCGCGGCGTCGAACAGGTCGAACGAGAAACCTTCGAGTCGGCGCTGCTGATCGGCCAGCACGCACTCGAAAAAATGGGCATCGATCCCCTTACCGCCGAGCGCGCGCGCATCAAGTTCCGCGAGCATAACCTGTCGACCCTCGACGCGATCTTCCCGCATTATCGCGACGAAAAAACGATGATCTCCATCCAACAGGCAGCGCGCGACGAGCTGGAGCGTTCCTTCGAACAAGATCGAATCCGCCTGGCGCCGGAGCAAGCGCAACGCTGAATCCATGCGGCCGCGCCGGCTTTATCCGCTGCGCTTGGTAATCACCACCTCCAGGTACTCGGCCGGCACAACCAGCGACGACGAACCCGCAATGTTGAAGCGGTCGAGCAAGGCGAGGATGTCTTGCTCCAACGCCTGCTGCCCACCCGCGTCGAGCGCGCCAAACGCCTTATTGGTCGGCCCGTAGAAGTCGCGGAAGACCTGCAGCCAGTGCGCGGACGATGCGTATTGAACAGCTGGCCAATAAAACCTTCGGGCGTCCAGTTCGCCAGCGCGATACGGCCGCCATCCCGCACGACGCGCAGCAGTTCACTGGCGGAGCGAGTATGGTCCGGCGTGAACATCACGCCGGAGGTCGAGATGGCCACGTCGAAGCTTGCATCGGGGAATGGCAGGTTTTCCGCATCGGCTTCGCGGAAGTCTATTTGCAGGCCTTCGGCTTCGGCACGCTTGCGCCCTTTGTCCAGCAGCGCCGGAACGTAATCGGTGGACGTGACTTTCGCGAAGCGGTGTGCAGCGGCCAGGGTGGCGTTGCCGTTGCCGGCGGCGACATCGATCACTCGTTCATTGGCGCGGATGTCAGCGGCCTCGGCCAGCGATTCGCCGACAATCTGCAAGGTGACACCGATGACGGCAAAGTCGCCGCTCGCCCATGTCGCTTGCTGGCGTTGCTTGATCGCCGCGAAATCCGGCATGTCGGGCGGCCGCGACTCCTGGCCGGAAGCGGGGGATGGACCAGGTTGGGGCATGGCGAATCCTCCTTGCGTCGGAATTGATTGCGTATCCCATTTGACTCGGACGGCATCTCCAAGTTCGCCGGTATGGGCATAACCCAAATACCGTCGTTTCGCCCCCCGGAGAAACGCCGTGCCGGCGGCGCAGCTTCCCTCAGATTCCCTTTAATTTAGTGGCGGCTCTTGACCACTTGTCCCGACTTCATCACGAAGTCGACCTTCTTGAGCGCGGTCACGTCGGCGAGCGGATTCGCGGCGACGGCGATCAGGTCGGCGCCCTTGCCCGCCTCGAGCGTGCCGGCCACGGCGCTGATACCGAGCAGGTCCGCGGCATTGACGGTGGCGGACTTGATCGCTTCGGCTGGCGTCATCCCGAACTGGACCATCAATTCGAATTCGTCGGCATTGCGGCCGTGCTTCGACACGCCGGCGTCGGTGCCGAAGGCGATCCTGATGCCTCGGCTGTGCGCCTGGCGCAGCGCCTTGCCGGTGATGCCAATGCGCCAGTCGATCTTCGCACGCACGGCCGGCGGGTAAGCATCCGGATTATTGGCGATCCGCTCCTTGTAGCCGTTGATGGTCGACAGGGTCGGGACGTAATACGCGCCTGATTTCAGGAACAGTTTGACGCCCTCCTCGTCCAGCAGCGTGCCGTGTTCGATGGAATCGGCGCCGACCGCCAGCGCCAGGTTGATACCGCCGGCGCCATGCGCGTGCACCGCCACCTTCTTGCCGTACAAGTGGGCGGCCTCGATCAGCGACTTCGCTTCATCGTCGAACATCTGCTTGCCGACGCCGGCGCCGACCACGCTGTTCACGCCGCCCGTGGTGGCGATCTTGATGACGTCGACGCCGCGCCCGATCTGCACCCGTACCGCCTTGCGGCAACTCTCCGGGCCATCGCACAGGTTTGCGGTCGGCACGCCATGCTGCACCCAGTCGGCGTACCCGAGCCGGCCGTCCATGTGGCCGGAGGTGGCCGAAATCGGCATGCCGGCGTCGATGATGCGCGGTCCTTGCACCCAGCCCCGGGCAATGGCGTCGCGCAGCGCCAGCGTTACGCCGTTGCCGTCGCCAAGGTTGCGCACTGTGGTGAATCCGGCCTGCAGGGTCTTCCCGGCGTTCATCTGCGCCTCGTAGGCCGCCGCTGCGACGCTGTCGGTCACGCCGGCCAGCTGGCCTTCGATGCCGGCGCGGTCGCTGGTCAGGTGCACGTGGCTGTCGATCAGTCCGGGAAGCACGAAGCGGTCGCGCAGGTTGACGATGGTAGCGCCGGCGTAGCGTTCAACGCCGGCGTAGCCGTCCAGTACCTCGGCCACTTTGCCATCCCTGATGACCAGCGTCGATGCGCCGCGTTGCGGATGGCCGGGACGGTCGAGCAGGTGCCCGGCCTGCACCAGCGTGACGGCGCCTGCCGCAGCGGCATTGATCGATAGCGCCAGCAAGGCGCTGGCAAGAATGGTCCTGGTTGGCAAAGTGCGCATGGCGGTCATGGTCTCGAGTGGCAAACCACGCATGCTGGCACAAGTTTAGAAGCAAGGCAATCACGGCTGCGGCCGCAAGCAGGCCGGCCTGGCAAAACTGAATAACTCGGTGCACAGGATGGCCGGCATCCGGTAAAGCCGCCGTGCGGAACTCGGAAAAACGTTGCGACTCTAAAAAGCCAATGACGATACAATCCGATGATCTGCATGTTCCCGCCGAAAGGGGGAGATGATGAAAAAGAAAAAGCTTGCAGCCGCCTTTGCCGGTGCGGCTTGCCTGGGGCTCGCGTTTGCGCCGACACTGGCCGAACGCCAGCCGGACGGCGCTGCTTTCGATCCCTTGTTTGCCGGCGGCGCCAGTTGCGCGCCCCCCCAGGGCGGGCGTCCTCGGCTGCTTGAACAGCTGGTACTGGCGCAGGCGGAAACCGCGCCCTTCAAACCCGGCCAGCAAGCGCCGGCACCCGCCGCCGCCGAGAAGCCACCGCTGTACAAGGACCTCGGCAAGCTGCACGTACCGGTCAGCACCCGCAACCCCACCGCGCAAGCCTATTTCAACCAGGGCATGCGGCTGACGTTCAGCTTCAACCATGCCGAAGCTGCGCGCGCCTTCCGCGCGGCCCAGCAACTCGATCCCAACTGCGCGATGTGCTACTGGGGCGAGGCGTTGGTGTTAGGGCCCAACATCAATGCGCCAATGTTCCCGACCGCAGTTGCACCGGCCGTCGCGGCGGCGGCTAACGCCGCCAGACATGCCGCAAGCGCCACGCCTGCGGAGCAAGCGCTGATCCGCGCCGTCGCGCGCCGCTATGACGCAGCCGCCGGCGCCGACCGCTCGGCGCTCGACAAAGCCTATGCCGACGCCATGACCGACGCCGCCAAGGCATTTCCCAACAACGACACGATCCAGGTGCTGTTTGCGGAATCGCTGATGGACCTGTCGCCATGGGACTACTGGGAAGGAGGCGGCACGCGGCCCAAGAACCGCACCGCCGAACTGGTCGATGCGCTGGAACGCGTGCTGGAACGCAATCCAACCCATCCGGGCGCCGCCCACTATTACATCCACGCGATGGAAGCGTCGGTCCATCCCGAGAAAGCGCTCGCGCCGGCGCGCGTGCTGGCGAAGCAGATCCCCGGGGCGGGCCACATCGTCCACATGCCCTCGCACATTTACTACCGGGTCGGGCTGTACAAGGAGGCGCTTGAATCGAACCTTGCCGCCATCGCAGCGGACGAGCGCTACTTCCGCCGCTCTGGCAGCGACCCGGTGTACCGGGGCGCCTATTACCCGCACAACATCCACTTCGTGATGGTCTCCGCGCTGATGGGAGGGGATGGCAAGACCGCGCTCGAATCGGCGGCCAAGCTGGACAAGTCGCTGCCTCCCGAACTGCTCAAGGATTTTGCCGGCATGCAGCCGGTCAAAGCCGCGCCCTACTTCTCGCACGTCCAGTTCAGCAGCCCGGACGTGCTGATTGCGCTGCCCGATCCGGGGCCTGACTTCGTGCTGGTCAAGGCGATGTGGCACTATGCGCGCGCCACCGGATATGCGCGCAAGGGCGCGCTGCCTGAAAGCCGCAAGGAAATTGAGGCGCTGGACCAGCTGGAGCGCACGGCCAACTTCAAGCCCATTGAAGACTGGGCCGTGCCCGCCAGGGATATCGTGCGCACCGCGCGCGCGGTGGCCAGCGGCCGGCTGGCGGACGCGCAAGGCGACGTGCCCGGCGCGATCAAGGCTTACCAGGAGGCTGTGGCGGTGCAGGACAGCCTGCCTTACACGGAACCGCCGTACTGGTATTACCCGGTGCGCCAGTCGCTGGGAGCGGCGCTGCTCAGGGCCGGCCAGCTGGAGGCGGCCGAGCAGGTGTTTCGCGCATCGCTGGCGCGCACGCCGAGCAATGGGTGGGCGCTGCGGGGGCTGATTGAGGTTTATCGCAAGCGTGGCGATACGGCCGCGCTTGCTGCGGCGCAGAAGCGGTTCGAGACGACGTGGCTGGGCAAGAAAGGCGGGCCGGATTTGGCGTTGTTGTGAGCGAACGTTAGAACGGCGGATGCGCGCTTATCCGCCGAAATTGTGCGCGTCGCGATCCGGCTTGCTTACTTCGGCGCGTCCGCCACACACTTCTTCATGAACGACGTCTTCGCAGCGCCAGCCAACGCCTTGCCAGTCTTGCCCATCGCCTTGGCCTCGCAGCTGCGCGACACCGGATCCATCATGTCCGCTTCGCATTTCTTCAAGAACGATTTTTTCGCCGCACCGGCAAGCATCTTGCCGCTCTTGTCGATGGCGCGCGACTCGCAGGCCTTCGCGCCCGGGGCGGTAGCGGCTGAGGAAACAGGAGCCTGCGCGAAAGCAAGGTTCGACAAAAGCAGACCAGCTACAGCAAAAATGAACTTGTTCATTGCGTTTTCCTCAGTAAATGGCGAAATACCAATAAAAAAAACGCGCGGCGGAACTGTCTCGTTGACATCTTTCTTCAGCCAACAACTCAAGCCAGTGTCTTGTTCACTTCAAGCAGCGCCAGCACCTTGTCGGCGGCCACCGCCCGGCTGAACAGGAATCCCTGGTACTCGTCGCAGGCCATGTCGCGCAGCATCGCCAGCTGCTCTTCAGTCTCGACACCTTCCGCCACCACCCCGAGCTTGAGGTTGCGCGCCAGGCTGATCACGGAGTGGACGATCGCGGCGCTGTCGTCGTCCTGGCCGAGGTCGCGGATGAATGCGCGGTCCACCTTCAGGCGCTGCACGGGGAAGCGCTTCAGGTAGGCCAGGCTCGAATAACCGGTGCCGAAATCGTCGATCGACAACTCGACCCCGAGCGCGCGGATGCCGCGCATCAGCACATCGACTTCCTGCTCGCGGCTGACCAGCGCGGTCTCGGTAATTTCCAGCTCGAGCGCGCCCGCCGGAACGTTCCAGCGGTCGATGCAGTCGCGTATACTCGGCAGCAAGTCTTTCTGGTGGAACTGGCGCGGCGACAGGTTGACCGCCACCTTGACCGGCGCGCCGGTGCTGGCAGTCCAGCTGCGCATCTGGCGGCAGGTCTCGTCCAGCACCCAGGCGCCGATTGCGATGATCAGGCCGGTACGTTCGGCGATCGGGACGAACAGGACCGGCGACACTTCGCCCAGCACCGGGTTATTCCAGCGCAGCAGCGCCTCGAAACCGACGATGCGGCCGTCGGCAATGTTGACCTTCGGCTGGTATTCAAGACGGAATTCACGGCGTTCCAACGCGCGCCGCAACTGCGCTTCGATGGCCAGGCGCTCGTCCAGGTCGGTGTGGGTGCTGGGCGAGAAGAAGTGGATTGCCTCGTCGTCGTCGCCGCCTTCCCGGTTGCGGGCGCTTTCGGCACGCCGGTACAGTTCGTCCGCCGTGGTCCCGTCCTCGGGGAACACCGAGACGCCCATCACTGGGCCGAGGTAGAAATCGCGCCCGCCGATGGTCATCAGACCCGACAGGCGCTGCTGGAGGTCGATCACGAATTCCTCGATCGCGAGACGGCCACGCTCGGCGGCGATCAGCACCGCGAATTCGCTGCCCTTGATGCGCGCAACGACGACTGCTGGCGGTAGCAAGGTGCGGAAGGTCTCGCCAACCTGGCGCAGTGCGCCGTCGCCCGCCTCCTGCCCAAGCAGGTCGCTGATCTCGTGCAGGCGCTTGAGCGACACGACCACGGTGCCGACGATGCGGTCGTGTGTGGCGGCATCGCCGATCACCGCTTCCAGCACGCGCAGGAACTGGTGCTGGTTCGGCAGGCCGGTGAGCGAATCGAAGTCCGCCAGGTAGGCAAGGCGCTGTTCGGCCCGCTGGCGCTCGGTGATGTCGGTCAGCACGCTCACCAGCTGGGCCTGGCCGGCCTCGTTGACCAGTTTCGACGTCAGCTGGATCACGGTGCGGGTCTCGCCGGCGCCATCGCGCAGTCGGGCCAGCGCCTCGCTGGTGGCGGCGTCGTCCAGTACCTGGCGGTAGCGGCGCTCGCGGTCGCCCAGGTTGCCCGGGTCCAGTACCTCGTGTTCGGGCAGCCCGGCCAGGTCGGCTGTGGGCCGCCCGACAAAGCGGCTGAACGCCTCATTCGTCGTGACAAACTTGCGCGCACTGTCGAGCACCCAGATCGGCGTGCCGACCGCGTTCAGGATGTTGGCCAGGTACTCGGCGCTCGCTTCCGCGCGCGCTTCGCTGGCGGCCAGCCGCTCGATCAGCTTGACCTGGCGCGCAGTGTCGCGCGCCACCCGCCATGCGAGGAAGACCAGCGTCAGCGAGACGAGGCTGAAGAAACCGAGCGCGGTCCGCAGGCGCCCATACCATGCGGCCAGTGCATCGGTTTTGTTCGTGCCGGTAATGATCACGAGCGGGAAGCCCGGCACCGAATCGTAGCCGTACAGGCGGATGACCCCGTCGATCGGGCTGACGCTCTCGAACCCGCCGCGCTCGGCAATCGGCAAATGCTGCACGAACAGCGGTGTCGTCTTGAAGGAGCGTCCGATGCCTGAAGGAAGATTCGGACCGCGCACCAGCATGGTGCCATCGCGCTGGAGCAGCGTGACCGAGCCGCCCTCGCCCAGTTCGACCAGCGTGTATATCCGTTCGAAACGTTTTGAATCGACCTGGGCGAGGATGGTGCCGAGACGCTCGCCGCGCGCGTTGCTGATAGCGCGCGCAAAATTAATGACACCGCGCCCCGTGGCCGGGTCGATGTTGCTGATCGTGATGCTGACCGGCGTGGGGCCGTCCTGCTGGGGCGCATTGGGCGGCGGCTGGATCGGTTCCGAAGCAATGGCGACGCTGGCCGGTACACCGCTGGCAATCAGGTGGCCGGCCGCATCGTACAGGTGCACGCCGAGCAGATATTCCTGGGCCGGGCCATTCTCTTCAAAATAGGGTGACAGCGACGGCGGCGTGGCGGCGCCGCCACGGTGCACGCGCCCCACCTGGCGCATCACCTGGTCGACCGCCTGCGCCACGGTGAGGGTCTGGGCCGCAAAGGCAATCGACAGGTTGCGCAGGCTGGTCTGTTGTTCGCGCAAGGCGTCGTTGTAGCTCACATACAACATCGCCGAGTTCGCCACTGCCAGCACCGAGATCAACAAGGCAGTCGCGGCAACCAGGCGCGTGCGCGCATACGGCCTGGTCTTGCCTACGGAGGCTGTCGGATCTTGTGGCAGGGTCATGTGCGATCTGCAAATCTATGGCGGTGGTGAATGGACTAATTCTACACGCGACACCAAGGTCCTCCACGTATTAAATGCGCCATGAATACCCCGCTTCGCCGATGGTTCGATGCCCTTGCTGCCCCATCAGCTCGCGCCCTGCAACGGGGCCATTACGCATGAGCTGATAAGCATTGCAGAATTTCTTGGTTCGGTTTCGCGAACCCGGCCGGTAGACTCGATCCATACCAAATCCACCACAGACCGAGGAAAACCATGTTCCGCCCTACCCGCCGTTCGCTCATTCTCGCCGCCCTGCTCTCCGGTCTTGCCGGCCTTTCCGGCGCAGCGCTTGCGCAAACCACCCTGCTCAACGTCTCCTACGATCCAACCCGCGAGCTGTATGCGGAATACGACCTGGAATTTGCCAAATACTGGAAAGGCAAGACCGGCGAAACCGTGACGGTGCGCCAGTCGCATGGCGGTTCCGGCAAGCAGGCGCGCGCCGTCATCGACGGACTCGAAGCCGATGTCGTCACACTCGCGCTGGCCTATGACATCGACGCCATCGCCGAGAAAACCAAACGTGTTCCTGCCGACTGGCAAAAAGCCCGCGCCAACAACAGCTCGCCGTATGTGTCGACCATCGTGTTCCTGGTTCGCAAGGGAAATCCAAAGGGCATCAAGGACTGGGGCGACCTGGTCAAGCCAGGCGTACAGGTCATCACGCCGAATCCGAAGACCTCGGGCGGCGCGCGCTGGAACTATCTCGCCGCATGGGGCTACGCCCTGAAACGCCCGGGCGGCACCGAAGCAAAGGCCAAGGCTTTCGTGGCTGAACTATTCAAGCACGTTCCGGTATTCGATTCGGGCGCGCGCGCATCGACCAACACCTTTGTCCAGCGCGGCCTTGGCGACGTATTGCTGGCATGGGAAAACGAAGCCTTCCTGTCCGTCAATGAACTGGGCCCGGACAAGTTCGAGATCGTGGTGCCGTCGGTTTCCGTGCTGGCCGAGCCGCCGGTCGCTGTGGTGCGAGGCGTGACCGATCGCCGCGGCACCACCAAGGTCGCCACCGCCTACCTCGACTACCTGTACTCGCCGGCCGGCCAGAAGCTGGTGGCCAAGCACTACTACCGCCCGGTCAAGCCCGAACTGGCCGATCCGAAAGACGTGGCGCGCTTTCCGAAGCTGAAGACCTTCACGGTCGACGACACCTTCGGCGGCTGGCAGAAGGCGCAGAAAACCCACTTCGCCGACGGCGGCACCTTCGACCAGATCTACGCATCGAAGTAAGCAAGGGCGGAGGCATCGTGCACCACACCACCCTGATCGTCCCGGGTTTTCACGGCAGCGGCCCGGCGCACTGGCAAACATGGCTGGAAGGCCGGCTGCCCGACGCCCGGCGCGTGACGGGCATCGACTGGGAACTGCCGGTGCTGGCGCTGTGGGCAGCCGAGGTCAGGCGCGAAATCGATGCCACGCCGGGCGCCGTCTGGATCGTCGCGCACAGTTTCGGCTGCCTGGCCAGCGTGATCGCGGCGGCCGACCGGCCCGCCAAGGTCGCCGGGCTGCTGCTGGTGGCGCCAGCCGAGCCGCGCCGTTTTTCGCTGCTTGGAACTCGTGAGCAATATCCCGGCGGCGACAGCGTTGCCGCCGCACTGCCTGCCGAGCAACTCGGCTCTCCCAGCCTGCTGGTTGCCAGCCGCAACGATCCCTGGCTCGACTTCGGCCGCGCCCGCGAGCTGGCGGAACGCTGGGGCAGCCGGCTGGTCGATATCGGCGAGGCTGGCCATGTCAACACCGCGTCCGGCCACGGCGCCTGGCCACAAGGCATGGGGCTGCTGGCGGAGCTGCAGCAGGCCTGCGACGGTTTCCCGCTCGGCGCCATCGACGACGCCGGCAAGGCGCCAGCCGCAGGGCGACGCTTCAGTGCGCTCGCGCGCCTGCGCCGCCAGACCCGCGCCAACATGGGGGCTTAGCTCTTTTCGTAATAAATTGTTGAGTTTTATGTATTTCCAGATAGTGGACCTTACAGCATAGACTGGCTGTCAATCCTCGATCCGGAACAATCATGAAGTTCCAGCAATTGCGCATCATCCGCGAAACAGTACGCCGCGGCTTCAACCTGACCGAAGTGGCCGGTGCGCTGTTCACCTCGCAATCGGGCGTGTCCAAGCACATCAAGGACCTTGAGGACGAGCTCGGCATCGAGCTGTTCGCGCGCAAAGGCAAGCGCCTGCTGGGACTGACCGAGCCGGGACAGGAACTGCTGGTGATGGTCGAGCGCATGCTGCTGGAAGCGGCCAACATCAAGCGGCTCGGCGACCAGTACAGCCAGCGTGACGTCGGCCAGTTGACCGTCGCCACCACGCATACCCAGGCACGTTACGCGCTGCCGGCCGTGATTACCGAATTCAAACGCGCCTATCCGAAGGTCCACCTCAAGCTGCACCAGGCCAGCCCTGGCGAAATCGTCAAGCTGCTGCTCGACGGCGAAGCCGACATCGGCGTGGCGACCGAAGCGCTGGCCGACGTGCCGGCGTTCGCCTCGTTCCCGTTCTACCGCTGGCACCATTCGGTGATCGTGCCGTCCGGCCATCCGCTGGAAGACGTGCGCCCGCTGACACTGGAAGCGATGACCGACTATCCGGTCATCACGTATCACGAAGGTTTCACCGGCCGCACCCACCTGGACAAGGCGTTCGCGGCGGCCGGGGCGGTGCCGGACATCGTGATGTCGGCGCTGGACGCCGACGTCATCAAGACCTATGTCGGGCTGGGCCTGGGCGTCGGGATCGTTGCGTCGATGGCGGTCGACCCGGCGCGCGACAGCGACCTGCGCCAGCTCGACAGCGCCCACCTGTTCCCCGAAAACGTCGCGCGCATCGCGGTGCGGCGTGGCCACTACCTGCGGCGCTACGCCTACCGCTTCATCGAACTGTGCGCGGCGGAGCTGACCGAAGCGAAAGTGACGCAGGCGCTGCGCAAGGACGCAGAGGCAGAAACGTTCTGACCCTGCGATGTAACTTTGGACAATGCTTGTCCTGCAAGCTTGCGATTCTGCGAAGTCGTTGACTGCCGAAGTATCCGTGCCATTTCCGACACAGCCGTATCAATACGTTGACCGCTTTCCCGACGACAGCTACTATTTCCGCACGGAATCATCGGGACGGCATGCGCTCCCGCCCTCCTGTTTCCCCATTGTTAGCCCGCATCGGGCGGCCGCAACACCCGCTTGCCATCGTCGAAGGATCGCGTCATGAACATCCAGTTTCTCCACTCTATGAGCATGGCGAGGAAGCTCGCCGTGCTGATCGTCAGCTCCCTTGTCGGCATTGTCTTGCTGACCTCGCTCTTCCTGGTATCCGAACGCAACCTGATCCTCGACGAACGCAAGAGCAACGTGCGCCAGGCGGTGCAGACCGCACACGGCGTGCTGGTGCACTTCCACACACTGTCCACCAGCGGCGCGATGAGCGACGCCGACGCCCGCAAGGCAGCGCTCGCCACCTTGCGCGGACTGCGTTATGGCGGCAACGAATATTTCTGGGTCAACGACATGCAGCCGGTGATGGTCATGCACCCGATCAAGCCCGAGCTGGACGGCAAGGACCTGTCGACCAACAAGGATCCCGACGGCAAGCTGCTGTTCGTGGAATTCGTCAACACCGTCAAGGCGCAAGGCGCGGGCGGGGTCGATTACAAGTGGCCGAAACCGGGCAGCGATGTGCCGGTGCAGAAAGTGTCGTACGTGCAAGGCTTTGCGCCCTGGGGCTGGATCATCGGCTCGGGCGTGTACGCCGACACCGTCGCCGCAACCATCAAGGGCCGCATCATCACCTTCTCGCTGGCCGCACTGGCGATGGCGGCGGTGCTGCTGGCGCTGGGCGTGGTGATCCGCCGCGCACTGCTGGGACAGCTTGGCGGCGAGCCGGCCTACGCCGCAGGCATCGCGCGCCGCATCGCCGCGGGCGACCTGGGCGTGCACATCGAGGTGGCGCCGAACGACCGCTCCAGCCTGCTGCATGCGATCCGCGCGATGCGCGACGACCTGGCCAAGATCGTCAGCGAGGTGCGCGCCGGCACCGACACCATCGCCACCGCATCGGGTGAAATCGCATCCGGCAATATCGACCTGTCCGCACGCACCGAGGAACAGGCCAGCTCGCTGGAGGAAACGGCCGCCTCGATGGAAGAGCTGACCAGTACCGTCAAGCAGAACGCCGACAACGCGCGCCAGGCCAACCAGCTGGCCGCCTCGGCGTCGGAAGTGGCCAGCCGCGGCGGTGTCGTGGTGGCGCAGGTGGTCGACACGATGCAGTCGATCAACGACTCGTCGAAGAAGATTGTCGACATCATCAGCGTGATCGACGGCATCGCGTTCCAGACCAACATCCTCGCGCTGAACGCCGCCGTCGAAGCGGCCCGTGCAGGCGAACAGGGCCGCGGCTTCGCGGTCGTCGCCTCGGAAGTGCGCAACCTGGCCCAGCGCAGCGCGTCGGCGGCGAAGGAAATCAAGGCGCTGATCGGCGATTCGGTCGACAAGGTCGAAGTGGGCAACAAGCTGGTGTCGGACGCCGGTCACACGATGGAAGAAGTGGTGGCGAGCGTGCGCCGGGTGACCGACATCATGGGCGAAATCACCGCCGCCAGCAGCGAGCAGAGCGCCGGCATTTCGCAGGTGAACCAGGCGATCGCCCAGATGGATGCGGCGACCCAGCAGAACGCGGCACTGGTCGAGCAGGCCGCGGCCGCCGCCGAAAGCATGCAGGACCAGGCGGCCCGCCTGCTGCAGGCGGTGCGCGTGTTCCATCTCGAACCGGCGACGGCCGCGCCAGCCGGCCGGCCGCTGGCAGCACCCGCGCGGCCACGCCCTGCCCTGGTTCGTTAACAAGCTTCGAGGCACAAAAAAACCCGCCTGATCAGTTCAAGTTCAGGCGGGTTTTTGTATTTGGTGCTTAGTTCTTCGGTTTCAGGTACTGGTCGAGCCAGCCAATCACCGTGTGGTGCCACATCAGCGAGTTGGCCGGTTTCAGGACCCAGTGATTCTCGTCCGGGAACACCAGCAGCTTGCTGTCGATACCCCGGCGCTGCAGCGCGGTAAAGGCGCCCAGTGCCTGCGAGGTCGGGATGCGGAAATCCTTTTCGCCCTGGATCACCAGCATCGGCGTCTTCCACTTGGCGACGTGGTGCACCGGATTGAAGCGCTCGTAGTTGTCCGGCACGGCGTAGTAGGTGCCGCCGTTTTCCCATTCGGTGAACCACAATTCCTCGGTCGCGTACGCCATGCCGCGGTTGTCGAACACGCCGTCGTGGTTGACGATGCAGCGGAAGCCGTCCGGCCAGTTACCCTGGATCCAGTTCATCATGTAGCCGCCGTAGGATGCGCCCAGCGCGCAGCTGCGCTCGCGGTCCAGCCACGGGAACTTCGTGACCGCCGCCTCGAGGCCCTTCTGCAGGTCGACCAAGGGTTTGCCGCCCCAGTCGTTGCTGATCGAATCGGTGAACGCCTGGCCGTAGCCGGTCGAACCGTGGAAGTCGATGAACACGGTGGCGTAGCCGGCGCCCGCGTACACCTGCGGGTTCCAGCGGTAGCTCCAGCCGTTGCCGAAACTGCCCTGCGGGCCGCCGTGCACCAGGAAGGCGATTGGGTATTTCTGGCCCGGCACCGCATTCCATGGCTTCATCACGTGGCCGTACACCGTTGCGCCATTGGCGCCGGCGAACGAGAACTGCTCGTACTGGCCGAAACGCACATCGGCGAGCGCTTCGCGGTTCTGCCAGGTCAGCTGCACAGGCTTGCCG
The DNA here is from genome assembly GCF_012927275.1 of Massilia polaris. GTDB lineage: Bacteria > Pseudomonadota > Gammaproteobacteria > Burkholderiales > Burkholderiaceae_D > Telluria_A > Telluria_A polaris. The sequence goes on along the minus strand of NZ_JABBGG010000010.1, from coordinate 94,912 downwards.
CCCAGCTTGGCCTTGAACAGTTGCGCGTCCGACTCCAGCGTCGACAGGCTGTACGCGATCGTGTCGCCGCGCACGTCGAAGCCGCCTACGGAACCAGGGCCGGTCAGCGCGCTGACCTTGCCGCTGGCGACGTCGATGGCGAACAGGCGGTGCTGGCCGACATCCTGGGCGTCCACCACCAGGGTCTTGCCGTCCGCTGTCCAGCGCAGCTCGCCCGCGGAACGGTCCCAGCTCTCGGCCAGCTTGCGCTTCTTGCCGGTCGCAACATCCATCAGCATGACCTGGTAGCGGTCCGCCTCGAAGCCGGGCTTGGCCATCGCCAGCCAGGCCAGCGTGCGGCCGTCCGGCGAGAACGTGCCCTTGGTATCCCAGGCCGGATTTTCCGCCGTCAGGTTGCGCGGCGCGGCGCCGCCGGCGGCTGGCACGCTGTACAGGTCGAAGTTGGTCGACCACGATTCGTCCTTGCCGGCGATGCGTACCGAGAACACGATGCTCTTTCCATCCGGGCTGAAGCGGTATTCCTCATGGTCGCCGAACGGCTTGGATGGCACGTCGCCGTCCAGGCTGCCGGTCAGGCTGACCGGCGCGGCGCTGACCTTGCCGCTGCGCTCGACCGGCGCCGAGTACAGCACCGAGTTGCGGCCATCGGCCCAGGTATCCCAATGGCGCACGAACATGCGGTCGAACACGCGGCCCGACGCCTTCTGCTTGCCGGCCTGTTCGAGGCGCGTCTTGGTGCATGCGAGGTCGGCGCAGTCGCGGAATACCGACAGGCTCATCGCCATGCGGTCGCCCGCCGGCGCCAGGCGGAAGTTGTCGATGTCGAGCGGCAGGTCGGTGACGCGCGCGGCCTCGCCGCCGGCCAGCGGCAGGCGCCAGACCTGCGACGAGCCGGAGCGGCCCGACAGGAAGAACACCGCGTCGCCGTCCGGCGCCCATTGCGGGTCGCTGCTGCTGGCGGCGTGGTTGGTCAGGCGTTGCGGCGCCGGCTTGGCGGCGCGCAGGTCAACCATCCACAGTTCGGTATGGCCGCGGTTCTTGTCCAGTTCGGTGGTGCGCACGGTGTACACGGCGCGGCTGGCGTCCGGCGACAGCACCGGGCTGCCGACCCGCTCCATCGCGACCAGGTCTTCGACGGTAAGGCCGCGCGGCGCGGCGATCGCGCTGCCGGCCGCGACAGCCGTCCCCAACAACAGTAAACGTAACTTCATTCGATCCCCTCCTGGCGCTATGGCCAATGATTTATCGTGTGGCAATTCAGGAGGGGGATTGTATCCGATGCGGCGGCCCCGTCATGAAGGGCTGGCTGGCCAGCAGCAGCTCGAATTCGTCCGGCAGGACCGGCTGGCCGAACAGGAAGCCTTGCACGTCATCGCAGTGCTGGGACGCCAGCCAGTCGCGCTGGTCGGCCGATTCGACGCCTTCGGCGATGACTTTCAGGCCGCTTGTGGGCCATCACGATGATGGTTTCGGTGACGGTCTGGCTGGTCGGGTCGTGCATCGCCCGCCAGCAGCATGGCGCCGGCATCGTGGCCGAGCAGGTCGTGGCCCGCGACGTGGTCGACATCTTCCCCCCCCCGTAAACGCGCCTTGATCGAAATACCAATCATACACTTGAGGCTAGGCTGGTACAGGGCGCACGCTGCCACTGTTGCCCTCGGCGCGAGGGCCGAGTATCCTAGAAGCACGAAAAGGATGGCTGACGATGCTCGACAATTTCGAAATTTCGGTGGACCGGCTTGAAGTCGGCCTGTACATCCACCTCGACCTGAAGTGGTTTGAACATCCGTTCGCTTTCAGCCACTTCAAGATCAAGAACGAAGAACAGATCCGCACCATCCAGGGCCTCGGCCTGGCCAGGGTGCGTTACGACCCCGCGCTGTCGGACGTGGCGCCGCGCCCGCCCGCCGCCGCCCAGCCTGCCCGCAATGAGGCGCCGCCGGCCGCGCCGGTTGAAGCTGCGCCGCTGTCGCCCGCACTGCAGGCCAAGCTGGCGCTGATGGAGCGCATCAAGGACCAGCGCGCGGCCGCCGCACGCATCGAGGACGCCTTCCTGAACACGGCGCGCGCGATCCGCGACATCGAAAAAAACCTGTTCCCGCAGCCGCAAGAGAGCATGCGCAAGGCCACCGCGCTGATCGGCCAGATCGTCGATTCGATCCTGGTGGCGCCGGAAATGGCGATCCACGTGATGGGCGACAAGATGGGCGGCGAGGAGGTCTACTACCACTCGATGAACGTGACGATGCTGTCGATGATCATCGCGCGCGACATCAAGCTGCCGCAGGAAGTGGCGGCGCCGCTGGCGCTGAGCGCGCTGTTCCACGACGTCGGCCACAAGAACATCCCGGACAAGATCCTGAACAAGCTCGACCCGCTGACCCAGGCCGAGCGCAACTTCTACGAACTGCACACCCAGTACGGCGTCGAGATCGGCGAGCGCCTGCATTTCGCGGCGCCGGTGGTGTCGGTCATCCGCGACCACCATGAAGCCTTCGACGGCACCGGCTACCCGCGCAAGCTGAAAGGCGAAGCCATCGGCGTGCTGGCGCGGGTTATCGCGATCGCCAACTGCTACGACGAGCTGTGCAATCCCTTGAACGTGGCGGCGGCGCTGACGCCGCACGAGGCGCTGTCGATGATGTTCACCAAGCTGCGCAGCAAGTTCGATCCCAAGCTGCTGCAAGTGTTCATCCGCTGCCTCGGCGTGTATCCGCCCGGGACCATCGTCCAGCTGTCGAACGGCGTGATCGGCATGGTCGCGACGGTCAACACCACGCGGCCGATGAAGCCGGTGCTGGTGATCTACGACGAGGGCGTGCCGCGCGAAGAGGCGATCCTGGTCGACATGGACCGCGAGCCCGACCTGAACATCGTCAAGTCGATCCGGCCGGCGCAAGTGCCGCGCGAGATCTACATGTACCTGAGCCCGCGCAAGCGGGTCAGCTACTACTTCGACGCCGGCGCAGGAGCGCCTGCCTGATGAGCAACCTGCAGCAATTGATGCTGGACCATAGCCCGAACATGATGCTGCTGGTCGAGCCGGCCGAACTGCGCATCGTGCTGGCCAACCGCACCGCCGCCCAAGCGCTCGGTTACAGCAATGAGCAGCTGCTGTCGATGGCCATCACCGATATCGAGAGTTCGCTGCAGGACGTGTTTTACTGGGAAGACGTGCGCAACGGCCAGTACCTGGAGATCGATGCGCAGGAGGGCGAGTACCAGTGCGCCGACGCCTCGCAGCTGACCGTCACCAAGCAGGTGCGCGTGGTCGATCACGGCGGCGCCGCGCTGATACTGGTGCAGGCGCGCGACATCCGCCACGAGCGCAAGGTCGAGGATGCGCTCGAACATACGCTGTCGCAGCTGCGCGCGACCTTGGAGTCGACCGGCAACGGCATCCTGGTGCTGGACTGGCATGGCAAGATCGCCAGCATGAACCGGCTGTTCAGCAAGATGTGGGCGATTCCCGAGTCCCTGCTGCTGGCGCGCAATGACGATGCAATCCTCGGCTACCTGTGCAGCCAGGTGGTCGACGGCGAGCTGTGCCGCAAGCGCCTGAACGAGGTCGTGGACCGCAACGAAGCCGAGGATGTGTTCCGGCTGCGCGACGGCCGCGTCTTCGAGTGCCGCTCGCGCCCGCAATACCTGGGCGAGCGCATCATCGGCCGGGTATTCGGCTATACCGACATCACCGAGCGCCAGCTGGCCGCCGAGGCGCTGCGCGAATCGCGCGACCAGCTCGAACAGCGCGTGCAGGAACGCACCGCCGCGCTGCGTCAGGCCAACGCCACGCTGGAGACGGAAAAGTCGCTGCAGGCGGAGCTGATCCGCAAGCTGGGCGAAGCCCAGAGCCAGCTGTTGCAGTCGGAGAAAATGGCGTCGATCGGCGTGCTGGCGGCCGGCGTCGCGCACGAGATCAATAACCCGATCGGTTTCGTCAATTCCAACCTCGGCACCTTGCAGCGCTACACCACCGACATGCTGCGCCTGATCGACGCCTACGAGCAGCGCGAACCGGGCCTGAGCCCGGCGGAGCGCGCGGAACTGGGCCAGCTCAAACAGGACATCGACGCCGGCTACCTGCGCGAAGACGTCGGCAGCCTGCTGGCCGAGTCGCTCGACGGGCTGGAACGGGTCAAGCGCATCGTGCGCGACCTGAAGGATTTTTCGCACGTCGACAGCGGCGGCCACCAGCAGGCCAACCTCGAAATGGGGCTCGACAGCACGCTGAATGTGGTGTGGAACGAACTGAAGTACAAGACCGAGGTCATCAAGGAATACGCGGGCATCCCGGCGATCGACTGTTTCCCGTCGCAGCTGAACCAGGTGTTCATGAACCTGATCGTCAACGCGGCCCACGCCATCGAGGAACGCGGGAAGATCACCTTGCGCACCGGCTTCAACGACGACTCTGTGTGGGTCGAGGTCGAGGACACCGGCAAGGGCATCCGCGAGGAACATTTGGGGCGCATCTTCGAACCCTTCTTCACCACCAAGCCGGTCGGCAAGGGCACCGGCCTCGGACTGTCGCTGTCGTACGGCATCGTCAAGAAGCACGGCGGCCAGTTCGACGTGCGCAGCGAAGTCGGGACCGGCACCGTGTTCAAGCTCGTGCTGCCGCGCAAGGCGGTATTCGACGAGGGCGACAACGCATGAACGGGCGATGTCAGGCCACGCGTTAGTGCAGCCGGAGCAGGCCCGGGAACAAGCGCTTGTGGGAACTGATAACGAGCGGGTCCGTTACGGGAATGTTGCGGTGCTTACCAACGTCGGATGTCGGCCGGCCAAATCCTATTGCCAATTAACCCCTGGTTCTTTGCAAAACCAAGAGGCTCGCCCCACCCGGCGTGGCGCTGCCTGATGTCACGCCAGCGACAGTGCGATGTTCCTTCCTGATCGCCGAGGTCCACCGGCGAGCTTGGAGGACTTGATCGAGCCTAGGAGCCACGAACCAGAGATGCGCAATCAGCGCCTATGTGTGTTGGTATCAAGAGAGACTTGACGTCTTCGGCATGCGGGCGTATCGTTTGTCTCGTCTAACTATAAATAGAAAAAAACTCTATGACTACCAATAACGAAGGATTCCGACGCAGCGTATTGCAACAGGTGGCCGCACTCGAGATCAAGATGGAAAACATGCTCGCTTCCATCAGGGTACTGATGGCGCTGGTCGCGGACCCAGAGCCCGAGGACAAGCTGGCGGGCATCGACCCGAAGGATCCGCGAAACAAGCTCTCGGACAAGAAACTCAGCGATCGAGGTGCAGAGGTGTGCTACCGCCTGTTCGATGCCGGCAAGTCGCGGTATGCAGTCGGCGCATTGATGGGCATCAGCTTCTCCGCAGCCAGCTATCGCTATGACATGTGGCAGCAGGCTGGTGGCCCCAAGCGCACACCCCAACCGCTCGCCTAAGTGCCACCGGCCACACTGTTGCCACGACGATGGGGGGCCGGCGGCCTCCCGTTTCGCCGCACATGCATCCCAATCCCACCATGCACCACTACGACAAGGAGCTGATATGACCCTGGATTCGCCCCGCCTGAAAGGCGTAATCCCCGCCATCGCTTGCGGGATTTTGAAGATTAGCATTCTCCACACCCGCACTTGCCGTGCATTGGCGGGTGCCATTTGGAACGAGCTGACCGACAAGGAGAAGCAGGAATTCGGCCGCGCGTTTTATCACAGCGGCGAGTACGCCCGCCTGGGGTTATCGGTCGCACGCCGATGCGGTGAAGGTTCTGCTCAAACGTACCGGCTGGCCAATGGCCTCGACGTCAGCCAACACGCCCAGGCCGTTTAGGCTTCCACAGAAGGGCGGTCGCTCCGCCCGGAGGGCGGCCGCTTGGGCAACTCTTCGTCACGTAGGCGTTGTCCAACTTCAAAGCCACGCTAGCGGTGGCTCCCTCCGCCCTCGGGCGAATTTGACTGCATCATGTCGATCACGCGGCAGTCGCCGCACATGCGGATGCGGTCGAGGTTGCCCTGGAAGGCGCTGTGCTGCGACAGTTTTCCCAGCATGCTCTGGATCATCAGCAAGGTGCCGAACGGCTTGTTGCAGCGGATGCAGCAGAACGGCTCGGTTTCGTTCAGCAGCACCGTTTTGTTCCGGGTGTCGGCAAACGACATGCGCGGCAGCAGCGAGATCGCGTCTTCCGGACAGGTGTTGGCGCACAGCCCGCACTGCACACAATTCTTTTCCACGAAGCGCAACTGCGGCGCCGTGTCGCTGTCCATCAAGGCCGACGAAGGACAGGCGCCGACGCAGGACATGCACAAGGTGCAGCGGCCCTTGTCGACAGCAATCGCGCCGAACGGCGAACGGGGCGGCAGCGGCACGTACTCCGGCTGGAGCGTGGCGTGGCGGAACAAATGGTCGAGCGCCATGTCGAGCGCGTTGCGCTTTTCCTGGGCCACGTGGAAGGTGGCGCTCTGCTGCGGCGCGATGCCGGCCGGTGCGTTGGCCAGCGCCTCGCCCAGCCCGCCAGGCGTCGCCGCCCGCACCAGCTGGAAATGCACGCCCGCGTAACCGAGGCCGGACAGGATTTCCTGCGCCATGCCCATCTGGTCTTCCAGCGCCTCGGCGTACTGCGGCGCTTCCGATTCGGTGACGAGGACCGAGATGCCGCTGGCGCCGTATGCCACCGCGGTCAGCCAGACGTCGATGCCAGTCGAGGCCATGTGGTGCAGCTCCATCGGGATGACCCGCGCCGGCATGCCGTATGGCTGGCCTTCGCTGTTGGCGTCGAGCGCGGACACCAGGCCGGTGCCGTGGCCGGCGCCGTGGAACAGGATCACCGGATCGAGGCCGCCTTCGCCCTTGTAACTGGCGAGCACGGCACGCAGGCGGTCGCCGGTGTAGGGCGCGCCCGGATACGCATATGCCAGCGCGCCGGTCGGGCACGCCGTCGTGCAGGCGCCGCAGCCGGCGCACAGGTAGGGGTTGACCCGGACCAGGTCGCCGGCGCTGGCGATGGCCCTGGCCGAGCAGATGTCGATGCAGGCGGTGCAGCCGGTCTGGCCGTTCCGGCTGTGCGCGCACAGCCTGTCCTTGTAGCGGAAGTATTTCGGCTTTTCGAATTCGCCGATCATCTGGGCCAGCTCCCCGATCGCTGTTGCGATGTCCGGTTCGCTACTGCCAGGCGCGAAGTAGCCGTGCGGTTTCTGGTGGGCAGGGATCAGCGGGATGGCCGACAGGTCGAGCACCAGGTCGAAGCGGCCCTCGCGCCGCAGCACGCCGCGGCCGGCGTCGCGCCAGCGCGCGTCGAATGCGCCCAACCAGCCGCTGACCTGGATCTCGCTGCAATGCAGTGCCGAATAACTGCGCGGCGCTGGCTGCGCGGCGACGCCGCCGGGACTTGTGAGCAGTACCGTCACGGGAAGCACGCCGCACAGCTGGTCTGCGCACTTGAGGGCGATCTCGGCGCTGCCGATAATCAGCGTCTTTCCTGCCGACGTATAGGCGACCGTTTGCAGGCTGTCGGACGGCGGCGGCGGCGCGACCGCCAGCGCTGCCGCGCGCGCGGCGGCGTTGCGGTGTTCCTGTACCCAATCGATTCCTGGCCTGTCGTTCATGTGTCATCCTCGCTGGCGGCGCTGGCGGCGCCTGTGGTGTCAGCCATCTGTGGTTCCGGATTAGTTAAGTTATCGTGAATTGGAGGTTCATCGTGGACCGCAGTGGCGTCTTCAATCCCGGTCTCCTTGTCGGGATAGGCCTGGGCGAAGAAGCTCTGGGTATGGCGCAGCGCGCTCATCATCGCGGCGGGAATCGGATCGGGCTTGTTGTAGTCGCCCATGTATAGGTCGAGGCCATCGCCCATGTTGAAGTGGGGGTCGGCGAACAATTTCTTCAGGGCGCTGCGCTGCACCGACTTGTCGACGCCGCGCGCGACGAAGGCGGAGTAATCGGAGTCGGCGCGCAGCTGTGCAACATCTTCCAGGCTCGGCTGGCGTAAAGGTGCGCCTTCTACCTGCCCGTCCTGGCCGGCCGGTGCAGCGGGGGGAGGCGCCGGACTGACTGCGAGCTCGTCCGGAACCGGCGCAGGAGGCGCGGGCTCGGTTTTCAGGCGTGACCAGCGATGGAAAAAACCCTCAGTCGGCATGCTCGCCCTGCTTGCGTTGTTTGTATTCCTTGCCGCGCCGTACTGGCGGCTCGTAATGGGTGCGCAGGTATTCGGCCAGCCAGGCATGGATCTCGGCCGGCATGGCGACGCCGTCTGCGCTCTCGCCCGAATCGAACATGCGGGCGCCGTCGGCGTAGCTGACCGAGGCCTGCACCGGCATCGCGCGGCCTTGGTCCATGCGCCACTTGATAAACACCTTCGCTTCCGGGGCGACGCAGTTTTCGAAGTAGCCGTCGTTTTCGTCGGGGTACAGGTCGAGCGTCAGGCCGCTGACCAGGTAGGTTTCGCGGCCCTCGTCCTGGCTCAGCAGCCGGTACGGCGGCAAGCCGCCGTCGGCCACGACGCCGATGGCGGACCATGCTTCGGTGGCCCAGCGGTGATTCAACGAGCGCCGCTGCATGATGACTGCGATCGGCAGGCTGGCCATGCGCATGCTGTTCCTTTACCTTTTCTGCGGTGTCGACGGCGGCGGCGAGGGCGCCTTCTTCACGTCCGCGCTGGGTGCGGCGGTACCGTTTTTCTCGCTGGTGATTGGCGCAGCTTTCGCGACCGCCCCCATCACGCCGCCCGGTTGTCCCGACGCGCTGCTCTGGGTGTTGGGCTGCACCAGCGCCGGCATCGGCGCGGCAACTGCCACCGGCGCATTCGCTTGCCAGCCCTCGGTGGCGGCGCGGCTGCGCCAGCGCGCCGTGAGCGCGTCCATCGTCGCGAGCAGCGCCTGCTTGTCCTTGTCGGCCTGGGCTGCGGCCTGAGCCTTCTTGTCGGCGGCTACCTGCGCCTGCGCCTGCGTGGGCGGCGGCAGCTTGCCCAGCGCCAGCGCCGGAATGGCCAGCAACAGCAAGATCGTTGTCTTCTTTAGCAGGGCCATGGTGTCACCGCCGTTCAGGGTTGGGCTGGCCGGATGGCGGCGGCGGACTGCCGGCCGTCGGGATCTCGCCGCTGGTGGGCGCCGTGCCGCCGCGCGGCGAAGCGCCTGCGGCAGGCGTGGTACCGGCCGGCGTGGCAGTGGCGGTCGGCGGCGTGACGCCCGGTCCCGCGCCGGTCACCGGTGTGGTTCCGGAGGATGGTCCCTGCCCGGCCTCGGCCACCGTGCCTGCCGTGGCCGCGCCGCCGGTGGTGCCGCCGGCGCCGCCGGCATGGCCCGGCGTGCCGCCCGCGTAGGTGGCGTCGGTTTCCGGCCGTGCAGTGCTTGCCATTACCGCACCGCTGCTGCCGCCGCCGGCGGTAATCTGTCCGGGGAACGAGGTCTGGCGCACGCCGGTCTTGGCGCTGGTGTGGGCAAGGTCGCGCTCGCCGCATGCGGCGAGCGTCGCCAGCGCTGTCAGCGCGGCGGCGATGTAGAGGGTTGGTTTCATGTGCGGTTCTCCACGCTCTCAGTGCGCCCGGCCGGGGCTGGCCGGATCCGGAACATAGGGGCCGGAATCCGGCGGCGCCGCGCCAGGCGTCCCATCGATGACCTTCTGGTACCAGATCTCATGGTGGGTGCGCGCCCACTCCTCGTCGACCGTGCCGTGCCGCATGCCCTCGTAGGCGCCCGGCGTGCCAAGCGTGCCGATGTAGATATGGCCGAGCGAGGCGGCGATGTACAGTGTGGCGCCGACGATGTGCAGGATGTTCGCGACCTGCAGCACATAGCGGGTCTGGCCGACGGTCACGAAGTCGAGCACCAGCCCGGTGACCGACATCAGCAGGCCCAGCAGGACGACGCCGCCCCAGAACCACAACTTTTCACCGGCATTGAAGTAATCGGCGGGGATGTGCTTATGGCTGACCAGTCCGCCGCCCTGCCTGATCCAGTTCCAGTCCCAGCGGCGGAAAAAATTACGGTGCAGGAAGGTGAAGAACATGATCACCGAACACACGATGAACAGCGGTCCGATGACGTTGTGGACGTATTTGGAAATGATCGCCAGCCACGAGAACGCGGCGTGGCCGATCAGCGGGATCAGCAGCTTGCCGAACATGATCAGCAGGCCCGTGATGGCGAGCAGCAGGAAGCTGATTGCGGTGGCCCAGTGCACCAGCCGTTCCCACGCGGTGAAGCGGACGATGCGCCGGCCCGATTCGCGGTGCTCGACCCGGGCCGGACCAGCCATCAGGTAGAAGCCGAACAGCAGCAGCGGCACCACCAGCAGCACGGTGCCGCTGAGCGTGGCCATGGGCCCGTTGCGCAGCACGCGCCAGGTATTGCCGCCACGCTGGAGGATCACGTTGTGTTCGCTGGCGCCATACTCGCCGAGGAAGTGGCGGTCGACATGCACCTTGCCCGAGGCCGCCGAACCCCATCCTGGACTGCGCGCGACCGCGTCGTGCTCGGCCTGCAGGATGGTCTGTTCTTCGGCGTAGGCCGGCTGCGCATCCTTGTTCGGCACTTCGGCGCGGCCGGCGGAAGGCAGCAGCAGCAACAGCGCGCACAGCAGCGCCAGCAAGGCCGCCAACGGCAGCCGGCGCAGGAGGTCGATCGGAGTCATTGTGTATCCTTCCTCATGGCTTGGCGCGGAGGTACTCGTTCTGCTTCAAGGTGCGGTCCTGGATCGCTGCGGCCCATGCCAGCTTGTCGTTGTGGAACCTGGCCTGGTACGGCAGGTTGTCCGGCTTGCCGGCGATGTCGCCCTTGATCCATACCGGGTACTGGTCGACTTCGAGGCAGCCGCCCAGCAAGGCGCACAGCGCGGCCGCCGCGATGCGGCGTGCGGGCCTCATGTCGGGAACCTGCGCGGGTTGTTCTGGGCGTCGCCGGTGTCCTGGTTTTCGCGCCGGAGTTCGGTCGCTTTGGTACGCGTCTTTTTCCCATAGGCGATTTTCCAGCCCCACAGTTCCGGGCCGTAGCCGCGGATTTCCACGCGCTGCCGGTAGATGTCGGCGATCACGTCGGCGTCGCCGGCCAGCAGGGCCTTGGTGGCGCACTGTTCGGCGCAGGCCGGCAGCTTGCCTTCGGCGATCCGGTTGCGGCCGTACTTCTTGAATTCCGCCTCGGACGTGTCGGCCTCCGGGCCGCCGGCGCAGAAGGTGCACTTGTCCATCTTGCCGCGGTGGTTGAACATGCCGGTTTCCGGGAACTGCGGCGCGCCGAACGGACAGGCGTAGTAGCAGTAGCCGCAGCCGATGCACTGGTCCTTGCTGTGCAGGACGATGCCGTCTTCGGTATGGTAGATGCAGTTGGTCGGGCACACCGCCAGGCAGGGCGCGTCGGTGCAGTGCATGCAGGCGACCGAGATCGAGCGCTCGCCCGGCACGCCGTCGTTGATGGTGACCACGCGCCGGCGGTTGACGCCCCACGGCGTCTCATGCTCGCTCTTGCACGCCGTGACGCAGCCGTTGCAGTCAATGCAGCGCTCGGTGTCGCAAATGAACTTCATCCTTGCTGCCATCTTTGTCTCCTGTTAATCGCGCGCGCAGCCGTCAGGCGGCCGCCAGCCTGCATAAGGACACCTTGGTTTCCTGCATCATCGTCACCGCGTCGTAGCCGTAGGTCCAGCCGGTGTTGACCGACTCGCCGCGCGCGATCGGCGCTGCCCCTTCGGGATACTTTTCAAGCAGGTCATCGCCCATCCACCATCCGGCGAAGTGGAATGGCATCCAGACGATCCCGGCCGGTACGCGCGGCGTCACCAGCGCCATGATTTTCAGGCGCGCGCCGCTCGGTGTTTCGACCCACAGGTAGCGCCCGGTCTGGGCGCCGACCTGGGTCGCGTCATGCGGGTTGACCTCGATGAACATGTCCTGCTGCAGTTCGGCCAGCCACGGGTTGGAGCGCGTCTCGTCGCCGCCGCCTTCGTATTCGACCAGCCGGCCGGAGGTCATGATCAGCGGGTAATCCTTGGCGAAGTCGACCGCCTGCACCGACTTGTACAGCGTCGGCAGGCGCCAGAAGTTGGCCTTGTCCTCGTAGGTCGGATATTGGGCGACCAGGTCGCGCCGCGGCGACATCAGCGGTTCGCGGTGCACCGGTACCGGGTCGGGGAAGTTCCACACATGGCAGCGGGCCCGCGCATTGCCGAACGGCGCGCAGCCGTGCGCGATGGCGACCCGGATGATGCCGCCCGACGCATCGGTCTTCCAGTTCTTGCCTTCGGCCAGCGCCTGTTCGGCCGCCGTCAGCTCGCTCCACCAGCCCAGCTTTTTGAGGAACACGTGGTCGAATTCCGGATAGCCGGTGTCCAGTTCGCTGTCCTTGGTGGTCGAACCGTCCGACGCGAGCAGGGTCTTGCCGTCGTGCTCGACGCCCCAGTTGGCGCGGAACGGCAGTCCCCCTTCGGCCACTGTCTTCGACTCGTCATACAAGATAGGCGTGCCCGGATGCTTCATTTCCGGCGTCCCCCAGCACGGCCACGGCAAGCCGTAGTAGTCGCCCTTGCAGGGACCGGACTCGGCGCGCAGGGTGGTCGGGTCGAAGGTGTGCTTGTTCAACATGTGCAGCTTGAGGCGCTCCGGCGAACAGCCGGTGTAGCCGATGGTCCAGCACGAGCGGTTGATCTCGCGCAGGATGTCCTCGATGAGCGGCTCGTTGTGCACCACCTTGATGTTCTTGCAGAACTCGTTCGCGAAGCCGAATTTTTTGGCGAACAGGTACATGATCTCCTGGTCGGTCTTGCATTCGAACAGCGGCTGGATGACCCGCTCGCGCCACTGCAGGCTGCGGTTCGACGCAGTCACCGAGCCCGAGGTTTCGAATTGCGTGGTGGCCGGCAGCAGGTAAACGCCGTCCTGGCGGCCGTGCATGGCGGCGGTGGCGGTCGGGTAAGGATCGATGACGACCAGCAGGTCGAGCTTCTGCATCGCCTCCTTCATGTCCGGCAGGCGGGTCTGGCTGTTGGGCGCGTGGCCCCAGTACAGCACCGCTTTCAGGTTGGTCGGCTGGTCGACGTAGTCGTTCCGTTCGAGCACGCCGTCGAACCAGCGCGAGACCGTCATGCCGGGCTTCTCCATCAGTTCCTTGGAGCCGTAGCGCGACAGCAGCCAGTTGTAGTCGACGCCCCAGGCGTTGGCGAAATGCTTCCATGCGCCTTCGGCCAGGCCGTAGTAGCCGGGCAGCGAATCGGGATTCGGTCCGACGTCGGTGGCGCCCTGCACGTTGTCATGGCCGCGGTAAATGTTGGCGCCGCCCCCAGCCACGCCGATGTTGCCAAGGGCCAGCTGCAGGATCGACAGCGCGCGCACATTGGCGGTGCCGACGTGGTGCTGGGTGATGCCCATGCACCAGACCACCGACGATGGACGGTGCTTGGCCAGCATTTCGGCCGCCAGGAACACCGCCGACTCCGGCACGCCGGTGACGTCCGACACTTTATCGGGCGTCCATTTGGCGACTTCCTTGCGTACCTCGTCCATGCCGTAGGTGCGCTGCTCGATGAAGGCCTTGTCCTCCCAGCCGTTCTGGAAGATGTGCCACAGCATGCCCCACACCAGCGGGATGTCGGTGCCCGGGCGCACGCGCACGTAATGATCGGCAAAGCGCGCAGTGCGCGTGAAGCGCGGGTCGATCACGATCATCTTCGCGCCCAGTTCCTTGGCGTGCAGGAAGTGCAGCATCGAGATCGGATGCGCCTCGGCAGGATTGGAACCGATGAACAGCACGGCCTTGCTGTAATGCAGGTCGTTGAACGAGTTCGTCATCGCCCCATAGCCGAAGGTCTGGGCGACGCCGGCCACCGTGGTCGAGTGGCAGATGCGGGCCTGGTGGTCGCAGTTGTTCGAGCCCCACATCGAGGCGAACTTGCGCATCATGTAGGCCTGCTCGTTGTTGTGCTTGCTGCCGCCGATGATCATGATCGAATCCGGGCCGGCCTGCTGGCGCAGCGACAGCAGCTTGTCGCCGATTTCATTGATGGCCTGGTCCCAGGAGATGCGCTGGTATCTGCCGCCGACCAGCTTCATCGGGTAGCGCAGGCGGTGTTCGCCGTGGCCGTGCTCGCGCACCGAGGCGCCCTTGGCGCAGTGCGCGCCCATGTTGAAGGGCGAATCGAAGGCCGGCTCCTGGCGGATCCAGACGCCGTTGCTGACCACCGCCTCGACCGAGCAGCCGACCGAGCAGTGGGTGCACACGGTGTGCTTGATTTCGGGCGCAGCCGGCGCCGCGGCAGTGTCGGCAGCCTGGGCCGGCTGGATGACGTTGAGCGGCAGCTTGCGCGCCAGCGCCGCCGCGCCCGCCGTCACCCCGGCGCCGACCAGGAAGGAACGGCGCCGCAGCACGGCCCCCGCCGAACGGGTCATCCCCTGGGGCAGCGCGGCGCTTGCCGTGGACGCGCCGCTGCCAGCAGTGTTGTCAGTCTTCACCAGCGTCATGGCGTATCGCTCCTGTGCGTGCCCGCCTTACCAGTAGCGGGCGGTACGGTAGTACTTCTGGATGTGTTCGGTTACGCGGTAGCCCCTGGCGTCCGGTGCGGCCGGGGTTTGCTCCGGCTGCGGGGCCGCCTCGGCCGCCCCGCTTGCGGCGGCGGCCGCCAGCACACCGAGCGCGCCAGCCCCCCTGGCCGCCTTGAGGAAGGAGCGCCGGGATTCGTCGGGGGTGTCGGTGTCATGCTTGTCCATGTGTGCTCCGTCAGCCGCTCAGGCGGCCTCGCATGCGTCGTCGAGGGCGAAGGCTTGCGCCTCCAGGTCGAAAAATGCTTGTGCAAAATCGGCCACCAGGCGGTAGAAATTCGCCTCCGGGGCCGAGCGGATGTCGTGCAGGCAGCGCAGGTACCATGGCGCGATGTGGGTATGGAAAAATTGCTGCTGGTGTGCCAGCGGCTGAGCGGCGGCGTCCGACGCTCCCACGACCATCAGGCGCATCGCTTCGCACAAGGCGCCGAGGTGGTCTTCCATCTCGCGCTGTCCGGGCGCGCGCCCCAGTCCGAGGCGGGCGAGGTCGTCGCGCAAGGCGACCAGCGGCTTCTCGTTGATGAAGCCGGTCAGGTACAGCGAAGCGTAGGGATTGATCTTGGGCGTGCCGACGCTGATGAACAGCGCGTTGAATTCTGCGGCCACGGAAGCCTCGTCCACGACGCTGGCGCCAAGCACCAGCCGTTCCCACGCGCGGTCGAGCGGGTGGCCGGACTGGCCCACGATGGCGTCGGCGCGAGCCAGGGTCGAAAGCAGCGTCGCGTCGGGGGCAGCATGCAGCAGGCGGGCGAGCAGCGCGTACATGTCGGCCCTGGCCTGTTCTTCAGGCTCGGCCGCCATGCCAACGCTTGTGCCTGTTTCGAGCTGCCCTGCTATTGGCGGCTGCCTCACATGACCCCCTTGCCGTTATGGACACAGCCGAGTCTAAGCCGGTATGTATATCTTGTCTACCCCGCACGATTGCCGTGCAGGGTAGAATTTTCCACACGCCAGGCGGTACCTATTTGCCGGGGTTTGTCTTGTGCAGCGCGGCGAAATCGAAGCCGGCGACCGCCTTGGCGGAGAGCGTCCCGAGCCGGGTGTACAGGTCGAGGATGTTGTTCTGGTCGTCAGGATAGACCCGGTTCGACAGCAGCACATAGAAGGTGCCCGAGGCCGGGTCGATCCACAGGATGCAGCCAGTGAAGCCGGTATGGCCGTAGCTGCCGACCGGGAACAGCTTGCCGCGCGGGCGCGCGAACGGCGAGTCGATGTCCATGCCCATGCCGCGCAGCGCCACGATGCCCGGGCCGGTCTGCGCGGTCGTCATCAGGCGCACGCTGTCGCGCGACAGCACCCGCACGCCATCGAGCTCGCCGCCGGCCAGCAGCATGCGGGCGAAGCGGGCCAGGTCGTGTGCGGTGGTGAACAGCCCGGCCGAGCCAGCCACGCCCTCCATGCGGCGCGCGGTCGGGTCGTGCACCTCGCCCTGCAGGAGGCGCAGGCCGTCGCCCGGCAGGCGCTGGGTCGGCGCGATGCGGACCGCATCGAACGCCGCCAGCGGCACGAAGCCGCTGTCGCGCATGGCCAGCGGCGTAAAGATGCGCTCCCGCGCAAAGCGGTCGAGCGGCGTGCCCGAAACGCGCCGCACCAGTTCGCCAAGCAGGATGTAGTTCACGTCCGAATAGCGGAAAGCGCTGCCGGGCGCATCGGTCGGGGTGCGGCTGCAGGCCAGTTCGAGCGCGCGCGCCAGGCCCTGCCACGCCGGCATGGCCGGCAAGCCGGCCGGCAGGCCCGAGGTATGCGTCAGCAGGTGGCGCACGGTGATCGGGTCGCGACCCTGGCCCGCGCATTCGGGCAGGTAGCGCACCAGCGGGGCGTCGAGCGCGATGCGCCCGTCCTCGGCCAGCAGCAGCACCGACGGCGCCGTGGCGACGATCTTGGTCAGCGAGGCCGCATCGAACACGGTGGCTGGCGTGACCGCCGCCGCGCCCTCCTCATAACTGTAGCTGCCGAACGCCTTCTGGTAGGCCATGCCGGCGCGTTCCAGGTGGAAGACCGCGCCCGGCATGCGCCGTTCGCCGATCACGCTGTCGATCGCATGGTCGATCTGCGCGAAGCGCGCGGCGTCGAGCGGGGCGGTGCGCGGCGCGAGCACGGCGCAACCGGCAGTGCTAAGGACAATACACGCGCTGGCAGTCATGGCAATGGCACGGAGGAGCACCCTCATTGGCAGGTCGGCATCGGCAGGTCCAGTCGAAGATTGGCAGGTTTAACAATTGCCGGCTCCGGTGGACGAACACGGCGGTACCCGAAAAGCATAGATAGGTCGCGCCGCCAGGTCAAGGCCGGCGGCGCGGCGCCAGCCTAGGTGCCGTGCCTGGCCGCTTTGCTCAGCTCAGCGCCGCGACCGGCCGTCCGCGCCCGCGCTGCGCTGCGCCGCGCGCTTGTTCGCCTCGCTGATGGTCCAGTAATAAATGGTGCGGCCCTCGACCTCATCGACCCGCTCCGGCGGCCACTCGTCGCCCATGTCGAAGGCATGCGACACCACCCGCGTGCCGACCTTGAGCTGCTTCCACAACTGGGGCCGCAGGTCGCGGTTGACGCTGTTGAGCAAATACAGCGTCACCACGCTGGCGTTCGACAGGTCAGTCTTGAACAGGTCGCCGTTGACGAACTGGACCTTGCCTTCGACGCCGGCCTCGCGCGCGTTGTCGCGCGCTTCGCGGATGCGTCGCGGGTCGAGGTCGATGCCGATGCCGCGCGCGCCGTAGCGCTTGGCCGCCGTGATGACGATGCGGCCGTCGCCGCTGCCGAGGTCGTAGATCAGGTCGTCGGGCCTGACCTTGGCCAGGTCGAGCATGCGGTCGACCACCGGCTGGGGCGTCGGCACGAAAGGAACGTCCAGGCGCGGCGACTGGGCCCAGGCCTGCGCGGCGGCGCCACTGGCCAGCATGGCGATCAGCGCCAGCCGGGCAAGCAAGCCGGAGGGACGGTCGGTGCGATGTGGGGATCTCATGGCGGCTCCTTAAGAAAGTCTACAAAATTAAAGGGAAAGTGTCACGCCGCCCTGCTGCGGCCGGCAAAATGGAGCAGTACGCAGCCCAGCGCCAGCACGGCGACGCCGACCCATGCCGCGTTCCAGCCGCCCAGCGACTGGCTGTAAACATACGACAGGCGCGACCAGAGCATGTAGGCGCACATCGCACAGAACGCCAGCGGCACCAACGGGAACAGCGGCACGCGGAACGGCCGCGCCGTGGCCGGCTCGCGCACCCGCAGCACGAACAGCCACAGGCCGGCCAGCAGGAAGAACAGCCAGAACACGGGTGCGGTGAATTCGACCATCGACTTGAAGCCGCTGCCGCTCCAGGCGCCTGCCAGCACCAGCAGCAGCGCGGCGGCGCACTGGGCCCGCAGCGCGTTGGCGGGGGTGCCGCGGCGCGCGTCCCACACGGCGAGGCGGCGCAGCACCGGCCAGTCGCGCCCGGCCGCGTAGCTGCAGCGGGCGCCGACGATGATGGTGGCGTTGATCGAGGTCAGCGCGGCGATGGCGATGACCAGCGAGATGGTGGCGGCGCCGGGCGCGCCGAACGCCGCCCGCAGCAGGTCGGCGGCGACGGCGTCGGAACGGCTCATCGCGGCCATGCCAAGGCCCTTCCAGCAGGCCCAGGTCACCAGCAGGTACAGCGCGGTGATGATGAGCAGCGACAGCACCAGCGCGCGCACCATGTTGCGGCGCACGTCCAGCAGTTCGGCGCTCAGGCAGGCCGCTTCGTTCCAGCCGCCGTAGGTCAGCAGCACGAACACCATCGCCAGGCCGAACGACGCCGGCCAGGCCGGGGTGGCGGCCGCCGCGGTCTCTGCGGGCGGCGCGCCGCCGCCGGCGACCAGGAACAGCGCCGCGAACACGATCAGCGCCAGCCCGCTGACCTCGATCGTGGTCAGCCAGGCCTGGGCGAAGGTGCCCGTCCTGACGCTGCGAATGTTGAGCCACGACAGCGCGATGATGGCCAGCGCCGCATACGCCGCCGCCCCCATGGCGCGCCAGGGTCGCCCAGCGGCAGCACGCGCTGCATGTAGTCGCCGAACACGAAGCCGAGCAGCGCGATCGAGCCGGTGGCGATGACCGAAAAGCGGGCCCAGGCAAACAGGAAGGACACCTGGCGCCCGTAGGCCCGGTGCAGGAAATGATAGTCGCCGCCGACGTGCGCGTACGCGGTGCTCAGTTCGGCGTAGCAGAGCGCGCCGGCCACCGACATCAGCCCGCCCAGCGCCCAGGCGGCGAACATCCAGCCGGCCTGGCCGGTCAGGCCCGCGACCAGCGAGGGCGCCTTGAAGATGCCGGCGCCGATGACCACGCCGATGATCAGCGCGACGGCCTCGGCCAGCCCGATCACCGCGCGCGGCGCGGCGCCGCCGGGCTGGATGTCAGCTTGCGGATCGGGGGGCATTCTGGCCATTGGGAAGCACAGCGCAAAAGTCGGGGTCCAGGTAGGACGGACCTGCGCTCGCTCCGTTTTGGCATTCGGTGCCGCGCTTGAGGCATCTCAACGATGCCTGCGCGGACCGCTTATTTCGAGAACGTATCTCCGAAGAAGTCGTCCTTGTTCCAGGCCGGGCGCACCGGCGCATCGGCGATCTCGCGCGCAATGTTGTAATTGAGCTGGGCGAAACGCGCGGCGGCGTCGTAGTTGATCGGCTGGGTCAGGTCGTCGTTCGGCTGGTGGTAGCGTTTGGTCAGGAACTCGTTCCACAGCTTGCCCGGATTCTCGTCCTTGCGCGCCGAGCCCATGCCGGTGGCGAGGAAGATCGACGGGATCCCCTGGCGCACGAACATGTAGTGGTCGGAACGGGTGAACAGGCCCATCTCCGGCCACGGGTCGGGAATCAGGTCCATGCCCATCTTCTTCAGCGCGCGCGTGGCGGTGCCCTTCAGGGTCGAGTGCTCGGCGCCGAACGCCATCACATTATTGAAGTCGTATACAAGCAGCGGCATGTCGAGGTTGACATTGGCGACGATCGAGCCGCGCGGCACGGTCGGGTTGGTGGCAAAGTAGTCGGCCCCCAGCAATCCCTTTTCCTCGCCGGTGACGGCGACGAACAGGATCGAGCGTTTCGGCTGCACGCCCGATGCGGTGAACAGGCGCGCAGCTTCGATCAGCGTCGCCACGCCGGTGCTGTTGTCCATGGCGCCGTTGAAAATATTGTCGCCGCTGCGTTCCTTGACCTGCCCGAGGTGGTCGAGGTGGGCGGTGAACACCACGTACTCGTTCTTAAGCACCGGGTCGCTGCCCTCGATCATGCCGGCCACGTTGCTGCTGCTGACCTCGGAGCGCAGGCTCTTCTTAAACATGCGCATCGACATGTTCAGGTCCAGGTGCGGGACCGGCCGGTTGGCGGTGGCCAGCGCATAGATATCGTCGAGCCGCAGGTCGACCTGCGAGAACAGTTTCTTCGATGCGGGAATGCTGAGGCTGACCCGGTTCTGCATGCTCGCCACTTCGCGCGCCGGCGTGCCGTCGGCCTGCACCCAGCTCATCGCCGGGATGTGGCGGTAGTCCTTGTTCTTCGAGAACGGCGCGGCTTTTTCGGCCACCGGGGTCTGCAGGGTGACCATGCCGACCGCCCCATGCTGCACCGCCAGGCCGCGCTTGTGGTCGCCGCTGGCGAAGTGGGCGCCCTCTTCGGTCGGGAAACTGCCCGGCTTGCCGGCCAGCACCACCACAATCTTGCCCTTGACATCGATGTTGGCGTAATCGTTATGGCCGAGGCGAGCTGCCTGGATGCCGTAGCCGACGAACACCAGCGGCGCCGTCACCTCCGACTGGTCTTCCAGCAGGCTGCCGCTGACCGCGTAATCGTCGAGCCAGGCCAGCGTCTCGGTGCCGCGCGCCGTGCGCAGCTCGACCACCGGCGACTCCTGCACCAGGTGCGTCGCGCGCAGCGGCACGTGCTGCAGGTAGCCATCCTTGTCGCCCTTCGGCTTGACGCCGTACTGGAGGAATTGCGACGCCACATAGCGGGCCGCGATGTCGTAGCCGCGGCTGCCGGTCTCGCGGCCCTCGAGCAGGTCATCGGCCAGGAAGCTCAGGTGGGCGCGGATCATGTTCTTGTCGGCAACGGCTGCGGCGCCGGCGCTGCAACTGGCGGCCAGCGCCAGCATGCCGCCGGCAAGGATCAGTCGGTGTTTTAGCACGGGTATTTCCTCGGGGATTCGGGTGTGGATCGGAGCCTCACTCTAGCAGAAGCCCGGAGTCGATGGTGCTGCATCGCAACGTATCGGCAAACGTGCGGCGCTTGCCATTTTAGTATTGACGGTAGAAGATAGGCGGCATGAAAAATACGACTCGATTCGGCGCCGTGCGATTCGGCGCGCTTGCCCTGCTGTTCGGCCTGGCGGCCTGCAGTGGCGTTTCCGCTAACGGCGACTCGCCCGCGGCAGCGGCCCCGGCCGGCCAGATGCACCAGGGATTGTGGCAAAAGATCCAGGCAGAAATTGGCAGCGCCGCCTGCGACAACGGCGGCCAGTGCCGCACCATGCCTGTCGGACACAAATCCTGTGGCGGTCCCGAGGGCTATGCAGCCTATTCGACCAAATCGGGCGACAGCAAGCGCCTGATGGCCCTGGGTGAGCAGTACGCGGCGGCCCGCAAGGCTGAAAACGAACGTAGCGGGATGCTGTCCAATTGCATGATGGAAAGCGACCCGGGCGCGTCCTGCGTGGCCAGCCGTTGCGTGCTCAACAAGGGAGGGGCCGGCGTCAGCGTCGAATAGCTTGCAAGGCCGGCAAGCCCGCCACAGTTGGCGGCGTGCATGCACACGGTTGCATGCACGATTTCGCTCTCGTCCGTGTATGATGGAAGGTCTGTGAACATGGAGGAGGATCACCATGAACCAACGCCGCTCATTCCTTAAAAGCTCAGTCGTCCTGGCGTCTGCCCTCAGCGTCCCGGCTTTTGCCCGCGCCACCCAAACCACCAAAGTCGAGCCAGTCGAGCGCACCGTGCGCTTGTACAACACGCACACCGGTGAAAGCCTGCGCAGCATTTTCTGGGCCGAAGGCCAGTACGTGCCCGACGCGCTGAAGGACATCAACAAGCTGTTGCGCGATCACCGCAGCAACACCATTTCGCAGATCGATCCGCAGCTGCTGATGCTGCTCGACCGTGTGTCGGACAAATTCGGCGGTACCGATGTGCTGCACGTCATTTCCGGCTACCGTTCGCCCGAGACCAACCGCAAGCTGGCAGCGGCCAGCGGCGGCGTGGCCAGGCACAGCATGCACCTGGAAGGCAAGGCGATCGACATCCGCATGCCGGGCCGCGACCTGGCGCAGCTGCACAAGGCGGCACTGGCCGTGCGTGGCGGTGGCGTCGGCTACTATCCGAGCTCGCAATTCGTGCACATGGACACAGGCCGGGTCCGTACCTGGTAGCAATCGGGGGCTGAACTTGGCCCCCGGACCTGGGTCTAATGGTCTTTGCTAACCACACCGGGTGTAGGCAATGCACAGCCATGGGCCGCAGGCCCACCTTGTCCAGTTCTACGAGAACGAACGTTTCCTCATTGCCGGGCTGGCCGATTTTATCGGCGCAGCCCTGTCCGGCGGCGATAAAGGCATCGTGATCGCCGCGCGCAATCACCTCGACCAGCTGGAAAACACGCTGGCCCAGCGCGGCCTGCTCGGCGGCGACACCGCGCACAACTACATCCCCATCGACGCCAACCACATGCTGCCGCTGTTCATGGCGAACGGCCTGCCGGACCAGACCTGGCCGGGCAGCCCCTGCACGCCTGACCAGCCCACCCCGCAGCTGTGCGCCGGGCACAGGCGCGAACGCCGTACACTTGGCAAATGTTTAAACACTTGCTCCCTGCCGCCGCCGTTGCCGCGCTCGCGTGGAGCAGCGGCCTGCCCGCGTTCGCGGCCCGGGATGGCAAGGCGCAGGCAGGACCCATCGCAACCGTGCACGTCCCGTACGTGCGCGACCCGGTCGACAAGTCCTACCGCAAGATGATCAGGGGCATGGACCGGTTCGTCCGCGACCGCGGCTACGCGCCTGCCGCCACCTTGCGCTTCCGCCTGCTGCCGCGCCTGCCGAATGCCAAAATGGACGACATCAGCTTGCGCGTCGCGGGCGACAACATCACCTTGCCGGTAAAACTTGCCCCCGACAACAGCTTTATCCTGGAACGCAATGAACAGGCGCTGCGCGAAGACGCGGCGGTCGTCGCCAACCGCAAGTCGACCAGCATGACCTGGCGCGCCTGGGTCCAGACCCCCGGCCTGCCGGAAGGCACGCGCCGCCTTGGCGACCTGCGCCTCGAATGCCGGGTCGGCATGGACTCCGGCCTGATCTCGAATACGTCGCCGATGTTCGCCTGGCTGACCAATGCGCTGACCGACACCGAGCAGGTATGTTCCTCGGAGGACGGCAACTATCTGTTCTTTGCCGGGAGGCCGGTGTTCAGCGTCACCTTGCGCCACGGCGCCCGCAGCGAAGTGCTGCCGTTCAAGCTGCTGTACGCGGGCGGCAATGAAACACGGGAATCGCTGCCCTTCTGCGACTGCCAGGTGCTGCTCGACCGCAGCTACTACGCGCCGCTCTGGGACAAGTCCTGGCCCGACGACACCATGGTCGAATTCGCGTACATGGAAGAACCGGCGGGAGCGCCGCCATGACTACCCAGTGCGTCCGCCTGCTGCCGGTGCTGTGCGCCGTGCTGCTGGGCGCCTGCGCCAGCGCCCCGCCGCCTCCCGGCACGGTGGTCGCCCCGGCCCGTTTTTCGCAGGCGGTCATTGCCGGCGTCACCACCCGGGCCGAACTGCTTGCGGCCCTCGGCAACACCAAAGCCATCGTGTTCGACAGCGGCTACGAAGCCTGGCTCTACCTGTCGCCGGCCGGTGCCGATCGCTACACCGAGTTCGTGGTGCTGGTCGGCCCCGACGGCGTGGTCAGGAAGACGCGCCGGCGCGATCCCTGAGTGCCAGGCCCCATCCCGGCAATTTCTCCTAAGCATGTTATTCTTTCACGATAGGTGCGAGTGCAAGCGCCAACCCGTGAAGACATGAATAACGCCGCGCCCGCCCGCAATACGATTCCCATCCTCGCAGTCACCCAGGTCATTGCCTGGGGCACCTTGTACTACGCGTTCGCGATTCTCGCCGGCGATATCCAGCGCGAACTCGGCTGGCGTGCCGAGCTCGTGTTCGGCGCTTTCTCGTGGTGCCTGCTGGTCGGCGGGCTGGTGTCGGCGCCGGTCGGCATGCTGCTCGACCGGTTCGGGGGCCGCTTCGTGATGGGGGCCGGGTCGCTGGCCTGCGGCCTCGGCTTCATCGTCCTCAGCCAGGCGCGCGACGTGCCGACCTACTACCTGGCGTGGACCATGCTCGGGATGTCGATGGCGGCAACCTTGTATGAAGCGGCCTTCGCCGCCATCAACCACCAATACGGACTGTCCGCGCGCAAGGCCATTTCCACCCTGACCCTGTTCGGCGGCTTTGCCAGCACCGTGTTCTGGCCGCTGACGCTCAAGCTCAATACCCTGATCGGCTGGCGCGAGACCTACCTGTGGTACGCCGCGCTCCAGCTGTGCGTGTGCCTGCCGCTGCACCTGATGCTGAGCGGCAGCGCGCCACGCCACGCGCAAGCCGTCCGCACGCCGGGCGCGCGCGCCGACTTCACGTTGAAGGAAGCGCTGCGCCACCCGGCGTTCTGGACGCTGGCCTTCGCGTTTTCGGCCAACAGCTTCATTTTCTCGGCCCTGTCGGTGCACCTGATCCCGATCCTGCAGCACTTCGGCCACCCGATCGCCACCGTCGTCTTCATGGCGGCGCTGATCGGGCCGATGCAGGTGGCCGGGCGGATCGGCGAAATGACGATCGGGCGCGGCCTGATGCCGCAGACCGTCGGCAAGATCACCTTTGCGCTGCTGCCCGCGGCCCTGCTGGCCTTGCTGTTCTTCGGGACCCGGCAATGGGCGATGGCCTTGTTCTGCACCTTGTACGGCTTATCCAACGGTATCCTGACCATCGTGCGCGGCACCGTTCCGCAGGCCATGTTCGGCAGCAGGAACTACGGCGCGATCTCCGGCGCGATGGCGGGCCCGTCGATGCTGTCGAAAGCCGCCGGGCCGCTGGCGGTGGCTGCCCTCATCCAGCACAACCCCTCGCCCGTATTATTGTTCAGCGTGCTGTTTGCCTTCGCCGTCGCGTCACTGATGTGCTACCTGATGGCGGTCCGCACCACGCCCCACCTCGCCCACGATGTTCCCAGCCCGACCTGAATGGAAACCCCGCCCATGAAACGCTGCGCCCTTGCCCTGATTACCTTTCTTTCCGCCAGCACCGCGTGCGCCCAGCAGCTGTCGCCGGTCGAGGAGCGCATCGTCGCCGAAGTCCGGGCGCGCTCGGCCGCGGCGCTGGGCCTGCTCGAACGCAGCGTCAACATCAACAGCGGCACCATGAACCATGCCGGCGTGCGCGCCGTGGGCAAGGTGTTCCGCACCGAGCTCGACCAGTTGGGCTTCAAGACGCGCTGGATCGACATGCCGGCCGCGATGCAGCGCGCCGGCCACCTGGTCGCCACGCGTGAAGGCAGCCAGGGCAAGCGCCTGCTGCTGCTCGGCCACCTCGACACCGTCTTCGAGCCCGACAGCCCGGTGCAGAAGTGGCAGCTCAACGGCGACCGGGTCAGCGGCCAGGGCGTGTCCGATATGAAGGGCGGCAACGTCGTCGTCATCGAGGCCTTGCGCGCCCTGCACAAGGCCGGCGCGCTCGACAACACGAATATCGCCGTCATGTTCACCGGCGACGAAGAAGATGCGGGCGATCCGAAGGACGTCTCGCGCGCCGACATGATTGCGCTGGCGAAAAGGAGCGATATCGCGCTGGCCTTCGAGGGTACCGTGCTCGACAAGGAAGGGCGCGCCACCGCCACCGTCGGGCGCCGTTCATCGTCCGGCTTCGCACTCGAAGTGCACGGCAAACAAGGGCATTCGTCGGGCATCTTCAGCGAGCGCGCCGGCTACGGCGCAGTCTACGAGGCCGCGCGCATCCTCGATGGCTTCCGCCAGCACGTCATCGAGCCGGACCTGACCTTCAATCCCGGCGTGATTCTCGGCGGCACCCAGGTCGGCTACGACGACACCGGCTCGCGCGGCACCGCGTTCGGCAAGACCAACGTGATCGCCAACGCCGTCACCGTCAAGGGCGACCTGCGCTACCTCGACACGGTCCAGCGCGACCGCGCCCACGAGAAAATGCGCGCCATCGTCGCGCAAAGCCTGCCGGGCACCAGCGCCAGCATCACCTTCGACGAATCCTACCCGCCGATGGCGGTCACGGCCGGCAACCTGAAGGTGCTTGAACTGTACTCCCAGGCCAGCGACGACGCCGGCCTCGGCGCCATTGCCGCCGTGCCGGCCGGCCTGCGCGGCGCCGGCGACATCCAGTTCGTGGCGCCCTACGTCGACAGCCTCGACGGTATCGGCGCTACCGGCAGCGGCGCCCATTCGCCGTCCGAAGACCTGGAGCTGGCGTCGATCGAGCGCGCGGCGATCCGCACCGCCATCTTTATCTACCGCTTGACGCGCTGACCGTCGACGCGGCCAAAGGCCGCGTCATTTCCGCGACGCCTGCCGCCAAAAAAGCGGTAAACTGGCTGCTGGACACAGCTTCCATCCTGCCCTACGGAGAACCAGATGCTGATCGATCGTGTGCGCTTCATCCTGCTGTCGTTTGCGTTTTCCCTGCTGGCCGCATGCGGCGGCGGTGGCGGCGATCCGGACGATCCGCCGCCGGCCGGCACGGCCAGCCTGGCCGTCACCCTGGCGGGACTGCCTTCAGGCGTCACCAGCCCGGTCAAGCTCACCGGTCCCTCCGGCTATTCGCGCGACATCACCCAGACCACCACCCTGAGCGGCCTTGTCGCTGGCAACTACACCGTCAGCGCATCGAACGTGGTCAGCGGCGGCACCACCTACGCCCCTGTGCCGGCGCAACAGACGGTGGCCGTTGCCGCCGGCGTCAACACCACGGTCACGGTCAACTACACTGCAGCCACGCTGGCGCTCGGCCTGCGCGAGGTCGCCCGCGTCGAGAATGCCGTCTTCGTGGCCGCGCCCGAAGGCGACGACCGCCTGTTCATCGTCGACCGCGGCGGCCGCATCCTCATCCTGCGCGACGGCCGCATGCTGACCCAGCCCTTCCTCGACATCTCCGGGCGTATCAACATGCAGGGCGAAGGCGGCCTGCTGTCGATGGCCTTCCACCCGCAGTTCAGCACCAACGGCCAGTTCTTCGTCTATTTCACCGACTTCGACCGCAATATCGTCGTCGACCGCTATACCGTCTCGCTTAACCGCGACGTCGCCAACGCCACCTCGGCGCTGCAGATCATCGGCATCCCGCACGCCGCCTTCACCAACCACTACGGCGGACTGGCCGCGTTCGGCCCGGACGGCTTCCTGTACCTGGGCACCGGCGACGGCGGCGGCGCCGGCGATCCGCAGCGCAACGGCCAGAACCTCGGTTCGCTGCTGGGCAAGATGCTGCGGCTGGACGTCAACAACGCCACCGCCGCCCGGCGCTACGTGATCCCGCCGAGCAATCCCTACATTAACCAGACCGGGCGCCGCGCCGAGATCTGGGCCAGCGGCCTGCGCAACCCGTGGCGCTTCGCCTTCGATACGAGCGGCCTGTACATCGCCGACGCCGGCCAGGACCGGCGCGAGGAAGTCAACCTCGCCACCCTGTCGCAGGGGGCGCTGAACTACGGCTGGAACCTGATGGAAGGCACCTTGTGCTTCGGCACCGCCACCTGCAACCAGGCGGCACTGACCTTGCCGGCCTACGAATACGACCACGGCACCAACGACATCAACGGCTGCTCGATCATCGGCGGCTACGTCTACCGCGGCCAGGCGATCCCCGAGCTGGCCGGGCGCTACTTCTACTCGGACTTCTGCGGCGGCTACCTGAAGAGCCTGCAGGCTACCGGCACCGGCAACGGCGTGCGCGAGCCGGTGGACTGGAACATCCCCGTCATCGGCAACGTCGTTTCCTTCGGCCGCGACGCCGACGGCGAACTGTACATCGTCGGCGCGGATGGCCGGGTGCATAAAATTATCCGGACTTCCGCGCCGGCAAGCTAAAATTGACTCCGCACAACTGCAAGAGACCCACATGGCCCGTCTGCACCTGGATTTTCCCGAAGACCAGTATTACTACACAACACCGCTGACCGTCAGGGTCACCGACATCAACGCCGGCAACCACCTCGGCAACGATTCGATGATCTCGATGATTTCCGAGGCACGCGCGCGCTTCCTGTTCGAATTCGGCGTGCCCGAGACCGAGCGCGACGGCACCGGCATCATCGTCACCGACCTGGCCACCACCTACCGCGCCGAAGCGCACGCGCGCGACCAGCTGCTGTTCGAAGTGGGCGTCATGGACTTCAACAAATACGGCGGCGACATCACCTTCCGGGTCACCCGTCCCAGGGACAAGGTGCTGGTCGCCATGGCCAAGTCCGGCTTTGTCTTCTTCAACTACAAGACCAGCCAGGTGGTCGCCATGCCGGAAGAATTCCGCAACAAGTTCAGCCGGGTCAACTGGATCGACTAGCCCGTCCACGCCATCGCCGTAAAAATAACTGGAACTTTTTGGCCGCGAGCCGGGAATACAGTTAAAGAAGACGACGATGACCACCACCCCCACCCCCATCCCCGACGCCGAACTGCTGCGCCAGATGCGCAGCGGGACGGCGGCCGCCTTCCAGGCGCTGTACCGGCGCCACCAGGGCCCGCTCTACCGCTTCGCCGTGCTGCGCAGCGGTTCGCCCGACACGGCTGCCGACGTGGTACAGGAAGTCTTCATGGGCGTGCTAACCGACGCCCTGCGCTTCGACCCGCTGCGCGGCCAGCTCCAGCATTTCCTGTTCGGCGTGGCGCGCAAGCTGATCCTCAGGCACGAACAGGCGCGCGGCCGCACCGGCAGCCTGCCCGAAACCGGGGACGGCGACGAGGACGCCGATGGCGACAGCAACGCCGAACCGCTGGCGCGCATGCTGAGCAACGAACTGGCTGACGACGTGCGCCGCGCGCTGGCCCAGCTGGCGCCGCACTACCGCGACGCGCTCATCCTCTATGAAATGCACGACCTGTCCTACCAGGAGATCGCCGCGATCTGCCAGGTGGACATCGGGACGGTCCGTTCGCGCCTGTCGCGCGGCCGCGCCCTGCTCGCTAAACGGCTGGGCGCGCACCACCCCGGCACCATCAACGCCTGAGCATTGGAGAACATATGGATACCCGCAACGACGGCCTCGACGGCCCACTCGGCACCCTGCGCAACGCGATGGACGACATCGACGCCCCGCGCTGCGTCGAGAAAGAACTGATGGCCGCATTCGCCCGGCAGCATGTGCGTACCCGCTGGCACCAGCGTATCCCGCGCCTGGCGTTCGCCGGCGCCGGTGCTGTGGCGATGCTGGCCGTGGCCGCCATCGTGGTCCTCAAAGCGCCGCTTCGCGCGGCCGACGGACTGCTCCAACGCGACGAAGCCGGTTTTTTCATCGCGCTCGAATCGCTCGAACGCATCGAAAGCGAACCGAACCCGCGCATGATCGAAACCGAGGTGCCGCGCATGGAACTGGCCAGCCTCGGCGTGCCGGTCACGCCTGAAAACGCGGGCGACACCGTGCTCGCGGAAATGCTGGTCAGCGCCGACGGCGACCCGCTGGCGCTGCGGCTGACATCGACCGAATAACCACCCCACCAATTGAGGATGACATGAAGACCAATAAACTTGTACTCGCAATATTGATGGCCGCCTGCCTGCCGGCGATGGCAAACCCATCCCCGGCGCCGGTGGCGCTGGCGCGCGCCCGCGCCGTCGCCCTCGCCAGTCCCTTGATGGTCCACGAAGGGAAGATTGTCAAAAACGCGCCGTACTCGGCGCAGGCCATTTCGGAAAAGGTGCAATCCCTGCCCGACGGCAACCAGATCACGGTGCGCAATACCACCACGGTGTACCGCGACAGCGCCGGCCGCACGCGCCGCGAAATGGCTTTGCCGGACGGCGAGGTGCGCAACATCACGATCCGCGACGCCGACGGCGTCACTTACGTGCTGCGTCCCCGCGACAAGACCGCCACCCGCATCGGCGCGGCACGCGAAATGGCGGCGGCGGCGCGCGAGCAAGCACGCGAACGCATTGCGCAGCTGCGCAAGGAAGGCAAATTGCCGGCAGACGCGGCCGGGCGCGAGGCGATCATCGTCAAGCGCATCGAGCGCGCCACCGGAGAGCATGGCCATGGCTTCGGGCTCGGCACGGCGATCGCCGGCGCGTTCGGCGACCGCGAATGGTCGTCCAAGGCGGTCACGCGCGACCTCGGCACGCGCGAATTTGGCGCCGTCAAGGCGGAAGGGAAAAGGCGCAGCTACGAGATCCCGGCCGGCGAACTGGGCAACCGCAATCCGATCGCCGTCTCGCAGGAGACCTGGTATTCGCCGGAACTGCAGGTGACGGTGTACACGAAACACAGCGACCCGCGCACCGGCGAGAACACCTATCGCCTGGAAAACCTGAAACGTGAAGAGCCGGCAGCGACGCTGTTCGCGGTGCCAGCGGACTACACGGTCACGGATGCGCGGGTACGGATGGAAATGCGCAAGGACGAAAACAAGTAAGACAACGCCGGGTACCTGATGGATACCCGGTTTTCATCGACGCCGCGCCTAGCCGATGCGCTTCGGCGCGATTTTCTTGCTGAACCACTCGTCGATCATGTGCTTCTCGTAGCGCAGCGGATCGCCGGTCGAATAGCGGTTGCGCAGGGTGTCGAGATACATCATGTCGCGCAGCCGCTCATCGCCACTGGCGACCACCTCGCCATTCTGCGTCACTGAATAGCGCAAGTGGATGATCGGCCAGTCGGCGCCGCCGCGCAGCACCCGGATTTCATTCGCGCGGCGGTGATGGATGCGGCCGGCCAGGTCGATATCGAGCACCTCGACGTTCAGGTCCACGCCCGGGGGCAGCGTTTCCGCCAGCTTCTGGAAGTGTTCGGTCAGGTCGTCCAGGACCTGCTTGCGGTCCCATGATGCGAACGGCAGGTCCGAATAATTCTGGGGCTGCGCAAACCTTACCGTGACGCCGGCGAATGCGCTGCCGGACGACATCAGCACGAGGCTGGCCAGGGCCAGGCCCTTGATCGCGGTTTTCATGCTGGTTTCCTTTCAAAATTCGTTTGTTCCTCATCCCAATATACGCCGTTTCAGTGCATGCCGTTAGCGACGAAATGTCGTGTTTTGTATCGAAATGTTATGCGCCGTACCGGTCGTCTTTGCGCCGCTCGTCAATACAACGACGCAAATCCTGCAAAACAATGTCTCATTCTACATAAAGCACGACTATTGCCTGTTGTTAATAGAGTGGGGTCATACTACAATCGAAGGGAAAGTCGGCCGTTTAATGCCTGTTGCGGCCGTAGCGTATAGTCGAAACATTACCGGAATCGCAATCATGTCATTCTTGTCCTCTGCTACGCCTAAGCTAGCGCCGTGGAAAATCCTGCTCGTCGACGACGAGCCCGATATCCACGACATTACCAAGCTCACGCTCAACCGGTTCCGGCTCGATGGCCGCGCCCTTTCCTTCCTGCACGCCTACAGCGGCACGGAAGCCAAGGAAGTGCTGGCGCGTGAATCG
Organism: Massilia polaris; assembly: GCF_012927275.1. GTDB lineage: Bacteria > Pseudomonadota > Gammaproteobacteria > Burkholderiales > Burkholderiaceae_D > Telluria_A > Telluria_A polaris. The sequence continues at coordinate 63,766 of NZ_JABBGG010000010.1, read as the reverse complement.
GACATCGCGCTGGTGTTCCTCGACGTGGTGATGGAGAACGAAGACAGCGGCCTCGAAGTGGCGCGCTGGATGCGCGAAGACCTGAACAACACCTTTACCCGTATCGTGCTGCGCACCGGCCAGCCGGGCCAGGCGCCGGAAGAGCGCGTGATCGTCAACTACGACATCAACGACTACAAGGAAAAGACCGAGCTCGATCGCACCAAGCTGTTCACCACCACCTTCGCCGCGCTGCGCGCCTACCGCGACATCATGAAGGTGGAAGACGCCCGCCGCGTGCAGCTGACCTACCGCGAAGGCCTCGAGCGCGTGATCGCCGCCTCGGCCCACATTTTCCAGCAGCGCAACCTGAAGGACTTCGCCAGCGGCTTGCTGCAGCAGGTCGTGGCGCTGCTGCGCCTTGAGCAAAGCATGCTGCTGCGCATTTCCGGTGCCAGCATCCTGGCCGGCGACGCCGAATACGAAGTCCTCGCGCAGATCGGCGATATCGGCGAAGAGATGCTCGGGCCTGAACTGATGGCCCAGCTCGACGAGGCGCGCAGCAACCGGATATCCAAGCTGCAGGGTGACACCTACGTCGGCTACTTCCCGAACAGCAGCGGCAAGGCATCGCTGCTGGTGCTCAAGGGCGTGGAAGAAATCTCCGAAATCGACGCGCAGTTGCTGGAAGTCTTCTGCTCCGGCGTCGCGATCGCTTTCGACAACATCCTGCTGACCCAGGAGATTACCGATACCCAGGCCGAACTGATTCTGCGCCTCGGCGACGTGGTCGAATCGCGTTCGAACGAAGCCGGCAACCACGTGCGCCGCATGTCGCAGGTCTGCCACCTGCTGGCGCAGGCATCCGGCTTGCCGGACGACGAAACGGCGGTGCTGATGCACGCCGCGCCGATGCACGACATCGGCAAGATCGCCACGCCGGACGCGGTGCTGCTCAAGCCTGGCGCGCTGTCGCCGGACGAGTGGGAAATCATGAAGCAGCACCCGACGGTGGGGCTGTCGATCCTCGATGGCTCGACGCGGCCGATCCTGAAGGCGGCCGCGGTGATCGCGCACCAGCACCATGAAAAGTACGATGGCAGCGGCTATCCGCAAGGCCTGAAGGGCAAAGACATCCACAAGTATGCACGCATTGTGGCGGTGGCCGACGTGTTCGATGCGCTGAGCCACAAGCGCTGCTACAAGGAAGCATGGCCGATCGAGCAGGTCGTTGGCCACATGCGCGAAGTCGCCGGACGCCACCTTGACCCGCAATATGTCGAGTTGTTGATCCAGAATATCGACAAGGCGCAGGAAATCAACCGCAACTGGCCGGACTGACGGTCGTTCCCGCCATTGGCGGGAACGACGACGTTTACGCCGCGGCCTTCACTTCCCGCCTGCTGCGCGGGAACCGCAACGCATACTGCAGCCCCATCCCCGGCGCGCTTTCCACCTTCACGGTCCCGCCCAGCGGCCCGGTCGCGAGGTTGTACAAAATGTGCGCGCCAAGCCCGCTGCCGCCCTGCCCGCGCCGCGTCGTAAAGAACGGGTCGAACAGCTTGGCCAGCATCTCCGGCTCCATCCCGGCGCCATCGTCGCTGTACTCGAACACCACCGTATCGTCCTCCAGCACCGCCGAAATCCGGATCTTGCCCGCCTGTTCGCGCTGGTACCCGTGCACCAGCGAATTCATCACCATGTTGGTGACGATCTGCGACACCGCGCCCGGGAAGCTCTCCAGATGGAGATCGTCCGCGCACGCCACTTCCACTTTCACCGGCCGGCCCTTGAGCTTCGGCTGCAGCGACAGCAGCACTTCATCCAGGTAGCTCTTCAGCCTGAACGTGCGGATGTCGTCCGATGACTGGTCGACCGCGACCTGCTTGAAGCTGCGCACCAGCGCCGCCGCGCGCTGCGTGTTGGTCGTGAGTATGCGCAGCGACTGGTCGATGATCTCCAGGAATTGCTGCAGGCTGTCCTCGGTCAGCTCGCCCGCTTCCAGTTCCTCGCGCGTGAGCTTAAGCTCCTGGACCAGGTGGCTGGTCGCCGTCACGCAAATGCCGAGCGGCGTATTGATCTCGTGCGCGACGCCTGCCACCAGGCGCCCCAGCGACGCCAGTTTTTCCTGCCGCACCAGTTCAGACTGCGCTTCCTGCAATGCCGTCAGCGCCGAATTGAGCGCGGCGTTCTGTTCTTCCAGCCGTTCCTTGGACTTGCGGATGGCCTGGCCGGCCTGCATGCGCGCCAGCGCCACCGCCACGTGGCTGGCCATGAAGGCCAGCAGCTCGAGGTCGGCCGCTGTGTAGATGATGGCCGGGTCGTAGCTCTGGACGATGATCACGCCGTATGCCTGGTCGTGCACCAGCATCGGCGCGCCCATCCAGCTGGCGATATCGGTGCAGCCGAGCGGCTCGTTGACGACGCCGTCGGCCACCAGCTTGGCGAAGCTGGCGCCGTCGTGCAGGCTGGCCCGCTTGCTCGACAAAACGTATGAGCTCATGCCGGCTCCGTAGCGGAAGCGAGCAACCGGCGCGCTGTCGTGCTTCTGGTCGACAAAGTAGGGAATGCTGATTTCGCCGGTGCCAGGATGGTACAGGGCGATCAGGAAGTTGTCGGCGACGATCATGTCGCTGATAATGCGGTGCAGCGCGGCCGACAGCTTGTCCGATTCGATCGCCGACGCCGACAGGCTGGCGATTTCATACAGCGCGTGCTGCACCGTCTCGGCGCGGCGGCGCTCGGCCACTTCATGCGCCAGCAGCGCGGTGCGCTCCTGCACCGCGCGTTCCAGCCGGTCCATGCTCTGCAGTCCCTGCAGCGCGTTCGACACATGGCTGGCGATCAGCGAGAACAGGGCCTGGTCTTCGTCGCTGTAGGTGTGTTCCGGGGTATAGCTCTGGATGACGATCGCGCCCAGCGCCTGGTGCTGCTGGTCGAGCAGCGGGCAGCCCATCCAGTGTTCGGACATGCTGCCCAGCCCCCAGCCGCCGCCGTCGGCGCCGCCGCGCGCGTTGAATTCGTCTGCCGTCACGACCATGTTGCGCCGGTTCAGGATCACCCAGGCGGTGGGGGACTGGTCGGGCGAGGCCAGGGTGACCCTTTCAGCAGGGTCCGGCGTCTCGTCGCGCTCGTCGACGAAGTAGACGAAACGGACGGTGCCGTCCTCGCGGTCGCTCAGCGCCACATAGAAGTTCGCGGCGTACATGATGCGTCCGAGCGCGCGGTGCACGGCGCGGATGAATTCGGTGATGTCGACGCACGAGGTCGACAACTGGCCGATTTCCAGCACCATGGCTTGTACCGCTTCGAGGCGTTTAAGACGGCTTTCCATCAATAGTCCCTTTTCTAATGCACTCGGGAAATACTATCAGGAGAGGGGTGAAAAGCGAAGCAAGATCGCCGACTATCATCGGGGCGGCGCCCCGATTTCGCACAGCGGCAACTAGCGCGGCGCGCGGAAGCCGGATTCGACCCAGGCGGCGGCGCTGGCTGGCGACAGCTTGAAGCTGGCGGCGACTCGTTCCTGGGCCAGCTGGTCGCCCATTTCGTCGATCGCGGTCAGCACCGCGTACGGGTGGTCATCATCCGGGACGATGTCGAGCGTCACTTTGATGACGGCTTCGGCGGTCGCGACGACGGTGCTCTTGTGCAGTTGCGCGTGCAGTTGCTGTTCGTGGCGGCGCAGCACCTCGGATGCCGTCTTGACCAGCGTATTGAAGGCGTTGGTGTCGAGCGGTTTCGGGTTTTTCTTGTCGCGGCCCATCGTCCAGGGACCGACCAGCGCCGGTTCCGGCTCGCCGTCCTTGATCATTGCAACCGCCCAGCCTTCGTCGTCTTCGTTCTTGATAACGCGGGCAGTCCAGCCGTTGCCTTGCCAGACACGCGCCTCCTGGATGGGCTCGTCGTCCGGCACTTCAGGTCCATCATCGATCATCGGGTAACTTTGCTAATAAACATCAGAGCTTGGCATGATAGTCGAATTTCTCCGGGCGCACACTGGCGCACGGCCAAAACCATCCGTGTTTACAGGTAGTTAGGATCACTCAGCTCAGGCGCGGATGCTCGGCAAGCATGGGGGCCGCAGGGGCGGGCGCGCCGGCGCGATGGCCGGGTCGATCGCCGGACGCGGCGTGTGGTAGCTGAACGGGTTGATGATGATGGGCGGCACGGCAGGCGGCGCCGACGGCGGGCCCTTTTCGCCAAGGTAGTCGTATAGCATCGGATCACTCCAGGAACCCAGGCATTCAGTATAGGAAATGTTCCCGGTTTTACAAGGGACGAAGCTGGCGGCGCCTCTTCGTCACGCATTTTTGCTGGCCCGACCCGTCAAAAATGCAGTCTGTCGCAATCCGGTGGCTGATGCATATGGGCGTGGCTACAGTGGAGCCATACCAACGACACAACCCAAAGGTCCTGCCATGAAAAAGATCGCCCCGTTCATCATCCTGTTCCTGGTCGCACTGATCGCCTGGGACATGCTCGCCGATACCAGCGGCTTCCACATGGACATCGACGGCGACGAGTTCGACGGCCCGCTGGGCGCCCTGCTCGGCCTGCTGTTCGGCAGCCTGGGACTGATCATCGGCACCATCGTCGCCTTGTGCGTCGGGGCCTTGCTGGTGGTGGTGTTTGCCGGAGTCGGCGTGCTGCTGGTGGGTGCACTGGCGCTGGCCGCGTCGCTCGGGCTGCTGGCGGTGTCGCCGCTGCTGCTGCCGATCCTGATCCCGGTCGCGATCATCTGGTTCTTCGTCAGCCGCTCGCGCCGCAACCGCATCAAGGACGAAGCGCCCGCAGTCTAAGGGTGGAATGCAGGGTTCAAATGCCTTCCACCAGCCGCATCGCAAACACGATCGGCAAGCCTTCCGCGATCACGCGCCGCGCCGCGGCGCCGTGATCGTAAGCCACCCTGAAGTAAGTCAGTTCGCGCGACTCGTCGTCGTACATCGCGTAGCACGCAGCGCAGTTGCCGTCGCGCGGCTGGCCCACCGAACCGGGAATCACCAGGTACTGGTGCCGCGCCTCGATCTTCACCCTTGTCCCGGCCTGCGGCGCGTGCGCGCCCATGCGGCCGTCATCGGCGCGGCGGTACAGCGCGGGCGCATGCACATGGCCGGAGAACACCATGCGGCTGTGGCTCGCGCGCAGGCTGCGTTCCGCTTCCACCAGTCCCATCACGTATTCCCAGCGCTGCGGTTCGTGCGCGCTGGCGTGCACGAACATCATGCTGCCAAGTTCAAAGGTCAGCGGCAGCGCATCGAGGAACGCCAGCTGTTCCGGACGCAGCTGCCCGCGCGTCCAGGCGATCACTTCGCGCGCTTCGGCATGCATGCCGGGACGCGGCCCGCCCGCAGTGGCTTCGTCGTGGTTGCCCTTGACGACGATGGCGCCGCGCGCCGCGTGCTCCATCACCGTGTCGAGCACGCGCGCGGGATCGCCGCCGTAACCGACCAGGTCGCCCGTGAAGGCGTACCTGTCGGCGCCCTGCCCGGCCGCGTGCGCGAGACAGGCGTCAAGCGCTTCGCGGTTGGCGTGCAGGTCGGTCAGCAGCGCGATCCGCATGCCTTAGCCGGCGCCTTTGGACTGCACATATTGCTGGTAGCCGCGGGCGCGCAGTTCGCACGCCGGGCAGGCGCCGCAGCCGTAACCCCACGGATGCAGCGCGCCGCGCTCGCCGAGGTAGCAGGTGTGCGTATCGGTGCGGATCAGGTCGACCAGCGCCTCGCCGCCGGTTTGTTCGGCCAGCTGCCAGGTCTCTTTTTTGTCGATCCACATCAGCGGCGTCTCGACCTTCAGGCGGGTCGCCATGCCCAGGTTGAGGGCGACCTGCAGCGCCTTCATGGTGTCGTCGCGGCAGTCCGGATAGCCCGAGAAATCGGTCTCGCACATGCCGCCGACCAGCACCGTCAGGCCGCGCCGGTAAGCCAGCGTGGCCGCGACCATCATGAACATCAGGTTGCGGCCGGGGACGAAGGTGTTGGGCAGGCCGTTCGCCTGCATCGCGATCTCGACATCGCTGGTGAGCGCGGTGTCCGAGATTTTGCCGATCAGGGACAGGTCGATCATGTGGTCTTCACCGAGGCGCGCGTCCCACGCGGGCGTCAGGGCCCGCACGCCGGCCAGTACCGCCGGCCGCACCGCCAGTTCGATCGCGTGGCGCTGGCCGTAGTCGAAACCGATGGTCTCGACCCGCGCGTAACGCTCGAGGGCCCAGGCCAGGCAGGTGGTGGAGTCTTGTCCGCCGCTGAACAAGACCAGCGCGCTGTCGGATTGATGCATGTTTTGGGTTCCAGAGTGTTAGACGTTCGCCATCATTTTTGCCGATCCGGTAATATGCTTCAACATTTTCCCAGACGGATAGACATGTTTCACGCAAGACCAACAATAAGCTCAGTGCCGGCGGGGCGAACACGAATTTTGGCACAGATTGCCATCATCGTGTTCGCACTGCCTGCCACTGGGAGCGTGTGCGCGCAGGCCATCGACTACACCGTGCAAATCGATGCGCCAGGCCGTCTCGACGATCTCCTCGAGGACAACCTCGACCTGGTGCGCTGGCGCGGCAACCCGCGCCTCGACCTCGAACAGCTGCAGCGCCTCGTCAAGGACGCGCCGGAGCAGGCCCGCACGCTGATCGCCACCGAAGGCTATTACTCGCCCAAGGTCAGCGCCGGCCTCGATACCAGCACCACGGTGCCGGTGGCGCGCGTGATTGTCGACCCGGGCGAGCCGGTGCTGGTCGGCGACGTCGACCTGGTGCTGCGCGGCTTCGAGCCGCTGTCCGCAGGCAGCAAGCCATTCGATCCGGCCACCCTGCGCAACAACTGGACCCTGAACGTGGGCGAACGCTTTCGCCAGGCCGACTGGGAAGCGGCCAAGCGCAACCTGCTGCGCCAGGTGATGCAGACGCGCTATCCGCGCGCCCAGCTGGCCGAGACCAGCGCCACCGTCGATCCGGACGTGCGCCGCGCGCTGCTGCACGTGGTGGTCGACAGCGGCCCCGAAGTGCGCCTTGGCGATCTGCGCATCGAAGGCCTGAGCCGCTACCCTGAACGGATCGTCACCAACCTCAACCAGATCAAACGGGGCGACGAGTACAGCGAAGCGGCGCTGCAGTCGTTCCAGGCGCGCCTGCAGGACACCGGCTACTTCAGTACCGTCGAAGTCTCGGCCGACAGCGCGGCGGCGCTGGAAGAGAACATCGAGGAGCTGAAGGAGCAGCAGCAAGGCGCGCCAGCGGCCAAGCCATCCGGCCCCGAAGTGCTGCCGGTGCTGGTGCGCGTCACCGAAAACAAGCGTCGCAACGCGTCCGTCGGTCTCGGCTACTCGACCAACACCGGCGCCCGCGCACAGGTCAACTACGACGACCTGAACGTCTACGGACTGCGCATGAAAAGCCAGGTCATCGCGGAGACCAAACGGCAGGCGGCGCGCGCCGACTTCTACCTCCCGACCACGGCCAAAGGCTACAACGACAGCTTCGGCGCGGGCTTCGAGCGCAACGACCTGCGCGGCGAAATCACCAATGTCGCCACCGTCGCGGTACGGCGCGCATGGGGAACGCCGCTGCTGGAACGCAGCCTGACCTTCGAATACCTGTCCGAAAAACAGACAGTCGAAGGCCAGCTGTCGCGCAACAGCAAGAGCCTGCCGCTCACCTACAGCATCACCAGGCGCGAACTGGACAACCTGGTGCTGCCGACGCGCGGCTACGTCATCAACGCGCAGCTCGGCGGCGCATTGCTGCCGGTGCTGACCGACGAACGCTTCGTACGCGCGTACACGCGCTTCGTTAACTACCGCCCGATCTCGGTCGACTCCACCCTGATCCTGCGCGCCGAAGCCGGCGCGCTCGGCTCGAAGGACAAGCGCGGCGTGCCGGGCACCTTCCTGTTCCGCGCCGGCGGCGACCAGTCGGTGCGCGGCTACGGCTACCAGCAGCTGGGCGTCGAGGAAGGCGAAGCAGTCGTCGGCGGGCGCTACCTGCTGACCGGGGGCGTCGAATACCAGTACTGGTTCAAGCCGCCATGGGGCGTGGCAGTGTTCGTCGACGCCGGCAACGCTGCCGACCGCTTCAAAGACCTGAAGCCGGAGTTCGGCTACGGCATCGGCGCGCGCTGGCGCAGCCCGGTCGGCCCGATCAACGTCGACCTTGCCTATGGCCAGGCGGTTAAGGAAGCACGCCTGCATTTCTCCGTCGGGTTCACGTTCTGATGACTACTGAAGAAACCACATCACCACCTGCGCCGGTTGCGCACAAGCGCCGCTGGCCGCGCAACCTCGCCATCGGCGTCGCCGCCACCGGCGCGCTGCTGGCGGGCGCCTACTGGTACCTGGGCCGCGAGACTACCTTGCAGATGATCGTGCAGCGGGTCGCCGACGCCAGCGGCGGCAGCATCGTCGTCACCGGCGTCACCGGTTCGCTGTATAGCTCGATGCACATGGAGAGCGTCGTCTACCGCAGTCCCGAACAGCTGATCACCGCGCAAAAACTCGATATCGACTGGTCGCCGTGGCAGTACCTGTCGAGCGGGATTGCGATCAGCAAGCTGCACGTGGCCAGCGTGAAGGTCGATACGCTGCGCGAAAAGGACGAGCCGGCAAAGATGCCGGTGTCGCTGGCGCCGCCGTTCATCTTGTCGATCGCCGATGCGCGCGTGGCACAGCTGACGATGACCAACGCCGGCGTGAAGACCATCATCGACGACGTGCGCTTCAAGTTAAACGGCAACAAGCAAAAGTGGGAACTGCGCGACGCCAGCGCCCTCACGCCATGGGGCCGCGCCGCCGCCAGCGGCAGTATCGAGTCCACACGGCCGTTCAAGCTCGATGCCGCCGGCACCCTGGTGCAGACCCAGGTCAAGGCGGGCCATGCGCCGGCGCAGCTGTCGGTGCGCGCGGGCGGCGACTTGGTGAAGACCCAGGTCAATGCGGCCGGCCAGGCCGGCAAGGCAGTCGGCGACATGAAATTGACACTGGCGCCTTTCGAACCGGTTCCGCTGCGCGCGCTCAATCTCAAGGGTCGCAACATCAATCCCGGCTTCTTCAACCCCGCCCTGCCCGCCGCCGACCTGTCGATGGCGATCAATGCGAACATCGATCCGGCCAGGGCAATTTCGGGCACCGTCGATATCGCCAACGACGGCAAGGTCGGCCCACTCGACAAGCAGCTGCTGCCGCTGCTGGCAATGCGCGGACGCCTCGGTGGCACGCTGGCGGCGATGCAGATCGACGACGTGCTGCTCGACCTTGGCGCCGCGGGCAAATTTTCCGGGGGCGGCACAGTACAGCGCGGCCCGGACGACAAAGGCATCGGCAGCGCCCAGTTCAAGCTGCATACCGACCGCATCAACCTGAAGTCCGTGTACAGCACCATGAAGGCGACGGCGATTGCCGGCGATATCCAGCTCACCAGCACCGGCGACGTGCAGACGCTGGGCGCGCAGCTTTCCGAGCGCGGCATGCGCCTGGATGCGCAGGCTACCCTGGCCAAACAGATACTGGAGATCAAACGCGCCCGGCTGACGGCCGGCAGCGGCCATCTCGACCTCGCGGGCACCGCAAGCCTTGAAGATAAACGCGAGTTCAGGATCGGCGCGACTGCGGTGCACTTCAATCCCGCGGCGCTGGGCGACTTCCCTGCCGCCGACATCAATGCGCTGGTCAACGCCAGCGGCGCGCTGTCGCCTTCATTACAAGTAGCGTCCAGCTTCACGCTGCGCCCGAGCCGGCTGTTCGGGCAGCCCTTGTCCGGCAAAGGCAGGTTCAACGCGGACGCGAAGCAGATCACCGGCGTGGATGCCAGCTTCGCGATGGGCCAGAACGCGGTCGACCTGCGCGGCAGCTTCGGCGCGCCCGGCGAACGGCTGCTGTGGAAGCTGGATGCGCGCCAGCTGTCGGCGCTGCGCAGCGACCTGGATGGCGCGCTAGCCGCCAACGGCGTCATCACAGGCACGATGAAAGCGCCGCGCACCACCTTCGTGGCCGACGCGCGCGGTCTCGGCTTCGCCCGGAAGGGCCGCAAAACCGGTAACAGCGTATTGCATGCGAGCGGCGATGCATGGCTGGCCGCAGGCGACATCAACCTCAGGACCAGCGGCACCGCACGCGGCTTCGACCCGGCGGCCTTCGGTTCGCCGCTGGCCGGCAGCATCAACGGCAAATTCGACGCCAGCGGACGCCTCGGAAAGGACTGGAATGGCACGGCCGGCGTCGTGCTCGAACAGTCGACCTTGTCCAACGCCCCGCTGTGGGGACATGCACGTCTTGGCGGCAGCGCGCAGCGCATCTCCAGCGCCGACGTCGACCTGCACATCGGGCCGAACGTGATCGCGGCGAACGGCAAGTTCGGCGCGCCATCGGACCGCCTCGACTGGCGCATCGATGCGCCGCAGCTCGCGGTGCTCGGCGGCGACTATGGCGGCCTGCTGCGCGGCTCGGGCACCCTGTCCGGCACCGCGCAGGCGCCCGCGCTGACGGCTTCGCTGGAAGGCCAGAACGTCAAGCTGCTCGGACGACACCAGGTCAAGGCGCTGCGCGCCAGCGCAAACATCGGCGCGCGCCAGGGCGGCGCCACGCCGATGGTGTCGAACGTCGAAATCACCGGCTACACCAGCGGCGACACCCGCATCGACAGCGCGCGCCTGCAAACGACCGGCACGCGCGCCGCGCACACCCTCAGCCTCGCGGCGCGCGGCGAAGCCTTCGATGTCGCCGTCCAGGCGCGCGGCGGCTGGACTGGCGATGCGTGGGCCGGCGTCATCGGCAGCCTGCAGAACCGCGGCCGCTACGCCATGACGCTGGCGCAGCCGGTGCCCTTGCGCCTCGCCGTAGCGCCGGGCGCGGGCGCGATGGGCCTGATGCGGCCGCAGCAGATCGCCTTCAACGGCGCGGTGATCGCCCTGCCCGCCGGCACCATCAACATCGCCTCGCTGGCCAAGAACGGCCCGCGCTGGAGCAGCAAAGGCGCGGCGACCGGCGTGCCGCTCAATTACCTCGCCCAGTTTTCGTCCGCGCTGCGCGAGAACATGCGCGGCGACCTCGCGCTGGGCGGCGAATGGGGGCTCGACCTCCAGACCGCCGCGGTGGCGGGCGGCGTTCCGCAACTGTCCGGCATGGTCCACGTGTTCCGCGAAAAAGGCGACCTGATTGTCGGCGCCGACGTGCCGGTGGTGCTCGGCCTGCGCACGCTCGACCTGCGCGCCGATGTGGCCGGCGGCGCGCTGCGCACCCGGGTCGAAGTCGACGGCACCCGTGCCGGCGCCGCGCGCATCGACGCGACCACCCAGCTGGTCAACGGAAGGCTCGGCACCGGCAGCCCGCTGCGGTTGTCGGCCAGCGCCGACATGGCGTCGATCGCATGGATGGCTCCGCTGACGGGCCAGCCGGGACTGGAACTGGACGGCACGATGAAGCTCGCGCTGACCGCGGCTGGCACCATCGGCGCACCGGCCTTGAACGGCACGATCAACGGCGACGCCATGGCGGTGCGCTGGCCCGAGCAGGGCGTCCGGCTGCGCAACGGCCAGCTGCGCGCGCAGCTGGCGGGCGACCAGATGCTGCTGCAGCGCCTCAGCTTCGACGGCGTGGAGGGCAATGCGGTGGCCGACGGCGCGATCCGCTTTGCCGGAGGCGAAGCCACGATGCAGCTCAAGCTGGTGGCCAACAAGCTGGAAGCGCTGTCGCGGCCTGACCGCACCGTGGTCGTCAGCGGAACGGGTACCGTCAACCGCACCGCGACCAGCTTCAATGTCGACGGCAAGTTCCGCGTCGACCGCGCGCTGGTCGAACTGGCGCCGCAAGGGCGCCCGACGCTGTCGGACGATGTCATCGTACTGGGCCGCACCAGCGCCGCCGCCAGGGCGCGCGAGAAAGCGGCGATGCCGCTTGCCGCCGATATCGAGATCGACCTGGGTGACGCGTTCCGCATGCGCGGCATGGGCGCAGATGCCGAACTGGCAGGCACGGTGCGGGTACGCACCGGCGACAACCGTGCGCCGCGCGTCAACGGCACCATCCGCGCCGTCAGCGGCAATTACGCCGCATACGGCCAGAAGCTGTCCATCGAACGCGGCATCCTGACCTTCAGCGGGCGTTACGACAACCCGTCGCTGAACATCCGCGCGGTGCGCAAGCGTCCGGAAGGCGAGACGCTGTCGGAGACCAATGTCGAGGCGGGCGTCGAGGTGCGCGGAACGGCGCTGGCGCCGGTGGCGAAACTGGTGTCGACGCCGTCGGTGCCGGACAGCGAAAAGCTGTCATGGCTGGTGCTTGGACACGGCATCGAAGGCACCTCGGGCAATGAGGCCGGCGTCCTGAGCGCCGCGGCCAGCGCTCTGCTGGGCGGTTCGGGCAGCGGCGGCTTCCAGTCGCGCCTCGCCACCTCGCTGGGCGTGGACGAACTGGGCGTGTCGCAGGCCAAGGGACTTGAAAGCACCGTGGTCACGGTCGGCAAGCGCCTGTCGTCGCGCGCCTACCTGAGCTTCGAGCAGGGCGCGACGTCGGCATCGAGCCTGGTGCGCATTCGCTACAAGCTCAATCCGAGAGTGACGCTGCAATTCCAGACCGGCACCAACACCGCCCTGGACGTACTGTATTCGTGGGCGTTCGATTAATGCAGGGTCTCCGGGTTGGGATCCGGGATCGGGTCCTCGTTTTGCGGCGTATGAACCGGCGGATGGTGGGGATGCGGATTATCGAACGGCTCGGGCGTCGGTTCATCGATGGGGCCCTGCGGTTCCGGGGCGCGGTGCGCTTCGACGGCGGCTGGATTCATGGTCGACCCTCGGTTGTCATTAAACCATGACGTTACCATGGGCCGCCATGGGCGGGCGTACGGTACGCGGCCTTGGTTTACAATTGCCGCTCTTTAAAACTTTGACACGCCATGAACATTCAAACCATCGTCCTGCTCATCCTGGTACCGCTGCTGATGTGGCGCGTCTACGCGCGCCTGAAGCGCATGATGGCGCGCCAGCAGTCGGTCATGTCGCGCCACTGGACCGGCCTGGCGGTGTTCGCCGCGATGGTGCTGGTGCCGGGCTCGGAACTGCTGTCGCAACCGGCGTCGCTCGGCTGGCTGGCGGTCGGCACGGCGGCGGGCACCGCCTACGGCATCTGGGGCCTGCGCAAGACCCGCTACGAAGTCACGCCTGAAGGCTACTTCTTCACGCCGAATGAGCGCCTCGGCATGCTGGTCGCGATGCTGTTCGTCGGCCGGATCATCTATGTCGGCCTCGAAATATTCGTCAACCAGGGCAGCGCCAACACGCTGCCGCGCTTTACCGACAGCCCGCTGACGCTGGTCTGCCTGGGCGTCTTCGCCGGCTACTTCGGCGCCTACTCGGCCGGCATGCTGCGCTGGCGCTACGCCATGAAAAAAGCCGCCGCCAGCGATTAAGCTGGCAACGGCTTCATGCGATCGCGCGGCTGCTTTCAGGCAGCCGCTTTTGCGTCCGGGGTACGGCGCTGCAGCACGAAGATCGGCTGCGCCCACGGCATATCCTTCTTCTTCTTGCTGGTGATGAGCGTCAGTTCGGAAGGATCGTAGACGTCGGTGTTGTGCGTCAGCGGCGTCGTCATCAGGTACTGCGCCTCGGTGTTCTTGAGGAACTCGCCGACCAGCTGGATATTGCGGATGTCCAGGTGGGCGAACGGTTCGTCGATGAACACGAAGCCGCCCGAGCCCTCTTCCGACTTCAGCAAGCCAATCAGCAGCACCAGCGACTTCATCACCTGCTGGCCGCCCGACGCTTCGCCGTCGTTCATCCCGATCTGGTCCTTGCCGTCGAACTTGAAGCGCACGTGCAGGCCGGCCTGCGACAGCTGCACATCGTCGTTCTCCAGCCGCACCGGATCGGCATGCACGTCGATACCCGCCAGCTCGCCCAGTTCCCTGATGTTCTTGCTGTAGGTCTTGATCGTATAGCGCAGCCGCTCGATGTAGGCGCCGCGCGCATTGCCGGTCGCTTCGATCGCACGGTTGTTCTGGTAGCGCCGTTCGTCGGTTTCCGACTGGCGACCGTGCAGCTGGTCGTTCAGGCGCTGATACTGGTCGATCACAGTTGCATCGAGCTCCCAGTCGTCGCGCGCCAGCGAATGCTGCAGCGACGTGACGCGCAGGTCGACCTGGTGCGAGTTCTGGTGCTCGGATACCAGCGACGCGCGGCGCGCGCTGCGGCGCCAGCTCTTCGGCAGGTGGCGCCAGGTGCGGCGCAGCTCAAGCAGCGCCTGCGCGTGTTCGGCGCGCTGTTCGATCTGGCGGCGGTGGCCAAGGCGCAGCCCCGCTTCGGCTTCCGACAGCGCCATGCGCGCGTTCTGCCAGGTGGTGTCGGCGCGGGTGCGCGTCACCGTCGCGGCCTTGGTCAGCGACTGCAGCTCGCCGAGGCGCGAACCGACTTCAAGGCGTTCCGCCTTCAGCGGTTCGATGCCGCGCAGCGCTTCCTCGAACTCGGCCTGGCGCGCGGCCAGTTCCTTGGCGGCGTCGACGCCGGCGATGCGGCCCTTGAGCGCGCCCACTTCCGCCGCCAGCTTGCTGATCGCGAGCGTCAGCGTGTCTTCCTGCGCTTCCAGTGCCGGCAGCGACTTCTGGATCGCTTCCATGCGCTGGGTGCGGCCGGCCTGGCCGAAGCGGTAGCGCGACGCTTCCACGAACAGCGAGCGGCCGCCGCGGCGTTCGCGGTGGTAGGCGTCCGGCGTGATCCACTCTTCGTCTTTCGACAGGCGGAATCCTTGGTCGACCGAGTCGACCCGGCTGATGCGCGACAGCTGGTCGATCAGCCATGAAGGAGCGGCCGCGGAGAAGCGCACCACCGACAGCAGGCTGTCGTCCTGCGATTGCGGCGCATCGACGCATTCCGGCACGATGAAGTGGCGGTAGCGTTCCTTTTCGGCGAGGCGGTAGGCCGCGGCGGCGTCCCTGGCGCGTTCCAGCAGCACCACCGACGCATAACCACCGAGCACGCCTTCGACTGCGCCCTGCCATTTCGCGTCGGTCACCTCGACAATATCGGACAGCATCGCATGCGGGATGCCGGCGTCGCGCAGTGCGCGGCGCATGCCGCGAACCGCTTCCGGTTCCGGCATCGCGGTCTTGCCCTGCAATGCGGAGATGGTCGACATTTCGGAAGCGATGCGGGCCGAGATGGCTTCGCGGGCCTGCTTCTGGCGCGCCAGTTCGGCTTCCTTCGCGTCCAGCTGGGCCGCCACTTCGGCGATGTCGGCGCCAGCGTCAAGCGCCAGCTTCTGCAGGCGTTCCTTCTGTTCCAGCAGGCTGTCGAGCGGCTTGAGCTTGCCGTTAAGCTGGGTCAGGCGGCTCGCCAATGCGGCTGCTTCCTGTTCCAGCAGGGTTTCCTGCTGCTGTGCGTCGGTCAGTGCGCGCGCCTGTGCCGCGACCGCGTTGCGCTTTTCGGTCAGCTGCGAATCTGCCTGCGCCAGCGGACGGCGCGCATCGCGCAGCGAACGGCTGACTGAAGACGCCTTCTCGCGCGCCTCGTGGTACTGCAGGCTTGGCAGCACTTCTTCCAGCAAGTTGCGGCGCTCCTTATGCAGGTCGTCCCACTGGTGGTAGTTCGCCACGCGCAGGCGCAGGCCTTCCAGGTTGGTGCGCGAAGCTTCCAATTCGGATTCGAAGCGCTTCAGTTCCGTCTCGGTGTCGCGCTGGTGGCGCTTGGCCTCGTCGTAGGCGTCCAGCACTTCCTTGTCGCCGAAGACCTGGAACACCAGGTCGAGCAGCTGGCGCGGCGCGTATTCGCACAGCTTGTCGGTTTCGCCCTGCTCGAGCGCCAGCACTTTTGCCATCGCCGGCGACAGGCCGGCGTTGGCGAGGCGCTTGCGGTAGTTCTCGACGCCGAGCCAGTCGGTCGCTTCGGTGACTTCCTCGATCTGCACGTTCCCCGGCCGCATCAGGTACTGGCGCTTCCAGTCGCCGCCGTTTTTCTGGATCTGGCAGAACAGCGTGACTTCATCGTCGCTGAAAAAACCGGAGCTGCGGAACGGCCGGTTCGACAGCTGGCGCCCGACGGCCTTGTTGTCGACGACCGCGCGGATCCATGCGGTCTGCTGGCCGGAGTGGCGCGCATAGTGCTTGTAGGTGCGGCCCATCGAGCAATCGAGGCCGAACAGGGTGCGCAGCGCATCCAGCAAGGTGGTCTTGCCCGAACCGTTCTGGCCGGCGATGGTGATGATCTTCGCGTCCAGCGGGATGTTCTTGATCCGCTGCCAGTAATCCCAATGGACCAGTTCTAGTGATTTGATGTGGAACATGGCTTAGCCTCAGGTTGGGGTGTCGATGGCATCGGGGGCATCGGCGTCAAGGTCCGCTTCGGCGACGGGCGCTTCCTGGACTGCCACTTCTTCAGCGGCAGCGCGCCGCGCCGGCGCCACCGCCAGCGGCGCGCGCTTGAACACGTCGGCCAGCGCGCCGTTGATGATGCGCTCCTTGAGCATGTCGGTGTCCATCATCAGGTCCAGCAGCGGGCCTTCGAGGATCACGTCGCCGCGCCGTTCGATGAAGCCCAGCTTGGACAGCGTGCCGAGGTTCATGTCCATGCGCGTCTTCTTGCCGAGCTTTTCGCCGAAGTCGGCCAGCAGCGCGGTGTACGAAATACCGATCGAGGTATCTTCCGCACGCGGCATCGGTTTCTCCTTGCCGAACAGGTCGGTCTGGTCGTCGTCGGCGCTCTGGTGGGTCTCCTGGCGTTCGCGCTTGGGCAGGATGATCTGCGCCCACAGCACCACCAGCAGCGCCACGCCGTCGCGCGTCAGGCCGAAGTTATTGTTCTGCCAGATGTCCTTGGCGCCGAAGATCTTCGGTTCCACCGCGCGGTGCAGCGCCAGCGTGACGTGGTCGGCGTAGACGTTATCGAGCAGCTTCAGGCCCGATTCGAGCAGGCGTTTGTCGACTTCGGCGCGGAACTGCTCGTCCGACAGCACGCGCTTGACCATCTTGTCGTCGCGGCGCAGGGTCTGGTGCGTCAGCAGGCGCGCAATCAGGATTTGGGAATCGTCATTCATCTGGCGGGCCGCTTTCGAGGTCTAGTGAGAGGGTCGCAATCGAGATGGCAGCGACGTGCGGATCGTCCAGCTGCACCATTTCGTCGGTCGGGGTGAAGGTCACGGGCAGGCGCGCCAGCTGCGCGGTGGCACCCTGCAGGCTGGCCTCGGCGGCGTCGCCCAGCAGCGGCAGCATCGACGCGCGGTAGGACGCCACCGCGAAACTGGCCGGCAGCAGCGAATCCTGGATCGGCACCGATTTCGGGCCCTCTTCGGAGAAGCTCGGGAAGTTACCCAGGTTGGCGAAATCGGACAGGCGCGCCAGCCAGTCGTCGAGCTCGACCTGGATGGCAGGCGCATCGTTGACGGTCAGCGGCGCATCCTGGCCCTCCGGAAGGCCGGCCGGGCCGGCCACCGCGCTGCGCTCGGTGAGCAGTTCGGTTTCGGCCACGTCGATCATCTCGGCCGGGGTGCCGAACAGCGGCACCACCGGGCGGTCGATTGCGCCCTGGGCCAGCGAGGACAGGTCGTCGTGGGCCAGCAGCCAGCGCTTGACGTCGGTGGTCGACAGTCCGGACTGGCCGAGGTGGACGCGCTGGCGTTCGATCTGGTTGAGCGCGCGCGAGAACATGCCCTGCATGTTCAGCAGCGCGCTCTGGGCGCGGCCGATCGCCTGCGCCGCCTTGTGGGTGGCCGAGTCGGCGCGCTCGTCGGAGGTGATCGCGCGCAGGATCTCGGAGCCCTTCTCGACCCAGTCGCAGGCCATGTGCCACTTGGCCTGCGAGGTACGCAGGCGGAATTCGGAACCGGAGGCGATCGCATCGCGGAACTCCTCGGTCAGGTCGACCAGGCGGCCCAGCAGGTGCTTCAATTGTTCGACGGTGACGCCGCCGACCGCCTGCGCGCCCGCGACCTGCGACAGCAGGAAGCCCATTTCGGCTTCGTCGTCGGCCTGGCCCATCGACAGCATGGTGTCGAGCGAGGACAGCACGTTGCGCGCCATCGGCGTGATGCGGTAGACGGCGGCCGACGCGTCCCACGCCAGCAGGCCGTGCGAGCGCAGGCGCCCAAGCACGGTCTCGAGGCTCTCGGGAATCAGGTAAGCGAGCTTCTGATTGATATCGGAGCGCGAAAATCCGGCGCTGGCCGTGTCCGACGCCAGTTCGCGCAGCACCAGCAGGCGGATCAGCACGCCGTCGAAGCCGCCGTGGAACAGCGCGGTGAACGCCGTCAAGGTCGGCTGGGCGCGCTTGAGGTGGAAAACCTGCTCGATTTCATCGGCGGCGATGCCGGCGTGGAAATGCGCCTGCAGCGAATCCGCGTCGTCTTGCCCGATTGTCAGTATTTCCGCGGCCGAGGCCACACCTGCCGTTAATTCCATCATTGTTTCGGGCATTTCTTTAACTCATACACGGGGCGTCAGTATATCAGTTAAGCCCGGGCAACCAGAACCAAAACCATCCCCCAAAGCAACACCACCATGGGGGTCAGGTCTGGCATTCGGACACGGGCCTCAGGCGCCTTGCGCCTGGGCCCGTGTCCGAATGCCAGACCTGACCCCCATGGTGACTTACCGCCTTGTGATTTTGGCAATGGTTTGTTCGACGACGTCGCCGCCGTCATGGTCGCTGAAGCGCACTTTCACCGGATACCACTCGTGCGCCGGCGCCAGCCAGATATCGATTTGCTGCTCTTTTGTGCCGGACGACGGCTCCTTGACCAGGTGGACGGCGTCCAGCTGGCCCATCGGGGTGCGCAGCTTTTCCGTCCTGGCGACCTTGAATACCCACGCCTCGGCATCGCGGCGGCCGGCGACGACGGTGCGCCATTCGGAACCCGGGACGAATTTACCCGGCATCCCGCGCGCCATGGCCGACAGCTGCCACGGCACCGAGGCACGGTCCTGCTCCCCGCCCTTGATCGGGTAGCTCTGCTCCCCTTCGGTGAAGCGGATGGTGCGCGAATCGCGGTCGAAGGTGACGCTGTACGGGTCCTTGCGGAAGCGCTTCTCGGTGAACGTTTCGGGCGCGAGACCGTTCTCGTCGACCAGGCCTTCGCTGCGGTTCTCGTTGATCTTGCCGAGGATGGACGCGCGCGACTCGCTCGACAGCGTGTATTTACCATCGCCAGCGCGCCACTTGACGGTCGCTTCGCCGTCCAGCGCCAGCCCTTTTTGTACGGCCTTGATCGCGTACCTCAGGTCCGCCGATGGCGGCAGGTCGAAGGCGCGCGCCGGCGCCGCGTGGCTCGCGGCCACCGACAGCGCAAGCGCCGTTCCCGCCAGGGCCGTTCTGATGACCTTACTGTGCATTTGCTGTTCCCGAATCTGTGACTACGATATGCGCAACCGTCTGCGTGGTCACTGCGCCGCTGGCCTCTGTGTTGCGGATGCGGACCGGATACCATCCCCGGCCAGGCGCCAGCCACACGTCAAGGCGTGAATTGTAAGAGCCAGGCTTGGGAGGGCGCGACAGCCGCCAGGTTTGCAGCTTGCCCAGCTTCGTCTCGATCTCTTCCTGGCCCACCACTACAAATGTATAAACGCTTGCGGCGCGCTCTTCGCCGACAGTAATTTCGAGGCCGCCCTCGAATTGCGCCGGATCGGCCCTCGCGATCGCGGCAAGCTGCAGCGGCAGCGTGGCCTTGTCCTGCGCACCCGCCACCAGAGGGGCCGCATTCTGCGAGGCCGAAAACGTGATGCTGCCTTGCTCGTTGTTGAAGTGGGTCGCGGTCTGCGCCCGGCCCCGGCGCTTTTCGGTGGCCACGCGCGGCACGAAACCGCCCTCGCCGACACTGCCTTCGCTGGCCAGCGACAGCAGGTTGACCCTGGTGACCAGCATGCTGATCCCGGCATCGAACGTCATCGCGTAGCTGCCGCCATCGACCTTCCACGACATCTCGGCCACGCCGTGCCAGAGCGTGCCTTTGGCGTCAATACGTTCCAGTTCCAGCGCCAGGTGGGACGACGGCGGCACATTGGCCTTGTACTGGCGCGGCAGCGGCGCGGCAGGCGCTTCGGCTGGCGGTTCTTCTGCCGGGACTTCCTCGGCCACGACCGGCGTTTCGGGCACGACTTCCGGCTCGGCCGGAGTAGGCTCGGCCGGAGTAGGCGCGGCCGGAGTAGGCGCGGCCGGAGTTGGCGCGGCTGGAGCTGGCTCCTCCTGCGCCACAGCTTCCACTGGGGCCGCTTTCTTGATCGGCGCCGGGATTCTTCGCTTCGGCGGCGGCTTTGGCGCCACATCCGCAGCCGCTGGCTGCCGGACCGGCGGAGGCGGTGCGCGCAACTGCGCCACGATAGGCGCGGGCGCGGCTGGCTCGCTTCGCTGCTGCAATCCCATGCCGTTTCCGACCCAGCCGATCGCCACATAGTGCAGCAGCAGCGTCGCGCCGATCAGCAAAGGCAGGCGCAAACGGAATGATGGCAAGGCAAAGGTCATGTCGCTAGTGTAACGCGGCACAGCGAATTTCCGCTGAACACTACTCCGAGCCAGCGATGCCGCTTGGTTTTTTCATAAGATTCGTTTGAGCGCCGCTTGCATAATCTGCTACGCTTAGGGTTCGATTCTTTGGAGAGACAAGATGCCAAATTCTGCTATGCCAAACATGTCCGGCGCCGGCGCCGTCACCGACACACTCGAGTTCGTCAAGAATCTGTGGGGCGGGATGGGCGTGCCCGGCATGGCTGCGCCGACCCTTTCCGTCGACGACCTCGACAAGAAAATCACCGACTTGAAGGCGGTCGAAGCCTGGCTTGCACTCAATTCGTCGATGGTGCGCGGGACCATCCAGGCGCTGGAAGTGCAGCGCGGGACGCTGGCTGCGCTGAAATCGATGGGCGACGCGTTTGCCAAGGCGGCAGCGCAACCGGCTCCCGGCAAAGAAGGTCAGGCGGGCGCGGCCGGCGCGGCTGCGACGCAGTTCGCCGATCCTGCCGCTTGGTGGAATATGCTCCAGGACCAGTTCAAGCTGGCGGTCAGCTCGGCGATATCGCCCGAGGCGATGACCGAGGCGACCGCAAAGATGGCGGCGGCGATGCCGGGCGCCGACATGGGCAAGTCGGTGGTGGACTCGATGGTTGAATCAGCCCTCGCAACGACCAAGCGCAAGCCCCGTGCAGGGAAATCAGGCGGCTGAATAAAAAGGACAGGCGCGGACAGCGGTGGTGCGCCGCTACCGGCCTGTTTCACATTTCACTTCTTCCTTGAATTCGTCGCGCTTGGCTTCTTGCTTGACGAAGCACCGGCCATCGCGGAATTCCCTGTTCCACTCGCCGCGCCAGCGCGCGCCCACGCCGTCTTTGCACTTGACTTCGCGTTTGAATTCACCCTTCTTCGACTCCCGCTTTACCTCGCATGGGCCGTCCCGGTATTCCTCTTTCCATTCGCTGCGCGACCAGCGCTTTCCATTATCGCCGGCCAGCGCAATCGCCGGGAAAGCGAGGGCCGATGCCATGACAATGGCAAGGGTGGATTTCATTGGATGCATAATCAACCTCCTCGTGTTGAGACCTGGACCATCGTTCAGTCCTGCGCGGCTTCGTCCGCGGCGTGGTCCGGTGGCGCTGGCGTCAGCGCCGCCAGTTGTTCCATCAGCTGCGCGAAGCGCTGCTGCCCCGGCTGTATCTTATCGACGTGCAGCAGCACCCCGGTCGCCTCGGCCGACAGGTCTGCATCGTAACCATGCGCCTGCATGTGCGAGATCAGGATCTGGGCCGCGTTGAACAGGATGCGAAGGTTGTTCGGCAGCGCCGCGCGCGCGTCGCGCATCCACGCCACCGCTTCCGGCAGCTTGCCGGTCTTCCAGAGCAGCACGCCCTGGTTCATCATGTCGGTCGCTTCCTTGCGCGACTTCCGGATCAGCAGCTCGCCCTCATCGCCAAGGCGGGCCTTGTCGAAAATGCGCTGCACTTCGTCGAGCAGCAAGATGTTGTCGTGGTTGTTCCGGATGACGTAGCACAGCAGTTCGGCCGGCGCATCCTTGACGCCCACGGCAAACAGCAGCGTCGCCAGCTCGATGCAGGTCGCCGTGTCCGGGCGCGCCGGGTCGGCATTGAGCATCTCCTCCAGCTCGTCGCCGGCCTTGCGCGCGCGGCGGAAGTCGCCGCTCTCGTGGTACACCAGGCCCTCGGTGATCTTGGCGCGCAGCTCGATGTCCTCGTCCGGAAAATCGCGCCGCGCGGCCGCCAGCAGTAGCAGCGCTTCCTTGGTTTCGTTCTTCTGGCCGCACACGCGCGCCAGGCCGAAGTAGGCATCGACCGTTTTCGTGACCGAGTATTCGCCGATCGAGATGCACTTGCGGAAGGCCTTCTCTGCCACGCCGATATTTCCCAGCTTGAGCGACACCTCGCCCAGCCTGCGCTGCCGCTGCACCGAATTTGGCGACAGCCTGGCGGCGCGCTCCAGCACGTCGCAGGCCGCCTCGGGCTGGCCCATGTGCTGATGCGCCAGCGCCATCTGGTCATACGCATCGATGTAGTTGCGGTTCTCGGCGATCACGCCCTGGAAAATCTGGCGCGCCTGTTCGTGCTCGCCATTGGCCATGCGGATCTTCGCCAGTCCCGCCCTCGCCCACTGGTACTCGCGCTCCTTCAGTACGCGCTCGTAGGCCTCGCGCGCTTTCTCCGGTTCGCCGCTCTTGAGCATCAGCGCCGCTTTCATGCGCAGCAGTTCTGTTTCGTGCACCTTGTTTGCTTCGATCTGCTCGTCGCACAGCTTCGCCGCGCGCAGGTAGTCCTTTTCGGCGTAGGCCTGGTCGATCGCGCGGAACACCTGCTTCTTGTGCCACACTCGGTTCAGCCGCGTGAGCAGCATGCCTTCGGTGATCGGCTTGATCAGGTAGGCGTCGGGCTGGTGCTCGGCCGCGCCCATCACCGATTCGACGCTCTTCTCGGCCGACACCATCAGCCACACGCTGCTGGGCAGGAGCAGGTTGCGTATGCGCGCTTCCTCCAGGACCTGCTGGCCGTTCTTGCCCTCGCCGAGGTTGAAGTCGCACAGCACGACGTCGTAGCGGACCTTGGCCAGCATGCCCATCGCCTCGCCGCCCGATGAAGCCTGGTCGATGTTCTTCGCGCCCAGGTTGCGCAGGCTTTCGCGCAGCAGCTGGCGGATGCCGACAAAGTCGTCGACTACCAGGTAGTTCTTGCTGGCCCAGTCCACTGACCGTTCGTCCACGCTGGCGACGCTCATGGCAGCCTCAGTACAAAGCACCCGCCGCCGTAGGCGCCGCCGTTTTCCAGCCTGATTGCGCCGCTGCGCTGGCGGTGCTTGTGCATCTTCGCCACTTCGCTGGAAAAATAGAGCCCGAGGCCGGTGCTGTTGGTGAGGAAGTTGACGCCCGAGTGAATCCCGCTCATGGCCGACACGCCCGCATCCAGCATCGCCTGCGGATAGCCGCGGCCATTGTCCTCGACGCGGATCTCGAGACACTCGTCGACGACGCCGATCGCGAAGCGAATCTTGTCATGCGTGTAGTTGACCGCATTGTTGATGGCGTGCCCCACTACGCCGATGACGAGGTCCTCGTCGAAGTGCCAGACAAGGTTCGGGTCGCATTCCGTCTCCAGCGTGATGCCGCGCGAATCGAGCAGGACGCGCACGCTGGCGATGACTTGCTCGACGAAGTCGCCGACCTGCAGCGGCTGGAGGTCGAACGGATAGTCGGGCTTGCCAACCTGCTTGTACAGCGCCAGCAGCTGGATCAGGTTGTCGTTCAGGCGTTTGGTCTGGTACAGCATGTGCGCCATCTGCGGGTACGCCGCCTCGGTCTCCGGCGACGCGCCGACGAGCAGCTTCTCCAGCGTGCCGGCCAGCACGCTGACGGAGTTTTTCATGTCGTGCGCGGTGGACGCGAGGAACAGGGGCAGCTCGTTCGAGCCAGGCGATTCATTCATTGGCGGCGTCTCTACTTGGGGATGACGCCACTATATCGTGTTTCCGCGCGCGGCCGAGCATGAACCGGGCGGGGTCGAGCGCTTCGGCCAGCGAACGTTCGAGCGGTATCGGTTCGCCTTCCAGCTGCGCGGCCAGCAGTTCCGCCGCCAGCGGCGCCCAGATCAGGCCACGCGAGGCATAACCGAGCAGTCCATACAGGCCGGGATGGCGCGGCAGGTCGCGCAGGCGCTCGGCGCGGCCGGTCGGCGTGGCATCGGCCAGCGCGCCCACCAGCGGCAGCCGGTCCGGGCCAACGCAGCGGAAGCCGGTGCGGCCGCGCAGGGGCGCCTCGATATTCTCGTCGCCCAGCAGCGAGCGGACCTTGGCCAGGTTTTCGTCATGGCTCGACTGCCGCACCTGCGGGTCGGAGTCGTTCAGGTCGTAGGTCGCACCGGCGCTGTGGATGCCATGGGAAGCCGGCGTCAGGTAAGCCTCGCGGCACAAGACGAACGGCAGCGCCGGAGCGGTGCTCTCATCGAGGTGGGAAACCTGTCCGCGCACGCTCGCCAGCGGCAGTGCCGACGCCTCGCTCACGGCAGTGGCCCCGATGCCATTCGCGAGCACAAGGACCGGAGCCTGCGCCAGGACGGCGCCGGCGGCGTCGATGACCCGCCACTGGCCGTCACAGCGTTCGATCCGGATGCCGCCCGCGCCAAACAGGGCGGTCAAGCTGTCGCCACAGGCAGCCAGCATCGCCGCGCAAACGCTGCCCGGACGCGCCCACCCGCCGTTCCGGAACAGCCATGCGCCGTCTGGCGCCGGAGAGCCGAGCATGCTGCTTGCTTCTCCAGCTTCGAGCCACCGCGCGAATTCGGCGGGATAGCCCCACAGCTGCGCGATGCCGCGTTGTACCTGTGCGTGCCCTGCGTCGCGCGCCAGCTGCATCACGCCGCACTGGTCGCCGTCGATGGCGCGGCCGATACCGCCCAGCTTTTCCCAGTAGTCCAGCGCGAACAGGAAGGCGGCGCGCGTCAGGCGTGTCGGGATATTGTCGTCCTTGGACAGCAGCGGCATGAAGATGCCCGCCAGGTTGCCCGATGCCTCCATCGCTGGCTGCGCGTGGCGTTCCACCAATGTCACCTGCCAGCCGCGCGCGCATAAACGCTCGCAGGCGGCGCTGCCCGCAAGGCCGGCGCCGACGACGATCGCGCGCCGCTCGCCAGGCGACGAACGCGGGGCGAAGGGCTTGCGGCTCGCGAAAATGGATGGGCCACCGGCGCGCGGGACAAAGCCGGCTTTCGCCAGCGCTTCGCCCTGCTCCTCGCTGAGACCGTCGGCAAACAGTAACGTGCCTGGCGTTGCAAGCTTCGCCAACGGACGGACCATGGCCGCGCCGTGCCGATGCAGGACAATCGCGTCGGGGCGCGCATCGAGCTGCGCGAGTGCCTGTTCGGGCGCGGCGTGCAGGAGGTCGAGCGTAACGAGGTCGTCCGGTTGGGGAATGCGCCGGAAGCCCGGCAATGCCGGGTCGGCAATGGCGATGTAATGCAGGCGGCGCGGCCGCTGTTCGTCGGCGCGCCAGGCGGCCAGTATCGCGCGATAACGTTCACCGTTATCCCACGCGGAATCGAGGATGACGAAGCGCTCCCGCCCGCGCCAGTGCGGCGCCAGGTTCACGCCTGTCACCCCGTGCGGCAGAAGCACGCCATGTCGTGGTCGTTGACCATGCCGATGCCCTGCATGTAGGCGTAGATGATGGTCGAGCCGACGAATTTGAAGCCGCGCCTGGCCAGGTCTTTGGAGATGCGGTCCGACAGTTCTGTCTTCGCCGGACGCTCTCCATTCGGGAAGCAATTGACGATCGCTTGTCCGCCGACGAAGTCCCACAGGTGCTGGTCGAGCGAACTGCCTTCGCCGCGCAGTCGCAGGTAAGCCTGCGCGTTGGTGATGGCCGCGGCCACCTTAAGGCGGTTGCGCACGATGCCGGCGTTCGACAGCAGTTCGGCCACCTTGTCGTCGCCGTAGCGCGCGATTTTTTCGGCGTCCCATCCATCGAAGGCGAGCCGGTAGTTCTCGCGCTTGTTCAGGATGGTCTCCCAGCTCAGGCCCGCCTGCGCGCCTTCCAGGTTGAGCATTTCGAACAGCCGGTTCTCGTCGTGGCAGGGCACGCCCCACTCCTCGTCGTGATATTGAACGTAGCGGGGGTTGGCCATATTGGCCCAGGTGCAGCGGATCGGAGTCATGGGTGAAGTATAAATCATCGCGTGCGCCGCAGCACCGAGGCCAGCACATCGACGCCGTGCCGGATTTCGGCCGGCGGTATCGCTGCAAAACCCAGCAGCAGCCCGGGCCCGACCGCGCATTCCGGCGTGGCCGCGCGGTTCGCGTAGTACGAGAGCGGCCGCAGTTCGATGCCCTTCGCGAGCGCTTCGCGCACGACTGCGGCTTCGTCGCGCGGCTGGCGGAACTGGACGCACAGGTCGAGGCCCGCGTCGGACGGGCCGCAAACGAGTTCGTCATCGAGTTCGCTGCCAATCGCCGACAGCAGCGCTTCGCGCCGCTCGGCGTACGCGTCGCGCGTGCGCTTGATGTGGCGTCCGAAATGGCCGCCCGCCATGAAGTCGGCCATGACCATCTGCGGAATGATCGGGCTGTGGCGGTCGACGACGGCCTTGGCGCGCACCAGCGGTTCGACCAGCGCGGGCGGCGCCACCACGTAGCCTAGGCGCAGTCCGGGAAACAGCACCTTCGACAGCGTGCCGACATAGATCGTGCAGCCGGCGCGGTCCAGGCTTTGCAGCGACGCGAGCGGCGGGCCGGTGTAGCGGTATTCGCTGTCGTAGTCGTCCTCGACGATCCACGCCTTGTTCGCCGCGGCCCAGCGCAGCAGCGCAAGGCGCCGCTGCAAGCTCATGGTCACGCCCAGCGGAAGCTGGTGCGACGGTGTCGCCAGCACCATCTTTGCATCCGGGTAGCGGCGCGCGGCGTAGTCGACATCCATGCCTTCCGCGTCCACCGGGACAGTGCACACCTTTGCCGACGCGGCAAACAGGGGCGCGCTCGCCCCCTGGTAGCCCGGCGACTCGATCCAGACGCCGTCGCCGGGCGCCAGCAGCAGCTGCGACAGCAGGAACAGGGCTTGCTGCGAGCCCGACGTGATCACGATTTGGTCGGGCGTGCAGTTGACGCCGCGCGAGGCGCGCAGGTACACGCACAGCAGCTCGCGCAGCGGCAGGTAGCCGGCCGGGTCGCTATAACCGAGGTGGTAGTCGGGCCGGCGCCAGCGGCGTGCTTCGAGGCGGCTCCAGGTATCGAAGCGGAACAGGTCGACGCCGGGCATGCTGGCGCGGAAAGCGCGCAGCTTGCCCTCGTGGTAGCGCACGTAGGCCATCGCGCCGGCGTACTCCTCGCCGCGCGCCGACAAGGGCCGCAGCAGGCCTTCGCTTGCGGGCGCGTTGTCGCGCACCGCGACCGGCAGGTGCGCGCTGACGAAGGTGCCCTTCCCCACGCTGCCGCTCAGGTAGCCCTCCGCCATCAGCTGGTCGTAGGCGTTAAGTACAGTCTGGCGCGACACGCCGAGCAGGCGGCAGAACTCGCGCGTGGGCGGAAGCTGCATGCCGGGACGCAGCGTGCCGCGCAGGATGGCGTCCCTGACCTGTCCGTACAGCTGGCGGAACAGCGGTTCCGCGCAAGCGCGGTCGAGCGGCATGGCCGCGAGGATGTCCGAAATGTGCATGCTGGGTATGGAGGGATTGGTATTCCGATTTTAGACGTTATTGGTCATTCAAGAAAGCCAAGTTAAACGCTACGATGACTTAATTTTCCAATAAATGCAGGAGTGAAGCATGAAGCAGTTCGAGGCAAGACTGGCCTGGCAGCGCGGCGCGCAATCGTTCGCGGACCAGCGCTACAGCCGCGCGCACGAGTGGATTTTCGATGGCGGCCTGCGCGTGCCGGCATCGTCGTCGCCCCTGTCGGTTCCGGCGCCAATGTCGGACCCCGCCGCGATCGACCCGGAAGAAGCACTGGTGGCTGCGGCGTCGAGCTGCCACATGCTGTTCTTCCTGTCGATCGCCGCGCAGCGCGGCTTCGTGGTCGACGACTACCGCGATCACGCGCTCGGCTACATGGAAAAGAACGAGGAAGGAAATATCTCGATGACCAAAATCGCGCTGCGCCCGGTCATCACGTTTGCGCTGACGCCGCCCACCGCAGCCGAACTCGCGGCAATCCACCATGCCGCCCATGCGAAGTGCTACATCGCCAATTCGATCAAGGCCGATGTCGTGGTTGAAGCGCCGCACTGACGATGTACATCCCTGCGAAATATGGAGAGGCGCGCACTGACGTGCTGCATGGGCTGATCGCCAGCCATCCTTTGGGCCTGGTGGTGACGCACGGCGCGGATGGACTGTCGGCCGACCACATTCCCTTCGAGGTGTCGGCGCCGGCCACTGAGGCGCCGTTCGGCATCCTGCGCGCCCACGTCGCGCGCGCCAATCCCTTGTGGCGGCGCGATGGGATGCAGGTAATGGCAGTGTTCCAGGGCGACTCCAGGTATGTGTCGCCGTCGGAGTTTGAAGAGAAGGCGCTGACCGGCAGGGTCGTGCCGACGTGGGACTATGCCGTGGTGCACGCGCATGGCAGCTTGCGGGCAGTGGACGATCCGGAGTGGCTGGCGGCGCTGCTGGCGCGCCTCACCGGACGCCATGAGGCCGGGCAAAGCGCGCCGTGGGCGGTCAGCGACGCGCCGCCGGACTACCTCGCCAAACTGATGGCGGCCATCGTCGGCATCGAGATCCGCATCGACCGCATGGAAGGCAAGTGGAAGATAAAGCCGCCGCGCCCTACGCCTTGAGTTCCGACTGCATGACCAGCCGGCGCTTCTTCGGCCCGGCGCTCACCAGCGGGCTTACCAGATTGGTCACCAGCTTGACTTCGCCATCGGCCAGGACCTCGTCGAAATGGTGGATCAGTCGCTGGAACAAGCCGTCGGGCCTGGTCTCCGGCGTGCTGTAGATCGCCGCCCATGCGTTGCGGCCCGAGCGCTTGGCAAGGTACAGGCCCTGGTCGGCCAGTTCGACAACCTCGGACCATGACATCAGCCTTGGTTGCGACTGCATGAACGGGAAGCAGGCAAAGCCGATCGAACAGGTTTTCTTCAGGCGGGTGCCGTCCGCCAGTTCGAAATCGCGGTTGGCGACGGCGCTGCGGATACGCTCGGCCACCAGGTTGGCATCGTCGCGGTAGGTCGCGCGCGCCAGCACCAGGAATTCCTCGCCGCCCCAGCGGATCACATAGTCCGACTCGCGGAACACTTCGCGCAGGCGCTCCTGCATCTGCACCAGCACCGCGTCGCCGCTGGCGTGGCCGTGCTGGTCGTTCACTTCCTTGAAATGGTCGATGTCGACCATGAAGAACACCAGGTCGCGCGGCGGCGAGTCGCGCTCGACCGCGCTCGGACGCCTGGTTTCGTCGTAGCTGCGCATGCTGAGGCCAACGTCGGCATCCACATGCTGCAGGAAGAAGCGGCGGTTGCGCAGGCCAGTCAGCTGGTCGGTCAGGCTGACGTCTTCCAGCGCCTTGTACGCTTCCTCGAGTTCCAGGTTCTTTTCAACCAGCTGCGCCTGCGTGGTGCGCAGCGCCTTGAGCGTCGCCGCGACCTGGCGGTACGCATCCGCGTTGTCGAGGGCGATGGCGCCGTAGGCGCACAAGGTTCGGAAAATCAGCCGTTCACGCTCGCCATAGGCGCGCGGCGCCAGCGACTGCACCGTCATCACGCCGAGCACGCGCTCGCCGATCAGCAGCGGCGCGAACAGCAGGCTGAGGGTTTCCAAGGTGCCCGGAATCAGGTTCGGGGTGCTGTCCTCGGCGTCGATTTCAACCAGGATTTCGCGCCGCTCGCGCACGCAGCGCACCGAATTGGCGTGCGTGTCCGACAGTTCGAGCTGGGTCGCCGGCAGCGGCTGGCCGGCTTCGATGCCGAACGCGCAGCGCAGCGAGCGGCCGTCCGGCGCGATCATGAAGATCGAGAAATGGGTCGCGTCGAGCAGCCCGTGGACGTGGCGGTCGAGTGCGCGGAACACGGCCGCGGCGTCGAGGTGGGTGGTGATTTCCTGACCGATGGCGGAGAGATGCTCCAGCGTCGCGCTGGTCTGCAGCAGGACTTCGGCGCGCTGCGCTTCGGCTGCGGCCAGTTCGCGATGGTGCTCGCCCTCGGTCTCGGCGCGTTCGGTCTGGTACTGCACCTGCATCGCGATGGCGCGGTTGGTCGCTTCCTGGCTGTGGGTCTGGTCGCGCGCCGCGCTGGCCTGCAGCGCCACCGCGTACGCTTGCGCGTAGTCGCCGATGCCGGCGTATTCACGCGCGACCGCGTCGAGCAGTTCGCCGGGAACCGCATAGCCTGCGATGGCCGCGGCGACGTCGAGCGCCTGTTGCAGGTAGTGCAGCGCCGGGCTCGGCGCGGCCGCCGCTTCCGGCGCAGGCAGGGAATGGCGCGTATGGATTGCGGCCAGTACCCGAAGCGCGGAGATCTGGTTGCTGGCGTCGCCGTATTCGCGCGCCAGCGCCAGCGCCGCCTGCGCTACCGCCAGCGCTTCCTGCGGACGGTTCAGGTGCGACAGCGCGTGCGCCTGCCCGCGCCGCGCGCCGCTGCGGAAATCGGCCTGGCCAAGCGCGTCGCCGCGCGCTTCCAGCAGGCGGAAGCTCTCCAGCGCGCGTTCGTTGTCGCCCGCGTCGAGCGCCAGGTCGCCCTGGTATTCGAGCGTGATCGCGTAAGCGCGCGAGTTGGGCAGGGGCGCGAAGGCTGCGAGCGCCTCGGACAGCAGCTTGGCCGCGGCATCGCGCTGGCCGAGCTGGCGCAGCGTTTCGGCGCTTTGCATCAGGCCCAGGCCGATGCACATCGGCCAGCCGGTCGGGCGCGCGAGGTCGAGCCCGCGCTGCATCCATTCGAGCGCGGCGTGGTGGGCGTTCAGGCCGGTGAAGGCATTGCCGATGTTGGTGGCGATGCTGGTGGCGCGGCGCAGCTGGCCGGTTTCCATGGCCGCCTGGTAGGACCGGGTCAGCAGGCTGACCGCGCGCCCGTAGTCGCTGGCGTGGAAGGCGGCGATGCCGCGGAAGTCGCTGATCCATCCGCTGGCCGCCGGGTGCAGGTCGGCGGCGTCGGGATCGAAGCGCGTTCCCCAGCGCGCCATGGCCTGGCGCAGGTCGCAGAACACGGCGAACAGGGCCGCCGCCGCGTCGAACACGTCGGTGCGCAGCTTGTCGCCGGCCGCGCGGGCGTCGACCGCACCGGCGGCCAGTTCGGCGTCGCAGGCGTCGGAATTACCGCGGTCGGATTCGATCCAGGCGCCCAGCCAGCGCGCGTCGGCGCGGCCAGCCGCGTCATCGAGGGCGTCAAAGACCACGAGGGCCTGGTCGGCAAGCGCGCGCGCCGCGTCGAGCTGGCCGGACAGCCAGCAGGCTTCCCCTTCGACCAGCATGAAGCGCGCCTGTGCATTGCGGCGGGCGCCGTCGGGCAGCATGTCGAGCACGGACGCCGCTTCGGCCGCCAGCGCGGCGGCGCGTTGCGGGTCGCGCTGGCGCAGGTGCCACGCCAGCCGGACGGCGAGGTGTACCCGCGCAGTCCCGCGCAGGGATGGCAGCTCGGCCTCCCATGGCAGGAGGTCCCGGTCCAATGCAAACATGTTCAACAATTGACGTCCTTCGTTAACCGATTAAGCGCGACAAAGCGTGTGATTATTTCACGAACTGGCGATTAACAAAAGACAACTTTTTATTGAGAAAGAATAATTTCTTTTTGCTTAGGGGATTACCCCTTTTGCAGCGATGGATACCAGCGCGCCAGCGCCTTGAGCCGGTCGGCGACCAGCTTGCCGACCGCGTCCGGATGCAGCTGGCGGCTGACGTCGCGGGCAGCACGCTGGCCGATCGCTTCGCGCAGGCCGGCGTCGTCCAGCAGCCGGCCGATGCACTCGGCGGCATGGCCAACGTCGGCTTCGGCCCATACCGGTCCGGCCGGATAGGCGCCCACTGCCTCGGCCAGCGGCTCCAGCGCGTAGTGGACCGGCATCGAGTTCTCGGCATTCATGAAGTCCATGTTGGCCGACCACCCGGTCGCGACGACTGGTTTACCGAGGTACATCATCTCGGCGGGCGCCAGGCCAAAGCCTTCGGCGCGGTGCAGCGAGACCAGCATGTCGCAGCAGGACTGCAAATCCCAGGTCTGCTGGCGCGTCAGGAATTCGTCGATCACCACGGTGCCGGGCAGGTCCGCCAGGCTGGCGCGCAGCTCGGCCTCGGCTTCCGGATGGTGGCTGCCGTTGATCGTCTTGACCACCAGCGCGCAGTCGGTGCGGCCGCCCTGCGCCATGCGGAAGGCGGCGATCGCCGCTTGCGGATTCTTGCGGTGCTGGTAGGAGTGGAAGTCGTACATCACCAGCGCCAGCACTTTGCCGGCCGGCAGGCCGAAGGCGCTGCGGTCGATGCCCGGCGTCGGCGCGAACTGCAAGGCGTGCGGAATCACCACCACCGGCAGCGGCGACACGGCGGCCACCGCGTCGCGCACGAAATTGGATGGCACCCACACCTCGTCGAGCATGCTGAATGCGCCGAGATGGGCATCCGGCAGCTGCGGCTGCTCCCAATGCCAGAACCCGATCCGGTAGGTCGAGGACAGTCCTTTGGATTTGAGGTGGGCGACCGTGCCCGGCGTCTGGTCCGCATTCACATACAGCAGGTCGATCTTGAAGCGCTTGGCACTGGCGTTACCCAGCGCGTATGTGTCGCGCTGCAGGTTGGAGGTCTGGTAGCCGACGTCGAGCACCGAATACGGCACGCCAGCAGCGGTGCAGGCGCGCGCCAGCGAACGTGCGGCTTCACCCAGTCCCAGTTCCGCGGCGATGTAGCCGACCAGGTTGATGCCGGGCGCCGCGCCAGGAACTGGCCCTGGGTGTTGCGGCAAGGACGAAGCGGCCCGCCCGCCCGCCGGTGCGGCCGCACCGGCCGCTGGCGCCTGGCTTACGGCCGCCATGCGCATGCCGGTCATTGGCCACATCAGCAAGCGCCACTGCCAGCCCGGTTTCTTGCGGCTTTCGGCGGAACGTCCGACACCGATTGCGGTGCGCAGATAGCCGGGCAGCGTGGCGCAACGGTCCGCGAAGTCCCTGAGCGCGGTCTCATCAACCTGACGTTTGAGGAAATAGTCGTAGATCGCGGACAGGCGGGCCGGGCCCGTAAACGCGGCGCTTTCGCCAAGACCCGGGTGGTCGAACGGTTTGCCGGCCGCCAGCCGGCGCAGCGGCTGGCTGACCCTGAACGCCGAGCGCACATGGGCGGGGACGGCCGAGCCGTCGCGAAAGGCCCCGAAACCGTAAGGCAGGCTGCGGTAATTTTCCTGGCCGTTGGCGATCACGCGCTGGCAGTACTCGACGACCAGCCCGCGCACGATGGGGCCGACCGTGTCGAGCTTATGGCGGTCCTGGTACTTCGACAGGGGCTGCGGATTTTGTGGGTCCATGCCGCTGTAGTGGAAAAACACGAGCGGCTCGCCGTTGACCAGCAGGCCGCTCTCGCCTTGCGTGAAGCTGCGCTGCGCCAGGTTCCAGTACGCGACGTTATAACCGGGATGGCGCAGGATGCGCACGTTCTCGAACATGCCCGGCACCAGGTCGATCCAGCTCTGGTCGACGAACACGCCATGGGCAAAGTCGACCACGCAATCGCGCGCCAGCTTGCCCTGCCACCAGCGCAGGAAAGCGCGCGTCTCGAGGCGGTCGGCGATCGCGCAGAAGCCGAGGTTGTAGGTGCCCGCCATGCGGATCGACGCCTCGGTCGGATTGCGGTCGTCGTCGTACGGCGCCAGCATGTGCGGCGTGAGCACGACGCTGGCGCCGTTGGACAGGTGCGCCAGCACGTCCGCCAGCGGGCGATAGAGGTAGATATCGGGATCGATGTACAGCACTTCCGTGTGGCCACGGTCGAGCAGGTGTTCCAGCGTCCACGGCTTGACGGCGGTGTTGAGCTCCAGGATCGTGTACTGGAAGTAGAATTCGTCGCCGAAGGGAAGCCCAAGCTGCGGCAAGGCGATCGCTTCGAATTCACCCGCCAGCGCCGCTGCAGGCGCCATGTCCGTATCGACGATCACGCAGTAACGTTCGGCTTCCGGATGCTGGAGCGCCACGCTCTGCATCAGCGTGCGCGCATAGTGGAGGTAATTGTTCGAGACGATCGTGACGACGGCAGTTTTTTTCATGGAGACGGGCAGGTGGGTGGGTTCCGAGCGACACTCTACAATAAATCCGCCGGTTGCCGCGGCGGATGCGCTTTGCTTATCCGCCCTGGGTGCCCAGCTTCTCAGGCACCGCATCAATCCACAACTGTTCGTGGAACCTGTTCACCGGCGTGTCCATCGCATCGCATAGCGCGGTGATCCGCTTGGCGATGAACTCGTACTGCGCCCCGGTCGCCGGGCGCGCCTGGCAGTCGGCGATCCATACCGGATGCAGCACGATGCGCTGGACGGCGCCGCCGCCAATCTCCATCTCGAACATCAACTGATGATCGTTCCTCAGCACAGGATCGACCGCATAATCGTCGACCAAATCGCCGGCCGCGTAGAGGATCGGGCAACCGCGGTAGATCTCCACCCCGTGGAAGATATGCGCGCTGTGTCCGAACAATATCTTCCAGCCCATCTCGATGGCTGCGTGCGCGATGCGGCGAAATTGCGGCGACGGTTCCGGCACCATGTTCGGCCCCCAGTGCAGCGACAGGATCGGCCAGTGCACGCCCGCATCGCGCACCGGCGCCAGCGCTTTCTCCATCAGGTCGAGCGCCTCGGACTCGTCGGCAAAGTCGATGTAGGCCATCCCGGGCCGGTTGTTTGTGGCGGCAAAGTCGGCCTGGTGGTCGCACATGGCCACCATCGCGAAGCGCGTCCCGTTGCGCTCGACGATGGCGGGCGCCAGCGCTTGCCGGATGTCCGCGCCAGCGCCCGCGTTGCCGATGCCCTGCGCATGCAGCTGCCTCAGCGTGTCGGCGAGGCCCTGGAATTCGAAGTCGAGAATGTGGTTGTTGGCGAGGCTGACGAGGTCGATGCTGGAATCGGACAGCGCATGGACGGCCGCCAGCGGCGCGCCGAAGTAGAACGCCTTCGGCGCGCCCTTCCAGCGCTGGACCGAGGCTGTGATGGCGCACTCGAGGTTGACGATAGCCAGGTCGGCGTCGCGCAACTGGCGCGCGACGCCGCGCAGCGGATAGTGCGGACCGAGGCGGCGGATCCACGCCGATACCGTGCGGCCGAGCATGACGTCGCCGCCGAACATCAGCCGCAGCAGCGGCTTGGCGGCATGCGTGCCAGGTAGCATGCAAACTCCGAAAACGTCGAGGTGAGCGATCCATGATCGTACACCCAACGGTCCAGGCTTGATGTGAATCAGTCGTGCGGAACGTCAGTACTTGTCGGTGAAGCAGGCAAAGGCACGCTCGACTTGCGCGTGGGCGCCGCTATCGACGATCGAATCGTGCGCGACGATGGCGCGGTCGAACGGCCACGCCAGGATCTTGCGCGCGCTGGCCGCAAACGCCGCCGGATCGCGCACGCCGGCGCGGATGGTGCGTGGCACCCCAAGCCGTGCACGCACACCGGTAACGCCCGCATACAGCCTTGCCGGCAGGTTCAGGTCGCCGGTCCACCACTGGCACAGGTCGGTCATGATGACAGTGCGCGAGGCCTTGTGATAGAACACGGTTTCATTGGCAAACGGGAAGCCGGCGGCAAACACCTGGTCAATCTCGGCGGCCCATGCCGGCGGCGCCTCGGGCGTGAGCGTTTGCATGTTGCGCAGGCCGGGACGCTTTTGCGCCAGTCCGGGCGCGCCGTACAGCACCGCATTCGGAAACGCCCTGGCCGCGTCGCCGGCAAACATGTGGTGCACCTTGTTCGGCGCGACGATGAAAGCGACCTCGCCGAGTCCGGCAAGCTGTTCGCGCACCGGTGCGCTGAGCGGTACGGGAGAATGCAGCCACAAGCGTCCGTCGGCGAACCGCACTACCGTCATGCGCGCGGTGACGCCAATACCCAGCGCGGAAAATCCATGCTGGAGGTGCCAGAGGTTGGCGGCGATCGGTTGCAGCAAGGCGGGCTCCTGTTCAGATAATGACACTGGATACTACCTTGAAAGTGTAACTACGGAAACTATTCAACTTGCTGGGGCAAAGCGCCCGCGATGCGCATGTCGCGCTTGTGCGGCGTGGTGAGGACACGCACCGCCACGTGCATCGGTACGCCGCGCGCCGACAGGTACTGGGCAGCGTCATTGGTCGACGAACTGCGCTGGATGATGAGTCCCTTCTCCACCTTGAGTGCGGTCCGCCGGTCCGTGCGTACTTGTCTCATGAAGCCTCCCGGCCTCAATATACCTCTGCACCGCAAGGCGCACAAGGAAACCTGTAATATTGCCAGCGATTACGAAACGCTGCGAATACCTCACCAAGGACTCCCTGACATGCGTCGAACCCTGCTCTCCCTGTGCTTGCTATCCATTGTCTCCACCAGCGCGCTGGCCCAGCCAGCGTGGACGCCTGCCTCGAGCGGCACCAGCGCCGAGCTGCGCGGCTTGTCGGTGGTCAGCACCAGCGTCGCGTGGGCCAGCGGCGCGCGCGGCACCGTGCTGCGCACCACCGACGGCGCGCAATGGCAGGCGATGAGCGTGGCGGGCGCGGAGAAGCTCGACTTCCGCGACATCCATGCGATCGACGCCAACACCGCCCTGGTGATGGGCGCAGGACCGGGCGACGCCTCGCGCATCATGCGCACCGACGACGGCGGCAAGACGTGGCGCCAGGTTGCGCTGAACAGCTACAAGGAGGGCTTCTGGGATTCGATGGCGTTCTGGGATGCCGGCAACGGCATCGTGTTCGGCGATCCGGTGGACGGCAAGTTCCAGGTGTACGTGACGGCGGACGGCGGCGCGACCTGGCGCGAAGTGCAGGCGACCGGACTGGAGTCGCTGAAGGACGAAGGCGCATTCGCCGCCAGCGGCACGGCGTTGACTGTGCATGGCGCGCGCGACGTATGGATTGCAACGGGTGGCGCGTCAAGCGCGCGCGTGCTGCGCTCTGCCGACCGGGGCCTTACCTGGCGCGCCGCGAGCCTGCCGATTCCTGCGGCGGCGCCCGGCAAGGGAATCTTCTCCGTCGGCTTCCTTGATGCGCAACACGGCATGGCGGTGGGCGGCGACTACAAGCAACCTTTGCTGGACTCGGTCAATGGTGCGCGCACGATCGACGGCGGCGCGAGCTGGCAGCCGGTTTCGGTGCAGCCAACCGGCTATATGTCGGTGGTGATGGCGGTGCCGGGCGCTCCGCGCGCACTCGTCGCAGGCGGGCTGGCCGGTTCGGGATATTCGGTCGACGGCGGCCAGAACTGGAAGGTACTCGACCGCACGCCGGTCAATACCATCGGTTTCGCCAGCCCTGCCATCGGGTGGGCGGTCGGACCGAAGGGCCTGCTGATGAAGTACTCAGGCCCTTCGCTGGGTGCGGCGGTTAAACAAGCGCGACGTTATTGATGTCGATGCCGCGGTAGCGGCGGCGGTACAGCACCAATGCCGCGGCGGCCAGCAGCGTGACGATCACGCTGAGCAGGAATTTCGATCCGCCGTGGTCCACCACCGGGCGCGCGGTTGAACGCATCGTCGCGGCCTCCAGCTTGCGGCTGTAGGTCGCGCCGATGACCTGCTCGACGTCGTTGATGCTGTTGGTGAGGTGCAGGCCCTTGCCGCCGCGGTGGACGGTCATCACGCCGTCGCGCCAGACGAAGGAGCGGCGCTCGTCGCCGATCAGCACGGTGCCGACCACGTGACCGGCGTTGTTGATGTCGGTTGCGTAGCTGGAGCCGTAGCCGATCAACGCGCCGAGATCGACCATCCGCGTGCCGTCATGCAGGAAGGCGCGCCACCGGCGGTCGCCGGTTTCGGACGCGCCAACCACCACGCCCGCGTCGTTGATTGCGGTGGCCGAGCTGGAGCGCCCGCCCAAGGTGCCGAGGTCGACCATGCCACGGTTGGCATCCCAGATGAACGCATGGCGGTAGTTGCTGGACAGCGCTGCCGTGCCGACGACCTGCCCGAGATTGTTCACGCCCGCCGCATAGCTGATTTTCCCGCCGAGCGTGCCCAGGTCGGTCATCGCGCCGGTTCCGCTGTAAAGGAAGGCGCGGTAGTCGCCATCGAGATTGTCCGCATACCCTGCGACATGCCCGGCGTCGTTGATAGCCATGCCGAAGCTGCCCGGGCCGCCCAAGGTTCCGATGTCGCGCATTCCGCCCGAACGGTCGTACATGAAGGCGCGCCAGCGGCCGTCCGTCCGCTGCGCCGCGCCAGCCACCTGCCCGGAACGGTTGATCGCGCGGGCTTCGCTGTAGTCGCCGCCCAGCGAACCCATGCTGGTCAGCGCGCCTTTTTCGAACAGGACGGCGCGCCGGCGGCCGTTCTCGTCCTCCACCACGGCCGCGACCTGGCCGCGCGCGTTGACGTCGTAGGCGATGGTGGAGTCGTCGGCGGGGATGCCGAGTGCTTTGGTAATGGTGGCGGTGGAGACGGCGCCAGCGTGGCTGGCGGCGATGGACAGGAGGAGCAGGCAGCCTTTCAGAACGCGTGACATAGGCGAATCCTTTCGGAGGATGAAGTGCGGGAGGGGTTCAAAATGTTGAGTAAATATACGTCACTACTCACAAAATAAATACAAATCGCGCACCTGCTGTCCGGATTCGAACAGTTCACTCCGAATGGAATTCTTCGGCCGTCGCAAACAGGTCCCAGGCCGCGATGAACAGCGCTGCAATCACGGGGCCGATCACGAAACCGTTGAGGCCGAACAGCGCCATGCCACCCAGGGTCGACAGCAGCACCACGTAGTCGGGCATCTTGGTGTCCTTTCCCACCAGGATCGGGCGCAGGACGTTGTCGACCAGTCCGATCACCAGCACGCCGAAAGCGATCAGTACGACGCCTTTCCAGACCGCGCCCGCGATCAGGAAATAGATGGCGACCGGAGCCCATACCAGTGCGGCGCCGACGGCGGGCAGCAAGGACAGGAACGCCATCAGCACGCCCCACAACAGCGCGGCCTGCACGCCGAGGAACCACAAGATCAGCCCGCCCAGCGCGCCCTGCG
This sequence comes from Massilia polaris, assembly GCF_012927275.1. Taxonomy (GTDB): domain Bacteria; phylum Pseudomonadota; class Gammaproteobacteria; order Burkholderiales; family Burkholderiaceae_D; genus Telluria_A; species Telluria_A polaris. The sequence continues at coordinate 24,746 of NZ_JABBGG010000010.1, read as the reverse complement.
CCGCAGCCACAAGGACATTCCCTTTGACGGTGGCGCGGATGACGGTGGTGAAATTGGTGAACAGGCGCTGCTTGTATTTGCGGCTCATCGGCAGCGCGTGCCGGATACGCCCTGCCAATCCCTGGCCGTCGCGCAGCAGGAAGAACAGCAGGTACAGCATGACGGTCAGGCTGACCAGGAAGTCGAAGGTGTTGCGCCCGAGACTGATGGCCTGGGCTGCGATCATCTGGCTGATTTGGGTGGCGACGGCCGACAGTTTTTGCTGCAGTGTCGCCAGGTTGGTGAGGTCGAAGCGTTCCAGCAGATTGACCAGCCAGTGCGGCAAAGCCTGGATGATCTGCTGGAAGGAAGCGGCCAGATCGAGCCGGGCGGGGTTGAGCAGTTCGTAAGCCTGCGCCGCCTGGTCGATCAGCGATGCGCCGACCAGCGAGAGCGGCAGGATCACCATGACCAGGATCGACAGGAGCGCGATCAGGGCCGCGCCGTTTGGCTTTTTCCCGGTCGCCAGCAGCAGCCGGCGGTATAGCGGCGCGAACAGGATGGCGAGAACGACGCCCCAAAAAACCGCGCCGAAAAATGGCCAGAGAATCCAGCCGAAGCCGATCGTGACAACGGCCAGAAGCAGGAGGAAGGTTTTTTGGTGGAGCGTGAATTGGGTCATAAGGAGGCTGCAATATTATTTAGTAATTTAGCAACCTCATCATAAACGATCCAGCTCACTGTGTTTTGTAATAAGTTGAGATTGAACAGCGCGAGCGCGCCGCTGGCTGTTTCGCGGCAGCCTCGTGGAACGGCGCGACCGGCGTGTATTCCTAAGCTATCGTCGCTGCGTCGAGACAGCGGATGGCTAGTTCATCGGCCGCGATCGGTGGGGAAACGAGGAATCCCTGAATTTCATTACATCCTTCCGCGCGCAGGAAATCGACTTGTTCCCGCGTCTCGACCCCTTCGGCAATGACCGACAGGCCAAGGTTTTTTGCCATCGCTATGATGGTGCGCGCAATCGCACAATCATGCGGATTGAGCGGAATGTCCCTGACAAACGCTTGATCGATTTTCAGCCGGTCGATCGGCAGTTCCTTCAAGTACGACAATGATGAATAGCCCGTGCCGAAGTCATCGATCGCCACTGTCACTCCCAGCGCCTTGATCTGGCGTAGCTTGTTGACCGTTTCCTCGATGTTTTCAACTATGGAACCTTCGGTGATTTCCAGTTCCAGCAGCTGTGGCGGCAAGCCGCTGTCATCCAACGCATCGCGCACCTGGTCGACAAACGCCTTATGATGAATCTGTTTAGCCGTTATATTGACGGCAATACGCAGTTCGAGCTGATTTTCCCTGCGCCAGGTAGCAGCCTGATGGCAGGCCGATAGCAGTATCCAGTCGCCAATCGGTATGATCGTTCCACTTTCTTCGGCGAGCGGAATGAACTCGTTCGGTGGAACCATGCCGACGTCTGGGCGTGACCACCGAACCAATGTTTCGGCCCCGATGATCCGTCCAGTTTCCAGTGACGTCTGCGGCTGATAGAGAAGCCGCAATTCCTTGCGCTCGACCGCGCGCCGCAACGCGGTGTCCATATCCAGGCGGCGCGCCACATGGCGAGCCATGGATTCATCGAAGAATCGCCAGCAATTGCGCCCCGCCGCCTTGGCACGGTGCAGCGCCGTGTCGGCGTTGCGCATCAGGGTTTCGCAGTCTTGCCCATCCTGGGGAAACAGGCTGATGCCCATGCTCAGTCCCACATAGAGTTCGGTGCCATCGATGGCGATTATTTCGCCGGCCGCTTTGGAGATCCGTTCCGCCAGTTGCTCGATGACGAGGATGTCGCTTTCGATATTCTCTACCAGGACAACGAATTCGTCGCCACCGATGCGGGCCAGCGTATCGCTTGGGCGCAGGCACGCATGAATTCGTTGCCCGACCTGGACCAGGACCTTGTTGCCGACCTCATGTCCGAGGCTGTCGTTGATGGTCTTGAATTCGTCCAGATCCATCAGCATGACAGCTACCCATGCCTTGCCGCCGGCGGCGATGGTCAGTCCGTGCTCGAGGCGGTCCACAAGGGTCTGCCGATTTGGCAGCTTGGTGAGCTGGTCGAAATGGGCCATCTGAAACAAAAGCACTTCTCGGACTTTTTTTGCTGGGTAATGTCTACCGTCACGCCGCGCAGTTGAATCAGGTCTTTGGTCGCTGCCGCCACAACAATATTGCTACGTAACCAGATTTCGCGCCCGTCCGGAGCGAACACGTGGTGTTCGACTGGCCGCAACACCGTCGTATGGCTGTTTAAGGCCAGTATCGCTTCGGCGCGTTGGCCATCGACATTGCTGGATAATTTATCGTGCCAGAAGTGTGGATCGGATAACCATTCATCGGCCGAATAGCCCGAGATCGCGGCGGCATTGGCGCTGACAAAAGTAAGACGAAAGTCCGGCAATTCTGCTTCCCATACGATGCCATCGATGCCGTCTACCAGTTCGTGGTAGCGCCGTTCCGACGCTGCCAAGGCATCGTTTTGCCGCCAGGCTCGCCTGCGTCACCACCAAATCGTTCAGGCGCCGCCACAGTAGCGCGATCAGGGTAAGCAGCATGGCCGTCGAGATGGTGCCGATGAGCCCGATCTGCTCCGCTTGCCGGCGCCAGGCTTGCAGCACAATGGCTTGCGACATGCTGGCGGTCGCAATGACTGGGTAGGTGCTGGAAGCGGCATAGCCGACCACGCGCGCAGTGCGGTCCACCGCGCCCACGTATCGAATCGAAACGAGCGTCCAAAGTTAAGCACTGCGAAATCCAGTCTTTCATCCGCTGGTGAACCTTCGGTCAAGCGAACTGCGAGAAATCCGGCTTTCGCTTTTCCATGAAGGCAGTCATCGCTTCCTTGGCTTCAGGCGCCAGCAGCATGTTCGCGAACAGCGCGTTCTCTGCTGCCATGGCGTCGTTGATGGCTGGGGTGCGGGCGCGCTTCATCAGGGCCTTGGTGGCGCGGACGGAGGCTGCAGGCAGTGCGACCAGCCTGGCGGCCTGGCGTTCGGCGAACGGGCGCAGTTCGTCGAGCGGCAGTATCTTGGAGACGAGGCCCATCTCCAGCGCTTCCTGGGCCAGGAAGGCTTCGCCGAGCAGCAGCTTTTCGGCTGCGCGCGGGTAGCCCGCGAGCTGCGGCAGCAGCAGGCTCGATGCGAATTCAGGGCACAGGCCAAGCTGCGAGAACGGCAGCGAGAACTTGGCGTTGTCGGCCGCGTAGACCAGGTCGCAGTGCATCAGCATCGTGGTGCCGATGCCGACTGCGGCGCCGGATACCGCTGCGACCACTGGCTTGGTGCTGCCGGACAGGGCGCGCATGAACTGGAAGACCGGACGCGCTTCCGGTGGGACGCCTTCGACTGGCTTCGAATTCTGCAGGAAGTCGGGAAGGTCGTTACCGGCCGTGAAAATTTCTGGCTTGCCGGTGATGAGGATGGCGCGGATCGAGTTGTCGGTTTCAGCTTCGTTGATCGCGTCTGCCACGGCCTGGTACATCACCGCGGTGATCGCGTTCTTGCGCTCCGGGCGGTTGAATTCGATTGTCAGGATGCCGTTGGCTTTGCTGGTAAGGATATCCATTGTGTCTCTCGTTCCTTTGTTGGCCCGTCGTTCCCGCGAAAGCGGGAACCCATAGAGCGCGGAAGATAGACGCTCAGTATGGGTTCCCGCTTTCGCGGGAACGACGGTATTGCGTGTGGTGGATAGAACAAAGGGCGCCGGGTAATCTACCGCAGCGCCCTCTTTATTCGACTATTTTAAACGACGTTTAAACGCGTTCGATGATGCCTGCGGCGCCCATGCCGGCGCCGACGCACATCGTCACCATGCCGTACTTCAGGTTGTTACGGCGCAGTGCGTGCACGACGGTCGCGGCGCGGATCGCACCGGTTGCGCCCAGCGGGTGGCCCAGAGCAATCGCGCCGCCCATCGGGTTGACCTTGCTCGTATCGAGGCCCAGGTCGCGGATCACCGCCAGCGCCTGCGCTGCGAACGCTTCGTTCAGTTCGATCCAGTCCAGCTGGTCCTGGGTGATGCCAGCGGCTGCCAGCGCCGCAGGAATCGCGAACTTAGGACCGATGCCCATGATCTCTGGCGGCACGCCGCGCACCGCGAACGACGAGAACTTCGCGAGCGGGGTCAGGTTGTGCTCGCGCAGGATCTTCTCGCTGACGACGATCAGCGCACCAGCGCCGTCCGACATCTGCGACGAGGTCGCGGCGGTAACCGTGCCCTTGGCCGCGAACACCGGCTTCAGCTTGCCCATCGATTCCATGCTGGCGTCCGAACGCGGACCTTCGTCCAAATCCACGGTGCGCTTGCCGATCCGGATCTCGCCGCTTGCCAGGTCTGGCGTGCGGGTGGTGATTTCAACCGGGGTGATCTCGTCCTTGAACAGGCCGGCCTGCTGTGCTGCGATGGCGCGGCGGTGCGATTCGAGACCGAATGCGTCCTGGTCTTCGCGCGACACCTTCCACTGCTGCGCCACTTTTTCAGCGGTCAGGCCCATGCCGTAGGCGAGGCCCACGTTCTCGTCCCTGAAGGTCTCCATGTTGATCGACGGGTGGTGGCCCATCATCGGGACCATCGACATCGATTCGACACCGCCCGCGATCATCACATCGGCTTCGCCAACGCGGATGCGGTCGGCCGCCATCGCCAGCGCGGTGATGCCCGAGGCGCAGTAGCGGTTGACGGTGACGCCGCCCACCGTGTTCGGCAGGCCTGCCAGCACCACGGCGTTACGCGCCACGTTGAAGCCCTGCTCCGCTTCCGGGAACGAGCAGCCGATGATGGCGTCGATGATCAGCGCCGGGTCGAGGTTCGGCACGGCCGCCATCGCGCCGCGGATCGCGTGCACCAGCAGGTCGTCCGGGCGGGTCTTGTTGAACATCCCGCGCGGCGCCTTGCCAATCGGGGTGCGGGTCGCTGCGACGATGTATGCGTCTTGAAGTTGTTTGCTCATGATTTTCGTCCTAAGTGTTCTGCGGCGATCAATTGCGGACCGGTTTGCCAGTCTGAAGCATGCCCATGATCCGTTCCTGCGATTTCGGGTTGTTCAGCAGTTCAAGGAATGCCTTGCGCTCCATGTCGAGCAGCCACTGCTCGCTGACCATGCTGCCCTGGTCGATGTCGCCGCCGCTCACGATCTCGGCGATCATGTCCGCCAGCTTGAAGTCGTGCGCGGAGATGAAGCCGCCGTCGCGCATGTTGACCAGCTGGCCGCGGATCGTCGCCCAGCCGTAGCGGCCGGTGACCGGCACCATGCGCTGGATCGGCGCGCGGTAGCCTGCGTCGAACATCGAGCGCGCGGTGACCTTCGCCACGTGCAGCAGTTCGTACGGGTTGAAGACGATGATGTCGTCGTCCTTCAGGTAGCCCATCGCCTTCGCTTCCAGCGCCGACTTCGACACGTTGGCCATCGCCGCGTTGGTGAAGCCGTTCTTCAGGAATTGCAGGATGTCGTTGCCCTTGGCGTCACGCGCTGCGCGCACTGCCGCTTCTTTCAGGCCGCCGCCGGCAGGAATCAGACCGACGCCTACTTCCACCAGGCCGATGTACGACTCGATCGAGGCGACGCGCTTCGATGCGTGCAGCGCCATTTCGCAGCCGCCGCCCAGTGCCAGGCCAGCAACCGCAGCCACGACAGGGACGTTCGAGTACTTCAGCTTCATGAAGGTGTTCTGCAGTTCGGCCACGATCGGGCCGAGCGCCTTGGCGCCGCCTTGCATGAACAGCGGGAGCGATTCCTGCAGGTCGGCGCCCGCCGAGAATGCGCCGCCGTCGGCTGCATCGGTGTTCCAGATGACCAGGCCCTTGTAGCCTTTTTCAGCTTCTTCCAGGCCGCGCTGCAGGCCTTTGATGACGCCGCCGCCGATGACGTGCATCTTGGTCTTGAGCGACAGGACCAGCACTTCGTCGCCCGAGTGCCACAGGCGCACGGATTCGTCTTCGAACACAGTGGTGCCAGCAGTCTTGGCATCAAGGCCGCCGGTGCCGACCACTGGCGCGCGGAATTCCTGGCGCTTGTAGACGTCCAGCGTCGAACGCGGTACGTAGCTGTTCGACTTCGCGGAGTACGAACCTTCAGCGGTGTGCACGCCCTTCTCCGCGACCTGGCCTTCGAACACCCATGCTGGCAGCGGTGCATTGGTCAGCGCCTTGCCTTCGTCGATGTCCTGCTTGACCCATTCAGCGATCTGGGTCCAGCCGGCGGCCTGCCACGTTTCGAACGGGCCGACGCTCCAGCCGAAGCCCCAGCGCATCGCGAAGTCGATGTCGCGCGCGTTGTCGGCGATGGTGTCGAGGTGGTAGGCAATGTAGTGGAACGCGTCGCGGAAGATCGCCCACAGGAACTGGCCTTGCGGGTTGGTCGACTCGCGCAGCGCCTTGAATTTCTTGACCGGGTCTTTCTCTTTCAGGATGCGGCCGATGATGTCCGCTGCCTTGGCGCCGCCAGCGACGTATTCGCCGGTGGCGAAGTCGAGGCGCTGGATGTCCTTGCCGACCTTCTTGTAGAAGCCTGCGCCGGTCTTCTGGCCCAGCGCGCCTTTTTCGACCAGCTTGGCCAGTACGTCAGGCGTCTTGTAGAGCGCGAAGAACGGGTCGTCGGCCAGGTTGTCCTGCATGGTCTTGATGACGTGGCCCATCGTGTCCAGGCCGACCACGTCCGCGGTGCGGAAGGTGCCGGACTTGGCGCGGCCAAGCTTGGCGCCGGTCAGGTCGTCGACCACGTCCACCGACAGGCCGAACTTCTCGGCTTCGTGGATGGTGGCCAGCATGCCGAAAATGCCGACACGGTTGGCGATGAAGTTAGGCGTGTCCTTGGCGCGCACGACGCCTTTGCCGAGCACCGACGTCAAGAAAGTCTCGAGCTGGTCGAGGATTTCAGGACGGGTCGCTTCGGTCGGGATCAGCTCGACCAGGTGCATGTAGCGCGGTGGGTTGAAGAAGTGGACGCCGCAGAAGCGAGCCTTCAGTTCTGCGTCGAAGCCTTCGGCCAGCTTGTTGATCGACAGGCCCGAGGTGTTCGATGCGAAGATCGCGTTGGCGCCGATGTGCGGAGCGACCTTCTTGTACAGGTCGTGTTTCCAGTCCATGCGCTCGGCGATCGCTTCGATGATCAGGTCGCAGTCGGCCAGCTGGTCGAGGTTGTCGTCGTAGTTCGCGACCTGGATCAGGGCTGCGTCTTCCTTGTCGCCGAACGGCGCAGGGGACAGCTTCTTCAGGTTCTCGATGGCGCGCAGGACGATGCCGTTCTTCGGCGTGCCTTCCTTTCCTGGCAGGTCGAACAGGACGACCGGAACTTTCGCATTCACGCAGTGGGCGGCAATCTGCGCGCCCATCACGCCGGCGCCAAGCACGGCTACTTTTTTAACGGTGAAGTTAGTCATCATTTATTCCTAAGTGGAGCCTTCGTTCCCGCATGCGCGGGAACGACGGTATCTTCGTTTCGAGCGTGCGTGGTTAGAACAGGTCTGCGTCGAGAGCCATCAGGTTGGCCGAGCCGGAACGGGCCTGGCGAATCAGCATCGCGGTTTCCGGGTACAGGCGCGCGAAGTAGAAGCGCGTGGTCGCCAGTTTCGCCTTGTAGAAGTTGTCGCCCGAGTCTTCCTTGGCCAGTGCGATCTTCGCCATCTGCGCGAAGAAGTAGCTGTACACCAGGTGACCGACAACCCGCAGGTAAGGAACAGCTGCCGCGCCGACTTCGTCCGGATTCTGGAATGCCTTCATGCCGATTTCCATGGTCAGCTTGGTGACCTTGTCGCCCAGGTCGCCCAGCGGGGTGATGAACTCGGACAGTGCTTCATCGGTGCCGTTCTCTTCGACGAAGGCCTTGATCTTCTCGCCGAACTTGCGCAGCTTGGCGCCGTTGTCCATCAGGATCTTGCGGCCCAGGAGGTCGAGCGACTGGATCGTGTTGGTGCCTTCGTAGATCATGTTGATGCGCGCGTCGCGCACGTACTGCTCCATGCCCCACTCGGCGATGTAGCCGTGACCGCCGTAAACCTGCATCGCTTCCGAAGTAGCGATCCATGCGTTGTCGGTCAGGAAGGCCTTGATCACTGGCGTCAGCAGCGCGACTTCGTCTGCCGCGTCCTTGCGCACTTCTTCGTCAGGGTGGTTCAGTTCGCGGTCGATCTGCAGCGCGACGTACGACGAGAAGGCGCGCGCGCCTTCTGCGTAGGCTTTCGCGGTCAGCAGCATGCGGCGAACGTCCGGGTGAACGATGATCGGGTCAGCTGGTTTCTCAGGGGCTTTAGGACCGGACAGGCTGCGCATCTGCAGGCGGTCCTTGGCGTACACCAGCGCGTTCTGGTACGCGACTTCGGTCAGGCCGAGCGACTGCATGCCGACGCCGAGGCGCGCTGCGTTCATGAACACGAACATCGCGTTCAGGCCCTTGTTCGGCTGGCCGATGATCCAGCCCTTGGCGCCGTCCAGGTTCATCTGGCAGGTCGAGTTACCGTGGATGCCCATTTTTTCTTCGATCGCGCCGCAGGCGATCGGGTTGCGCTCGCCGACGGTACCGTCAGCGTTCGGCAGGAACTTCGGCACCAGGAACAGCGAGATGCCTTTCGAGCCTTCCGGCGCGTCCGGCACGCGTGCCAGCACCAGGTGCAGGATGTTCTCGGCCATATCGTGCTCGCCGGCCGAGATGAAGATCTTCGAACCGGTGATGTTCCACGAACCGTCCGCGTTCGGCAGCGCTTTCGTGCGCAGCATGCCGAGGTCGGTGCCGCAGTGCGCTTCGGTCAGGCACATGGTGCCGGTCCAGTCGCCCGAGACCAGCTTCGGCAGGTAGGTTTTCTTCTGTTCGTCGGTGCCGTGCTCCAGCAGGCACTCGTAGGCGCCGTGCGACAGGCCCGGGTACATCGACCATGCCTGGTTGGAGGAGTTGAGCATCTCGTAGAACGAGTTGTTCAACACGATAGGCAGGCCCTGGCCGCCGTATTCAGGATCGCATGCCAGCGCAGCCCAGCCGCCTTCGACGTACTTCTTGTACGCTTCCTTGAAGCCCTTCGGAGTCGTCACGGCCTTGCTGCCGGCGTCGAACGAGCAGCCTTCGCGGTCGCCCGAGTGGTTCAGCGGGAACAGCACGTCCTGCGTGAACTTGGCGCCTTCTTCCAGCACCTGGTTGATGATGTCGGCGTCGACATCTTCGAATTTCGGCATCTGCTTCAATTCGTCGGTGACGTTGAGGAACTCGTGCAGCAAGAACTGCATATCCCGAATTGGCGCGACGTACTGACCCATGGTTTTCTCCTGACGAACTACGATTGAATGACTGAGCGAGCGGGGGCGCGCTTAAACTTTTTGCGGATTCTGGTAATTCTGGATCAGGCGCTCGAAGCCGGCGCGGGCACGATCGACGCTGCCCGGCATGCGCAGGAAGCGCGCATCGTGATGCAGGGCCAGGATCAGGCCATACATCTCGTAGACCATCTGCTGCGCATCGGTGCCGGCCTTGAGGTCGCCCACTTCGATGCACTGCTCGACGCAACGCAGCATCGCGCCCTGCCATGAGCGCACCATCGACACCAGCTCCTCGCGGATCGGGCCCGGACGGTCGTCGTATTCGACGGCGCCGCTGATGTAGATGCAGCCCGAGGCGATTTCGACGCTGACGCGCTTGATCCAGCGCGTGTACATTGCCTTCAGGCGCGCGATGCCGCGCGCTTCCTTCAGCGCAGGGTAGAAGACTTCCTGCTCGAAGCGGTGGTGGTACAGCTTCAATACTTCCAGCTGCAAATCTTCGCGCGAACCGAAGTGCGCGAATACGCCGGACTTGCTCATGTTCATCTTATCGGCGAGCAAGCCAATGGTCATGCCTTCGAGGCCATCGCGGCTGGCGAGGTCGAGTGCTACGTCAAGGATGGCGGCCCTGGTAAGTTCGCCCTTGCGCATGAATTTGACTGAAGTATTAATAGATTTACCCATCAGAGGTTAAAAATCCGAACGCTCGTACTATTATCCACTGGGAGTGAAATGTCAAACACGAACTTTAGAGGGCAGGTTCTATTGAGCCAGAACAAGGAATGGCCTCGGGCCGGATCGCGCGGATGCGGGCCTTGCCCTTATCCGCCGAACGAGGTGTCCACTACTCGCCGGCCTTCCCCAACTGCCTTCGATCGCGCTTGGTCGGCCGCCCCTTGATGGTACTGGCCGGCTCCCGGTATATCTTGCGCGCCTGCGAATCATTCTCCCGCTTGACGATGCTGGCCTCGGTCTCCTCGTACAACGCGCGCGCCACCGGCGCCGCGCCGCGCTTGTCCGAAATCCCAAGCACCACCACTTCCCACGCATCCGATCCGTTATCGATCGCCAGCTTATCCCCCACCTTCACCGCGCGGGCCGGTTTGATGCGGTCGCCGTCGAGCTTCACCCGCCCGGTATCCACCGCGTCCGTCGCCAGCGAACGCGTTTTGAAGAAGCGCGCCGCCCACAGCCATTTGTCGGTTCGTACGTTATCCATGTGTCGTCAAGCGTAACCGATTGCGAAGATACGCATCGTCAATTTATAGAAAAGATAGGCGATCCCATACCCCGTTCGCCGCACCCAGCTTTCGTTGGCGAAGTCGTCGCGGTGGACCAGTACGCCATCGGCCATGCCGCGCTCGATGTGCGCGCGCATGCTGGCCGCGAACTTCACATCCCTGACTACGATATTGGCCTCCTGGTTCAGGAACAGCGACAGCCCGTCGCAGTTGCTCGAGCCGACCGTCGACCAGTCGTCGTCGATCACCGCCACCTTGGCATGCAGCTGCGTCGTGCGGTATTCGATCACCTGCACGCCGCTGGCCAGCAGCTTCGGGTAGAACGAGCGCGCGACCATATCCTGCAGCCAGATCTCGCCGACGCCGATCAGCAGCCGCACCTCGACGCCGCGCTGGGCCGCGTGCGCCAGCGCCAGGCGGAACTCGTGACCGGGCGCGAAGTAAGGATTCGCGAGCAGGATGCTTTTTTTGGCTCGGCCGATCGCCTGGAGGTAGGCGCGCTGGATCGTGTGGCGGTTGCGCAGGTTGTCGCGCACGACAAATGCGGCCTGCATCGGCTTGTCGCCATCCATCGGCAGCGGCTTGCGCATTTCGCGGAACAAGCCGAAACGCCGGATCAGGCCAAGGCGGCCGACGCGCGCCCACTGCACCTGCATTTCGAAATGGATGGCGCTGACCAGCGGACCGCGCACCTTGGCCGCAAAGTCCCAGCGCGGCGCGGGCAGGCGTGTATCGGGATCGTAGTCGCAGTACCAGTCGTCGTTGACGTTGATGCCGCCCACAAATGCGACCTCGCGGTCGATCACGGCGATCTTGCGATGGGTGCGCGTGACGCCGCGCCTGAACCAGGGATTGAACACGCGGTAGCGCACGCCCGCTTCAGCGAACGCGATGCCAAGGCGCGCACAGCCGCGGTGGCCGGTGCCCCACCAGTCGGCCAGCACGCGCACCTTGACGCCACGCCCGGCGGCGCGGATCAGCGCATCCTGGACCGCGTTGCCGGCCTCGTCGCAGGCCCAGATATAGGTTTCAAAATAGATGTCGTGCCGGGCCGATTCGATCGCCGCCAGCATGGCCGGGAACAGCGCAAGGCCGCTTTCCAGCAGTTGAATGTCGTTATTGGAGACGAATTGTATCGGGCGCATTTTCAGTAGTGTTGCCGGCCTCAGGTCAGCTTCAGTTCCGCCACGATTGGTGCGTGGTCCGACAGCTTTGCCCATAAAGTACCATGCAACACTAATGCCGACTCAACCTTGAAGCCGCGCACATAAATGCGGTCGAGGCGGAACCATGGCAGTGCGGCCGGGAAAGTCCGGGCCGGACTGATGGCCGGCTCGCGGCGCGCGAAGCTGTTGACCAGCCTGCTGATTTTCGACTCGGCCTTGCGCCCACCGTTGAGTTCGTCGAATACCTCGGCCACGCCCAGTTCCTTGCGCAGGCGGTCGCTGAGCGTGTTGCGCCAGTCGTTGAAATCGCCCGCGATGATGACCGGCTCGCCATTCGGCGCCGATTCCTTGACGGCGTCGATCAGCGCCTGGGTCTGGCGGCCGCGCCCGGCTTCGAACAGTCCGAGGTGGACCACATAGCAGTGCACCGGGCCCTTCTCGGTCTTGAGTACGCAATGCAGGATGCCGCGTTGTTCGTAGGCGTGGTCGGAAACGTCGTGGTTGCGCGAATTTTCGATCTCGAAGGAGCTGAGCAGCGCATTGCCGTGGTGGCCGTGGTCGTAGAGGGCGTTCATGCCGTAGGCGCAATGATGGGAATCGCCGGCAAAGAATTCGTGCTGTGCGCGCGCGGGCCAGTTGCGGTGGCCGCGGCTTTCCTCACCGTAACGCGCAGTCAGGTGGTCGTGCCGGCCCTGCACTTCCTGCAAGAACACGACATCGGCATGGAATTGCGTGATCGCCTTCTTCAGGGCGTGCACTCGTGGCTGGGTCCGGATCGAGGAGACGCCCTTGTGGATATTGTATGTTGCTACACGAATCTTCATGGGAACATTCTAACCCCATCGGTCCGTGTTTTTCAGGAGCAAGGCAATCGTGCGCGGGCCATCCAGCCACGTGTTAGTGAGTGCCATCAAGACTGGTGGGACTGTACGAACCGGAAACGTTGCGTCCTGCCGTCACTTAGTGCCACGCGCACCAGTTCCCGCAGTTTCTGTGCGGCCCTGTCCGCTATCTGTCCGAACGCTGTGCGGCCCGTACCATTGGAGCTGGCTGCTGCCGTAGCAATCCCTCCGTACTGAGGTCCTCGTCCAACTCGCTCCAATGGATTCCGTACCCGGCGCCGCATACGGACCACTGTGCCAATTGCTCAGCCGTAGCGGCCGCCAAGCGGGGATACCAAGCCAAGGGCGCGCTCACCTGGCGTCCATCCATCAGCTCAACATGGATCGAGTCGTCGTCGAATGCAACCGCTTTTACGCGCTCATCAGGTATCGGAGTTGAAGTACTCATTCCACTTCCTTTGAAAGTCGTCCCGATGGTTAGCGATGATACGCCCTATCCTCCGCAATTCAACAGGGGAATAGCCGCGGCTTCTGGCACAAGTGTTCTCGCGCAACCAGAATTTCGCAGACTTTCCTTGATGCTCCACATGGACGTGCGGCGGTTCCCCGGTCTCATGGCTATAGAAATAAAAGCGATAGCCATGCAGCATTAACAGCGTTGGCACTATTTCCACCGATTCGAGCACGAAATGATGAATCGTATAGGCTTCACAATGCCACGAGTCTGCCTGCCGTCAAGAGATCCTAATCCTCTACCGCGATACGGAACTCCCCCTTAGGCAACATCAGCTTTGGCACTGGTTTGCCCGCCTCGACGAGTACGTTATCAGCAGGCACAGCGTCAGGGCCATCCGACTTCCGGTACGCCATCACCAGCCGTCGTCCTGTTTTTGGCAGCAATCCAGGCGGGATATCGCGCGGCGCGCGGCCGGCGAGCGTACCCAGCCATTCCGGCCGGCCGAACTGTATGGCGTAGCGGGGGAATACTACCTGCATGTCGACCCGGCCGCCCATCCCTTCAAGGATCGGATAGGTACCGTCCTTCGCGCGCAGGGTGAATGGCGCGTTTTTCCCGGACGCCTTGGCAAGCAGTGCCTCATATAGCGGGCTCTCGTCCTCCCGTTTTGGATGCGCGAAGAAATGCGTCTGGTCCACGTGCAGCATGTCCAGCCCGGTCATCCTCCGCAGATGTTCGCCCATCATCACGGGCGCCGCACCATTCGGCGATTTGTACAAGTGGCCGTAGCCGACGAAGATCAGCACCCTGGCCTCCTTGTCTTTGGAGAAGATGCGATCGACCAAGTTCCTTGCCTGCCCCGTTTCGCGCGCGGCGATCCGTTCCGCGAAGCTCCCGGTGACGTCCTGGGTGCCGTGCTCGTACGACACCAGCTTCCAGCCATCCGCTATTGCGCTGTTGACGAAGCCTGCGAATACTGGATCCAATGTGAAGAAGCCTGAGGTAAGACCGACGTAGGTTGAAGGTGGCACGGGCCCGTCGTCGTTCCTGAACGTTTCCGCAGCCAGGTAGCCGTAACCGATCTTGCGGAGCTCGGCGGCCAATTTTTGCGCGAACGCGCGATGCATGGATATGTTGTGCGCCTCATTCAACAGAACGACCCGCTTGGTGCGCGCCTCGGCAACAATCGCCTGGATCGCGTCGTCAGCGACGGCCTCGTCAATCGCCTGCAGGTCCGCGGCCTTGCCTTTGAGATGGGGCGGACGTGTGCGTTGGAAATCGTATGCGGCGATCGCGCCGTCGTGATCGCCCACGAAAGCGCGCCAGTTACCGAGCTTCTGAAAGGCAGACGACGCTTTTCTCAAGGCCGTCCCGGTTTCGCTGCCAGGAGGCTGGATGTTCGCATCGGCGGCAAGCGAAGGAAGGGCTGCTTCAGCCCTTCGCAGCTGCTCCATGTACGATCCACCAACCCACAACACTTGCGCATTGGACGGCACATGGAGCGTGAGAAGGATGCATGCAATCTGAAGGATCACTACCGCGCGTTGTTTCATGCGACGCCTTTAAGTTGGGTGAACGTGCCTCGATAACTGGAGAATAGCTTCTGCGTTGGACGACGAAAAGCAGCGGTCGGCCGCTTCGAGGAAAGGCAACCAGGCGTACTGAAGATGCTCGCGGTCGCTGAGGACGATCGGGATATCGCGCGGTACGCACACGCTGAACACGTGCTCGGTGTTGCGCGTGACGCCGGGCGCGTAGCGGTGCCGCCAGGTCGGGTAGATTTCGTAGATGTTGGACAGGTGCCAGTCGCGCAGCACGATGTCGCTGCCGTCGGCGACGATGCCGGTTTCTTCGAACAGCTCGCGCGCGGCGGTGTCGATCAGCGGTTCGTCAAGCGTGTCGAGGGAGCCGGTTACCGATTGCCAGAAGCCTGGACGGTCGGCGCGCTCAATGAGGAGTACTTCCAGGTCGGGCGTGTGGATCACGACCAGGACTGATTCGGGGATTTTGTGGGGCGTGGTCACGCTTGCTCAGCATGGGTTACCGCGGGGCCGCCGAGGCATGCGCGGGAACGACGACTGCGCGTCGTTCCCGTGAAAACGGGAACCCAATTTGCTTCTTGGCTTACCCTACCTTCGGCTCTGCATTACGCAGGCGGATGTGCAGTTCGCGCAGTTGCTTCTCATCGACCTCGGAAGGTGCGTTGGTCAGCAGGCACTGCGCGCGCTGGGTTTTCGGGAAGGCGATCACGTCGCGGATCGAGTCGGAACCGGTCATCATGGTCACGATGCGATCGAGGCCGAACGCCAGGCCGCCGTGCGGTGGCGCGCCATATTGCAGCGCGTCGAGCAGGAAGCCGAACTTCAGCTGCGCTTCTTCCGCATCGATCTTCAGCGCGCGGAATACCTTGCTCTGCACTTCTTCGCGGTGGATACGGATCGAACCGCCGCCCAGCTCCCAGCCGTTCAGCACCATGTCGTAGGCCTTGGCGATGCACGCGCCCGGATTCGTCTCGAGCATGTCTTCGTGGCCGTCTTTTGGCGCGGTGAACGGGTGGTGGGTCGCGGTCCAGCGGCCCGACTCTTCGTCGTAGTCGAACATCGGGAAATCGACAACCCACAGCGGGCGCCAAGCGTCGTCGAACAGGCCGGCCTTCTTGCCGAAGTCCGAGTGGCCGATCTTGACGCGCAGCGCGCCGATCGCGTCGTTGACGACCTTCGCCTTGTCGGCGCCGAAGAACACCAGGTCGCCGTCCTGGGCGCCGGTCAGGGCCAAGACCTTGGCCAGCGCTTCGTCGGACAGGTTCTTGACGATCGGCGACTGCAGGCCGTCACGGCCCTTCGCCTTTTCGTTGACCTTGATGTAGGCCAGGCCCTTGGCGCCGTAGATCGCGACGAACTGGGTGTATGCGTCGATCTCCGAACGTGGCATCGCGCCGCCCTGCGGTACGCGCAGGCCGACCACGCGGCCGCCTTCCATGTTCGCAGCACCGGAGAACACCTTGAACTCGACGTCCTTCATGATCTCGGTCAGGTCGGTGAATTCGAGCTTGACGCGCATGTCCGGCTTGTCCGAACCGTACAGGCCCATCGCGGTAGCGAAGTCCATGACCGGGAACGGGTTTGGCAGTTCGATGCCGAGGGTGTTCTTGAAGACGATACGGATCATGTCTTCAAACAGGTCGCGGATCTCCTGTTCGGTCAGGAACGAGGTCTCGCAGTCGATCTGGGTGAATTCAGGCTGGCGGTCGGCGCGCAGGTCTTCGTCGCGGAAGCACTTGGTGATCTGGTAGTAGCGGTCGAAGTTCGACACCATCAGCAGCTGCTTGAACAGCTGCGGCGACTGCGGCAGCGCGAAGAAGTTACCGGCGTTGACGCGCGACGGCACCAGGTAGTCGCGTGCGCCTTCAGGCGTCGACTTGGTCAGCATCGGGGTTTCGATGTCGATGAAGCCCAGGTTGTCGAGATACTTGCGCACTTCCATCGTGACCTTGTAACGCAGGCGCAGGTTGTTCTGCATTTGCGGACGGCGCAGGTCGAGCACGCGGTGGGTCAGGCGGGTGGTTTCCGACAGGTTGTCGTCGTCGAGCTGGAACGGCACCGGCACCGACGCGTTCAGCACTTCAACCTGCGACGCGACCACTTCGATGGTGCCCGACGCCAGGTTGGCGTTGGCAGTGCCTTCGAGGCGCTTGTTGACTACGCCGGTGATGCGCAGGCAGTACTCGTTGCGGACGTGTTCCGCAGCCTTGAATACGTCGGCATTGTCGGGATGGCAGACTACCTGCACCAGGCCTTCACGGTCGCGCAGGTCGATGAAGATCACGCCGCCGTGGTCGCGGCGACGATGCACCCAGCCGCACAGGCTGACGGTTTGGCCGAGCAGCGCTTCAGTGGTGAGGCCGCAGTAGTGTGAACGCATGGTGGACATAGGATTTTCAGTCTAGGTTGGTTATTCGGTGGAGGCGCTGAAGCGCGCCTCAGATCTTGGTTGGCGAATGCTCGGGGGCGACGACGCCCATCGAGACGATGTATTTCAGGGCCGCGTCGACACTCATGTCGAGTTCGACGACCTTGCTGCGTTCCATCATCAGGAAGAAGCCCGAGGTCGGGTTCGGCGTGGTCGGCACATAGACACTGACAAAGTCGCCGAGCAAATGGTTCTTGACGTCGCCGCCAGGGGTGCCGGTCAGGAAGGCGATGGTATAGCTGTCCGCATGCGGGTAAGGAATCAGCACCGCCTTGCGGAACGCGTTGCCGGACGACGAGAACAGCGTGTCCGACACCTGCTTGACGCTGCCGTACAGCGAGCTGACCACGGGAATGCGGTGCAGCAGGCGTTCCCACAGGCGTACGAAGTAATTGCCGATCAGGTTGTTGGCCAGCAGGCCGGTCACGAACACGATGGCGATGGTCAGGATCGTGCCAAGGCCCGGGATGTCGAAGCCGACGATGTTATGCGGCTGCCAGCGTTCCGGCAGGATCAGCAGCGACTGGTCCATGGTACTGATGACCGCGTTCAGGACCCACGCCGTGATGGCGATCGGGACCAGAATCAGCAATCCGGTAATGAAGTATTTACGCATCAAGCTCTCAAGTTATCGGGGCGGGCCGCAGCCCGGCCGTTCTCAGTCCGTACTGGTCTTGGCGGCCGGCGCGGGCGTGGCCGGCGCAGGAGCGGCCGCGGGCGCAGCAGGTTCGGCAGGTCCGGTCGCGGTTCCCTTGGACGGCGCAGCGCCTCCGCGGAAGTCGGTCGCATACCAGCCAGTGCCCTTCAGCTGGAAGCCGGCGGCGGTTAATTGCTTCTTGAAGGCTGACTTGCCGCAGGACGGACACTCGGTCAGTACCGGGTCAGAGATCTTTTGCAAGACATCCTTGGCAAAACCGCATTCATCGCAGCGGTAGGCGTAAATCGGCATTTATTACTCCGCAAAAATCGTCAAAACCCTGAATTATATGCCTTTTTCCCTCCTCCCAGCAGAAAGTCGGCGGATCGGCTGCCTGCGTGCAACGCGTCCGGCTTCGTGGCGGAATGGTAATATGCGCGCTTCCCTGCATCCGCCGGGCCAGAACTGAAAAAGGAAATGCAATGATGTTGAAGAAGTCCCGTATTTTGCTCATTGGCGCGGCATCCGTGCTGGCCCTGGGTGCGTGTGATTCGAAAGACGCGATCAAGACTGCCCCGAGCAAAGAGCCGGTCGCGGCGACGGTGAATGGCGTGGCGATCCCTGCCAGCACGGTTGAACTGATGGTCAAGGAGCGCACCGCCCAAGGCCAGCCGGACAGCCCTGAGCTGCGCAAGGCGATCATCGAGAACCTGGCGATGCAGCACCTGGTCGCGGCTGAAGCGGTCAAGAAAGGCGTCGACAAGCAGCCAGAGACCCAGCGCCAGCTGGAACTGGTGCGCCAGTCGATCCTGGCCAACGCGTTCGTCGCCGACTACATCAAGAACACCCCGGTCACCGACGAGATGCTGAAGGCGGAGTACGACAAGGTCGCGGCGCTGGCCGGCGAGTACAAGGCGCGTCACATCCTGGTCAAGGAAGAAGCTGAAGCAAAGGCGATCGTCGCCGAGCTGCAGAAGGACGTGACCAAGTTCGCGGCGATGGCACAGGAAAAGTCGATGGACCCGGGCTCGAAAGTCAACGGCGGCGACCTGGGCTGGTTCGACCCGCGCAGCATGGTGCCGGAATTCGGCGCGGCTGTGGCCAAGCTCGAAAAAGGCAAGTTCACCGAAGTGCCGGTCAAGACCCAGTTCGGCTACCACGTGATTTTGCTGGAAGATTCGAAGAAGGCGGAAGCGCCTCCGCTTGAATCAGTCAAGGAACAGCTGAAGCAGCAAGTGCAGCGCACCAACCTGACCAAGCTGTTCGACGACATGAAGACGAAGGCGAAGATTGAGATCGCTGGCCAGCCTGCAGCACCTGCCGTAGCCAAGTAAGCTCAACAACGTCGTTCCCGCGTACGCCTCGGCGGCCCCGCGGGAACGACGTTATTTACGCCGCCACACCATCCATCGCTCCTTCCCCGCAAACACGGGAATGGAATCCGCGACCCCGGCGTCCTCGACGCATTCAAAATCCCCGCCCAATAAGCGATCCAACTCGTCGCGGCTGATGCCGAACGGCGGCCCTGTTGGCGCGTCATCGAAAAAGAAGAACCCGGCCAGCAGCCCGCCTGACGGCAGCAGTGCCGCCCAGCGCTTGGCCACCTGCGGCCACATCGCCCGCGGCAACGCGCACAGGAACGCGCGCTCGTAGATCATGTCCAGGCCCGCCGCCGGCTCATAAGCGAAGAAGTCCGCCTCCACCACGCGACTGCTCCACTGCCCCGTAATCGCGCGCGCCCGTTCGACGGCGGCCGGCGAAAAATCGAGCGCCGTCGCGTCCCACCCGGCCTCGGAAAAATAAACCAGTTCATATCCCGCGCCGCACCCTGGAATCAACACGTTCCTGGCCTGCGACGTCGCGACGAATCCGCGCACCTGCTCCGGCACCCCGCCCCTGTCCCACGGCGTGAACTCACGCTCGAAACGCTCGTCCCAGAATGCTGGCGTGCGCGGATCGCGGCTGTCGAATTCCGGCATTTACTGCCCCGCGTACAAGCGCAGGTAAAGCTGGATGCCCGCCAGTCCGAGGCCCAGCGTCGCCGCAAATACAACCATGAACGCCAGCATGCGGTTGGTGCGCCGCTGTTCGATCACGAGCGCCAGCAGCAGCTCGCTGTCCGGCCCGCGCGGCTCGGCCTGGCGCACCAGCGCGTTTTGCAGCAGCCGTGGCAGCTGCGGGATGATGTGCGTGTAGTGCGGCGCTTCGGCCTTCAGGCGCTCCCACAGGCCTTGCACGCCCACCTGCTCGGCCATCCAGCGCTCCAGGTAGGGCTTGGCGGTCTTCCACAGGTCGAGGTCCGGGTCGAGCTGGCGCCCGAGGCCTTCGATATTGAGCAGCGTCTTTTGCAGCAGCACCAGCTGCGGCTGGACTTCGACGTTGAAGCGGCGCGAGGTCTGGAACAGGCGCAGCAAAATCTGGCCGAACGAGATGTCCTTGAGCGGCCGGTCGAAGATCGGTTCGCAGCAGGCGCGCACCGCGGACTCCAGTTCGTCGACGCGGGTTTCGCGCGGCGCCCAGCCCGACTCGATGTGCGCTTCCGCCACGCGCTTGTAATCGCGCCGGAAGAACGCCAGGAAGTTCTGCGACAGGTAGTCCTTGTCGAAGTCGTTCAGCGTGCCGACGATGCCGAAGTCGAGCGCGATGTAGCGGCCGAAGGTCTTCGGGTCGATCGAGACCATGATGTTCCCCGGGTGCATATCCGCGTGGAAGAAGCCATCGCGAAACACCTGCGTGAAGAAGATTTCGACGCCATCGCTCGACAGTTTCTTGAGGTCCACGCCCTCGGCCTCGAGGCGGTCGATCTGCGAAATGGGAATGCCATGCATACGCTCCATGACGATCACGTCGGTGGAGCAATAGTCCCAGTACATTTCGGGCACCATCAGCAAGGTCGAGTTGGAGAAATTGCGGCGCAGCTGGCTGGCGTTAGCCGCTTCACGCATCAGGTCGAGCTCGTCGTGCAGGTACTTGTCGAACTCGGCGACAACTTCCTTCGGCTTCAGCCGCTTGCTGTCGGCCCACACGCGCGACAACAAATCGACCGCGATGTGCATCAGGGCGACGTCTTCATCGATCAGGCGCTTCATGCCCGGACGCAGCACCTTGACCGCAACTTCCTTGCCGTTCTTCAAGGTCGCGAAGTGCACCTGCGCAATCGACGCCGACGCGACCGGCGTGCGTTCGAAGCTGGCGAACAATTGATCCGGGTGGGCGCGCAGCGAGCGGGTAATCTGGGCAATGGCGAGGTCGGAAGGAAACGGCGGCACGCGGTCTTGCAGCAGCGCCAGCTCATCGGCGATGTCGAATGGCATCAGGTCGCGCCGGGTCGACAGCACCTGGCCGAACTTGACGAAAATCGGGCCCAGTTCTTCCAGCGCCATGCGCAGGCGCACGCCGCGCGGCTGGGCAATAGTGCGCCAGAAGAACATTGCATTGATCAGCCTGGCCGTGCGCGGAACCTTGAATCCGGAGAACGCAATTTCATCGAGGCCGTATTTGATCGCGACGCGAATGATTTTAAGGAGGCGCAGGAATTTCAAGATCATCAATGGTCCAGGTTTATTTTTGTCCGGCGTTTTTGGCCGGGGTGTTGTTTCTTGCGGCCAGCTTCTGCTCGAGTCGCGCGATGCGCTTGGCAGCGCGTTCGACGTCGTCGCGCAGGCGCGTTACGTCGTCGGTGAATTCTTCCACCGCCACTTTCGGCACCAGCAGCGGGTTTTCCTCGACAAAATACTCGGCGAGGTTTTCAGTGACCTTCTTGTGCGTCGTGCGCACGTGCTCGAACGCGGAGCGGGCC
The DNA here is from genome assembly GCF_012927275.1 of Massilia polaris. Taxonomy (GTDB): domain Bacteria; phylum Pseudomonadota; class Gammaproteobacteria; order Burkholderiales; family Burkholderiaceae_D; genus Telluria_A; species Telluria_A polaris. Next base: position 3,356 of record NZ_JABBGG010000010.1, on the reverse strand, counting down.
CCATCGGCGATGCGGGTCGCGGCAACCGGCCCCATCATCCGCTCGATGTCGTGCTCGGCTTCCCAGCGCAAGCCTTTCGCCAGCTGCGAGATGGTGTTGGCGAACTCGGCGTCGCCTTCGATCTTCACGTACGAAAACGCGCGCTCGCGGTTGCGCGCGATCAGCGGCAGGTCTGCCAGCTTGACCCGGATGGTGACGTTGGCCGCCTCCTCCGACCGGCTGGCCTCGACCATGCCGTCGCGCGTCACGCGCATGCGCAGCCCCATGCCGGAGGCGTCGATCAGCGCCTCCTTGCCGGCGTGCAGCTCGAGCGCGTCGCGCGCCCAAGCCTCCTGCGCCAGCAAGTGGTTGATGGCCTTGACGACCGGGGCCGTCAAGGCGGTCTGTGATGTGAACGGATTCGATGTCGCCATAATGTCGTACGCCTGAAAAACAAAAACCGCCCGGTGTTAGCGGGCGGCCTTGATCTTACCATTTGCGGGGGTTAATTCCGCCCACACAATTACTTTCCTAAATAATAATCAGGAAAGCTGCTGGATACCTGCGAGGACCCAACCGGTGCTGCCGTCGGTCGGCTTGCTCATGTTCCACACTTCGGTGAACGGCTCGGCCAGTGCGGTCGGGTCGGTCTTGATCTTGCCAACGAACTTGACGCTCGCCAGGTAGTCGGCCGCGGTGGTTTCGATACCAAGCAGTTCAGCGTCGATCGATACCACGTCGGTGAAGTCGGCCACGTCGCCGCGTTCCTGGATCTGCATCTTCAGCTCTGCGTATACTTCCGGCGTGGTGAATTCACGCAGGTCGGTGAAGTCGGCCTTGTCCCATGCGGCCTGCATGCGGATGAAGCTCGATTTCGCGTGGCGCAGGAAGGTCGCGCTGTCGAAGTCCGACGGCACGCCGTACGGGGTCGTTACGTGCGGCTGGCTGCTGCCGGCGCTGGCAGGCATCTGCTGCGCAGGCTGGAAGGCGGTTGGCTGCGCCGCAGGCTGGAAGCCCGAACGTGGCAGGCCGGAACCGATTTCAGGCGTCGCGCCGCCCGCACCGGCTGCCACTGGCTTGTTGAAGCCTTCGAATGCCGAGTTCGCAGGGGTGTCCTTGCGCTTGAACATGCGGAAGATGAACAGGCCAGCCATTGCCAGCAATGCGACCATCAGGATGGTCGAGATCATGCTGGCAGCGGCGCCGCCCAGACCCATGCTCGACAGCAGCGCGCCAAGGCCGAGGCCCAGCAGTGCACCGCCCAGCATGCCCTTCCACATACCGCCCTTGGCCGCTGCGGCGGCTGGCGCTGCGGCGGCCGCGCCGGCAGCTGCCGGACGCTGGGCCGCGGTTGGCGCCTGCGCTGGCGCAGGTGTATTAGCGCGCTGCATCGCTGCCGGCGACTGGCGGCCGAACGATTTCTTGCCGCCCATTGGACGCGCACTCGCCTCGACAACCATCGACATCGCCGTGATCGCAAGCATCATGGTCACAAGTAGTTTTTTCATTGCTTTGTCATCCTAAAGTTTGATACCGGTGTGAAGAGCGGCCACACCTGCCGTGAGATTGAAGTATTCCACCCGTTCCAGCCCGGCTTCCTGCATCATCGACTTCAGTGTTTCCTGGTCGGGATGCATGCGGATCGATTCAGCCAGGTAACGGTAGCTGTCTGAATCGCCGGCAATCTTCTGGCCCAGCCAAGGCAGGACCGAGAAGGAATATACGTCGTACGGCTTCTGCAACGGCGCCGCCACTTTCGAAAACTCCAGCACCAGCAATTTGCCGCCCGGCTTCAGGACGCGCTGCATTTCTTTCAGCGCCTGGTCCTTGTGCGTCATGTTGCGCAGGCCGAAGGCCACGCTGACGCGGTCGAAGTAGTTGTCCGGGAACGGCAGTTTTTCGGCATCACACAGCAACGTGGGGGTGACGATCCCGTTATTCAAGAGCCGGTCGCGGCCAACGCGCAGCATCGACTCGTTGATATCGGTGTGCCACACCTCGCCCGTCGGGCCCGCTTTTTTGGCGAAGGCCTTCGACAAGTCGCCGGTACCGCCCGCAATATCGAGCACCTTGAAGCCGGGACGGATCGCCGCGTTGGCGATCGTAAACGTCTTCCAGATGCGGTGCAGGCCGCCCGACATCAGGTCATTCATCACGTCATACTTCGACGCGACCGAATGGAAAACCTTGGCGACTTCACGGACCTTGTCGTCTTCCGACACGGTCTTGTAGCCGAAGTGGGTTGTGTTGGTCATATTTACAGGCAAGATTAATCTCCACGCATTATACAAGCGCGCTGCAATGAGGGGTGCATGCCTAAGTTCCGCTTAAGTTTCAAACGGATCGGCCCCGGATGCGTGGCAGAATATTCGGCTTGGAAGCGAGGGACTCCCTATGAACAACTCTACTTTCCCGCAGGACAGCAAGTTCGACGTGGCCAGCATCATGGGCGGGCTGTACGGTGATGGCTTCATTGCCTGCAAGGGTGCGTTTTCGCGCGAATGGGTGCAGTGGCTGGGCCACGACATCGCCATGCTGTTCGAGGAGGCGCTCAGCCAGCCGGGCGGTGCACTTGCCCGTGGGCCATCGCGGTACTACGTCGAGATCCATCCAGAGAAGCTGAGCGGGTTCGTCGACATCATCACTCATCCGTGGGTGGTGGCGGTATGTACGGCGGTTCTGGGGCCGGATTACAAGATCGTCGAGGCTGGGTTCGATGTCCCGGGACCGGGTGCGATGAAGCAGCCGTGGCACCGGGATTTCCCGTCGCCTGAAGCGACGCTGGTCGGACGCAGGTTGAATTCGCTGGCATTCAATATCACCACCGTGGATGTGACCGAGGAGATGGGGCCGTTCGAGATCGCGCCGGGGACGCAGTGGGATGACCTGAGTGGCGGGGACTTGATGTTCCCGGCGCCGGAGCTTACGGATCGGTATGAGGCGCGGGCACAGCGGAAACTGGCGCGTATGGGCGATATCACGGCCAGGTCGGCGCTGACCATTCACCGCGGGACGGCGAACCTGTCGCAGAAGTCACGACCGGTGTTTGTGCTGGGCGTCGATGCGCCGGATGGGACGAATGCCGATAAACATGACTTACAGGTGACGCGGGCGTACTACGACGGTTTGCCCGCCGAGATGCGCCGGCATCTGGCCGGGCGGGTGGTCGAGAAGCTGGCGCCGATCGTGCAGGGACACGCAATCGAGGGACTAAAGATGGGACAGATGGGGTAAAAGTCCGCCGACCTTGTCCATATATGGACTCCTCCGATATTGCAACATCAATTTCGGTTTTGGCTGTTAGGTGCAACTGCTTCCGTATATCCGGCCTCGTTGTGAGCACCGTCGCGCTCGGGCCATAATGGATTCTGCGCGCT
>NZ_JABBGG010000001.1 GCF_012927275.1 Massilia polaris | reverse complement strand
CGACCGCCGAGCAACTGTTCGCCGGTGCCTGGTCGGCCTGCTACATCGCCGCCGTCGGCATTACCGCCAAGGAGATGAAAGTGACCTTGCCTGCGGACACGGCTGTGGATATTGAAGTGGACCTGGGTCTGGCCGGCGCCGAGTACTTGCTGCAGGCCCGCCTCACCCTGCGTGTGCCTGGGCTGGACCCCGAAGTCGCCACGGCAATCGCGCATGACGCCGATGCCATCTGCCCGTACTCGAAAGCCACGCGCGGCAATATCGATGTCGCCCTCAAGGTCGTCACGGAGTAAGGCCGCCCGCGCTGCGCAAGCATCCTCGTGGTCCAAAGGGCTTGGCCGCCAATGGACTAAAGGTCAAGTTGCCTGCTGATCTGGCAGTCGACGCCGAGGTAGATCTGGTCACTGACGCCGGAGCGTACATCCTGCAGGCGCGTGTAAACGTTAGCTTGCCGGCGTTGCGCACGATATTGCCTGGACGCTGCTTGAAACGGCCCACCAGACCTGCCCCTACTCGAAGCTCAGCAAAGACAACATGAAGGTCGAGATCAATCTCATCTGAGCGTTCGGCGCTATGGCCACCCCGTCGAGCTGAGGGGCAGGCCGTGGCGGTAACCAACTTTATTGGAACCCTATGAATTCATTACCTACCCCTGTACCACGCGTCTCGGCCGCGCAGCTGCCCGCCACGCGCTTTCACTTAAGCACACTGGTCGTGGCGATCGTGGCATCCAGCACTACCTTCCTGACCTTGGGGGCAGCGTTGCCCGCTTGGACCATGTTTCTCGGTTGGGTGGCCCACGACACCGCCGGCTCAACTTTGCGGGAAGGAGTTGCCAACCTGGTGTCGTTCCTGCTCGGCTTGGGTTTGGGCGCGGGCACTGCAATCGCGATTGGGTTGCTCACCCCCGTAGTGGGTGATGCTGCCACTCCGCTGGCAGTGCTGGGCGATGTGATTGTGGTATTAAGTCTGCGCAATCTGCGGCCGATTAACAATCCTATTGCCAATTTCCTTGGACATATTAGCTTCTTCGCTTCTGCCCAGGCACCGTCGGCCTCTTTGCTGGGGATGCTGGCAGCGGCTGGCATCATTGGAGCAGCAGGTGCTGCAATGGCAGGCTGGCTGCAGTCCCGTGTCGAGCGACGTCCTGTTTGATAGCCGATCGTCGTGTCGTACCCACGCACAGCTCATGCTTCACGTGCCGCACGACGATCATCCAAGGGTTCGAAGGTATATGGATTCATGTTCTGGGGGCGCTTGCAGTCTCGACTGCTCAGCTATATCGATTTCAAGGAAAACATTCAGCCATTGTCGCCTAGCCTCCCTGCGTTAACAAACGCAGAGCAGGAAGCGCCGTGCGCGACCGCGCAACCGGCCAACAACGTCGCAGCTTTCTACGCCCGGAGGGTATCATGAAGTCAAGTCGCCGTACACGCTGGCGCCACCAACTTCGGGATTAATAACGACAGCAGGAGCAGGGCATCCTTGCCTGGTTCAGTCGTTCTCCTGGAAGTCGGCACGACAAATGCCTGCATCATCTGCAGAGTGCAATCATTGCCAATGCCAATGCCGGTCAAGGCGGAGCATGCGATGCGTCGCGGCGAGCCCGATTTTTACGAGTCGATAAAGCGCAGGCGCGAAGGCAGGATCAGTGTCGCTTCTATTAGTCCTCATCGAAGCCGTTCCAGTCAATACGCGCGGAGCCTCCGCCGTATTGACCGTTTCTCTCCCGGTGGCTTTTCAGCTATGATTTCGAAATGACAAGCACGACTCCTGATCCCAGTGCAGAAAGCCCGGCAACCGGCGCGGCTAGCCTCATAGCAGACGAGGCCGCTGCCGTGCGTGTGCTGCGCCAGTTCCGGATCGTTTTTAACACCGTGAAAAGCCACTTCCGCCAGGTCGAACGCGACACCGGCATTGGCGGCGCCATGTTATGGGCGCTGAGCGAGATCCGCGCCACGCCCGGCATCGGCGTCAACGACCTCGCGCGCGCGCTCGACGTCCATCAGTCGACCGCAAGCAACCTGGTCAAGAGCCTGCTTGACCGCAGGCTGGTGGCGGCCGAGCGCAGCGACCGCGATCGCCGCATCGTGCTGCTGGCGCTGCTGCCGGCGGGCGCGGCGGTGCTCGATTCGGCGCCGGCCCCGTTTGCAGGCGTGCTGCCGGGAGCGCTCGCAGGCCTCGACCTGGCCACGCTGAACCGCCTCGAAACCGATCTCGCCAGCGTGATATCGCTGCTCAATGCCGACCCGGCCAGTGCCAAGGTGCTGCTGGCGGAAAGCTAGCGCGCCCCGCCATTGCCCGTTTGCCGCGCCAGCGGCGACGCCAGCACCTTATCGATACGCAGGCCATCGAGGTCGACGATTTCGAACTTCCAGCTGCCCCAGGTACAAATCTCACCCGTCTTCGGTATGTCGCCAAGCAACAGCAGCAGCATGCCGCTGAGCGTGTTGTAGCGGCCGCGGCTTTCCTCGGGCAAGTCACTCAGCGCCAGGCAGTCCTTCAGTTCCGGGATCGGTATCAGGCCATCGAGCAGCCATGAACCGTCCTCGCGGCGCACGGCCCACGCGTCTTCGGCGTGGTGGGTCTTGAACTCTCCGGTGATCGATTCGAGCACATCCTGCAGGGTCACGATGCCTTGCACCTGCCCGTATTCATCGACAATAAACGCCAGCTGCGTCCCTGAACTCTTGAAGTTCTCCAGTAATTCCATGCCGGTCAGCGACTCCGGCAGGTAGACCGGCTCCTCCAGGTTGCCCGCGAGCTCAGGCCGCTCGCCGCGCAGCAGCTGCGCCAGCATCTGGCGCGCGGTGGCGACCCCGAGGATATCGCCCCAGCCGCCGCGGATGACCGGAAAGCGCGAATGCGGACTCGCTTCCAGCCGTTTCAGGTTGACCTCGAAATCATCCTCGACATTCAGGCACACCACCTCGCCGCGCGGCACCATGAACGACGAGATCTGGCGGTCGTCGAGGCGGAACAGGTTGCGCACCATGCGGTGCTCCTGGTGTTCGATGATGCCCGCCTCGGATCCTTCCTCGAGGATCATGTGCAGGTCGTCCTCGGTGATTGGCTGCTGACCGGAATCCTTCACGCCAAACAGCCGCAGGATCAGCCTGGTCGACGACGACAACAGCATGACGAAAGGTTTCGCGACGATGGCCAGGAAACGCATCGGCCGCGCCACAGCGCGCGCCAGCGGTTCCGGATTGATCTGGGCGAGACGCTTCGGCACCAGTTCGCCCAGCACGATCGTGAAATATGTAATTGCCACGACGACCAGTGCGCTTGCCGTGAATTCGGACGCGCCCAGCGGCGTGCCCAGCGATTGCAGCCACATGGCGAGCGGGGCGGCCAGCGTTGCTTCGCCGACCATGCCGTTCAGTACGCCGATTGATGTAATGCCGATCTGCACCGTCGACAGGAACTTGGTCGGTTCCTCGCCCAGTTCGATGGCGACCTGCGCCGCGCCGTCGCCCGCGTTTGCCAGCCGCACCAGCCGCCCCTTGCGGGCCGTGACCAGGGCGATTTCCGACATGGCGAACATGCCATTCAGAATGATAAGGCCGAACAACAGCGTGATTTCCATGGTGAATCCTGAAGATGAGCCTGTGCCAAAGCGCGCGCCCGGAACCATTGATTGTACGTCAACGGTAGGCTCCCACGGCGCGGACCAGCTTTTCCTTCAAGCATAAAAAAGCCCCCGGCCAATGCCGGGGGCAGGAGACCCGGTATCACACCTCATCGCAGTGCCGTAGCAATCGATACGCCTGAATTGCCCACCAACTCATTGTGCCTTATACACATATTTGTGGCCATCATTGTCAAAATGTATAATGCGGCGATGCATTTCTTTTACTATTCAGTCCGTCCCACAGGTAAAGACATTGCGCAGCGCGCGCGATGGCGATGCCTGAACGCGCGGCCGCCGCACCGATGACTTTGACCGGGCCGGCCCAAATTCCTGAAGAAACGCGGCGATTCGTCCTGCTCGCGATCCCCTCTGTCCCCTTCCTCGAAGCCTTGCTGCTGCTTCGCGGCGCCCAAGCTGTCGTGGGACGCCGTACAGCTTGCACGCCGCCGCTACCTTACCGAAAAATGCAACCTGATCGGGGGCAGCAGCCTTATTCACTCGAAGACGACCATGAAAGCGCGCCAGTCTGCCGATGCTTTCGTCTTCAGAAAACCACCGGAGAACAACTGATGGCGATGAGCCCCCGACACAGGCGCATGCCGCGCCCGGCCTTCATGACTGGCCCCGCGCTCCTGCTTGCCGCAGTCATCGTGACCCACCTGCCGGCTACGGCCGCACCCGGCAGATCGCGTAAAAAAGCCGAACCGGAAACCGTCGATTTCGCCAGGCTGGCCCAACATCGCCCGAGCAAGTGCGGGCCCGACACCGGCGTCGTTGCGGGCCCGGCCGGATGGAAGGAGGCGCCGCCGATGTGCGTCTGGCAGGGCCGCCTCGAGATGCGGCGCTGGCAGGCCAGCGCTGTTCCCGGCGCCTGCATCGCGCCGCCGGCCGCGTGGCTGGCGTGGCAGCGCCCGCGCCTCGGCGGGCAGCCAGCGGCGCCTGGCGCGGCCTGGCACAGCGGCTGGAAGTCGCACTATCTTGGCGGGCCGGGCGACAACGGAACAGAGCGCATCGCAACTGTCGAAATGCGCGAGCCCGGCGTTTGGACGGCCACGGAATGGACCTGGTCGCCCTCCACGCGCGCCGCCACGCGTACCTGGCAGGAGGGCCGCTGGAAGCTGATCGGGGAAGCAGCATCGAAAGTCCGCGCTGGCGACACGGGCCCCGCGACACCCCTGCGCAAGGCGTGGGAAACGAACCTGAAAGGCCGGGCTGGCGAAATCGCGCACGACGGCTGGCGCTGGAACAGCGACGGCAAGTGCCTGCGCATGGCGCCATTGCCGCCGGCCAGCGCTCCCTTGCCCCTGCCGCGTGCACGTGAGGATGCGCGCCTTGAACAACGGGCCGCGATGCAGATCCAGCTGGCGCGGCGCTACCCTGGCGCCACCTTCCTGATGCCGTTCCGCCTGTTGGACGCGCCAGCCGCCGCGCCACGTTCCGGCGCCAAATATGCCGCCATCTGGACCGAGCGCAGCAACGTCACCGGCCAGCTCTGGATCCCGCAAAAATCCGGCGAGGCGCCGATCCGCGCCCAGGTCGGCGCCACGCTTCCGGCGCGCTACGACACGCCATCCGGGCTCGCGGCCGGCAGCGGCACGCTGCGCGCCATCGAGCGCGAGATGACCGGCATTGCCGATACCTGGAGTGCCAACCATGAGCGATAGGATTTTCGAACTCGCGCCGTGGCTGTTTTCGCCGCTGGCGATCATCGGTGCCGGCCTGCTGCTGGCCCAGCTGATCGGCCTCGGGCTGGCGTCGCGCGGCCTGCCGAAGCTGTATGGCGCCGTGATCGCCGGCCTGCTGGTCGGCGTCAGCGGGCTCGGATTGGTCGACGCGCCTTTGCTGTCGCAGTTCCAGGAACTGTTCAATGCCGCCACCGCGCTGGTGCTGTTTGAAGTCGGGCGCAAGATGGACCTGCAATGGCTGTGGAACAGCGGGCGTGAAGGCGCCAGCCTGGTGCTCGCCAGCCTGCTGCGTGGATTCGCCAGCTTCGCCTGCCTGGCCGCATTCGGCATTCCGAGCGGCGAAGCCGCGTTCATCGCGGTGGTGCTGATCGCCGCCAGCCCGATCATCTTCGCGTCGATGGCGGCCGATTCCAACGCCAGCGGCGTGGCGACCTTCGCCGGCGCGAACATGGTCGGCATCGGCAATGTGATCGCCTTGCTGGCGCTCGGGCCCGCGCTGGCCTGGATGAAGATGCAAGATCCCGCTTCCAACGGCTTTGGCGCGGAACTCGGGGGCGAGCTCTCCAAGCTCGCGCTGGGCGCGGTCATCGCCGTGGCCTGCTACGGCTTGTATGCGGTCGCCACCCGCGTCACGCGTGCGCCGGCACGCCAGCGGCCCGGCATGCTGCTGGCCGCGCTGCTGATGGACCTGGGACTGTGTTCTGTCACCGGGTCCAGCGCGCTGCTGTCGCTGCTGTTGATGGGACTCCTGCTGCGTAACGCGGAAAAGCGCGACAACGTGTTCCAGGCCCAGCTCAAGACCGGCCAGGACATCGGCTACGCGCTGCTGTTCATGATGTCGGCGGCGCTGGTCGAGATCCAGCAGCTGATGAATCCCGCCGTCCTCGCGCTGGCGCTACTGATATTCATGGTGCGCATCGGCGTCACCCGCATCGCATTCATCGGCAGCGGAGCATGGAGCGCACACAAGAAGAACGCGATGGCGGTGTCGATGTGCTCCCTGGTCAGCTTCGGCACACTGATGGTCGACAACTCCCTCGGCACCTATTCCGGCCTTGGACCCGCGGCGGCGCAGGTGATCGCTTCGCTGCTCGCATTGAATGTCCTGATCGCCCCTGCCCTCACCTGGTGGGGACTGAAGATCGCGGGCGAAACGCACGAGGAGGAGGATTAAATGACCGAAAAGGCCGAACAGATCATCTCGCTGGAAGAAGCGCAGGCACGGGCGGTCTCCGGTACCGGGCCCGCCTACCTGCCGCCGTTCGCGCACTCGCGCATGGGATCGATGGGCATCGAGCTGGAACTGATGGTGCTCGACCGCCTGACCTACGACCTGCTGCCCGCCGCGCCGGACATCCTTCGATTGCTGGACCAGCGCAAGAAGGAATGGGTGGCCACGCCCGAAATCACCACCTCGATGCTGGAAGTGGCCACCTCCATCCTCGGCGGCTACGACCAGGCCGCGGCGCAGGTCGAAGAGATCCGCGAGGCGGTGCGCAGCGCCGCGTTCCAGGTGGGCGCCGCCATTTCTGGCGGCGGCGCGCATCCGTTCCAGAAGTGGGCGGAACAGCGCATCTATCCGAAGGAACGCTACCGTGCATCGGCGCGTAAATTCGGCTATCTCGCCAAACTGTTCACGGTATTCGGCATGCACGTGCATATCGGCGTGCCGGACGCGGATGAAGCGATCCGCATCGCGGCGTGGCTGACGCAGCGCGCGCCCCTGTTCATCGCGCTGTCGGCCAACTCGCCGTGCTGGCAAGGCGAGGATTCGGGCTTCTGCAGCTCGCGCAGCAACGTCGTCGGCGCTTTCCCGATGAGCGGCACAATGCCTTCCGATATCCGCAGCTGGAAAGGATTCGAAGAGTATTTCGAGCGGCTGGCAGGCCACGGCATCGTCGGCTCGATCAAGGACTTCTACTGGGACGTGCGGCCAAAGCCGGAATACGGGACCGTCGAACTCCGGGTGCTCGATACGCCGCTGCGCCCTGCGTATGCCGCCGCACTGGCGAGCTACGCGCGCGAACTGTGCATCGAAGCATACGGGCGGCGCGGCGAATGGCCCTCCGACAGCAGCCGCGAGCTGTACGCGTGGAACCGCTTCAACGCGGCCAAGGATGGCGTCAGCGCGATCTGGATCGATCCGGAAAACGGCGCGCGGCTGCCTGTCTGCCAGGTGGTCGAGAACGACCTGCAGCGGCTGTCGGCCGCCTCGCTCGATCCCGGTTTCGGCACGGCGTGCGAGGTGATCCGCGAGTTGATGGCCAAGGGCGGCCAGGCGCGCTGGCTGACCGCGCACATGGAGGCCGGGTCCGGCGTGAATGACATTGCCCGCGTGGCGAGCGAGATGTTCGACCTGCCCGATGAACGGGTCACCAGGGTGACGCCTTAGCTGCCGCCCGCAGTGGCCAGGTCATCCAGGATAGGGCAATCGGGACGCTCGTCGCCATGGCAGGCGGTCGCCAGGCTCTCCAGCGTGCGCCGCATCGCCTGCATCTCCGCGATCTTGCGGTCAAGTTCCGCAATGTGCTGGTTGGCGAGTGCGCATACATCCTGGCTGGCGCGGTGCTTGTCCCGCCACAGCGCGAGCAGCGCGCGGATCTGCTCCAGCGAGAAGCCCAGCTCGCGCCCGCGATGGATAAACTGCAGCATCTGGACCTCGCGCACCGAATACACGCGGTAACCCGAATCGCTGCGTTTCGCTTCGCCGGTCAGCCCGATCGCCTCGTAATGCCGGATCATCTTGGCCGAGACGCCCGAGGCCTTTGCCGCTTCGCCGATATTCATTCCGCACCCCGCCAGCGCCGCAACAGCAGCGCGTTACTCACCACCGAGACGCTCGAAAACGCCATCGCCGCGCCCGCGATCATCGGATTGAGCAGGCCGAAGGCCGCCAGCGGCACGCCAACCGCATTGAATACAAAAGCCCAGAACAGGTTCTGGCGGATCTTCGCGTAGGTTCGGCGCGAGATGTCGATGGCGTCGGCGAGCAGGCGCGGATCGCCGCGCATCAGCGTGACGCCGGCGGTATGCATCGCCACGTCGGTGCCGCCGCCCATCGCGATGCCGATATCTGCCGCAGCCAGCGCGGGTGCGTCGTTGATGCCGTCACCGACCATCGCCACGCGCGCGCCATTCGCGCGCAGCCGCACGATGATTTCCGCCTTCCCCTCGGGGAGCACCTGCGCATGGACTTCGTCGATGCCAAGCTGGCCTGCGATGTGGCTGGCGCTGCCCTGGTTGTCGCCTGTGAGCATGACTGTGCGGATTCCTGCCGCCTTCAGGCCGTTCACGGCAGCGCGGCTTTCCGGCTTGATCGCGTCGCCGAAAGCCAGCATGCCGACCAGCTTTGGCCCGGGCGCGGTTTGCGCCAGCCAGGACACCGTTGCGCCAGCGTCTTCGTGCCTCCGCGCGACCTTAGCCAGCTCCCCGGGCGATACGCCAAAACGTTCGAGCAGGCGTGCGTTGCCAAGCGCATAGCCCACGCCTGCCACGCTGGCCGTGACGCCGTGTCCGGGCACCGCCCGCACATCAACGGCGGACGCGCTTGCAACGCCGGCAGTTGCTTCGCCAACCGCGCGTGCCAGCGGATGTTCGCTTCCTTGTTGTATAGCGGCCGAGAGGGCCAGCAGTTCGCCATGGTCGCCGTTCGCTGCGATATGCGCCGTCAGGCGCGGCTTGCCGGCCGTGAGCGTCCCGGTCTTGTCGAATGCGACCACATTCACACCGTGCAGCAGTTCGAGCGCTTCCGCATCCTTGATCAGGATGCCGTGGCGCGCGGCGACGCCGGTGCCCGCCATGATGGCCGTCGGCGTCGCCAGTCCGAGCGCACATGGGCAAGCGATCACCAGCACCGCGACGGCGTTGAGCAGCGCGGCGCTCCAGTCGCCGTTGTACAGCCACCAGCCGGCGAACGCCGCGAACGCGATCACGATGACGGCCGGGACGAACACGGCGCTCACCTTGTCGACCAGCCGCTGCACCGGCGCCTTGGCCGCCTGCGCGTCCTCGACCGCGCGGATGATGCGCGCCAGCGTCGATTCGGCGCCAAGCGCGGCGGCGCGCGCGACGATCGCGCCGTCGCCGTTGACCGCGCCGCCAATCACCTTGTCGCCGGTGCCCTTGGTCACCGGCATGCTCTCGCCGGTCAGCATCGATTCGTCGGCATGCGTCGTCCCTTCGATGACGACGCCGTCCATCGGCATGCGCTCGCCCGGGCGGATCACCACTTCATCGCCGATGCGCAGCCTCTCAATGCGGACTTCACGCACCTCGCCATTTTTGCGCACGCGGGCGGTTGCCGGACGCAGTGCCTGCAGCGCGCGTATCGCTTCCGTGGTCTGGCGCTTGGCGCGTGCTTCCAGCCATTTGCCGAGACGGACCAGCGTGATGACGACAGCGGCGGCCTCGAAGTACAAGTGCCCGCCGCCGCCCAGCCATTCGAACACGCTCAGGCCGTACGCCGCCGAGGTGCCGAGGGCGACCAGCAGGTCCATATTCCCGGTCTTTGCCAGCAGCGCTTTCCAGCCTGCGCGGTAGAAGCGCGCGCCGATCCAGAACTGCACCGGGGTGGCCAGCAGCCATTGGACCCAGGCGGGTAACATCAGGTGAAGGCCAAACAGTTCGGCGGCCATCGGCATGGCCAGCGGCAGGGTCAAAGCGGCGGCAATGCCGATTTGCCACGCATCGCGCGCCACCGGGTCGGTTCCCGCAAGCGCAGGCGCATCGCCGAGGCCGGGCGTGGCCTTGTACCCAGCCCGTTCTACCGCCTGCACCAGTGCCGCGGCATCCGGTTTGCCCGCTGTCCTCACCGTGGCGCGCTCTGTTGCAAGGTTGACCGTGGCTTCCAGCACGCCGGGAACGGCACGCAGCGCCTTTTCGACCCTGCCCGCGCAGGAGGTGCAACTCATCCCCTCGATCGGCAAGTCCAGTTCCTTACCAGTATTTGTTACCATCGCGATTCTCCCTGTGGTCCATTTTCACCATCATCGACCTTCCCATCATTGTAAGGTCAAGACCCTGTCGCTTGTTTATTTCGCTACCGCAGTCGCAACACTAAACCCGTATCGACTCATGCTACACTTCGCCACCATGAAATCGCTGAAGTCTATTTTCGTCTGGATATTGCTGCTCGCGCTCCCTCTCCAGGGATTCGCCGCGGTATCGATGTTCATGTGCGATTCGGGCGCCGCGAAAGTAGTTGCCGCCGCGACAGCGGTCGCCGATGACGCCGCCTCGGGCATGCCAGCGGGCTGCGAACATCACAAGGCCAAACAGGCGCCCGGCGACGATAAGCCAGGCAGCCTGGCAAAGTGCGGCACCTGTGCCTCGTGCCCGGTGGGCGCGGCCATCGTCACCGTCCTGATTCCCCTTCCCCAGATCAATTCCCACGGCGCCGAGCGCATTCCCTACGTTGCTGCCTACGACACCGCCTGCATAGTCGGCGCGCTCGAGCGGCCGCCGCACACCGTCGCCTGATATCCGATGCGGGCGGCGACCCCGCCTTCGCTTTTGATTCGATGCCCTGCGAACGCCGGGTGTCGCAGACCGACGAAAGATTTGCATGAAAACCCTGATCCGTTTCGCCTTGGTGACTGGCTGCGCACTGTCGCCCGTCGCTGCCCTCGCGCAGGACCAGCCAGGCCTCGCCCCAATGAACCCTACTGCCGCCGCCGCGCCATTAGTCTATGAGTCCGCGTTTGCCGACTACCGCGCCGACACGGACACCCCGCCGGTCGGCTGGAAGGATAGCAATGAGCGCGTGGCCCAGCCGCGCGACGAGCATGCCGGCCACGACATGGGCGCGAGCCCCGAGAAAAAACACCCGCACCACGGGCACCAACACAAGGAATGACATGCGTGCATTGATTCCCTCAGCGATCGCCCTGCTCCTTTCCGGTTGCGCTTCCTTCTCCGCTGACGGCGGTGTCGGCGCAGTGCAGGCCCTGGCGCAGGCGCGCAGCGCGCAGGCCATTCCCCCGAACAAGCCGGAAACGGTCGAGCACCAACTGGCCGGCTTGCTCGCCAAGCCATTGACGGTTGACAACGCTGTCCAGCTTGCGTTGATCAACAACCGCGGCCTGCAGGCATCCTACGCGGAACTCGGCGTCGCCGAAGCCGACCTGGTGCAGGCTGGCCGCATCGCCAATCCGGTCTTCAGCTTCGGCCGCCTGAAGGGCCATGAAGGTGTCGAGCTTGAGCGCACGCTGACTGTCCCGATCATGGGCCTGCTGACGATGCCATTTACGCTGCCGCTGGAAAGGCGCCGCTTTGAGCAAGCCCAGATGCGCGCGGCAGGCGAACTGCTGCGCGTGGCCGACGAAACGCGCCGCGCCTATTACAGCGCAATCGCCGCCCAGCAAAGCGCTGCCTACATGGAGCAGGTGAAGGACGCTGCCGACGCCAGCGCGGAACTGGCGCGCCGGATGGCGGCGGCAGGCAACTGGAGCAAGCTGCAGCAAGCTCGCGAACAAGCGTTCTACGCCGACACCGTTGCCCAGCTTGCACGCGCACGCCAGGCAATGGTGGCCGAACGCGAACGCCTGACCCGACTGATGGGACTGTGGGGTAACAACACCCGGTTCCAGCTGCCCGACCGCTTGCCCGACCTCCCGGCGGCGCCACGCGAGGTCAACGATGCCGAAGCGCAGGCGATGACGAATCGCCTCGACATGCTGATGGCGCAGAAGGAACTCGCCGGCCTTGCGTCGTCGCTGGGCCTGACGCGCGCGACCCGCTTCGTCAACCTGCTCGACTTGTCCTACCTGCACAACACCACACCGGGTGGCGAGCGCGAGAAAGGCTACGAGATCGAATTCCAGATCCCGCTGTTCGACTGGGGCACTGCGCGCGTGGCGAAAGCCGAATCGCTGTACATGCAGGCGGTGCAGCGCGCCGCGGCATCCGCCGTCGATGCGCGTTCCGAAGTGCGTGAATCCTACCTTGCTTATCGCACCGCCTATGACCTGGCGCGCCACTACCGTGACGAGATCGTGCCGCTCAAGAAACGCATCTCAGACGAGCAACTGCTGCGTTACAACGGCATGCTGATCAGCGTGTTCGAGCTGCTGGCCGACGCGCGCGACCAGATCATGAGCGTCAACGCGGCAATCGAAGCGCAGCGCGACTACTGGGTGGCCGATTCGGCCCTGCATGCAGCAATGACCGGCGCCGGCGGCAGTCGCCCCGCCGCGCGCGCAAGCAGCGCGCCAGCCCCCGCCGCCGCGGCACAACACTAATCGAGGTAATCAGAATGGTTTCACGTAGAGATTTCTTCCGCGGCGCAGGCGCTGCCGCGGTCACGACCGCCGTCGTCAGCCGGGTCGGAGCGGCATCGCTCCCCGAGGCTGTCATCATGGACAAGGCCGCCACCCAGGCTCCGCTGGCGCCGCCGAACGGCCGCCCGTACCATCCAGTCGTCACCCTGAACGGCTGGACGCTGCCATGGCGCATGAAGGATGGCGTCAAGGAGTTCCACCTGGTCGCCGAACCGGTTGTGCGCGAGATTGCGCCGGGAATGAAGGCCAACCTGTGGGGCTACAACGGCCAGTCGCCGGGGCCGACCATCGAGGTGGTCGAGGGCGATCGCGTGCGCATCTTTGTCACCAACAAACTGCCCGAGCACACCAGCATCCACTGGCATGGCCAGCGCCTGCCGAACGGCATGGACGGCGTCACCGGCCTGACCCAGCCGGCTATTCCGGTCGGCAAAACCTTCGTCTATGAATTCGTGGCGCGCCGGCCGGGCACCTTCATGTACCACCCGCACGCGGATGAAATGACGCAGATGGCGATGGGCATGATGGGCTTCTGGGTCACGCATCCGAAAAATCCGTCGTTCCAGAAAGTCGACCGCGATTTCTGCTTCCTGCTCAACGCCTACGACATCGACCCGGGCAGCTATACGCCCAAGGTCAACACGATGCTCGACTTCAACCTCTGGACCTTCAACAGCCGCGCCTTCCCGGGCATCGACCCGATGGTGGTCGGCCTGAACGACAAGGTGCGCATCCGGGTTGGCAACCTGACCATGACCAACCACCCGATCCACCTGCATGGCCACGAGTTCGTTGTGACCGGCACCGATGGCGGATGGACGCCGCCGGCGTCGCGCTGGCCGGAAGTGACGACCGATATCGCGGTCGGACAGATGCGCGCGATCGAGTTTATCGCCAACGAGCCCGGCGACTGGAGCTTGCACTGCCACAAGTCGCACCACACGATGAACGCGATGGGCCATGACGTGCCGACGCTGATCGGCGTGGAACAGCGCGACGTGGTCGAAAAGATCAACAAGCTCGTGCCCGACTACATGATCATGGGCGACAAGGGTATGGCCGACATGGCCGAAATGGAAATGCCGCTGCCGGACAATACCTTGCCGATGATGACTGGCACTGGCCCGTTCGGCGGCATCGGCATGGGCGGGATGTTCACGACCCTCAAGGTGCGCAAGGGCCTGGCGCGTAACGATTACCAGGATCCGGGCTGGTACAAGCACCCGGCAGGCACGGTTGCGTACGAATGGAAGGATGGCGCCGCAGCCATGCCGGAGCCGGTGCGCGCGCCGGACACCAAGCAGATGGCAGCCAGGCCGGGCGAGAAAGTGTTGCAGGTTGTAAAGCCGGTCCACCACAGCGGCCATTAAGCCGTTAGCTAAATTAATTGAACTAGAAGAGGAATACTGATGAAATTATCTACATTCGTTATCACCGCCGCACTGGCCCTTCCAATCGCCGGCATGGCGATGGCCCAGCCGACGCCGGCGCCTGCCGCGCCGGTGACGCTGGTCGCTGGCGAAGTCAAGAAGGTCGACAAGGAAGCGGGCAAGATGACCATCAAGCATGGCGCGCTGGCGAACCTCGACATGCCGCCGATGACGATGGTGTTCCGCGTCAAGGACCCGGCGATGCTTGAGAAAGTAAAAGCCGGCGACAAGATCAACTTCGCCGCCGAGCGCGCCAACGGCGCCATCACGGTGATCCAGCTCGACATCGCCAAGTAAGCATCACCGTCCCGGGCCGCTGGCACAGCCGCGCTAGGGCTTGCCGAGGGTGAGCTGGATCAGCTTGCCCTTGGCCGTTGCATCTTCGTTCAGGGTCAGCAGGATGCGCCCTTGCGGATCCTCGACCAGCGACGTCACTTGCCCGGAAAGACCGGTATCGCCCGCCCCGCGGTTGTAGCCGGGCAGCATCGCGGAAAGGTTGGTCCAGTTGTCGCCGCCATTGGCCGACCACGCCAGGTAGGGCCGCGCGTTGGCCTTGTCGAAACCTCCCACCACAATCACGTTCGGCTTGTTTTTCAGCGACAGGAAGCTCGTCACGTACGGATACATGTTGCCTCCCTCGATCGGGTGCCTGATGACGAACTTGAACGACCGGCCGCCGTCATCGCTGCGCAGCAAGCCGCCCTCCACGCCCGCAAATACGCGTTGCGTGCCATCAATTGAGTCGATGAACTGGATGTTGCGGTTTTCCAGGTCCGGCACGTCGACCGGCAGCTCGGCCTGCGATTCGAGGCGCGAACCGTCCGCACTCAGCTGGTAGGCCCGGATGAAAGCGTCGTCGAGCGGACATTCGCCGCCCACCAGCAGGCGCGTGCCGACGATGTGGAAGGACTGGTGGTAGCAGGTCATCGAATCGAACTGGCCCAGCAGCACGCGCCAGCTGGCGGCCTTGTTGTCGGAGACGAACAGGTTCGGGCCAGCGCCGGCGTTGCTGTACAGGCGCGTCCCAACCATCTTCAACTCGTCCATCCACAGCGTGTAGCACCATTGCTCGTAACAGGCGCGCAGGCTCTGGTCCTGCGGCGCGAAGCTGGTGCCGGCCTGGTTCAGTGCGCACAGCGCATGTTCCTGCGCGCCGGGGGCTTCATACCAGGGCTGGAACATCCACAGCGTGTCGCCCAGCGGGCGCAGGGTCGGAGCGCGCTGCGGCGCCATGTCGTTGAATGCGCCAAGGCCGCAGTTGCCGAGGGCGACCGTGTTCCATTGCGATGCCGCCGTCACCGGCAGGCCGGTGCGCACCACCGCCGTTCCCTCGGTAGTGGAATTGGACATGCCGATGTAGGCGCTGCCTTTGTGGAAGGCGATGTTCTCCATGCCGCGCGCGTGGCTTGCCAAAACGTCGATGCGGGTTACCGGATCGGCCACGAAAATCGCTTCTCCGCCGCAGCCGGCCAGCAGCGCGCTTGCAATCAAAGTCCCTGTTGAAAGAATATTCCTGCGCCGATTCATATGACCCCTGCATGCGTAGTTGGAAAGATGGCGCTATTCTCGGGCGTTCGCCCGGCGCTTTCCATGGGTGTTGTGTCGGCAGAGTGTCGGGAATATGTAATCCAGGGACAAATTCCAAAGCGGTTGCGCTTGGGTCTTACAGGTCGATCTTGCCGTGTTCGGCGGGATCGACCTTTGGCGGTTCGCCGGTGATGGCCGCCTTGGCCATTGCGAACAGCGACACCATCCTGCTCGATGCGGTGTCCCAGAATTCGGCGCTGTGCGGCACCACGCGCACCAGCGCCACGTGGATGTCGTCAGGGCCGTTCGGGAACCAGGCCGCGACGAACGGGTTCCACAGTTCGTGGATCTTGGCGCGCTCAACCACCCGCTCGGCGCGCCCGCTGACCGACACATACAGTCCATCCTTCGGCTCGGCAAAGCTGACGTTCACTTCGGGCGTGGCGGCGATGTCTTCCCATAAGCCCGTGTTGATCGACGTGAAAAACCACAGGTGGCCTTCCTTGTCCATTTCCTGGTTGGTCATGGGCGTGGCGACGAGGTGGCCATGTTTGTCGCTTGTCGTAAACATCGCGAAGCGCACCGAATTGATTTTGTCGGATAGCTCTTTGACGTTATGGGCGGAATTGGTTGGATACATGAACACTCCTTCGGATTTAGCTTGGACAAGCCTCTATCCTGATCCTGCCCCGAACTTTCATCTGTGCGCCGCCCAACGTTCGCCGCACCATTCGCCGCTGGAGCCACATTTCCGCATGAAAACTCGACATTGGTTCGGTCCTCCACATTGAGGCCGGTCATCCGCCACATTGTGCCGGGACCGATACTTGAGCTCCGGGCAGCGAACGCCAAGCGCTTGCCACACCCATTTCACGACGGAGGAAACGTGACATTACCCGGCGACGCGCTGGAGCCGCAGCAATCGGACCAGCAAGGCAATTTTCTCGACAGCCTGGCCCTGTTCACGAGGCAGCATCGGGCCGGCCACTGGTCGGGAACCTTCTCGGAGTTCATGGAAAAGGTCTGGCCTGCCTCCCCGCACCAGGTCGGGCGCAGTTCGCACCAGTATGTGTGGGACATGATCCGCAGCACCTGCGTCGATGCCGGCGAAGGCAAATTCCGCTGTAGGCTGTTCGACGACGACCTGTTCGGCATCGACGAGGCAATCGTCCGCGTGGTCGACTATTTCAAGGCCGCCGCAGCCGGATCGGAAGTCGGGCGGCGCCTGCTGCTTCTGCTCGGGCCGCCCTCGGGCGGCAAATCGAGCCTGGTCATCCTGCTCAAGCGCGGGTTGGAGGAATACAGCCACACCGATGACGGCGCGCTGTACGCCATCGGCGGCTGTCCGGTGCACGAGTCTCCCCTGCACCTGGTGCCGCACACGATGCGCGCTTCCTGCCGCAATACCTACGGCATCGACATCGCCGGCGAGGTCTGTCCGCACTGCCGCGCGCGGCTGGAAGACCAGTTCGGCGGCGACTTCATGCAGATGCCGGTGGAGCGCTTTTTCATTTCGGAGTCCGGCCGCAGCGGCATCGGCACCTACGCGCCGCACGACCCGACCACCGCGGACCTGGCCGACCTGGTCGGTTCGGTGGACCTGTCGAAAGTGGCGCAGTACGGCGACGAGGGCGATCCGCGCGCGTGGTCATGGTCGGGCGCCGTGTACGCGGCCAGCCGCGGCGTGCTCGAGATGATCGAAATCCTCAAGGTCAAGCGCGAGTTCCTTTATCTGCTGCTGACGCTGACGCAGGAGAAAAACGTCAAGGTGTCGCGCTTTCCGCTCATCTACCTCGACGAGACCATCCTCGCGCACACCAACCTGGCCGAGTTCCGCAAGTTCTTGCAGGAGAGCGAAAACGAGGCGCTGCTCGACCGCATGGTGATCGTCCAGGTGCCCTACACCCTGAACTACAAGGAGGAAGCGCGGATCTACAAGAAGCTCATTTCGTCGGCCGCGCCAGCGTTCCGCGATGTCCACCTCGACCCGCACGTGCTGCATGCCGCTGCCGTGTTCGCCATTTTGTCGCGCATCCAGGACGGTGAGGACAAGGAGGTGGAACTGGTCAGGAAAGTCCGCATCCACGCCGATGAGGAGGTCGACGGCGTGAACCGCACGGACGTCCGCCGTGTCAAAGAGAAGGAGAAGGCGCCTGAGGAGGGGCTGGCCGGCGTGTCGCCGCGTTTCGTCATCAACGCCCTGTCCAACGCCATTATCCAGTCCAACCAGCAGAGCCTGTCGACAATGGACGTGCTGCTGGCGCTGAAGGACGGCATCGAGAGCGATGCCCGCATCGACGCAAAGAAAAAGCGCCGGTGGGTCGATTACCTGGTGCTGACGCGCAAGGATTTTTACAACCGCTGGGTCAAGGAAGACGTGCACAGGGCTTTGTTCGTGTCGTTCGAGCAGGAGGCGCAGGACTTGCTGAACAAGTACCTCGACGAGGTCGAAGCGATGCTCGACAACCGCCAGATCAAGGACCCGATCACCAGCGAGGAAAGGCGCCCGGACGAGCGCTTCCTGCGCGCGGTCGAGGAGAAAATCCACATCTCGGAATCCGGGAAGCAGTCGTTCCGGCAGGAAGTCGTACGCAAGGCGATGGGCGCCTACAAGCGCGGCGTCAGGTTCGGGCTGGAAAGCCACATGCAACTGAACGATGCGGTCCAGCAGTACCTGTTCGAGCAGCGCCGCGACGTGCTGAGGCTGGTTAGTTCCGCCAAACGGCCCGACGAAGAAATCCGCACCAAGATATCGGCGGTCGAGAAGCGCCTGGTCGATGAATACGGTTACGACAGCCACAGCGCGCGCGAGGCGCTGAACTACGTGACCACCCTGCTGGCACAGGAGTAGCACCCTTCCCTGGAGGTGGACAGTGGCGGCAACGATTAACACGGCCTGGTACGACCTGTTCTCGCGCGGTGCGCGCGACTGGCTGCGCCATAACGACAAGGTGCGCGACGCGGTCCAGCAGCACTTGCCCGAGCTGATCGCCGGCCCGGACCTCATCACCGGGCCGCAGGAGCGCACGGTGCGGATTCCGGTGCGCCTGCTTGAGCACGCGCGCTTCAAGCTCGCCGACGGGCGCAGCCAGAACGGCGCCGGCCAGGGTGAAGGCCAGCCGGGCGACGTGTTGCAGCATGCCCTGCCCGAGCCCTTTGAGGGTGACGACGGCAAAGGCGGCCAGGAAGACGGCGACGTCAGGCTGCTGCTCGAATTCTCGATCGACGACCTGATGGACTGGGTATGGGAAGAGCTGAAACTGCCCGACCTGAAACCGAAGCCATCGGCCCGCATCGATGAGGTGCAGCTGGTGCGCGAAGGGTGGGACAAGCGCGGCGCGCGCTCGCGGCTTGACCGCCGCCGCACCATCAAGGAGGCCATCAAGCGCCGTGCGGTGCAGGAGAACCCGGTGCCCTTCACCAACGATGACTTGCGCTTCCGCCAGCTGGTGACGCGCCCGAAGCCGAGCACCAGCGCCGTGATCCTGTTCGTCATCGATGTGTCCGCGAGCATGACCCGGCTCGAACGCAAGCTCGCGAAATCGTTTTTCTTCTTCGCGTTGCAAGGCATCCGCCGCAACTACGCCAAGGTTGAAACCAGGTTCATCGCGCATACCACGCACGCCTGGGAATTCTCGGAGAGCGAGTTCTTTCAGGTCACAGGCATGGGCGGCACCATCGCATCGAGCGCCTTCAAGCTGGCGCTGGAGTTGGTGCGCAGCGAGTACATCGCGGCGCAGCATAACGTCTACCTGTTCTACGCATCGGATGGCGAAAACTTCACCGAGGACCGCATCGCGGCGACCGAAGCGCTGACGGCACTCGCCGGATCGCTCAACTACATTGGCTATGTGGAGACGCTTCCCGGCATATCGCGCTCGCTGGAAACCGAGATGCGCCGCCTGTGCAGTGAGCTGGAACGACGCGGCGTGCCGATCGGCAGCAGCGTCTTGTCGAATCCGGACGACGTCTGGCGCGCGCTGCGCAAGTTCTTCATGCAGGAATCCGGCGCCGGCAAGGTGGCGTTCGCATGAACGACGCCCAGCGGCAGCTGGCAGGCTACAGCGAGCGCATCGAGGCGCTGGCGGTGGAATTGGGGCTGGACTTCTATCAGGTCGATTGCGACCTCGTCCCCGCCAATTTCATGGTCGAGATCGCCGTCTATGGCCTGCCGGTGCGCATGCGGCACTGGTCGTTCGGCGTGCGCTACATCCACCAGCTGGTGCGCCAGCACATGGGCCACTCCCGCATCTTCGAGGTGATGTTTCCGGGCGACCCCTGCCACGCCTTCATGCAGGACCACAACTCGCTCGCGGAAAATACGCTGGTCACCGCGCACGTGCTCGGACACGCCGACTTCGCCAAGAGCAATCAGCTGTTCACGCGCTTCATGGCGATGGCCGGCGGCCATATCCTGGAGCAGAGCGCCGCCAGGGCGCACCGGCTCGAACTGGCGCTGCAGGCGCACGGACAGGAGCGCGTCGAGGCCGTGCTCGACGCCGCGCTCGCGCTGGAGACGCATATCGACGTCGACCAGCCACTGCACCGGCCGCGCTATCCGGAGTTTGTCGCGCCGCGCGCCGAACCGGGGCCGGACCTGTTTCGCGACCGCTTCACGCGCCTGCCTGGTGAATCCATCGCTGCGGTGCAAGGACCGCCGCAACGCGCACACCTGCCCCCGCAGCCCGAGACCGACCTGCTATGGTTCATCGCTAACTACGCGCCGGCACTGGAGGACTGGGAGCGCGACATCTTCCTTGCGGTGCGCGAGGAAGCGTATTATTTCCACCCGATTTACGCCTGCCAGATCATGAATGAGGGCTGGGCCTCGTACTGGCACGCGCGGCTGCTGCGCGAGGCGGCTTTCCTGCCGCACGAGCTGTACCTGGCCGCGATCAAGTCGCACTCGGACGTGGTGCGACCGTTCGCAAGCGGCCAGCAGCTGGCGCTGTCGCTCAACCCTTACCACCTGGGCTTCTCGTTGTGGGAACACATCATCGACCAGCACGGCATGGAGAAGGCGCGCCAGATTTGCCGTGAAGAAGACGATTTCGGATTCATCCGCAACTATCTTGACCAGGAAATCGCCGACAAGCTCGACCTGTTCGTCTACGAAGGGCGGCGCGACGGCGAAACCCGTATCTCCAGCCGCGACATCCATGCGATCCGCGAAGCCATCCTGGCGCCAAAATTCAATTACGGCTCGCCGGCGATCACGATCGCCCAGGTCGGACCGGACGGCAGCCTCGATCTTCGCCACGACTACCTGCACGATGGCCGTGGCCTCGAGCTTGGACAGGCCGAGCGTGTGATGGAATACGTGGGCCGCATCTGGCGCCGGCCCGTGTCGCTTCACACGGTCGACTTCCGCGGCGTCGTTCGCGTCCTGACTGGTAAAAAGCCGCCTTCCTGAGCCGATCCCGCGACGTCTGGCGTGTCGTTGATGGCGGTCAACAAGTTGCTGCATGGACTCTCTACTCTAGTCGGTAGACCTGACCGGAGAGCGCCATGTTCGAGCAAAAACAACCCTTGTGGTCCCGATCCGTTGCCGCGGCGCTTGCCGTAGCGCTCGGCATTTCCGCCGTCGGATGCCGTGGCGACAAGGAGATCGGCGCGATGATCGCTGAGGCGCGGAAATACCGCGACCAGGGCGAGAGCCGCGCGGCCGTGATCCAGCTTAAGATCGTGATCCAGCAGGATGGCGCCAACAGTGCCGCCCGCATCCTGCTCGGCGAGCTGTACGTCGAGGATGGCGACGCGGTCTCGGCGGAAAAAGAGCTGCGCCGCGCGATGGCGCTCGGTGGCGACGCCGGACAGATCGCGCCCCTGCTCGGCAAGGCAATGCTGATGCAGGGGCAGTACGACCGGCTGCTGGGCGAGATCCAGCCGGCCGCCGAACCGGCGCGCCGGCCGCTGATCCTCGCCCTGCGCGGCAGCGCCCTGCTCGGCCTTGGCAAACCGGACGCGGCTCGCGAGGCCTTCGCCGACGCGCTCAAACTCAATCCGGCCTCGCCCGACGCGCTGGTTGGCATGGCGCGCCTGGCGATTGGTGCGCAGGATACCGCCCAGGCCCATGCGTACCTCGACCAGGCGCTCAAGGCCAGCCCGTCCAGCATCGATGCGCTGCGCCTGCGCGGCGACCTGCATCGCGCCTCGGGCAAGCCGGCTGAAGCGATGAGTGCGTACCGCGGCATCCTGGCGCTGCGTCCCGCCAACATGCAGGCGCTGGTCGACGTGAGCAACCTGCACATCGACAGCGGCAACCTGAGGCAAGCACGCGAGACCATCGCCCAGGCCAGGACAGCGGCGCCGGGAGCGATCGCCGTATTCCATTCGCAAGCCATGCTGGACTATCGCGAAGGCAAGCACAAGGCGGCGCTCGAATCGGTACAGAAAATCCTGCGCGAAATCCCCGACCACCTGCCGAGCGTGCTGCTGGCGGGCGCGATACAGTCGGCCCTCGGCTCCACACAGCAGGCGGAGCAGTACCTGCAAAAGTTCCTCGAATCGTATCCGCGCCACCTGTACGCGTCCAAGCTGATGTCGGCGCTTCATTTGCGCCGCAACGCACCGGACGAGGCGCTCGTCCTGCTGCGCCCGCTGATCCTCGCCCACCCCGACGATGTCGAGCTGCTCGCGCTCGCCGGCGAAGCCAAGCTGCGCGGCCGCCACTTCACCCAGGCTGCCGAATTCTTTGAAAAGGCCGCGGCGCTGCGGCCCGCCGCCCCGGGCCTGCGCACCGGCGTCGCGTTGAGCCGCCTCGGCAATGGCGACAACGGCCGCGCTGTCGCGGAACTTGAGCGCGCCGCATCGCTGGATAACGCCGGCGACCGCGCCGGGATGCTGCTCGCCATGAGCTACTTGCGCGCGAAAGCGCCGGATAAAGCGATGGCAACCGTCCAGCGCATGGAGAACCAGGCCAACAATCCGCTGGTACAGAATCTCAAGGGCGGCATCTGGCTCGCGAAGCATGACCTCGGTGCGGCGCGTGCCAGTTTCGAAGCGGCGCTCAAGCTCGATCCGTCCTACCTGCCGGCGCTCGACAACCTGGCGCAGCTCGACACGCTCGAAGGCCGCCCAGCCGACGCCCGCAAACGCTACCGGAACGCCCTCGCCAAGGCTCCAGGCGACGCCGCATTGATGGAAGCGCTGGGAAGGCTGGCGGCGGCCGAAGGCAAGCGTGCTGAAGCGATGACGTGGCTGGAACGGGCCAGCGCGGACAATCCCGCGAACCTGCGCGTCGCACTGCGGCTGGTCGACTTCTATGCCCGCGCCAGCGAAAGGCAAAAAGCGCTGGTGCTCGCGCAAAAGCTGGTCGCCACTCATCCGGCCAACCCGGATGCGCTTGCGATGCTGGCGCAGGTGTCCTACATGAACGAAGACTTCGCGGCTGCCGCGGAAGGCTACGCCAGGCTGGTCGCCATGGCGCCGCGCAATGCCGGACTGCATGCACGCTACGCGACCGTGCAGATGAAACTGAAGGACGAAGCCGGCGCGCTCGCGTCCCTCAACAAGGCGCTGGCGCTCGACCCCGACCTGGCCGACGCCCAGGTGAACCTCCTCAACGTCCACATCGGCCAAAAAAAGTTCGCCGAGGCCCTGAGCCTGGCGCGGTCGGTGCAGAACCGGCGGCCGGAATCGGCGCGAGGGCATAAGCTGGAGGGCGACGTCCTGAGCACGCAGAACAAGCACCCGGAAGCGCTGAAAGCGTACGAGCGCGCGTTTGACCTGCAACAAAACGGCGCCTTGCTGATCCAGCTTCACGGCGCATTGATTAAAAATGGCAAAGCCGCCGACGCGCAGGCGCGCATGAACGAATGGTTCCGGAATCGCCCCGACGACATCCCGACGCGGCTGTACTACGCCAGCAGCATGGTGGTGGCCAGGGATTACGAAGCGGCCGCGGGGCATCTGCACGCCGTGCTCAAGAGCGATCCCGACAACGTCATCGCGCTCAATGACCTGGCCTGGGCCTACCAGCGGATGAACCGCAAGGAAGCGCTGCATCACGCCGAGCGCGCGCACAAGCTCGCGCCCAACAGCCCCGCGATCATGGACACGCTTGGCTGGATCCACCTCGAGACCGGCAACCTCGGACGCGCGCTGCCGCTCTTGCAGAAGGCCAGCGCCCTCGCGCCGGACGCCGCCGAAATCCGCTATCACTACGGCATGGTGCTGGCGAAATCCGGCGATAAGGCATCGGCCCGCCGCGAGCTCGAGCGCGCTCTTTCGGCCAAGGACTTCACCCGCCGCGACGAAGCCAGGGCGCTGCTTGCAACGCTCTGAGGCCGGTGTCGGATATTTTTACAGGCGCCAAGGCTCGTAGCGGCCTGGAGAGATGAGGCCGTCGGGATCGAGCGCGGCCTTGATCTGCCGCACGGTCGACCAGAACACGTCGGCGTTCGGATCGAGCTGCGCCATCGACTGGTTGCCTACGCGGTAGGGAATGTAGCCGGCCGCCATCACCAGGTCGAACACGGCCTGGTAGCAAGCCATGGCCCGCGCCACCTCTTCTTGGTCGTCCTTGTCGTAGGCGACCGTAATGACGCCGCCGAGCGAGCGTTCATTGATCATGCTGAAAGTGACGAACAGGTCGAAGCGATATTCCTTGAAGACCGGCTCGACCATGCGGTGAAGCTCGAGCAGGTCTTCGCCCCGCATCGGCAGGATCGGCGATACCCACAGCAACCCGCAGTTGTCGGCCGCTGGATTGGCCTGCTTCGGAAATCCGGCTGGCAATCCACCGCGCCGCCGCCAGTACGCTCCCGCCAGGAACCTGCCGCTAGGGACGCCCCGGTTCATCGCGAACAAGGATACGCCAAGGTCCACTTTCGCGCGCAGGCGTTTGCCCGCTGCGCTGTCGCCAAACAGTCGCGCCAGCATCGCAGCCATGCGCAGCTTGCCTTCGGTCAGGACGGTCGTCTTCGCCGCCGTGCCTTTCAGCGCCTGCTTCAGCGCGTGCCGCGCGGCAGCGACCTGCCGCGTGCTGCCATACATCGCGCCCGATACCGTCCAGGCGCCCACCCCGGCCCCGTCACGCATTGCCGCGCGCAGCGCTTCCGGCAGAGGGAAGGCGTTGCCGGCACGCTCACGCGGGTACACGGCGCCGCCCGATATCACGCGCAGGTCGTTGCCGATATGGAGGATGCTGCGCAGCGTGCCGTTCATGCGCAGCGGCCGCAACGCGTCGACCACGGGACCGATGTCTTCGTGCCTGTCCACCGTGCAGAAGAAATGGTTGATGCATTCCGCTTTCGGCATCAGCCAGAGGCCGATGCGCGTGACGATGCCGAAATTCGACTGGGTGAACAGGCCATCGAGGAAGGGACCGACGCCGTAAGGGAACAAATGGGTCGCTTTGGCATTCGGATAGTGGCCGAAGCCGGTATTGAGCACCTCACCCGACGCCAGCACGACCTGCATGCCGGCCACATGCTGCAGGCGATTCCCGTATGGGGAATGGCCGAAGCCGCGCTCCAGGATATTGCCCATGAAGCTGGTGTCGGGTCCGGCGCCGGTGCAGTCGATCCAGAAGTTGAGCTTGTGCTCGATCAGGTAGTCCGACAATTGCTGCTGCGTCACGCCCGGCTCGATCACGGCATACGCCAGCGTCGGGTCGACGGTGATGATACGGTTCATCCGCGACAGTTCGACGATCACCTGCCCGTCCATGACCGGGCAGGCGTCGCCGTAGCCCCAGTTTTTCCCGGTACTGATCGGGTACAAGGGTACTTTGTGGCGCCTGGCGACTCTTACCAGTTCAGCGACCTGATCGGCGCTGCCGGGCGTGATCACGGCCAGTGCACGCGTACTGCGCGAGGACGTGCTGCGCGCATAGCGTTCTATCGTGATGTCGTCGTCGCGCACCTGCTCGACCCCCACCACATCGCGCAGTTCGCGCAGCAGCAGCGCGCGGCGCTCCGCACCCGCCATCGCGGCCGTGCCGGCACCTTGGTCCGGTTCGTCTGTGGCTGTCATGGCGGCCTCCATTAGCTACGCCCGCCCACAAGGCGCGCGGTGATGCCGGGCTCGTCCCAGGTCGGGAAGAAATACGGGTAGAAGGAGCGCTCCTCGCCATGCGCTTCCATCAAGCCGCCCCAGCGGCGGATCCGCTCGCCCATGTAGTCCAGCTCGAGCCGCAGCAGCACGGCAGGCGCGCCGACCCGCGTGCAGGGCCGTTCGCCGCCGAAATCGCGGAAACCCAGCATGCGCTTGTAAAACATGACGTGGCGTGGATTCACTTCGATGATGTAGTCGGTAAAACCGTGGATGTTGCGCGCGTAAATATAGGAGATGTGGATCAACGACGCGAACACACGCTTGGTCACGCCCTTGTCGATTGCCAGCCGCGACGGTTCGCATAAGCGCCGTCCCTGGTTGCGCAGCGCGTCGAGCTTGTCGCGGAAGTTCTCGTCCGCTGGCAGGCTGGTGTCGCGGTCGAGGCACAGGCTCATGGTGCCGACCACCACCCCGCCCGTTTCCGCGTACAGCGTGATCTTGTTCGGCTCGAGGTCTTCTTCGGTCGCGACCGCGTAGCCGCGCCAGCCGTACATCTTGCGGATCAGCAGGCTGGCCGCTTCGCGCCGGCCCGCCGAGTTGGCAAGGCGTATATGGAATACCTGGACATCCAGCGGGTGGTCCAGGCTTGCGTCCGTTCCTTGTTCACCGATACACAGGTCGCGCAGTCCGGTCGGACATACGAATGTAGCAATTGGCAGCTCATCTTTAAGCATGGTTGGTCGTCCTCCACAGGAACCGTCGCCACCGGTTGCCGGCGCGAACGAAAAGTTGTGCCTGTCTGACATGCTCATGCATAAGATAGTTCCCGCGAACTGAGCAGCCATAGCGCAAGTTCAATCCTGCGGACAGCGTCGGATTTTTTGCCACCGCGGTCCGGGTAGGCTCGTCAACTCGACGGTACGAAGGTCAAGGTCTTGATTTGATAGGGGAAAACGGTGTGGCACGGAAGCTGCATTACAGATGGCAAGGCGGCAAGTTGTCGCCCCAGCAATCCAGTTTCATCCCCAACAGGAGATTGACATGAAGATCGTCCGCAAAACCATGCTGCTGACGGCCATGGCCGCCAGCATCGCCATCGGTGGGATGGGCAGCGCGCGAGCCGATGCGTTCGCCCAGTCCATCCTCGTCATCGATAACTTCCGCTTGCTGCATTCGTCGGGTACGCCGTTCAGCGTGACCGACTTTGGCATGCTGACCGGAACCAACGATGCGCACGCTACCGCTTCGCTGAACGGCGTATTCGCGAACGGCGCACAGTCGTTTGGCATTTTGAGCGGCGTCAACCCGGACGTCGCGCACCAGACGGTTGGCACGCCAAACCCAGCCCGGCCCGAGAATAACTTCGCCCCATTCAGCGGCGCACCTCCGGTGCCAGGCACCTTCGGCTATGCCGACCAGAACCTGTCCGGCAGCTCGATCACGATCGGCACGACCCCGGCCGGTGCGACGGCATCGACCCGCGCCGATGCGTCGCTGGCGATGAACGGCATGGCATCCGGTAACTCGGATGTCGGAACTTCCACCACCTTCAGCTTCACCCTCGGTGCGGCCGATTCAATGACGATCGCCTTCGACGCCACGCCATTCACCCAGGCCTACGTATCGGCCGATGGCGCGCCGACCACCAACGCCAATGCCCGGCTGTCGTGGAGCATCAACATCATCGACATGACTACCGGCATGACGGTGTTTACGTACGCGCCGAACGAGCTGAACGCCTTCAGCAACGTCAGCCGCACCGACGGCTTCCCCGGCACCACGACCTACAACCCGGGCGAGATGTCGTTCAGTTCGACGACCGGCATGCTCAGCACCGCCAGCACGTATCAGATCACCATCCAGCACAACACGCTGGCCAACGCGTTGCAGGCGACGCAGGCAGTACCGGAACCGGCCACCCTGGCCATCTTCGGTATTGGCCTGCTCGGCATCACCGCGATTGGCCGGCGCCGCAGGCAGGCAGTGGAATAGCTGGAATGCGCATTTGCCGGTCAGCCGCGCAACTGGCCGGCCCCATTTTTTCTGCCAGGCTCGACAGTTTTGATTCGAATCAACGGCGGCCGAGGTAGGCAAAATTTGGTTGCCCACACGCCATATAATCGAAAATATGTGCGGAGCGAGGCATGCGCTTCCGGTCGCACGACTACGGAGATCGACAGAATGGAGGACATAATCAGCCAGTTGCTGTCGAGCGTGCGAGGCATCTGGAAGTACCGCTGGCACGCCGTCGCCATCGCCTGGCTGGTCGGCGTGGCTGGCTGGATCAAGGCGTATTCGATGCCGGACGAGTACCAGACCACCGCCCGCGTGTTCGTCGACACCCAGACCATCCTCAAACCGCTGCTGTCGAACATGACCAGTGTGCCGAACGTCGAGCAGCAGGTGGCCATCATGAGCCGCACCCTGCTCAGCCGCCCGAACGTCGAAAGAGTGATGCGCATGGTCGACCTGGACGTGCGCGCCACCACCGCGCGCGAGCACGAGCAGCAGGTCGAAAGGCTGATGTCGAAGATTAAGATCGGCGGCACCGCTGCCTACGATATTTACGCGATCAGCTACCAGGACAGGAATCCTAAGCTGGTGCGCGACGTCGTGCAGTCGCTGCTGACGATCTTCGTCGAGGGCAGCTTCAAGGGCAAGCTCGGCGACTCGCAGAAGGCGGTCCAGTTCCTCGATGAACAGATCAAGAACTACGAAGACCGCCTGGTGGCGGCCGAGAACATGGTCAAGGAGTTCAAGCTGCGCAACAGCACGCTGCTGCCGCGCCAGGGCGTCGACTACGGCGCGCAGCTCGCGATCGCCGCCGATCACCTGAGCGCCGCCAGGCTCGAACTGCTGGAAGCCGAACAGGCGCGCGCCGCCATCAAGGCCCAGGTCAGCGGCGATGCGCTTTTAACGGGCATCGAGCAGCGTCCCGCATCGCTGCCAAATCCCGAAATCGACACCCGCATCGCCGCAGTTAACAAGAACCTCGATGCGCTGCACCTTCAGTACACCGAGCAGCATCCCGACATCCTCGCCGCCCGCCGCCTGCTTGCGCAGCTCGAGGCGCGCAAGATCGAAGACAACAAGCTGAAGATGAACGATGGCGACCCTGGCAGGAACTACAGCCCCATGCTGCAGCAGCTGAAGGTCGCGTTGACTGAAGCCGATGGACGGGTCGCGGCGATGGCGGCGCGCGTCAACGAGTACACCGCGCGCCATGCGCGCCTTCTCGCGCAGAGCAATGCGGTGCCGGAGGTCGAGTCGCAGCTGGCGCAGCTGAACCGCGATTACGAGATCAACAAGGACAACTACGAAAAGCTGATCGGCCGGCGCGAGGCGGCCAAACTGTCGGGCGACTTGTCGTCGACCACCGAGATGATGTCGTTCAAGATCATCGATCCGCCGACCATGCCGATCGCCCCAATCGGCCCGAACCGCCTGCTGTTCTACACCGTCGCGTTCCTGATGGCGCTCGGCGCCGGACCCGGCATCGCGCTCCTGATCAGCCAGAGCCGCCCTGCCTTCCTTGGACCGGGCGTGATGCGCGAGATTACGGGACTGCCCGTGCTGGGCACCGTCTCGATGAACTGGACCGAACCCGAGAAGGTCAAACGGCGCCGCGGCCAGCACCTGTTCGGCATGTCGATCGCGGGACTGGCCGCGGTGTACGCCGTGATGATGGCATCGGCACTCCTGAGAAGCTGACACGCAGCGAAGGACACACATGGATACCCTGGACACGCACGACCACGGCGCGGCGCTGGCCGCCCCGGACGGCGGCGCCGATGCGCGCCGCTATGTCGACATCAACCTGGCGCGCCTGCACCAGATGGGCATGGTCACGCACGACGGCGGCCGCACCAGCGCCGCGGAGGACTTCCGCATCATCAAGCGCCCGCTGCTGCGCAACGCGCTGCACGCCGGCGGCGGAAGCAGCAACCGCAACCTGATCGTCGTCACCAGCGCGCTGCCGGGCGAAGGCAAGACCTATTGCGCGATCAACCTCGCCATGAGCATCGCCATGGAGAAGGACCACACCGTGCTGCTGGTCGACGCCGACGTCGCGCGCCCTTCGGTGCTGAAGGTGCTCGGCCTGGCCGCGGCGCCGGGCCTGATGGATCTCCTTCTCAGCGAAAAACTGAGCGTGGCCGACGTCATCCTGAAGACCAACATCGACACCCTCAGCCTGCTGCCGGCGGGCCGCAACAACAAGCATGCGACCGAGCTGCTGGCCAGCCAGTCCATGAGCGCCCTGCTGGTCGAGATCAGCAACCGCTACCCCGACCGGATCGTGATCTTTGACTCACCGCCGCTGCTCCTGACCACCGAGGCCAGCGTGCTGGCCGCGCAAATGGGCCAGGTGGTAATGGTGATCGAGGCCGAATCGACCACCCAGGGCGCCGTCAAGGAGGCCCTGCGCCGGCTGGATCACTGCCCCCATATCAGCCTTATCTGCAACAAGGCACGGTCTTTCCCCGGGGGCGACTATTATGGTTACTACGACTGAGCGCATCCGCCATGCGATGACGGCCGACGAGCTCCGAAGCCAGCCGCGGCCGCGCTGGCAGGCTTTAGCGGCAGTGAAGCGGCCGTCCAATCCGTGCGGAGTCGATCATGACAGTATTTCTTGAACAGCCAAGGCTGGTGGTGCACCTGATCCACCAGCTCGATGCTGGCGGCTTTGAGAATGGCCTCATCAACCTGATCAAGCACATGCCGCCCGACCGCTACCGGCACGCGATCGTCTGCCTCAAGGACTACTCGGACTTCGAGTCGCAGCTGCAAACGCGCGGCGTCGAGATCATCAGCCTGAACAAACGCGAAGGCAAGGACTTCGGCCACTACCTGCGCATGTTCAAGGCCCTGCGCGCACTGCAGCCCGACCTGATCCACACCCGCAACCTGTGCGGCCTGGAAGGGCAGCTGGTCGCCGCGCTGGCCGGAGTCAAGCTGCGCGTGCACGGCGAGCACGGGCGCGACATGTTCGACCTGTTTGGAAAACGCCTCAAGTACCAGCTGCTGCGGCGCTGTCTGCGGCCCTTGATCGGCCATTTCATCGCCGTCAGCGCCGACCTCGAACACTGGCTGATCGACAGCGTCGGCGCCCAACCCGAACGCGTGTCCCAGATCGCCAATGGCGTCGACAGCATCCAGTTCCACCCGCGCCTCGGTCCGCCGGCTGCGATCGGCCCGGCCGGATTCATGCAGGACAATGCCTTCGTCATCGGCAGCGTCGGGCGCATGGTCGACCTCAAGAACCATGTCACACTGGTCGAGGCCTTCCTGCGGCTGATCGCCTCGCCCCATCCCGCACACCAGCGCCTGCGCCTGATGATCGTGGGCGATGGCCCGGCGCGCGCCGAATGCATCGACATGCTGACACGCGCCGGCGCCTCGCACCGCGCCTGGCTGCCGGGCGAGCGCGGCGACATCGCGCAACTGCTGCGCGCGATGGACCTGTTCGTCCTGCCGTCGCTGGCGGAAGGCAGTTCGAACACCATCCTCGAGGCGATGGCGACCGGCCTGCCGGTCGTGGCCACCGCAGTCGGCGGCAATACGGAACTGGTGCGCGCGGGCTTCACCGGCATCCTGGTGCCGCCCAAGTCGCCGGAGCTGATGGCGGCGGCGATCGCCGACTACTGCCGGATTCCCGAAATGGGCGCGCGTCACGGCATGCGCGCGCGCAGCCAGGTCATCGCCCAGCACAGCCTTCCGGCGATGGCGCGCGGCTACTTGGCCGTTTACGATTCGCTGACCCAGCCGCCGCCCTGCCCGCACACCCTCGCCAACCGCGCCTGACCCGGGACCGGCCGCATGCGCATCCTGCACGTGCTCGATCATTCGATCCCGGTCCATACCGCCTACTCCCACCGTACGCTGTCGCTGCTTCGCCAGCAGCGCGCGCTCGGCTGGCACACGATACAGCTGACCGGCCCGGCCCAGGGCAAGGTCGAGACCGAGGACCGCAACCGCGACGGCTGGCACTTCATCCGCACCCGGCCCGGCCCGGAATGGCTGCCGCCGTCGTTGCTGGCGCGGCGCATGGCGCGCCGCCTGCGCCACGCAATACGGCTGTCGCGCCCGGACCTCCTGCACGCCCATCCGCCGGCGCTGAACGCGATCGCGGCGCTGTGGGCCGGCTGGCGCAGCGATGTGCCTGTGCTGGTCGAGATGCATGGCGGGACCAGGAGTGCGGCGGACAATTACATCGCCCGCGCCGCTGCGGCGGTCGTCACCGACAGCTTCGCGCTGCGTGCCGGCCTGCTGGCGGGTGGCGCCGCCGAGGGACGCATCAGCGTCATTCCACCCGCGATTGACCCGGCGCGCCAGCCTGCCGGTCCGTGGCCCGCGTACCTGCCCGGCCAGGGCGGGCCTTTGCTCGCCTATGCGGGACCGTTCGGACAGCGCGACGGCGTACACCTGCTGATTGCTGCAATGGCGCCGCTGCTGCGGGTGCATCCGGCGCTGCGGCTGGTACTGGCCGGCGCCGGCCCGGCGCAGGCGCAGGCGCAGCTGATGCAACTCGCTGGCGTCCATGGCGCCGCGGTGCTGTTCCCCGGTCAACCGGAACGCGAAAGCCTTACGGCGATATACGCAGCGGCCGACCTTGTGCTGTTCCCCGCCTTGCCGACGCGCTCCTTCATGGTGGCGCGCAAGCCGCTTGAAGCGATGGCGCATGGGGCGCTGG
Organism: Massilia polaris; assembly: GCF_012927275.1. Lineage (GTDB taxonomy): Bacteria > Pseudomonadota > Gammaproteobacteria > Burkholderiales > Burkholderiaceae_D > Telluria_A > Telluria_A polaris. The sequence continues at coordinate 776,765 of NZ_JABBGG010000001.1, read as the reverse complement.
TGCTGGCGTCGGACATCGGGCCGCACCGCGAGCTGGTCGATCACGGCCGCAACGGTATCCTGTTCGAAGCGGGAAGCGTGGACAGCCTGGTGGAATCGGTATTGGCGCTGCTGGCGGAGCCGGGCTGTATGCAGCCGCTGCGCGAACGCGCGCGTACGTTCGCAGAGGTCGAGCGCGGCTGGGAAACCGCGGCGCGCAGTTACGGGCCTGTGTACAAGCGGCTGCTCGAATGCGTTGGGCGATGAAATATGCCGGCCGGCGCTTCGTGGCGCGGATAGCCGCCAGCCACTTCAACATAGCAGCGCGCAATCTGCCGGGCGATACGGTCCCAGGTCAGGTCGCTGACGAGCGAGCGCACTGCGGCGCGTCCAGGCGGCTCGTCGATGAAGCCCAGCACCGCGCGCTTGATGCCGCTCGTATCGCCGGGCGTGATGGTCCTCAGCGCGAAGCCGGAGTCCGGAATCGTCAGTTCGCTGCCCGAACTGTTGACGACCGGGGTGCCGGCGGCCAGCGCTTCGAGCGCCGGCATCGGCTGCACCTCGGCCTGCCCCGGCAGCGCGAATACCGCGGCGGCCGCGAACGCGCTGGCCAGCAGCGGGTCGTCATGGCGCAGCTTGCCCATGCAGGTCACGCCGCGCACCTGCCTGACCTGCGCAAGGTAATCCTGGTCGCGCTCCTGCGCTTCGCCCACCAATACGAAAGGCAGCGCCATCTCGGCCAGCGCGCGCGCCATGCCCAGCTGGTCTTTGTGAGGCGCGATCGCCCCGACCATCAGCACAAAGGGACCGTCGAGGCCGGTGCGCGCGCGGAACAGCGCGCCGTCGGCATTGAAGAACTGCGGCGATATCCCGTTCGGGAACACGCGCACCCGCGCAGGCGAAACGAGGAAGGCTTCGCCAATCGCGCGCTTTTCGGCTTCGCCGAGTGCGACGATGAGGGTCGCCAGCTGCAGCGCGCGCCGGGTCTGCGCATAGCTGGTCTCGACGTTCCAGGCGGTGAGGTTGCCGAGCACGCGGTCGGCGACGCGCGCCCGCGTGCCGCTGGAGCGGTTCCACCCCGGCGAGATCAGCGGCGACAGGATAACCGGCACGCCCAGTTCCGACGCCGCTTCGACCATGCGGTGATTGCCATGCACCGCCGCGAATACGTGGATCAGGTCATACGCATCCAGCCTGCCGCGGCACGGGTCGGCCAGCTCAACCGTAATTGTCTCGCCATCGACGCTTTCGATGCGATTCAGCGCGCGGATGGTCTCGCGTATCTGTATCTGCAGGCCGCCCTCGCGCTGGAACAGCATCGGGTAAGACAGGATTCCGATACGCATAAAGTTCTCCACCTTGAAAGGGTTTGCGGCATGACTCGGCGCAACAGTCATGCAACGGCGCCGGTCTATATTCGATGCACCTGATTGTGTGAGTGTAGTGGCCAGCTCCGGTGCAACGTTGACAGGTGTCAATCCATGCAAGTACCGCTTTCGATTGTGCTCTACCGCCGTGTGCTCGCCAGGCCCGACGCGCTGTTCCCTGAACAGATCGACGCGCTGCGCTTCGAGCAGCAGGTCAGGCTGCTGACCCGCTGGTTCAAGCTGCTGCCGCTGTCGGATGCGGTGCGCCGGCTGCGCGAACGCACGCTGCCGGGATGCGCCGCCTGCATCTGCTTCGAAAACGGCTACGCCGACAATGCTTCAGTGGCGCTGCCCATCCTGCAGCGCTACCGTGTGCGCGCGACCTTTTTTGTGGCCAGCGGCTTTCTCGATGGCGGCTGCATGTGGAAGGACGCCGTGATCGACGTGGTCCGCAGCGCGATCGGCGACCGCCTGAACCTGACCGCTAGTGGCTTCGCGACCTACGACCTGGCTTGCCCGTTGCGCCGGCGCGCGGTGATCGACATGCTGATCGATACCCTGGGACGGCTGCCGCACGGCGAGCGGCTCGAGCGCATCCGCGGCATGGCGCGCAGCTTCGCGCCGACGATGATGACTTCGGACGAAGTGCTGGCCCTGCACCGATCCGGCATGGAGATCGGCGCGCAGACTGTCAGCCATCCTGTGCTGACATCGATCTCGAACGCCGATGCGCGCCTCGAAATCGCCAACGGACGCGCCAGGCTGCAGGAGATCATCCAGGCGCCGGTACGCCTGTTCGCCTACCCGAACGGCAAACCGGGACAGGACTTCGAAATGCGCCATGTGCGCATGCTGCGCAGCCAGGGCTTCGACGCGGCGATCACCAGCGCTCACGGCGCCGCCCGCCACGACACCGATCCAATGCTGCTGCCGCGCTTTATGCCATCGGAAAGGGGCGCGGCGGGCCTGCTGCTGCGCATGGCATGCAATCTTGCCAGTACACCGGCTTGACGGCCAACGTTCCGGTCACGGGACAAGCTCGGCGAACAGATGCGCCAGTTCGCTGGCCAGCATGCGCCGGTCGAACTTGCCGTTCGGGTTGCGCGGCAGCGGTCCCGGACGCAGTTCCACCAGTGCCGGCAGCATGTACGACGGCAGCCGCGCTTTGCACGCGGCCAGCAGCGCGGCCGAATCGGGAACGCCGCTGTCGCCCGGTGTCGCCACGACCGCGATCGCCTGCCCCAGCACCGGGTGCGCGACGCCCAGCGCAACCGCCTCGCCCACCATCCCGGTCGCATACAGCACGTCCTCGATCTCGGTGGGGCTGATGCGGTAGCCGGACGTCTTGATCATTTCATCGGTGCGGCAGATGAAGTACAGGTAGCCTTCCTCGTCCATGCGGACGGTATCGCCGGACCATACGACAGCGCCGGGACGCGGCTGGCCGGCGCACGGTGGCAGTGGCCGGAAGCGTTGCGCCGTCTGTTCCGGATCGCTCCAGTAGCCCAGCGAGACCAGCGGCCCGCGGTGCACCAGCTCCCCTGGTTCGCCCGGACCGCACGGACGTCCTTCGGGGTCGAGCACCAGCACTTCCGCATTCGGTATCGCCTTGCCGATCGAGTCCGGCCTGGCGTCGACCTGTTCGGGAGCCAGGTAGGTCGAGCGGAACGCCTCGGTCAGGCCGTACATCAGGTAGATGCGGGTGCGCGGCAACGCCTGGCGCAGCGTGGCGAGCGTTGGACGCGGCATGCAGCCGCCGGAACTGGTGATGTAGCGCAGCCGGTGGCGCCCGCGCCAATCGAGGTTGGCAAGCTGGATCCACAAAGTCGGCACGGCGGCCAGGCCGGTGATGCGCTCGCGGTCGATCATCGCCGGGATATCGCGCGTCAGGACTTGGTTCATCAGGACCACGGCGGCGCCGCTGGCGAACGCCGTCGTCAGCTGGCTCATGCCGTAATCGAAGCTCAGGGGAAGGATCGCGAGGATGCGGTCGGCCGGGCTGTTGCCGAGGTAGCGCGCGACGCTGCAGGCGCCGGCCACCACGTTGCGGTGCGACAGCACCACGCCCTTCGGTGGGCCGCTGCTGCCCGAGGTGTACAGCAGCGCGGCCATGTCGGTCTCGATGGTCCGGTGCAGCGCGGCGCCGCGGCCGCGCGCCAGGAACTCGCGCCACTCGGTGACCGCCAGGCCGGCGATGTGCGGCGCTTTCGCGTCCGTCACAAGCACATGCCGGAGTTCGGGACAGTCGCCAGCCACGCCCACAAGCATGTCGAGCCGCGCGCTTGTCGTGACCAGCACGCACGCATTACTGTCGCGCAGGACGTGCGCTACCTGCGCGGGCTTGAGCAGCGGATTGACGGGGACGAAAACGCATCCCGCCGCAGCCGCCGCGAACATCGCCACCACCGCTTCGTGGCGCTTCTCGATAAAGATCGCGATGCGGTCGAAGCGCGCCAGCCCGAGCGCGGCAAAGCCGTGCGCGGCCTCCTCGACGCGGTCGGCGAGCTCGCGGTAAGTCAGGCGCAATTCGCCGTCGACCAGCGCTTCGGCCAGCGGGCGCCGGTCCGCGCTTTCCGCGATCAGTTCATGAATCAGTTCAGCCATGTCGTCCCCTCTATGAGCGCTACCCAATCCATCATTGTGAAAAACCGCGGCGGCCTTTTTGATTGGGGTCAACTATTGAACGGCCCGCATGAGCTTGTTCCCCCTCAAGATGAGCGGTTTTTCGGGGGTGTCTAATGAATCAGGGGTAGAAGGCATGACAACGCTTTCCATCACGCGACCACCTGGAGCCGCCATGCGACCAACCGACAACGTCCTGCATCCCGTTCGCACCTGGCCCGGGCTGGCGGCAGCCCCAGTAGAGCGTCGTGCGAAAGATGTGCAAGAGAGGCCAGACCCATGAACGCCCCGCTGGTATCCACCCCGCGCGTGGAAGCGTTTTTCTTCGATGCCGATCCCGGCACCCGTTTCAGCCTGTACCACGCCCCCGATCCAAACCGGCCGGAGCGCGGCGCAATCCTGTACGTGCACCCGTTTGCCGAGGAACTCAATCGCACGCGCCGCATGGCGCTGCTGCAGGCGCGCCACTTCGCCGCGCTGGGCTACGCGGTACTCCAGATCGACCTGTTCGGCTGCGGCGACAGCTGCGGCGATTTTTCCGCGGCGCGCTGGGACGTCTGGCGCCATGACCTCGGCCTGGCGCTCGACTGGCTGCGCCAGCGCAGCGCCGGCCCGGTGCAGCTGTGGGGCCTGCGCCTCGGCGGCCTGCTGGCGCTCGACTTCGCGTGCGGCAGGCCGGTAGACGGCATCATCCTGTGGCAGCCCTTCATGCACGGACGCACCTGCATCAACCAGTTCCTGCGCCGGCAGCTGGCCGCGCAGGGCGACAATCCGCCGGACGGATCCCCGCGCAGCACTGCGGCCATGCGCGCCCACCTTGCGGCGCACGGCAGCATCGAGGTGGCCGGCTATGCGCTCACGCGCGAACTGGCGCAGGCGATCGACGCTTGCGACGCCGCCGTGCTGGAAGTGCCGGCCTGCCCGATCCATTGGTTCGCCAGCGGTGCGCCAGCGCCGATCCGGCTTGCCGCCAGCGCGGCGCGCCTGACCCGGCGCTGGGGCGAGCGCGGCGCCACGGTCCGCTTCCACCAGGTCGACGGCGCCCCCTTCTGGACCCCGATCGTGGACGCCGAATGTCCGGCCCTGCTAGCCGCCACCAGCGCCGTGTTTGGAGCCGGACCATGAAGTTCGGCCAGCGCGCGCTGCGTTTCCACTGCGTCGGCAGCTGCCTGGTCGGCATCATCGACGTGCCCGAACGCCCGATCGAACGCGGCCTGCTGGTCGTCACCGACGCCGCCCAGTATCGGGTCGGCGGCCACCGCCAGTTCGCGCTGCTGTCGCGCACCCTGGCCGGGCGCGGCATCCCGGTGATGCGCTTCGACCACCGCGGTTGCGGCGACAGCGAGGGTAAAGCGCGCAGCTGCGATAGCATCGACGACGATGTACGCAGCGCGATCGCCGAGTTCTTCATGCAGATACCCGACATGAAGGAGATCGTCGTCTGGGGCCTCGGCGAAGCTGCCACTGCCGCCGCCCTCTACGCCCATACCGACCCACGCGTGCGCGGCCTGATCTTGCTGAATCCCCGCGTCGGGATGCCGGCGCCGGCTTTGCGCCCGGGTCCGCGCCAGTACTACCTTGGACGGCTCGGCGAGCTGGGTTTCTGGAAAAAGGTCGCCACCGGCAACGTCGATTTCGCAGCCAGCGCGGCGGCGCTGCGCCAGCACCTGCGCGAGGCCGCCGCCGACAAGACGATGGAGCTGCCCGAGCGCGTAATCGCCGCGCTGTCCTGCTTCGAAGGCCAGACCCTGGTAATACTTGGCGGCGCCGGCGACAGCGCGCGCGAGTTCGACCAGCTGATCGGCAAACACGGACTACGCTGCCGGCGCGTCGAGATCCCGCTCGCCGACGACACCTTCGCCAGCCGCAAATGGCGCGACGAAGTTGCGCAGGTCACCGCGCACTGGATCGTCACATGGTGAGCGCAACCCTGCTGCGAGCCGTGCTGGCGGCCCCAACAACAAGCTGCTCGAGGCCGGCCAGTGGAAGGACGGCGACTAAGGCAGCTGCGCCTTGACGCCGTGGTGATGCATCAGGTCGTACAGCGTCGGACGGCTGACCCCGAGCAGGTGGGCGGCCTTGACAATATTCCCATCCGAGCGCGCAAGCGCCATCACCATGACCTTGTACTCGGCCGCATCGCGCACCTCGCGCAGGTTGATGGCGGCATCGGTGTTCTCCATTACCGGCAGGCCAAGGTCATCGACACCGATCTGCGGACCGTCGGACATGATCACCGAGCGCTTGATGCAGTTCTCCAGTTCGCGCACGTTGCCGGGCCACTGGTACTCCTCGATCGCCGCGATGGCATCCACGCTGAACGCCATCAGCGGACGGCCCTCGGCCTGGCAGAAACGGTTCCGGAAATGGTGCGCCAGCAGCGCCGGGTCTCCCACCCGTTTGCGCAGCGGCGGGATCTCCAGCACGATCTCGCGCAGCCGGTACATCAGGTCCTCGCGGAAGCGGCCGTCGCTCACCATCGCGGCAAGGTCCTGGTGCGTGGCGCACACCACCCGCACATCGATGGGAATCTCGCGCCGCCCTCCAATGCGCTCGATCACGCGCTCCTGCAGGAAGCGCAGAAGCTTGGCCTGCAGCGAGGGCGCCATGTCGCCGATCTCATCGAGGAAAAAGGTGCCGCCGTCAGCCAGTTCGATCTTGCCGAGGGTTTGCTGGCCGGCGCCGGTGAATGCGCCCTTTTCGTGGCCGAACAATTCGCTCTCGAGCAGGTCGGCCGGAATGGCCGCGCAGTTGATCGCGACGAAGCGCCGCTCATGGCGCGCGCCCAGCCTGTGCAGTCCGCGCGCGACCAGCTCCTTGCCGCTGCCTGACTCGCCGAGCAGCATTACCGTAGCCGACGACGGGGCGACCTTCTCGACGCCCCGGCAAAGCCTGAGCATGCCCGGGTCGCGCGTGACGATGCCGGCCAGCGGGGACTCCGCCTCGATCTGCAGCATGCGCCGGTTCTCCTGCTGCATGCCGTGCAGCTTGCACGCGCGCGCTACCACCAGCGCAAGCGTGGCGGGTTCGAACGGCTTCTGGTGGAAATCGTAGGCGCCCAGCGACACCGCCTTCAATGCATTCGAGCGCTGCTGGTTCCCTGACACGATAATCACCTTGGTATCCGGCGCCAGCGCGAGGATCTGCTGGAGTGTCGCCAGGCCCTCGTTGGCGCCATCCGGATCGGGCGGCAGGCCGAGGTCGAGCGTCACGATGGGCGGCTGATGCCGATGCAGTTGCGCGAGCGCGGTTTCGCGGTCGCCGGCGACGATTACCTCGTACTCGTCGAAACTCCAGCGCAGCTGTTTTTGCAAGCCCGCGTCATCCTCGACAACCAGCAGCTTCGTCTTGCCCATCGGGTCCTCCGTCAATATGGATTGGCCGCTTCCTACCTGCTGCCTTTGCCGAACAGGACCACCTGCACGGTATCGATCAGGATCAGCAGGTCGAGGAACAGGCTGTTGTTCTTCACGTAGTACAGGTCGTACTGCAGTTTCTCGATGGCGTCTTCGACCGACGCGCCGTACTGATAGCGTACCTGCGCGAGTCCCGTGATGCCGGGCTTGATGCTGTGCCGGACGCCGTAGTAGGCGATGTCGCGCTCCAGCTGACGCACGAAGAAGGCGCGCTCCGGACGCGGCCCGACGAAGCTCATCTCGCCGCGGAAGACATTGAACATCTGCGGCAGTTCGTCGATGCGCAGCTTTCGGATGATCCGTCCGATCCTGGTGATGCGCGGATCGTCATGCGCGGCCCAGGTCGGGGTGCCATCCTGCTCCGCGTCCTTGCGCATGCTGCGGAATTTGAGCACGCTGAAAACCCGGCCATCGAGACCGACGCGCTCCTGGCGGTAGAACACCGGGCCGCCGTCCTCCAGCACGATGGCGGCCGCAGCAACCAGCATCACCGGCAGCGACAGCGCGGTAATGGAGCCGCTCGCGGCCAGGTCGAACGCACGCTTGGTGGCCGCACGTACGAAGCTTTGGTCGAAGCCGCCGCCGAAAATCAAGTAGCTCGGCTGCAGCGAGTCCATGCGGATCTGGCAGGCCTCGCGCTCGAAGAATGTCGCGGCGTCGATGACGCGAACCCCGCCGAGCGCGCATTCGAGCAGCTGGCGCACCGGGAAGCCGCTGCTGCGCCGGTTGGCGACGGCGACCACGATTTCGCTCGCCTCGTACTTGCGCGCCATCGCCAGCAGCGATTCGCCGATCGGCAGCAGGCTGGAGTCGGGCACGCAGTTTTCTTCGCCCGCTACAGGCACGCAGCCGATCACGTGGAACTGATGGAAGCCGAACTTGTTCGACGCGAGCTCGATGCACTCATGCGCGAGCTGGCCGCCGCCGACGAACAGCAGGCGCGCCTCCAGCAGCGCCGACTCCGCCGACTTGAACACCACCAGCCGCGTGATCACCACTCCGGTCGCGCCGACCGCAAAAACCAGGATGCTGATCCCGCGCCCGAAGTACAGGTCCGGCCGCACAGCGATCAGTGCCGACAGCAGCGTGAACCCAAGCCCGAACGACGGCATGATGCGAATCAGCGTGGTGCGCAGGCCCTCGCGCGAGCTGTGCTGGTACATGCCGAGCGCGCTCATGCTGAAGATGATCACCAGCGCGAACGTGAGCGAAGACAGGTAAAGGCTATCGGCGCGGAAGTGGCCGCGGCCGTCGGAAAACCACAGGACCGAGGCGACGCTGGCCGACGCCAGCAACATCAGCAGCTCAAGGAACAGCAGGATGAACGCCATTTTGGAAACGTAGTGATTGAAGATCCGTATCACATCTTCTCCCGGCAAATGGAAGGCGCCTGCCACGTGGCGCGCAGGCATTTGCATCATTGCCGAATCTTGCATTTAGTGCATTGACTATGGACAAGCACCGCCCCCCAAACAGGGCGCGAGGCAAGCGCCGGGTAAATGGACTATAGTGATGCTTCTGTACAAAACCCAAACAATGTCATGAAATTTGATGTCGCTATCGTCGGCAGTGGCCTGGCCGGTTTGTCGGTCGCCCTGCACCTGGCCGAAACCCGCAAAGTTGCAATCATCTCCAAGCGCGCCCTGCTCGATGGCGCCAGTAACTGGGCGCAGGGCGGCATCGCCGCCGTCCTCGATTCGGGCGACAGCCACCAGAAGCACATTGAAGACACCTTGGTCGCCGGCGCAGGCCTGTGCGACGAGGCGGCCACGCGCTACATCGTCGAACACGGACGCGCGGCGATCGAATGGCTGATCGCGCAGGGCGTGCCGTTCACGCGCGACCCGACCGCGGAAATGGGATTCCACCTGACCCGCGAAGGCGGCCACAGCGAGCGCCGCATCATCCATGCCGCCGACGCCACCGGCCACGCGGTGCAGGTCACGCTCGAACAGAAAGTGCGCGCGCATCCGAACATCAGCCTGTTCGAACAGCACTTCGCCATCGACGTCATCACCTCCGGCAAGCTGGCGGCGCAAGGCGCGCCCGTGTCAAGCCAGCCGCGCTGCCACGGCCTGTACGTGCAAGACGAAAAAACCGGCCGCGTGCTGACCTTCGAGGCCGACCACACGGTGCTGGCGACTGGCGGCGCCGGCAAGGTCTACCTGTACACCACCAACCCCGACACCGCGACCGGCGACGGCATCGCGATGGCGTGGCGCGCCGGCTGCCGGGTGTCGAACATGGAGTTCATCCAGTTCCACCCGACCTGCCTGTACCACCCGTTCGCCAAGTCCTTCCTGATCACCGAGGCGATCCGCGGTGAAGGCGGACGCCTGCTGCTGCCGCCGGAAGCCGGCGCCGCTGCCGGTACGCGCTTCATGCCGATGCACGACCAGCGCGGCGAACTGGCTCCGCGCGACGTGGTGGCGCGCGCGATCGACTTCGAAATGAAAAAGCGCGGGCTTGACTACGTCAACCTCGACATCAGCCACCTGCCCGCCGACTTTTTGGTCGAGCACTTCCCGACCATCTACGCGCGCTGCCTCGAACTTGGGATCGACATCACCAAGGAGCCGATCCCGGTGGTACCTGCCGTGCACTTCACCTGCGGCGGCATCGTCACCGACCTGGCAGGCCGCACCGATATCCCGGGACTGTATGCGGTAGGCGAAACCGCCTGCACCGGCCTGCATGGCGCCAACCGCCTGGCCAGCAACTCGCTGCTGGAATGCCTGGTAATCGGGCGATCGTGCGCGATGGAGATCGCCGCGCTGGCCGCGCTGGAGACGCCATCGCTGCCCGCGTGGGACGAAAGCCGCGTCACCAACGCCGACGAAGAAGTGGTCATCGCCCACAACTGGGACGAACTGCGCCGCTTCATGTGGAACTACGTCGGCATCGTGCGTACCACCAAGCGGCTGCAGCGCGCGCAGCACCGCATCGCGCTGCTCAAGGAAGAAATCGACGAGTACTACCGCAACTTCCGCATCACGCCCGACCTGCTCGAACTGCGCAACCTGGTCGACGTGGCGGAGCTGATCGTCAACAGCGCGCTGACCCGGCGTGAAAGCCGCGGCCTGCATTTCAGCCGCGACTACCCGGACACGCTGCCGAAGGCGCTGCCAAGCGTGCTGACGCCGCCGCGACGATAGACTGACAAGGCCGGCACACCGGCCAGCACACCGGCCAGCACACATGAACCACAAACTGACACCCTCAACGGCGGCCTTGCTGACGATCCCGCCGCTGCTCTGGGCGGGTAACGCCATCGTCGGGCGCCTGGTCCGCGACGCGGTGCCCCCGATGACGCTTAATCTGCTGCGCTGGGCGATTGCACTGGCGATCCTGCTGCCGCTCGGCCGCATGGCTTTGCGCGAAGGTTCGGGACTGCTCGCCAACTGGCGCCGTTTCTCGATGCTTGGCCTGCTCGGCATCGGCCTGTACAACTCCCTTCAGTACCTCGCACTGCAAACCTCCACGCCAATCAACGTCACCCTCGTCGCGTCAGGCATGCCGGTCTGGATGCTGCTGGTCGGTTCGCTGTTCTTCGGCGTGAAGGCGCGCCGGCGCCAGTTGGCCGGGGCGGCGCTGTCGATCGTCGGCGTGCTGATCGTGCTGTCGCGCGGCGAATGGAACCAGCTGCTCGCGCTGCGGCTTGTAGCTGGCGACTTGTACATGATCCTCGCGACGATAGCGTGGGCGTTCTACAGCTGGCTGCTGATGCAGCCGAAAGACCCACCGCAGTTGCGCGCCAACTGGGCCGCCTTCCTGCTTGGGCAAGTCATTTACGGCGTAATGTGGTCGGGCGCATTCGCAGGCGTGGAGTATGCGGCCGGAGCCGCGCCGATTGTCTGGAGCTGGCCGCTCGTCGCCTGCCTGTTGTACGTTGCGATCGGCCCGGCGATCATCGCGCTGCAATGCTGGGACGCGGGCGTGCAGCGTGCCGGTCCGAGCATCGCCGCTTTCTTTGTCAACCTCACCCCGCTGTTCACCGCCGTGCTGTCCGCGGCCATGCTGGGCGAGACGCCGCACCTGTTCCACGTCGCCGCGTTTGCCCTTATCGTCGGCGGCATCGTGGTGTCGGCGCGCCGCTAACGCAATTCAGCCATGGCCGACGACCTGACGATCGACCATCTGGCCCACTTCCTGACGGGCCATCGCCGGGTACTGGTGCTGACCGGCGCCGGCATCAGCACTGGCTCCGGCATCCCGGATTACCGCGACAAGGACGGCACGCGGCGTGGCCCAACGCCAGTGCAGGGTCCCGAATTCCGCAAGTTTGAGGCCACACGGCGACGTTATTGGGCGCGCAGCATGGTCGGTTACCCGACGCTGGCGCGCGCCGAGCCGAATGCAGGCCACCGCGCGCTAGCGGATCTCGCGGCGAACGGCGCCATCGGCGCCTTGATGACCCAGAATGTCGATGGCCTGCACCAGCGTGCGGGCAGCACCGGCGTGCTTGAGCTGCACGGTAACATCCATTCGGTAGTGTGTCTCGACTGCCACGCGCGCTACACCCGCGCGTTCGTCCAGGGCCTGCTCGACGAGGCCAATCCGGCCATGCTCGGCGCGACGGCAAGGCCGCTGCCCGATGGCGACGCGCAGCTCGAACCGGAAGCGCCGGCAAGCTTCCACGAACCGTTCTGCGTACACTGCGGCGGCATGCTGAAGCCAGATGTCGTGTTTTTCGGCGACGGCGTGCCAGCGGAGCGCAGCCGCCGCGCGCTCGCCCTGATGGACGACGCGGATGCGCTACTCGTGGTCGGATCGTCGCTGATGGTATTTTCCGGCTACCGTTTCTGCCGGATGGCCGCCGCCGCGGGGAAGCCAATCGCCGCCGTCAACCTGGGGAAAACGCGCGCCGACGAGCTGCTATCTCTCAAGCTCGAGGCGCCGGCTGAACGGATATTGCCGCAATTGCGGGATTATCTGGACTAAGGCCGTGGCTCAAGGTGAGTGTTCATAGATCAGAGGATACGCAGCGAGTAATCGGTCGCCCGCACATCCTTGGTCAGGCTGCCGATCGAAATCCGGTCGACGCCCGTCTCCGCGATCGCGCGCACGCTGTCCATATTGACGCCGCCCGATGCCTCAAGCAGCGCACGGCCTGCATTCAGCTTCACCGCATCACGCATCATCTGCAAGTCAAAATTATCCAGCAACACCGACACCGCGCCAGCCGACAGCGCCTCGTCAAGCTGCGCCAGGTTCTCGACCTCGATCTGGATCGACACGCCAGCATCGAGCGCCTGCGCGGCAGCCAGCGCCGGACGCACGCCGCCAGCAGCAGCGATATGATTTTCCTTGATCAGGATGCCGTCATACAGCGCCATGCGCTGGTTCTTGCCCCCGCCGACACGCACCGCATACTTCTGCGCCTGGCGCAGACCGGGCAAGGTCTTGCGCGTATCGAGGATCGCTGCGTTGGTGCCTTCGATCAGCTTGACGTACTTGCGCGTCGCGCTCGCGACGCCGGACATCATTTGAAGGAAGTTCAACGCGCTGCGCTCCGCCGTCAGCAAAGCGCGCGGCGGCCCTTCGATGGTGCAGACGACGCTGTTCGCCGTCATCATGTCGCCTTCGGCATACTGCCAGTCGATCTCGATCGACTGGTCCAGCGCGACCATCACGCCTTCGAACCACGGCGCGCCGCACAGCACTGCATCTTCGCGGACGATCACGCGCGCGCGCACGCGCTGATCGTCAGGCACCAGCTTTCCGGTCAGGTCCCCGGCACCGACGTCTTCCAGCAGTGCCGCCAGCAGGTTCTGCTCGAACGACGCCTGCAGGTTCTCGTCAAATTGGTCGTACGGATTACGCAAGGTCGTCATGCAGGGCCAACTCCGGAGAACAGTGTGGATTCGGTCGCCAGGTCGCCGGTCGGCAGCGCCTTGGCCTTTTTCGCTGCCGCGAAGTCGAGCATGCGGTCGATTGCGCGCACCGCCTGCTTGCCGATTTCAGGGTCGACGAAGATCTCGTTTTTGCCGCTTTCGAGCACGTCGGCCAGGTTCTGCAGGCCGTTCATCGCCATCCATGGGCAATGCGCGCAGCTCTTGCACGTCGCGCTGTTGCCAGCGGTCGGCGCTTCGATGAAGTGTTTGCCGGGCGCCGCCATCCGCATCTTGTGCAGGATGCCGTTGTCGGTAGCGACGATGAATTCGCTCGCGTCCAGCGTCTGCGCCGCGTTGATCAGCTGCGTCGTCGAACCGACGACGTCCGCCATCGCCACCACGCTGGCCGGCGATTCAGGATGCACAAGCACCTTGGCGTTGGGATGTTCGGCCTTCAGCAGCTCAAGTTCGACGCCTTTGAATTCGTCGTGGACGATGCACGAACCCTGCCACAGCAGCATGTCCGCACCGGTCTTCTTCTGGATATAGCCGCCGAGGTGCTTGTCAGGCGCCCACAGTATCTTCTTGCCCTGCGCGTGCAGGTGGGCCACGATATCGAGGCCGATCGAGGACGTCACCATCCAGTCGGCGCGCGCCTTCACGGCCGCGCTGGTGTTCGCGTACACGACCACGGTGCGATCGGGATGCTGGTCGCAGAAGGCCGCGAATTCGTCGGCCGGGCAGCCCAGGTCGAGCGAACAGGTCGCGTCCAGGTCCGGCATCAGGATGGTCTTTTCAGGGCTCAGGATTTTCGCCGTCTCGCCCATGAAGCGCACGCCAGCGACAACCAGCGTCTTGGCCGGATGATCGCGGCCGAAGCGCGCCATCTCCAGCGAATCGGACACGCAGCCGCCTGTTTCTTCGGCCAGGTCCTGGAGGTCGCCATCAACGTAGTAGTGCGCGACCAGCACGGCCTCGCGCTCCTTCAGCAGCTTGCGGATGCGCTCCTTGAGCGCGGCCTTCTCTTCTGGCGAAGGCGTCGCGGGCGCACGTGCCCAAGCCTGCGCGGTGCAGCTCAGGCCACCCTGCGGATGGTCATACTCGACGGTCTTGATCGGAAGGACTCTCATGGTGATAACCCCATCAATGTTAGGCCAGAAGGCGCGGCTTAGTTAATACCCTGGCTTTGCAGGTAGTCTTCGTAGTTGCCGCGGAAGTCGATGATCTGCCCGTCCTTGATTTCCAGGACGCGGTTGGCCAGCGACGACACGAATTCGCGGTCGTGCGATACGAAGATGAGGGTGCCTGCGTATTTATCCAGTGCGATGTTGAGCGACTCGATCGATTCCATGTCCATGTGGTTGGTCGGCTCGTCGAGCATCATGACGTTGTGACGGCCCAGCATCAGCTTACCGTACATCATGCGGCCCTTCTCGCCACCCGACAGCACCTTGACCGACTTCTTCACCTCGTCGCCGCCGAACAGCAGGCGGCCCAGGATCGAGCGCACGGCCTGGTCGTCGTCGCCTTCTTTGGTCCAGCGGCCCATCCAGTCGGTCAGGGTCAGGTCGTCCATGAATTCTTCGGTCGGATCCTGCGGCATGTAGCCGACGTTCGCATTCTCGGCCCACTTGATGCGTCCGGTATCGGTCGCCATGCCGCACATCTCGCCGCAGATCGAACGCAGCAAGGTGGTCTTACCGGCGCCGTTAGGGCCGATGATCGCGATGCGCTCGCCCGCTTCAACCATGATGCTGAAATTCTTGAACAGCTGTTCGTCGTACTTCTTCGAGATGTTTTCCGCTTCCACCGCAAGGCGGTGCAGCTTCTTCTCGCCTTCGAAGCGAACGAATGGATAAGCGCGCGAGGACGGTTTGAGGTCCTCGACCTTGATCTTGTCGATCTGCTTGGCGCGCGAAGTCGCCTGGCGCGCCTTGGATTTATTAGCCGAGAAGCGGCGCACGAAGTCCTGCAGTTCCGCGACCTTTTCCTTGGCCTTGGCATTGTTCGACAGCAGCTGGTTGCGCGCTTGCGTCGACGCCAGCATGTACTCGTCGTAGTTACCCGGGTAGACCTTCAGGGTGCCGTAGTCCATGTCGGCGACGTGGGTGCAGACCTGGTTCAGGAAGTGACGATCGTGCGAAATGATGATCATGGTCGAGTTGCGCTGGTTAAGCACGTCTTCGAGCCAGCGAATCGTATCGATGTCCAGGTTGTTGGTCGGTTCGTCGAGCAGCAGGATGTCCGGGTTCGAGAACAGCGCCTGCGCCAGCAGCACGCGCAGCTTCCAGCCGGGCGCCACGTTGCTCATCGGGCCCTGGTGCTGGTCGATCGACACGCCCGCGCCCAGCAGCAGTTCGCCGGCGCGCGCTTCGGCCGAGTAGCCGTCGTACTCGGCGACTTTCGCTTCCAGTTCGGCCGCGTGCATGTAGTCGTCGTCGGTCGCTTCCGGGTTCGCGTAGATCGCGTCGCGTTCGCTGATCGCGTTCCAGAGCTCGGTGTGGCCCATCATTACCACGTCGAGGACGCGCTTGTCTTCATAGGCGAACTGGTCCTGGCGCAGCTTGCCCAGGCGCTCGTTGGTGTCGAGCATGACATTGCCGCCCGACGGTTCGAGGTCGCCACCGAGGATTTTCATGAACGTCGACTTGCCGCAACCGTTTGCGCCGATCAGGCCGTAGCGGTTGCCATCGCCGAACTTGACGGAGATGTTTTCGAACAGCGGCTTGGCGCCGAATTGCATTGTGATATTAGCTGTAGATAGCACTGGTAAAGCCCTTGCATGCGATGATTTGATTAACCGCGTATTTTACCATTGTGCAGCCTCCCCCTGCGGCGGGCGGGCCGATTCATATGTAAAACTTATGAAAAAGGTCAGAAAAACGGTACGACTTATGGAACTTGACCCGCATGCGATAATCTCGCTCCTTGTGCGCCCCCACTTTCGCCTGAAGCCATGTCCCTAAGAATCTCGAGGATCCTCCACGCCGGTTACGTCTTCGAGTGCGACGGAACACGGATCGCCTTCGACCCGATTTTCGAGAATCCGTTCAGCAAAAACTGCCATGCATTCCCGGACGTGCGGTTCGATCACGAGCAGATCCGGCAGGAGCGCTTCGACGCCGTTTTCATTTCTCACTTCCACGACGATCACTGCTCGCTCGAAAGCCTCGACCTGCTCGACCGGTCCACGCAGATTCACATGTATTGCCTCTTCGACGAGCTGTTCGACATGGTCAAGGCATTGGGTTTCGTCAATCTGCACAAGCTGGAAACGAATCTCGCGGTAACGGTAGGCCCGTTTGAGGTGATCCCGCGCGAGGCGTTGGACTCGGATGTCGACTCGATGTTCCAGGTCAGGGCCGGCGGCATGAACGTACTAAATGTCGTCGACTCGTGGATTTCCCCGGTCGCGCTTGCCGATCTGGCGAACGAATCTCCCTGGGATATGGTGCTGTGGCCGTTTCAAACGATGCGCGAGATTGAAGTGCTCGCGCCATCGCGGGCGGACGCCGCCTCGCCGGAGCTGCCGACAGAATGGCTCGACCAGCTGAAGGTGCTCAATCCACGCTTTGTCGTGCCGAGTTCGTGCCAGTTCACCCAGGAACCGTGGTCGTGGTATCGGCACAGGTTTTTCCCGATCACCTACGCCCGGTTCCAGCTTGAGATCGAGCGCGCCCTCCCCGGCGCCAGCGTCGTCCGGCTGAACCCGTCGGTATCGGTGGTGCTGGACCAGAACTCGCTTCAAGCGGCTGAATCGCTGCCCTGGGTGCTGCCCGTCGGCGAGCAGGACGTCGACTATCGCTACGACAGCACTGTCCAGCCTCCGCATACCGCTGAGATAGCGGCCCACTTCCATGCCCTGACGCCTGACGAAGCGAGGTTGGTGCTTGACTATTGCCGAACAGGCTTGCTTGAGAAGTACGAAACGATGGAACTGCCGGAAGATAGTTTCTTCGAAAAGCCGCGCATTTGGCGGCTGTCGATCTACGACAAAGCGGGAGCGAGAACGGATTTCCACTACCGCGTTGAAGGCGACAGCATCGCGCTGCTCGACGGCGCCGCCGCCCCGCTCGGGTGGACGACGGAGGTCCCCGCCTCGAAACTCCACACCGCCCTGACCCAAGGTGAGGCGCTGACGTCGATGTACATGCGGATCAACGACACGGTTTTCGACGCAGACATCGACGAGGAGATCGACTCGGCGGAGAGCGTCGACGATCCGCTGATCCGCTGCCTGTTCAACGATGTCTTCGGCGCTTACCAGGCAGCGCAGCTTCGCCGCTTAGGCGTCACACCTTCCTGACGAACTCCGTCTTCAGGCTCATCGCGCCGAAACCGTCGATCTTGCAGTCGATATCGTGGTCGCTGTCGACCAGGCGGATGTTCTTGACCTTGGTGCCCATCTTGACGGTGCCGCCCGAGCCTTTGAGCTTCAGGTCCTTGATGACGGTGACGGTGTCGCCGTCCTGCAGCACGGTGCCGGATGCGTCGCGGTAGACCCTGGCGCCCTCTTCCTGCGCACCGGCAGCCTGCGCCGTCCACTCATTGCCGCATTCCGGGCAGACCAGCTGGGTGCCGTCTTCGTAGGTGAATTCGGAATTGCACTTCGGGCATGGTGGTAAGGCGGTCATCTTGAATCCTGGCGAAAAGAGGCAAGTATACCGCGCCGCCTTACCGCCGGTAGGTATATCGTCGCCACAGCGCTTCTACAGGCCCCTGGTCGTGACCGGACAGCCACCAGCGGCTCAACGCGACCTGGGCGAGCACGATCCCCGCGACTACCAGCATCAACTGAGCGCGCGACAGGACCGCACCAAGTCCCAGCCCGTAAGCCTGCAACAGCAAACCGCACGCCACCGACTGCACCAGGTAGTTGGTCAGCGCCATCCGCCCGACAGGCGCGAGCCATGCAGCCAGGACGTTCATCACACGCTCGCCAGCCAGCATGAACAGTGCGACATAAGCCGCAGCCAGCGCAGGCCCCGCGAGTTCGAGCAGGAACGAGGCCATATGCACCAAGCGTGATGACGTCTCCGGCTCCAGCGCCCAGCCAAGCGCCTCATATCCCCACCACACGTTCAGCGGCAGCGCAATGAAGGCGCCAACAAGCAGGATGCGGCGCCACAGCGCGCGATGGCGTTCGGGGTGCGTCAGCCATCCCAGCTGCACCGCTGTCACACCGAGCAGGAACAGCAGCGCGATGCGCGGCACGAATAGCCAGAAGCCGCCGATGTTCATGCCGAAGTCCCCGATCCTCGCTTTCGTGACCTCCATCCACCGGCCATGCGTATAAATGTCGTTCGCAAGCAGCGCTTCATCTGCGGTCTCCGCGCCGTAATCCGCCATGGTGGCAATCGTCGCCATGATGATCGCCGTCAGCAGCAAAACGCCCACGTTGACGATAACGGCCAGTCTTAGCGACCGGCGCAGTTCGGGCCACGATTCTCCCGCGTGGCGCAGCAGCCAGAATCCTGTCAGCGCATACGCAGCCAGAATGTCGCCGAACCACAGCAAGGTACCGTGCAGCAGGCCCACCACCAGCAGCCATTTCAGCCTGCGCAGGTAGATCGCGCGCGCATCGTCCATGCCCGACTTCTCCGCCAATGACCGCATCTGGAGCGAGAATCCGGCGCCGAACAGGAATGCAAAGATCGGATAGAACTTCTGCTCAGCGAACGCCGCAGCGAAGAAAACCGCGAGGCGGTCGGCGCTGGTCGCCGAGGCGTCGATGACCCCGTAGCGCAGTGCGGTATAGCCGTAGACGAATCCCCATACATTAATCAGCAGGATGCCGAACACGGCAAGCCCGCGCAGCGCGTCGATGCGCGCCGATCTTGTTGACGAAGGCGCAGCCACTATTGGCGCATCCAGTCGCGCAGTTCGTAGTACCAGTAGGTGAGTTGCGCCGCGAACAGGCCTGCGGGACCGCCCGCGTGCGGCAATCCCCATGCACTGAAGCTCGCCAGCACGCTGCCGTCTCCGCGCAGCGCTGCCGCAAGCAGCTCCCCTGCCAGGGTGGTCGGGCCCACACCGTGACCGCCGAAACCCATGCCGTACCAGAGTCCTTCAGGCAGGCGCCCGACCTGCGGCATGCGGTGGCGGCCGTAGCTCATCATGCCGCTCCAGGCGTAATCGACCCGCGTCCCCGCCAGTTGCGGATAGACCTTGACCATATCCTGCTGAAGCAGCCGCGCGACCTCGGCCTGGCCGCGGTCGCGTATCGCGATGCGGCCGCCCCACAGAAGCCGCGTATCGGCCAATGGCCGGTAGTAGTCGAACGCGAAGCGCGTGTCGTAGACGGCAGCGCCGGTGCGCACCGATTCCTGCAGGCGATCGCCGAGCGGCTCGGTCGCCATCACATATGTGGCAATAGGCAGGACCGCACCGCCAAGGCGCGGATACAGTCGTTCGATGTAGCCGCCGCAGCAGACCACGACGTCCTTTGCGCGCACCTGGCCGCCAGCGGTTTGCACCAGCCAGCCGTGGCCGTCCGGTGAAATGCGCGTGACCCGGCTTCGCTCATGCACCGCGACGCCTTGCGCGGCCAGCACGCGCGCCAGGCCCTGCGCATACTTCAGCGGATGAAAGTGGAATGCGGAGGGTTCGAACAGCCCGCCGAAGTAACGCTGCGTGCGCAGCTGGTCCGCCAGGCCGGCGCGGCTGATGCGCTGCCATTCGACGCCGAGGCGGTCCACCATGAAGCGCTGCTGTTCATCGAGGATGCGGTCGTCGTCGAACCAGTTGGCAAGGATGACGCCTTCGTAGCGCGCGTCGCAGTCGATGGCGTAGCGCTGAATTCGGTCGCGGATCTGTTCGACGGCGGCGAGGGTTAGCCGGTACAGCGCCCTTCCGGCCTCGTCGCCCGCACTGCCAAGCAAGGCGCGTTCGCCCAGCGAGAAACCGCCGAACACAAAGCCGCCATTGCGGCCGGAGGCGCCATGTCCGATCGTCTCGCCCTCAAGCAGCACGATGTTGGTCTCGCCGCGTTCGGCCAGCGACAGCGCGGTCGCCAGTCCTGCGAAGCCGCCGCCGATGATGCAGACCGCCGTCTCGACGCCCCCTTCAAGTGATGGATATGAATCGCCTGCCGACGTAGCCTGGTAAAAGCTCTGCGCCGGCAGCGGTTCAGCCATGCGCTACCGTCGGGTAGTCGCTCATGGTCAGCGTGAAGCCGGCATCGTGCGAAACGAGCCGCGCCTGCGCGCCAAACGGAATCGTCACACGCGTGCGGCCGTGCCCGAACGGCAGCCCGGTCAATACGGGCACCGGCATCACGCGGCGCAGGTAGTCGACCATCACCTCGAAGTTGTAGCCGTTGTCGGCGGGGGTGATCCCGTACGACGAGAAATCGCCCAGCACGATCGCCGTCTGGCGTTCGATGACGCCGGCATGCAGCAGTTGCAGCAGCATGCGCTCGACGCGGTATGGATGTTCGTTGACGTCCTCGAAGAACAGGATGCCGTCGTCGATACTCGGGAAGTAGCTGGTGCCGAGCACCGACATCACCATCGCCAGGTTGCCGCCCCAGATCGTGCCGCTCGCATCAACCGATGGATTGCCTGCGGCCGTGACGTCGATCCTGTGCGTTGGCCCGGCCAGGCACTTCCAGAAGTCGTCGAGCGTGAAGTCGACCGGTTCGATGGCGCCAAAGTCCGCGTACAGCATCGGGCCCGCATAGCTCTTCGCGCCCGTCTTCGCCATCAAGCCCATCTGGAAAGCGGTGAAGTCGGAGAAGCCGACGAATATCTTGCCGCTGGCGGCCATGGTGTCGAAGTCGATGCGCGGCAGCAGGCGCGTGAGCCCGTACTGGCCGCGCAGGGCGATCACGACGTCGATGTCCGGGTCGCACGCCGCGGCCTGCAGCTGCGCAAGGCGCGCCTCATCGGTGCCGCCGAAACGCTGGAATACCTTGGCCGTGTCGAAGTAGTTGTGGACGACGTGGCCGCGCGCCTCAAGCAGTTTGATGCCGCGCTGGACCGCAGCGTCGTCGAGGGTGTATCCGCTGGGCGCGACGATGCCGATGCCTGGTTTTGATGTGATCACTGTTTTTCGAAAAGCCGTGGTGTTGGGTCGGCTTCCATCTTACCGTGCGCGTGCGCGTCGATCAAGGCGAGCAGCCGTTCGATCAGCTGGTCGGGCAGATCGTGTCCCATACCCTCGATGATCTCAAGCCGCGAACCGGCGATGCGGCGGGCGACGTCGATGCCGCAGGCGACCGGGACCAGCGGGTCGGCCGCACCGTGGATCACCAGCGTGGGCACGCTAATGCCCCCGAGCCGCGGACTCAGGTCGCCGGCCGCGGCGACCGCCACCATCTGGCGCGCCACGCCGGCGCCACTGACGTTGCGGCGCATGGCGCGCGCGATGTTAGCGCGCAGATGCCTCTCCGGGGTCGGGTACGCCGGGCTGCCGATCACGCGGTAGATGTTTGCGGTGTGCTCGATGATGCTTTCCATATCGCGCGCATTGCGCGGACGCCGCATCAGCACGGCGCGCGCCTCGCGCGTCGGTCCCGGCAGTCCGCGACGGCCGCTGCTGGACATGATCGCGGTCAGGCTGAGTATGCGCTCAGGGTACTTGGCCGCCATGATCTGCGCGATCATCCCGCCCATCGAAGCGCCCACCACGTGCGCCTTGGCGACGCCCAGCGCGCGCAAGACGCCGCGCGCGTCCTCCGCCATGTCGTCGAGCGTGTACGCGGCCCTGATCGGCCAGTGCACCAGCGACTTGAGGTAGGTAAGCCAGAGATTCGGGGTGCCGGCGTGATCGAACTTGGTGGACTCCCCGCAGTCGCGGTTGTCGAAGCGGATGACGTAGAAGCCCTGGTCGACCAGCCCCTCGACGAAGTCGTCGGGCCAGGCAATCAGTTGCATGCCGAGGCCCATGATCAGCAGGATCGGGACGTCTTTCGGGTCCCCTGCGGTTTCATAGGCGAGTCGGATGCCGTTCGACTTCAAGGTAGGCATGGTGTCGGTCGCGCTGAATTGTCCTGGTTTAGCATACCATTTTTGCGTGGCCAGGGTGTGCGCGCGGCACCCTTTTTTCATGAGCGGCGCCAAGGCGGCGCCGGCGCTTATTCCGGCGCGGCGATGCGGCGGGCCGCGTTGCGGCGCTCGGCGAAGAAGCCCCTGAGCATCGCGCTGGCTTCATCCGCCATGACGCCGCCCAGCACTTCGGTGTGGTGGTTCAACTGTTCTTGCGCAAAGAGGTTGACGACCGAGCCGGCCGCTCCCGTCTTCGGATCTTGTGCTGCGTACACCACGCGCGCCAGGCGGGCATGCATCATGGCGCCGGAACACATCACGCACGGCTCCAGCGTCACATACAGCTCGCAACCGGGCAGCCGGTAGTTGCCGATCTTCTCGGCGGCCGCGCGCAGGGCCACGATTTCGGCGTGCGCGGTCGGGTCATGCCGCCCGATCGGCTGGTTGTAGCCGACGGCGATGACTTCGCCGTCCTTGACCACCACCGCGCCGACCGGCACTTCGCCCAGCGCCCACGCGTGCCGGGCCTGGTCCAGCGCCAGCTGCATGAAGTCGCGATCAGGCATCGGTAATTTCTGCCCAGCAGTTAGGGGTTTCGTGCAGCACCAGCTTGTGCAGGTGCAGGCCGGTACCGTAACGGTCCTTGTAGGCAGCCTTCAGGATGGCGAACGCGACCTGCGCCAGGTTCTCGACGGTCGGAATGCGGTCGATGACGACGGTCTTGTGGCCCGGCAGGCTGGCCAGGAATTCGCGCACCTTGTCATCCTTTTCGTAGACGATGAAGGCGTGGTCCCAGACGTCGACCAGATGCTCCTTGGCCAGCGCCTTGATGTCGGAGAAGTCCATGATCATGCCGTTGTCGGAGTTGCCTTCGACTTCGATCACGGCGCCGGTCAGGGTAATTTCCAGCGTGTAGCGGTGGCCATGCAGGTTGCGGCACTGGCTTTTATGGTCGGGAATCCGGTGTCCGGCATCGAATTCGAGCTTGCGGGTAATGGTCAGCATGCGTTCAGGGTATCTGGAGGAGTTTATGGGTTTGCAGGCTCAATTTCCACTTGGGATTGCGCTTGCAGGTCTCGATGGCGAGACGGGTATTGAATTCGGCCAGCGGGCCATCCATCGGCTGCACGAAAAAGTTCTCGAAATCGAGCTGTTCGTAGGCGCCGAGGTCCTGGTTGGCCTGCGGGATGACGACCTTGATCTCATTGCCCTTCCCCACCACCAGCTTCGAGCCCATCTTCGGGCTGACGCAAATCCAGTCTACGCCAGGCGGCACCGGCAAGGTGCCGTTGGTTTCGATGGCGATCATGAAGCCGGCCGCGTGCATGGCGTCGATCAGGGCCGCGTCGAGCTGGAGCAAGGGCTCGCCGCCGGTAAACACGACATATTTACTGGCGCGGTGCGTGGACGGCCACAGGCTGTCGATGCGCGCGGCGAGTTCCGCCGCCGTCGGGAATTTCCCACCCAGTTCGCCGTCGGTGCCGACAAAGTCGGTATCGCAGAACTGGCAAACGGCAGTCGCGCGGTCGATCTCGCGGCCGGTCCACAGGTTGCAGCCGGAAAAACGGCAGAACACGGCCGGGCGTCCGGCGTGCGCGCCTTCGCCTTGCAGGGTGTAGAAAATCTCTTTAATGCTGTAAGTCACGGGGAATTGCCTCAATCGTCAACCTTCCATTATACCGCGACCCGGCCGAAACCGAGTAAACCCCGCAATCATGTGGCCGGCATGATTTCTTCCCGCTGCGCAAGTTTTTGATCGCGCACAAGGAGCTCAACTGCGGCCCACTGTACCTTGACATAGGTCGATTCAGCCCCGCAGGAAGGATGCCATGAAACGCGCCCCCCGTTCCCTATCCGCCGCCCTTGTCCTTGGCGTCACGAGCGCGCCTTGCCTCGCATTCGCCCCTGCCGACTGGGCAACCCCGACGCCTGGCCTGTTGCTGGCCACCATCTGGCTGCTGGTGATCGGATGGGGATTCCACACCCTGCTGCGCCATCACCTGCGCTCCGACGACCGCCTGTGCGACGCCCAGGCCCAGCTCGGAGTCGAGCGCCATGCACGCGCGCTTGCCGAGCGCGCCCTGGCCGAAACGCACAAGGTACTGTGCCGGCTGGTCGAGCAGCAGGAAGGCGTGCGCGACACCGAACGGCGCCGCATCGCGCGCGACATCCACGACGACCTTGGACAGAACCTGATGGCGCTGAAGATCGAACTGACATTGCTGCAGCACGCCACGCGCGCCGCCAGCCCGCAACTGAACGCCCGTATTGATGTCATGATCCGCAATCTCGACCTGGCGATCAAGTCACTGCGCGGAATTATCAATGACCTGCGCCCGCTGGCCCTGGACGCTGGACTGCGCTACGCGATGGAATGCCAGCTCAGCGAATTCACCCGGCTGAACGGCATTCGCCACCATTTCACCGCGGACCCGGCCGCCTTCGACACCGACAAGGCCTTCGATGCGATGCTGTTCCGCATCCTGCAAGAGTCGCTGTCGAACGTGGCGCGCCACTCCCAGGCGACCGATGTGCGGGTGGCGCTGACCCGCGACGACGGCCAGCTCAACCTGACAATCCGGGACAACGGAATCGGCCTCGCGGCCGCGGATGCGGCCCAGGGATGCGGACTGGACGGCATCCGCGACCGCGTTGCCGCGCTCGGTGGATCGTTTGCCATCGACAGCAAGCCGGGTGGTGGATGCCAGCTTTCTCTCATCATCCCGCTGGGCCAGCCAATCGCTGTGCACTGAAGTCCCGTCATCGGTTGCCTTGCTCTAAATCAAGCGAGGCGATTAGTTCCGGTAGGAAAATCAAGACTTGCAGGCAGTCAATTACTTGCCCAACGGCAGCCAGTTTTTAAAAACAGGGAACGGCACATGATGAGCGCATCTACCATTCAATGCCTGAACGACAGCAGCGGAAAACCGGAGCGGATGTTCGCCAACAAGCTGATGGAAATGCTGGCGGTACCGGCCTTCGTGCTGGACACCGACCGGCGCGTGATTATCTGGAACCGCGCCTGCGAACGCCTGACCGGCGTCCCGGCCGAAGAGGTGCTCGGCACCAGCGACCACTGGCGCAGCTTTTATCCGGAACAGCGTCCCACGCTGGCCGACCTGGTCATCCAGAACCGCCCCGGCGAAGTGCGCCAGCTGTACGGTTCGGTACCGTCCGAGGCACCCGCCGGCGCCCAGATTTGCGCCGAAAGCTGGTGCGACATGCCGCGCGCCGGACGCCGCTACCTGGCCGCCGACGCCAGCCCGGTTTTCGACGACAACAATACCCTGATCGCCGTGGTCGAAACCTTGCGCGACATGACGGACGAAAAGCAGGCCCAGATCGCGCTGGAACAGCTGGCCACCCGCGACGGCCTCACCGGCCTGGCAAACCGGCGCTGCTTCGACGACACCCTGCACGCCGAGTGGGCACGGGCAACGCGGCAGAAGCAGCCACTTTCGCTGCTGATGGTCGACGTTGACAACTTCAAGGCCTACAACGACGCCAATGGACACCTCGGCGGCGATGAATGCCTGAAGCGCATCGCCGTTGCGGTGGCCTCGGAAATGCGCGCCAACGACCTGGTTGCCCGCTACGGCGGCGAGGAGTTTGCCGTGATCCTGCCGAACCAGTCGCTCAAGGGCGCCGCCATCGTCGCAGAGCGCATCCGCGCCAGGGTCGAGCAGCTGCGCCTGCCCAACCGGTTCGCCCGCGACGGAAGGGTCACCGTCAGCATCGGCGCCGCCACGGCGCTGGCGTCCAGCGACGCCGACGCTTCCCAGCTGGTTGCGATCGCCGACGCGGCCCTCTACCGCGCCAAGCACATGGGCCGCAACCGCATCAGCCTCCCCGCCACCGAAACTGTTTGAAAGCCTGTCCTCGCGTGCGCGCAGTCCTTGCGCGATTCGGGCGTTTGCCACGCCGCCCGATTTTTTCCTGTTCTTTATCTAACGATTAAATTATCCTTGCCGCCTTGTCAGTTACTCAAGGAGGCAGTGTGTCAAAACTCATCCCGATAACCTTGCTCGCGCTCGGCCTTCCCGTACTCGCCGCCGCAGCGCCGAAGAGCACGCCGGCCCCTGGCGACGTGCTGCCGTTCACCGCGACCGAGAAGACCTTGCCGAACGGCCTGAAGGTCATCGTCGTGCCGACCGGATTCCCGAACCTGGTGTCGGTACACATCCCGGTGCAGGCCGGCTCACGCAACGAGATCGAACCGGGCAAGTCGGGTTTTGCCCACTTCTTCGAACACATGATGTTCCGCGGCACCAAGGCCTATCCGCCTGAGAAGTACCAGGAAGTCATCACCCGCTCCGGTGCGCGCCAGAACGCCTACACCAGCGACGACCTGACCAACTACTACACCACCTTCGCCAAGGAAGACCTCGAGACCATCCTGAAGGTCGAGGCCGACCGTTTCCAGAACCTGGAGTACGAGGAAGGCCCGTTCAAGACCGAATCGCGCGCCGTGCTGGGCGAGTACAACAAGAACAGCGCCAACCCAATCTCCAAGCTGATCGAAGTGCAGCGCGACGCCGCCTTCACCACGCATACCTACAAGCACACCACGATGGGCTTCCTGAAGGACATCGAGGACATGCCGAACCAGTACGCGTACTCGAAGGTGTTCTTCGACCGCTGGTACCGTCCGGAACGCACCGCGCTGATCATCGCCGGCGACGTCGATCCGAAGAAGACCATCGCGCTGGTCGAAAAATACTGGGCAAAATGGCAGCGCGGCACCTACAAGGCCGAAGTACCGGCCGAGCCAGCGCCGCGCGGCGCCATCTACAAGCACGTGCCGTGGACCAGCCCGACCCTGCCGTTCGTCACCGTCGCCTTCCGTGCGCCGGCGTTCTCCGACAGGGCCAAGGACCAGGCAGCGCTGTCGACATTGCTGTCGCTGTCGTTCGGCCGCACTTCGCCGCTGTACAAGCGCCTGGTGCAGGATGAGCAGAAGGTCGACCAGCTGTTCGACTACAGCCCGAACCGCGTCGACGCCAACCTGGCCACCATCGCCGCGCGCGTCAAGAAGCCCGAAGACGCCGTGTACGTACGCGACGCCATCATGCAGACGGTCGCGCAGCTGCGCACCACGCCGGTATCGGCAAGCGAACTGGCCGACGCCAAGTCGGCGCAGAAATACGGCCTGGTACGTTCGCTCGACAACACCGAGCAGATCGCCAGCACGCTGGCATCGTACGTCCACTTCAGCCGCTCGTACGGCACGCTCAACCGCTACTACCGCCTGGTCGATTCGCTGACCCCGGCCGACCTGCAAGCGGCCGCGCGCAAATACCTGGTCGACGACGGCATGATCGTCACCACCCTGTCGCACCAGCCGATGCCGGCCGCGATGGCGGCCCTGCCGAAGCTCGACCAGTTCGCCGCGCAACTGGCCGACCCCAAATTCGACGTGCTGGTGCAGAAGTCGGCGTTGCCGCAGATCCGCTTCAAGCTGCTGTTCACCGCCGGCTCGGCGCATGATCCGAAGGGCAAGGAAGGCCTGGCCGCACTGACCGCGGCGATGGTCGCGTCGGCCGGTTCGAGCCAGCGCAAGATCGACGAAGTGACCAAGGCCCTGTTCCCGATGGCGGGCAGCTTCAGCGAGCAGGTCGACAAGGAAATGACCACCTTCACCGGCTCGATCCACAAGGACAACTGGACCCGGTATGCCGACGTCGCCCTGCCCCTGCTGATGTCGCCGGGCTTCCGCGAGGAAGACTTCCGCCGCCTGAAGGATGCGCAGAAGAACGCGCTGCAGGTGGACATGAAGGACAACAACGAGGAAGAGTTCGCCAAAGAGCGCCTGCAGGCCAATGTGTTCGAAGGCACGCCGTACGGCCACCCGGTACTGGGTACGCTGGCAGGCATCGAATCGATCACGCTGGACGACGTCAAGGCGTTCTACAAGCAGGCTTACACCCAGGGTGCGCTGCAAGTGGGCATCGCGGGCGATGTCTCCGATGCGCAGATCGCTTCGCTGAAGGCGTCGCTGGCCACCCTGCCGCAAGGTGCTGGCATGTCGTACGGCGGCGAGCCGAAAGGCCGCATGCCAAACGGGCTGGAAGTGGAGATCATCGAAAAGAACACGCGCGCGACGGCGATCTCGTTCGGGCTGCCGAC
The DNA here is from genome assembly GCF_012927275.1 of Massilia polaris. Lineage (GTDB taxonomy): Bacteria > Pseudomonadota > Gammaproteobacteria > Burkholderiales > Burkholderiaceae_D > Telluria_A > Telluria_A polaris. The sequence continues at coordinate 748,435 of NZ_JABBGG010000001.1, read as the reverse complement.
CGTTGTCACGCGTTCGCATCCCGACTTCCCTGCGCTGTGGCTGGCCAAGGCCTTCCTCGGCGAGCACCGCGCCTCGAGTTCCCACCTGTACCAGCGCATCCGTGAAGTGCGCGGCATGAACTACGGCGACTACGCGTATATCGAAGCCTTCCCGCGCGGGATGTTCCAGTTCTTCCCGAACCCGAACCTTGGCCGCAAGGCGCAACTGTTCGAGGTCTGGATCCGTCCGGTCGCTCCCGACAACGCGCACTTCGCCTTGCGCGTCGCACTGACCGAACTGGACAAGTTCATCACTCAGGGCATGACCCGCGAGCAGTTCGAAACCACCCGCGACTACCTGATGAAGAACGTGTTCGTCATGACCGCGACGCAAGACCAGTACCTGGGTTACGCGCTCGATTCGAAGTGGTACGGCACCCCGGAATTCACCAAACTGATGCGCGACGGCTTATCGAAGCTGAGCGTCGACGAGGTCAACGCCGCGATGCGCAAGCACTTGTCCGCCAAGAACCTGTCAGTGGTGATGGTTACCAAGGATGCGGCTGGATTGAAGGACAAGCTGGTCAGCGACGTGTTCTCGCCGATCAAGTATGACGCGGAGAAGCCAAAGACACTGCTGGATGAGGACCAGGCGATTGGCGGGATGAAGCTGAATATTCGTCCGGAGGCGGTGACGATTACGCCGGCAACTGCAGCGTTCGCAAAATAAGCCCCCCCAAAACGTCGTTCCCGCGTAGGCGGGAACCCATGCTGAGCTAGATATTTAAACTCAGCTTGGATTCCCGCCTTCGCGGGAACGACGCGGTGGCGGCGAAAGATTGAGGAAACTTAGCTCGTCATGCGATCCCATCCATGACGTACGGCAGCCTTGAAGCTTTCCCACGCCGAACCCGGATGGGTACGCGCCCAGTCCGAACGCAAGTCAGTCTCCACCTCCTCGAACGGACGCCCGCGATACAGCTCGCTGCGGCGCATCTCGCTGCCGTAACGATACGCCGGGGCATATTCGTCATAGGTCTTGCCGGTGCCGGCCAGGTTGCCGGTCCAGTGGCTCCGGTAGTAGTCATCGTCCTTCGTGTCCGACAGTTGCTCCACCTCCACCTCGGTACGGCGCAAGGTATCCTTGACGTTCTCCTGGAACGCCGGGACCTCGGCCGGGTCGACCATCTTGTCGGTCGCGCGGCGCTGAACCGTGACCTGCTCTTCGCGCAGGTTGACGCTTTCATCGACCGGCGTTTCAACCCCATACGTGAAGATGCGCACTCCGCCGCGCTGCACTTCGCGCTTGCCGACCTTGGGTTGTTCCTGCACAACCGGGATCGATTGCGATTCGGTACTGGCGAACTGCATCGAGCTTCCGGTGCTGGCCTGGGCCGGGCCCTGGCCTGACTGCTGCGACATCGAAGCCGATTGCTGCTGGATGCCTGCGCTCATGCCAGCGGTGCTGCCAGCGGCCGAAGCCGATGGCCAGGCCGACGAGGTCTCGTCGATGTCGAGCGGGCCGTAACGCTCGACCAGGTCGGCCGCGCGCTCGACTTCAGGCTCGTTCGGCGCCGTGACGGTCAGCACGTAATGGCCGCGCGCGATCGCTTCGGAATATTGGCCAAGGCGACGGCTGCGGTCGCTGCCGAACAGGTCGGCGAAGAAGTGCTTGATGCTGTCGCTGAACGATTCGTCTTCGTGCAGGTCGGCGCCCGACGCTGCGGTTTCGGTTTGGGTGCCGCCTTCGGACAGGCGCAGGTCGGAACGGCTGAAGCCCGATGCGAGCAGGTCGTCCATCGCTTTCTGGGCGTCGCTTCGATTATCGAAGACGGCTACAAGTGTGTGTTTCATGATAAATTCCCTCCAACTATTGCGCGTCATGCATCAGCGTTTCCTCGATGTCGGCATCGCTTGTCATTACAGTCGCCCCTCTAAATTCGCTGTCAGTTGCTGGTTTCAGAGTACCGCAAACAGCCGCGAACCTGCGCACCATTGACGTTGCTCAAGTTTGCATTTCGTATGCATAGGAAGCTGAAAATCGCCGCACTTCGCAACCCGGAGAACGCAATGCAATTGACCAAACCAGCGCACGAACACACCTCGCTCACGCTCGAAGTCGCCAACCCGCCACCGGCCCGCACCGACATGGGCGGCGTGCGCCCGACCGATGTCGAGCCACCGAGCAGTGTCGACCGCATGCTGCATGCGCTGATGGGCCAGGCCACGCAGGGCATCTCGCCGACCAGCCTGGCGCTGGCGTGGACCGACTGGATGCTGCACCTGGCGCAGTCGCCCGGCAAATGGCAGCAGCTGGCGCAGAAAGCATGGGACAAGGACCTGCGCTGGCTCGATTACGCGATGCGCAGCGCGCTCGGCCAGGACGCCGAGCCGTGCATCGACCCGCTGCCGCAGGACCGGCGCTTCCGCAGCGAAGAATGGCAGCGCTGGCCATACAACCTGATGCAGCAGGCCTTCCTGCTGAACCAGCAGTGGTGGCACAACGCCACCACTGGCGTCGACGGCGTCACCAGGCACCATGAACAAGTGGTGTCGTTTGTCGCGCGCCAGCTGCTCGACCTGGTCTCGCCAGTGAACTTCCTTGCCACCAATCCCGAGGTCGGCGCGGCCATCGTGCGCGAACGCGGCGCGAACCTGGTGCGCGGCGCGGCCAGGCTGTCGGAGGACATCAGCCGCCGCGCGCGCGGCCTGCCGCCGGAAGGCGCTGACGCATTCCGGCCGGGCATCGAGGTCGCGGTGACGCCGGGCGAAGTGGTATTCCGCAACCACCTGATCGAACTGATCCAGTATTCGCCGGCCACGCCCGACGTCCATGCGGAGCCGGTGCTGATCGTGCCCGCATGGATCATGAAGTTCTACATCATGGACCTGTCGCCGCATAACTCGCTGGTGCGTTACCTGGTCGGGCATGGCCACACGGTCTTCATAATTTCCTGGCACAACCCGGTCGAGCAGGACCGCAATCTGGGCCTCGACGATTACCTGCACGAAGGCGTGATGCGCGCCTTCGACACGATCCGCGAGCGGCTGCCCGGCAACAAGATCAATGCGGTCGGCTACTGCCTCGGCGGCACGCTGCTGTCGATCGCCGCCGCCGCATACGAGCACGACCAGCGCGCGTACCTGAATTCGATCACGCTGCTGGCCGCGCAGACCGATTTCTCCGAAGCGGGCGAACTGATGCTGTTCATCGACGAAAGCCAGGTGGCCTGGCTGGAAGACCTGATGTGGCAGCAGGGCTACCTCGACAACCGGCAGATGGCGGGCGCGTTCCGCCTGCTGCGCTCGAACGACCTGGTGTGGTCGGTCGCGGTCAGCCATTACCTGCTGGGCGAGCGCGCCCCGATGAGCGACCTGATGGCATGGAATGCCGACACCACGCGCATGCCCTACCGCATGCACAGCGATTACCTGCGCAAGCTGTTCCTCAACAACGACCTGTTCTCTGGGCGTTACCGCGTCAACGGCAGGCCGGTCGCGCTGTCGGACGTGCACGTGCCGGTGTTCGCGGTGGCGACCATGACCGACCATGTCGCGCCGTGGCGTTCGGTGTACAAGGTGCACCTGATGTCGCACTGCGACGTCAACTTCGTGCTCGCCAGCGGCGGCCACAACGCCGGCATCATCAGCGAGCCGGGCCGCGCCGGGAGGCGCTACTACACCGCGCTACACCGGCGCGGCGACCGCTACACCGATCCCGACAAATGGATCGAACTGGCCGATGAGCGGCCCGGCTCGTGGTGGCCCGAATGGCTGGCCTGGCTCGATCGCGTGTCGCCGGGCGGCATGGCAGCGGCGCAACCGGTCGAGGGCTCGCTCGGACTCGCGCCAGGGCGCTACGTGCTCGAACGCTAGCCGGTGAAGGGATTCTTTACCGTCTGAATGTTTGGTGGCGGCAGCGCGTCCGGCAGCGCCTGCGTTTCGAGCTTGCCGACGATTGCGCCCAACAAGTCGTGCAGCTCGCGCGCCCGGGTCAGCCCCGCCTGGTCGGCGGTCAGGTCGACGTCGCCGCTCAAGGTCACGCGGTCAAGACGGTTCTCGATCATCAGCTTGCCGACGATAACGACGTCGGCTTCATTGGCGTAGGGATCAAACCCGTTCTTCATTGCAGCTCCTCCTGAGATCGCCGTGCGCGCCGCGGCTTGCGCTGCCGGACGTGCGGCAAGCGCAGCATCGCCTCTTTTTCGCGCGCGGACAAGGACGGCATCAGGTCGATGCCGATGGTCTTCTCAAGCTGCGCGACCGTCATGGTCTGGTACTGCGTGGTCGGCGCGTTCTCGATAAACCAGGCGCCGCCCGCCTTCTGGCGCGGGTTCCAGACCACTTTATACAGGTGGCTGGGTACCAGCACATTGCCGACTTTGCGCAGGTTGCCGCCCAGGAACGCTGGGCCGGTCAGCACATACAGCGCCCCCTCCTTCGCGGCCATCTTGCGCACGATGTGCTCAATGCCCGACCATACGTGGCGATTATTCTCGGCGTCCTGCGGCACCATGTTCGCCAGCGAAAAACTCTCGCGCTGGCTGCGCCGGTCCGGCATGTTACCGTTGGGCGCCAGGTGGCCGCGGTCGAACCCGCTCAGCGCGTAATCTGACAGTTCCGCGCGCTGCGCGCGCGGCAGCCGCGGTTCGGCATGGAAGGAATTGATGCGCGACTGGTCGCTTGCGGCCGCCACGTTGTCCGCCCGCAGATGCTCGGCCGACCACAGGGCCGTGCGCGTGACCCCCGAATGCATGACGCCGAATACGCCGTAGCACAACTCGCGCGTGGCAACGGCCAGCCGGGGATTGCGGATTTCGGGCAGCCGCCCGTCGACATAATGGTCCGGACAGCCGCCTGCATTGGCACTGCCGAGCAGCGCCGCGGCCAGCAGGGTGCCGGCCAAAATCTGTTGAAACATCGATGCCTGATGGAAAATTCAGGCCGCTATTCTAACGTCATACCGTAGAGAAATCTTGTTATTCCGACCCAGCCGTACCCTCGCACAATTTTTGAAGCCCTGCTGCCGATGCGTGGGACGCCGGGGCCGTGGAGCGCGGCGAAGCCAAACGCTGACCTGGCGTCGCATCCCGGCCCGTATGCGTTAATGCCCGCTCTTCGAGAACACGTTCATTATGACGACACCGGCGATAATCAGCGCAATGCCAAGCAGCGCCGGCGCATCGAGCTTCTGGCCAAAAACAGTCCAGCCAACCACGGTGATGAGCACGATGCCGATGCCCGACCAAATTGCATAAGCAACGCCTACGGGTATCGCATTCAAGGTCATCGACAGACAATAAAAGGCGATCCCGTATCCAATCAGGACTACGACGGAAGGCAAGACCTTTGTAAATCCTTCGCTCGATTTCAGCGCGGATGTCGCGATAGTTTCCGCTACGATTGCGACGCCCAAGACCAGCCATTTGTTCATGAATTTTCTCCCGTCGAGTTCGCAGTATGCAGCGGCTTCAGCGGTTAGGCCAGCCTCGACAGGATCGCGAATGCGTGCGCAAAGCGGGCACCGCTTAACTGCCAGCCGCTTCAACCTCGACATTGCCGATGCCGATAGCTGCCAGCGCATCGCGCACATCCTCGATCTCTGCCTCCAGCTCGGCGCCGACATCGAGCGGCTTGTCGACCGTCGCCAGCACCGCCCCGCCCTGCCCGAATAAGGTCACGCGCATGACGAGGTCATCTTCGGCGGCCGCCACGGCAACGCGGGCGCTGGCCGCGGCCGGCTCGATGCCGCTGCTTTCCAGCGCCTGGTTCAGCTGCGTCATCATGCGCAGCGTCGCCAGTTCCTCGACGCCATCTTCGAACGCGCCGAAGAACAGGTCCTGGTACAGCAAGTTCACTTCGATACTGTCGGGATTGGCGGCCAGGCAGCGCCTTACCAGCGGCGCCGCCAGTTCGGTCCAGGTGCGGTAACGGGCCATGCGCGCCTCGAAATATTCCTCGGCGCGCGTTTCATCGTCCGGTATGGCGTAGAACGGATCGTCAACCCGCTTGAGCGCGAAACCGACCAGGAAACGCAGCTCGACCGTCGGCGCGCCGGCGGCTGCCATGTTTTGCGCCCAGCCCGTCATGCTGCGGTCCAGCGCCGGCGCCGCGGTCAGTTTCTTCGCCGTCATCGACGCATGGACGTCGCGCACGATCTCGTTCAGTTCGCAATACGTGATGCGTGCCGCCTCGCGCGGATCGTAGGCGTGCGCGACCAGCACGACCTGCGCTCCTTCGCTTTCCAGCCCGGCGCTGCGGAAGCTGTCGACCAGCGCCTCGAACGCATCCGGGTCGGCAAACGACTCGCTTTCCTTCAGGCCGCCGGCGCCGTGCACAAACAGGGGAATGGCGAAGGCATTGATTTCCATTGCGGCGGCGCCCTCGCGCCGCGTGACCACCACGCCGCTGGCCTCCTCGATGCTGGCGCGCAGCAACTGGTACGCCGGGATATCCGAATAGCGCGCCCGGTCGATGGCGTCATACAGCACGTCGTCGTTCTTCTTGCGCAGAGCGTTCAGGATCATCCGGTTGAGTTCGTCGTTTTTCTGGCGAACCACCGCCTCGTCATCGTCTTCCGGCACGGCGACGTCGAGGGCCAGTTCCGCCATTGCCTGCGCGACGAAATCGTCGTCGTCCTGCGGGACGGAAGTGACGGCGGACTTGCGTGGAACTGGGCGCTTGTTTTTTGGCATGGCTGCTTCTGGTGAGGGATCTGTCCGCCATGTTAGCAAATCGCCAGCGTCCGCGCGACTGGCAAAGGCGTTTCAGGCTCAACAGCGAACGCGGTATTATCTTGATAACACGACAAGGCGGACCCGTTGGCGGGCTGCCTGGAAACCCAACGGGAGAGCACAGTGTCATTGCTGAACAACTATTTCAAGCTGCAAGAAAGCGGAACGACAGTGCGCACCGAGGTCATCGCCGGCCTGACGACGTTCCTGACGATGGCCTATATTATCTTCGTCAATCCATCGATCCTCGGCGACGCGGGCGTGCCGAAGGACGCGGTGTTCGTGGCCACCTGCCTCGCGGCGGCGATCGGCAGCCTGATGATGGGCCTGTATGCCAACTATCCGATCGGCATGGCGCCGGGCATGGGGCTGAACGCCTACTTCGCCTACGCGGTGGTGCTCGGCATGGGGGTCCCATGGCAGACGGCGTTGGGCGCGGTGTTCATTTCCGGCTGCCTGTTCATCCTGGTCAGCGTGTTCGGTCTGCGCGCGATGATCGTCAGCGGCATTCCGCACTCCCTGCGCACCGCGATTACGGTCGGGCTCGGCCTGTTCCTCGGCCTGATCGCACTCAAGAGCGCCGGCATCGTCGTCGCCAGTCCCGCCACGATGGTGACCGCGGGCGACCTGCGCTCGGCACCGGCGCTGATGGCGATCATTGGCTTCCTGCTGATCGTGACGCTCGACCGCCTGCGCGTGCGCGGCGCCATCCTGATCGGCATGATGGCCATCACGGTGGCCAGCTTCTTCTTCGGCGGCAATACGTTCAAGGGCATCGTCTCGGCCCCGCCGTCGCTCGCGCCGACCTTGATGCAGCTCGACATCGGCGGCGCCATCGGGGTCGGCATCCTGAACGTGGTGCTGGTGTTCTTCCTGGTCGAACTGTTCGACGCGACCGGCACCCTGATGGGCGTCGCCAGCCGCGCCGGCCTGCTGGTCGACGGCAAAATGGAGCGCCTCAACCGCGCACTGCTGGCCGACAGCGCCGCCATCGTCGCCGGCTCCGCGCTCGGCACCTCGAGCACCACCGCCTACATCGAAAGCGCCGCCGGCGTGCAGGCGGGCGGGCGCACCGGCCTGACCGCCGTGGTCATCGCGCTGCTGTTCCTCGCCTGCCTGTTCATTTCGCCGCTGGCCGGCGTGGTGCCTGCCTACGCGACCGCACCGGCGCTGCTGTTCGTCGCCTGCCTGATGCTGCGCGACCTCGGCAACATCGAATGGGAAGAAACCACCGAAAGCATTCCGGCGGCAGTTTGCGCGGTGTCGATTCCATTCACCTACTCGATCGCCCACGGCATCGCATTCGGCTTCATTACCTACGCCGTGCTCAAGTTGTTGACCGGCAAAGCCCGCGAGGTGAAGCCGATCGTGTGGATTATCGCTGCGGCGTTCACCTTCAAATACGCGACCATAGGCACCTGAACGCGACAATAAATTATCATCTTGACACCGTGTGGTACCGAACAGAGGTGGGTTCCCGTAGCGAGCATAATTGTCTAAACGCCAACGAGGAGCAACACCATGAACTGCCGAGCCATCCGCCACACACTCTTTGTTGCAGGCATGGTGTTCGTTTCGAGCACTTTTGCGGGAACCGACGTCATTAAGTGCACCGATGACGCCGGCCACGTCACGCTGACCGACCAGCCTTGCAAAGGCGAGGATGCGGCACAGGTGCTGGTAGCCGCGCCAGCCGCCCCGGCAGACGCCGTGGCTGAAGTGACGCGCCACCAGCTGGCCAACCTGCCGCCATCCGCACGCCTGCGCGCGGCGCCCTTCACGCAGGTGCAGGCGCCCGGCCGCGCGCTGGCCCGCGATGTCGCCACGTTAAAAGAAGCACGCCGCACCCTGATGCTTCTCGACGGCTCGATGTCGGCCAGCCGCCAGCGCGGACTCGCCGCATCTCGCTGACCCGGCGCTGTCGTTGTGACTGAATAGCGATTGTTAGCGTGTATTGACCGCAAGTTGCTGTCAATTAATGAGCAACTTGACAGTTTTCCGGCTGTTGATCGGGTACAATACGGTCACCGACAGCAGCTCCGCTACGCACATGAAACTCTTTTCGCTTCTCGCGCTGGCCGCGGCCATGACGCACGCCAACGTTTTCGCCGGCGACATCGCCCCCGCCTGGAACACCTCAGCCGAACTCGGCGCCATCACCACCTCCGGCAACACCGCAGGTACTTCCGTCACCGGCAGGATCGACGCGCGCCAGGAATTGGCGGACTGGAGCAATCAGTACATTGTTTCCGGCTACTTCAAGGAAGACGAGAAAACGGTAAGCGGTGGCAAGACCGTGACCGTCAAGTCGGCTGAGCGCGTTTCGCTGTCGGCCAAGGCCGCGTACAAATTAATGGAAGACGGTAAAAAGCTGTTTGTGCTGGGTACCCACGTCGACGATAATTTCGGTGCATACACGACGTACAGCACGATGGGCATCGGTCACGCCTGGGGCTGGGAAAACGCCAGGGACCGCCGAATCGACCTGGAGGTCGGCCCGGGTTACTTCGCCGGAACGCGCGCTACTGGCGAAGAAGAAAATGGCTTTACCGTGCGCGGCGCTGCCGCCGTGCGCTGGCGCCTGAGTCCGTCGGCGATGTTTTCGCAGTCGGTCAGCGTGGAACGGGGCACATCGAATGTGCACTCGATTGCCGAGGCGGCGGTATCGACCAAGATCAACGACACCATGCAGATGAAGGCGGCGTTTGCGGCACGCAACGATACCAATGTGCCGGCAAACAAGAAGAACACCGATACGCAGACCTCGGTGACGCTCGTTTATTCATTCTGACCCGCTATCGCAATGCCGGTCAGCCGCTACGCCACGCGTGTGTAGCGCGCGCTCATGAACTCATGCCACTTGCCATCCTCGCGCAAGGCATATGAACTGAACAGGCGCCGCGATTCATCCACGATTTCCATCACGTCGCGGTAACGCGCCGTGGTTTCGCTACCGTCCATGGCCGGTCCGGACGATTCAAGCGTCAGTATCCTGCGCGTGCCGTCGAGCTCGCCGTCGTAATGCCACAGGTAGCTCATCTGCGAATGGATGAAGGTGCCGGTGAAGCGCTCGCGCAGCGGATCGTAGCCCAGCGTGATCACCATTTTGGCTGGCCCGTCGCCGGGAAACTCGCCCTCCGCTTCGGCAATAATCCAGAACTCTCCCAGCGCCTTGACGCGGTCCATGCCGATGGTCGTGTCGGTCTCGCCAGGCCCCATCGCCACCGTCGATTCGTAGGCCCAGTCGCCGACCAGTTGCTGCAGCCAGCGGTGTTGCTCAGTAACGATTTCCTTGTCCATGGCGTCTCCTGTCATTTGCCCGCGCCTTCCGCGCGGCTACGTTTGAATTCGGGAAGGTTGTCCCCCGGAACCATCCAGCTCAGGCGGTAGCGCACGAAGGTGTGGTCGTCCGGGCGCATTCCCTCGGGATCGTCGAGACTGCACAGCGTGATATCGATGTCGCTGGGGAAGCCGTCGTGTTGGTAGGTCAGCTGGGTGCCGCATTCGGCGCAGAAGCCGCGTGTAACGTGCAGGCTGGAGCGGTAATTGGCCAGGGTGCCCGATATGAGCGCGAAATCCGACAGCACCACGCTGAACCAGGCCACGCTGGGCGCGCCCGCCGATTTGCGGCAGGTCGGACAATGGCAGATGGTGGCGTGGAACGCCCGCTCCGCAGTTTCATACCGCACAGCACCGCAACAGCATCCCCCGCTCAGCACCATGACAACCTCCGCGCGCGACATCCGACATGACAGTAGTGTAAGCCAGTTCGTGGCGCGCACGCGTGCCCGGCCTTTGCGCCACTCCGGTGTAACCCGCGTTCTCGGCGCCAGTTGGATCGCCGCGGCGGCCGATGTAGAATATGTCTCCTTTCCCACCACCCGGCGCGACGTCATGCTTCAAGCAGTACCGTTCCCGATACGCGTAGAGTGCCCTCCGGGCGCCTGCGTCTGCGACCGCGACAGCCTGCTGGCCGACCCGCACGCCGACACGCGCGTGCTGCGCCTGACCCGTGAGGAAGAAAAGAAACTGATCGCACGCATCGATTGCATCGAGACCTACGACGACCTGCGGCGCATCGGCGACAAGATGCAGGAGCTGCTTGGCATCGGCCTGACCATCACCCCCAGTGCGCGCGGCGTGCGCACGGTGCGCGGCTTTACCATCCAGCTCGACGAGCGCCCGGGCCTGTGCCGCAAGACGCGCCAGGCCATCCCGGCGGCAGTGCGCAAATGCCTGGAGCGCCATCCCGACATCGCCTACGCGATCCTGGATGCACATGACCTGCTGGGAAATCCTTAACGCTCCCAGTTAGACCGAAGTCATTCTCCGGTCATTTGAGGGTACTACCATGGGGGCGTTGGCGGCTTGCAGCAGCAAGCCCCGCAGGTTAGTCCGGTGGCCTCAAACACCGGCACCAGATTTCCGTTTCACACGCCTCTGCGTGATATGCTTCGGCAGTAACCCGATTGCCGGACAATACCTACGCCCATGCGACTGACCACTTTCACCGATTACACCCTGCGAACGCTGATTCACCTCGGCATGCACCGCGACCGCCTGGTTACCATCCAGGAAATCGCCGACCTGCACGCGATCTCCAAGAATCACTTGATGAAGGTGGTGTACCAGCTCGGCCTGGCCGGCGTGGTCGAAACGCTGCGCGGACGTAACGGCGGCCTGCGCCTGAAGCTCGAGCCGGAACAGATCAACATCGGCGCCATCGTGCGCGCCAGCGAAACCGACTTCTACATGGCCGAATGTTTCAACCCGGCCGGCTCGTCCTGCGGGCTGAGCGGCGGATGCCGCCTGCAGGACGTCCTGGTCGATGCCACCGACGCCTACCTCGCCGTGCTCGACAATCAGACCCTGGCCTCGGTGCTGCCGCGCCCGCGCCCGGACGCCGTTCCGGTCCAGTTCTACACTAAACCGGCAACCCGCCAGGTGGCCTGAACGTCGTTAATTTAACGACGTTGCTTATCGCGGCTAGCTGCCCTTGGCCGTGTTTTACGACGCTTATAATGTGGCATCTGATTTCCATGTTAACTGGCTGCCATGTATGCTGAACTGAACAGGACCGTGATCGCCCGACTGGTCCACGAATTTTACGCCGACGTCAGGGGCGACCCGCAACTGCAGCTGATCTTCGAGGCGGCCATCGGCGACAACTGGGAACCGCACCTGGACCGCATGGTGGAGTTCTGGTCGACCGTCATGCTGGCGACGCACGAGTTCCGCGGGAATGTCTTTGGCACCCATATGGAACTGGACGGCGTTGTACCCGAGCACTTCAAGCGCTGGCTCGCGCTGTTCGAATCGACCGCGCGGCGCCTGTTCGTCCCCGACCTTGCCGACGAGTTCCTGCTGGTGGCGCGCCGCATTGCCGCCAGCCTGCAGTACGGCTTCTTCGGCCGCGTCGAAGTCCACTAATCCGCCTTGCTGCCTCAGTGCTGGTAGGCGCCGATATCGAAGCCGGTGCGCGAATTGCGCGACCGTCCCTCGAAGTCGGTACTTGCCGCATGAGTCGGCGACGCCTGCCCGACCGCCGGCGAACTGCCGCTCGGCTTCAGGTTCGGCACGCTGGCATCCCCGCCCACGAACAGCGGCGGCGAACTCACGGTGCCGCTGTGCGCCAGCCCGTTCTTCAGGCTCCAGTTAAAACGCGCGTTGCGGTACACCAGGTTGTTGCGGTAGCTGTTGTTGGCGCCCGTCCTGCCCTGTTCCGAAATGCCCATCTTGTTGTCGTACACGATGTTGCTGTAGACCATGGTGTGATCGTTTGGGCCCTTGGTGTGATAGAAGTTGCCCCCGCCCACGATGATGCCCGTGTTCGATGCGGTCACCGTATTGTTCGTGATGACAACGTTGTTCGCGTCATGCCACAGGTGAATGCCGGCCTCGGCGACGCGATAGATCACATTGTTCTTCACGCTGCCGGAAGTGCTGAAATAGATGCCCTGGATGTAGTGGCAGCCAGCCGGCCCGATGTCATGCAACAGGTTGGCGATCGCGTCTGATTTGACGGCGCGGTAATAGCTGTCGATCCCGATCGCCGCGCCGCCGCCGGGCGTGCAGTCGACGTTCTGGGCGATGTGATGGATGTAATTATTGCGGATCGAATCGTAGGAGCCGCCGTTGTAGATGCCATGCGTCCAGCGCACCCCTTCGCGGTACCCGCGCCCATCGATCTCGAAGCCGACCACGTCGGCATAGTCGCCCCGGTTGTCCCATGCCGCGCTGGCCTGCGAGTTTGGCGGAGGCACGATACGCGCGCCCCATTTGGTCGTCGACACATAGGTGATGCGCGCGTCGGCCCTGCCGCTGGCGTTGGTACGGACGCCGCCGCCATAGGCGCCGGGCGCCACATACACGGTGATGCCGGCGCGTACCGCGCGCGCGGCGCGCGCCAGCGATCGGAACGGACGGTCGGCTGTGCCCGGGTTGCTGTCGATTCCCTTCGGCGACACATACAGCGCGTCGCGGTTGGCCCTGGCGAGCAGCACGGCGTCCGGCGTCTCGTGCGGCGGGTCGGCGACGCTGCCGTCCATGCCTGGAAACACCGCCGCGGCAGGTACGCTGGCCGGCGCGGGCGAATACCCCGCCAGCAGGAATTCGTCGACCACGGCGGGCGGCGGCGCGCCCGGCAGCGGGGCCGGCGCCCCCCCGACGGGCTGGCCGCCGCCTGGCGGCGCTTCGTTGCCTGGGACCGCGGGTGCTGCGGGTCCCGGCGCCGGCCGCGCCTCGCCCGAACCGCCGCTGCACGCGCCCAGCAGCGGCAGCCAGCCCGCCGCCAACAGCATCGCCGTCCGCCACCTCGTTGCAGATATCTTCGTCATCTTGTCCCCCTCGGCGCGCGGATTCCTGTCGGCCAGGCGCCGCGACTCAGAAATAGCATTCAACGAGCCCGGCGGGCATGGCATGGCGCAAAACAGCGACGTGCCGGACCCGCTGCGTCAATCCCAGAGCGCCAGGAGGGATCGCGCAAGCTCTGCTCGCCTGGATGCTCGACTGTGATCTAGACAGGCGCCCCGGTCATTTAGTTCGCATGGGTGCGCTCGTCTATGGCGCAGCGCAATATGGAAACTTGCGTAATTTACATCCCAAGGCAGCCACAAATTTGTTATTCTTTCGGCGCACCACCTTACCAAGGGGAAGCGATTATGAGCCAGAGCAAGCCTCTGTCACTGCATGTCCCGGAGCCTACCGGCCGGCCGGGTTGCAAGACCGATTTTTCCTACCTTCGCCTGAACCCTGCCGGCGACGCCAGGCGGCCGCCCGTCGATGTGGCGCCATCCGACACCGCCGACCTGGCGTGGACGCTGATCCGCGTCCTCGACGAGTCCGGCAACGCGGTGGGGCCGTGGGCGCCCGACGTCGACAGCGAACTGCTGCGCTTCGGCCTGCGCACCATGATGAAAACGCGCATCTTCGACGCGCGCATGGTCATCGCCCAGCGCCAGAAGAAGATGTCCTTCTACATGACCTCGCTCGGCGAGGAAGCGCTCGGCACCGCCCAGGCGCTCGCGCTCGAAGATGGCGACATGCACTTCCCGACCTACCGCCAGCAAAGCCTGCTGATGGCGCACAAGGTCTCGATGGTCGACATGATCTGCCAGCTGCTGTCGAACGAACGCGACCCGTTGAAAGGGCGCCAGCTCCCGGTCATGTATTCGGTGCGCCAGTCCGGCTTCTTCACCATCTCGGGCAACCTCGCGACCCAGTTTGTGCAGGCGGTCGGTTGGGGCATGGCCTCGGCGATCAAGGGCGACACCAGGATCGCATCGGGATGGATCGGCGACGGCGCCACCGCCGAATCCGACTTCAACACCGCCCTCACCTTCGCCCACGTCTACCGGGCGCCGGTCATCCTGAACGTGGTCAACAACCAGTGGGCGATCTCGACCTTCCAGGCGCTGGCCGGCGGCGAAAGCGTCACCTTCGCCGCGCGCGGCGTCGGCAGCGGCATCGCCTCGCTGCGCGTCGACGGCAACGACTTCCTCGCCGTCTACGCTGCCTCGAAGTGGGCAGCCGATCGGGCCCGCGGCAACCTCGGCCCGACCCTGATCGAATGGGTCACCTACCGCGCCGGCCCGCACTCGACCTCGGACGACCCGTCCAAATACCGTCCCGCCGACGACTGGACCCATTTCCCGCTGGGCGACCCGATCGCGCGGCTGCGCCAGCACCTGACCTTGCGCGGGCTGTGGTCAGACGACGAGCACGAAGCCACCCGCAAGGAACTTGAAGCCGAAATCGTCGCCGCGCAAAAGGAGGCCGAGCAATTCGGCACCCTGGCCAACGGCCGGGTACCGAGCGCGGCGTCGATGTTCGAGGATGTCTACAAGGACATGCCGGAACACCTGCGCCGCCAGCGCGAACAATTGGGAGTGTGACCGTGGCAAGAGACAAGGAAACCAACACCGTGCCGATGACCATGATCCAGGCCCTGCGTTCGGCCATGGACGTGATGCTCGAGCGCGACAACAACGTGGTGATCTACGGCCAGGACGTCGGCTATTTCGGCGGCGTGTTCCGCTGCACCGACGGCCTGCAGGCCAAGTACGGCAAGTCGCGCGTGTTCGACGCGCCGATCTCGGAAGGCGGCATCGTCGGCACCGCGGTCGGCATGGCGGCGTACGGACTGCGCCCGGTGGTCGAGATCCAGTTCGCCGACTACTTCTACCCGGCGTCGGACCAGATCGTGTCGGAAGCGGCGCGCCTGCGTTACCGCTCGGCCGGCGAGTTCACCGCCGCGATGACCATCCGCATGCCCTGCGGCGGCGGCATCTACGGCGGCCAGACCCACAGCCAGAGCCCGGAGGCGATGTTCACCCACGTGTGCGGCCTGCGCACCGTGATGCCGTCCAATCCTTACGATGCCAAGGGCCTGCTGATCGCCTCGATCGAAAACGACGACCCGGTGATCTTCCTCGAACCCAAGCGCCTTTACAACGGCCCCTTCGACGGCCACCACGACAAGCCGGTGGTGCCGTGGTCGCAGCATCCGCTGGGCGAGGTCCCGGAGGGTTACTACACGGTGCCGCTCGATAGCGCGTCGGTGTTCCGCCCTGGTGAAGACCTGACCGTGATCACCTACGGCACCATGGTGTTCGTCGCCGAAGCGGCGGCGCGCGAAACCGGCGTCGACGCCGAGATCATCGACCTGCGCAGCATCTGGCCGCTCGACCTCGATGCCATCGTCAATTCGGTGAAGAAAACCGGGCGCTGCGTGGTGGTGCACGAAGCGACCCGCACCAGCGGCTTTGGCGCCGAGCTGGTGGCGCTGGTGCAGGAGCACTGCTTCTACCACCTCGAAGCGCCGGTCGAACGGGTCACCGGCTGGGACACGCCCTACCCGCACGCACAGGAATGGGCTTACTTCCCCGGCCCTGACCGCGTCGGGGCGGCATTCAAACGTGCGATGGAGGCGTAATGGGAATTCATGTGATTAAGATGCCCGACCTGGGCGAAGGCATCGCCGAAGTCGAAGTCGTGCAATGGCGCGTGCAGCCGGGCGATGCGGTGACCGAAGACCAGGTGCTGGCCGACGTCATGACCGACAAGGCCACTGTGGAGATTCCGTCGCCGGTGCACGGCACCGTGCTGGCACTGGGCGGCGCGATCGGCGAGGCGCTGGCGGTCGGTGCGGAACTGATCCGGATCGAAGTGGAAGGCGAAGGCAATACGACGGCAGGCGCGCCTGCGCCGGCGCGCCCGGCTCCTCCCGCACCGCCGCCGCCGCCTCCACCTGCGCCGGCTGCCGCCCCGGCGACGGCCGTGACGCCGCCTCCGCCTGCAGCCGCGCCGGCGCCATCGGCATCGAACGAGAAGCCGCTCGCCTCGCCATCGGTTCGCCAGCGCGCACGTAATCTCGGCATCGACCTGCATAGCGTGACCGCCACCGGTCCGGCGCGGCACATTACGCATGCCGACCTCGATGCCATCATCGCCGGCAGCCAGCCGCGCGCCGCCGAGGGCCCGAGCCGCTACGCCCCGCTGGAGGGCGTGCAGGCGGTTCCGCTGCTTGGCCTGCGCCGCAAGATCGCCGAGAAAATGCAGGACGCAAAACGCCGCATCCCGCATTTCACGTATGTTGAAGAAGTCGATGTCACCGACCTCGAGGCGCTGCGCGTCCAGCTCAATGCGCAGCATGGCAAGGACCGCGGCCGCCTGACCCTGCTGCCGCTGCTGATGCGCGCGGTCGTGCTGGGCGCCGCCCGCTTCCCGAACGTGAACGGGCGCTTCGATGACGACGCCGGCGTGGTCACATACCACAAGCCGGTCCATATCGGCATCGCCACCCAGACCGATGCGGGCCTGATGGTGCCGGTGGTGCGCCACGCCGAGGCGCGCGACCTGTGGGCCAGCGCCGCCGAAGTGGCGCGGCTGGCCGAAGCGGCGCGCACCAGCAAGGCGGTGCGAGAAGAGCTGTCCGGATCGACCATCACCATCACCAGCCTGGGCGCGCTGGGCGGCGTCGTCACGACGCCGGTGATCAACCATCCGGAAGTGGCCATCGTCGGCGTCAACCGCATGGTCGAGCGGCCGGTGGTGCGCGACGGCGCGGTCGTCGTGCGCAAGATGATGAACCTGTCCTGCTCATTCGACCACAGGGTCATCGACGGCATGTACGCCGCGCAGTTCGTGCAGGCGCTGCGCGCCTACCTGGAGTACCCGGCGACCCTGTTCATCGACTGAGCGCCGTCAGAACAGGCGCAGTGCGAGCGGCACGAGCCATGGGGCCCAGCAACGCAGTCAGTATCGCGTTCAGCCCCATGCCGAGTCCAGCGAAGGCGCCCATTTCCGGGCTGACCTGGAACGCGCGCGCCGTGCCGATGCCATGCGAGGCGACACCCAGCGCGAATCCGCGCACCTTGGGCGAGCCGATCCCCATCCAATTGAACAGGGCGCGGGCCACCACGGCGCCTAACACCCCGGTGCCCACCACCAGCGCGGCCGTTAGCGCACTCATTCCGCCCAGCCTTTCGGCGACAGCCATCGCAATCGGGGTCGTCGCAGACTTCGGCGCCGCCGACACTGCCATTAGTTCAGAGCCGCCCAGTGCCATCACCAACAGCACCGCCGACAGGATGGCGCACACCGATCCGGCGAACAGGCCGGCGAACAAGGGAAGGAACACGCGGCGTATTGTCGGGACCTGGCGCGCCAGCGGAATGGCAAGCGCCACTGTCGCCGGCCCGAGCAGGAAGTGGACCAACTGGGCGCCGGCAAAATACTCCTTGTACGACATGCCGCTCAGCGCCAGTACCAGCGCCACCAGCGCGATCGCGACCGGATTTGCCAGCGGCGACATGCGGCACCGCACGTGGATCGCCTGGGCGCCGGTATAAGCGCACAAGGTCAGCGTCAGGCCGAGCAGCGGCGTGGCCGTAAGGTAAACCCAGAACGTGCCGATTTCGGGCAGGTCAGTCATCGGGCATCAGCGCGCGCATCACCGCTGCCGTCACGGCGAGGGTTACCAGAGTGCTTCCCACCATTGCGACGACAAGTGCCAGCCAATTGCTTGCGATTGCCGAACCGGCGGCGATGATGCCAACGCCAGCGGGTACGAACAGCAGCGACAGGTGCTTCAGCAGTTCGCTGCCGGCCGGTTCGACCAGCGCATGCAAGCGCGGCCAGGCCAGGAGCGCGGCCAATAGCAGCAGCATCCCGGCCACCGGACCGGGGATGGGCAGGTGCAGCAGGAATACCAGGCCTTCGCCAAGGCATTGGAACACCAGCAGGATCGCAAAGGTCTGCCGCATCAGGCTACCGGCCGCGGCAGGTGATGCGGATCATCTTGACTTTCATGCCGGCTCCGGTTGTTTGTCGGGAGATCAACTGTCCACGAAGAATAGCACGGACCTTTTGCTCTCCTGCCGAACCGGACAGTCAATAATTCGAATCACCTCCATCCGCGGTGGCGACTGCGGCCGCCGCCCTGGAAACCACGACTCCCATGATGGCCGCCCCGGTATCCGCCATGGTAACCATGGTGGACGCGATGTCCGCGGCTATGGTGGGCCCGGCCGTAGTCATAGAAGCCGAATCCCAGATCGATGGAGACCGGTGGCCCGGCGTAGCCAGGGTAACCGTAAGAATATGGATAGGAATCGTAGCCGGAAGGCGGAGGGCCATAGTAGGCACAACCGCCAAGGGAGCCCGCCAGCAAGAGCGAAAATATAAGGCGTTTCGCCACGCCCTTCGTCAGGATATTCATGACCGTCCTCCGAGCAACATGCTTCCATTTTATGCACCCAGTCGCAGGTTTCAACGCCTGATACATGTCTGAAACATATGCGCGCGAAGCCGGCCTGCCGTACTCGCTTGCTGCGATGCATTAAAATGCTCCCCTTTGGCGTACTGGTACACAACAATGGCTGCACACGGCAATAACGAACTCAAGCGCGGCCTCAAGAGCCGGCACATCCAGCTGATCGCGCTGGGCGGCGCCATCGGCACCGGCCTGTTCCTCGGCATCGCGCAGACCATCCAGCTGGCCGGACCGTCGGTGCTGCTCGGCTATGCCATTGCGGGCGTCATCGCTTTCCTGATCATGCGCCAGCTGGCGGAAATGGTCGTCGACGAGCCGGTCGCCGGTTCGTTCAGCTATTTCGCCGACAAATACTGCGGCCACCTGGCCGGCTTCGCGTCGGGCTGGAACTACTGGGTGCTGTACATACTGGTCAGCATGGCGGAGTTGACCGCCGTCGGCATCTACGTCCAATACTGGTGGCCCGACATTCCGACCTGGATGTCGGCGCTGGCGTTCTTCGTCATCATCAACAGCATCAGCCTGGCGACCGTCAAGGCGTTCGGCGAGATGGAGTTCTGGTTCGCCGTCATCAAGGTAGTCGCGATTGTCGCCATGATCGTTTTCGGCGTTTACCTGCTGGTGTCGGGCGGCGCCGGCCCGGAAGCCGGTATCGCCAACCTGTGGCAGCACGGCGGCTTCTTCCCGAATGGCGTCGGCGGCCTGGCGATGGCGATGGCCGTCATCATGTTTTCGTTCGGCGGGCTTGAGCTGGTCGGCATTACCGCGGCCGAAGCCGAGAACCCGTCCGAGACGATTCCCAAGGCAACCAACCAGGCCATTTACCGCATCCTGATCTTCTACATCGGCGCGCTGGGCGTGCTGCTGTCGCTGTATCCGTGGCAGAAAGTGGTCACCGGCGGCAGCCCGTTCGTGCTGATCTTCCACGCGCTCAACAGCAACCTGGTCGCCAACGTCCTCAATATCGTCGTGCTGACCGCGGCGCTGTCCGTGTATAACAGCTGCGTGTATGCGAACAGCCGCATGCTGTACGGCCTCGCGCTGCAAGGCAACGCGCCGCGCGCACTGCTCAAGGTCAACAAGCGCGGCGTGCCGCTGGCCGCACTGGGCGTGTCGGCAGTGGCCACCGGCCTGTGCGTGAGCCTGAACTATTTCATGCCCGGCGAAGCGTTCGGGGTGCTGATGGGACTGGTGGTGTCGGCGCTGGTCATCAACTGGTCGATGATCAGCTGGATCCACCTGCGCTTCCGCGCGCGCAAGAATGAACTTGGCGAAGCGACCGAGTTCCCGAGCCCGGCGTTCCCGGTATCGAGCTATCTTTGCCTGCTTTTCCTGGCGGGCATCCTGGTCGTGATGTTCATGACGCCTGGCCTGCGGCTCTCGGTCTACATGATTCCCGCATGGCTTGCCCTGCTGGGAATCGGCTACTGGGCGAGGCAGCGCAACGCGCGTTCTACCGGCCAAGGTCCAGCCTGATCCACGTGGGCGCGTGGTCGCTCGGCTTTCCGCGGCCGCGCACCTCGCGGTCCACGCCCGCCGCCGTCAGGGATCCGGCAAGCGCAGGACTGAGCAGCAGGTGGTCGATGCGCAGGCCGGCATCGCGTCCGTAGGCATCGCGGAAGTAGTCCCAGAAGGTATAGATCCGTTCATCCGGATGCATCGCGCGCAACGCGTCGCACCAGCCTTGCGCGACCAGCCGGTGGAAGGCCTCCCGCGTCTCCGGCCGGAACAGCGCGTCGTTGACCCAGCGCTCGGGCTTGTAGACATCGAGCTCGGTCGGCATCACGTTGAAGTCGCCCGCCAGCACCACCGGCGCGCCGCTCTCCATCAGTTCGGCCGCGCGGATGATCAGCCGTTCGAACCACTGCAGCTTGTAGTCGAACTTCGGCCCCGGCGCCGGGTTCCCGTTCGGCAGGTAGAGGCAGCAGATCAGCACGCCGTTGACGGCCGCCTCGATATAGCGGCTTTGCTCGTCGTTCGGATCGCCCGGCAGGCCGCGCCCTATTTCCTGGGCCGGCGCGTCCTTCGTCAGGATGGCCACGCCGTTCCAGCTTTTCTGCCCGTGCCAGAGCGCCTGGTAGCCCAGCTCTTTCAACGCCGCTCCGGGAATTTCTGCTGTGGCGCCTTCAGTTCCTGCAGGCAGGCGACGTCCGGCTGTTTCTCCTCCAGCCATTGCAGCAAGGCAGGCAGCCGGCTGGTGATGCCGTTGACGTTGAAAGTGGCGATCAGCATGGTTTCTCCGCAGTGAATGTTCCTCGCTATTCTGACCGCAGATGGGCTTGGGCCGGCGCAAGGTAGACAAAAAAGCAATTGCAACTGTATCTATTGCTTGTAGTTATTTTCACATTGTTGGTTCGGGGGCTATTTCCTCGCGACACTAACTGCTAGACTCCTAATTTTCATTCCTACCGTATACAAATGTGAAAAACATGGACGGTGGGAGGGGTACCGGCCGATCGCCGGCGCCGTGACAAGGCTGGGGAGCGCTGCAATGTCTATTCGCCGGGTTCGACTGAGCCCTACACTTTTGGCCGTTTCGATTTCGGGTATCGTCTGGACCGCGGCTAACGCCCAGGTGGCGGCGCCACGCCAGTCCGGCAGCGAGGCCGAAATCGCGGAAATTGTCGTCACCGCGCAACGCACCGTGTCGAACGAGTCGCGCACGCCTGTCGCGATGAGCGTGATGTCCGGCGAGCGGCTGCACGATGCCGGCATTGACCGCCCATCCGACCTGTCCGCGCGGCTGCCTAACGTGCACCTCGATGGCGCCGCCGATGGACTGAAGATCACAATCCGCGGCGTGTCGAACGCCGATACCACGGAAAAAGGCGACCCGTCGGCGGCTTTCATGCTCGACGGGATTTACATCGCCCGCCCCCAGAACCAGAACCTCAGCTTCCATGACCTCGCCCGCGTCGAGGTATTGCGCGGGCCGCAAGGCACTCTGTACGGCCGCAATGCCACCGCCGGCGTGGTCAACGTCATCTCGAACGCGCCGGTCCGGAAGCGGGAAGCGGCGGCCAGCGTTGGGGCGGGTAATTTCGGCAGCCGCAAAGCCAGCGCGATGCTCAACGTTCCGGTCAGCGACGCGCTTGCCGTGCGCGCCGCGGTTGCCTACAACAAGCACGACAGCTACCTGGTCAATGCGCAAGGGACGCCGCACACGCTCGGGCTTGACCGCGACGACCGCTCGGCGCGCCTGTCGGCCAAACTGGCCATCGGCAGGTCGGCATCGCTGCTGCTGCGCCACGACCGCAGCACGGTCCACGACAACAACGACAGCATCGTCCCGGATACCAACTTCTACACCGGCGTCGCCAGCGGCAGCCCTCAATGGTACGGCGCCAGCACCGGGCAGCGCCTGACCAACGCCTTCGTGCCGCCGAATACGGTGCCGGCGCAGGGCTACAGCGACAAGACCACTTCGGGCACTGGCGCCGAGCTGGCCTGGAACCTGGGCGCGGCCACCCTGTCCTACCTCGGCGCGCACCGCAATTACGAGCACGGCGCGCTGGCCAATTTCTACTACCGCGTGGCACCGGCGTTTGCGCTTGGCGTGCGCCAGGATTTCAGCGGCGACTACGAACAGGATTCGCATGAACTGAGGATCGCCACCAACGGCAGCGGGCCGCTCAGCGCCCAGGCCGGGCTGTACTACTTCCGCGAAGAGTCCAGCGTGGTGTACGGCTTCCACGACCTCGAACTGGTCGGCCTGCCGCCGTACTACGTATTCCCGCACGGCCCGACCGTCGCGCGCAGCCGCGCCGCCTTTGGCCAGGCGACCTACAGCATGTCGCCGCAGCTGCGCGTCACGGCTGGCGCGCGCCACACCAAAGACGACAAGTCGCGCGTCGGTTCGACCAACTTCCAGCAAGCGCAGGCGTTCAATCCCGCCACCGACTTCAGGCTGCTCAATGCGGCGTCGCTGGACACGCACAAGACCACCTGGCGCCTCGGCGCCGACTACGACCTCGCTCCCGCGACCTTCGTGTACGGCGCCGTCTCGACCGGTTACAAGGCGGGCGGCTTCAACGACGGCTGCCTGGCGGGCAGCAGCGGCGTCGGCATCGGCTGCCCGGCCGCGGCGGCGGTGCCCGCGAATACGCTGTTGTACCAGCCGGAGCAGCTGCGCTCCTACGAGGCTGGCATCAAGACCCGTTTCTGGCGCAATCGCGCGAGCCTGAACGTCACGGCCTTCGACTACGACTACACCAACCTGCAGCTGTCGGGCGTGGCGATCGTCCAGGGCGCGCCGCGCTATGTGACGGCCAATGCCGGATCGGCCAGCGTCAAGGGACTTGAGGTCGAAGGCGTGGTCAACGCGACAGCAGCCGGCAGCTTTAACTACACGCTCGCCCTGCTCGACGCCCACTACGTGTCGTACACGCCCGACGGCGTGCATTCGTGGGCCGGCAACAAGCTTGACCGCGCGCCACGCACCGTCGTCACGCTGGGCTACCAGCACCGCTTCCGTGCCGCGGGCGGCCAGCTGAAGGCCGGCGTCGCCGCGCGCTCGAGCAGTTCATACACGATCGGCGTCCCAAGCCAGCTGCTGCAATACCCGATCCCATCCCGCACCACCGCCGATGCAAGCCTCGGCTACCGTCCCGATGGCGCGCGCTGGAGCCTTCACGCGCTGGTGAAGAACATCGGCGACAAGATCGCGCCGATCGCCATCGACAGCTTCGGCATGCTGGTGCCGAGCGATCCGCGCACGATGGATGTTCGCCTGGATTACCGCTTCTGATCACATAGCCTGCCCTCATGACAAATCACCTGCCCCGCATTACGATCGCCCTCCTGCTTGCCTTCCTCGCTGCGATGCTGATGCGAGGCCAGGCCGAGACGACGCAACTGCTGATCGCCAGTTCGGTGCTGATGTTCGCATGCTGCTGGGCGAGCGCGATCCACCTGCTGGGCGCCCGCGCCGCGCTCCGCTTCGTCGTGATCGGCGTGGCGGCCGGCTGGATCGCCGAGCAGCTGGGTTCGTCCTACGGCTGGTTTTTCGGCAGCTACACGTACACCGATGTGCTGGGACCGCGACTGGGCGACGTCCCGGCAGTGATCCCGCTGATGTGGTTCGCGCTGTGCTACGTTGCCTACATCATCAGCAACCTGATGGTCTGGCAGGCGCCCTCCGACGGCGCCGCCCCGCTCATGCAGGCGATTGCGATGTCGCTGCTGGCCGCGATGGTCGTCACTGCCTACGACCTCGGCGCCGACCCGTACATGGTCTACAAGCTGAAGGCGTGGATCATGACCGAGACCGACGGCTGGTGGTTCGGCGAAACCGTGCAGGGATTCGCCGGCTGGGCGTTCGTATCCTTTGTCATCGTGCTCGCCTTCCGCCTCAGCCTGCGCGGACGCGCTCCGCTGGCGGCGCGGCCGGTGGCGCGCCGCCATGCGCTGGTTCCTCTGGCCATTTACGGCGGCAGCATGCTGTTCCAAATGGTCGAGGGCTACCCGGTCGAGACGCGCACGATCGCGCTGTTCGCGATGGGAATTCCCCTGCTGGCGGCGCTGTGCGGCTTCGTGCGCTGGCAGGCGCCGGCATCGCAGGTGAGCGCATGAAGCCCGCCAGCCTGCGCGCCGATCCGCTGGCTGACGACACCATCGCCCGCATCCTCGGCCCCGCTACCGAGGCGCCAATTGACATCCTCGCCATCGTCAACCGCCAGCTCGCGCAGTGGCAGTCCAACGGCGCGCTGGCGGACTGGAAGGCCGGGCCGGATGTCGCTGCCCCGATTGCCGCCGCGCTGGAAGACTACGTCAGCGCCGCACTGAAATTGCCTGGCTGGGCCGACGATGCGAAGATAGCGCGCGCCGAAACGCTGTTCATGGACATGAGCATGACGTCGTGCACCCTGCTGTTCTGCGCCAGCCTGCCCGAATGCTATGTGGTCCCCGAACTGGCCGGCGTCCTGCACGCCGCCGGGCAGCTGGAGCAGCACACCGATTACCGCATCCGCTCCACTGCCGCGATGGTCTTCCCGGTGATGATGCACGGCGGCCTGCTTGGCGCCGGCGGCGGCGTCGCACAGGCGATCAAGGTGCGCCTGATCCACGCCAC
Organism: Massilia polaris; assembly: GCF_012927275.1. Lineage (GTDB taxonomy): Bacteria > Pseudomonadota > Gammaproteobacteria > Burkholderiales > Burkholderiaceae_D > Telluria_A > Telluria_A polaris. The sequence goes on along the minus strand of NZ_JABBGG010000001.1, from coordinate 723,378 downwards.
GATCCGCCACCTGATGCTTCGCGGCGACCCCGCCGCCGCCCGCGACTACGCAGTGGTTACGCCGCAGCCTCCGCAAGGGGAGGGCCTGCACCACACCTTGCTGGCGAATGGCTGGGACGTCGGGCGCAACGGCCTGCCCTGCAACCAGGATGAACTGGCTTATACACTGCTCACCTTCGGCTATGTGTTCCTGCGCGGCTTGCGCCGGCTCGGCATCGGTCTCCCCGAGGCCGACGAAGAGGCCTACCTGCACACCTGGAACGTCCTCGGCCACCTGATCGGGATCGAGCGCGCGCTGATGCCCGAGACGATGGCGGAGGCCGAGGCCATGTTTGGCGCCATCCAGGCGCGCGCCCGCGGTGCATCGTTCCTGCCCGACCCGCGCCCCGCGCTCGGCGCAGCGCTGATGCAAACGATGGAGAACGAGATTCCGCTGGCGCTTTGCAAACCCTTCCCGGTGCTGATGACGCGCTTCCTGTGCGGGCCCGATGCCGCGCAGGCGCTGGCCCTCACAGCGCGGGTCTCGTGGCCGTCAAGCGCGCTGTTTGCTGTGACAATGGGCGCGGTCCGCGTGATCGACAGCGTCGTACGCCTGGCGCTGCCGCAGTTTTCGATCGCGCGCCTGGTGACCCGGATAGCCGGCCACCGCTTCGCCGCAAAGGTGCTGATGGACCAGACGCGCCCCCTCAAGCTGCCGGCCGCGCTGCTGAACCAGGTCGGAAGCGTGCTCGAGACCTGGCAGGCGGATCCCAGCGCGCCAGGCTGGATGAACGCGCTGGAACGGCGGCTGACCGGCCGCCGCAAACAAAACCCTTCACCCGGACCGATCAAATGCTGACGCTGCTGCGCCTTGCGCTCCTCCTGCTGGTGCTGATACCAGGCCTGTCGCTGGCGGCGCCCGGCCCGCTGGTACTGGAAGACCGCCTCGGGCGGGTAGACGCATGGCCGGCGGTAACGGTGCTGAGCGACCCTGGCGGCACGCTGCGCGCCGAAGAGGCACTCGCGGCCGCGGCGAAATTCGCGGCGCCCACTTCCGCGTATGCCACGCTCGGCGTGCACAAGGACGTTGTCTGGTTGCGCATCCCCATTGCGCTGTCGGCTACAAGCGGCGCCGACTGGATCCTCGACATCGACTACGCCGTCATCAACCGGGTCGACGTGTTCGTCGTCACCGATGGCCAGGTGAAGCGCCACCCGGCGCTCGGCAACCTGCAGCCGGTGCAAGCGAACGCACGCGGCGGGCGCGCGCCTGCTGTCCTGCTGCCGCTCAAGCCCGGCCAGCAGCAACTGATCCTGCTGCGCATCGAGAACGTGGGTTCGATGATCCTGCCGATCCGCCTGTCCAAACCGGGCCCGTTCCACGCCGATGCGCTCAACGAGCAGATGTTGCAAGGGTTGCTGATTGGCCTGAGCGTCTGCCTGCTGCTGTATAGCGTGGCGCAGTGGATCAACCTGCGCGAGCCGCTATTCGGCAAGTACGCATTGCTGATCGGCGGCACCACGATGTTCTCGGTCGAATTCTTCGGCCTGGGCAGCCAGTACATCTGGAAGGAAAACGCGTGGATGAACTTGCACGCGGGCGGCTTGTTTGCGCTGATGGCCTCCTGCGGCGCCTACCTGTTCGTCGAACAGGCGCTGGCCCGTCCGGGCACCGACCGCCTGTTCAGCCGCCTGATGAAGACCGGTGCAGTGCTGTGCGTCGTGAGCGCGCTTGCCTATGCGCTCGACGTGATCAGCGTCGAGACCCTGGTCGCCATCGTCAGCACGCTCGGCCTGATGCCGATGCTGCTCGGCCTTCCCGGTGCATTCAAGCGCGCGCGAAGCGGCGATGCCGTCGGCACCTACTTCCTGGCCGGGTGGGCGGTCGCCTTCGCATCATCGGTGATCCTCAGCCAGGTCATCAACGGCGCGGTCCCGGCCAACTTCTGGACCATGCACGCCCTCCAGTTCGGAAACCTGTTCGACATGCTGGTGTTCATGCGGATCCTTGCCCTGCGCACCAGGCAGATGCAGGATGCGATGCTGCGCGCCGAAGCCGCCACCCGCATGAAGTCCGACTTCCTCGCCAACATGAGCCATGAAATCCGCACGCCGCTCAACGCGATCATCGGCATGAGCCGGTTGTCGCTGATGGCGGACCCGCAGCCGAAACTGCGCAACTACCTGAGCAAGATCCTCGGATCGGGCGAGCACCTGCTCGGCGTCCTGAACGACATCCTCGACTTCTCCAAGATCGAGGCGGGCAAGCTGAAGCTGGAAGCGGTGCCGTTCGATCTCGACGAAATGCTGGAGCACCTGTCCGGCGTGACCGCCATCAAGGCTGGCGCGAAGCCGGTCGAACTGGTGTTCCGCGTGGAGCGCGGCGTGCCAACCCGGCTGGTAGGCGACCCGCTGCGCATCGGCCAGGTGCTGATCAACCTGACCAGCAACGCGGTCAAGTTCACCGAGCATGGCGAGATCGTGGTGGCGGTCGACACGGTCGAACGCTGCGGCGGCGCGCTCACGCTGCGCTTCAGCGTCACCGACACCGGCATCGGCATGAACAAGGAGCAGCTGGCGCAGCTGTTCCAGTCGTTCAACCAGGCCGACAACTCGATCACGCGCCGCTACGGCGGCACTGGCCTCGGCCTGAGCATCTCGAAGCAGCTGGTCGAGCTGCTGGGCGGCGCCATCGAAGCGACCAGCACGCCCGGCGCCGGCAGCCGCTTCACGTTCACGGTGCAACTCGGGATCGGCGACCCTGATGCCGCCGCCGTTACGCTATCGGCAGCGGCGCTGCACCAGGCCCGCGTGATGGTGGTGGACGACAGCGCCACGTCGCGCGACGCGCTGGTCGAAATGCTGGCGTCCTTCGGCGTCACCGCGCACGCCGCCAGCTCCGGCGAGCAGTCGCTGGCGATGCTGGCGCGCGCGGTCGATACGGGCGAGCCGTACCAGGTCGTGCTGATGGATTACATGATGCCGGGATGGGACGGCGTCGAAACCATCCGCCGTATCCATGCGGATGTGCGCTTCCCCGCACCGCCGGCCATCCTGATGGTCAGCGCCTCGTCGCGCGAGACTGTATTGCAGAACGAGGGCGACGTTCCGCTGCACGCCTTCCTCACCAAACCGGTCGGCCCCGCCCTGCTCTATCACAGCCTTTTCCAGGTGCTGCATCCGGAACTTGCGGTACCGCAGCGCGACGCAGGCGAGCTGGCGCAGCACAATGCGCCAGGTATCCAGCTGCCGGACCTGGCGCGCCTCGATGGCGCGCGCATCCTGCTGGTGGAAGACAATGCCAACAACCGCGAGGTGGCGCTGGACTTCCTGGCCTCGGCGCGCATGCAGGTCGACGTCGCCGTCCACGGCGGCGAAGCCGTGCAGATGGCGCAGGAAGCCGATTACGACCTGGTCCTGATGGACATCCAGATGCAGGAAGTGGACGGGCTGACGGCAGCGCGCCGCATCCGCGCCATCAAGCGCCTGCAGCACGTGCCGATCGTCGCGATGACGGCGCACGCCATGGCGGGCGACCGCGAGAAGAGCCTGGATGCGGGGATGAACGACCATGTCACCAAGCCGATCGACCCGGCGCTGCTGTTCCGCACACTGCTCAATTGGATCGATCCCGCGCGCCTGGCCGGCCGCCAGCTGCCGCCGCCGTCGATTCCCGGCGCGGCCCAGGATGATGCCGCCGCGCTGCCTGCCATCAGCGGCGTGGACTGGCGGCAGGCGCTTGCCAATGTCGACGGCCAGCACAGCCGCCTGCACAAGCGCATCCGCGGCTTCCTGCTGGAGTACCGGGACGCGCCGCCCACCTTGCGCGATGCGCTGGCGGGCACGCATTACGGCGCCATCGAAAGCCTGACGCACAACCTGAAGTCGAGCGCGTTCTACCTTGGCGCGTCGGGATTGTCCGCGCTGGCCAACACGGTCGAACTGGAACTGCGCGCCGGACGATTCGAACGCATCGACGCGCTGGTGACAGAACTGAGGGAGAGCCTCGAAACGGTGCTTGGCGGCCTCGGACAAATTGAAGCGCCGGTGGTCGCGAGCCGCTACGCCGCGGCGGACGGCCGCAGGCTGGTCGATCGCCTCGAGAATTTGCTGAAATCGGAAGACGCGCGCGCCGAGGACGCGCTGCACGAGCTTCAAACCCTGCTCGCCGGCTCGCGCCACGCTGGCGTGCTGGCGGCGGTCCAGCGCGCGGTCGACGACATCGAATATCATGCGGCACTGGTCCCGCTGGCCGAACTGGCGCAGGCGCTCGACATGGACTTGAAAGAAAACGCTTGATGAGCTTCGACGACATGCAGAAGGTCCTGGTTGCCGACGACGACGCGATCAACCGGATGGTGCTCGGCGAACTGCTCAAGCCGGAATACACGGTCATCCTCGCCAAAAACGGCGCCCAGACGCTCGAACGCGCCGCGCGCCATGCGCCCGACCTGATCCTGCTCGACCTCATGATGCCCGACATGGACGGCTACGAAACGCTGCGCCAGCTGCGCGCCGACCCGCAGACGGCGCACATTGCGGTCATCTTCATTTCGGGACTCGACCGCCCCGAAGACGAGGCGAACGGCCTGCGCATGGGCGTGGCCGACTACATCGCCAAGCCGTTCAATGCGACCGTCGTCATGGCGCGTGTCGCGCTGCACCTGCAAGTGGTGCGCCAGCGGCGCATGCTGGAAAGACTGGCGCACGTCGACGGCCTGACCGAACTGGCCAACCGCCGCCGTTTCGATGAAGTGTACGAAGCGGAATGGCTGCGCGCTTCGCGCAGCAAGCGTCCGCTGTCGCTGGCCCTGCTCGATATCGACGGCTTCAAGCTGTACAACGATCATTACGGCCACCCCGCCGGCGACCGCGCATTAAGGGCCGTCGCGCGCACCGCCAGCAACGGCATGCGCAGGCCGGCCGACCTGGCCGCGCGTTACGGCGGTGAAGAACTGGTGCTGCTGATGCCGGACACCGACGCCGCGCAGGCGCAGCAAGTGGTCTGCGCGATCTGCAGCGAGATCGCGCAGCTGATGATCGAGCACGCCGCGTCGACGGTGGCCCCGGTGCTGACGGTCAGCGTTGGCGGCGCCACCCTCCACGAACACGGCTCTGAAACCGCCTCCGCCATGTTCGAAGCGGCCGATGCGCACCTGTACCAGGCCAAGCAGGCCGGGCGCAACCGCATCGTCTGGCGACAAGGGTAGCGTCACTTATAATGTTTCTGCAGAAGCTGTTCCCAAACAATCTCCAGAAAGCACTTCCCCTTGCTTCAATCAGACCGTGACGGCGTGTTGCTGCCGTCCCTCGCACTATTCGGCGGCCAGATCTCCGTCAATCTCGGCGCCGCGATCGCCAAGAATCTGTTCCCGCTGATCGGCGTCGAAGGCATCACCGCGTTCCGCGTCGGCTTTTCCGCACTGTTGCTGCTGGCGATATTCCGTCCCTGGCGTTCGCCGATCACCAAACGCGACGCCGTCAACCTGCTGATCTACGGCACGGTGCTGGGCATGATGAACCTGCTGATCTACCGCGCGTTCGACCGTATCCCGATAGGCATCGCGGTGGCGATCGAAGTCACCGGGCCGCTGAGCGTGGCGTTGCTGTCGTCGCGCCGGCCGCGCGACTTCGCTTCCTGCGCGCTGGCCATCTTCGGACTCTACCTGCTGCTGCCATTCGACGGCGGCCCCGGGCAGCTCGATCCCGCCGGCATCGCGTATGCGTTTGGCGCGGCGCTGTGCTGGGCGCTGTATATCGTGTTCGGCAAGCGCGCGTCGGCGTTGCGGGGCGGCCAGGGGGTCGCGTGGGGCATGCTGGTCGCTTCCTTGTTCACCGTACCGCTTGGCATCGCCTGCTCCGGCGCCGCCATGCTCGCCCCTGCCATTGTGCTGACCGGCATTGCCATCGCGGTACTGTCCAGCGCCATTCCGTACACGCTGGAGGTGATCGCCCTGCGTGGCTTGTCGCAGGGCCTGTTCGGCATGCTGAGCAGCGCGGCGCCGGCGGTCAGCGCCTTGGCCGGGTTCCTCATCCTCGGTGAGATGCTGACAGCAAGCCAATGGATCGCGATCGCCTGCATCGTGCTGGCGTCGGCCACCAGCGCCTGGTCGGCCCGGATCAGGAACTGAAAATTCAAGCCATGCGTGCCATCGTCCGAATCCTGCTGTTGGGTGTGTTGCTGGTGGTGGCGTATGCGCTGGTCGGTCCTTACGTCGACGACGCCATTTACGCGATCCGGCTGGCCTCGATGCCGGCGCCGGACTCCGTCAGCGTGCCAGTGCGGGGCGTCACGCCGAAGAAACTCACGGACACCTGGCAAGCCGCACGAAGCGGCGGGCGCAAGCACGAAGGCATCGACATTTTCGCGCCGCGCGGTACGCCGGTGCACTCGGCGACCGAAGGCATCGTAATGCGGGTCGGAAACAACCGGCTGGGCGGGCAAGTCGTCTGGGTGCTCGGCCCGGGCGGCCAGCGCCATTACTATGCCCACCTGGACCGCTTTGCGGACGTGGCGCGCGGCTTGCGGGTCAGGACGGGCACCGTGATTGGCTACGTCGGCAATACGGGCAATGCCGCGGGAACGCCGCCGCACCTGCACTACGGAATCTACGAAGCGGGCGGCGCGATCAATCCCTACCCGGTGTTGCGCATCGAGGAAGGAAGCAGCCAGTCGGGCAAGGGAATGCTTGACACGAGCGCGACTCTTCCTTAAAGTCAACGCCATGTCCTTCCAACTGCATCTGTCGACTTCCCTGCCGCATGCCAGCGTCCTATCGCTAGCAGGCCTGCTACTACGCGCTTAATTGCCGCCGTTTGCGTCCGGCCCTGCCGGTCTCCCAGTAGTTTCAGGAAAGTTGTTCCGATGTCTGCCACCTTCGAATTCACCCCGTCGTTCCCTTGCTCCGCACCGTCCGCGGTTGCCGGTGTTCGTACGTGCGCGCTGCTGCTAAAGCTACCGATCGGTTGCCGGGCCTAGCGTTACGTGGCCCGTCCGGCAGCCTCCCGCCACAGCGCGCCGTCCCGGCACCCGTACCGTAGTCACAGGAGCAAGCAATCATGTTGAACAATCCAGCCAGCAAATACCGTCCCTTCCCTGCCGTCCAGCTCGCCAACCGTCAATGGCCGTCGAACACCATCACCCGCCCGCCAATCTGGATGAGCACCGACCTGCGCGACGGCAACCAGGCGCTGATCGAGCCGATGAGCCCGGAAAAGAAGCTGCGCTTCTTCGAGATGCTGGTCAAAATCGGCCTGAAGGAGATTGAAGTCGGTTTCCCGTCGGCCTCGCAGACCGACTTCGATTTTGTGCGCATGCTGATCGACGAGAAGCGCATTCCGGACGACGTCACCATCATCGTGCTGACCCAGGCGCGCGAGGAGCTGATCCGCCGCACGGTGGACTCGGCGGCCGGCGCGAAACGCGCGATTGTGCACATCTATAACTCGGTGGCGCCGGTGTTCCGCCGTGTCGTATTCGGCATGTCGCGCGAGGACATCGTGCAGATCGCGGTCAATGGCACGCAACTGGTCAAGCAGCTCGTCGCGGCCCATCCGGAAACCGACTGGGGCCTCGAATACTCGCCGGAGTCGTTCTCCACCACCGAGCTCGATTTCTCGAAGCAGATCGTCGACGCGGTGAGCGCGGTGTGGCAGCCGACGCCGCAGAAGCCGATGATCGTCAACCTCCCCTCCACTGTCGAAGCCAGCACGCCCAACGTCTACGCCGACCAGATCGAGTGGATGTGCCGCCACCTCGAACGGCGCGAGTCGCTGGTCATCAGCGTGCACCCGCACAATGACCGCGGCACCGCGGTAGCGGCAGCCGAACTGGCCGTGATGGCCGGCGCCGACCGCGTCGAAGGCTGCCTGTTCGGCAACGGCGAGCGTACCGGCAACGTCGACCTCGTCACCCTGGCGATGAACCTGTACACGCAGGGCGTGCACCCGGGACTCGATTTCTCCGACATCGATGCGGTGCGCCAGCTGGTCGAGGAATGCAATGAACTGCCGGTGCATCCGCGCCACCCGTACGCGGGCGAACTGGTGTACACGGCGTTCTCAGGGTCGCACCAGGACGCGATCAAGAAGGGTTTCGCACAGCAGCAGGCCGGCGGGATCTGGGAAGTGCCTTACCTGCCGATCGACCCCGCCGACCTCGGCCGCAACTATGACGCCGTCATCCGCGTGAACAGCCAGTCCGGCAAGGGCGGCATCGCTTACCTGCTCGAGCAGGAATATGGACTGGAATTGCCGCGCCGCCTGCAGATCGAGTTCTCGCGCGTGGTGCAGGGCCAGGCCGACGCAAGCGGCCGGGAAATCGCCGCCGCCGGCATCCACGCGCTGTTCTCGCGCGAATACCTCGAGCACGATGGGCCGTACAGCTACGTCTCGCATTCGATGACGGAGAACAGCGGCGCTGGCGAACGTGTGAAGGTGGAGGTGGCGGTCATCGACAACCATCTGCGCCGCACCATGCCTGGGTCGGGCAACGGTCCGATCGATGCATTCGTGAATGCGCTCGGCATCGATATCCAGCTGATGGATTACCACGAGCATGCGATCGGCTCGGGCGCGGACGCGCGCGCGGCCTGTTATGTCGAACTGCGTGTCGCCAACGGCCCGACCTTGTTCGGTGCGGGCATCGACAGCAATATCGTGACGGCCTCGTTCAAGGCGGTACTGTCGGCGGTGAACCGGCAACTGGCGGCCACGCAACAAAGCGTGGCACCGGCGCTGGCCGCATAAGCGTCCTTATTTGGTCACCGCCAGCATGGTGCGGTGGCCGGATTTGAACGTGTAGAGGGTCAGCGTGCCGTCGCGGATGTCGCCCTTCTCATCGAAAGCGACAGTGCCGGTCACGCCCTTGTAGCGGATCTTCGCCAGTTCCGGCAGGTATTTTGCCGGCGCGGTGGAGCCCGCCTTCGTCATGGCATCGGCAAAGGTCATCACCGCGTCGTAGGCATACGGCGCGTTGATCTGCACCTCGATGCCGAAACGCTTCTTGTAGTCGGCGCGGAACTTGTCCAGCGCCGGCTTGCCGGCAGCTTCGACCCCGCCCGCTTCAGCGCAGACGACCTGGCCATCGGCCATGGCGCCGCCCGACAGCTTGGCGATTTCGTCGGAGCAGATCCCGTCGCCGCCCATCATCTTCGCATTCACGCCGAGTGTCTTCATCTGGCGCAGCATTGGGCCGGCGACCGCGTTCATGCCGCCGAAGAACACCAGGTCCGGCTTGGTGGCGCGGATCTTGGTCAGGATCGCGGTGAAGTCGGTCGCCTTGTCGTGGGTGAACTCCTTGGCCACCACCGTGGCGCCGCCCTGCTGCTGCAAGCCCCTGGCGAACTCGGTCGCCAGCCCCTGGCCGTAGGCGGTGCGATCGTCGATCACGGCGATGCGGCGCGCGCCCATCTGCCTGACCGCGTAACGTCCGAGCGCGCGGCCCAGCTGCATGTCATTGCTGACGACGCGGAAGGTCGTGTTGAAGCCCTGCTGGGTGTACTTCGGGCTGGTGCTCGAGTGCGAAATCTGCGGAATCCCCGCCGAGTAGTAAATCTTCGACGCGGGAATCGTGGTGCCCGAGGTCTGGTGTCCGACGATGGCGTTGACTTTGGCGTCGACCAGCCTGTGCGCGACGGCGGTGGCCTGCTTCGGATCGCCGGCGTCGTCTTCCGCGACCAGCTGGAAGCGCACCTTCTTGCCTCCGATCACAGGATTCCGCGCGTTGAGCGCCTCGATCGCCATGCGGGCGCCGTTCTCGGTGTCCTTGCCGAAGTAGGCCACCGGACCGGTGGTCGCGCCGACGTGGGCGATTTTGACGACTTCCTGTGCCGAGGCCACGCTGGCGATCGACAGGGCAACAACAACAAATAACTTCTTCATTCAATCCTCTTGGAAATACGTCACGGAGCCACGCCTTGCATGGCGACTCCGGAAATGTGCGATGCAGCATAATATCGCAACAAAAGAAAGCCGGTTTGCCATGCGCTGATTCTGGCCGGCGTCAAAAAAACGGCCCGAACTGCGGTTTTCCACAGTTGCACATCTATCTATTAACTGGTACAACAATCCTTGCGTGAGGCAGCGGCGGCGTTCGCTGAAAATGTTGCTGAGTCCGGCAAGCCCCTGGCCCCGCTCCACGCAATGATCCGCATACTTAAAACAGAGCTTAGAGGAAGACAACTCGATGAAACTTACACTTTTGCGTTCGGTCGCATGCCTGGCGTTGTTCGGCAGCGCATTGGCCCATGCCCAGCCCTACCCAACCAAGACCATCACGATGATCGTTCCGTTCGCCGCCGGCGGACCGACCGATACGGTTGCGCGCCTGGTGGCCCAGTCGATGGGCACCAAACTCAAGCAGCAGATCATTATCGAAAACGTCGGCGGCGCCGGCGGTACGATCGGTGCGGCACGCGTCGCCAAGGCGGCGCCGGACGGCTACACGCTGTTCCTGCACCACATCGGCCAGTCGACCGCGCCCGGCCTGTACCGCAAGCTGACCTACAATGCGATCGACAGCTTCGAGCCGATCGGCCTGATCACCGACGTGCCGATGACGCTGGTGGCGCGCAAGGACTTCCCGGCCAAGGACTTGAAGGAGTTCCTCGCCTACGTCAAAGCCAACAAGGACAAGGTTACCTATGCCAACGCAGGCGTGGGTTCGGCGTCGCACCTGTGCGGCATGTTGTTCATGACCGCGATCGGCACCGACCTGACCACCGTTCCCTACAAGGGCACCGGCCCTGCGATGAACGATTTGCTGGGCGGCCAGGTCGACTTCATGTGCGACCAGACCACCAACACCACCAGCCAGATCAAAGGCGGCAAGATCAAGGCCTATGGCGTGACCACCAAGACGCGCCTGGCTTCCATGCCCGACGTGCCGACCCTGAACGAATCCGGCCTGCCGGGCTTCGAAGTCGCGGTGTGGCACGGCCTGTATGCACCAAAAGGTACGCCGAAGCCAATCATCGACAGCCTGGCTGGCGCTTTGCAAGTGGCGCTGAAAGATCCTGTCGTCAAGCAACGCTTCGCCGACCTGGGCACCGAGCCGGTTGCTGACGCGAAGGCCCGTCCGGAAGCACTGCGCGCGCACCTGAAGTCGGAAATCGACCGCTGGGGTGCGATCATCAAGAAGGCAGGCGTGTACGCGGACTAGACCGGTCCTCGCTCACGTAACAAGCGGCACATGGCGCAGCCCCCGTTACCGGGCGCAGCACCATGAGTAAATATAAAAAGTAATAAGGGGACTCGCAGTGCCATCATTTATTCGCCATCCAAAGGACTTTTGGACCGGCATCATTTTTCTATTCTTCGGACTGGGCGCGATCGTCATCGGCCTGGATTACGAAATGGGCACAGCGGGCCGCATGGGTCCTGCCTATTTCCCCACCGTGCTCGGCGGCCTGCTGACCCTGATCGGCGCGATTGCCGTGGTGCGCTCCCTGCTGACGCCTGGTGAACCGGTCAGCAAGTTCTACATCAAGGAACTTGTCATCGTCCTGTCGGCGGTGCTGCTGTTCGGCTTCCTGATGCGCGGCGCCGGACTGGTTCCGGCCGTGCTGGTGATTGTCATGCTGAGCGCGTACGCGAGTCCCAAGTTCCGTCTCGGCCAGGCAGCGCTGCTGGCCGGCGGCCTGGCGATTTTCGCCGTGGTGGTGTTCGTCAAGCTGCTTGGCTTGCCGATGCCGATCTTTGGTCCCTGGCTTGGTGGGTGAGTAGAAAAACATGGAAATTTTAAGCAACCTTGGCCTCGGCCTCGAAACCGCATTTACCCTGACTAACCTGATGTACTGCCTGATCGGCGTGTTCGTCGGCACCGCCGTTGGCGTGCTGCCGGGCCTCGGCCCGATCGCCACCATCGCGATGCTGCTGCCGGCCACCTTCGGGCTGCCGCCGATTTCGGCGCTGATCATGCTGTCGGGTATTTACTACGGCGCCCAGTACGGCGGCTCGACCACCGCGATCCTTGTCAACCTGCCCGGGGAGTCATCCTCGGTGGTCACGGCGATCGATGGCTACCAGATGGCCCGCAACGGCAACGCCGGCAAGGCGCTGGCGACCGCGGCGCTGGCGTCGTTCTTCGCCGGCACCGTCGCCACCATCCTGCTGGCGCTGTTCGCACCGCCGCTGGCCGACCTGGCGCTCAAGTTCGGCCCGGCGGAATACTTCTCGCTGATGGTGCTCGGCCTGGTCGCCTCGGTCGTGCTGGCCAGCGGCTCGCTGCTGCATGCGATCGGCATGGTCATCCTCGGCCTGCTGCTCGGCCTGGTGGGCACCGACGTCAACTCGGGCGCCCAGCGCTATACCTTCGACATGCCGCAGCTGGCCGACGGCATCAACTTCGTGATCGTGGCGATGGGCATGTTCGGCATCGGCGAAATCATCCGCAACCTGGAACATGACGAGACCCGCAACCTGGTGATGAAGAAAGTTTCCGGGCTGATGCTGAACAAGGAAGACTTCAAGCGCATCATCGGACCGGTCCTGCGCGGCACCGGCCTCGGTTCGGCACTTGGCATCCTGCCGGGCGGCGGCGCCATGCTGGCGTCGTTCGCCGCCTACTCGCTCGAGAAGAAGGTGTCGAAGAACTCGAAGCAATTCGGCAAAGGCGCCATCGAAGGCGTTGCGGCGCCCGAAGCGGCCAACAACGCCGGTGCGCAGACCTCGTTCATCCCGATGCTGACGCTCGGCATTCCGTCCAACCCGGTGATGGCGCTGATGATCGGCGCGATGATCATCCAGGGCATCCAGCCTGGACCGGCGGTGATGACCGAACAGCCAGCCTTGTTCTGGGGCCTGATCGTGTCGATGTGGTTTGGCAACCTGTTCCTGGTGGTCCTGAACCTGCCGATGATCGGGCTGTGGGTCAAGATGATCATGGTTCCCTACCACCGCCTGTATCCGGCGATCCTGATGTTCTGCGCGATCGGCGTATTCAGCCTCAACAACGCGGAGTTCGATGTCGGGCTGATGGCCTTGTTCGGCTTGTTCGGCTACATCTGCGCCAAGCTCGACGCGGAACCAGCGCCGATGCTGCTGGGCTTCATCATCGGACCGATGATGGAGGAATACCTGCGCCGCGCGCTGCTGCTGTCGCACAGCGACCCGATGGTGTTCGTGCAGCGTCCGATCAGCGCGGTCATGCTGGGCCTGGCCGTTGCGGCGATGGCGGTGGTGCTGCTGCCTTCCTTGCGCAAGAAGCGCGAAGAAGCGTTCCACGAGGAGTAAGACCATGCCGGCGATCCTGCGGGTTCGCCGGCATGCGTGTCAGGCCAGGTTGTCCAGTTCGGCTTCGGTGAAGCCCGCAAGACGGCGCGCATCGAGGTTGAACGGCCCTTTCAACGCCGGCGCGCGGTAACGCGCCGCCAGTTCGTCATAGGTCGGGCGCGGTTCCCATCCGCGCTGGCCGCACAGATAGACATACCAGTGATTGCCGATCGCGACGTGTCCGATTTCATCCTGCAAAATCCGGTCGAGGATCTGTGCCGCCGCCATGTCGCCGGCCTGGGCCAGCTTGGCGCGCAGCGGCGGGATCGCGTCGAGGCCGCGCGCCTCGAGCGTGCGCGGCACCAGCGCCATGCGCGCCACGATGTCCTCGCGCGTTCGCTCGACCATCTCCCACAGGCTGTCGTGCGCCGGGAAATCGCCGTACTCGGAACCCAGCGTTTGCAAGTGCGCCGACAGCATCGAAAAATGAATCGCTTCCTCCCTCGCAACCCGCAGCCAGTCGGTGTAGTAATCGGGCGGCATTCCCGCGAAACGCCAGAGCGCGTCGAGCGCCAGGTTGGTCGCGTTGAATTCGATGTGGGCCAGCGCATGGATCAGCATGGCGCGCCCTTCCACCGTCGCCATCGAACGGCGCCCCACCAGGCGTGGCGCGACCAGCGCCGGACGTTCAGGACGGCCCGGAATCGCTGCCGACCCCGGCATGGCGGCGTCCGGCTCCAGCGCCAGTTCGCCCGCAAGCCAGGCCGCGGACATCGCCGCCACCTTGCCGGCTTTAAGGACTGGGTCGGTTTCAAGCAGGCACTGCAGGGCACAGGCGCGAAGTTCACTACCGTTCATTGTTCACATCAGATGAGTTACGCATACGGAATTATCGGCGAGATTGCCGGATTCGGGTGGATACGCGGCTCGTTTGACACCGTTCCATTTCCCGACTTACGATTAAACGTCCCTGCAAACGTTCGCTGGGACAAGTACCATATCGACCTCCTGTGCGCGCGCTTTGTCCTGTCGCCGGAGCGTTTCGACGTGGTGGTGGCGTCCAACCTGTTCGGCGATATCCTGTCCGATCTCGGCCCGGCCGGCACCGGGACGATCGGCATCGCGCCGTCAGCCAACCTGAACCCCGACCGCACCTTCCCCTCGCTGTTTGAGCCGGTGCATGGCTCGGCGCCTGACATCTTCGGCAAGAACATCGCCAATCCGATTGGCATGATCTGGTCCGGCGCGATGATGCTGGACTTCCTTGGCAACGGCGACGCGAACTACACCGCGGCGCACGACGCGATCATGAGGGCCATCGAAACGGTGCTGCTGCAGGGCCCGGCGACACCCGACCTGGGTGGGAGCGCGACTACCACCGAGCTTGGAACGGCGATCGCGGCGGCGATCCGGCCGCGCGCCTGACGCTCGCCGCTCAGGGGGTTTCCACGGCGAGGAACGGCAAGGCACGGGCCAACAGCAGCTCCGGCGCTTCTTCCGGTATGTAGTGGCCGCACGCCAGCGCTTCACCGGAAACGTCGCCGGCGACCTGCCGCCATTCCCGCAGTGGCTCGAAGCAGCGCTGCACCACGCCCTGCCCGCCCCACAACACCAGCAGCGGCATCGGCAAGCGGTAGCCGCGTTCCAGGTCGATGCGGTCGTGTTCGAGGTCGATCGAGGCCGAGGCCCGGTAGTCTTCGCACAGCCCGTGGGCGGCGCCGGGCAAGGCCAGGCAGCGCTGGTACTCCTTCAAAGCGCGCGGGTCGAAAGGCGCCAGGCCGGCGCTGCGGCTACCCATGACATCCGTGATGTAGGCGGCCGGGTCGGCCTCGATCAGCCGCTCCGGCATCGGCGCAGGCTGGATCAGGAAGAACCAGTGCCAGTACGCCCGCGCAAATGCCTCGGTGGTCTTTTCGTACATCGCCAGGGTCGGCGCGATATCGAGCAAGACCAGGCGCTGCACCGCTTCCGGATGGTCGGCGGCAAGGCGATGGGCGACCCGCGCGCCACGGTCGTGCGCCATGACGCGGAACCGGGCGAACCCAAGCGACTGCATCACTTTCAGCACGTCCGTGGCCATCGTCCGCTTGCTGTAACTGGCATGCGATGCGTCGCCGCGCGGCTTGGACGAATCGCCATAGCCACGCAGGTCGCAGGTGACGACAGTAAAGCGGTCGCACAGAGCGGCCGCGACCTTGTGCCAGATGACGTGCGTTTGCGGATGACCGTGCAGCAGCAGCAACGGCGGGCCATTTCCGCCGACGGCGGTATTGATCTGCACGCCAGGCGCTACTTCCACTAAGGAAGTGCGGAATCCAGGAAAGAATTGCGTCGTCACGTGGTTGCCTTGCGAAGGGTTTATCATGATCGCATTAAACACCAGCACGTTAATTCGATCAACCCATGATGACTGTCGCGATCAACCCAGCCGAAGTCGAGTTCAGCGCCATTCGCGCGCAGGGGCCGGGCGGGCAGAACGTCAACAAGGTTTCATGCGCCGTGCACGTGCGCTTCGACATTGCGGCCTCCTCGCTGCCGCCCGCCATCAAGGCGCGGCTGCTGGAGATGCGCGACGGGCGCATCACGCAAGGCGGCGTGGTGGTGCTGAAGGCGCAGCAATCGCGCAGCCTGGAGCAGAACAAGGAAGATGCGTTGCGGCGGCTGCAGGCGCTGGTCGACCTCGCGGCCGAGGTGCCAGTGGTGCGCAGGCCGACGCGGCCGACGCGCGGTTCGCAACGGCGCAGGCTGGACGAGAAGACGCGCAGCGGCCAGGTGAAGGCGTTACGGGGAAAGGTCAGCGAGTAAGCGGCGGATGATTCTCCCTATCTGGCTAATTTGTAGCGCCGCTCGCGGTACACGATCGATGGCAGCATCACATGCGCCATCGCGGTGTCGATCTGCGCCGGGGTGGGCGCAGCCGCTTCGATCGACACATCGCCGCTCGCCGCATCATAGCTCGCCAGCACAGGGCTCTTGCCCGGCCTGAGAATCGTTGCCGTAGTCCCTTCGAGCCACGCGAAATAATTATCGAACTGGATCAGTGCGCGGCCCGGGCTGTCGCTATCGCGTGCGAAGTCACGGCCGATCATCGGATGCTGGCTCGACACGCCCATCAATGACAACAGCGTCGGCCCAAGGTCGATCTGGCTTGCAACGGCGGCGATGCGTTTCGGCTGGATGTCCGCGCCGAGGATCAGCCCCGGAATGTGGAATTTCTTGATCGGGACCAGGCTGTTTCCATATACGCGCGTGTCGTGGTCTGCCACGATAAGGAAAATGGTGTCCTTCCAATAGTCCTGTTTCTTCGCTTCGCTGATGAATCGCCCCAACGCGAAGTCAGCATATTTAACGGCGTTGTTGACCGTCTGCTTCGGTGAATCGTGCAGTTCGATGCGCCCGTCCGGGAACTCGAATGGCTGGTGATTCGACGAGCTGAAAATCAGGCTGAAGAACGGTTTTCCTTCTTTATGCAGCGTCGTCAGGCGCTCAAGGGATTTATTGAACAGGTCCTCGTCCGACGCGCCCCAGCTGCCTTCGAACACCGGCGTCATGTCGTTGCGGTCGACAACCCGCTGGAACCCATTCCCCGTGAAGAAGCTCCTCATATTATCGAAATGGGCTTCGCCGCCATAAACAAACTCGGTCGCGTAACCTTCCCTGCCCAGGCCAAGCGCCAGCGTGTAGAAGTTTTGCTGGGCCAGCGAGAGTTTCACCACGCTGCGCGCCGGCGTGGGCGGATAACCCGCCACAACTGCTTCAATCCCGCGCACCGAACGCGTGCCGGTGGCATAAAGCTGCTGGAACCACCAGCCGTCGTGCTTCAACTTCTCGAGTTCCGGCGTGACCGGCAGGCCGCCGAGCGATTCGACAAATGTCGCTCCCAGGCTTTCTTCAAGGACGATCACGAGGTTCAGCGGCCTGTCGCGCTTGATCGCAGCGACCTGCCGGTGCAATGTCGGAAGTTCAGCCGATGTGAATTCAGCGTCTTTCAGCCACGACGCCGACTTCACCGTCTCGAATACCTTGTCGCGCGGGAACGGGCCGTAGATCTCGGATGAATTGGCCTCCTTGCGCATCGACAGCAGTGCATCGAGCACGGCCCACGGTGAATTGATGACCAGCGAATTCACCATGGCGTCGCCGGTGAGCGCGAACAAGGCGGGGTTTGCCGGCCGGTGCGCCGTGGTCGACCGGATCTGGACGCACACCAGCAGGAACACCAGGGGCCAGATCAACAATAACCGTCTGGCCGGCCAGGTGACGGCGCTGGCGGACGCCACGCGCAGGACGTAAAAAATCGCAGCACCAAGCAGGATCGAGGCGCCTACGCCTGCGATCACCGTAAAGCGGAAGCCATTCCACAGCATCGCGACGACTTCTTTCGGATGCAGCAGGTATTCGATGAACAGGCGGTTCGGCCGGACGTCGAACTGCGTGATGAACTGCGGCGACGACACTTCCATGAACACGATCAGGACCAGGGCGATCGTGGCCCAGGAGGTGCAGATAATCCTCAAGAGACGCGCCGGCAGCGCCCAGGTCAGCGGAGCGAGCAAAATAATGGGAATGACGGTGAAGTAGCCGAGCAATATCAGGTCCGCGCGAATACCCTGGAGAAGTACGCTGGCCATCATGCCGGTCGCGCTGACCCGGTCCCACTGCCACCCGACCAGCGCAAGGCGGGAAATCGACAGCGCCGCCATGCCAATTAAAGTCATCTGCACAAAGATGGCGTACGGGCCTGCCCACTGGAGCCGCCGTCCTAGCCGAACGGCAAAACTGTTTAACACGTTATTGTCGCCCGATCCACGATTGGCCATGATGCGAGATGCACCGTTTGGCGTTACGGCGAAAAGAATATACATGCCCGCGCGTGGTTTCAGCGTTAAAACCGCGTTAAGGTTTCGTTAAACGCCCAGCCGGAAGCCAGCAAGTCATCCATCGTTTTTGGGGCATGGCCTGCCGGCGAGACTTTGCGTGCGTGTCAAATGAAATCGTTGATCCGATGACGGACACACACGCGTCACATCGCAGGCTCAGGCTCGATCCTGCGAGTCAGCACGTGACCGGGAGAACGACGATGAAATACTATTCCCCCCTGAGGGCTTTGACCTTGTTCGGGGCCACGGCCTTCGCTTCCGTATGCATGGGGCAGGAGCCGCAGGCGGCGACGAACGTACAGCCCCAGCCTGAGGCGCGTGACACCGGCAATGCCACGCCGCAGGAACAGCCGCCGACCGCGTCGCCCGCACCCGGCCGAAGCACAATGACGCAGGCCGGCGACACGCGCGGCGCTACCACAGGATCATCCCCGCCTGTCGTTGCCCGTCAGGCGAACAGCGTCCGTAACAGCGCTGAGGTTCGTGCCGAGGCGGTCGAGGCGGTCAGGCATCACCGCGCCACACTGTCCGAATCGCTCGATCAGCTGGACGGCAAGTAGCTGGTGGGCTAGTGAACAATATCAACTGCGACGGTCAGCGAATAGCCTGCGCCGCGGTCGGTGTGGATCAGGTCCTCATGCACGCAGGCTGAATCAAGTTTCCGGCGCAGGCGCCCCACCTGGACGTCGATGGCGCGGTCGTACACCTCGGCGCCATGAAGCCGCGACAGGTCGAGCAGCTGTTCCCGCGATAGCACACGCTGGGGGGCGGCGAGGAAGGCGGCAAGCAGGTGGAACTCGGCATTGGTCAGTGCGATCACCGTGCCGCCTGGAGCGACCAGACGGTGCAGCCGGACATTGAGTTCCCAACCGCCAAAGCGATACGCACGAACCCGCGCCAGGCCTTGCGCGACGGTCTGCTGCGCGCGCGAGCGGCGCAACAGTGCGCGTATCCTGGCCAGCAGTTCGCGTGGGGAGAATGGCTTGCCCAAGTAGTCGTCGGCGCCCGACTCGAGCCACATGACGCGGTCGGCCTCTTCATTGCGACCAGTAATCACAATGATGGGAATATCGGACTCGTCCCGCACGCGGCGCACGATCTGCATGCTGTCCTCGCCGGGCAGCCTCGGGTTCAGGATAAGGACATCGAAGATCTCGCGCTGCATCGCCTCACTCACGCCATGCCCATGGGACATGGCGCTGACGCGCATTTCATTGTCCGCAAGATAGCTTGTAAGCATCGTGCGCATCCCGCTATCGCCGTCGACGATCAGCGCGTGAACAGGTGACGCAACGGTCGGATGCAACATCACAGCGTTCTCTCAGTCAGGTGAATGCTACGCGCCGCCGGCAACAGCACATAGATCCCTCAACCCCCTTCGGTACTCGCTTACTTTGCCACAAATTTCTGCGATGTGCCGGAGCGTGAATATGTCAGATGACACAACGGTCTCGACAACGACCAGCAATGAAACCAAAATCCATTTCGAAAAATTCCGTGTGGGAATAACGTCGGAGAAAAAGGCAGACCGATGTCCCGTTAGCGCGACCAACACCATCAAGCCCCTGAGAAATTTTACAAAAGCGCACCCCAGGTCGTTTGGGACCACGTTTTTTGCAGTTCATCGCAAATAGACGCGTGGCAAAGCGGGCTTCCGTAGAATCAATGCATACCCACCGAACCGGAGACAAACATGCTGCGTACAACCCTCGCCCTTCTGCTGTCCATTGCCACCGTCGCGGCGCACGCCGACGAACAAACCCGCAACGTGACGCAATTCAATAAGATCGCCATCTCCGGCGCGATGAACCTGACGGTTGACGCCGGCAAGCCGTTTTCGGTGACCGTGCACGGCGATCCGAAATACATCGGCCGGGTGACGACAAAGGTCGTTAATGGCGAGCTGCGCATTGGCATGGATGACGACTCGAACATCAGGATGAGAAAGCACGAACGGATTGTCGTGTCGATGCCATCGCTGACCGGCTTCGATGCGGAAGGCGCGGGCCTCACCCGCCTGAACAACATCCAGGGCGACCGCCTCGATGTGGATTACCGTGGCGCCGGCAGCCTGCAAATTAACGGCAAGGTGCGCCACGTGCGCATTGATGCCGAAGGCGTCGGCGAAGTCGATACCAAAGCCCTGATCGCGCAGGAAGCGGATGTCAGCTTCGAAGGCATCGGCGCCGTCTCGATCTATGCGAGCGAGAAGCTCACCGCGGACGTCGAAGGCATGGGCAACCTGACTTATTACGGCAACCCGCGCATCGTCAATAAATCGGTCTCGGGCATTGGAAGCGTCACGGCCGCCCGTTGAAATATCGTGCACGTACCTGTGGCCACCGTCGCGGCTAGAATGTCCAGCATCACAGGTTCGAGGAGATGTTGATGACTGACCAAGCGAAGTATGTTCCGCCAGCTGTCTGGGTTCCTCCCGCGTCGTCGGGGGGGACGTTTGCGAACATCAACCGCCCGGTCGCCGGCCCTACCCATGACAAGGCCCTGCCGGTAGGCACGCATCCGCTGCAACTGTATTCGCTGGCGACGCCGAACGGGGTGAAGGTCGGGATCATGCTGGAAGAGCTGCTCGCGCTGGGCCATACCGGCGCCGAGTACGACGCCTGGCTCATCCGGATCAACGAAGGCGACCAATTTTCGAGCGGCTTCGTCGACATCAATCCGAACTCGAAGATCCCGGCGCTGGTCGACCATAGCGGCGACGAACCGCTGCGCGTGTTCGAATCAGGCTCTATCCTGATGTATCTGGCGGAGAAATTCGACGCCTTCCTGCCGAAGGAAACGGCGGCGCGCACCGAGACAATGAACTGGCTGTTCTGGCAGATGGGGTCGGCACCTTTCCTGGGTGGCGGCTTCGGTCACTTCTATGCCTACGCACCCGAGAAGTTCGAATACCCGATCGACCGCTATGCCATGGAAACCAGGCGCCAGCTGGACGTCCTGGACCGTCAGCTGGCCGGGCATCGCTTCGTCGCCGGCGACCAGTACACCATTGCCGACATGGCGATTTGGCCCTGGTACGGCGGGATGGTGCGGGGGAAACTGTACGATGCGGCGGAATTCCTGTCGGTGCACGACTACAAGAACGTCAAGCGCTGGGCCGACGAGGTCGGTGCACGTCCCGCCGTTATCCGCGGCCGCAAGGTTAACCGCGTGCGCGGGAAGCCGGAGGAACAGGTTCCGGAGCGGCACGACGCTTCGGATCTGGACTGATCAGATATTCTCTTCTTGAGGCCAAGGAGTTTTCCATGAACGACAAAACGTACAACGTCTTGTTCCTCTGCACCGGGAACGCGGCGCGCAGCATCATGGCCGAAGCCATGCTGAATGCGACGAGCGGTGGACGCTTCAAAACCTGCAGCGCAGGGAGCCATCCAACCGGCACGGTCAATCCGTTTGCGTGCGAAGAACTCAGTTCGCTCGGATATTCGCTGGAGAAGCTGAGAAGTAAGTCGTGGGACGAGTTCGAGGCGACGTCCGCCCCGCACATGGATTTCGTGATCACGGTGTGCGACGCCGCGGCGGGCGAACCGTGTCCGGTATGGCCCGGCCAGCCGATCACAGCGCATTGGCGCTTTGAAGATCCGGTGCTTTGTCACGGAACCGACGCGGAAGTCCGGCACGCCTTCGCAAAAGTTTGCAGGGAAATCAAATATCGCCTCGATCTTTTCCAGTCGCTCCCGATGGAGAAGCTCGAAAAATTGGCACTCAAGCGTGAGCTCGATCAGATCGGAGCTTCCAAGCCGTGACGGTCGCACGACCAACGAGTGTGTCGCCATCTTTTACATCTTTCATTCGGGCACGGGCCCCATTTGCCCGCTTACCCGCATAAGCCCTTGATTCTTAAAAGTTCGCGCTAGCTGGCACACTCCCTGCTTACGGCTGTACAGCGGGGTAGGAACATTCCTACAAGAGATCCATCCAGGGCAGGTGGATCCCCGTAAGCCGATCAAAGATCAAATCCGGTTTGATCCTCGACTGCCCGTTGTCAGTGCGGAGGCCGAATTGAGCGCGTACGTCTACATTGCATATGAGGGGCTGCGGACATCACCGATCTCCGTAGAAGCATGGCTGGCGGCAGTTAATCGATGCGACAAGTTGATCCTGGATAAGGCAGTGTCGTTCAGGGCGCATGGCCAGCAGGTGGTTCGACTGAAAAGCGCCAGGCGCGCCAGCGTCCGCCTTGACCGCTTCGGAATAGCGGGCGCAAGGGACCCATCCGAAGAACTGATCCGTGTTATGTTCGACATCGCATCGCTGCTGGGCGCGAACGTTTACAGCGAGCGCTTCAACAAATACGCTTCGGCCGACGACTGCGTGTGCCGCAGGACAAAACATCGCCGGACGTTTGACAAGCAGCGCGCCTGCAAAGAGCGGCAGGAGCTGTACCAGTTTGGGCTTTGGTGCGCTGTGTGCGTATCTTCGGCGCTGTTCGGTTTTCTATTCGGCAGCCTCTATCTCGCTTTGACACGCTAGCGGCGCGCCGCGCGAAAAATGATGGGCGCCTGCAGCAAGCACTAACTCTGGAGCTGCGCACAATGCTGGGCGAGCGCGACTTGCCCCGCTTCCCGAACCCCGCAACCACATCGTGCTTTGACAAACGGGGCGGTCGCGCCGGGATTGGTCCGA
Organism: Massilia polaris; assembly: GCF_012927275.1. Classification (GTDB taxonomy): domain Bacteria; phylum Pseudomonadota; class Gammaproteobacteria; order Burkholderiales; family Burkholderiaceae_D; genus Telluria_A; species Telluria_A polaris. Next base: position 700,660 of record NZ_JABBGG010000001.1, on the reverse strand, counting down.
CCTGGGCGCCGGACCACCTCGTTTGACGCTACCGTACTAAGGTGCTAGCCTGAAACGGTATGAATCATTTACGTTTCCTGTCCCGCCATGCGCTACTGGTCCCTTGACCGTCCCGCTCCCGCCGCCCTGCTCGACTTGTCTCGGGTCACAGGGCTGGTGGCGGCGATCGGCCAGGCGGATAACACCACATTCGCCGCCGAGGTCCTGAAGACGCTGGCCGAGCCGGCCAAGATTTCGCAGTGCACCGTGTTCGCCTACGAATTCGGCAACCGCCCGCGCACCGTCTCGGTGGCCGACCATCGCGGCGGGCGCTTCCTGCGCGATGTCGCCGATGCATACGCGCGCCACTACTACCTGCTCGACGGGAACCAGCGCGTGATCACGGCCGCACCGCAGGCCAGTTCCGGGTCGTCGCTGATCATCCACCAGCAGAACACCGACGATATCGACCACGCCGGGTATCGCGCGGCATGCTACAGCGACCCGAACGTGTGCGACCGGCTGTCGCTGATGGTGCAGCCGGCCGACCATATCTGGCTGTCCGTGAACCTCTACCGCGACCGCAGCTACGGCAACTTCGAGCCGGGCGAGATCGCGCTGGTCGAGGCGCTGGCGCCGCTGATCGGGCACGCCGCGCGCCATCACTACGTCATGCACGGCCAGAACCAACTCGGCATCCCGCAGCTGATGCTGGCGCGGGTGCGCCGCCTGTGCCCCTCGCTGGCCAAACGCGAACTGGACGTCGTCCGGGGCGTGCTGGAAGGCCGCACCGCCGCCGAAATCGCCGACCTGATGGGCATCAAGCCCACCAGCGTCATCACCTACCAGAAGCGCGCTTACCAGCGCCTCGGCATCTCCAGCCAGCGCCAATTGTTCGCGCTCTGCCTGTCCACCGACAAGCCCTGAGACTGTGCGGGCTGTACCCAAAATGGGGACAGACAGCGGGATCGGCCATCCTCATACTCGGCTAACGACGACAATAAAAACAAACGTCAGGGTAAGCCGCGATATTCGTTGCGGCTCCAGCTCAACCGGATATCAGGAGACCCCCAATGCCACCGGTGACCACGTTAATCCAGGCGCCATCCAGCGGCGCATCGCATCAGCAACTCGAGCTCGAACAACAGGTCATCGGCAAGGTGTCGCGTCGCCTGCTCTGGTTTATCTTCCTGCTGTTCGTCTTCTCCTTCCTCGACCGCATCAACATCGGCTTCGCCGCGCTGACGATGTCCGCCGACCTTGGCCTCTCCGCCACCCAGTTCGGCCTCGCCACTACCCTCTTCTACATCGCCTACGTCGCGTTCGGCATACCAAGCAATATCGCGCTGGCGAAGGTCGGCGCGCGGCGCTGGATCGGGACCATCATGATCGGCTGGGGCCTGGCCTCGACCGCGACCATGTTCGCCACCAGCCCGGAGACCCTGTATCTGTTGCGCATCCTGGTCGGCATCACCGAAGCCGGCTTCCTGCCCGGGATGCTGCTGTACCTGACCTTCTGGTTCCCGCCCGCCTACCGGGCCCGCGCCAACGCGCTGTTCATGATCGCGATGCCGGTCACCGCCGCGCTGGGATCGGCCGTGTCGGGCTACATCCTCGAACTCGATGGCGCGATGGGACTGAAAGGCTGGCAGTGGCTGTTCATGCTGGAAGGCCTGCCGTCGTCGATCCTCGGCCTGATCGTGTTCTGGTACCTCGACGACAAGCCGCAAGACGCAAAGTGGCTGAGCGCCGCCGAGAAAAGCACGCTGGAACGCAGCCTGCGGAGCGTCCGCAAACAGCCAGTACCAGGGGGCGCCGCGCCTGAACCCAGCCTGTTCGCCGAGCTGACTTCCCCGGCCGTGGTCAAGTTCGGGCTGGCCTACTTCTGCCTGGTGAATACGCTGGCCATGGTGGCGGTGTGGACGCCGCTGATCGTCAAGAGCTTCAGCGCCGACGCCAGCAACCGCACCATCGGCCTGCTGGCCGCGATTCCGCAGGTGGTCACCATCGTGGCGATGATCTGGTGGGGCCGCCGTTCGGACCGCAAGCAGGAGCGCCGCTGGCACCTGGTCATTCCGATGCTGGCCTCGGCCGTCGGCTGGATGTTCACCGCGCTGTCAGGCGACCCGGTGGTGCAGATGCTTGGCATCTGCATGGCATCGGCCGGCTCGTACACCGCCATGTCGATTTTCTGGACCACGCCCGACCAGGCCCTGAGCTGGAAGGCGCAGGCGATCGGCATCGCTGTCATTAACGCGGCCGGTAACGTGAGCTCGGCGATTAATCCGCTGGTGGTCGGCTGGATCAAGGATGCGACCGGGAGCTTTACGGGCGGCCTGTTCTACGCCAGCGCCCTGCTGGTGGCCGGCACGGTGATCGTGCTGATGCTGCCGATCGGCGCGCGCCCGAAAACCGACCATTGAAGGAAAAGACGATGACCATTGAATTTGCACCCTACCCGTTCACGGCCCGGCAGTACCCGGCCCGCATCCCGCCGCCGGAAGCGGCAATCCGCCACAAGGTAGCCATTGTCGGGGGCGGGCCGGTCGGCCTGTCCACCGCGCTCGGGCTGGCGCGCCAGGGCATCGCCTCGGTGCTGATCGAAGCGGACGACTCGGTCTGCCAGGGCAGCCGCGCGATCTGCATCTCGCGCCGCAGCCTGGAGATCATCGAACGCCTTGGCGCCCTCGATGGCTTCCTCAAGACCGGCCTGCCGTGGACTGGCGGGCGCAGCTTCTACCGCGATACCGAGGTGCTGCACTTTAAAATGCCGCAGGACGACAACCAGAAGCTGCCGCCGATGGTCAACCTTGCCCAGTACCACATCGAGGAACTGCTGCTCGAGGCGGCCGAAAAGTACCCGCACCTGATCGACATCCGCTGGCAGGCGCGCGTCACCGGCTTCAAGCACGGTGACGATGGCGTCACGCTCAGCCTGGACACGCCCGCGGGCAATTACTCTCTGGACGCCGATTGGCTGGTGGCCTGCGACGGCGGGCGCAGCACGATCCGCGAGGCGATGGGACTGCCGCTGCGCGGCGCCAGCTATGAAGGCCGCTACATCATCGTCGACATCAAGCTCGAAAGCGAGCGCCCGACCGAGCGGCTGGCCTACTTCGACCCGCCATGCAATCCCGGATCGACGGTACTGGTGCACAAGCAGCCGCACAATGTGTGGCGCATCGACTACCAGGTGCAGGACGGCGAAAACGCGGACGAAGCGGTCAAGCCGGAAAACGTGCTGCCGCGCGTGCAAAGCCTGCTCGACATGATGGGCGAGAGCGGACCGTGGGCGCCCATCTGGATCACGATGTACAAGGCGAACGCGCTGACGCTGGAGGAGTACCGCCACGGCCGCGTGATGTTCGCTGGCGACGCCGCCCACCTGGTGCCTATCTTCGGCGTGCGCGGTGCGAATTCGGGCATCGACGACGCGGACAATGTGTCGTGGAAGCTGGCATACGTGGTCAAGGGGCTGGCCGGCGAGAGCCTGCTGGACAGCTACTCCAGCGAGCGAGTCGCAGCGACTCACGAGAACCTCGGCTACGGCACCAAGAGCACCGAATTCATGGCGCCGCCCTCGTTTGCCTTTGAACTGATGCGCACCGCCGTACTTGGCCTCGCCGCAAAGCACGCTTGCGTGCGCCCGCTGATCAATCCACGCCAGAGTTCCGCCATCACGTACACCGGCTCGCCGCTGAACATCGCGGACCAGGACGGGTGGAGCGCGGGCCCTGTGCCAGGCGCGGTCCTGCCCGAGTGCCCGCTCATGGTCTTCAATGCGGCCAAGGGATCGCCGGGCCACGTCACCGACCTGCCTGGCAGCGGCGTTACCGCGCTTTGCTTCACGACCGACGCCACGGCGCCGCCGCAGCTCGCCGCGTTTGCGGAGTCGATGCGGTACAGGGGCATTGACCTGACCCTGGTTCCGATTGCGCAGGAACGTCCGCTGGACCCGGCATCGCGCTGCGCATGGGACGACACCGGCCGCCTGTTCCCCATGTATGGCGCGGCGCCGGGCAGCGTCTACCTGGTCCGGCCCGACGGCCATGTGCTGGGCCGCTGGCAGGCGCCGGACGCAGGCCAGCTCGCCGCCGCGGTCGAACACCTGCTGCATCCATCACCGAGCAAGGAGCTCTCATGAACGACAGCGAACTCGATGCCGTCTACACGCGGCTTTGCAAGACCATGACCCAGCTGGGCGCGGACAAGTCGCCCCTGTTCCTGGCCCGCTTCGCGCTGCTGGCGATCGGCCAGATCGGCGATCCCGTCACCGTCGAGCGCATGGTGGACGATGCCGCCGCCGGCCTCGCGGAATGAACAACGCATCAGGAGGACATCCCATGCAGCTCGATTATCAATCCGGCTTCGGCAACGAATTCGCCACCGAAGCCCTGCCCGGCGCACTGCCGGCCGGGCGCAACTCGCCACAGCGCGCGCCTTACGGGCTGTACGCCGAACAGTTGTCCGGCACCGCCTTCACGGCGCCGCGCCATACCAACCGCCGCTCATGGCTCTATCGGATACGCCCGGCGGCTATCCACGGGCCGTTCGCCGCCACGGAAACTGGCCGGATCGTCAGCAGCTTCGACGACGTGCCGGTCTCACCCAACCAGCTGCGCTGGGACCCGCTGCCGCTGCCGCATGGACCGACCGATTTCATCGAGGGCCTGGTAACCATGGGCGGCAACGGCAATCCCGCCGCCGGCGCCGGCTGCGCCATCCATCTGTACGCGGCGAACCGCTCGATGGAAGGACGCTACTTCTACAACGCCGATGGCGAGCTGCTGATCGTGCCGCAGCTGGGCGCACTGACGATTGCGACCGAGCTGGGAACGCTCCAGGTGGAGCCGCACGAGATCGCCGTGATTCCGCGCGGGGTGCGCTTCCAGGTACGCCTCGACGGTCCTGTCGCGCGCGGCTACGTGTGCGAGAACTACGGCGCGCTGCTGCGCCTGCCGGACCTGGGCGTGATCGGATCGAATGGCCTTGCCAATCCGCGCGACTTCCTCACGCCGGTGGCGTGCTACGAGGACCGCGAGGGCGACTTCGAACTGGTCGCCAAGTTCCAGGGACGCATGTGGCGCGCCGCGATCGGGCACTCGCCGCTCGACGTGGTCGCGTGGCACGGCAACTACGCGCCCTACAAATACGACCTGCGCCGCTTCAACACCATCGGTTCGATCAGCTACGACCACCCTGACCCGTCGATCTTCCTGGTGCTGCAGGCGCCGAGCGACACGCCCGGCGTAGACACCCTCGATTTCGTGATCTTCCCGCCGCGCTGGCTGAACGCGGAGGACACCTTCCGCCCGCCCTGGTTCCACCGCAACTTCGCCAGCGAGTTCATGGGACTGATCCACGGCGCCTATGACGCCAAGGCCGAGGGCTTCGCGCCCGGCGGCGCATCGCTGCATAACTGCATGAGCGGCCATGGACCCGATGCCGAGGCGTTCGACAAGGCCAGCGTGGCCGACACCAGCAAGCCGCATTACGTGGCCGACACCATGGCCTTCATGTTCGAAACGCCGGCGGTCATCCGCCCGACCGTTCACGCGCTCGAGTCGGCCCAACTGCAAACCAGCTACGCCAACTGTTGGCAAGGGCTGGAAAAGCGCTTCGATCCAACCCAGCGCTGAAACCACAAGGAGCATTCATGTCATTGCTAAACGAAACCCACGCGCCGGCGTTGCGCAGCTGGGTTGCCTCGGCCAACCAGCCGGGCGCCGATTTCCCGATCCAGAACCTGCCGTTTGCGGTATTCCGCCGCGCCGGATCCGACGAGACCTTCCGCGGCGGCGTTGCGATTGGCGACCAGATCGTCGACCTGCGCATGGCCGCCAGCCGTGCTGCGTTGTCGCCACAGTCGCTGCGGTTTGCGGCTGCATGCGGCGACAGTTCACTGAACCGCTTCATGGCGATGGGCCCCGACGCATGGGGCGCGCTGCGGCTCGCCCTCAGCCGCGCACTGCGCACCGGCGCGCCCGAACGCGAGCTGCTAAGCGCGTGCCTGGTTCCGCAATCGGACGCCGAGTACACCGTGCCGGCGAAGATCGGCGACTACACGGACTTCTACACCTCGATCCACCACGCCACCAGCGTGGGCAAGCTGTTCCGGCCCGAGAGTCCGTTGATGCCCAACTATAAGTGGGTTCCGATCGGCTATCACGGGCGTGCCTCGTCAATCCAGGTATCGGGCCAGGGTTTCAATCGCCCGGTTGGCCAGACCATGGCGCCCGGGAAGTCCGAACCTGACTTCGGACCATGCAAGCGCCTTGACTACGAACTGGAGCTGGGGATTTATGTGGGGACCGGGAACCAGTCCTGCAGCTCGGTGCCGATGGACCAGGCCGAGTCGCACGTGTTCGGGCTGTGCCTGTTGAACGACTGGTCGGCGCGCGATGTGCAGGCCTGGGAATACCAGCCGCTCGGGCCTTTCCTGTCGAAGAACTTCGCGACCACCGTGTCGCCGTGGATCGTGACGCTGGAGGCGCTGGCGCCTTACCGTGTGCCGTTCGCGCGGCCGGAAGGCGATCCGCAACCGCTGCCTTACCTGGATACGCCCGCCAACCGCGCCGGCGGCGCCTTCGACGTGCAACTCCAGGTGCTGCTTGAAAGTGAACGCATGCGTTCGGCCGGCAGCGCGCCTGCGCAGCTGTCTGCGACCAGCTACCGCCACGCCTATTGGACCGTGGCGCAGCTGCTCGCGCACCACACGGTCGGCGGGTGCAATTTACAGCCGGGCGACCTGTTCGGCAGCGGGACCTTGTCCGGACCGACGCCCGACCAGGCCGGCGCGTTGATCGAGCTGACGTCGGGCGGCAAGGAACCATTGAGCCTGCCGGACGGCGACAGCCGCACCTACCTGCTCGATGGCGATACGGTCATCATGCGCGGCTGGTGCGAGAAGCCTGGCACTGCCCGCATTGGATTTGGCGAGTGCCGCGGCACCGTGCTGCCCGCAAAACAGAGCTAACGTGTCGTGGCGAACAGATTTCCTTGCGTGAGAACGGAAGGAATCGCCGCCGCCGGCATCGGCCTCGCCAGATAATAGCCCTGGACTTCATTGCAACCCAACTCCTGCAAAATGCCCAGCTGCTCGGCTGTCTCCACGCCTTCGGCGACAACCGACATGCCCAGCGCATGCGCCATCGAGACGATCGCCTGGAAGAACACCCGTCCCTCGCGCGAGTTGCCCAGTTCCGACGTGAACGCCCGGTCGACCTTCAGCACATCCATTTTCAGTTTCTGCAACTGCGACAATGACGAATAGCCGGTGCCGAAATCATCGACATGCAGCTTGACGCCCAAAGCCCGGATGGCGCCAAGCTCCGCCAGCACTTCTTCCTGCTCGCCCATCATGGCCGACTCCGTGATCTCCACCTCCAGCAATGAAGAAGGTATCGCGTACCGGTCAAGATAAACGGCCAGCTGGCGATGCACCTCGCCCCGAGCGAACTGTTTCGGCGACACGTTGATCGAGACCGGCACGACAGCCAGTCCCGCGCTGCGCCATTCGTCGATCTGGCGGCACGCCTTCTCCATCACCATTTCGCCGATGCGCAGGATCAGGCCAGTGGTTTCGGCCATCGGGATGAACTCGAGCGGCGACACCAGTCCATGCTGCGGATGGATCCAGCGCACCAACGCCTCCATGCTGCATACCTTGCCCGTGTAGGCATCGACCCGCGGCTGGTAGTACAGCACGAACTGGTCAAGCTCGATTGCCTCGAGCAGCCTGTGTTTCAGCTGGAGGCGGCTTTGGATAATGCGCGACTGCGATGCCTCGAAATAGCGGTACTGTCCCTTGCCATCGGTCTTCCCCGCGTACATGGCGATGTCGCCGTTCTTGATCAACGCCGCAGCATCTGCGGCGTCGCGAGGAAACACGCTGATGCCAACGGACGCGCCGACCTGCGGCTGTTCGCCGCCAATTGTGAACGGCGTCCCGAACGCGGCGATGATGCGTTCGGCGACGCTGGCAGCCTGCTGCTCCGCCTCCGAGGGCATCAGCAGCACGATGAATTCGTCGCCACCGAATCGGACCACATGATCGCCCGGGCGCAGCAGTGCGCGCAGGCGCTCACCCGCCGCCTTGAGCAGCTGGTCGCCGACGGCATGTCCGTGCAGGTCATTGACCTGTTTGAATTCGTCGAGGTCGATGAACAGCAGCGAAAGCTCGGTGCCATTGGCACGGCTGGCCGCCATCGCAAGGGGCAGAAACCCCATCAGCCAATGGCGGTTCGGCAGCCCGGTCAACATGTCTTCGTTGGCGAGCCGCTCCAGTTCGACGACATGCGCCTTGCGTTCGCTGATGTCGCGCAGTGTCACTGCGAGCCCGTTACCGACACGGACAAGGCGACGGTGGCCCCACTTGATGTTGAGGCGCTTATCGGACGGCATCTCGCGCTCGTCCTCATGGAAGCCCGATTCCATCGCCGCGGTGTAGGTGTCCAGCAGCGCGTCGCCGAATACGCCGGCCTCGATGGAGGACAAGCGCTTGCCAAGGAGCTCTCCGCGTGAGGTCCCATAAAAATAGGCGCCACGTTCGTTGCAGTCGACAATCTGGAAATCGACAATCTCCCCGGCGTCGTTGCGCAGGGCGGCGGCCATGTAGAAGCCGTCGTTGGCACTTTCGGTGGCCGTCCGGTAGGCGAGCCGCACGTCTTCCTGTTCGCTGAGCCGATGGGCGGCGCGGCGTGCGAGCACGGTTGCCAATGCGGCGATCAACGCCAGGCCAAACGAAGCGAATGCCGCATTGTTGCGGCCATCGATCCAGTAGGCATCCGCGGCCGCCATCGCCTCGTTCTTCGACAGCGCGACCAGGGCGACCAGCGGGTACGCCGACGAGTGGCGCCAGGCGAGAAAGCGCGGCTGGCCGTCCGGAAAACCACGTTCGCCATCCAGCAGCGAAACACCGTATTCCGCGGCCCACAGCCCTGGGTTATGCGGGAATGCCGTCTCGGACGGGCTGGCACCAGCGTATTCTTGCTGTTCCAGCCGCAGCCCGGACTCCGCGCCCACCGTAGCGACCATGCCCTCGCGACCGAGTGCCGACGGCACGTAGAACGATGTGAGGTAGTCGGACGGCACGGTCACGACCACGACGCCGTCGAACGCTTCTTCGCGGGTATCGAGGCGGCGGCTGAACAAAACTGCGGCGTGGACCGGGGTTGGCGCCCCTTGGGGCGTTTCGATCTTCAGGGAACTTGAGTTGTTATTGCGGTGGAATTTGAAGAATGCGGACTGCGCATACGAGGTATCGAGTTCGCTGGCGCGGGTAGAGCTGATTACCCGACCCTGCGCGTCGACGACGCTGACAGCGACGAACGCGCTATCGAGGAACATGCCGTCGCGGGTCAGGTGTTCCAGCCGCAGTTGGCCGTTCGATTGCTCCCAGCTTTGTTTCAGCTGCATCGACACCTGATCCATCTGCGCCACCGACCGGGTCACGTACTGCTCGTATGCCTGGGCCGCCGCAGTCGCTTCGCGGCGTGTGTTCTGTTCGGCCTCGGTACGCTCATTGTTCGCGCGTACAAATGTTATCCACCACACCGCTGCGATCAGCAAAATCGCCGCGACAGGCCAGAACAGAAGCGCGAGCAATGAAGGGCGCGCGCTGGAAATCGGGGTGGGGTCGTTCAAAGCTTGCCTGGCCATCGCCGTCCTAGATTTTGTGAATCGACCAGCGCGAACTGGCGCAAACACAAGATGCTAACCGGCAATTATTTCGGCATCATGACACCGGCCGGCCACCTCGATACCAGCGGTCTTTCCCAAGCATGATTTCGTGATGTCCGTGCCCGGATGGGATCATCGGGAAGCAGTTCTCGGCCTGCTCGACGACGACATCCAGAAAGTATGGCGTGTCCGAAGACAGGCATTCCGACAGCGCAGCATCGAGCTCGCCGGCGTGTTCGACGCGCCGCGCGCTCCACCCGAACGCGCGTGCCAGCGCGACGAAAACGGGCATGGCCTCGGAGTAGCTGTGGCTGTAGCGCGCTGCGTGATGGAGCTCCTGCCACTGGCGTGCCGTGCATGCCCAGCATGCCGAGCCAAAGCTCGCTCGATGCGGGGAAGGCGCCGAGTCCCATCAGTGTGAGCGTGCATGGACCGCGCTTTCGCCGAACCAGTTCCGCGAATTTTTTGCACGCCTCATTGCCCGAGTTGATCAGCCCTCCGCCGCCGTAGAAGATCGGGCGGCGCGCACGCCTGATCAACTCAACCGCGGCATCGCCTGCCGCGAGTCGCGATCCGGATAGCCGCCTGCACCGTTTGCGCAATCTGGCCGGCGTCGCGCACCTGCGCGTTCCATTTTGTGACGGCAGGCCGGCAGCTTTGGCGCCAGCACCGGATTGGAACTCAACTGCAAGCCCTTGCCGCGTGTCGTGCGTGGAGCGGCCATCAGTGCCGGTCATCGGCGACTTCGCCAAAGGCGCCGGTATCGGCATCCGGCACGGGCAGCGCAAGCGAAAAGCGGATCGCCAGCAGGGGAACTTGCCCGAACTGCGACTTGGCTAACGGAAGCAAACCATGGAAAGGGACAGAATACCAATATCCGCAACAACCATGTGGAAGCCGGATGCCGATAGAGCGCCTCACTTTTGTAACCACCTTACCGACTTCTGTCGACGAACTCTGGACCTGGTCGACGTCGACCCGGGGCATACAGGCGGAGATGTGGCCTGTCCTGAAGATGACTTTCCCCAAAGGGATGAAACACATCGACAAGGACACCGCCCTCGGGAAATCGCTCGGCCGCTGCCACTTCCTGCTGTTTGGGATATTCCCGATGGACATGTCCAGGCTGACCTTCGTCGAACTGGAGCCTGGCCGCCGCTTCGTCGAGCAGTCGCCGCTGTTTTCGATGCGCATGTGGCGGCACGAGCGGATAGTGACAGCGGCAGGTGACGGCGCAACTGTCACGGACAACCTGGAGTTCTCGCCGCGCTTCGCGTCGCCGCTCCTTGCATGGTTCGTCAAGCTGTTCTTCCAGCACAGGCATGCGGTGCTTGCGCGAACCTTTCGCTAGCACAGCGACACACGATTGAGCTGCCTCTTGCATTGGCAGGTTCATACGCGCAAAATTCAAGGCTTCCGGGAGGTGGACTCCCCCGGCTCCGCTTTTAGCCAGGAAAATGGACATCCTAAGCAACCTCGGACTGGGTTTCGCCACCGCCTTCACACTGGGCAACCTGATGTATTGCCTGATCGGGGTCTTTGTCGGCACCGCAGTCGGCGTCCTGCCGGGGCTGGGCCCGATCGCCACCATCGCGATGCTGCTGCCGGCCACCTTCGGCCTGCCGCCGATCTCCGCGCTGATCATGCTGTCCGGGATTTACTACGGCGCCCAATATGGCGGATCCACCACGGCCGTGCTGGTCAACCTGCCCGGCGAATCATCCTCGGTAGTCACGGCGATCGACGGCTACCAGATGGCCCGCAACGGCAATGCCGGCAAGGCGCTCGCCACGGCCGCGCTGGCCTCGTTCTTTGCCGGCACGGTCTCCATCGTTCTGCTCGCCGCGTTCGCTCCGCCACTGGCGGAACTGGCGCTCCGGTTTGGGCCCGCGGAATACTTCTCGCTGATGGTGCTGGGACTGGTGGCATCGGTGGTGCTGGCCAGCGGCTCGCTGCTCAACGCGGTCGGCATGGTGTTGCTTGGCCTGCTGCTCGGCCTGGTCGGCACCGACGTCAACTCCGGCGTCGCGCGTTACACCTTCGATGTGCCGCAACTGGCCGACGGCATTAATTTCGTCATCGTCGCAATGGGCATGTTCGGGGTCGGCGAGATCGTCCGCAACCTCGAGCATGACGAAACCCGCAGCCTCGCGATGAAAAAAGTGTCGGGCCTCATGCTCAGCAAAGAGGATTTCAAACGCATCATCGCGCCCGTCGTCCGGGGCACGGTGCTCGGCGCGGCGCTGGGCATCCTGCCTGGCGGAGGCGCCATGCTCGCATCGTTTGCCGCCTATTCGATCGAGAAAAAAGTATCCAGGAACTCCGCCCAGTTTGGGAAGGGCGCGATCGAAGGCGTCGCGGCGCCGGAAGCGGCCAACAACGCCGGCGCCCAGACCTCGTTCATTCCGATGCTAACCCTTGGAATCCCGTCGAATCCGGTGATGGCGCTGATGATCGGCGCCCTGATCATCCAGGGCATCCAGCCCGGCCCGGCGGTGATGACCGAGCAGCCGGCGCTGTTCTGGGGCCTGATCGTGTCGATGTGGTTCGGCAACCTGTTCCTGGTCGTCCTGAACCTGCCGATGATCGGGCTGTGGGTCAAGATGATCATGGTCCCCTACCATCGCCTGTATCCCGCCGTGCTGATGTTCTGCGCGATCGGCGTGTTCAGCCTCAACAACAGCGAATTCGATGTGTGGCTGATGGCCTTGTTTGGCTTGTTCGGCTACACCTGCGCCAAACTGGATGCCGAACCGGCGCCGATGCTGCTGGGCTTTATCATCGGCCCGATGATGGAGGAGTACCTGCGGCGCGCGCTGCTGCTGTCGCACAGCGACCCGCTGGTGTTCGTGCAGCGTCCGATCAGCGCGACCATGCTCGGGCTGGCGGTCGCGGCGATGGTTGTCGTCATGCTGCCTTCACTCAAAAGGAAGCGCGAGGAGGCATTTCATCCGGAATAACATCGTACGGCACCACCATGAACAATGTGCGCCACACGTTCTAAAGCTGGCCTGTCGCGTATCGAAAAAGAAAACCCGCCGAGGCGGGCTTTCTCTGGCTCTAGTGCGTCAGGCGGTCCCACCCGTGGCGGATGGCAGCCTTGAACTCTTCCCAGGTTGATGCGCCGCCGGCGGTATCGCGCGATTCCCACTTGTTGCGAACGTCCGGCTCTGCCTCATCCCAGGGACGGTCGCGGTACATAGTGGCCATCTCGTGCCCGAAGCTGTAGGCAGGCTCGTAGTCGTCATACGAGCGGCCGCCCGCACCGTAAGTGCTGTCCCAGTGGCTGCGGTTATACGTTTCCGTATCGATGATGTTCGCCTGGCCCGGAGTCAGCGGGGAGAAAATACGCGAGCCGCCGCGCTGCACGCCGCCGAAATACCCCGTCGACAACTCATCCCCCGGCCCCATACTTTCCTGGTAGGTATGGCCCATGGGCCTTTCATCGTTCAGCGACTGCTGCGCAAACAGGCCGCGGTCTCCCTGGAAATGCAGGGTCGTGCGTTCCGACCGTTGCATACTGCCGGGGCTTGCCATGCGCATCGCCTGCCCACTGGCGGTAAGCGGCGCACCGCTCCATTCGGCGACCTTGTCGTCGATATCGACCGGCCCGAAACGTTCGACAATGTCGGCGGCGCGCTCGGCCTCCGGCTCGTCGGCGGTCGTCACAGTCAGCACATGGTGGCCCTTGCTGACAGCCGTGGCGTACTTGTTCCCATGGACGTCGCGGTCGCTGCCGAACAAGTCGGTGAAGAAATGTATGATGCTGGCGCCAATGCCTTGCTCCTCCGTGCGGTCGGACACTTCGGTGTCGGCGATGCTGGCGGTGTCCTCGGACAGGCGCACGTCGGTGCCCGTGAAGCCGGACAGCAGCAGCTCGTCCATGGCGCCCTGGGCATCGGTGCGGCTGTCGAAAACGGCGATGAGGGTATGTTTCATGGTGACTCCTCCCATTGTTGAGAACGCGACCACCGCAACTATTAGCGTTGGAACAATTTGAGAATAGCGCAGTTAAGCCGTACTCTGCGCACCATTGAACGCCGTCAACACCTCATCAATTGTGCGGTCAGCGCTTTAGCTGCGACAGGTCGCGCACCGCGCCGCGGTCGGCCGACGTGGTCAGCGCCGCGTACGCCTGCAACGCCTGCGATACCACCCGTTCGCGGTTGAGCGGCTGCCATGCGGCGCCACCCTTCGATTCCATCGCCGCGCGCCGCGCCGCCAGTGCTGCGGCGTCGATGCGCAGGTTGATGCTACGGTTCGGGATGTCGATGTCGATCGTGTCGCCCTCCTCCACCAGGCCGATCGCGCCGCCTTCCGCCGCTTCCGGCGATGCATGGCCGATCACCAGGCCGGACGAGCCGCCCGAGAAACGGCCGTCGGTCAGCAAGGCGCAGGCTTTGCCCAGGCCTTTCGACTTGATGTACGAGGTCGGGTACAGCATTTCCTGCATGCCCGGGCCGCCCTTCGGCCCTTCGTAGCGGATGATGACCACGTCGCCCTCATGGACGGTGTCGCCCAGGATGCCTTCCACCGCGTCGTCCTGGCTTTCGAACACGCGCGCCTTGCCGGAAAACTTCAGGATACTTTCATCCACGCCGGCCGTCTTGACGATGCAGCCTTTCTCGGCCAGGTTGCCATACAGGACAGCCAGGCCGCCGTCTTTCGAATACGCATGCTCCAGGTCGCGGATGCAGCCGGCGCTGCGGTCCAGGTCCAGCGCTGCGTAACGTTCCGACTGCGAGAATGCTACCTGCGTCGGCACGCCGCCAGGCGCGGCGCGGAACATCTGGTGCACCGCCTGGTCGTCGCAGCGCTTGACGTCGTTCTTTTCGATCGCCTCGCCCAGCGTCTTTGCATGCACCGACGACACCGAGGTATCGAGCAGGCCGGCGCGCGCCAGCTCGCCCAGGATCGCCATGATGCCGCCGGCGCGGTGCACGTCTTCGATGTGGTACTTGTCGGTCATCGGCGCGACCTTGCACAGGCATGGCACCTTGCGCGAGATCCGGTCGATGTCCGCCATCGTGAACGGCACGCCGGCTTCGTGCGCGGCAGCCAGAAGGTGCAGCACGGTGTTGGTCGAGCCGCCCATCGACACGTCCAGGGCCATCGCGTTCTCGAACGCGGCCATGGTGGCGATATTGCGCGGCAGGATGGATGCATCGTCCTGCTCGTAATAGCGCTTGGCCAGTTCGACGATCGTGCGGCCGGCGCGCAGGAACAGCTCCTTGCGGTCGGCGTGCGTGGCGACGATGGTGCCGTTGCCCGGCAGGGACAGGCCCAGCGCCTCGGTCAGGCAGTTCATCGAATTGGCGGTAAACATGCCGGAGCACGAACCGCAGGTCGGGCAAGCGGAGCGTTCGATCTCGGCCACGTCGGCGTCGCTGATGCTGCTGTCGCCGGCCTTGATCATCGCGTCGACCAGGTCGAGCTTGATGATTTTCCGGGTGCCGTCGACGACCTTCACGACCTTGCCCGCTTCCATCGGTCCGCCGGAGACGAACACCACCGGGATGTTCAGGCGCATCGCGGCCATCAGCATGCCCGGCGTGATCTTGTCGCAGTTGGAGATGCAGACCATCGCGTCGGCGCAGTGCGCGTTGACCATGTACTCGACCGAGTCGGCGATCAGGTCGCGCGACGGCAGCGAATAGAGCATGCCGCCGTGGCCCATCGCGATGCCGTCGTCGACGGCGATGGTGTTGAATTCCTTGGCGACGCCGCCGGCCGCTTCAATTTCGCGCGCGACCAGCTGGCCCAGGTCTTTCAGGTGCACGTGGCCGGGCACGAACTGGGTGAAGGAGTTCACCACGGCGATGATCGGCTTGTCGAAATCGCCGTCTTTCATGCCGGTGGCGCGCCACAGCGCGCGCGCGCCGGCCATGTTGCGGCCGTGGGTGGTGGTTCGGGAGCGGTATTGCGGCATGATTGGAGTCCAATTGGAATTGCGGATAGGGCCAGATTGCCCTCCCGCTTACGCTTTGTCCAATATCGCTTTAACCGTGCTGTGATATCCCTGGCGAATCACAGACCAAAGGAATGCATGGTTTGCATATCAATACAGCCTAGCCCCTCCGAGACCAGCAACCGAACCGTGCATGGAATAGACTACCCATGCGCCCGCGCGTTACATGGTGCATACGCCTTGCTCACAAAAAAACCCGCCGAAGCGGGTTTTTACGAATTGCATATTCGAGGCGGAAGATTACTCCCACTCGATCGTTGCAGGCGGCTTGCCCGAGATATCGTAAACCACCCGGTTAATCCCGCGCACTTCATTGATGATCCGGTTCGACACCTTACCCAGCAGGCTATGCGGCAGATGCGCCCACTGCGCCGTCATGAAGTCCAGCGTCTGCACCGCGCGCAGTGCAACCACATATTCATAAGTGCGGCCATCGCCCATCACGCCCACCGATTTAACTGGCAGGAATACCGCAAACGCCTGGCTGGTCGCCTCGTACCAGTTCTTCGGCGCTTCGCCCGCGTCGATGCTTTCCAGCGCAGGAATGTCGCACGGGGTCTTGCGCAGCTCTTCGATGAAGATCGCATCCGCGCGGCGCAGCAGGTCGGCGAATTCCTTCTTCACTTCGCCGAGAATGCGCACACCCAGGCCCGGGCCCGGGAACGGATGGCGATACACCATGTCATGCGGCAGGCCGAGCGCGACGCCCAGCTTGCGCACTTCGTCCTTGAACAGTTCGCGCAGCGGCTCCAGCAGCTTCAGGTTCAGCGTTTCCGGCAGGCCGCCCACATTGTGGTGGCTCTTGATGGTCTGGCCCTTCTTGCCCTTGCCCGCGCTTTCGATGACGTCCGGGTAGATGGTGCCCTGCGCCAGCCACTTGGCGTTCTTCAGCTTGCCGGCCTCGACCTGGAACACTTCGACGAATTCGCGGCCGATGATCTTGCGCTTGGCTTCCGGGTCGGCAACGCCGGCCAGGTGGCCGAGGAACTGGTCTTCGGCATCGATGCGCAGCACCTTCACGCCGAGGTTCTTGGCGAACATGTCCATCACCATCTTGCCTTCGTCGAGGCGCAGCAGGCCGTGGTCGACAAACACGCAGGTCAGCTGGTCGCCGATCGCGCGGTGGATCAGCGCGGCTGCCACGCTCGAATCGACGCCGCCCGACAAGCCGAGGATGACTTCATCGGTACCAACCTGGTCGCGGATCTTCTGGACCGCTTCGGAAATGTAATCCGGCATGTTCCAGTCCGACTTGCAGCCGCAGATCTCGTGCACGAAGCGGCCGAGGATGGCCTTGCCCTGCGAGGTGTGCGTCACTTCCGGATGGAACTGCAGCGCGTAGAAACGGCGCTCTTCATCCGCCATCGCGGCGATCGGGCAGCTTTCGGTGTTGCCCATCAGCTTGAAGCCTGGCGGCATTTCCAGCACCTTGTCGCCGTGGCTCATCCACACCTTCAGCATGCCGTGGCCTTCGTCGGTGACGAAATCGTTGATACCGTTCAGCAGCGCGGTATGGCTGCGCGCACGCACTTCGGCGTAGCCAAATTCGCGAACCAGGCCGCTTTCGACCTTGCCGCCCAACTGGGCCGCCATCGTTTGCATGCCGTAGCAGATGCCCAGCACAGGCACGCCGAGTTCGAACACAGCCTGCGGCGCGCGCGGCGAGTCGCCTTCGAGCGTCGAATTGTGGCTGCCCGACAGGATGACGCCGGACGCGCCGTAGTTGCGGACGAATTCGTCGCTGACGTCGTACGGGAACACTTCCGAGAACACGCCGGCGTCGCGCACGCGGCGCGCGATCAGCTGAGTTACCTGGGAGCCGAAATCGAGGATGAGGATTTTAGAATGCATGGAGACCGATTAAATAAATGGCGCGCGGGGCGGCGCATGAAACGATGGGGCGAATGCAAACGTGGGCAGGAAACCCTGCCCACGCACCTACTGTTATTCCGAACGGTAGTTCGGAGCTTCCTTGGTGATCTGCACGTCATGGACATGCGATTCGCGCATGCCGGCCGAAGTGATTTCCACGAACTCGGCTTTTTCGCGCAGCTCGTCGATCGTCGCGCAACCGCAGTAGCCCATCGACTGGCGCACGCCGCCGACCAGCTGGTAAATGATCGCAACCACACTGCCCTTGTAGGCAACGCGGCCTTCGATACCTTCCGGCACAAACTTGTCGACGCGCGAAGCGACATCCTGGAAGTAGCGGTCGGCCGAACCATCGGCCATCGCGCCCAGCGAGCCCATGCCGCGGTACGACTTGTAGCTGCGGCCCTGGTACAGGATCACTTCGCCCGGCGCTTCTTCGGTACCGGCGAACATCGAACCCATCATGACGGTCGATGCGCCAGCTGCCAGCGCCTTCGACACGTCGCCCGAGAAGCGAACGCCGCCGTCGGCGATACATGGAACGCCGGTGCCTTCGAGGGCAGCTGCCACGTTGGCGATCGCGGTGATCTGCGGCACCCCGACGCCTGCAACGATACGGGTGGTGCAGATCGAGCCTGGGCCGATGCCGACCTTGACCGCGTCGGCGCCATGTTCGACCAGCGCCAGCGCCGCCGCCGCCGTGGCGATGTTGCCGCCGATCACGTCAATGTGCGGAAACTTGGTCTTGATCCACTTGACGCGGTCGAGGATGCCTTGCGAGTGGCCGTGGGCGGTATCGACCACCAGCACGTCCACGCCGGCCGCGACCAGCAGCTCGATGCGCTCTTCGTCGCGCTGGCTGACGCCAACTGCCGCGCCGACCAGCAGCTTGCCGAGCGCGTCTTTCGACGCGAACGGGTGCTCGTGCGACTTCTGGATGTCTTTTACGGTGATCAGGCCGCGCAGTTCGAATTCATCGTTGACGACCAGCACGCGCTCGAGGCGGTGCTTGTTCATCAGGCGTTTGGCTTCGGCGGTATCGGCGCCTTCCTTGACGTACACCAGCTTGTCGCGCGGGGTCATCTTGGCGCGCACTTCCGCGTCGAGTTCCTCTTCGAAACGCAGGTCGCGGTTGGTGATGATGCCGACGACGGTGTTGCCTTCAACGACAGGGAAGCCGCTGATGCCGTACTGAACGGTCAGCGCGATCACGTCGCGGATTTTCATGGTTGGCGGAATCGTGATCGGATCACGCAGCACGCCGGCCTCGAAACGTTTTACGCGCGCAACTTCGCGGGCCTGGTCTTTTGGACCGAGATTCTTGTGAATAATCCCGATGCCGCCTTCTTGCGCCATCGCGATCGCCAGGCGTGCTTCGGTCACCGTGTCCATCGCGGCGGACAACAAGGGAATGTTGAGCGCGATGTTGCGGGTCAGACGTGTTTTGAGGGAAGTTTCGGCTGGCAGGATATTCGAGTAAGCCGGAACGAGCAGCACGTCATCGAATGTGAGTGCTTTCTGAAGTAGACGCATAGTATTTCCTATAGGCGCAAAAGCGAATTATACAGAAGTTCCGGGCGACCGTCTGCAGCAGCCAACATTTCGGCGGAAAAGCATAGGCCGTCGTTGACATGCGGGCTCAGGCATGAGGAAATCGGTACAAAGCTTCTTTATGGAAATAATGCAGATGAATAGATACTCCCCTTGCCGGCGCCTGCTGGCGGTCGCAGCGCTGTCGCTGGTCGCCGGACTGGCGCAGGCGCAGTACGTGTGGATCGACGCGAAAGGGATCAAACAGTTTTCCGACCGTTCGCCGCCCTCGTCGGTGCCTGAGAAGGATATCCTGAAGGCGCCTGGCCGTCCGGCGGTCGCCATCGTGGCGCGAGACCCGGACCAGCCGAAGCCTGCTTCTGTGGCGGAGACTGAAAAAAAGGCGCCGCCGACGATGGCCGAGCGCGACGTCGAATTCAACAAGCGGGTCAGCGACAAGGCCGCGGCGGACAGGAAGGCGGCGGCCGAGGCGCAGGCGAAGGCGGCGAAGGCCGAGCAATGCGCCGCGGCGCGTGAGTACAGGATGCAGCTGGATTCCGGCGCGCGCATCGGCAGCGTGAGTCAAAGCGGCGAGCAAACCTTCATGAGCGACGCCGAACGCGCGCTGGCCAATGCGAAGGCGAACAAGATCCTCGCCGCCTGCCGTTAATCAGGCCGCTGCCGCCCTCTTCTCACTGCGCCTTCGGCGCGAATCCTTCGGATCGGCGACGAGGGGACGGTAGATTTCGATGCGGTCGCGCTCGCGCAGTACGGTGTCGAGAGGGCGTTTCTTGCCGAAGATGCCGACTTGCTGGGTTTCCAGGTCGATGCCCGGAATGTCCTGCAGTATTCCGCTCTGCGCGATCGCCTGTTCGATCGTCGTGCCCGGAGCGACGGCCAGCTCGCGGAAATACTCCCGCAACGGCGCTGCGTAGCACAGCTGCACGTTGACCAGGTCAGCCATAAACGGTTTCCGCACGCTTGCAGAAGGAATCGACCATACTGTTGGCGATCATACCGAACACGGGTCCGATCAGCTGCTCGAGGATAATGCTCGAAAACTCATAGTGCAGGTCCAGTTCGACTTTGCAGGCGTCGGGGCGCAGGGCTTTAAAAGTCCAGGTGCCATCCATGACTTTGAATGGACCATCGACCAGTTTCATTTTCATCTGGGTCGGGCGGAGATTGTGATTCCGGGTCGTGAAACTCTGGCGCACGCCGTGAAAATGGATCGCGAGGCAGGCGACCAGCGTGTCGTCGGTGCGTTCGAGGATTTTGACACCGCCGCACCAGGGCAGGAATTTCGGATAATCTTCCACGTTCGCCACCAGGTCGAACATTTGTTCTGCGCTATAACCCAGAAAAACTGTTTTGTGCACTACTGCCATGAGTCAGCCGTTTGTTATGATGTTGGATATGTTGCATTAGTAGTTTAACCGAACCGCGCTATTTCGCTATTTCATGAGCATTGCAGACAACAGAAAAGCATTTCACGACTACTTCATCGAAGACCGCTATGAGGCCGGCATTGTGCTGGAAGGATGGGAAGTAAAAGCCATTCGCGAATCGCGCGTCCAGATCAAGGAAGCGTACGTCGTCGTGCGTGGCGATGAGCTATACCTCTTCGGCGCGCACGTCAGCGCCCTCAACACCGCGTCGGCGTTCAGCCACCCGGAAGCCATCCGCACGCGCAAATTACTGCTCCACCGCACCGAGATCGACAAGCTGATCGGCAAGGTCGAGCGCTCCGGCTACACGCTGGTGCCGCTGAATTTGCATTTCAAGGGTGGGCGGGTCAAGTGCGAGATTGGTCTCGCCAAGGGCAAGAAGCAGCACGACAAGCGCGCCACCGAGAAAGACCGGGACGCCAAGCGCGAAGTCGCCAGCGCGATGAAGCAAAACACCCGTTAGCCACCGCTAAGTATTTCATTCCGAAAGACTTCCAAAATCGGGGTCCGTCCCCGGGGACAGACCCCGTTCGCGTTTTCCTACCCCATCACGGCCCGCATTCCGAACGAAAAGTTGCAAAGGACTTCGGGGTCCGTCCCTGGGGACAGACCCCGGGGACGGACCGGGTCACGTTGACCCGATTCTTTATTGCTGCTGTGGGGTCTGGACGCGAAGGCTGAGGCGCCAGCACAGGAAACCTGCCACGAGCCCGGCCATCACACCCCAAGCCAGCTTCAACGCACTGTCAAAGAGTACCGGCGCCAGCAGGCCAGATACCAGCGCGAACGCCATCATCTGGATGAACGACAGCATCGACGAGGCCAGCCCGCGGTTGGCCGGGAACAGCCCCAGTGCGCCGACCTGGATCGCCGGCATCGCCACCGCCAGCCCGAACGTGTAGATCATCAGCGGCAGCACCGCCCACGGGATGTCGGCTACGAACAGCGAGTTGTAGCCGACGTTGAGCACACCCGCCAGCGCCATCACCCCGAAACCAAGCCACACCAGGCGCGCGGGATCGATCTTGCCGGCCTTCTTGCCGCCCCACGCCGAACCAATCACCATACCGCTGATCAAAGGTACGAACAGCCAGCCGAACGCAGTCTCGGGCAGGTGCAGAATCTCCAGCACGAAGTTCGCCGCCGAGCCGATGTACAGCGACAGCCCGCCAAACGCCATCCCCACCGACAGCGACAGCAGCAGGAACTGCGGGTTCTTCAGCACCTTCAGGTAGTTCTTCGCGATCGCCACGCCGTGGAAGGCATGGCGCTGCTCCTTCGGCAGGCTCTCAGGCAGCATGCGGTACACCAGCGCGATCAGCAGCGCGCCGAACACGGCCAGGAAGATAAACGTCGAGCGCCAGCCGAATGTCACGTGCAGCCAGCCGCCCAGGATCGGCGCGATCGCCGGCGCCAGCCCGAACACCATCATGATGTGCGACATGATCCGCTGCGCGTGCGACTGGTCGTGCGAGAAGCGGTCCTGCACGATCGCCTGCCCGATCACCGAGCCGGCGCCCGCCGCCAGCCCTTGCAGCGCGCGGCAGACCAGCAGCCAGCCGAAGGTCGGCGCGAATGCCGCACCCAGCGACGACAGCGTGTACACCGCCAGCGCCACCAGGATCACCGGACGGCGCCCGAACGAGTCGGACAGCGTCCCGTAAAACAGCATCATGAACGCGAACGTGAACAGGAACACGCTGAGCGTCTGCTGCACGGCCAGCGGCCCGACCGCGAATTCGCGCCCGATGGCGGGGATGGATGGCAGGTAGGTGTCGATCGCGAGCGCGCCCACCATGCCCAAAAGAGCCAGAATTACCGTTAACAGTCGCTGCATGCAATGCCTTTAAAAATGCCGGCACCGCATTGCGCGCGCCATCCGAGGCCGCGATTTTACGGGAATTTCGGAAAGGTTACCGACGACCCAACTTTTACTACCGTTAACGCCGCTGCCATTCTTTACGCGATCTCAACGCGCCCTGCCGAAACGCGCCGATTATCACGGTTGTGTCCGTCTGATTTGCCATCGCAGGAGTCCAAAATGAACGCCTTCCTCCGTCACCTGACCGGCAGCCAGCCCTTGCAGGCACGGCCCGAGCTGCCCATCGTGCATCTCCCCTCTTATTATGAAGTTCGCAAGCTGGTGGCCAACCTCGCCGCGCTGGGCGCCGAAAATATCGACCCGAACCTGGTCAACGCCTGGGGCATCGCCTTCAATCCCTTCGGATTCGTGTGGGTGAGCGACGAGGGCACCGGCCTGTCGACCCTGTACGACGGCGACGGCCATCCGCAGTCGCTGGTGGTGACGATTCCTCCCCCAGCCGGTTCCTCCGAACGCGGCGAGCCGACCGGCATCGCGTTCTACGGCGGCGGTGGTTTCGTCGTCAGCAACGGCAGCTCGTCGGGCCCAAGCCGCTTCATCTTCGCCGGCGAGGACGGAGTCATCTCTGGATGGGCGCCCAACGTCGACTTCACCAACGCGATCCGCGTGGTCGACAACTCGCCGCTCGGCGCGGTGTACAAAGGCCTGGCCATCGGCGCCAGCGGCCAGGGCGCGCTGTTGTACGCGACCGACTTCCATAACGGTCGCGTCGACGTGTTCGACGCCGCCTTCCAGCCCGTCGTCCTGCCCGCCCGCGCCTTCCACGACCCGCACCTGCCGCACTGCTTCGCGCCTTTCGGCATCCAGGCGATCGGCGGCGATATCTATGTGACGTATGCGAAGCAGGACGCTGACCGAGACCATGAAGTGGCCGGGCGCGGACTGGGGCTGGTGTCGGTCTTCAGCCCGACCGGTGAATTCGTACGCCGCCTGATCACGCGCGGCGCCCTGAACGCGCCGTGGGGACTGGCGCTGGCGCCGGCCAGCTTCGGCAAATTCGGCAACCGGCTGTTGGTGGGCAATTTCGGCGACGGTGCGATAAACGCCTACGATATCGCCAACGGCCGCTTCGCCGGGCGCCTGCGCGGCACCGACCGCGAGCCGATTCGCATCGATGGACTATGGGGACTCGCGTTCGGAAATGGGGTCAACAACCAGCCCCTCAACACCCTGTTCTTCACCGCCGGACCGGGTGACGAGGAACACGGGCTGTATGGCCGCATCGACGTGGCCCGGGGCGACGTGGCCGACAGCGAGTAATCAGTCCAGCGCCATCAAAAAGCGCGACCCGCGCGGCATCCAGTTGCCCTTGATGTCGGCCGAGACCAGCACCCGCTCGGCCCGGCCAATCAGCAGCGCGCGCGGGACGAAGCCGATAAAGCGCGAATCGGCGCTGTTGTCGCGGTTATCGCCCAACATCATGTACTGGCCGGCCGGTACCGTCACCGGCCCGAAGTTACGCATCGCCTGTACCTGCGGCATGACGAGGATCGGGCGCTGCTTGCCATCCGTCGTTTCGGTCAGCTGGAGCGCCGTGGTGTAGGTGCTTGAACCACCGACCTGTTCGGAGACCGAACCGACCATGTCATACGCCGCCTCCTGGCCATTGATCACCAGCCGCTCATTGCGCATCTCGACCACGTCGCCAGGCAGCGCGACCAGGCGCTTGATCAGGCGGGTACCGTCCTTCGGGGAGCTGAAGGTAACCACATCGCCGCGCGCCGGATCGCCAAGCTGCGCTACCACCACGTCGGTCAGCGGCACCTTCAGGTTATATGCAAGCCGGTTGACGAACACCACGTCGCCTTCGAGCAGGTTAGGCCGCATCGAACCTGTCGGAACCGGGTTCCAGTCCGCCACCGCGGTGCGGAACACACCGAAGAGGACGAGGAACATGAGGAATCCCTTGTTTGCGCTAATCCAGCTTTTCATTTCAGGCCCCATCTGTGGTTGGTATGCCCGCAGTTATACGCAGTTATTCTTTAGCCAAGCTTAAACCGGGAGCGCGGGTCAGCGCTTGAATCCGTACCATGCGCACGCTGCGACGGGAACTCCCAGCGTCACTG
Organism: Massilia polaris; assembly: GCF_012927275.1. GTDB lineage: Bacteria > Pseudomonadota > Gammaproteobacteria > Burkholderiales > Burkholderiaceae_D > Telluria_A > Telluria_A polaris. The sequence goes on along the minus strand of NZ_JABBGG010000001.1, from coordinate 676,234 downwards.
CCGACAGCGCGTCCCACAAGCCGTCGCCAAGCAGCGCGGAGATCAGGCCGACGCTGGTCAGCACGCCAAACATGACTGGGGCGCGCCAGGTGCTGTTGGTTCGCCGCTTCATCGCGCCTCCTTGCGGGCGAATGCCGCTTGCGGCACGTTCGCCGACGGCAGCGCGGCTTCAGCCTTCGCAGTCCTCCCGCGCTTCACCCACAGGTACAAGCCGCTTCCCAGCACGACGATGGTAGCGATATCGAGCATCGCCCACAAGAACTGCATCCATGCGCCGCCGTAGTCGCCAAAGTGCAGCGGCTGCGACACCAGTAGCGCGGTCAGGTACCAGGGCAGCGTGCGGCGGTCCGTCATCTCCGCCGTCTGGGCGTCGATCAGCACAGGCCTGTACAGGCGCGACGAAAACGCCTCATCACCGCGCATGAACACGCCGTAGTGATGCGGCGTCGCGAACGGCGTACCCGGGAACGCGACGAAGCCGACTTTCATGCCCGGCTCCGAGGCCTCGGCCAGCTTGATCGACCGTTCCATCGACGCCAGCTTGGTCGGTGCGGCCATGCCCTGGTAAGGCTTGACCATCTCGGCCAGTTCGGTCGCCTGCCAGTACTTCAGCAGCACGTCGGCCCAGGTATTGATCATGCCGGTCGCGCCCACCACCAGCGCCCACACCAGCGTGACGATGCCGAGCACATTGTGCAGGTCGAGCCACTTGGTGCGCGGCGAGCGGTCGCGCCGGACCGTGCCGAATTCGAGCTTGCGCATGAACGGCGAGTACAGCACGACGCCAGACACCAGCGCCACCAGCAGCAGCAGGCCCATCAGCCCGAGGAACAGCTTGCCCCACAGGCCCGCGAACAGGTCGACGTGAAGGTGGAACATGGTCGACATGAAGGCGCCGCCTTCGAACGCAGGTTCCGCGATCACCTTCGCGGTGCGCGCGTCCACCGCAATCGGCTTGTAATCTTCATCGGTCGGGTGGTCGCCCAGCGTCAGGTTCCAGATGTCCGGCTCGTCCGCTTCCTGCGACATGTACATCATGATCTTCCCCGGGTACATCGCCTTCCCGGCTGCGATCACGTCGTCGAGGTTCGCCTTCGGTGACCCGGCCGCCATCGCCGGCGCCTCGACGTCGTTACCAAGCAGGTGGCCGATCTCATGGTGGTAGATCAGCGGCAGCCCGGTCAGGCAGAGCAGCAGCATAAACACGGTGCAGACGAGGCTGCTCCATTTGTGGATCCATGCCCAGCGGCGGACGGTAACAGGGGTCATCGGAAAACATCATAGAGGAATATCCTGAGATCTTAATGCAAATCGTTCTCATTTACAAGACGAGCGTTCCGAAGTAAAATGAGAATCGTTCTCATTATTAAGAAAAAATTCCATGCACACCCCCCCCTTCAAGCTCTCGCCTGTCGCCTTCGCCGCCCTGATCGTTACCAGCTCTGTCGCCCACGCACAGACCGCGAGCAGCGACGCCGCCGTCACGCCGACCGTCGTGATCAGCGCATCGGCCGACGCATCGGCGCAAGGCCTGCCATCGGCCTACGCCGGCGGACAGGTAGCGCGAGGCGGCCGCCTCGGCTTGCTCGGCAACGTGGACGTGATGGACACGCCGTTTAACACCATGAACTACACCCAGGCGCTGATCCAGGACCAGCAGGCGCGCAGCGTCGCCGACGTGCTGCAGAACGACCCGTCGGTGCGCGTGGCGCGCGGATTCGGCAACTACCAGGAGCTGTATGTGATCCGCGGCTTCGCGGTGAACTCGGACGACCTGGCCTACAACGGCCTGTATGGCCTGCTGCCGCGCCAGTTCGTCGCATCGGAACTGCTTGAGCGTGTCGAAGTATTCCGCGGTGCGAACAGCTTCGTCAACGGCGCAGCGCCGGGCGGCGGTGGCGTCGGCGGTTCGATCAACCTGGTGCCCAAGCGCGCCTCCAACACGCCGCTGACCCAGTTCACGGCCGGCGTCGAAAGTGGCGGCCAGGCGTATGCAGCAGCCGACATCGGACGCCGCTTCGGTCCCGAAGGCCGTGCGGGCGTACGCATCAACGCCGCCAAGCGCAAGGGCGACACCGCCGTCGACCGCGAAGAGCGCGAATTGAGCCTGTTCTCGATTGGACTCGACTACCGCGGCAACAACTTCCGCGTATCGGCCGACGCGGGCTACCAGGACCACACGCTGGACAATGCGCGCCCAAGCGTGACGCTCGCCGCAGGCATCCCTGTGCCAGCGGCGCCTAAGGGCGCCAGCAACTGGGCGCAGCCATGGACCACGTCCACGGAGCGCGACACCTTCGGCACCCTGCGCGCTGAGGTAGATCTCGGCGCCGACGCAGTTGCATGGGGCGCTTTCGGCGTCCGTTCGGGCGACGAGATGAATATCCTGGCCGCGCCGACAGTTGGCAAGGCAGATGGAAGCGCCATCATGTACCGCTTCGACAACGCCCGCACCGACCACGTTCGCACGGGCGAAATCGGCGTACGCGGCAAGCTGCGCACCGGTGCCGTGGGCCATACGCTCAGCGCCACCGTGTCGGGCTTCTCGCAGGAGTCGCGCAACGCCTACGCGATGAGCGATTTCTTCACCGGCTTCGCCACGAACATCTATCGTCCGGTCGACGTAGCCGCGCCACAGGCTAACTTCTTCACTGGCGGCGACATGAACAATCCGCTGCTGACCCAGAAGAGTATTTTGTCGAGCTACGCAGTGGCCGACACGATGGCGCTGGCCGATGGAAAACTGCTGGTGACCGTCGGTGCACGCCACCAGAAAATCAAAGCCTACAGCTACGACTACAACACCGGTATCGAGAACTCGGCGTACGACCAGGGCGAAGTCACGCCGGTTGCCGGCATCGTGTACAAGCCGTGGGCCGGCGTCTCGGTCTACGCGAACTATATCGAAGGCCTGCAGCAAGGCGCGGTCGCATCCGGCACGAATATTGACAATGTCGGCGAGGCGTTCGCGCCGTTCACGTCGAAGCAGAAGGAAGTGGGCGTCAAGTACGACGGCGGCAAACTGGGCATGAGCGCGGCGCTGTTTACCACATCGCAGCCAGCTGCCTACGTCGTCGACCGCCACTTCGGCGTGTTTGGCGAGCAGCGCAACCGCGGCCTCGAACTGTCGGTATTCGGTACGCCGGCGCGTGGCGTGCGCCTGCTGGGCGGCCTGACCTTGCTCGATGCGGAGCAGCGCATGACTGCGAGCGACATCACTCAGGGGAAGGATGTCATCGGCGTGCCGGAGACGCAGTTGAACCTTGGCGCCGAATGGGATGTGTCGGGAGTGGATGGCCTGACGCTGACGGCGCGCACGCTGTACACGTCCGGCCAGTTCGCCGACGGCGCCAACCTGCAGAAGCTGCCGTCATGGGCGCGCCTGGACTTGGGCGCAAGCTACGCGACGCGTATCGCCGACCGCGCCGTCACGCTACGCGCACGCGTCGATAACGCAACTGGCAAAGACTACTGGGCATCCGCCGGCGGCTTCCCGGGTTCGGGCTACCTCGTGCAAGGAGCCCCGCGCACGGTAGCAGTCTCCGCGTCAGCAGACTTCTGAGCCTAAGGCGCGTAACGGGGTAGTGGTGCTAATGCGGCTTTGCGTCGTCCTTGACAGCCGCCAGCGCCATATCCTCCACCATGCCGGGCGCGACCAGCTTCAGGAAGCGCCCGACCTTCGCCTTCAACGTCATCACGACTTCGCGCTCGCGCCGGTTCATGCCCTCGATGATCAGGCGCGCACACTCCTCCACGCTCATCGCGTCGTCTTCCTTCAGCTTGCTCACGCCCGCCGGCTTGCCTTCCGCATTAAACCCGCGCACCCGAATCCTGGTCGCCACCACGCCCGGATACGCCGTCGTTACGCTGACACCAGCCCGTTTGAGCTCCATGCGCAGCGTCTCGAAAAACCCGGTCATCGCAAACTTCGTCGCCGCATAAGCCGTCCTGCCAGGCACGCCAACCAGTCCGACAATCGACGACACCGCCACGATCGAACCCTTCGAGGCTTTCAAATGCGGCAGCGCCGCGTGCGTACACCACACGCTACCCCACAGGTTGATCCGCATAAGCTCTTCATACCAGCCAAGGTCTGCGACTTCTTCAAACAGCGCATGCGCCGAACGTCCCGCGTTGTTGAGCAACGCATCGATACGTCCGAATCGCTCCACTGCCTTGTCGGTCAGCCGGATGCACTGGTCCTGCACCGTGACATCGGTCGGCACCACCAGGGCCTGCGCGCCGAGCGCCTCGCACTGGCCCGCCACTTCCATCAGCAGCTGCTCATTACGGGCCGCCAGCACAAGCGCCACGGCACTGCCGTGTGCGTGCGCCAGCTGGCGCGCCATCTCTGCCCCGATCCCGTCCGAGGCCCCGGTAATAACGATAACTTTCATTGACGCCTTCTCCAATAGGTCATGTGAGGATAGCGCCGATGATCGTGCCAGGCACCGATGCGCCGACCAGCAGGCAAACGAAGCCCAGCAATCGCAGGACCGCGCGCAGCCGCTTACCCTTTGGCCGGCTTCGCACCAGATAAAATGCGACCCCAAACGGGCCAAGGAGGATGACGGCGATGTTTAGCCCGGACGAGCGTTTGTAACCCATCGCATCGCTGTCCCGGCAATACCAGACAAACGCGACAAAGTTTGAGGCCACCTCGAGCAAAGCCATGACATCTACGTGTGGACGGTCGTTGGCGGCGGTCACGATAAAACTCTCGCCGGCTGTAATTAACAGCAGCGCATAGAGCATCGGTCTCGCCTTCAATCGCTGCGGAACTCCGGTACCTGGGTGCAAGCCATCCATCACTGCATCCACCGTTTATTTCTGCGCCTTGGCGATCTGCATAGCGCTGGCAATCAGGCCGCTCATGTCGGACAGGTTGGCCGGCACGATGATCGAGTTGTTGGTCTTGGCGAGGCTCTCGAAGGCGTGCACGTACTGCTCCGCCACTTTCAGGTTGACCGCCTCGGTGCCGCCCGGCTCGCGGATCGCCGCGCCGATCTGGCGCAGCGCGTCTGCATTCGCCTCGGCCAGCGCAACAATCGCCTTGGCCTGGCCTTCGGCGCGGTTGATCGATGCCTGCTTTTCGCCTTCGGAGCGCGCAATCGCCGCTTCGCGTTCGCCGGTCGCGATGTTGATCTGTTCCTGCTGGCGGCCTTCGGACGCCGCGATCAGCGCGCGCTTGCCGCGCTCCGCCGTAATCTGCGCCTGCATCGCATGCAGGATCTCCTGCGGCGGCGTCAGGTCCTTGATCTCGTAGCGCAGCACCTTCACGCCCCAGTTGGCGGCCGACTCGTCGATCGCGTTGACGATGGTCGTGTTGATGTGGTCGCGCTCTTCGAACGTCTTGTCGAGCTCCATCTTGCCGATGACCGAACGCAGCGTGGTCTGCGCCAGCTGGGTGATCGCGGCGAGGTAGTTCGACGAGCCGTACGACGCGCGCATCGCATCGGTGATCTGGAAGTACAAAATGCCGTCGACCTGCAGCTGCGTGTTATCGCGCGTGATGCAGACCTGCGGCGGCACGTCGAGCGGGATCTCCTTGAGCGAGTGCTTGTAGGCGATGCGGTCGATGAACGGGATGACGATATTCAGGCCTGGCGCAAGCGTCGCGTGATATTTGCCGAGCCGCTCCACTACCCACGCATGCTGCTGCGGCACCACGTTGATGGTCTTGAATACGAATACCAGTGCGACGATGAACAGGACCGTCGCTACGCTGCCAAATAACTCCATGATTGATCCTCTTTCCGTTTGATTATTATGAATTCGCGACGATCAGCCGGCTGCCCTGCACCTCGACGATCTTGAAGCTGCCCGCTTCCGGTATGGCTCCGTGCCCCAGCTCGACGTCCCACAGCGCGCCCCGATACATCACACGCGCCCGGCCGCCCTGCCACTCGGACACGTCCAGGCGCTGGCCGATATCGATGTTCATGTTCGGGTCGCGCGCCGCATTGTGCTTGGCCGGACGGCCAAAGCGGCTGCGGTGCAAAATGCCAGTCGCGATGACGCCGACCACCGCTGCGACAATCGTCTGCGCCGGTACCGACATGCCGAACAGCGCGGCCAGCGCGCCGAAGCCGAGTCCGACCGCAATCATCAACAGGTAGAAGGTCCCGGTGAACATCTCCAGTGCCACCAGTACGCCGGCCATGATCAGCCACAATACCCAGTCGTTCATCACACTCTCCTCTGGAACTGCCATTTCAAAATACAAAAACCCCCGAAGCCTGTGAAGGCTGCGAGGGTTCCTGACGCGATGGTATAAGTTTTTATAATGTTTGGATTCGCTGAATTGATGCCTGTAGTGTATCCAGTTTTAGCGAAGAGTCAACATCATCGTTTTACTTACATGGCCGCGAGTTTCTGCCACGTTTCGACCACCGAGTCCGGGTTCAGCGACATCGACTCGATCCCTTCGGCCATCAGCCATGCGGCGAAGTCCGGATGGTCCGATGGCCCCTGGCCGCAGATGCCGATGTACTTGCCCTGCGCGCGGCAGGCCTTGATTGCCATCGACAGCATCGCCTTGACGGCCGGGTCGCGCTCGTCGAAGTCGGCCGCCAGCAGCGCCATGCCCGAGTCGCGATCCAGGCCCAGGGTCAGCTGGGTCAGGTCGTTCGAGCCGATCGAGAAGCCGTCGAAGTGCTTGAGGAACTCGTCCGCGAGGATAGCGTTCGAAGGCACTTCGCACATCATGATCAGGCGCAGGCCGTTCTCGCCGCGCTTCAGGCCATTCTTGCCCAGCAGGTCGACGACCTTCTCGGCCTGGCCCACGGTACGCACGAACGGCACCATGATCTCGACGTTGGTCAGGCCCATGTCGTTACGCACGCGCTTCATCGCCTCGCATTCCATTTCGAATGCGCCGGCAAAGTCCGCCGCCAGGTAGCGCGCCGCGCCGCGGAAGCCCAGCATCGGGTTTTCCTCGTCCGGCTCGTAGCGCGAACCGCCGATCAGCTTCTTGTACTCGTTCGACTTGAAGTCGGACAGGCGCACGATGACCGGCTTCGGCCAGAACGCGGCTGCGATGGTCGCAATGCCTTCGGCCAGCTTGTCGACGTAAAACGCCTTTGGCGAAGCGTGGCCGCGTGCGACCGACTCGACTGCCTTCTTCAGGTCCGCATCGATGTTCGGATACTCGAGGATGGCCCTCGGGTGCACGCCGATGTTGTTGTTGATGATGAACTCAAGGCGCGCCAGGCCGACACCTGCATTCGGCACCGACTGGAAGTCGAAGGCCAGCTGCGGGTTGCCGACGTTGAGCATGATCTTGGTCTTCAGCGGCGGCAGTTCGCCGCGCGAAACTTCCGACACTTCGGTTTCCAGCAGGCCGTCGTAGACGCGGCCTTCGTCGCCTTCGGCGCAGGATACCGTCACGAAGGTGCCATCCTTGAGCAGCTCGGTCGCATCACCGCAGCCGACAACCGCAGGCACGCCCAGCTCCCGTGCGATGATCGCCGCGTGGCAGGTACGGCCGCCGCGGTTCGTCACAATCGCAGACGCACGCTTCATGACCGGTTCCCAGTTCGGGTCAGTCATGTCGGCCACCAGCACGTCGCCCGGCTGCACACGTTCCATCTCCGACGGGTCGGTGATGACGCGCACCGGACCTGCGCCAATCTTCTGGCCGATTGCGCGGCCGGAGGTCAGGACCGTACCCGTGCCTTTGAGCTTGAAGCGCTGCTGCGCGTCGGTCGCCTTCTGCTGCGACTTCACCGTTTCAGGGCGCGCCTGCAGGATGTACAGCTTGCCGTCGCGGCCGTCCTTGCCCCACTCGATGTCCATCGCGCGGCCATAGTGGTTCTCGATGATGACGGCGTACTTCGCCAGTTCGACGACTTCAGCATCGTTCAGGGAGTAGCGGTTGCGCATTTCGATCGGCACGTCGACGGTCTTGACCGAGCGGCCAGCCTTGGTTTCGTCGGTGAATTCCATCTTGATCAGCTTCGAGCCGATGTTGCGGCGGATGACCGGCAGCTTGCCCAGTTCGAGCATTGGCTTGTGGACGTAGAATTCGTCCGGGTTGACCGCGCCCTGCACCACCGTCTCGCCCAGGCCGTAGCTGGAAGTGACGAACACCACGTCCTTGAAGCCGGACTCGGTATCGATGGTGAACATCACGCCGGCCGCGCCCAGGTCGGAACGGACCATGCGCTGCACGCCCGCCGACAGCGCGACTTCGGCGTGGGTGAAGCCCTTGTGCACGCGGTACGAAATCGCGCGGTCGTTGTACAGCGATGCGAACACGTGCTTCATCGCTTCGAGCACGTTGTCGATGCCGACCACGTTCAGGAAGGTCTCCTGCTGGCCCGCGAAAGATGCATCCGGAAGGTCTTCCGCGGTGGCGGAGGAGCGTACCGCGAACGACATCTCGGTGGCCGAATCGGCGACCAGGCGGTCGTAGAACGCGTGAATCTCTTTTTCGAGGCGCGGCTGGAATGGCGTCTCGACGATCCACTGGCGGATCTCGGCTCCAGCCTGGGCCAGCGAACGCACATCGTCGATGTTCAGGCCTTCGAGGCGGGTCGCGATGCGGTCGCCCAGCGATGGGCCGCCGTCGATGCTGTGATCGAGGAAATCGCGGAATGCCTGCGCGGTGGTGGCAAAGCCCCCCGGCACGCGCACGCCGGCGTGCGCCAGCTGGCTGATCATCTCCCCAAGCGAAGCGTTCTTGCCGCCGACGGATTCGACATCCGTCATGCGCAACTCTTCAAATGAAGCGACATACACGCTCGAATCGGCCTGATCGGGCTCCTTCCGTGCAGCGTTAGACAAGTTGGTCATGGTAAATACCCTTACTGATGATAGAAATCTTCGCGTGAGGCAATGCTACCCAACTCCGGGCCGCCCGGTATTCTTGTTATTCTTGGCGTCGTGCAGCACAATTGAATCCGTTGCAGAGCATTTTACAGCCTGTGCGGTGAATTTACAGCGCACAACCTTGAATCAATGGCAGCATCAGATGCAGACCACATAATGACCTTAGAAACCCGTTCCCCCTTGCCGACCTCGGCGCGCACCGTTTTCTTCGTTTCCGACGGCACCGGCATCACGGCCGAGACTTTCGGGCACGCCGTATTGACGCAGTTCGAGATGAAGTTCCGCCAGGTGCGCCTGCCGTTCATCGACACCCTCGACAAGGCCTACGACGCCAAGCGCAAGATTAACGAAGCCGTCAACACCGACGGGCAGCGCCCGATCGTGTTTTCGACCCTGGTCAAGCACGACCTGTCGCAGGTGATCCGCCAGGCCGACGGCATGCATATGGATTTGATCCAGACCTTTGTCGCGCCGTTGGAGCAGGAGCTCGGGATGAAGTCGACCCACACGGTGGGCCGCTCGCACAATATCGTCGACAGCGAGGAATACAAGAACCGGATCGAGGCCATCAACTTCTCGCTCGCGCACGACGACGGGCAGTCGCACAAGAATCTGTCGGGCGCGGATGTGATTCTGGTGGGCGTGTCGCGCTCGGGCAAGACGCCGACCAGCCTTTACCTGGCGATGCAGTACGGGATCAAGGCGGCCAACTACCCGCTGATCCCGGACGATTTCGAGCGCGGCAAGCTGCCGTCGTCGCTGCCGCCGTTCCGGCACAAGATTTTCGGTTTGAGCATCACGCCGGAGCGTTTGTCGGAGATCCGCCACGAGCGCCGCGCGGGCAGCAAGTACGCGTCGATCGAGAACTGCCGCTATGAGGTGAACGAGGCGGAGCTGATGATGAAGCGCGAGGGGATCAGGTGGCTGTCGTCGACGACCAAGTCGATTGAGGAGATCGCGACGACCATCCTTCAGGAGATCAAGCCGGACCGTCGGGATTATTGAGGTAGATGTCGTTCCCGCGAAAGCGGGAACCCATGCGTCATATGTGTAGCACGCGACTATGGATTCCCGCTTGCGCGGGAATGACGGCATCAGAAGAAATGCCGCCAATCCTCCAGCCACCCCGGAAACGCTTCCGCTTCCATCGGCTTGGCGATGTGGTACCCCTGCGCATAGGTGCATCCCAGCCCCTGCAGGAAATCCCAGTCCTGCCTGGTCTCGACGCCCACCGCGACCGACATCCGGTCAAGGCTGCGCGCCAGCCCGAGGCACGAACTCAGCACCGTGCCCAGCGCCCGCTTCTTCGACGCGCCATCGACAAAGCTGCGGTCGATCTTCAGCTCCGTGAACGGCACCCGCGCCAGCAGCTGCAGGTTCGACCTGCCCGTGCCGTAGTCGTCAATCGCCAGCCCGAACCCCATCATCCGCAAGCGCACCAGCCGCTCCAGGAAGGACGGGTCTGTGGTCAGCACCGACGATTCGGGCATCTCGAACGTTATATAGTCAGGCATCACGCGATGCCGCTGCACGCAGGCCGTGATTTGCTGGATGAATCCCGGATGCGCGATCGTCTCCTGCGCCAGGTTGATCGAGATCGGAATCGGCGTGCCCTTGTCCTGGAACTCGCGGCAGCGCTCGACCGATTTTTCGATCATGGTCCAGTCGAGGAAGTCGATGCGGTTGTGCTGTTCGAGCGCGTCGATGAAGGCGTGCGGCCCCAGCACTCCGTGCTCCGGATGCTCCCAGCGCGCGAACGTCTCCAGCCCCTTGACCTGGCCGGTGGCCAGCTCGATCTTCGGCTGGAAGTAGGGTTCGAACTGGCGCGCCTGAAGGCCGACGCCGATATCGGAGAACGAGAAGGTCGGGCCGTGGGGGGGTTCGGAACGCTGCGGCGGCGGGACGAAATTTTCAATCAGCGCCTGCAGGCGCGCGACCGTCACCGGCTTGGCGATGCTGCCCAGCAGGTCGAGGCCATAGGCCTGCGCCATCGTCTCGACCGAAAACAGCAGGTTGGACGGCTGCGCGCCGACGACGATCATGCGCGAGCGGCAGTTCTGGCCCGCCAGCGTGCGGATCAGTTCCAGCCCGTCCATGCCCGGCAGCGACAGGTCGACGATGGCGATATCCACCGCGGGGGCGAACGATTCGTTCAGGAACCGCAGGGTCGAATGACCGTCCGGAACTTCGGAAACCTGGCTGGCGCCCAGCTTGCCGAGCATGTCCACGACCGCGAGACGCTGGGCCTGGTCCGCTTCGGCTACCAAAAAATGCAAATGGGCGATGTCCACTCTTCAAACTCCACTGTTGCTCTATCCCAAGAGGGTACGCTGAGTTCAGGCTGTCGTCTACGCCTGAATCTGCCTGACTTGCTCAAAAAAGCAAACTGCTGCGCAAGCCGCAACATTTAGCGACTCAACCTGGCCCAAATGGGGGATGACCACCTGCTGGGTGGCCATCGACAGCAGGTCGTCGGCGACGCCCTGCCCTTCGTGCCCGAAGACCCAGGCGACCGGCTGGCGCAGGTCGGCGTCGTACACGCGTTGCGTGGCATAGCCGCTGGTGGCAATAACGGCAATCTTCGATGGCGCGATCAGGGACGCGAGGTCGACGTTCTCGTAGATCTCGACGACGAAGTGGGCGCCCATCGCCGCGCGCAGCACTTTCGGCGACCAGCAGAACGCGGTGCCGCTGCTGCAGAAGACCTGGGTGATGCCGGCCGCCGCCGCGCTGCGCAGGATCGAGCCGACGTTGCCCGGGTCCTGCACGTTATCCAGCAGGACCGCGTTAACGGTCAGGCTGGCGGGCAGTTCGCTGGCCGGCGTCTCGATCAGGAACATCAGGCCGACGCCGTGTTCGACCTGGCTGACCGCGTTGTACAGCGCATCCGGCAGCGCGGTGACATGCGCGTGCTGGTTCTCGCAGCGCATGACGATGCCGGCAACCTCCGGGTTGGCCAGCGCGCTTTCGCTGACGATGCATTGCAGCGGCGCGCCGCGCATGTCGAGCCAGGCCTGGCTCAGGTGCACGCCGTCGAGCAGCGTGCGGCCGGCCTTGCGGCGCGCCTGCGAGCTGGTGGCGAGGTGCTTGAGTTCCTTGTACAGCGGGTTGTCGCGCGAAGTGATGGTCTTCATGCGTCAGTCTTCTTCCACTGCGAAGTCGAACGGGATGGTTTCGCCGGACAACGCGCCGACCAGCGCCGCGCGCACCGGCGCGAACGAGCGGCGGTGCACCGGGCATGGGCCGTGCTCGCGAAGGCGCTCCATGTGCATCGCGGTGCTGTAGCCCTTGTGCTGGTCGAAACCGTACTGCGGATACTGCTGGTGCAGCGTGACCAGCGCGGCGTCGCGCGCCGTCTTGGCAAGGATCGATGCGGCCGAAATTGCGTGCACCTTGTCGTCGCCTTCGATGATCGCATGGCAGCGGATCGTCATCACCGGGCTGCGGTTGCCGTCGATGAGCGCGATGGTCGGCAGCGTCGACAAGGCTTCCACCGCGCGGCGCATCGCCAGCATGGTCGCCTGCAGGATGTTGATGGCGTCGATTTCTTCGTGCGAGCATTCGGCGATCGCCCACGCAATCGCATTGGCCTTGATCAGCGGCGCGAGTTCGTCGCGCCGTTCAGCGGTCAGTTTCTTGGAGTCGCGCAGGCCGAGGATCGGACGGTCGGGATGCAGGATCACCGCCGCGGCGAACACAGGCCCGGCCAGCGGGCCGCGTCCGGCCTCGTCGACGCCGCAGACGATATCTTCAGGCGTGAACGGCAGCGCGTTCTTCTTCAGCCCAGGGTAAAAATTGACTTTCTTGGTTCTCATGGTGCCTTGGACGATTGTATGACGCGCATGACGGCGGCGGCGCCTTCTTCCGCGCTGTTGCGCAGCAGGCTGTGGTGCATGTCGGTGAAGCGCTGGACCAGCTTCAGGCGGCCCGGCACGTCTTCAAGCTGCTTCCACACCGCGTCGGCCAGCGCTTGGGGCGTGGCAGCGTTCTGCAGGAATTCGGGCACCAGGAATTCGCGCGCGAGGATGTTCGGCAGGCCGATCCACGGCTGGTAGCCCATGTGGCGCATGATCTCCCACGACGCGCGCATGACCTTGTAGGCGATGACCATCGGCTTCTTGAACAATGCCACTTCCAGCGTCGCCGTGCCCGATGCGACCAGCACCGCGTCGGCGGCCGCAATCGCGGTATGCGACTGGCCGTCGACCAGGTCGATCTGCACATTCGACAGGCCCGCTTCCGAGACCAGCTGGTTGAAGTACTGCCGTTGGCGCTCGCCCGCCATCGGCACGACGAAGCGAAGGCCCGGGTCGCGTTTGGCCAGCAGGCTGACGGCCGCCACGAACGGCGCCGCCAGGTATTTGAGTTCGCCCATGCGGCTGCCCGGCATCACCGTCACCACCCGCGCGGACTCGCGAATGCCGAGCGCGCGCCGCGCTGCCGCGGTGTCGGGCTCCATCGGGATCATCTCGGCCAGCGGATGGCCGACATAGGTCACGGGCACGCCGGCCTGCTTGTAGATCTCTTCCTCGAACGGGAAGATCACCAGCATGTGCGACACAGCCTTCTGGATTTTTTTGATGCGCCCGCCGCGCCAGGCCCAGATCTGCGGGCTGACGAAGTGCATGGTCGGGATGCCGGCCTCGCGCAGCTGCTGTTCGAGCCCGAGGTTAAAGCCGGGATAGTCGGCGCCGATGAACACGTTCGGACGCTCGGCGATCAGGCGGTCGCGCAGCGCGTTCTGGATGCCCTTGATCTCGCGGTAGCGCGGGATGATCTCGAACAGGCCGCGCACGGTCAGCGTATCCATCGGCACGTCCGACACGAAGCCCTGTTCGGCCATGCGCGGGCCGCCGATGCCGTGGAAGCGCGCTTCAGGGAGATGCGGGCGCAGGCCGGCCAGGAGGCGGCCGGCGAGCATGTCGCCGGACACCTCGCCGGCGACGACGGCGACCGTTATGTCAGCGGACGATGCCACGGGTAGCGCCACCCAGGAAGTCCAGCATCGCGCCGACCTGCGACGCCGCTTCCGGCGAGTCGCCCTGCAGCTTCGCCAGCTCCGCCTTGGCCTCGTCCAGCGTGAGGTTGTTGCGGTAGATAAGCTTGTAGGCTGCGCGGATGCCGTCGATCTGTGGCCGCGTGAAGCCGCGGCGCTTCAGGCCTTCGATATTGACGCCGCGCGCGCCAGCCGGGTTGCCCGATACGAGCACGAACGGCGGCACGTCCTGGGTCAGGCTGGTGTACATGCCGACAAACGCGTGCGCGCCGATCTTGCAGAACTGGTGCACGCCGGCGTAGCCGGACATGATCGCCCAGTCGCCCACTTCGACGTGGCCGGCCAGCTGCGCATTGTTCGAGAAAATCGTGTTGCTGCCGACCTGGCAATCGTGCGCCAGGTGGACGTAGGCCGAGATCCAGTTGTCGTTGCCGAGGCGCGTAACGCCCTGGTCCTGGGTGGTGCCCAGGTTGAAGGTGCAGAACTCGCGCACGGTGTTGCGGTCGCCGACTTCAAGCCGGGTCGGTTCGCCCGCCCACTTCTTGTCCTGCGGTGCGGCGCCGATCGACGAGAACTGGAAGAACTTGTTGTCTTCGCCGATGGTCGTATGGCCTTCGATGACCACATGCGGGCCGACCACGGTGCGCGCGCCGATCTGCACGTTCGGGCCGACGATCGAGTACGGGCCAATCTCGACGGTGCTGTCGAGTTGCGCCTTCGGATCGACGATGGCGGTTGGGTGAATCATCGTCATTTACTGCCCCGCTGGCTTGCTCGCGTCATCGGTGGCGCGAATGGTGCACATCAGTTCAGCTTCGAGCGCCACGGCGCCGTCAACGCTGCCTACTGCCTTGTATTTCCAGATGCCGCGCGATACGCGCAGGATCTCGACGTCCATCTTCAGCTGGTCGCCAGGACCGACTGGGCGCTTGAAGCGCGCGTTGTCGATGCCGACGAAGTAGACCACCGAGTTCTCGTCCGGCTTGACGCCCATGGTCAGGAACGACAGCAGCGCGGCGGTCTGCGCCAGCGCTTCGATCATCAGCACGCCCGGCATGACCGGCTTGTGCGGGAAGTGGCCGTTGAAGAATTCTTCGTTGACGGTGACGTTCTTGATCGCAGTGATCGACTTGTTCGCTTCCCAGGTCAGCACGCGGTCAACCAGCAGCAGCGGATAACGGTGCGGCAGCAGCGCCTTGATCTGGCAAATGTCGAGGGTCTTGTTTTCGGTAGTTGTCATTTTTGTTCTGTCAGGGTTTTGATTGTTTTTTCCAGCGCGCGGATTTTATCGCGCATCGTGTCCAGGTTGCGAACGATCGCCGCGGTTTTTTCCCAGTCGGCGTTTTTAGCGAGCGGGTAGAAGCCGGTGTACTGGCCCGGTTCCGCGATCGAGCGCGATACCATGCTGCCCGATGAGATGTGCACGTGGTCGGCGATGGTCAGGTGGCCCAGCACCATCGCGGCGCCCCCAAAAGTGCAGTACTTGCCGATTTTCGCGCTGCCGGCCACGCCGACGCAGCCGGCCATCGCCGTGTGCGCGCCGATAACGCAGTTGTGGCCGATCTGGATCTGGTTGTCCAGCTTGACGCCATCTTCGATGATGGTGTCTGCCAGCGCGCCGCGGTCGATGGTCGTATTGGCGCCGATGTCGACGTCGTCGCCGATGACCACGCGGCCGGTTTGCGGAATCTTGATGTACACGCCGCCTTCGTTGGCGAAGCCGAAGCCGTCGGTGCCGATCACGGCGCCCGAATGGACGATCCCGCGCGCGCCGATCTGGCAGCCCGCATGGAAGGTCACGTTGGCGAACAGCCGGGTCTCCGCGCCGATGATGGCGTCGCGGCCGACGAAGCAGCCGGCGCCGATCACCGCGCCGGCGCCGATGAAGGCGCCCTCTTCGACCGTCGCATTCGGCCCCACGTGGGCCGACGGATCGACCGTGGCGCCGGCGTCGACGAACGCGCTGGCGTGGACGCCGGGCGCGGGCACGAACGCCGTCAGCGCGTCGAAATACTGCGCGGCGCGGGCAAAGTAAGCATACGGATTTTTGGTGACGATGCGCGCACCCGGGTAGGTGGCGCCGACCGTCTCGCTGTCGGCCGGGGACAGGATCAGGGCCGCGGCCCCGCTTTGCGCGGCTTGTGCGCGCAGCTTGCTATTGCTTAGGAAGCTGATGTGCGAAGCGCCTGCATCGGCCAGCGGCGCGATGCCCGTGACTTCGATCTCCGGGTCACCCGCCAGCTCACCGCCCAAGCGTTCGACCAATTCACCCAGTCGAGTGCCCATCTGGTAGTTCCTGTTTCTGTTATTTGTCGAGTTGCTTCAAGATCTTGTCGGTGATGTCGATGCGCGGATTGAACCAGCCGGCTTCGTAGATCACCACGTCAAGCTGTTCCTGCGCGGCGATCTGTTCGATGACCTTGTACGCCTTTTGCGCGATATTCGCGCGTTCTTCGTTCTTGCGCTGCATGAGGTCCTCGCGGTACTCGCGCTGCTTGCGCTGGACGTCCTTCTCCATGTCGATCAGTTCGCGGGTGCGGCGGGTGCGGTCGATCTCGGTCAGCTTCGGCGCTTCGCGCTCGAACCTCTCGGCCAGTGCGCGCACGCTTCCGATCTGTTCGTTGATCGACTTGTCGCGCCTGGAGAATTCCGCTTCGATGCGTTCGTCGGCCGTTTTGGCCAGCTTCGACTCGGTCATCAGGCGTTCGGTCGCCACGTATGCGATGCGGCTGCCCGCCATCTGCGCCTGCGCGTGGGCGATTGGCACCGCGCACAGCGCCAACAGCAGCAGCTGTTTCGACATTGAGGTAAAGGCAGTTTTCAACTTATTCTCCGCAATCTGAATTGAAACGTCGCAGGCGCAGTGGCGGACCACTGCATCAGAACCCGGTACCCATCTGGAACTGGAAGCGCTCCAGGCGGTCGCCCGGTTTTGCGTTCAAAGGCTTAGCATAACTCAACTTGAGCGGACCAACCGGGGAAATCCAGCTGATGCCCAGGCCGCTCGAGTAGCGCAGCTCATTGGCGCGGATCTTCTGGCCTTCCTGGTAGATCTGGCCGGCGTCGAGGAAGCCGAACCAGCGCAGGCTGCGGTCAGGACCGCCGCCAGGGAATGGCATTTGCAGTTCGGCGTTACCGATCACGCGAACCGCGCCGCCCAGCGCGTCGAAGGTCTGCGGATCGACGATGCCGAGCGAGGAGCTGGTGTAGCCGCGCACCGAACCGATGCCGCCGCCGTAGAAGTTCTTGAAGACCGGGTACTTGTTGCCCTGCAGGCCGTGGCCGTAGTCGAATTCGCCCTTCAGCGCGAGCGTGATCATGCGGGTCAGCGGCTTGTAGTACTGCTGCTCGTACACCGCGCGGTAGTACTTGGCGTCGCCGATCACGTCGATCTCGAGGTTGGCGCGCTGGTAGCGGCCGATGGTCGGGGTGATCGCGCTGTCGCGGCTGTCGCGGCCCCACGCTGCCGTCAACGGGAAGGCGTTGGTGGTGGCGCTGCCGATGCCGTCCGGTGAATTGCCGAAGTCGCGCACGTATTCCTTGAAGCGGGTCGGGCTGGTGATGTCGGTTTCGATCTCGGTGCGTTCCAGGCCCGCGCCGAAGTACACCGTATCGTATTCGGAGAACGGCACGCCGAACGACAGGCGTCCGCCGGTCTGCTTGACGGTATAGCTGCCGATGTTCAGTGCAGGCGGGCGCACCGTGCGCAGGTACAGTTCGAACGAGCGCGATACGCCGTCGTCCGTGAAGTACGGATTGGTGTGCGAGAACGCGATCGTGCGCAGGTAGCGGCTGGTGTTCAGCTCGATGCCGACGGTGCTGCCGCTGCCGGCGAAGTTGGCCTGCTGGATCGACGCCGTGAAGGTGAACTTCTCGGCCTGCGAGAAGGCGCCGCCGATCATGAAGTTACCGGTCGGCTTTTCGACCACGGCCAGGTTGATGTCGACCTGGTCGGACGTTCCCTGCGCTTCCGGCGTGTCGATTGTCACGTCCTTGAAATAGCCGAGGCGGTCGACGCGGTCGCGCGACATCTTGATCTTGTTCGCGTCGTACCACGAACCTTCGAACTGGCGGAACTCGCGGCGGATGACTTCATCGCGCGTGACGGTGTTGCCGGAGATGTTCATGTGGCGCACGTAGGCGCGCTTGCCCGGATCGACGAAGAAGGTGAAGGCGACTTCGCGCTTTTCGCGGTTCAGTTCAGGGTTGGCGTTGACGTTGGCGAACGCATAGCCGAAGGTGCCCATGCGGTCGGCGATCAGCTTGTTGCTGGCGGTGAGCAGCTCGCCCGAATACGGCTTGCCCGGCTTGAGCAGCACCAGCGAGCGGATTTCGTCTTCGCGGCCGAACATCTCGCCTTCCACCTTCACGTCGGAGACGGTGTACTTCTCGCCTTCGGTGATGTTGATGGTCAGGTAGATGTCCTTCTTGTCCGGCGTGATCGCGACCTGGGTCGATTCGACGTTCGCTTCGAGGTAGCCGCGGTTCAGGTAGAACGACTTGATCGCTTCGATATCGCCGGTCAGCTTGGTCTTCGAATACTGGTCGGCCTTGCTGTACCAGGTGAACCAGCCGCTCGTGTCCAGCTGCAGCAGCTGGCGCAGTTCCTTGTCCGAGAAGGTCTTGTTGCCGACGATGTTGATCTGGCGGATGCGCGCGACCTCGCCTTCGTCGATGTTAAACATGACGGTGACGCGGTTACGCTCGATCGGGGTGACGGTGGTGGTGATCTTGACGCCGTACAGGCCATGCGACAGGTACTGGCGCTTGAGTTCCTGCTCGGCGCGGTCGACCGAGGCCTTGTCGAAGATCTTGGCTTCGCCGACGCCGATTTCCTTCAGCGCCTTGATCAGCATGTCCTTCTCGAATTCCTTGGAGCCGGTGAAGTCGACGCCGGCGATCGCAGGACGCTCTTCGACCAGCACCACCAGCACGCCGTTTTCTTCTTCCAGGCGCACGTCCTTGAAGAAGCCGGTGGCGTACAGCGCCTTGATCGCGGCAATGCTCTTGTCATCGTTGAAGGTCTCGCCGACGCGGACCGGCAGGTAGCTGAAGACGGTGCCGGCTTCGGTGCGCTGGATACCTTCGACGCGAATGTCCTTGACGACGAACGGGTTGACTGCGAAGGCGGGTCCGGAGCACAGCGCCACGACGGCGGCGCCGATCAGGCTGCGGCGAAAGGAAGGCAATGCGGAACGATCAGATTGTAATTTCATCGGCTAAATCAAAGGGTCGATCAATAGGCACAATACGTTACTCGGGACTGCAGGCACGGGCTTTACAGCAGCCGCGCCACGTCGTTGAAGACGGCTAGCGCCATCAGCATCACCAGCATGGCGACGCCAGCGCGCTGCGCAAATTCGGCGATCCGCTCCGGCAAGGGGCGTCCGGTCAAAACTTCCAGCGAATAATACAGCAAAAGGCCACCATCCAGAACCGGAATTGGTAACAGATTCATCACACCCAGACTGATGCTGATGGAGGCGATGAAGATCAGGAAGGTCACCACGCCCATGCGCGCGGTCTGCCCCGCGTAGTCGGCAATCGTGATCGGGCCGGTGACGTTCTTCAGCGAGACTTCGCCGGTGATCATCTTGCCGATCATCTTGACCGTCAATGCGCTGGTCTCCCAGGTCTTGCGTACCGCCTTGCCGACTGCCTCCAGCGGGCTTGACGCCACCCTCACCATCTCCGGCGCCAGCGCCACTTCAGCCTTGATGCGGCCATAGCCGGTTTCAGGGTCGAGCTCCGGCGCCACCGGGATCGTAATTACGCTCCCGTCCCGCGTGACAGCGACCTGCACGGTGCGGCCGCCCGCCTTGCGCAGCGCTTCGATGAAAGCGATGCCGTCCGGGACCGGCTTGCCGTCGATGGCGGTCACCAGGTCGCCGCTTTCCAGGCCCGCGCGTTCGGCCGCGCCGCCTGGGATGATCTTGCCCAGCACCGGCGCCGGGCGCGCCACGCCGATGCCGATCGCGCCAAGCAGGTCGGCGTCGGCGTCCAGCCCCTCGAACGAGGCGGCAGGCAACACCAGGTCGACGCGGCCTTGCGACTCGCGTTCAACCTGCAACTGCACGTCGCGCTTGTCCAGCGCCGACGAAATGACTTCCCAATTGAGCTCGGACCATGCACCAACCTGCTCGCCATTGACCGCAACGATCTGGTCGCCGCCGCGCAGGCCAGCCTGCCAGGCCGGCGTGGTCTCGGGCATGAAGCGGATGCGCGTGGAAGGTTCGGCGATGCCATACATGAACAGGCCGGCGAACACCACGATGGCGAGAATGAAGTTGGCGATCGGGCCGGCGGCCACGATGGCGATGCGGCGCCAGACGCTCTTGCGGGTGAATTCGTGCTGCTCATCGCCGGGCGCCAGCGGCGGCGCGTCCGGGTCGCGGCTGTCGAGCATCTTGACGTAGCCGCCCAGCGGCAGGATCGACACGGCCCATTCGGTCTGGTCCTTGCCGAAACGGCGCGACCACACCACCTTGCCCATGCCGACCGAGAAGCGCAGCACCTTGACGCCGCACAGCCGCGCCACCGCGTAGTGACCGAGTTCATGGAAGATGATCAGCGGCCCCAGCGCCAGCAGGAAGGCGAGCACTGTCTGGATGAAGTTCATCGCTGGATGCCTGCGACGATGGCTTCGGCGGCGCTGCGCGCCCTGGCGTCCTGCGCCATGACGGCGTCGATGCTGCTGGCGGCGCCGTGGTCGTTTTCGTGCATCACGCGCGCGATCACGCGGTCGATGTCGCGGAAGCCGATGCGGTGTTCGAGGAAGGCCTGCACGGCAATCTCGTTGGCCGCGTTGAGCAGGGCCGGCGCGGTGCCGCCTGCCTCAAGCGCTTCGAACGCCAGCGCCAGGCACGGGAAGCGCTGGTAGTCCGGCTTTTCGAATTGCAGGGTGCCGATGGCGATCAGGTCCAGCTGCGCCACTCCGGACTCGATCCGCTCAGGGAAAGCCAGCGCGTGGGCGATCGGGGTGCGCATGTCGGGGTTGCCCAGCTCGGCGATCACCGAACCGTCGACGTAGGACACCATCGAATGGATCACGCTTTGCGGGTGGATGACGACCTCGATCTGGCTTGCCGGCGCGCCGAACAGCCAGTGCGCCTCGATGACTTCGAGGCCCTTGTTCATCATGGTGGCCGAATCGACCGATATTTTGCGGCCCATGACCCAGTTCGGGTGCTTGCATGCCTGCTCCGGGGTCACCGCTTCGAGCGTCTCGACGGCGCGCGCCAGGAATGGCCCGCCGGAGGCGGTCAGCAGGATCTTGGCGACGCCGGCGCCGCGCGGTGAACGCGCATACGACTGGGGCAGCGACTGGAAGATCGCATTGTGTTCGCTGTCGATCGGCAGCAGGGTCGCGCCATTTTCCTCGACCGCGTCCATGAACAGCTGGCCGGACATGACCAGCGCTTCCTTGTTCGCCAACAGGATCTTCTTGCCGGCGCGGGCAGCGGCCAGGGTGGGCGCCAGCCCGGCCGCGCCGACGATGGCGGCCATCACGGTGTCGGTGTTGGAGCTGGAGGCGACTGCGCACAGCGCTTCCTCGCCGTACGCCACCTCGGTGCGCAGGCCTTTTTCGCGCAGCAGGCTTGAGAGCTTTTGCGCCGCTTCGGCGCTGCCGACCACGGCGTGCGCGGGGCGGAACTGCTCGCACTGCGCAGCCAGTTCTTCGACCCGGCCATGCGCGGTCAGCGCGAAGACCTTGTATTTTTCAGGATGACGCGCGAGCACGTCCAGTGTCGACACGCCGATCGAGCCGGTCGCGCCAAGGATTGTGATGCTTTGCATAGTGCGCCTTCTTTAAAGCCAGGCGTCGATCAGCGCGGCGAATGGCAAGACCGGGACCAGTGCATCGATCCGGTCCAGCACCCCGCCGTGGCCAGGCAGCAGGTTGCTGCTGTCCTTGACGCCGGCGCGGCGCTTGAGCATCGATTCGAACAGGTCGCCGACCACGCTGGCGGCGACGATCACGGCAAGGATCGCCATGGCGGCAAGCCAGCCACGCGACGATTGGAGTTTGACGACGAAGGTGTCGGCCGCCATCGGGCTGCCGGACAGGATCACGGCGGCCGCGAGCAGCAGCACGGCGATGGCGCCGCCGATCGCGCCCTCCCACGATTTGCCCGGCGAGATGGACGGCGCCAGCTTGCGCTTGCCGAACGCCTTGCCCGAGAAGTAGGCGCCGATGTCGGCCACCCACACCAGGGCCATCACCGACAGCAGGTAGATTGGCGAGTGCTGGTAGAACACCACCATCGCAGCGAAGCAGCCGACCAGCGAGAGCCCGTACACGGTGCCAAGCAGCGTGTTGCCGATGCCTTGCGGCGGCGGCAGCCCGTGTCCAAGCGCGGGCACGAAACGCACCAGCCAGATCGCGGCGCACAGCGCGAACCAGAACTGGGTCGACTGGTTGGTCTGGAACAGGAAGGTGTATGCGAACGCGGCGCCCCAGAACAGCGAGATCGCGAGCGCCTGTTTTTTGGAGGAGCCGAACAGCTGGAACGCTTCCCAGACCGCGGCGACCAGGAACAGCACGATGGCCGCGGCGAACAGCTGATAGTAGCCGCCGAACAGGATGCCCAGCAATGCGACGAGCAGGACGACGGCGGTGATGACGCGGGTCTTCAGCATTATGCGCTCTCTCCCGCCAGCTGGTCGCCGGTGCGGCCGAAGCGGCGTTCGCGCGCCTGGTAGGACACGATCGCGGTGTCGAGCGCCTCGACGCCGAAATCGGGCCAGTAGGTATCGGTAAAGTACAGCTCCGAATACGCGAGCTGCCACAGTAAAAAGTTGGAGATGCGCTCTTCGCCGCCGGTGCGGATGAACAGGTCGGGCTCGGGCGCATAGGCCATGGCCAGGTGTTCGGCCAGTTGTTCTTCGGTGAACTCGGTCGCGCCGGAATGGGCGGCGACCATTTTTCCGGCGGCCTGCATGATGTCCCAGCGTCCGCCGTAATTGGCGCAGATGGTGACGGTCAGGCGGGTGTTGTTGGCGGTGCGGCGCTCGGCTGCGGCGATCATCTCCTGCAGCTTGGCGTCGAAGCGCGACAGGTCGCCCACGACCTTCAGGCGGATGTTATTGGCGTGCATTTTCGATACTTCGCGTTCGAGGGCGGTCACGAAGAGGCGCATCAGCAGCGACACTTCTTCTTCGGGACGGCGCCAGTTCTCGGACGAGAAGGCGAACAGGGTCAGATATTCGATGCCGCGCAGCGCGCAGGCTTCCACGACGCCGCGCACGGCTTCGACACCCTTGACGTGGCCGGCCACGCGCGGCATGAAACGTTTGGTCGCCCAGCGGCCATTGCCGTCCATGATGATGGCAACGTGGCGCGGCATTTTCGCCACTTCAGGGACTGCTGTCGTCGAACTCTTGAAAATCATAGATCCTGGGCCAGAAAAAACGTAGGGCGGATAAGCGCAACGGGCTCGGCGCCCCCCGGCATCCGCCGAGCATGCGTTCATGGCGGGGAACCCGCCAACATGCAATTATTACACGGTCAGGACTTCTTTCTCTTTTTCGGCGACGGTCTTGTCGATGTCGACCACGAACTTGTCGGTCAGCTTCTGGATCTCGTCCGATGCGCGGCGCTCTTCGTCTTCCGAGATCGCCTTGTCCTTGACCAGCTTCTTCAGCGATTCGTTGGCGTCGCGGCGGATGTTGCGCACGGCGATTTTCGCGTCTTCAGCCTCGCCCTTGCACAGCTTGACCATCTCCTTGCGGCGCTCTTCGGTCAGCGCCGGCGTCGGCACGCGGATCATGTCGCCCTGCGACGATGGGTTCAGGCCCAGGTCGGAGTCGCGGATCGCTTTCTCGATGGTGCTCGCCATCTTCTTTTCGAACGGCTGCACGCCGATGGTGCGGGCGTCGACCAGGGTCACGTTGGCGACCTGGGTCAGCGCGGTCGGCGAACCGTAGTATTCAACCATGATGTGGTCGAGGATGCCGGTGTGGGCACGGCCGGTACGGACCTTGGCCAGGTCGGCCCTGAGGGTCTCGATCGACTTGTTCATGCGGTCTTGCGCGCTTTTCTTAACGTCAGCGATAGTCATGCTGCTCTCCTGTATTCGGTGGTTATTGTTTGCTTGGTTCTTAAACGTGGACCAGCGTGCCTTCGTCTTCGCCCATCACGACGCGCATCAGCGCGCCCGGCTTGACGATCGAGAAGACCTTGATCGGCAGCTTCTGGTCGCGGCACAGCGCGAACGCGGTGGCGTCCATGACCTGCAGGTGCTTGGCGATGGCTTCGTCAAAGTTGATCGACTCGTAGCGGGTGGCGCTCGGGTCCTTCTTCGGATCGGCAGTATATACGCCATCGACCTTGGTTGCCTTGAGGACGATCTCGGCGCCGATCTCGGAGCCGCGCAGCGCAGCCGCGGTGTCGGTGGTGAAGAACGGGTTGCCGGTGCCGGCGGCGAAGATGACGACCTTGCCCTCTTCCAGGTACTGCAGCGCCTTCGGGCGCACGTATGGCTCGACGACCTGCTCGATGCCGATCGCCGACATCACGCGCGCGACGATGCCCACGTGGCGCATCGCGTCGGCCAGGGCCAGCGCGTTCATCACGGTGGCCAGCATGCCCATGTAGTCGGCGGTGGCGCGGTCCATGCCCTGCGCACCAGGCGCAACGCCGCGGAAGATGTTGCCGCCGCCGATGACCACTGCCAGTTCCACGCCCGATTTCGCCACTTCCGCGATGTCGGCGACCATGCGCTCGATCGTCGCACGGTTGATGCCATAGGCATCGTCACCCATCAGAGCTTCGCCAGACAGTTTCAGGAGTACGCGTTTGTAAGCTGGTTTTGACATGTGTGGGCTCCTAAAATGACAGTTGTATTCGGGTCCGGACAGCAAGCGGCTTGTGGCCGCCCGCCAGCCCTCACCCGCCAGTGCTGGCAGGTGGCGCGAGTTAAAAAAACGGGCCTTCCGGCCCGCTTTTCAAACTTACTGCTTCGAAGCAGCCATTTGCGCAGCAACTTCTGCTGCGAAATCGTCCTGCTTCTTCTCGATGCCTTCGCCAACAACATACATCGTGAATGCTTTCACGGTGGTGTTCTTTTCTTTCAGCATCTGTTCGATCGACTGCTTGTCGTTCTTAACGAACGCCTGGTTCAGCAGCGATACTTCTTTCAGGTATTTCTGTACCGAACCTTCGAGGCGCTTGGCCAGGATTTCCGGCGACTGGGCTGGCTTGCCTGCGGCAGCAGCTGCGTCAGCGTCTTCCTGTGCTTTCAGCGCAGCAACCGAACGCTCTTTTTCGATCAGTTCTGCAGGAACCTGGTCAGCCGACAGCGACACTGGCTTCATTGCAGCGATGTGCATTGCAACATCCTTGCCAACCTGCTCGTCCGCGCCGTCGAACTCTACCATGACGCCGATACGGGCGCCGTGCAGGTACGAAGCCAGCTTGCCGGTGGTTTCGAAACGCTGGAAGCGGCGGATCGACATGTTTTCGCCGATTTTACCGATCAGGGCAGCACGCACTTCGTCCAGGGTCTTGCCGTCCAGCGGCAGTGCCAGCAGGGCTGCAACGTCAGCCGGGTTGTGCTCGGCGACCAGGCGGGCTGCATTGTTTGCCAGCGCCATGAAGTCGTCGTTCTTTGCCACGAAGTCGGTTTCACTGTTCACTTCTACCAGGGCGCCAACGCCGCCGGAGATGAACGATGCTACCACGCCTTCAGCGGTGATACGGGACGATGCTTTCGATGCCTTGCCGCCCAGCTTGACGCGCAGGATCTCTTCCGCACGGTCCATGTCGCCTTCGGCTTCGGTCAGTGCTTTTTTGCATTCCATCATTGGCGCATCGGTCTTGGCGCGCAGTTCGCCAACCATTGCTGCAGTAATCGCTGCCATAAGAATTCTCCTAAGTTATTTCGTATTCTGTTTAAAAAAAAGGGGAGCAGATGCTACCCCTTTTTCTACGTGATCAGCAGGTCGCCCTGCCGCCGGCTTATGCCTGGTCGGAAACTTCGACGAACTCGTCCGACGACTTAGCCATCTGAACGACTTCGTTGGTCGCGTTAGCGCGGCCTTCGAGGATCGCGTCAGCGACGCCGCGAGCGTACAGGGCGATCGCTTTCGAGGAGTCATCGTTACCTGGGATGACGTGGGTCACGCCTTCTGGCGAGTGGTTGGTATCAACCACGCCGATGACTGGGATGCCCAGCTTGCCAGCTTCGGTGATCGCGCCCTTGTGGTAGCCGACGTCGACGACGAAGATAGCGTCAGGAACGCCGCCCATGTCCTTGATGCCGCCGATGGCCTTCTGCAGCTTGATCATCTCGCGCTGGAACATCAGGTTTTCTTTTTTCGACAGTTGCTCAGCCGAACCGTCAGCGATTGCTGCTTCCATGTCCTTCAGGCGCTTGATCGACGTCTTGATCGTCTTGAAGTTGGTCAGCATGCCGCCCAGCCAGCGCTGGTCAACGAAAGGAACGCCGGCACGAGCGGCTTCGGCAGCGATGATGTCGCGTGCCTGGCGCTTGGTACCAACCATCAGGATCGTGCCGCGGTTAGCGGAGATCTGCTTGATGGTCTTCATTGCTTCTTGATACATACTCATCGTCTTTTCCAAGTTGATGATATGGATCTTGTTGCGGTGGCCGAAGATGAAAGGAGCCATCTTTGGGTTCCAGAAACGGGTTTGGTGACCGAAGTGGACACCGGCTTCCAGCATTTCACGCATTGTTACGGACATGTGATTCTCCAGGGTTGGGTCTGGAATCCGGCCAGTCACCTCGAGGGCACCCTTTGAGGCCGGATTCGCGATTTAACAAGTATTTTGACAACATCGCTTGAAAACGTAAATCAAGCAACCCGAGATTCTAGCGGGTTTTGGCCATCTTTTCAAGTGGCGCGTGTATTGGAATGCCTGCATGAAGGTCGACGAAGGTTGCCCTTTTCCGCCCCACGGCCTACGTGATGCCCTTCGATCACTTATAATGTGGACATTCCCGCTTTGAACCGCTTTCTGTCGATTGTGACCACTATGTCCACCATTTCCATTAAAACCCCCGAAGAAATCGAAGGCATGCGCCTCGCTGGCCGCCTTGCTTCCGAAGTCCTCGACTACATCACCCCGTTCGTCAAGGTTGGCGTCACCACCGGCGAACTCGATCGCCTGTGCCATGAATACATGGTCAACGTGCAGGGCACGATCCCGGCGCCGCTGAACTACTGCCCGCCCGGCTACACCCCGTACCCGAAAGCCATCTGCAGTTCGGTCAACGACGTGATCTGCCACGGCATCCCGGGCGACAAGGTCCTCAAGAATGGCGACGTGGTCAACCTCGACATCACCGTCATCAAGGACGGCTACCACGGCGACAACAGCCGCATGTACTTCATCGGCGAACCGTCGATCCTGGCGCGCCGCCTGTCGGAAGTGACTTATGAGTGCATGTGGCTCGGCATCTCCAAGGTCCGCGCCGGCGCCCACTTGGGCGATATCGGCCACGTGATCCAGCAGCACGCCGAAAAGAACGGCTACAGCGTGGTGCGCGAGTTCTGCGGCCACGGCATCGGCAAAGTGTTCCACGAAGAGCCGCAGGTACTGCACTACGGCCGTCCGGGCACTTTGGAAAAACTCGAAGCGGGCATGATCTTCACGATCGAGCCGATGATCAACGCCGGCCGCCGCGACATCCGCGAAATGGGCGACGGCTGGACCATCAAGACCAAGGATCGCAGCCTGTCGGCGCAGTGGGAACACACTATCCTGGTCACCGAGACCGGCTATGAAGTACTGACCCAGTCGGCCGGCACCCCACCTCCGCCGGCCATCGTCGGCGCCCCGGCGCAAGCTGTAGCGGCGTAAAGCCATGCCAGCGGCGGCGCACAAAAACGAAACGCGCGACCTGCTCAAGCAAAGGCTGAAAGCGGACCGCGCGCTGCTCATCGCCGCCTTCCGCGAGGACGGCAAACCCGAGAGACTGCTGCGCTGCCTGCGCCAGAGCGTCGACGCCGTCCTCACCGATGCCTGGAACGCCTCCGGCCTGCCGCCTGACGCGGCGCTGGTCGGCGTGGGCGGCTACGGCCGCGGCGAGCTGTTTCCATTTTCCGACGTCGACCTCCTGATCCTGCTGGCCGAACCGGCCAACGCGCTGACGCAGGCGCGCCTCGAAGGCCTGGTCCAGCTGCTGTGGGACCTTGGCCTCGAAATCGGCCACAGCATCCGCACCGTCGACGAATGCCTGGTCGAGTCGGAGGCCGACATCACGGTCCAAACCAGCCTGCTGGAAGCGCGCCTGATCACCGGCGGCGGCGCCGTATTCAAACAGCTCCAGCAGCGCTATCTCGCGGCGATGAACCCGCAGGCCTTCTTTCAGGCCAAGATGGCCGAGATGCGCCTGCGCCACGCCAAATACGAAGACACCGCGTTCAGCCTCGAGCCGAACTGCAAGGAAAGCCCCGGCGGACTGCGCGACCTGCAAGCGATCCTGTGGGTCGCCAAGGCTGCGGGCCTGGCCAATTCGTGGGGCCAGCTGGCCACGCGCGGCCTGATCACGCAGACCGAGGCGCGCCAGCTGATGGAAAAGGAAAGCGCCTTCAAGGACATCCGCGTCCGCCTGCACCTGCAAGCCAACCGCCGCGAAGACCGCCTGCTGTTCGACCTGCAAACGCCGATCGCGGGGACCTTCGGCCTGAAGACCACTCAGTCCCGCCGCGCCAGCGAATACCTGATGCAGCGCTACTACTGGGCCGCCAAGACGGTCACCCAGCTCAATACCATCCTGCTGCAGAACATCGAGGCGCAGCTGTTCCCGCAGGACTCGGTGCCGGCAGCGATCAACGAGCGCTTCAACGATGTCGGCGGCTTCATCGACATCGCCGACGACAATACCTTCGAGACGACGCCCTCCTCCATCCTCGAAATGTTCGTGCTGATGACGGAGCGGCCGCACCTGAAAGGCATGACGGCCCGCACCATGCGCGCGCTGTGGCACGCGCGCTCGATGATCGATGCCGGATTCCGCGCCGACCCGGTCAACCGCAACAGCTTCCTGCGCATCCTGCAGGCGCCGGTCGGCCTGGTGCACGCGCTGCGCCGCCTGAACGACACCGGCGTGCTGGGACGCTACCTCCCGAGCTTCCGGCCGATCATCGGCCAGATGCAGCACGACCTGTTCCACGTCTACACGGTGGACCAGCACATCATGATGGTGGTGCGCAACATGCGCCGCTTCACGATGACCGAGCACGCGCACGAGTATCCGTTCTGCAGCCAGCTGATCGCCAATTTCCCGCGCTCCTGGCTGCTGTACGTCGCCGCGCTGTTCCACGACATCGCCAAGGGCCGCGGCGGCGATCACTCGATCCTCGGCGTGGCCGACGTGGTGCAGTTCAGCGAGGACCACGGCATCAGCGCAGAGGACACCGAACTGGTGGCCTTCCTGGTCAGGGAGCACCTGGTCATGTCGACCGTCGCGCAGAAGCAGGACATGTCGGACCCCGACGTGATCCAGGCCTTCGCCAACCTGGTCAAGGACGAACGCCACCTGACCGCGCTCTACCTCCTCACCGTGGCCGACATCCGCGGCACCAGCCCGAGGGTCTGGAACGCCTGGAAGGCCAAGCTGCTGGAAGACCTGTACCGCATCACCCTGCGCGTGCTGGGCGGCGAGCCGCCGTCGGCCGACCGCGAACTGAAGAACCGCCAGGTCGAAGCGATGGCCACGCTGCGCCTGTTCGGCCTGCCGCCGGACGCGCACGAAGCGCTGTGGGCGCAGCTGGACATGGCCTACTTCCTGCGCCATGACGCCTCCGACATCGCGTGGCAAACCCGTTCGCTGTACGACCGCATCGACAGCGAGCGGCCGGTGATCAAGTGCCGCCTGGCGCCAATCGGCGAAGGCTTGCAGGTGACGGTGTACCTGAAGGACCAGCCAGACCTGTTCGCGCGCATCTGCAGCTACTTCGACCGCAAGAACTTCAGCATCCTCGACGCCAAGATCCACACCACGCGGCACGGCTACGCGCTCGACACCTTCCTCGTCACCGAGCAGAATTTCGCCAAGAGCTACCGCGATATCATCAACCTGATCGAGCACGAAATCTGCGAACTGCTGGTGTCGCAGACGCCGCTGCCGGTGCCGACGCGCGGGCGCCTGTCGCGCCTGTCGCGCACCTTCCCGATCGCGCCGACGGTCGACCTGCGCCCGGACGAACGCGGCCAGTACTACCTGCTGTCGATTGCGGCCAACGACCGTACCGGCCTGCTGTACTCGATCGCCAATGTCCTCACGCGCTACCGCATCAACGTCCACACCGCCAAGATCATGACGCTCGGCGAGCGTGTGGAAGACGTGTTCCTGATCGACGGCGCGGTACTGAACAACGCACGCAACCAGATCCAGCTCGAGACCGACCTGCTCGACGCCCTCAAAGTTTAAACAGCACTCCAATCGTAAAGAACACAATGACTGAATTAGTACGCCTTTCGAAACGCATGTCCGAACTCGGGCTTTCTTCGCGCCGCGAAGCAGATGAATGGATCTCCCGCGGCTGGGTACGCGTCGACGGCCAGGTGGTGTCGGAACTGGGCAGCAAGGTGCTGCCGCACCAGAAAATCACCGTCGAGCGCCAGGCCGCCGCCGAGCAGTCCAAGCGCGTGACGATCCTGATCAACAAGCCGATGGGCTATGTCAGCGGCCAGGCCGAAGACGGCTACACGCCGGCGGTGGCGCTGATCAAACCGGAGAACCGCTGGGAAGACGATCCGTCGCCCGAGACCTTCCACCCGACGCAGCTGCGCAGCCTCGTGCCGGCCGGCCGCCTCGACATCGACTCGGTCGGCCTGCTGATCCTGACCCAGGACGGCCGCGTTGCCAAGACGCTGATCGGCGAGACCACCACCGTCGAGAAGGAATACCTGGTGCGCGTCGAGTACACCAAGGAAGGCAAGCTGCCCGAGTCCGACCTGAAGAAGCTGTGCTTCGGCCTTTGGATGGATGGCAAGCCGCTGCTGCCGGCAAAGGTACGCTGGCAAAACGACGACCAGCTAAGCTTCACCCTCAAGGAAGGCAAGAAGCGCCAGATCCGGCGCATGTGCGACATGGTTGGACTCAAGGTGGTCGGCCTGAAGCGCGTCCGCATCGGCAAGGTCAAGCTGGGCGACCTGCCGGTCGGGAAATGGCGCTACCTGCGTCCTGACGAACAATTTTGATGCCTGTTTTAGATCCGGAGACCTGATGCGTAAATTCCCTGTACTTGCTGCCGGCGCGATCCTGGCAAGCCATGCTGCTATCGCTGCTGCCCAAACCGTGACCGAAGCGCCGCTGCGTGCGCACCTCGCCTTCCTCGCAGACGACCTGCTCGAAGGCCGCGGCACCGGCCAGCGCGGCGGCGAACTCGCCGTCAAGTACATCGAAACGCAGGCCGCCATCATCGGCCTCAAGCCGGCGCTCGGCAAAGGTTACCGCCAGCCGGTCAAGATCGTCGGCAGCAGGACTCTCCCGACCAGCTCGGTCAGGTTCGAAGCAGGCGGCAAGGCGTTTGCGCCGGTGCTGGGCAAGGACATCGTGTTCGCCAACGCCAACGACGCGGCCCAGACGCGCTTCGAGGCGCCGATGGTGTTCGTCGGCTACGGCATCGACGCTCCCGGCGAAAAATGGAACGACTACGCTGGAACCGACGTCAAGGGCAAGGTTGTCGTCATGATGGTCAACGACCCGAAGCCGACCGCCCAGGAGCCGAACCGCTTCGCCGGCAAGTCGCTGACCTGGTACGGCCGCTGGATCTACAAGTTCGAGGAAGCAGTTCGCCAGGGCGCCGCGGGCGTGCTGCTGATTCACACGACGGACTCGGCATCGTATCCGTGGAGCGTGCCTGCGAATGGCTTCGCGCGCGAGCAGTTCCGCCTTGCCGGCAAAGGCAACGCGATGCAGGGCTGGATTCATGAAGACACCGCACGCAGCCTGTTCGCCGCTGGCGGCCATGACCTCGACGCGCTGCGCGCGAAAGCGGAAGTGCGCGGCTTCAAGCCGGTCGACCTTGGCGCCAGGGCGATGGTCGCAATCGACAGCCAGCACCGCAACATCGAAGAGACCAACGTCGCCGGTATTGTTCCGGGCACCGATCCGAAACTGAAGGACCAGGCGGTGATTTACTCGTCGCACTGGGACCACCTCGGCAAGCTTGAAGTGCCGGGCCAGCCGGACCACATCTGGAATGGCGCCATCGACAATGCGTCCGGCAGCGCGGCGCTGCTGGCCATGGCGCAGGCCGCGGTCGCCAAGCCAGCCAAGCGCACCCAGATCTTCCTGTGGACGGCGGCCGAGGAACAAGGCCTGATCGGGGCAACGGGCTACACCCGCAACCCGATCTGGCCGCTGGCGAAAACCGCAGCGGACCTGAATCTCGACAGCCTGAATTTCGTCGGCCGCACGCGCGACATCGGCGTGGCCGGTTCGGAACGCAGCAGCCTGCACGCCAGCGCGGCCAAGGTAGCGAAGGCAATGGGCCTGCGGCTGGCGCCGACCGTCCCTGACCTCGGCGGCGCCTTCTTCCGCGCCGACCATTTCGCGTTCGCCAAGGCCGGCATCCCGGCATTCAACGTCGGATCGGCCGTGTTCTCGGGCGACGGCTCGTTCGACTTCGAGCACGACCACTCGGCGTCGAGCCAGAAGATGGTTGGTTTTACCAAGCACTATCACCAGGTCAGCGACGAATACAACCCGGCGTGGAACCTGTCGGGCATGGTGCAGCAGGCGCAGTTTACCTTGAACCTCGGTTACGAAGTGGCGAATGCGCCGTCGATGCCTACCTGGAACAAGGGTGAAGCGTTCGGCGAAGTGAAGCGTTAAGACGCGGGCTGGTCAGCTGTACGGCACGTACTCCATGCCGGCCTGGATCGTGCCGATGACCTGTGCCTGGT
Organism: Massilia polaris; assembly: GCF_012927275.1. Lineage (GTDB taxonomy): Bacteria > Pseudomonadota > Gammaproteobacteria > Burkholderiales > Burkholderiaceae_D > Telluria_A > Telluria_A polaris. Next base: position 643,523 of record NZ_JABBGG010000001.1, on the reverse strand, counting down.
TCTCGGGACTTTCCCCGAACGACGCCAGCACGTCACCTCGCGCAACGCCGCGGTCCAGTATGGAAAGCCAGAACGCCATGCCGTCTTTATCCGGAAGCCGGTGCAGCACGTTCGCGTACATGGCGGTGACAAATTGTTCGCCGCTTGCGGTAGCACCGACCAGCGATATGAACTCTGGACTGGACGCGAGAGCGCCAGCGACGGCTTGCAGGCTTGCGCCCTTTTCCATCTGGGTCAGCCAGAAACCAAAGCCGGCAGCGTCCGGCTTGCGGTCAAAGGCCGCCTGGTAGAGGCGATACGTCTGGCCGGCAGCGCCGTCCACATCGAACGCCACCGCCGCATCGCCGAACACCGCCCTCTCGATGTGCGTCATCGCGACATTACCGGCTGCGCCGGTAATCGTGACGCCGCTTGCGGCGCTGCCCGTCACGGAATAGTCCGCGCGCGCGCCGCTGAACCTGACGATATCCATTCCGCCTGCGCCATCGAACACGTTACGTCCGTCGCGCGGGACGAAGGTATCGTTCCCCGCTGAGCCGAGCAGTTCCTCACCGCCGAAATTTGCCCGGTAGACGTGGTCGTTGGGCAGGTAGTTCGACAGAGGGATCATTCGCAGGTTCCCCGCCGCGGAGAGCAGGTCAGCCATCCCGTCGCCCTGCAGGTCGATAGCGGCGGTACGTTCCCCCGGTCCGGATTGCCAGTGCTGCGTGAAATGGCCTTTCCCGTCATTCAGATAGACCGACGACCTGACCGTTCCGCCCGCGCTCTCGGCCAGGATATCCATCGCACCATCCCGGTTGAAATCGACGGGCGTAAGCGACATCAGCCAGCCCCCGGCGTCAGGGGTTTTGTCCTGCGGAAGGCGAATCACGGTCTCATCGCGGAAGTGCCCGGTCCCGTCATTCACGAGCAACTGGATATAGGCGGTGCGGTAAAACACATCGTTCGTGCCGCCATTTGTGATGCTCAGCATCAGGTCAGCAAAGCCATCGCCGTTCAGGTCGATGGGCTCCACGTCGAGCACAATTTCCTTGTCGATTCCGCTGGCCGGCAAGGCAATCGAAGCCTGGCGCGAGAAATCGCCAGTTCCGTCGTTGAGGAGTACCTTGCTTTCGTGCTTGCCCATGGTACCGTCCCAAGTACCCAGGATGAGGTCGGGCCGGCGGTCGCCGTTAACATCGACAATCCCCGAAAAGGTGTGCGATTCCGGGTAATCGCCATAACTAGTGTGCCCGAGCGGCCGAGGAAGCTTTCCCGGCCGCGCAGAATTGAAGTGCCCCGTGCCATCGTTCATCAGCAGCAGGCTTCCTTCGTCCAGTGTGTTCAACAGGACGTCAGCGAAGCCGTCGCCGTTAAGGTCGCCAGTGCTGCCTCCATGATTCAATTCCAGCGTGCGCGGCAGGGTCGCGCTCACGTCCGCCAGCGTGCCGGCCGATGGCGACGACAGGTACAGGCTGTTCTGCCCACCGGGGAATGGCGGCGCGTCGCCGCCGAAGTTCAGCTGGAACAGGTCGCTGCGGCCATCGTTGTTAAAGTCGGCAACAAGGGTGCGCCCCCCGCCGACAGCGTTCATCGCGGAACCATTCGCAAACACCGCCGCGGTCTGGTCGGAAAAATGTCCCTGCCCGTCGCCGAGGAAAATGAAGGCCGGCGCGGGCGCGGTGCCCGTTCCAACCTGGGTCACGATCGTGAAGTCGGCCTTGTTGTCTCCGTTGAAGTCGCCCGTCGTAAATTGCGATAATCCGGCCAACTTGGGCACTGCCACGTTGAACGCGGTGTAGCCGCTGCGGAAACTTCCCACATAATCGCTCCGGTGAATCGCGGCGTCGTCCGCGCCCTCGCCGACAAATTCGATCTTCGCGATCCCGTGCAGTGTATCGACTCCGGTGTCGCCGTTCGGGAATCGTTTGGTGACCGTAAAGCTGTCCGAGGCCGCTTCATAGACAACGCTGGCATCGGTCGATTTAACAAAGAAGTAGCTTACCGTATCGTAACCGCCACCTCCGGCATAACGATTGTTACCCAGTCCTCCATGGAACGATTCGTCGGCGCCGCTGCCGGTGAGTGAATCGTCATGAGCGGAGCCCTGCACCACCTTGATTCCCTCCAGCCTGTCGACGGAGCCGAAACCGTCGCGCACGGTTCCGTCGGCCAGATTAATGGTCACACCCGTGGGAGAGTCCCAGTAGACAACCGTGGTCCCCTCGCCGATCGACACGATGAGGTCATCGCCGCGTCCCCCGACGACGAGCGCATACGCGGCGAACACAGTGTCGTTGCCGTCCCCGGCGCGGATAACGCTGCCTAGCCTGGATGTTTCATAAACTGCCACTACGGCGCCGGCTCATCGATACAGGACTTCCTCGACAGCGATTGTGACGGCGCGGGCAATAGCTCCCCTACCCAACTAAACGGGACGTCAAATGGAGCGGCATGAGGTTGATGGATGACGGTGGGGTGGTCAGTTCTCGGCAGACCGGACGTGGCTTACTCAGGACGAGTTGAAGAAGCTTGCCGGTGTCGGCAGATACAGACGCTCGGTCAAGGTCCGCAGCAGATGTTTGACCGGGCACGCGCTCGGCAGATGAAGGACGATCTTGTTCTTGTACTGCCTGACCTGCACGGCGATCTTGAACAGTTTGGAGATGACCGTTGATGGTTGCGCCTGCGACAGCGCGGTATGCTGCAGTGCCTGCGTTCTCAGTTGCTGGTGCAAGATATAAGCGGCGGCATGCAGCAGAAGGCGCATGCAGTTGGCGAGAAAGCTGGTACAGGAAGTGCGGTCGGCGGCCAGATCGTCCTTGAGATGCTTGATATGGTTTTCGGCTTGACCGCGCCCGCAATAAATGTCTTCGTACAGCGTGCCCGCATCGAGTCCGGGAAGCGAGGTCACGATGAAGCGTGTGTTCTCGCCGAGCGCCATGACTTCGGCCTTCATCAATACCCGCCATGCCCTCGGCCATGAGCGGGCCTTGTAATCAAACTCGTCGAACAGGCGCAAGGCATTCGGCACCACGTCCTGGGATTGCGCTGCTACCCACTGGTCGATGGCACGAAGTCTCGTGGGCTCGGCCATCTCAAGCAGCTTGACGTTGCAGGAGAAGCCGAAAATGAAGTCGATGTTCGGCATGCTGTCGATGAGGCCCATCAGTTCAGGTCCGCTGAAGTGGCCGTCGCCCCGAACGAGAATATGGGTATCGGGGAAATGGAGGCGAATCAGTTTTAAAACACGGCGCATGATCATCGCGTTCTCGTCGCCAAATGGCCGCTTGCCGGGTCGAAGAACGGCAGCGATCAAGCCGCCTGTCTTCCCGTCGAAGATCATCAGCGGCAGGTAGCAGGTCGAACCATAGTGTGGTTATAGAACGCCAGCGGCTGCTGGCCGTAGCACGCATCTTCCGAGTGATCGAGGTCAAGAATCAGGCTCTTCGGCGGGCTGGCGAAGCTGGCAATATACTGTTCCACGAGCGCTTCGCTGACACGGTAAATGTCCTGACGGCTTGCCGCGTGCTCGAAGCGCGAAATAGTCGCTCCCGACGCCAGCGCGGCATCATCGTCGAACGGCAGGCGCGCGGCGCCAAGTTTGAACATCGGGTCGTGGCGCAAACTGTTCGCGTCATTGCCATCCTCGTAGCCGCAGCCAATTTGGTAGATGCGCTGCGTCAGAATATCGTGATATGAATGGCTGACGTAACTCTGATGGCGACGGTCAGGCAAGGCGGACCTTTTCCAAAGCGACCAGAAAGCAAAAAGCCCACGAACGCAAATTCGTGGGCTTCGTACTAATTCGTGGTAGGCCGTGCGGGATTCGAACCTGCGACCAACGGATTAAAAGTCCGCTGCTCTACCAGCTGAGCTAACGACCCGAAAGGGGCCACATTAAATGGCGGCCCCGCCGAGTTGGCAAGGGATGGTGAAGGGCTGGAAAATGCTACGGCGCGTTCTATTCGATTGCATCGTCATCTGCCAGCCAGAGGATGCGGCCGTGGCCCGCTTCGCTCAGGCTGGCCTGCAGCGCCGCGGCGGCCGCGTCCGGCAGACTGAAGGCCAGGGTCACGTCGTCGCCATGCTCGACCTGCTCCAGCGTGGCGCGCGCGGCCTCGATTTCGCGCCGCAACATGCCTTCCATGGCATATGGCACCTTGCAGCGCAGCGTGCGCAAACGTACTATGGCGGCCTTCTCCGTTTTGAGCAGGGCTTGCGCCACGCTGTCGGTATAGGCGCGCACCAGGCCGCCGGCGCCCAGCTTCACGCCGCCGAAGTAGCGCACCACGGTAGCCAGCACGCCTTCCAGGTCCTGGTGGCGCAGCACGTCGAGCATGGGCCGGCCGGCTGTGCCACTGGGCTCGCCGTCGTCGACGGCCGCCGACTGGCCACCGGCCAGCAGTGCCCAGCACACGTGGGCCGCGCCCGGATGTTGTTCCCACAGCGCGGCCACCACCGCCTGGGCGGTGGCGCGGTCGGTCATGGGCTGGACGCAGCAGATGAAGCGGCTTTTTTTGATAATCAGCTCGCTGTGCGCGGCTGCGGTGATTGTTTGAGGCATTGATAATACGGTGTACCAGCACCAGCTTGAAGCGTTGAATGGTGCAGAATACCCTGCAACCCCACTCCAGTCCACACGAGCGTTTTGAGATGACATCCAATTTTCCCCCGTCCACCCCGGCCGACCACGACGACGATCACGGCAGCGACGACGTGCTGTGCCGCGACTTGGGTCTGCCGGCCCGGGGCATCCAGCTGGTCAAAATGGAGGGCCGCGTGTTCCTGCGCTTCTCCGGCACGGTGGCGGAGGAGGATCTGCGCGTGCCGTACCAGCTGGTGCCGGCGCAAGGCGTGCTGGCCAAGCCGTCCAAATGGCGCAAGTTGAGCGCAGACGACCGCGCCCAGCTGCTGCGCGAGCGCACCGGCGAGCAGGCCGTGGACGAGCTGCGCGCCGCTACCGCCGCCTTCGTGCGCGAGATGGCGCTGGAGTGCGACGATTTCGGCCTGGACCCGATGAGCTTTTTGCACACGCTGTCCGATTTGCAGACCTCGGAAATGGCCAGCGTGGTGTTCGGGCGCATCCGCCAGCGACTGGAGTACGCCATCGAGCGTCAGCGCGAGGAGCGCCATGCCGAGCGCACCAAGCAAAGCATCAACTTGGCCGAGTATCCGGAGTCTTTCGAGGTGGCGCGCCGTCTGCCGCGCCGCTTCATCGCCTTGCTGGGGCCGACCAACTCCGGCAAGACGCACCGCGCCATCGAAGCGCTGGCCAAGGCGCCGAGCGGCATTTACCTGGCGCCGCTGCGGCTGCTGGCGCTGGAGAACTATGAGCGCCTGCAGGCCTTCGCCCCGCACGGCAAGCCGCTGGCGGTGAGCCTGGTCACCGGTGAGGAGCGCCGCATCGCCGAGGGCGCCACGCACGTGGCCAGCACGGTGGAAATGCTGGACACGCGCACGCCGGTGGACGTGGCGGTGATCGATGAGATCCAGATGCTGGCCGACCGCGACCGGGGCGCCGCCTGGACCGCCGCCGTGTGCGGCGCGCCGGCCCGCACCATCTACCTGCTTGGCGCGCCCGAGGCACGCCGCGCGATCGAAGCGCTGGCCGAGCGGCTGGAGTGCCAGCTGGAGGTGCACATCCTGAAGCGCAAGGCGCCGCTGTCGATGGAGCCAGGCGCGGTGCGCAAGATCCGTGGCCTGCGCAAGGGCGACGCGGTGATCGCTTTCTCACGCCGCGACGTGCTGATGTGGCGCGACATGGCGACCGAGGCCGGGCTGTCGGTCGCCACCGTGTACGGCAACCTGTCGCCCGAAGTGCGGCGCGCGCAGGCGCAGCGTTTCCGCGACGGTCAGGCCGATGTGGTGGTGGGCACGGACGCGATCGCGATGGGCTTGAACATGCCGATCTCGCGCATCGTGATGACCACCTCGGTCAAGTACAACGGCTACGAGGAGGAGGAAATCTCGGCTTCTCTGGCGCGCCAGATTGCCGGCCGCGCAGGGCGCTACGGCATCCACGAGGAAGGCCTGGTGGCCGGCTACGACGACAACACGCACCAGGTGATGCGCGCGCTGCTGAAGGAGAAACTGGCGCCGCTGAACGCCAGCGGCTTTTCGGTGGCGCCGACCCTGGAGCACCTGCACCGCATCGCCTCGGTCACCAGCGAAACCTCGCTTGCCAAGCTGCTCAAGCGCTTCGTGTACAACATCGATGTGCCGGACGGCTTCTTCTACCCGCGCATCACGGAGGACCAGTCGACGCGCGCGGCCTGGCTGGACAGCCTGGAGCTGTCGGTGGCCGACAAGTTCACGCTGTCGCTGGTGCCGGTGTCGAGCAAGGTGTTGTCGCTGCAGCGCGCGTGGGAACACTGGGCCACTTCGCTGTCGCGCGGTAAAGTGACGCGCCTTAAGCAGGACGACTTCGCGCTGTTCCGCTGTAGCCGGCAGGAAGTGGAGGATACTTGCCGCCTGTACTCTGCCTACGCGTGGCTGGGCTACCGCTTGCCCGAGCATTTCCCCGACATCGAGCTGGCGCAAAGCCTGTCGCGCATGGCCTCGGAGCGCGTCGACTCCCTGCTGCAGCAGCAGAACGCCGCCACCCGCCGCAAGCAGCCCAAGCGCTTCCGCTGACAGGCGCGGGAACTCATTTCAATTGATAGCCGGAGAAATCATGGACTTTTTTCAGCGATTGCGACTGCCCCAGGTAGATGTATTGGCCGCCATCTTGTCGACCGCCTTGATAGGCATGCCGCAGCTGTGCGCCGCGCAAGACGCAACACCGTCCGTCGCTGCGCTGGAGCTGGTCGTACTTGGTTCCGGCGGCCCCGGCGCCACTGGACGTGCAGGTGCTGGATATGTGGTGCTATTGGACGGTACGCCGCGCATCCTGGTGGACGCGGGACCTGGCACGTTTGTGCGCTTGGGCGAGGCGAACCTGGCGCTGGCCAGGATGGACATTGTGTTACTGACCCATCTGCATGCTGACCACGCAGGCGGCTTGCCAGGTTTGGTGAAAGCGCGCGCAGTCAGCACGCGCGGCAACATCGCGTTCCAGGTGTTTGGTCCGAGTGGCAGTACGGGTGGCAAAGACAAGGCCGGTGAAACGGCTGCGATATTTCCCTCGACAAGCCGCTACATCGACCTGATGTTTGGAAAGCAGGGCGCGTTCAGCTATCTGAGCGATTTCTCCGCGCCGATTACTTTCACAGCAAATAGCCTGTTCGCGGCACGCCAAGCGGGCCGCGCGCCCAGCGTCATCGTGAACAAGGACGGCCTGGTCATCAGCGCTATTGCGGGACATCACCGCGATGCGCCTGCCGTCATCTACCGTGTGGATTACAAAGACAAGAGCATCACCTTCAGCGGAGATATCGATCCTCTGGGCCATGCTGCGCTGCGCTCTATCGCGCAAGGTACACAGCTACTGGTGTTTAACACCGTGGTGCTGGATCCTCCCGGTGCACCGGCGATACTCTACACCTTGCATACCTCACCGTCCGACATTGGGAGAATTGCCCAGCAGGCCAGGGCAGGTGGGCTGCTGCTGAGTCATATCTCGCCTGCCGTGGATGGAAACCGCGAGGCCGTTACCAAGTCCATACGCCAAAACTACCTTGGGCCGTTGACATTCGCGGAAGATGGTTTGCGTTTGCAGCAATAAGCCGCGCTACCACCCGCCGCAAGGGCTCGTGCGTCTTAGCTTTGGTACAGCGGGTTGGCGGCGACGTACACGCGCACATTGGCGGCCTGCGCAGCTTGCGGGACGATCTTGGACAGATCGAGCACGCTCTCGCGGTGGAAGGTATTGAAGTGCCAGCGGATGCTTTGGCCGTCAATCTTGAATTCCACGGTTTCGCCGTTGGTGACGTTGACGACTTTGGTGGACGCGTCGATCACGATGGTGCGGTCGACTGGTGCGGTCAGCGCAACGTAGCCATAATCGGCACCGGTGTTGGTCAGGCCAGCGGCGCCAGCGGCGCCGCCCAGCAGGGCGGTGATCAGGACGAAAGTTGCGCGGTTAAATTTTTGCATGACATGCTCCTAGTGTCCTGAGTTAGAAATTCGCAAACAAAATCTCTCAATGCTGGCCAGGATCGCGTCAGCGGATTTTGTCCAGATGAACGGCTTTGGCTCAGTGTTGTTAATCTTGAGGTAGGCGCGAATCGCATCCTCAAGTTGGCGGGTCGAGCGATGGGTTCCGCGGCGAATCTGCTTTTCAGTCAATGTGGCAAACCAGCGTTCGACCTGGTTGAGCCATGAAGCGGAGGTCGGCGTGAAATGGACCTTGAAACGGGGATGGCGGGCAAACCACCTGCGGATGGTCAGCGTCTTGTGTGTGCCGTAGTTGTCCATCACCAGATGAATGTCGAGATCACTTGGAACCGACGCTTCAATGGTGCGCAGGAATTTCAAGAACTCACTGCTGCGATGGCGCCGGTGTAGTTCTCCGATGACCTTGCCTGTGGCGATATCGAGGGCGGCGAACAGGGTGGTCGTGCCGTGACGCTCGTAATCATGTGTGCGTCGCTCCGCGATGCCGGGAGCCAGCGGCAGCATGGGCTGGGTTCTGTCGAGCGCCTGGATCTGGCTTTTTTCATCAACGCATAGCACCATGGCCTTAACGGGCGGGTCCATGTACAGGCCCACGATGTCGCGGGTCTTTTCAACAAAGTGCGGGTCGGTGGAAAGCTTGAACGTTTCCTGCCGATGGGGCTGCAAACCGAAGGCGCGCCAAATCCGGCTGACCGCTGATTGCGACAGCTTCGCCTCGCGTGCCATCGTCCGTGTGCTCCAATGCGTGGCATTCTTCGGCTGGCCTTCCAACGTCTTGGCGATGACGGCCTCGACACGCGCATCGTCTATCGTGCGCGGCGTCCCCGAACGCGGCGCATCGCGCAGCCCATCGAGGCGTTCCTTCACGAAGCGACCGCGCCACTTGCACACGGTCTGCTGGGTCACTGCAAGCTTGACCGCAACAGCGCTGCTGTCGGCGCCGTCCGAACAGGCAAGAACGATCCTCGAACGTAAGGCAAGTGCTTGCGCCGTCTTATGCCGCCTTGCCCAAGCCTGCGGCAGCGATCAAGCCGCCTGTCTTCCCGTCGAAGATCATCAGCGGCAGGTAGCAGGTCGAACCATAGTGATGGTTATAGAACGCCAGCGGCTGCTGGCCGTAGCACGCATCTTCCGAGTGATCGAGGTCAAGAATCAGGCTCTTCGGCGGGCTGGCGAAGCTGGCAATATACTGTTCCACGAGCGCTTCGCTGACACGGTAAATGTCCTGACGGCTTGCCGCGTGCTCGAAGCGCGAAATAGTCGCTCCCGACGCCAGCGCGGCATCATCGTCGAACGGCAGGCGCGCGGCGCCAAGTTTGAACATCGGGTCGTGGCGCAAACTGTTCGCGTCATTGCCATCCTCGTAGCCGCAGCCAATTTGGTAGATGCGCTGCGTCAGAATATCGTGATATGAATGGCTGACGTAACTCTGATGGCGACGGTCAGGCAAGGCAGCCGCGAGGCGCTTGGTCAATCCAATCTGGAGATCGACGCCACGCAACAAAACCGGACCGAGATCGGACGACAAACCGCCGCCGGCGAAATCGGCGCGAACGCTGTGGGCTGGAATGGATGCAAAACGGAGCTGCTCTGGGGTAGAATTCATGCCGGGCAAGATGTGTTCGTGTTGACGAATGTGTTTTAGGGATAACTCACATTTTATCAATCACTTACGGCATTCTTGCCCTTTTTTATGCAAAATTCAGGCTAGTGGGATGTTCAGCGCAGCCTGGTTGATGACATCCGCTCCCGGTGTTCCTTGATAGTCCATCTGATCTGCCTGTTATCTAAGATTAAATATTTCGTATAATCAACTATTCTAGCATCGCGGCATGCAAATCTGGCCATCGCGGTCGTCGCTATTCAATCCGTCGCACGTCGCGCCGCTTTCTTCTGGATGTGCCAAAATGACCACGGTCCAAACAAGGAGAAAACGATGAACGAACGCATCAAGATCGACACGCCGGACGGAAGCTTCGGCGCTTATGTTGCAAAGCCCGCGACAACGCCGGCGCCGGCAATTGTCGTCATCCAGGAAATCTTCGGCATCAACGCCGACCTGCGCGAGACCTGCGACCAGCTGGCCGCACAGGGTTTCATCGCGATCTGCCCTGACCTGTTCTGGCGCATGCAGCCGGGTGTCGAGCTGACCGACCAGAGCAAGGCAGAGTGGGCGAAGGCGATGGAGTTCTACCAGAAGTTCGATATCGACAAGGGCGTAGAGGATATCGGCGCGGCGCTGCAGACTGCGCGCACTTATGCAGGCTCCAACGGCAAAGTTGGCGTGATGGGCTTCTGCCTCGGAGGACTGATGACCTTCCTGACGGCGGCGCGCAAGGAGCCTGATGCAGCCGCGGCCTATTACGGCGGCAGGACGAACGAGTATGTGAGCGAGTTCAAGTCGGTGTCATGCCCGATGATCATGCATCTGGGGGAAGCGGACGAGTATATTCCGCCACCGGCGCGCGAGAAGATCACCAAGGCGGCCGAGGAGCATGCGAATGTGACGGTGTACACGTATGCGGGTCAGAACCACGCGTTCGCACGGCACCGCGGCACGCATTACGATGCGGCGTCGGCGAAGCTGGCGAACCAGCGCACGTTTGAGTTTTTCAAAAAGCACCTGGGCTGATCCGCCGAACCTTAGAACAGCCGGAACTTCAGCTGCAGCGATATCCCGCCGTGCAAACGGTTCTTGTACGTCGGGATCACCGCCAGGTTCACGCCCACCCGCTTGTACTCGTAGGTCGCGGTCGGAATCAAGGCCGGGAACCATCCCCCATCGCGCATGTTCGGATAGCCGTCAAACGCCCCAACCACAGCGCCCATCTTCACCCCACGGTAGCTCCACGGCTGGTAATACACACCCACGTACTTCGAGTGATCCCGGTCGCTGTTATAGAAACGCCCTGCAGTAACCGCAGCGACATCCGAGAACCGATACTCAATGCCGACACCCGGGTTCTGTCCGTTCAGGTCCTTATCGCTCTGGAAGTGGTACGTCGCGAATCCGGTCGCAAGCCAAAGCTCGCTGCGTTTGCCGCTGTCTTGCTCCTGGGCCTGGGCTTGCGCGCACAGCAGCAATGCCAGCGCGATGGCAGTTTTTTTCATCATGCTTTTATTAGTCGTCGTCGTGTGGATCAAGATCCGGGAACATCACTTCGGTGTAGCCGAACTTGGAGAAATCGGTGATCCGCATCGGGTAGAGAATCCCCAGCAGATGGTCCACCTCGTGCTGAACAACGCGCGCGTGGAACCCGTCGACATCGCGGCTGATCTTGCTCCCGAACTGATCGACGCCTTCGTACCGCAGCTTGCTGAACCGCGGCACCAGCCCGCGCAATCCTGGCACCGACAGGCAGCCTTCGAACTCATCGTCCATCTCGTCCGACAGCGGCGTGAGCACGGGGTTAATCAGCACCGTCTCCGGCACCTGCGGCGCGTCCGGATAGCGCGCGTTCTGCTTGAAGCCGTAGATCACCAGTTGCAGGTTGACGCCGATCTGCGGCGCTGCGAGGCCTGCGCCGTTCGCGTCGTGCATGGTGTCGAACATGTCGGCGATGAGCGCATGCAGTTCGGGCGTATCGAAGTCGCGCACCGGCTCGGCCACGCGAAGCAGGCGCGGATCGCCCATCTTGAGGATGTCACGAACAGTCATTTTGGGTCCATCCTTTCGCATACGTCGTTGAGGAACTGGCGCAGGCCCGCGCCGGTTTCAGGGTGTTTCAGCCCCATCGCGGTCATGGCCTTCAGGTAGCCCAGCTTGGAACCGCAGTCGTAGCGCTGGCCCGAATAACGGTAGGCCAGCACGCGCTCGGCCGCCATCAGCGCCGCGATCCCGTCGGTGAGCTGGATCTCGCCGCCGGTGCCGGTGCCGAGGTGTTCAAGGTAGTCGAAGATGCGGCCGGTCAGCACATAGCGTCCGACCACGGCGAGCGTCGACGGCGCCACTTCCGGCTGCGGCTTTTCAACGATGCCGGATACCAGCTCGATGCCCGGACGGTATGGCGCGGAGCTGACGATGCCGTATTGCCTGGTGTTCTCGCGCGGGACATCCTGCACCGCCAGCACGCTGCAGTTCTCGTAGTCGTAAAGCTCGGTCATCTGCTGGAGCACCGGCTTGTCGGCGCGACCGGTATCCATGAAGTCGTCGGCCAGCAGCACCGCGAACGGCTCATTGCCGACGACCGGCCGCGCGCACAGCACCGCGTGGCCGAGGCCAAGCGGCTCCGACTGGCGGATGTAGATGCAGGTGATGTTCTTCGGGATGACGTTGCGCACCGCTTCCAGCAACTGCGCCTTGCCGGCCGCTTCCAGCTCGGCTTCGAGCTCGTAGGCTTTGTCGAAATGGTCCTCGATCGCGCGCTTGTTGCGGCCGGTGATGAAGATCATCTCCGTGATGCCGGCGGCGACCGCCTCTTCGACCGCGTACTGGATCAGCGGCTTGTCGACGATGGGCAGCATTTCCTTTGGCTGCGCCTTGGTGGCCGGGAGGAAGCGGCTGCCAAGGCCGGCAACCGGGAATACTGCTTTTCTGATTCGCTGCATCCTGCACTCCTTCGATCTTTTACGCGGTGACGCCGTTTGCGGTCTCAAGCAGGGCTACCAGCGCGGCTTCGTCGAGCAGCGTGATGCCCAGTTCCTGCGCCTTCGCCAGCTTGCTGCCTGCGTCCGCACCAGCGACAACATACGAAGTCTTCTTCGATACCGAACCAGACACCTTGCCGCCAGCCGTCTCGATCATCGCAGCCGCTTCGTCGCGGCTCAGGGTCGGCAGCGTGCCTGTCAACACGAACGTTTTGCCGGACAGCGCACCGTCCGGCTTCGCCATCGAATGCGCGCCCTCTTTCCATGTCATGCCGGCTTCGCGCAGCTGTGCTACCAGCGCGCGGTTGTCGTCATCGGACAGGAAGTCGGCAATCGAACGCGCCACGACCGGCCCGACATCGGCCACGTCCAGCAGCTGGATCCCATTCTCCCACGTTGCCGCGTGAAGCAGTGCGTCGATGCTGCCGAAGTGCTGCGCCAGCGCCTTGGCGGTGGATTCGCCCACGTGGCGAATGCCGAGCGAGTAGATAAAACGCGCAAGCGTGGTCTGCTTCGATTTCTCAAGCGCGTCGAGCACGTTCTGCGCCGACCTGGTGGCCATGCGATCGAGCGCGCACAGGCGTTCCATGTCGAGCCGGTACAGGTCGGCGGCGGTCTTGACCACGCCCTTGTCGACCAGCTGTTCGATCAGCTGGTCGCCCATGCCTTCGACGTCGATGGCGCGGCGCGATACGAAGTGCATCAGCCCGCCCTTGCGCTGCGCGCTGCAATGCGTCCAGCCGCCGGAGCAGCGCGCGATTGCTTCGTCCTCGGGCTTGACGATCGGCGAACCGCATACCGGGCAGCTGGCCGGCATGACGAACTCGCGTGCGTCTGCCGGACGGCGTTCAGGCACGTGCGCCACCACCTCCGGGATCACATCGCCGGCGCGGCGCACGATGACGGTGTCGCCGATCCGGATATCCTTGCGGCGCACTTCGTCTTCGTTATGCAGCGTCGCGTTCATCACGTTGACGCCGCCGACGAATACCGGCACCAGCCGGGCCACAGGCGTAATCGCGCCAGTGCGGCCAACCTGCACTTCAATATCCTGTACCTGCGTCAGCGCTTCCTCGGCAGGGAACTTGTGGGCCAGCGCAAAGCGCGGCGCGCGCGACACGAAGCCAAGCTGCTGCTGGTCTTCGACCCGGTTCACTTTGTACACCACGCCGTCGATCTCGTACGGCAGGCTGGCGCGGCGCGTTCCGATGTCGCGGTAGAACGCCAGCATGCCCGCAATGCCAGGCACTACGGCGCGCTCGGCGCAGACCGGCAGGCCAAGCTCGTGGTACCAGTCCAGCAGTGCGGAGTGCGAGTCGGGCATCGCGCGCCCTTCCAGCGCGCCAATGCCATAGGCGAAGAAGCGCAGGCTGCGCTGCGCCGTGATGCGCGAGTCGAGCTGGCGCAGGCTGCCGGCAGCCGCGTTGCGCGGGTTGGCGAACTCCTTCTGTCCGGCGTCGCGCTGGCGCGCATTCAGCCTGGCGAAATCGGCTTTATACATCAACACTTCGCCGCGCACTTCGAGCACCTTCGGGACCGCACTGCCGTGCAGGCGCAGCGGGATCGCGCGGATGGTGCGGATGTTGGTCGTGACTTCCTCGCCGGTGGCGCCGTCGCCGCGCGTGGCGGCCTGCACAAACACCCCGTCTTCGTAGCGCAGGCTGATCGCCAGCCCGTCGAACTTGAGTTCACTGGCGTATTCCGCCTGCACCGCGCCCAGTCCTTCGCGCACGCGCCGGTCGAAGTTCTCGACATCTTCATCCGCAAAACCGTTATTCAGCGACAGCATCGGCACCGTATGCGTCACCTGCCTGAATTCGGGGATCGGGGCGGCGCCCACGCGGTAGGTCGGCGAATCGACCGATACCGCTTCCGGGTGCGCGCCTTCCAGTTCCTGCAGTTCGCGGAACAGCCGGTCGTACTCGGCGTCAGGAATGGTTGGCGCGTCCTGTACGTGATACGCGAAGATGTGGCGGTTCAGTTCAGTGGTCAGCCACTTCATCCGCTCCAGGTGGGCGCTGTTTGCGTCAAGCGTCACGATAATCCCCAGACTTAGCTGAACAGGCGCATTGCACGGGTCGAGCCGGCAGGGATGTCGGCCGCTTCCATCTCCTGGTAGAACTCCAGCACCTGGCCGTTGATCCCGCCGAGTGCGGCGTCGGTCAACGGCTGGTCGAAGTCGTCGACGATGGTGCAGTCAAGCCGCTCGACCAGCTGTTTGGCGCAGGTGACCATCGCGCCAAAGCCGTCGCGCGCAGGCGCGACGCATGGCACGTCGAGCAGCAGGGTCAGGCGCGAGGTGGTGTCGGCGCCCAGCGTGACGTTGGTCGACAGCGTGAACAGGATGCCGCCTTCGCCGTCCGGCATCGCAAAGCGGCCGTCCGGGCGCACGTCGAAGCCCTGCTTTTCCAGCGCGCCGATCAGCGTGGTCATCGACCATGGCGCGCCATTCGACATCAGGTTGACGCCAAGCTGGGCGTCGTGGCCCGCGACGAAGCGGTGCAAGGTGCGCGATTCGCCCATCACTTCGATCATGTCCGGGATTTCAGGCTCGGCGCCGATTTCGTCGGCCACCGCGCGCAGGCGGGTGACCAGTTCGGAGTATTCAAGTTCGTTCAGCGCGGTGGTGCGGCTGGCCATCTGCACGCCCGCCTGCAGCTTGGTGTACACGCCGCCATGCGTGATCGGTTCCCAGTCGCCGTTGACGTGCAGGCCGATGAAGTGGACCGGCTTGTTGCCGACGTGGCGCAGCGTTTGCAATACCGGCAGGATCTTGTCGCCGCGGACGGCGATCTCCAGCGCCAGCGGGATCAGGCAGTCGATCAGCGGATCGACCAGCGTGTTGGCCAGTTCGGCGGCAGGCGTCAGTCCGTCCGGGCCGACCGGCGCCTGCACCGCGGCGATCGGCGCGAAGTCGTCGACCGGCGCGGAGCCGGAAGGATCGGCGTCGAAACCATTGCCAGTGCCTGCAACGGCGCCCGGTATCGGGTTCAGGCCAAGGTCGAACGACGGCTCCTGGCGGGTTTCGCCGACGCGCATCAGCACATCGTCATGGTCGGTCGCGAAGGCGCGCTCCACGGTTTTCCTGGCTTTGTACTCCTGCCATTTGTTATAGGTGTACACGCCGGCGATAAACACGCCGCCAGCGGCAAGAAGGCTCACTTGAAGATCTGTCATGCTGCTTGTGCCTCAGTAGCGAAATTCGCGGCGGACTCCATGTCCACCGCCACAATGCGCGATACACCTTGTTCCTGCATCGTCACACCGATCAGTTGATTGGCCATTTCCATCGCAATCTTGTTATGCGAGATGAAAAGGAATTGGGTATGTTCCGACATCCGCTTGACCATCCTGCAGAAGCGCTCGGTGTTCGCGTCGTCGAGCGGCGCGTCCACTTCGTCCAGCAGGCAGAATGGTGCGGGGTTAAGCCGGAACATCGAAAACACCAGCGCGGTCGCGGTCAGGGCTTTTTCGCCGCCGGACAGCAGGTGGATGGTCGCGTTCTTCTTACCCGGCGGCTGCGCCATCACCTGCACGCCGGAGTCGAGGATTTCATCGCCGGTCATCACCAGCTTGGCATTGCCGCCGCCAAACAGGATCGGGAACAGCTCCGAGAAATGGTGGTTGACCTTGTCGAAGGTGTCCTGCAGCAGGTCACGCGTTTCCTTGTCGATCTTGTGGATGGCGTCTTCCAGCGTGGTGATCGCTTCATTCAGGTCGGCGTTCTGCGAATCGAGGAAGTTCTTGCGCTCGGACGCCTGAGCCAGCTCGTCGAGCGCAGCCAGGTTGACCGCGCCAAGCGACGTGATGGCGTTGGTCAGGCGCGTGACTTCGCCCTGCAGGTACGACGCCTTCATGTCCGGATGGAGCTTCTCGGTCAGCGCTGCTTCGTCGGCTTGCACCGCCTTGAGCGCCTCGTCGAACTGCTCCTGGTTCAGGCGCGCGGCCTGTTCCTTCAGCTGCATCTCGGTGATCTTGTCGCGCTGCGGCTGCAGGCTGCGTTCGGCCTGCATGCGCGCTTCTTCGGCGCTGCGCAGCTGCTGGGTGATCTGGTCGAGCTCATGGCGCGCATCGGACAACGCGCGCTCCTGGCCGGTGCGGCGGTCGAGCAGGTCCTGCAGGCCGTCTTTGGCGGCGCCCGATTCGAGCGTTTCAAGTTCCTGCTGCCCAAGTTCGATGCTCTCGCCGACCTGCGAGGCCTGCTGCGTGGCGGTCGCGATATTGCGGCGCAGTTCTTCGATCTTGCTGCGCTGTGACTTCTCGGCGAACTGCGCTTCCTGCGCCGCGCGTTCCATCTCGCGCAGCTGCTGGCGCGCGTCGGCCAGCGCCTGCTCCTTTTCGAGGAACACGGTCTGCCCGTCTTCGTGCGCGCCCTGCAGTTCGGCCAGCTCCATGTCGAGCTGCTCGAATTTTTCTTCGGCCTCGGCCTGGATCTGCTGCTGCTCCGCTTCCTGCGCCGCGATCTCGGCCAGGTCGGTGGCGATCTGGGTGCTGCGCTGGTTGAAGCGCGCTTCGACTTCGGACTGCTTGACGACGTCGATCTGCAGCCCGTGCACCTGCTGCGTCAGCCCCGCGATGCGCTGGCGCGCGTCCTGCAGGCGGCGCGAAAGATCGGATGCGGCCGCGTCGGCACGTACCGAACGGGCGCGCGCTTCGTCAGCCAGCAGCGCTTGCGCGCGCAGCTGGCGCGTGATGTTTTCGATTTCCTGCTGGCGCCCGAGCATGCCGTCCTGCTCGGAATCGGGGGCGTAGAACCGCACGCTTGACTGCGTGACGACGTGGCCCTGGCGCGTGATGAACGAGCCGCCGGTCGGCAGCTTGCCGCGCTCCGCGAACGCGCTCGCCGTGTCTTCGGCGGCGAATACATTGTGCAGCCAGTCGTGCAGCAGTCCGCGCAAGCCGGTTTCGTTCAGCTTGAGCAGGTTGGCGAACGGCTTGAGTCCATTGACTTCCGCCGGCGTCGCGGCGTTTCCCAGCGTTGGGCTATACAGCGCCAGCTTGGCTGGCGGCGCATCGTTGAAGAAGGCCTTGGCCCAGTCGATGTTCGACATCTCCAGCGCGCCAGTTCGTTCGCGCAGCACCGCTTCCATCGCGGTTTCCCAGCCCTGCTCGATGTGCAGCTTCTGCCACAGGCGCGGCAGGCCGTCGAGTTCATGCTTCTGCAGCCAGGGCTGGACCTTGCCCTGCGTTTGCACGCGTTCCTGCAGCTGCTTCAACGCCGACAGGCGCGCTTCCAGCTGCGCGTTGGCCGCGCTTTCGGCATTCACCTGCGCCTGGGCGGCGGAGCGCTCTTCCTCGACGCGCTGCTGCTGCTCGGCTGCTTCCTCGAGCGTCAATGTCTGCTCTTCCAGCGCCTGCTGCTTTTCCTCGAGCTGCATCTTGAGGTTGGCGAGGTGGCTGCTGTCCGGCAGGTTCAAGCCGTTCTTTTCCTGCTGCAGGCGCTCGCGCCGCGTGGCCAGGCCCTGCAGGATGTTCGATGCGTTGCGCTGGTGCGCCGACGACAGCTCGATCTGCTGCTGCGCCTGCATGATCTTCTGGCGCGATCCGGTGGTCGTTTCCTGCGCTTCGCGCCATGCCGCTTCCAGCGACGGGATGCGTTCGTTCTGCGCTTCCGCCGACATCTGCGACTGCTCGACGCGGCCGCCCAGCTCCTCCAGCAGGTACTCGGCTTCTTCGACCTGTTCCTGGTATTCCTGGCCCTGCGCCTGCCACTGGTTGCGCTGTGCGGTCAATGTGCCGATCTGGTTCTGCAAGCGCGAACGCGATTCGATCACGAACTTGATCTGCGCTTCGAGGCTGCCGATTTCGGAGTTGGTCTGGTACAGGTGCCCCTGCGCCGTGTGAAGGCGGTCGCCGACCGCGAAGTGGGCCTGGCGCATGCGCTCGAGGTCCAGCTCGACGTGGCGCAGCTTGGCGGTCTGCTCTTCGAGGTCGGTCTGGGCCTGCTCCATCTCGCGGAAGTACTTGGTTTGCTCGGCCTTCGCCTCGTTCTTGCGCAGCAGCCAAAGCAGCTTCTGTTTTTCTTCCTGGTCGCCCTGCAGCGTGTGGAACTTGTTGGCCACGACAGCCTGCGCTTCGAGCTTCTCGAGGTTCGCGTTCAGTTCACGCAGGATGTCCTCGACGCGCAGCAGGTTTTCGCGCGTGTCGTTCAGGCGGTTTTCGGTTTCGCGGCGGCGTTCCTTGTACTTCGAGACGCCTGCCGCCTCTTCCAGGAAGATGCGCAGTTCTTCAGGACGCGACTCGATGATCCGCGAGATCATGCCCTGCCCGATGATGGCGTAGGCGCGCGGACCGAGGCCGGTGCCGAGGAAGATGTCCTGGATGTCGCGCCGGCGTACCGGCTGGCTGTTGATGTAGTAGGTCGAAGTGCCGTCGCGGGTCAGGGTGCGCTTGACCGCGATCTCGGCGTACTGGCCCCACTGGCCGGCGGCCTTGCCGTCGTTATTGTCGAACACCAGTTCGACGGAGGCGCGCCCGGCGGGCTTGCGGTGCGTGGAGCCGTTAAAAATCACGTCCTGCATCGACTCGCCACGCAGTTCGGACGCCTTCGATTCGCCCAGCACCCATCGCACGGCGTCGATGATATTCGACTTGCCGCAGCCATTCGGGCCGACGACGCCCACCAACTGACCCGGGACCTGGAAATTGGTGGGATCAACGAAAGACTTAAATCCCGACAATTTAATGGAAGATAGACGCACGTTGTTGACTGTTCCTGGCCTTGCTCGGCTCTAGGTTACCCGGCGAACGGAAAGGGCACCATCATACCATTGGTTGCTTGCATTAAGGCCAAGTTCAGAGCCGGTATCAGGCGGCGACGACCAAACCGGCCGGGTCATTGACCGCCATGGCCTCCGACAGCACGCGCGCCACCACCCCGCTCTCCTGGATCACGCGGGCCTTGCCGTCGCGGCAGGCCTGCGCCAGCGCCTCGCCCTGCAGCGAGAACGACTCCTGCCGCGCCCCGCTCGAGAAGATAAACAGGCTGCGCAGCGGGCTGACCCACGCCAGCTTCGCCTTGCGCACACTGTCGTCCGGCTGGACAAACTCCAGCCACATGCCGCGCTCAAGCCCGTCTACGGTCACCAGCGCCTCGTCAGCCTGCGCTGCCTGCTCCTGAGCGTCCGCCGCCTGCTCTTTCTCGATGCGGCGAATCGCATCCTGCTGCGCGACCTCGACCGCGATTTCAAGCTGCCGCAATGGCGACAGGTCCAGCGGCGCGCGCACGATCGAGACATGGCACTCGGCCAGCCCGGCAAAGAATTGCAACCGGTCCGCATCCTGCCACTTGATGACGTCGAGCCACTTGTTCAGCGCGGCGAGCAGCGCCGGCAGCTTGCCGATCAGTTCCTTGCGCTGCTCGGCCGTCACCTTGGGCTTGACGCTCCACAGCAGCTCGTCCATTGTGCGCGTCGCGTTGGCAACCGCGCCTGGCTTGTCGTCTTCCACGCTGTAGGCAACCGTCAGAACCGTGGTCCACTTGCGCTCAAGGAAGGAATCGACGATCTCCACCGCGCCGTTGCCGCCGATGCGCATCGCCACCGCGGTCTTCGCGCTGCGCGTCGCCTCGACCGCTTTTTCCTGCTTGAGCGCGTTTGCAATCGGACCTGCGATATCGCTGTCGGCGACGCTCTCGTCGGCCGCAATCGACGCCTCGAGGTCGGCCACCGCTTCGGCGAACGCTTGCTGCTCGCGGCCGGCGTCGCGCCCGACCAGGTCGACGTTGCGGCGCATCGCCTGGAACAAGGGGTCGTCGGCGTCCTTGCGCTGCTCCCAGCCCATGCGCGACAGCAGGTCGATCATGCGCCGCGCCGGGTGCGCTTCCTCGAAGAAGAAGTTCTTGTCCGACAGCGCCGCCTTCAGCACCGGGATCTGCAGGAACTGGATCAGGTCGCGGATTTCCGCAGGGATGCTGTCGTCGAGGAAAACGGTCTCGAAGATGCGCGACAGCAGGTCGATGGTGCTTTCGTCGCCGCGCGACAGGCTGCCCTGCGGCAGGCTCTGCTTCAGGCGCGGCAAGTAGAACGCATTGTGCGGCGTCGCGCCGCCTTCGCTTGCCGTACCGGCCGCAGGGAGCTGGGGAAGACGTTTCTGCATCTCGCCCAGCAGGCCAATCAGGCTGGCGCCAGTCAGCACGGGGGCTTGCGACACGGAGCTGACGCCGGCTGGGGGATGGATGGATCCCCCGGCACCATCAGCCTGTTGATGTGCAGCTCCAGCCTTTTCGGCAAAGCCACCGCGCGTCGGCACTGCTTCTCCCGGCGTCGGCGCATCGAAGCCCGCGGCGGTGCTCGGCCGCCAGCCTCCGTTACCTTGCGGCATGGACGGAAGGTCGGGAATCAGCGGCATGCCATCGCCGGTGGCTGCCCCGCCCGAGAAAAAATCCTGCAGCCGGCGCGACAAGGCCGCTTTTTCCTGCACCCTCGCGGCCCTGGCTGCTGCCGCGTTGTCGGTTTTCTGGATACGGTAGGCGTCGACCGAGCCCGGCAACACGCCCTTGCGCACCATCGCCAGGTTCAACGCTTCGTACATTGGGGCGAATTCGAACAGCACCGCCGGCTTCAGCAGGGGCAGCAGCAGCTCATGGCCGGCCGCATTGGGTTCGAATTCGATCCAGGCCTGCTGGAATGCCATCAGGAAGACCTGCGGCCGGAATGGGTTCTGGTTCATGCGCAACACGTCGCGTTCGAGCATGTACCCCAGCCGCACATCCAGCGTGGCGAGCGCATCCGAGCAACTGACGTCGAATGGCCGGCTGATCGTTTCGAACGCCACCCGGTTGTCCATCTCTTCCAGTGGCACCAGGCCGAGCGGGACGGCTGCGCCGGCACTCTTGACCGGTACTGGCGCAAGCGCCACCAGTTCCTTGCGTACCGCATCGGCAAGCGCGGTGCAGGCAAGGTGGAAGAAGGCGTAGCTGTTTTCTTTCAGGAGATTGCCGGATTTGACGCGCTGGAACATCGCGCCGCCGTTGGCGGAGGCGCTGGCCGCGTCGAGCAAATCGGCAATGATGCGGTTGACTACCGCCATCAGATTGTCGTTGACGTGGCTGGCAACGATGCCGACGAGCTTGTCCATCAGGTCCTGGCGCGCTTGGACGCCAGATGCCTGTGGAGAAGCTGCTTCCGAATCTCGACTCGCCATCATCAGTCCATTCTGACAGATAATTTCCACATGGCAATAGTCGATATGCATATTTGCCACGCTTTGGGGGGCATGCCGGTGACTTTTTGCGAGATAGTTCCCCGCCACGGGCTAGCCGATGTCCGCCCTACCTTGATATCGCGCAAATGTTGCAGTTTGGACTTCCTTACCATGGCATGGATCCCCCGCCTGGTGTAGCCACCGAGAAGGAACCCGCCATGAAACGCATCCGCAACCTCGACACCAACCTCAAGATCCACGCCTGCCTGGCCATCGTGTCGTTCCTTGGCGTGGCGCTGGCGGCCTGGCTGCTGGCCCAGCTTGGCCAGTTGAGCGAGCTCACGGCCCAGGTGTTGCAGCAAGGCGGCAAGGCCGGCGGCGGCGCCCACGCGGCGGAGCTGCTGCGCTCGGGTTACAGCGGCACGCGCAACTGGAGCATCGCGCTCATCATCGCCGGCCTGGCGGTCGCGGGCACACTCGCCGCCTGGCTCGCGGCCGAAGTATCGCGTCCGATCCACGCGGCCGTGCTGGCAGCCCAGCGCATCGCCAGCGGCGACCTGGGCACCCGCATCGAGCAGGAAGGCAGCGGCGAGCAGGCCCTGCTATCGCGTGCGATGCAGGAGGTGAACGACAAGCTGGTGGCGCTGATCGCCGGCGTGCGCTCCGATTCGGAGACGATCGCCAGCGGAGCGGGCGAAATCGCCAGCAGTGGCATGGACTTGTCGGCGCGTACCGAACAGCAGGCCGCGTCATTGGAGGAAACCGCGTCCTCGATGGAAGAGCTGACCTCCACCGTCAAGCAGAACGCCGACCACGCCCACCAGGCCAGCAAGCTGGCCGTGTCGGCGTCGGAAGTGGCGGTCAAGGGCGGCCAGGCGGTGTCCGAGGTAGTCGGCACGATGGCGTCGATCAACGAGTCGTCGCGCCGCATTGCCGAGATCATCGGCGTCATCGACGGCATCGCTTTCCAGACTAATATCCTGGCGCTGAACGCGGCAGTGGAAGCTGCGCGCGCCGGCGAACAGGGACGCGGCTTCGCAGTGGTGGCGGCCGAAGTGCGCAACCTGGCGCAGCGCTCGGCCGCTGCCGCACGCGAGATCAAGGAACTGATCGACGATTCGGTCGGCAAGGTCACGGCCGGCACGCAGCTGGCCGACAAGGCGGGCAAAACGATGAACGAGGTCGTGTCCAGCGTGAAGCGCGTCACCGAGATCATCGGCGAGATCGCCGCGGCCAGCGCCGAACAGGCCGCCGCCATCGAGCAGGTCAACCAGGCCATCGCCGCAATGGACCACGCCACCCAGCAGAACTCGGCGCTGGTCGAGGAGTCGGCGGCAGCGGCAGCGTCGATGCGCGACCAGGCGGGCGCGCTCAAGCACACCATCGCTGCTTTCTCGCTGGATGCCGGGCACCCACGGCCGGCGGCCCAGATCCACCTGATCGCCAGCAATCCCGGCAGGCCCGTCGTTGCGAGACGCGAACCGGTGAAGCGCCCTCGCCCGGCTCCGGTCCCGGCCGCGGCGGCCCCAGGCAAGCGCGCCGCAACCAGGCTAGATGCCGATTGGGAAGAATTCTGACGGCTGAGTGTTGCAATCCTGTAGGACTCAATCCTACAGGGGTACGAGTAATGTTCTGATACCGATTCAACAGTGCGGATTGCATCATTGCTTCACCGGAAACGCAGATGAAAACTTTTCTCGACTGCAAAACCGGTGAGCACAGCATCCCAACTTTAAAGAGGAATGAACATGAACTCGAACCAAAAGAAACAAGCTAGTAAGCAACAACCGGGTAACCAGCAGTCGGGTAACCAATCGGGCTCGCGTTCGGAAAGCAACCAGGATAGCCAGCAATCGGCCAATAACCCCGGTTCGCGTTCGGGCAACCAGGGCGGCACCCACGAGCAGCACGTTGAAGCGGGCCGCCAAAGCCACAAGAACGACGCATCGCGCCAGTCGGGATCGCCTGGTTCGGACGCCAATTCGGCATCGCCGGGCGGCCGCCAGTCGAGCGGGGGCGGAACCCGCGGCGGCACCCCTGAGCAACACGCTGAAGCTGGCCGTCAAAGCCACAAAAACGACAAGCGCTGATAACGTCGTCGCCTGCTGGACGGCGCCGTGTTTCCGGGCCCCGTCATTTCAGTAGCCAAACAGGAAGCAAAAAGAAAGAGTCTGCGCCGGACATTCCGGTTGGCAGGCTCTTTTCCGTTGGGCGCCATTAAAAAAACCGGCGCGAGGCCGGTTCGGTCAGATGTTGTGCAGGTGGAAGCCCTTGGGCGGGGCGAAATCGCGGATGCTGTTGACCACCCCGGCCGTTTCGGCGTCGCGCGCGGTCAGGTGCAGGTCGGAATACTGGTGGATCGCCCACTGTTCCGGCGTCAGCGTGACGTGCTTGCGCAGGATCGACTCGGTGCGGGCATCGTCGGCGCGCAGGCCTTCGACGATGATGTTGAGGGCATCCGGCCGCGCGCCAGGCGAAGCGGTGGCATGCGACTTGTGCACCATGAAGCGCGCCGTCTCGCTGGCATATCGCTCGGTGCCCGACAAGAACAGGATGACCGCAATCGACGCGACCGCGCCGCCGTTATACACCACGAACTTGATCGGCGAATTCGACAGGAAGTTGTACAGGCACAGGCCATCGCTGACATAGCCGCCATTCGACTGTATTAATACGTGCGCGGTATCGATGCCGCGCTCAGTCATTTCGGCGACCGCCTCGAACACGCGGTGCACCATGTCGCTGTTGACGTCTCCCGACAAGGTGTAATAGGCGTCCGTTTCCTTGCTCACGGTTTCTTCGCTCATGGTTATTAGCTCGCGTTATTGATAGTCGGATTCTAACAAATTAGGTGATGGCAAGCCTCGCACGGGAAGCCATTCGTGCGCGCCCTTCCCTGCCGGGTCGCATGCCGCCGAGTTGACACAGAGGCCATGGTGGCATATGCTCCACAGTCTTGATCGGGAGAGGGCAGCGTCCAAGCTGCCGCCGAAGGGGCATCACCCAAAAACTCTCAGGCAAAAGGACCGGTCAGGGGTCGGCAGCGCATCGCGCACCGGTTCAACTCTGGAGAGCGGCCGCGGCACTTGCAAGCGGCCCACCGAAGGGGCAGGCGGATCATTCCGCTATCTCTCAGGTATCGAGGACAGAGGGGCGCGAACATACGTGGACGGCTGCGGCCGCGCGTCTGCTCGGCAGTCCCCTTTTCACTTGCCCTGAGGATTTCCATGACGCTTAAAGCGACCCCGCTCAATTCCGCACACCGCGCCGCCGGCGCCAAGATGGTCGACTTCGGCGGCTGGGACATGCCTGTCAACTACGGCTCCCAGATCGAAGAACACCATGCCGTGCGCACCGACGTCGGCATGTTCGACGTCTCGCACATGTGCGTGGTCGACCTCGAAGGCGCCAACGTGCGCGCTTTCCTGCGCGGCCTGCTGGCCAATAACGTCGACAAGCTGCAGGTTCCGGGCAAGGCGCTGTACTCGTGCATGCTCAAGCCTGACGGCACCGTCATCGACGACCTGATCGTCTACTTCTTCGGCGAGAACTGGTTCCGCCTGGTGGTCAACGCCGGCACCGCCGAAAAAGACATCGCCTGGATCAACGCGCAGAACGCGGCGACCAGCAGCGGCGTCACCGTCACCCAGCGCCGCGATGGCGACAACGCGATGGCGCTGATCGCCGTCCAGGGCCCGAACGCCCGCGCCAAGGTATGGGAAGTGCTGCCGACCGCGAAGGAAGCATCCGAGCCGCTCAAACCATTCAATGCCGTCATCGCCAAGGACACCGCGTTCGGCGAAGTGATGGTCGCGCGCACCGGCTACACCGGCGAAGACGGCTTCGAGCTGGCTTTCCCTGCTTCGCAAGCCGACGCGCTGTGGAACGCGCTGGTGGCCGCCGGCGTCAAGCCTGCGGGCCTGGGCGCACGCGACACGCTGCGCCTGGAAGCCGGCATGAACCTGTACGGCCAGGACATGGACGAAACCGTCAACCCGCTCGACGCCGGCCTGGCATGGACCGTCGACCTGGTCTCCGAGCGCGACTTCATCGGCAAGGCCGCACTGCAGAAGGACGGCCAGCACCAGCAGTACGTGGGCCTGATCCTGCGCGAAAAAGGCGGCGTGCTGCGCGCGCACCAGAAAGTCATCAGCGCATCGGGCAGCGTCGGCGAAATCACCAGCGGCACCTTCAGCCCTACCATGCAGCAAGCCATCGCGCTGGGCCGCCTGCCGATGGACGTCGCCGTCGGCGACACCGTGCACGTCGAAATCCGCGACAAGAAGCTGGCCGCCACCGTGATCAAGCTGCCGTTCGTCCGTAACGGTAAAATCCTGGTTGCCTGACCAGCCCCGCAAACCAACACCTGACACTTATTAACATGGAGCCACACATGAATATTCCTGCCGACCTGAAATACACCGAATCCCACGAATGGGTACGCGCTGAACAAGACGGCACCCTGACCGTCGGCATCACCGAATTCGCCCAGGACGCACTGGGCGACATCGTGTTCGTCGAACTGCCGAAAGTCGGCAAGTCGTACACCGCCGGCGACGACGCAGCAGTGGTCGAATCGGTCAAGGCCGCAAGCGACATCTACGCCCCTGTATCGGGCGAAGTCGTGGCGGTCAATGATTCGGTGGCCGACGCGCCTGACTCGATCAACCAGGACGCCTACTCGGCCTGGCTGTTCAAGATCAAGCCAAGCGACGCCAACGCCATCAACGGCCTGCTCGACGCAGCCGGCTACGGCAAGGCAACCGCCGAGTAATCCGGTTTTGCTGCCGCGCGCCCGCGCGCGGCAGGACCTGCCCTATCAGCCCTTCACACCCATCGGCCGCCGCCCCTCCGGCTGCCAGCATCTTATTTGGCCTCTACATGACCCGCACCAGCCTGACCCAACTTGAAGCCCGCGACGATTTCATCTCGCGCCACATCGGCCCATCGGACACCGAACAGCAAGCCATGCTGTCGAAGCTCGGCTACGCATCGCGCGCCGCGCTGATCGACGCTGTCGTCCCGGCCAACATCCGCAACAAGAGCAAGCTCGCGCTGGGCGAGTTCTACAACCCGATGCCGGAGCAGGAAGCGCTGGCCAGGCTGAAGGCGATCGCCTCAAAGAACAAGGTCATGAAGTCGGTGATCGGCCAGGGCTACTACGGCACCTTCACGCCGAACGTCGTGCTGCGTAACATCTTCGAAAACCCGGCTTGGTACACCGCCTACACCCCGTACCAGCCGGAGATCTCGCAAGGCCGCCTCGAAGCGATCCTGAACTTCCAGCAGGTCGTCACCGACCTGACCGGCATGGGCATCGCCAACTCGTCGATGCTGGACGAAGGCACCGCTGCCGCCGAAGCGATGACGCTGATCCAGCGCGTCGGCAAATCGGCATCGAACGTGTTCTACGTCGCCGACGACGTGCTGCCGCAGACGCGCGAAGTGATCGAAACCCGCGCCCGGCCGCTCGGCATCGAAGTGCGCACCATCGCTGCCAGCGAAGTCGAGTCGCTCGACGCATCGTGCTTCGGCGTGCTGCTGCAATACCCGGGCGTCAACGGCGAAGTGCGCGATTACCGCGCCGCCGTCGAGAAGCTTCACGCAGCCGGCGCGATGGTCATCGCCGCCGCCGACCTGCTGGCGCTGACCCTGCTCACGCCTCCGGGCGAATGGGGCGCCGACGTCGTTGTCGGTAACAGCCAGCGCTTCGGCGTACCGCTCGGCTTCGGCGGCCCGCACGCAGGCTTCCTCGCTACCCGCGACGAATTCAAGCGCAGCATGCCAGGCCGCCTGGTCGGCGTAACGATCGACGCGCAAGGCAACAAGGCATACCGCCTCGCGCTGCAAACCCGCGAGCAGCACATCCGCCGCGAAAAAGCTACCTCCAACATCTGCACCGCGCAGGTCCTGCTGGCAGTGATGGCGTCGATGTACGCCGTCTACCACGGCCCGAAAGGCCTGGCGCAGATCGCGACCCGCGTGCACCGCTTCACCAGCATCTTCGCAGCGCAACTGGGCCAGCTCGGCTACACGCTGGCCAACAGCACCTGGTTCGACACGCTGACCATCAAGACCAACCGCGCCGACCAGCTGCACGCCGCCGCTGAAGCGAAGGGCGTCAACCTGCGCCGCATCGACGCATCGCATGTCGGCGTCTCGCTCGACGAGACCACCACGCGCGAAGACATCGCCCTGCTGCATTCGATCTTCGCCGAAGGCATCGACAGCGCCAGCGCGTTCGACCTCGACGCGCTCGACGCGGACATCGACGACACCTACCCGTCCGAACTGGCGCGCACCAGCGCCTACCTGACGCACCCGACCTTCAGCCGCTACCACGCCGAACACGAAATGCTGCGCTACCTGCGCAGCCTGGCCGACAAGGACCTGGCGCTCGACCGCACCATGATCCCGCTCGGTTCGTGCACGATGAAGCTGAACGCCACCAGCGAAATGATCCCGGTCACCTGGCCGGAGTTCTCGTCGATCCACCCGTTCGCGCCTGATTCGCAGACCGTCGGCTACCGCGAGATGATCGGCCAGCTCGAAGAGATGCTGTGCGCCGTCACCGGCTACGCCGCGATCTCGCTGCAGCCGAACGCCGGCTCGCAAGGCGAATACGCAGGCCTGCTGGTTATCCAGGCATACCACGAGTCGCGCGGCGAAGGCCACCGCAACATCTGCCTGATCCCATCGTCCGCGCACGGCACCAACCCGGCATCGGCCAACATGGTCGGCATGAAGGTCGTGGTCACCGCCTGCGACGAAAACGGCAACGTCGACCTCGACGACCTCAAGGCCAAGGCTGAACTGCACAGCAAGAACCTCGCGTGCGTGATGGTGACCTACCCATCGACCCACGGCGTGTTCGAGGAAGGCATCCAGGAACTCTGCGAAGTCATCCACTCGCACGGCGGCCAGGTCTACATCGACGGCGCCAACATGAACGCGCTGGTTGGCGTAGCGGCGCCGGGCAGCTTCGGCGGCGACGTCAGCCACCTGAACCTGCACAAGACCTTCTGCATTCCCCACGGCGGTGGCGGACCGGGCGTTGGCCCGATCGGCGTTGGCGCGCACCTCGCCAAGTTCCTGCCGAACCAGCGTTCGACCGGCTACTCGCGCGACGAAGCGGGCATCGGCGCGGTCAGCGCCGCGCCGTACGGCTCGGCCAGCATCCTGCCGATCTCGTGGATGTACATAGCGATGATGGGCGGCGAAGGGCTGACCGAAGCCACTGAGACCGCCATCCTGTCGGCCAACTACATCGCCCGCCGCCTGGCGCCGCACTATCCGGTTCTGTACACGGGTCATGACGGACTGGTGGCGCACGAATGCATCCTCGACCTGCGTCCGCTGCAGGACGCGACCGGCATCAGCAATGAGGATGTCGCCAAGCGTTTGATGGACTTCGGCTTCCACGCACCGACCATGAGCTTCCCGGTACCGGGCACGTTGATGATCGAGCCGACCGAGAGTGAGTCGAAGGTCGAGATCGACCGCTTCATCGACGCGATGATTGCGATCCATGCAGAGATCGTCAAGGTTGAACGTGGCGAGTACGACCGCATGGACAACCCGCTCAAGGGCGCGCCGCACACGGCGGAAGTGGTGATGGCTGACGACTGGCAGCACAAGTACACGCGCGAAGCGGCTGCCTTCCCGGTAGCGTCGCTGCGCAAGCAGAAGTACTGGCCGCCGGTCGGCCGTGCCGACAACGTGTACGGCGACCGCAACCTGTTCTGCGGCTGCGCCCCGATCAGCGATTACGAGTAAGCATTAACGGCGGTTCGCATACGCCGGCAATTGGCGGAATGCGCTCCGCTTTTCCACGCTACGATTTGCCGCGGGCTGTGGGGTGGAAAAGCGAAGCGCATTCCGCCATTTTTTATTCACGGGCGTCGATCTCGTCGCCATACCCCATCCAATCTTTGGGATAAATCCCATTCTTCACGTATCGGTGGAACGACGAATAAGGCTAATCGCAAGCGCGCAGAACCAGGCCGTGTTTCACTGGATTCAAATGCACGTAATTGACGTGTGCTTCGAAATCGCGTTCGTCGCGAATGGTGTGTTCCCAATAGCGCCGTTGCCAGATGCCGCGCTCCCCACGCTTCTTTCGCACCGGCGTCAACGGCTCCACGTTCGGCAATGATTTCGAAAAGTGGATTTTGATCGTCTTCCACCGTTTGGAGTAATCCGCATCCTCGGCGGGAAGCGTCCAAACACAGTGCATATGTTCGGGCAAGACGACCCACGCATCTCCCTGATCTCATGCGCCGCAGTCGCGCAACGCCGCGCCAGGGTGCGCACCTCGCTCGCCACCACCGCGAATCCGCTGCCATGCTCGCCCGCACGCGCCGCCTCCACCGCGGCATTCAGCGCCGGGATATTGGTCTGCGATGAAATCGCGTCGATCACGTCGACAATCTCCGCCACCTTGCACGAGCTGTCCTTGATCGAGGCCATCGTCAGCACCAGCCGCTCGACCACGCTACCGCCCCTCTGCGCCACCGACGACGCATTCTCGGCCAGCCGGTTTGCCAGCTCGACGTTGCTGGCAGTGCGGCTCACCGTTTCGGTCAGCTGCTCCACCGACGACACCGTGTGGTTCAGCGAACTGGCCTGCACTTCGGTACGGGTCGACAGGTCCGCATTGCCAAGCGCGATTTCGCGCGACGCCGTATCGATCGAGCGCGCCGAATCGAGGATGGTTTTCAGGGTGGCGTTCAAGTTGCGGATGCTGGCGTCGAGCACGCGCGATGTCTCGGCGATCTCGTCGCGCCCGTAGACCCGCTCGCGCACGGTCAGGTCGCCGCGCGCCAGGCCGGTCGCGGCCTGGCCGATGTCGCGCACCTCCCGCAGCAGCGCGCTGCGCACCGCGACGGTGATCGCCAGCGACAGCACCACCGACAACACGATCACCACCGGCATCAGGGTCGACATCGCCTTCGACATCGCATTGGCGCTGATCGAGCCGTCATCGCGCGACAATTCGATCACGTCGAGCACCGCCCTGACATACACGCGGTAGGCGGCAGCCGCCTCGTCGATGACGCGGCGTTCGCTGCTTCCGGCCAGTGTGCTGGCGGCCAGCGCGCGGAATTTGACGTCGATGCCCCGGTGGCGCGCGTGGATGTCGCGCGCCAGCGCATCGGTGCGCGGGGCCGTGAAGCTGGCGTACTGCCACGTCAGCAGCTGGTAGATTTCAGTGTGCGCCTGGTGGGCCGAGGAGACCAGGTCGGATGCGGCGCGGATGCTGCCGGCGCGCTGGTCGACGATGATGTCCAGCGACTGGTTCTGCCGCACCATCGCGTAGTACGCGCCGCACGACAGCAGCACCAGCAGCACCAGCACCACGCCAGGTGCGAGCAGCAGCTTCGGGCCGAGCCGTAGTTTGCTTAACATGTGTGTCTCCCCGACGCGCAGGCTGTGGTTTTATTTCCCACGCGCATCTTGCACTGTACGCCCGGCAGTGCCCGGATACTTGCGCGAGATCAACGGGAACGGAAGCGTACAGCGTGTGGCAACGAACAGACTCGCCGTCTATCGAGGCCTACGCTTGCTGGCTCACCAACCTTGATCCGGGGAGTGAAGCATGCTCAGCGACAGTGAAGCGATCGCCATGATCGCAGTGAAGGACCTTGACGCAGCAGCAAGGTTTTATGAAGGCACGCTTGGCTTGACCAGGCTGTCAACCGAAGGGGAGGAAGCCATTACTTATCGCAGTGGCAGCTCGAGGCTCAACGTCTATCGATCGCAATACGCGGCGACCAATAAGGCCACCTCCGCGCTCTGGAATGTAGGCGGGGACATTGACGCCGTCGCCGCCGGCCTGAAGGCCAAGGGCGTCACCTTCGAGCATTACGATATGCCTGACATGACACTCGAAGGCGACATTTACCGCAACGATGACTTTAAGGTCGCCTGGTTCAAAGATCCCGACGGCAACATCCTAAGCATCGTAAGCGGCTAGGTTCCGTACCCGGTCAGCCCAATTTTGCGGCGTGTTCGCGGGTCGCGTGGAAGGTCAGCTTCGGCCAGCGTTCCTGCGTCAGGCGCAGGTTGACGTTGGAGGTCGCCAGGTACGCCAGGTTGCCGGCCGCGTCGTAGGCGACGTTGTGGCCCAGCGCCGCTTCAAAGTCCGCCAGTACCCGCTTGTCGTCGCCCGATACCCAGCGCGCGCTGCTGATGCTGGTGCCTTCGAATACTGCATCGACGCCATACTCGTTCAGCAGGCGGCTCGCCACCACTTCAAACTGCAGCACGCCGACCGCGCCCAGGATGATGTCGCTGCCCTGCACCGGCTTGAACACCTGGACCGCGCCTTCTTCGCCCAGCTGCTGCAAGCCCTTGTGCAGCTGCTTGATCTTGAGCGGATTGCGGATGCGTACCGAACGGAAGAAGTCCGGCGCGAAGTAAGGAATGCCGGTAAATACCAGCATTTCGCCTTCCGAGAAGCTGTCGCCGATCTGCATGTTGCCGTGGTTCGGCAGGCCGATGATGTCGCCCGCGTACGCCTCTTCCACCTGTTCGCGCGACGACGCCATGAAGGTCACCACCGACGACACCTTGATCTCGCGCCCGAGGCGCAGGTGCTTGACCTTCATGCCGCGCTCGAAGCGCCCGGAGCACACGCGCAGGAAGGCGATACGGTCGCGGTGGGCCGGGTCCATGTTGGCCTG
Organism: Massilia polaris; assembly: GCF_012927275.1. Lineage (GTDB taxonomy): Bacteria > Pseudomonadota > Gammaproteobacteria > Burkholderiales > Burkholderiaceae_D > Telluria_A > Telluria_A polaris. The sequence goes on along the minus strand of NZ_JABBGG010000001.1, from coordinate 611,070 downwards.
GATCTTGAAGACGAAGCCGGTGAACGGCTGCTCTTCCGGCGCGATGTCGCGCACGGTGGCGTTGCGCGGACGCGGCGCGGGCGCCCAGTCGACCAGCGCCGACAGGATCTCGCGCACGCCGAAGTTGTTGATCGCCGAACCGAAGAACACCGGCGTCTGCACGCCGGCCAGGAACTGCTCCAGGTCGAACGGGTGCGAGGCGCCGTGCACCAGCTCCACTTCGGTCTTGAGCTGTTCGATCTCGAGCGGGAACATCTCGGCCAGGCGCGGGTTGTCGATGCCCTTGACGATTTCGAAGGCGCCGTCGGCTTTTTCTTCGCCGGCGCGGAACAGCATGATCTCGTCGCGCAGCAGGTGGTACACGCCGCGGAAGTTCTTGCCCATGCCGATCGGCCAGGTCACCGGGGCGCACTGGATCTTCAGCACCGATTCGAGTTCGTCCAGCAGTTCAAGCGGGTCGCGCGTTTCGCGGTCAAGCTTGTTCATGAAGGTGACGATCGGCGTACTGCGCATGCGGCAGACGTCGAGCAGCTTGATGGTCTGCGCTTCCACGCCCTTGGCCGCGTCGATCACCATCAGGGCCGAGTCGACTGCGGTCAGCACGCGGTAGGTGTCTTCCGAGAAGTCCTGGTGGCCCGGGGTGTCGAGCAGGTTGATCACGTGGTCGCGGAATTCGAACTGCATCACCGACGAGGCCACCGAGATGCCGCGCTGCTTTTCGATCTCCATCCAGTCCGAGGTCGCATGGCGTCCGCTCTTGCGCGCCTTGACCGTGCCGGCCATCTGGATCGCACCGGAGAACAGCAGCAGTTTTTCGGTCAGCGTGGTTTTACCGGCGTCCGGGTGGGAGATGATGCCGAAGGTGCGGCGGCGCTGCACTTCGCGCGCAATGGCGGCCGGCGCCTTGGAGGCGCTGGCGCCGGATTCTGGTGTTGATGCTGCGATATCGTCGGACATGGTCTGAGCCGGTTTGGCTTCTGCGAAAAACCTTCGATTTTACCGTCTCTTGCCCCCGGTGTGTGAACTGAATCGGGCTGCCGGCAGATGCCGGCTGTGGCATTGTCAGCGTTTTGTCAGGATTACTTCAGGGAAATGCAAGCTTAAGTGTTTATACTGAGCAACATCTTCCCTCAATGCACCTGCAGAGCACACCATGAACCGTCAACGTGGCTTCACCCTGATTGAAATGATGGTCGTCGTCGCCATCATCGGCATGCTGGCGGCGATCGCCTACCCGGCCTACGGCAGCTACCTGGTCAAGGGAAACCGCGGCGCGGCCCAGTCGCACATGATGGAGCTGGCGCAGGCCCAGGCGCAGTTTCTGGTCGACAACCGCGCCTACGCCGATTCCGTCACGGATCTCGGCATGACAACGCCAGCGGCGGTCTCGTCGAAGTACGACATCACGATCGAGGCGAGCGACGGGCCGCCGGGCTTCACCATCACGGCGGAGCCAAAAACCGGCACCAACCAGCACGGCGACGATACGCTGACAATCAACCAGAGCGGGACCAGGTCCCCGGCGGACAAATGGTAGCGGCACGGCGCGCGCGCGGCTTCACGCTGCCCGAACTGCTGGCCGGGGTTGCCGTGATGGCGATTCTCGCCACGGTTGCCGCGCCGTCGTTCTCGGAACTGATCGCCGGCCAGCGCGTCAAAAGCGCGGCATCCGACGTGTTCGCGTCGCTGCTGCGCACGCGCAGCGAGGCAATCAAGCGCAACACCGCCATCACCTTGTCGCCGGCTGACGAGGGCTGGGCGTCGGGCTGGAACATCGCCCATCCAACCGACGGCGACATCCTGCTGGACGACCACGGCGCCATTACCGGCGCCACCATCGACGGCCCGTCAAGCGTGACCTACCTGCCTAACGGCCGTCTCAGCGGAACCACCGCGCCGTCGTTCGATATCGAAGTCGACGGCAGCAGCCAGCGCCGCTGTGTCGAAATCGACCTGTCCGGCCGCCCCTATCAGAAACCGACCGCCTGCGTTCCCGCCCAATGACCCATCTCCCCTACGCCCACATCCGGCGCCAGCGCGGCACCACGCTGGTCGAAGTGCTCGTCACGGTGGTCGTACTGGCCTTCGGCCTGCTCGGCATCGCCGCTTTCCAGGCCAAGGCCCAAGTGGGATCGATCGAAGCCTACCAGCGCGCCCAGGCCGTGGTGCTGCTGGAAGACCTGCAGGCCCGCATGTCGGGCAACCCGGCACAGGCCGCTGGGTATGTCACCGACGCCGAAACACCGCTCGGCACTGACGACGAGCCGGGCAACTGCAGCACGCTCACCGAGCGCAGCGCGCGCGACAAGTGCGAATGGAGCACGGCGCTGCAAGGCGCCGCCGAGGTCAAGGGCGAGGCCGACGTCAACGCCGGCGCCATGCTCGGCGCGCGCGGCTGCGTCACCGAGATCCAGGCGCGCGACGCTGCGCCCGGCGTGTGCCAGCCAGGCATCTACCAGTTGACCGTTGCGTGGCAGGGCATGCATGCCACGCGCGCGCCGTCGCACGTTTGCGGCAATGGCGAATACGGCGCTGAAACCCACCGCCGCGCGATCGGCGCACGGGTCGCCGTCGGCGTCCCTGACTGCAAATAACCGCGAGACGACGATGCCAGCCTTCCGCCCGACCCTGCTCCGCGCGCAACGCGGTTTCTCGCTGTCCGAACTGATGATCGCGGCCACCATCGGCCTGCTGATCCTGGCCGGCATGACCACCCTGTTCGTCAACAACAGCCGCGCCCAGGCCGAAATTGAAAAGGCCAACCGCCAGATCGAGAACGGCCGCTTTGCGATGCAGGCGTTGACGGCCGACCTGCGCAACGCCGGATTCTACGGCGAATTCGACCCGACCGTGCTTGCCAGCCCGGCCGACTTGCCCGATCCGTGCGCGCTGACGGTGGCCGCGCTGAAAGGCGCGCTGCCGCTGCCGGTCCAGGGCATCGACGATGCTGACGCCGATGCGCTCGACTGCCTGCCCGGCCTTGTCGCCGGCACCGATGTCATCGTGGTGCGCCGTACCGCCACCTGCATCGCCGGAACGGCCGGATGCGCGCCCGTGAGCGATGGCGGCCCATTTTTCCAGGCCTCGCTGTGCACCGCCGCGGCCGAGCTTGGGTCCGGCGACACCGCCGACTTCTATGGCCTCGACATCGTCACCACGACGCTGGACAGGCACCAGCGCAACTGCACGACGGCCGCCGCGATCAGGCGCTACCTGACCCATGTCTATTACATCTCGGCGAATGACCGCGAAGCCGACGGCGTGCCGACGCTGAAACGCGCCGAACTTGGCGTGACCGGTACCGCGCTGTCGATCACCGAAGTCCCGCTGGTGAACGGCATCGAAAACCTGCAAGTCGAATACGGCCTCGATACCGGCGCCGACGGCGTCGCCGACCTGTTCACCGCCAGCCCCGCGACCGCCGCAAGCTGCGCCGATGCCGCGTGCGCCGTCGCCAACTGGCGCAACGTGGTCTCGGTCAAGCTCAACCTGCTGGCCCGCAACCTCGAGCCAACCGCCGGCTTCACTGACGACAAGCGTTACAAGCTCGGACTCGACGCCGCCGGTGAAGAGGTCGTCTACGATCCCGAAAATGACGCCTACAAGCGCCACGTATTCCAGTCGCTGGTCGCCCTGCCTAATCCCGCCGGAAGGAAAACGCCGTGAAAATGCTGCACCGACAACAGGGCATCACCCTGATCATGGCGCTGGTGATGCTGGTGGTCCTGACCATGCTGGCCCTGACCAGCTTCAACATGAACCAGTCGAACCTCCAGATTGTCAGCAACATGCAGCAGCGCGACGAGGCGCTGGCCGCGGCGCGCGAGGTGATCGAGGAAACCATCAGCAGCACGCGCTTTTTCGAAACGCCCTCGAACGTGCTTGCCAACCCATGCGGCGCCAACAACCAGCGCTGCGTGGACGTCAATGGCGACGGCGTCACCGATGTCACGGTAGCCATCACGCCCGCCCCGCGATGCGTGAAGGCCCAGTCGATCAAGTCGTCCGACCTGGACCTGGCCGAGCCGGAAGACCTGGGCTGCTCGATCGGCGCCAACCAGAACTGGGCCACCGAAGGCGCCACCACCGGCAATTCGACATGCGCCAACAGCATCTGGGACGTCCATGTGGTCGCCACCGACGCGGTCACCGAAGCCCAGGTGGAAGTCAACCAGGGCATCGCCGTGCGTGTCGCGGAAGATGACATCGCAACCAACTGCCCTAACTAAAAGAGGTCGCCATGAAACGCAGCACCGGAACGAAACTGATCGCGCTCTCGCTGTGCGCCAGCCTTGGCTTTATCTCGCCGCAGGTCGCGCTGGCTGACGATATCGATATTTTCCTCGGCACTTCGGCCGGCACGACGATCGTGCCGCGCATCCTGATCGTGCTCGACAACACGTCGAACTGGTCGCGCCAGAACCAGCAGTGGCCGGGCGGGAAAACCCAGGGCCAGGCCGAGGCCGATGCGGTGCGCACCGCGATCGGCGAGGTCGATGAACGTGTCAGCGTCGGCTTGATGGAGTTTGTCACCGGCGGCAACGCAAACGACGACGGCGGTTTCATCCGCTCCGCGGTGCGCGAAATGAGCGCGGTCAACCGGACGCTGATGGCTGCCCAGCTGACGACCATTTCGAACAACATCAACAGTCCTGACGAGAAACGCAATTCGGGTACGCCGTACGGCAACCTGATGTTCGACGTGTACAACTACTTCGCGGGTGCGAATTCGTATTCGCCTTCGGCTACCCTGGCATCCAAGGCCGACACCGCCGGCTACTCGACCGCGTTCAGCCGTTTCCGTTCGCCGCTCACGGCGGACAACACCTGCGGACGCAGCTTTGTCATCTTCATCGGCAACCCAAGCGCCAGCGGACCAAGCGCCGACAACGCTGCCAACACCGCGCGCCTGGCCGCCCTGAACGGCAGCACGCCGCCCCAGCTCGGCCTGCCGAACTTCACCAGCCAGAGCGTCAGCACGCCCACCGAGGTCGGCACCACCAGCGCATGCTATGCCAGCGCGACTGCGGCCGCCGCCGCGCTTCCGGCCTTCAGCACCACCTGCGCCAACTTCACTGACGGCTGCAAGATCGGCACCGTCACCGCCAATGACGGCGCCACCGCCTGTGCCGCAGGGACCAGCAAGTACACCGTGGTCGGCACCGACACCGAGATCACCAACGTCGCCACCGGCACCACCAGCACCGACACCAAGCCATACAACGCCGACGAATGGTCGCGCTTCATGCACGACAAAGGCATTCCAGTCAGCGGCGCCACCGTGCGGCCGTCGGTCACCACCTACACCATCGACGTCTACAACAAGCAGCCGAACGCCCAGCACACCTCGCTCATGATGGGCATGGCGAAGGCCGGCGGCGGGCGCTACTTCGTCGCCAAGAACGAGCAGTCGATCGTCGATGCGCTGCGCGAAATCATGGTCGAGATCCAGGCGGTGAACACCTCGTTCGCGTCGACCAGCCTGCCGGTCAACGCCACCAACCGTTCGCAGAACATGAACCAGGTCTTCATCGGCATGTTCCGTCCCGATCCGGCCGCCAAGCCGCGCTGGTTCGGCAACCTGAAACGCTACCAGCTGATCGCCCGCGGCGCCGACATCGAACTGGCCGACGCCGCCGGCAGCGTCGCGGTCAATCCACTGACCGGTTTCGTGACGCCGTGCGCCAAGAGCTACTGGACGCGCGACAGCGGCAACTACTGGGCCAACAAGGGCATCACCCCCGATCCGATCGGCACCTGCACGCTCGGCACGCTCGACAAATACTCCGACGCGCCGGACGGCCCGCAGGTTGAAAAAGGCGGCGCCGCCCAGGTCCTGCGCGAAGGGAACCTCGGCACGACCGCCGCCGCGACCGAGTCGGTCACCCGCAACATGCTGACAGTGGAAAACGGCGCGCTGGTCGATTTCAGCACCGCCAACACCGGACTGCATCCGAGCCTGGTCAACTACATCCGCGGCGAGGACACCGAGAACGAAAAGCTGAACGACCAGACCACCAAGACACGCCCGTCGATCCACGGCGACGTGATCCACTCGCGTCCGCTGCCGGTCAACTACGGCAGCGGCGGCGTCACCGTGTACTACGGCGCTAACGACGGCACCCTGCGCGCGGTCGATGCCGCCAACGGGACCGAGCGCTGGTCGTTCGTGGCGCCCGAGTTCTTCTCGCGCCTGTCGCGCATCCGGAACAACAGCCCGCGCATCAGCTATCCGGGCATGAGCGATGAATTCATCCCGCCGCCGCGCCCGAAGGACTACTTCTTCGACGGCTCGATCGGGGTCTACCAGAACGCCAACAACAGCAAGGTCTGGATCTTCCCGAGCATGCGCCGCGGCGGCCGGATGCTGTACGGGATCGACGTCACCACGCCGGCCACGCCCGTCTTCAAGTGGCGCGCAGGCTGCCCGAACCTGACCAACGATACCGGCTGCACCACAGGCATGGAAGGCATCGGCCAGACCTGGTCGACGCCGAGCGCCGCCTTCATCAAGGGCTTCTCGACGACCACCCCGGTCGTGGTGGTGGGCGGCGGCTACGACAGCTGCGAAGACGCGAATAGCAAATCGCCCGCCTGCACCGGCAGCAAGGGCGGCTTCATCTACGTGCTGAACGCCGATACCGGGGCGCTGCTCCGCTCGTTCTCCACGGACAAGCCGGTCGCTGCCGACATCGCCATGGTCGACGTCGACAACGACAGCTATCCCGACTACGCCTATGCTGCCGACACCGGCGGCAACCTGTACCGCGTCGATTTCATCGCCAGCCCGACCACGCGCGTCGCGCTCAGCAGCACGCAGTGGACCCGGCGCAAAGTCGCATCGACCGGCGACGGACGCAAGTTCCTGTTTGCGCCAGCGCTGCTGTACTCGCAGAACAAGGTGTATGTGGCGATCGGCAGCGGCGACCGCGAACATCCGCTGCGCGAACAGTATCCGTACGCCGGCGTGGAGAACCGCTTCTATGTCTATCGCGACGACCTCACCGCGTCGGCGCTCACGCTGCCGACGGAGCTCGACTCGCTGGAGAATTACACCACGCTGGACAGCTGCACCACGGCCCCGATCTTGCCCGATTCGCTCAAGGCTGGCTGGTTCATCAAGCTGAACCAGAACGGCCAGGGCGAGCAGGTGGTGACGTCGGCCCTGATCGCGGGCGGCATGGTGACCTTCAGCACCAACCGGCCGGTGCCGAAGCTGGAAGGCAGCTGCTCGACCACGCTGGGCGAAGCGCGCGGCTACTGGGTCAACCTGCTGAACGGTTCAGGCGCGATCGGAGTGCAAGGAGCATGCGGCGGACGCCGTTCGTCGGTGTTTGTCGGTGGCGGCCTGCCGCCGTCGCCGGTGTTCGCATCCGGCGTGGATGTGGGTGGGAACTCGGTGTCAGTGGTGCTGGGTGCGGCCCAGAAGGACGGCGACAACAGCGGCGGCGTCAGCGTGCCGATCAGCCCGCAGCGCATCCGCCCGGCGATCTCGTCGAAGCGCAAGCGCGCCTACACCTACACCAAAGGAGATTAAGCGGGGCCGGACTTACCAGCAGCCGCTGGCATCGGCGCCTTGCGCGCCGGTGCCCGACAGGGTCAGCGTGCCGCATTCGTCATCGGCCTGCGCGTTGGCTGGAACCGCCTGCAGCATGAACCCGTCCGCATCGGGATCTTCCACGAAGCTGACGTTGTAGCGCACCTCGGCGCCGCCGGCATTGCGCGGCACTACCGCCGTCACCAGCGCGGCGCCTTCGTAGCTGTTGTTGGTCGTGTAGAAGCGCTCCATGAACTGCGCCGTTTCAGCCAGCACGGCCTGGGCGCTGGTGCGGTGCGAGCGCAGGATGTACTGGGTGTACGACGGGATCGCGATCGCGGACAGGATGCCCACCACCACCAGCACCACCATCAATTCGACCAGGGTGAATCCCCGGCTTCGCATTTGCTTGTTCATCAGATTTGCTCCGAGAAACCTTGTCCTTCAGGACGAGGAGTGAAAGGAGCCGACTGCGAATTGCGCAGCAATTCGGGCCCCGTAAAAAGACATGCCGCAGCAGTCGATGCCTTGGTTGTGAGAGTGGAACCATGGCCGACAATTGCTGTCGAACGTGGATGAAACTGGTTTACCGCTATCGCGTCAAGTCGCTGACCGGCTTGCTGAACAAGCAGGCCAGGACAGTCAACTTCGTCTGGAACTACTGCAACGACAGGCAAAACGATGCGCTGCGTTTCGGTCGCCGCTGGCATACCGGTTTTGACCTGGTCAAGCTCACCACGGGGTGCAGCAAGGAGCTTGGCCTTCACTCGGGTACGGTCAACGACGTGTGCCAGCAGTACGCCAGGTCGCGCTCCGGGTCGCGCCGGCCCTACCTTCGCTATCGCGGCAGGAAGTCGCTGGGCTGGGGGCCGTTGAAAGGACGTGAACTGAAACGCGAAGGCAATGCCTTCCGCTTCGCCGGCAATACCTTCCGCGTATTCCATTCGCGCGCGCTGCCCGAAGGAAAAATCACCGATGGGACCAACTTCTCGCGCGACCGGTGCGGCAACTGGTTCCTCAATATCGTCCTTGAAGTGCCGGCGGCTCCCGCCCGCTTGCCGGTGCGCGCTGTGGGAATCGATCTTGGCCTGAAAGACCTGGCGACACTGAGCGACGGCAGCCGCATCGCGGCGCCGCACATCTACCGTGCCAGCGAGGCGGCACTGGCGGTGGCCCAGCGCGCGCGTAAGAAGAAGCGGGTCGCGGCGATCCACGCACGGATTGCCAATCGCCGCCGCCATTACCTGCACACCTGCACCAGCGCCATCGTCGGCGCGTTCGACTATATCGTGGTCGGTAATATCAATGCATCCGCGCTCGCCAGGACCAGCATGGCGAAGTCCGTCTACGATGTCGGCTGGTCGTCTTTCCGCACACAACTGGCGTACAAGGCTGTTAAGCATGGCGCCTGGTTTGAAGAAGTGAACGAAAGCTTTACCACCCAGATCTGCTCGGATTGTGGCGCTGTTCCCGATTCGCGGCCGAAAGGTATCGCAGACCTTGGAAGCATGTTCACTGAACATGCGAAAGAATGGCGTTGCTGTGATTGCGGAGCGGTACATGATCGGGATCTCAATGCTGCGCTAAACATTCTCCGTCGCGGACGTGCGACGCTAGCTGTAGGAATCCCCGACGTTTAGGCCGGGGAGGACGTCAACGCTGCAGTTCCCGCCAGTTGATGCGGCCAAGGTTGGCCGCACTCTTGTTGATCCCGCCAGTATCGATTTCGCCGCCGCTGCCGACCACGCCGCCGGTGACGATGCCGGTACTGCCCGATAGCTGCGGCGGGATCGTGCGTACCGTCGTCGTCACCGTATAGCCGCCGCCGGCCAGCGCGGTATGCACCACCGTCGTAATGGTCGTGCTGCCGTCAGGGTTGGTGACCGTCGTCGTCGGCGGCGCAAGCGGCACCACGCTGGACTGCTCGCCCGCGCCTGGCTGGAACACGCCCTTCGGATCATCCTCGCCCGGCGCCCATGTGCCCGGAACCGCGTCCGACGCGCCATCATCCTGCGGCGGCGACTTTGTCCAGCCGGTGTCGGCCATGCACTTGTTGTTCGGGTGGTGCCAGTAGATCAGGTACTCGGCCACCAGTTTCGTTTTCATCGCGCTGGCTTTCAGGCGGTATCCGAGGTCGGGCCGGCCGGTCACGTTCATCTGTATCTCGGCGTCGGTCACCGTTGAATCGACCACCTGCACGGTCAGCGCGCCGTTGCGCCATTCGCCCAGCGGGCCGGCGGTTGGACGCTCGACCGCGATGCCGGCGCATTGCGGTCGGATCGGATGCAGCCCGGTGCGGGTGACGCCGGTGCCCCAGTTCTTGACGTTAAACGCATCCAGCGGCATCGCCAGTTCGAGGTCGCGCACCGAGCCGATCTTGTAGGTGGCCAGCGTGGCGGTCTTCAGCCCGGCGGCGGTCTGGAAGTTGAACACCGGGCCGTCGTAGGTGGCGTTGGTGAGCGCGCCGTTCTCGGCGCCGCCGATGCGCAGTGTGACCGCCGGCGAATAGGCCTGGTTCGATATCAGCACCTTGAAGCGGAAATTGGGCACGGTCTCGATGGTCGTGATGACGGTCTCCCAGCTGCGCACGGTGGTGCGCCACGAATAAGGATAACGGCCATTGCGGTCGCGCGAACCGACGCTGACCGCCTCGCCGATGGTCAGCGTGGTGGTATAGCGGGTCTTGGTGATCTTGCTGGCGGCGCTGTCGTCGGCGCTCGACGACGGGAAGCCCGGCAGCGGAACCGGCGTCGTGTGCTGGTAGTTGTAGCTGTCGCCGGGTACGTTGCGTGCCGACTTGCCGCCTTCGGTCGACGTCGATACCAGGGTCACCCCGGCGGCCGGATAGGCTTCGCGGTCCTCGAAGTTGGGCGTGTTGGGCGCGTGCGTGATGACCGAATTGGACTTTGAGCGGTGTACGCGCTGGAAGTCCTGGCTCGGGCGCAGCGTGTCGATGCCGATGCGGTCGTAGATGTCGTCGTACTCGTGCACGTGCACGTAGTTCAGGGTATCGGTGTCGCCGCCGCTTTCGCGCCCGACCGAGTACACGCCGGTGGAGGCGTAGATGGTGCGGTAGGTCGAGGTGGCGGCGCCGCAGTTCTTGTAGCAGATGAAGTCGGTATCGAAGTGGCCGCCCGACACCCCGCGCTGGCCGTCCACCGTCGCGATGGTGGTGTTGACCGTTTCGGCCGGCGGTGCGCTGTTGCGGTCGTAGTTCGACTGGAATACGTCGACGCCGTCGGCCGACAGCGCGATCAGCTGCGAGCGCACGCCGCCGCCCATGTAGCGTCCGACCGGATCGTCTTCATTGACCTTGTCGTCGGAGGTGAACTGGTTGTCGCCGTTCAGGTCGAACAGCGTGGCGCCGGCGTCGCCGCCGGTCAGCGCGTTCAGCTGCATCCACCAGTTTTCGCCGGGCGGCACACTGGTGGTGTTGACTGCCGGGTTGGTGCTGAAGAACTGGAAGATGTCGCCGGTGACGAAGGCGCCGTCGCCGACCACGCGCTCGCCGCCGATCGGCAGGCGGGTACGCCAGCCGGCATGGTGGCCGGCGCGCCAGTCGGGCGCGTTGCGGGTGGCGATGCGTACGCGCGTGGCCTGGCTGGCGCCCGAGTAGCTCGCTTCGGTCAGCGTCTGTTCGAGCAGCGCCGTGTTCGACGACGGCTTGCCATCCCAGATGCCGTAAGCGTAATGGCTGGCGGTGTTGTCGGCGTCGTCGCTGTCGAGCATGCGGCCGGTCACGAAGGTCACCATCACGCCGCCGAGCGGGTGGCGCATCAGGCCGGGCGCCATCGTGATCGCCTGGCTGGCGCCGAGCGTATTGGTATGCAGCACGCGCGCCGCCGCGGTGTACGGTGCCGCCAGGCTGACCTTCCACAGGTTGCCGTTGATGTCGCCGGCGTAGGCGGTGTCCTTGCGGCCGTCGCCGTTCGAATCCCACAGCGATGGCGACGACAGGCCGTTGGGCGCGTCCTCGCTGCCCTCGCCGGTGTCGATGGCCTTGATCAGGGCGCCGGTGCGGGCATTGACCAGGTAGAGCACCGCGTGGCCGTTGCCGGTGTTGTTGTAGCCGTTGCCGATCACCAGCGCGTTGGTGCCGTCGGGCAGCGTGGCCAGCGTCGGCGCGCCGTAGGTGTCGCCGAGGTCCTCGAAACCGGTCGACTCGCTGGTGACTTCCCACAGCACCTTGGTGGCGGCATTCGCCTCCGAGGTGGCGTTGGCATTGGTGACGTCGAGCGCGAACATGGCCTTGCCGCCCCCGCCGAGGGTGCCGGCCAGGATGGTCTGCGCGCCCATCTTCTTGACGTCCATGCGGCCGTCGACATAGTACTTGTGGCTGTACGCCTGGCTGGCCAGCATGCCCAGCTTGGGCAGCAGCACCTGCGGGACATAGGCGAACCGTTCGGTGCCGTCCTGCGCATTAATCGCATGCAGCATGCCGTCATTGGCGCCAATGAACACGGTCTGGTTGACGCCGTCGTTCCAGTACACCGGGGTCGAATGGATGATGTCGCCGAGGACCGTCGCGCGGGCCCTGAACTGGCCGGCCGCGCTGCCTTCGTTGGCGCTGCTGCCGCGGAGGTAGTCGAGCAAGGCCGAGCTGGAGGCGCCCGCCGAGCCGGCGTCGAGCGCCTCGCGCTGGCCGCCGGCCCCTTGCGACAGGTCGGCCCAGCGGAACGGGATGCCGGCGCCGTTCTTGATCGTGACTATGAAACGGGTGTCGGCGGCGGCCTGCAGCTTGATCTTGGCGGCAGCGCCGCCCGGGCCCCACTCGTCAACCGTGCCGATCGCGCCGGCGGAAGTGACGGGATAGGCGTGGACGTTGCCGGTCCAGTTGCGCGAGCTGTAGTCGATCGAGTACATCCGGGCGGTGCCGGTGGCGACGTTGGTGCTGGAGACGGCGGGCTGGCCGACATAGCCGACCGGCTGCGCATCGGGATTGAACACGCCCGCGGCGCCGGCCAGCAAGGCCGCTGCCGCCGCCAGCGCGGCCACGCTTGCCACTGCCACGAGTTTCATGTTCATAGCCATCTCAGTCGCAAATGTTGGTGAAGACGCGGAAACGTACGGTCGACTGCACGAAGGCGGCGGCGCCGCCGTTGCCCTGGCCGCGCGCGGTGATGCGCGCCAGCCCGTATTCGCACTGGCCGGCGCTCGAGGTCCGGAACGGCGGGCTGACGATTTCGACGATGTAGCGCGGCTGCTCGTCGAGCGCGCCGATGTGGTTGGCGCTGGTGGCGAAGGTGCGCGTCAGCGTCTCCGAACTCCAGTCGATCTCGCGCCAGCTGCTGGCCGCGTCGGGCTGGCGGCACAGGCCGCCCTCGCAGGTGGCGCTGAAGCTGCTCGAATCGTAGGGGTCGAAGGGCGCGCCGGTAAACAAGGTCGCCTCGGCGTCGCGCAGCACCGATTCCGCCGCCTGCAGCGCGACCTGCTGGTCGCGCGCGTTGCGCGCCATGCGCTCCTCAAGCGTCCCGCTACGCACCATGGCCAGCACGAACATGGTCAGCACGAGCAGGAAGATCAGTGCGGTGACGAGGATGGCGCCGCGCTGCCGCGCGGGCGTGTGGGGCATGGTCATTTCCATCGGGTCTGGTTGCGCACGGTGAAGGTCGAGGTGACGACGCGCCGCAGGTGGCCGTCGCTGCTGGTGGCGCTGGCGCCGTTGAACATGTATTCCTGGCCGGCGCCGGTAACGATGTTGGGGCTGGGGCCGCGGATCAGCAGGCTGACGCGCACCGCCGACACGCGCGCGAATTCATGCGGCTCGGGGGCGTCGGTGTAGTTCAGGATTGCCTCGGCGCCGTTGCCGATGCCGTAGCTGACCTGCATGTTCTCGACATTGTCGGCGACCACCACACCGCCCGCGGCGGCGCCGGGATCGGCGCGGCACAGCAGCTTGCCGCCTTCGACCGCGAACCGGTATTCGACCATGCTGGCGTTGACCGGCGCCGCGCCGGTGGTGGCGTCGGGCAGGTTGTTGGAGACGACTGTCACGCCCTCGCAATTGCTTTCGTGTCCCAGCAAGGGATTGGGCGGGACCGCGCTGTCGGCGACCCAGGCCGGATCGTGGCGCACCACCAGCGTGTCGGACAGCGCCTCGGCGCCGCTGCCGCCGCCGTCGCTGCCTTCGAGCGCATCGCCGCCGAGCGGCTGGTCGACGTTCAGCTTGTAGCCGGCCTGGCGCAGCGCCTTGCCCACCACATCCATCGCGTTGCGCGCACTCTCCTGCATGCGGGCCTGGTCGGCCTGGTTCCGGTTCATCTCCTTGCTGCCGACGAACAGATAGCCGACCGCGCCCAGCATCACGAGGCCCAGCGCCATCGCCACCAGCACCTCGACCAGGCCAAGACCGCGCTGGCTGCGCGGGCGGGCCATCACAGGCGCGTCGCCACCACCAGCTGCTGGGCCGGCAGCCCGACCGTGGCGCCGTCGCCGCTGGCGCGCGTATCGTTCCACTGCACCGTCACGGTGACGTTGCGGGTGGCGGCGTCGAACTGCACCGCACCCTGCCCGGACGGCACCCCGGCCTGCACCGCGGCCAGCCATTCGGCCAGGTCGGCGCCCGGCACGCCGGCGCCCGGATCGGCCTCCGCCCCCAGTTCGAGCTGGTACGGCGACGGCGACAATTCGGCGACGCTGCGGTTGGCGCGCATGCGGTCGATGATGTCGTTGGCCAGCACGCTGGCCTGGCTGCGCGACTGCGCGCTGTGGTTGTTCTTCATGCTGGTGACGATCAGGCCGGCGATGCCGAGCAGCCCGATGCTGACCACCAGCATCGTGACCAGGACTTCAACCAGGGAGAATCCGTGCTGGCGTTTCATGGGAGTTCCTGTCAGCTGCTGCAGTTGGCGGAGGCGGCCAGGATATCGACGCCGACCCAGCCGGTGCCGGCGGTCAGTGCGATCCGGCGCCGTTTGGCGCTTGCCGATTCGGCACATGCGGTAAATACGCCGGTCTGGGCGCTGTTGTCGGCCAGCCTGGCCTGGCCGTTGCTAGCGTACGACACATAGTCGGCCACCGCACCGCCGGCGAGCAGCGCGCCGCTGCCCGGCAGCGCGTCTTGCACGCGCAGGACCTGGTCGTCGGCGTCGAGGGCGCCGGCGTCATCTGCATCGACGAAAATGATCCAGCCACGGCGCCAGTCGCCGACCGCCGCTTCGGCGGCGCAGGTGGCGCCGTCGACGCTGCGGCACATGGTGACGCGGGTGTTGCGCTTCACCGCTTCCGAACGCGAGTAGTTCAAGGCGGCCAGCATCTGGTCGGCAGCGGTCGACACCGCGGCATCATCGATGAAGCCGCGCAGCATCGGCAGGCCGACCGAGGTCACGACGGCGACGATGGCTATCGTCGCCAGCAATTCCGACAGGCTGAAGCCGTCGCTGCTGCCAGGCCGGATTTGGTGCTTGGCAAATTTTTCCATCGTCTTCCCATCGCCTTTGGACAAGGCGCGAAGTTTCATTATAGGAAGATGTTCGCCGCCGCGTCAAAAAATATTTTCCGAGAGAAACATCTATTCGCGCGGAGTCGCGTCCGACACAAAGCGCACCGTAACTACCATGCCGCATCCGCCGGGACCATCGGCCAGCACGATTTGTGCGCCATGGGCCTGGGCGATATCGCGGACGATTGCCAGGCCCAGGCCGCTGCCGGGAATGCGGTCATCCAGGCGCAGGAAGCGCTGGAAGACCAGGGCGCGCTGATGCTGCGGAATGCCGGGCCCGGAATCCTCGACTTCCAGCAGGCCGGCGCCGTCCTCGGCGCGCAGGCAGCGCACCGTGACCGTGCCGCCGGGCGGCGTGTAGCGCACCGCGTTGTCGACCAGGTTGTCGACCAGGTCGCGCAGCAGGAAGCTGTCGCCCGCCACCTGCACCGGCTGCAGGTCGAAGCCGATGTCGATATCCTTTTTGCCCGCTTCGTCGACGAAGTACTGGACTACCTCGGCCACCAGCTGCGACAGGTCGACCGTCTCAAGCCGCGCCTTTTCGAAGCGGCTCGGCTCCGCACGCGCCAGCGCCAGCAGCTGGTTGGTCTGGCGGATCATGCGCTCGTTCGATTGCAGCATCAGGCCGATCGAGCGCACGCTGTCGGCGTCGGCGGCGTGGCGCTGGCCGAGCCACTCGAGCTGCAGCTTCATGCCCGCCAGCGGCGTGCGCAGCTGGTGCGCGACATTGGCGAGGAAGTCGTGCTGTGCCCTCGCCCCGGCCTGCACCTTGCCGAGCAGGTCGTTGAAGGCGGAGACCACCGGCGACAGCTCGTACGGCACGCCTTCGTCGGCAATCGGTTCGAGGTCGGCGCCGTCGCGGGCATTCAGGTTGGCGCGCATGCGCGACAGCGGCAGCAGGCCGCTGGTGACGGAGAACCAGATCAGCCCGGCCAGCGCGAGCGTGAACAGGCCTTCGACCAGCACCAGGGCGCGGATGGTCGCCGAGCGGATCTGGCCGCGCTTGCGCAGCGTCTTGGCGACGGCGACCTGGATGACATCGGCGCCGGCGCGCACGCTGGCCGTCGCCACGCGCACCGGTTCGCCGCGCGCCACCGCATCGTGCACGCTGGCCGAGCCGATGGCCGGGAAATCGCCATCGCCCGCGAGCCGCGCGCCATCCGGCCCGCGCACCACGAAATAGGTCGCGTCGACGCGGTCGGCGCGCAGCACCTGCTCGGCCTGCGCCGGCAGGTCGAGCACCGCCCCTTGCGGTCCCTGGCGCACGCGCGCGGCCAGCGCCAGCGCAGCGTCGGACAGGCCCTGGTCGAACGCCAGCCGGGCCGGGGTCCAGGCCAGCAAATAGGTCAGCGCGGCCCCGGCCAGGTTGACCACCAGGATCGGGCCGATCAGCCATTTCAGCAGCCGCAGGCGGATGCTGTTCATGCAGCCGGTTCGAGCATGTAGCCGAAGCCGCGGATGGTGCGGATGGCGATGCCGGCGTCGGCCAGCTTGAGGCGCAGGCGCGACACATAGACTTCGACGGCGTTCAGGGTCAGGTCGTCGCCCCACGGCAGGATGGCGTCGATAATCTGCTGCTTCGAGACGACGCGCGAGGTGTGCTGGAGCAGGTATTCGAGCACCGCCCATTCGCGCACCGACAGGTCGAGCGGGCGTTCGCCGATGCGGGCGCGGCGCGCCGAGGTGTCGAGGGTCAGCTGGCCGAGCGCAAGCACGGCCGGCTTGGGGGTATTGCGGCGCGCCAGCGCGCGGATGCGCGCCACCAGTTCGGCGGTGGCGAAGGGCTTGACCAGGTAATCGTCAGCCCCGGTCTCGAGGCCGCGCACGCGGTCTTCGACGGCGTCGCGCGCCGTCAGCAGCAGCACCGGGGTGGCGCTGGCGCGCGCGCGCAGGCGGCGCACCACTTCGAAGCCGTCGATGCCGGGCAGGCCGATGTCGAGCACGGCGACGGCGAACTCGCCGCGCTGCAGCGCCTGGTCGGCCTGCAAGCCATCGCCGACCACCTCGACCTGCATGCCATGCCCCTGCAGGATGCGCGACAGGCCATCGGCCAGTACGGAGTCGTCTTCTACCAGGAGAACATGCATGCGGCCTACGTCAGTGTGTTGGGGTGCGGACATTATGCTGCAATTCATCATCGCGTCACAATCGATCTGCATTATTGCGTTATGACAACTAATGCAACCTGGACATATCGATGACTTTCCTGTTTCGCCCGGCCGTCGCGCTGATGCAGCACCTGCGCCTGTTACCCAAATTCATCCTTGTCTGCCATGTGGTGCTGGTGCCGCTGGTACTTGTCAGCGCCCTGCTGCTGGCCGAACTGCAAAAGTCGATCGCCGCCAGCGAGTCCGAGCGCGCGGGCGCGGCCTACATCGTGCAGGTCCATGAGATCGTCCGGCTGCTCCAGCTGCACCGGGGCGCCGAGCACCTGCGCCTGTCGACGCGCGCGCCGGCCGGCGACGCGGCGGTGCGCGCGTCCATTGCACAGCGCATCGCGGCCCTCGATACCCACCAGGCCGGCGCCGGCTCCGTGTCCGGACTGGCTGGCTGGACAGCGGTACGCGAGGGCTGGGCGGCGCTTGCTGCCGCACAGCCCGGCGCCAGCGCGAAGGACAGCATGGCGCGCCACACCGCCGTCCTCGCGGCGCTGCGCAAGCTGGCGGTCAGCGTCGCCGAACTTTCCGGGCTCAGCCTGGACCCGGTCGCCGCCAGCGACGTCCTGATCGGCGCATCGGTGCACACGCTGCCCGAGCTGGCCGAGAGCCTGTCCGCGATCGCGGCGCGCGGCTCGGCGTATATCGACACCGGCTTGTTCGAGGCCAACGAGGATCAGTTGATCAACGCCACCGCAATGGTCGCGCGCCATGGACTGGACCGCGCCGCCGGCGGCCTCGCCAACCTGGGCGGGGACCAGGCGTTCAAGGCGGGCCTTGCCTTCCTCGACCGCACCCGCGATGAAGTCAGCAACTCGTATAACCAGACTTCCGGCAGCCAGTACCTTGCCGCAGGCAACGCCGCCGCCGCCAAGCTGCACGCGCTGGGCGCGGCGGTGATGGGCGAACTGGACACCATGCTGGCGGCGCGCGCCGCGCGCGAGGCGCTGCACCGCAACCTGGTGCTGGCCGGCATCGGCGCGGCGCTGCTGCTGGCCGGCTGGCTGTTCGCCGGCTTCTATATCTCGTTCTCGCGCGACATTGGCCACTTGAACCATGCGGTCCAGCGCGCCGCCGAAGGCGACCTGACCGTCCGCATGCGCTCGCACGCCAGCGATGAGATCGGCGACCTGGTCAACGCCTTCGGGCGCATGGCGTCAGCGCTGGCAGGCCTGGTGACCGACATCCGCGCCGGCGCGGCAACGATCGGCGAGGCGACCGAGGCGCTGGCGCACGGCAATGCCGAATTGTCGGGCCATACCGAGGCGCAGGCTGGCGCCCTGTCCGAGACCGTCGGGTCGATGGGTTCGCTGAGCGCCAGCGTCAAGCGCAGCGCGGCGCATGCCGCATCCGGGCGCGAACTGGTCGGCGCCGCAGCCGGGGTCGCTGCGCGCGGGGTGCGCGCGGTCGGCGATGTCGTCGAGACGATGGCATCGATCCGCGCAAGTTCGCACAAGATATCGGACATTATCGGCGTGATCGACAGCATCGCCTTCCAAACCAATATCCTGGCCTTGAATGCCGCGGTGGAAGCCGCCCGTGCCGGCGAGCAGGGCCGCGGCTTCGCGGTGGTCGCGACCGAGGTGCGCAGCCTGGCCCAGCGTTCGGCCGAGGCGGCGCGCGAGATCAAGCAGCTGATCGGCAGCTCGGTGGCCACCGTCGATACCGGCAACGCGCTGGTGGCCGCGGCAGGATCGACGATCGGCGAGCTGGCCAGGGCGGTGGGCCAGGTCGAGCACCTGATCGGGGAAATGGACAAGGCCGGCCGGGTCCAGGCATCCGAGCTGGTCCAGCTGGAAGGCGCGATCGCGCGCATCGATGCGATGACCCGCCGCAACGGCGAACTGGTCGGGCATGCGCGCGACGGCTCGCAATTGCTGCACGGCGAAACCGATGAATTGACGCGGGCGGTGAGCATGTTCACGCTCGAGCGCACTCAGCCATGCCGAGCGTTGCTCAATTGAAACAAAATGCTTGTCAAATTGCCTATAAAAGTGGCAATTCTCGCTAATTCCTCCAGTAGGACTAGGACGACAAAACATTATGCATACTGCCTACATGGGTGCGACTGCTAATCTTATGTTCGCCAACAGACTATAGCCTTAATGTTCACACATCGCGACTCGCCAGGTAGTCATGGCGGGATCGTCCTGAGGTTATTAGAGATTAGTGAGGAAAAAAATGAACAACGTCCAACTTGGTAACGCCGCACAAACAGCATCGGTAAACCAGATTCCTGTCAGCGCGAAGGAATTGAAAGTTGCGTCCCGTCCAGTTGTCAGCCTCAGCGGTACCCAGCAGAATGAATTGCTCGCCGCCCTTCCACGGAATGACCTGGAAACGCTGTTTGAACACCTGGAACTGGTTCCCATGCCTTTCGGCAAGGAGCTGTTTGAATTCGGCAGCAAGCTTGATTACGTTTATTTCCCAACCACCGCGATCGTTTCGCTGCTGTATGTGATGGAAGACGGCGCGACCACTGAAATCGCGGTTGTCGGACACGAAGGCGTGGTCGGCGTGTCCCTGTTCATGGGCGAGCGCGCCATGTGCAGCGCCGTGATCCAGAGCGCGGGCTACGGCTACCGCCTCAAGACCCAGTTCCTGCGCGACGCCTTCAACCAGGGCGGCGCCCTGCCCCAGCTCTTGATGCGCTACACCAATGCGCTGTTCGCCCAGATGGCCCAGAACGCCGTCGGCGGCCGCCACAGCTCGATCGAACAGAAACTGTGCCGCTGGCTGCTCGACCGCCTCGACCGTTCCCCATCGAACGAACTGAAGGTGACCCAGGAACTGATCTCGATCATGCTGGGTGTGCGCCGCGAAAGCATCACCGCGGCGGCCGGCAAGTTGCAGGACGACGGACTGATCCAGTACCGCCGCGGCAACATCACCGTAATTGACCGTCAAGGCCTTGAGGAGTATGCCGGAGAGTGCTACAAGGTTGCGAAGACGGAATACGACCGGCTGCTGATGGACGTGGCCGCACGCTAAGTTCCGCCACCGGCAGGCGGGGCGCCGCGCCGCCCTCCTCGTCCGGTTCGGCCAGCGGGATGAACGCTTCGACACAGGTGCCGACATCGTTCACCCCGCGTTTCACCTGCAAGCTTCCGTTCAACAGCAGAGCGCGTTCGCGCATGCCCAGCAAGCCGTGCGATTTCGGCTTGCTGACGGCATCGACATCGATACCCACACCATCATCGGACACCTCCAGCGCCAGGCCCCCGGCCTCGCGCGCGAGGTGCACAATGACCGTGCGCGCACCCGCATATTTGGCGATATTGTTCAGCGCTTCCTGCACGATGCGGAACACCGCGATCGCGTGCATCGGGCCCGCCACATCGACGTCGCCTTCGATCAGCGCCTCGCATTCGAGCCCCGTCACGACGGCGAATTCTTCGCAATAGCTTTGCAGTGCCGCCGCCAGTCCGAGGTTGTCGAGCAGGCTCGGGCGCAGGTCTTCGACGATGCGCCGCTTCAGTTCGACCGTCGTGACCAGGGTCATGCGTGCGCGGTCCAGCCGTTGCGCGATGTGCGCGTGTTCGCTGCGCAATTCATCGGCGGCGCAGTTGATGTCGATGCTGATCGCCGTCAGGTTCGCGCCCAGCTCGTCGTGCAGTTCGCGCGCCAGCCGTGATTTCTCTTCTTCCGACAGCTTGATCAGGTGGCGCGACAGCACCGACAACTGCTCGGTACGCATTGCCACCATCGTTTCCAGGTTGTCGTTCGCATGCTGTAAGGCACGCTGGGTCCTCAGCCGCGCAAAATAGCTGCTGCGGATCAGTCCATAAAACAACACGATCACCAGGATCGCCGCCGCGTTAATCCCGATGCCAAGCAACACCGCCTCCTGGTATTCCGCATTGAACTCCGCGCGCCGCGCCGCCGTCAGTTCGTGCTGTTCCTTCGACATGATGAGCAGCAGCAGGCGGATCTCATCCATGTCAGCCTTGCTGTCGGCGGTCGCCGCGATCTTCGCGATATCTTCCAGTCCACCCAGGCGGTACACGGCCAGGGTCTGGGCGAGCACATCGAGCTTGCGCCGCACCAGCGTGCGCAACTGCGCCAGGTTGCGCAGCTGCGACGGGCTGCCGGCCAGCAGGGTTTCAAGTTCATGGAACTGGGGTTCGATCTCGGCCGAGGCGGTGCGCATCGGCCCCAGGTAGACATCCGAGCCGGACAGGTAATAGCCGCGCATGCTGCTCTCGGCGTCCATCACCAGCACGTTCAGTTTCTGCAGCTTGTCGCTGACCTGCGCGGTCTTGCCCTGCACGGCATTGGCGCCGTTGAGAGAAGAGAGATTATGGAAAAGACTGACGCCGTTGACGACCAGGATCAGCACGCACATCAGGCCAAGCACTGTCGCATAGAACGGCAGCGCCGGTGCGCCATCGGGTTCTGTGGTGAAGTACATCGTCGGACTCCTTATGCATGCCACATTGCAAGCTCATCGGTCATTATAGACCGGGAACATGGTGCGATGCAGCCTAAACTCGGCAGTAGCGGGAGGCGTCTTACAGGGTGGAAAGTTGTATTGCGTTGCGGAATTTTTGCCGCGCGCCCCAAAAAGCGAACGGCCCAGAACGGCCCGTTGCGGTACGCTGCCTAGTCGAGCAGGTTGTTTTTCATGGCGTAGTAGGTCAGGTCGCTGTTCGACTGCAAACCCATTTTTTCCATGATGCGGGTACGGTAGGTCGACACCGTCTTGATGCTGAGCGACAGCGCCACGCCGATGTCGGAGACGGTCGCGCCCTTGGCCAGGCGCAGGAACACCTGGAATTCGCGGTCCGACAGTTCCGTATGCAGGGCGGTATTCGGATCGCGGTCGAAGCTTTGCGCCAGCAGCTCGCCGACGGTCGACGACACGTAGCGGCGGCCCTGGAACACGGTACGTACCGCGGTCTTGAGCTCGTCGGCTTCGCATTCCTTGTTCAGGTAGCCGTTGGCGCCCATCTTGAACAGGTTCAGCGCGTACTGCTGGGCCGGATAGCCGGACAGGATCAGTACCGGCAGGTTCGGCTGGCCCTGGCGGATGGTGCGCAGGATGTCGATGCCGCTCTGGTCGGGCATGGCGATGTCCAGCAGCAGCACGTCGCAAATCTCGCGGCGCGCGATATCGAGGGCTTCGCGGCCGGTGGCACCTTCGGCGACGACATCAAAGTCCGGCGACGAAGAAAAAATCTGTTTAAAACCTGCTCTTACAATTTGGTGATCGTCACAAATGGCAACGCGTATCATTGTCTTCCCTTAAATTTTCCTGGCATAGGAAAGTGCTGCGCATGTGTCCCGTCGGCAAACACAAGATTAACATTCTAGCACTCACCAGGCGCGCCCGGCATAGCAAACAATGCAGGAGTGCGCCGGCATGTGCGCGGTTCGATGCAAAATTGACAAGAAAGAGTGGCGGCGCACCCCTTTCGGCAGCAAGCTCAGGTTTCGTGCTTCAGCAAGGCCAGGATGGCGAGGAGTTCCTGGCGTATCAATGCTCCATCGAGAGGAGCGTGCAGGCCCTTGGTGGTGTCGCGCCCGCCCTCGAAGGCCGCCCACTCTTCATGGACTGGCGCGGCGTCGCTGGCGCGGCTATCGAGTTTATTGCGCGCCCCGCTGATCGTAAACCCCTGTTCGTACAGCAGTTCACGGATACGGCGGATCAGCAGCACTTCGTGGTGCTGGTAATAGCGGCGGTTACCCCGCCGCTTGACCGGCTTTAGCTGGGTGAATTCCTGCTCCCAATAGCGAAGTACGTGCGGTTTGACGCCGCACAAGTCACTGACTTCGCCGATTGTAAAGTAGCGCTTGGCCGGGATAGGTGGCAGCGCGACCAGGTCGGACTTGGCGAGACGGTCGTTCATCGGCTAAATCAGGCGGCGCGCTGCAGTGCGGAAGCCGCCGGGCTGGTTTCTTCAACCATACCCTTCAGTTTCTGGCTGGCGTGGAAAGTCACGACGCGGCGCGCCGTGATGGGGATTTCTTCGCCGGTCTTCGGGTTGCGGCCCGGGCGTTGCGGCTTGTCGCGCAACTGGAAGTTGCCGAAGCCCGAAAGCTTGACCGCTTCGCCGCGCTCAAGCGCATTGCGGATTTCGTCGAAGAAAGTCTCGACCATGTCCTTGGCTTCGCGCTTGTTCAGGCCGACCTGCTCGAACAGCAGCTCGGCCAGCTCGGCCTTGGTCAGGGTCGGCATATCCTTCTCGGCCGCCTGGCGTACCTTGGCGTCCAGCATCGCACGATGCAAGTCAGCCGCCAGTGCCGATTGGAGGACGGCCGAATCTACGTCATTGTTATTAATTTTCCAGCCCTGCCTTTAAAGCTACGTTTCGGATGGGTTTATCCACGCGATTTTGCGTGATGTTTTTGTCTCGCCGCACTGGCCACAGCCGTCATCAGAAGCTCGACCTGGTCGTCCTGCAAGGTGGTTTGAGTATCTTGCAAGCTAAAGCGGAAAGCAAGGCTTTTTTCATCCGCTTCGAGGCCCGCGCCCCGATATTCATCAAACAAAACAATGGCTTGCACAATGCGTCCGGCCGGATTAGCAGCGATCTCCGCATTAAAAGCATCCAACAGATCCTGTGCCGCAACGGTTTGCTTGACGACCAGCGCCAGGTCGCGCGTGGCGCCCGGGAACTTCGAAACTTCTTCGTACTTTGGCAATGGCCGTTGTTGTAGCGCAACTGCATCGACTTCGAACAGCACTGGCGCCTGCGGCAACTCGTATTTCTGCAGCCAGCGCGGGTGCAGCTCGCCGATGAACCCGATGTCGCGGCCCTCCAGCACGATGGTCGCCGAGCGGCCCGGGTGCAGCGCCGGGTGGTCCGCCTTGACGAAACGCAGCGCGTACGGGGCGAACATCGCCTCGACATCGGCCTTGACGTCGAAGTAATCGACCGCGCGGGTCGTCACGTCCCACTGCTCGTCCACGGCCGGGCCGTAGGCGATCGCGGCCAGGCGCTTCGGCTGCTCGAAGCCGGCCACCGACAGCGGGCCGTCCTGCGCCTGCGGATTGCGCTTGAAGATGGCGCCGATCTCGAACAGGCGCGCCCTGCCCGCCTTGCGGTTCAGGTTGTAGCGCACGTTGGCGACCAGGCTGCCGATCAGCGACGAGCGCATCACGCTCATCTGGCTGGCGATCGGGTTCTGCAGCTTGATCGGGTCGAGGTTGCCGGAGAAGTCGGCTTCCCACGCAGTTTCCACGAAGCTCATGTTGACCACTTCCTGGTAGCCGAGGTCGGCCATCTGGTGACGCAGCGCGAACAGCGAGCGGGTGTCTTCCGGCGCGGCCAGCATGGCGCTTGCGGCGACCGGCGGATTGGCCGGGATATTCTCGAAGCCGTAGACGCGCGCGACTTCCTCGATCAGGTCTTCCTCGATCTCGATGTCGAAGCGGTAGGACGGCGCGGTCACCGCGAACTCGCCCGGCTGCTGGGTGAACGGCAGGCCCAGGCGGGTGAAGATATCGGCCACCATCACGTCGGTGACCGGCACGCCGATCACTTTCTGGGCGCGCGCGGTGCGCATCGTTACCGGCTGGCGCTGCGGCACATTGACGACCTGGTCGTCGACCGGGCCGACGGTGGCGCCTGGCGTGCCGCAGATTTCCAGGATCAGCGAAGTGATGCGTTCGATGTGTTCGACGGTGGTGGCGAAATCGACGCCGCGCTCGAAGCGGTGCGCCGCATCGGTCGAGAAGTTGAAGCGGCGGGCGCGGCCCTGGATGGCGTTCGGCCACCAGAATGCCGCTTCCAGGTAGATATTGGTCGTGTCTAGCGAGACCGCGGTCGAGTCGCCGCCCATGATGCCGGCCAGCGATTCGAGCTGCTGGTCGTCGGCGATCACGCCAACCCAGTCATCCACGTCGACGGTGTTACCGTTCAGGAGCTTGAGCGACTCGCCCTTGCGGCCCCAGCGCACGTCGATCTTGCCGTGGATTTTGTCGAGGTCGAACACGTGCGACGGACGGCCCAGCTCCAGCATCACGTAGTTGGAGATGTCCACCAGCGCGGAGACCGAACGCTGGCCGCTGCGTTCGATGCGGCGCTTCATCCATTCAGGCGTGGCGGCGCGCGCGTTCAGGCCGCGGATCACGCGCCCGGTGAAGCGGCCGCACAGGTCTGGCGCGCTGATCGTCACCGGCAGCACTTCGTCGCTGGACACCGCCACCGCGCGCGCGGTCGGCACGTGCAGCGGCGTACCGGTCAGCGCCGACACTTCACGCGCCACACCCAGCACCGACAGGCAGTCCGCCTTGTTCGGGGTCAGCTTGATGGTGAACTTGAGGTCGTTCAGCGCGAGGTAGTCGCGGATATTCTGTCCGACCGGCGCGTCGGCCGGGAGTTCCATCAGGCCGCTGGTTTCTTCCGACAGCTTCAGTTCCTTCGCCGAGCACATCATGCCCTGCGATTCGACGCCGCGCAGCTGGCCGACCTTGATTTCGAACGGCTTGCCGTCCGCGCCTGGCGGCAGCACGGCGCCGGCCATCGCGCAGATCGCCTTCATGCCGGCGCGCACGTTCGGCGCGCCGCAGACGATGTTCAGGTGGGTGCCGGTGCCGACATCGACCGTGCACACATTCAGGCGGTCGGCGTTCGGGTGCCTGGACACGTCCAGTACTTCGGCCACGACCACGTTCGAAAATGGCGGCGCGACCGCCTCCACTTCCTCGACTTCGAGACCGGACATCGTCAGCAAATGCGACAGTTCATCCGAAGTCATCTTCGGATCGACCATGGTACGGAGCCAGTTTTCGGAAAATTGCATAATCTAAGCCTTCAGCCGCGAAAAATTATTATTAGTTGAACTGTTTCAGGAAACGCAGGTCGCCTTCGTAGAACAGGCGCAGGTCGTTGATCCCGTAACGCAGCATCGTCAAGCGCTCGATGCCGGAGCCGAACGCGAAGCCGATGAACTTTTCCGGATCGAGGCCGAAGTTCTTCACCACGGTCGGGTGGACCTGGCCGGCGCCCGACACTTCCAGCCAGCGGCCTTTCAGCGGACCGCTGCCGAAGGCGATGTCGATCTCGGCCGACGGTTCGGTGAACGGGAAGTAAGACGGGCGGAAGCGCACCTGCAGGTCGTCGGTCTCGAAGAAGGCCTTGACGAAGTTCAGGTACACGCCCTTCAGGTCGGCGAAGCTGATGTCCTCGGCGATCCACAGGCCCTCAACCTGGTGGAACATCGGCGAGTGGGTGGCGTCGCTGTCGACGCGGTAGGTGCGGCCCGGCGCGATCACCTTGATCGGCGGCGTATGCGTGCGCGCGTAGCGCACCTGCATCGGGCTGGTGTGGGTGCGCAGCAGCAGCGGCTTGCCGGTGCTGTCATTGCCTTCCACGTAGAAGGTGTCCTGCATCGAACGGGCCGGATGGTTTTCCGGGCTGTTCAGTGCGGTGAAATTGGTCCAGTCGTTCTCGATTTCGGGGCCGTCGGCCACGTCGAAACCGATCGAGCGGAAGATCTCCTCGATGCGCTCCCAGCTGCGCATCACCGGGTGGATGCCGCCCTTCGAGCGGCCGCGGCCCGGCAAGGTGATGTCGATCGCTTCGGCATTCAGGCGCGCTTCCAGCTGGGCGTTGGCGAGGGCGTCACGGCGCCCGGTCAGCGCGTTCTCGATCTGCACCTTGGCCGCGTTGATCAACGCGCCCTGGGCTTTCTTCTGTTCCGGTTCGAGCTTGCCGAGGCCCTTCATCAGCTCGGTGACCTGGCCGGTCTTGCCGAGGTATTTGGCTTTGGCGTTTTCAAGGGCGGCAGCGTCTTGGGCGGCGATAAAGTCAGCCTGCGCCGTGACGACGAGTTCTTCCAGGGAGTTCATGCGTTTTTGTTTTCCTGAGTCGTTCCACAATCAAAAACGGGGCACAGGTTTGCACCTCTGCCCCGCTCTTTTCGCGCCGCTTTTGACGGCGGCGCTAACCTGCATGCATCAACCGTCGCTTACGCAGCGATCTTTGCTTTAACAGCGGCGACAATCGCAGCGAACGCTGGCTTGTCCATCACTGCCATATCGGCCAGGACTTTACGGTCCAGTTCGATAGCTGCCTTCTTCAGGCCGTTCATGAATACGCTGTACGTTACGCCATGCTCACGGGAAGCGGCGTTGATACGGGCGATCCACAGGCGGCGGAAGACGCGCTTCTTGTTGCGGCGATCGCGGTATGCGTATTGGCCAGCGCGCATGACTGCTTGCTTGGCAACACGGTATACCTTGCTGCGGCGACCACGGTAGCCTTTAGCTTGTACAAGAATTTTCTTATGACGGGCACGAGCTGTAACCCCACGTTTTACTCTAGGCATAGTAACTCCTTAGTTGTGAGATTAAGCCGACGGCATCATACGCATAACGGACTTGACATCCGCTGCGTCGACGTTCGTGATTCCGCGCAACTGGCGCTTGCTCTTGGTGGTTTTCTTGGTCAGGATGTGACGTTTGAAAGCGTGACCCGATTTAACGGTACCACCTGGACGCACGCGAAAACGCTTCTTCGCGGAGCTTTTGGTCTTCATTTTTGGCATTGTAGTTCTGTCCTGAGGACAGCTCCATTGTCAGGATTGCAGGTGGCAGCACTGCGCTGCGCTTAGATGCCTGCTTTCACAGTAGTTTCCGTACCCGAGAGTGCGGAACCGCAGATTTTAACACGAATCCACCCAGAAATAACAAGGGGCGGATGGGAAAATCCCATCCGCCCCTGGCATCAGTGCAAAACCGCTTACACTTTTTTCTTTTTCGGCGACAGGATCATGATCATCTGGCGGCCTTCCATCTTCGGGAACTGCTCGACCTGGCCATACGGCTCGAGGTCGGCTTTCAGGCGCTCCAGCATGCGGAAGCCGATATCCTGGTGAGCCATCTCACGGCCGCGGAAACGCAGCGTGATCTTGGTTTTGTCGC
This sequence comes from Massilia polaris, assembly GCF_012927275.1. Taxonomy (GTDB): domain Bacteria; phylum Pseudomonadota; class Gammaproteobacteria; order Burkholderiales; family Burkholderiaceae_D; genus Telluria_A; species Telluria_A polaris. Next base: position 583,066 of record NZ_JABBGG010000001.1, on the reverse strand, counting down.
CCTCGTCGAGGAACTTGACCAGGTTACGCAGCTTGATATTGTAGTCACCATCATCGGTGCCCGGACGGAATTTGACTTCCTTCAGGACGATGATCTTCTGCTTCAATTTAGCTTCGTGGGCCTTCTTCTGCTCCGAATACTTGAACTTGCCGTAGTCCATCAGACGGCACACCGGCGGTTGCGCGGTTGGCGCAATTTCCACCAGGTCTACGTTCGCTTCTTCGGCCAGGCGAAAAGCCTCAGCCAGGCTCACAATGCCAAGCGGCTCGTTTTCAACCCCGGAGAGACGCATTTCGGGGGCTGTGATTTCGCCATTGATGCGATGCGACGACTTGTCAGTAGCTATGTTGTTTCCTTTTAATATCGAATTGGAGTGCCGTGCGGAATATTCACCTCAAGCCCTGGCTTCTACATCTTGCTTGAGGCGCTCGACCAGCGCATCGATGGACATGACGCCCAAATCGACATTGCCGCGTGCTCGCACAGCTACAGTGTTGGCATCCCGCTCTTTATCGCCGATCACGAGGATATACGGCAGTTTTTGGACGGAATGCTCGCGTATTTTATAGGTTATCTTCTCGTTGCGCAAATCAGCGTGAACGCGGAATCCCGATTTGCGCAAACGCGCCGCCAGTTCGCTTGCGTACTCTGCTTGCGCGTCGGAAATGTTCAGTACCGCGACCTGCACCGGGGCCAGCCACATCGGCAGCGCGCCGGCGTAGTTCTCGATCAGGATGCCAATGAAACGCTCCATCGAACCGACGATCGCGCGGTGCAACATGACCGGCACCTTGCGGCTATTGTCTTCGGCGACATACTCGGCGCCGAGGCGGCCCGGCATCGAGAAATCGACCTGCATCGTGCCGACCTGCCAAGGACGGCTCAGGCTATCCTTCAGGTGGTATTCGATCTTCGGTCCGTAGAATGCGCCCTCGCCCGGCAGCTCGGTCCACTCGACGCCGCAGGCGCGCAGCGCCGAACGCAGCGCCTCTTCGGCGGCATCCCACACCTCGTCCGAGCCGATCCGGTTCTCAGGACGCAGCGCCAGCTTGACGTCGATGCTGCTGAAGCCGAAGTCGCCGTACACTTCCATCGCCTGGGCATGGAAAGCCGTTACCTCGGCTTCGATCTGCTCTTCGGTGCAGAAAATGTGGCCGTCGTCCTGGGTGAAGCCGCGCACCCGCATGATGCCATGCAGCGCGCCCGACGATTCGTTGCGGTGGCACTGGCCGAACTCGCCGTAGCGCAGCGGCAGGTCGCGGTAGCTCTTCATGCCGGCGTTGTAGATCTGCACGTGGCCCGGGCAGTTCATCGGCTTGAGCGCGTACGAACGGTTCTCCGACTCGGTCGTGAACATGTTCTCGCGGTAGTTGTCCCAGTGGCCGGTCTTCTGCCACAAGGTGACGTCGAGAATCTGCGGCGCCTTGACTTCGTTGTAGCCATTGACCTGGTACTTGTTGCGCATGTACTGCTCAACCTGCTGCCAGATGGTCCAGCCCTTCGGATGCCAGAAGATCAGGCCCGGCGCTTCGTCCTGGAAGTGGAAGAAGTCGAGCTGCTTGCCCAGCTTGCGGTGGTCGCGCTTTTCCGCTTCTTCGAGGTTGTGCAGGTACAGCTCCTGGTCTTCCTTCTTGGCCCAGGCGGTGCCGTAGACCCGCTGCAGCATCTCGTTCTTCGAATCGCCGCGCCAGTAGGCGCCGGCCAGCTTCATCAGCTTGAACACTTTGATCTTGCCGGTCGATGGCACGTGCGGGCCGCGGCACAGGTCGGTGAAGCCGCCTTCGGCGTACAGCGACACGTCTTCATTGGCCGGGATCGAGGCGATGATCTCAGCCTTGTAGTGTTCGCCAATCGACTTGAAGTAAGCAACCGCCTCGTCGCGCGGCATGACGCTGCGCGTGACTTTCTCGTCGCGCCTGGCGATTTCGAGCATCTTCTTCTCCATCGCCGCCAGGTCTTCCGGCGTGAACGGCCGCTTGTACGAGAAGTCGTAGTAGAAACCGTTTTCAATCACCGGGCCGATGGTCACCTGCGCGTCCGGGAACAATTCCTTGACGGCGTAGGCCAGCAGGTGGGCGGCCGAGTGGCGGATCACGTCCAGGCCTTCCGCATCCTTGTCGGTGATGATGGCGAGGTCGGCATCCTGCTCGATCAGGAACGAGGTATCGACCACCTTGCCGTCGACCTTGCCGGCGAGCGCGGCCTTGGCCAGGCCGGCGCCGATGCTGGCGGCGACGTCTGCTACGGTGACTGGGCCGTCAAACTGGCGCTGGGAACCATCTGGGAGTCGGACTGCGACCATGCTGCTCTCCTGAACTTTGAACGAAATATGATAAACAAAAATGCGGACGAAAAAAAAAACGCGGACTAGCCGCGTTTTTCTTTTTTCCAAGCCAAAGAAATCCCCACGCTGACTAGCGTCGCTCCCACAACCTGGTTGTAGTTCGCGGTGTCATAACCGTGGTGCCTTTCTCGCTCTTACTCTATGTATTCTGGTGGGCGGTGAGGAATTCGAATCCCCGACCCCTTGGATGTCGACCAAGTATTCTAACCAGCTGAACTAACCGCCCGATGCCCAGCATTATAGAGAGCCGTTTCGTGAAAAACAAGGGCTATTTTTCAGGCACATTGATTTCTTTGAAAATTTTAGATTCAGACAATTCTCCCCCACTGCCCTCGCGCACGCAACCCGGCTACACTGTCGCCTGCTCTCTCTTCTATAAATAACAAATGCAATCGACCCAGCCAGACCAGTCCTCCGCCCACCTGCACGCGCACGGCGCGGGAGACGCCAAGCACGCCCACTCCATCGCCGGCCGCAGCCAGGCCATCCTTGGCTGGGCGCTCGGCCTGACACTGGTGTTCGCCGTGGTCGAAGTGGCCGCCGGCTTTCTGGCCAACTCACTGGCGCTGATTTCCGACGCCGGGCACATGGTGACCGACGCCGCCGCGCTCGGGCTCGCGTTGATGGCGCAGCTGATCGCACGGCGCCCGCCGTCGGCGCGCCACTCGTTCGGCTTCGTGCGCGCCGAAGCGCTGGCGGCCTTCGTCAATGCGCTGGCGATGCTGGCCGTGGTCGGCTGGATCGTGGTCGAAGCGCTGGGACGCTTCACCACGCCGGAACCGGTCAAGGGCGGCATAGTCATCATGGTCGCCGCAGTTGGCCTGGCGATCAACCTGATGGTGGCATGGGTGCTGTCGCGCGACCAGCAAAGCCTCAACACGCGCGCCGCGCTGGTGCATGTGATGGGCGACGTGCTCGGCTCGGTGGCGGCGATCATCGCCGGTGTCGTCATCGCGCTGACGGGGTGGATGCAGATCGACCCGCTGCTGTCGATGCTGGTGGCCATCCTGATCCTCAAGTCGACCTTCGGCGTGCTGCGTGATTCTTACCACTTCCTGATGGAAGCGGTGCCGCGCCACATCGACTACGTCCAGGTCGGCGCCGACCTGGCCACGGTGCCCGGCGTGCTGTCGGTGCACGACCTGCACGTCTGGGACATGTCGCCGGGCGAGCCGGCGCTGATCGGCCATTTGGAGATCCGCGACCTTGCCGAATGGCCGCACGTGCTGGAAGCGGTCAAGGCGATGCTGCTGGAGCGCCATGGCATCGACCACGTCACCCTGCAGCCCGAAACGCGCTGATCCGGTGTAAGCCCGGTCTTACCGGATGGCGGCCACGGCACCGATTGCCAGCCTGTCGTGCGCTGCCGATAATGGGGCATGAGCCCGTCGAAAATCTACGACACCCTGATCATTGGCGGCGGACCGGGCGGACTGACCGCCGCGATCTACCTGCGCCGCTTCCGGCGCGACATTGTTGTCGTCGACAAGGGTAACAGCCGCCTGCAACTGATCCCCGTCACCCATAACTTTCCCGGCTTCCCGGACGGCATCCAGGGCACCCAGTTGCTCGACAACCTGCGCAGCCAGCTGGGGCGCTACGGCGGCCACGTTACCGAAGGCGAGGTCACCAGCCTCACACGTGTCGCTGATTATTTCACCGCAGAATTTGAAGGCGGCCAGTTCCATGCGCGCACCGTCCTGCTCTCGACCGGGATTGCCGACGCCGGGATGCCGATTGAGAACTGGCATGAGGCCATTGCCAGCGGTGCCGTCAGGCTGTGCCCGGTATGCGACGGCTTCGACGTGCTCGACAAGCGCATCGCGGTGATCGGCGCGCCAGAGAACTGCGTGGGACATTCGCTGTTCCTGCGCACCTTCTCCAACGACATCACCTTGTTCGAGCGCGACACCAGCACCTGCCCGATCGGCAAGGACCAGCAGCGCCTGGACGAAGCGAACATCCGGCGGATCGAATCGCCACTGCTGGGTATCACGTTGACCGAAGACATGAAGCCGGTGCTGCATACTGCCGACGGCGAGGACCATTACTTCGACGTCGTGTATCCGATGCTCGGCGAAACCGCGCGCTCCGACCTGGCGACCGCGCTGGGCGCCGAAACGACCGACTGCGCGAAGCTGGTGGTCGACCAATTCCAGGCCACCTCGGTGCCGGGGCTGTACGCAGTGGGCGACGTTGTTCGCGGGCTGAACCAGATCAGCGTCGCGGCAGGTCATGCCGCAGTGGCGGCGACGCGCATTCACAACCGTTTGCCACGCCGCTTCAGGGAGTAAAATTTACGGCGATGACCAAGCTCACCGTGCTCCCGCACCCCGAATACGCGCCAGCCGGAAACGCTATCAACGCGGCGCCGGGGACAACCATCTGCGACGCGCTGCTTGACCACGGCGTGGACATCGAACACGCCTGCGGCAAGGTCGGCGCCTGCACCACCTGCCATGTGATTGTCCAGGCGGGCTTCGACTCCCTCAACGAAGTCGACGACAACGAAGAAGACATGCTCGACCGCGCGTGGGGACTGCAACCGCATTCGCGGCTGTCGTGCCGGGCGATTGTTGCGGACGTGGACCTGGTGGTCGAGATCCCGCGCTACTCGCTGAACCTCGCCAAGGAAGTCGGATAAAAAAATCTGAACGATTGCGCGCTGTCCAAGTCTGACTGATTGGCGGCGCGAGAGCATGAACGGGCGCCGACTTTCTACAGGAGAAAAAAATATGCTAACCCGTGTGGTCACAGTCGCCGCACTAGCTGTCGGCGGATACCTGTTGTCCAGGCAAATAAAAAAGGGCTCCGGCTCGCCACGTGGCTCGACCGTCGAAGAGTCGATCGAGGTCAATGTTCCTGTCAACACTGCCTACAACCAGTGGACGCAGTTCGAAGAGTTTCCACTGTTTATGGACAGCGTTCACGAAGTTCGCCAGGTCGACAACACCCACTTGCATTGGCGAGCCGATGTCGCTGGCAAGGAAAAGGAATGGGACGCCGAGATCACCGAACAGAGCCCGGACAAGCGCATTGCGTGGAGCAGCACAAGCGGCGTGTCGAATGGCGGGGTCGTCACCTTCCATAAACTCGACGAAACAACCGCGAAAATCATGCTGCAGATGGAGTATGCGCCCGATGGCGCGGTTGAAAACATCGGTGATGTGCTGGGGGCGGTGCGCATGGAAGCGCGCCGCAACCTGGAGCGATTCAAGGCGATGATCGAAGCCCGGGGCAGGGAAACCGGGGCGTGGCGCGGAGAGGTGACGCAGCACTGAGAGCCGCCCTACGGTTCCAAGCTTATCGAGGTAGGGCGACGTCTATGCGGCGCTGGATGCGGCTTACTTCGGCCGCGTCCCCCGCTGCCTGCGCGCGCTTTTGCGCAACGCCCAGCCACATCAGCAACGGCCGCCGCCAGCCCTGTCCTGACGCCGTCTCGGTCGCCAGCACGATATCCGCAGGCCCGATCCGCCCTGCCTGCATCAATGCGCCCGCCGCGACCATGCGCGACAGCGGATCTTGTATCGCGGCCAGCACGCCGGTAGCGGCGCCCGGCACGGCGCGAACCACTGCCTGGTGCTGCTCCGGCAAAAGCGCAGCGTCCAGCCCTTGCCAGCGTCCCGTCAAATAGTCGGCATACGCACGCTCGCCCGCCGTTGCATCCGACGCAAGCGCGGCAAAGCCGGGGCACTCGTCGTACTCCAGGCTTGCGACACGGCTGGCGCAACGTACCAACTCGGCAAACGCCACCAGGTCGGGGCGGCCGGTGCTTGCAATCTCGCTGCGCGCCCGTGCGAACTCCGATTCGGCAATCGAGGTATTCCCTTTCAGCCAGGCGTCGCTGTAGCCCTTCAACGCGTCGGAGGCGTTCGACTTCCACGCCGGAGGTGCCGGCTTGCTGGCGCATCCGGCCACGGCAAATGCGACAAGTACGGTCAGTGCGGTCTTGTTCATGGAAGTTTCAGCTCCGTCTCGCGTGCAAATGGCCATTTGCGGTTGATTTCATCGATCATGCGCGTGACCTTGCGCAGGCTGGCGTCGACCTCGGCGCGCAAGGCGCCCAGGTCCTTGGTGGCGACCTTGGCGTTGGCGCCGACCTGCTGCGCTTCCGCCAGAACCGCATCGAGTTTCTTGAGCGTGCTGCTGGCGTCCTTCAGCACGGCGTTCATCTGGATGACCGCAGCCTGGGTGTCGTCCATCAGCCCCTTCTTGCCGAACACGCGCTGGTCGGCCTTGGCCAGCAGGCCGTTGACGCGGTCGAGCGTGACGATCAGCTTTTGCGCTTCGGCGTCGCTGCCAAGCGCGCCGCCCAGCAGGCCGTATTTGCCGGCGAAGCGGCCGGTCGCGGCTTCGAGGTTGGCGAGGCTGTTGTTGATCGCCGAATCGCTGCGCGTCATCGTATCGAGGTTTTCAAGCAGCGCGCGGGCGCTGGCGACCACGCGCGGAATCTCGGCGCTGGTGTCGCCGCGCAGGACCGTGCGCACGGCGTCCGGCGGCAGCGGCGCATCTTCCAGCATGCCGGTGAAGGCCTTGATGCGCGTCTCGCCGACCATGCTGCGCTCCAGCGTAAACACGCTGCTGGTCTTGAGCCACTTAGCATCGTCGCGCGGCACGTCCACCAGGATACGCGCCTTGCCGTCGGGCGCCAGTTCGACCCGCTGCACGCGGCCGATCGGGAAGCCCGCGAAGGTCATGTCCATGCCGGGAATGACGCCTTCCGAGTCGTCCGAGATCAGCACCAGCCGCTGCGTGATTTCGAACACGCCGCGCGCGTACATCACGTACAGCAGGAAGGCGACGCTCAGTGCCGCCATCAGCAGGAGCAGCGCCACCGCCTTCGCCTCGACGTGGGCGACCGCTTCCACGGGCGCGTCGGCAGCGGCGGGGGCTACGGGTTCTGTCATGTCAGTCCTCTTATATGTATTTAATGGCGAGCGAAGCCGCTTCGATCAGCAGCAGCACGAACAGCAGCCGCACCGCGCCCGGCTGCACGGTCGACGACGAGCGCAGGCCGTAGCGGTGCATCTCCAGGATCGCCGCGGTGGGAATCACCGCGACGGCCAGCCCGAACGACACGGTTTTAAAGATAAAACCGATGGTCACGGCGGGATTGAAAATGCGGCCGACGGTGCGCGTGTAATCCTGCACGCCCCAGGGCGACAGCCCGTAGACGTTAACGTAGGCGAGCACCAGCACGATGACGCTGCTGACCATCGCGAGGCTGAGCACTGCGAACGCGTTGGCGATCACCTGCGGCACCAGCTCCTGGCGCAGCCGCTCCTGCGCTCGCCTTGAGGTGTCGGGCGATGCGGCCGCCGCGACGGCCAGCGCATCGCCGACATTGAACGCCAGGCCCGCGCGCAGCGCGACGAACATCGCGGCGGTCAAGGGAATCAGCTCCAGCACCAGCACCCGCACCACCATCTCCAGCGCGTATGCCGACAGGCCGTAACTGAGCGCCGTGACGACGACGATGCGGATGATGACGAGGCTGACCAGCGCCGCCAGCGCCGTGAACCACGGCAACACCTGCCAGGTGCTGGCATAGATGAAGCGCGATGCGACGATGCGGTTGGCCCGGCTGTATGTCCTGAGCGACAGCGCCATCACCATTGCGATGGCGCCAAGGTGGATCATGTACCACCAGCTGCGCAGGATGCGGACCGCAACCATGCCCCAGTCGCGCGGCTGCGAATAAAGGAAGGAGGTAGGGCGCATCGGCTACTGGCGCCGCGCTTCCTGCACGCCGTTCACCTCGCCGATTGCGGCGAGCGCCTTTTGCAGCTGCGCGGTCGAGCCGATTTCGGCGGTGAACGTCATGCGGGCCTGGCCTTTCGCGCTTTGCGTGTTCGAGCCGATCACATTGATCTTCTCGCGCGAGAATACCTCCGAGATGTCGCGCAGCAGTCCCTGCCTGTCGCTGGCGAGGATGAACAGGTCGACCGGATAGACCGTATCCTGCCCGGTGCGTCCCCATTCTGTGTGGATCACCCGTTCCGGCGCCTTGGAACGCATCTCGGTGAAGTTCTTGCAGGTGGCCCGGTGGATCGACACGCCCTTGCCGCGCGTGACAAAGCCGACGATGCCATCCGGCGGCGCCGGCTTGCAGCACTTCGCCAGCACCGTCATCAGGCCTTCGGTGCCGACCACCAGGACGCCCGACTTGGCGCCCTGTTCGACGCTCGATGCGCGGCTCTTGTTGAGGACGACCGCGTCTTCCGGCCCGGTTGCGGCTTCTGTGTCATTCAGCGCGTGTTCGACGTGGCGCAGGCTGAATTCGTCCTTGCCGACCGAGATGAACATCTCGTCGACCTTGTTGAAGCCAAGCTTGTGCGCCAGCGCCTCCAGGTTGACCGCGGTCTTGCCTTCGCGCTGGAGTGTCTTTTCGACCAGGGCGCGCCCCTGCGACAGCGTCTCCTGCTGGTCGATCGCATTGAACCAGGCACGGACCTTGGTGCGCGTCCGCGAGCTGACGGTGTATTCGGGGTTGAGCCAGTCGCGCGAAGGCCCGGCGCTGCCCGGGGCGCCCTTGGCGGTGATGATCTCGCAGGTCTGGCCGTTCTTCAGCGGCGTATTCAACGGCACCATAATGCCGTCGACGCGCGCGCCGCGGCAGCGGTGTCCAACTTCGCTGTGCAAGTGGTAGGCGAAGTCGATCGGGGTGGCGCCGACCGGCAGTTCGAGCACGCGCGCCTGCGGCGTCAGCACGAAGATGCGGTCATCCAGCGTGGCCGATTTGAGCTTCTCGACCCATTCGCGCTGGATTTCTTCTTCCTCGACGACGGCGTCGGCCACGTCGGTCTTCCACGCCAGCAGCTGGCGCAGCCATGCGATCTTCTCGTCGTACTTCTGGCCCTTGAAGCTGGACCCGCCCTCTTCCTTGTAGCGCCAGTGCGCGGCGATGCCGTACTCGGCGAAGTTGTGCATCTCCTGGGTGCGGATCTGCACTTCGAGCGGGCGGCCGTCTTCGGCCATCACGACCGTGTGCAGCGACTGGTAGCCGTTCGGCTTCGGCCGCGAAATGTAGTCGTCGAATTCTCTCGGGATCGGCGTCCAGATATTGTGGACGATACCCAGCACCGTGTAGCAGGTTTTGATGTCGGGGACGATGACCCGGAAGGCGCGCACGTCGTACAGCTCGCTGAAATCGAGGTCCTTGCCGCGCATCTTGTTGTAGATGCTGTAGATGTGCTTCGGCCGGCCAAATACCTCGGCCTTGATGCCGGCTGCGCCCATCTCGTCCTGCAAGCGCACGATGGCCGTTTGCACGAAGCCCTCGCGCATCATGCGCTTCTCTTCCAGCATCTTGGCAATGCGCTTGTAGGTATCGGGTTCGATGAAGCGGAACGACAGGTCTTCCAGCTCCCACTTCAGCTGCCAGATGCCGAGGCGGTTGGCCAGCGGCGCGTACAGGTCGAGCGTCTCGCGCCCGTATGCGTGGGTCATGTCGTTGAACAGCTTGACGTCGGCGAAGTAGCGCAAGGTGGTTACGCACGAGGCCAGCCGCACCAGCACCACGCGCATGTCGCTCGCCATCGCCAGCAGCATCTTGCGCAGCGTTTCGACCTGGGCAACCGCGCGTTGCGATGCGCCTTTGCCGCGGCCCGTTTCCTTCTGCCCCATTGTCATGTCGCGCAGGCGGATCAGCTGGTGCACGCCGGTCACGAGGTCGGTGGCATCCTTGCCCACGCGTGCTTCCAGGCCGGCTGCGGCGTCAGGATCGAGGATCGACAATTCGAACAGCAGCCCTGCGATGCGGGTCTCCGCGTCGCTGTTCAGGTAGGCCAGCGTGCTGGCCACGCCGATCGAAAACTCGAGCGCGTTCTGGCCGGACACGCAGGCCTTGTCCTGGTAAGCGTCGCTCGCATAGGCCAGCGCCGCTTCCACGCGCGCGCTGTCCTCAGGGCCGAGACCCTGGACGAGCTGCGTCGTTGCGCTGCCAAGCGCCGCAATAGCTACCATGACGGTTTAGCGCTTGCCCGCGGTGACCACGATCTCGACCAGGCAGGCCGGGTTGGCGAGCTTCGCTTCAACGGTAGCGCGCGGCGGCGTGTGCCCCTGCGCGACCCACTCGTCCCACACCTCGTTCATGCCCGCGAAGTTGGCCATGTCGGAGATGTAGATCTGGCACATCAGGATGCAGGTCTTGTCGCTGCCCGCTTCGGTCAGCAGGCGGTCGACGTGGCTGAGCACTTCGCGGGTCTGGCCCACGATGTCGGCGCCGGTGTCTTCGGCGATCTGGCCGGCCAGGTAGATGGTGTCGTTAAATACAGCCACTTCGGAGAGGCGTTTACCTACGTGCAGTCGTGTGATTTCCATAGTCTCTTTCAGAATATCGGCCGGGCCGATTAAAAATTGTCTTGCGATTGCGATCTGGTCTTCATGCAGGAAGGTCGGCGCATGGCCGACGTTCGGAATTTCGACCAGCGTGGCCTTCGGACCGCGGCGCGTCATTTCCTGAGCCGTCGCGTGCGACAGCAGATCGGACTGGGCGCCACGCACCAGCAGCGTCGGGCAGCGGATCGCATCGTAGGCTGCCCACAGCATGCACTCGTCGGCCTTCGCCGTCTCCGGCGTGCTGGACCTGAACGGCTGCGCCAGCCCCATGTCGTAATGGCGCACCCACTGGCCGCCCTGCTCCTCGCGCAGCACGTCGCTGGCCAGCTTGTGCCACTCGTCGTCGGTGTGCTCGCCGAACGACAGCGACACTTCGCGGACAAATGTCGCCGCCTTGTCGAAGTCCGGGAACTTCAGCACCTGGCCGATGTAGTCGCCAATGCGCTGCAGCGCGGTGGTGTCCAGCGACGGGCCGATGTCGTTCAGCACCAGCTTGCGGATCGGGTTGTGCGGCAGCGAAGCGAGCGCCATGCCGATCAGGCCGCCCATCGAAGTGCCGAACCAGTCGACGCTGGTACCGGGGACCGCGCTCACGCGCGCAATCAGCGTCACCATATCGCTGACGTATTGCGGCACCCGGTACAGCTCCGGATTGGCCAGCTTGCCGGAGCGGCCGCGTCCGACGACGTCCGGGCACACCACGCGGTAGTCGCCGCACAGCGCGCGCGCCAGGTTATCGAAGTCGTCGCCGACGCGCGTCACGCCGTGCACGCACACCAGCACCTTCGGATTGTTCTCGTCGCCCCACTCCTTGTACGACATCTCGTGCAAGCCGGCCGGGGAAATGCACTGGACGGATTTTATTCTTGGTTCAACCATGCCGATTCCTATCAAGGCGGATATCCGTCGCCGTTATCCAGTCTAACGGCCTGACGTCTGGCAAAACCCACATTTTACCCGGCGTTGCGATTAGAATTCTACCAATGTGTAGCGCACCGCGCTGCCTATCCGTCTCCAGCCAACCATTCTCTCAGAGGACACAATGAATACAAGCATGTTAAGTGGCAAAACGGCACTTGTCACCGGCTCCACCTCCGGCATCGGCCTGGGCATTGCCCGCACCTTGGCCCAGCAAGGCGCTAACATCGTATTCAACGGTTTCGGCGACGCCCAGCAGATCGAAAAGCTGTACCGTGACGCCGGCCAGGAGTTTGGCGTGCAGACCGCTTATCACAATGCCGACATGTCCAAGCCGGCCGAGATCGAAGCGATGATGAAGTTCGCCGATGAAAAGTTCGGCGGCGTCGATATCCTCGTCAACAATGCGGGGATTCAGCATGTGTCGAACATTGAAGATTTTCCGATTGAGAAGTGGGACGCGATTATCGCGATCAACCTGACCTCGGCTTTCCACACGACGCGCCTGGCGCTGCCGGGCATGAAGCAGAAGAACTGGGGACGCATTATCAACCTCGCGTCGGTGCACGGACTGGTTGGGTCGGCGCAGAAGTCGGCGTATGTCGCGTCGAAGCATGGGCTGGTTGGCTTTACCAAGGTGACGGCGCTGGAGACGGCGCACACCGGTGTGACGTGTAATGCGATTTGCCCGGGCTGGGTGCTGACGCCGCTGGTGCAGAAGCAGGTGGATGACCGTGCCGCGCGCGAGGGACTGAGCAATGATGCGGCCAAGAAGGCGCTGCTGGCCGAGAAGCAGCCGTCGGGCGAGTTTGTAACGCCGGAGGAGTTGGGTGCGCTGGCGGTGTTCTTCTGTAGCCCGGCCGGTGGACAGGTACGCGGTGTGGCGTGGAATATGGATGGCGGTTGGGTGGCGCAGTAAGCGTTCCCGTCTGCTCACGGCGGGTGCGGTTCCCTTACCCGCCGTGAGTCGCCAATAACGAACTACCGAATCCCGCTCGCCAACCTCGGCGACGACAACAACTGCTTGAACGCCGCCCACTTCTGCGCCTTCGCCTTCGCCGGATCCATCGACGTCACGTGCCGTTCCACGTACTTCGCCACCAGGTCCTTACCCAGGTTGTAATTGATCACATACCCGCGCAGTCCGTCGTAGAAACTCACGCGCTGGTTCGCCTTCTCCGGCGGATACAGCTGCACATTCACCAGCCAGTCAATGGTCTGCTCTTTGGTCCACTTCCCGTCCAGGTAATTCATCGCCGCGTCGTTATCCGCATAGCTCAGCTTGCCGAGCAGCTTACGCAGGTCCGCATACTTCTTCGCGAGCTTCGGATCCAGTCCCGCCATCGGGAACAGCACATCGCGCTCGAACGCCAGCCGCTCGGCTTCGCTGAACGCCATCTCAATGCCGTAGTTCGCGCTGCCTTCGGCAATCAGGGACATCGGCGAATACAGCGGATACACGCTGAACTCGTTCCAGCCCTTGTCCTTCACCAGCGACTTTTCCAGCAGTGCGTTGTACGCGTGATGCCCCGGATACCCTTCATGGCAGCCCAGGTCAACCGCGCGGTCGATATAGATCGGGAATTCGGTGTTGATCTGGATAAGGCTCTGCGCGTTGCCCTTGTACCAGTTGTAGCCGCTCCATGGCTTGTTCGACACGAACTCGAGCACGAAGTTTTCGTTGGCCGGCAAGTCGATGTACTTGGCGCTGCGCGCGCGGCATTCCTTGATCGATGCGTCGAACACCGGCTTCAGCTTGTCCTTCGGGATCACCATCTTCGCCCGGAAGGCGGCGAGGCGCTCAGGCACCGTGCCTTTGCCTGGCAAGAGTTTGTCGATCTCGGCAACCAGCTTCATGTAATGCGCGCGGTCGTGATGCGGCGACACGGCATCGTACAGGCGCGCGGTCTCGTCGTCGAAGCTGAACTTCTTCCCGTTCAGCATATCGATGCGCGTCAGCATCGAGCTTAGCTGCTTGTTGAGGAATTCGATGCGCAGGGCGTCGTCCGGGTTGGCGGCTTTCTGCGTAGCGAGGTCCTTCAAAGCGCCATCGACTTCATCGCGGATCGTCGCCAGGGTCTTCTTGTTGTCGGTCGCCTGCTTTTGCAGCTCCGGCGGTCCGTAGTAGGCATCGACATACGACGAATCATGCACGCCAACCGCCAGCACCAGGTTCATGTACCGATCCGCGACATCTTGCACTGAAGCGGCAAATGCGGAGCTTGCGAACAGCATCGCGACAGCACCAACGATTTTCTTTTTCATTCTTCACCCGATAAATGGTTATCCCAGGAAAAATTATAGCCGGGATGCCGACAATCCCTGCGGATATCCACAATAGCTCGGTGTCGGCATCTGGTTAATTATGGCGACACTAAAACTCCTTACACGAGACAACGCCATGAAAAAGCCTTTCTACAAAGTACTGTATATCCAGGTACTGTTCGCCATTGCCTGCGGCATCGTGCTCGGAGTGTTCTACCCGAGCCTCGGTGTCGACATGAAGCCGCTTGGAGACGGCTTCATCAAGCTGATCAAGATGATCATCGCACCGGTAATTTTCTGTACGGTGGTGGCCGGTATCGCCGGTATGCAGGACATGAAGAAAATTGGCCGCGTCGGCGGCAAGGCTCTGCTCTACTTTGAAGTCGTGTCCACCTTCGCGCTTGCCATCGGCCTTATCGTTGCCAACCTGGTCCGCCCAGGCGCCGGCTTCAACGCCGACCCGGCCACACTCGACGCATCGGCGATCGCCCAGTACACCGACAAGGCCAAGTCGCAGAGCACCGTCGACTTCGTGCTGAACATCATCCCGAACACGGTCGTCGATGCGTTCGCCAAGGGCGACATCCTGCAAGTGCTGCTGTTCGCGATCCTGTTCGGCTTCTCGCTGTCGATGCTCGGCGAGCGCGGCCGTCCGATCACCCGCGCCATCGACGAGCTGTCGCACGTGATCTTCGGCATCGTCAACATGGTGATGAAGCTGGCGCCAATCGGTGCATTCGGCGCGATGGCTTTCACCATCGGCAAATACGGCCTGGCATCGCTGGTACCGCTGGCAAAGCTGATGGGCTCGTTCTACCTGACCTGCGCGCTGTTCGTGTTCATCGTGCTCGGCTTCATCGCCCGCGTGACCGGCTTCTCGATCTTCAAGTTCATCGCCTACATCAAGGAAGAACTGCTGATCGTGCTCGGCACCAGCTCGTCGGAAAGCGCGCTGCCGGCCCTGATGCGCAAGCTTGAGAAACTCGGCTGCTCGAAGCCGGTCGTCGGCCTGGTCGTGCCGACCGGCTACTCGTTCAACCTGGACGGCACCAACATCTACATGACGATGGCCGCCCTGTTCGTGGCGCAGGCAACCAATACCGACCTGACCTTCACGCAGCAGATCACCATTCTCGGCGTCGCGATGCTGACCTCGAAAGGTGCGTCAGGCATTACCGGCGCTGGCTTCATCACGCTCGCGGCAACCCTGGCGGTGGTGCCGACCATTCCGGTGGCAGGCATGGCGCTGATCCTCGGCATCGACCGCTTCATGAGCGAGTGCCGCGCGCTGACCAACTTCATCGGGAACGGTGTTGCGACTGTGGTTGTCTCGAAGTGGGAAAACGAACTGGACGAGAACCGCCTCGCGGACGAACTCGCCTCCCCGTCGCACCATCGCCATGACGATGAAGTGGCGGTCGTCCGCAAGGCCGCCTGAATCACTTCAGCCTGAAAATCATGTCAACCGGTTGGGCCAGCTTGATGATGTCGATCGACAGCAGGTCCTTCCGGTTATATGCGCTCCGCGTTCCCGATCCCGCGTAACGCGTATCGTTCGGCGCCAGGCCCATCGCCCGGCTCAGGTTCTTCAGGTCGCCGAGCGTCACAGCGGTGACCGCTCCCAGCTTCATCCCCGCCCCCTTCGCCATCGCCGCCGCCTTGCGGCGCGCTGTGTTCATCGCCAGCGCCACCAGTTCGGTCTCGACCTTCTCGCGCTCGGTCGTGTCGAACGAGGTGGCAAAGCCGTCGAGGTTCGGCATGTCGATCAGCGGCCCGACCAGTCCGGCCCACTTCGACAGGTCGGCGACCTTGATGTGGACGCCTGAACGCAGGTCGTAGCCTGGCGTTGCGCCATCCGCGTCAGTGCCTTTTTTCACATCCTTGCGTATATCCCGGATCTCGACATCCTCGGCCGGCACGCCCAGTCCCTCGGCCAGCGCGCGGATCTGCGCGATGCGGCTCTCCACCACCGCCCGCGCGGCCGCCGGGTCGCGATCGTGCGCAATGATCTCAAAGTCGATCTCGCCTACGTCCGGCATCACCGAAGTTGCCCCGGTACCGCTGGCGTGCACGAACGGGTAGGCTGGCAAGTCTGACGCCGCGGCGGAAAACGGAATGGTACTCAGCGCGGCGATGAGGGCGACGATCTTGAACATGGAGTCTCCAGGCAGTTAAGTGATATTGAAAAGCCGCAGCATAATTCACGTAGACAACATTGTCTACGATATTTCAACGCGTTTCACTGGCTAATGAGTTTTTGTAGACAAGCGTGTCTAGACAGATTAATCTACGAATTATCGAGATCAGAAGGACTGCCATGGCCAAGACCCCTGCCACCCCCAAGCCCACCGCTGCCGAACTTGACCTGCTCCAGGTCCTGTGGCCGCTCGGATCGGCAACCGCCAAGCAAGTGCACCAGGAAATCCAGAAGCAGCGCCCTGACGTGACCTACGCGACGGTGTTGCGGCTGATGCAGATCATGCACACCAAGGGCATCCTCATCCGCGACGAATCGGAACGCTCGCATGTGTACGCACCGGCGCAGGCGCAGGATTCGCTGCAGACCAACCTGCTCAAGGACCTGATCCAGAAAGCATTTTCCGGATCGGCCAAGGCGCTGGTGCTGGCGGCGCTGCGCAGCGGCATCTCCAAAAAAGAGCGTGAAGAGATCGAAAAGCTGCTGAAGGAGGAGGATAAATGAGCCCGTACGCCTCGATGGTCGTCAGCAGCTTCGGCTGGACACTGGTGCATTTCCTCTGGCAAGGCCTGCTGCTTGGCTGCGCCACCGCCGTGCTGCTGACCCTGATGCGCAACACGCGCCCGGAACATCGCTATACCGTTGCCTGCACCGCCCTGTTCCTCTGCCTTGCCTGGCCTGCGATCGAGTTTTACTTGCGGATGCAGGATGCCAGTGCCGCCGTTGCACTCGCAGAACCGGCCGGCGGTTGGGCTACGGCTCCGGGCAAGCGCGCCGAGGACATCACAAGCTACCTGCAAGGCAACCTGGCCTGGATCGTCGCGCTCTGGGCGGTGTGCGCTGGCGTGCTCGCGGTCCGTATCGGGCTCGGTCTGCTGTGGGTGAAGCGTGCGGCTCACCAGTACAGCGGCAACGTCCACTGGCAGGGCCGTGTCGACCGCATGGCGGCGCAGTTCGGGATCACCCGAAAGGTCCGCCTGCGCGTGGTTGAAAACCTGGCCAGCCCGATCACCGCCGGATGGTGGCGCCCGCTCGTGCTGGTCCCCGCCTCGTTGATCAGCGGGATGCCCGCGCACCTGCTCGAAGCGCTGCTGGCGCACGAGATGGCGCACGTCCGCCGCTTCGATTATTTGGTGAACCTCGGCCAGAACGTGGTCGAGACCCTGCTGTTCTATCACCCGGCCGTGTGGTGGATTTCCGGCCGCGTCCGTGAAGAACGCGAACAGATTGCAGACGATATCGCTGCATCGCAGTTGGGCGAGCCGCGCAGGCTGGCGCTTGCCCTTTCCGAACTGGAGCGCTTCCAGTTCTCATCACATCACCTTGCCCAAGCAGCCAACGGCGGAGACCTCATGACCCGCATCAAACGCCTGATCCGCCCTGACACCCAAGCCCTGAACTGGAAGGCTGCCATTCCCGTGCTGGGACTCGCCGCCGCATGCCTGAGCTTGTATGCCAATGCAGCGCCGGACGCAGCTAAAGCGGAAAAGACCCGCGCTGTTGCTGACTTCAAATCCTGCGCCAAGCCAGTCTGGCCGGCGGAATCGCTGAAGAACGAAAACCAGGGAACGGTGACGCTGTCTTTCCTTGTTGGCGTGGATGGCAAGGTCAAGGATTCGGCCATTAAAAAGAGCAGCGGTTTCGCCCCCCTTGATGAGGCGGCGCGCAGCGGCATTGCCAAATGCAGCTTCAAGCCGGCAACTGTCGCTGGCCAGCCGGTGGAAGACTGGATGATGATGCAGTATATGTGGACGCTGAAGTAAGCGTTTCACGAAAAAGAAACGGGGTGCAATCTTGCACCCCGTTTCTCATTTCAGCGGCAGCCTTTAAACCGCGCTGGTATCCAGCGTCGCCTGCGTTGCCTCGACAACCTGTTCCTTGGTCACGCCGGGCGCGAGCTCAATCAGCTTCAGTCCGCCGCCTTCGCTCACTTCGATGACGCCGAGGTCGGTGATGATCAGGTCGACCACACCGACGCCGGTCAGCGGCAGGTCGCACTTGTGCAGGATCTTCGGCGAGGTCGAGCCGTCCTTGGCGGTGGCGACGTGCTCCATCACCACGACGACGCGCTTGACGCCGGCGACCAGGTCCATCGCGCCGCCCATGCCCTTGACCATTTTGCCTGGAATCATCCAGTTGGCCAGGTCGCCCTTTTCCGACACTTGCATCGCGCCCAGGATCGCCAGGTTGATCTTGCCGCCGCGGATCATGCCGAAGGAATCGGCCGAGCTGAAGTAGGCCGAGCCGGCCAGCGCCGTCACGGTCTGCTTGCCGGCGTTGATCAGGTCGGCGTCCACCTCCGCTTCGGTCGGGAACGGGCCGATGCCGAGCAGGCCGTTTTCCGACTGCAGGAACACTTCGATATCTTGCGGCACATAGTTCGCCACCAGGGTCGGCAGGCCGATGCCGAGGTTCACGTAGAAGCCGTCTTTCAGTTCTTTCGCCGCGCGCGCGGCCATTTGATCACGAGTCCAAGCCATGTTCTTCTCCGGATTCTGTCTTAGTTGGCACGCACGGTGCGCTGTTCGATGCGCTTTTCCGGCGTTGGGTTGACGACAATGCGGTGCACGAAGATGCTCGGCAGGTGCACCTGGTCCGGATCGATTTCGCCCACTTCGACCAGCTTCTCGACTTCGACGACGGTGATCTTGCCCGCCTGCGCCACGTTCGGATTGAAGTTGCGCGCGGTTTTGCGGAACACCAGGTTGCCGGCGCGGTCTGCCATATAGGCCTTGACCAGCGAGACATCGGCGACCAGGCTGCGCTCCATGACGTACTGTTCGCCGTCGAATTCGCGCACTTCCTTGCCGTCGGCAACGATGGTGCCGACGCCGGTCTTGGTGAAGAACGCCGGGATGCCGGCGCCGCCTGCGCGCAGCTTTTCAGCCAGCGTGCCTTGCGGGGTGAATTCGAGTTCCAGTTCGCCGGCCAGGTACTGGCGCGCGAATTCCTTGTTTTCGCCCACGTACGACGAGATCATCTTCTTGATCTGGCGCGTGGTCAGCAGCTGCCCGAGACCGAAGTCGTCGACGCCGGCATTGTTCGAGATGGCGGTCAGGCCGGTGACGCCGGAATCGCGCAGCGCGAGGATCAGCGCTTCCGGAATCCCGCACAAACCGAAGCCGCCGACCGCGATGGTCTGGCCGTCTTTGACGATGCCCGCCAGCGCGGACGCCGCATCAGGATAAACTTTATTCATTCCTGTGTCCCTTATTATGGTTAACTGCTGAGTAGATTCTCAGCATAAAATATGGCAGCTAAAAGTACAATACCGTAGAAATACTCGCAACCAACAACCCTGCCGCACCTTAATTTTCATCAGATGACCGTATCCTACGCTATTGATTACGAAACGATATTCAAGCACGCGCCGGTAGGCATGTGCATCTCGGTCAACCGCGTGATCCAGTCGTGCAATGAGGCGCTGACGTCGATGTTCGGCTACGCCGGCTCCGATCTGGACGGCAAGTCGTTCCAGGTACTTTATCCCACGATGGACGAGTTCCTGCGCACCGGCGACCGGATTATTCCTATTATGAATACAAAAGGCCGATATTCGGACGAACGTATCATGAGGAGGAACAATGGTGAACTGTTCTGGTGCCACGTCAGCGGCCGCGCGCTGGACCCGAAGGATCCGCTGGGGCCAGGCGTGTGGACGTTCGAGGATGTCAGCGAGAAGCGACCGGTGACGGCCGAGCTGACCCCGCGCGAGCGCGAAATCGCCGCGCTGCTGGTCGAAGGCAAGACGAGCAAGGTCATCGCCCGCGATACCGGCCTCAGCCCGCGCACGGTGGAGATGCACCGCGCCAAGCTGATGCGCAAATTCAGCGCCGCGACCTCGTCGGAACTGGTGCACAAGCTGGTCGGCGTCTCGCGCTAGCAAGCATGAAATTCAGTATCTACGGCCGCTTTCAACTGGATGTACGGCGCGAGAACGATGCCTGGGAGGTGTACCACCTCGAACCTGGCAAGCGCGCGAAGGTAAATGACCTGGTCATTCCGCCCACGCTGGACGCGGACGAACTCGCGACCTACCTGGATGATATTTTCCATGAGCTGGCCGGACCCGGCCAGAGCGTACAGCTCATGCCCTGACGTGGCGGACGTGAGACGGCGCGCTTTGCCCGCTGGTCCGGCTGGACGCGAACGAATAATTGGATAGATTTCCCCTGGGAAATGTAATCTATACTGAAGGTCCACTTAACTCGGAAACCATCAATGATTACTAAACTAGCCGTCGTAAGCACCCTCGCCGTTGTCATGTCCGGCTGCGCGATCCAGCAAACGGTCCAGCCAGTAGCCATGGCCGACAACAAACAGGTATGCGTCGTCGAGAACCCGGCAGTAAAGGGTACTTTCCTCCAAGTCTATACACGCGCACTGGGCAACAAGGGGTACACGGTCAAACAGCTGGCGCGCGGCGCGTCGCTGGTCGAATGCCCGGTAACCTCGACCTACACGGCGAACTGGCGTTGGGACCTGGCGATGTACATGACCTATGCCGACATCACGGTGTATAACAAGGGTGCACCGGCGGGCAAGGCGGTCTACGACGCGACCCGAGCCGGACTTAACACGGGCAAGTTCATCAACGCCGACAAGAAAATCACTGAACTGGTAGACCAGCTGTTCCCTCGCCTCTCAGGCTCGTAAGCCGGCATTCGCCGTACTGGCTCACCAGCTGCGCCACCATCATGCGTGGCGCGGCGTTCAACGCCTCGCTGCTGCATGCGGCAATCGACAGTAGCGGGTGGTCGAACTGGTACGCATTGGCGCACGGCGCATTGAGCTTGAAGCGCGCTTCCTGTTCGCTCCACATCCGGTAGAAAGCATCGGCCCGTGCGGATTGCGGAAGCGCTGCCAGCGCCGCCTGGACGGCCGGGTCGAACGCGTGCCCGGCAAGCGCCTGGAAGTCGCGTGATGTATCGCGCAATTCGATGTCGAGGCCGAGCTGCGTTGCGGCGCCGACTGCGCACGCGACCCAATCGCCGCTGTGCGAAATACTAAATCCAATTGATTCGGAAAGCGGCTCCACAAGGCGTGGCGCCCGCCCGTGCACGTCTTCCAGCACAACGCTGCGCGCAGGCCTTCCGAGCAGTTCGCCAAGTGCCAGCCGAAGCAGCCCGCGTCCCATCAGGAACTGGTTACGGCGCTGCGCGCGGCCGAAAGCGAGGAAGCGCCTTTCCTCGGACTGGCTCAGCCAGCTGCGGAATACCGAGGCCGAAGCGGCCGCGATACTCGCATCGAGCAGCCAGACCCTGGCGAAAGGCGCCTGGGACACGTTTACTTCACTTTCACGAAATCGCCCTTGAGTGCGACGCCTGCCATTATCGCGCCGGAGTGGCATTCGAACTCAGTCGCGCTTGCGAATTCAACATTGTCGTAGTTGCTGACGATGTTAACCACCGCGTTGGCTCCCAGTTCCTTGGCGCGCTTCTGCAAGCGCAGCATCGCCGACAGGAACGCCCAGTTGCAGGCCTTCGCGTCCGACTTTCCGAATGCGTTGGTCTTCTGGCTGGTCTTGTCGCTGCCGAGCTTTTGCAGGACGCTCGGGGTGGTCTGGCCGGCGAAGTAGAACTTCACGTCGTCGCCCAGGCGCGACTGTGCATCGTTTTCAGCCATCGCGGCCGCCAGCGGCAGCATGACCTTCGTATTGCGGGCCTGTGCTGGCGCAGCGATTGCTGAAACGGCGCCCAGGACTACCAAGGTCGAGATGATTTTTTTCATTTTTCTCTTTCTACTTTCAGGTTAGTACTTCTTAAAAATCAGCGAGGTGTTAATGCCGCCGAACGCGAAATTGTTCGACATGACGTAGTCGCACGAAATGCTGCGGCCACTGTTCACGATGTAATCGAGCGCCGCGCACTGCGGGTCGACGGTATCGAGGTTGATGGTCGGGGCGAACCAGCCTTCGCGCATCATCTCGATACTGGCCCAGGCTTCAAGCGCGCCGCAGGCGCCCAGCGTATGGCCCATGTAGCTCTTGAGCGAACTGATAGGCGTCGATGATCCGAATACCTCGGCGGTGGCGTGGGACTCGGCGATGTCCCCCTGCGCCGTGCTGGTGCCATGCGCATTGATGTAGCCGATCTGCGCCGGATCGAGCCTGGCATCGGCCAGCGCCAGTTCCATCGCGCCCTTCATGGTGGCCGAATTCGGCTGGGTCACATGGCTGCCGTCGCTGTTGGTGCCGAAACCGACGATCTCCGCATGGATGGCCGCGCCGCGCGCCAGCGCATGCTCCATGTCCTCGAGGATCAGGCAACCGGCGCCCTCGCCGATGACCAGGCCATCGCGGTTCGCCTCGAACGGGCGCGGCGTGGTGCTGGGCGCATCGTTGCGGCAGCTGGTGGCGAACAAGGTGTCGAACACCGCCGCTTCGGTCGCGCACAGTTCATCGGCGCCGCCGGCGATCATCGCCACCTGGTGCCCGGCCTTGATGGCCTCATACGCGTAGCCGATGCCCTGGCTGCCGGAGGTGCACGCCGACGAGGTCGTGATGACCCTTCCGGTCAGTCCGAAAAAGACGCCGATGTTCACCGGCGCCGTGTGCGCCATCATTTTGATGTAGGTGGTGGCATTGATCCCGCGCGTGGTGCGTTCTTCGATCATGCGGCCGAAACCCGCCATCGCGCTCGGGGTTCCGCACGACGAGCCGTAAGCGATCCCCATTTTTCCGCTGGTGACGAGCGGATCTCCCAGCAGGCCCGCGTGGGTCAGCGCCAGTTCGGCCGAACGGGTAGCCATCAGCGCGACCCGCCCCATGCTGCGCGTGGCCTTGCGGTTGTAGCGCTCGCCCAGCTCGAACGGCGCGGCGGGCGCGCCAAGCTTGGTGTTCAGGCCATCATAATCGGCCCATTCATGCATCGTGACGATCGCATTGCGGTAGGTGCCGAGGCGCGCGCGAATGGTTTGCCAGTCGTTGCCGAGCGGGCTGATGCCGGCCATGCCGGTGACGACGACGCGCCGGGTCATGCCAGGCCTCCGTTGACCGAAATGACCTGGCGGGTGATGTAGGAGGCATCGTCGCCGACCAGGAAGCTGACCGCCGCCGCGACCTCTTCCGGCTTGCCGATGCGGCGCGCCGGGATCATCTTCAACGCTTCTTCCATCGGCACGTCGCTGGTCATGTCGGTTTCGATCAGTCCCGGGGCGACGCAGTTGACGGTGATGTTGCGCTTGGCCAGTTCCAGCGCCAGCGCCTTGGTGGCGCCGATGATGCCGGCCTTGGCTGCGCTGTAGTTCACCTGCCCGCGATTGCCGATCAGCCCCGACACCGACGCCAGCGTCACGATGCGTCCCGGCTGGCGGCGCTGTACCATCGGCATGACCAGCGGATTGAGCACGTTGTAGAAGCCGTCCATGTTGGTGGACATGACGATGTCCCAGTCCTCGCCCGTCATGGCGGGGAAAGCGGTGTCGCGCGCGACGCCCGCGTTGCAGACCACCGCGTAGTAGCAGCCGTGCTGTTCGATATCGGCGGTCAGCGCGGCTGCCGTCGCTTCGCGTTCCGAGATATCGAACTGCAGCACGCGCGCCTTGCGCCCCATTGCCTCGACTTCCGCCGCGACCGCATCGGCTTCACCGCGCTTGCTGCGGCAATGCAGGACCACGTCGTAGCCGTCCTTGGCCAGGCGCAGCGCGATCGCCTTGCCGATACCGCGCGACGATCCCGTCACCAGTACACTTTTACCCATACCGCTCATTCTTCACTCCGTTGCAAAAATTCGTCCACATTCTCCGGCTGGAACACGGTCACGGTGGCGCTGGCCGCAACGCCGCCCGCCGCATCCTCGATCCGGCATTCGAAAGCGCCAAGTCCGTTATCGCCCTGCAGCGCGCGCCGCACGTGCACCTGCAGCACGCTGCCGACCGCAAAGGCGGGCCGGCTGCATTCGTAGCGGCGGGTGCCGAGCAGGAAGCCGACCTTGACCGCTTCGCCGCGCTGCAGCGCGAGGTAGCCGGCATGCGCCGCCACCGCCTGCGCCATGTATTCCATGCCGACCCAGCCGCCTACGCCGCTGCCGTCGCAAAACACCGAACCTGACCTGATCGCGACCTCGGCGCACAGCGTTTCGGCGTCGGCGGATAGCACCCGGTCGAGCAGCACCATCGGACCGCTGTGCGGAACCAGTGCGCGGATATCGGGCATTGTCATTGCAGCCTCCCCAGCACCAGCGCCGCATTCGACCCGCCAAAGGCGAACGAATTGCTGACCGCGTAGCGCAGCGGGCGTCCGAGCTTCGCGCCCGGCGCGACGACGTTCAAGCCTGGCAGCTGCGGGTCGCGCTCGCCGTCCCACACATGCGGGGGCAGCAGCCCTTCCGGGTTATCGTCCTGCATGGCCAGCCAGCACAGCGCAGCCTCGATCGCTGCCGCCGCGCCGAGGGCGTGGCCGGTCAGCGGCTTGGTCGAACTCACCGCCACAGCGCCGCCGAAGAGGCCGTGCACCACGTGCGACTCCATCGCGTCGTTCTGCACCGTCGCCGTGCCGTGCAGGTTCACGTAATCGACCTGCGATGCGTCGATGCCGGCACGCGCCAGCGCTGCGCCGATCGCAAGCCGGGCGCCGCCGCCTTCAGGATCCGGGGCCGACATGTGGTGGCCGTCCGACGATTCGCCCCAGCCGCACAGCGCGACCGCGGATGCTTCGGCGCTCATCAGGAACAGCGCCGCGCCTTCGCCGATGTTGATGCCGTTGCGGTTGGCGCTGAGCGGGTTGCAGCGAGCGGCGCTGACCGATTCAAGGGCCGAGAACCCGGCGACCGTAAAGCCGCACAAGCTGTCGACACCGCCCGTCACGACCGCGTCGCACAGGCCCATGCGGATCAGGCGCGCGGCGCTGGCCATCGCCTTCGCGCTCGACGAGCAGGCGCTCGAATGCACATAGGCCGGGCCGCTCACGCCGAGTTGATCCGCCAGCAGGCTGGCCACCGATCCCATCTCCTGCTGGCCGTAGTGGAATGACGCGGGCAATGCACCGGTCTCGGCATGCGCGCGCACCGCCGCCTCGGTCGACGCGATGCCGGACGTGCTGGTGCCGATCACGACGCCCACGCGGCCAGCGCCAAAGCGCGCGATGGCGGCATCCACGGCGGGCCGGATCTGCGCCAGCGCTGCCAGTGCAAGCTGGTTGTTGCGGCTGCGTGCATGCAACGGCAGCGCAGCGGCGTCCTGCAGCACGCCCGCCGCGTCACCGGCGGGTAGCATGCGGCCAGCCGACCAGGCCATGGTCGGTTTCACGCCGCTGTCGCCGGCGAACATGCGCTGGCGGACGTCGGCGAGATTGTCGCCGAGCGCGCAGACGATGCCGCATTCATTCAAAAACAGGTTCATGGATAAACGCTTCAAGGTGCCGACTGGATCGTCAGGCGGTATTTGTAACGGAGGTTGTCGAGCGTGATCGTGCCGTCCCAGCGCGGC
The DNA here is from genome assembly GCF_012927275.1 of Massilia polaris. GTDB lineage: Bacteria > Pseudomonadota > Gammaproteobacteria > Burkholderiales > Burkholderiaceae_D > Telluria_A > Telluria_A polaris. The sequence continues at coordinate 557,576 of NZ_JABBGG010000001.1, read as the reverse complement.
ATCGCACTGTAGGCGACCCGCGCCACCACGACGCCGTCGAGCGTCAGCGTGCGTTCGAGGCCCGATTCGGTCACGGCCCAGCCGGCCGGCAAGGCGGCGCTGATCGCCGTGGCCGGCCACAGGGCCAGCTGGAGGTCTTCCAGCACGTCCTCCGCCTTCACCTGGGACGGCAGCATCACGTGGCGCCAGGATGTCAGTTTGGCTCCGTCGTACTCGAGGCTGAGCACGCGCTGGCCGAACGCCAGCCCGACCAGCTGCAGCCGGAACGAATCGACTTCAAGCGCGGCATCCAATTCATCGATGCGGCCGTTGCGCTCCACTTTCAGATGCTGCTGGACGCTGATCGTAGCCCCGAGCGCAGCCGGCGCCAGTTTCAGGCCGAGGCGCGCCGGCGCCGGGGCGCCATCGGAGGCGCAGCCCGCCAGCATCAGCACCGACAGCCAGCCTGCCACAAGCTTAAGCGTGATCGACATGCGTTTTCCTTTCCTGTTTGGTAAAGCAAGGGACGGCCAGCCATACCAGCGCTATCCCGATCAACATGGTCAGCCCGAACGCACGCAGGGCCGGCGTATTGCTCAGGCCAAGCAACCCGAATCCCAGCAAGGTGTTCGCGGCAGACAGCCCGACTGCAAGCCACGGCGTCGCGTGACCGCGTCCGCCGTGCTCCTGCATGAAAATCCCGTAGTCGACGCCCACGCCAAGCAGCAGCATCAGTGCCAGTACGTGGAACAGCTGGAGCGGGTGTCCGGCCAGCCCGAACAGCGCGAGCGCCGCGATGGTGGCCAGCGCCGTCGGCACAAGCACGCGCCAGGCATCCGCCCGGTAACGCGGATATAGCAGGGCGAACACCAGAGCATAGGCAGCAACCAGCACAACGCCCATGTACTCGCGGTAGCGGCCAAGTACCGACGAAATCTCGCTGACCTTGTCGACCCACTGGACACCTTCGATCCCGCCGCCCGCATCGCGCACCGCGGGAATCGAGGCATACGCCAGGCCGCGCAGCGCGACCACGCTGGCGTGGGTCCCGTCCATTTCGCCGAGCCACAGATGGCGCCACGGCTCGCTCGACGGCGCGCGCAGGAAGGCGTCGACCGTGAGCGGCTTGCCCGCTGCCAGCAGGTGCGAGCGCGTCGCCGCGACCCAGTCCTTGTCCTCGCCGATGGCATCGGCCAGCAAGCCGAGCGCACCGCCCTCGCCCAGCAGCTTTGCTTCGGCCAGTTCGCGCCGGCTGGCTTGCACCGCCGCCGACGGCACCCAGTTGGAGATAGCCTGGTAGCCGCTGATGCTTCCCTTCGCAACCAGCGGATCGAGTGCGCGCTTGAGCGTCTCTTCGCGCTGCAGCACCATCTCGGCCGAGGTGCCGCGGACCAGGAAGTACTGCACCGGCGTCGGCGCGTCGAGCAGGCGGCCAAGCGCAATCTGGTCCGCGATTAGCTGTTTCGGGGGATTCTGGAGCGAACGGATGTCGTCGTTGGTGCCGAGCCGCAGGCCGCCCGCGAGGGCAAGCGCCGTGAACGCGATGGCGGCGACCAGCCATGTGCGGGTCGGCCGTACGCGCGGCCAGTGCGCAAGCGCGGCGCAGTACCATCCGGCCAGCCGGCCACGCCGCAGCGTGCGTCCGTTGATCAGCGGCGGGAACCAGCAGATCACCGTCAACCATGCGAACACCAGCCCGACCGCCGAGAACACGGCCATCTGGCGTAGCCCCGGGAACGGCGTGAAGCCGAGCCCGAGGTAGCCGATCACCGCGGCCAGCAGCGTCAGCGCCAGGCCAGGCAGCAGGCGGCGCAGCAGCGTGCGCGAATCGAGCGAAGGGTCGGCGCTGAGCCGGTTGCATAGGAAGTAGATGCCGTAATCCTGCGCCACGCCGATCAGGCTTGCGCCGAACACCAGCGTCAGCAAGTGCACGGTGCCGAACACCGCCATCGACACCGACAGCGCGCCCAGGAAGCCGATACCGATCGACAGCAGGACCAGTCCGATCGGCTTGAGCGAGCGGAATACCAGCCAGGTAAGCAGCACGATGCCCACCAGCGAACCTGCGCCGATCGTATGGACTTCGGTATTGGCCTGGCTCGCGGCAGCCGCGGCATGCAGCACGACGCCGGCGCTGATCACGCGCGCACCCGGAACCGCTGTGCGCGCGGCATCGGCAGCCTGCTCCAGCAGCGGCACCACCGCGCCCTGCCCGGCCATCGAAAACGCCGGCACGTTCAGGCTCATCGGCAACAGTACATATTGGCGCTCGCTGTCGGCGACATACAGGTAGCCGTCGCGCGGGCGCACCGGCGTCTCCTGCGCGCGTTCCTGCATCCAGCTGGCGACCAAGCCGAACGGGTCGTCGCGGAAGGCGCCCAGTTTCGGCCCGGAGAATGCGCCGTACACGCGCGCCAGCGCATTGTCGGCCCAGGCCTGCGGCTGCTCGCTGCGTAGCTGGGCCTCCTGCGCGCCGGACATCAGCACCAGCCGGTGCTGGTCGAACGACGACAGCCAGTCCGCCTGGACATTGGCGTCGGCCTTGATGGCCCCCAGCAGGTCCGGACGTTTGGCCAGTACCGCGCTGTACGCATCGGCCGCGCGGCGCGCACCATCCCAGTCGGGGGCGCCGACCAGCACGATGACGCGCTGCTGCGCGGCGTCGACCATCTTTGTAAACGATGCCTGCAGCACCTTGTCGCGTTCCTGCGACGGCAGCAGCGCGAGGATGTCGGTGTCGGGCACGATGCGCTTGCCTACCCACAGGTATGCGTTGTGCCCCACCAGCAGGCACACCACCAGCGCCCATGCGAGCGCAAGCCATTTATGACGCATCAAAATAAGGCCGCCTCTTCGCCGGTCATGGCGCCTGCGCCGGTCTTAATCTCGGAGAACACGATGGTGGTCTTGTCGCCGCTTTGCTCGTCGATGCGGATATTCTTCACGTACGAACCGCCGTCGAGCGAGATGGCGCCGATTGCCTTGGCCAGCGCCGGTTGGCGCGCGCGCAGCGCGACCTTCCAGCTTGACGCATCGGCCGTGCCGTCGACTTCGAACAGCGCCTCGAGCTGGCCCAGATCACCCGACAGCAGCGAGAACAGCACGCTGTTGATCATGCGGACGGTCGGCTCCTGCTTCGCTTCAAGGCGCATCGCGACGCGCTCGCCCTGGAAGTGCACGATCTCGTCTTTCGTCAGGCGCAGCGTGTTCGGGAACGGCCTCAGGGTGCGCCACAGGACGCCCTTGCCCGCTACGACGCAGAAGCGGCCTTGCGATGCCAGCGGCTTCTTGATGCCGACAAGCTGCTTGGTTTGGTCGAAGCGTCCGCACATCACCGCCGGCTTGGCCAGCATGGACTGGATTTGCGCAATCGGCGCGGCCTGCGCCAGCTGGCCCAGGGATGCGATCAGGAGTGCGGCGAAAAGGCGTTTCATACGGGTTGTACTCCCAGTTTCTCAAACAGCACGGTTGGCGAGACGAAGCACATCTCGCCGTTGGAAATGTCGACCGCAACCTGCGTCGTGCTCGCGCGCGTCAGCCGCTTGCCGGTTTCCGCATCGCTGACCAGGTAGTCGATCTTCAGGCGGTTCTCCCATTCGACGATGTCGGCGCGCAGCAGCAGGCGCTGGGCGAACTTCGCCGAGCCGATGTAGCGCACGTTCATGTCGATGATCGGCCAGGCGTAGCCCGATTCCTTCATCTGTTCGTAGTTGTAGCCAATGCTGTCGAGCACAGCGCAGCGCGCCACCTCAAGGTACTTGACGTAATTACCGTGCCAGACGATCTGCATCGGGTCGAGGTCGAAGAACTGCACCGTCAGCTCGGTTTCGGCCGACCAGCGGCTCGCAGGCTTCGCCTTACGCATACAAGCTCCATGCCTTGCTGCGGATACGCTCGATCAGCACCCGCAGTTCCGGCTCAAGGCGGCGGTCTTCGGCTACCGGCGCGACGTCGTCGCCCAACGCCTGTTCCATCTGCGCCAGCGCGGCCGGAAGCGGCGTCTCCGGATTGACGCGGCGGCGCAGCCACACGCCCTGGCGCACCGTCACCAGCAAGGCGGCGGTCACCTGCTCGGTCAGTTCGAGCACGCGCAGGCAATCGCGCGCGGCGATGGTGCCCATGCTGACCTTGTCCTGGTTATGGCACTCGGTCGAACGCGAGAACACCGATGCCGGCATGGTTTGCTTCAGGGCTTCGGCGGTCCATGCCGAGGCGCTGATCTGGAGTGCCTTGAGGCCGTGGTTGATGGCCGCGCGCGGTCCTTCGGCGCCGGACAGGTTGCCAGGCAAGCCGTGGTTGTAGCGGCTGTCGACCATCAACGCCATCTGGCGGTCGAGCAGGTCGGCCAGGTTGGCGACCGCATTTTTCATCGAATCCATCGCGAACGCGATATGCCCGCCGTAGAAGTGGCCGCCGTGCAGCACGCGCTCGCCGTCGCCGTCGATGATCGGGTTGTCGTTGGCGCTATTGAGTTCGTTCTCGATCGACTGGCGCATGAACGGCAGCGCGTCGGCCAGTACGCCGATCACGTGCGGCGCGCAGCGGATCGAATAGCGGTCCTGCAGGCGCTTGCCGTTGCGTTCGGCCTGGCCCGCGCCGAGGTCGGCGCGCACCCAGCCGGCCACGTCCTGCATGCCCTTGTGCGGTTTGACCGAGAACAGGGTCTCGTCGAAGTGATGTGCATTGCCGTCCAGTGCGAACGACGCCATGGCCGTAATCCGGGTCGACAGGCGGACCAGGTATTCGGCGCGGTCGTAGGCGAGGCAGGCCAGCGCGGTCATCACGGCGGTGCCGTTCATGATCGCCAGCCCTTCCTTCGGGCGCAGGCGCAGCGGTGTGATGCCGGCATCGCGCAGGGCGTCGGCGGCCGAGGTCGGCACGCCGTCGCGCCAGACTTCGCGTTCGCCGCACAGCACCGCGGCCAGGTACGAAAGCGGGGTCAGGTCGCCGCTGGCGCCGACCGAGCCTTCGCTCGGGATCATCGGCAGCAGGCCCGCGTCAAGCAGCTTTGCGATCTGCTCGAGCAAGCCGACGCTCACGCCGGAGTAACCCTTCGACAGTGAAGCGAGGCGGGTCGCGAGCACCGCGCGCGTCTGGTCCGGGGTCAGGTAGGCGCCCAGCCCGACGCCATGATAGGTGTACAGGTGGTGCGGCAGCTCGGCGACCAGCTCTGGCGGCACCGTCACGGTGCAGGAGTCGCCGTAGCCGGTGGTGACGCCGTAGATGGTGCCATCCTCGCGCAGCAGGCGGTCGAGGAAATCGGCGCCGCGCGTGATCGCTGCACGGAACGCGGGGTCATCGGACAGTTCCGCGCGCGCGCTTCCCGAGGCGATATCGACGATGTCTTCGATGGTCAGGCGGTTACGGTCAAACACGACCGCGCGTTGGCGGTTCTTCAGGTCAGCAGGATGCATCGTTCTTGTCCAGATTTGGTAATTGCCAGAATTCGTAAAAGTTGAACCACTGGAGCGGCGAGCGCAGGCAGTGGTACTCGAGGCGCGCCGCGTAGTCGCGCGCCAGTTCGGTCAGTGCAGCATCGCGTCCGGCGCGCGGCAGGCGGACCGATTCGCGCAGCAGTTCGAAATGGACGTCGTAGTCGCCGTCCTGCGCGCGCTGGCAGAACAGCAGGTAAATCGGGCATTGCAGCACGCTGGCCATGACGTAAGGGCCGACCGGGAATGCCGCGTCGCTGCCAAGGAAGCTGGCGTGGGCGACGCGCGGATCGGGCGACAGCGGAATGCGGTCCCCCGCGATCACGACGAACTCGCCCGCCGCCACGCGTTCGGACAGCATCATTGCGGTGGCAGGCGTCATTTCGGTCACCTGCAGCAGGTTAAGCTCGCTGCGCGGGTCGAGCCGCGCCAGCATCTTGTTGAATGCCTGGGCGTGGCGGGTATGTACCAGCACTGTCAGCTTCAGGCCTGCCTGCTGGTGCGCCATCACCCGGCACAGCTCCAGGTTGCCGAGATGCGAGCAGACCAGCAGCGCGCCCTGCCCCGCATCGATCAGCTTCTGCATCGGCGCGATGCCGTGGAAGCGCACGCGCGAGGTGTCGAACAGGCCGCCCCACAACAGCATCTTGTCGAGGATCGTTTCAGCAAAGGCGCCGAAGTGGCGCAGCACGCCGGCCAGCCCCTGGGGAACCGGGGCAAACGCACCGGCCCGCGCGAGATAAGCGGCCGAGATGCGGCGCGCACGCGGACTGGCGAGTACGTACCACAGCAGCACCGGATGCAGCACCAGCCCGAACGGCCAGCGTCCGAACACGCGCCATACCCAGAACAGCAGGCGCATGCCGGCCACGAAGCTCACTTCGTTGATCGCGGCCCAGTGGCGCTGCGCAGGCGCGTTCACCTGGACAGCCATTTGCGTCCCAACAGCAGCGGCAGTCGCAGCAGCATGCCGAAGAACAGCACCGCGTGCATGCGCGAGATCAGCACGTTGTCGCGCACCGCCTGGAAGTGCGACACGCCGTCAGTCGGATAGCTGACCCGCGTCGCGACGTTAATCACGCGCAGTCCGGTCCAGTGCAGGCGCACCAGCACTTCCGGGTCGAAGTTCATGCGCAGCCCGAGCTGCCGCCGCTTGGCCAGCGCGACGACCGGCGCCACCGGATAGACTCGGAAGCCGCACATCGAATCGCGGATCGCAAACGACAGCGTGTTGATCCACACCCAGACGTGCGTCAGGTAACGCGCGTACTTGCGCACCGTCGGCACCGAATGGTCGTAGACCGGGAATCCGACGATGGCGGCGTGTGGATTGCTTCGCGCTTCGTCGATGAAGCGCGGGATGTCGGCCGCGTTGTGCTGCCCGTCGGCGTCGATCTGCAAGGCATGGCTGAAACCGCGTTCGGCCGCGTGGCGGAACCCGGTCAGCACGGCGCCGCCCTTGCCCTGGTTGACTGCATGCCGCACCAGCATCACGCGCCCGGGCGACTGCGCGGCGAGCGCATCGAGCACGCGCGCGCATGCGTCCGAACTGCCGTCATCGACCAGGATGCACGGCAGGCCGTGCGCGAGCACCGCCTGCACCACGGCGCCGATGGCGTGTTCGTGGTTATAGACGGGGATCAGGACGCAGGGTTCAAACAACGTTGGTCTCCGCTTTGGCAAAACGCAGCAGCGAGTGGCAGTAGCCGATATCGTCGCGTGCCGTGAGCAGTTCCAGCCCCGCCGCTTGCGCCAGGCGGATGTAGTCGCCGCTCTCGTAGATCTTGCTGTTCCCGCTTGCCATGGCCGTAAAGTACGGCGAGGTGTTGATCAGGCAGTAGGACGCGATGTCGTAGCGCTGGCGATCCCAGAACGTGTCCATGATCAGCACCTGGCCGCGCGGGCCAAGTGCGGCGGCGGCGCGTTCGAGGATGCTGGCGATGGCCGGCTCCGAGAAGCAGCTCAGGAACTGGCTCATCCAGATCACGTCCATGCCCGGCTCCAGCGGCGCTGCCGCGTCGAGCAGGTCGGTCGGGTGCAGGTGCGCGCGGTCGGCGACGCCGGCCGAAACCAGCGTCGCTTTCGCGACCGCCAACTGGCGCCCGAGGTCGACCAGGTGCAGCTCGACCGACGGGTTGTATGCCAGCGCAGCGCAGCTGAACTTGCCGGTGTTGGCGCCGATGTCCATCACGCGCTTCGGCGCCGATGCGAACACGTCCGGCAGGATCGACGGGAACGACGTATCGGAGTAGAAGTGGTCGAAGGCGAACCAGCTTTGCTTGACCTGGGCCGGCAGCTCGGACAAGCCCTGGTACAGCGTCGACCAGTTGCCGAACGTCGTCAGGCCCTGCGGCGTTTCGCTATCGAGCGACTGCTCAAGCTTGAACAGCCCTTCGTAGCAGACGTCGTGCGTGAAGTCGATGTTGATCTGGGTGATCGAGTCGGTCAGCACGCAGTAGCCGGCCTTGTCGAGCACATAGCGCCCGCCCTGCAGGTACACCACGCCAGCCGACAGGCAGGTTTCCAGCACCACCTTGAGTGCATATTCGGTCCAGCGGCCGGTCGCCGCCATCTGGGACACTTCGAGCCCCTCCTGCCCCGCATCGGCCAGCGCCTGCAGCATCCCGCGCTTCCATGCGTAGCGAACGCACTGGAATACCACCGGGCCGAAGGCGATTTTCTGAGCTTCGTAGCGGGCTGCGAACGCGCTCTGGCGCTCGGGGGAGAATTTCTTGTCTAGCATGGGCTCTCTTCGATAGGTCCAAACGCGATGCGGCCGCCAGCATGTTGGCCGGCCGCGGAAAAATAACGGAACGTCAGGCTGTCCTTGCCCGCGTCGTGCACCAGTTCCAGCGACACCGGGACGCCGGCGCCGATCACGTTCTGGAACTTCAGCGCGTGCATTGCGCGGAATGCAGGCCCCAGCGGGAAATGGAGGCGGCCGTACAGGATGGCCCAGTCGACCTGCACCACGCCGGGCAGCACCGGCGCCTGGGCGAAATGGCCGTCCAAATAGAACAGGCCTGGCGGCACCACGACCTCATACAGGACCCGCTGCGCGTCTTGTTCAAGCAGGCGAACCTGGGGCCGCCGCGGGCGCGGATCCAGCCCTGCGCCCAACAGCGCGGTCAGTTGCGCATGGGTTGTCTTGCCCTGTGCGTCGGCCGGCATCTGGTCGAGGTAGCGCCAACGACGCGGCAGCGCGACCGGTTCGACCGATCCGGCAAGCAGCGCGCGCATGTGGCGGTCGAATGCAGCCTTGCCGCTTTCACCAAGCAGCGCGCGGCCGGCCGGCGACAGCACGGCGAATGCCGCAACGACGCTGCGCTGGCCCGGTACCGCGTCGCCGACAAGCACGCGCGCCTCTTGCGCCATGCCGGTCGCCAGCAGCGCCGCCTCGATCGCATCGAGCGAGATGCGTACTTCTTCAATCTTCACGATACGGTCGCTGCGCCCAAGCAGCAGGAAGCAGCCGCCAGGGCGGACCTCGGCGCGGTCGGCCATCGCCATCCACTGATCGTCAGGCAAATGGGCGGAACGGACTTCAAGCAAGCCGTCGGCGCCGGCGCGCACCGCAACGCCCGGCATTGGCTGCCACGCGGCGTTTCCGCCATCGTTCTCGCGCCATGCGATCCCGCCCGATTCCGAGCTGCCGTAAACTTCGACTGGGGTTAAACCAAGCAATCGCCGTGCTTCCACCGACACCGCGGCCGGCAGCGGGCCGCCCGAGGAAAATACCGCGCGCAGGTTGGCGCCCGCACCGCTCCAGTCGAGATGGGATGGCAGCCGCTTCAGGTGGGCCGGACTGGCGACCAGCACGCATGGCCGCTGCCCCAGCTTTTCTGCCAGCTGTTCAGGGTAGGCTAGGCTGTGCGCGTGGATGTCGCGTCCCGCCGCCAGCGGCCACAGCACCCGGAACAACAGGCCGTAGATGTGCTGGTGCGAGACAGTGGCGACCACGGCGGCTGCGCCGATGCGCGCTCCAAACAGCACTTCGAGGGTCGCGACTTCGCCGGCCAGCTGGCCCAGCTTTTTGGGAATGGCCTGTGCCTGGCCGGTGCTGCCGGAAGTGTGTACGACAAGCGCATCGAAGCCCGGGTCAAGCCCGGTGAAGGCAAGCTCGCAGCAGTCGCCGGCGGCCGGCGTTTGTGGCGCGAAGCGGGCCGGGAACTCGCCCAGGAATGCGTCGACCGATGCCGCAAGCGCCTCGCAGCCAGGTTCCAGCGTGTTTGCCGCCAGCCACACCGTCTTGCGCGCTTGCCAAGAGCCAAGCAGTGCGGCGGCAAATTCGAGACTGTCGTCGAGGTACAACGAGACATCGGCGCCCGGGATGCGCAGGGCCAGCGCGCGCCAGGCCCTGGCCCGCGCCAGGAAGGCGGCGGCGCGCAGCGGTTCGCCGCCGCGCCAGCCAATGACGGCATCGGGCGATCGCACTGCGACCGCGTTTAAAAGATCAAGCATGATGTAGGCGTTTGAACCGCTTGCGCACCAGGTATTCGCCGGCGAACAGCAGTCCCATTAAGAGGTAGGCGATGACGCCGGTGTACAGCGACCATACGGCGTCGGACGCCCACATCGCTGTGCCGAAGGCAAGCGCGCCGTTTACAATAAAGAACGCACACCAGGCCTGGGTCACGCGCCACGTGTAGCGCACCGCGGCCGCTGGCAGCTCCGGCTCGCGCATGCGCGCAAAGCGCTCGACCATCGACACCGGCGTCGTCAGGCTGTAGCCGAAGGCGGCCAGCAGCGCGGCGTTGACCAGTACCGGATACAGCTTGAGCGGCAGCAGGGCGTTGGCCCATACGGCGCACATGGCGAGCGCCAGCGCTCCCGCGGCCGCCCAGCGCGCCACCCGGCTGATCGCCAGCGACGGCAGCCGCAGCAACGCCGCCAGCAGCAGCAAGGCTGCCAGCCAGCGCGGCTCCACCCTTCCCTGTCCGAACCAGATGGCAAGGGGATAGAGCACAGTCAGGACGGCCGCAAGCACGGCCAGCAAACGCCGATCGATGATTGTTTACTCCACCGCCATGCCGGCCAGCGCGTCGACCACGTCGCCAACAGTGCGGATGGTCTTGAATACTTCAGGCGCGAGGCCCCGTCCAGTGAGCTGCTTGAGCTTGACCGCCAGGTCGACCGCATCGATGCTGTCGATATCGAGGTCGGCGTACAGGTTGGAATCGGGTGTCAGCGACGATTTATCCAGCTCGAACATCTCGGCCAGCAGGTCAACTACCCACGCATACAGCTCGTCCTTGCTCATTTCAGTTACCACTACCATTACGTCTGCTCCTTACTTCTTGCGCTGGGCTTCAATCAAGGCGGCAAGCGCCTGTACCGATGCGAAATGGCGGCGCGTATCTTCCGAGTCGGCCGACAACGAAATCCCGTAGCGCTTCTGCAGCGCCACGCCCAGTTCGAGCGCGTCGATCGAATCGAGCCCGAGGCCGTCGACGAACAGGGGCGCCGCGCTATCGATATCGGCGGGCGTGACGTCTTCCAGCTGGAGGACGTCGATGATCAGTTCTTTTACTTCTTGTTCAAGCATGGCGTTGAGTCTCTCTTGTAAAAAATTGCTGCAGGTGTTCGGTGAGGCGGCGCGCAGCCATGACTTCGCTGGTGCCGCCGCCTGTAAATGTGTTGGTATCGATGTCATCGCGCACCTCGATCCGGAATTGCACGCGACGCGGCGGCACGCGCCACCATTTTCCGCCCTTGCCCAGTGTCGGCGGCTGGCAGTCGATCAGCACCGGTGTGACCAGCGGCGCACCGCGCACGGCGATGTTGGCTGCGCCGCGCTTGAGCAGGATCGATCCGTCGGCAGGCGTGCGTGTCCCTTCGGGGAAGACGATCAGGTTATTCCCGGCGCGTAGCGACGCAATGCAGGCATCGACCAGTTCCATGCCCTGGTCGTTATTGATGTAGCCGGCGGCGCGTACCGGACCGCGGGTGAATGGGTTGTTCCAGAGTGCGCCTTTGACGATGCAGTCGGCGTTGCGCACGAAAGCCATCAGGAACACGGTATCGATCAGGGTTGGATGGTTGGCAAGGATCAGCTGCCCGCCACGGTCGAGCCGTTCCAGTCCGACCAGGTCGTAGCGAAGGACGCCCAAGCCGCGCATCAGGTTGACGAAGGCGCGGAAGGTCAGGCGGATGATGTCGCGCGCGGCCGCGGTCCGGCGCGGCTGGTCGCGCACAAGCAGTCCAAGCACGGGAAAGACGGCGATGCGAAGCATCAGGCCGCCCACGCCGAAGGCGGCAAAACTGAAACCGGTCGCCATCACACGCCAGCCACGGCCAATCCGCTCCGACATCCTAGCCATTGCGCGTCCAAAGCCAGCGCCACGGACCGCTGCGGCGTTCCAGCACGTCCTGCCCGTTTAAGTGGAAGCGAAGAATTTCCAGGCCGACCGGCATGGCGGCCGACGCCGGCGCGGTCTCCTCGGCGCAGGCCGACCACCCGAGCGACACCGGCGCATCGCCGGGCGGAACCATCAGCCACGCCCACGCATACGGCTGCTCATCGCAGTCCTGGAATTGCGCCAGCAGGTCCGGCAAGGGGCAGTCGTAGGCAACCAGCAGCACCATATCGGCGCCGTCGGCCAGCTGTCCGCACGCCTCGATCACCGCGTGCTCGACGCCGTCGGGTCCCGCGGCGAGGGCGACGTGGTTGGCGCGGTCGCCGCGCGCGATCGAAAACAGGCCCGCGCTGGCGTTATGGACGGCCAGCCCAAAGGCGGTGGGTGACAAGGGAGTATCGCTGGCCAGGTCGCCCAGCAGGTCTACCGCACGCGCGACTTCGCCGTGGCGCGATACAAAAACGGTAGGTACTCCGGTGCGGCCGTCAAGGCATTGATAAGCTACTTCAAGCGCCATTTTCCCGAGTGAGCCGGCACGCCGCCGCAGCATGGCAGGCATGTCGCGAACCGGCGCATCGTCCCCGCCCGCGATCCGGAACGGCGCCGCCGCCCACTCGGACCAGGCCGCGGGCGTCGTCAGGGCGGGTGCCCAGGCAGCATGCGAGGCAATAGAAAAACGTACTTCGCCTGCATGCATCCTGGGGTTTCCTGAGTAGTAACAAATAGATATCCGCGGAATTATAAACTGTTGGTTATGGGAAACCTAGCGCGAGGTATTAATGAAAAACAACAAACGATGAGATTGTCGAGGCTTGGATGTCACACCCCACGGCGCCGGACACCGGTTGCGAGGAAAGCGGATTGAATGGGAGCCGAAGCGTTTAGGAGCCATTACCTGCGGGACAGTTCCATAGGCCCTGGCGAATTATCGTAAATTAGCAGATAAACGGGAGCGAAAGACTCACGAATTGTAATTTTAGAATAAAACCTTTTTTCTGGTCGCAGCGAATCAATCCCTCATCGCAAGCTCCGCCATCCGCCGCTCCAGTTCCGCGAACGGCATCGCCTTTCCGAACAGCCATCCCTGCCCGAACTCGACGCCGCGCTGCCGCAGGAATTCGGCCTGCGCCTCCGTCCCCACGCCTTCGGCGATCATGCGCAGCTTCAGGCTCTTGGCCATTTCAATGATGTGCTGGACCACATGGCTGGTCGGCGCGTCGGTGGCAATCGCATCGACGAAGCTCTTGTCGATCTTCAGATAGTCGACCTCGAGCGTCTCAAGGTAGGACAAGCTTGAATAGCCAGTCCCGAAGTCGTCGATGGCGATGCCGTATCCCAAGGCGCGGATGTCATGCGTCACGCGGCGCGCCAGGGCCGGGTTAAACAGGCTGCGTTCGGTTATCTCGACGATGACGTTGCGGGTGGTCGCACCCGTCGTTTTCAGCAAACGGTCGAGCTGGCCAGGCAGCTCGGGGGACTGCATATCGGCAGCGGACAAGTTGATGGCGATGTGAAATTCCGGATGGCGGCTCAGGAACGTGCCGGTATCGCGCGCGACGAGCTCAAACACCTGATGCGTCAGCAGGCCGATGATGCCATTTTCTTCGGCAAGGGGAACGAAAAAATCGGGCTGGACCAGTTCCCCTTCTGCCCGCTGCCAGCGCACGAGGGCCTCGGCGCCAACCCATTGCCCCGTTTGCAGGTCCACGAGAGGCTGGTAATGAAGGAAGAACTCGCCCCGTTTCAGCCCTGTCTTTATTGCGGCTGGGATGGCAAGCTGAATGCTTGCGAGCATGAATACCGCCGCCGCAAGCACGCCGCCTGCAATAACACCGACCGGCACCAGCCGCCACGCCGCCTCCCGCGTACGCGAATTGAGGTATTCAATCGGGACAGCGGCCAAGGTAATGGTTCGGAAGCGCGCCGACTTCATGACAGCCACGACATACCCGCTTTCCACGAACGTTATTTCCGTTCGTGCGCCTAATCGTTTGACCCAGTCGGGACTGATGAAGCCGCGCGAAGTCAGTGGCGCCGAATCCGACAGCGAGAAGACAGCGAGGGACACATCGATTTCGGTGGTCGTGATATCGATCGGTTGGCCCCGATGGATGATGGCGACGTAATCATTGCGCCCGAATGCGACGAATGTTTCTTTTTGAGCGAAGGAGAACCGGACGTCCTTATAGATAACTGCCCCGATCGGCGTCACGAAATCCGGCGGTCCAAGCACCATGTCTTTGCTGTCGCGGCCAAGCGAAGAGCACACGATGCGCCCTTCGTCCAGATAGCCGACTGCCTGGATATAGGTGGACTCCAGGTCGATCTGCCGCATTCGTGCCAGGTTTTCGTCGGAACATTGTTCGCCGGCGGGTGTACGTTCGAGGTTAGCAATGCCGCTGTTCACCTGTTCCACCGTGGCATCGGAACGCCGCATGATTTCCCGTGCGTAACTAAGGGCACGCGCGGTCTCAGCTGCCAGCCCCTGGCGTCCTGATTCTTCAACTGCAAGCCAGACTGGTACGCCCACCGCGAGGATGCCAACCAGCATGGTCAAGGCTATTGCCGTCGATTTATTCATACCGCCACCGTTGGTACGAAACAATTCTCGCACGACGGCAGGATTAAATCCAATACGCTTTAGGGATACCGTGCTGGCACCGCCGGAGAGCCGTTAGGACTCGCTTCCGAGAAGCTCCCGCAAGCCAGCCGGCAGCGGCGCCGATTTCTCGGCCGGGTAATTAACCCAGACGACTTTGGCGCCGCCTTCCGAATGCAGCGCACCCGCCTGCCCGTCCGCGCCGACCAGCCGGATCTCGTGATGCATCTCGAAGCTCGACCGGCCTGGCGGACCCACCAGGGTGGCCACCTCGATCTCGCCCGGATACTTCAGCTGCTTGATGAACGAACAGTGCGCATTGACGATCACCGGCCCTTCGCCTTCCGGATTCGGCGTGCACGCGATCTCGTCGAACCACGAAATGCGCGCCTGCTCGATATAGCGGAAGTACACGGTGTTGTTCACATGGCCCATCGCGTCCATGTCGCCCCAGCGGATCGGCATCCGCATCGTGTGAACGAGCTTGCGCGTCATTGCGCCATCATGCCGTCGTCGGCGGTGATGATCGCGCCGTTGATGAAGTGCGATTCTTCGGCAGCCAGCAACAGCAGCAGGCCGTCGAGGTCTTCCGGCTTGCCCGGACGCTTGCGCGGCAGCATGTCGATCAGCTTCTTGCCCTGCTCGGTGGCGAAATATTCCTCGTTGATCTCGGTCGAGATATAGCCTGGGCAGATCGCATTCACATTGATGTTGTACTTGCCCCATTCCACCGCCATCGCCTTGGTCATCTGGACCACGCCGGCTTTGCTCATGCAATACACGCCGATCTGCGGCAGCACCCGCAGCCCAGCCACAGACGCGATGTTGATGATGCGGTGCTGCTTTTTCGGGTCGCCCTTGGCGCGCTGGATCATGCGCTTGGCCGCCTGCTGCGCGACGAAGAACGATCCGCGCAGGTTGGTGTCCATCACATAGGAATAGTCTTCGGGCGTGACATCGAGCAGGCGCTGGGTGGTTGAGACGCCTGAATTATTGACCAGGATGTCGATCGGGCCGGCTTCCGTTTCAGCGTGCGCCAGCGCCGATTTGATGCTGGCGAGGTCGGTCACATCGAGCGTCACGACGTGGGCGGCGCCGCCATCGGCTTCGATCTCGGCGCGCAGTTCCTTGAGCCGGTCGCCCCGGCGCGAAGCCAGTACGACCTGCGCTCCTGCCCCGGCCAGCGCCTTGGCGAAGCGCGCACCGAGGCCACTCGAGGCACCGGTGACAAGTGCAATTTTTCCTTCAAAATTTACTTCGATGCCCACGACTTGCTCCCTGTCGGATGTTTTTTTGAAAGCATAATCATTACACAAATTATCAGGATTAGATTACTGCGTCTAATAAACCCCGTAAAATGCCGCCAACGTTGCAATCCTCACCAAAAAGCCGCACACTCGTGCTTAAATTTTTTCTACCCTTGATCAGACCATGACAGAGCCTATCAACCTTATCGAACAATACGGCCCACGCGAAGCGATGGAGTACGACGTCGTGATCGTCGGCGGCGGCCCGGCAGGCTTGTCCGCGGCAATCAAAATCAAACAGCTGGCGGCCGAACAAGGCAAGGAAGTCGGCGTCTGCGTGCTGGAAAAAGGCGGCGAGCTTGGCGCCCATATTTTGTCGGGCGCCGTGATGGACCCGCGCGCGCTGACCGAGCTTATCCCGAACTGGAAAGAGCTGGGCGCGCCCCTGAACACCGAAGTGACCGAAGACCGCGTGCTGTTCCTTACCGAGAAGAAGGCCTACCAGACCCCTGGCTTCATGGTCCCGGCCTGCTTCGAGAACCACGGCAACTACGTGATCTCGCTCGGTAACGTGGTGCGCTGGCTGGGACAGCAGGCCGAGGCGATGGGCGTCGAGATCTTCCCTGGCTTCGCGGCCGCCGAAATCCTGTACAACGACGACGGCTCGGTCAAGGGCGTCGCTACCGGCAACATGGGCGTCGACCACCACGGCAATCCGAAGGGCGACTTCCAGCTCGGCATGGAACTGCACGCCAAGTACACGCTGTTCGCGGAAGGTTCGCGCGGCCACCTCGGCAAGCAGCTGATTTCCAAATACAAGCTCGACGAAGGCAAGGACCCGCAGTCGTACAGCATCGGCATCAAGGAACTGTGGGAAATCGACCCGGCCAAGCACAAGCCGGGCCTCGTCATCCACACCACCGGCTGGCCGCTCAAGTCGGACACCTACGGCGGCTCCTTCCTGTACCACCTTGAGAACAACCAGGTCGTGGTCGGCTACGTGATCGGCCTGTCGTACGAGAACCCGTACCTGTCGCCGTACGAGGAATTCCAGCGTTACAAAACGCACCCTGAAATCCGCACCTTCTTCGAAGGCGCCAAGCGCATCTCGTACGGCGCGCGCGCGATCACCGCGGGCGGCCTGCAGTCGCTGCCGAAACTGGTGTTCCCGGGCGGCGCGCTGATCGGCTGCGACGCCGGCTTCCTGAACATGAGCCGCATCAAAGGCAGCCACGCCGCGATCAAGTCCGGCATGCTGGCCGCTGAATCGGTGTTCGCGGCACTCGGCGAACAGCGCCAGTACGACGAGCTGTCGACCTACCCGGCCGCGTTCGAGAAGTCGTGGCTGCACGACGAACTGCACGTGGCGCGCAACGTCAAGCCATGGCTGTCCAAGGGCCTGTATCTCGGCTCGATCATGACGGGTATCGACCAGATCCTGTTCCGCGGGAAGGCGCCGTGGACCTTGCACCGCAACTACGGCGACCACGAGTGCCTGAAGCCGGCCGCGAATTACGCGCCGATCGTGTACCCGAAGCCGGATAACAAGCTGACCTTCGACCGCCTGTCGTCGGTGTTCATCTCGAACACCAACCACGCGGAAGACCAGCCGGTGCACCTGACGCTGAAGAATGCCGATATCCCGGTCAGCGTCAACCTGGCGAAGTACGCCGGTCCGGAAGCGCGCTACTGCCCTGCGGGCGTCTACGAATTCGTCAAGACCGACGAAGGCCAGGACCGCCTGCAGATCAACGCGCAGAATTGCGTGCACTGCAAGACCTGCGACATCAAGGATCCGACACAGAACATCGTGTGGGTCACGCCAGAAGGCGGCGGCGGCCCTAACTATCCGAACATGTAAGCGGGTGGCCATGTCGACCCTCTTTGCGCGCCGGTTCGCGGCGATGCTTATCGGCGTGTGCGCCGTCCCTGCGCTGGCTGCCGATGACGGCTTTCGCACCGCGGTCCTGCTCGATCACGGGTGGGACGTGCATGCTGGCCAGACCTATGCGAGCGTCAGCGGACGTGACCTGAAGCTGGACGTCTACGTGCCGTCCGCCAAGCCGGTTGCGCCGCTGCCTGTGCTGGTCAACATCCATGGCGGCGGCTGGGTATTCGGTTCGCGCGAAGGCGCGGCGCTGACTGCCCTGCCCTACATGCAGATGGGCTTCGCGGTCGTGAACATCGAGTACCGGCTGGCGAAGACGGCGCTGGCGCCGGCCGCGGTGGAAGATGCGCTGTGCGCGCTGCAGTGGGTGGGACGCAATGCCAAGCGCTACAACTTCGATTTGGGCAAGGTGGTTGTCACCGGCACCTCGGCGGGCGGCCAGCTGGCGCTCACCACAGGGCTGATCAAGCCTGACTCGGAGATGACCAACCAGTGCGCGGCCAACGAGCCTGCGTGGAGCGGGCCGTATGTCAACGCTGCGCCGAAGGTGGCGGCGGTGGTCAACTGGTACGGGATCACCGATCTGGCGGACATGCTGCAAGGTCCGAACATTCGCTCGTATGCGGTGGCCTGGTTCGGCAGCATGCCGGGGCGGATGGCGCTGGCGGCGCAGCTGTCGCCTTTAAGCCATGTACGCGCCGGCGGGCCGGCCGTGCTGACCATTCATGGCGACGCCGATCCGCTGGTGCCGTATGCGCACGCGACGCGCTTGCACAAGGCGCTGGACAAGGCCGGGGTGAAGAACGAGCTCATGACGATCACGGGCGGCGGGCATGGCGGGTTCACCGCGGAGCAGCAGCTTGGAGCGTACGAGAAAATTCGCGCCTTCCTTGGCGGGCTGGGGATTGCGCCAAAACCATAGGTATTCGGCGGATGCGGGTTTCACCCTTATCCGCCGCTGTGGGGATCATCCGCCGATTCGCCTGCGCGACTCGTGCGCCATCACCGCAAATTCCGCCGCCGGCATCGGGTGCGCGAACATATATCCTTGCGCGTAATCGCAGCCCGCATCGACCAGCAATTCCCGCTGCCCCGGCGTCTCGACACCTTCGGCCACCACCTTCAAGCCGAGCTTGTGCGCCATCACGATGATCGCCTCGCACAGCGCCAGGTCGCCGTCATCGATCTCCAGCTGCGACACGAACGACTGGTCGATCTTCACATAGTCGATATCGAAGCGCTTCAGGTGCGACAGCGACGAATACCCCGTCCCAAAATCGTCCAGCGCCACCTGCAGGCCCATCGCGCGGTAGTGCTTCAGCCGCTCCAGCACCTGGTCGGCGCCCTGCATCAGGATGCTCTCGGTGATCTCGATCACCATGCTCTGGCGCGGCAGCCCCAGCTCCTCCAGATACTTGAACCATCCTTCATACATGTCCGCGTCGCGCCGGAACTGCACCGGCGACTTGTTCACGCTGACCTGGAACGAGGGATCGATCGCCGCCTGCCACGCGCGCGCCTGGCGCGCCGCTTCGCGGAACACCCAGTCGCCAATCTCGACGATCAGCCCGTTCGACTCGGCAAACGGAATGAACTCCGCAGGCCCGAGCAGCCCGCGCGTCGGATGGCGCCAGCGCAGCAGCGCCTCGGCCTTGTACACCGCGCCCGAACTGAGCGAGATGATCGGCTGGTACAGGATCTCGAACTGCTTCGCGGCGATCGCGGCGCGCATGTCGGCGCCCATGCTCTGGCGCGCCTTCGCGGCTTCCTGCAGGTCCGGCGTGAAGTAGCTGAAGCGGTTGCGCCCGCCGGCCTTGGACGAGTACATCGCCTGGTCGGCGCACGCGAGCAGTTCGTCGAGGTCGCGCCCGTCCGGCGGATACAGCGCGATGCCGATACTGGCCGAGACAAAAATGCGCTGGCCGCCGACCTCGAACGCCAGCGACAGCGCGGCGATCATCGCCTGCGCGATCCGCTCGACACTGCCCGCATGGTCCAGCGCCGACAGGATCACCGTGAACTCGTCGCCGCCTAGCCGCGCGAGGGTGTCGGTCGAACGCACGCACGCTGCGATGCGGCGCGCCGTTTCCGACAGTACCGCGTCGCCCACCGCGTGCCCGTGCCGGTCGTTGACTTCCTTGAAGTGGTCGAGGTCGACGAACAGCAGCGCGAGGAAGGCGGCGTTGCGGTCGGCCTTGCGCGCTTCCTGGCGTAGCCGGTCCACGAACATATGGCGGTTCGGCAGCCCGGTGAGCTGGTCGAAGTTGGCCTGCTGCCAGATCAATTCGGTCGATGCCTTGCGGTCGGTGATATCGGTGACCAGCGCCAGCGCGCCGAGATAGGTGCCGGCGGCGTCGAAGATCGGGTTGGTCGACATCGCGGTCCAGACCTCGCGCCCGTCCTTGCGCAGGAATTTGAATTCGTGGCGCTCGGCGATGCCCTGCTGCCGGCGCGCGATGTTCCGCTCGAGGATGGCGCGCCCCTCCTCGTCCATGAAGTCGACCAGCCTCCGGTCCAGCATTTCCTCGATCGCGTAGCCGAGCACGGCGGCCATCTTCGGGTTGACGAAGGTGGTGACCGACTGCGCGTCGATCTCCCAGATGCCTTCCTCGGCGCTGTGCACGATGCGGCGAAAGCGCTCCTCGCTGCGTTCCAGCGCGGCCAGCTTGCCTTCGGCCCGCTCGACTACCACGCGGCAGGCCTGGCCGCTGCCGTCGGCACTGGCAAGCAGCGTCACTTGCACCAGCTCGCCCGCGCCCTGCCCGAGCTGGAGCCGGCACTGGATCGGGGTGGTGCTGTTAATGGCGCCGCTGAAGAAGTGGTCGAAGTCGGACAGGTAGGCCGGACTGACGAACGTGCGCAGCCGGTGCTCGCGGGTATTGGAGCGCTCGATGCCGAGCATCCCGGCGCCGACCAGGTTCGCCTGCAGGATGGTCTGGTCGAAGGCGACGACGAAGTAGCCGACCGGCGCCAGCAAATACAGCTCGTTGTAATAGCCCTGCACTTCTTCGTGGCGCAGGCGTGCTACCGTGACGCCGCTGACGTCGACCACGGGCTCGAGCGGATAATGCGGAGCGGGATCGACGAACAGCATGCCGGCGCGCGAGGCGTACGGCGCGGCGGCAAAGGACCGGTCCGGGTAACGGACAGGCTCGCGCTGGGCGCGTTCGCCAGGGTCTTGTGACCGTTCGTTTGCCTCGGTCGCCGAATCATGGTCGTTATCCATTTCACCTCGCATGGCACATCAGGCCCTGTTGCAGCAAAGGTTAGACTAGCATGCGCGCGCAGAACCTGTCGAGCAGGGTTCATTGATCCCGCTTGTTGAATTGAGTAATCAGTGAGCGCGGTTGAGGCGGCGCTCGGCCTTGCGTTGCAGCGCTTCGAAGGCCAGGCTGAGGCACCAGTAGATGACCGCGGCGGCAATGTAGAGCGGCAGCGGCTGGAAGGTGGTGGCGATTACTTCCTTGGTGGCAAGCATCAGTTCCGTCACGGTGATCACCGAGACCAGCGAGGTGTCCTTGATCAGGCTGATCAAGGTATTGCTCATCGACGGCACGGCCACGCGCAGCGCCTGCGGCATGACGATGTGGTGCAAGGTCTGCCAGTAGCCGAGCCCGAGGCTGAAGCTGGCGCGCCACTGGCCCTGGCTGATGCTCTGGATAGCGCCGCGCAAACTCTCCGATAGATATGCACCCGAGTTCAGCGACAGCGCCAGCACACCGGCGGTCACCGGATCGAACTCGACACCCACGCTCGGCAGGCCGTAGTAGATGACGAAGATCTGCACCAGCAGCGGGGTGCCGCGCATCATGCTGACGTACAGCGAGGCCGGCCAGCGCACCACGGCCAGCGACGCCATGCGCATTACGGCGACCGGAAAGCCGATCGCCAGTCCGCCGATCATCGCCGCCATCGCGAAAACGAGGGTGTAGCCGGCGCCCGTCAGCATCACGGGCGCGGCGTCGCGCAGCAGCTCGAACAATTCCGTCACGGCTTATTTCGCCGGGCGCGACACGTCGCTGCCGAACCACTTCATCGAGACCTGCCTGAGGCTGCCGTCGGCCGACGCATCGTGCAGCGCCTTGTTGAGCGCCGCCTTGAACCGCGGGTTACCCTTCTTGAACGGGATGCCCATGCGCTCGGCCTGGCCCACCCGCGCGCCGGCCTTGATCGGCAGTTTCGAGTTGCTCAGCAGGTAGGCCACCATCAGGCTGTCGTTGAGCGCGGCGTCGATGCGGCCGACCGCCAGGTCCTGGAGGTTTTCCGGCGCGGCCGGATAGCTCTTGACCTCGATCCCGGCCACCGCCTTGGCCTGCTGCTCGTAGACGCTGCCCTGCCCCACGCCCAGCTTCTTGCCCTTCAGGTCGGCCAGGCTGGCGTAACTGGCCTTCTCGTTCTTGCGGACGATGAGCTGGGGATTCGAGTACGTGTACGGTTCGGAAAAATCGAAGACTTCCTGGCGTTTCGCGTTGATGCCGACCTGGCTGACGATGGCGTCGTATTTACCGGCGCCCAGTCCGGCAAGGATCGCGCTCCATTCGGTGGTGACGAACTCCGGCTTCAGGCCCATTTTCGCGGCGACCAGTTTGGCGACGTCGACATCGTAGCCCGCCAGCTGGCCCGTCTTCGGGTCCTTGAAATTGAATGGCGGATAGGTGCCCTCCATCGCGATGCGCAGCGTGCCGCGCGCCTTGACGGTCTCGAGCAAGTCGGCGGCCCTGGCCGGCAACGCCAGCGTGGCGGCCATCAGGACGGCGGGAAGGAGCAGTGCGCGGCGGCGGGTCGGGATCATGCGTTCACCATTTCTAAACAATAGCTGAGTCTGGCTTTATAACCGAAAAATCGTCAATGTGCACCAAAGCAAGGGTCAGGCGTAGCCCATCTTGCGGTTGCGTGAGCCAAAATAATGGCCAACCACCAGGGTCGTGCTCGCTACCAGGCAGGACAGGCCGATGATCAGCTGGACCAGTTTGTCGTCCGGCAGCACCCAGAGCTGGGACTGCGGTTCTTCGGCATGGGTGGCGGCGACGATCAGCGGGGCGACCCAGCGCGCGTCGAGGTCGACGTCGAGGATGATGGCGTCGGCGCCGGTATGCATGTAGATGTTGCCGCCTTCGGCGAGCGTGAAGCAGACGCCGTAGCCAGCCTCCTGCGGGCCGATGTTTTCTTGCAGGCTCTGGTTATGTTCTTCGATCCACAGCTCGACGTCCTGCGGCGTTTCCAGGTGAACCCACGGGCGCGGACGAAAACGCGGCTTGGCCTCGCCGTCCGGCGCGGCAATCTGTGGTTCTGGCTTCATTGCATCCTGAAAATAATCGACAACGGCCCGTATGCTACGGCATTTCCCAGCTGCCGTATATGCCGAACTTGTTGCCCGGATTCCCAGTCCAATATAGATGGAGGGAGGACGCCATGAAACCACGCAAGGAGACCTACCGTGTCGGCCACGGCGGCTATGTGTCCGAATACGAGCAATTCCTCAACAGCTACATCGCCGCGCATCCGCACACCGAGGAAAACCAGCTGCGCGGCTGGTACATCTGGTGGGACCACAAGGCCAACCTGGCCGAACTCGACAAGGAGCGGCGCGACAGCGTGCCGGTCCGGCCCTACTCGTACGAATGACAGCGGGGCAGGAGGCGCCCTGCGGCGTCGCTGCCCCGGCGCCAGCTTATTCCATACCCGGCGGCAGCGGTCGCGCGACGGCGGTCCGGGCGGCCATGTAGGCGCCGTACAGCGCTGCGATGCCGACAAAGGCATACACCAGGCGTGTCAGCGGGCTGTCGGAACCGAACAGTGCCGCCACGACGTTGTAGTCGAACGCGCCGACCAGTCCCCAGTTGAGACCGCCTACAATCATCAGGACAGTTGCGGCCCAGTCCAGCGCGTTCAGGTAAGTGCCGCGCTCAGCGGTTGCCGTACTGCGGCGCTCGGGAATATGGCGGCGCTCCATGCCAGGTGCGTTCATCGTTGCCATTGTTGCCTCCTGTTGATGGCCACCGACGCGGTGGCATACAGCTACGACAGCAAACAAGGGCACAAGTTTTCGCCAGCTCGCGCGTCAGCCTTTCCAGCTGCGCTTGACGCCGGTATCGGCATGGATCCAGCCGCCGCTCGCGCTGGCACGGTAGTAGAAGCCTACCCCGCCCTGGCGGAAGCTGCGCACCAGCTCGCCCAGCACTTCCGGGTTCAGGCTGGCGATGCGGACGTCGGCCGCCTTGCCGTGCAGGTGCAGCGACTGGCGTGCCGCCGGGATGCCCTGCTCGATCAGGCGCGCGTTCGATTTCGCCGTGCGGTAGCCGGACAGGATTTCGAGCGGCTGCACCATGCCGTAGCGTTCGATGAAGGCCTGGGCGCCCCACAGCGTGTCGAACAGCTTGGGGTCGATCGGCGCGGTTTCCTTGCCGTTGACGTCGCGCATCAGGTGGCACAGCTCCTGGTAGGCCGAGTCGATGACCTCGCCGTCCTTCCAGTACAGCAGCTTCGCCTTTTCGCCGCTGGCCGGGCGCGTGACGTTCAGGATGCGCGGGCGTAGCCAGAAATCGATGTCGAGGGCCTGGGCGTCGAACAGGTCGGGCGGCGGGGCGATGTCGGTGGCGGGCGTGGCCGCGATGGCCTTCGAGGCGCCGACCAGCGGCACCGACAGCACGCCGGCAGCCGCGAGGCCGCGGTGGAGGAAGTCTCTGCGAGTAAGCATCTTTAGTATTATTAGTATGGTGTTTTATTAGCCGGTGCAGCCGCAGAAGCGCTTGCCTGCGGCGGCGGCGTCGGTAACGGGTTCGTTCAGGTTCTTCCAGAAGAAATCGCATTCGAGGCCGAAACAGGACATTTCCTTGCCGCCGTTAATGTAGCCGTTACGCGCATAAAAGTCGCGCGCACTGACCGTGCTCTTGAGTTTAATGACGCTGATGCCCCAGTCGCGGGCCCGGTCTTCCAGCCCGTACAGCAAGGATTTCCCAATGCCGCGATGCATTACCTCGGGCAGGACATAGCAAAGGGAGACTTTACCGGCCTGGGTCAGCAAGGCGACGCCGACGACTTCGCCTTCGCAGACGGCGACCAGGGTAAAGTTGCTCGGCGTGGTGAACCAGGTGGCCACGGTCTCGGGCGTCTTGTTGCCCAGCCACGAAGCCAGGATGGTCGGACAGTTCTGGTGGTCTTCCGCGCAGCATTCCATAATCGAACGGCGCAGGACAGCACACACGGCAGTGGCGTCTTCCGGTACAGCAGTGCGAATCTCAATACCCATATGCATTCAAGAAAAATAATACCGGGCAAAAATCATTGCCGCCGTTCAAACCGCATGAAACACGACTATACATCGAAACCCGCGCTTGAGCGTTGCGGCGGAACGACTACCCGGTGGCAGAACGCCAGTCCACACTATGCCATCTAAGCATATGACGAAAGAATACTTCCGTTTTCGCTGAGGATTTTAGACTATGCAGTTCTGTTTCCACAATAGAGGCACATTGTAATCATGCAAACCAAAAACAACGCACACGTCCGCCGCGGAATCCTCGCCCTCGCGTTCGGCGCCATGATCCTCCCGTTCAGCGCCAGTGCCGCCGACCCCGAGCTGTTGAATGTTTCTTATGATGTCGCCCGCGAGCTGTACAAGGAAATCAACCCGGCCTTCATCGCCGAGTACAAGAAAACCACTGGCGAAACCGTCAACATCAAGCAGTCGCACGGCGGTTCGAGCAAGCAGGCGCGTTCGGTAGCGGACGGACTGGAAGCCTCGGTTGTCACGATGAACCAGGCCAACGACATCGACATGCTGGCCGACCGCGGACTGGTGGCCAAGGACTGGGCCAGGAAGTTCCCGAACAACGCGGCGCCCTACTATTCGACCATGGTGTTCCTGGTCCGCAAGGGCAACCCGAAGGGCATCAAGAACTGGGACGACCTGGCCAAGCCGGGCGTCAAAGTGGTGATCCCGAACCCGAAAACGGCGGGTAACGGCCGCTACACCTACCTGGCGGCGTGGGGCTCGGTCATCAAAAAGGGCGGCACCGAAGCGCAGGCGCGCGACCTGGTGACCCGCATTTTCAAAAACGTCCCGATCCTGGACGCCGGCGGCCGCGCCGCCACGACCACGTTCACGCAGCGCCAGATTGGCGACGCGCTGGTGACGTTCGAGAATGAAGTACAGATGGTACGCGGCGAATTCGGCGACGATTTCGAGGTGGTCTATCCAGCCACGTCGATCCTGGCCGAGGCGCCGGTCGCCGTTGTCGACAAAGTGGTCGACCGCCGCGGGGTACGCAAGCAGGCAACTGCCTACCTGAACTTCCTGTACTCGGAACAGGGACAGACCATTGGCGCGAAACACTTCCTGCGTCCGCGTTCGCAAGCGGTCTACAAGAAGTTCGAAGCGAACTACAAGCCGATCGCGCTGTTCTCGGTCGACGAGGTATTCGGCGGCTGGAAACAGGCGCAGAAGAAGCACTTCGACGACGGTGGCGAGTTCGACAAGATCTACCAGACCAAATAAACCACTTCAGTCTCAAGCGTCATTCCGGGCAATGCCCGGAAGTCATTTCGGGCAATGCCCGGAATGACAGCGTTTACAAGCAGCGGTTTGTACTGACACCGCTTGCCCTTCCGCTATCTTAGCCTTTGCCTAAGAGAAATTAACCACATGAATTCTACTGTTCAGGCCGCTTTTGGCTCGTGCGCCATAGACACCACTCATCCTTGGTGATATCTTCGCCCTTAGAGTAGTTGCTCCACAGCTATACGCGTTTTTCCAGTGCGCATCCCCCGCGCGCCGACGCTCACTACTTACATGAAGAACAAGTCACAAACAATGATCAGAAAAATTCTCGCCAGCGTACTGATGTCCGTCTCGGCAGCCGCCTTCGCGGTGCCATTCGGATCGCAGTCGGTGCTCGTCATTGAAGACGGCACCGGCAAGGTACTGCTCGAAAAAAATGCCGACCGCGTCGTCTCGATCGCGTCGCTGACCAAGCTGATGACGGCGATGGTGGTCCTCGACGCCAACCAGGACATGGATGAAATGATCGCGATCCAGCAGCGCGACGTCGACACCCTCAAGCACAGCACCTCGCGCGTTCCGGTCGGCTCGAAGATCAGCCGCCGCGACGTGTTGCAGCTGGCCCTGATGTCGTCCGATAACCGCGCCGCCGCATCGCTGGCGCGCACCTTTGAAGGCGGCCCTGCCGGCTTCAAGGCGGCGGTCCGCGCCAAGATCCGTTCGCTGGGCATGAGCCAGACCGTGATCGAAGAGCCGACCGGCCTGTCGCCGGCGAACAAGTCGACCGCCGGGGACCTGGTCAAGATGGCCGCGGCTTCCGCCGCCTATCCGACCATCGTCGAGATGACCACCGATGCGAAGGACATGATCAACATTAACGGCCGCAGCGTCGGCTTCCGCAACACCAATCGCCTGGTCGGCGCCAAGGGCTGGGACATCGGCCTGTCGAAGACCGGCTACACCGAAGAAGCGGGCCGCTGCCTGATCATGCGCATCACGACTGCGGGCAAGCGCGCCACGCTGGTAATGCTGAATGCGAAATCAAGTTCGTCGCGCGTGCTCGACGCGCTCAACATCCGCCGCTTCATCAACGGCGGCGAGTCGCCGGTGATGGCAAAAGCGTCGGTGCGAAAGCCTTCCATGCGCAAACGCGCCAAGACCGCCGCTCAAAAGAAGCGCCGCCGCCGTTAAAGCGGTCGCGGATAAGAAAACCGGGACGGGTCCCGGTTTTTTTATGGTCGCGCGATTAGTTCGCGCAATCCGCTGGCGCGCTGCGTCCTGCGCAAGATCGCCTCCCCCAGCACGGCACTGGCGGGAGACACCAGGGTGAACTTCTCACTCGCGCGTGTAATGCCGGTGTAGACCAACTCGCGCGCGAGCATCTTGCCGTCGCGCGGCAACGCCATCACCGTATGGCGGAACTCCGATCCCTGCGATTTGTGGACCGTCATCGCATACGCCGTCTCCACGTTGCGAAGCCGGGTCGCCAGCACGCTGCGCACCCTGTCGCCTTCCAGGAAGTACACGCGCAACGAGCCTGGCCGCGCCGGGTCGTTCAAGGTCAGGCCGATATCGCCGTTGAACACGCCGGTGCCATAGTCGTTCCGCGTCACCATCACCGGGCGCCCGACGTACCATTCGCCGCGGCGGCGGATCAGTCCCCCGCTTTCCAGCTTCTGCTCGATCGCGCCATTCAGTCCTTCAACGCCCCACTCGCCTTCGCGCACCGCGCACAGGATGCGGAACGCCTCGAACCGGTGCAGCACGCCGCGTATCCAGGCCTCATCGCCCGAGCCGCCGCCGTCCGCAACCGCCGACAGGTAAGGCGTGTAGCCGTCCAGCGCCAGTTGCACCACATGGTGCTGGAGGGCGTGCTCAATCCACTCGACCGCGCTGTCGCCGGCGCGCAGCACCTCGTGGGACCGCTCGACATCGCCCGCGTTGACCGCGAGCGCAAGCTGGCCGATCGGGCCGCCGAAGCGGCGGCTGTGGCGCAGCATGACGGTCTGCTGGACCAGCGGCCCGCCGGTTCCGGTGTAATCAGGAGGAATCGCTTCGCCACTCGCGGCCAGCGCGTAATCCAGCGTCGCCTGCGTATAGCCGCCGGCCTGGGCATCGTGGCACAGATCGCCCAGCACCGCGCCCGCCTCCACCGACGCCAGCTGGTCCTTGTCGCCAAGGAGTACCAGCGTCGCGTGCGGCGGCAGCGCGTCGAGCAGGCTGGCCATCATTTCAAGGTGCACCATCGAGGCCTCGTCGACGATCAGCACGTCCACGTCGAGCGGGTTGCCCTTGTTGTGCGCGAACGAGCGAGTGTCGGGACGTGCGCCGAGCAGGCTATGGAGGGTCCGCGCCGCGCCCATGCGCGCGGCCAGTTCCTTCAAGGGCAGCGCATCGCCGACCTTGTCGGCCAGCTCGCCCAGCGCCTTGTCGATCGACTGCTTCAGGCGCGCGGCCGCCTTGCCGGTCGGCGCAGCCAGCGCGATGCGCAGGTGGCGGGCGTCGCCGGAGGTCGCAAACAGCAGCGCGATCAGGCGCGCCACCGTGTAGGTCTTGCCGGTGCCCGGTCCGCCGGTGATGATCGAGACCGACCCGCGCAGTGCGATCGTGCACGCCAGCTTCTGCCAGTCGGGCGCCTGGTCGCGCCGGCCGGAGGCGAACAGCGTGCCGACCTCCTCGCGCACTTTCAGCACGTCGACTTCGCGCACCTGCGCGGCGCGGGTGCGGATCGTTTCGGCCACCAGCGTCTCATCGCGCCAGTAGCGGCGCAGGTAAAGGCGGCCGCCATCGAGCACCAGCGGCTGGTCGAAGTCGAAATCGCCCACATGCCAGACCTGTTCGGCCGCGGTCAGCTGCTCGCCCCATCCCCTGGCAGTGCGCGGCAGTGTTCCGGCTGCGGCAGCGAGTTCATTCCACTGGTCGGCGGTCCACCCCAGCAGCGCGTGCGGCCCGGCAGCGAGGTCGTCCAGCACGAGGCAGCTGTGGCCGCGCCCTTCGAGCTCTGACAGCACCAGGCAGGCGACCATCAGCGCGGGCGAGCCGCTGCCAAGCGACGCGACAAAGCGCGCGAAGACGCCGGACAGGCGGCGCATCTCGCCCGCCTCGGTCAGGACGGCGACCTGGTTCCAAAGTTCGGATTGCGGCATATCGTTCTTCATGCGGTCTCCGGTGCGCCGAGCAAGGCGTCGAGCCCGTCGAGCAGCTGGATGTCAGGTTCGATCAGGTAGCAGCCGCGCGTCTTCTCGTTCGCAATCCCGCGCAGGAACAGGAAGATCGCGCCGCCTAGCTGGCGTGCCGGGTCGTACTCGTCGCCCAGGCGGCTTTTGAGCAGCCGGTGCAGTGCAAGCATGTAGATCGCCCCCTGGATGTCGTAGCGGTGCGCCGCCATCCCGCCTGCCATTGCCGCGCGCGTATAGGCGGCATCGCCCGGTCCCAGTGCATTCGATTTGTAATCCAGCACCCAGTAGCGCCCCTCATGTTCGAATACCAGGTCGGCAAAGCCTTTCAGCATGCCGTGCAGCTGGCGCTCGGGCAGCACAGGCCGCGAGGTGTCGCCCAGCAGGTGCGTGCGGCAAAGGCGGTCCAGCTCACCGGAGCGCAGGTGGTCGCTCGGGAACCAGAACTCCATCTCGGGCAGCACGCTCGTTAGCGCCGACAGCGGCACTCCAAGCTGCGGCAGCGTTGTGATAGCTACCTCGCGCAGCCAGGCGATGGCGTCGTCCTGGCGGTTGGCCCAGCCCGCGCGTTCGCAGCGCTGCGCGAGCCGTGCCGCGAAATGGGCGTCATCGACGACGGCGAAGCCTTCCTGCGCCATCCACTCGAGCTGCTCGTGCAGGAAATTACCGGGCACGGAGCCGCGCGGGAACCGGTGCCATGGCGCGTCTTCAGTGCGAACGAGCGGCGTCGCATCGGTTTCTTCGAGCAGCGTTTCTTCCTGCGCGCGCATCGGCGCCGCACTGGTCTGGCGCGTCAGCGACGTGAACGAACCGACCGACCAGTTGCGCTCGAAGTCGCCGTCGAAAAGCGCGGCGTCGACCAGGCCTGGACGCACATCGGCGCGCTCCAGCATCGTCACGCCTCCCGGCGCGTCCAGCGTATGCAGCTCGATCGCCTCGGTATCGCCGCGCAGCCGCTCCCAATGAGCGCGCAGGTCGGCCGCGGCTATCGGATTGCCGCCACCGAGCAGGTAGCCGAGCGCCGAATCGTGCAGGCGGTTGGTCCCGCCTTTTGGCGCGGCGACGGCAGCCACGCCCAGCCACAGGAAGTGGCGCGCCCGGGTCAGCGCCACGTACAGCAGGCGCAGGTCTTCTTCGATACGGCCGCGGTCGACCGCGTTCAACGCCTCGTCCGACAGCGCCAGGTCGATGCGGCGCACGCCGTCGGCCGTGACGAATTCGAAGAAGCTGCGGTGACGGCGGTCGGTCTTGCGCGCGGTGACCGCGAACGGCAGGTACACCAGCGGGTACTCAAGGCCTTTCGACTTGTGCACCGTGACCACCTTGACCAGGTCGGCATCGCTCTCGAGGCGCAGCACGCGCTCGTCGCTGCTCTCGCCCTGCCCCGCCACCTGCTCGGCGAACCAGCGGATCAGCGCCTGCTCGCCATCGAGCTGGCTGCTGGCCGACTGCAGCAGCTCGGCCAGGTGCAGCAGGTTGGTCAGGCGGCGTTCGCCGCCCGCCTCGCGCAGCAGGGCGGAAGGCAGTCCAAGTTCGTGGATGAGGCGGCGCAGCATGGCCAGCACGCCCTGGCGCTGCCACACGGTGTGCAGCGCCTTGAGCTGCTCGACGCGCACTTCCCATTCCAGCTCGTCGGCCGACAGGCGCGCCAGCTCGGCCAGCGGCAGGCCGGCGGTGCGGGTAGCGAACGCCGCCCGCGCCAGCGAACCGTCGAGGGGATTGGCGACCGCGTGCAGCCAGCGCAGCAGGTCCGCCGCCTCGTCGCTGTCGAGCACCGAGTCCTTGTCGGACAGGTAGACGCTGGCGACCTTGCGCCGGGCCAGCGCATTGCGGATCGCGGCGGCCTCGCGCCGGTCGCGCACCAGGATGGCGATATTCGCCGGGACCAGGCGCGTGAACGTGCCGTTCTCGTCGAACCCGGCCTGCGGGTCGTTCAGCACGCCGACGATATGCTCGGCGCAGTGGTGCGCAAAAAAGTCGCGGTAGTCGTCGGCGCGCAGGTCGTCGCGCTCGGTGCAGCAGACCGCGAGCGCCTGGTACGGCCCGTCGACGCCAACCAGCTTCTGCGACTTGTCGGTTGCGCCGACCGCATCGAATGGCAGCGGGTTGACGTCGCCCTTGCGGAAGCGGAAGGCGCCGGCCGCGTAGCCGCAGTTATCGCCATGCCCTTCGGCGTGCAGGAACAGGCGGTTGACCGCCTCCACCAGCGCGGCCGTCGAACGGTAGTTGGTCCCGAGCTGGTAATGGCGCCCGCCGGTCGCGGTGCGCGCGGACAGGTAGCTGTGGATGTCGGCGCCGCGGAAGCCGTAGATCGACTGCTTCGGGTCGCCGATCAGGAACAGCCCGTGGCCGCTGTCGTTGTCGGCGACGCGGTACAGCAGGTTGAAAATGCGGTACTGGTCGGGCGACGTATCCTGGAATTCGTCGACCATCGCCACCGGGAACTGGTCGGTGATGCGCTTGCGCAGCGCTGCGCCATTCGGGCCTTCCAGCGCCGCCTTCAGGCGGTCGAGCATGTCGGCAAAGCCGAACTGGCGGCCGCGCCGCTTCAGCTCCGCCATGCGCAGCGCGATGCTGGCTGCCGCATGGCGGTAAAGCGCGTGCGACAGCGGATCGATTGCCTTCAGCGCCTCCCACAGCGCTGTGGTGAATTCAAAACACCCGGGAACGTCCGCGATAAAGCCTTTGCTGCAGGCGTCGATGATGCCGTCCGGCGTCAGCCGGTGCCACGCGGTGTCGTTCAGGTCCGGCATCAGCATCACCGGGTCGCCGGCCCAGGCGCGCAGCGCGTCGAACCATTTGACCAGCGAATCCGGGCGCAGCTTGTTACCATTGAAGCATTTCGGCGCGGCGTCGCGCTGGCCCGCGATCCAGCGTTCCATGTCATTGGCGCGGTCGAACCAGCCCTGCTTCAGCTGTGCGAGCGCCACCTGCTGCTCGCTTTGCACGCGCGCGATCAATCCCGTCAACGATTCACCGGACGATGGGCCGAGCAGCTCGACCCGGCGCACCAGCTCGCGCACCGATTGCTTCAGCGCCCCGACATTCGGCCAGCAGTCCAGCAGGCTGGAAAGCGCCTCGCTCTTGAGCGGGTAGACGTTCTGGCGCCAGTAGTCATGCGCCGCGTCCTCGAACAGCGCCTGCTCGTCGCTGACCAGCTCTTCGTCGAACAGGCTGCCGCTGTCGAACGCGTGCTCGCGCAGCATGCGCTGGCACCAGGCGTCGATCGTGAAGATCGCCGCCTCGTCCATCGTCTCGGCCGCGAGCACCAGGCGGTGCGCGGCAAGCTGCCGCCCGCCATTGCTGTCGCAGGCCTGGGCCAGGCTGGCCAGGAAAGGATCGTCCAGTTCACGCTCGCCGCGGAAATACGCCGCCGCTTCGACCAGGCGCTCGCGCACCCGGTTCGACAGCTCGCGCGTCGCGGCGCGCGTAAAGGTCATCACCAGGATCTCGGATGGCAGCAGCGGGCGCGCGAAGCCATCGGCGCCGCCGTGCCCGAGCACCAGCCGCAGGTACAGCGCGGCGATGGTCCAGGTCTTGCCGGTGCCGGCGCTGGCTTCGATCAGGCGCGAGCCGTGCAGCGGAAAAGTAAGCGCTTCAAGCTTCATGCTTCATCCTTATCGAGCGCCTGGACCTGGACGTGCTGTTCGATCCATTCGGCCAGCGGCCCGTACATCGTTTGGGCGCAGTCGAACCATTCCGGTTCGGAGGCCAGCGCCGCAAAGTCCGGCCACAAACGCGCGAGGCACTCGTCCGCGACTTCGCCGCTCAGTTCGAAACCGCCGTTGTAGGTGGCGCGCGGGTCGCCGCCCTGGACCAGCGCCAGCGCGGTCTTGCAGGCCACCGGCAGCGGCTTGTCGAGATTGCGGCGCCACAGCGCGACCAATGCGCCAAGCTGGGTGCGCGCAAGCGACTGGTCCAGCGGCGCCATCGTCACGATCGCGTCGCGCCCGACCAGGTAGCCTGTGACTTCGACGCCGGAGGCGGCAGCGGCCAGCTGGCGCAGCCACGCGCCCATCAGTTTGTCGCCGCGCAGCGCGCGCTTTTTATTCAGTACGCGCGAGGACATCTGCATCAGCCAGACTGTCCCTCCTTCACCGGCGCGCAGCTTGTCGATCCAGTCGTCAAGATGGATGCCGTCGAAATCGAGGCTCAACGCGAGCTTGGGCGCGTCGTCCCGGAAACGCGAACACAGCCCCAGCCACGCGCTGCGTACCGGCACCAGCCCCATGACCAGCTGCTCCTGCCAAAGCTCGCCCACCAGGCCGATCGGCAGCACGCCTTCGCGCGCCAGGCGCTGCGCGCGCGCCTCCAGTACGGCCTGCACGTCATCGCGCGCTTCCTGTTCGCTGCCATCGTCCAGCAGGCTGTCTTCGAGGAAGTAGCGTTCGAGCGCATCGAGCGAGAACGGTTCTTCGTCCTCACCCAGCAGGTCAGGTTCGGCAAACGAGACGCCAAGGCGGCGCCGGAAGAAATGGCGCGAGGGCTGGCGCAGGAAGTCCGCGAGTTCGCGCAGCTTCAGGCGGTAGTCGGACTCGAGTTCGTACGGCGGCAATGCCTGCTCGCCTTCGCCGCCGCCAGCGCCGTGCGCGGCGCGCCATTCACCCGCATAGGTCAGCAAGCCGCCTTCCTCGAAATAGCGCCGGCTGAACGGCTGCAGCGCGTGCACGGTGGTCAGCGCATCCGGATCGACTTCCCAGCCCGCGCCAAGGTAGTCGCGCAGCTGCGACACCAGCACCGACGCCGGCTGCTCGCTGTTATCGCGCACGTTGCGCCCGACCCAGCTGATATACAGCTTGTCGCGGGCCGCCAGCACGGCTTCGAGCATCAGGTAACGGTCGTCGTCGCGGCGCGAGCGGTCGCCGGGCCGCGCCATGCCGGGCAGCGCCAGCAGGTCGAAGTCGGCCTGGCGCGCGCGGCGCGGGAAGTCGCCGTCGTTCATGCCGAGCAGGCACACCACGCGGAAAGGCACCGCGCGCATCGGCATCAAGGTGCAGAAGGTCACGCCGCCGGACACGAACTGGTGGTTCAGGGTCGGCTCGTCGAGTGCGCCGAGCCACGCTTCACGCAGCACCGCCAGCGGCACTTTTTCGTCGTAGCCCGCGTTCTCGACGGTTTCAAGCCAGCCTTGCAGCGCGTCGTTCAGCTGCGCCACGCTCAGCCGGTCGCCCTCGTCTTCGGGCTTGAAGAAGGCGGCGAGCAGTGCCCGCGCGCGCTCACCCCATTCGCGCGGCGTGCGCGAGGAGGACAGCACGGCGCGCCACTCCAGCAGCGTTTCGATCAGCTGCGCCAGCGACCCGGCCAGCGCGGCATCGAGCCCGCCCACTTCCGGGTAGGGCTCGATATCGCGGAAGTTCGCACCCGCCCCGCTGGCGTAACCGAGCAGCATCCGGCGCACGCCGAAGATCCACGCATTCTGTTCGCCCGCCGAACCCAGTCCGAGACCGTCCCGGTGCTCCTGGTCCAGCCCCCAGCGCACGCTGGCGCCTTCAATCCACTGTCCCAGCGTCGGCAGGTCGGCGGCATCGAGGCCGAAGCGCGCCGCGACCGCCGGAACGTCGAGCAGGTCGCGCACTTCGCTCTGGCGGCAACGCTGCTGCGGCAGGCGCAGCAGCCATTCGACGGCGACCAGCAGCGGATTGACGCTGCGGTCCTTGACGTCGCCAATCTCGAACGGGATGAAACGCGGGTCGCTGCGCTTGTGCTGGTCGAACACCGCGTGGATCGCCGCCGAGAAGGTGTCGATGTCCGGCACCATGACCACCACGTCGCGCGGGCGCAAGGCGGCGTCGCGCTCGAACCACGACAGCAACTGGTCGTGCAGCACCTCGACCTCGCGCTGCACGCTGTGGGCGATCGCGAATTCGATCGAACGGTCATCCGCGCCGGGGCGCGCGCGTTCATGGTCCTTCACCGGGACCATGTCGCGCACGGCGGCCTGCACCTGGGCCAGCAGGTTGGCGCCCTCGCCTTCGCTGAACAGGTCGATGCGCACGTTCTCGAAGCGCTCCTGTTCACCGCTGTCGAATTCGTCGAGCATGCGCACGAAGTCGCGGCCCTGCCGTCCCCAGCTTGCCAGCAAGGGGTGGCTGTGCGCGTGCATTTCTTCCAGCGGGATGGCGGACAGGTCGACGCCGGCGCGCGCGCCCTGGCGCTTGCGCGCGGCGGTCAGCAGGTCGCGCCCTTCGATGATGTCGCCCCAGTAGAACTGGCACGGATTCGGCACCGCCAGCAGCACCTGGGTGTAGCGCGACAGCGCGGCCACTGCCTGCAAGGTCTGGTACGGCAAGGCGGATATGCCGAACAGCACGACGCGGCGCGGCAGCCGTCCGGACGGTGCGAGGCCCTGGCCGCTGGCCTGCACAAACTGTTCGTGGATGGTGGCGCGCCCGGTGCCGCGCATATGTTCCGGCACGCTGTCGATCACCGCACGCCAGAGCTGTCCCTGCCAGCGCTGGTCGGGCGACAGCGGCACCGCTTCGCCGCGCGCGTTGCGCAGCTGGTCGCGCCCGGCGGCCCAGTCGGACAGCCAGTCGGCGCGGTACACCTGGTATTGGTCGAACAGGTCCGACAGGCGCTCGGCCAGCTGCAGGCGGCGCTCCGGGTCGCCGTCGCCGAGGAAATGGCACAGCGGCTGGAATACAGGATCGGACAGCAGCGACGGCAGCAACCGCATCAGGCGCCAGGTCAGCGGGCCCTTGTCGAACGGGGACTGGCTCGGGACGCGCTCGCGTCCCAGCATGCCGCGGTAAGCCTCCCACAAAAAGCGCGCGGGCAGCGCCACGCGGGTGGCGGCGCACACGCCCAGTTCTTCGGCCAGCGCGATCTTCAGCCACTCGGCGACGCCATTCGACTGCACCAGCATGGTTTCCGGCTCCAGCGGGGCGAGCGGATTGTTACGCAGCCATCCGAATACGGCGGCGCGCAGTTGTTCCATCTGGTTGCCGTGCAAAATGAGCAGGCCGGGCGTTACGGGTGAAGGCATGGTGTGGCGATTGGACGGGACCGCACAGGATACTCTTTTTACGCCGGCGGCGGAAGCGTGCCCGCCCTCCTAAACGCCATCTTCCTCTGTCACGGTAAGCTCCTGCGCGATGTGGCGCTCCAGCTGTTCGAGCAGCGCATACATGCGCGCCACCAGGTCGCGCGCATGGTCAGGTTCGTAGTTCCCGCGCATTGTCTCAAGCGCCAGGCAAAGCTGGCCGAAGCTGGTCGCACCAACCGCCCGCGCCGACGATTTGATCCGGTGCCCGAGGTCGGAGACGCGCTCGCCGTCGGCGCGGTCCAGCGCCTGCCCCAGTTCGGCAAGGCCGTCGCGCGCCGAGTCGAGGAACATGAAGGCGTACTTGCGCATCTTGGCCGGGTTGCCGCCGAACGTCGTCGACAGCGCGCCCAAGTCGAGCATGCCCGGATCGATCGATACCAGCGGCGCCGCCGTCATGCGCGTCGGCGCCTGCGCGGCCGGCTGCGGCGCGCGCCGCCGTCCCAGCCGGCGCGGCCGCGACGCCAGGCAGCGCGCGATGGTCTCGAACAGCAGGTTGGGCGCGATCGGCTTAGTCACGAATTCGTCCATGCCCGCCTCGATGCAGCGCTCGCGGTCTTCCTTGCCGGCGTTGGCCGTCATGGCGATCACCAGCGTGTCGGACATGCGCGGGTCGGAGCGGATCATTCGCGTCGCCTCGAAACCGTCCATCACCGGCATCTGGACGTCCATCAGCACGCAGTCGAACCGCTCCTTGAGCATCATGTCGATCGCCTCCTTGCCGTTGTTGGCGATGACGACCGTCGCATCGACGTCCTCCAGCAGCTCCTGGCCGACCTGCTGGCTGAACGGGTTGTCCTCGACCAGCAGGATATACGCGTCGCGGATCTCGTCGAGCACCGACTGCTGCACTTGCTGCGGCCCGCTTGGCAGGAAGGTCGCGCACTTGCCCAGCCGCGCGGTGAACCAGAAGGTGCTGCCCTTGCCCGGCACGCTCTCGGCGCCGACGTCGCCGCCCATCAGCTCCGCCAGCTGCTTGCTGATGACGAGGCCGAGGCCGGTGCCGCCGTACTTGCGCGTGGTCGACGGGTCGGCCTGGTGGAACGACTGGAACAGGTCCGCCAGTTCATCCTCGCTCATGCCGATGCCCTTGTCGCGCACTTCGAAGCGGACCAACACTTCGCCCTCGTTCTCTTCCAGCCGGTGCGCGCAGATGCGCACCGCGCCGTTCTCGGAGAACTTGATCGCATTGCTGGTGAAGTTCAGCAGCACCTGCTCGAGGCGCAAGGGATCGCCGCGCAGTTGGTGCGACAGTCCCGGTGCGATGTCGAATTCCAGCGTCAGCCCCTTGTGCGCGGCCACGTCGCCCAGCTGGGCCGAGATGTTCTGCATCAGCGTCCAGATGTCGAAGTCGAGCACTTCCAGGTCAAGCTTGCCGGCCTCGATCTTGGAGAAATCGAGGATATCGTTGATGATGCCCAGCAGGTGCTGGCTCGAGTGGAATATCTTCTCGAGGTAATCGCGCTGTTTCGGATGCGTGACCGACTTGAGCGCCAGGTGCGACATGCCGATGATGCTGTTCATCGGCGTGCGGATCTCGTGGCTCATGTTCGACAGGAAGTTGCTCTTGGCGCGGTTGGCCGCATCGGCCTGCGCTTTCAGCTCATGCAGCTCGGTGACGTCGGTGGACAGGCCGATGACGGCGGCGACCTGGCCGTCGACCTTGACCGGCGCCTTCACGGTCCACAGCTGGCGCACTTCGCCGTCGGGCCGCACGAACTCGCCCTGCCCGGCCTGGCGTACGCCAAGCTCGAAGATCGCCTGGTCCTGTTCCCAGAACATGTCCGCCTGGCGCTGCCCCATCAGGTCGGCGTCGCGCAGCCCGATGATCTCCTCGGCGCGACGTCCCATCACCTCGGCGGTCCTGGCGTTGACGTAGATGTAGCGGCGCTCGCGGTCCTTCATATACACGTGCGCGTCGACGCTGTTGAGGACCGAATCGAGCAGCGCGCGGTGTTCGACGGCGCTGCGGCGCGACGAATACAGGGTGAAGAAGAATGCGTAGATCAGCATGGTGCCGGCAAACCCGGTCACCAGCGCCACTTGCGGGAAGTAGCGGTCGAAGGTCGTATACACGTCGCTCTTCCTGACCCTGAACTGCGCTTTCCATTTCAGGCCGTTGAAGTCCACCGGCAGCACCGCCTCGACGTACTGGTCGCGTTCGGCCGTGCCGAGGGCGCCGGCGTCGTTGAACAGCAGGGTGTCGCCCGGTTC
This sequence comes from Massilia polaris, assembly GCF_012927275.1. GTDB lineage: Bacteria > Pseudomonadota > Gammaproteobacteria > Burkholderiales > Burkholderiaceae_D > Telluria_A > Telluria_A polaris. The sequence continues at coordinate 519,143 of NZ_JABBGG010000001.1, read as the reverse complement.
GATTTGCGTCGTGCCGACGCCCGGCGTGGTGGCGCTGTACAAGGACAGCTTCACGCCAGGGACCGCCAGTTCGTTGAGCGTCCCGTGAATCAGCGCAGGCACGGCAAAACTGACCCCCACCGAGCCAAGGTAAGCGCGGCGCCTGTCTTCGACATTGTCAAGCGGTGCGCCGGTGCGGTACACCGGCATGCGCATGCCGAGGCCGATATGCGGGGTCGGTTTGCTGACCAGGATCGGATGTCCCGACGCGCCAAGCTGGCCGGTGTCGCGTGAACGCTCCAGCGCCTTGAAAACCGGCTGCCGCGCGCCGATATCGGTGCCGAATTTCTCGGCCAGCATGGCCATCGGCTCGATATAGGTCAGTACAAAGTAGTCGGGCCGGCGGCCGGGCGGCGTGATGTCGAAATTCGGGTAGCCCTCCGGCGCCACGCTACGGTCGGCGCGTACCGACGCGACGAAGGCCTCGCGCTGCGCATCGGTCACGTGCACGGCGTAGCTGGCGCCTTCGATGGCGGGATAGTTGGCCGCCAGGTCGAGCGATGAAATGTAGTCGTGGAACTGCACGCGGGTCAGCGGCGCGGCGTGGGTGCGGAATACCGCCGCCATGCCGCGCAGGACGTCGGCATAGGTCTTGATCCGCGCCGACAGCGCGTACTGCGCGCTGCGCGCCACGCCGTCGAAGCGCATGCGTGCGTCCGCATCGGCGGTCCGCAGCGCGCCCATGTACAGCAGCGCGCCGACGATCATCGACAGCACCAGGCCGGCGCCAAGAAGCAGCGCGCGCGACGCCGCACCACCCGTCACCGGATTGCGTATGCTGCGCGGAATCGCATCGTTCATTGGAGGCTGCCTCGGTCCGGGCTCAGTTGCGCCCGTGTAATGATGTATCTCGAAGCATACTATTAATGCCGCGTCCGAACCAAGGCGGCCTGTAGCAAATCCGCACGCCGGCGGGATTGACGACCTGTTCCGTCGGGTGCATATTGCCAGAACGAAAAATCGCAAAATTGAAAGAACAACCATGAAAAAAGTGGCAACCGGGATCCTGCTGGGACTGGCCGCGCTGGCTGGCGCGCGCGCGCAACATCCGTCCGCCGCGGCCGACCAATACCTGTGGCTGGAAGAAGTCGACGGCGCCGGCGCGCTGGCGTGGGTCGGACAGCGCAACGCGGCCGCGCGCAAGGAGCTGGAGGCGGGAGCGCGCTTCCCGGCCCTGCACGCGCGCCTGAGGACCATCCTCAACGCCAGGGAGCGCATCCCGTTCGTGACCATGCATGGCGAGTACGCCTACAACTTCTGGCGCGACGCCACCCACGTGCGCGGCATCTGGCGCCGCACCACGCTGGCATCGTTCCAGCAGCCCGAACCGGCATGGGAAACCGTGATCGACGTCGACCTGCTGGCCAGGGACGAAAAAGAAAACTGGGTGTGGGCCGGGGCATCCTGCCTCAAGCCGAGCGGCGAGCGCTGCCTGGTCGCGCTGTCGCGCGGCGGCGGCGACGCCCATGTGGTGCGCGAATACGACCTCAAAGCCCGCAGCTTCGTCAGGGACGGCTTCGTGCTGCCGGAAGCGAAAGGCGGCGCCAGCTGGATCGACCGCGACACGGTGTTTGTCAATACCGACTTCGGCCCCGGCTCGATGACCACTTCCGGCTACCCGCGCATCGTCAAGGAATGGAAGCGCGGCGCGCCGCTGCTTGACGCCCGCCTGGTGTACGAAGCGAACACCGGCGACCTGGCCGCCAGCGGCTGGAAGGATTTCACGCCGGGCCACGAGAATGAATTCGTCGAACGCCAGGTGACCTTCTACACCAGCGAGATGTTCGTGCGCGAAGGCGGCCAGCTGGTACGCGTCCCCAAGCCGGACGATGCCAACGCCTACACGGTGCGCGACCAGCTGGTGCTGGAGCTGCGCTCCGACTGGACCGTCGGCGCCACCACCTATCCCCAGGGAGCGCTGCTGGCGACCGGTTTCAGGGACTTCATGAAGGGCGGGCGCGAATTCGAGGTGCTGTTCGCGCCCTCGCCCACCCGCTCGCTCGACGGCGTGGCGGTGACCCGCAGCGCGCTGCTGGTCAATGAACTCGACAAGGTCCGCAACCGCCTGGTCGAACTGCGCCACGTCGACGGAAAATGGCAGCGCCGCGCGGTCGACGCGCCGGCCTTCGGCGCGCTCGGCGTGACGGCGGTCGATTCGATCGCCTCGGACCAGTACTTCCTGAGCGTCACCGACTTCCTGACCCCGACCACGCTCTACCTCGGCCAGGTTGGCGACGACCGCCGCGCGCTGCTCAAGTCGATGCCGGCCTTTTTCGACGCGGCGCCCTACACGGTGCGCCAGTTCGAGGCGAAGTCGAAGGACGGCGCCAAAGTCCCGTACTTTGTCGTGATGCGCAAAGACGCGAAGATGAACGGCAAGAACCCGACCGTCCTGTATGGCTACGGCGGTTTCGAAGTGTCGCTCAAGCCTTCCTACAGTTCGGTGGCCGGCGAAGCATGGCTGGCCCAGGGCGGCGTGTATGTGCTGGCGAATATCCGCGGCGGCGGCGAGTTCGGGCCGCGCTGGCACCAGGCCGCGCTGAAGGACCAGCGCCAGCGCGCGTTCGACGACTTCATCTCGGTGGCCCAGGACCTGGTCCGCCGCAAGGTGACCAGCCCGCGCCACCTCGGGATCATGGGCGGCAGTAACGGCGGCCTGCTGGTCGGCGCCGTGATGACCCAGCGTCCGGACCTGTTCAACGCGGTGGTGTCGCAGGTGCCGCTGCTGGACATGCAGCGCTACCACAAGCTGCTGGCAGGTGCGTCCTGGATGGACGAATACGGCGACCCGGACGATCCGGCGCAGTGGAGCTACATCGCGCGCTATTCGCCGTACCACAACGTGTTCGCCGACAAGCGCTATCCGCGCGTGCTGTTTACCACCTCGACGCGCGACGACCGGGTCCATCCCGGCCATGCGCGCAAGATGGTCGCGAAGATGCAGGAACAGGGCCACGACGTGCTGTATTGGGAAAATACCGAGGGCGGCCACGCCGGCGCGGCCAACAACGACCAGCAGGCGCAGATGTGGGCGTTGACGTATTCCTTCCTGCTTAAGCAACTGAAGTAAGCGCGGCGCACCTGCGCGCGCCGTCCGGCGCCGCATTGGCCGCCGGGCGAGCGCCCCGCTACGACGCCATCCGGCGCCGTTCTGCCATCGCTTCGTGGGTAGCGGCGACGTCAACGTACAGGGCCACCGCGGTCTCGATCCCGATCTTCAACGGCTCGCCGAAGCGCCGCGTCACGACGCCGGCGCGGCGCAGCATGCGCTCGATCGCCGTGGTGGTCACGGTGACGTACTGGTCGATGCCTTCGTGGTAGCCGTAGGCGATCACTTCGGCGATCGACTCCATCGTGATCTCGGAAAAGCCAAACGGACCGCTGTTTTCGGTTTCGATGGCGAAGCGGCTCAGTTCCCAGATGCGCGGGTGGTGCGGCGCCTGCTGGCCGTGCAGCAGCTGGGCGAACGAATCCTTCAGCATGTACGGCCCGTCGGTCGGCAGCAGGCGCCAGCAGCCGCGCAGCGGCCCGCCTGCTTCGCGGATCATCATGTACATCGGTTCGAGTGCGTCGTAGCCGTCGATCTCCATCCCGCTCAGCACCGGAACCTCCCAGCCAAGCCGGTCCTTGAAGACCTTGGCCCGCAGGGAATGCATTTCCCACAAGTCCCTGGATTTGAAATCACGTCGTGCCGCGATACGAATTTGCAGTGCCATGGTGTCACCTCGCTATCGAAAATTTATGCAGCGCGCATAAAAGAATCATGCAGATTCGATAATTTGATAACTATCAGGATTGCTAGGTGGCTGGGAACGCCGAAGGTGGAATACTGCCTTTTTTCACAAAGGAATGCAGAATGAATCAGGATTTCACGTATCAGGAACGGGACATGGACCAGCGCACCGTTTCCGACGACAGCAGCAGTGGATCCGGTGCACTGCATAGCAGCGAACTGAAGCGATTCCGCATCAGCAAGCGCGAGAGCCAGGAGAAGTTTTGGGGACGGTTCGGCGTGACCCAGTCAAGCGGCAGCCGTTTCGAGACCGGCCTCGGGATTCCGGCGCCGGTGGCAATCCTGGTCAAGCTCTACCTCAACGGCAAGCTGAGCGATGGTGATCTTCCGGGGTGATGATGCCCATGCCGATGGCCTTCACGAGGGCCTGCTGGCGGGTACTGACGCCGAACTTCTGGCGCACGTTACCAATGTGAAAATTAACCGTGGCTTCGGAGCAGTTGGTGATCTTCGAGATTTCCCATGACGACTTGCCGACCATGACCCAGTTCAGCACCTCCAGCTCGCGCCGCGTCAGGCGCGGGCGCTCCTCCGGCGGCAGCTGCGGGCTGACGAATTTGCGCGAGGATTCGAAGGCATAATCGCGGATCAGCGACAGCCCGGCCATGGCGTGGACCGCCTCATGCGGATCGGGAATGGCGTCCGAGGCGAAGCTGACCACGCCGAACTCGCCGTTCGGGCCGTGGATCGGGAAGGTGATGCCGGAACGGATGCCGTGGCCGCAGGCTTCTTCATAAAATTCCTGCTGGCGCGGGCCGCTGAAGGTAGCAGGCTCCCAGATGATCGGCAGCGAACTAGCCAGGCAGTGCGTCACGGTCGGGTCGACATAATGCAAACGGTCGGCGTCGTAGCGGTCGCGCCAGCTGCTCGAATAATTACTCTGCACGAAAGCCGACTCCAGCTTTTCCTGGCGCGAGCCCACGACGCCATACAGCACCTGGTCGAACCCCTGCCGCCTGGCGAGCGCGAACAGGGTCTCGCGCCAGGCGGCCTCGTCCTTGCACCCCAACAACCGTGTCAGCTGGTCCATTTCAACCATGAAACCTCTCCAAAAACATGCCTGATAAATACTTCTAGTCCGGGATGCTAGTCCAAGCATAACCGAAACTCAATGGCCAATAACCCCAGGATCATGCTCCCGTTCCACAAATCGCGGCTTTTCCTTCGCAAGCATACATTTCCTGAAAGCACAAGTCGTAGATTCTGCATATGCTCGCTCACGCATTTACACTCGCCCGTGGTTTTCGCGCAACGCCGCAGGGTTCGCGGGTCGTGAAACGTGCGTCGAGGAAATTTTGATTCATGTAGGCTATTAAGTCTTGGTATGTTATTTCACATGTAAAATTGTTAAACCTTTCGTGGCATACTCTTCGTATTCATAGCGCGCCCTCTTGACGAAGGAGCGCACTCGAGTATTGTTCGACCCTGCGGCGAAGTGGCGTTTCAAACCTTACAGGTCCAGTCTGGCGTGCAGATCCCGAAAGTATTGTTGGTCAACGATGACGCGGCGAGCCTTTTTGCGCTCGAAAGCCTGTTGACGTCTGCAATGGACCAGAACCCCTACGAGCTGGTGACGGCTACCTCGGGTCACGAAACGCTGCGCAAAGTGCTGACCCACGAATTCGCCGTGATCCTGCTGGACGTGAACATGCCCGGCATGGACGGCTTCGAGACCGCCGAAGCGATCCACTCGCACCCGCGCAGCAGTTCGGTCCCGATCATCTTCATCACCGCCTATTACGCCGACGAGATGCACCGCCTGAAGGCTTACCAGTCCGGGGCGGCCGACTACTTGTTTACGCCGGTGATCCCGCAGGTACTGCAGACCAAGGTCGCGGTGTTCGTCGACCTGACCCGCAAGAACCTCGAACTGCGCGCCAAGACCGCCGAACTGTCGCTGCTCAACCAGGACCTGCGCGTGCAGCGCATGCAGGACCTGAAGCGCATCAACGCCGAACTCGAACAGGAAGTCGCCGAACGCAAACTGGCCGAACAGCGCGCCCACGACCTGTCGATCCGCGACGCGCTGACCGGCCTGGTCAACCGGCGCTCGCTGATCCAGCAGCTCGAACACGCCGTCGCCACCTGCGACCGCCACCAGGGCGAATGCGCGCTGCTGTTCCTCGACCTCGACCGCTTCAAGCAGGTCAACGACAGCCTCGGCCACCAGGCCGGCGACGAACTGCTGCGCCAGGTCGCCGCGCGCCTGCTGGCGTCGGTGCGGGTGTCGGACGTGGTGACGCGCCTGGGCGGCGATGAATTCGTCGTGCTGCTGGAGGGTAAAGGCGCTGCCGCCAACGCCGCCCGCGTCGCCCGCAAGATCAGCGTGGCCCACGCGCGCCCGTTCGACATCGACGGCCACGGCGTCCAGACCGGCACCAGCATCGGCATCGCGCTGTACCCGCAGGATGCCGGCAACGCCGCGGCACTGATGCGCAACGCCGACCGCGCCATGTACTACGCCAAGCAGAACAAGCGCGGCGGCATCGAGTTCTTCCGCGAAGAACTCAACGCGCGCGAGACCGAACGCGCGCTGTGGACCAGGGAACTCAAGCACGCGCTCGACAACGGCGAATTCGAGCTGGCCTTCCAGCCGCGCGCCGGCGTCGCCAACGGCGAACTGCGCGGGATCGACGCGCACCTGTGCTGGCGCCATCCGCGCCACGGCCTGGTCGAGGCCCGCGACCACGTGAGCGGGGTGACCGAGCGCGGCCTGCTCGAACGGGTCGATGCCTGGACCATCGGCGAGGCCTGCGCGCAAGCGGCGCAATGGCGCGGCTCGGCCGCGCCGCTGCCGGCGCCGCCGATGTCGGTGCGGCTGCTGTCGGCTGGCGTCAGCGCCGCGCTTGCCCAGCAAGTGCTGGCCCGGCTGCGCGCCTGCAAACTGCCGGCCGGCGCGCTCGAACTGCAGGTCACCGAGCAGATGCTGGCAGGCCGGCGCGACGCCGACCATGCGCTGCACGCACTGCACCAGGGCGGCGTCAGCCTGGTGGTGGACGACTTCGGCAGCGCCGGCGCCGGCCCAGGCCTTGGCCTGCTGCGCACCCTGCCCTTCGCGGCGCTGCGGATCGACTCGTCGTTTGTGAGCGCAATCGGCGAGCCTGGCGGCGAGGACATGCTGGCGGCGCTGGTGCATCTTTCGCGCGCGCTCGGGCTGCGCGTGCTCGCCAAGGGCGTGCTTACCAACGGCCAGCTAGCCGTTTTAAATTCGCTCGGATGCGACGAGTATCATGGCGAATTATTCAGCCCTGCCCTGCAGGCGGCGCCGATGCTCGCGCTGCTCGAACAAGCCGGCACCCGGATTCCCCCAAAATCGCACCGGGCCCCATCCCGGGCCAACCTTTCCACTCCCAGAAAACGAGGACATAGTCGATGAACAACATGACCGAAATGGCCGAAGAGCTTGATGCAAAGCTCCTGCTAGCCACGCTGATGGCGCTTAAAAAAGGCGACTTCTCCGTGCGCATGCCATCCGACTGGACGGGAGTGTCCGGCAAGATCGCCGACACCCTGAACGAGATCATCGAGACCAAAGAGAAGATGGTCAAAACCGTCACCGAAGTGTCGCGCGTGGTGGGCCGCGAAGGCCGCCTGACGCAGCGCGCCGCGGTGCCGAACATGGTCGGCAGCTGGGCCACGATCATCAGCTCCGTCAACACCCTGATCGACGACCTTGTGCGCCCGACCACGGAAATGGCGCGCGTCATCGGCGCGGTGGCGAAAGGCGACCTGTCGCAGACGATGGTGCTGGAAGTGGACGGCCATCCGCTGAAGGGCCAGTACCTGCGCGCGGCAATGACTGCGAACACGATGGTGGAACAGCTGTCCTCGTTCTCGTCCGAAGTCACGCGCGTGGCGCGCGAGGTGGGTACCGAAGGCAAGCTGGGCGGCCAGGCGCAGGTGAAGGGCGTGGCGGGTACGTGGAAAGACTTGACCGACTCGGTGAACTCGATGGCGGGCAACCTGACGTCGCAGGTGCGTAACATCGCGGAAGTGACGACCGCGGTGGCGAACGGCGACTTGTCGAAAAAGATCACGGTGGACGTGCACGGCGAGATCCTGCAGCTGAAGGACACGATTAACGTCATGGTGGACCAGCTGCGCTCGTTCGCGTCCGAGGTGACCCGGGTGGCGCGTGAGGTGGGTACTGAAGGCAAGCTGGGCGGCCAGGCATACGTGCCTGGCGTCGGCGGCACCTGGAAGGACTTGACCGATAACGTGAACTTCATGGCGTCGAACCTGACCGGCCAGGTGCGTAACATCGCGGCGGTGACGACCGCGGTGGCGAACGGCGACCTGTCGAAGAAGATTACGGTGGACGTGAAAGGCGAGATTCTCGAACTGAAGAACACCATTAACGTCATGGTGGACCAGTTGTCCTCGTTCGCATCGGAAGTGACGCGCGTGGCGCGTGAGGTGGGTACCGAGGGTAAGCTGGGCGGCCAGGCGCAGGTGAAGGGCGTCGCGGGTACGTGGAAGGATTTGACCGACTCGGTGAACTCGATGGCGGGCAACCTGACCGGCCAGGTGCGAAACATCGCGGACGTGACGACCGCGGTGGCGAACGGCGACTTGTCAAAAAAGATCACGGTGGACGTGAAGGGCGAGATTCTCGAACTGAAGAACACCATCAACGTCATGGTCGACCAGCTGAACTCCTTTGCATCGGAGGTGACGCGCGTGGCGCGCGAGGTGGGTACCGAAGGTAAGCTGGGCGGCCAGGCGAACGTGCCGGGTGTCGCGGGTACCTGGAAAGACTTGACCGACGGCGTGAACTCGATGGCGGGTAACCTGACCGGCCAGGTGCGTAACATCGCGGACGTGACGACCGCGGTGGCGAACGGCGACCTGTCGAAGAAGATTACGGTGGACGTGAAGGGCGAGATTCTCGAACTGAAGAACACCATTAACGTCATGGTGGACCAGTTGTCCTCGTTCGCATCGGAGGTGACCCGCGTCGCGCGTGAGGTGGGTACCGAAGGTAAGCTGGGCGGCCAGGCATATGTACCGGGTGTCGGCGGCACCTGGAAAGACTTGACGGATAACGTGAACTTCATGGCGTCGAACCTGACCGGCCAGGTGCGTAACATCGCGGCGGTGACGACCGCGGTGGCGCGAGGCGACTTGTCCAAGAAAATTACGGTGGACGTGAAGGGCGAAATTCTCGAACTGAAAGACACCATTAACGTCATGGTGGACCAGTTGTCCTCGTTCGCATCGGAGGTGACGCGCGTCGCCCGCGAGGTGGGTACCGAAGGTAAGCTGGGCGGCCAGGCGAACGTGTCCGGCGTCGCGGGCACCTGGAAAGACCTGACCGAGAACGTCAACCAGCTGGCGGCAAACCTGACCAACCAGGTGCGCGCGATCGCGGAGGTGGCGACGGCGGTGACGCGAGGCGACTTGTCGCGTTCGATCCAGGTGGAGGCGCGCGGCGAGGTCTCCTACCTGAAGGACAACATCAACGAGATGATCCGAAACCTGAAAGAGACGACGCAGAAGAATGCGCAGCAGGATTGGCTGAAGACCAACCTGGCGCGCTTCACGCGACTGCTGCAAGGCCAGCGTGACTTGCAGGCGGTGACCAAGCTGATCCTGTCGGAACTGGCGCCGCTGGTGTCCGCCCACCACGGCGTGTTCTACATGATGGACTCGCAGGAGATCGACGCGCGCCTGCGCATGATCGCCAGCTACGGCTACCGGTCCAGCCGCAAGCTGCCAACCTCCTTCCTGCCGGGCGAAGGCCTGGTAGGCCAGTGCGCGCTGGAGAAGAGCCGCATCTGGCTGACCGACGTGCCGCGCGATTACATCGTGGTCTCGTCGGGCCTCGGCGCTGCGCCGCCAAACAACATCGTGGTGCTGCCGATCCTGTTCGAGCAGCAGGTCAAGGCGGTGATCGAGATCGCATCGCTGGACCGTTTCACCGAAACCCACCTCTCCTTCCTCGACCAGCTGATGGAGTCGATCGGCGTGGTCCTGAACACCATCGAGGCGAACAGCCGTACCGAATCGCTGCTGACCCAGTCGCAGTCGCTGGCGCAGGAACTCCAGCAGACCAACCAGGAACTGGCGGAAAAGGCGCGCCTGCTGTCCGAGCAGAACATCGAGGTGGAACGGAAAAACCGCGAGGTGGAACAGGCGAAACTGGCGCTGGAAGAAAAAGCGACCCAGCTGGCCCTGTCGTCCAAGTACAAGTCCGAGTTCCTTGCGAATATGTCGCACGAACTGCGTACCCCGCTTAACTCGCTGCTGATCCTGGCGCAGCAGCTGTCCGACAACCCGGAGGGCAACCTGTCGGGCAAGCAGGTCGAATTCGCCAAGACCATCCATGGCTCCGGCTCCGACTTGCTGACCTTGATTAACGACATTCTCGACCTGTCGAAGATCGAGTCCGGCACGGTCACGCTGGACGTCTCCGAGTACCGCTTCTCGACGCTGCGCAACTACGTCGACCGCACCTTCCGCCACATGGCCGAAGCGAAGCACCTCGGCTTCACGGTCGAGCTGGCCGACGCCCTGCCTGCAGCGGTGATGACCGATACCACGCGCCTGCAGCAGGTCCTGAAAAACCTGCTGTCGAACGCGTTCAAGTTCACCCACCACGGCAAGGTCGCGCTGGAAATCTCGCTGGTCACCAGCGGCTGGACCAGCGACCACCCGAACCTGGTGCACGCCGACGCCGTGCTGGCGTTCTCGGTAAAAGATACCGGTGTCGGTATCGCCTCCGACAAGCTGCAGCTGATCTTCGAAGCGTTCCAGCAGGCTGACGGCTCGACCGCGCGCAAGTACGGCGGCACCGGCCTTGGCCTGTCGATTTCGCGCGAACTGGCGCGACTGCTTGGCGGCGAGATCCGGGTCGAATCGATCGTCAACGGCGGCTCCACCTTCACGCTGTACCTGCCATACAACCGCGCCGGCTTCATCAACTACGAGCAGACGCGCCAGCCGCGGCCAGCCCGCCTTGCGCCGCCACCGCAGACCAGCTACCAGGTCGCGCCCCGCTTCGAAAATGAAATCGAAATCCTCGATGCCATCGACCATCCGCAAATGGTCGGATACAGCCCGGTGATGGACGACCGTTCGCTGATCGCGCCGGGCGACCCGTCGGTGATGATCGTTGAAGACGACGAGCGCTTCGCCAACGTCGTGATCGAGTTCGCCCGCGAGAAGAACTTCAAGGTCATCGTTACCCAGCAAGGCGGCTCCGCCCTGTCGCTGGCGCGCGACTACCTGCCGTCGGCGATCTTGCTCGACATCGACCTGCCCGACATCGACGGTTTCACGGTGCTGGATCGCCTCAAGCGCGACCCCAGCACCCGCCACATCCCTGTGCACGTGATGTCCAGCCTGCGCGAGCGCGAACGCGCGCTGCGCCAGGGCGCCATCTCGTACATGAACAAGCCGGTCAGCCGCGAGACCTTGCAGGAAGAATTCACCCGCATCCAGAAGTTCCTGTTGGGCGGCAAACGCAGCCTGCTGGTGGTGGACGACGAAGCGGCGCAGCGCGACGCCATCGTTGCGCTGATCGGCGACAGCGACATCCGCATCGTGACGGTCGCAACGGGCGAAGCGGCGCTGGAAGCGCTGCGCGGCTCGCACTTCGACTGCATGGTGCTCGACCTGACGCTGCCGGACATCAGCGGCTTCGACCTGCTCGACGTGATCGGCAAGGCCCCTTCCCTGCGCGACCTGCCGATCGTGATCTACACGGCCAAGGACCTGAACAAGAAGGAAGTCACGAAGCTCAAGCGCTACGCCAAGACCATCGTGATCAAGGATGCCCGTTCGCCCGAACGCCTGCTCGACGAGACGGCGCTGTTCCTGCACCGTTCGCACGCATCGCTGCCGGAACAGCAGCGCCGCATGCTCGACGAGATCCACGCGGCCGACGGCGGCCTGGCCGGACGCAAGGTACTGATCGTCGACGATGACCTGCGCAACATTTTCGCGCTGTCCTCGCTGCTGGAGCGCCAGCAGATGCAGGTCTCCTTCGCCGAAAACGGCCGCGACGGTATCGAGGTGCTGGAGAAGGACCCGACCATCGAGATCGTCCTGATGGACATCATGATGCCGGAGATGGACGGTTACGACACGATGCGCGCGATCCGCCGCATTCCGAAGTTTAAGTCGCTGCCGATCATTACCCTGACCGCGAAAGCCATGAAGGGCGACCGCGACAAGTGTATCGCCGCCGGCGCGTCGGACTACATCACCAAGCCTGTCGATGTGGCCCAACTGCTGTCGCTGATGCGAGTGTGGCTGCATTGAGCGGCTTCACTGCCGCCGAGACGGGGCTGGCGACGGAAGAACTGGAGATCGAACTGCTGCTGGAAGCGTTGTTCCAGCGTTACGGCTTCGACTTCAGGGCTTACGACCGCCAGGCCATCCGCCGCCGCCTGTACCGCCTGATGCGCAAGCGCGGTCTTGCGACCGTATCGAGCCTGCAGGATCGTGTGCTGCACGAACCTGGCGTCAGCGCAGCCCTGCTGCGCGTCCTGTCGGTGGCGCCGGCCGCCTTGTTCGACGATCCGGAGCAGGCGCGCCAGCTGCGCATTGTGCTGGCGTCGTGCCTGCGCGCGTCCGCCGTTCCGAAGATCTGGCTGGCCGAATTCGGCGGCGCCGAGGAGGTGTGGTCGCTGGCGATCATGCTGGCCGAGGAGCAGCTGCATACGCGCACCGAGATCTACGCGACCGCGGCGAACGAGCAGGTGCTGGCCGAAGCCCAGCATGCCGCCATTCCGCTTGCGCGCATGGCGCAGTGCAAGGACAACTACCGCGCGAGCGGCGGCACCGGCAACCTCGACGACTACTTCGAGGTCGACGGCGGCCATGCCGTGCTGGCGGCCCACCTGCGCAGCCGCATCAACTGGGCGCAGTACAACCTGGTGACGGACGCCTCGTTCAACGAGTTCCAGCTGATCGTGTGCCGGCGCGCCCTGCCCGACTTCGGACCGGTGCTGCGGCGCCGCGTGCTGCGGCTGTTCCATGACAGCCTGTCGCGTTTCGGCGTGCTCGGGATCGACCGCGAGTTCGATCAAGGCGACGCGTTCGGCGCGAATTACCAGGCGGTGTTTCCGCACCAGGGCTGGTACAAGCGCGTGGCTTAGCCCGGCGCCACGCGCAAAAAATCCAGATGCTGCCGAATTGTTAATGTATAGTAATTGTCAACAGGTGGTTGACGAAATTACTTTGCTAACGGAGCAGTTATGGGTGGTGGTGAAATCAAGTTGAAGGAGCGGCTGCAAGGGCTCGCGGCAATCGCCGCGCTGCCCAGCGCCGCCATTGGCGTGGTCGGCGACGTGTTCAGCCCGGTTGGCGGTTCGGTGGTGGTCGCCGCCGCCGGCATGGCCGCGCTGTGCACCGCGGTCGTCCTGCTGGCGACGATGACCGTCCGGGGCCAGAAATTCTATGAGACCGTATGGGCCCGGATGACAGTCGACACGGACGACGCACGCTGGATCTGGAACCCGGCGCGTCCATGGACCTCGCACGCGCTCCATGTGGTCAGTGTCTTTGGCGTCATTTGCCTTCTGATCGCAGGGAAATCGTTTGCCGCCAGCGACGGCGGCGGTGTGCTGGCCTCGAATGTCAGCGCCGTTTCAGTGGCGCAGCAGCAAATGGGAATCAGCGAAAAGCTGTATGCCGAAGTGCAGAAGACCAACCAGGCGCTTGAACGCATCGATACCAAGGCGGATAATTTCAAGCGCGAACGCAGCGACGACCCGCGCAAGGAACTCCTTAACAGCGGCGTCATGTGGGAAGCCATTCGCCTGGAGCGCGCCATCGCTGACGGCGATATTCGCACCGTGGATTTGTTCCTGCGCGGCGGCATGCCGGTTTCGCCGATGGGAGCCGCATATGCGTTCGAGCTGGGCAGCCCCGACATTGCGGTCATGGTCGCGAAGTATCCGTCCTTGTTCGACGCCGGAAAATGCCCGGCATTCCTCGCGCGCCTGGATACCAAAGCAATCCTCGCCGCGTCGCCGCACGCGGCAAAGCTGGTCAGGTCGCTATGCGCGAATGACGTCGCCCGTGCGTATGCAAAGGAAAAGCTGGAGAGCGCCGAGGGTATGCTCGCGGCCGAGGTGAAAACCGTGCGCGAGGAAGAAGCACAGCGCAAACCGGTCGGGCAATGCATGCGTGATCTCGCGAACGACAAGAACCTGTTCGGCAAAGCGATGGAAACAGGCGTCCGGATGCCGATGGGCGGCTTGTCCGACTACGATGTGATGCTCTACGGTATTAGCCATGCGGCGAGTGCGGGTCGCACAGACTTTAGCCAGGAAATCCGCGCATTCTGCGAGAAGCAAGTCAAGCTGCCGAAACGCGACAACTCGTTTGTCGATGCGGTGAAATCGGCCGAGAAGCTTGCGGACTGGGTAGGCTGACGGCCACCGCTCCGCGACAGTTGAATGACGGCGCCAGGGACGGAGATCATTCGATGAATCAGCAGTTTACCCTCGAGTTTTCCACCTCCGGACGCGCGACCAGCGACATCACGGACGCGCTTGCAAGGGTCGCCGGGGAGTCGGGCGTGCAGTGCGGCCTCGCCCATGTTTTTGTCCAGCACAGAGTGCGCCTGATCGAAGGGTCGGGCCTGGAGGGTGGCATCCGCCCTCACAGGCGGCGTCATTCGCCGCGCCGATCGGATCTGCAACCTGGGCCGGCCCGCTGGGAAGGACAAGGCCTTTTTCACGGCCGCTGAAGGACAGGTTAAACTCAGGGATCAGCGCTCCACCGGAATCCCTGGATCATGAAAGCCTGTCTCGCTCCCCTCCTCCTGCTGGCTGGCTGCGCCGCGTCAATCGCGCCGTCGCTACAGCCCGCACAGCGCGACCCGTATGATTCCTATCGCGAAGCCGCTGCCGCCGGCGCGCCGGTCTACCGCATCGATCCGCAAGCCTCCGTCATTACTGTGGTGGTGCGTCGCGGCGGCCTGTTTTCCAGGATGGGGCATGACCATGCGATCGCCAGCAGGAACATCTCGGGTTATGCAGCTCCTTCACAGGCACGTGCCGACTTCGGATTCCGGCTCGATGAGATGACGGTGGACGAGCCCGCGGCGCGCGCGACGGCCGGCTTGCCCGGCGCGGTACCGGCTGACGCCATCGCCGGCACGCGCGCGAACATGCTTGGTCGCGTGCTGGAGGCCGGCCGCTACCCCGTGGTCCAGCTGCGCGCTCAGCAGCTTGCGGGCGCTGCGGGGACAATGCGTCTCGCAATCACGCTGCGCGGTGTCACACGCAGCATCGACGTGCCTGCGGCCCTCGAAGTCACGCCTGACAATCTCGCCGCAACGGGAAGCGTCAGGCTGCGGCAGACAGCGTTCGGGATCACACCGATGTCCATGCTCGGGGGAGCGCTCGTGGTGCGCGACGAGATGGAGCTGAGCTTCCGGATTCACGCCAGCCGCGTGCGCTGAGCGATCCATTCGTCGAGCAGCGGTGCGCTGCCTTCGCCCGCGTGCAGGCCAAGCTTGGAACGGCGCCAGAGGATGTCGGCGGCGCAGGTAGCCCATTCGTGTTCGATCAGGTAATCCACTTCGGCCGCATACAGGCCGGGAACGATTTGCGGGCCCAGCTCGTGCATGCCCTGGCGGCGCGCCAGCAGGATCTCGATGCGGCTGCCATATGCGCGGGCGTAGCGCGCGGCCAGTGGCGGCGGCAGCCACGGATACCTGCGCCCTACTCCGTCAAGCCAGCGACCGAATTCGATCACGCCGCGGTTCGACGGCTTACCGCCGAACAGATCGCCGCCGGGCAGGCAGGCCGCCGCGGTCCATGCGCCGCTGCGGTTTCCAAGCAACGGTGCGATGCGGTCGACTGCTTCTTCCGCCAGTTTTCGGAAGGTCGTGATCTTGCCGCCTAAGACCGTCAGCATTGGCGCCGCATCCGCATCCATGTCGAGGCGGAAGTCGCGCGTAGCAGCGGCCGCAGTGGTGGCATCGCCTTCAACCAGCGGCCGTACGCCCGAATAGGTCCACACCACATCGGCCGGAGCAATGGCGCGCTTGAAGTAGCGGTTGGATAGCTCGCACAAGTAGCCTACCTCGCGCTCGGTGATCGCTACACTGTCGAGGTCACCGTCGTAATCGAGGTCGGTTGTGCCGATCAGCGTGAACGCGTGCTCGTACGGCATGGCGAACACGATGCGGCCGTCGGGGTGCTGGAAGATGTAGGCGTAGTCGTGCTCGAACAGCCGCGGCACGACGATGTGGCTGCCCTTGATCAGTCGAAGCGCCTGGCGCGGCCGCGCGCTGGATGCGCTTTGCAGGAACTGCGCTGCCCACGGGCCGGCCGCATTCACCAGGCAGCGCGCCTTTACCTGCGTGCTGCCCCCGGCGTGGGTCAGCGTCGCGGTCCAGTGCTGCGCATCGCGCCGCAGCGCGCTGCACGTGGTACGCGTCAGTATCGTGG
Source organism: Massilia polaris (assembly GCF_012927275.1). Taxonomy (GTDB): domain Bacteria; phylum Pseudomonadota; class Gammaproteobacteria; order Burkholderiales; family Burkholderiaceae_D; genus Telluria_A; species Telluria_A polaris. Next base: position 502,898 of record NZ_JABBGG010000001.1, on the reverse strand, counting down.
CGCCGCGCTCGCGCGCCGCGATGGCGTTGAGGACGACCAGCCGCGCATCGTCGACCCAGCCGTCCGAATAGACGAACCCGCGCGTGAACGTTTCCTTCAACGGCACACCGGCGGCGTGCGCGCGCAGCGCCACCGCTTCGGAACCGGGCAGGAATTCGCGCCGCGCCAGCGTGTCATACAGGTAGAGGCCCGCGCGGATCAGCCATGCCGGGCGCTGGCCGCGATCGTGGGGCATGACGAAACGCAGGGGGCGCATGATGTGCGGCGCGCTGCGCAGCAGCACTTCGCGTTCGGCCAGCGCCTTGCGCACCAGCCCGAATTCGTAATGTTCGAGATAGCGCAGGCCGCCGTGAATCAGCTTGCTCGACGCCGACGAGGTGTGCGCGGCCAGGTCGTCTTTTTCGCACAGGGTCACGCGCAGGCCGCGGCCGGCGGCGTCACGCGCGATGCCGGCGCCGTTGATCCCGCCGCCCACAACCAGCACGTCGGTTTCGATCAGCCCACCTGGTTCGTCCATCCTCCGCTCCCGTATGCGCCAGCACCGGACGCACGCCCTGATTGTGTACCGAAAGCGCCGCCGTTACAAATGTCCGCTTATCGCCGTCATCAAAGTCAGGCATCGTGCTCGCCCTCGATGAATTCCGGGTAGCCGCTGATGGCGCGCGACGCCTGCATGCCGCCCATGACGGCGGCTTCGATGCAGCCGGCGTCAAGCCCCGTTTTCAGCCAGTCTCCCGCGAGGTAGAGGTTGGCGAACCCGGTTCCGTCGGACGGCAGGCGGTACTGCGCGCTGCCGGCCACGGAGAGCACGTAGCGGTCCGACGGCTCGACGTTCGCGCGCCAGTACTGGGCGTCGAAGCGCGCCACGCCTCCACGCTGCTGCGGGTCGGACAGCCAGTGCCACGCAAAGCTTCCGGGACGCCCCGCCGCCGGCCACAGTTGGCCGATGCGCTGGCCGAGCAGCTCGATCGCGCCCTCCCTGGCGAGCGCCCGCGCGCGTGCGGGAAACCCATGCTCGGACTGCGGCGGATACGCCGCCATCGGCAGCGCGCTGCAGAAGTAGGAGACGTTGTCCGGCTCCTGGGCGGGTGGCCAGTCTTCGCGCGCGAGCAGGTGGTCCATCGGCGCCCAGATGCCGTAAGGCTCGGAAAAGCCGGCCAGCACCGGCTGCTGGCTGCCAGGCTGGTGGGTCCATCCCACCTGGGCCAGCGTCCGTTCGATCCACACCTGGCAGGCCTGGGTGGCGACGGTGCGAATCTGTTCGGACGCAGCCTTCAGCGGCGCGCTGTTTGCCAGCAAGCGCGGGCAAAGCAGCGGCAGCGAGCCGACCGGGATCCCGAACACGACTTTGTCGAAATCGCGCCCGTGCTCCAGTACGACTTCCGGCAGTGGCTGGCCGAACTGGCGGCGGTGCAGTTCGGGCCAGTTGCTCCACCAGGATTCGAGGTCGACTTCACGCTCCTGCAGCAGCACCGCCTGCGCCGGTTCGATCTGCGCGTAGTCGGGCGCGGAGGGCCAGCAATCGAGCCCGCGCACCCCGGCCAGCGGGCTGTAGCGTCCCTGGCGCAGCGCCACCTGGCGCGTCATGCGGATGGCGCCGATGTCGCCACCACTGGGCACCAGCTCTTCGACCCGGTGGAAGAACCTGAACTTGACCCCGCGCCAGGACAGCACCTCGTACAGCGGTGCGAACACGGTGTCGCCCATCCCCGCCTGCATCTTGAAGATCATGCTGCCTTTATAGCCGAGCATCAGGCGCAGCATCCCGCGCAGCATGGTGCCCGCTTCCGCCGTCGGCCTGGCGACGTCGCCGTCCTCATAGGCGAACACGAGGTCGTAGGCGGCGCGTACCGGCGTCGAATCGATGCACAGTTCAGGGTCGCCGCCGTGCCTGGCCAGCCACGCGCGCAAGTCGATGCCGTTGACCGAGTCGAAGCCTTTGATGAACACGCCGTCGGCGAACAGTCCCTTGAGCACCGTACTGCTTGTTTCAAGGCTGATGCGCAGGCGCCGCAAATCATCGCCGGCGGGGGCAAGCCCGCGATAGCTGGCGCGGACGCGCGCGCGCATTCCTTCCAGCGCCTGCGCCAGCAGCGTGTGCTGGCGCTGCTGATGCTTGAGCGAGTCGTCCGGCATCGTGCGCGCGAGCGCCGACAGCAGGCGGTACGAACGCGCGGCGTCGCTGCCGTGCAGCGCGACGCCCTGCAGGCTTGCCAGTTGGTCCAGCCAGCGGCCGATCCAGCCGAGCAGCGTCATCGCCATCTGCCACATCGTCACCGGTTCGCCCGACCCCGGCTCGCCAGGCAAGGTGGGGAACACCATGTGCCAGGGCCGCCATGCGCCGTCGACCGGTTCGGCCAGCGCGAGGTAATCGTGGGGACGGAAGGCGTCGCGCCAGGTGGCAAGCGGCGCGCCGGGAGCGCGTCCGAGACGGTCGTACACCGCGCGCATCATCGCGAACGTGTTGCTGTAGAAGCCGAACAGGGTATGCAGCCCGTGTTCCTCAATGCGCTGCGCGTGCAGCGCATTGCGGCCGCTGGCGCCCTTGCCGCCGAGCCGCCAGCCGTGCTGATAGAGGACGATCTCGTAGCGGTCCTGCCACGCGGGCGTCGACGACAGGTGCCACGCCGCCGCCAGCGAACCGATACCGCCGCCGAGGATGGCGATTTTCTCGCGCTGCGCGCTTGCTGCTGGCCTGGTCGTCATCGCGTGCTCCCGTCAACGTCAGCGGCCAGTGTATTTTCATCGGCAGCGTTTCATGTTCGCAAATATCAATCATGCGAGGTTGCCGTGGCCCAGTGTGTAAGATGGGGGACAGCCAGGAGAACCACGCGACAGCATGATCACGACACCTTACGTTTCCACCTTTTCGGGCAACCGTTTCTACCCGCTCGAGCCGCGCATCGACCATGTCGCGATCGAGGATATCGCCCACGGGCTGGCCTATCAGTGCCGCTTCAACGGACAGACCTGCGAGTTCTACTCGGTGGCCCAGCACAGCCTTGTGGTGGCCTCGCTGGTGCCGCCCGCGCTGCGCCTCGCGGCCCTGCTGCACGACGCCGCCGAGGCCTATCTCGGCGATATGGTCAAGCCGCTCAAGGTGCTGCTGCCTGAATTCGCGGCCATCGAAGACAAGGTCAGCCTGATCATCGGCGCCGCGTTCGGCGTCGATTTCTCGGATTACGGTCCGATCAAGGAGGCCGACCTGATCGCCCTCGCCACCGAAAAACGCGACCTGATGCCCCATTCGGTGGAGCGCTGGGCCTACCTCGATACGGTGCGCGCCTTGCCCGGCCCCATCGTCCCGATGAGTCCACGCGATGCCAAACTGGCATTCCTCGACGAATTCGACCGCCTGCTGGGCCTGCGGCCGATGCCGGTCGCGGCAAGCGGCCTCGACGCTAAGTGGCGGATTTGACGGTGTTTTTTCCCGATATCCACAAGAACTGTGGATAACGTTGTGGATAAGGCCCGCTTGACAAGCCAGAACGCCCGTATCCATGCGGTTTTCAACAAACTGCCCGTTCTGGAGGCAAAAATCCATGTCAATAAAATCAAGAACTTAGCGTTCAGTGCTGCGTCGCAGCGATCGCTGGATGCGGCAAATTCCTACAAAATTTCCTTACCGGGGATAACTAGCAACGGCAACCGTAAATTTCTTTGACAATAGGTCCCTGCTGACTTAATGTTGACTCATGTTATCGACCGACCCAGACCTGATCGTCGAAGACGACGATCCATCCGACCCCCCTTCCGCACCCGAACCGGCGCCATGGCGCATCCTGATCGTGGACGACGACGTCGACGTTCACGTCGTCACCAAGTTCGCCCTCAGCTCAGCCAATTTCCAGGGGCGGCGCCTGAGTTTCCTGCACGCGTACAGCGGCACGGAAGCGCTGGCGGTGCTGCGCGACACGCCCGACATCGCCATGGTGCTGCTCGACGTGATCATGGAAACCGACGACGCCGGGCTGCGCGTGGCGCGCCAGCTGCGCGACGATCTGCACAATGACCTCGTCAGGATCGTCCTGCGCACCGGCCAGCCGGGACAGGCGTTCGAGCACGGCGTCATCGTCGATTACGACATTAACGATTACTGGTGCAAGGCCGATCTCACCACGCGCAAGCTGTTCACGACCGTGATCGCATCGCTGCGCGCCTATTCGACCTTGGCCGCCGCCAAGGCCGCGCGCGACAGGCTGAACGAGGAACTGGCGCACTCCCGCAATGTGCAGGCGGCCTTGAACCCGCTGGCGCTGATCCTGACGCTGGACCGCGACGGCGTCGTGACCGACGCGAATGAACGCCTGTGCACGGTGCTGGGCGTGGCGCGCGACGCGCTGGTCGGGCGCCCTGTCAGCACGCTGCGTCGAGCGAGCATTGGTGTCGACCGCGCGCACGAGATTGTCGGCGCGCTGGTGCGCAGCGGCGGCTGGGCAGGCGACCTCGAGATCACCGGCGGCAGCGGCGCGCCCGTTGCGCTGCGCTGCGCTGCGCTGGCATTCAAGGGCCACGCTGGCTTGCCCTATCAGTACGTGGCGGTCGCCACTGAAACAGGCGGCTGACCGGCTTTATTTCCACGCATTGCGCGCGCGCTCGCGCACCAGCATCCTTACGCTGTCCGGCATCGGCTTCCTGCTATGCGCCTGGTCCGCCGTCAGCCACACGCATTGCTCGAAGTGCTTGAGCATCGCCGGGCTGATAAAGCGGGTGCGCGCCGCGTACACGTGCCGGTCGCCCATCTGCGCCTGCTGCTTGATGAAGAAGCGGTTCGGCACCACCAGGTGCAGGTGCTCTTTGGCGCGCGTCATCGCAACATATAACAGCCGCCGCTCTTCCTCGATTTCCTGCGCGCTGCCGGTGCTCATATCCGACGGGATGCAGCCGTCCACCACATTCAGCACATGCACCGACTTCCATTCCTGTCCCTTGGACGAGTGGATGGTCGACAGGATCACATAATCCTCATCGAGGTTGGGCGGCCCGGCGCGGTCGCTGGTCGCGTCGGGCGGATCGAGCGTGATCTCGGCCAGGAAAGTCTCGCGCGAGTCGTAGCCGCCGGCCAGCTGCGCCAGCTGCTCGACGTCGGCAGCGCGCACCTGCGCGTCGTCGTGCATGCGTTCGAGCTGCGGCAGGTACCAGTTCCTGACCAGGCCGATATCGGCCGGCCAGCGCAGGCCCGGCGTACGCAGCGCGCGGTACAGGGCCACGAAGGCCTGCCATTCGCCTCCGGCCTTCGCCGGCGCCGCAAACGCCTCCAGCGCCAGCACCGGTTCGGCCGCTTCGCCGAGCGCATCGAGCAGGCGGGTGGCGGTGGCCGGCCCGATCCCGGGGATCAGCTGGGCCACGCGGAAACCGGCCATGCGCCCGCTCGGGTTCTGGGCAAAGCGCAGCACCGCCAGCACGTCCTTGATATGCGAGGCCTCCAGGAACTTCAGGCCGCCGAATTTGACGAAGGGGACGTTGCGGCGCATGAGTTCCAGTTCCAGCGCGGCGCTGTGGCTGGCGGCGCGGAACAGCACCGCCTGCGACGTCAGCGCGATGCCGGCTTCGCGGTGTTCGAGGATGCGGTTGCACACCCAGCGCGCCTGTTCTGCTTCGTCCGGGATCAGCACCAGCTGCGGCTGCGCGGTCGATACCTTGTCGGTCCACAGCGTCTTGGCGTGGCGTTCCAGCGCCGCGGCGATCACCGCATTGGACGCGTCCAGGATCGGCTGGGTCGAGCGGTAATTGCGCTCGAGCGTGATCATGCAGGCCGGTTGGCTGAACTGCTGAGGGAAGTCGAGGATGTTGCGCACGGTGGCGCCGCGGAACGAGTAGATCGACTGGGCATCGTCGCCGACCACCATCACGCCCTTCCCGTCCGGCTTCATGCCGGTGATGATCGCCGCCTGCAGGCGGTTGGTGTCCTGGTATTCGTCGACCAGCACGTAGTCGAACAGCGCGCCGATCTCCGGGCCCAGTTCCGGGTCGGCGGCCATCTCCGACCAGAACAGCAGCAGGTCGTCGTAATCGAGCACGTTCTGCTCCTGCTTGGCGTCGACGTAGGCGCCGAACAGCGTCTTGAGTTCCTGCTCCCACTCGCTGCACCATGGGAAGGTGCTTTGCAGGACGTCGGCCAGCGGCTCGCAGCTGTTGACCACGCGCGAGTAGATCGACAGGCAGGTGCCCTTCAGCGGAAAGCGTTTCTGGGTCTGGGTCAGGCCGATCTCGTGGCGCACGAGGCCGATCAGGTCTTCCGAATCGCCGCGGTCGTGGATGGTGAACGAGTCGTCCAGCCCGATCCGGCCGGCGTATTCGCGCAGCAGGCGCGCGCCGATGCTGTGGAAGGTGCCGGCCCACGGCAGCGTGTTCGGCGCCTGCGCGCTGCGCAACCCCATCACCCGCTGCAGCACGTTGCCGGCGCGGTTGGTCATCTCGACCGCCGCGCGGCGCGAGAACGTCAGCAGCAGGATGCGCTGCGGGTCGGCGCCGTCCTGGATCAGCCGCGCCACCCGGTGCGCCAGCGTGCTGGTCTTGCCCGAACCGGCGCCGGCGATCACCAGCAGCGGGCGCGGGTTGTCGATCCCGATATCGTGCTCGACCGCGGCGCGTTGCTCCGGGTTCAGGCTGGCATAGGGATCTTCGGGGACGGTTTTATCGGCGACGGCTTGCATCTGGGCATTTAACGGGGGGAACCGTACAACTGTACATTTATCCAGTTATCCAGCGCAAGAAAAATTCCGACAATTCGCACGGAAATTTGTGCGGCGGCGTCACGATACTTTGCGAAATCTCATCATTGAATTGGTTTTCTGCGCTAAGTAGCCGTAACTAAAGCACTTTTTCAGATATCCACATTCGCTGTGCATAACTTTGTGGAAAACACCCCCTTGACACCCCGGAACCCAATACTGATGCGGGTTTCAACAAAATGCCCATTCCACAGGCAGAAGTATTTACCCTTAAAAATCAATGACTTGAAAAGTCAACGGGCCTAAGCGCAAAAAGAACTTGAAAAATACTTTTGAGAATTTTTTGTGCATAACCCGGGCCTCCGGAATACTTGAAAATCCGCCAATTCGATAATTTTTTGATATGAAGTGCACCAGACTACCGCTGCCGTGCGGTTTACTGCGCTGTGTGGTAACGGCGCTTTGCCGGTTCGAGGAGGACACGCTCGATCACTTGCGGAGCGATGCTGTGGGATTTGAGGTATTCGAGCGCGGCGACCGTGTTGCTGGCTTCTTGCACGGAAATCGCATTGTTCACAATATCGCGCCGCCGGCCATCAGTGCGTTCGTAGGATGGTTCGATAACCGCCAGGTTTGCACCGGCGTATTGGTATTGATTCATCGCAACTCCTCACGTTTTCTGATCCGGATCGATTTCTCTGCTATCGGAGTATCCCCTAATAAACCTCAAAGTCAATGTCAGCTTCCCATCAAAACGGGTAAATATTACGTTATGCGGTAATCAATGAAGGGGGGTTGCAGCCACGCGGAAACGGACCTGCCCGATGCCGGTGCAGGACTAGAATCAGTGCACCTTTGAAGGGCATTTCTTGCATCCGTCGGCCAGGCGCGCGTGGACAAGCAGCAGGCCAGGCGCGATAATGGGAAATGACTGTTTCGCAAGATGCCGAGCGCCCTCGTCCGCAATCCCTGACCGACCTGTTTTTTTCATTCACCCTGCTGGCCTTGCAAGGCTTTGGCGGGGTGGTCGCGGTCGTCCAGCGCGAACTGGTTGACCGCAAGCGATGGCTGACCCAGGACGAGTTCATCGAGGACTGGGCGGTCGCGCAGGTGATGCCCGGGCCGAACGTGGTCAACCTGGCGCTGATGATCGGCGGGCGCTACTTCGGCTTGCCGGGCGCGTTGTCGGCGCTGGGCGGCATGCTGGCCATTCCACTGGTCATCGTCATCCTGCTGGCGATGTTGCACAGCCATTTCGCCGGCCATCCGGGGGTTGACGGCGCCTTGCGCGGCATGGCGGCCGTGTCCGCGGGAATGATCGGCGCGGCCGGGTTGAGGCTGTCGAGCGCACTGGCGCGCCATCCGATGCCGCTGGCGTGGGGCGTGGCGCTGGCGGCACTGGCGTTCGTGCTGGTCGCATTGGTCCAGGTTCCGCTGCTGTACGTGCTGTTCGGCGTCGGCGGGCTCGGCTGCGTCCTCACCTATCGCAGGCTGAAACGATGACCGCCCACGCCATCGTGCTCGGCTGGAGCGACTGGGCCAGCCTGTTCGGGCATTACCTGATGCTGTCGCTGATGTCGTTCGGCGGCGCGATCTCGACCACACCGGAAATGCACCGCTACCTGGTCGAACAGAACCATTGGCTGACCCAGCAACAGTTCAACCACTCGATCGCCATCGCCCAGGCCGCGCCCGGGCCGAACGTGCTGTTCGTCGCCCTGATGGGCTGGAACGTCGGCATGAACGCGGGAAGCACCACCGCCGCGCTGCTCGGCGTCGCGGTGACCATGCTCGGCATCCTGCTGCCGTCGACCGTGCTGACCTATGTCGCGGCCCGCTGGGGCCACCAGAACCGTGAGCTGCGCGCGGTGCGTGCCTTCAAGATGGGCATGGCGCCGGTGGTGGTCGCCCTGCTGCTGTCGACCAGCTGGATCCTCGGCAGCGCGCCCCAGGCCGCGCGCGCCAACTGGCCGCTGTGGCTGCTCGCGATCGCCAGCGGCCTGCTGATCTGGCGCACCCGGCTGCACCTGCTGTGGTTCCTCGCCGCCGGCGCGGCGCTCGGCTGGCTACAACTCGTCTGATTGACCTGCTTCGGCATGGCGGGCGCGCAAAGCGGCTAGCATCTGGCATCACCACTTCTGGGAGGCGATCATGGGCACAGGCCCGTTTTCCGGCATTCGGCGCACCGGACGACAAGCGCCTCGGCGCCACCCATCCTTAGTGCGTTGGCAACTTTCCGCGCATACAGGCATACTGGCGCGACTTCACAACCAGGTACATCCATGCTCGAACTCATCAGCGAACACGCATGCTTCGGCGGCTCGCAACGCTTTTACCGCCATCAGTCGGCCGCGACCGGCCTGCCGATGCGCTTCTCGGTGTTCCTTCCCGCGGAGGCAGCGCCGGGCAAGCTGCCGGCCTTGTTTTATCTCGCCGGCCTGACCTGCAATGAAGAAACCTTCATGATGAAAGGCGGCGCCCAGCGCGTCGCCGCGCGCGAAGGCATGGTCCTGGTCGCGCCCGACACCAGTCCGCGCGACGCCGGTGTTGCCGGGGAAGCGGATGCGTGGGACTTCGGCGTGGGTGCGGGCTTCTATGTCGACGCCACCGAAGAGCCGTGGAGCAAGAATTACCGCATGTACAGCTACATCCTGGAACTGCGCGACCTGCTGGTGGCCGAATTGCCGCTCGACGCAGCGCGCATCGGCATTTTCGGCCACTCGATGGGCGGCCACGGCGCGCTGGTGCTGGCCCTGCGCAATCCTGGCTTGTTCCGCTCGGTATCGGCATTCGCGCCGATCGCCGCGCCGTCGCGCTGCCCATGGGGCGAGAAAGCCTTCAGCGGCTACCTTGGCGCGGATGAGTCAAGCTGGCGCGCCTACGACGCCAGCGCGCTGATGTCGCAGGCCAATGCGCCCTTCCCCAACGGGATCCTGATCGACCAGGGACTGGCCGACAAGTTCCTCGGCGACCAGCTCTATCCTGAAGCCTTCGAGGCCGCATGCCGCCACGCCGGCCAGCCGCTCGAGCTCAGGCGCCATGCCGGCTACGACCACGGCTACTACTTCATCTCGACCTTCATCGAAGACCACCTCAACTTCCACAGCGCCAGCCTGGGCGCCTGAGCAGCGTCCTGTCGAGCCGCACCGGCTTGCTTGTAATTTGCCCTCCACCGCCCTATAAATTGAGAAGGAGCGCGGGCCGTTCGCGCCCTTTTTTATCCATCAAGCAATCATTCATTCAGGGAGTCGACAATGAACCTCATCCGTCGTCCGTCACCGCTGGCAGCGTATCGCCCGCGCACCCTTGACGACCCCTTCGGCCGCATGGTCGAGAGCATGGTCGAAGACATGTTCGCCCCATTCACGACGGGCCAGCAAATGTCCCAGTGGGCCGGCGAAGGCGTCGCCACCCCGCGCATCAATGTGCGCGAAACCGAAAAGTCGTTTGAGATCGAAGCCGAAATGCCAGGCGTGAAGAAAGAGGACGTCAAGGTGTCGGTTGAAAACCAGCGCGTCACCATCGAAGCGGAAAGCAAGCGCGATACCGAGGAGCGCGAAGGCGAGAACGTGGTGTACTCCGAACACAGCGCCCGCAAGTACATGCGTTCGTTCTCCCTGCCGACCGAGGTCGACGAGGCAGCTGCCCAGGCCCATCTTGAAAACGGCATGCTGACCCTGTCGCTGCCGAAGAAGCAGGCCGGCGCCGCCACCAGGCTGACGGTCCAGTAGAACACCGGCGCATGCGCAGGCAGGACGCTCCTGCTCGCGCAGTGCCGCAATTTTGCACACAGCGGGCGTGCCGCACGGGGAGGAATATCCATGTCCAGCACCAGTGACTTCAAGGACCGCGCGCACGCGGGCAAGCTGCTGGCGAAGGAGCTGCCGGCGTATGCGCATGACCCGCGCGCAATCGTGCTGGCCCTGCCGCGCGGCGGGGTGCCGGTCGGCTACCAAGTCGCCCGCCACCTCGGCCTTGAGCTCGACATCCTGATCGTCCGCAAGCTCGGCATGCCCGGACATGAGGAATTCGCGATCGGCGCCATTGGCGCCGGCGGCGTGCGCGTGCTGCAGCAGGATGTCATCGACGAGTACGGCGTGGCGCCGCTGGCAATCGAGGCCATCAGCAGCCGCGAGCTCAAGGAAATCGACCGGCGCGAGCGCCAGTACCGGGGTGCGCATGCACCGTTGCAACTCAGCGGCCGCATCGCGCTGCTGGTCGACGACGGCCTCGCTACCGGTTCAACCATGCGCGCCGCGATCCGGATCGCGCATAAACTTGGTGCGGCACGGGTCGTCGTCGCCGTGCCCGTCGGTGCGCGGGACACTTGCAATGCGCTGGAGCGCGCAGTGGACGAACTGGTCTGCCTGAGCAGGCCGCCGTTCTTCTCGGCCGTCAGCCAGTGGTACCGCGAGTTCGGCCAGACCAGCGACGCCGAGGTCCAGGACCTGCTGGCTCTCGCCTGGCGCGAGCGTCCCGGTACGCCTGCGCCCATGAATAACCCATAACAGGAGTACAGCATGAGGCAACTGACTGACCAGAACATCGAGTGGGGCAAGTGGCTGGGCTTCGCCGCCGTTGGCGCATTGGTGATGTACATGCGGGATCCGGAACGCGGCGCGCCGCGGCGTGCGCAGTCGGGCGAAAAGCTGCGCGATCTGGGCAAGGATACCGGCGATGTGTTCGAACGGGTCGTGCGCAGCATCGGCGAAGGCCCGAGCTATGACAGCACCCGCGGCTACGCCTCCGGCCTGGCGCAGCGCGCGTCGGAAGCCGGCCAGCAAATGTCCGGGCGCGCATCCGATGCATTGCACTCGGCCGAAACCACGCTGCGCGACTCGCTGCACCGGGCCGGCGACGCCATCGAACCCTTGCTGGAAGCCTCGCGCGGCCCGTGGCCGGCCAGTACCCGCAGCGCCGCGGTCCTCGGCGGCGGCGCGCTTGGGCTGTACGCGCTGGCCTCGCGCTCGCCGATCGCGATCCTGGCCGGCCTGGCCGGGCTTACCCTGCTGACCCGCGGCGCCAGCAACCGCCCGATCAGGGAGCTGGTCGGCCGTCACCGCGTGGTGGATGCCGCGCGCATGAAGACGGTGGACGAGCGCGGCGCCATTCCGTCCGATGCGGCGCGCGAAGGCAGCTGGCACGGCCGCTTCCTGCACTAGGATCGGCCATGTTGCACCGGGCATCCCCCCTGGCTGCAGCAATAGCGAAAGCCGCCGTCCCGCTCACCGGCGGGGCGGACGACTACACGCCGCTGCTCGACATGGTCGGCGAAGCGAACTACGTCCTGCTCGGCGAAGCGACCCACGGCACCCACGAGTTTTACGAGGAACGGGCGCGCATCACCCAGCGCCTGATCGTGGAAAAAGGCTTCAACGCAGTCGCCGTCGAGGCCGACTGGCCGGACGCCTACCGCGTCAACCGCTTCGTGCGCGACCAGGGCGACGACAGCGACGCTGTGCAGTCCTTGCAAGGCTTCCAGCGCTTCCCCAGCTGGATGTGGCGCAACACCGCCGTGGTCGATTTCGTGACCTGGCTGCGCTCGTATAACGACGGGTTCGAGGCGGACGACAAGGTCGGGTTCTACGGCCTCGACCTGTACAGCCTGTTCACGTCGATGGATGAGGTGCTGCGCTACCTCGAGCAGGTCGACCCGGCCGGCGCAGCCGCGGCCAAGGCGCGCTACGCCTGCTTCGACCACTACCAGGATGACAGCGAACGCTACGCCTACGCGGCCGGCGTCGGCGTCTCCGAATCCTGCGAAGGCGCGGTGATCGCCCAGCTGCAGGCGCTGCAGCAGCGCGCGCTCGAGTACATGCAGCGCGACACGGCCAACGCGCACGATGCCTACTTCTACGCGCAGCAGAACGCCCGGCTGGTGATCAATGCCGAGGCCTACTACCGCACGATGTTCCGCGGCCGCGTGTCGTCATGGAACCTGCGCGACCAGCACATGGCCGACACCCTCGACGCGCTGATCGGCCATGTGGGCGCGCAAACCGGCACCCAGGCCAAGGTGGTGGTGTGGGAACATAATTCGCATATCGGCGACGCCCGCGCGACCGAAGCCGGCAAGCTCGGGGAGTGGAACGTGGGCCAGCTGGCGCGCGAGCGGCATGGCGACCAGACGCGGCTGATCGGTTTCTCCACCTACGACGGCACCGTCACCGCGGCGTCCGAATGGGGCGGCCGCGCGGAACGCAAGCAGGTGCGGGCGGCGCTGCCCGACAGTTATGAAGCATTGTTCCACGACGTTGGGATCGAGCGCTTCATGCTCGACCTGCGCATCGATGGCCTGGTGCGCGCGGCGCTGATGGAGCACAGGCTGCAGCGCGCGATCGGCGTGCTATACGTGCCCAAAACCGAGCGGCAGAGCCATTATTTCCATGCCCAGTTGCCGCGCCAGTTCGATGCGATGCTCCACTTCGACCGGACCACGGCGGTGGTGCCGCTCGAGACGGTCAGCAAGCCGACCGGAGGCGAGGCGCCGGAGACGTACCCGGAGGGCGTGTAACGGCCGCTTACGTGCTTACGCCGCCAGCGAGCGCTGGCTACTTAGCGAGGCGACCAGTTTCGCGACGTCGTCATCGGCGATGAAGGCGGCCGACGACTGGCCCGACAGCAACCGCTCAGGCGCCATCGAGCGCGCGATGGCGTAGCCCTGCACGTAATCGACGCCGATGTCCGCCAGCGTCTCCACCGTCGCACAGTCTTCGGCCCATTCGGCGATCGTCTTCATGCCGAGGTTGGCCGCAAGGTTGACGATCGCTTCGACAATCGCGACGTTGGCCGGGTGCGCGTTGATGTTGACGATGAAGTTGCCATCGATTTTCAGCACGTCGGCCGGCAGTTCCTTGAGGTACGAGAATGAGGTGTAGCCAGCGCCGAAATCGTCCAGCGCGACCTTGACGCCGAAGTTGCGGACCTGGTCGATGAAGCGGCGCGTGTTGTCGAGATCGTGCAGCGCCACGCTTTCGGTGATCTCCATGCACAGCTTGTTGGCCACATGGACATAGCGCGCCAGCACGTCGAACGTATCCTGCACGAAGCTTTCGTCATTCAGCGACGCGCCGCTCAGGTTCATGCAGACGAACTGGGTATTCGAGAGCGACTCGATGTTCTGGGCAATCCACGCCAGCGTCGACGCCAATACCCAACGGTCGATCACGCCCGCGCGTCCGCTCTTCTCGGCCGCGGAAATGATCGGACCGGCCGGCATGATCTTGCCGTTCGGATCGCGCATGCGCAGCAGCACCTCGAAGTTCAGCGATTCCGCCGGTGCCTTGAGCGACATGATCGGCTGCATTTCGAGGAACATGCCGTCGGTCGCATTCGGCGCGGCCAGGCGCGCCACCAGGTTCAGCTCGGCCTCGCGTTCGAAGAATGCCGACGCGTTGCGCTCGTACACGACCAGGCCTTCCGAATGGCCGCCCTTGGCTTCGCGGCAGGCGCGGTCGGCTGTTGAGATCGCATCTTTCATCGGCATGCCGCGGCTCACTTCGATCAGTCCGATCGAACCGCGCACGTGGAAAGCCTTGTCGCCGACGCGGTAAGGCGTGGCGCTGATGCGGTCGACGATGCCGCGGCAGATCAGCGAGGCCAGCGGGATGGTCGTGTCCGGCATGACGATCACGAACTCGTCGCCGCCGACCCGGCCCACTTGCTGGCCGCCGGCCAGCATCATCGAGATGCGTTCGCACACTTGCTTGAGCACTTCATCGCCGGCGTTGTGGCCGAACAGGTCGTTGATCAGCTTGAAGCGGTCGAGGTCGAGGTAGGCCAGCGCCAGCGGCTTGCCGCCGGCCAGCTGCACGGCGGCGGTATCGAACATGCGCTCGATGCCGCGCCGGTTGAAGATCTTGGTCAGCGGATCGTTGTTCGCCATGAACAGCAACTGCTCGGTCGCCTTGGCCTGTTCGGTAATATCCTGCAGCACGCCCTCGATGCGGTTGCGTGCCAGGGTGGCGCGCACCAGGAAGCGGCGGCTGGCTTCGCGGTTCTGGATTTCCAGTTCGGCATCGGCGGCGCTATGGACCTGGTCGTGCAGCTGGCGCCAGACTTCGTCGGCAAAGAACTGCTTCCAGCGGGTGCGGCCCGGCACCACATCCATGCCCAGCATCTTGTTGACCGCCGGATTGGCACTGAGGAACTGCCCGTAGACGTCGAGCGTGAACAGGCCGACCGGCATCGCCTCGTAGGCGTGCTGCAGTTCGGCCTGCGCCGCGATGCGCTTTTCCGTTTCCAGCCGCATCTGCTCGGCCACGGCCAGCGCGGCCAGCAGGCTCGACGCCAGCGCGGCGGTCACGCTGTTGACGATGCCCAGCACTTCGCGCATGCCCAGCGCGGCGGAAATCAGTTCCGCGAATCCGGACACGAAGGTCACCGCAAACGACGCCGCGAACCAGAACGCGACCCGGGTGTGCGACTGCAAAATAATGCTGACCAGGCCCATCGTCATCCACAGCAAACCGAACCCGGTCACGCCCCACATTAACGGCAGGAACATACTGTACGGCATGATGAACGCCGCGATGAGCAGCGGCAGGCACAGCCACTCCATGACCTGCAGCGGCGCGACAAAGCGTGAGCGTGCCAGGTCTTTGCGGAACAGGGTCTGGTACAAGGTCAGGGTGGCAATCGCGTACAGCGCAATCGATACCGACCGGCTCAGCAGGAGCCACTCGGCCGGGACGACCTGCCCCAGCCATTGCGTATCCCAGCCGGCGGACAGCGCGCCGACGCGCAGGTTCATGATCAGCCAGCCGGCAAACAACACATACAGGCCCTGGCGGTTGATCAGCGCGGTCGTCAGCACGAACAGGGTCAGCACGATCATGCCGCCGTCGAGCAGGCCCGATTTGCGATGGTACTGTTCCACCGAACGGCTCAGCTGGTCGGCAGGCCATTGCAGCACGGTCATGCGTGCCGGTCCGACGAAGGTGCCGCGGCACAGGATCTGCGATGGAGTATTGTCGAGCGCGAGCGCGAATCCGGACTTCACCGGCGACATCGCGCCTTCGGACTGGCTGCGGGTGGATTTGCCGAGCGGGCTGAGCGAGACCGCGTCCCAGCATGCCAGCTTGATCGAGTGACGCGAAGGAAACTCCACAACCGGCACATCGCCATCCGCCGCGAGGGTATTAAAACTGAACCAGCGCGGCGCTTCGGACAGCTTGGTGTCGCTGAAGGAAAGCGCCGGCTTTTCCCTGAGGGCAGCCAGGGCCTGGGCCGGCGTCAGCGGCGCGCCGGTTTCGGGCAGCACGCGCAGCTGGAGGATCTTGTCGTCGTGAACCGTGTAGTGGCTGTCCCATGAGAACAAGGCCACCAGCGACAGCACCACAATCCCCAGCGGCACCATGTACAGGGACAAGGCGCGCAACACCGTCTCGAGGGCTCGCTGGGCGCGCCTCGGGATGATGGTGCGTAAAGTGAAGGACGGCTTTGACATGAACTAGTTCCAACTGCAGGTTAACCGCCGCCATTCTAAACGGGCGGGGGGTAATATTCCTACAAGGATACATGTTCATTCATAGACCGTCATGAAATCTTTACGCAAAAATACCGTCGGTCACCACTTCTGCGGACGGATTGGTGACTAAAGGTGCCGCAGCGCGTGCGAACTGCGGCGTCGCGGGTGCGCCGATGTCGATGTCGGCGTGGTGGGTATGGCGGAAAAAGCCGAGCAACGGATGTTTGGCGGCCGTCCAGCGCTCTTCGCCGGTTTCGATCTCAAACGCCATGACGCGGTGCGGCATATTCCCGACGTGACGCAGCGGAATCAGTTCGCGGTTTGGAAATACATCGGAAAACAACAGTTGTTCGTACTGGCGGTCGATCGGCGTGCGGCCGGTAACGACTGCCCATTCAACCTTGTTCTGCTCGCAATACTCGAAGCACGCCTTGATCAGCGCCACTTTGACTAAACGGCCGATACGGCCTTCGTCGATGCCCAGGCGGGTCACTTCCGCCAGCCGGCGCGTCAGCAGCCACATAGGGAGCTCGACCGACTCTTCCACATGCAGCGGCTGGTGGAAGTTGGTCTGGATGCGCGCACTGCCGATCGGCGAGCCGTCCAGCTTGGATTCAGCCAGCAGCACTACCGAGTCGGTGTCGAAGTCGCACTCTTCCGGCTCGACCAGGCTGCGGGCAAACTCCGGCAGGTGGCGGGCGTACGCCGCGTGGCGGATCTTGACCGCCTTCATCAGGTCCTCTTCGGTACGCACGCGCTTGATCGTGAACGGCAGGCGTTCGCTTTTCATCGCGACCGGAGCGTCAGGAGCGAAGCCCAGTGGGCGGGAAATAAGGGTTTGGGACTGCTCCATGGCGAGGCTCCTTTAATTCATAAATGGGAAGTGCGTTTATGAATTATCAAACTTCGCGATGATTTCTAAACAACAAGGAGATGGACTTTTCCCCTTCTGTTTATTGAAAGTCTACACATTTTACAATGTTGCATTAAGGAATCACTAAACATTTGCCGAAAATTCCCGAGGCCTTGCCTACATGCTAAGGAACAGGATCAGCGCCAGGTACAACAGGAAGACTGTCGCGGCGACGCTCTGCAACACGACGGTACGCCACAATGCCTGGCGCTTGGTCAGTCCATACGCGCCCCGCAGTTGCAGGAACATGTGAAGCGGCGGCACGGTAACCAGCATGAACTGCACTACCCCAGACAATCCCGCGAACTTGAGGACGAACAGCACGGCGAACAGCAGCGACATGAACGACAGCGAATAGAGCGAGAACACGGCGTGGTCGTACATCGTCACGCCCCGCCGCCAGAAAAACATCAGCCACAGGAACGGCAGCGAGATCGGCACCAACAGGAATGAAAACTTGTATGCGGTGTTCTTCAGCTTGTAAATGGCCAGTGCCGGGTTTCTGGTGGCGTGCGCGATCACGCTATCGATAAACGCGATCCCGGTTTTGAAATTTATCGACTCGCCGGGTCCGCCATCCTCGATGCGCTCGCCGAACTTTTGCGTCTCCCCGGCCAGTGCCATGACCGTCGCTGCCCGCGCAGAGTCCGCGAGATCGGAACGCGCCTGCACGACATCGTCGGCCGCGCCGCTGGTATCGGCGCCGGCACGGCGCGCTGCAGCCAGCGCCGCCTCCGCCCTCGCCAACCCGGACCGCGCCCTCTCCGTCTCCGCCTCGCTTTCCGCGCGCGCTTGCTCGGCGCTTTCCGGCTTGCCGATATTGACATTGCCCTTGCTGAAGTAAGTGCCGATAAAGAACAGGAAGAAAATCATGAAGAGGAACAGCGCGAGCGGTGACACAAAGCGCGTGCGCTGGCCGTCGATGTAACGCCGCGTCAGTTGGCCTGGCCTTGCGATCAGCAGCGGCAAGGTGCGCCATGCCTTGGCGTCGAAATGGAGGATGCCATGCAAGACTTCCTCGCCCAAGTGGGCCAGCGACCGGTGCAGGTGGCTGCGCTGGCCGCACGCGTGGCAGAAGCTTCCCGCCAGCGCTGTCGCGCAGTTGGCGCATGCGGCGCCATGCGCTCCCGGCGCCGCGCCGCCGGTATCGATCTCGTGTGCCGCAAGGCCGGCCGTTACCAACGCGCCGGCCGTTTCGATGTCTGCATTCATTCTGGTCCCTGGTGAAAAGGCTCATGCCTGTTTTTTTATGGCTGAGATAGTAGCATTTTCACCATGCCGGCTATACGGCTTTCGACCTTACTCCTCCAGCATATCCTCGGCCATCCTTGCCTCGACCAGCAGTGACTTGATCTCGGGAACGCAGGAGCCGCAGTTGCCGCCCGCTTTCAGGCATGCGGTCACCTCGCTCACTTCTGTCAGTTTGCGAAAGCGGATCGTCTCGTACAAGGTATTGCGGCCGACGCCGAAGCAGGCACATACCGTCGGTCCGGCATCGACCGTCTTGCCCAGCGAGCGGCCGGCCAGCAGGCCGGCGCGTTCCTCGCGTCCGATCGTCTCGAGGTCGAACAGCCCGGCCAGCCAGGCGCGCGACGGCAGGTCGGGCCGCGCCGAGACGAACACGCATTGTTCGATGCGGTCGTCGACCAGGTGGACGGCGCGGTAGACACCGTCCGCGCGGTCCTCGTATTCAAGCCAGTCCTCGCCTTCGCCCACGCCAAGCAGCGAGCGCGCCCACGCGCCGCGCGCGGCGATGGTGGTGCGGCCGGCCAGTTCGTAGCGGGCGAAGCCGCTGCCCTGGATCCGCGTCCAGTGGGCGACGCCGTCCAGCGCAAGCTCGCGGCGCGTAAGCAGGAAGCCGTGCCACGACACGCCGAAATGTTCGACCATGACCGGCGTGTGCTTGAATTCAGGCTCGCCCGACACCGGATCGACCGCCGGGCTGACCAGCGCGCCGACACGGGCGTCGGACGCCGTCTGCCCGTTCCAGTGGATCGGCACGAACACCGACCCGCGTGTTATTCCGCCGCCAAGCTGGACCCGCGCCACCATCGAGCCCCAGGCGCTCGACACCCGCGCCAATTCGCCCTCGCGCACGCCATACAGCAGCGCGTCATGCGGATGCAGGTCGACGAACGACTCGGGTACGTGCCCTGCCAGGCGCGGCGCCTTGCCGGTGCGCGTCATCGTGTGCCACTGGTCGCGCACCCGGCCGGTGTTGAGCGCCAGCGGATATTCCGCGCTGGCCGCATGCACCGGGCCGCGCGGCGCCGTCGCCACGAACTTGCCGCCGCAGTCGATGCGGGCGGTGCCGACAGCCGCGCCGCCGGGGCCACGCAGCACCGGCCACTGCACCGGGTCGAGCGTATCGTAATCGTGCGCGCCCAGGCCGGCGAGGCCTTCGAGCTTGAACGCGCGCTTGACGCCGCCCTCGTCCGCGCCGTTGCGCCAGCTGCTCAGGCGCGCATGCTCATCGAAGATCTCGTGCGGCGCGCCGAACTCGAAGCCATCGAAGCCCATGCGCTGCGCAACCTGGCACAGGATCTTCCAGTCCGCCCGCGCCTCGCCTGGCGCTGGCAGGAAGGCGCGCTGGCGCGAGATGCAGCGTTCGGAGTTGGTCACGGTGCCGTCCTTTTCGCCCCAGCCAAGGGCCGGCAGCAGGACATCGGCAAACGCGGTCGTATCGGTACTGGCCATGATCTCGGACGCCACCACCAGCTCGCACTTTTCCAGTGCGCGCTGGACCTGGTTGGCGTCCGGCAGGCTGACCATCGGGTTGGTCCCGATGATCCACACCGCCTTGACCTTGCCCGCTTCGATCGCGTGGAACAGGTCGACCGCTTTCAGGCCCGGCTTGTCGGCGATGCGCGGCGAGTTCCAGAAGCCTTGCACGAGATCGCGGTGTTCCGGTTTGTCGAGGTCCATGTGCGCGGCCAGCATGTTGGCCATCCCGCCGACTTCGCGACCGCCCATCGCATTCGGCTGGCCGGTCAGCGAAAACGGTCCCATGCCCGGCCTGCCGATGCGGCCCGTGGCAAGGTGGCAGTTGATGATGCTGTTGACCTTGTCGGTACCGGCCGAGGACTGGTTGACGCCCTGCGAATAGGCCGTGACGACCTTGGCGGTCGCCGCGAACGCGCGGTAGAACGCCAACAGCTTGGCCGGCTCGACGCGGCAGATGCGCACCACTTCCATCGGGTCGGCGCAATCGGCGTTTGCCACGGCCAGCGCCTCCGCCAGCCCCGTGGTGCGGCCATCAATGTAGGGCGCGTCCATCGCCCCTTCGCGCGCGAGGAAGCTGAGCAGACCGTTGAACAGCCACACGTCGGTGCCCGGCTTGACCGGCAAATGCAGGTCTGCCAGTTCGCAGGTAGCGGTGCGGCGCGGGTCGATCACCACCACCATCACCTCCGGGCGGCGCTCCTTCAGCCTGGCGATGCGCTGGAACAGCACTGGATGGCACCAGGCCGCGTTCGAACCCGTCAGCACCACCATGTCGGCCAGGTCGAAGTCTTCGTAGCAGCCCGGCACGATGTCGGCGCCGAATGCGCGCTTGTGCCCCGCCACCGAGGACGACATGCACAGGCGCGAGTTGGTGTCGATGTTGGCTGTGCCGATGTACCCCTTCATCAGCTTGTTGGCGACATAATAGTCTTCGGTCAGCAGCTGGCCCGATACGTACAGCGCCACCGAACCAGGGCCATGCTCGGCGATGATGTCGCTGAAGCCCCTGGCGACACGTTCGAGCGCCTCGTCCCACGACGCCCGGCGCATCGCGCCGTCCTCGCGCACCTGCGGGTGCAGCAGCCGGCCTTCGAGTCCAAGGGTTTCACCGAGCGCCGATCCCTTGACGCACAGCTTGCCGTTGTTGGCGGGGTGCGCGGGGTCGCCTTTGACGCCGATACTGCCGTCGGCCTGCGGTGTCGCCTGCACGCCGCAGCCGACGCCGCAGTATGCGCAGGTGGTGCGCACGGCGAGGGGAATGGGAGAGATCTTCATCGCATATCCTGGTCAGGCGGCCTGCGCGCACAGCGCTTCGCCGAACAGCAGGCGGCTGCGGATCGGGCCGATGTCGGCGCCCCCGCGGATCAGGTCGAAGTACCACGGCCCGTCCTGCACGTCGCCGTACAGCACCGCGCCGCTCAGGCGGTTGCCGGACAAGACCAGCCGCTTGTAGACGCCGCGGCGCGGATCGCGCAGCACCAGGTCTTCGCTGCCGTCCCCGCCGGCAAAATCGCCCGCCGAGTACAGCTCGACGCCGGTCACTTTCAGGCGCGTCGCGGTGGCTTCCTGCACGTAGCGGCGGTGGCCCGCGCCCGCCAGGTGGGCGGCGCAGACCTTGGCCTGTTCCCAGATCGGCGCGACCAGCCCGAAGGTGGCGCTGCGGTGCTGGACGCACTCGCCCACCGCGTACACGCGCGGATCGTAGGTCTGCAAGGTGTCGTCCACGACGATGGCGCGGTCGCAATGCAGGCCGCTGTCGCGCGCCAGCGCGATGTTCGGGCGCACGCCGGCCGCCATCACGACCAGGTCGGCCGGGATCTCGCTGCCGTCCCGGAAACGCACGCCTGCCACCCGGCCCGCGCCGGTGATTTCGGTGGTATGCGCGTCGAGCATGAAGCGCAGGCCCTTGTCTTCCAGCGCGCCCTTGAGCAGCAGCGAAGCGTGCTTGTCGAGCTGCTGGTTCATCAGGCTGCAGGTAGCGTGCACCACCGTCACGTCCATGCCGCGCCGTTTCAGCCCGTTGGCCGCTTCCAGTCCCAGCACGCCGCCGCCGATGACCACCGCATGGCGGCCGATGGTGGCTGCCTTCAGCATCGTGTCGACGTCATCGAGGTCGCGGAAACCGACCACGCCAGGCAGCTCGTGGCCCGGCACCGGCACGATGAACGGACGCGAACCGGTCGCCAGCAGCAGGCGGTCGTAGCGCACTTCGCGGCCCGACTGCGAATGCACGGTGCGGCGGATGCGGTCGATGCGCACGACCGGGTCGCCCGAATGCAGCGTAATTCCGTGTTCGTCGTACCACTCGCGCGGGTGCAGCACGATATCCTCTGCCATTTTTTCGCCGGCCAGCACAGGCGACAGCAGGATCCGGTTGTAATTCACATGCGGTTCGGCGCCGAACACGGTGATGCCGTACCGGTCCGGCGCCAGCTTTTGCAGCTCTTCGACGGTCCGCATGCCGGCCATGCCATTGCCGATGACGACCAGCGATGGCTTTGCCGCGCCCGTGTTCATGCTCCTACCCACACCGTTCCGGACTCGATGCGCGCCTGGTAGCGCGGCACCGAATGCTCGGGCGCTTCGAGGCACTCGCCGGTGGCAAGATCGAAGTGATGCTTGTAGATGGGCGACGCGACCACGATGCGCTCGCCGACGCTGCCGACCAGGCCGCGCGCCAGCACGGCGGCGCCGCTGTTCGGGTCGAAGTTGCCGATCGCAAAAACCCGCTGTTCGCCGGATACGACGCGGAACACGGCCACTTGCTCGCCGTTGACCAGCGCGCACACGCCGGTGTCCGGCACGATGTCGTCGATCTGGCAGATCGCGGTCCAGTTCTGTCGTTGGATATCACGGTGCATGGCACTCTCCTGGTCAGGCGGATTGTTTGACGGCGATTGGAATGACGCGCTTGCGCTCTTCCACTGTGGCCGGACGAATCTGGCCGCGTTCAGGCATGAACACGACGTTCTGGTCGGGCTGGTCGCTGTTGACGAAGTGACGGAAGCGCTTGCGCGTTTCCGGGTCGTTGACGGCGCTCTTCCATTCGCAGGCATAGGTATCGACAACGTGCTGCATGTCCGCTTCCAGTTCGGCGGCGATATTCAGCTTGTCCTTGACGACGACGTCCTGCAGGTATTCGAGCCCGCCTTCGAGGTTGTCGCGCCAGACGCTGGTGCGTTGCAGGCGGTCGGCGGTACGCACGTAGAACATCAGGAAGCGGTCGACGTAGCGCACCACGGTTTCTTCATCCAGTCCGGTGGCGATCAGTTCGGCGTGGCGCGGCTTCATGCCGCCGTTGCCGCACACGTAAAGGTTCCACCCGGCTTCGGTCGCGATCAGGCCGACGTCCTTGCCCTGCGCTTCTGCGCACTCGCGGGTGCAGCCCGACACGCCGAACTTGATCTTGTGCGGCGTGCGCAGGCCCTTGTAGCGGTTCTCCAGCCGGATCGCGAAGCCAAGGCTGTCGTCGACACCGTAGCGGCACCAGGTCGAGCCCACGCACGATTTCACGGTGCGCAGCGACTTGCCGTAGGCGTGGCCGGATTCGAAACCGGCGGCGATCAGTTCCTCCCAGATCAGCGGAAGCTGGTCGACCCGCGCGCCGAACAGGTCGACCCGCTGGCCGCCCGTGATCTTGGTGTACAGGCCGTACTTCTTGGCCACCTGCCCGACCGCGATCAGCCCGTCGGCGGTGACTTCGCCGCCCGGCATGCGCGGCACCACCGAGTAGGTGCCGTCCTTCTGGATATTCCCGAGGAAGTAGTCGTTCGAATCCTGCAGGCTCGCGTGGACCGGCGTCAGAACGAAGTCATTCCAGGTCGAGGCCAGGATATTCGCCGCCACCGGTTTGCAGATGTCGCATCCGAGGCCGCTGCCGTGCTGCTCCAGCAATGCCGCGAAGGTCCTGATCTTGCCGGCCTTGACGATGTGGTACAGCTCCTGGCGCGTGTGGGGGAAGTGTTCGCACACATGGTTGTTGACGGCCAGGCCCTGCTTTTTCATCTCCGCCTTCATCACCTGCGTCACCAGCGGCACGCAGCCGCCGCACGCGGTGCCCGCGCCGGTGCAGCTTTTCAGCGCGCCGATGGTGGTGGCGCCGGAGCAGACCGCCTCGCACAGCGCGCCTTTCGACACGTCGTTGCACGAACAGATCTGGGCGGCTGCCGGCAGCGCGTCGACGCCCAGCATCGGCCGCGCCTTGCCATCGGCCTGCGGCAGGATCAGGAACTCGGGCGCTTCCGGCAGCGTGATCTTGTTGAGCATCATTTGCAGCAGCGTGCCGTACTCGGACGCGTCGCCGACCATCACGGCGCCGAGCAGGTATTTTCCGCATTCGGACACGACGATTTTCTTGTAGACCTGCTTGCGCTCGTCGGTGAACTGGTAGGAGCGGCTGCCGGCGGCGATGCCGTGCGCGTCGCCGATGCTGGCCACGTCGACGCCCATCAGCTTTAGCTTGGTGCTCATGTCGGCGCCGGTGAATTCGCCTGCACCGCCAGTCAGGTGGCGGGCGGCGACGCGCGCCATGTCATAGCCCGGCGCGACCAGGCCGAAGGCGGTGCCGTTCCATGCGGCGCACTCGCCGATGGCGTAGATGTCCGGGTCGGAGGCCAGGCAGCTGTTGTCGATGGCGATGCCGCCGCGCGCTCCGATGGCCAGCCCGCAGCCGCGTGCCAGTTGGTCGCGCGGGCGGATGCCGGCCGAGAATACGATCATGTCGGCATCCAGCACGCTGCCGTCGGCGAACTGCATGCGGTGCGTGCCGTTCTCGCCGTCGATGATCTCAAGGGTGTTCTTCTGCGTGTGCACCGTGACGCCCAGTCCTTCGATGCGCGTGCGCAGGATGCGCGCGCCGCCGTCGTCGACCTGCACCGCCATCAGGCGCGGCGCGAATTCGACCACGTGGGTGGCGAGGCCAAGGTCGCGCAGCGCCTTGGCGCATTCGAGGCCGAGCAGGCCGCCGCCGATCACCACACCGGTTTTCGAGCGGGCGCCGCATTCGCGCATCGCTTCGAGGTCTTCGATGGTGCGGTAGACGAAACAGTCCTTGCGGTCCTTGCCCGGCAGCGGCGGCACGAACGGGTAGGAGCCGGTGGCGAACACCAGCTTGTCGTAGCCGAGCACCTCGCCATCGGCCAGGGTGACGGTGCGCGCGTCGCGGTCGATGCTCACCGCGCGGGCATTCAGCCTGAGCGTGACGTCGCTGCGATCGAAGAAGCCTGGCTTGACCAGCGACAGGTCGTCCGCCGTCTTACCGGCAAAGAATTCGGACAGGTGCACGCGGTCGTAGGCCGGGCGCGGCTCTTCGCACAGCACGGTGACGTGCAGTGCGGGCGCGCCGCTGTCCAGCAGGCTTTCGAGGAATTTGTGGCCTACCATGCCGTGACCGATGACGATGATGTTCATATCCTGTCCTTCCTTATGATGCAACCGCGCCGGAAGCGAGCGAAGGCTCGTCCGCGCCGGCGGTAAAGCGCACGGCGATCGCGCACAGCGCGGAGAAGATCACCAGGCCGCTGAGGATGGCGAGCGTGTGGCGGATGTCGCCCGTTCCCTTCATCAGGAAGCCGGCCATCACCGCGCCGACATTGCCGCCCGCGCCGATGATGCCGGCCACGCCGCCCAGCGCCTTGCGGTCGATGAACGGCACCAGCGCATAAGTCGCGCCGCAGGCCATGTGGGTGAACAGGCCGAAGACCAGCATCGCGATGACGGCGAAGACGATGGTGTCGGCGCGCGCGAACCACAGCAGGCCGAGGCCCTCGCCGATCATCAGGATGAACAGCAGGGTGACGCGGCTGTTGAGCGTGCCGCGCAGGGCCATCTTGTCGGAGATCCAGCCGCCCAGCGCCCGTGCAAACAGCGCCAGCAGGCCGAAGCTGCCCGCCGCCATGCCGGCCTGGCCGATGGTCAGGTCGAAGTGGTCGACGTAGTAGACCGCCGCGATGTTGTGGATGAAGATCTCGATGCCGAAGCAGGCGCCGTAGGTGACGAACAGCAGCCACACGCGGTAGTTCGACGCCGCCGCGCGGAAGCTCGCCCAGCCGCCCTTCTTGCCCGCTTCGACCGGGGCGCCGGCCGCCGACATCCCGGCGGCGCGCATGTCGTCGTAGTTGCCTTCCGGGCAGTCCTGGGTATAGCGCCAGTACAGCACCGCCATCACCAGCATCAGCACGCCCGGCACCACCAGCGCCGCGCGCCAGCCCATGCCTTCCGACACCCCCAGCATCACCAATGCGCCCAGCAGCAGCGGCATCAGCGCCTGCGCCGCGCCGCCGCCGGCGTTGCCCCAGCCGGCCGCCGCCGCGTTGGCGGTGCCGACCACGTTCGGTCCGAACATGACCGAGGTGTGGTACTGGGTGATGACGAAACTGGCGCCGACCGCGCCGATCAGCAGGCGGAAGAACAGGAAGCTCTCGTAGCTCTGCGACGCGGCCACGCCCAGCACCGGGATGGCGCCCAGCGCGAGCAGCCAGGTGTAGGTCTTGCGCGGGCCGAAGCGGTCGCACATCGGGCCGACCACCAGCCGCACCAGGATGGTGATGGCGACGGCGGCGATGTTGATGTTGGCGATCTGCCCGATCGTCAGGCCGAACTCGCCTTTGATGACTGGCATCAGCGGCGCGCAGGCGAACCAGGCGAAGAAGCAGGTGAAAAACGCCATCCAGGTCAGGTGGAAGGCACGCATCTGCGGAGTGCGGATGGTGAAGAGGTCGATCCTGTTTGCTTTCGATGCCATGGTTTATCCCGTATAAAACAAAAACGCGCCCGCTTCCGCCCGGTAGCTACCAGGCAGTGCGGACGCCGTTGTCCTGCCGGCCCGTCGTTGGGCCAGTGCTTTTATTCAGGGATCGCCATTGACCCGACACCTAATCTTTAGCAAGCGCCGTGCCACGTACAGACAGGGGGAAGGGATTCGGTGTTGAGAGCGTCAGCGCCACATCGCAGTGCATTTCGCGCCCGGAAATGATGCAATGCACCAGAAGACGCTACCTGTCCAATAACTCCTCGACATCCAGCAAGCGCTGGGCAAGGTCGGCCAGTTTGAGCTTCTTGTTCATCGCCATGCTACGCATCTTTTGATAGGCCTCGTCCTCGCCGAACTTATGGCGCGCCATCAGGATTCCCTTGGCGCGGTCGATGACCTTGCGCTCGGCCAGTTTGGTGCGTGCACCAGAAAGTTCATCGAGCAACTTTCCTTGCTGGCGAAAGCGCGCCAGCGCCACGCCGAGCACCGCTTTGACCCGGCCGGGTTCGAGGCCATCGATGACATAGGCCGCCACGCCGGAGGTGATTGCCGCGTCGATGCTGGATTCCGAGTCGTCGCTGGTGAAGACCGCCAGCGGCCGGCGCTCCGTGCCGCAGGCAAGCGCAACTGCGGATGCGAGCTGGCCGGCGCCGGATGAGGCGCCGAGCACGATGAGATCGGGCCGGTGCTGCGCGATGTGCGCGGCGAGTGCCGGACCGGGCGCCACCTCGGCCAGGATGGTGCAGCCGGCGTCGGCCAGGCAGGCACGCAGTGCGTCGCTGGCGCTGCCCGCTGCCGACACGATGAGGGTGCGTAACGAAGGAATGGCGGAAGTCATGGAAGCAGGATGCTTGATGGTCGATCCAAACTATCTAGCAAGATGCGCGCCATCTTCCCCTTGCATCTTCACAATTCTGTTGCTATACATGCGGCTTGACCCATCCAGGAAAAAACAATGACTTTCACCACCCGTTTCGCCGCCGGTCTCGCGCTCACGCTGGCCATGCTCGCTCCCCTCGCCCAGGCCGCCGAACCTGCGGTGATCTACGTCGTGCGCCACGGCGAGAAGACCGGGAACGACGGCGACCCGGACCTGACCGCGCAAGGACGCCTGCGCGCCGGCAACATCGCCACGATCCTGAAGCACACCGCCATCCGCCAGGTCTTCACCAGCAAGACCGCGCGTACCCGCCAGACCGCGGCCCCGACCGCCGCCCTGTCCGGTGTGCCCGTGAAGGAATACGATGCGCGCCAGCCGGAGAAAATGGTGGCGGAGCTGAAGGCAAGCGGCGGCAACACCCTGGTAGTGGGCCACTCGAACACCATCGGCAAACTGGTCACCCTGCTGGGCGGCGATCCGGGAACGGCAGTCGGCGACGACGAATACGACCGCCTGTACCAGCTGGTCGTCGGGCGCGACGGCAGCGTCACGACCATCTTGCTCAGCTCGCCGCCGGGGAAGTGATCCTAGCGCGCCATCCATAATGGCAGGCGGGCCGACGCGAGCAGCGTGCGCGTCACCCCGCCCAGCAAGATTTCGCCAATGCGCGAATGACCGTAAGCACCCATGACCAGCAGGTCGGCGCCCGCATCGGCGGCCAGCGCCAGCAGGACAGCGCCGACATCGGCCACGCCGGACCGGCTGCGCACATCGACCTTGACGCCGTGGCGCGCGAGGAACAGGGCAATGTCGGCCCCGGCAAGCGGGCCATGCATATCGCCTTCGGATGCGGGATTGAGTACAACGATATCGACCTGCTGCGCGTCCTTCAGCAAGGGAATCGCGCTGGTAATGGCGCGCGTGGCCTCGCGGCTGCCGTTCCAGCCGATCATCACGCGCTTGCCGAGCGGCGCCGGCGGCGTTCCGGCGGGCACCACCAGCACCGGGCGCGCGCAGTTCAGCAGCACGTATTCGGGAAAGTCGGCGCGCAGCCGCGGCGCCGGCGACGCCCGGTCCGCCTGGCTGATCACCAGCAGGTCGGCATAGCGCGCTTGCATGCTCATGCCCGGACCGGCCTGGTCCTCCAACTGGCGCCGTTCGTACGACGCCACGCCGAACGCCACCACCTGCTGCTCGAACGCATCCAGCGCCTGCGTGCTCTCTTCCCGCAAAGCATCGAACGACAGCAGCAAGGGCGGAACCGCCGGATTCAGCCCGGCCGCGGCGAACACGGAAGGCGACATGCCGGTCATCGCCGCGCCAACCAGGTGCGCCTGGTTGTCCAGCGCAATCTGCGCGGCGATAGCGATGCGCGAACTGGCATCGCGGCCCTGGTCGACGTGAACAAGCACGGTCTTGTACCACATGGCGCCCTCCGTTTTCCTGTGCCGATCATAGCGTACAATCGACCTGCCGTCTGCGGTGCGTCAAGTAGCGCAGCGCTCGCCGGACGGCTTGCCAGGAGCCGCGCCATGTCGAACATCCGTGACCAGCCTGCCGAACCGGTGCCGCTGGAAGCCAAGCTGACCTTCCTGCGCCAGCCCTCGAGCTACCCGGAAGCGCCCTACCGGGTCGAGGCGTTGGAGACCCACATGGCCTGGGTATTCCTGACCACCCGCCACGCCTACAAGCTGAAAAAGCCTGTGTGCTACGACGCCATCGATTTCCGCACGATCGCCGCGCGTCGTCATTTTTGCGAGGAAGAAGTCCGCCTGAACCGCCGCCTCGCGCCCGACGTCTACCTTGGCGTGGTGCCGCTGACCCTGAATACCGATCATCATCTCGAAGTGGGCGGTAATGGCGAGGTGGTCGACTGGCTGGTGCGGATGCACCGCCTGCCCGGCGAGTTCATGCTCGATTACGTGCTGCGCCACGGCCATGCCAGCGCGCGCGACATGCAGTGCATCGCGTCGCGCCTGGTGGCGTTTTTCCAGTCGCTGCCGCCGGTCGACATCGACGGCTCGGCCTACCGCGACCGCTACGCGCGCCAGATCGCCGCCTGCGCCCATGAACTGCTGCAGCCCGCCTACCGGCTGCCGGCCGCCCAGGTCCGGCTGGTCTGCCACCGCCAGCACAGCGCGCTCGACCGGATGGCGGCGCGCATCGACTGGCGCGTGGCCGATGGCCTCGTAATCGAAGGCCACGGCGACCTGCGTCCCGAACACATCTGCCTGTACCCGGCGCCGGCCATCATCGACTGCCTGGAATTTTCGCGCACCCTGCGCATCGTCGACCGGGCCGACGAGATCGCCTTCCTCGCGCTCGAAACCGAACGGCTGGGCGCGCCCGCGCTGGCGGCTACGCTGGTCCAGCAGTACCGGGCCCTGTCGCACGACCGGCCGACGCCCGGCCTGCTGCACTTTTACCAGGGCTACCGCGCGCTCGTGCGCGCCACGCTGGCGGTCGCGCACCTGAAGGAAGCCCGGTTCCGCTATTCGCCCAAATGGGCGGCCAGTGCCATGAACTATCTGCAACTAGCGGAACGCCACCAGAACTGGCGGGTGCGCTCATGACCGCCGGCGCTGGAGGGGCAGCCACGACGCAGAACAAAACCGGCGCGCGCGAGTCTGACATAGCAAGGCCGCATGCAAGCAACATTCGGGAGAACCGCCATGGGTACGCAGGTCGAGCACGTTGCAATCAGTAAAAAAGCGAATGTCTACGCGGAGGGAAAATGTATTTCGTACACGCTCACCTTCCCCGACCACACCATCAAGACCGTCGGCGTGGTGATGCCCGGCGGCGTCACGTTTGCCGCCGACACCGACGAGACGGTTGAAATCGTCGAAGGACTTGGGCGCGTCCGGGTTGGCCACGATGGCGCGTGGAATGCCTGCCACGCCGGATACCGTTTTCACGTCGCGGCGCAAACCCGGTTCGAGATCGATGCCGAGCAGCCGGTGCATTACGTGGTGCACCTGGGCCGGGGCCAGGCCGCTTCCTGAACCCGGCTACCGGCTAGGGCAGGCAGCCGACGAACCAGTCGGTGGCGAGCCGCGCCACCTGCTCCAGCGCGCCCGGCTCCTCAAACAGGTGCGTCGCACCCTCCACGACCTTGAGCTCCTTGCGGCAGTTCAGCATCGCATAGGCCGCTTCGTTCAGCTCGATCACCTGGTTGTCGAGCCCGCCGACGATCAGCAAGGTCGGCGCCTGTACCCGTTCGAGGGCAGGGCCCGCGAGATCGGGGCGCCCGCCGCGCGACACCACCGAATACACCCTGTGCCCGCCGCTTGCGGCAAGCTGCAGCGCCGCGGCGGCGCCCGTACTGGCGCCGAACAGGCCCAGCGGCAGGCCGCGCGTATCGCGGTCCATGTCCAGCCAGTTTGCCGCCAGCTCGAGCCGCCGCGCCAGCAAGCCGATGTCGAAGCGCGACCGCGTGCTTGGCTCTTCGGCCGGCGTCAAAAGGTCCATCAGCAAGGTGGCCAGGCCGGCCTTGCGCAACGCGCCGGCCACGTAGTTGTTGCGCGGACTGAGGCGGCCGCTGCCGCTGCCGTGGGCGAACAGCACCACGGCGCGCGCGCCTTCCGGCACCGCCAGCATCCCCTCGACGAATTCGCCGTCGATCGCGATGTCGACCACTTGCTTGCGTACCCGGTCAAACATGGTGCGTCCTTTCAGATCCCGTCATGCAGCTGCAAAATCGCGTCGCCGAACAAGGCGGCGCTGCTGACGACGGCGAGCCTGGGTTTCAGTGCGTCGGCGCCGGCCCGGCCGGGCTCGACGCTGTCGCTGACGACCAGTTGCTGCAATACCGGGTCGCCCAGATCCGGGTCGCCCACAACCGGGGCGCCCAGCACCGTGCCGGCATTTTCGCTGAACAGCCCGTGGGTGGCCAGCGCCATCACGGCGGCCGCGCCGCCGTCGCGGCAAGCGGCCGCCGCGCGCGCCAGCGTGGTGCCCGTACTGATCAGGTCGTCGATGAGAATGGCCGTGCGGCCGCGTACATCGCCGATCAACATGTTTCCGCTGACAATGCCCGCGCTGCGGTATTTCTCAACGCACGCCATGCCGACCGGGCGGCCAAGGGCATCGGACATTGCCTGGCGGAACGCTTCGGCACGCTTGATGCCGCCGGCATCGGGCGAGACCACGCTCGCCTCGACGCCGGCCAGCTGCGGCGCCAGGAACCTGGCGAACAGGCTGGCGGCTTCGAGGTGCACAGTGCGGCAGCGGAAGGCATTCTGGTAGGCCGCCAGGTTGTGCACGTCGAGCGTCACGACCGCATCGGTGCCGACCGCCTCGAACAGGCAGGCCACATAGCGCGTGGTGACCGGGTCGCGCTCCTTGGTCTGGCGGTCCTTGCGCGCATACGCGAGATACGGCACCACGGCAGTCACGCGCGCGGCGCCGGCATCCTTGAGCGCACCGATGAAGAACAGCAGCCGGCACAGCTTGTCGTTGGCGCTTTCGTTCGGGTCGCCGTACAGCGAGTGGATCACGAACACGTCCTTGCCGCGCACCGGATCCAAAGGGCGCGACTTATGCTCGCCATCCTCGAAATTGCGTTCCTCGTGCGCGCCGAGGGTGACGCCGAGGTGCTGCGCCACCCGCTCGCCGAAAGCGCGGCTGCTGTGCAGTGCAAACAGGCAAAGCCTGTCTTCGATCAGGGTGTGCATGCGGTCCTCGCCAAACAACTCAGGATATGCTGGCATCTTGCCACAGGTTTGACGGCGATCCAGCGCGCGCGGCTGGCGAAGTGTGGGATGGTGCTGCTGACTGGCGCGATGCGGGGAAGGAAGCTGCAGGCCGGGAATGACGAGCTAAAGCGCGCCGGCGCAACGCCCGGCCGCGTTACGGCCAGCCGGGGTTGCGAGGCGCTAGCTTACGCGCGCACCCTGCCTGGGGGAAGATCAGAACGCGTGGCGGACGCCGGCGTTGTACGCGGTATCGCCGGAACCAACATCGCTGTTGTTGCCGACGGTGTAGCCTGCGCCGTTCTTGTTCTTGATCTTGCCGTACGAGGTGTACAGGCTGGTGCGCTTCGACAGCGAACGGGTCAGTCCGATTGCCCACTGGTCGGCGTCCTGGTTGAAGGCGCTGCGGTCGTCCTTGCGGATGAACGACGCCATCAGCGCGTTGGCGCCGAACGGTACCTGCACGCCGATCAGCATGTCGCGGCTATCAAGCGAAGCGCGCGGCGCTACGGCGCTGCCGAACGGGTTGCTGGTGTTGGCCAGTGGCGAGCTGTTCAGGCCTTCGTTGATGCCGTAGGCAGCGTAGGCCTTGGCAACGCCGAAGTCGTAGTTCGCTGCCAGCAAGGTGTTGCGGCCGATATCGCGATCCTGCACGCCGGCCACGCCAGCCACATCGTTGTTGCGGTGGTTGTGCGCCAGGCGCGCGTTCAGCTTGCCTGCGCCGAAGGACAGCGCGGCGCCGACCTGGCGGCCGGCGACGCTGTTGCCGCCCTGCTCAGCCAGGCTGTACGACAGCTCGCCCGAGAAACCGTTGACCGCTGGCGATACGTAGACGATCGCGTTGCTGGCGCGGGTATTGACGCCGGCGGCCGGCATCAGGTTCTTGGCGCTGCCTGCGTAGCCGGCGCCGAATGGATCGGCAACCTGGCTCAGTGCGTTGTAGTAAGGCGTGTACTGGCGGCCCAGGGTCAGGGTGCCCGCGCCGCCCTTCAGGCCGACGTAGGCCTGGCGGTTGAAGATCGCGCCCGACACGTCGCTGGCGCCGGTGTCGAGGCGGTAGCCGCCTTCCAGCACGAACAGTGCCGATACGCCGTTGCCCAGGTCTTCAGTGCCGCGGAAGCCGAGGCGCGACGCCGAACCGACGCCGCTGCTGATGTTGGTGCTCGAACCGTTGACGCCGCCCTGCTCGCGCACGATGCCTGCGTCGACGATGCCGTAAACCGTCACCGACGACTGCGCCTGCGCGAGGCTCGAAAATGCGCCAATGATGGCGATGGCGGTGAGAGTCTTTTTCATGATTCTTGAATTCGGTGTTTTTGAGGAGGCCGTATCATAGAGGCTGCTTGCCACTCCGGCAATGCGCTTACATACTTTGTAACAACTTTATGCGCTAACATTAACGAATGGATAACCTGACGCACTCCCTCACCGGCCTTGCGGTTGGCGAATTTATTTCCCGCAGCCTGCCCCCGGAAGCCGATGAAGCCAACCAGCGCACGCGCCGCCGCTTGCTGCTGGTCTCGTGCTGGGCGGCCAGCAATTTCCCCGACCTCGACCTGGTATTGACGCCGCTGCTGCCGGCGCCGCTCGGCTACCTGCTGCATCACCGCGGCCACACGCACACCTTGCTGTATGCATTGCCGCAGGCCTTGCTGCTGGCCGCGATGCTGTGGCTGCTGTGGCCGGCTGCGCGCAAACTGCTGGCGACCAGCACGCAGGCGCGGCGCGGCCTGCTGCTGTCGATCGGTGCCGGTTTCCTGCTGCACATGTCGATGGATTACCTGAACTCCTACGGCGTGCACCCCTTCTATCCGTTCGACCCGCGCTGGTTCTATGGGGACATGGTGTTCATCATCGAACCGCTGTTCTGGATCGCGTTCGGCGTGCCGCTGGCGATGACGGCCATGCGCAGGATCTCCAGGCGGGTATTGCTGTGCATGCTGATCGGCGTGCCGCTGGCATTTACCGTCAGCGGCCATTTGCATCCGGCCTCCACCATCGCGCTGGCGCTGCTGGCAATCGCGCTGGGCGTCATCGAGCGGCGCGCGGGAAGCGGCGGAAGGCAGGGACTGTTGGCCGCATTCGGCGCCGCCGCCGCCTTTATCATGCTGCAATCGGTGTCGTCGGACGCTGGCAAGAGCGAAATCGCCGGCCAGCTGCGGCTGCGCGATCCGGGCACGCGGGTCGCCGACGTGGCGATGTCCGCATTCCCGTCCAATCCCTTGTGCTGGGCCTTTGTGGCCGTCGAACACAAGGGCGCCGGGTTCCGCGTGTCGCGCGGCGTCGCCAGCATCGCGCCCGGCCTGATGCCTGCGGCTTCCTGCCCGGCGGCGTTAGCGCAACCAGGGGCGCAGCGGGCGCTGTCGCCGGCAGTGGCAATCGTGTGGCAGCAGCAAGGCACGCTTGCCGAACTGCGCAACAGGCAGCAGCAGGACTGCTACTTCGATGCGTGGCTGCGATTCGCGCGCACCCCTGCGCTCAATGCGGAAAACGCGACCGACGTGCGCTTCGGCGACAATCCCGACGGAAATTTCGCGACGATCCGCTACGCCAGTTTTGCCGGCAAGCCGTGCCCGGCCGGCGTGCCGGCGTGGGGCTATCCGCGCTCCGACCTGCTGGGCATTGATCGATAAGCCGTCAGCGCAGGCGCGCCGTTGTGCGCTCTCAATCCCGGACCAGGGGCGCCACCCTAGAATGAACATCCCGATCACGCGCGGGTGCTTTTCTCCAGGAGGCGGCATGTTGCCCAACAAAATCGCGAGGGTCCGTTTCATGCGCCAGACCAACCTGCGCACGGACTACCAGCATTCGATCGCGATCTCGCTGCTGCGCGGGCTGGCCGCGTTACAAGTGGCCGCCGCCCATGTGCGCGCCCAGTTCTATCCCGGCTTGTCGACCATCCCGGACCCGTCGGCCGGCTACCAGGTGCTGGCCTTCTTCACCGGTTTCGCGCACCAGGCCGTGGTGATTTTTTTCCTGCTGTCCGGATGGCTGGTCGGCGGCAGCCTGATGAACAAGCTGGACCAACCGCATGCGATGCTGTCCTACGCCATCGACCGCATCAGCCGGCTGTGGATCGTGCTGGCGCCTGCCTTCGCCGCATCGCTGCTGATCGGCGTCGTCACCGGCGAACTGGCCCCCTGGCGCGCCGCCAATGCCATCCCCGCGGAATTTTCACTGGTGACCTTCGCCGGAAACATGTTCGGACTGCAGGACCTCGCCGTCCCGCGCTACGGCGGCAACTTCGCGCTGTGGAGCCTGACCTACGAAACCTGGTACTACATCCTGTTTCCCCTTGCCGTGCTGATGTTCGCCCGCCCCGGCGCGCTCCCGAAAGCGGCATCCGCCGTCGCGGTGGCGTTCATCGCCTGGCACCTCAACGCCGCGATCCTGCTCTACTTTACCTTGTGGCTGATGGGCGCCGGCTTCTCGCGCATCCACATCCGCGCCGGCCGCAAGCTGAAGTGGGGCTTTGCCGCGCTGTTCGCGCTGGTCGCAGCCTGGTTCCGGGTCAAGGGAAGCAACAACATACTGGTGGAGGAATCGTATGTCCAGGATCTGCTGTACAGCCTGCTGTTCCTGGTGCTGCTGTGCAGCCTGCAGGCGAAGGTGCCGCCCACCGCCACGCTGACCAGGCGCCTGGGCCGCATCGGCAGGTTCTTCGCCGAATTTTCATTCAGCCTGTATGTGATCCACGTGCCGCTGATCTTCCTGCTGCGCCACCTGAACGAGCGCCAGCTTGGGATCGATGAACTCGACCCGGGTGGGCTGTCCGACTTCGGACTGTATGTGTCGATGGTGATGCTCATCGTGCTGCTGGCATGGCTGTTCCACCTCCCCTTCGAGGCGCAGACCTACCGCGTGCGGCGGCGCCTGAAGGCGTGGATGCTGCCGCGGGTGCAGCCTCAGAACATCGCGTAGACGTAGGGGGAAGGTTCATCCGCCGCTGCGCCCGCCGCAAGCAGGGGCCGCGCCTGCTGCGCGGCCGCGGCGAAGCGGGCGGCATGGCCGGCCAGTTCATGGCGGCCCAGCGCATGCCAGTGCGCGCCGAGGCGGCGCTCCAGTTCGGCAGTGTCGGCGCACGCGGCGCTGGTGAAGTCGTCGTGCGTCATCGCGCTGCGGCGGCGCCGGACGTAGTAGCTGAGCCACGAGACATCCGGGGCCAGCGGAAACGCGTTGACACCCCTTGCCCGCATGCGATCGGCGATCGGCAGCAGCACCTCGTCGAACAATGCTCCCATCAGCCGGGCCAGCTGTTCTTCCTTAGTCGAGCTCATAGGTCGTCCTCCAGTCTTCATTATCGTGTGGTTCGGGCTGGTCCTTGCGCCACAGAAGCACGTCTTCGATCACCAGCAAATCCATTGCGGTGCGCATGAAGCAGCGGTACGCATCCTGCGGGCTGCACACGATCGGCTCGCCGCGCACGTTGAACGAGGTGTTGACCAGCATCGGGCAGCCGGTCTGGCGTTCGAATTCGCGGATCAGCGCGTGGAACTCCGGGCTGGTCAGCGCGTCGACCGTCTGCACCCGCGCCGAATAGTCGACGTGGGTGATGGCCGGCACATCGCTGCGCGGCTGGTTAATCACGCTCATCATGTCGTCATCGCCGCCATGAAAGCGCGCCATGTCCATCGGCAGCCGGCGCTTGGTGCGCACCGGCGCGACCAGCAGCATGTAGGGGCTGGCGCCGTCGAGCTCGAAATAGTCGGCGCAGCGCTCGCGCAGCACGCTCGGCGCGAACGGCCGGAACGATTCGCGGAACTTGATCTTCAGGTTCATCAGGGCCTGGGTGGCCGGATTGCGCGGGTCGCCCAGAATCGAGCGCGCGCCCAGCGAGCGCGGTCCGAACTCCATGCGCCCGGTGCACCAGCCGACGATCTTGCCTTCGGCCAGCGCCGTGGCCACCTTGGACAGGCGCGTGTCGCGGTCCCGCACCTGCTCGTAGGGCAGCGCGTTGCGCTCGACAAAGGCCAGCACCTCGGCGCTGGAATAACGCGGCCCCAGCAGGCTGCCCTGCTGCGAATCGCGTCCGCGCGAGGGCGCGATGCGCGGCTGGTCGAAATACATGTGGTTGGCAAGCAGCGCGGCGCCCAGCGCGCCGCCGGCGTCACCCGCGGCCGGCTGTATCCACACTGCGTCGAAGATGCCTTCGGCCACCAGCTTGCCGTTGGCGACGCAGTTCAGCGCCACCCCGCCCGCCATCACCAGCTTGCTCTCGCCGGTGATCTCGCGCAAGTGGCGCGCGGTCTTCAGCATGATTTCCTCGGTCAGCTTCTGGACGCTGGCGGCCAGGTCCATCTCGCGCCGCGCGATCGGCGTTTCGGGCTTGCGCGCCGGGCCGTCGAACAGCGCGGCGAACTTGTCGCCGGTCATCTGCATCGAATCGAGGTAGCCGAAGAAGGACGTGTCGAGCCGGTAGGAACCGTCGTCGCGCACGTCGATCAGCGCGCGCCGTATCGTATCGTAGTAGCGCGGCTCGCCGTAAGGCGCCAGCCCCATCAGCTTGTACTCGCCGGAATTGACCTTGAAGCCGCAGAAGTAGGTAAAGGCGCTGTACAGCAGGCCCAGCGAATGCGGGTAATTGATTTCGGAGAACAGCCGCACCGTGCTGCCGTCGCCGCTGCCCAGGCTGGTGGTCGCCCATTCGCCGACGCCGTCGATGGTCAGGATGGCGGCGCGTTCGAATGGCGACGGATAGAAGGCGCTGGCCGCGTGCGCCATGTGGTGCTCGGAAAACAGCACCCGCCCTGCGCGCCCCAGCGAGCCGATGGCGCCGCGCACATGTTCGTCCAGCCACAGCTTGTCGCCGAGGATCTGGCCCGCTGCCTGCACGAACTGCTCGCGCCCGCGGCTAGCGGCCGCCAGCGCGTTTTCGACCACCCGGTCGAAGGTCGCGACCGGGTTGTCGTAGAAGATCACCGCGTCGAGCTCGCTGGCGTCGACGAAGCCTTCTTCGAGGCAGTAGTTAATCGCGTTCACGGGAAAGCCCGGGTCGTGCTTCTTGCGCGAGAAGCGTTCCTCCTGCGCCGCGGCGACGATCTGGCCGTCGCGCACCAGCGCGGCCGCCGAGTCATGGTAAAACGCGGAAATGCCAAGTATCAGCCTGGACATACCAGGTCCTTTCTTTGCGCTGACTGCGCCAGCATGCGGTACAGCACGGGGGCCAGCGACTCGGCCAGCACCCGGTGCCCTTCCGGCGTGAAGTGGATATCGGTCTCCCAGCGGAAGCGGCGCCGTTCGGCGGCCGGATAGCCCATGAAGGCCGGCAGCGGGTCGTGCAGCGTGCATCCGAGTTCGGATGCGAGTTCGGCGAAGCGGGCCTGGTAGGCGCTGGCGTCGCAGGCCTGGTCCAGGTGCTGCGGCAAGGGCAGCGGCATCAGCACCACCGGGCGCTTTGATGCGCCGATCCATTCGGACAGGATGGCGCGCATCAGGCGCCAGCCCGGGCTGGCGGGGGCGTCGTAGGCGGGCAGCGGCTGGTAATGCGTCAGGCGCTGGACCGCGTCTTTCGCGCCGACCGCGTTGACGATCTTGCGCAGCAGCGCAAAGCGGCCGCCCATGTCGACCGCGCCCTGTTCGGCCGGCGGCAGCTCGTCCATGTCGAACGGCGCCGGCCGCGGCGGTACATTGTGCAGCAGCAGCTGGTCGCCATCGAGCGAGAAATACGGCTTGGCGTAGATGCGCTCGCGGCCGTCGGCGTCGCGGTGCGGGCGATAATGGGCCATCACGCGGCGGATGTTTTCGACGAACACGGCGATGACCAGCACATCGTGTTCGATGTCCTGCGCAAACTCGCGCCAGGCCAGGTATTGCTGGTCGGTGCCGGTCGACGACAAGCCGAAGTTGAACGCTTCTACCCGCCCCCTGGTGGCCTCGCACAGGCGCGCCTCGAGCACGTCGGTATAGCGGTGGTGGTTGCTGACGGCGTCGCCGGCAGTGAAGGAATCGCCGAAGAACAAAATCCGCCGCGCACCGGGCGCCAGCGCCCTGGCGAAGGGACGGTTGGAGCGAAATCCGTCGTCGTTGGCGTGCACCAGGTAGCCGCCGCCCTCATGCTGGATGCGGGCTTTCAGGTTGGGGATGAAACGGTAACCAACGACAGGGTGGTACTCGTAGAGCTGTCTCATTAGAACTCCGCAAGAATGTCCGGACCGTGATCCGCGCTCGGCCAATTCTGGTCAAAGAGCTCATTCCTGCGTTTGTCCACGGTCAACCATCAGGCCGACCTCGCTTCCAACCCGCGCTTGATTTGATGTGAAGACGTCAAGCGCGACTTTGTTTTTTCCACCCGTTACGGAAGATCCTCGTCGGCCTCGTCCAGCACCGGTTCGGGCAACTCCACCGGTTCGGCCCGGCCAGGTTC
Organism: Massilia polaris; assembly: GCF_012927275.1. GTDB lineage: Bacteria > Pseudomonadota > Gammaproteobacteria > Burkholderiales > Burkholderiaceae_D > Telluria_A > Telluria_A polaris. Next base: position 463,430 of record NZ_JABBGG010000001.1, on the reverse strand, counting down.
GGCCCGGCCAGGCTCGGCCCGGCGGCCCACTTCAGGCTGGCGCAGCGGTTCCGGCGGCTGTTCCGGCACGACCTCGATGATCGGCTCCTCGCCCTCGACCTCGACCGGTTCGTCGAGCACCGGCTCGGCCGGCGCCACGCCGTCCTCGTACAAATCGCCGGGCTCTTCCATGACCTCGACCGCCTCTTCCTCGCGCACCGGCGCCGGGCGCGGCGCGCCCGGGAAGGTGGCGCGCGCGTCGAGCTTGCCCGTGTCGAGCGCGGCCTTGAAGAAATCGCCCACCAGCAGGATCGCGTTGTGGCCGCCCTGTCCCCAGTAATTGCTGCGCATCGCCACGCGGTTGTCGTTGAAGCCGACCCACGCGCCGGCCACCAGGTTCGGGTGCATCAGGATGAACCAGCCGTCGGCGTTCTTCTGGGTGGTGCCGGTCTTGCCGGCCACGTCGGCGGTGATGCCGAAGCGGTAGCGCACACCGGTGCCGGTGCCGCGGTTGATCACGCCGCGCATCATGTCGATCAGCGTGACCGCCGATTCAGCCGACATCGCGCGCCGCGGCGACTCGCCGCCGAACTCGGCAATCACATTGCCGTCGCGGTCGGTGATGCGCTTGACGAATACCGGCGGCCGGTATTCGCCCTGGGCCGCGATGGTCGAATACGCGTTGACCATTTCCAGCAGGGTGACCGGGCTGGTGCCCAGCGCCAGCGACGGCACCGGCGACAGCGGGCTATCCTTGATGCCGAGGTCGCGCGCCAGCTGGATGATGCCCGCCAGGCCCACGTCCTGCGAGACCTGCGCGGTAATCGTGTTCTTGGAATACACCAGGCCGTCGCGCAGGGTCATCTGGTTGCCGCTCGCGCCGGTCATGTCGGTCGGGCGCCAGATCTTGCCGTCGCCGGCCTTGATGCCCACCACCGAGTCGACATACGGCTGCTCCGGCGCCATGCCCTTTTCCAGCGCCGCGCCGTAGACGATCGGCTTGAAAGTCGAGCCCGGCTGGCGCAGGGCCTGAGCCACGTGGTCGAACTGGTCGCGCTCGAAATCGCGGCTGCCGACCCAGGCCTTGACCTCGCCGGTGTTCGGGTCCATCGCCACGAAGCCCGTTTCCAGGCGCGTCTTGGCGCTGCGCAGCGCGGCCATGAACTTGCGGTCCGACTTCAGGCGCTTGAGCACGTCCTTGCCCTCCTCGCCGGCCTCGACCGCGTTGCGGTATTCGCCGGTGTCGCGCACGAAGGCGTCGAGCAGGCCGCGCTTGGATTTCCAGAAGTAGTCGAAAGGATTGATCGCGTGGTGCATGCCGGCATAGGCGCCGGTCGACGAAGTGTACGACAGCCCCGGCTGGCTCCATTCGATGTCGGCGATGATCTGCAGGGCCTTGCCCTGGCGCTCGACCGCGGCCACGGCGGCCTGCTGCAGCGCCGAATCGAGCGTGGTATGCACCACCAGCCCGTCGAGCTGGAGGTTGTAGTCGTTCTCGTCGGCCCACTGGATCATCCACTTGCGCACGTGCGCCGAGAAATGGCTGTCGGTGCCGCCGCGCTCGGGCTGGCGCTCGAAGTGCAGGCGCAAGGGACGTTTCTTGAGCGCGTTGAAGCGCGCCTGGTCGATCACGCCGTGCTTGAGCATCTGGCCCAGCACCACGTTGCGGCGTTCGACCGAGCGTTCCGGATTGGTGACCGGGTTGTAGTACTTGGTACCCTTGAGCATGCCGACCAGGGTGGCGCTTTCAAGGATGTCGAGCCGGGCGGCCGGCTTGCCGAAATAGGTGCGCGCCGCCATCTCGATGCCGAAGGTGTTGTACAGGAAAGGCACCGTGTTCAGGTAGGCTTCCAGGATCTCGGTCTTGCTGTAGGTCGCCTCGATCTTGAGCGCGGTGATCATTTCCTTCAGCTTGCGGTTCAGGTTGCGCGAGCGTCCGATCTCTTCCGGGAACATATTGCGCGCCAGCTGCTGGGTAATGGTCGAGCCGCCCTGCGAATCGCCCTTGATCGTGTAGATGACCGCGCCGATGGTGCGGCGGAAATCGATGCCGTTGTGGTCGTAGAAGCGGTGGTCTTCGGTCGCGACCAGGGCCTTCACCACGTGCGGCGAGATCTTGTCGAGCCTGACCCGCTCCTGCAGCCCGGATTCGAACGTCGCCAGCTGCTTGCCGTCGGCCGTGACCAAGGTGCTGGCCTTGGCCGAGCGCGCCTGGCGCAGGTCGCTGATGCCCGGGGTCAGCGGAATCAGGATCAGCACGTACAGCAGCAACAGCCCGAGCAGCGCCGCGATGCCCCACAACATGATCAGCGCCGCGCGCTGCGCCGGCGGATAGCGCAGCAGGTGCTCCCTGAATCGCGCGTATCCGGCTTGCGCGCCGGTCGTTGCCGCGCTGCCCGCGCGGCGGGCGTGCTGGCGCAGGCGACCCGCCAGTTTGTCGTTATCGTCCACCATGTATGCCTTGCTGAATGTTCATTTATTGCGAATGGACGAGTATAGCCGACGCAGGCACATATTAGCGGTACGGGTATTGTCAGCGATAAAGCGCGCCTAGTGGGTGGACGGCGGCGCCAGTTTGTCGATAGCGCGCCCGCCGAAACGGTTCATCAGCTCGGCCGCGGCGGCGGCCTCGGGGCCGTCGACCGCATCCAGCACCACCATGCACAGGCCGCGCTGGGCGACGTTTTCATAGTTGCGCGCATAGGCATGGTGGCCCTCGCCCATGCCGCCCGGCGCTTCGGTCGCATTGCCGACGGTGAAATTACCCTGGACCGGGCCGGCCTCGTCGTCGCGCACGCTGACCCTGACCGAGTCGCGTGAATAGCCGGCCGCCAGCAGCGCGTCGCGCGCCGCTTCGGCGTCGGCATACCGGTCGAAAATGCGGATCATCTGTGTCGCCATGGTTCCTCCGGAGGTGGACAGGCGCACCCGCAAAGGCGCGCCCCATGGCCAGATGTATGCACAAGCGCGCGCGGCGGCACGCACCGCAAGCCGGCTTACCAGGCGAACTTGTTCCAGGTGTTTTCGCCGACGACGCCGTCCGCGCCCAGCCCTTGCGCACCCTGGAAACTGCGCACCGCGCTGTCGGTGCCCGGGCCATAGACGCCGTCCACCGTGACCGCGTACCCGCTCTCGACCAGCTGGCTCTGCACCGCGCTCACCTTGGCGCCCGGGTCGCCCACGCGCGCACCCGTGTTGCCGTACTGGACCACCGGCCAGGTCAGGGTCGGGAGCGCGCCGCCGCCTCGTCGGTCGATGCGGCCGCCGGCGAGGCCGTCGCCGCGCTTGCGATCACCAGGCCTGCCAGCAGGCTTTCAAGAGTTGTCTTCATAGTCGTCATTCTCCAGGTAGGCGGGCGTTATTTCGACTGGAAGCCGGGCGCCGAGATCGTCGGGTCCGGCACACCGGTTTCCACGGTGATGCGCGGCGCGGCCAGCTTTTTCAGCTTGTCGCGGCCGTAGATCTTTTCCATGTCGACGTGGCGCTGGCGGATCTTGTACTCGCCGCCCTCGCGGCCCTGGCGGATCGCGGCAAACACTTCATACGTGTACAGCTGGGCGATCTCGGGTTGCGGAATGCCGCTGTAGAGCGCGACTGCCTGCGTCCAGTCTTCCAGCGCGAACGCGCGGGTCTTGCGCGCGCCGTAATGGGCAAGCAGGGCCGCCGCGCCGCGGATGTTGGCGCGCGTGCTGCTGAGCAAGGCGGCTGGCTGTTCGCGGATCAGGCCGGCCGCCTGCGCCGGCGAACTGCCGAAGTGGGCGTCGTTGCGCAGGCCCATGATCCCGTAGTTGGGCGGCATGCCGCCGTGCGGATCGACCTCGACGTCCGGCTCGCCGTTCTTGCGCGCCTGGCCTTTCGGCATGTGGTGGCGCCAGCGCGTCTCGGCGTACGCGATCGATTCGAGCAATTCGGCCGGCACGCTGAACTCGGCCGACGCCGCCGCGAAATACTGCTGGTATTTTTTGGCGTGCACGTTGAGTTCGCGTGCCTTGCCGTCGGCAATCGCCGATGGCGCGCCAGCCATCCCTGCTGCAAACAGGGCCACAAGCAGCCCGGCCGTGGATTTCAATTTCATTTGACAGCCTCCTGGTAAGAATGAACGGTTGCCCAAACTGCCGGCCGCGTCGCGGTCAAGGGCGTGAAAAGTATAGGTACAAGTTTTTCCTGTGATGAAGAATTGTCAATTCTTAACATTCCAATCGAAAATTTCGATTTCTTAACAGTTTTGGCAAACCGCGCACGAAATCGCCGAATGCGATATCGTGTCCGCAATGAACACGCGTTTCCTGAAGCTGCTGGCGTTTGCCGCGGCCATGGCGTTCTGCCTGGCCACGCCGGGCGCCGCTGCGCAGCCTGGCGCTGCCGCCGGCATCCGTTCCATCGCCGCGGAGTCGTTGGCTGCCACACCCACTGCACGCCCGTATGATGAGCGTGACTGGCTGCAACGTTTCTACGCGCCGCGCGCCTATGCCCCGGCGTGGAGCGAACACCAGGCCAACCTGGCGCTCGCCCTGTTGCAAGGCGCCGCGGTCCACGGCCTGTCGCCGGAGGAGTACGGGGCCGACGCGCTGCGCACCCGGCTCGACAGCGGCGACCCGCGCTTCGATACCACAATGACCCGTGCGATGCTGCATTACCTTGCCGACTTGCGCGTCGGCCGGGTCAGGTCCGAATACCATACCGCCCTGCCCGACCCGCGCCTGAAGCAATTCGACCCGGTCGAACAGCTGCGCGCCGCGCTTGACGGTGGCGGGCTGGCCGCGGCGATCCAGGCGTCCGAACCGGCGTTCCCGTTCTACGCACGGGTCAAGGATGCGCTGGCGCACTACCGCCAACTGGCCGACGAGCCGCAGCAGGACATCCTGCCGTCCGCGAAAAAAATCAAGGCCGGCGAGCCTTACCGCGGCGCTGCGCAACTGCGCGTGCGCCTGATGCTTCTCGGCGACTTGCCCACCGACGCCGCGCCGGTCCCGGACAAGCTCTACACGCCCGAGCTGGCCGAAGGCGTCCGCCAGTTCCAGTTGCGTCACGGACTGGAGGAGGACGGGGTACTGGGCAAGGAAACGATGGCCGCGCTCAGCGTTCCGCTGCCCCGCCGCGTGCGCCAGCTCGAACTGACGCTGGAACGCCTGCGCTGGCTGCCCTTGTTCGGGCCCGGCCGCCTGATTGCCGTCAACCTGCCGGCCTACCGGCTGTGGGCCTTGCAGCTGGGCGGCCCCGGGCAGGAAGCGCCGCTGGAAATGCGCGTGATCGTCGGGACGGCGGTCAAGACCGAGACGCCGCTGTTCATCGGCCAGATGCGCTACCTCGAATTCAATCCGTACTGGAACGTGCCGCGCAGCATAGCGCTGGGCGAAATCCTGCCGAAGCTGATGCGCAACCGCGCCTGGCTGGCGGAGAACGACATGGAACTGGTGGCGGCCGAGGGCGGCCAGCAAGGCAGCAACGCCGGCGACGACGCGCTGGCCGACCTGCGCGCCGGCAAGGTGCGCATCCGCCAGCGTCCGGGGCCGCAGAACGCGCTCGGCGCCGTCAAGTTCGCGATGCCGAACCCGATGAACATCTACCTGCACTCGACCTCCCAGCGCGAACTGTTCGCGCGCAGCCGGCGCGATCTCAGCCACGGCTGCATCCGGGTCGAGAAACCGCTGGACCTGGCCCACTTCGTCCTCGGCGGCCAGCCCGGGTGGACCTTCGACAGCATCGAAATGGCGATGGAACCCGGCCCGATGCGCAAGGTCAGCCTGGCCGCCCCGGTTCCCGTGGTGCTGTTCTATGCCACCGCCATGGTGGACCGCGAAGGCCGGGTGTTGTTCTCGCGCGACGTGTACCAGCGCGATCCACTGCTGGAAGCAGCGCTTCAGGCCCATCGCGAATAACTCGGTGACAAAGCGCGCATTTTTGGTGTATCCGCAACTGCTAATATCTTGCCACGTGGCAAAAATTAGCATTGGAACCTTATGCGCTTCGACGGAATACTGACATCATGGGATGAAGCAATGGCCAGCGGCGTCATTACCCCCGGCAAGGGCGGAAACGACATCGTTGTGCACGCCTTGGCGTTTCCACGGAACGGCGCCGTACCGACCGTGGGCGAGGCCCTTTCCTTCGAAGTGGAAACGGGGGCGGACGGCGAGAAGCGCGCCCACAGCCTCACCCGGCCGCTGCCGGAACGGCCGCCATCACGGATCGCGGTCCGGCACGCGCAGGCTAAATCGACCTCTTCGCTGGTGACCGTCGCGCTGCTGGCCATTGCGGCGGTCGCGGCCGTCGCTTACGCGGGCTCGCGCCGGTCCGTCAACAACCCGGTACGCTACGACACCGGCCCGCCGGGGAATGCCGCCGAATCCAGCGGAGACATTCGCCGCGCGCGCCACGTCGACCAGGTCGCCGCGGCCCGCTTTGTGCGGCCCGCATCGGCCGTGTGCGACGGGCGCACGCGCTGCCCCCAGATGAATTCATGCGCCGAAGCGAAGTTCTTTCTCGTTCATTGCGCTGGCACGGAAATGGATGGCGACCGCGACGGCATCCCCTGCGAATCGCAGTGGTGTACGACGGGCCGGGCCAGCATGCAGCCGCCGCTCTAGGCCTGCTCCCAGGCGGTATCGCGCGCGCCGCGTGCGGATTCCGCCTGTTCCTCCATTGCCGCAGCGGGCTTGAGCAACAAAAGCTGCCCTTCCAGCACCCTGAACTCCAGCGGCGTGTCCATTTGCGTGACCTCGCCGTCGGTGGCGACCTTGACCCGCCGCTTGCCGTAGAACTTGCGCGGCCGGACCGTCATGCGCCGGAAGCTGAAGGTGACCAGGTTCTCGGCTTCGCCGAGCCGGCCCAGCATCGCGCGCAGCATCAGGACCAGCATGCCCAGCTTGCCGACCGACTTGGGGGCGATCGCCGCCAGCTTGCCGTCCTCGAGCGCATCGGACAAGGGCGCGATCCCCACCTGCTCCATCTGCAGGCGGTTATTCCCGACAAACAGGGTCGAGGTGCGCAGCGCCCGTTCCTTGCCGTCGAGTTCGAGCGTGATGCGCAGGCGGCGGTGCGGACTGATGAAGGTTTTCAGCCCGGACAGGAAGGCCACGAAACGGCTGCGGCCAAAATGCTTCTTGTCGATTTCGCGTTCTTCGAGCATGCGCGGATACAGGCCGATGCTGGCGTTGACCAGGAAGATGCGGCCGTTGACCACCCCCACCTGCACCGGCTGGACGTGCGCGTCGAGCAGCGCGCGTACGGCGTCGCCCAGGTCTTCGGGGATGTGATGGGTGCGGCCGAAATAGTTGAACGTGCCCTGAGGCAGCACGCCGAACAGGCAGCCCTTGTCGACCGCCTCGCGCGCCACCGCGTTGATGGTGCCGTCGCCGCCGGCCGCCACCAGGATCCCGCCGGCCGCCTTGGCCTGCAGCGCGGCGCGCTCTGCGATGGCGGCGATGTTTTCCGGGTCGTCGACCAGCGTAAGCTCGAAGCTGCGGCCCGCCTGCGTCAATACCTCGTCGATCACCGCACGCCGCTCGGCCGTTTCCGATGAACCGGAACCGGCATTGAGCACGATGAAAAACGGCGTCCGTGGATCTGGCTTGATTGATTGCATGTTCTGGTCGGTCGTCCTGGTTTTCGCAACACCGACTGTATCACCGCGGCGCGCGTTTCACCGCCCGCCGCGTAGGTAAGTGACGGCATTTCCGCTACGGCACGGTGTTTTCCAGCCGGGGGCGGTAAAATGGCTATCCCGATGAGGATCCCCCGACCCATGACCATGCCATGCATTTCCAGAGGCGCGCCCGGCTGCGGCAGCGCGTGCGGATCGGCGCCAGCCGCAAGGCTCAACGCCAGTTGCCTGTGCGTCAGCCATGAACGCGAGGCGCTGGTCGGTGCGCTCGAATCCGGCTCCGGCGACGCCGAAGTGGCGGCGCTGATCGCCGAACGTTGCCCTCACCTGTTCTCGCGCCAGCCGGTGTTCGTGTCGCACCAGCACGCCGAACGCATCGCGCAGCTGATCGGCGCGATCGAGTCGGTCATCGCCCTGCCCGCCTACCGCGAGGCCGTGCTGGCCGATGCGCCGGCGATCGCGCGCCACGATCCGGGCGCGCGCAGCGTGTTCTTCGGCTACGACTTCCATGTCGGCGAGAACGGTATCGCCCTCATCGAGATCAACACCAACGCCGGCGGTGCGCTGCTCAATGCGGCGCTGGCGCTCGCCCAGGACCCGTGCGCCGCCCTGGCCGGCGCCGCCAGCGGCACCCACAGCGCGCGCCAGCTGGAGGCCGATATCGTGGCGATGTTCCGCGAAGAGTGGCGCCTGGGCGGGAGCGGCGGCGCGCTGCGCAGCGTGGCGATCGTCGACGCCGACCCCGTCAACCAGTACCTGTACCCCGAGTTCCTGCTGTTTCGCAGGCTGCTCGAACAGCACGGCATCGCCGCGCTGATCGCCGCGCCCGGGGAGCTGCGCTGGGATGGCGGCCGCCTGTGGCATGGCGAAACCCCGATCGACCTGGTCTACAACCGCATGACCGACTTCATGTTCGATGCGCCCGACAGCGCGGCGATCCGCGCCGCCTACCTGGCGCGCGCCGCCGTCGTCACGCCCCATCCGCACGCCCACGCCTTGTATGCCGACAAGCGCAACCTGGCGATCCTGTCCGACCGCGCGCGCCTGGCCGCGCTGGGCGTGCCGGCCGCCACACAAGAGATCCTGCTGGCCGGTATTCCCCACACCGAACTGGTGCAAGCCGGCGACGCCGCGCGCCTGTGGGGCCTGCGCCGCCAGCGTTTCTTCAAGCCGGCCGACGGCTACGGCGGGCGCGCCGCCTACCGCGGCGACAAGCTGACCCGGCGCGTCTGGGACGAGATCCTCGGCGGCGTCTATGTGTCGCAGGCCTTGGTCGCACCGTCCGAACGCATGATCGCGACGCCGAGCGGACCGGAAAGCCTCAAGTTCGACCTGCGCGCCTATTGCTACGCCGGCAAAATCCAGTGGCACGCCGCCCGCGTCTACCAGGGCCAGGCCACCAACATGCGCACGCCGGGCGGCGGCTTCGCGGCCGTCTACTTCGTCTAGCCGGGCAGCCGCTTTCCGGCGGCGAGATGTCACCATTAATCACAATTACGCGCGCAAAACGGCGCCTCTCGGGCGGCCCCTGCGCGTCAATGTAAATATATTTTCCATACTCAACGCGCGTCGCTTCCAAAAACGACTTCTTGTATTAAAGTGTCATCATGGCGCCCCCCCCAAGCTTCACGATTCGATGCGGCATTCACCAACGGAGTAGCGATGAGCGGGCAGGAATTACCGTCTGAGAATAGTTCACGCGCCGAGATTACCCTTAATGCAATTGGCGATGGCGTGGTCAGCGTCGATGCCAGGGGGCGTATCGAGTTCATGAACGATGCCGCCAGCAAACTGACCGGATGGCACCCTGCCGAGGCGGCCGGCCGGCCGGCGACCGACGTGGTGCGCCTGCTTTGCAAGAGCACGCTGGAACCGCTGGCCAACCCGCTCAACGTCGTGCTGGAACGCGGCACGCCGCTGCGCTTGCCGGTCGGCACCGTCCTGGTCAGGCGGGACGGCAGCGAAGCAGCGATCGAGGATTCCACCGCGCCTATCCACGACCACACCGGCGCCGTGGCAGGCGCCGTGATGGTGTTCCACGACGTGACCTCGGCCCAGCAGCTGGTGCTGCAGATGACCCACCTGGCCAGTCATGACGTGCTGACCGACCTGCCCAACCGCGCGATGCTGGAGGACCGCATCAAGCAGGCGGTCGCCTATGGCGAGCGCAACGACGCACCGTTTGCGGTGCTTTACCTCGACCTCGACCGCTTCAAGCGGATTAACGATTCGCTCGGCCACCCGGTCGGCGACATGCTGCTGTGCGCTGTCGCCGACCGCCTGCGCGCGTGCGTGCGCAACAGCGACACCGTGTGCCGCCAGGGCGGCGACGAATTCCTGGTACTGCTTGCAGACCAGCAAAACCAGCACCACGCCGCCGCCGCCGCCGAAAAAATCCTCGCCGAACTGGGCCGTTCGCATGAGATCGGCGGCCACCAGTTGTTCGTCGGCGCGAGTATCGGCATCAGCCTGTTCCCCGATGACGGGCGCGACGCGGCCACGCTGATCAAAAACGCCGATACGGCGATGTACCGCGCCAAGGCCAACGGCCGCAACATCGCCCAGTTCTACAAGCACGACATGAACCTGCTGGCGGTCGAACGCCAGCATCTCGAGGCCGACCTGCGGCGCGCGCTGGAGCGCGATGAATTCGCCCTGCACTACCAGGTCAAGGTCGAACTGGCGAGCGGCCGCATCAGCGGCGCCGAGGCCTTGCTGCGCTGGGAGCATCCCGAGCAAGGCATCGTGCCGCCGGACCGTTTCCTGTCGGCGGCGGAGGATTTCGGCCTGATCGCGCCGCTGGGGCGCTGGGTGCTGAAGGAAGCGTGCGCGCAGGCCAAACGCTGGCAGGACGAGGGTCTCGCGCTCGACACCATGGCCGTGAATGTTTCGGCGCAAGAATTCCGGCGGCGCGATTTTGCCGACTGCGTTCGTGCCGTACTGCAAGAAACCGGACTCGATCCAGCCTGCCTCGAACTGGAAATTTCCGAATCGTCGCTGATGCGCGACGTCGAATCGAGCAACACCATCCTGTCGAGCCTGAAGGAACTGGGGGTCCGGCTGGCGGTGGACGATTTCGGCACCGGCTATTCAAGCCTGAGCTGCCTGACCCGCTTCCCGCTCGACGCGCTGAAGATCGACCGCTCGTTCGTCAGCGCCATCGGGGCGCCGGGCGACGCCAATGTGATCACCTCGGTCGCGATCGCGATGGGCGGCGCGCTGAAATACCGGATCATCGCCCAGGGCGTCGAAGCGCTGGTGCAGGCCGATTTCCTGAAGGCGCGCGGCTGCACGGAAGGCCAGGGGTTTTTCTTCGGCGAAGCGCTGACGGCCGCCGAATTTTCGCGCCGCATGTGCCGGGCGCCACTGCGGCCCTGACCGGGCGGTCAGGGCGCGCTGCGTACCGCCGACAGCAAGGCGGGAGTCGCGTCCGCTTTCACCGGACCGGCGTGGTGGACGGCAAATGGGCCATCGTCCATCCGGTCGATCGTTTTCAGCGCTTCTTGCTGTGCCGGCCGCACCACCACGAAATCCGGGCGAGCCGGGGAAACCGCCGGCTGCCTGCCGCCGGGGTCGGGTACCACCAGTCCAACCGCCAGCGCAAGCCCGACACATCCAAGAGCAAAAGATCTTTCAGACATACCCATCTCCCCTGCGGCATAGCCTCTTGATGGGTTCGCCGCGAATAATTACAGGTCTAAGTATAGGATGATTCTGACAACGGGACAGTAGATTCCGGACACTAAATGTCGGTCTCAGGCGGAAACGCAACACTCTTTTTTCTGTACGCAACAGGGGCAGTCGACAAACAAGATAGCTCACGTTTTTGACGACAAAAAATGGGGTACGGCAACGCCGATCTGCCGCTTATGAGACACTGGCCGGCTTGTCGAAAAGGAATACTGTATGGGGAATGGCGTGCTGTGCGGATTGCTGGCGGGAGCCCTGTGGGGCATGGTATTCATCGTGCCGGAAATCCTTGCCGCATTTTCGCCGCTCGAAATGGCGCTCGGCCGCTACGCCGCGTATGGCGCCATCGCACTCGGGCTGATGGCCCCGCGGCTGTCGTCCCTGCTGCAGCGGCTGGAACGCAGCGACTACGCGGCGCTGGTGCGCCACGCGCTGGCCGGCAACCTCGTCTATTACATGCTGCTGGCGCTGGGCGTGAAGCTGGCCGGGGTCGCCCCCACTTCGCTGATCGTCGGCCTGCTGCCGGTCGTCGTCACGCTGATGGGCCACAAGGACCACGGCGCGGTGCCGCTGCGCGACCTGGCCATGCCGCTGCTGGTGGTCGCGGCCGGCATCGCCTGCATCAATGTCGATGTGTTCATGCACGCCCATGCGGCAGGCGCCAGCCTGTGGCGGACCCTGGCCGGGTTGGTGTGCGCCAGCGGCGCGCTGCTGTGCTGGAGCTGGTACAGCCTCGACAATGCGCGCTACCTGAAGCGCAATCCGCATTTCAGCAGCGCCGAGTGGTCGGCGCTGTACGGCTTGTCGAGCGGCGCGATCGCGCTGGCCATCGCGCTGGCCGTGCTGCCGTTCTTCCATGCCGATGTGACGGGGGCGGCCGGCGCCGCAAGCGGACGCGACTGGACGCTGTTCTGGATCGCCAACACCCTGCTCGCGCTGGGCGCATCGGTGATCGGCAACCACCTGTGGAATATCGCCAGCCGCCGGGTGGCGGTAACCTTGTCGGGCCAGCTGATCCTGTTCGAGACCCTGTTCGCGCTGCTGTACGGCTTCATCTACAAGCAACAACTGCCGCGCCCGCTGGAAATCGCCGCGATCGTGCTGCTGGTGGCCGGGGTGGCCTGGTCGGTGCGGGTGCATGCGATGGACGAACGGCCGGCCCCGCCCTGAGCTGGCGCGCTAGTCGAGGCGGATGCCGCCGTTCTTGTCCCAGTTGACCTTGGTGATGCCGGGGTCGTCCGCCTCCAGCCGGCGCGCTTCCAGTTCCTGCGCCGACGGTTCGGCCTGTTTGATGCGCGACTGCTCGACCAGCAGGCGTGCATCGACCAGCTCGTCGCGGCGCGCGAACGCCGCCTCGAAGATCCGGATCAGCGCATCGATATTCCACGGCTTGGCGACATAGCGGAACACTTCGGCCCGGTTGACCGCGTTCATGATCTCGGAAAAGTCGGTCGACGCGCTCAGCACCAGCCGCACCGCCTCCGGCTGGATGCCCTTGATCAGGTGCAGCACGTCGGCCCCGTTCAGGCCCGGCATCCGGTAGTCCGACATCACCACGTCGAAGCTGGCCTCGCCGGCGCGCAGGACCGCCGCCTCCGGTTCCGAAAACGCCTCGACCGCCACGCTGTCGGGCGGAAAGGCCTGGCGCAGCGCGCGCTGCAGGGCCGCCAGCACATGGACTTCATCGTCCAGGATCAGCACACGTCTCATGGTTGTTTCTCCTGCCTGACATGCAATATGAAGGTTTCGCCGGAGCGGTGCTCGAAATCGGCGATCTGGGCTATCAGGCGCGGGTTCAGCACGTGCTCGGCCGACAGCAGCAGCGCGCCGTCGCGGGTGACCAGGTCGCGGCTCATGCGCATGCCGGGCGCCAGCTTGGCCACCGGCAGCGCCAGCTCGGCCACTTTTTCCGCCATCGGCTTGCCGGTGCGGATGCCGTAGAAGGCCTCGACCACGGCCGGGTCGTAGCGCTTGCCGCTGCTGGAGGCCACCAGCTCGGCCGCGTGCTCGCCGTCGACGCTGGCCTGGGTCAGCATGCCGGCCTGCAGGCTGTAGAAATCGCCGGCCACGGCCAGGATGCGCGCGCCGAGCGGGATGGCGAAGCCGGCCAGCGCATCGGGGAAGCCTTCGCCGTCGAAGCGTTCCCTGTGCGAGCGGATGATGCGCGCCACCGCGTGCAGTTCTTCCAGCGGCATCAGCAGCTGCTCGCCCAGCAGCGGGTACTTGCGGTATTGCCCCAGGTAGTCGCCCTTGAGCAGCGACACCGGCATGCGCAGCAGCTCGTCGGTGAAGCCGATCTTGCCGATCTCGTGCAGCAGGCCGGCGATGAACAGGTCCTGCACCTCGCGCGCCGGCAGGCCCATGCGGCTGGCGATCAGGCGCGCCAGCTCGGCCACCCGGCGCGAGTGGCCGACCAGCGCGCCGCCGCGCATCTCGATCAGGCTGGAAAAGATCTTGATCGAGGTGAGGAAGTTGTTCTTGAGGCGGTCGTTGGCCGCCATCACCTCGCCGCTGCGCTGCTCGACCTTCTGCTCGAGCGTCGCATTCAGTTCGCGCAGCGATTCGTTCTGCGCCAGCGCCAGCGCCTCCAGCCTGGCCTTGTCCTGTTCCAGCGCCACCCGCTCGAGCGCATGGCGCACCACCAGCACGATGTCGCCGTCGTCCCACGGCTTGGTGATGTAGCGGTAGATCTCGCCGCGGTTGATCGCGCCCAGGATCGACTGCACGTCGGCGTAGCCGGTCAGCAGCAGGCGCAGGGTGGCCGGCCAGCGCGCGCGCACGATCTCGAGGAAATCGGCGCCGTTCATCTCGGGCATGCGCATGTCGGAAATGACCAGGTCGACCGGCTCGCGTCCGAGCAGTTCGAGGGCGGCCTTCGCGCTGTCGGCCGTGTGCACCCGGTAGCCCTGGCCGCGGAACAGGCGCCGCAGCGCCGACAGGATGTTCGGTTCGTCGTCGACGCACAGGATGGCCGGGCCCTGAGCGGTAGCTGGGGTGTCGCTCATGGTTGCTGGTCCTTGATGCTGGCGGCGGCGTGGCGCACCGGCAGGAAGATGCTGAAGGTGGCGCCCTGGCCGGGCGTGCTGTCGATCTCGATGCGTCCGTGGTGCTTCTGGACGATGCCGTAAGACAGCGACAGCCCGAGGCCGGTGCCGCTGCCGGTCGGCTTGGTGGTGAAGAAGGGATCGAAGATGCGGCCCTGGATCGCCTTCGGGATGCCGCTGCCGTTGTCGGCGATGTCGACCCGCACCATGTCGCCCTCATGCGAGGTGCGGATCGTGATGCGGCCGCGCTCCTTCGGCATCGCGTGGGCGGCGTTGACGATGAGGTTCATGAAGACCTGGTTCAGCTGCGACGGCAGGCATTCGACGTCGGGGATGGCGCCGTATTCCTTGACCACGTCGGCCTTGTACTTGACTTCGTTGCTGACGATGTTCAGGGTCGAGTCGATCCCGTGGTGCAGGTCGCTCCACTGCCATTCCTGGTGCGCGTCGGCGCGCGAAAAATCCTTCAGGTCCTGCACGATCTTGCGCACCCGCTCGATGCCTTCGAGCGACTCGTTCATCAGGACCGGGATGTCGCCGGTGACGAAGTCGAGGTCGATCGCGGCGCGCAGCGCGCGGATGTCCTTCAGTACCTGCGGGTCGCCGATCTGGGTTTCGGCCTCCCGGTAGGCGGCCAGCATCGCCAGCAGCCCGTCGATATAGCCGCCCAGCGTGGCGAAGTTGGAGAACACGTAGCTGATCGGGTTGTTGATCTCGTGCGCCACCCCCGCCGCCAGCTGGCCGATCGATGCCAGCTTCTCGGACTGCAGCAGCTGTTCCTGCGCGGTCGTCAGGCGCGCGTTCAGCTCGGTCAGCTCGGCATGCCGGCGCAGCAGCTCGGCCTCGGTCTCGGCCGGGGCGCGCGGCGCCTCAGGCGGACAGGATGAGGCAGGCTTCTTCATACTGTTCCTCGGTTTCCCTGAACACCGCGTGCAGCATGTCGCTTTCGAGGCGCAGGCTGGCCCAGGCTTCTTGCGACAGCGGCGGCACCTGCGCATCGTCGCCGCCGCCCAGGTCGAGCGCGTGCACGATCGCATTGGCGACATGGACGATGCTGGGGACGTCGCCCAGGTCGTCGACCGCCGGCGCGTGATGGAAGCCGATGGCGCGCTGGATCAGCAGCGGGAACTTCCACGTTTCGGCCAGCATCAGCCCGACCTGCTGGTGGTCGATGCCGAGCACCTGCTGTTCCGCCTCGACCTGCCAGGCGTCGTGCCGGTCGCGCCAGGCCATCGCCGCGGCGTACTGCTGCGGGAAGCGGGTCGCCAGCACCAGGCGGCCGATGTCGTGCAGCAGGCCCGACAGGAAGGCGTAATCCTGGTTCAGGCGGGTACGGCGCGCGATGCTGCGCGCGCACACCGCGGTGGCCATCGAGTGGCGCCAGAACCGCGCCGGGTCGAGGTGGCCGCCGTTGCCGGGCAGCGTGTGGACGATGGCCCCGGCCGAGACCAGCGAGCGCACCGTGTCGAAACCGAGCACCATGATGGCCTGGTTGATGGTCTTGACCTTCGAAGCCAGCCCATAGAACGAGGAATTGGCGACCCGCAGCGTACGCGCCGCCAGCGCCTGGTCGTGCGAGATGGTGTCGGCCAGCCTGGCGATGTCGACGTCGGGCTGGTCGAAGGTCTTGATCAGCTCAAGGACCACGGTCGGCAAGGCGGGCAGGTCGCGGATGTTGCGCGCGACCTCGCCTCCGGCAATCGTGTAGTCGCCGGGAACCGGATCGGACGCCAGCAACTGCGCGCGTTCTCTCATGATTGTACTTTCACGTTGACTGCCCCTGTCTGGTCGGCCGCTTCGCGGAGCGCGGCGGCGGCCCGCTGCGGCACCAGTGTAATCAATATCCCGCGCATCTGGCCGGCGTTGCCCGTGTGGCGTACCTCGGCCACGAAGCGGCGGCCCTGCACTTCCACCGCGCACGACTGGCCGCTGGCCAGTCCGCGGATCGCCAGCACCAGCGCGGGCATGGCCTGCGCCGCGTCGGCGCCGAGCAGCATCCCATGGCCGCCGAACAGCCGCTGGGCGGCGCGATTGGCGAACGCCACCAGCATGTCGTCGGCCAGGCCGATGATCGGCAGCGGCACGTTCTGCAAGCCTTCGCGCACCACGTCGAGCACGATCTCGTCGCGTTCGATCTGGCGTTCCTGTTTGCGCAGCACCGCCTCGAGCTGGCGGTTGGCCTGCGCCAGCCCGTGGTTGGCGGTGCGCACCTCGAGGCCGAGGCGGCGGTTTTCGTCCGCCATCTCCTTGTGCGCGAAGCCCTCCTCGATATGCCCGCGCAGCTGGACGTCATCCCACGGCTTGGTCAGGAACTTGTAGATGGCGCCCTCGTTGACCGCGTCGGTCACCGACGTCAGCTCGGTAAAGCCGGACAGCACGATGCGCACCGTGTCCGGGTACAGCTGCTTCACGCTGCGCAGGAAGTCGACGCCGGTCATGCCGGGCATGCGCTGGTCGGAGACGATCACGTCGACTTCGTTCTGCGCCAGCACGTCCAGCCCTTCGATGCCGCTCGAGGCGGTCAGCACCTTGTAGCCGGCGCTGCGGATCAGGCGCTTGAGCGCCGACAGGATGTTCGGTTCGTCGTCCACCAGCAGCAAGGTGCGCTGGCGCTTGAACATGCGGCGCAGGTGTTCGGGCACGCTGTGGCCTTCGCGCAGGTAGGCTTCCATCGCATCGGCCGCCAGCGGGCGCGAGAACAGGTAGCCCTGCACCTCGTCGCACATGTTGCGGGCCAGGAATTCGCACTGGGCCTCGCTTTCGACGCCTTCGGCGATCACGCGCATGCCGAGGCTGTGCGCCATCGAGATGATGGCGTCCGGGATCGAGGTGTCATGCGAATACGGCTTGATGTCGCGCACGAACGAGCTGTCGATCTTCAGCACCTCGACCGGGAACGCCTTCAGGCTCGCCAGGCTGGAATAGCCGGTGCCGAAGTCGTCGACCGACAGGCCGACGCCCAGTTCGCGCAGGCGCCGCATCACCTGGACGGCGTCGCCGACCTGGTCCATCAGCAGCGTCTCGGTCAGTTCCAGCTCGAGCCGGCCCGGCGCCAGGCCGGTGTCGCGCAGCGCGTCGGCCACCGACTGCACCAGCTCGGGCTGGCGGAACTGGCGCGCCGACAGGTTGACGGCGATGCGCAGGGCGCCCAGTCCGGCCACGCGCCACGCTTCGGCCTGGGCGCAGGCGGTGCGCAGCACCCAGTCGCCGATCTGGATGATCAAGCCGGTTTCGGCGGCCAGCGGGATGAAGCGCGCCGGCGCCACGGCGCCGAACTCAAGGCTCTCCCAGCGCAGCAGCGCTTCCAGGCCGACCAGCGCGCCGCTGGCGAGGTCGAACTGGGGCTGGTAGTGCAGCACGAATTCGGACCGTTCCAGCGCCAGCCGCAGGCCGCGTTCGAGGCGCAGCCGTTCCTGCACATGCTGGTTCATGCCCGGCGCGAAGAACTGCACATTGTTGCGGCCCTGCTCCTTGGCCTTGTACATCGCCATGTCGGCGTTGTCGATCAGGACGTCCGGCGTGTCGCCGTCGCCCGGATACTTGGCCACGCCGGCGCTGCATGACACGGTCAGCTCGTGGCCGGCCACCATCACAGGTTCGGCGATGCACGCCATCACCCTCTGCACGATCAGCGCGATGGCGGGCGGGTCGCCCGCGTCCGGGAAGGCGACCAGGAATTCGTCGCCGTGCAGCCGCGCCACCACGTCGATCTCGCGCACGCTGGCGCGCAGGCGCCCGGCCTTCAGCTTGAGGAACTCGTCGCCGACCCGGTGGCTCAGGCTGTCGTTGATGCGCTTGAAGCGGTCCAGGTCGATGAACATCAGCCAGATCGCGCCCTTGCGCCGCGCGGCCGTCGCGAGCATGTCGCGCAGCTTGTCGGTCAGCAGGCGGCGGTTGGCCAGGCCGGTCAGGTTGTCGTGGTTGGCGCGGTAGACCAGCTCGTCTTCCGAGCGCTTCTTGTCGGTGATGTCGTAATGGGTGATGACGAAATGGCTGACCGCGCCGGCCGCGTCGCGCACCGGCGCGAGGTAGACGTCCGACCAGACCGGGCTGCCGTCCTTGCGCAGCATGCGCAGCGCGACGTGCGCTTCGCGCTGCGCCGCCAGCGCTTCGCGGATCTCGGGCACGTCGCGCCTGCCGTCTTCGCGCCGCAGCAGCATGGCCGATGCGCGCCCCACCACCTCGGCGGCGCTATAGCCGAGCATGCGCTCGAACGCCGGATTGACGTACTCGATCACGTAGTCGGGCGTGCGCGCGCTGATGATGACCAGGCCGCTGACACTCGCCTCGATCGCCTGGTCGAGCAGCTTGAGCTTGCGGCTCGCGTTCGACAGCGCCGCGGTGCGCTCGTCGACCAGCTTGCGCACATTGCGCGCGCGTAGCGCCAGGATGTTCGCCTGGATCGCCGCCAGCAGCGTGATCAGCATGCCGCCGGCCGCCACCATGATCGCCGCCAAAAAGTCGCTCGGCCGGTGCGCGTCGGGCGAGACCACCGCCAGCCAGGTGTGGCCGGCCACCTTGATCGGCGCGCGCAGGTCGTCCGGCGTGCGGCTCAGCGCCAGGCGCAACAACAGCGGACGGGTGTCGCCGGCACGCGGCGGCGCCCCGATGCGCTGCGCCAGCTGGGCATCGACGGGCGCGGGCCCGTCGTACAGGCTGACATTGAATCCTTCCGGCGCGAGCAGGCCGCGGCCGTCGAGCGCACCGTAGACGAAGCGGCCGATACTGAGCAGCACGCCGGTGTACCCCATCAGCTGCTTGCAGCGGGCCGCACCCGGCAGGCTGGCGCCGCTGCGGTAGACCGGGCGCAACAGCGCGACGCCTTCGCGGTCGCTGCCGCCAAGCACCATCGAGTACAGGCCCGTCATCGCCGTCTCGCCGGTGGTGCAGGCGCGCCGCGCGGCATCGGCCAGCTCCACCCGCGAGGCGGCGTCGAGGCCGAGCGCCATGCGGTTGCCGGCCAGCGGCTCGATGTAGTCGACCACCCGGTAGCCTGGGCGCTCCGGCGCGCCGACCATCTTCCCGTCGCGCAGTTCGGTGATGCCGGAATAGGCGCGTTCGCGCCGCCGCGCCGCTTCGAACGCGGCGCGCTGTTCGTGCCCAACCACGCGCTGGAACACGATCGCCCGGATGTACGGGGCGCGCTCCAGGATTGGCGCGGTAAAGTAGGAGAACTCGTCGCGCCCCAGCTGGGGATTGACGACGAACAGGCGGTTGACGGTCGCCAGCTTGTCGACCGCGTCGTTGAAGCCGGCCTGCAGCGCGGTGACGCGGCTGGCGGCGCGGCGCTCGAACTCGGTGCGCACATGGTCGTACTCGAACGCGCTGACGGCCATGAACAGCGCCAGCGTGATCGCCGATCCGAGCAGCAGCGTCGCCAGCACGGGGCCCGGCAGGCGCAGCCGGCTACGGGGTGGTGCTGGGTCGCGCTGATCGGGCATCTTCTGCATATTCTTCTATAACAACGGATGGTGGCCAGGATCCGGGGCAGCCCGCATGGGGGCGGACAGTCGCAGCGGATGTTGCCGCATAGACACATTGTCAGGTGTCGAGGGTAATGCGGCGCGGTGCTGGCGGCAAGTTTATTCCATTGCCGGTAAATAGCCGCGTTCGTCCGTATGGGGGGCGCAACACCTTTCCGATGAGAAACATCGTGCGCCTGCGCGTGCTGGCGCGCCGCACCCATAGGGGAACGGCACGGCGCTAGCACAGCTGGTGCAGACGGTGTGCGGCGGCGTGTCACAGAAATGCCAGCGCGCTGTCGTCAAAACGGTGACGACAGCCGGTGTGGAAATTGCCTCAGGCAACCAGCCCGAACTTGAGTGCATAGCGGATCAGCGCCGCGTTCGATGACAGGCCCATCTTCCTGAAGAGGCGCGCGCGGTAGGTGTTGACCGAGCTGATGCTGATGCCCAGTTCCGCCGACACCTGCTTGATCTGGCGTCCCGAGCCGATCATGCGCAGCACGTCGCGCTCGCGCGGAGTGAGGCTTTCATGCACCGCCTGCTGCTGCGGCGCCGAGGCATCCGTGACCAGCAGCCCGGCCAGGTGTTCGCTGATGTAGCTGGAACCGCCGGTCACCCGGCGCACCGCCTGGATCAGCTCTTCGGCCGCCATCGCCTTGGTGACGTAGCCGGCCGCCCCGGCGCGCAGCGCGGCCACCGCGAACTGCTCTTCCGGGAACATCGACAGGATCAGCACGCGCTGCTGCGGGAACCGCGCCTTCAGTTCCAGCAGGCCGGCCAGGCCCTCGTAATTCGGCAGCGACAGGTCGAGGATGACGACGTCCGGCTCGGCCTTCGGAATCAGGTCGAGCAGCTCATTGAAGCCGGCCGCTTCGCCCACGATGCGCAGGTCCTTCGCGGAACGGATGATTTTCTTGATGCCCTCGCGGATCAGCGCGTGGTCGTCGGCGATAACAATCTTGGTCAATGTTGTCTCGTTTCTCTTGTTGGGTGGTTCAATGCGCTTGCCGTTCCGGCACCGGCAGCAGGGCCCCTCCAGGCGTGCGCCCTCGCCGGCGTGGGCCGACAGGTCGGCTTGCCGAGCGCCCACGGATGCTTCTCGCCGAAAATGCAAGTGGAGGCATCGGCGTCGATATAGGCCAGCTCGAGATCGGCCCGGGCGGCGTGTTTTCCCAGTCGTGTTGGTTGACGCGGCGGACCATTTCACCCTCGCCCGCGAAAATGCGGGGGACCTCGTGCTTGTCGTTGACGGTGACGCTGTTGCGCTCAATGGCCATGATGGTCCGCAGGTCAGGGAAATCGGGGGCGCGCGCCGGTCAGCGAGCTGGCCGGAAGAATACCTTTTTCCCCAGCGCACCTCAAGTTCGCCCGGCGCCGCGACGCCAGCCAGCTAACTGGCGGTGCGCAGGTCGTCCACCGGTTCGCGTCCGAAGCCGTTGGCCAGCAGGTATTCGACGACGCCGCGCGCGGTTTGCTGCGGCGTGCTCAGTTCGCCGGCGCGCTGCAGTTCGACGAAGCGCTCGCGCAGCGGAAAGCGTTCCGGCGGCGTCGCGCGGATTTCGGCCTGCATGTCGGTATCGATGACGCCGGGCGCCAGGCTGCAGATGCGCACGCCCGGCACCGCGTCGAGTGCGACCGCGCGCGCATGCTGGTCGAGTGCGGCCTTGGTGGCGCAGTACACGCTCCAGCCCGGATAGGCATTGCGCCCCGCCCCGCTGGAGATGTGCAGGATGCGGCGTTCGGCGCCGGCGCTGGCCGCGGCCAGCGCGGCCGACAGCATCATCGGCGCAGCGATGTTGAGCGTGACGGCGCGCGCCACCGCCAGCGGATCCTGGGCGGGCAAGGCGCCGACCGGCTGCACGACGCCGGCGTTATTGATCAGGAGGATGGCGTTGTCGCCCGCCAGGTAATGCCTGAGCGCGCTGCCGGCAAGCCAGTTGCCCAGCGCGGCCGCGTCGGCCAGGTCGATTTCGATTTGCGACAGCAGGCCCGGACAGCGTGCCTGCATCTCATGCGAGAAGGTGCGCGCCAGTCCCAGCACCGGGATGTCGCGCGCGAGCAGGTCCGAGGCGATCGCCGCGCCCAGCCCTTTGGTGTGTCCGGTAACAATTGCTTTCATGCTGCACCTCATAGTCACAGGCGACGTCGATGCCTACATGTTAGCACTGCGGGCACGCGCATACGGCGCGCCCGCGCTGCCGGACGCCAGTCCTTGTTAAGGCTGCCAGTTCACGTTGACTGTCGCCGTGCCGCTGGCCGGCGTGACGAAGGTGTGGTTGCTGCCGCCCTCCCACACCGTCGGGTTGGCGCTCTTTTTCAGGAACTTGAAGCTGACGGTGGACGAGGCCGGCACGCTGACATCGGTGTACCAGGTCGGATAGGCGTAGATCACCTGGTTGAACAGCGGACCGATCGGCGCGGCCGCGCTCCAGCTGGTGAGCTCGTGCTTGTCGCCCGACAGGTAGACGTTTTCGCCCGGCGTCGTGGTGGCGTTGTTGACGACGAAGCGCACCGTCACCTGCGGACCGGACAGCACTTCAAACGCGTCGTAGGTTCCGCTCGCCACGCCGCCGGCATTCTTGACGCTGACCGCGTAGACGCCCGCGGCAATGGCCGGCGCCTGCACCGTGACCTGGGTGTCTTCCCACGACAGGATCGCGGCGCCGGTCACGGCGGTGGCGCCGAACATCACGGTGCCCTTGGTGGCGCCGAAGCCGCGGCCATCGATGGTGACGGTCTTGCCTGCCATCGCCATCATCGGGCCGACGTGCGCCATGGTCGGCGTGCTGGTGGCGGCCGTGTACTGCCACACCGCGACCGCGCCGGCCGCCAGCGAGAAATTGGTGACCGCGCCGCTGGCGTTGACGGTGATGCTGTTGCCGGCCAGTCCAATCCCGGCCAGCACATCGGCGTAGGTGCCGGCCGGCAGGCCCGCGAAGAAGCCGGTGATGCTGGTCGCGTTGACCAGGTCGCGGTTGATGGCGACGACGGCGACGTTCGGCCCGAACTTGCGTTCGAAGATCAGCACATTGCCGCTGACCCAGCGCTGGGTCGTGGCGCCGTAGGCAATCGCGGCGTTCGATTTGCGCAGCGGGGCCAGCCTGGCGATCATCTTGTAGGCGGTGGTTGTCGTGCTGAACGAGGTCATCTTGCCGCGATTGTCCGGGTCGCCCGTGCCTTCCATGTACTGCTCGGTGCCATAGTAGATGGCCGGCACGCCGCGCGAGGTCAGCGTGAACGCGAGCGCCTGTTCCAGCTTGCGGTTGTTGGCGCCGGCCGCCTTGAAGCGCGGCATGTCGTGGTTGTCGATGAAGGTCACCTGGTCGTTGACCTGGCTGTACTGCGCGGCCGTGTCCGTCACCATCTGGTTCAGGCTGCTCATGTCCGCCGAACCATCCTTGAATACCTGGCGCACTTTCTGGCCGAACTGGAAGTCCAGCAGGCTCATGCCGCTCTTGTTGGCGAAGTAGTGGTTGGCCGGATCGACTTCGTTCTCGCCGAGGAACCATTCGCCGAAGGTGAACACCGGCTTGTAGCCGTGCACATAGGCCATGAAACTCTTCTGCCAGCCGAACGGCATGTGCTTGACCGCGTCCATCCGGATGCCGTCGATGCCCAGGTCCAGCCATGTCTTGATGGCGGCCTTGAAATAGGCGTCCATCTGGGTCTTGTTGTGGTTGATGTCGGCCAGGTCGAACAGGTTGCGGTAGATGCCGTCTTCCAGGTTGGCGAAGCTGGTGCCGCCAAGGTGGTGGAAGTAGCCGTTGGTGTCGCTGCTGTACGAGCTGAGCAGCACGCCGTTGTCGTACAGCTTGCCGTTTTCGGCGAAGCTGGCGTCGGTCTGCATCGCCGGCGAGGTGTGGTTCGGCGCGAAGTCGATGATGACCTTGATGTTCTTCGCGTGCGCCGCGTTGACCAGGTTGGTGAAGTCGGTCAGCGTGCCATAGGCCAGGTTGGGCTTCTTGAAGTCGCGCGCCCAGTAGCCGTGGTACGAGGTGTTGTTGGTGCCCGAATAGTTGACCAGCGCGGTGATGTTTTCCACCGGCTGTGAAATCCAGATGGCGCTGACGCCCATGCCGGTCAGGTAGCCGTCGGCGATCTTGGCCTGGATGCCGGCCCAGTCGCCGCCGCAGTAGAGTTTCTTTTGGGTGCAGCCGGCGCTGAATGCGCCGCCGGCGGGATTGTTGGCGGTATTGCCGTCGACAAAGCGGTCGGTCACGATCTGGTAGATCACGTCCGTGTTGTAGCCTTGTTTATTCGTGACGCTGGTGTCCGGCACAGCGTGGGCCGGGGCTGCGAGGCCGGCGGCGAACGCCACGGCCAGGAATGATGCGGTCAGTCTTGTCTCCATAACCTTCTTCCTTGTATTTGTTATCGCCTCGAGGGCCAGCCAAATATGCAGTAGTTCTACTACCCAAGCAATCGGAATCCGCGTCTACGCTGTAAATATCACCAATTGTTCGCGTAGTTTTGCTACACACACAAGAAATGCGGACGAAGTTACTCCGGAACAATCTGAATCGGGAAGGATATTATTGAGAACTAGCGCAGCAGCGACAGCACCGTGCGGGGCTGGTTGTTGGCCTGCGCCACCATCGCATTGGCGGCCTGCTGCAGGATTTGCGCGCGCGTCAGCGCGGCAGTTTCGGCCGCGTAGTCGGTGTCGACAATGCGCGAACGGCTGGCGGCCAGGTTTTCGGTGCCGGTGGCTGCGGCGCTGGCGGCAATCTCCAGGCGCTTGCTCGATGCGCCGACCGCGACGCGCTGGTTCGACACGAAGGCCAGCGCCTCGTCGATATGGCGAATCGCAACCGAGGTGCGGCGCAGGTCGAGGTCGTCCAGGCCAAGCGCGCCGGCATTCATCGCCGACAGGCTGATCTCGATGTGGTCGGTGGCGTTGGCGCCGACCTGCACCTGCACCTTGCGCGTGGCGGTGGTGCCA
This sequence comes from Massilia polaris, assembly GCF_012927275.1. GTDB lineage: Bacteria > Pseudomonadota > Gammaproteobacteria > Burkholderiales > Burkholderiaceae_D > Telluria_A > Telluria_A polaris. Next base: position 438,707 of record NZ_JABBGG010000001.1, on the reverse strand, counting down.
CTGGTCTCCGGAAACACCACGTTGAATCCTGCCAGCGGCTGGTCCGGCGGGCGATCGCTGCCATCCGCAATCACGCTGCGCGCCGTACGCTCGAGGCCGCCGTCGGCGTCGAGCCCGCCGATCGCGCCGGTGTCGGCGTTGGTCAGGTTCATCACGGTCTGCACGTAGGCGACGCCATTGGCCTTGAAATCGGCGACGAACGCCGCTTCGGTGGCGATCGCGCCGTTGGTCACGACGTTGAGCGCCTGCGTCAGGGTGTTGCCCCGGTTATTGCCCAGGTAAGTCATGATGCCTTTGATTCCGCCTTCGACACCCATGTCCTTCAACTTGTCGTGCATGTAACGCGTCGCCGCGAAGCCGCCGGCATACACCGAGTTCTCGAAGTCGGCGACGAACGCCGTGGTGGCCGCGGTTGCGCCGTTGTTGGTGGCGCCGCGGACGCGGTCGTCGGCGCCGTGGATCAGCTCGGCCGCGCCTTCGATGAACCAGCCCGGCAGGTTCATGCCGGTCTCGCGGTACATCACCGCGTGGACCATTTCGTGCGCTACGATCCGGTCGAGGCCGTCGCCGCCATCAGCACCATTAGTGAGGGTAAAGTCGCTCATATCGAGCGCCATCATCAGGTTTGGCCATGCGACAAAGGCCAGCACATTCGACGGGCCGTCGTTCAGCGCGTCAAGGTCGATTCTCAGGTCGGCGCCGTCGCCCTGGATGCCGTAATACTTGCTGATCAGCTTTTCCGACTGGGTCAGCCAGCCGCTCGATTTGAGGCCGTCGATGACGGCGCGCTTGCCCTTGTCGCCGCCGATGCTGCCGAGGTCTTGCGAGAAGACCGCGTCGCCGTTGAATTCGGTATTGCTGCCGATCTGGCTGATGTGCGCCAGGATCTCGCGGGCTTCCTGCTGAAGCGCCTCGCGGTCGCTTTGCGCGTAGGTGGAGGCGCCGCCCTGCACTGCCAGCTGGCGCAGGCGCTGCAGGTTTTCGGTAACCTGGGCCATCGCGCTATCGGCGACCTGGAGCATGGAAGCCGCATCGTTGATGTTGCGGCCCGCCATGTTCAAGCCATTCATGTTGGACGTCATGCGCTGCGCGATCGCCATCCCGGCCGCATCATCGGCCGCGCTGCTCACCCGCATCCCGCTCGACAAGCGGCTGATGGTGCGCGCGATGTCCTCTCCCGCGGCGGAGGCCCGGCGCTGTGCTTGCAGCGAGAGGACATTGGAGGTAATGGTCAGCGACATCGTGGGCGAACCCGGAATTGGTCTTCACCTTTAACGGCGCGCGCTTTTTTTTCTTGAGTAAATGTTACCCCTAAGTACGAAAAATACTTGCTATATAAATAATTTAGCTATTTAGCCTAGTCCGCTGGGGCGCCGCGCAGGCGGCTGACATCGAGCGGCGACACCGGCTTGCCGCCATTGCCCCAGCCGGCGCGGACGTACGACACGACCGCGGCGATGTCGCTGTCGGACAGTGCCGCTCCGAACGGCGGCATGCCGTAAGGCCGCGGATTGCCTGCGGTGCCAGGCGGATAGCCGCCATTGAGCACAATACGGATCGGGTTGGTCGCGTCGCCCAGCGCCAGCGGGCGGTTTCCGGCCAGCGAAGGATAGGCTGGCGGCGCCCCTTTTCCGTTCTCGCCGTGACAGGAGGCGCAGTTCTGCTCGTACAGCCTGGCCCCGCGCCGCAGCACCACAACCGGGTCGCCGGTGCCGCCAGCCGGATTCGGCACAGTCATGCGGTCCGACTTCGGCAAGGTTTTCAGGTAGGTGGCCATGGCCGTTACGTCGGTATCGGACACATGCTGGAGGCTGGCGCTGACGACTTCCGCCATCGGGCCGACGGCCGCGCCGCGCTGCGACACGCCGGTCTTGAGCAGGCTGGCGACATCGGCCACCGCCCAGTCGCCGAGTCCGGTTTCGGGGTCGGACGTCAATGCCGGCGCGTACCAGCCGGCGCCCGGCATCATGCCGCCACCCAGGCCTTCATGCGCCAGCGAGCCGCCCAGCGTGGTCCGGGTCGAATGGCAGGCGCTGCAGTGCCCGAGTCCCTGCACCAGGTAGGCGCCGCGGTTCCATTCGGCGGTCCGGTTCGGCTGTGGCTGGAATTCGCCCGGCGTGAAATACAGCGCCCGCCAGAACGCCAGCAGCACGCGCTGGTTATACGGGAACGCCAGTCGGTGCTGCTGGTTCTGCTGCCGGACGGGCGTAATGGTCCGAAAATAGGCGTACAAGGCATCGGAATCGGCCCGCACCATCCTGGTGTAGTTCGGATACGGGAAGGCCGGGTACAGGAAACTGCCGTCCTTCGACTTGCCGTTATGGAGGGCGCGCCAGAAGTCGTCGGCCGTCCAGCTTCCAATGCCGGTCGCGTCGTCCGGCGTCACGTTGGGTGCGTAGATGGCGCCGAACGGCGTGTCGATGTCGCGCCCGCCGGCGTACTCCGTGCCGCCGCGCGCCGTGTGGCACGCCATGCAGTTGCTGGCGCGGGCAAGGTATTTGCCCTTTTCAATCTGCGCGCCGGTGTCCGCGACCGTGACCGCAGGCTCGTCGGCGCCGGGATCGCGCAGCAACTGGCTGGCGACCACCGCCAGCGAGGCCAGCCCAAGGATGGCGATGAGGATAAACAGGATTCGTTTCAAGTTAGTTCCCATGTGATTGTGGAACGCTGCCGCAGGCGAGCGGCAGCCTGATCGAGGTGGCGGGCGCCGGCGCCATGCTTGCCGGCACCGGCTGGGCAGCGAGCCAGCCGGCGACGGCGGCAGCGTCGTCGGGACTCAGCTGCCGGCTGACCTGCGCCATGCAGTCGGGCGCGGCGGCGCGGCGCGTACCGTTTTTCCATGCGCCAAGCTGGGCGTTCAGGTAGTCGCGCGGCAGCCCGAGCAGGCCTGGCGTTGCCGGAAGCTGGCCGCCCAGCGTTTGGCCGTGGCATGCGACGCAGGCTGGTATCTTTTTGGAAGAGTCACCCGTCAGCGCCAGCGTGCGGCCCCGTTCGAGCGCCGCGCCGGACATGCGCGAGGGCGCCGGCGCCGGATAGGGCGGGTGCTGGCTGGCGAAGTAGCCGGCGATTTCGCGCAGGTAGTCGTCCGGCATGTGCGCGACCAGGTAGGTCATCAATGGATATTGCCGCCTGCCCTGCTGGAAGTTAAGCAGCTGGTTGTACAGGTAGCCTTCGGGCTTGCCCGCGATGCGGGGAAAGAATCCTTCGCTGGTGGAGCGCCCTTCCTTGCCGTGGCAGGCGACGCAGGCGAGCGCCCGCTGGGCGATGGTGTCGGGAACCACCAGCTGCTGCGCCGAGGCCGGCAGTACGGCAGCGGCCAGTGCCGTGAATATCAGGTGACGTATCTTCATGGACAGTATTATCCGACCGGCGGCCACGGGAAAACAGCGGCAGCTGCGTCCGATTTTTGCATATCAGTTGGCGGCTGCGCTGTCCGTGCCGCTTGTCTTGACGCGCATGCGCCCATCGGACAGCCGCTCATCTGATCCGCTGATTTTCGCACCCACTGGTGCTGTACTAAAAATGCGTCCGGGTGGACAATGCAAACTCACTGGAGATCAACATGACGAAAGCTGATGACAAGCCAAGCACGCGCTCGTTCGGACGAACAATGAAGGCGATTGCCTGGTCATTTACGGGCTTGCGCCGCAAACGCGACTTCGACGACGACGTCGAAGGCGGCATGAACCCGTTCCACGTGCTGATCGCGGCCCTGATCGGCGCCGCCATCTTCATAGGCGTCCTGCTCGCGTTCGCCAAATACGCCGTCGCTTAATGAAACTGTATGAAGCGTTTGCCGAAGAAATAGCGCAGTCGATCCGCGCCGGCGTGATGAAACGCGGCGACCGGCTGCCTTCGGTCCGCCAGGCCAGCACCAGCCGCGGGGTCAGCCCGTCGACCGTGTTCGAGGCCTATTACTTGCTGGAAGCGCGCGGCCTGATCCGCGCGCGCGACCGCTCCGGCTACTACGTCACGGCCGGCGCCAGGGCCCACCTTCCCGAGCCCGGCATCGGCCTGCGTCCGGACGGCGACTCCACCGCGATCGACGTCAGCGAACTGGTGTTCGACATCCTCGAATCGACCAGGATGCGCGACGTGGTGCCGTTCGGCTCGGCGTTTCCCAGCCCGCTGCTGTTTCCCCTGCCCCGGCTGGCGCGCTCGATGGCCTCGAGCGTGCAGGCGATGGACCCGTGGAGCACGGTCGACGACCTCACGCCGGGCAACGCGGGCCTGCGGCGCCAGATCGCCCTGCGCTACCTGGCCGACGGCATGTCGGTCCATACCGATGAAATCGTCATCACCAACGGCGCGCTGGAAGCGCTGAACCTGTGCCTGCATGCGGTGGCGCGGCCGGGCGACGCCGTCATCATCGAGTCGCCCGCTTTTTACGGCGCGCTGCAGGCGCTGGAAGGCTTCGGCGTTCGCGCGATCCAGGTCGCTACCCATCCGCGCGACGGGATCGAGCTGGCCGAACTGGCCGCGGCGCTTGAGCGCCACGCGCCGAAAGCCTGCTGGCTGATGACCAACTTCCAGAACCCGATGGGCAGCTTGATGTCGGACCAAAAGAAACAGGCGCTGGTCGAGCTGCTTGCGGCCCACGACGTGCCGCTGATCGAGGACGACGTGTATGGCGAGCTGTACTTCGGCAGCAAGCGGCCGCTGCCGGCCAAGGCTTACGACAAGAAGGGACTGGTGATGCACTGCTCGTCGTTTTCGAAGAGCCTGGCGCCGGGCTACCGGGTCGGCTGGGCGGTGCCGGGACGCTTCACGCGCGACGTGTCGCGCCTCAAGCTGACCCGCACGCTGTCGGCATCCGCCCCGGCCCAGGCGGCGATCGCCGACTATCTTGCCAAAGGCGGCTACGACAAGCACCTGCGGCAGCTGCGCCACGCCTTGTCGATGCAGCAGGAAGCCATGCTGCAGGCGATCGAGCGCCACTTCCCGGCCGGCACCCGCGCCACCCGGCCCGACGGCGGCTACTTCCTGTGGGTCGAATTGCCCGGCCATCCGGACACGATCGAGATCCACCGCCAGGCGCTGTCGCTCGGTATCAGCGTCGCGCCGGGCCCGATGTTCTCGGCGCAGCGCCGTTTCGCCAACTGCCTGCGGCTCAATTACGGCCATCCGTGGGATGCGCGCGCGGAAGCGGCGATGGCTACGCTGGGACGGCTGGTCGCAGCCGTTTCCGGTCAGGCGTAGGCGGCCGCCATCCGTCCGGCGATCGCCTTGATTTCCTCGCGCAGGGCGGCTGGTTCGAGCACGGTCACGCCGTCGCCGAAGCCGAGCAGCCAGAACACCAGCCCGCGCGTGTCCGGCACGGTCGCGCTCAGCTCGATGCCGTCGTCTCCCGCGACCAGCACCTGGCCGGCCGCCAGCGGTGTCTCATACAGGTGTTCGCCGGCGGCGCGCGAAAACGTCGCGCGCAAGGTGATCGGCGCGCCGGTCAGCACGCCGAACTGGCCCGAGGCGATGTAAGCGTCGAGATCGAAGCCGGCCTTGGCGCGCGCCGGTTCGTACAGCATTTCCGCCCGTTCGACCCGATGCAGTGCAATGGTGCGCACGTCGTCATACCCGGCAAACATGCAGGCCAGGTAGATCACGCCGCCCCGCTGCACGATCGCCAGCGGATGCACGGCGCCGTACACGGTCGCCTCCCCGGCGTCGCGTTTCCTGTAATGAAGCCTGAGCTGCAAGTCCTTCATCAGCGCGAGGTAGACCGTGCGCTGGCATTCATCGTTCATTGCCGGCGGCAACAAGGGCTGCTGCGGCGGCACGCTGCGCACCTTGTTCAGCCAGGCCTTCGACATGGCCGAGCCGTCGACCGCGGACAAGGCCCGTGCCGCCGACTTGAAGTGCGGCTGCAGCGCGTCGACCGTGCTTGGCGGCAGGTGGTTGCCCAGGTGCTGCTCGACCAGCGTCAGGGTCAGCGCCTCGGGAATCGACAGGCCCGGCAAATCGAAACTCGACGCATCGCGTTGCCAGCTCCAGCCGTACGGCTTGTCGCGGTCGTCGGCCACCAGCGGGAACACGCAGGCCAGTTCGTTCAGGTCGCGCTGGACCGTGCGGCTGGTGACCGGGAAGTCGGCGTCGGCCAGCTGGTCGCACAAGTCCCTGACCGAGATCTTGGCCGGTGCGCGCGGCACCAGCCGCAGCATGTGCCATTGACGGAGCAGGGATAACTGGTTTGTCGCCATTTCAAAATCCGGGTTGATTGAACCGGGGGATCTTAACAAACTTTCCAATCAGAAATAACAGGATTATTCAGGCTGGCGCTTTGTCCGCCGCCCGCAGCGCCTGCGACAGCACGGCGGTAGCGAAGCGGGCGATCCCGGGTGCGCTCGATTCACGCTTGCCGGCGATGTTCAGCGTCTTCACGCAATGCCGCGCCAGGAAGCGCGCCACATACTTCGGGTGCACGCCGGGCCGCACGTGCAGCCACGGCTTGCCGAGGCGTTCGGCGAAATCGGCGGTGCGCTTCGATCCGCCGTCGAGCTTGTCGGTCAGTGTGAACACCAGGGTCGCGCAGCTGTCGCGGACATTCCACTCGGTGCGCTGCAGGTAGGAGGCCGACGGCGTTTCCTTCAGATGGTAGAACTCGGGCACCGGTCCGTCCTCGCTTTTGCGCCCTTTCGGACACCAGCCGCCGTGCTTGACGCCATGCGCGATCGCCCAGTCCAGGCCGGCCTGGTCCGCGCCGGTCTGGCCGCCGGCGACCAGGGTAAAGCTATCGTCAATAACAAAAATATCTTCCATCGGATTTCCTGTGCGGGTGAACAAGCTTCCACCTTAGCGCGCCGTGCGACAAACGGCGTCGTTGCCTGGCTGCGACGCGAGCTGTCGCAGCCAGGCCGAGAATGTACCTCATCCAACCAGGAGAAGCCCATGACCGTACGCCGCCGCAAGCCACGCTACCCGACCCCGCAAGAATCGCCTGCCATCGCCGAGCTGTGGCTGTTGCGCATGCTCGTCCCGCTCGACGGCCAGAAGGACCTGATCAGCCGCAATAATTTTTCGAACGATACGCTGGCGCACGCGGTCGGGCTTGGGGACTGGGTCGACAATGACGAACGCGAGTTCGACGCCAGCGCCATCCGCCTCGAACTGCGCGAGCGCCACCGTGCCGCCGAAGCGCGTGCAAGCGCCATCACGACGCCACCCACGCTGCGTGCCAACGTCGGGCGCCTCGCCACGCTGGTCGGCATGTCGGACACCGATTGCCGCATCCTCGAATTCGCCGCGATGATCCACCACGACCGCGTGCTCGACGATGGCGCCGATACGCTCGGCCAGCTGTCGTCGCTGAAGGTGATGGATACGCTGGCGAGCCTGCTCGACCTGGAGCCGGCCGACGTGCGCCATGCGCTCAGCCCGCATGGCGTGCTGGCCCGTTCCGGGTTGCTGGCAGTGGACCGGTCGGGCATTGGCGTCCTGCGCGGCAAGCTGGACCTGCTGTCGGACAAGTTCGCCGACCACATCCTCGCCTCCGACGCCGACCCGCTGAGCCTGTTGCGCGATACCGTCAGCCCGAGCGCCCCGGCGCGGCTTGCGCTGGACGACTACGCGCACATCGACACCGCCCTCGCCATCCTGCGCCCCTACCTGCAGCACGCCCTCAGCGGCAGCAAGCTCGGGGTCAACATTTTCCTGCACGGCGCCCCGGGTACCGGCAAGAGCGAACTGGCGCGCGCGCTGGCAGCCGCGCTCGGCTGCGAGCTGTTCGAAGTGGCCAGCGAGGACTCGGACGGCGACCCGGTGATCGGCGAGCGCCGCCTGCGCGCCTATCGCGCCGCGCAATGCTTCTTCAGCCAGCGCAATGCGATGATCCTGTTCGACGAGGTCGAAGACGTGTTCAACGACGGCGACAACATGTTCGGCCGCAAGAGCACCGCCCAGCGCCGCAAGGCTTGGCTGAACCGCACGCTGGAACAGAACACCGTGCCCACGCTGTGGCTGTCGAACTCGATCAGCGGCATCGACGCGGCTTTCATGCGCCGCTTCGACATGGTGATCGAGATGCCGGTGCCGCCGCGGCGCCAGCGTGAACGGATCCTGCGCGACGCCTGCGCCGACCTGGTCGATGCCGGCACGATCCAGCGCATCGCCGAATCGGAAGCGCTGTCGCCGGCGGTCGTCAACCGGGTCGCCGCGGTGGTGCGCACGATCCGCGACCAGTTCGACCAGGCCGGCGCTGCCCGCGCAATGGAATGGCTGATCGACCAGTCGCTCGAAGCGCAGGGGCACGCACCGCTGCGCCAGCGCGACGCCACCCGGCTGCCGGCCGAATACGACGCCGCGCTGCTCAATGCCGACGCCGATATGGCCGCGCTGGCCGAAGGACTGGCGCGCACCCGTTCCGGCAGGCTGTGCCTGTACGGCCCGCCCGGCACCGGCAAGACCGCCTACGGCCGCTGGCTGGCCGAGCGGCTTGGCATGCCGCTGGTGCTGTGCAGCGCGTCCGACCTGATGTCGAAATGGGTCGGCGAAAGCGAGAAGAACATCGCCAACGCCTTCCGCCGCGCGGAACGGGAAAATGCGTTGCTGCTGATCGACGAAGTCGACAGCTTCCTGCAGGACCGCAGCAACGCGCGCCAGCCGTGGGAGGTGACGATGGTGAATGAGATGCTGACGCGGATGGAAGCGTTCTCCGGCGTGTTTGTCGCATCGACCAACCTGATGGACGGCCTCGACCCGGCGGCGCTGCGCCGCTTCGACTTGAAAATCCGGTTCGGCTTCCTGTTGCCGGACCAGGCCCAGGCGCTGTTCGGGCGCTACTGCCCCAACCTCGGCCTGCCCGCTCCCGCGCCGGAACAACTCGCGCGGCTGCGCCGCCTGTCCGCGCTGACGCCGGGCGACTTCGCAGCCGTGGCAAGGCAGCACCGGTTCCGGCCGTTCATGTCATGCGCGTCGTTTGTGTCGGCACTCGAACAGGAATGTTCCATCAAGGCGAAGAAAGCGAGGCCGATTGGATTTTTGGCGGCGTCTTGCTGATCATGCCTGCAAGCGCGCAAAACAGCTTGGCATGGGTGCACTCGGAGCGCTGGGCAGTGCTATGCGCGCTACTTCTCAAACGTAGGATGAAATGATGACGTAGCGGGAAGTTTAGTCAGTTCAGCTGAAAAAATTGCGCTGCCGGGCGTTCGGTAGCGCTTTCGATTTTGATCCACAGGGTGTTTTGCAAGTAGCCCATTAGTTTTGCGGCGGCTAATGAGTTTTGCCGATCCTGCCATAACTGAGCGGAATATCGTGGCCGGCATCCACGACAAAAAAGAAAAATGCCGCCAAGGTCCGGGACCTGGCGGCATCGATTGAACGCAATTTAATCAACGTTCAAACAAGCGGAATAAGGTGAACTGGTCGGGATGCCCGGTTTCGCGCAGCTTGTTCCGGGCCTGGAACGCTTTTACAGCCTTCGACAGCTCAATGGTAAACTCCGGATTGCTCGCGCTCACCGGCCCCTTGTAGAAGCCCTTTGCCTTCAAGGTTTCGGCCATACGGGTGATAACGTCTCCATACATAACAAAAGTCTTGCCGTTCTGGCTGACATTGGTCGGCACCGACGCCGTTTTCAATCGCTTGGGCTTGAGTGCCGATGTCATGCTGAAGACCGCCTGGCCAAAGCTGGTCCTCGGGTTCTTCTGGCAGTAGTCGACGATGAAATTGGTCAAGGTATTCAGGTCATGCCATGGTGCGAGATCGAAAGTGTCGGGAGTTACCTGGTTCATCGCGGTGATATAGCCGTACAGCCATCCGCCGTACATCATCGCATTCGGGCTGCCAGCTTTATATTCCCGTACCAGCGTCGCGCAGTCCGTTGCGCCAATTCCCTTGATGCCAAACTCGCCCTTGTCAGTTGCAGCTCGCGCCGGCGAAAGCGCGACGACGAATGCTGCCAATACCAGGCTGTTAAGAATATATTTCATGGACGTAGAGCTCCGTGAAGAGTGATCGTGATCGTTCGGGCGATAAACCTGCTGTTAGTGGCATCGCCGAACGGTCGAAAAGCCCCTTGCGGGGCTTGTGGGTACAAAATGCTGCGACGTCAGGCAGCCATGCTGTAGCTGGGCAGGCACGGCTGATCCGCCCGCCGCCCGCGCCAGCGGAAGCCGATCAACAGTGCAAGGCCGGGAACCAGCAACAGCAAAGTGCCAGGGATTGGCACGGCCACCACACCGTCGATGATCGGCCTCATTGTCAGCAGCGTCGGGCTGCCCGTGAAATCGAGGAAGGTCGGGAAAGCCCGCGCAGGATCGTAGCCGGGTGCCGCGGTATCAAGCATCAGGCCAATAATCGTAAAGGCCGACGGGGCGAAACCAAGTGCGGCGAAGTCAATCAGGCCACCAGCGGCAATACCGATCGAGCTCCCGTCGGAGAGCTTGATGGTCAGGTCACCGAAACCGACCGGAATCGCAACCTCGGTGAAGACGCCACCGCCGTCCAGTACGTATTCAAAGCCCGTGGCGAATGGAGGGTCGTACCAGCGACGCGGAGTCGGTGCGGCGAATTCGTAAATGCCGGTGCCGAGATCGATGATCGGCAGCAGCGGATCGTCCGGCGACAGCCCGCGTTCAACGGTGCCGACGCCGCCAAATGCAAAGATAAACGTCGGGGCGTCGTCGTTCACGCCGGAGGGCCCGCCCGATTGCCCGAGCGAGAACACTTCCGCATTCACCGTGTCCAGCGCCGCCAATGCGGAGGCCTGGTTGGCAGCAGCGCCATAGTAAATATTGAACGTACGGCTTTCACCTGCTGCCAGGGTTCCGAAGGCGAAATCAAAAACGGAACCATGGTCGGCCGGGCCGGAATCGATGAAATCGGTATTAACGGTGCCGGGCAATATGGAACCGGCGTCCAGCAATGGATTGCTGGACGCGAAACCATTATCGCTCGCATAGCGCACCGTCCCGCCCTTGGATTCCAGGTTGGCAGTTACGCCTCGATGGGTAACGAACTCCTGAAACTCGGTATTGGGAACGTCCCAATCCATCGCGCGGCGGTAAACCACGTCGCTCACCGCCGTGGCGCCGGTATTGGTGATCGTAATATTTCCCTGGAACAGATTGGGGGCGAGGGAAACGCCGTACGCATGGGTCACGACAACCGGCGCGTCAGACATGCCGATGCGCGACGTTGCACGCGTGGTGCTGGACGTGAATACGCCGCCTGTCAGGCCACCCGATCCCGTCGCCTCGTTGGCAAAACCGGCCGCCCGGCCGCCGTCGGAACGCGTTACCGCAACGCCCCATCCCTCACACAGGCAGCCCGGCGCGGTGGAATCGCGCAGGCTACCATCGGGAAAGCGATAGGCCAGGCCCATTGCGCTTGCATTGGCCGGAGTCACGCCGCCGCGAAAATTGAGATGGCCTGCATCGTTGATGCCCAACGCGACGGTCGCGTTAGCAGGGTTGAGATTGTTGTAGATAATGGCGCCCGACAAAGCTGACGCCGAAGCCAGGCTCGCACTCAAGGTAACTGCGGTAGCACAAAGGCGCCACCCCCAGCTTCTTGATGCCGCCGAGAATACAGATTTGCTCATCGTAATCCCCCAGGGTTTAAGTTTTGATTCATTTGTACTGCTGGGGAAAGCTAGGCAAAAAACGTGCCATTGATGGATGCTTTTTGTAAGTACATGTTTTATTTCATGTATCTCGGCGATTGCTACAAGTGCGGTAAAAATGGGCAACTATATGTAAGGAATATCGACAACATCGATCTTTTTACTCAGGGACTACTCAAAACACCCTGTGGTTTTGTACTTACTTCTGGCCCATTGCACGAGCTTTTGATCAAGATACTGATAGAGCTGGTACATTGCAGTTTTGTAGAATGCTTCGTAGTAGTTCATCCATCCGCGCACAGTCGTGTTGTATTGCTGCGCCAACTCCGCCAACGCCGCTGGAGTCCGCCGATGCAGTTTCCAGCCTCGTACCGTCTCCCTCATCCGCATCAAGGCCGTTTCACTAACCGCCGGTAGAAAGCTCGTGAAATGTTGTTCACGCCTGTTCTTTGTTATCCTTGGCCTGAATGTAAAGCCGAGGAAGGTGAACTGCACGATTGAATATGCCTTGGTGCGATTGCTGTCCCTGCAATACACGATCTTGGACTTCTCCGGATGCATCGTCAGTCCGCACTCCGCCAAGCGCGCCGCAATGGTCTGCATCACGTCTTCCGCCTGCTTTTGGCTGCGACAGTGAACCACCGCATCATCAGCGTAACGGGCGAAGGGACATTGCGGATAGGTGCGCTTCATCCATTGATCGAACGTATAGTGCATGAACAGATTCATCAAGATCGGACTGACGACCCCGCCTTGAGGGGTGCCCCGTTCTCGTGGAACGGAAATGCCCTCCGCAGTCTCGAACGGCGCAGTCAGCCACCGCTCGTAAGCGATCAGCCGCCGGCGTCCGTACGCCGTCCACCAAGGTCATGCAAATCGGACCGCAACGGGTTGGCGGCGAACATCTGCTTCCAGATGCGCGGCGTGAGCTGATGCACCAGTGACGCCGGGTGCTTGCCGACGCGCTGCAGTACGTCGACGAAGTAGTCATACGGGTTGATGTCATGCAGCCGGCAGGTGGCCAGCAGGCTCTGCACGATGCCGATATGCTTGGCGCCCAGTTCAGTCCAGCTGAACAACCAATTCTTTTTGCCCATCGGAATGACCCGCAAGGCACGTTCCAGGTGGTTGGTGTCGATCGACACGTCCGGGTCGTCCAGAAAGACGGATAGCCCGACGCGGCGCTCGCGGATATACGCCAGCGCACCGAGGAAGGGGCTGCTCGGCAGGTAGCCCTGCTTGTCGAACTGCTCGTCGATCCAGGCGAAGAAACGATCGAGGACAGGTTCGGACTGTTCCTGCCGACGCTCACGTTTGGCCTGCCCCGTCAGACCGTCGTTGCGAATCTGCTGCTCGACCTTGTACAGGGCGGCGATCGCATCGAGTGCCTGATCCGCGTGGGCAGGCTCGATGTCGCGAGCGTCGTAGATTGTTCGGCGCGAATGTGCCCAGCACTGCGCGTGGGTGATCCCCGTCTTCTTCGCGTAGTGCGCATAGGCGCTGTAGCCGTCGCTCTGCAATACCGCGCCGTTCGGACGCGTCAGGCCGAGCGCATCCTCGATGTGCTTTGCCGCCCGACTGGGGTAATACAGGAAGCAGATTTCATCCTGTTCGCCCACCACCGGCCAGAAATACGCCGCCTTCATCTTGCCGGGGCCGGCGCGTCCGGCCTTGATCGGCGTTTCGTCCATCGCGATGACGCGGGACAGCCGGACCGAGTCCAGCTGAGCGTCGAAGATCGGTTCGATCAGCGATACCGCCGCCGGCATCAGCTTCGTTACCCAGGCCCGGCTGACGTTGATGCCGGAATCCTGCAGTTTGACGTGCCGGCGATACAGCGGCTGGTGATAGGCGAACTTGTCGATGATCATGCCAGCGATGAAGCTGACATCGGCGCGGCAGCCGTCGATCACGCCGACTGGCGCCGGAGGGCAGGACAGCGCTTGGGTGGCGCGCAGCTTAATGACCGGGCGAACGTATTTCAGGATGACGTAGCTGCCGGGGCGTTGCGCGAGGCAGTGGCTGACCTTCTCGCCGATCACCTCAAAGTCGGCCGGGTCGAGTCCGGCCGCGTCCGGATTGGGGACAGCGATGACCTCCACAGGCACTTTCGAATCGTCAAAGAACAGGGTCGATTCGTCGCCGCTGTCGATTTGATTCTTGTTCTTGTGTTCGCGCTCGTGCGCGGCGATCCTGCTCTTCTTGGCGAGCGGCAGATCGTCGGGGACGATCTCGAACAGTTCGCCCAGCGTGCCCTGGACGCCTTCCGGTTCGGGCAAGCGGCGCTCGCTCTTCTGGCCGAAGATCTGGCGCTGAAACCAGGCCACCTGGCGGCGCAGGTGGACGATTTCGCGATCCTTCACATCGAGCAGTTTGGCCATATCCACAGCGCTCAATGCCACCGTCGGGTGGACAATTTTAGCGGCGGATTCTTGGTTGAATTGCATATCATTATTATAAAGTTTTTACAGGGTGAATAGGCGTATTTTGAGAGTGAACGAGAGGTTTTTTATAGCGTCGGCGCACCTGCTTCGGCTCGATGCCTTCGAGTAGCAGCTTCAGGCCGGTCCAGTCCATTTCACAGCTGTCCACATCGGCCCAGTTGCTGACAAGCCGGCCTTGCTCGAGGCGTTTTGACCACACGCACAGGCCGTTTCGGTCGAAATACAGGACTCTGATCTGGGTGGCGCGCCGGTTGATGAAAGCGAACAGATTGCCAGACAGCGGATCCTGATGCATGACGTGCCTGGCCAGCGCGTACAGGCCATCGAACGACAGGCGCATGCTCACCGGCTGGCCGTACAGGAATACGCGCACCTGGCCTTCGGGGAAGAACATCAGCGCCTCGCGATCGTCAGTACGACACCGCCGCCGAGATCTATGCGGATGTCGAGGCTGGGAATGGCCAGTGGCGCTGGTGCCGGCGCATGCTCCGTGGCTCTGCTGCCGACGGCGCTGTTGACGGCGCCAAGATCGATGAATGTCGCCTGCGGTGCCGGCCGGGCGGCGTGCTCATTGGCGCCGTTTGCGAGTTTCGTGCGCCAGACGTGAAAGTTGGCCTGCGAGATCGCATCATCCCGACAGAAGGCGGCGATGCTCTTGCCGCTCGCGGCATGTCGTGCCAGGTGATTGCGCCAGCTCGCTTCTTTCGAGGTCTGAAATTCCAGCTTGTCCATGTCCCGCTCCGTGTTGTTGAACTCGGAGGAGATTGTGCCGGCATGACGAACCGATAGATACAACGCCGTTCAGGAACCGGTTACTCATGCCTGATTCATCAAGCCAAGGGCAGCGCAGGAAGCACCCCGCATTGCGTCACCGTAACACCCGCGACGGCAGGGTCTTGGCGCGCAGGAAGGCGCGCAGCCCGACGTCTGCGGCGATGCCCGAAAGCGCGGGATGAACCAGCACCTGTTCAAACGGCAGCGGATGCGCGCCGCGCAGGTGGCTGCGAAGCGGAATCGACGGCACGAGCACATTGCCGCTGACGGCAAAGCCGGCCGGGGGCCGCAGCGGCGCGACAGCCACCCATTCGCGCTGGCTGGCCAGGCCCGGGTCCCTTAGCCGCGGCAGCAAGCGGCCCGTCGCCTGCCGCAGCGCGCCCCAGCAGGAAGGCAAAACGTCGTCATTGTTATGCGCGCCGAAACGTTCGGCCGATTGCTCGTAATAGCCGAGGAAGCAGTCATAGATTCTATCCAGGGCTGCACGCTGTGCCTGGCCGTCGTAGATCGCCGCTTGCGCGCGAAAGGCGCGGCGCGGGAGCTGGCCCGGCGCCGACAGGTTGAGGTCGTTTGTGCGCATCCCCACCGCGTACACGCTTCCGTCCGAAGCATCCCCCAGCGCCGCCTCGCCATTGGCATAAAGGCGTGCGAGGTAATGGTCGAACTGCGAGCCGCACGGCGTGAAGTTGCGGATCAGCTCCCCGGCGAATTCGCGCTGCGCGGGATTTTCCGCCGAGCGGAGGCGCTCGTCGATGTATGAGCGGGCAAACGGCACCGCATACGCATCGGGCGATGCGGCGCCGGCAAAGCGCGCATCGACCGCGGGCCACGCCTGTGCCTGGACCGCCGCCTGCAGTCCGGGCGCGTCGCACAGCCGGTACAGCAACGCAGGCGGCACAGCGGCGCCATCGCCCGCAAAATCGGTTTGCAACAATGCTGTCAGTTCCGCGCCGACCACCAGGCGCACGTGCTTGCTATAGATTCCAGACATCCGGGTCCTGTTCGCGTTTTAAGAAGCGTTCAGGCTAGCGCCGGCTGCGACAAGCCAGGTCGCTGCGGCAACGCGACATGGCTTGTCGGGTGCCTGCTTAGAGTGGGAAGTCACCTCACTCGCACGGGAGAACCTGATGCACCGGCAGACGCTGAAAGACGCACGCTACAAGATCATCGGCTACATCGATACCGCCAGCGACGGCAAGCAAAGCGCAAGGGACGCGCGCTACCACACGGTTGGCTACTACGATCCGCACACCAATATCACGAAGGACAATCGCTTTCACACGGTTGGCCACGGCAACCTGCTGGCGTCGCTGATCGCATGCGCCTGACGATTACAAGCTGCAGTGACTATTGCCAAAATGCAATTTCACTCCTATGATGTGCCACTTCTTAAGTGACCGGATCCCCGCATGAACCAGACGACCGCGCCGCGCTACCTGACCAAATCGCGTTTCAAGAGCGCGCTCGAATGCCCGACCAAGCTGTTCTATATGGGCAAGCCGGCGTTCACGAACCTGCGCAGCGACGACGAATTCATGCGCGCGCTGGCCGAGGGCGGGTTCCAGGTCGGCGAACTTGCCAAGCTGATGCATCCCGAGGGCGTCGAGGTCAAGGCCAAGGGCCATGACCAGGCACTTGCGGAAACCGCCGCATTGCTGGAACAGGAGACCGTCACGATTTTCGAAGCGGCCGTCCGTTTCCAGAACCTGTTCATTCGTATCGACATCCTGAAGAAGAATGGCAGCCACTTCGAACTGATCGAAGTAAAGGCCAAGTCCTACGATCCGGACAGTCCCGATTTTTTTGCCGGCGCCAAGGGAAAAATCAAGCCGGCCATCCTGCCCTACCTGCAGGACGTCGCCTTCCAGAAGTTCGTCGTCGGCGCCGCGTTCCCCGGCCATACTGTCTCGTGCTTCCTGATGATGGCCGATAAATCGTCGACCGCAACGACCGGCCAGGTCAGCCAGCGCTTCAAGATCTGCCGCGCCGGCCGCCAGAGCCGGGTCGAGGTCGCCCCGGGAACCACCAGAGCGGCGATCGGTGCGGACCTGCTGCGCGCGGTTCCGGTATCGGTGCATGTCGACGACATCATCGGTTCGCCAGTCGACGTGGCCGGCGTGCCGATGGCGTTCAGCGACGCCGTCGGCATGCTGGCCTCGCATTACCGGCGCGACGAGAAAATCGCGCCGGTGCTGGGCAAGCAATGCGGAAGCTGCGAATTCAAGGCAGCGGCGCCCGACGAGCGCAGCGGCTTCCACGCCTGCTGGAAGCAAGTGGCGGGCCTGAGCGATGGCGATTTCGCCGGCGGAACCGTGCTTGACGTGTGGAACTTCCGCGGCAAGGGCAAGCTGATCGACGCCGGCGTGTACAAGCTTGGGCAGGTCAGCGAGGACGACCTGAAACTGGCGCCCGGCATCGAGGGCATGTCGCGCAGCGAGCGCCAGTGGATGCAGGTGTCGGGCGAATGGCCCGGCGGCGGCGCCTTCTACCTCGACCGCGACGGCTTGCGGGAACAGGCGGCCAAGTGGCGCTACCCGCTCCACTTCATCGACTTCGAGACTTCGCGCACAGCCCTTCCCTTCCACCAGGGACGGCGGCCATACGAACAAGTCGCGTTCCAGTTCTCGCATCACGTGATGGACGAGGACGGCAGCGTCGCGCACGCCGGCCAGTTCCTCCGGGCCGCGCCAGGTGAGTTCCCCAACTACGCATTCGTGCGCGAACTGCGGCTCCAGCTGTCGGGCGACGAGGGCACCATCCTGCGCTGGGCGACCCATGAGAACAGCGTACTGCGCGACATCTGGACCCAGCTCGAGCACGACCCGGCGCCACCGGCCGACAAGGCCGCGCTGCAGGCCTTCATCCTGTCGATCACCTCCGAGGGTGAGCGGACTGGCGAGCGCACGATGGTCGACCTGTGCAAGATGGCCGAGTTGTATTACTTCCATCCGGCCACCAGGGGCAGCTGTTCGATCAAGAAAGTCCTGCCCGCCGTCCTTGGTTCATCGCCTTACCTTCGCGACCGGTACGCCAACGCCAGCTATGGCAGCCCGCACGGCATCCCGAGCCTGAATTTCAATGGCTGGGCATGGTGGCAGCCGAACGGCGACGGTTTGCCGCGCGATCCGTACGCCCTCCTCCCGGCCGTATTCGCCGACCTGGAAGCGCCCGCCGCAGCTGGCCTGGACGAAGACGAAGCGCTGGCCAATGGCGGCGCCGCGATGGTTGCCTACGCCCGGCTGCAATTCGAAAAAATCAGCGACCAGGAACGCCAGCGGCTGGAGGCGGCGCTGCTGAAATACTGCGAGCTGGACACGCTTGCGATGGTCATGATCTACCAGGCGTGGCACGCCGAACTCGCATAACCCCACCATCAAGGACCTACCAATGGATGCAAGCACCGATACCAAGTTGACGACCGCAGCCTTGCGCTACTTGCGCGAATGCTCTTACTTCAAAAGCGAGACCGGACTGGCGCCGGGAAAGGCCAACGAACTGCTGTCGGCGATCATCGTCAACCGCTGGCTCGCCGCCAACGGTTACGCCTGGAAAATCGCCATCAGCAGCCGGCCGACCGGGGTGGACGGCGTGATCGTCGGTGACGTTGCCGGCCCGCGCGATGTGGAATTCAAGTCGAGCGGCACCAAGAATGCCAGCTACCAGTTCGATCCGAAGTTCAACTACGCCTCGCATGGCTGCCTGGTGTTCACCCAGCTGTCCGAGGGCGTGCCTGCGCGGGTATTCCTTGCCATCGGGTCTCAATCGATCGCGTCGATCCAGTCGATGGCGGAACTGGACATGAAACGGTTGAACTTCGGCGCCAAGAAAGATGACATGGCACTGGTCCATACGACCTCGAAGCCTGCCAGCGCGCAGCGGCCCGCCAGGGTTGACGGTCTCGCCGACCTGCCGGTACGGCACGGCGCCGACGGACGCGACGACCGGGTCGTCGTCATCGAGGGCGCGGAACTTACTGGTTTTCTTTCGGAATAATCATGCAAAATGCAAGCCCGCTGGCGACAACGCCGGTACACGACATCGTCACGCAACTGCGCACCACGCTGAAGTCGGACGCCTACGCGGAACGTCTCGCGACAATCCATCGCTACTACAACAACTTGAAATCGGAAGGCCGCTACCGCGACGCGCTGCTCGAGCTGTTCAACCAGTCCGGGCAAGCCAACCAGCACGGCTGGCGCGCCTATGCCGAGGCCGACAAGGTCGACCTGGTGGTGACCCAGCCCGACATGGGGCGGGACGGCTGGGTGAAGGTCGAACTGAAATACCAGTTCATCTTCGACCTCGCCTCGCGGGTCAGCACGACGTTGGGCAAGCTCAAGCGTTGGCCGGGTGACCTCCCGATACGCCAGCAGCTGCAAAGCCTGCCAAAATGCGACCTTCAACGGATCGCCCTCGACTGCATCGGCAAGGACAGCGACGATTCATCCGGCCTGTGCGATGTGTTTGTGCTGATCGTGCAGGACCGGTTTGGCGCGGCGCACCCGGACGCGGTGCGTTCGCGGGCCGGGCATGCGAAGTCGCGGCCGTGGAAATGTCCTGAACTGGACGAGCGTGGCGTCAGGCTGCAATTCCTGCGCGAGCAGGCCGAACTGGATGCGCTGCATGACCGCGTTTCCTACGACAAGGCATGGACCGGGCCGACCTGGGACATGCTGAAACTGATCCACGAGATCCGGCCATTCAACCTGCAGGTCGTGTCGCGCAAGATGGCGGACGACGCCGGACCGTTTCCCCTGACGTCCTACATTTTCACGCTCGACTTCACCGCGCCACGCCCGCTGCCGACTGGCGTAGAATGGCTTCCTGCTTGATCCACACCCAGGGAGAGACGCGATGAAATGGCTTGCCATGATGACGCTGTTGCTCGCGACCCAAGCGAGCGCCCACCACGGCTGGAGCGAATACGATGCCGATCGTCCGCTGCAACTGAGCGGCACGATCGAGGAATCCGGCTACGTCCACCCGCACGGCTTCGTGCGCCTGAAAACCGCCGACAAGACCTGGCTGGTGATCCTGGCACCGCCGTCGCGCCTGGAGAACCGCGGCCTGTCGCCGGCCATGCTGGCCAAGGGAACGGCCGCCAAGGTGCTCGGCTACCAGAACCGTAACAAGCCGGAAGAAATGCGCGCGGAACGCATCACCATAGGCGGGAAGACCACGGAGCTGCGCTGATGGCAGGCGCTGCCGGCCTGCTGTCGTGGCTGGAAGCGACCGCGCTGGCAGAAGCGATGCGCGGCAGCCTGTGGATGTACCCGATCGTCGAGATCGTCCACATCACGGGATTTACGATCCTGGTCGGATCGGTCGCGATGTTCGACCTGCGCGTGCTGGGTTTCGCGC
Source organism: Massilia polaris (assembly GCF_012927275.1). GTDB lineage: Bacteria > Pseudomonadota > Gammaproteobacteria > Burkholderiales > Burkholderiaceae_D > Telluria_A > Telluria_A polaris. The sequence continues at coordinate 418,574 of NZ_JABBGG010000001.1, read as the reverse complement.
GCTCGCTGCCGCTGCAGGCGCTTGGCAGGCACCTGCTGCCGTGGGCCGTTGCCGCCCTGGCCCTGATCGTGCCGGCCGGGCTGATGCTGTTCTCGGCCCACCCGCACGATTTCGCCAGCAACAAGGTGTTCCGGCTGAAGCTGGCCCTGATCGGGGCCGCCGGCGCGAACGCGGCACTGTTCCATTTCGGCGTCTACCGGCATGCCGCAGGCTGGAACGAAGGCGTGCGCACTCCGGCCCTGGCCAGGGTCCAGGCCGCCGCATCGCTGGCGATCTGGATCGCCGTGATCTGCTGCGGCCGCTTGCTTGCGTACACCTGAGGTCTCCAGCGATGTCGCGCCGCTTGCTGCTCTTGTTACTCTGCACGATCTGCATCCAGGCGAGCGCGGCTGGCGACGACAGGTTCTGGTCGCTGCTTCGGCAAGGCGGTAACATCGTATTGATGCGCCACGCGCAAACCGTGCCCGGGGCTGGCGACCCGCCCGGCTTCGTGATCGGCGATTGCCGCACCCAACGTAACCTGTCGGATCAGGGCCGTGCCGACGCCGCGAGGATCGGCGGGGATTTCCGCAAGCGCGGCATTCCCGTCGCCGAAGTACTGTCGAGCCGCTGGTGCCGCTGTGTCGACACGGCAAAAATCGCCTTCGGAACGGTGCGCACCGCCACGATGCTCGATTCGATGTTCAACGACCGCGAGCGCAGCGACGAGGAAAAGCTGCGCGAGCTCTACGCTTATCTGGCGCGCCGCCCCGCCTCGGTCGGCAACCTGGTGCTGGTCACCCACGCGCAGAACATCAGCGCGCTGACCAGGGAGTCGGTCGCCTCGGGGGAAATGGTGGTGGTGCGACTTGATGGTCGGCGCAAGCTGCAAGTGCTGGACCGGGCAAGTCCATAACCACAGGGCAGTTTTACGACGGCCGCGACGGCGGACGCCGGAAGAATCGATCGAGTCGACCAAGGCCTTCCGCGACGGCGGCCTTGACCTGCTCAACGTCAGCGTCGGTTTCACCATCCCGGACACGAATATCCCTTGGGGAGACCGATGCGCGCGCCGATTAAGGCCGCGCATGGCGGCGCCATTGGCCAGCAGGCGGGCGACGCCCCGCCCGGCTGCAGATGAGCTCGGTGTACAATTGGCAACTCCTTGCCACGGTGCCCTGCCCCGCCCATGAACCAGCCAACCGATACCTCAAGCGCGTGGCCCGCGCGCTCGACCAGGCCGCCTGGCGCACGCGCGACCTGTGCGCGCGCCTTGGCGGCGAGGAGTTCGTGCTGATCCTGCTGGCGACCGGCGAAGCGTCCGCCCTCAACGTGGCCGAACGCTGCCGCAAGATTCTCGCGCGCGAAAATATCCCGCATGCCGGCGCGGCCGAGGCCGAGGCCAGCCTGGTCACGGTCAGCATGGGCGTGGGCACCACCGCACCGGGCGCCCACGACGATGCCGGCGCCTTCCTCGACATGGTCGACCGGCGGCTCTACCGGGCCAAGGCCGAGGGGCGCGACCGCGCCTGGAGCGCGGCAGCCTGATTGCCTGTTACGACGCCCAGCGCCGGCGGTGCGGCCGGGTCAGCACGCGCAGCGCCACCGTGAACGCGATACCGGTTTGCTTCAGGTAGTCGGCAGCCGACCGCGTCCCCTGCGCCGCCTGGACGGCGACCGCGAGGTCGACCTTGACCGCCGATGCGCGGTCGGGGCGAGTTAGGTAGTGATTGTCCAAAATGCCTCCACAATTGATGCGCGCTGGGTAAATCCTACGATGTTACTGCAATCGACGAGTTCGCCAACAAGAATCGAGTGGCGCTACCGGCGGACGTTGTCGTTGTCGTTCAACAACGCATACAGCCGCGCCTTTTTTATCGGCCGCTTACAAATTCGTTATCGTATGTGCTACTTTAGTGGCCTATTGTCGTCCGCGCTACCGCGCCGTCGCCCCAGTGAGTAAACTGTCGCCCAATCGTGCGGAACCATGAACCAGGAACGCCTTACCGGGTCAACCGATGTCAAACCAGGCGATGTGGCCGCGCTCTCGCTCGAGCACGTGCTCGCCTATTTGCCGGGCGTCGTCTACCGCTGCGAAAGCGTTGACCCATGGACGATGGCGTTCATCAGCGCAGGCATCGAGAAACTGACCGGTTATCCGGCAGCCGCCTTCACGGCGCGCTCGTCGATGACCTTCGCCAGCATCATCCACCCGGACGACCGCGAACTGGTATCGTGCCAGGTCGGGCGCGCGTTAAAGCAGGGCCAATCCTATCAACTGACTTATCGGCTGGTGGCCGCCGACGGCGCCATCAAATGGGTCTGGGAACAAGGCGGGGCGGTGCCGGGCGCCGGCGGCGGCATTGAAGCCATCCAGGGCTTCATCTGCGATTTCACGCGCGTCAAGATGGCCGACCGCAAGGTGCTCGAACAGGCATCGCTGCTGGACAAGGCGCTCGACGCCATTTTCGTGATCGACGCCGACTCGCGCATCACCTACTGGAACCACGGCGCCGAGCGCCTGTACGGATGGGATGCCGATGAAATCGAAGGCCAGCGCCTGTGCGACCTGGTCTACGACGATCCGGCCGAGTACCGGATCGCCTACTGCACCACCCTCAGCGAAGGCGAATGGCGGGGCGAGCTGACGCAGCGGCGGCGCGATGGCAGCAGAATCCATGTCGACAGCCGCTGGACCCTGGTCGACACCGACAGCAGCGCCAGCGAGCCTTCCGGGCGGATCATGTCGATCAACACCGACGTCAGCGAACGCAAGCAGCACGAAGACAAGATCTTCCGGCTGGCGTTCTACGATCCGCTCACCGAGCTGCCCAACCGCGCCAACCTGCTCGACCATCTGCGCCGCGCCTTGCTTGGCAGTGCGCGCTCGGGCAAGTACGGCGCACTGATGTTCTGCGACCTCGACCATTTCAAGCGGCTCAACGACACCCACGGCCACGCCGCCGGCGACATGCTGCTGCAGGCGGCGGCGCGCCGGCTGGAACAAAGCGTGCGCGAAGCGGACATGGTGGCGCGCCTTGGCGGCGACGAATTCGTGATCCTGATCGCGCCGCAGGACGACACCCGCGATGCGGCGGCGCTGCAGGCCGAAACGGTGGCGACAAAAATCGTCACGGCGATGAGCGCGCCGTTCAAGATGGCCGATTTCAGCTACGCGGTGTCGGCCAGCATCGGCATGGTGCTCATCTCCGGCTCGACCGACACGGTCGAATCGGCCTTGAAGCAGGCCGACAGCGCGATGTACCAGGCCAAGGCGAGCGGCCGCAACACCTTCCACTTCTACGATCCGGAAATGCAGGCGGCGCTGTTTGCCCGGGCCGAGCTGGAAACCGGACTGCAGCGCGCGCTGCGCAACAATGAATTCGTGCTGTATTACCAGCCCCAGATGGATGGGAACAACCACGTGATCGGGGCCGAAGCGCTGCTGCGCTGGCGCCTGCCGAGCGGCGAACTGCGGCTGCCGGCCGATTTCATCCACACGGCGGAAGAAACCGACCTTATCGTCGATATCGGCATGTGGGTGCTGGAGACGGCGTGCCAGCAGCTGGCGCTGTGGCAGCGCGCGGACGAAACCGCGCACCTGAGCTTGTCGGTGAACGTCAGCGCGCGCCAGTTCGTCGAGCCTGACCTGGTCGCCAAGACCGAAGCGATCCTGCGCCAGACCGGGGCCGATCCGCGCGGCCTCAAGTTCGAGCTGACCGAAAGCCTGGTGGTCACCGACTTCGTCCAGACCGCGCAGCAGATGAAGGCCTTGCGCAAGCTGGGGATCAGTTTTTCGCTCGACGACTTCGGCACCGGCTACTCGTCGCTGGTGTGCCTGCGCAACCTGCCGATCGACCAGCTCAAAATCGACCACTCCTTCATGCGCGGCGTGCTGACCGACCGCAACGATGCCGCCATCGTGCGCTCGATCATCGCGCTCAGCGGCAGCCTGGGTTTGCAGGTGATCGCGGAAGGGGTTGAAACGATCGGCCAGCGCCAGTTCCTGTCGGACGCCGGCTGCCATGCCTACCAGGGCTTCCTGTACGAGCGCGCCATCGCGGAAGAACACTTTTCGCGCTACGCGCGCCAGAAGCACTAGCGCCAGGCGCGGTGCGCCGGCTAGCTTGCTTCCAGCAGGATCTTCTGCAACTGGTCGACCTGGTACGGTTTCGGCAGCGATGTGCAGGCCGACGCCGCCAGTTCGCCGCTCAGCGCGCCGGCGCCCGACGCCCGACGCCACGATGATGCGCAGCGACGGCGCCATCGCGCGCAACTGCGCGCCCAGCGCCATGCCCGCCATGCCGGGCAGGTTCAGGTCGGTGATCCGGGCGTCGAAGCGCTCCGGCGCGAACAAGTCGCAGGTGCAGGCGTCGCCCTGCACCGTGACACCCTTGCCGTCCTCGATCCAGTCGGCGCGGAAGCCCGCTTGCGTGCGCATGGCGTCTTGCCTTAATGTGAGGTGAAGCACAGTGCGCGATTCGTCAATTCGCGATCATGTATTTTTTGCTTAAATTGCAATGAAATACCTGATCACGTTACCTAAACCAGCGAGAGCTATCCATGAAAACGAATATCGCCATTGTCGGCGCCGGATTTTCCGGTGCCGTTATCGCAAACCAGCTCGCACACGCCGGGTACACCGTCGAAGTGTTCGAAGCGCGCCCCCACATCGCCGGCAACTGCCACTCCGAGCGCGATGCCGACACCGGCGTGATGCTGCACGTGTATGGCCCGCACATTTTCCATACCGATAACGAACGGGCATGGGCGTTTGTGAACCGGTACAGCGAGTTCAAGCCTTACGTCAACAGGGTCAAAGCGATCACCAACGGCAAGGTCTTCACGCTGCCGATCAACCTGCTGACCATCAACCAGTTCTTCGGCAAGACGTTCCGCCCTGCGGAAGCCCAAGCGTTCCTACAGGAACTGGGCGACAAGTCGATCGAGAACCCGACGACGTTCGAAGAGCAGGCGTTGCGATTCGTCGGGCGCGATTTATATGAGGCCTTCTTCAAGACCTATACGGTCAAACAGTGGGGGCTGGATCCGAGCGAACTCCCGGCCAGCATCCTGAAACGCCTGCCGGTACGCTTCAATTACGACGATAATTATTTCAGCCACAAGTACCAGGGCATGCCGGCCGATGGCTACACCGCGCTGGTGGCGAAAATCCTCGACGTACCCGGGGTGACCGTCCACCTGAACACCCGCTTCGATCCGGCGCTCAAGGGCGACTACGCGCATGTGTTCTACAGCGGGCCAATCGACGCGTGGTTCAGGCACGCGGAAGGCCACCTGCCCTACCGCACGCTGGACTTCGAAGTTTTCCGCGACACCGGGGATTACCAGGGCAACGCCGTGATCAACTACTGCGACAACCAGCAAGCGTATACCCGCATCACCGAGCACAAACACTTCTCGCCGTGGGAAACCCATGAGAAAACCATCTGCTACAAGGAATACAGCCGCCAGTGCGAGGAACAGGACATCCCGTATTACCCGATCCGGATGGCGCGCGACAAAGAGCAGCTGGAACGTTATATCAGCCTTGCTCAGAATGAGCATAACGTCACCTTCGTCGGCCGCCTTGGCACTTACCGCTATCTCGACATGGACGTGACGATCAATGAAGCACTAATCACCGCCGACAAATTCCTTGAGTGCGCACCGGACAAGGCCGCGATGCCAGCTTTTGTGATCAATCCACTGGGATAAGGGATGGTCGGAACGGGTCGCCCGTCACATACACGGCGCGAAAATCGTTCACGTTGGTCAGGGTGGGACCGCAGATTACCGAGTCGCCGAGCGCCTGGAAGAATCCGTGTCCATCGTTGTTGGCAAGGCTGGCGCGCGGATTGATCCCCATCGCCCACGCACGTTTGAGCGTGTCCGGCGCCAGCCATGCGCCAGCGATTTCTTCCTGGCCGTCGACGCCGTCGGTATCGCATGCGATTGCGTGGATGCCGGCGTCGCCGTCAAGCGCAACGCCGAGCGACAGCAGGAATTCGACATTGCGTCCACCGCGGCCATCGCCGCGGATCGTCACCGTCGTTTCGCCACCGGACAGCAGCACGCAAGGCGCGCTGAACGGCTGGCCACCATGCGCCACATGGCGCGCGATGCCGGCCATGACAATGCCAACCTCGCGCGCTTCGCCTTCGATGCTGTCGCCAAGGATATACGCTGGCACACCCGCACCGCGCGCCACGTCCGCTGCGGCTTGCAACGCCATCTGCGGCGTGGCGATCATGCGGGTTTCGCTGTTGGCGAGACGCGCATCGCCAGGTTTGACGCTTTCGCCGCGCCCGCTCTCAAGCAGCGAAATGACCTGTGGCGGTACCGCGATGGCGTAGCGCTCGAGGATCTCCAGTGCATCGGCGCACGTGGTCGGGTCGGCGCTGGTCGGGCCGCTGGCGATATTGATCGGGTCGTCGCCCGGCACGTCGGATATGACGAGCGTCACCAGCCGCGCCGGATAACAGGCCGCAGCCAGCCGCCCGCCCTTGATGGCCGACAGGTGGCGGCGCACGCAGTTCATTTCGCTGATGGTGGCGCCGCTCCTGAGCAGGTCGCGGTTCAGGGCCTGTTTGTCGGCCAGCGTGAGCCCTTCCGCCGGCAGCGGCAGCAGCGACGAACCGCCCCCGGAGATCAGGCAGATCACCAGGTCGTCGTTGGTGAGGCCCTGCACGAGACTGAGGATGCGATGTGCCGCATCCATCCCTGCCTGGTCGGGCACCGGATGGGCAGCCTCGATGATCTCAATGCGCTCGCACGGCACCTCGTAGCCGTAGCGGGTAACGACCAGGCCGCTCAATGGTCCCGCCCAGTGCTGCTCGAGCACCCTCGCCATTTCGGCGGATGCCTTGCCCGCTCCTACCACCAGCGTGCGGCCGATCGGTGCTGACGGCAAATGCGGCGGCAGGCAGTGGCGCGGCTGGGCGGCATCGACGGCAGCTGCGAACATTTGCTGCAACAGCTCTCTGGGCGACATGACAGGCTCCTGTTATTGGGGCGGCAAACTGCGTGTTCGGATTGAAATTAATACGGTGGCTGTTCCTGTCGAGTATAAGCGAAGCGGCGTATTCGGCGATTACCCCGTTATATTTGGATTATGAATGGCAGGTATCGAAAGTTCGAATTGGATTTATTTCTCGCGACGTTCGATACTAGCCCTAATCCTCCCGTTACAGAAAGCGCCAAATGACAACTTCTACCCTACATTTCGTCTCGGAAAATGCGGCCCTGTCTTCGCTGGCTGCATCCATTTCAACATTCTTCAAGCCGGCGCAGGGCGTCCGCGCACCTGGCGAACCAGGCCTGATGGACCTGTACCGCCTCGCCGCATCCGGTGACTCGGTCAGCCCGGCAGTTGCAGCCGCACTTTCCAAGCGCGCCGCGAACTAAGTACCACTTATCGCGCGGCGGCGACAAGCCGCCCGCTTGCCGCGGCCTTCCCGCTTGGCCCCTATCCCCCCATCTGTGAAATAATCCCGGTCCGGCGACCGCTTTTGCGGCGCCCTGAACCTGGAGAATTACCCATGAGTTACGACCTGATCGTCTTTGCGCCCGACGCCGCGCCCGCGAAGCGTCCTGCCTTTCTGGACTGGTATGACGAACAGACCGAATGGGACGACGGCCAGGCCTACGACAACCCTGGCGTCGCAACACCAGCGCTGCAAGCGTTCTTCACCGAGCTCGCGGCCGAGTTCCCACCCGCGCGGGAGGATCAGGCCGACGCAGGGACCGACTACGCGATCGGCGCTTCGCTGATCTATATGTCGTTCCTCGACTGGGACAAGATCGACCGCGCACACGAAGCCGTCTTTAACCTCGCGGCCAGGCATGGACTGGGATTTTTCGACGTGAGTTCGGACCTGGCCGAGGCCTGGCTGCCGGATAAAAAAGGCGGACTGCGCATCGCGCACTCCGACTAAGCGCCAGCATCGGCAACAACATCCCGGCTTCAAGGAATCACATGCAAAAATTGATCTCAGAACTGAGCCGGCTCTACCTTCCAGCGGACGCCGTCGCACCAGAAGCGCTGGTTCAGCACATGCTGGGCAAGGCAACGCTCGCCATCAAGCTGACCGGCGACAATGGCCTGACGCGCGCTATGGTGATTCCCTTCCGCAAAGTGAGCGGCAATGAAGAAGCGCAGCATTGGACTTTGCTGTGCGAGGTCGCGAATGCCTTGCAGGCCGACCTTGGCCTGCCGGCACCAGCCGTCAGCATCTCTGGCGCCGATGGTTACGGTCTGTGGCTGTCATTGGAAACGCCAGTACCCGCGGCCCTGGCGCAAAAGTTTGTTGAACTGCTCCGCCAGGCGTATTTCCCCGAGGGCTCCCCGATTCCTGACCCGGTTGGCGCCCCGGTCGAACTGCCGCCGTGCCTGAACCAGCGCACCGGCAAATGGGCCGCGTTCATCCATCCGGGCATGGGCGCGTCGTTTGCCGACGAATCCGGGCTGGAGATGGCGCCACCGATGGCGGGACAGCTTGCGTTCCTTGAGGGATTGCGCCGTATCAGCGACGCACAGTTCCGGCACGCGCTGGATGTGCTCCAGAAATCGCACAGCGCGGCGCCGGCTGCCAGTGCGCCCGCGCTGGGGCGCAACGCGGGCGCCGATGGCCTGCTGCTAAAGGACGCGACGCTGGAGGACATCGTACGATTCCTTCATTCGAAGAATATCGAACCGACCTTCCGGCACCTGATCCCCGGCAGCTGACTACTGGGCAGCGCGAAGGCAGGCCTGCCCGTTCCACTGCGAGAGCACTTCAAGCACCCTTACCTGCACTGCCTGCCCGTCACGGCGCGGCCATTCGATCGTATTTCCCTCTGCCATGCCCAGCAGTGCCGTGCCCATCGGCGTGAGGACCGAGATCTGGTTCGGGGCGGTATTCAGGTCGGCCGGATAAACCAGGGTCAGGCAAAACTCTTCCCGGGGTTCGGAGACTTCAAAGCGCACCGACGAATTCATGGTGACTACCCTGGCGGGCAGCTGGTCCGCTTCCACGATGTCGGCGCGCGCCAGCTCGTCAAGCAAAGCGTTCTTGCAGTCGACTGCCGAGGCGGGAAGCCGGTCGGCGATGTTTTCCAGGCGCTCGGCATCGGAAGCCAAAACAAAGATTTCAGGTTTCATTCTTAACTCCATTTAGTGATGTGGGCCCCGTCATCATTCGACCATCAGGGCAGCCGTAATCAACGCGAGTTTGCATGCCACCAGAAGCTGGATGCGGGCGCGCGTCTGCCGCCCTTTGTTAATGAGCGCCCTGGCGCGGCGGCGTTTGCTACTGCGTGCAAGAACCTGTTTGGCCCAGGCGCCGGCATCCCGTGCGGGCGGGTGGCAATTGTTTGTCATGATGGATAACCCCAACGCCCGGTCGGGCGAAGCAAAAAAGCATACGAGCTGCAGTACGACAGCCGTCGTGGTGCAGTGCTGGGATTGAGGTGGCTCGGCGTGGTGGAGAACTGGTGTTCAGTTCAACCGGCTCGCCGAGCCTAAGGGAGGCAGGCGAAGGCCTGCTTGGTCTGGCGCCCGTGCGTTGCCATTGCTTTCGGCAGCGGAGCGAAGTGCGGCACTGTGGCGAGATCCGGAAAAACGGAGGTCAGCAATCCCCTGCTCATTGAAGAGCACGATGGGACATGTTGAACCACACGCTGTTTCATGGGGGCCTGCCTTAAGGTGGTCAGCCCATTATAGCCCCGATAGCCGGTAACGGCAGGCCAGGATTCCACATGCCGCTTCGGACCGCCGCGTTCGGGTAAGATCAGTTTCTCTCCGTCCGACGCGACACGCCACTTATGAATCGAGCTTGCGGCCTTAACCTCTGTGCGATTTTCCTGGTGGCGTCGTTGATCGCCGGATGCACTGGTTTGCCGTCGCTGGAAAACCGTTCCAGTTCCACGGCGGACTTGAACGCCGGCGACACGCGGCTGGGACGGGCGATAGCGCCGGAGGTGATGGCGCATCCCGGAAAATCAGGTATTTATCCCCTGTCGGATGGCCGCGATGCGTTTGCTGCGCGCGCCATGCTGGCGCATTCCGCCGAGCGTACCCTCGACGTCCAGTACTACATCTGGCGCAACGACATGACTGGGACGCTGCTGTTCAACGCCCTGCGCCGGGCTGCGGACCGCGGGGTTCGGGTCAGGCTGCTGCTCGACGACAACAACACGTCCGGGCTCGACGGTCCGCTCGCTGCACTCGACGCCCATCCGAAAATTGCGGTTCGCCTGTTCAATCCTTTTGTGCACCGTCGCATGCGCGCGCTCGGTTACCTGACCGATTTCTCACGCGCCAACCGGCGCATGCACAACAAATCGTTCACCGCGGACAGCCAGGTCACGGTGGTGGGCGGCCGCAATGTCGGCGATGAGTATTTTGGCGCTGCTGAAGACGTGCTGTTTGCGGATCTGGACGTGATGGCGATCGGGCCGGTCGTCGCCGAGGTTTCCAAAGATTTTGACCGTTACTGGAACAGCGACTCCTCCTATCCTGCGCACCTGCTGCTGGAACCGGTCGACCGCGTCGCGACAGAAGCGCTGCGGACGGCGGCGTCGCAGCTTGAACGCAATGCCAGCGCGCTGGCATACGCGAGCGCCCTGCGCAATTCCACGTTCGTCGATAAACAGATGAAGGGAAGCCTGCTCCTCGAATGGGCCGATACGCGCATGGTGAGCGACGATGCGGCCAAAGGACTTGGGCTGGCTGAACCGGGCGCACTGATCGTCGAAAAACTCAGGGAAACAATGGGCGAGCCGGCCACGGAACTGGACCTCGTGTCGCCCTATTTCGTACCTACCGAAGCGGGAGTGCATACCTTCGTTGCGATGGCCCGGCGCGGCGCAAAGATCAGGATTCTGACCAATGCGCTGGAAGCGACCGACGTGGCGGCTGTCCATTCAGGCTACGCAAAACACCGCAAGGTTGATGGATCGCGGGTTTTCATCGGCTCCTTCAATTTCGACCCGCGTTCGGCAAAGCTCAACACGGAAATGGGCTTCGTTATCGACAGCCCGATGTTAGCGGATCGAATTTCAAAGGCATTCGATCATCGTATTCCAGTCGATGCTTACCAGGTCCGCATGTCGGCGGACCGGAAGCTGTATTGGATTGAGCGTGGTGGCGCCATAGCCGTGGGGCATGACGTCGAACCAGGCACCAGCTTCGGACAGCGCGCAGCTGTCTGGCTGCTGTCGCTATTGCCGATCGACTGGCTGTTGTAGCGCTCCCATTTCCAGGTCAAATTCGGCAACGCCTTCGACCGCTCCGTGTACGCGGTCACCGGGCTGCAAGGCCCCTACACCGGCGGGCGTTCCGGTATAAATCAAATCGCCCGGCGCGAGTGTCACGAAGCGTGAAATGTGGCTGATGATGTCAGCGACCGGCCAGATCATCTCTTGCAAGCTTCCTTCCTGCCGGACGACCCCGTTCACCGTCAGCGAGATGCGCGCATCGCCCGGATGCCCGACCTGGCTGACCGGATGCAGCGCGCTGCACGGCGCCGAGGCATCGAAGCCTTTGGCGAAGTCCCAGGGCCGGCTCATCTCCTTGGCCACCGCCTGCAAGTCGCGCCTGGTCAGGTCCAGGCCCACCCCATAGCCCCACACCAGCGCGAGCGCGTCCGCCGGTGCGACATTGGCCCCCCCGCCGTCCAGCGCGACCACCATCTCCACTTCATGATGCAAGTCGTTGGTCGCGGGCGGGAAAGGAATGACGCCAACGGCGTCGACGATCGCATCGGCCGGTTTCATGAAGAAGAACGGCGGTTCACGCGCAGGGTCGTTGCCCATCTCGCGGGCGTGAGCGGCGTAATTGCGGCCGACGCAGAACACGCGCCTGATTGGAAACCGCGCGCTGGCGCCGGCGACGGCTACCGAAGGAGTCGCAGGCGCAGTGATGACGAATTCAGACATATCGATCCCGTAAAGTTGTTATGCGGCTAGACGCAAGAGCATTGTATCTTCGCCCCGAAAATTCGCTTGACTCGAAAATATGATGGCCGTAATATGAGAGCCATCATATAAGGAGGACGCAGCCATGAACAGCGATCTCAAATCCAGCCGCCGCCAGCTTTCCCACGAGCGCATCCTCGATGCAGCGGCGCGCGCCGTGCGCAAGCACGGCTACACCGGCGTCGGCGTGGCCGACGTCATGAAGGAGGCCGGCCTTACCCATGGCGGTTTTTACGCACATTTCAAGTCGCGCGATGCTTTGCTTGCAGCGGCCGTCGAACATGCCGGCGCCGAAAGCGCAAAGATCCTGTCCCGGCGCATAGCCGCCCTGCTCGACGGCGGCGCCAGCCCGGTGCGCGCCCTTGTTGAAGCTTACCTCGGGGACGAACACATACACGCGACCGACAGCGGCTGCCCGGTGTCCGCACTCGGCACGGAAATGCCGCGCCAGGCCGGCGAAGTACGCGACGTTTCGCGCGGCCGCGTCGAAGCGCTGATCGGAATGGTGGGCCAGGTCTTGCCGCCCGACAGTCCCAGGGACCACGCGTTCGCATTGGCCGGCAGCCTGGTCGGCGCGGTGCAACTGGCGCGCGCACTCGGCGAGCAAGGCAATGAAATGCTGCGGGCAATCGGCAACACCCTCATCGGGCAATACGAACGCTCCAAATAAGCTTTTCCCAGCCGCGGGTTCGCCTGCGGCACTTTTTTACACTTGAATATGACGAGCATCATATTCAAAACCTGAAAGAAATTACCATGAAGCTCCAGGACAGCACCATTTTCATCACCGGCGCCAACCGCGGCCTCGGACTCGAATTCGCACGGCAGGCACTGGCCCGCGGCGCGCGCAAGGTGTACGCGGGCGCACGCGATCCGTCGCAGGTCACGCTGCCGGGCGTGGTTCCGATTGCGCTCGATGTCAACAATGCCGCCCAGGTTGCGGCGGCCGTCGCCGAGTGCGGCGATGTGACCTTGGTCATCAACAATGCCGGCATTGCGAGCCTCGGAGGCCTGCTGGCGGAGGACAGCATCGAAGCGACGCAGCGCATGCTCGAAACTAACCTGTTCGGCATGATGCGTGTCAGCCAGGGCTTCGCCCCGGTGCTGGCGAAGAATGGCGGCGGGGCCCTGCTCAACGTGTTGTCGGTGGCGAGCTGGCTGAGCGCGCCGGTGCTTGCGGCGTATTCCGTATCGAAGGCGGCCGCGTGGAGCCTGACGAACGGCTTGCGCAACGAATTGCGGGCGCAGCACACGCAGGTACTCGGGCTGCACGTCGCGTTCATCGACACCGACATGACACGCGGTTTCGACGCGCCCAAGCTGTCGCCGGAGTTTGTCGTCGCGCGCGCGTTCGAGGCGCTCGAAGCCGGCGCCAGCGAAGTGGCGGTCGACGAGTGGACCCAGGAGATCAAGCGTGGACTGTCCGCCGAGCCGGGCATCTACATCGACTACGCACGCTAAGCCCGTCGACGGAGCCACGCCATGACATCCCCCTCACTCGCCCCCGCCCCTGCCGTTACGCAGCCGTCCAGCCACGCCTCGCCATGGCCGACGTTCTGGATCGCCAGCATCGCGGTGTTTCTCGTCTCGATCGACAGTACCGTGCTGTTTGCCGCCTTCGGCGCGCTGCAGCTGGCCTTCCCCGCCGCCACGCCTGCGGACCTGTCGTGGGTTCTCAACGCGTACACCGTGGTCTACGCGACGATGCTGATTCCCGCCGGCGGACTGGCCGACGCACACGGCCGCAAGCGCGTCTTCCTGGCCGGCGTGACGCTGTTCCTGGCCGCCTCCGCGGCCTGCGGAATGGCCGGGAGCGTCGGTGTGCTGATCGCCGCGCGCGTGGTCCAGGCACTGGGCGCCGCCTTGCTCACGCCGGCGTCGCTGTCGATCATCCTCGACGCCTTCCCCAAAGAGAAGCGGACGGTTGCCGTCAGCCTGTGGAGCGCGGTTGGCGGCCTGGCGGCGGCGATCGGCCCGAGCCTTGGCGGCAGCATCGTCGACTACCTCGGCTGGCCGTGGGCCTTTTACATCAACCTTCCGCTGGGCGCGGTGTCGCTGTGGTTTGGCGCGTCCCGGCTGCGCGAAGCCAAAGCCGGCGCGCGCAAGCACCGGGTCGATATTATCGGCATGCTGCTGCTGATTGTCGCCGTCGGCGCCGCCGCAATGGCGATCACGCAGGCCGATTCGCCGCACTGGAGCAGGCTGGAACTGGCGGCGCTCGGCGGCGCCAGTGTGGTCGCCTTCGGCGCCTTCATCGCCTGGGCGCGCAACAGCACGGCGCCGCTGGTCGACCTGGCGCTGTTCGCGAACCGCAGCTACAGCGCGGTCAACCTGGCCACGCTGGCCTTCGGCACCGCGTTCGCCATGATGTTCTTCGCGTTCTTCGCCTACCTGATGGGCGTCTGGCACTACACGCTTCCGGCCGCCGGCCTGGCAGTGACACCGGGCCCGTTGATGGTGGTGCCGACCGCGATTATCTCCGGGCGCATCGCGGCGCGGATTGGATACCGGCCAGTGCTCGTATCTGGATCGCTGGTGTTTACGGCCGCCGGCCTTTGGATGCTGCTCATACCAGGTAGCGAGCCGGCGTACGCGACGCATTGGCTGCCCGGGCTGATCCTCAGTGGGCTCGGCGTCGGCATGGTTCTGCCTTCGCTTTCGGGCGCCGCGGTGGCGGGCCTGCCGCCAGCGCAGTACGCGGTTGGGAGCGCCGTCAACCAGGCCATACGCCAGCTCGGGTCCGTGCTGGGCGTGGCCATTACCGTCCTGCTCGTCGGGCATGCGACGCTGGCGCGCACCGACTTCCTGCCGCTGTATTGGCTGCATGTCGTGCTTGCCCTCGTGACCGGCGCGTTGTGCCTGAACGTGCAAACAGCCAAGCAAGTCGGTCAACGGCCGTGATGTCGCCATCCGCTCGCCACCCTGCCATCAACGTTCCACCTATTCACAAGGAGCTCACCTTGAACTCACGTATCGACTATTACAAGGCGTCCAAAGAAGCGCTCGCCGCAATGATTGGCCTGGAAAAGGCCGTTTCGGGCTTTGGCCTCGAGCAGACCCTGCTCGAACTCGTCAAGCTGCGCGCGTCGCAGATCAACGGCTGCGCGTTCTGCGTCGACCTGCACACAACCGATGCGAAGAACGCGGGCGAAACCGACCGCCGGCTGCATGCCGTCGTCGTCTGGCGCGAAGCACCCTTCTTCACGCCGCGCGAACGCGCCGCACTTGCATGGACTGAGTCGTTGACGCTGATCGCCAGCACCCATGCCGCGGACGCGGATTACGCGGCCCTGCGCGAGCACTTCAGCGACAAGGAGATGGCCGACCTGACGGTGGCCATCATCGCGATCAACGGTTGGAACCGGCTTGCCGTCGGGTTCCGGAAGATGCCCGCCCGTTAAGGAAAGGGACCCGCGCCGGCTGTCATCGCACTGTCATACCTCCTGTATAGAATCTGGCGGGTTCCATCCTACGCAGGCGGCAATGGGCAAGACCAAAATACTTCTAGTCAGTGCATCAGCAGGCAACGGTCATACGCGCGCCGCCGAGGCGCTTCGAATGCACGCGCAGGGACCGGATGTCTCGGTCACCCACATCGACATCCTGAAGTTCGTCTCGCCGCTCCTGCGAACCGCATATGCCAAGGTGTATTCGGGGATGGTGAAGCACGCGCCTGCATTGTGGCGCCATGTGTACCAGAGCACCCATCAGGCGAAACGGGACGGGGGCGGGCATGCGCTGCGGCGCTGGGCCGAGCGCATTAACAGCGCCCGCTTTGTGCGCGAGATCGAGAAGATCGCCCCGGACCTGATTGTCTGTACCCACTTCCTGCCAGCCGACATCCTGTCGCAACTGATCGCCCGGGACGGCTTGTCATGTCCGGTGTGGGTACAAGTCACGGATTTCGACTTACACCCGATTTGGGTGCACGGGCACATGGCCGGGTATTTCGTACCGAACGAAGAGGTTGCGTTCCGTCTGCGTGAGCATGGCATCGCGGCGAATCAGATTCATATAACGGGCATTCCCATCATGCCGGGCTTTTCAGGCCATCATGACCGGGACGGATGCGCGCGCGAACTCGGGATTCCCGCTCACCGGATGACGATACTGCTGATGGGAGGCGGAGCAGGTTTCGGCACGGTCACCGACATCGCCGAGCGCCTGCTTCGAACAGATGACGACCTGCACGTCATTACGCTTGCGGGCAGGGACAAGTCCACCCTGGCAGCATTGAACGATCTCGCCGCACGCTATCCTGGACGCCTTTCGCCCCTTGCCCATACCGACAATATCGAGCGGCTGATGGCATGCTCCGATCTGGTGATCACCAAACCGGGCGGACTCACCACGTCCGAGTCTTTGGCTATCGGCCTGCCGATGGTGGTGATCGCGCCGATTCCGGGACAGGAAGAACACAACGCCAATTTTGTGCTGGAGCGCGGCGCGGCACTGAAGGCATTCGACTTGCTGACCCTGGAATATCGCGTCCGCTATTTACTCGCCCATCCAGCCAGGCTGGCCGAAATGCGCGCGAACGCCCATGCCCTCGGACGTCCGGCCGCAGCCAGCCGGGTGCTCGCCACCATACTCAGGCAGCCCACGGAATGACCATGCCCGCCTCTTATCTCATCCAGCTCCTGTCGACCCTCGGTTTCGTCGTGGTCCTTGCATATTTCTTTGCGAAGGTCGAAATCCACATTGAAGGCGATGCCGGCTGGGCGGCAAACCTGCCAACCTGGCGCATCGAAAAGCACTGGCTGCTCGATATTTTCTGGGGCGGACGCGCGATGACCGGTTATCACGCGTGGATGATTTCATTCGTCGCCCTGTTCTTCCATTTGCCCATTTTCCTGATGTGGCACTGGTCATGGCAGCTGGAGGCGCGCATTCTGGCGTCGATGATGGTGTTCTGGATCGTCGAGGATTTTTTATGGTTTATCGTGAATCCCGCGTTTGGATGGAAGCGCTTTCATCGTAAACATGTGTCCTGGCACAAGCACTGGATATTTGGCGCCCCAACCGACTATTGGATATTTGCCATCATCAGCGGCCTGCTGTTCGCCTGTTCAGTTTAAGCTGGGCCAGGTCTACGCAATTCTTAACGGATGGGCCGCTTCCTCTGCCGTCACCAGGTCGAAAGCGTTACGGATGCGTTGGCAAAGGTCGGCGGGCGTCCGCGAGATCACCTCATCCGGAACCGCAAATTTTTCGATCAGGCGGTCGTGGTCTTCAAATCCATACGAGACCATGAACGGATGCATTCCCGTGCTGATCGCGGCGTGAAAATCTTTGTGTTCATCGCCGCAGGCGTAAGCACGTGCCGGATTGATCTGGAACCTTTCGCGTATCAGGCGAAACTGCGAGGTCTTGCCCTCACTTAGCGGGACATGGTCGAAAAAATCGAACGCATTGACGTCGATATCGTGCCGGGAAAATAACTGCCTGAGCGTCTCCAATGGATCGTTGGTGATATTTCTCGTGACCAGGCCCACCACAATGTTCGGGTCCGCGACCAGCGACTTGATCATCTCCGGGATGCCGGGGTACAGCCGCGCGTCTGTCCGGTACACATCGGTCAGGGAATCGACGATTTTCTTTCGCCCCTGCTTGCGCAGGTTCTTTTTAATGATGGAAGGGAATTCCTTGATTCCGCCCAGATATTTGAACAGATGGTGGCGTTTCTGAAAGCTCTTTTCTTCACCGAGGGTCATGCCGTGGCGGGCAAAAGCAGCTTCGATCGCCGGATATGCATCGATCGTTGTCCCGTCAGCGTCCAGGATGATCAGTCTCTTCGATTGGAACATGGCTTTCTCCAGTGCGGGATTCGTCAGTATCCCGTCTCGCAATTCAGGAATGCATGGCGGCGCGGTGGCTCACCGTGCAGCTCCGCAAACCCGGCGTTCAGCTTGCGAACAACCCCATTCTGCGGAGTCCGGATGACATCTTGATGACATGGGACCCGGCTGTTGCGCCCCGTTCGCACTGCGACGCCGCAGTTGCATGGTTGATGGCATCATGGGACCTCACACCAGTTAAGGAGGGCGCCGTGCCAACACAACAACAGGGAGAGTACGAGATCGACTATTCAGGGGTCTGGATGGCGGATGTCGAGGGATGGGCGGCGCACGTGGCGATCTACGGCCCGTCGACGAACCCGATGCACCGGAACAGCATCGTGCCACCGCAACGGGTCGCGCTGGAAACGGTATTTGCGACGCAGGAGCAGGCCGAGACGGGGGCGCACCAAGCCGCCATGTCGATGCTGGATGAGCACTCCGGTTAGGAAGGTGGCCTGTTCCGTACGCGCTTGACGAAACCGCGCCAGATCGATGGCGCTGTGACGCAATTGAACGCCCGGGCTCGCCCCTCACCACCCGCAGCTGTTATTTGCCAGGCCCGGCCAGCCTGGCCAACAAGAAATCGACGAATGTGCGCACGCGCAGCGACAAGTGGCGCGCGTGCGGATACAGCAGGATGAACGGCCGCGACGTGCCGCCGTGCATGGGCAGCAGTTCCACCAGCGCGCCGCTCTGAATATCCTGCTCCACGATGAAACGGTAGGTTTGCACAATGCCTGCGCCGCTGCGCGCCAGGGTCACGATGCCAAGCACGTCTTCCGAACAGGTGTAGCCGCCGGTCGTCGCCACATCCACCGTTTTGCCATCGACGTGAAATGACCAGGGGATTCTGCGCCCCGTACTGGGCAGGTCGAATTGAATACATTCATGCCCATCCAGGGCTTCGAGGGAAGCCGGCGTCCCGGCGCGCTTCAGGTAGGCGGGCGACGCCACCAGCACCAGTTCCGCATCTTCCAGCTTGCGCGCAATGAGCGACGAGTCGACCGGATCGCGTCCGCGTATCGCGATGTCGTAGCGTTCGCCGGCAAAGTCGATGTTGCGGTTGCTGACATGCACCTCAACCGTCACGTCGGGATAAAGCTGGCGAAATTGCGGCAGTAACGGCAGCAGCCGGTAATGGGCATACGGCGTCGGCGCACTAATTCGCAGCGGCCCCGCCGGGGCCGTCTGCGCCCCCGTCACTTCGCGCTCGGCCTCGACCAATTGCATCAGCGCGTCTCGGCACTGGTCGTAGTAGCGGCGCCCGGCATCGGTCAGGCGGATCTGCCGCGTCGTCCTCACAAACAGGCGCACGCCCAGCCTTTCCTCCATGCGGCCGATCGAGCGGCTGATCGCGGCCGGCGTTACCCCGGCAATATTGGCCGCCCCTGTAAAGCTTGCCTGCTCCGCGGCCAGGCAGAACAGTTCGATACTGCCGAGCCGCATGGCGTCGAATTCGCGCGTCACTGGTCCTCCTTCCTCTTTTTAGTTACACCGTGTATCAAGTGATTTGCCTGAAATGGGATTTATCAACCGATGCGTCATAAGTATAGTGGATTCATGGCACCACGCAAATGTACCCGGCGCCTGCTAACCCACCCCAAGCACACAGGAGCAAGATCATGAGCACAAACAAAACAGTTATCGTCACCGGCGCATCGAGTGGCATCGGCTTCGCGCTTGCGAAAGCCTACCTCGAGCGCGGCTACAACGTCGTCGGCAATGCCCGCTCGCTCGAGCGCCTGGAGAGCGCCGCACAAGCACTGGGCAACCCGGCCAACTTCGTGCTGGTGGCCGGCGATATCGCCCTGCCTTCGACCGCCGCCGCCCTGTTCGAGCGCGCCATCGACGCTTTCGGCAAGGTCGACATCCTGATCAACAATGCCGGTATCTTCATCGCCAAACCGGTCGGCGATTACACCGAGGACGACCTGGAAACCATCGTCAGCACCAACCTGAAGGGCTTTTTCTACCCGTCGCAGCAGGCCGCCGAACATATGCGCGCCAACCGTGATGGCCACATCGTCACCATCACGGCCAGTGTCGCCATGCAGCCGAACGCCAAGATCCCTGCCCTGCTGCCCGTGCTGATCAAGGGCGGCCTGAACCACGCCACGCGTGCCCTTGCCATCGAACTTGCTACTTCCAACGTGCGCGTCAATGCAGTCGCACCCGGCATCATCGTCACCCCCATGCACGGCACCGACGAGGGAACGACCACGTTCCTGAAAGGGCTGGCCCCGAACGGCGCCATGGGCAGCACCCAAGACGTCGTCGACGCCGTGCTGTACCTGACCGACTCCACCTTCACCAGCGGGACCGTGATGGCCGTCGATGGCGGCGCAACTGCCGGCACCTGGTAAGCGCACGCCTTCCCAACTCTTGAATTAAAGGACAACTGCCATGCCATTCGTAAATATCCGAGTCACCCGGGAGGGTGTCACCGCCGCACAGAAACTTGCGTTGATCGAAGGCGTCACCGACCTGCTCACGGAAGTGCTCAACAAAGATCCCGCCACCACCTTCGTCATCATTGATGAAGTGGAGACCGACAACTGGGGCGTGAACCGCGAGAACACCACCACGCGGCGCAAACGCGCCGCCACCGGTAATGCAGGAGACCCGAAATGAGACTGCTCTTTGCCGGCGACCCCATGTGCTCGTGGTGCTATGGATTCGTGCCGGAACTGAAATCGCTGGCCGAGCGCCATCCGATGCTGCCGCTGACCCTCCTGATGGGCGGCGTACGGGCTGGCGCCACCGACCTGCTGGATCATGCCGGCAAGCAGTTCCGGCTTGGCCACTGGGCGATGGTGGAGGAGAAAAGTGGCCGCCCCTTCAATCGCGATGCTTTCGTGGCACGCGAGAATTTTGTCTACAACACTGAACCGGTATGCCGTGCGGTCGTCAATGCGCGCCTGCTCGCGCCGCAAGCGAACCAGTTGCTGGTGTTCGAAGCATTGCAGCAGGCTTTCTATGTCAGCGGCCGCGACACCACCGATGGCGCGGTCCTGGCCGTGATTGCGGTCGGCGCCTTGCAACAGCAAGGCGAGGCGGTGACCGTCAGCCAGTTCCACGACGCCTGGAATGACCCAGCCACCATCGCAGCGACGGCCGCCGAATTCAGAGAGGTCCGTTCGCTCGGCGTCAGCAGCTTTCCGCAATTGCTGCTGGAAGTCGATGGCCGCGTGATCAAGCTCAGCCAGGGCTACGCCAAGGTTGACGAACTCGACGCGGCCCTGTCCGAAGCATTGCGCCAGCACGCGGCGGTGTAGTGGCCGGCATCGATTTCCCCTCGCCCTGATCATCGGAGAAACAACATGACCGCCTCTTCCGGCAGCACCCTGCGCGCCGTTCTGCTGGCCAGCAGCTTCGCTTTCATCGTGGTGCAGCTCGACGTCACCATCGTCAACGTGGCGTTGCCTGCGGTCGGCAAGGAGCTGGGCGCAGATGTCGGCGCGCTGCAGTGGGTGGTCGATGCCTATACCCTCGGGTTCGCCGTGTTCTTGCTGACCGCGGGCCTGATGGGCGACCGCTTCGGGCCGCGCCGGATCTTCCTCGCTGGCTTTGCGCTGTTCGCGGCCGCCTCGGTCGCGTGCGCGCTGGCGCCTTCGGTCCTCGCGCTCGACGTGGCAAGAGTAGCGCAAGGCATCGGCGCCGCACTGCTGGTGCCAAGCTCGCTTTCGATACTCAACTCAGCGTATGCGCATGACAAGGTCGGGCTGGCCAAGGCGATAGGCTGGTGGACCGCGGCCGGCGGGGTGTCGATCGCCGCCGGTCCGGTCGTGGGCGCCCTGCTGCTGTCAATCGGTGGGTGGCGCAGTATCTTCTGGGTCAATGTGCCGATCTGCCTGGCCGGATTCGTGTTGGCCTGCAAGGCGGTGCCACGCGTGCACGCCGCATCGGCAGCGCGTTCTTTCGACCTTCCAGGACAATTGCTTGCCATGGTCGCGCTGACCGCGCTGGTCGGCGCCGTCATCGAAGCGCCGGCGCGCGGCTGGTCGAGCGCCATCGTGCTGGCCGCGCTCGGATGTGCAGTGCTTGCAGCGTCCGCTTTCGTGGTGGTCGAACGGCGCTCGCGCACTCCCATGCTGCCGCTGCGACTGTTCGGCAACGCGGGCTTTTCCGCCGCCGTGATGTTTGGCGTACTGGTCAATTTTTCCTACTACGGCGTGATCTTCATCCTCAGTATTTACCTGCAACGGGTACGCGGCTTTTCGGCGACCGAAACCGGGCTGGCCTTCCTGCCCCTGACCGGCACTTTCATTTTCTCCAATATCGCCAGCGGCTGGCTGACGTCGCGTGCAGGCCTGCGTATGCCGATGGTGCTGGGGGCACTGCTCGGCGCGGCCGGCTATGCATTGCTCGGCAGCCTGGGCAGTGCGCGCGACGCCAGTTTCCTGCAGATGCTGCCCGGACTCGCGCTCATACCCGCCGGGATGGGGCTGGCCGTACCGGCCATGACCACGTCGATCCTGGGCAGTGTGCAAGCCCACCAGGCCGGCGTCGCATCGGCCGTACTCAATACGGCGCGCCAGGTTGGCGGGGCCATGGGGGTTGCAGTTTTCGGGGCCATGGTCGCGGCGGGCTCGCCCGACCAGGCCGAGCGCGGCCTGCAGCTGGCAATGGCCGTTTCCTCAGCTCTGCTGCTTGCCGCTGGCGCGCTTGCATACCGCTACATCGCCCGCTCCAGCCCGGCGCCAGCGTCAGCTACCTCACTCTGCCGTTAAACGCATCCCCGTTTGGTACGGATTGGTATCAGGCCGCGTCCGGATACACGGCGGTACATGCACCGGGCTTAGGTGACACACACCAGATACACCGGATTGCATTCTTGCTGCACGGGCTGATCACTTGGGTCGATTGACATGAGCACCCGGGATCTGCCGCGTTACCGGGCCGGCGCCATCCGGCCCGGACGGACAAAACACCTGACCAATTGGAGAATTCATATGAAGAATACGCACGCTGCCCTGGCCGCCACCCTTGCACTCACGCTCGCCGCCTTTGCTACCGGCGCCCAGTCCGCCGACGCGCCGAAGCCGAAGGCAACCGAGAAATGCTATGGCGTTTCGCTGGCTGGCCACAACGACTGCGCCGCCGGTCCGGGCACCTCGTGTGCAGCCACTTCCACGGCCGACTACCAGGGCGACGCCTGGACGCTGGTCCCGAAAGGCAGCTGCGTCACGATCAAGACACCCAAGGGCAACGGCTCCCTGACCGCCAAGTCGTGATGTCCGGCTCCCTGCAGCGCGTCTTGCCGAACCGCTTGCTACTGCTGACCGCGCGTGTCGCCGCCGCGTCGATCTTCTGGTTGTCGGGACGCACCAAGGTCGAAGGCCTGTTGACGATCAAGCCGCTGGCCTACGAGTTGTTCCGGTCGGAGTACGCGTTGCCGGTCATTTCAGCCGAACTTGCCCCCCAGCTTGCGACGTATTCCGAGCATCTGTTTCCCCTGCTGCTGGTCGCTGGCTTGTTTACCCGGGCTGCCGCGGCGGCGCTGCTCGGAATGACGGCAGTGATCCAGATATTCGTCTACCCGCAGGCATGGCCGACACACCTGAGCTGGGCCGCCCTGCTGCTGCCACTCTTGGCGCACGGCGCTGGCGCCTGGTCGCTGGACAGTTTGCTGAATCGCCGGAAAGCACGTTCCATCTAACGCCGCATCACGAGGCCCGCGGGCCTCAAGGAGAAATCGTTTGAAAATTCTATCGGCATTTGCCCTCACGGTCGTGCTCACGGCGCCCGTGCTCGCTTCCGCTGCAGCGCCAGCGGAACCTGCCGGCGCGAAGAATATCGTCATTGTCCACGGTTCGTTTGTCGACGGCTCGGGCTGGCGGGTCGTTCACGACATCCTCATGCTCAAGGGGTACAACGTCAGCGTCGTGCACCAGCCGCAAACGACGATGGCTGCGAACGTCGCCGCCACCCGCAAGATCGTCGACCAGCAATCCGGCGCGGTGGTGCTGGTGGGCCACAGTTCCGGCGGCTCGGTGATCACCATTGCCGGCGACCGCCCTAGCTGGCCGAAGGCGGCACCCTGACCGAGGCGAAGTAACAAGCCACCTGGCCCGGTCCGAGCGACCGGGCCAGCCAGCCCTTTCACCTTTTTGCAGAGTACCCACGATGCGCGCATCCAATCCCCGCTTTTCCGGCTACGGCCTTGGCCTTCGCAAGGAGCACTACCGTGACTTCCTCGACACCACAGTGCCTGTCGATTTCGTCGAGGTCATCTCGGAAAACTTCATGGTCGATGGGGGCCAGCCGCGCGCCATCCTGCGCCAGGTCCGCGAGCGCCACCCGGTCGCGCTGCACGGCGTATCGATGTCGATCGGTTCGGCCGATGGCCTGCGGCGCGATTACCTGCTGCGCCTGAAGGCCCTGGCCGATGAGATCGAGCCGCTGTTCGTGTCCGACCACTTGAGCTGGTCGCGCATCGGCACGTTCAACTCGCACGACCTGCTGCCCGTCCCTTACACCGAAGAGGCGCTCGATATCGTCTGCGCCAACATCGACCAGGCCCAGGACGTCCTCGGCCGCAGCATGCTGTTCGAGAATCCGTCCAGCTACCTCGCCTTCGATGGCGCCGCGATGACGGAATGGGAGTTCCTGGGCGCCATGGCCAAGCGTACCGGCTGCGACCTGCTGCTGGATGTGAACAATATCTATGTGTCCGCAACCAACCATGGCTTCGAGCCGCTGGATTTCCTCGCGGGCATCCCGGCCGAACGGGTGCGCCAGATCCATCTTGCCGGCCACAGCCAGGGCAAGGATCTGTTGATCGATACCCACGACCGCGCAGTCAGCACGGAGGTTTGGTCGTTGTATGCGCAGGCCATTTCGCTGCTCGGCCCGGTCGCCACTATGATCGAGCGCGACGACGACGTCCCGCCGCTGGCCGAACTGCTGACGGAGGTGTCGCTGGCGCGCGGCTTTGGGGCCGGCGAACTGCGCGCACGCCATCGGGAGGCTGCATGATGCTCGCCGAAATGCAGCGCGACTTCCGGTGCTGGCTGGTCGCGGGCACAGACGAGGCCGCAGTCCGCCTGGGCGCCGCCGCTAGCGCCGGGCTGTCGGTCTACCAGAACAACTACCGCGCCCAGCTCGTGGGCTGCCTTGAGGTGTCGTTCCCCCAAGTGCGCGCGTGGATGGGCGAGGACGCCTTCCTGTCCACGGCCATCACCCACATCGGCCATTATCCGCCAACCGCCTGGACGCTTGACGCTTATGCCGACGATTTCCACGCCACCCTGGCCCGCCAGTTCCCCGACAACCCCGACCTGCACGAACTTGCGTGGATCGAGCACGCGCTGTCGGGGGCCTTCGTTGCCGCCGACGCCACACCGCTGGCGCCCGACGCGCTGGCCGGCATCGACTGGGACACGGCGCGCCTGCTGCTGGCGCCTTCGTTCGCGAGCCGGCTCGCCACCACCAATGCGCATGCCATCTGGCGCGCGCTGGGCGACGGCGGGCCGGTGCCCGGGGGCGAAATGCTGGCCGGACCGGCCGGGCTGATCGTGTGGCGGCGCCAGTTCACTTCATGCCTGCGGCAGGTCGACGCGCTCGAATTCGAGGCGCTGCGCCACCTGCAGGCAGACGGCAGCTTTGCGGCCCTGTGCGAGCTGCTGGTCGGGCGTCTCGGCGAAGCCGACGGCGTCGCGAAGGCTGGGTCGCTGCTCGCCAGCTGGCTGGGCAGCGAGCTGATCGAGCGGGTCTATACAGACTGAGCGCAGCGCATTCCCTCACATCGCAGGAAACATCATGTCAGACACTTCGCCACAACGCCGCTCCTTCCTGCGGTTTGCCGCCGCCGCCCTGGGCAGCTTGCCCTTGGCGCCGATGGCGCTGGCCGCACCGGCGCCGGCTGCCATGGCCACGCGCCAGGTCGAGGCAGGACCACTCGACGTCGCCGTCCACGAGGCCGGGCCGGAGAATGGCCGCCCGGTGATCCTGCTACACGGCTTTCCTTACGACATTCACAGTTTTGCGGCGGTGGCGCCGATGCTCGCCGCGCAAGGCGTGCGCGTGATTGTTCCTTACCTGCGCGGCCACGGCAGCACCCGCTTTCTCGATCCGGCCACGCCACGCTCCGGCCAGCAGGCTGCCCTCGGCCAGGACGTGATCGACCTGATGAATGCACTGCATATCCCCGAAGCGGTGCTGGCCGGCTTCGGCTGGGGCGGCCTGGCCGCCCGCGTCGCTGCGGCTCTGCGCCCGACCCGGGTCATCGGCATCGTCTCGGCCAACGGCGGCCCGAACCAGGACATCGCCAGGGCTGGCGCACCGGCCGCGCCACAGGCCGAAGCCGGGCTGTGGTAACAGTGCTACTTCCAGACCGAGCGCGGCCGCGCAGGACTGGCGGCGGGTTTTCCCGACTACGCGCAGGCGGAAAGCCAACTGGCGCTGCCGGCGCCACTGACAATGCCCATCATCACGCTCGACGGCATGGCCGCGGCGGCCGATGGACGCGCGCCGGCAGCACAATTCCGCGGCCAGCGCAGCCATCGGCAGATTGCCGGAGCTGGCCACAACCTTCCGCAAGAAGCGCCCAGCGCGTTCGCCGGCGCCGTCGTCGAACTGGCGCGCAGCGGCCGATGGCGTACCTGATTTCTTTCGCGAGAAATAGCAGTTTCACTGCACCACCACTTCCTTCACTTACTTTAGGATTACATCATGACCAAGCTCGACAACGTTTTGTACACAGGTAAAACCCACACTTCCGGCGGACGCACCGGCACATCGCGCAGCACCGACGGCCGCCTTGACATCCAGTTGTCATCGCCCGGCACCAGCGGCGCCGGCACCAATCCGGAGCAGTTGTTTGCAGCAGGCTGGTCCGCCTGCTTCATCGGCGCGATTGGCAAAGCCGCCGCCGGCATGAAGATCGCCTTGCCGGCGGACCTGGCGGTCGACGCCGAGGTGGACCTCGGCACAAGCGAAGGCGCTTACGCCCTGCAAGCGCGCCTGTATGTCAGCCTGCCTGGCGTCGAGCGCACAGTTGCCCAGGCGCTGGTCGACGCCGCGCACCAGACCTGCCCCTACTCCAAGGCCACGCGCGGCAATATCGATGTCGTGATCGCACTGGCCTGACAAGGCGCGCTGGCAATCCGCTCACCAGCAAAATCGACTGGCGCCAGGCAGTGAATATCTTCATTGGCTGGCGCCGTTGGTCGATAATGAGTTGCTTGATATCATTAAATGCCTTGCGTGTATCGGGTGTCGTCATCGGGACTGCATCGGCCCGGCCCCCGCGCGCGGTACCCAACTTCCCCCTCCGCTTCCCCGCAGCCGCCAGCACCATGCCCGTCGCGGGCAATTATTTGTATCCCACTGTATCGGCTGCCCGTGGGGGCTACAAAACATTGCGCAACCCCGGCCGCGGGAACACACCAGCGATACCTGGCGCCGGTGTAATGGCGTCATGCCGTACCGCGGCGCACCCACCGGAGTTGTACATGCACAGTCTCATCGAAGTGCCGCTCGCCTTGCTGGCCGGCGTACTCACCATTGCCTCACCCTGCGTCCTGCCTATCCTGCCGATCGTGCTCGGCACCTCGGTGGCGCGATCGGGCCGGACCCGTCCCCTGTTCATTGCCGGCGGGTTTGTGCTGACCTTCGCGGCCCTTGGCATGCTGCTCAGCGTCGTATCCAACAGCGCCATCCTGGCCCAGGAAACCCTGCGCAACACCGGTATCGCCGTGCTCGCAGTGGCCGGCCTCACCCGGCTTTGGCCCGCGCCTTACGACTGGCTGGTGGCGCGCGTTGGCGGACCACTCCAGCGCATTGGCGCGCTTGGCAATGGCGCAGGGGCCGGTAACGGCGGCGGCTTCGTGCTCGGCATGTCGCTGGGCGCGGCCTGGACGCCCTGCGCCGGCCCTGTGCTGGCATCGATCCTGGCGCTGGTGGCGCGTTCGCAAGACCCCGGCTGGGCCGCCGTGCTGCTGGGCTGCTATGCGGCCGGCGCCGGCATTCCCATGCTGGCGATCGCCTACGGCGGCCAGTTCGCCACTACCCGTATCCGCGCGCTTGCACGTCACGCGGAGCGCCTGCAGCAGGGCTTCGGCGTGCTGGTGCTGCTTACCGCCGCCGCCATGTTCTTCCAGTACGACGTGCTGGCCTATGCATGGCTTGCCGACCGCTTTCCCAACCTCAAAGGACTGTAACCATGAACCCATTTCACCACCTCGCCGCCGTGGCGCTGGCACTTGCAGCGTCGTCCCACACGCTGGCCGCGGACCTGCGCACCCCGATCCCGGCGCCCGCCTTCCAGGGCATCGACACCTGGCTCAACGGCGCGCCCCTGACCATCGAAGGACTGCGCGGCAAAGTCGTGCTGGTCGATTTCTGGACCTACACCTGCATCAACTGCATACGCACCCTGCCCTACGTAAAGAAATGGCACCAGGCGTACAAGAACCATGGCCTGGTCGTGGTGGGCGTGCATACGCCGGAATACGGGTTCGAGCGCAAGACCGAAAACGTGAAGGACGCCATCAAGCGCTTCGGCATCGGCTACCACGTGGCGCAGGACAACCGCTACGCCACCTGGAGCGCATACAACAACTCGTACTGGCCGGCGGTGTACCTGATCGACAAAAAGGGACGCATCGCCTACACCCATTTCGGCGAAGGCGACTACGCCGAGACCGAAGCGGCCATCAAGCGCCTGCTGGCAGAGTGAAACGATTTGTATCCCACTGTGTACCGGCGCGGCCGGTACACACAGGCTTACGCAACCGGGCCCTTCGCGACACCAGCCCGATACGCAGGCCCGGTTTAATGAACACATCGGCGCACTAACGCGTCGACCTATCTAAAGGAACTACCATGATGAACCTGAAACACGCCGCCCTCCTGATCCTGTCTGCCGCCATCGCCACTGGCGCCAGCGCCGCCGGACCAACCGGCGAGCGCGCCGACTTCGGCGTCGCTGTCGCCAACACCGCCGCCGAACGCACCATCGAAATCAAGCCTAAGACAAAGCATGTCAACGTGGTCGACGGCGAGACCGTCAAGTTTGCCGTCGATGGCAAGGAGTTCAGCTGGCACTTCCGCACTTGGCCCAGCACGAACCAGTTCGCCCTTGAAAAGATCGCACCGCGCGATACCCAGGCCAATGGCGTGACCGTCCATGTGGCGCGCAACCCGACCTACTTCAGCAACTGATCGGACCTTCCATGAAGCGCTTGCTTGCCGTCCTTGCCTTTGTATTCGGTGGCATCTCCGTTGAGGCGACCACGCCGGCCCAGTGCAAGCTGATCCACGTTACTCGCCCGGAGCGGCGCGATGGAGTATGATCGCCTGATGGGGAATATGAACCACGTCCTGATCGTCGACGACGATCGCGAGATCCGCGACATGCTCGCGGCCTATCTGGAAAAGAACGGCCTGCGCGCCACGGCCGTGGCGAACGGCCGCGAGATGCGCGCCGCATTAGCCGATGGCGCCGTCGACCTGGTCGTGCTTGACCTGATGTTGCCCGGTGAAGATGGCCTGAGCCTGTGCCGCGACCTGCGTAGCGGCCCGATGCGCAACATGCCGATCCTGATGCTGACGGCGCGTTCGGACGAGAGCGACCGCATCCTCGGCCTTGAAATGGGCGCCGACGATTACCTGACCAAGCCCTTTGCCGCGCGCGAACTGCTGGCGCGCGTGAATGCGATCCTGCGCCGCGCGCGCATGCTCCCGCCTAATTTCCAGGTCACGGAGGCTGCCAAAATCATCGCCTTCGGCGACTGGCGCCTGGATACCACCGCGCGCCACCTGCTATACCGTGACGGCACCATGGTGGCGCTGAGCGGCGCCGAGTTCCGCCTGCTGCGCGTGTTCCTCGACCATCCGCAACGGGTGCTCAACCGCGACCAGCTGCTGAACCTGACCCAGGGCCGCGACGCCGACCAGTTCGACCGTTCGATCGACCTGCTGGTAAGCCGCCTGCGCCAGCGCCTGAACGACGACCCGCGCGAGCCGCGCTACATAAAAACCTTGCGCAGCGAAGGCTATGTGTTTTCGGCGGTGGTGACGGTGGTCGAGGAACACCGGTGAAGCTGCCCTGGCCGCGCACGCTGTTTGCCAGGCTGGCGCTGATTTTTTGCATGGGCCTGGTGCTGGCGCAGTCGCTGTCGGTCTGGCTCACCATGACCGAACGCGACCAGGCCACCATGACGATGATGATGGGCTATATCGAGCGCGAAGTCGCCAGTTCGGTGGCCTTGCTCGATCATCTGCCGCCGCAGGAGCGTGTGGCCTGGCTGCCCCGCCTCGCCCGCCGCAGTTACGAATTCGTCCTCGATCCGGGTGTGACGGGCTCCCCTCCGGACGCCCTCCTGTCGGCCGCGGTGGCCCAATCGATCGCCCAGGGCATCGGCAAGAGCTATGCCCTGACCGCCAACGCGGTGCCGGGGGCGCGCGAACGGCTGCAGGTACACCTGCAACTGAGCGACGGCACGCCGCTGACCATCGACATCCGCCCGATGTCGGGTGTGCCGGTGTCGCGCTGGCTGCCGCTGGTACTGCTGCTGCAGGTTGCATTGCTGGGCGCGTGCGTCTGGCTGGCCGTGCGCCTGGCCACCCGGCCGCTGCATCAGCTGGCGATGGCTGCCGATACCCTGGGACCCGACCTGAACGCGGCACGCCTGCCCGAAGACGGGCCCGCCGAAGTGGCGATAGCGGCCCGGGCGTTCAATGCGATGCAGGACCGCATCGCCACCTACATGACTGACCGCATGCAGATACTCGCGGCGATCTCGCACGACCTGCAAACGCCGATTACCCGCATGCGCCTTCGGCTCGACCTGATGGAGGACCGCGCAGAACACGTCAAACTGCGCCAGGACCTGCATGAAATGGAGACGCTGGTGCGCGAGGGCGTGGTGTACGCGCGCACCTTGCACGGCTCAACGGAAGCCCCGTGCAAGGTGGATATCGACGCGCTGCTCGATATTGTGGTGTGCGACTACACCGACGCCGGCAAGGCGGTCACCCTGCATGGCAGGGTCGGCGCGCCGATGCTGGCGCGGCCACAGGCGCTGCGCCGCGTGATCGGCAACCTGACCGACAACGCGCTGAAGTTCGCCGGAATGGCCGAACTGTCAGTCTCGGTCGTCGACGGCCTGGTGGCGATCTCCGTGCTGGACCGCGGACCGGGCATCCCGGCGGAGTCGCTCGACGCGGTGTTCGAACCCTTCCACAGGCTGGAGGACTCGCGCAACCGCGACACCGGCGGCACCGGCCTGGGACTGGCGATCGCGCGCCAGCTGACGCTGGCGATGGACGGCGAGCTGTCGCTGCATAACCGCGAAGGCGGCGGCCTGGAAGCGCGGCTGCTGCTCAAGGGGCTGGCCAGCCGCTAAGCCGGCCATCGGTGTCATACCCTTGCATGTCCATACCGCGCCGCCGGTGCCTGCCTGGACAGGTTCGGCAGCAGCTTCTGGCGGGCTGCCTCGTAGGCAATCCAATCGGCGGCATCGGGCAGCGACGGGATGGTGATCAGTTCGCCCTGGTCGAAACCGGCAAGCGCCGCATCGACCATGTCCTCGGCGCGCATCACGATTTCGCCCGGCAGGTGCGCCACCGGCGTTCCGGCGATGTCCCAGAAATCGGTCGCGGTCGCACCCGGGGCGACGGCTTGGATGCGGATGTTCTTGTCCGATAGCTCGTGACTGAGCGACTGGCTGAAGGCCAGCACGAACGCCTTGCTGGCGCCATATACACCATTGAGCAGCTCGGGCGCGATACCGACAATGGAAGCGATGTTGATCACCGCTCCGCCGCCCCGCTTGACCATGCCAGGAACGGCTGCGTAGGTCAGGCGGGTCAGCGCCGTCACGTTCAGGTTGATCATGCTGGTCATGCTGTCGATGTCGGACGCCAGCAGCGGCGCCGTCGCCCCGACGCCGGCATTGTTCACGAGCAGCGTCAACGGGATGTCGGAGCCGAGCACGGCCTCGACGCTGGCCAGGCCGGCCTGGTCGTTCAGGTCCGCGGCGAGCACTTCGGCCTTGCGGCCCGTGTCTGTGCTGATACGGTGTGCCAGCGCCTCAAGGCGCTCGCGATTGCGCGCGACAAGGATCAGGTCATAGCCGCGGCGCGCCAGGCGGTCCGCGTAAATAGCGCCAATACCGGTCGATGCGCCGGTGACCAGCGCTGTGCCTTTCGAGGGATTCGGGTTCATCGTGTTTCTCTTTCAGGTGGCCACCGCGGGTCGCGGTGAGTAAGAGCTATCATATGCCCGCTTGCGTTTGACTCAAAGGTCATATATACAGCGTTTCAGGACATCGATTTTCACGCAAGGAGCAGCGCTATGCGCGACATAGGATTTGTGGTCTTCCCCGGTTTCCAGGTGATGGGTTTTGCGGCGACGAGCGTGTTTGAAGTTGCCAACCTGGTCGCCTGCGACGCGCTGTACCGCATTCGCCTGCTCTCCGAAGCAGGGGGGCTGGTCGCGACCTCGGCCGGGTTTGCGGTGCAAACCGAAGCCTTCGGCGATACCCCGTTCGATACTGTCATCGTCGGCACCGGCATGCACCCGGCGCCATCGAGCGCGGGCATGCTTCATTTCATCAGGAACAGCGTGCAAACAACGCGCCGCGTTGCGGCGCCCTGCATCGGCGCTTTCATCCTGGCCGAGGCCGGCGTACTGGACGGGCGGCGCGCAACCACCCACTGGGCCGTCGCGCGCGACCTGCAGAACCGCTATCCCTTGCTCAGGATAGACGAGGACCGGATCTACATCAAGGACGGGAATGTGTGGACCTCGGCGGGCATGTCGGCCGGCGTCGACCTTGCCCTGGCAATGGTGGAGGATGATTACGGTGCGGAACTGACCCGCATGGTGGCCCGCAACATGGTGCTCTACCATCGGCGCGCCGGCGGCCAGTCGCAATTTTCGGCGTTGCTGGAGCTCGATCCCAAGTCGGACCGCATCCAGACTGCCGTCGACTTCGCCAAAAAGAACCTGCGTAGCACCTTGTCGGTGGAGGAACTGGCCGACGTGGCGCGCCTCAGTCCGCGCCAGTTCAGCCGCACCTTCCGTCTCGAAACCGGGCAGTCGCCGGCCAAGGCGGTCGAGCACCTGCGGGCGGAGGCGGCCCGCCTGCTGATGGAGCAAGGCCGCTTGTCGATGGACGCCATAGCCAATGAAACCGGCTTTTCCGACCGCGAGCGCATGCGCCGCGCCTTCCTGCGCGTCTTTGGCCAGCCGCCGCAGGCGGTACGCCGCAATGCACGAATCGGTGAGCTGGCAAGTTAGTGCGTGCCGGCCGGTGCCCAGGGCCGGCCGGCATCGGCTACACCCAGCCGCGTTCCCATTGCTTCAGCTGGGCCGCCGGCATCGGCATGCTGATCAGGTAGCCCTGCGCCACATCGCATCCGAGCGCGGCCAGGCAGTTCCACGCTTCCCGCGTTTCGACGCCCTCGGCCACGACCTCCATCCCGAGCCTGTGGCCAAGCTCGATAGTCGATGAAATGATCACGCCCGACTCGCGGCTCGCCACCATCGCCTGGACGAACGACTGGTCGATCTTGATCGCGTCAACCGGCAGTTTTTGCAGGTAGCTCAGGCTCGAGTAGCCGGTGCCATAGTCGTCGATGAACAGCTTGACGTTCAATCGTTTCAGCGCGCTGAGCGTCTCGATCGCCGCTGCCGGATCGCTCATCAGGGCGCTCTCGGTCAGCTCGAACTGAATCAGTTCCGGCGCCACGTCCCAGCGGGAAAACAGCGCGCGGATGCGGTCGACGATAGCGGGATCGTAGAGGTCATGTGCCGACAGGTTAACCGCCAGCGGCCAGTCCAGCCCTGCCTTGCGCCATGCATGGCTCTGGCTGAACGCCGCCTCCAGGATCCAGTTCGTCAAGGGCGTGATCATGCCCGCGCGTTCGGCCAGCTGGATGAATTCCATCGTCGACATCATCCCGTGCCGCGGATGCTGCCAGCGCACCAGCGCACCAGCGCCTCGGCGCCGCATACGCGGCGCGAGCGCATGTCGACCTTAGGCTGGCAATACAAATGCAGTTCGCTGCAACCGATCGCCCGGTGCAAATCGCCCATCAGCGACAAGCGGCGGGTGTGTTCGATTTCCTGGCCTTCCGTGTAGAGGGCGTAGGAAACGAGAATCCACTGCGGACAATGACATGGCACGTCGTGCAAGCCCCTACCTTTCCACATGCGTGCTCGACGTCGATCTTGTTGACCAGTAGCGCATCACAGATGCTTGTTCCCGCACGGATGTTCACTTCAGCCCCGGTTGGCGCGGGTTCTGGATGGGGCAATATCGTGACCTTAGGCATTAGCGCCCTCCCCGGTCCGCCCAGCCGGCTTTCGATATCGACAGATAATACACGGGCTAATTAGCGTGCCAGGCCTGGCTGCCTCGACTGTTGTACCAAGCACCGCACCGCTGTTCTCGTCCAGGTCGGCCACCTGCTCGTTCCGCATACTTCCCGGACTTCCATTGGTGTCTGCGACACGCCCAGTCGCCATGACGGTGTGTGAGTCAGTGCGGCCGAATTTTAGCTCTAACATAAGGGCCCTCCAAGATGTAGTGAGGTCACTGTCATCGTTCCAACGATGGAAAGGTCAAGCAGAAACGGGCGGGCTGCGTAATTTGCGAGGAAGCGGATCACGACTGCGGCGGAGCCGCAGCATTCCGAGCTTGCGTTTCGCGAAAAAAATCACCCACGGGCCTTGACCTTGCCCTCGTGGGAAGCTTCAAGCTATTCCTCAACAAAACACTCAAGGGGTAGTTCCATGGCTTCCGTTGCCCTCCAACAAGGCTCCAATCCATCCATATCCAAAGGGGTTCGTCTGAGCCTGCCGGTTGAAGGCATGACGTGTGCATCGTGCGTCGGCCGTGTCGAGCGCGCGCTGAAAGCAATCCCAGGCGTACAGACCGCCGCGGCAAATCTCGCCACCGAACGCGCCGACATCACCTTCACCGGCTTGGCCGATCCGCGGGCGGCTGTCCGCGCCATCGCAAGCGCCGGCTACGCGGTCCGCGAAGAGACCACCGAGCTCGCGATCGAGGACATGACCTGCGCGTCGTGTGTGGGCCGGGTTGAGCAGGCGCTCGCGAAAATCCCGGGGGTGCTCGAAGCCACTGCGAACCTGGCGACCGAGCGCGCGCGGGTGCGCCACCTTGCCGGGGTCGTCTCAACGGCCGACCTTGAAGCGGCGGTCGAACAGGCGGGTTACAAGTCCCGCCGCCTGTCCGCCGAAACGGCGACTGCGGGCGATCGGGACGCCGAGCGTCGTGAGAGCGAGGCACGGGCGCTGCGGCGCGCTTTGCTCATTGCATCCATCCTCACCTTGCCAGTCTTCATCCTCGAGATGGGCGCGCACCTCATTCCGGCCATGCACCATTGGGTGATGGGGGTCCTGGGTGAGCAGACCAGCTGGCATATCCAGTTCGCACTCGCCACCCTTGTGCTGTTCGGTCCGGGTCTGCGCTTCTTCCGCAAGGGCGTACCGGCGTTGCTGCGCGGCGCCCCCGACATGAACTCGCTGGTCTCGCTCGGCACGGCGGCCGCGTACGGCTATTCGGTGGCCGCGACCTTCGTCCCCGAAGTGCTTCCACCGGGCACCACCAACGTCTATTTCGAAGCCGCCGTGGTCATCGTGACCTTGATCCTGCTCGGACGCACGCTGGAGGCGCGCGCCAAGGGGCGAACTTCGCAGGCGATCAAGCGGCTCGTCGGACTTCAGGCCAAGACCGCGCGCATCGAGCGCAACGGCGAGACGGTCGAAATTGCGCTCGACCAGGTGACCACCGGTGACCGCGTGCTCGTTCGTCCGGGCGAGAAGATTCCGGTCGACGGCGAGGTCGTCGAGGGCGCCTCGTATGTTGACGAGAGCATGATCACCGGCGAGCCGGTGCCCGTGTCGAAGGGGGTGGGCGCCGAAGTCGTCGGCGGCACGATCAACAAGACCGGCGCTTTCAGTTACCGCGTCACCAAGGTCGGCGCGAACACGGTGCTCGCGCAAATCATCCGCCTCGTCGAACAAGCGCAGGGTTCCAAGCTGCCGATCCAGGCGCTGGTCGACAAGGTGACAATGTGGTTCGTCCCGGCGGTGATGGCAGCGGCCGCGCTGACCTTCCTGGCCTGGCTGATCTTCGGTCCGAACCCGGCGCTGACCTTCGCGCTCGTGAATGCGGTCGCGGTTCTCATCATCGCCTGCCCGTGCGCCATGGGGCTGGCCACGCCGACCTCGATCATGGTCGGCACGGGCCGCGCGGCCGAGCTCGGCATTCTGTTCCGCAAGGGCGAAGCCTTGCAGGCGCTGCGCGATGTGAGCGTCATCGCGCTCGACAAGACCGGCACGCTGACCAAAGGCCGCCCCGAGCTGACCGACCTCGTTCCCGCCGAGGGCTTCGAATACGACGAAGTTCTGGCTCTCGTTGCGGCGGTCGAGACCCGCTCCGAGCATCCGATCGCCGAAGCGATCGTCGCAGCCGCAAAGCAGCGGGACATCACGCTCGCCCCCATCGACAGCTTCGACGCAACACCGGGCTTCGGCGTGTCGGCCAAGGTCGCCGGTCGGAGCGTCGCCGTCGGCGCGGACCGGTTCATGACGCGGCTCGGTCTTGATGTGGCGCGCTTCCTGCCGACCGCCCAGCGGCTCGGCGAGCAAGGCAAGAGTCCGCTCTATGGCGCGATCGACGGCCGCCTGGCGGCGGTGATCGCGGTCGCCGATCCGATCAAGGAGACGACGCCCGCGGCGATCGAGGCGCTGCACGCGCTCGGACTCAAGGTCGCGATGATCACCGGCGACACCGCAGCGACGGCCGCGGCGATCGCCAGGCAGCTCGGCATCGATGACGTCGCGGCCGAGGTCTTGCCCGACGAAAAGGTCGCGGCGCTGAAGAGGTTCCGGATCAATGGCGCGCGGGTCGCCTTCGTCGGCGACGGCATCAACGACGCGCCGGCGCTCGCCGAAGCGGACGTTGGTCTCGCCATCGGCACCGGAACCGATGTGGCGATCGAGGCGGCTGACGTGGTGCTGATGTCGGGCGACCTGCGCGGCGTGCCGAATGCCATCGCGCTCAGCAAGGCGGCGATCCGCAACATCAAGCAGAACCTGTTCTGGGCCTTCGCCTACAACGCCGTGCTGATCCCGGTCGCGGCGGGCGCGCTCTACCCGGTGAACGGCACCTTGCTTTCGCCGATCGTCGCCGCGGCCGCAATGGCGCTCTCCAGTGTCTTCGTGCTCGGCAACGCGCTCCGGCTCAAGCGCTTGCGCGCACCGATGACGGTCGAAACCCGCACCGAGAGGCCGGCAAACGGGGCGGCATCGCCCAAGTCACGCCTGGTGAACGAGCATTGATCCCGGGCCGAAGCCGCGCCTGACTGAATACCAAAACAAGTTAAGGAGGCCGTCATGGCTAGCGCATCTCATCCCCAAGTAAGCATCGACACGACACCGACTTGTCCTGACTGCCGGACGCTGAAGGCGTGGCTAGAATGATGAATATCGGTCAAGCGGCCAAGTTCTCCGGCGTCTCGGCGAAGATGATTCGCTACTACGAACAGATTGGCTTGCTGCCGCAAGCTAGTCGTTCTGATGCAGGCTACCGACATTACAGTTCGCCGGACGTGCATGGCCTTCGCTTCATCCGTCGCGCACGCGACCTTGGCTTTTCTGTCGAACAGATCTCGGCACTACTGGTCTTGTGGCGCGACCGTGAGCGCGCGAGCGCCGACGTCAAGGCGATGGCGCTGTCCCATGTCGCCGGACTGAAGGCGAAGATCGCCGAACTGCAAGCGATGGCGCAAACGCTCGAGCACCTGGCCGATCACTGCCACGGTAATGACCGCCCGGATTGCCCGATCATCGCGGATTTGGCTGAGCCGACCGCCGCAGCGGCGGCGGAACAGCGTTCACAGGCTCCACATAGGACGCCTCGGTTTGGGGTCGACACGCCCGCCTCGTCACGCGATCGCGCCGCCACGCTGACGCTTTCGTGAGCGGAGGTGAACGCGCACAAGCTTTCTCAGCATCGTTCTTACCCAGCCGAGGTCAGCGATCTTCGATGGCCATCCCTTCTCGGGTTCGCTCAAACGCGGGGGCAAGAATTTCGCCATTGAGTCGAAGTAAAAAATTTCGCTAAAAAGCGTTTGACCTTATCACGCTGTCAAACCCCATATTAGTCGGACACAGTAAGCAACCAGGAGATCAAGATGCTTCGTTTCTACATTCCAAACATGACCTGCGGCGGCTGCGCCAAGTCCGTCACCAAGGCGCTGCTGAGCGTCGACCCGCAAGCCCGCATCGAAACCGACCCGCCTGCGCGTGAAGTTCGGGTCGAAAGCGCCTTGGACGAGAGCGCTTTCCTCACGGTGCTTAGCGAAGCCGGGTACCCGGACAAGCAGTGACCCGAAGCGATGACCATCGCGGGGCGGTCGCCTGGTGTTGACTTCGGCGAAATGCTTCATGCTATACTTTACGCAATGGAACGCACCCTCAAGACCTTTCTGCTCTGGCTTCTGATGGCTCTGGTACCGCTGCACGCGGGCGCCGCAGCTATGGGCATGTCTTGTGGTCCTGTGCATCAGCAGACGATGTCGGCAGCTGCCGATCATCATGGACACGACGGCGATATGGGGCACCAGCACGGCGGCGTGGACACGACCGCTGCGCTCACGGATTCGCCCTCCTCGCCTGACTCTCACGATGCATCGGACGGTCCCGGTCATTCCACGTGCAGTGCCTGCTCTAATTTCTGCATCGGCGCCGTTGCGCCCCCTTCTTCGTTCAGTCCCCTTCCTGCCCTTACCGGCGCAGAGGCTGTCGTCATTTCGCTTTCCCCATCGGTTGTCGGGTTCGTGCCCGATGGCCTGAAACGCCCTCCCCGAAACATGTCCGCTTGATCGTTTGATCCGATAACGCACGGACACGCCCTGTCCGTGGCGCGATAACGTCGGATAAATCGTTTGTGCTTTCGCACATCCATACCATCGATTTTGGGGAATGACCTTGACACTGAAACAATCCATCGCCATCGGCTTGATGGCCGCGTTGCCGTTTGCCGCCCTGGCACAGAGCGCATCCGTACAACCCGACCCACGTGATGCCAAGGCTGCCGTCCCGGCAATTGCCTATCAGTCCGCGTTTGCCGACTATGCTCCGGCCGTGGGAACTGACGACGAGGCGACGCCGGACATGCGCTGGCGCGCCGCAAACGACAAGGTCGCGCAGTCCGACGGGCATGCGGGACACCACGCCAGCCCGCCGAAGTCGCCAGCGCCGGCAGCGAAGCACACGCCGGTTGATCACAGCAAGCACTGATCAGGCGAAAATATTATGCACATATCTATTCCACCAACACGTATCCGCTTGCTCACGCTCGGCGTCGTCGCCGTCCTGCTGGCCGGCTGCTCGACGTTTTCCAAAGACGGTGGGCTCGACGCAGTCTCCGCGATGACCAACGCGCGTACTGGCCAGTCGGTGCAGTTTTCCAGGCCAGGCGCGGAAACTGCGACGGTCGACGGTAAGGTGGCCCAGCTGCTGGGCAAGCCGCTGACTGCGGACACCGCCGTGCAAGTCGCATTGCTGAACAATAAAGGCCTGCAAGCATCGCTTGCTCAACTTGGTATCGCCGAGGCCGACCTGGTGCAAGCCGGATGGATGAGCAACCCAAGTTTCTCGTTTGGCCGGATGTCCGGGGGCCACGAGGTTGAGATCGAGCGCGCCATCATGTTCGACATCGTCGGACTCCTGACGATTCCAGTACGGAGCAAGATCGAAGGCCGCCGTTTCGAGCTCGCCAAGCTGCAGGCCGCTTCTGACGCTGTCCGGCACGCGGCAGAGACCCGCAAAGCCTATTTCAATGCTGTCGCAGCGCAGCAAACGGCGTTGTACTCGGACCAGGTGCGCGCCTCCGCCGAAGCGAGCGCCGAGCTCGCCAAACGGATGGCGCAGGCGGGCAACTTCAGCAAGCTTGCGCAGGCACGGGAGCAAGCCTTTTACGCGGACGCGACAGCGCAACTGGCGCGCAGCCGGCATAACGCCACCGTGGCGCGCGAGCAGCTTGTCCGGCTGATGGGCTTGTGGGGCGACAACGCCGCGCTCACATTACCCGACCGTTTGCCAGACCTGCCTGCGGCGCCAGGCATCGGTAGCAACAGCGAGGCGCAGGCGATGGAACAGCGCCTCGATATCCAGCTTGCCAAGCGCGAAGCGGCAATGACGGCCAGTGCGCTCGGCTTGTCGAAGGCAACCCGTTTCATCAACGTGCTCCATGCAGGCTACACCAACAGCAGCACGACGGATGCGCCGCGCGAGGACGGTTATGAGATCGAACTGGAACTTCCACTGTTCGACTGGGGCGGATCGCGTGTCGCCAAAGCCGAGGCGATCTACATGCAATCGGTGCACCGTACGGCGAACGCGGCGATCCGGGCCCGCTCGGAAGTGCGGGAGGCGTACTCGGCCTACCGCACCTCGTACGACTTGGCACGCCATTACCGCGACGAGGTGGTGCCGTTGCGGAAGAAGATCTCGGATGAGATGCTGCTTCGCTACAACGGCATGCTGATCGGCGTATTCGAACTGCTGGCGGATGCGCGGGCGCAGATTAATAGCGTCAACACATCGATCGAAGCCCAGCGCGATTACTGGATCGCTGAAACCGATCTGCAGGCGGCGATCAACGGAACGGGCGGCGCGGCAATGCAAATGCGCGCAGAGGCATCGGGCGATGCTCCCCAGGCACATTAATACAAGGACAGTCAATGACTTCACGTCGAAATTTCTTTACCGGTGCAGCGGCCTTGGTCGGCGCCGGACTGGTAAGCCGGGCCGGCGCAGCAACCCTTCCTGAAGCGCCAGTGATGAACAGCGCCGAGACGCAGCCACCGCTGGCGCCACCGAACGGACGCCCTTACAACGGCGTTGTGACCCTGAACGGCTGGTCACTTCCATGGCGGATGAACAACGGCGTCAAAGAGTTCCACTTGATCGCCGAACCTGTGGTGCGTGAAATCGCGCCAGGCATGAAGGCCAACCTGTGGGGTTATAACGGCCAGAGCCCCGGCCCGACGATCGAAGTGGTCGAAGGCGACCGGGTGCGCATCTTTGTGACCAATAAACTGCCCGAGCACACCAGCATCCACTGGCACGGGCAGCGCCTGCCGAACGGCATGGACGGCGTGACCGGGCTGACCCAGCCGGGCATACAGCCGGGCAAGACCTTTGTCTACGAGTTCGTGGCGAAGCGGCCGGGCACGTTCATGTACCACCCGCACGCCGACGAGATGGTTCAGATGGCGATGGGCATGATGGGTTTCTGGGTTACCCACCCGAAGAACCCGGCGCACCACGCCGTCGACCGCGACTT
This sequence comes from Massilia polaris, assembly GCF_012927275.1. Taxonomy (GTDB): domain Bacteria; phylum Pseudomonadota; class Gammaproteobacteria; order Burkholderiales; family Burkholderiaceae_D; genus Telluria_A; species Telluria_A polaris. The sequence continues at coordinate 377,464 of NZ_JABBGG010000001.1, read as the reverse complement.
CGTGTTCCTGCTTAACGCCTACGATATCGATCCGGGCAGCTACACACCGAAGACCAACACCATGCTGGACTTTAACCTGTGGACCTTCAACAGCCGGGCGTTCCCGGGCATCGATACGATGAACGTTCGCCAGGGTGACCGCGTGCGCATCCGCGCCGGCAACCTGACGATGACGAATCACCCGATCCACCTGCACGGGCACGAGTTCGAAGTCACCGGGACAGACGGCGGCTGGACGCGCCGCGAGTCGCGTTGGCCTGAAGTCACCACCGACATCGCGGTTGGCCAGATGCGGGCAATCGAATTCGTGGCGACCGACCCTGGCGACTGGGCCTTCCACTGCCACAAGTCGCACCACACCATGAACGCCATGGGCCACGAGGTGCCCAACCTGATCGGCGTCGACCACAGTGGTATCGCCGAGAAGATCAATGCCCTGGTACCCGACTACATGGTCATGGGCGACAAGGGTGGCTCGATGGGCGATATGGAAATGCCGTTGCCCGACAACACCTTGCCGATGATGACGGGCCAGGGTCCGTTCGGCGGCGTCGAAATGGGCGGCATGTTCACGATGCTGAAGGTAAGGAAAGACCAGAAGCCTGGCGACTACAGGGATCCGGGCTGGTACACGCATCCGGCCGGAACCGTTGCCTATGAATGGAAGGGCGAAACCCCGGCGCCGGTCCGGAAGAGCTCCGCCGGCGGACAAGCCATGCCGGTTGCCAAGAAGCGGCCCGACATTGAACTCAACGTGCGCAAGCCTTCAGGCCACAGCGGACATCGTTGACACTAACCGAAGAGGAGAAATCATGATAAGTCACATTCTTTCGCGAGCCGTTCTCGCCGGCGCGCTGGGCTTTCCGCTTGCCGCCAGCGCCGCCCTGCCCGTTATCGAGGTCTACAAGAGCGCGCAGTGCGGCTGCTGCAGCGAGTGGGTGAAACACCTGAAGGCGCACGGGTTCGCCGTCAAGGCCGTGAACGTCGAGAATCCTTCGGACTACCGCGAAAAGGGCGGCATTCCCGACCAGCTGGGATCCTGCCACACCGGCATGGTAAAGGGATATGCCATCGAAGGCCATGTTCCGGCGGCTGACATCAAGCGCCTGCTCGCCGAACAGCCGAAAGCACGCGGACTGGCGGTGCCCGCCATGCCCTTGGGTTCGCCAGGAATGGAAGGGCCACGCAAAGATCCTTACGATGTCCTGCTGGTCGGAGCGGATGGCCGTATCACCGTGTACAAACATTACAACTAAAATTCAATGAAGGGATTCACCATGAAAGCATTCACCAAAATCTCCGCAGTAGCCCTGATTGCCGCGATGTCCATTGCTACCGCTTTTGCCCAGGAGGCAAAGCACGGCGAACACGCAACCCACGGCATGGCGGCGGCCCAGGCCGGGCATGGTTCGGCCCACGCAGGCCATCAAGGCGATGCCGTCGAAATGACGGACGGCGAAGTGAAGAAAGCCGACAAGGAAGCCGGCAAAATCACGCTGCGCCACGGGGAACTGAAGAACCTTGGCATGGGCGCGATGACGATGGTATTTCGCGTGAAAGATCCGGCTATGCTCACCCAGGTCAAGGCCGGCGACAAGGTGAAGTTCGTCGCCGAGCGCGTGAACGGCGCGTTCACTGTCGTTCAACTGGTCCCAGCGAAGTAAGCGAAACGCTTTTTTACAAGACCTCGTGCATCCGCTGCGCCGGATGCACAAGCAAACACGCGCGCTCAAGGAGAAGCACATGAACAAAAAATACCTGCTCGCCGCTGCCGCCATGATGCTGGCCGCGACGATGTCTTCGGCCGCCTTTGCCCACGCCAAACTGGAAGCGTCGACCCCAAAGGCCAACGAAATCGTGGCGCCTGCTCCGAAGGAAGTGCGCCTTCAGTTCAACGAGCCGCTTGAAATGGCGTTCAGCAAGATCAAGCTTGTGGATGGAAAAGGCGCCGCGATCCAACCGCTGAAAGTCGCGGTGGACAAGGCGAACGCGAAGGTCATGGTTGCCTCCCTTCCCGCGCTCACTCGTGGCGCGTACCGCGTTCAGTGGACGACGCTGACGCGCGACGGGCACAAGGTCAAAGGCGAGTTTTCGTTCCAGGTTAAATAATGGCGCTCGACCTTCCTGCTGCGCAGGTCGCGGCGACGGTGGTCCTGAACCTGTCCATGGCCGCGCTGACAGGGGCCAGCCTGGCCGACCGCTGGCTCCATGCGAGTAGCTCGCATTGGGCAATGCGGAACCGCGTCAGCTTGCGCCGCGTCGGTCTGGTGTCCGTCACCACTGCCCTGCTCACTTATATGGCTGCGCTGTGGCTCGAAGCCGCGTCAATGGCGGAGGTGGCTCTTTCACAGGCCGCGCCGGCAATCGATGCCGTGTTGACGGCAACGCATTACGGGTTTTCCTGGAAAATCGGACTGGTGGCGCTAGCTGTCGTGACCGTGGTGACGACACTTCGCTGGTCGCCGCAGCGCGGGCCGGTTGCTGATCTTGTGCGCTTGGCCGCCATCGGCGCGTTCATGTATACGCGCAGCATGGTCAGCCACGCTGGCGCAGGCGGCGATATCAGTTGGGCAATGGCTGCGGACTGGATTCATCTGGTCCTGATCAGCGTGTGGGTCGGCGATGTTCTGGTCGCAGGCTTTGTGACGCTGCGCCATCTCCCAGGCGCGACTGGCCAGGATGGTCCGGAGCGTGCGCAGTACACGCAAGCGTTGTCGAATTCTGCAACTATCGCACTTGCTGGCATCGCCATCACCGGGCTCATCAGCGCATGGCGAGGGCTGGGAAGCCTGGAGAACATTACCGGCAATCCCTATGCGACAGTCTTGCTGCTCAAGCTGGCGCTCGTTGCCATCGCCGCGGCCCTTGGTGGCCTGAACCGCTTTGTCGTCATGCCACGCTTGCTGGCCGGCCTGCGCGCGCCGGGCGCGCCATCGAGCAAGCAGGAGCAAAGATTCGTCTTCATCCTGCAGGTTGAATCACTGGTCCTTGCCGGAGCGCTGGTGTTTGCCGCCGTTCTCAGTTCAACCTCACCACCGGGCGCCGGCTGATCCAAGCAGGCCCGAAGAGTACGCAGGCCGCTGGCCGAACCGTTCGATTCGGCCAGCAATGCCCAGCCCTTGCTCGCACTTCAGACCTTGAAATCGTCGAACGCAATACGGTCGCTGTCTACCCCTAGGTCCTTTAACAGCTCGAGAGTCGACTCAAGCATCGCGGGCGGCCCGCACAGGTAAAAGTCGCACATGCCCAGGTCAGGATGCTTTTGCAGCAACGCATCGCGCGCTGCCTCGTGAACCAGCCCGACCGATACATTCTCCGCGCCGCCAGCATCTTCGGACAGCACCAGTTGCCATTTGAAGTTCGGATGCTTGTCGGCGAATCCCTTCATCTCGTCGACGTATGGCGCATCGCGTTGGCTGCGCGCACCGTACCAGAAGTGCATCGGCTCCCGCGCGCCCTCGTCAAGCAGTGAATGGATCATCGCGCGAAGCGGCGCCATGCCAGCCCCGCCGCCAATGAAGACCTTCTCGCGTCCGCCCGGCTTGATCGCGAAGTCGCCAAACGCGCCACTGAACCGGACCTTCTCGCCCTCTTTCAGCGTGTACATATAGCTCGATCCTTTTCCCGGCTGTGCGCCTGGCATGAAGCGCACGAGCAGCGTCAGCTGTCCGCCGCACTTCTCCACCGGTACCGCCAGCGAATACGAACGGCGCAGCGGCTCAGCGTTGACCAGCTGCTGCGGCAGCGTGAGCGTGCTCCAGGCGTCGCGATGTTCGTCAGGCAGCTCGATGTGCGCGGCGTCGCGCTGGTAATCGGGCACGTGGACCTGGATGTACGAGCCCGGCCGGCATTCGACTTTGGCATCCGGACGGATCGTGATCTCGCGCAGGAACGGCGTGACGGCGCGCACGCTGGTGACGGTCGCTTCGTACTCCGTTGACAGTGCAGCGCCGCCGGCGACTTCGATCTCGACACTGCTGTCGACTGGAAGGTTGCAGGCCAGCCGGAAGCCGGCCGCCAGCTTTTCAGGCGACAGCAGCGCACGGTCCGCGCTGGTCGGCTTGGGGGCTTTGCCAATGCAGCGCACTCCGCAAAGGCCGCAACTCTGGCCGCCGCCGCAGTTGGACGGCAGCTGCAGGCCGTCGCGCGCCAGTGCCTGGAACACGGTGTCTCCAGCCGATGCTGCAACCGCGCGCAGTTTGCCGCCGTCGTCGCCGTACACATTGATGCTGCTGGCGCGGCGCAGCCGCTGCGGAATGAACTCGGCCAGCCGGAAGCTGGTGACCAGCAGCCACACGCCGGTCAGGGCCATGAACAGGCCGCCCACCGCGCTCGTCACGAGGAGCTTATTATTGAAGTTCTCGCGCTCGACGTAATCCATGATGTGCAGCATCCAGAAGAAGTCGAATAGCCGCCAGGTGCTGTTGCGGTGTTCGAGCACCTTGCCGCTGTTGGCTGACACATAGACGGTGGTGTCATCGGCATCGTTGAAATCGATGCCCCACACCGGCTCCTTGTGCTTGCGGGTCTCGGGCGTGTAGTTGAGCAGTCGCGCGCCGGCCGGCGTGCCGCTGCCAGAGTACGATGCCTGCGCAATGCGCATCGCCAGGCCTTCGTCAAGCGCCACCGGGGTTCCCTTGACCGCATCGACCATCCAGGTGGCCTTGTCGTTCACCAGCTGGTACACGGGCCGGTCAAGCAGCCAGCCCGACGAGATGTTCATCACTTGCGCGCGGCTCTTTGCCAGCACTGCATCGACCGGCATCACGTTCCCAGGCCAGGCAGGTGCGGCGGCCGGCATGATGCGGAACTCGCGGCCCGCTACCTTTTTCGCGTCGAGAAGGCTCATGACCACGCCACTGGCCATCCACAGCACGAACTGGATGGCGATGACGAGCCCCACCCACTTATGGATCTTCCTCATCCAGGGAGTCATGCTTGCTTCCTCCGCTTGAAACTGTGCAGCAGCAGCCATGCGCCGCTGAGCGCGAACGCGACGCCTGTCATCGAGGCGATGCGCAGCAAAGTGTTATTGACGTTGTCGCGGGTGTCGTAGTCCATGATGTGCAGCATCCAAACGAAATCGAAGATGCGCCACAGATTGTGGCGGCGTGCGACCAGGTCGCCGGTGTGCGGCGAAAAATACAGCGTGGTGTCGCCGGCTTCTTCGTAATGGACCGCCCACAGCGGCACCGGACGCTTGCCCACCTCGGACGGCGCCTTGGTTATCCATTCGATGCCGCGAATGCTGCCTTCGCCAACGTGGGATTCTTCCGCCAGGGCCATGATCGTGTCGCGGTCCAGCGGGCTTAGCTTCGCTCCGGTGGTCACGTCGACAAGCGCTGCGTCCTTGCCCTGCCTGATCTCGTAGACTTCCTTGCCGAGCATGTTCTTCAGGCGAACGGACGTGATGCCCGGATAGAGCTCCGCTAGCTTATCCTGCGCGATGCGGGTCGCGCCGGGTTTGAGCGGCTCCGTGAAAACGTGGGCAAGGTGGTCACCATGGATGACGTCGAGCGGCACGATGACCATGTACAGGCCGCTGATCATCCACAGCAGGGCCTGAACGCCGACGACCAGCCCAAGCCACTTATGGGCACGGCGTGTCCAGAAAGATAATTGCATTCTGATTCCGATGTAAAGTCGCCGTTCCCGCGCAGGTACTAGCGGCTGCGCGGGTACGGCGTTGGCAAATACTTAAAAACGGTAGCCCAGGCGCGCGTGCCAGCGGCGGCCGAGCAGGTCGTAGGTCATCGTGTCGGTGTTACCGTCGGTCCAGCTCTGGATAAACGGCGGCGCCTTGTCCAACAGGTTGTCGACGCCGAACGACAGCGTCATGGCCTTGTTGAACGCATACTTCACGCTGGCGTTGTGATACGCCACGCTCGGCGCGCGCGCACCGATGTCGCCTGCCGATGCATTGATGTCGTCCGCCGATCCGATGTACTGGATGTTATACGAACCCGACCAAGGACCGTTTGCCGCGGTCAAACCGGTGGCGGCGCGCCACTCGGCGTAGCTGCCGCGTCCGCCGGTGATCTTGCCTGCGTACTCGATGATGTCGCCGCCAGGGAATGGCGCGACGTCGAAGCGGTTCAGGCGTGATACGTCACCGTTGAGCGCCACGTTCCAGCCGTAGGCACGGAAGTCGTACATCGCACCGAGGTCGATGCCGGAGACGCGCTGCTGCGCCGCGTTGGCTGGCTGCGACGACAGGAAGTTGATCTCTCCGGTCGCAGGCTCGCGCGTGAAGCTCGATGGGCTGCAGAAGATGTGCGCCAGGCCCGGCGAGTTGTAGCAGACCGACAGCTTGGTCGAGCCCGGCACCGTTTCGATCGCGTTATTGATCTCGATGTTGAAGTAGTCGAGGGTCAGCGTGACGGACTTCGACGGCGTCCACACCGCGCCCACGGTGAAGGTGTCGGCGTCTTCCGGTTCCAGGTTGACGTTGCCGCCGCCGGTGGTCAGGATCGACGGGCCGAACTGCTTGAAGCCGACCGGCACGCGCGACGCCTGGCAGTTCTTATAGATGTTGGAGCTCGGGTCTTGCAGGTTCCAGCTGTTGCAAGGATCGGTCGTGGTCAGGTTGCCCTCTGACACGCCGCCAAACAGCTCGGGTACGTTCGGCACGCGGAACGCGGTCGACTTGTTGGCGCGCAGTTTCAGGGATGGGATCACTTGCCAGTCCAGGCCCACTTTGTAAGTGCTCTTCGAGCCGAACAGGCTGTAGTCCGAATAGCGCGCTGCGCCGTTCAGGGTGAGCGAGTCGACCAGCGGCAGCTTGGCCAGCAGCGGCACCGACAATTCGGCAAAGACTTCGCGCGCGCTGTACTCGCCGGCGATCGGGTCCTGGCGGTTGGTATTGGCAGCGCCGGAGACGATCAGGCTGTCTGGATCGCGCCAGCCTTTTTCCTGGCGATACTCGAAGCCGGTCGCGAAGCCGACCGCGCCCGCTGGCATGTTGAACAGCTCGCCGCTGACGCCGGCATTGAAGCTCTTCTGGTCGTTGCCGCCGTTGTCGCGGGTGTCGAAGTGGATGTAGTCCAGCACCGCCGGGGTAAGATTGCCGTAGCCGAGGTAGTTGCCGCAAGGTGCGGAAGTCGGGGTCTTGCCGCAGTTGGCGGCGTCCAGCGTGGCATCGACCCGGTCGAGGTTGATGATGTTGGTCATGCCGTCGACGCCGGTATTGCGGCCCCAGTTGACCGATGCCGACCAGTCCCACTTGTCGTTGATCGCGCCGGCCAGGCCGGTAGCGATGCGGAAAGTGTTGGTCTCCTGAAAGAAGTTGCGCGGGCCGACTTCAGCCACGCGGCGGCGTTCCAGTACCAGGTCCTGGCCGGTCGGGTTGGTCGGGTGCGATGCCGCGATACGGATCGGACGGTTGGCGCCGATCGCGCCGGGCGTGGCCAGCTGCTCGGATTGGCGATTGGTGAACATCAATTCCGTGAACAGCTCGACATTGTCGTTCAGGTTCAATTTACCGAAGGCGCTGACACCGACGCGCTTGATCGGGTTGACCGCGTTCAGGAACGGGTTGCTGTTGTAGCCGTGTTTGGCTGCGGAGTAGGTCTCGAAGCCGCGCGGATTGCCGCCCAGGTCCTGGTTGAAATTGACGCGCCGCCCGTCAGCAAGGCGCGCGCGACCGCCGATGGTCGACGAGCTGCCCGAGCAGACCAGCTTGCCGTCGTCCTCGAACAGTGCGCATGGCGCACGAGAGGCCAGGTTGACGTCCCCGCTTTCGGAGTAGTTCAGCGAGGCCATCATCGAGCCGCGGTCGCTGCGCGTGCCCCAAACGATGTCGGCGGCTTTTTCCTCGCCGTCGCTCTGCCCGGTCTTGCCGTAGCGGACAGACATCTCGACGCCGTCGATGGCTTTCTTGGTGATGATGTTGACCACGCCGGCGACGGCGTCGGCGCCGTAGATGGCGGATGCGCCGTCCTTCAGTACCTCGACGCGCTCGATCATCGCGACCGGGATCATGTTCAGGTCGACCGAGCTGTTGGCGCCGGTGCCGCCGGCGACGACGCGGCGGCCGTTCAGCAGTACCAGGGTGCGGTCGATGCCGAGGCCGCGCAGGTTGACCTGGGTGGTGCCGTAGCCGTTGCTGGTCCAGTAGGCGCTGCCCTGGTTGCCGGCGGTACCTGCCGACGATGGCATGCGCTGCAGAAGGGTCTCAATGGAAATGGCGCCCGAGCGCTGGATGGCGTCCGCATCGATCACCGTGACGGGACCAACGCCGGAAATCTGTTCCTGCTTGAGGTTAATGCGGCTGCCGGTGATCTGCACACGCTCCATCGGAGCGGCTTTGTCGGTGTTGCCGGGTACTGCTGCCTGCTGCGCGTATGAGCCTTGGCTCAACAGTAAAAGACCTAATGCTGTTGCTGTTGGTACATTTTTATAAGACATTTAATCTCCGCTAATTTATGCTGCATATGCACCTGCGCCACCGCCAGCCTGGCTGATTGCGCATCGCTCTCCAAAGCTGCAATACAAAAACCCGCCTTCACACTGCCGACACATACTTGTCTATACAAGTGCGAATTAGAATCACTCTATTCCTTGCGCAATGTCAAGGCAAGCAGTTGTTTATTCTAGTATGCAATTTCCAATTTAAATCGCCAAATCCTTTCTTTGTGCAAATTAAATTTGCCGAAAGCGACCATTCCTTCCAGAATGTCGCGTTCGCGCAACTCCCGCCTGGTCCAGAGCGTAACGGCGGAGCGCCAGGATTTATTCCGGCGCGGCAACTTTACGGCTTAGGGAGCGCCTACCTCACTTCGCGCCGACGCATCAACAGGTACACCGCCGGCACCACAAACATCGATAACAGCGGCGCGGTGATCATCCCGCCCACCATCGGCGCAGCGATGCGCTGCATGATTTCCGAACCGGTGCCGGAAGCGACGACAATCGGGATCAGGCCGCCGATGATGACCGCCACCGTCATCGCCTTGGGCCGCCCCCGCAACACCGCGCCGTCGCGTATCGCATCGAGCAGGTCCGCTTCGGAATGTTTGCCGTCTCGTATCCGGTCTTCCCACGCGTGCTTCAGGTAGATCAGCATGATGACGCCAAACTCGGCCGCCACGCCAGCCAGCGCAATGAATCCGACCGCGCTCGCAACGGCCACGTGATGCCCAAGCGCCCACAGCAGCCAGACCCCGCCGGCCAGCGCGAAGGGAAGCGTGGCCATGATCAGCGCCGCTCGCAGACGCGCAGCGAAATGAAAGCAAAGCAAGCGGGAGGATTAAATGCGGAAGCAGCAGTTGCGAATGGCAAGCGGAGGCGCCGTCGCGCGGGTAAGGAAGGTGTTGCGCGGGAATGCGAAAGCAGGAAGATGATTGGCATCCGGCGCAGTCACCGAAAGGCCAAAGCCGACCGCCAGGAAAGGCTGCAGCGGCGGGACTGCCGGCTTGTCGAGCGACTGATTCCCGGCCTGTCCATACGCGCGGCACAGGCTGGGCTGCTCCGGATCCATGTCGTGGCATCCCGCCATCTCTTCCATCGGCATGGCAGCCATCGCCTGGCTGCCATGATCGGCGCTCAGCGATGGGCAGGCGTACGACGCTACAGCAAACGGCGCCTTAGGTGCGCTGCTTGGTGCGCAACGGTTATCTGGGAGCTTGCGGTAGATAGCGCTCGCTCCAGGCGGCAATGACGTTGGCGATGTCGACAGCATCGCTTTTGTGGCTTAGCAGATGGTCCGCGCTGTCGAGCGACACGAAGCTTTTCGGATGCTTGGCCCACGTGAAAATCTCTAGCGAGAACCTCACTTTGCACCTCGCGTGCCCGCGCAAATTAAAGCTTGCGCTCGCCCACCACGCATCGCATTTGTCGTCCACAAAATGCCCGAGTGGTCCGCTACAGAGAGCGAGATGCGGTCTGTGAGCGCCTTTTCGCCGTAGCTGCGGCATTCATTATGGATATATGCGGTATTCAGAAAAAGAATTGGACCCTAATGCTGTAGTGCAGCACAATCAGCTTGTCTCCTCCAAATCTCCTCAGAAAAGAATTGGAATTTATCCCGCCGGAAACTGCGGGATTTTTTTTGCCTACGTTTCGGTCCGATTCCCTTGCGGTTTAAATCGACCACAAGTGCCCTTGCTGCTCCGACGACCGCTAGCAGCCGACCCGAAAACTAATTGTGCCGCTCAGCTTTGATGTTCGTCTGGGTCGGCTGCGGCCGCGCAGTGATGAAGGGCTATGGGCCAGAATGCTGCCTTACATTCGCCCCGCGCAGCCAACGCGCTACTTGTTCTGGTAGCCGCCATACGCGTTGACCGGGCTCCACGCTGGCGAAACCGGCGGCAGCTGGGGCGCCAGCGGCTTAAACGGGCCGGCGCCATAAACCACCTGGCCATTGACGATGGTCAGGACGCTCTCAAGCGTTTTGATTTTCTCTGCCGGTATAGAAAAATAATCGTCTGGCAGGACAACCAGGTCGGCGTACTGGCCCTTCCTGAGCGTTCCTTTCAGCTGCTCTTCTCCGCTCATCCATGCACTGCCGGTCGTCATCAGGCGTAGCGCTTCGAACCGGCTCAGCACGTCACGGTCCTGCCACATTTTCATTCCCCCAGCGGTCTTGCCAGTCACTGCCCAGTAAAGCGCGGGCCACGGCGCATAGCTGCTCACTCGCGTACCGTCCGTACCCAGGCCTACCGGAACGCCCATCTCGAGCATCTTGCGGATGGGCGGCATCTGGCGCGTCTGGGCGCCGTAGCGCTGCCAGTAAGACTCGCCCTGGAAATACATGCGGTTCTGAACAGCCACGCCCCCTCCCATTCTCTTGATACGTTTAAGCTGGTCATCGGAGATCGTCTCTGCGTGGTCGATAATCCAGCGCAAGCCGTTGAGCGGCGTCTCCTGATTGACCCGCTCGATAACTGCCAGGTCCCGGTCGATGCTTTCCGCATAGGTAGCGTGCAGGCGGAACGGCCAGCGGTTCTTGACGAGCAATCTGATCACAGGTTCCAGCTCGCCCTCCATGTGCTCCGGCAGATCAGGGCGCGGCTCAAGGAAGTTTTCGAAATCGCCGGCGCTCGCCACCAGGTTTTCTCCCGCACCCTCCGCGCTGAAGCCATTCGGATACACCATATGGTCATTCTTGTTGGGCTTGGTCAGCGTCATCCAGCGCTGAAAGTCTGCCAGCTCGGTGCCGGGCTTTTGCGCAAACAAGAAATACGAGGTGCGGACCGTGATCTTTCCCGCGCGTGCGAGTTCGATGGTCACCCCGTAGTCGTCGGGATAGGCCTGCCCCCCGCCTCCCGCGTCGATTGCGCTGGTCAGGCCCAAGCGATTGAGCTCGTTGTAGAAATGGAGCGTGGAATTCACCTGCTCGGCGCGTCCGAGTTTGTTTGTTTTCCCCAGCGTCGAATACAACACCATCGCATTTGGTTTGGCCACCAGCAGTCCGGTCGGTTTGCCTTGGCCGTCGAGCTCGACAACGCCATCCTTGTATTTGGTCTCTTTGCTGTAGCCGAGCGCCTCGATCCCCTTCTTGTTGAGGTAGCCGAGCCCGTACAGGTAAAGGATGAACACCGGCCTATCGGGGACGGCAGCATTGATTTCAGCGAGGGTCGGCATCCGCTTCTCTTCGAACTGATGTGCGCTCCAGCCGCCCACCACTTTCACCCATTCCCCCTCGGGAGTACGCGCGGCCTGCTCCTTCAGCATTTCCATCGCCCGTTTGAGTGACGTCACCCCGTCCCAGCGCAGTTCCATGTTGTAATTCAGCCCGGCGCGGATCACGTGGGTGTGGGAGTCGTTCAGGCCGGGAATCACCGTGCGGCCCTGAGCGTCGATTACCGTGGTGTCGGCGCGCTTGAGCTTGAGCACAGCAGCGTTGGTGCCGGCCGCTGCGATCTTCCCGTCCTTGATGGCGACTGCCTCGACAAATTCGCCTTCTTTGACCATGGTCGCGATTTTGCCGTTCGTCAGAATCAAATCTGCCTGCGCATGGGCCAGCCCCGCCACTGTCAGACCCGCCAGAAGAATGTACGAAGACTTTTTCATAATTTTCCCAAACGCCGCTCGCGCAGCACAGTAGTCGAAGTGAAAAATTCGCCACCCGCGAGCTTGGGGCGACCCGTGATGCAAGTATGCACCGGTTAAACCGTCGCAGAAAGCGCTTGATTGCCGACGTGACGATCGATTTAATCGAGCGTCGGGAAAGGCTAGAGACAGCGGCGCAGGCGCGGGGCCGTTCATGCTGCGCACCGCAACCCGGCAAGCTGCGATGCAGCGGCAGCGTTACTGTTTGATCGCTTCCACCGCGATCGTCAGCGTAACTTCATCACCGACATACGGGGCATACTTGCCATTGTTGAAATCAGTGCGCTTGATCTTGGTAATGGCATTCGCGCCGCAGGCGTCTTTCTTCAACATGGGATGCGGCATGCAGTGGAACGACGTGATGTCGAGGCGGACCGGCTTGGTAACTCCCTTGATGGTGAGGTCGCCGTCTACCGAGCTCGGCTTATCGCCCGCGAAATTCAGCTTGCTGGATTTGAAGGTGATCGTCGGGAATTTTTTCGTATCGAAAAAATCCTCCCCCTGCAGGTGGTCGTTGAACACCGGGAAGCCAGTATTCACGCTGGTCGTGTCGATGGTGACGTTGACCGAACCGATCTTGGCCGCGCGGTCGATGACAATCGTGCCGCTGGTCTTGTCGAAGCGGCTTACCTGATTCGAATAGCCGAAGTGGCTGTACTCGAACCGCGGGTAGGTGTGGGAGCCGTCGATCACATAGGTCTCAGGCGCTGCGACCGCGGTCAGCGACAAACCGGCTGTGAGACAGAAAAGCGCAAATTTCTTCATATCATATCCTTTAAGGTGTGCGGAACCGCCTTCGGCTCATTACTACCAGAAGGCAAGCCCAGCAGTATCCGGTCTTGGGCGCATTGTTACAAAACGGAAAATTTGCTGGGCTTTCATCGAATCCATCGAATGTCGCGCACGCCCCCACGTGCATTCGGCACACACCCACAAAGCCTGACCTGGCGGTGCAGGCCTGCAAGCGTCCCGCCGAGCGCGGCCCATTTGAATGTGTTGAATTCCATATTTCCCTCCACGAGCAATATCAAAAAATGCCTGCCACCCTGCACGCCTGAAACACGCCAGCGACCGTCCCATTCACGGCTTAGCGAGCGCCTGCCTCACTTCGCGCCGACGCATCAACAGGTACACCGCCGGCACCACAAACATCGATAACAGCGGCGCGGTGATCATCCCGCCCACCATCGGCGCAGCGATGCGCTGCATGATTTCCGAACCGGTGCCGGAAGCGACGACAATCGGGATCAGGCCGCCGATGATGACCGCCACCGTCATCGCCTTGGGCCGCACGCGCAGCACCGCGCCGTCGCGTATCGCATCGAGCAGGTCCGCTTCGGTATGTTTGCCGTCTCGTATCCGGTCTTCCCACGCGTGCTTCAGGTAGATCAGCATGATGACGCCAAACTCGGCCGCCACGCCCGCCAGCGCAATGAATCCGACCGCGCTCGCAACGGACACGTGATGCCCAAGCACCCACAGCAGCCAGACGCCGCCGGCCAGCGCGAAGGGAAGCGTGGCCATGATCAGCGCCGCTTCGTCGACGCGTTTGAACGTCAGGTAAAGCAGCACGAAAATAATCAGCAGCGTGGCGGGCACCACCACCTTCAACTTGGCGCTGGCCCGCTCCAGGTATTCGAACTGGCCCGACCACGACACGGAGTACCCTGCGGGCAGCTTCAACTCCCTGGCCACCGCTTGCTGCATGTCGCGCACCACCGACCCCATGTCGCGGCCGCGGATGTCGACATACACCCATCCGGACAGGCGCGCGTTTTCGCTACGGAGCATTGGCGGACCATCGTTGATGCGGATGGTCGCGACATCGCCCAGGCGAATCTGTGCGCCCCGCGGCGTGAGCACGGGTAGCTGGCGCAGCTTCTCGATCGAGTCGCGGTATTCACGCGGGTAGCGCACATTGATTGGGAATCGCTGCAGGCCTTCGATGGTCTCACCGATATTGTCGCCACCTATCGCGGACGATACGATGCCGTGCACGTCGGCGATGTTCAGGCCGTAGCGCGCCGCCATATCCCGGTTGATGTCGAGGTCGATGTAGCGCCCACCAGTAAGCCGTTCCGCGAGAGCCGACGACACCCCGGGTACACGTTTGACGATCCGCTCGATCGTGCCGGCGACGCGGTCGATTTCCTTGAGGTCGGTGCCGGCAACCTTGACGCCAACCGGACTCTTGATCCCGGTGGCGAGCATGTCGATGCGGTTGCGGATCGGCGGCACCCAGATATTTGAAAGGCCCGGCACCTTCACGATCCGATCGAGTTCGGCCACCAGCCTATCGGTCGTCATGCCCGCCCGCCACTGGTCGCGCGGCTTGAACTGGATGGTGGTTTCGAACATCTCGAGCGGCGCCGGATCGGTCGCTGTTTCGGCGCGCCCGGCCTTGCCAAACACACTGTGCACTTCCGGCACAGTCTTGATCAGCCGGTCGGTCTGCTGTAGCAGTTGCGCCACCTTGCCGGCCGACAGTCCAGGCAGCGCGGACGGCATGTACAGCAGATCGCCTTCGTCAAGCGGCGGCATGAACTCGCCCCCGAGCCTGGTCATCGGCCACACCGTAACCACGGCGATCAGGCCGGCCACCAGCAGCGTCGCCTTGGGAAACAGCAGTACCCGTTCGAGCAAGGGACGGTACACCGCAATCAGCACCCGGTTGAGCGGATTTTTCTGCTCGTCCGGAATGCGTCCCCGGATCAGATAGCCCATCAGCACAGGAATCAGGGTCACCGCCAGGCCAGCCGCTGCAGCCATCGCATAGGTCTTGGTGAACGCCAGCGGAGAGAACAGCCTCCCCTCCTGGGCCTCCAGGGTGAAAACCGGGATAAACGACAGGACGATGATCAACAGCGAGAAGAACAACGCCGGCCCCACCTCCGCCGCGGCGTCACCGATCACGCGCCAATGCTCCTTCCCCTCCAGCTTGCGGCCTGGATGCTCATGGTTCCATGCCTCGATGTGCTTGTGCGCGTTTTCGATCATCACCACCGCTGCATCCACCATCGCGCCGACGGCGATGGCGATCCCGCCCAGCGACATGATGTTGGCATTGACGCCCTGGTAGTGCATGACAATGAACGAGATCAGGATGCCGATCGGTAAAGTCACGATGGCGACCAGCGCGGAACGCAGATGGAACAGGAAGATCGCGCAGACAATCGCGACCACGATAAATTCCTCGATCAGTTTTTCCTGGAGATTGCTGATCGCCCCCTTGATCAGGCCCGAACGGTCATAGGTGGGGACAATTTCGACGCCTGCCGGCAGGCTGGCGCGGAGCGATTCCAGCTTCGCCTTGACCGCATTGATCGTCTCCAATGCATTCTTCCCTGACCGCATGACAATCACCCCGCCGGCCACCTCGCCTTCGCCATTCAGTTCAGCGATGCCGCGCCGCATTTCCGGGCCCAGCTGAATCCGCGCGACGTCCGCAAGGCGCACGGAAACGCCGGCTTCCGTGGTCATCAACGGGATCTTCGCAAAGTCGTCGAGCGACTGCAGGTAACCGCTGGCGCGCACCATGTATTCCGCCTCGCCCAGTTCGAGCACCGAGCCGCCGCTTTCCTGGTTCGCCTTCTGCACCGCGTCGACCACGACACCGTGGGCGATGTTGTACGCCCGCATTTTGGCAGGATCGAGCACGATCTGGTACTGGCGCACCATGCCGCCGACGCTCGCGACTTCTGCGACGTTCGGCACCGTTTTCAGCTCGTACTTGAGGAACCAGTCCTGCAGCGCGCGCAGCTGCGACAGGTCCATCTTGCCGCTGCGGTCTACCAGCGCATATTCATACACCCACCCTACCCCGCTGGCATCCGGGCCGAGCGCGGTCTTCGCCTGCGGTGGCAGGCGCGACTGCACCTGGTTCAGGTACTCCAGCACACGCGAGCGCGCCCAGTACGGGTCGGTGCCATCCTCGAACAGGATGTACACGAAGGAGTCGCCGAAGAAGGAATAGCCTCGTACGGCTTTCGCGCCCGGCACCGACAGCATCGTGGTCGTCAGCGGGTAGGTAACCTGGTTTTCGACGATCTGCGGCGCCTGTCCCGGGTAGGCGGTGCGGATGATTACCTGGACGTCTGACAGGTCAGGGAGCGCATCGAGCGGCGCCCGCTGCAGCGACCAGATTCCCCATGCCGTGACCATCACCGTTGCCAGCAATACCAGGAAGCGGTTCGAGATGGACCAGCGAATCAGCTTGGCGATCATTTCTTACCGCCTGCGCTTTTTGGCGTGATCGCGGTGAGCTTGAACGCCCCGTCCTTCGTTGGCTTGAATTCGAAACTCACCGTATCGCCCACTTTCAGGCCCTTGGCGACGCCACCGTCAGGTAGCTGGAACCCCATCGTCATCGCTGACCATTGCATGCTCGATATCGGCCCGTGGGACAAGGTGACCTCGTCGGCGTCGATGCTTTCGATTTTTCCTTCGCCGCGGTGGACCGCGCCCCCGGTTTGCTGCGGCGTTTCCGCCTTGGGCATGTCGCTCATCCGGGTCGCCGTTCCGCGCAGGCTGGCTTCGGAGTCGATCAGGAACTGCCCCGATATGACAACCTTCTGCCCCATTTCCAATCCCTTGCGAATCTCGGTCTGGCCATCACTTTCCGCCCCAGTTTCGACGTCGACCGGCGTGAACTTGCCACCTTCCTGCGCCACCATCACGACGCTGCGCGTTCCGGTCCGGATCACCGCTTCGCTCGAAACGATTAACACCTCGGAAGGTGCGGCGGGCGAGAACTGCACGGTAGCAAACATGCCCGGCACGAGACGGTGGCCTGGGTTGACCAGCTCCACGCGCGCTTTCAGGGTGCGCGTGGCCGCCTCAACCTCGGGAAGAATCGCACTGACCCTGCCCTTCAGTACAGTACCCGGCAATGCGGCCGCGCGCGCTTCGACGGCAGCACCTGGGCTTACCTGCGCGGCGACTGCTTCCGGCACCTCGGCGTTCACCCAGACGGTGTCGAGGCCGTTAATGCGGAACATTGGCGCTCCCGACATCACGGTCATCCCTTCGCGCACGCTCAGTTCAGCGATGATCCCGCTGATAGGGGCGTGCACCGTCAGCCGCGGATGTACTTTGCCAGTCGAATCAATCAGGCGGATCTGCGAATCGCTCATGCCGGCAAGGCGCATCCGTTGACGCGCGGCATCGGCCAGGGATTCCGTCCCGACGCCACGCATCCGCTTGACGGCAAGAAATTCTTCCTGCGCTGCGACCCAGTCCGGCATATACAGCTCGGCCAGCGGCTGGCCCTTTTTTACCGGATCGAGCGGCGCGCGTACGAACAGCCGCTCGACGTAGCCATTGCTGCGCGCCTGGACGAGCGCGACATCGCGCTCGTTGTAGGCGATGCTTCCGACCGCCTCGATCGCGCGCGACAGCGAACCGCGGGTGACCTCGGCGGTGCGGATCCCGAGGTTCTGCTGTACCCGCGGACTGATGGACACGCCGCCTTCATCGGCGCTTTCAGCGGCATACACGGGCACCAGCTGCATGTCCATGAATGGCGACTTGCCCGGCTTGTCAAACTTCTGGCCGGGTACCATCGGGTCGTGCCAATGCAAAACCTTCCTGCCACTTGCAGGGTCAACGGCGCGTTCCGCTTGCGCCGCCGCCGGCGCTGCCGTCCCCGACCGGGCCGCCATTCCCTGTTTCTTTCCGAGCGCGTACAAACCGTACCCCGCACCGCCGACCGCGACGGCGGCCACCAAGACACCGATGACTATCTTGTTTTTCATTTTGAATCCTTGTTCACGCGCGCGTCGGAATGGGGTGCCGGCCCGCCTTCCTGCGGAAATACGTAATTGAGCTGGGCCCATAGTTGAGCGCCCTGCGCCTCCAGCTGTAATGCCTCGAGACGCACCGTCAGCTCAGCGTTGCGCGCTGCGAGCACGTCGGCGAGCGCCGCTTTGCCGCCGCGGTACGCCGCCAACAGCGCGGCTGCCCGGGACTGCGCCAGCGGCACGAGATCGCCCTCGTAGCGGATGCGCCGCTCGCGGCTGGTATGCCATTCGTTGATCAATGCCCGTACTTCGGCTACCCGCTCGAGTAACGCGTCGTCGCGCTCGGCTTTTGCCTGTTCGACCAGCGCGAGCTTTGATGCCACCTCGCGGTCTTGCAGGTTCTTCTGATTCCAGTGCAGGGGGACCGAGACGCCGAGCGACACCATGTTCGAATATGCCGGACCGCGCTGCTGGAACGCCACTTCGACGCTCCAATCCGCTTTCTTGTCGGCGCGCGCCAGCTTCGCCTCGGTCGCGCCGATTTCTTCCTGCTTGTTGAGTACGGCAATATCCGGGTGTTTTGCGAGCTGGATCTCGAGCGTCGCCGGGTCAAGCGGAATGGCAGTGGTTGCAGGCCTGTCGGCGAGCGGTCGTTGAGCTGCGTCGCCGACGCGGCGCGCCAGCTTGATGGTGGCGTCGGTAATGCGGCTGCGGATTTCGCTCGCCCGATCGTCGAACGTCACCAGCGCACTGCGGGCATTGAGGAGATCCGCCTGGGTGCCGCGTCCCGCGCGGTAGGCAGCCTCCGCCGCCTGCACTTCCAGCTTCGCCTGTGCCGTCTGTTCGCTGACCGCAGTAGCCATCGACTCGGCATAGGACAGGGCCAGCCAGGCCATGGCGGTATCGCGCTGGATTGCGGCCGACGCCGCGGCTTTTTCGGCGACGGACTTTTCCGCCTCACGCTCGTAACGTTCGGTGCGCAGGTGCCGCTTGTCGGCGCGGGTCAGGTCCTGCGTGAAGCCAATGCGTCGCTGGGTCATGAAGTCGCGCGTCGTACTGAACTGATCCGGCCCGTTGATCGGCAGGTTGTCGAGACCAATCTTCAGCACTGGATCCGGCAGCCGGCCTGCGGCGACCGCCATTTCCCTCGATGCCTCGGCTGCCGAATCCTTGGCGGACAGCAGGCGCGAACGCTCGACGGCGAGCCGAATTGCCTCGTCAAGCGTTAACGGAGCGTCAGCTGCATAAGCGGCGCTGACCAGCGCGCCGAACAAAGCGGCCGCCACGACCGCCGCGCGCCAGCCAATAGCTGGCATTTGCGGCCGGCTGGCCGCTGTGAAAAACCGGGATGACATGATACCTCCAGAATGCAATGGACAACGTCGCCAGCGCAGACGCGCAGCGAAATGAAAGCAAAGCAAGCGGGAGGATTAAATGCGGAAGCAGCAGTTGCGAATGGCAAGCGGAGGCGCCGTCGCGCGGGTAAGGAAGGTGTTGCGCGGGAATGCGAAAGCAGGAAGATGATTGGCATCCGGCGCAGTCACCGAAAGGCCAAAGCCGACCGCCAGGAAAGGCTGCAGCGGCGGGACTGCCGGCTTGTCGAGCGACTGATTCCCGGCCTGTCCATACGCGTGGCACAGGCTGCGCTGCTCCGGATCCATGTCGTGGCATCCCGCCATCTCTTCCATCGGCATGGCAGCCATCGCCTGGCTGCCATGATCGGCGCTCAGCGACGGGCAGGCGTACGACGCTACAGCAAGCTGCATGAACAGGATGCTGAACAAAGCGATAACCGCGGCGACCAGGCGGGATGAACGGGATAATTTCATAGTCAGCGACGATACTACAAGGGCAAACAGATCCTGTCAACAGTGTGCTGCAAAACGGCCTGGAAAGGGAAATGCGTCCTTTTCCGGCCTTGTGGTTCAGCTTGGTGCGATGCAATGCTGGCGGCAAATAACCTGGCTGCGCGGGAAAGTTTCATGATCCCCAACGATGTTACAAGCTGCCTTGCGCCGCGGCTGGCAGGAGCATGCCGCTTCAGGGCGACTTATTTTGTCGTGCCATCCTTCATGGCGCCATGCGTGTCCTTGGCTTTATCCATGTGCATCTTCGCCATGCCGTGATGCATCATTTCCATATCCTTCATGTCGACCATCCCGGCTTTATTTTTCTTCATCTTTTCGTACATCATTTCATGGTGCTTCATGAACTCGTCTTTCGAGATCATGCCGTCGCCGTTGGCATCGACCATTTTCATGTCCATCTTTTTTTCGCCCTTCATATGGTGATCGGCGACGGCGACGCCACTGATACCAAGCAACGCGGCGAACAACACAGAGATTTTTTTCATTCTGGCTCCCTTGAGTGACTATCGGACCCGGCGTGCATCGTCGGGCAAGGGCAAGTCTATTCCGGTGTCGATACCGACGGCGCGCCGCTGAAATGGCGGAATCGCCGCCCGTTCGGCGCAATCTTCTCCATATGCCGGATGAAGGACATCGGGAGGTTTGGGCGGCGCTATAGGTGCGCTGCGTGGTACGCAACGGTTATCGGGGAGTTTGCGGTAGATAGCGCTCGCTCCAGGCGGCAATGACGTTGGCGATGTAAACAGCATCGCTTTTGTGGCTCAGCAGATGGTCCGCGCTGTCGAGCGACACGAAGCTTTTCGGATGCTTGGCCCAAGTGAAAATTTCTAACGCGTTCGCAATGTTGACAGTAGCGTCGAGCGGTGAATGCATCACCAGCAGTGCCTTGCGCAACCGGGCTACTTTGCTGCCGAGTTGATTCTCCGCCGCGTCCAGCAAGAATTGACGCTTGATCCGGAAGGGGCGGCCGGCCAACTGCACTTCCGCCTCGCCGACCGCTTCGATCTGGGCCAAGTGGTCGCGGAACAGTCCGACTACATGCGACGGATCGCTGGGGGCGGCAATCGTCACCACGGCTCGTGCTTCGGGAACGTGTTCAGCCGCGGCCAAGACTGCGGCGCCGCCCAGGCTGTGGCCGATGAGCACGGCGGGCGCATCATGGTGCTGGCGCAGGTAGTTCGCCGCGGCGACGAGGTCGGCGACATTGGACGAGAAATTTGTATTTGCAAATTCGCCTTCGCTGGCGCCAAGGCCAGTAAAGTCGAACCGCAGGACTGCAAGCCCATGTTCTGTGAGGGACTGGGCAATACGGCTTGCCGCGAAGACGTCTTTGCCACAAGTAAAGCAATGCGCAAAGAGCGCGTATGCGCGGATCGCGCCTTTGGGACGGTCAAGGCGGGCGGCCAGGAGCTGACCATCTGCCCCACGGAAATCGGTACGCTGCAGGGTCATTTCATCCTCCTATTTTCAGTTAATCGGTTGCGCCGGCGCGTGGCGCAGTTCTCGTTGAGCGCCCGGCTGCTTCGTCGATGGCAAGCCCCTGCGTGAGAACCAGCTTACAGCTTCTTCGCGAAGCTCTGGCGTGTAGTGGTCAGTTTCTTCATAAATTCTCCCAGTGGCAAAATTTACTCATACAGGAGTGTCCAAAAATGTCAGGATACCTCACACCTTCCGCTTTGGGGAATGCTAGCGGAGTCGCTGCCGCCCGCCAACGTTCGGGCTAACACTCCGATTCGCGACATTAGTTCATCAAGGTCGGCCTGCCCGATATTACATGCATGAGTTACCTGTGCGGTTACCTTCGCAGCGGCACCGCGAAGCTCCCTTCCCGGCTGAGTTAGAACAATTCGGAGGGCTCGTTCGTCAAGTGAACTACGCTCTCGCGAAAGGTAGCCAAGACGCTCTAGTCGCTTTACTAGCGGGGTGACCGAGCCGGAGTCCTGGTGCAGTTTCTCTGCGATTGCGCCAATTCCTAAGCCGTCTTGCTCCCAAAGGACCAGCATCACAAGATACTGGGGATAGGTCAACCCCAGTTCCGCGAGTAATGGTCGATAAAGATTCGTCATTTTGAGAGACGTCGCATACAGGTTGAAGCAGAGGTGACTAGAAATGGAAGGTGGGTTTTTACCGGCTTTCATACAAACCTTTCGACCCAAAACCTGGCGAAGTCTGGCTATAGGCGATAACTTGAAAACAAGGAAATTACCTAAAGCGAATCCAGCACCGGAGATGGGCTAAACAACCCGTGAACAAAGCTCGTTAGCGATACAGTAAGCAGTTGCCTAGAAATAGCCAACGAGTTTTTTCATGGGTCGTTTTCCTATGCGTCAATCGTGAGGGTGACGTCGATGTTGCCGCGCGTCGCATTCGAGTAGGGGCAGACGATGTGCGCTGCGGCTACCAGTTTTTCAGCGACAACACGGTCCATGCCAGGCAGCGAGATCTTCAATTCGACTTCAATGCCGAAACCTGTTTCGATCGGACCGATGCCGACCGTGCCTTCGATGCTGACATCTGCAGGCAGCGTAATCTTGTCGCGGCCGGCGACAAATTTCATCGCGCCTAAGAAACAGGCGGAGTAGCCTGCAGCAAACAGCTGTTCAGGGTTGGTACCGACAGCGCCGTTTCCGCCTAACTCTTTCGGAGTCGTCAGCTTGACGTCCAATACTTGGTCCTGCGAGACGGCGCGTCCTTCACGGCCGCCGGTTGCTTTGGCGGTTGCGCGGTACAGAATATTTTGAATAGACATGGTAATTTCCTTTGGAAGTTGCGTTTAATTGTGAGACGGTGGTTTGATCTTGCGCCGTAAGGGGCCACCTTCGTGGCCAGCTCGAATTAGCGCTTCACGGCGGCCAGAATAACGTCGGCGACCGCCTTCGGTTGCGACAGCATTGGCACGTGGCTCGCCGGCACGGAAGTCGTCACAGCATTGAGTTTCTTGGCGAAAGCAGCCTGGAGACCTGGGTCGATCATGCGGTCTTTAGTGGCCACGATGTAGTAGTTCGGCTTGTTCTTCCATGCGGCAAACGTGATTGGCTCGCCAAACGCCTTGGCAGGGAACAGGCCTTGGGTGGTTGCCAAGACAGCGCTAGTGGATGCTGGAATGTCTTGAGCGAAGTTCTTCGCATACGATTCCGGCGACAGCTCGAGGTTACCGTTTGAATCTGGCTTAAGAGTGGGGACGCCAGGTGGCAGCGGGTAGTCCTTACCGACGGTGCCAAGGGTTTCGCCTTCTGATGGCGCGAAGGCAGCCACGTAGACAAGCGCCTTGATTTTATCGCTCACGCCGGCTTGTGTGATAACTGCCCCGCCCCAAGAGTGACCGACCAAGACAACTTTGCCGGTCTGCGCATCAACTACTCGCTGCACTGCGGCGACGTCATCCGCCAGCGAGGACAGGGGATTTTGCACGGAGACTACCTTCAGGCCCTTGGCCTGCAGCAGCGGCGTGATTGCGTTCCAGCTCGAACCATCGGCGAACGCGCCGTGGACGAGGACAACGGTGGTGTCGCTGACTGGCGCAGCGAGCGCTTGGTTCGATAGCGCGGCGGCAGCGGAAAAGGCGGCGGACAACAGCAGTGCGGTTTTGGTAGCGTTTTTCATGATAGAGCCTCTCGAAAAGATGAATTATGGAAAAATTGTTTAGCGCACTAAGTATGTTCAATGGCGCTTTTTCGTTTTGCGCTTCGCCATGAACATAACTTTAGCGCGCTAATCGTTAGCGCGCAAGCTAATTTTGAAATATTTTTTCATGCTGCCCAAATTTGTTCCGAGTCATCGGTCGAGATTGCTCCCGAGCTTGTCGAGAATCCTCATGATGGCCTCGAACTCATCCCTCTTCATATTGCAGGCATCTGCGATCTTCTGACTTACCTGCGCGCCGGCAGTCCGGAGCTTTCGTCCAGACGCGGTGAGCGTGACCACACGATTTCGTTCGTCTTCTGGGTCGCGGTTTCGAATTAAATATCCTTCCGCCTCAAGACGTTTCACAACTGGGGTAATCGAGCCGGGATCCTGTCCGAGCCGTGTTGCGAGTTCACCGATTCCCAAGCCCTCCTGCTCCCAAAGGACGACCATTAACAGGTACTGCGGGTAGGTAAGATTGAGGGGGGCAAGCAGCGGCTTATACAGCTGCGTCATCTTAAGGGACGTAGAGTACAAATTGAAACACAGATGGTCAGCGAGCCGCGGTGGCAGTAGAGAGGTCATTGGCAATTTATCGACTGTAGTGGGCTCTAGCCTAACCGATTTGAAAGCACCCCGTATAGCAATCCGTTCCCTGCACTCGGCTCGCGCCCTTGGACGGTTGTTCTAATGGGAATGACCGCCGTCTCCCCGCCGCTCAGTAATCGCCCGGAGGCTGATCGTCGAGCCCGTCCGCACGCGCGTGACTGAGGGGACGGCTCCGCTCCCGCCAATTGCCGAACAGCTCGTCAATACCACGCAGCTACCGTCTCGTCGCGTCAGCGCGATTCGATGCTGGCGACCGGCCCACTCCTGCCCTTGCGGTCAAACGCCGCGACGCGGATCGTGCCGCGCTCGGCGATTGGCCCGGTCACGGGGCTGCTGGCCGGGGTCGGGTCGCTGCCGTCGCTGGTATAGCGCAGCGTCATCCCGGGCAGCACGTGGTTGGCCAGCACCCTGCCGTTGTAGAGCACCAGCCCGGGCGGGGCGATGCGGTAGGCCAGCCCGGCGCCTTCCAGGTCAAGACGTGGCAGCACGCGCTGGCCCAATGCATTGACGAAGCCCGACCACGCGCTGCGGTGCAGGGCGGCGGCCTTGGCAGGGTCCGCCGTGGCGGCCCAGCCCGGAGCGTCCGCCCAGGCGCGCTCGGCCAACGCCGCCATGCGCGGCATCACCAGGTAGTCGAGGCGGGCCGGATCGCGCGCGGTTTCCGAGAACAGGTTGGCCTGGATGCCACGCACGCGGCGTTTGCCGTACTCGGTCAGGCGATCCTTGCCGGCACGGGCGGCTTCCGGCGCATCCTTCATGATGTCGAGCGGGTCGAAGTCGTACACCGTATCGAGTTCGACGTAAGCGCCCCAATTGACGCCGTGTTCTTCCGGATTGGCGTTGTGCGCCATGTCGAAGTACATGCGCGTCACCGGCGTGAGCACGATGTCGTAGCCGGCGTTGGCCAGGCGATAGGCCAGGTCTTCGGCGCCCAGCGTGTCGTTCCACACGTAGGCGATGAAGCCGTTACGGGTAAAGCGGGGATTGGGGATCAGCTTCGAGGCGCCGTCCAACGTCGTCTTGCGCGCGGCAAGTTCTTCCCAGCCGGACGTGACCATGCCGTGCTTGCGCACGATGGCGTCGACGCGATCATAAAAATAATCCCACAGGTCGGCGCTGGTCTCGAGCCCGTGCTTGCGCATCATGGCAAGGCTGGCGGGCGACTTTTCCCAGGCCCCGTTGGCCAGCTCGTCGCCGCCCATGTGGATCGTCTTCATGGGTGCGCCGGCCTCGCGGTGCAGCGCTGCCAGCTCCCTGACCACGTGCTCAACGAAGGTGTAGCTCGACTCGAGTCCGGGATTGATGACGTTGTCGTTGAACAGCTGGGCCGACACGTACTCGGAGCGGTCGTCCAGGTCGTTGAGGAGGTAGCGGGCGGCGTCGCCGCTGCCGGCTGACTTCAGGCGGCGATAGCGCGACTCCATCGCCTGCACGGCGGCGCGCGCATGGCCGGGCATCTCGATCTCAGGGGTCACCTCGATGTGGCGCGCCGCCGCGTAGCGCACGATCTCCTTGTAGTCCGCGCGGGTGTAGTAGCCGCTGCCGCTGGCGTCACGCGGATCGGGTCCGGAGCCGTAGGCCGGCTGCAGGCGCACGCCGGGTTTGGCGCTGTGGCCGCGTACGGCGCCGATCGTGGTCAGTTCAGGCAGGCCCGCGATCTCGATGCGCCAGCCCTCGTCGTCGGTCAGGTGGAAGTGGAATTTATTCAGCTTGAACCGTGCCATCAGGTCGAGCCACTTGAACACGGTTTCCTTGCCGTGGAAGTTGCGCGCCACATCCAGCATGAAGCCGCGGTAGCCGAAACGCGGCGCGTCGACGATCGTCAGTTCGGGCAAGGCCGGCGCCGCAGCGCCGGGCAGCGGCATCAGGTCGCGCAGGGTCTGCACGCCATGGGCGACGCCGGCCGCGCTGTTGCCGACAATGTCGATGCCGCCGGCGGCGCTGATCGTGAGGCGGTAGGCTTCGGACGAGGCGTGCCCTTCGACCGCCCCCACAGTCAGGCGCAGCGGCGGCCCACCGCTGGCAGCGAGGGCAGCCGGGAACAGCGAACGCGCCAGCGCCGCTTCATTGGCCAGCGCGGCGGGTGCGCTGATGTTCGGCCGTCCCGCCAGCGCCAGCCGGCTGGCGCCGGGCTGCAGCAGCAGTGGCGTTGGCAAGACCGGCGGCACGCTTGATGCCGGCAGCAGGTCGGCGCCCGCGTTGCGCCAGTAGGTGTCCTCCGGCGACACCGCCGAATGCGGGCTGCCGACCTTGCCACGCTGGGCCGGTTCGGTCAACGTCGCCACCGTGTACTGCAGTGACACGCCTGCATCAGGCGTCGCGTCGTACACCAGGTAGGGCGCGCCCGGCGACCGTGAGGGCATGAACACCGAATCGTTGTGGCGATAGGCGAATTCCAGCGTCTGGCCCGGCGCCAGGCCCTTGAAATCCGGCCCCGGGCGCAGGCGGAACAAGCCGCCGGCGACCTGCTCCAGCACCAAGCCGCCCGACTGGGCGCCGGCCGGCATGCGATCGATGCCGGTGAAGTACAGCGACCAGCCAGACCCCGGCAGCGGCTGCCGGTCGCCGTTGGCCAGGATGAAGCGCGCCGGCGTGCCGCCCTGCGGCAGTTGTGCACCCGCCGGTTTGCGCTGCAGTTCCCAGCGCAGTTGCAGCCGGGCGCCGTTGGCGACGCCAAGCGCGGAACCGCTGGCCGCAGGAATGGCTTGCCCGGTCTGCCCGGCCTGTTCAGCCAGCGCAGTCGGCGCCGCCAGCGCAGTCGGCGCCGCCAGCGCCATCAGCGCCGCCAGCAGGGTTGACGACATCGCGGCGCGGCCCGTCATCGTCTTCTTGTCCAAATCTCTCTCCCCAAGTGCGCGCATCGACCGCCCTGCCTCACTTGGCTGCGCCGGAACGGGCGAACAGCCGCTCGATTTCTTCCAGCGACTGGCCCTTGGTCTCAGGCAGGAAGAAGGTCGCCGTGATGAAGTACACCGCGGTGCAGGCGGCCCAGAACAGGAACATCATGTGGTAGCCGAAGTTGCCCACGATCGGCAGGAAGGCGCCGGCGATCAGCGTGCCGGTGCCCTGGTTGATCAGGAGCGCCACGCCCATGCCCACCGAGCGGATCCGGGTCGGCATCAGTTCGGACAGCGCCAGCCAGACACATACGCCCGGCCCGATCGAGAATGCGGCGATGAATCCGGCGATGCAGAGCGCCGCCAGCATCCCGCTGTTCCTGTCAGGGATCGGGCCGACGCTGGCGCGCACGATCTCGAGTGCCGCTCCACCTGCGCCAGCGCCTTCGGCTGGCCGGATAGCGATGCGCTGGGCCGTGTGGACGCGCCGTGCGGCATCGATCGTGGCGCGCGCGTCAGGCGCCAGGCTCGCGATCAGCTGCTGCGCGCTATCGGCCACGGCGGGGTCGGCGCGCCCGCTCCACGCTGCTCGCGCCTGGTCCAGCAGCGCGCGCTGGTCCTGCGGCAGCGTGCGCACCAGCGCCTGCGCGCGCGCCAGCACTGCCTGCGCCTCGGGGGTCGCCGTATATGCTTCGGCCACCTGCTGCCTGGCGCCGTACTGGTACAGGATGGTCAGCTGCACCGGTCCGGCTGCGGACCGTGCAAACCGGGCATCGGCCAGGCTCAGGTCGAGCGCATTGTCGCGTACCAGCGCCGCCACCTCGGCGCGCACGTCGACGCGCTGCGATTCGAAGCGGTGGAACAGCAGCGCCAGCAGGCACAGCGACACCATGATGCCAGCGGTGCCGATCTTGAGCAGGAACACCCTGCCCTTGCGCTCGACCAGCATGATGGCGGCGACCGTCATCAGCGAATTGAGGATCTTGATCGCGGTGCCGTAGCTGGCCGCGCTCACCGGATCGAGCCCGGCGTGCTGCAGGATGGTCGACATGAACTGCAGTAGCGAGTTGATGCCGGTAGCCTGGTTGCAGCCCAGGATCACGCACGCCAGCACGAAGGGCAGCACGTAGCGCCGCTCGGTCAGCATCTCGGCCAGCGCCGCGCCGCGACCGAGCTTCGGACGCGCCCTCTCCTCGGCCAGCGCGGCGCCGATCTCGGCCACCTCGGCCTCGCATTGCGCCGCCGGGCGCAGGCGCGCCAGTACGCTTTCGGCCTGCGCCGCGCGTCCCCGCCGCATCAACCAGCGCGGCGATTCGGTCACGAACAGGCAGCCGAGCAGGAACAGGGTGCCCGGATACAGCACCGCCAGGAACATGCTGCGCCAGGCGCGGTCGGCGGCGGCAGTGGCCGCTGCGACATCGCCGCCGGCGGCCTGGATCGCCAGTTCGGCGTTGCTCAGGTAGTGATTGCCGATGAACGCGGCCAGCACGATGCCGGCGGTGAGCGCGAGCTGGAACAGCGCCAGCCCGCGTCCGCGCTGGCTGGCCGGCAGGCACTCCGCGAGGTACAGCGGCACCACCACCGCGATCACGCCGCCGCTCAGGCCCTGCAGCAGGCGCCCCAGCAGCAAGGCCACAAACGATTGCGACAGGTAGATCACGGTAACGCTGCCGACGAACAGCAGCGCACTGACGACCATCATCGGGCGCCGCCCGAGCCAGTCGGCCAGCATGCCGGCCACCACGGAGCCCAGGATCGAGCCGCCCATCACCGCCGCCACCACCAGCGACAACTGTCCTTCAGTGAGGCTGGTGGCCCGGTGCAGGTAGGGCAAGGCGGGATCGATGATGCCGATATCGATCCCGTACAGAAGTCCGCCCAGCCCGCAGACCGCGGTCAGGAACAGGAGGTGCAAGCGTTGCTTGCCATCGATGGACATTGCTTGCCTATTAAGCAGCCGCTTCATACAGCCGCGCGTAACGCGCGCCATAGTACAGGATGAAGGCATAGCACGCCGCCGGCACCACGAAGGACCACTGCAGGCCGATCGTGTCCGCCATCAAGCCCTGGGCGAACGGCACAATGGCGCCGCCGACGATTGCCATGCACAGGATGCCCGATGCCTGGCCGGTCAGCTTTCCGAGCCGGAAAAGCGCCATGCTGAAAATGGTCGGGAACATGATCGAATTGAACAGGCCGACCGCAATAATCGCCCACATCGCGGCCTGGCCCTGGCCGAACACAGCGACCATGATCAGGACGATCGATGCAGCCGCATTGAAGGCCAGTGCCTTGCCCGGGCTGATATGGCGCATGACGGCGAAGCCGATGAAGCGGCCGATCATGGCGCCACCCCAGTAATAGCTGACGTAGTGGGCGGCGTCGGCGTGGTTCAGGCCCGCGATGCGCGGCTCGCCGAAAAAATTGATCAGGAAGCTGCCGATGCTCACTTCGGCACCGACATACAGGAAGATGCCGATCGTCCCCAGCAACAGATGCGGATGGGCCAGCGCCGACTCCTTGGCGGCGCTGCCGGGCATCGGCAGGGAGTCGTCGGCATGAATGATCTTCGGCAGGCGCACGACGGCGAACAGGATCGCCAGCACCAGCAGCGCTGCTGCCAGCACCAGGTAAGGGCCCTGGACGCTGGCCGCCTGGGCCGCGCGGTAAGCGGCCTGCTCCACGGCCGGCAACGCCGCCACTTCGGCCACGCCCAGCACGCTGCCGGAAAGGATCAGGATCCCGCCCAAAGCCGGCGCCACCGTCGTCCCCAGCGAATTGAAGGCCTGGGTCAGGGTCAGGCGGCTCGACGCGTTGCGGGCGTCGCCCAGCACCGTCACGAAGGGATTGGCCGCGACCTGCAGGATCGTGATGCCGGCGGCCAGCACGAAGAAGCCGAACAGGAACAGCGCGTAGCCGCTGTTCGCGGCCGGGTAGAACAGCGCGCAACCGGCCGCGGCAACCACCAACCCGGCCACGGCGCCGTTCTGGTAGCCGATCCTTTTGATCAATGCGCCAGCCGGCAGCGACACGATGAAGTAGGCGCCGAAGAAGCAGAACTGCACCATCATCGCCTGCACGTAGGTCAGCGTATAGAGTTCCTTCAGGTGCGGGATCAGCACGTCGTTGAGCGCCGTCAGCAGGCCCCACATGAAGAACAGGATGGTGATGATGACGAGCGGCCCGGTGGTGCCGGTCTGCGTGCCCACTTGCGGCAGCGCCGTCGTCGGTTGCGAAATGTTTGCCATGCGAAGTCTCCTGGTGATCTTATGATCTTATTGTGTGTGCAGAATATGCCTTACGGCGTGATGCCCGCAGGCGGGCGCGGCAAGTCGCGGCCGCGCGTGCCCCATCCCGCCGTGTCCGGCTGCGGCGCGAGCTGGTATTTCAGGGTGCCGGCAGCCTGCAACTGCTCCCAGTCCAGCCACACGCGCGACAGCGGACGCCCAGCCCAGTTCACGGACTGCACGAAGCGCCGCTCGCCGGGCTTGGCCTCGGGTGCCTCGATGCGCAGCACGCGGCCTTGCGGCAGGTCGATCTCGGCGCGCGCGAAGCGCGGCGCGTGCAGCAGGAAGCGGCCGCTGCCCGGCGCGTCAGGATACATACCCAGCGCACTGAACAGGTACCAGGCCGACATCGTGCCGAGGTCGTCGTTGCCGGTCACGCCGCTTGGGCCATTGGCGAACAGCGTTTCGGCCGCGCGCAGCACCGTGGTGGTCTTCCAGGGCTGGCCCATCAGCGTGTACATCCACGGCGCATGCAGGTCGGGCTCGTTGTTCGGGTTGTAGCGGAACTGGCTGTAATAACTGTACGGCCCGACCACCCAGGACTTGCGCACGGCCGCCGGATCGGCCAGCACGGCGTCGTAGTCGAAGAACTGGTCGAGGCGGCGCTGGGCCTGGGCGGTGCCGCCCATCGCCGCGGCCAGGCCGGGGACGTCCTGCGGCACCAGCCATTGATACTGCCAGGCCGTGCCTTCGTGGAAGCCATGGTCGCCGCGCGGGTCGAAGCCGCTGCCGACGTCGGCGAACCAGCCGCCCCCAGGCAGGCGCGGACGCGGGAAGCCGCGCTGCCCGGTTGGGGCGTCGACCACGCTCGGGTCCCACACCTTGCGCCAGTTGAGGGCGCGCTGCGCCAGCAGCTGCGCGTCCTTGCCGTGGCCCAGCGCCTTCGCCATGTGCGCCAGCGCGCTGTCGGCCAGCGCATATTCCAGCGTCGCCGAGGCGCCGTGGTGCGGGTCGGTGTCCATGCCCTTGGAGATGAAGCTGCGGTCGTATTGCACGAAGCCGTCGCGCAGGTAGCTCGGGTTGCCCGAACGTCCCTGCGGGCGGATGCTGAAAGCCGGCACGCCGAAGGCGTTT
This sequence comes from Massilia polaris, assembly GCF_012927275.1. Taxonomy (GTDB): domain Bacteria; phylum Pseudomonadota; class Gammaproteobacteria; order Burkholderiales; family Burkholderiaceae_D; genus Telluria_A; species Telluria_A polaris. Next base: position 346,376 of record NZ_JABBGG010000001.1, on the reverse strand, counting down.
TCGCGCAGCGCGGCATAGGCCTCGCGCTCGCGCCCCTTCAGCGCCCCGAAGCGCCACAGGTCGACCAGGAAGGGAGTGACCGGGTCGCCGGTCATGATGTTGGTCTCGAAGCTGGCGTAGCCCCAGCGCGGCAACCAGCCGCCCTGCTCGCGGATCTTCAGCACCGAGTTGGCGATATCGCGCGCGCGCTGCGGACGCAGCAGGGCCAGCAGCTGGTTCTGGGCGCGGTAGGTGTCCCACAGCGAGAAGTACTCGTAGTAAGTCCAGTCTTTCGCGCTGTGGACGAGGTCGTCGTAGCCGCGGTAGCGGCCGTCGGCATCGTTGCCGGTCATCGGCTGCAGCAACGCGTGGTAGAGCGCGGTGTAGAACACCGTGCGGTCGTCCTGGCTGCCGCCTTCGATGCGCACGCTGGAAAGTTCGCGCTGCCACTCGCGCTGCGCCTTCGCCTTCATCGCATCGAAAGCCAGCGGCTTGCCAGCTTCCATACCTTCGGCCTGCAGGTTGATGCGCGCGCCCTCGGCATCGACGTGGGAAATCGCGCTGACCGCGGTGACCGCCGTCCCCTTGCCAAGGTCGAAGCTCAGCCAGACGCCATGCGGTTTGGCCTCGCCCTGCTGGCTGGGGCCGTCCACGCCAGGCCAGCCGCCGCGGTCGTCCCAGATGCCATGGGCCACGACCGGCTGGTCGAACACGATGCGGAACCAGGTGCTGTACTTGGCGCCGCCGCAGAAGCTCTTGGTGACGATCCTGCCCTCGACGCTGCGGCCGTCGAGCACTTTGACCTCGCTGCCGATCACGGAATGGCGCTCGTTGGCCTGGCCCAGGTTGAGCAGCACGTGCCCGGTGGCGGTGCCGGAGGCAAAGGTGTAGCGCTCGGCGGCGGCGCGGGTCAGCGCGGTCGCCTCGGCGGTGATGCCGCCATAGCTGGTCAGCTTGACCTGGTAGTAGCCGGCCTGCCCTACTTCTCCCTCATGGCTGTATTCGGCGGCGTAGCGCTTGTGGTCGAAGCTGTCAGCCTTGGACGTGTCGAAATCGCCGCCGGGGCCGATGTGGCCGGTGACCGGCAGCACCGACAACTGCCCGCCCTGTTCCCAGCAGCCCGCGCCGGACAGGAAGGAGTGGCCGAAACCACGGATGCGCTTGTCGCTGTAGCGGTAGCCGGCGTAATGGTCGGCGATCGGGCTGACCTGGATCTTGCCGAATGGCGCCGCGGCGCCGGGGAAGGTATTGCCTTCGTCCTGGGTGCCGATGAAGGTGTTCACCGGCATGGAACTGGCGCCCGCGGCGGCGGCTGGCGCGGCGCACTGGGCGGTCGCCGGCAGCAGCAACGCCGCCAGCAGCAAGGGGGCAAAGCGGGGTCGGGTCGTCACGATACTTCTCCTTCGAGCACTTCGAACAATCGGTGCATGGCCGCCGGCTGCGGCGGCGTGGCGCCGGCCTGCAGGCAGGCGGCGGAGCCGGCCGCCAGCGCGGCATGCAGGTGCGACTGCAAGCGCCGGCCGGGATGGCGCGCCAGGCTGTGCAGCAGGCCGGCCACGCTGGCGTCGCCGGCGCCGACGGTGTCCACCATCTCCACCGTGGGTGGGCGCGCATCGCAGCGCTGCGCGCCGTGGAACAGGCTGGCGCCCTGGCCGCCGCGCGTCAGCAGGCAATGCGCCGCGGGATTGAACGCGCGCACCTCCTGCAGAGCCGCCTCGAGCCCGAGTCCGGGAAACAGCCCGCGCAAGTCGTCGTCGGACACCTTGATCACGTCGGCCAGCGCCGCCATGCGCTGCAGGGTCGGCGCATAGCGTTCGTCCATCAGGTTGCGGTAGTTGGGGTCGTAGCTGATCGCCACGCCCTGGGCCTTCAACTGCCGGGCCAGCGCGACCAGGGTTGATGCCAGCGGCTCGCGCGCCAGGCTGATGCCGCCGAAGTGCGCCCAGCGCAGCGCCGCCGGCCAGCCATCGGGCAGCGCCGCGGGATCGAAATGCAGGTCGGCGCTGTCGTCGCCGATAAAGAAATAGCGCGCCGGCTCGCCCTGCTCAACCACGGCCAGCAAGGGCGAACGCTCGACGCGCTGCAGCAGCCGCAGGTCCAGCCCCGCCGCCTCGCTGGCCGCCCACAGGGCGTCGCCGAAGCGGTCGCGGCTGATGGCGCCGGCAAAGGCGGTCGGCTCGCCCAGCACCGCCAGCGCGCGCGCCACGTTCCAGGTCGAGCCGCCAACGCGGCTCACCCACTGCTCGCCGCCCTGGTTGATCATGTCGGTCAGCGCCTCGCCGGCGCACAGCATCAGCGGCGCGTCATGCATGGTCGGCCTTCGCCAGCACGGCCAGGATGTCGTAGCAGGCGCCCATGGTGTGGTAATCCACCTTGCCGGCCGGGCTCTTCTCGTCGCTGAGCTTGCGGTTCTCGCGGTCGAGGATGCGGAACCAGGCGCCGTACTGGTGATCGACGAAATGGGTCCAGCTGTACGCCCACAGGCGCTCGTACCATTCCCAGTATTCCGCATTGCCGGTGCGCTGCGCCAGCATGGCCGCCGCCGCCGCGCTCTCGGCCTGGACCCAGAAATATTTATGCGTGTCGCACACCGTCAGGTCCGGCGCCAGCGAATAGCACAGGCCGCCGTGCTCGGCATCCCAGCCCTTTTCCACCGCGACCCGGTACAGCCGTTCGGCCGTCGGCAGCAGCCAGCCAAGGTCCTGCTCCAGCACGCCGCTGGCGCGTGCCTCCAGCTGCAGCAACAGCTTGGCCCACTCGGTGAAGTGGCCGGGCTGGTAGCCCCACGGGCGGAACAGGTTCTCCGGATCGTCGAAGTTGTAGGCCCAGTCGGGCTGCCACTGGGCGTCGTAGTGTTCCCAGATCAGGCCGCCGCAGCGCTCGGCCTGGCGCTGGGTGATGTTGTACGCGATGGTGTAGGCACGCTCGAGGTAGCGCCGCTCGCCGGTGGCCTGCCATGCCGCCTGCAGCGCTTCGCAGGCATGCATGTTGGCGTTCTGCCCGCGGTAGCCGGACAGCGTCCAGTCCTGGCTGGCTTCGTCGGCATACAGGCCGGCCTGCGGGTCCCAGAAGCGCGCCTCCATCAAGGCGAAGGTTTCGCCGATCCAGGCGCGGGCCTGTTCCAGCCCCGCCATCGTGGCGTGCGCATAGGCCAGCAGCACGAAGGCCAGGCCATAGGCGTGCTGGGTGCCGTCCGCCACCTTGCCCCCATCGAGCAGCCAGGCGTAGCCGCCGCCGACCGGATCGCGGTGCACCTCGCGCAGGAAGCGCAGGGCATGCCCGGCGCCCTCCAGATAGGCCGGATCGCGGAAATGCCGGTACGCCATGGCATAGGTAAACACGAAGCGCGTGCTGCTGACCAGGTGCCGGTGCTGCGCGTCGTAGACGGTGCCGTCGTCCTTGAAATAGTGATAGAGGCCGCCGGCGGGGTCGATCGCGCGCGGGTGATAAAAGCCCATGGTGTGGCGCGCATGGTTGAGCAGCACGGCCGGGCTGCGAAAGTTGGGGAGAGTGGTCATAGTAGGCAGGGTTAGGGGTGTACTAGTCGTCGCAGCTGCTCTCGCGCACGATCATCTGGACCGGCACGGTGATGTGGGACGGGCATTCGTCTGGCTTGTGGAGCAATAACTCGACCCCGGCCCGGCCCAGCGCTTCCTTGTCCACGCGGACCGTGCTGAGCGGGGGAATGGCGGCGGCGGCCGCGGCGATGTCGTCGAAACCGACGATGGCAATGTCATGCGGGATCTTCATGCCCTCGTTCAGGCAATACTTCATCGCCGACAGCGCCGTGCTGTCGTTGTAGCAGAACACCGCATCGGCCCGCTTCGGCAGGCTAAGCAGGCTGCGCATGGCTTCCGCCACGCCTTCGTCGCCGTCGTCCATGGCCGGCACGATGACTTCCAGGTCCGGGTCGGCCAGGACCCTGGCCTCGAACAGCGCCTGGCGGAAGCCGCGGTTACGTTGCTGGATGCTGTAGTGGGCGAGCGAGCCCGACAGCATCGCGATGCGCTTGCGTCCGCAGCGCAGCAAGTGCTGGGTGGCCAGGTAGCCGCCGCGCATATTGTCCGGGTTAACCGAGGTGAAACCGCGCCGGTGCATGTCGACCAAAACCATCGGTTTGCCGATTTGCTGCAGCGCGGCCAGCACCTCCGGCTCGAAAAAACCGGCGCAGACGATGGCATCGGGCTGGTGCAAGCGGATTTGTCCCAGCACCGGATCGGCCGGTCCGACCGCGATGAAGGACAATGCGACGCCCTCGCGCCGGCAGGCCTCTTCCGCGCCATGCAGGACCGGCGAGTAGAACGGGCTCGATGCCAGCGTGTTGTGCTGGCTGTGCAGCAGGAAGGCGATGCGGCGGATGCGTCCCTTCTTCAGCTGGCCGAAGTCATAGCCCAGCTGCAGCGCGGCCTCGCGCACCTTGTCGCGCGTCGGCTCGGTCATCCCGGCCTGGTTCTTCAGCGCGCGCGACACCGTGCCGATCGACAGCCCGGTGGCCTGCGCGATGTCGCGCAGCGTGACCTGGCTCATGGCTGCCCCAACAAGCGACGCGGCCGTTGAAGCAAGGGGACATGCCGCGAATTCAAGTGCATGAAGAGTCTCCGATATCTGGTTTATTAAACGCGTATGGCTGCGTTTTCTGTGTGCGCGAAGTTCTGTGCCCCGCGTCAGTTCATAGGTAACCGTTATATCAGCCGCCATTTGCGAGAGTCAATCAAAGCGGCCTGATCGGCACGCTTTTAGCAGGTTTTTAGTAAACAGCGCATTGACCAACTGCCGCGCGCGCGTTCACTTCGATTCCGCAGAGTCCAGCAACTCGAGCTCGGCCAGTTCAAACGCCGCCGCATTCTCGAACCGCAGCCGGTACTCGCGATACCCGCCCGGCCTGGCGATGCGGAACGGACGCAACTGCTGCTGCCACGCGAAACGCTCGTGGCTGCGCCGGTCAAGCACCGCCCAGCTGCCCTTGCCGTTGCGTCCTTCAAGCGTCCAGGCCAGCTTGTCCGGCGGGGCTTTGCCACCGGTAATCGTGTAGTAACTGATCGCTGTGGAACCGGCGAACGCGAAGCCGACGACCGCGCGGCCGTGCAGCGACAGCGAGGTCGATGCATCGTCGTCGACCAGCCCACCGGCAGCGACGCCGCTGTCCACGGTGATTGCCGCTGCCCCTTTGGCGCGGTCCTTCATTACCGCGGGCCGGCGACCAGGCGCGGTCATCGATCCCGGCAAGGCGCCCGCATCGCTTCCCCAGGACGATGGCGCACTGCCCATGACGAATTCCAGGGTCGCGCCGGCGGCGATGTCATCGTGGCGAATCCAGGGCCGGGTCCAGGGCTTGCCGTTGACCTTGAGCGATTGCACATAGACCTTATCGGGGCCATTGCCGTGCGCGATGACGGTGAGCGTGCGGCCGCTGTCGAGGCGGACCTCGGCGCGGTCGAAGGCAGGCGCGCCGATCACGTATTCCGGGGAGCCCATCCGCAACGGGTACAGCCCCAGCATCGCGAACGTGTACCAGGCCGACATTTCGCCGTTGTCCTCGTCGCCCGCATAGCCCTGGCCGATTTCGCTGCCGAGGTAGAGCCGGCGCACGGCCTCGCGCGTGATGCGCTGGGTGTTCCACGGCTGGCCGGCGGCGACGTACATCCAGGGGATGTGGTGCGAGGGCTGGTTGCTGTGTGCATACATGCCCATGCGCACATCGCGCGCCTCGGTCATTTCGTGGATCACCTGGCCGTAGCTGCCGGAAAACCGGGGCTCAGCGGTTTCCGGAGTGGCGAAGAACTGGTCCAGCCGGCGCACCAGCGCCTCGCGTCCGCCCAGCAGCGTGGCGAGGCCTTCGGCGTCGTGGGGCACGGTGAAGGCGAAGTTCCACGCGTTGGCCTCGGTGTAGTCGCCACCCCACTCGCGCGGCTCGAAGCTGGCTGCCGGCTGGCGCCACTGCCCGTTGGCGTCGCGGCCGCGGAAGAAGCCGGTGGCCGGATCGAACAGGTTGGCGTAGTCCGCGGCCCGGGCCTGGAAGTACTCGGCTTCCTCGCGGTAGCGGCGGGCACGCGCGGCATCCCGGTCGTCGCGCGCCAGGGCCCGGCCGAACTGCGCGAGGCCGAAATCGTTGAGTGCGCCCTCCAGCGTCCACGACAAACCTTCGTGGACGGCGGACTCCACATAGCCGCGGTACATCGAGCGCGCCAGGCCCTTGCGGCCGACGTTCGACACCGGCGGGACCGCGGTCGCGTTCTTCAGCGCGGCCTCGTAGGCCTGGTGCGCATCGAAGCCGCGCACGCCCTTGAGCCACGCATCGGCGAAGGCCACGTCGGAACTGGTGCCGACCATCAGGTCCGCATAGCCCGGCGACGACCAGCGCGCCACCCAGCCACCGTCGCGGTACTGCTGCAGGAAGCCGTCGATCATCGCGCCGGCGCGTTGCGGCGCCAACAGCGCGTATGCGGGCCAGGTCGTGCGGAAGGTGTCCCAGAAGCCGTTGTTGACGTAAGTCTTGCCGGCGCGCAGCGGGGCGGAGGTGCGCAGCGCGTCGCCGCCACTATTCTTGTCGGACCAGCTGCTCTGGTCGGCATGGCGCCAGTCCGGCTGCTTCGCGCTGCCGACGTTTTCGTGGGCGACGTTCGGATACAGGAACAGGCGGTAGAGATTGGAATAGATGGTGGTCAGCTGGTCGTCACTGGCGCCCTCGACCCGCACGCGGCCGAGCTCGGAATCCCAGGCCGCCTGCGCACGCTCGCGCACGGTGTCGAACCCGGCGTCGCCGATCTCCTGATCGAGGTTGCGCTGCGCCTGTTCGACCGAAATCAGCGAGGTGGCAATGCGCATCCGTACTTCGCCATTGTCGGCCGAAAACTTGACGTAGCCGGTGGGCCGGCCGGTCTCGAGCAGGCCGCTGTCGCGCCAGCGCTGGTCGAAGCGCGCAAATACGAACATGCGCGCGGCGCCATTGGAGAGGCCGCTGCGGGTATCGGTATGGCCGCGCAGGGTCTGGGTGGCCGCATCGAGCGTCAGGCCGCCGCGCTGGTCGACGTTATCAAACAGCAAGTTCGCATCGCCATCGCGCGGGAAGCGGAAACGGAAGACCGCCGCGCGTTCGCTCGGCGCGATCTCGGCACGGATGCCGTTGTCGAAGTCCACCCGATAGGTGTGCGCACGGGCCAGTTCCTTATCGTGCGAGAACGGCAGCGCGCGGCGCGCACGGTCGGCGTCGGGGCGCCCCTGCGCGCTTGATGGCATCACCTGGAAAGTCTGGCGGTCGCCCATCCACGGACTGGGCTGGTGGCTGAGGGACAGCGCCTGCAGCCGCGGCCGGTTATCCGCACCATTCTGTTCGTTCCAGCGATACAGCCAGCCCAGCGTGCTCGCGTCGGTGACCGGGGTCCAGAAGTTGAAGCCATGCGGCATCGCCGTCGCGGGAATGTTATTGCCACGCGAAAAATTGCCATTGGCCTGGGTGCCGCGGGTAGTCAACACGTAGTCGGATGGCCGCGTGGCGACGCTGCGCGCCTGCCCGCCGATGGCGATGTCGTCGAGCCAGCCGCTGGCGCCGGTCCCGGCCGCGGGCTGCAGTTCCAGCTCGATCGCCTTGATGCGGCGCCCTTTCAGTTCGCCCAGCCGGACCGCCTTGTGCGCCCACTGTTGCGGATACAGCGTTGTCGATTGCGCCTGCGCGGCGGCGCCGAGGCGCACGCCGTGATTGTCACGCAGGGCCAGGCTGGATATCCGCTGCCCATCGTCAAGCACCAGGTCCAGCGATACGCCGGTGGAGGCGCCGGCATCGCCTTCGACAATTTCCGGCAGGACTTTCCACGACAGCGTCGTGTCGCCGCCGATCACGATGTCGACTGGAAACAGCTGGAGGCGGCCACCGGTGCCGCCGGCGGTGTAGCGCAGCGCGCGCGTGCCGCTGTAACCCACCCGCGGCTTGGCCGCATACGGGCGTTCCGGGCCGTCGCCCAGGCTCACCCGCAAGCCGTCGCCTGCCGGCACGGCGGGAACCGGATCGCCCGATTCGAACGACGTCGCGAAGCGCGGTTCGGCCGCGCCGGCAGCGGCGCCGGCCAGCAGCATCGCCACAGCCGGGATCCAGATTGCCCGGGCGCGAAGGCGGGAGACGTCAAGCAGGCGCGTGTCATATAAAAAGTAGGTCATGTCAGGGAGTCCGTGATATGGAGGGGGTATTGGTTTGCACCGCGTCGGCCAGCGATTCGATGTGCAGCGCGGCGCGCAGGGCCTGGCCGGTGGCGGCGGACGCCACGCGCAGCGTGACGCTTTCGCCCGGCAGCACGGTCAGCGCGTTGTCGGACAGTTCGGCGTCGACATCGCCGAAGCCGATCCAGACCGCACGCGCCAGCCTTGACGCCGCGATCTCGAGTACATGTCCATCGCCGTCGCGCCGCAGTTCCGCGCGCAGCCCGGCGGGGTTCCAGGCCAGCTGTTTGGCCGCTGCGAAATACACGACCCTGCGCGACGCCGGCTCGCCCTCGGCCTGCAGGTCGAATACCGCGACTGTGGACGCCGGATCGGCGTTGCCGAGCAATTCGGCATCGCGGTAATCGGCCACTTTCGCCGCCGACAGCGGCGCGAGTTCGACCGGCTTGCGCTCGTCGCGCAGTATCTTGCCGTCGAGGGCCATCACGCGCAGGCGCAGCTCGCCCCGCACCTGCCGCGTGCGGTCGTTGAGCAGGCTCACCGAGGTGGTGCCTGCGGCGCCGCGCAGCGCGGCGACCGCCACCGGCGCATAAAAGCGGCGCGCATGGAACTGCAGCGCCTTCCAGCGCCCGAACCAGTCGATGCCCGACCACGACGCGCCCGGCCACACGTCGTTGAGCTGCCAGAACAGCGAACCCATCGTGAACGGGCGGCTGGCGCGGTGGTGCAGCGCGGCCAGCTCGATGCCCTCGGCCTGCGCGGCCTGGCTCAGGTAGACGAAACCGGCGAAATCCTTCGGTTCGCCGAACTCATAGTGCACGTACTTCATCAGCCGTGCGTTGCCCTTTCCGGCTTGGAACTTCTGGTGCGCCTCGATCACCGGCGTGGCAATGCCCTGCTCCTCGCGCCGCGCGAAAGCGTCGATGGTGCGCTGCACCGGCCATGCCTGCAGGCCGTACTCGGACATGAAGCGCGGCGTGACCTCCAGGAACTTGGCCGGCGGATGCGCCGGGTTGCCCCACACTTCCCAGTAATGCATGTCGCCGCTGGCCGGCGTGTTGGCCACTTCGGCCAGGTCGTCGCCGGGCGAGCTGGCCCAGTAGCCAATGCCGCCGCCCTCTTCCGCGACGACCTTGCGCAGCTCTAGGCCGAACAACTGCACATAGCCCTTCCAGACCTGGTCGGCGAAGACCGGATCGGCTTCCTTCAGCGTCTTGCCGTGCCCCCAGTACTTCCAGGCGATTTCTTCCTCGTTATTGCCGCACCACAGGACGATGCTGGGATGGTTGCGCAGCCGGCGCAGCTGGTCGCGCGCCTCGGCGATCACGCTGGCGCGGAAAGCGTCGTCGTAAGCCGGCTGCATGCCGCCGCCGAACATGAAGTCCTGCCACACCAGCAGGCCGAGTTCGTCGGCCAGGTCGAAGAAGGCATCGCTCTCGTAATAGCCGCCGCCCCAGCTGCGCACGAAATTCATGTTGGCGTCGCGCGCCGACTGCAGCACCCGGCGCAGCTGCGCCTTCGTCACCCGCGGCTGGAACATGTCGAAGGGAATCGAGTTCGCGCCTTTGGCGAACACGGGAATGCCGTTGACGACGAAGTAGAAGCTGCGGCCCTTGTCGTCGGGATCGCGGCGCAGCGCAACGCTGCGCAAGCCGGTACGCGTGCTGGTGCTGGCAGTGACGGCCTTGCCGTCAACGGCGTCGAGCTGGTAGCGGTACAGCGCTTGCGCACCATAGCCGGTCGGGAACCAGCGTTGCGGGCGGTCGACGTGCACGGGAAGTTCGATGCGGTTGGCGCCGGCATGTAAGGCGACCCGCCGTTGCGCGGCCAGCGAGCGCTTGCCGTCGGGCGCCGTCTGCCACAGGCGCAGCTCGAACTGGCCGGCGCGCACCGCGTCGAGCGACGCGACCGCGGCGATGTCGGCGCGCGCTTCGTCGACGTGATCCTGGCGCAGTTGCAGGTCGTCGATGCGCAGCGCGTCCCAGCTCTGCAACACGACCGGCTTCCAGATGCCGGCGGTCACGTAGCGCGGGCCCCAATCCCAGCCGTAGTGATAGCCGGGCTTGCGCGCAAAGTTGCCGGTCATCGCGTCCTTCGGTTCGTCGCCGTAGGGCGAAGGGTAGTTGCCCGCCAGCTTGTGCGGCATCGCCTGCACCTGCGGCAGCAGCCTGGCGATCGGCGAGCGCAGCACGATGCGCAATTCATTGCCCTTCGCGCGCAGCTTGCGCTGCACCGGGGCGCGCCAGGTGCGGAAGGCGTTGTCGGCCGCCAGCAGCTGGTCGCCATTGAGCCACACCTCGGCATAGGTATCGAGGCCTTCGAACACCAGGTCGCTGCGCGCGCTGCCCCGCGCCGCGCGCGGCACGTCGAAGCGCGTGCGGTATTCCCAGTCGGCCAGGCCGATCCACTGCAGGCCGGCTTCGGCCGCGCCGACATAGGGGTCGGGGATCAGCTTGTGGGCGAGCAGGTCGGTATGCACCGTGCCCGGCACCGCCGCCGCGCGCCATGGCGCCGCTTCGGGATGCGCGCCGAGTTGCGCGTTGCCGGGCGCAAGGCGGAAGGTCCAGCCCTTGTCGATGACAAGCCGGTCCGGTACTCCCGCCCTGGCCACTCCTGCCGTAAAGGCGAGGACGAACACGGGGAGCAGTCGCGCGAGCGCGCGCAGCAGCGGATGCGCGCTCATGGTGGGGACGCCTTCCAGTATCTGTCGATCCATTCCTGGTGCATCGGCATCGTGGCGACCGCCTGCGCGAGCGTCGTGCGCATGCCCTCGACGTATTCCATCAGCCGGTCCTCGGGCATCTCGTCGACGATCGGGTGGTAGCCTTGCGGCACGATGCGCTGGCCCAGCATCACCTGGACCCAGCTCGGCAGCGCGAAGAAATCCTCGCCGTTGCGGAAGTAGCGCCCATCGCGGCGGAACAGCTCGATCGGCTCGCGCAAGCTGTCCGGGATGGACATCGTGCGGCAGTAGTTCCAGAACGGCGTGTCGTCGCGTTCGGTCGCGTTGTAGTGCAGGATCAGGAAATCGCGGATCCGCTCGTACTCGAACACGGATTCGCGGTTGTAGCGTTCGGCCAGCAGCGGGTTGGCGTCGCGCGTGGGGAACAGGCTCAGCAAGCGGGTGATGCCCGACTGGGCCAGGTAGATGCTGGTGGACTCGAGCGGCTCGAGGAAGCCGCTGGCCAGGCCCAGGGCCACGACATTCTTGTTCCAGAACTTCTTGCGCATGCCGGTGGTGAACGCTAGTTTCCGCGGGTCGGCCAGCGCCTTGCCGTCCAGGTTCGCCAGCAAGGTCGCGGCGGCCTCGTCGTCGCTGATGAAGCGGCTCGAATACACGTAGCCATTGCCGGTGCGGTGCTGCAGCGGAATGCGCCACTGCCAGCCGGCCGCGCGCGCGCTCGCGCGCGTGTACGGCGTGATCGGATCGGTGCGCTCGCTGGGCACCGCCATCGCGCGGTCGCACGGCAGCCAGTGCGACCAGTCCACGTAGCCGGTCTTCAAGGTCTGCTCGATCAGCAGGCCGCGGAAACCCGAGCAGTCGATGAACAAGTCGCCGCCGACCACTTGGCCGTTTTCCAGGGTCAACGATTCGACGAAACCGTCGCCGGCGCGCTGGTTCACACCGACGATCTTGCCCTCGATGCGCTGCACGCCGCGCTGTTCCGCCAGTTCGCGCAGATAGCGCGCGTACAGCGTGGCGTCGAAGTGATAGGCATAGGCGATATCGGCCAGCGGCGAATCGGCCGGCGCATTCCTGTCGCGGGGCGCGAACTTGCCGCGCGGCGCCATCACCGTCTGCGCCGAGTAGTCGCCGATCGGGCCGGCGCGCCCGGCAAGGTGCAGCTTGAGCCAGAACTGGTGAAACGGCAGCGGGCCGAGCGAGCGGCCGATGGCGCCGAAGCCGTGGATGTAACTGTCGCCGATGCGGCTCCAGTCCTTGAATTGAATGCCAAGCTTGACCGTGGCTTGGGTGCGCTTGACGAACTCGGCTTCGTCGATGCCCAGCCATTGTCCGTTGAACATCCTGATGTGCGGGACGCTGGCCTCGCCGACGCCGACGATGCCGATTTCCTCGGACTCGACCAGGCGGATCGAGGCCCCCTTGCCCAGGTAGGTGGCCAGCGCGGCTGCGGCCATCCAGCCCGCGCTGCCGCCACCGACAATGGTGATGTTATTGATCCGGTTGTGCGCGTTCATTGTGGCATCCAGAAAAGACGGCTTTGCCAGCAGGGGCTGGCAAGGCCGTTAAAGACAGCTCCCCGGCCCGGCGGCGCGGGGAGGGATGAAGCAGGCTTAGAACTTGTAGTTCATGCCCGCGTACACGACACGGCCGGCGTAGCCATTGGAGTAGAAGCGGTCCTTGGTGTCGTTACCCAGGTGCGCGCGGCTCTCTTCCTCGGTCAGGTTCAGCACCGAAGCGGTCAGGCTCAGCTGCTTGGTGATGTTGTACGCCACGTTCAGGTCGATCTGGCTGAACGGCTCGTCATAGACGTTCAATCCATTGACCAGGCCGTTCACGACCTCGCCGCGGCGGTTGTACGAAGCGCGCGCCAGCAACTTCTCGGTGGTGTAGAACACGGTCAGGTTGGCCTGGTTCTTCGCGCTGCCGACCAGCGGCGACTTGCCGAGTTCGGTGCCGTCCGCGAGGGCGATGGCCGCCTGGTTGGTCTTGTTGTACGTATAGTTAACCTGGAAACCGAGGCCGGAATCCAAGGTGTGCTGCGCGTACAACTCGACCCCCTGCGACACCGCGTCGCGGCCGCCGGCACTGGTCGCGTAGTTCTGCACCGTCACGGTCTGGCCGCCCACGTCCATCGAGATGTCCGTCACCACCGGCACCGCGAAGTTGCTGACGTTCTTGCGGAACACGCCGGCGCCGAGCACCGAGCCGCGGTGGAAGTACCACTCCAGGCCCAGGTCATACTGGGTGGCCTTGTACGGCTCCAGGTTCTTGTTGCTGCCCGCGCCGAACCAACCCTGCCGGTCGCCGCCACCGATCAGGCGGCGATCGTTGACGTACTCCTGGCTGTAGTAGTTCAGGCCACCCGGCGACGCGATGTCGCCGTAGCTCGGACGCGACACCACCTTGGACGCGGCGACGCGCAGCAGCAGCGTGTCGCTCAGGTCGTAGGCCAGGTTGAAGCTCGGCAGCACGTCGTTGTAAGTGCGGTCGAGCGAGCTGACCGCAAACGACGAGTCGCGCGCGGTGCTGTCCGGCAGCCTGGTGAAGCCGCTGGTGCAACCCGAGCCGGCTGGCGCGCCGGCAGCCGGCAAGCCGCCCGCCCGGCACGGCGCCGGGGTGCCGTCGGGACCGTCGTAGAAGTAGTCGTTGTAGCTTTCGACCTGGTCCGTCGAATCGGCATGCTGCCTGGTGCGCACCAGGCGCACACCGACGTTGCCGCGCAGGCGCTCGGTCTTGATGTTGGCCTGCAGGTAGGCCGACGCGATCTTTTCTTCGACGTTGTAGACGAAGTTGTCTTCGCTGCGGGTCTGCATCTCGCCGTAGGTCGAGTTCAGGTGCCCGATGTAGGCCGGATAGTTAATCGCCGGGAACGCGTTGGCGCTGATGCCGCCAGCGAGATTGTCCAGCGATTCAGGGTACAGGAACTGCGCCTGGAAGCGGTTGGCGGTAGGATCGCATCCGGCCTGGAAGCGCTTGTCGTAGTCGCTCGGATCGGCGCCCTTGCAAACCCAGTAGTTGTTGCCGGTGCTGCGGTGGGTGCCGCCGTCGCGGTACTTGGCGCCGAACTGCAGCGAGTCCAGCCACTTGCCATCCTTGTGCCAGGTGAAATCGGCCTGGGCGTACTTCTGCTCGGTGCTGTTTTTGGTCCACGACGACGAGGTCGAGCCGAGGTCGATTTCGCCGATGCCGTTTTGCAGGTTCGCCATCAGTTGCGGCGCGAACGTCATCGTCGGCGTGCCGGAAAGGTCCCAGGCGGTGGCGGTGTTGCCGAGGGCCCAGCTGCCATCGGCGTTCTGGCGGCGCGGCTTGATCGGCATGCCGAATTGCATTTCCGGACCGCCGCCGGCCCAGGTACGCCCGGCCGTGAAGTTGGCGTCCAGCGACTCGCCGCGCCATTCGGCCGTGAAGTCGAAGACCTGCGAGCGCGCCTTTTCGCGGTTGTAGCTGCCGGTGATCTGCGGCGTTGGAATGGTGCAGTCGTCCGGACCGAAGCCGCCGGTATTGGTCAGGCCGCCCGCCGCAGCCTGTTGGCCGCTGCAGTAGTAGGCCTTGCCTGGGTGAGCGCTGTACTGCGCGCCGGTGACGATGGTGCCGCTTGGGTCGAAGGTCAGGCCGTCGAGCAGGCGGCCGCCCGGCCAGTTGCCGTCGCCGTCATAGCGGGCAATATTCCATTCCGGCACCTTGAGGGTGTTGGTCTGGGAGTTCTGCGACAGGTCGAAACGGAAGTAATTGGCCGTCAGGTTCAGGTTGCGGACCGGCTTGAACTGCAAGGTCAGCTGTCCGCCCTTGCGCTCGCGCTCCTCGGTCTTGACGTTGAGGTTGACCGAGGTCGGCATCATGAAGTTGGTGTAGTACTTGCCGTTCTGGTCGTGGAAGCCCGACTGGCCCCACCAATACGAGTTCAGGTCCGACTCCTTGCCGTTGACGTCTGTTGCCGGATTCGTTTTGTAGTTGTCGCCGTACCACTGCCAGTTTTCGGTGCTGGCGCCCATGGTGCGGGTGGTGCGTTTCTGCTGGGTGTAGCCCACCAGAACACCGAAGCGATTGCTTTCGTCGTGCCAGGCATACTGGCCGGAAAACTGGCCGTCGGCCTTCTTGGTCGTGTCGGCCCAGGTGCCTTCGGCGTTGACGAAGCCGGAGTTGGACTCCACGTCCAGCGGACGGCGCGTATGCAGGATCACGGTGCCGCCGATGCCGCCTTCGTCGATGCGCGCTTCCGGCGTCTTGTACAGCTCGGCGCTGGACAGCATGTTCGACGGCATCAACGTGTAGTTGAAGGAACGCGAAGGATCGCCGTTGGATTCGGCCGTGGCGACATAATTCCCGTTCAGCTGGGTCAGCGTCAATTCCGACGACAGGCCGCGCACGCTGACGTTCTTGCCCTCGCCGCCGCTGCGGGTGACGACCACGCCCGGCACGCGCTGCAGCGCGTCGGCCACGTTTTTGTCGGGGAACTTGCCGACATCTTCGGCGGTGATCACTTCGACGATCGCATTGGCGTTGCGCTTCTGGTCGAGGCTCTTCTCGATCGCGTAGCGGTAGCCGGTCACGACAACCTTCGGCGCCTGGCTGGCGTCGGCCTGCGTTTCGACCTGCGTTTCGGCCGGCTTGTCGGCCGGGGCCGTTTGCGCCTGAGCCGTGGTAATGCTCAACAGAGCCAAGGCGACCGCAGTGGCAATCGGCGTTGCGCGCGGGCCGGAGGCCTGGCGCGAAGCAAGAACGTTCCTGAACATCATTTGATATCTCCTCATTATGCCCATGGATGGGCTTTTTTATGTGACGCTACAAAGGCACTTCCGCCAACTGTGGACCCGGTGGCAGTCCCAGAGTGCGACGTGAAAGCACAGCCGATGACGCGGGTTCGACAACATTTACTAAACGGGCATGCCGCCGAGCCTGCGCCCTTGGATACGGCGCTTCAGCTAGTGGAGTTATACAAATTTGGTAATGGAAACTCAACAAACTTTGAAAAATGCTCCGCAGTTTAGCCGCGTTTTCCTAAACAAAGATGTTTTAAAAACCGGGCGCCAGGACCAGAAACGGCAAGCGGGGTCATCGTCCAGGTGCTACCCCAGTGAAGCCGGGCGTTGCTTGGGGATCAGCCGTGCGGCCAAGGGGTGCGGCACCCGCCCCTTGATGAGCAGGTGTGCCGGGAGGAGCACTGAAGGCGGGCTAGCAGCGACGTCGATCATTCGTGACTCCAAGTCAAAAGTGTATTGTCCTGCAAGAGATTTTTCTTTGTGCCGTGAGCCGTCAGACTGCATGCCATCGTCCTCACTCTTCCATAAAGGAACCACCATGCCACTCGCACTCTCGGGCGCTGACGCATTCCGCGTTCGATCGGCACCACCGAATTCGTCATCGCCGGGCGAAGCCCCACCATCGCCGCCAGCCTCGGCGTGTCGACTCCCTCGGCCGGCCTGCTGGTCAGCCTGTACGCATTGGCCGTGACAATCGGCGCTCCGGTGCTGACCGCCCTCTCCGGCAGCATCCCGCGCAAGCAATTGTGCTCGGCCTCATGTCCTGTTCACTTCGTGATCGGCATGGCGGCGCTCACGCGCGCGGCATCGAACACGTCCCCTATCTAATTAAAAAATTGAAGGAGAATCATCATGACCCAAGAGAACCGTTCCGATCGTTTCATCGAGAGTCCGCACCCCGCACAAGGCGCCGGCAATGAACTGCTCAAGCCCATGCGCCGTACGATTTTGCTGGCGGGAGCGAGTGCGCTCGCCAGCGGCTCGGTGTGGGGACAGACCAGCACGAAGCCGCCGATCGTGCTGGGCCAGGTTTCACTGAGTTTCTATGCCGTCACCGGCGCGGTCGTCCATGAGGTGCTGGAGCGGCTGGGCCATTCGGTTGAAGTGCGCCAGGGACCGCACGAGCAGATGTTTCCGCTACTCGCCGAGGGCGCGCTCGATCTTATGGCGGCGGCATGGCTGCCCGAAGGCCATGGCGCCTACTGGGCCCGCTACGGAGGCGGTGCCGAAGAGGTCGCAAAACTCTACGACGGCGCGCGTTTCTTCTGGGGCGTGCCCGACTACGTTCCGGAAGACCAGGTCAAGTCCATCGCCGACCTGGCTAAGCCTGCCGTTGCTGGACGCATGACCAAACTGATCCAGGGCATCGGCACGGGCGCCGCCATCACCACGCTGTCGCAGAAGGCGGTCGGCGACTACGGGCTCGATGCGCTCGGCTATAGCTTCCGTCCGGGTACGGCCGCCGAATGGACCGCTGCCTACGATGCCGCAGTCGCCGAGCGGCGCTGGATCGTGTTCCCGACTTGGGCGCCGCAGTACCTCAACCGCGGCGGCAAGCTGCGGCCGCTGCAGGATCCGCGCCGCGTCCTCGGCGGCGTGAACCATGCTTCGCTGGTCGGCCATCGCGACCGCTTGAAGGCGATCCCGCCGGCAACCCGGGCGGCGCTGGCCCGCATCAACCTCGGTCTCGACGCCGTTACCGAAATGGACTGGCTGGTGAACGTCGAAAAGAAGCTGCCGCGCGAGGCTGCGCGCCAGTGGATGGCGGCGAACCAGGTCCGCGTGGCCGGCTGGCTGAAAGGCTGAGGCGGTTCCGAATCCTGAAGCACGCGCCACGCTCCCACGTCCGTCCACGAGGTTGGAGCGAATTCATCAAGCAAGGCGATCGCGCAACGCCACGGGGTGCCGATCAAGGCTGCGGCGCTGCAATTCTCGTTGGCGCATCCCGCAGTCGCCGCCGCGATTCCCGGCGCATGCCGGCCCGCACTAAGCTTCACGATTGGTGGAATTCTAGATCCAGTTGCGTGTCCATTGCTGCATCTCGGCGGCAGGCATCGGCCTGCTAATAAGGTAACCTTGGGCAATATCGCAACCCAAAGCGATGAGCTGGTCCCACACCGGCTGCGTTTCAACGCCCTCGGCCACCACTTCTTTGCACAAGCGGCGCCCAAGTTCGATCGTCGCGGAAACGATCACGGCAGAATCATGGCTCGACACCATCGGCGCGACAACAGACTGGTCGATCTTGATCGCGTCAACTGGCAGCTTTTGCAGATAGCTGAGGCTGGAGTATCCGGTGCCGTAGTCATCGACGAACAGTTTGACGGCCATCCGCTTCAAGCGTGTCAATGTCTTCAGCGCAGCGGCTGGATCGGCCATCAGGGCGCCCTCGGTCAATTCGAACTGGATCAGTTCGGGCGCCAGGCCCGAGGTGGAAAACAAGCCGCGGACGCGATCGGTCAACCCCGGATCGTACAGATCATGCGCCGAGAGGTTAATCGCGAACGCCAGCGACAAGCCGGCTTCGTGCCAAGCGTGGCTTTGCCTGAACGCGGCTTCCATCATCCAGTTGGTCAGCGGCGTGATACCTGATGCATCGCCGCGTTGGCGCGCCGGATCAGCGCATCGGCGTCGTCGGCATGGGACGGGAACAGCGCAATGCCGATATCGACGCGCGCATCGACCATCAGCGCGCCCACGTGCACCGGCTCGCACAGCGTGGCCAGCAATTTTTGCGCGACCTCGATTGCATACCCGGCGCCGGCGCGTTTCAGGCTAGTTCACGTCGGATTAGTTACCCAAGTACTGCGCGCTAGGCGACACATAAACCTGGACGCCTGCCGTCGAAACGTCTTTCGGGGCGATTTTCTCCAGGTCGAACTGGTTCACGTTTGGATAGGTACTGACGTGCCAGCTGAAGCTCTTGCCGCCGGTGGTAAACTTGACCGTCTCGCCGTTGACCACATTGACCGATTTGGTGCCGGCGTCGAGGGCGATGGTGCGTTGCGCGGCGGTGTCGGAGACGGCTGTGCCGAAATCGGCATCGGTGCCGGTTGGACCGATAGCGTGGGCGCCCGAAGCAAGGACGACGGACAGGAGCAGGATGGCGGCGCGGTTGAGGTTCAGCATGTTGTATTCCGTTGATTAGTGGGTCGAAGCGATATTGCGTCGAGGTATTCATTAGACAGTGCGGGTGTATCCTGGGTGTGTCACCAAGTGTCCGTTGCTTAAGGCTTTGTACCGATGGCGGATCCAGAAATCATCGCCCCTCGTCCGACAACGCGCATGCATGGGGGTGAGGATGCGGCCGCCACGCGGAAGGCGGCCGCACAATCCACAGAACCCGCGCAAAACGAGCTGGCGAGGGCGGCCCAATTGGCTTAAGCGGCGGCCGATGGCGCCAGCGGCGTCAACGTGCCCCGCATGCGGAAGAACTGCAGATCTGGCGTCGTGAAGAAGGTTTGGGACAGGCCGTGGACGAAATCATCGACGTGGACCACGGTTGCGCCACTGGCCTCCTGCCAGGAGATCGAAAATACGCCGGGGGCCACCTCGCGCCATTCGAACGGCGATACGCCTTGCGCGCCTGCATATGCGCCTTCGGTAATGAAGTAGCGCACGCTGCGGCCGTCATCGGCATAGAGATTGTGGGCGGTCAGGCCGGGATAGGCGACGACAAAGCCGCGGCCGGCAAACGGCGGAAGAGCTGGCGTAGTCATTATCGGATCGCCACCGGGTTGATGTTGACTTGGGTGGAGCCCACATACAGCGGCTGTCCCAGCACAAAGAGAAATTCCCACGCTTGATCGCGCACCAATGCGCGGCTGTCGATCAGTTCGAGATTGTAGATACCGCGCTTGGCCAGCATGTATTGATTGACCGGGAATTCTTCGCCTGTAGGATTGGGATACACCTCGGAAGCCCAGGTGTCGCCGCCAAAGGCAACGATGCCTTGATCCGCCAGCCACTGCGCGGCCGCCATGTCGATGCCGGGTTCCGTTTCGAGGAACTGCTTGTCGTCTTTACCGATCAATTCCAGCCAGCCGGTGTTAAACAGCACGACGTCGCCCGTGCGCAGGACCAGGTGCTCTTTCTTCAATACCGCCTTGATATCGGCCACGGTGAACACCGTACCGCCGGGCACGATCGCCTTGCCAAAGTGGGCCGTCATGTCGAGCACGACGCCGCGCGTCACGAGCGGCGGAACCTTCTCGACGCCGAGCTTTTTCACCCCTTCGACCGTGACGAAATCCCGCGCCTTATTGCCGTTGTAATAGACGTTGTCGATGCCGATGTGGCCGATCCCGTTCAGTTGCGTACCTACCCCGGTCCAGGCGACGGCCAATTCATCGTTAAAGCTGAACTTGTTCGGCCCCAGCGTCTGCCCGCCCTGCTCGCCCGGCTGGATGTTGTACAGCTTGAAGCTACGATGGCGGAAGGCAGGCAGGTCCTTGCTGACGGGCACGGCCAGCGGATACGTCTTGCCGGTCTTGACGAGGCTGGCCGCTTGCCTGACCACCGCCGGGCTCAGCAGATTGGCGGCGCCGATCTCGTCCTTGGGACCGTAGGCCGACGGATACCAGCCGTCGGCGGCCATGGCGAACGAGCTACTGATGGCCATGACGAGCGCCATGGTAGAGGGTTTGATGATTTTCATGGAAATCCTTCTCAATTAGTAAGTGTGGGGAGCGGCATGATTTGCAGGGAAGCGCGCAAGCTCGTGCAGTGTCTCGTGCAGCGGCCTGACATGGTCGCCCGCGCTGGCAGCAGGTCCGGTTCGACAGGCCTCAATCCCAGGCTGGCGCCAGGCCGGCCGGACTGACTTCCCGGCCGTTCCGTTCCAGCGCGGCGATCTGCGCCATGTCGTCCTCGCCCAGGCGCAGTTGCTGCGCCAGCAGGTTGCTGGCCAGGTTCTCGCGCCTGGTCGACGATGGAATCACCGAGTAGCCTAGTTGCAGCGCCCAGGCCAGCGCCACTTGCGCCGGCGTGGCGTCGTGGCGCCTGGCGAGCGCAACGATGACCGGGTCTTGCAGCACCTTGCCGTAGGCCAGCGTCATGTACGAGGTGACATGGATGCCCTGCTCCTTTAGGAAGGCCACCAGCTTGCGGTTCTGCAGGTAAGGGCTCAGTTCGATCTGGTTGGTGGCGATGAGATCCTTACCCAGCACGGCGATGGCCTGCGCCACGTTCTCGATGTTGAAATTGGATATCCCGATCTGGCGCGTCAGGCCTTGTTGCTTCGCTTCGGCCAGCGCGGTCATAAACTCTTCCACCGACACGCCATTGCCCGGCGCAGGCCAATGGATCAGGGTCAGGTCGAGGTAGTCGATGCGGAGCTTAGCCAGGCTTTCCTTCAGGCTGGGAATCAGCTTGTCCTTGGCATAGTTGGCGACCCAGATTTTGGTGGTGATAAACAACTGCTCACGTGGCACGCCGGCCGAGGCAATCGCCTGGCCGATTTCGGCTTCATTCGCGTAGATTTGGGCGGTGTCGATGGCCCGATAGCCGACCTCCAGCGCATTGCGTACCGAATCGATAACGGCCTGCCCTTGCAAGCGGAAAGTGCCCGCGCCGAATAATGGAATACTCATGTAAAACTCCTTTGAAGGAAGGGGAAACAGACTGGCTGAACCAATCAATGCGACCAGTGTGCCTGCCTTACTCTTTCTCAAAAAGCAGAGTATTCGCAAAATATATTTGATAATATGTAAAATATGAAGACGACACTCGACGAAATGCAGGCCTTTATCGCGGTGGTGGACAGTGGTTCAATCACCTCCGCGGCAGAGCAACTGGGGCAAACGATCTCCGCCACCAGCCGCACCCTGAGCCGCCTGGAAGAGAAACTGAAGACCACGCTGATGCGCCGCACCACGCGGCGCATGGAACTGACCGACGAAGGTGGCGCCTACCTGGAGCAAGCGCGCAAGATCATCGCCACCGTGGAAGCGGCCGAGGAATTGATGGCGGCCCGCCGCAGCATGCCGGCGGGACAGTTACGGGTCGATGCCGCGTCGCCCTTCATGCTGCACGTGATCGCGCCCCTGGTGGCCGGGTACCGCGCCCGCTATCCGCAAGTCGCGCTTGAGCTCAACAGCAGTGAAGGCATCATCGACTTGCTGGAACGGCGTACCGACGTGGCCATCCGTATCGGCCGCCTGAAGGACTCGACGCTACACGCGACGCCGATCGGCAGCAGCCGCATCCGGGTGCTGGCCAGCCCGGCCTATCTGGCCGCGCACGGCGTACCAGCAAACGTCGCCGAACTGGCGCAGCGCGCCCTACTCGGCTTTAACCAGCCTGAGTCACTCAACGAATGGCCACTGCTCGACGACAGCGGGCAGCCGTTGCATATCCGTCCCGCAATCCGCTCGTCGAGCGGCGAGACCTTGCGCCAATTGGCGTTGAGCGGCGCCGGCATCGCTTGCCTGTCCGACTTCATGACGCGGGACGACCGCCATACGGGCAAACTGACGCAGTTGTTCCCAGACCGCACAGTCGAAATCCGGCAATCGATCAATGCCGTGTATTACCACAACACCGCCCGCTCGGCCCGCATCGACTCGTTCGTCGGTTACCTGAAGAGCAGCTTGGGCGAGACTGGTTTTGACGGGTAGGCAAGGTGCGGCCTGGCCGCCGTCAATATCCGATCTACGCCGTCTTGACCGAGGTGAATAATTCAGCCGCATACGTGCCCTGTTCCCGCGCGCCGTAGCTGGAATTTTTGCGCCCGCCGAACGGCACGTGGTAGTCCAGGCCATGGTGACGCCCGTGAGGGTTGCAGGAACTCCACCGTACAACAGGCGCGACGCTTTGAAAAGACGAGAATTTCTTGCTCACGGCATCACAATTTCTTGTGTGCCCCCGCAGCTGACATTGCTGCGCAACTACCTGGCGCCGGCTTGTGCGTGAAACTCGGGCGGCACGAATTCGGCGATCTCCGCCAGCGCTTGCTAACGTTGCGGGCATGCGTTCAATCTCTGCCCGCACCAACTCCTTTAGTTAGGACTCTTGACTTAATTTGTCCGCGTGATAGAATTCAAACCATGGACATCAAACCAGAAACGCCGTGGGACGGCACACCAGATATATCGGCACGGATCATCGTGGCGATCGGTCGCGTGTCGAGCGTCATGCGGGCCGGAGTATGGGAATTTGCGACTGCTGAAAGTCTGAATCCGACGCAAGCCGAGATCCTTCACTTGCTGAGGGACCGCACCCAGGGCGTCCGATTAACCTGGCTGGCGTCGCAGCTGTCGGTATCGAAAGCCAGCGCCAGCGATTCGGTATCGGCTCTGGTCAGTAAAGGCCTGGTCCGCAAAGCCCGTGCGCAGGATGATGGACGCGCCAGCGCCCTGTGGCTGACCGCGCAAGGCGAAGTGCTGACCGAAAAAATGTCGAAGGCACTGAGCTTCGCCGATGATGCCGCCGCTGCTCTGGAGCGCAAGGTTCAGGAAGAATTGCTCATTGGTCTGTTTAAACTGATTGCCCAACTGCAGAAGGGTGAGCGCTTCCCGGCATTGCGCGCTTGCCTGTCGTGCCGCTTCTTTGAGGCGAACCGGTTCCCCGGCAGCCCCGCGCCGCATCACTGCGCGCTGGTGAAAGCCCCGTTGCCGATATCGTTCCTGAGGATTGACTGCGCCGAACACCAGCCCACCGATCCGGTCAACGAGCGGCAAAACTGGGAAGCATTCGCGTAACTTTTTTTTTGCACTATCTAGTTAGGACTCCTACTAAAGCAGGAATAGCCAGCCCGCTTTACTCCCACATTGGCCACTTTAAAAAAGGAACTACCATGTCCCGCATCGACCTCACTACCGCCGACACCGCACCAGAATCCTCGCGTCCACTGCTCGGCCAGATCCACGCCGCATTCGGCGCAACGCCGAACATGTTCCGCGCAGTCGCCAATTCGCCGGCCGCCCTGACCAGCATGTGGTCGGCCTTCGGCGCGCTCGGCAACGGCACCCTGGGCGCCAAGCTCGGCGAGCAGATCGCGGTGGCGGTTGCCGACATCAACGATTGCGAATATTGCCTCGCCGCGCACACAGCACTGGGCCGCCAGGCAGGCGCATCGGCTGACGAAATGAGCGCCGCACAGGCCGGCCAGTCGCAAGATCCAAAGACTGCAGCTGTGCTGTCGTTTGTCACCACCGTCGTGCGCCAGCGCGCCAAGATCGCCGCCGACGACGTCGACGCCCTGCGCGCTGCGGGCATCACCGAGGGCGAAGTGATGGAAATCATGGCGCACATCGCCCTGAACCTGTTCACCAACTACGTGAATGTCGCGCTCGATGTTCCAGTCGACTTCCCACAAGTGAAGCTGCGCGCGAAATGAACACCCGGACCGACAAACATACCGCGCCCGAACTCGAGGTTGCGGCATGGCTGAACACGCCCGCTCCGCTCAGCCTTTCCGCACTGCGCGGCAAGGTCATCGCGGTCTACGCCTTCCAGATGCTGTGCCCAGGCTGCGTTTCGCACGGCATCCCGCAGGCCAAGAAAATCCGTTCGGTCTTTCCAGCCGATCAGGTCGAGGTGCTCGGGTTGCATACCGTGTTCGAGCACCACGCCGTGATGGGCGCCGCGGCGCTGGAGGCCTTCATCCATGAATACCGGATTGATTTCCCGGTCGGTATTGATCGGCCATCCGACACCGGGCGCATCCCACGCACCATGGAGAAGTACCAGATGCGCGGCACCCCTACCCTGCTGCTGATCGACCGCCAAGGCGTATTGCGGCACCAGCAGTTCGGCATGGCCGACGACATGCAAGTGGGCGCGCGGATTGCCGAACTGCTTCACGAAACCCCTGCCGCTCCACAGTGCGACGACGACGGTTGCCAAATTTAAGAGGTCAATAATGAAGTGTATCGCCCTGTACCACGTCCGCTTTGAAGATCTCGGCAGTTTTGCCGAGCCGCTGGAGCGTCATGGATATGACGTTAGCTATCGCCATGCCGGATCGGCGCCGCTGTCCGACGCGGAATGGCGCGACATCGATCTGGTCGTCATCCTTGGGGGCCCGATCGGCGCCGGCGACAGCGACGCCTATCCCTGGCTGCGCGATGAACTCGCTGGCTTGTCGCTGAGGCTGTCACTACAGCGTCCGACGCTGGGTGTCTGCCTCGGCGCCCAACTGATGGCTGTCGCCCTCGGCGGTCGAGTCGAACGCAGGACTGGTCCGGCCGGGTCAGCTGCGCCGGAAATCGGCTGGTCGACCCTCAACATCGCCGATCAAGATAGTGAATTCAAAGCCATCGATGGCGTCTCCGTACTGCACTGGCACGGCGACAACATCGTGCTGCCGCCAGGGCTCGCCAGCGCCGCTGCTACCGATGGCACACCATGCCAGGGCTTCCAGGTGGGTTCGCATGCGCTGGCCATTCAGTTCCATGCAGAGTTCCAGCCGGCGTCGCTTGAAGAGTGGCTTGCCGGCCACGCGGCGGAACTGGCGCACGCAAGGATCGACCTGCAACGCTTGCGCGACGAGACGCTTTTCCACGGCGACGCGCTGGTGCGATCTGGCCAGGCCTTGCTGGCGGGCTGGCTGGCCGGAATTGGCGCCGCGTCCACGGCTGGCGATGAGGGCGCCAACAACCCACAGGTGCTGTTCCATGACGGCTGCAACGTCTGCCTCGACATCGCCCAGACGCTGGGACTATCGATGCCCGGACTGACGGTGATCGACCTGGGCATGAGGCCTGAGTTGAAAGATGCGGCAGTCGCGCGCGGCATCACTGTCCTGCCAAGTCTGGTGCTCGGCGCGACCGTGATTCCCGTCACGCCGCATTCAGACATCGCCGATATTGGTGCAGGTCATCACTGACTTTGCGATGCGCCGGATGCACACGTCTACTGCCATTGATTCCCTGTTCACCGGCCGTGCCAGGCCCATGGCCGGCGTCGGAGATGTGCCTGTGCTGAGCGGGATCATCAACACATCGCGCGAAGGGCCGGTGATGCTGTCCCGTTCGGGCCTCGAGGGCGATGAACAGGGCGACAAGGTGTTCCACGGCGGGCCCGAAAAAGCGGTCCACCATTATGCGAGCGAACATTACGCACTGTGGCGCGCACAGTTCCCAGGCTCCCCGGTCGCGCTACTGCCAGGCGCGTTCGGAGAAAACATCTCCACCGTGGGCATGACGGAACGCACTGTCTGCATCGGCGACGTTTAGGATATTCAGCATTATGGCGGTGGGGGAGCTGATTACCGACCAACTGCCCACGACTCCGAGCCGCAAGGTGCCGGTCCAATTCGGAACCCGCGTCCTGCTCGGAGGGCTTGCCGGTGCAACGATCGGCACCAGTGCTGGGTTATGGATCGTCGGCGCGATCCTTGGCGCAATGGGTGCAGTGGTGGGCACGTTGGGCGGCGCCACGGCCCGCGCACGACTTGCTGCAAGTTTTGGAAGAGACCGGCCTGCGGCGCTGGTTGAGGACGCAGTCGCCATTATCGGCGCAGTGTTGATAATTGCCGCGCTTTGATAAAGACCTGTTCAAAAAATCGTCTTTCCATAACGTTTCCACCTCGCGCTCAACATCCACCGTGACGCTGGTCTGCATGCCTCCTCGGGGGGCGTCTTGTGTCTCTTGCCTAACTCGGCGCTCTCGTCAGGAACTGGTGGTCGACAAGCGTGCCGGCTTCTTCGTCAACCACGACCTGGCCGGCTATGAAGTACCGGTGCATGCGGATATCCCATACCAGGAAGTCGTTTTCCTGGACGAGACCGATCCGATGTCGTCACCGATGAAGGCCAAGGGCGTTGGCGAGCTTGGCATGTGCGGCGTCGGCGCGGCGGTCGCCAATGCCATCTACAAAGCAGCTGGCACGAGACATCGGACAGTTGGCGTTCCGCATTTCGCAAAGAGTACGAACCCAACTTTCGTGGCATCAGCATCGGCTTTCGCGTCGCGATGACGGCGCCTGGCAAATAGCCGGGTGTGGGACCCCATCAGCGACTACCCAGAACTCTCCAGAGGGTGGCCACAGTCCTCCCAATACAAAAAAGCCAATCTCCTAATGGAGATTGGCTTTTTTTAGTCAGCTCAATTCATCATAACTTGAGCATGCTATTCTGGAGGCGAGGACGGGAATCGAACCCGTCTAAACGGCTTTGCAGGCCGCTGCATAACCTCTTTGCTACCTCGCCAGAAACTTTGCTGCACAGCTTTTAGGGGCTGTAAGAAAAAACGCGGCCTGGCCGCGTAGTTTCAGGAATTCTGGAGCGGGAGAAGAGTCTCGAACTCTCGACCTCAACCTTGGCAAGGTTGCGCTCTACCAACTGAGCTACTCCCGCATTGGAGCTTACTATTTACTACACCACGACTGCTTCCAGATAACTGGAGCGGGAGAAGAGTCTCGAACTCTCGACCTCAACCTTGGCAAGGTTGCGCTCTACCAACTGAGCTACTCCCGCATTTGCAAGACAACGATTATCGCAGAAACGGGCCAGCTTTCCAAGGATAACGTTCATCTTTTGCTACGGCGACTGCTCCGAAAAACTGGAGCGGGAGAAGAGTCTCGAACTCTCGACCTCAACCTTGGCAAGGTTGCGCTCTACCAACTGAGCTACTCCCGCGTCGTCACAACAGGCAGGCATTATAGATGATCTAAACGGGTTGTCAAGGTTGCTTGCGCAAACTATTTTTCCCGAGTCATCCGCCCTGCCCTTACAGCGCGCCCCGCTCCTTGATCAGCGGCCAGGCCAGGCGCATGTAGTAGAACATCGACCACACCGTCAGGATCGCCGCGACGAACATCAGGTATTCGCCCACTGCCTGCGTGTCGATCACGTTGAACAGGCGGTCATGGAACAGCAGCAGCGGAATCGCGGTCATTTGCGCGGCGGTCTTGATCTTGCCGAGCGAGCTGACGGCCACCGAACGCGATGCGCCGATTTGCGCCATCCACTCGCGCAGCGCCGAAATGGCGATTTCGCGGCCGATAATGATGAAGGCGATGAAGTGGTCGACGCGATCGAGGTTGACCAGCACCAGCAGCGCGCCCGCCACCATCAGCTTGTCGGCGACCGGGTCGAGGAAGGCGCCGAAGGCGGAGGTCTGGTTCCAGCGCCGCGCGAGGAAGCCGTCGAACCAGTCGGTGACGGCGGCAACGATGAACACGAGCGTCGCGGCCAGGTCCTGGTCGGAGCGCGGCAGCCAGTGGAGCGGGAGGTAATACACGCCTACAACCAGGGGAATCAGCGCTACACGCAACCAGGTCAGGAGAATCGGGATGTTAAAAGGCATAAGGGGGCGCACAGGCTGGTTAGCGTTTGAAATACTTGCGCCGCTAGTCTACCCTGCTCTTGGTGTTTTAACCAGTTAGCTCATGCATACGGGACGGCTGTACGTAGCGCCACTAGCGGTGCTTAGTGAAGCTGCTTGTAGATTTCTTCGGCCAGCTGGTTCGAGATGCCTTCCACCGACATCAGGTCTTCCACGCTCGCATCGATGACGCCACGCAGGCCTCCAAAGCGCGCCAGCAGGCGCTGGCGGCGTTTGGCGCCGATACCCTCGATTTCTTCCAGGCGCGACGTCTGGCGCGTTTTAGCGCGCTTGGCGCGCATGCCGGTGATCGCGAAGCGGTGCGCTTCGTCGCGGATCAGCGCCACCAGCATCAGCGCCGCCGATTCCTTGCCCAGTTCCTGCGGCGCGCGGCCGTCAGCGAAAATCAGGGTCTCAAGCCCCACGCGGCGCCCTTCCCCCTTGGACACGCCGACGATCAGGCTGATGTCGAGCCCAAGCTCCGAGAACACCTGGCGCGCCATTTCGACCTGGCCCTTGCCGCCGTCGACCAGCACGACGTCCGGCATCACGCCGTCGCCATTCGCCACCTTTTCGTAGCGCCGCTGCAGCACCTGGCGCATCGCCGCGTAGTCGTCGCCCGGCGTGATGCCGTTGATATTGTAGCGGCGGTACTCGCCGTTCTGCATCGCGTGATGATGGAACACCACACACGACGCCTGCGTCGCTTCGCCTTGCGTATGGCTGATGTCGAAGCATTCGATGCGCAGCGTGTCGAGGTCTTCGGCGTCGAGCGACAGCGCATCGGCCAGCGCGCGCGTACGCGATTGCTGCGAGCCCTGCTCGGACAGCAATCGCGCCAGCGCGATCTCCGCGCCCTTCTGCGCCAGCTCCAGCCACTGGCGGCGCTGCCCCTGCGGCTGGAAGATCAGGTTGATGCGATGGCCGCATTGCTCGGTCAGCGCGACTATCAGGGCGGGCTGGTCGAATTCGATATTCAGAATCAGCGTGCCGGGGATGAAGCTCTCGCTGTAGTGCTGCGCCAGGAAGGCAGCCAGCACTTCAACTTCCATCGGCGACTCCGCCACCACCGCCGCATCGATCACATGCGCCGGGAAGTAGGCGCGGTCGCCCAGGTGGCGTCCGCCGCGCACCATCGCGAGGTTGACGCAGGCGCGCCCGCCCTGCACCACCACGGCGATGACGTCGACGTCGGCGTCGCCGGTGGTCTCCATGCTCTGCGAGTGCAGCACGCGCGACAGCGACTGGATCTGGTTGCGCACCGTCGCCGCCTGTTCGAACTTCAGGTCCATCGCGAACGCCTGCATCTTCGCTTCAAGGTCCGCCAGCACTTCCGACTGGCGGCCACGCAGGAACTTGGCCGCGTTGTCGACGTCGATTCGGTAGTCCGCCACGCTGATCGCTTCCACGCACGGTCCGCTGCAGCGGCCGATCTGGTGCAGCAGGCATGGGCGCGTGCGGTTCGAATACACGCTGTCTTCGCAGGTGCGCAGCATGAAGACCTTCTGCAGCACCTGCATCGATTCCTTGACCGCCCACGCGCTCGGGAAAGGCCCGAAGTACTGGCTCTTCTTGTCGACCGCGCCGCGGTAGTAGGCCATGCGCGGCACTTCCTGTCCGCTGATCTTCAGGTAGGGATAAGATTTATCGTCGCGGAACAAGATGTTGTAGCGCGGCTTGAGCGACTTGATCAGGTTACTTTCGAGGATCAGCGCTTCCGCTTCGCTGCTGGTCACCGTGGTCTCAAGGCGCGCGATGCGCTCGACCATCATTGCGATCCGAGGGCTCGACAGATTCTTCTGGAAGTAGCTCGATACGCGCTTTTTCAGGTCGCGCGCCTTGCCGACGTACAGCACGGCGTCGCTGGCGTCGAAGTAACGGTACACGCCCGGGAGGTTGGGCAGCTTGGTTACCGTGGCCAGTACCAGTTCGCGGGCACCCGGCGCTGGCGGCGGCAGCGCGCCGGGAGTGGCTTCAGGGGTGGCTTCAGTCATTCGCTTACTCGATGCTGTTCGTCGCTGCCGGCTCTTGCGTCACGATGACGAAGGCGACGCCGTAGTCGGCTTCGTCGCTGATCGTCACCTGTGCACTGAGCCTGTGCTTGCGCATGAATTCTTCCAGCTTGCCGCTGCAGACGATCACCGGCTTGCCGCCGGGGGCGTTCAGCATTTGCGCGGAGCGCCACGTCATCGGCATGCGCATGCCCAGCCCGATCGCCTTCGAAAAGGCTTCCTTGGCCGAGAACCGCGTGGCCAGGAAACGCATCCCGCGCAACTCGTGCTTGGCGCGGCGGGCGTGGAATTTGACCAGCTCCTCCGGGCCCAGGATCTTCCCGGCGAAACGGTCGCCGTTGCGCGCGAGGGCTGCCTCGATGCGCGAGATCTGGACGATGTCGGTGCCGATCCCGTAAATCATTTTACCTGCGCCAGCGATACGCCGAGGCGCGCGGCGACCATAATCGCCTTCATTTCGCGCACCGCGTTTTCCCAGCCCGCGAACACCGCGTGGGCGACCATCGCGTGGCCGATATTCAGCTCGCCGATGTCACCAATCGCGGCGATCGCCTGCACGTTGGTGTAGTGCAGGCCGTGGCCTGCGTTAACCTTCAGGCCATGCTCGACGCCGACGCGCGCGCCTGCCTTGATGCGGTCCAGTTCAAACGCCAGTTCGGCGCCATGCGCTTCAGCGTAGCGGCCGGTGTGCAGTTCGATCACAGGCGCGCCGACTGCCGCTGCCGCGGCGATCTGCTGCGCGTCGGCGTCGATGAACAGGCTGACACGGATGCCTTCGGCCTGCAGCTGCTTGACGGCTGCCTCGACCTCGTTGTAGTAGCGCAGCACATCGAGCCCGCCTTCGGTCGTGACTTCCTCGCGCCGCTCGGGCACCAGGCAAACATCCTGCGGGCGGATCGAACATGCGAAGTCGATCATCTCCTGCGTTACCGCGGCTTCCAGGTTCATGCGCGTCATCAGCTGCGGGCGGATCGCGACCACGTCGGCGTCCTTGATGTGGCGGCGGTCCTCGCGCAGGTGCAGCGTGATGACGTCGGCGCCGGCCTGTTCGGCCAGCAGCGCCGCGCGCACAGGGTCCGGGTAGACGGTGCCGCGCGCATTGCGCAGTGTCGCCACGTGGTCGATGTTGACGCCCAGGTCGATGACAGGGCCGGTAGGTTGCAGGAAGCTCATGGCGTTTTTTCTTGGTTAACTATAGCTGCATCAGGTCGATCAGGATCTGGCGGGTGTTCAACGTTGCGCCGCCCAGCTGGTAGGCGAGCAAAAAGCGCATCAGCTGCTTGCTTTGCATCTGCGTGACCGGGTCGAGGTAATCTTCATTTTCCATGTCGATCAGCGTCTTGCCGCTGACGACAGGCCAGGTGTCGGAGACGCGCGCAACGCGCGGTCCGCGCTCGGGATCGACCACGTAGTCCTGGGTCGCGCCCACCGGCCCGCGCGTGCTGGTGCAGCGGGTCAGGTCGGCGGCGACGCCAGTCTCCTTAAGTAAGGCCCGTTCGAATTTTCGCAAGACCGTCTGCGCAGGTTCGTTGTGGGCCAGCTGGTTCAGGGTGGAGACGTACTGGTCGAACAATACGGGATGCGGGTCGTCGCGCGCGAGCAGCTTGACCAGCAGTTCGTTCAGGTAAAAGCCGCACAGCAGCGCGGTCTTTTCGAGCGGGAGCATGCCGCCTACCCACTCGGCGTCGATCAGCGTGCGCAGTTCGGATTTGCCGCTCCACGAGGTGGACAGCGGCTGGAAGGTTTGCAGCGCGCCGCGCAGCTGGGAGTGCGGGCGCTTGGCGCCTTTCGCCACCACGCCGATACGCCCGAAGTCGCGCGTGAACAGGTCGACGATCAGGCTGGTTTCTTTATACGGATAGCTGTGCAGGACGAATCCGGGCTGGCCGAGGATCCGGTGGTCGCGCGCCGGGGCGCGCAAACGCCGCGGCGCAGGCGCGGTGACAGTCGTATCGGCGTCGAGGGTCGGCATGCCTGCTTGGTGGCCTCGTGCGCTTACTCGTAGCCGTAGGCGCGCAGGCCTGCTTCGTTGTCGGCCCAGCCGGACCTGACCTTGACCCAGATCTCGAGATACACCGGGCCGCCGAACAGCTTTTCCATGTCGAGCCTGGCCTGGGTCGAGACTTCCTTCAGGCGCGCGCCCTTGTTCCCGATGACCATCGACTTTTGCGTGTCGCGTTCGACCAGGATGACGGCGAAGATGCGGCGCAGGTCGCCCTCCTGCTCGAACTTCTCGATCATGACGGTGCTGGTGTAAGGCAGTTCGTCGCCCACTAAACGGAACAGCTTTTCGCGCACGATTTCCGAGGCGAGGAATTTCTCGCTGCGGTCGGTAATGTCGTCCGGGCCGAACACCGGCGGGTTCTCAGGCATGAAACGCTTGATTTCGTTTTGCAGCGCGTCGAGCTGGAAGCGCAGCTTGGCCGACACCGGCACGATCGCGGCGAAACTGAATTTCGAGGCGACGTTCTGCGCGAACGGCATCAGCGCCGCCTTGTCCTTGACGCGGTCGGCCTTGTTGATCACCAGGATCACCGGCACGTCCGGCGGCAGCAGGTCGATCACTTGCTGGTCGGCCGGGCCGAAGGTGCCCGCTTCGATCAGGTACAAAATGACGTCGGCCGAGACCAGGGTGTTCGTGACCGTCTTGTTCAGCGTGTTATTCAGCGCGTTCGAGTGGCGCGTCTGGAAGCCCGGCGTGTCGACGTAGATGAATTGCGCGTCGTCCAGCGTCTGGATGCCGGTGATGCGGTGGCGCGTGGTCTGCGCCTTGCGCGAGGTGATCGACACCTTGGCGCCGATCAGCTGGTTCATCAGGGTCGATTTGCCGACGTTCGGGCGGCCGACGATGGCGATATAGCCACAGCGGAAGTTGTCTGGGGTGCTTGTGGTGTTCATGCTGACTTCGTTTCTGGATGCGTTTGTTTCGGAGCCTTGCCATCGGCAGCGGCGTTGGCTGGCACGTCGGCCGGCGCTTCGCTGCTCTGGATGGTGGCGATGCCGGCCAGCTTGAGCTGGGCGGTGCGTGGTTTGGACTTGCGTGCGCCGCCTGGCGCTTTGGCCAGCGCCTGTTCGGCGGCGTCGAGCGCGAGGCGGGCCGCGGCCTGCTCGCCGGCGCGGCGGCTGCCGCCACGGCCGTACACCTGGATGCCGAGCTTGGGCACCAGGCATTCGATCTCGAATTCCTGGCTGTGCGCGGCGCCGTGGGTGGCGACGACGTTATAGGTCGGCAGCGAGATTTTTTTACTTTGCAAAAATTCCTGCAGCAGGGTCTTGGCGTCCTTGCCGAGCGTGCGCGGGTCGACCGTGTCGAGGATCGGGATGTAGAAGGCGCGGATCACGTCGCGCGCGGCGTTGAAGCCGGCGTCGAGGAAGATCGCGCCGAGCAGCGCTTCGAGGGTATCGGCGAGGATCGACGGACGGCGGAAACCGCCCGACTTCAGTTCGCCCTCGCCCAGGCGCAGGAACTGCGACAGCTCGAGCTTCTGCGCGATTTCGTACAGCGACTGCTGCTTGACCAGGTTGGCGCGCAGGCGCGACAGGTCGCCTTCGTCGAGCGCGTTGAAGCGCTCGTAGAGGACCGAGGCCACCACGCAGTTGAGGATCGAATCGCCGAGGAACTCAAGCCGTTCGTTATGCAAACTGCTGTGGCTACGGTGCGTCAAGGCTTGCTGCAACAGGCCAGCATCCTGGAACGTGTAACCTAAGCGTGTCTGCAGTAACGGTAAATTCATTGTCGATAATCTTGGTTGGGCAGCCTTACTCGTTTGCCGGTTTCTGGGCTACTGCCCCGCTTTTATCCGTCGTGCCCGCGAAATCGATCAGCAGGCTGACATTGGAAACCAGCGGAATGCGCTTTTCGTATTCGAAGCTGATTTCCGTTTCGCCGGTTTCCTTGCTGATGACAAGGTCGCGTCCTTTGATCGCATCGACATTGTTAATGTCGGCATTCTTATCGAACGACAGCTGCATTTCACGCACCGTTCCGCCGGCCTCCTTGGCTACGGCGATGCCATCCTTTACCGCACTATACTCCGCATACGCCGGCACTGTTTTCATGGCGATGATCGCGATAAACCCCATGATCGCCAATACGAGGATCAGGCCGGTCAGCGAGACGCCGCGCTGGTATTTGCCAAAAACATAAGAAACCATCTGCTTTTCCTTCAGACTAGTGTATCCCGCCAATGCGTTTTGGGTTACTGAAGTTCATCCAGACGAAGAACGCCTTGCCGACAATGTTCTTGTCAGGAACAAAACCCCAGTAACGGCTGTCGAGACTGTGGTCCCGATTATCGCCCATCATAAAGTAATTGCCCGCAGGAACGGTACAGGTAAATTTTTCGTAGGAAAAATCACACGCTTCGCGTTTCGGGAAATTCTCGACGATGGCGACTTCGACGCCTGGCTTGTTGTCGGAATTGAGGATGCGGTGCGGCACGCCGGTCAGGTTCTCGACCAGCTGCTTGTGGTAGACCGGGCTTTCGTCGTCCAGGTAGTCGTCCAGCGGCGTGTAGGCGACCGGCTGGCCATTGACGCTCAGGCGCTTGTTTTCATAGACGATGGTGTCGCCCGGCACGCCGACGACGCGCTTGATGTAGTCCTGGCTCATGTCGTTCGGATACTTGAACACCATCACGTCGCCGCGCTGCGGGTTGTTGACGTCGACGACCTTCTTGTTCAGCACCGGCAGGCGGATGCCGTAGGTGAACTTGTTCACCAGGATCAGGTCGCCCACCAGCAGGGTCGGGACCATCGAGCTCGACGGGATCTTGAACGGCTCATACAGGAAGGAGCGCAGGAAGAACACCAGCGCGATCACCGGGAAGAAGCTGCCCGAATATTCGATCCAGGTCGGCTGGCGCAGCAGCGCCGTTTCGATCGCCTGGCGGCTGGTGTTATCGATCTTCAGGCCTTCGGCGGTCAGCTTGGCGTTGCGCGCGTCGAACGCGGCCAGCGCCTTGTCGGCGGTAATGCGGCGCTGCTTGGCAAAGTAGAAGATATCCAGGAACCAGATAATGCCCGTGAAGACCATCGCCACGAACAGGATCAATGCAAAATTACCCAAGATCATTTGCAGGTTCATTTATCGTCCACTTGTAAAATTGCCAGGAATGCTTCTTGCGGGATCTCCACCGAGCCCACTTGCTTCATGCGTTTCTTACCGGCCTTCTGCTTCTCCAGCAGTTTCTTCTTGCGGCTGATGTCGCCGCCGTAGCACTTGGCCAGCACGTTCTTGCGCAGCGCCTTGACGTTCTCGCGCGAGATCACGTTGACGCCGATGGCGGCCTGGATCGCGACGTCGAACATCTGGCGCGGGATCAATTCGCGCATCTTGGCGGCCACCTGGCGGCCGCGGTAAGTTGCGTTGGCGCGGTGGACGATGATCGCCAGCGCGTCGACCTTCTCGCCGTTGATCAGCATGTCGACCTTGACCACGTCCGACGCACGGTATTCCTTGAACTCGTAGTCCATCGACGCGTAGCCGCGCGAGGTCGACTTCAGCTTGTCGAAGAAGTCGAGCACGATTTCGGCCATCGGCATTTCGTAGACCAGCTTGACCTGGCGGCCGTGGTAGCTCATGTCCATCTGCACGCCGCGCTTGCCGATGCACAGCGTGATCACCGAGCCCACGTACTCTTGCGGCATGTACAGGTTGACGGTGACGATCGGCTCGCGCACTTCCAGGATGCGGGTCGGTTCCGGCATCTTGGACGGGTTGTCGACCTTGACGATCGAGTTGTCGCGCATCACCACTTCGTACACCACGGTCGGCGCCGTGGTGATCAGGTCCATGTCGAATTCGCGCTCCAGGCGCTCCTGCACGATCTCCATGTGCAGCAGGCCGAGGAAGCCGCAGCGGAAGCCGAAGCCCAGCGCCTGCGATACTTCCGGCTCGTACATCAGGGCGGCGTCGTTCAGCTTCAGCTTTTCCAGCGAATCGCGCAGCGCGTCGTACTGGTTCGCTTCGACCGGGAACAGGCCGGCGAACACCTGCGGCTGGACTTCCTTGAAGCCTGGCAGCGGTGCGGCGGCCGGACGCGCCACGTGGGTGACCGTGTCGCCCACTTTAGCGGCCTTCAGTTCCTTGATGCCTGCGATGACGAAGCCTACCTGGCCAGCCGAGATTTCCGGCAGCGACACCGAACGCGGGGAAAATACGCCGACGCTCTCGACCAGCTGCGGCGAACCGGTCGCCATCAGCAGGATTTTATCTTTCGGTTTCAGGGTGCCGTTCATCACGCGCACCAGCATCACCACGCCGACGTAGTTATCGAACCACGAGTCGACGATCAGCGCCTGCAGCGGCGCGGCCGGGTCGCCTTTCGGCGGCGGCACCCTGGCGATCAGCGATTCCAGCACGTCTTCGACGCCCAGGCCGCTCTTGGCCGAGCACTTGACGGCGTCGGCCGCGTCGATGCCGATCACGTCTTCGATTTCGGCGATCGCGTTGGCCGGGTCGGCGTGCGGCAAGTCGATCTTGTTGAGGACCGGCACCACTTCCACGCCCAGGTCGAGCGCGGTGTAGCAGTTGGCCACGGTCTGGGCTTCCACGCCCTGGGATGCATCGACCACCAGCAGCGCGCCTTCGCAGGCCGACAGCGAGCGCGAGACTTCATAGCTGAAGTCGACGTGGCCCGGCGTGTCGATCAGGTTCAGGTTGTACACCACGCCATCGCGCGCCTTGTAGTGCAGCGCTGCCGTCTGGGCCTTGATGGTAATGCCGCGCTCGCGCTCCAGGTCCATCGAATCGAGCACCTGCGCTTCCATGTCGCGGTCGGACAAGCCGCCGCAGATCTGGATGATGCGGTCGGCGAGGGTCGACTTGCCGTGGTCGATGTGGGCGATGATGGAGAAGTTACGTATGTTGTTCATTAACAAAACTCAAAACCAGTAGGAAGGACGGGGGCCGAAGCCGGGGCGCGCCAATGCGCGGCGCCATACAAAAAAAGCGCTCCGAGGGGGGCATGGCAATCCCCAGGCGAGCGCCTTTTATCGATCGGTAGGCTGACTTGAATGCCAGCAGCTTTTCCGACCACCCGCATTTTACCGGATTTAGCGGTAGAAAGCCCGGTTAATAGAGGGCAGCACCGGGTCAGGGCCCGGATTAGGCGTGAATTTTTACATTAATGCAACAATCCGCCCGCCCGAAGCCCGCAGGGTGGATGGAGCGCGACGCGCGCAATCCGCCATGCCGGCTATGCCACGGAGCGGATATATGCCCGCACCGCATCCGGGTCCAGGAAATAATGGCACAACTCAGGCTTCGCCAGGTCGCCATACAACACCGGCACCAGTTCATCGAAACGCGCCACCAGCGCCTCGTCGGCATCGACATCGACCACCTCGACATCGAAACGGGTCGCCCCGTCCTGCATGGCATTCAGGGCATCGAGCATGTCATCGCAGAGATGGCAGTAGCTGCGCGAGTAAAGAGTAAATTTGATCATGAGAGAAAGACAGGCGACAGCGCCTGCGGGCCACCTGCTCGGCGACACCGCCCGCGCTGCCGGGTTGGACTTGGGATTATTGGCGCGGCTTGATCACTTCGTAGCGCGTCGTATTTTCGCGCCGCACCAGCAGGGCGACGCTCTTCTTCGGATCGAGCCTTGCAACCATCGCATTGAACTGGCGGGCATCCTTGACGTCCACATTGTTCACCTGCAGGATCAGGTCGCCCGCGCGCAGGCCAGCCGCGGCCGCCGCGCCGGTGCTGGCGTCGACTTTCACGCCGCCTTCGAGCCGCAGCGTCTTGCGCTGCGCCTCGGCCAGGTCGGACACCGCAAGGCCCAGCGCGTTCGGTGCGGCCTCCGCACGTGGCGTCGTTGGCGCCGGCTTGCCCGGACGATCCTCTTCCAGCTCCGCGATGTTGACCGCGATATCCTGCTGCTGGCCCTTGCGCCATACGGTCACGACCGCGCGGCTGCCGATCTGGCTCGCGCCAACCAGCCGTGGCAGGTCGGCGCTGCGCTCGATCTGCTGGCCGTTGTAGCGCATGATGATATCGCCGACCTTGATGCCGGCCTTGTCGGCCGGACCGCCCTGCTCCACCAGCGACACCTCGACGCCGCGCGCCTTGCCCAGTCCCAGCGATTCCGCCACTTCCTTGCTCACTTCGGCGATCTGCACGCCCATCCGCCCGCGCGTCACCTTGCCGCTCTTTCTCAACTGGTCGGCAACGCGCATCGCCTCGTCGATCGGCACGGCGAACGAAATGCCGTTATAGCCCCCCGACAAGGTGGCGATCTGCGAGTTGATGCCGATGACTTCGCCGCGCATGTTGATCAAGGGGCCGCCCGAATTGCCGGGATTGACCGCAACGTCGCTCTGGATCAGCGGCAGGTAGTCGCCGGTATCGCGCGCTTTGGCCGAGATGATGCCGGCGGTAACCGAGTTTTCGAGGTTGAACGGCGAGCCGATCGCGATCACCCACTCGCCGACACGGATCTTGCCCGAATCGCCCACGACCAGGCTCGGCAAACGGGTCGCGTCTACCTTCAGCACCGCCACATCGGAGCGCTTGTCGGCGCCCAGCACCTTGGCCTTGAATTCACGGCGGTCGGTCAGCGTGACCAGCACCTCGTCGGCGCCCTCGACCACATGGGCGTTGGTCAGCACCAAGCCATCGTTGGAGATGATGAAGCCGGACCCTATCCCGCGCTGAACCTCTTCCGGTCCCGGAGCGCCACGGCGCGGCATGCCTGGCACGCCGAAGAAGCGGCGCAGGAATTCCTGCATCTCTTCGTCGGGGCCGCCCTGGCCGGGCTTGACCTTCTCGGTGGTGCGGATGTTGACGACCGCGGGCCCGACCTTGTCGATCAGGTCGGTAAAGTCAGGCAAGCCGGTCACCAGCGCTGCGGCGGGCTGCTGGGCCAGCACGGCGGCCGGGGTGAACAACCAGCCCGCGCCTGCAACCAGCGCGGCGGACAGCAGCTTGCTGCCAGCGGAAAGTGTATGGATCATGGAAGGAAATGGTCAGGGCCGATATTGTCGCCATGTTAAGCCAAATCCGGCGGCTTGTCGCGGCGGCGCCGAGCGGCGCGGCCGCTGTCATGGGCTTACGGGGCGCTGATGATGGCAGGCTTGCTGCTTGCCTCGGCCGGCGTGCCGTCGGCCGCGCGCGCCGGTGCGGCGGCGCCGGTGGCGGCAACCCGCCTGGTGTGGGCAGGCTCGGCCGCCAGCCGTTCGGCCAGGCGCTCCGCGAACCCTTCGGACAGTCCGGGCGTCGCTTGCGCGCGCAGCTCGTCGCCGATACGGAAATAGGTGTTCCACGCGTGCTGGCCGTCAGCGCCCTGGAGCGCGGCAAACGCCAGCTCGAGGTCGGCCGCGGGAAGCGCGCCGTCGGACAAGGCTGAGATGTGCTCGCGGATTTTTTTGTGGGTATCCATCAGTAGTTCCATCACAGTAGATGTGTGATCCATGTTCCATACCGAGTATTACGATCATCGCTACACCTAATGTCGCTTGTCAACCGGAAAATCAAGCAGCGGCCTTAATTTTTCCGCGATCACCTCGCGCGCCCGGAAAATCCGGCTTCGCACCGTACCGATCGGGCATGCCATGACTTCGGATATTTCTTCGTAGCTCAAACCTTCAATTTCACGCAGGATGATCGCCGTCCGCAGCTCCAGCGGCAGGGCTTCCATCGCGGCGTTGACCGTGTGGGCGATCTGCTTGCTGGCCAATAAGGACTCGGGTGTGTTTATGTCCCGCAAGCTGTCCGCATCGTCAAACGCTTCGGCGCGCTCCGCATCCGCCTCGGTCGAGGTCGGCGCGCGCCTGCCCTGTGTGACGAGAAAATTCTTTGCCGTGTTGATTCCGATCCGGTACAGCCATGTATAGAATGCGGAATCGCCGCGGAAGTGCCGCAAGGCGCGGTACGCCTTGATAAAAGTTTCCTGTACTACGTCTTCAGCCTCGGCCGGGTCATGGACAAGTCGCGACACGAGCCGCATCAGCCTGCGCTGATACTTGCCGACCAGTAGGTCAAACGCCTGCCGGTCACCCGCCTGGACGCGCTCAACCAGCAGTTGATCACCCTCGCGTTCTGTCGTCACTGACCATGTCCTCTTGGCTGCGGCATGGGCGCGTCCCTATGCATAAGAGTTGGCCCGTTGCAATAAGTTCAAAGTATTTTGTGGGGTCCGAAGAAAACCTGATCCGGCGTTTCCTGTCCGCCAATTGCACGAATCGCCACCGCCAATGCGCGGAACTCTTCCGCGCTGACGCTGTCCGCAAACACCGCCACAAGCGCTGCCTTCCCATCCTCGCCAAGCACCCTCAGCATCAGCAAACGGGGCCATACAGCAGAGCCCGGCAGCAGCTTGCACGGCATGTTGTGCATGCCCGTTTCCGCCTGTTTCTGTTGTACCGTCACATGCATCTCGCCGACTCCAGATATATCAATCCGGCGCATCTTTCCGGCTGGGCCAAGCGCGGCCATCGCGGCGGCCGCCGCGACCAGGCAACAGGCGGCGATCAACAGCGGCGCGCGGAAAGCGCCCGGCGCACAAGACAGCACGGCGGCGCCCACGGCAAGGTTTGCCGCGGCATAGGTGGCGAGGGCCCCGCGCAATAAGCGCGACGGCTTGACGACGGCTGAAACCGCAATGGACATGGGTGCTTGGTGGTGATGCGCGCGCCGGCTGCAAAGTGTCGGGCGAAAAGAAAAACGCCGGCAAGATGCCGGCGCTTACTATTGCGCCAACCCGTATGACACGGATTGGCGCATTAGGTTCAGTCTAAATCAGATCTTGCCGAGCACCAGGGTACCGTTGGTACCGCCGAAGCCAAACGAGTTCTTCACCGCGATGTCGATCTTCATTTCACGCGCCGTGTTGGCGCAGAAGTCCAGGTCGCAAGCAGTATCCTGGTTGAAGATGTTGATCGTCGGTGGCGACACCTGGTGGTGGATCGCCAGCGCCGTGAACACCGCTTCGAGGCCGCCGGCGCCGCCCAGCAAGTGGCCGGTCATCGACTTGGTCGAATTGACGACCAGCTTCTGCGCATGGTCGCCAAAGGTCTTCTTGATGCCCTGCACTTCGGCTACGTCGCCCAGCGGCGTCGAGGTGCCGTGCGCATTGACATAGTGAACCTGGTCGAGGTTGACTTCCGCATTCTTGAGTGCCGAGACCATGCAACGGCTGGCGCCGCTACCGTCTTCGACAGGCGAAGTCATGTGGTAAGCATCCGCGCTCATGCCAAAGCCCAGCAGCTCCGCATAAATGCGGGCGCCGCGCGCCTTGGCGTGCTCGTACTCTTCCAGCACCATCACGCCGGCGCCTTCGCCCAGCACGAAACCATCGCGGTCGCGGTCCCATGGACGCGATGCGGTCGACGGATCGTCGTTGCGCGAGGACAGTGCACGGGCCGAGGCGAAACCGCCCAGGCCAAGTGGCGAAATGGTGGCTTCGGCGCCGCCGGCGATCATCACGTCGGCATCGCCGTACTCGATCAGGCGGCCGGCCGCGCCGATGCTGTGCAGGCCGGTGGTGCAGGCCGTCACGATCGACAGGTTCGGGCCGCGCAGGCCGTACATGATCGAAAGGTTACCGGAGATCATGTTGATGATCGAGGCAGGCACGAAGAACGGCGAAATGCGGCGCGGGCCGCGCTTGTCGTAATCCTGCTTGGTGTCTTCGATCAGCGGCAGGCCGCCGATGCCGGAGCCGACGATCACGCCGATGCGGTCGGCATTCTCTTCGGAAACCACCAGCCCCGAGTCCTTCAGCGCCTGGATGCCGGCTGCCATGCCGTAATGGATAAACGTATCCATATGGCGTGCTTCCTTGGCAGGCATGTACTCTTCGACGTTGAACCCTTTGACTTCGCCAGCGAAGTGGGTAGAGAACGTCGACGCGTCAAACTTGGTGATATTGGCGATGCCCGACTTGCCTGCCAGGGCGGCGCTCCACGCATCGGCAATGGTGTTGCCGATAGGTGAGACGCAGCCCAGGCCGGTAATAACGACACGACGGTTTCGTGAACGGCTCAAGCGATTTCTCCCAAAAACGATAAAGCTTAGGCCTTGACGTGCGCGGT
The DNA here is from genome assembly GCF_012927275.1 of Massilia polaris. Lineage (GTDB taxonomy): Bacteria > Pseudomonadota > Gammaproteobacteria > Burkholderiales > Burkholderiaceae_D > Telluria_A > Telluria_A polaris. The sequence continues at coordinate 304,476 of NZ_JABBGG010000001.1, read as the reverse complement.
AGCGTAGTCGATTGCTTGCTTCACGGTCGTGATCTTTTCTGCCTGCTCGTCAGGGATTTCCATTTCGAACTCATCTTCCAGCGCCATCACCAGCTCCACGGTGTCGAGCGAATCAGCACCGAGGTCGTCGACGAACGACGATTCGATCTTGATGTCCGCTTCGGCAACACCCAGTTGCTCAGCGACGATTTTTTTAACGCGTTGTTCGATATCCGACATGTTTTGGCTCCATTGTGTGTGTTACGGAAAGTGCGCGCATTTTAGCAGGTTTGCGCGCTTAAAAACTAATTTCGGCGTATGACGCGAATTCAACCGAAAGTGCTGCTAAATGGTGAGATCTAGCCGCCATCGGTGCCAGGCTTGCGCCACGGCAACTCAACAGCGGCAGGCATTCCATCAATTCATGTACATGCCGCCGTTCACATGCAGTTCGGTGCCGGTGATGTAAGCCGCTTGCGGCCCGGCCAGGAAGGCGACGGCGTGGGCAATATCTTCCGGTGCGCCGAGGCGCGCCAGTGGAATCTGGGTCAGCAGCGAGGCGTGCTGGTCTTCCGACAGCGACTTGGTCATGTCGGTATCGATGAAGCCTGGGGCGACGCAGTTGACGGTGATGTTGCGGCTGCCGATCTCGCGCGCCAGCGCGCGGCTCATGCCTGCCACGCCGGCCTTGGCCGCCGCGTAGTTCATCTGGCCAGGGTTGCCGGAAGCGCCGACCACCGAGGTAATGTTAATAATACGCCCTTGTTTTGCCTTCATCATTCCGCGCAGTACCAGGCGCGACATGCGGCCGACGGCGCTCAGGTTGGTCGCGATGACGCTGTCCCACTCCTCGTCCTTCATGCGCATCGCCAGCTGGTCCTGGGTGATGCCGGCGTTGTTGACCAGGATCGACAGGCTGCCGAACGACTTCTGCACATCGTCGACGACGGCGCTGCAGGCAGCGGCGTCGGTCACGTTCAGTACGGCGCCCTTGCCGCCGAATTCGGCGAGGTAGTCGGCAATGGCCGCGGCGCCCGATTCGGACGTGGCGGTGCCGACGACCCTGGCGCCCTGGCGGGCCAGTTCAAGGGCGATGGCCTTGCCGATGCCGCGCGATGCGCCGGTAACGAGGGCGACTTGGTTCTGCAGGTTCATTATTGTCCTTTTATTCCAGAGTTCTGTTCTCAGCTTACGCGTTCAATGTGGACAGCACGCGTTCGAGAGACGCCTGGTCCACCAGCGCATCGCCGGCCAGGTTGGCGTCGATACGCTTGGCCATGCCGACCAGCACCTTGCTTGGCGCACATTCGATCACCTGGGTGATACCGTCAGCTGCCATCTTTTGCATCGTCTCGACCCAGCGCACCGGGTTGGCGGCCTGGCGTACCAGCGCGTCCTTGATGCGGGCCGGATCGGTTTCGACCGCCACGTCGACGTTGTTGATCAGGGCAATCTGCGGCGCGTTGAAGGTGATGTTTTCCATGTAGTCGCGCAGGCGGTCCGACGCCGGCTTGAGCAGCGACGAGTGGAACGGCGCCGACACCGACAGCCGCATGGCGCGCTTGGCGCCGGCCGCCTTGGCCAGTTCGCAGGCGCGGTCGACCGCGGCGTTGTGGCCGGCGATGACGATCTGGGTCGGTTCGTTGAAGTTGACCGGCTCGACCACCAGCGATGGATCGGCCGCGGCCGCCTCAAAGCACACGGCGCGCACGGCGCCAGCCGTCAGGCCGAGGATGACGGCCATGCCGCCCTGCCCGACCGGCACCGCTTCCTGCATTGCCTGGGCGCGGAAGCGCACCAGCGGCACCGCATCCTTGAAGGCGATCACGCCGGCCGCTACCAGCGCCGAGTATTCGCCCAGGCTGTGTCCGGCAACGACCGACGGCCTGGCGCCGCCGGCCGCGATCCAGGCGCGGTACACGGCAACGGCGGCCGTCAGCATCACTGGCTGGGTGTTGGTGGTCAGGTCGAGGTCTTCCTTCGGGCCTTCGGCGATCAGCTTGCCGAGGTCGAAGCCGAGCGCTTCCGACGCTTCGGCGACGGTCTGGTCGACGATGGCGTTGCCGGCGAAACCGCCGAGCATGCCGACGGCCTGCGAACCCTGGCCGGTGAATACGAATGCAAATTTACTCATGAACTGGTGTTCTCCGTGCTGGTTCTTACATCTTGAAGAGGACAGCGCCCCAGGTGAAACCGCCGCCAACCGCTTCGAGCATGACGTTATCGCCTGCCTTCACGCGGCCATCGCGCACTGCCCTGTCGAGCGCCAGCGGTACCGATGCGGCCGAGGTATTGCCGTGCTGGTCGACGGTGACGACCATCTTTTCGATCGGCAGGTCGAGCTTCCTGGCGGTGCTTTTCATGATGCGGATGTTGGCCTGGTGCGGGATCAGCCAGTCGATCTGCGATGCCGTCATGCCGGCGTCCGCCAGCACTTCGTTGGCGACCTGCTCGAGTACCGTCACGGCAAGCTTGAACACGGCCTGGCCATCCATGTACAGGAAGGCGCTGCCCGCGATCGCGCCGCCGGCCAGGCTGCCCGGGATGCTCAGGATATCGGCGTAGCGGCCGTCCGCGTGCATCTTGGTCGACAGCACGCCCGGTTCGGTGGACGCGCTCATGACGATCGCGCCGGCGCCGTCGCCGAACAGCACGCAGGTGGTGCGGTCTTCGAAGTTCAGGATCCGCGAGAAGACCTCGGCGCCGATCACCAGCACGTTCTTGTGAACGCCGGCCTTGATGAAGGCGTCGGCCGTCGCTACGGCGTACACGAAGCCGCTGCACACGGCTTGCACGTCGAAGGCGGCGCTGTTGTTGTGCATGCCGAGCTTGCGCTGGACGATGCAGGCGGTGCTCGGGAAGCTGCCGTGGAAGTCAGGCGTCGAACTGGCCACGATGACCAGGTCAATTTCCCCGGGCTGCATGCCGGCCATTTCCAGCGCCTTTTTAGCGGCCTCGACCGCGAGGTCGGACGACATCTGGTCGGGCGCCGCGTAGTGGCGGGCCGAAATGCCGCTGCGCGACACGATCCATTCGTCCGAGGTCTCGATGCCCTTGGCCGCGAGTTGCGCCGCCAGTTCCTCGTTGGTAACACGCTGTGCTGGCAGATAGCTGCCGGTGCCGATAATCTTGCTGTACAAAGTCATTCGAACCGTCCTACTTGGAAGTTGAGCCTGTCAAGTCTTGGTCAGGCGTGCGGGGCATCAGCTCGGCGATCAGGGTCGAGAGCTGCTCTTGCACATTATATTTTGCCGCATCGAACGAGCGTTTGATCGCCCACTCGAACGAGTAAGAATCCGCGCCGCCATGGCTCTTGAAGACGAGGCCGCGCAAGCCGAGCAGGCTGGCGCCGTTGTAGCGTGACGGGTTGAAGCGCTTGCCGATGTTTTTCAGCGCGCCGCGCGCGACCAGTGCGCCCAGCATCGTCAGCGGGCTGCGTTTGAATTCGCTGGTCATCACGTCCTTGACGAAACGGCCAAGGCCTTCGACCGCCTTCAGGGTGACGTTGCCGACGAAGCCATCGCAGACGATGATGTCGGTGGTGCCCTTGAAGATATCGTTGCCTTCGACGTTGCCGTAGAAATTCAGGATACCGCGTTCATGGTCTTCGCGCAGCAGCTTGGCGGTCGACTTGACCACCTCGTTGCCTTTGATCTCTTCGGTGCCGACGTTGAGCAGGCCGATGGTCGGGCGCGCGATGCCCTCCATGGCCGACACCAGCACCGAACCCATGATGGCGAACTGGTGCAGGTGGTGCGGTTCGCAGTCGACGTTCGCGCCCAGGTCGAGCATGTAGGTCGGGCCGTTTTTCTGGTTCGGCAGGATCGAGCAGATGGCCGGGCGGTCGACGCCAGGCATGGTCTTGAGCACGTAGCGCGAGACCGCCATCAGGGCGCCGGTGTTGCCGGCCGAGACGCAGGCGGCAGCCTTGCCGTCCTTGACCATCTCGATCGCCACGCGCATCGACGAGTCCTTCTTGCGGCGCAGCGCCACTTCGACCGGATCGTCCATTTCCACCAGTTCGGAGGCGTGCTGCACCGACAGGCGCGGATGTTTGTCCGCTTTGTGTTTCTTGAGTTCCGCGTGCAACACGTCCTCCAGGCCAACGAGGATCAGCTCTGCCTGTGGTTCGCGATTGACGAATGAGATTGCCGCGGGAATAGTAACTGAGGGGCCGTGATCGCCGCCCATGCAGTCAATGGAAATTTTAATTGTCATTTGTTGTTGTTACCGCGATTCAAATACTACAGGCGGCAAGACGCGATCTGAACACGGGCAGGCGCCAGCCAGATGCAGCGGAATTCAAAATGACGGTATGCAAAAACTGATTGCAGCCGGAGACAAAGAAAAAGCGGCGCAACGCACGATAAATACGTAGCACCGCCTTCATCTTAGACGACAAAACGTCGATTACTCGTCGTTTTTGGTCTTCAGTACTTTACGGCCACGGTAGAAACCGTTCGGGCTGATGTGGTGACGCAGGTGCGTTTCACCAGTGGTTGGCTCGATACCCAGTTGTGGCGCAACCAGGAAATCGTGCGAACGGTGCATGCCGCGCTTCGATGGGGACTTCTTATTCTGCTGAACTGCCATGATGACTCCTAATACATAAGTTCTAAAATTCTAACACATTCGACTTGCAAATACATGCTTATCGAGTATCCCAGCGGCAAATGTTACTTCACCGACATGTTTAACGCTGCCTCACATTTCACTACACACTGCCATACTCGACTGCTACACGCGTTTGACACGTTTGCTACGTACTGCCTATTCTTTGCTCAGCGGTCCGCCGACGCGGTTTTTCAGCCCCGCAAACGGCGATGGCTTGTCGGTCTTGAGGGTTTCCAGCAGACTCGTGTCCGGGCACACCTCGTGTTTTGGCGCCTGCGGCAGGGCCAGCAAGGCTTCGTCTTCCAGCAGGTCGCGGATATCGCAGGTACGGCTGCCGACGATGACGTCGATGCTCTCGTCGTCGACGACTTCCTCGATCTCGTCGGCATTCGCATCGTCGGCGCCCAGCATCAGCACAGTCGACGAATCGATTTCATACGAGAACGGTGTCAGGCAGCGCTGGCAAATCAGCTGGACCGTGCCGGATACCGCGACGGTCAATTGCGGATAACCATGCTTGCTGGTCGCGCCATCGACGGACCAGGCGATTTCGCCCGACTGGTCGGTACATTCCTTGTTTAACCGGCTCATTTCGGCGACCGGCGTGACGCCGTCGCGATGGCCGTTGCTTCGACTAAATTCAAAAGCGTCGATGACAAAAGCGCTCATTGCAGAAATTTTCCCCGGAAAACCTGCGATAATAACAGGCTTCTCGCCGGGGAGTCAAAGACTTAGCGCATTTTTTGCTGGCGCACGGCGAGACCTGTGGCTGGCCGGACAATCGCGTGGTTGCCGGGCCGGCGCCCACTCTTTTACGGCCGACCCACATGATACCAACTTCCGTCCAGCCGCGCCTGATTCTTGCATCGGGATCCGCCTACCGCCGTGAATTGCTGAGCCGCCTGCGCCTGCCGTTCGAAGTGATGGCGCCCGACATCGACGAGTCGCCGCTGGCGGGCGAAGCGCCGGAAGCGACCGCGCTGCGGCTGGCCTGCGCCAAGGCGCGCGCCGTGGCCGAACGGGCCCCGGGCAGCATCGTCATCGGGTCCGACCAGGTCGCCACGCTCAACGGCGAGCCGATCGGCAAACCCGGCACGCATGCGGCCGCCCTCGCCCAGCTGCAAAAGATGCGCGGCCAGCGCGTCGTGTTCCATACGGCACTGTGCGTGTGGGATGGCCGCGCCACCGCGCTGACCGGCCCCGCGCAGCTGGAAAACGTGCAGGTGTTCGCCACCTTCCGCGACCTGCCCGACGCCGAACTCGACGCCTACCTGCGCATCGAGCAGCCCTACGACTGCGCCGGCAGCGCCAAGAACGAAGGACTTGGCATTGCCCTGCTGTCCAAAATCGACAGCACCGACCCGACCGCCCTCACCGGCCTGCCGCTGATCGCCCTGACCGGCATGCTGCGCAAGGCCGGCATTCAATTCTTTACCAATTAAGCATTCATGCCCGGCACCCTTTACCTGATTCCCAATACCCTAGGCCAGACCGAGGCCGCCCCAGGCGCGCTGTCGCACATCATTCCCGAACATGTGCAGGCCGTCACTGCCAGCCTCGACTACTTTGTGGCCGAGAACGCCAAGACCGCGCGCGCCTTCCTGAAACTGGTGGCGATCGACCATCCGCTGGCCAGAACCCTGCAGGAAATCGAGATCGCGGAGCTGAACGTCAACACCCCGGCAGCCGCGCTGGCCGGGCTGCTGGCGCCGCTGCTGGCCGGGCGCGATGCGGGACTGGTGTCGGAAGCGGGCGTGCCCGCGGTGGCCGATCCGGGCGCCGACCTGGTACGGCTGGCGCACCAGCATGGCATTACCGTGCGGCCGCTGGTGGGGCCGTCGTCGCTGCTGCTGGCGGTCATGGCGAGCGGCCTGAATGGACAGAGTTTCGCGTTTAACGGTTACCTGCCGACCGATCCGGCGCTGCGCACCAAGCGGCTGAAGGAGCTGGAGCAGCGTTCACGTAACGAGAAGCAGACCCAGCTGTTTATCGAGACGCCCTACCGGAATGGCGCGCTGCTCGAGGCCCTGGTGGCGAGTTGCCAGCCGGGCACCCTGATCTGCGTGGCGACCGACCTGAGCTTGCCGACCGAGTCGGTGCGCACGATGGTGGCGAATAAGTGGAAGGCGGCGCTGGCTGCGGGCAAGGCGCCGGACTTCCACAAGAAGCCGACGGTTTTCTTGTTGTTGGGGCAGTAGTACGCAAATCGGCGGACGGGCGCCCAGCGCGTCATCCGCCGTTGTTGCACAAGCTCACGCGGCTTGCGTTTTTGGCGCCACGGTTTCATGCGCCAGCTCATTAACCCATTCGAACGCGCGCAGCTCGATCTCGCGCACCTGGCGCACGCTGACGCCAAGTATCTTCAGCGTTTTCGTCAGCGCCGGGCCTTCGTTCGGATTCTCCAGAAGCTCGACCGCACGCAACATCTCGCCCAACTCGCCAGCGCGCTCCTTCAGCGCGACGCGCACCTCTTCCGGCACCTCGACCGTTTCCAGCACGTCCTCCATCGACATCGAAAACAGCGCGTCCATCAGCGACATGATGCCAACCGTGAAGCCCGTGTCGGCGTAGGCGCGCATTCCAGGGCGCAGGTGCTGGGCCATCAACTCCATCAGCTTGCCGCGCGTGGTGGCCATTTGCAGCAGCGGCGAATTCAGCTCCACCTTGCCGCCCGGCTTCGAATACAGCAGGATCTGGAGCCAGCGCTGCAGCCGGTCACGGCCGAGCTTATTGATGGCGTCGCCGAGCGAATCGATATGCCCGGCGGTCGAGCCGGCCGCAGGCGTGTTCACCAGCCGCAGCAAATTCAGGCCGACCGAGGCGTCGCGCTTGACCGCCATCTCGATCTCGCTGTCGCTTGCGTCGGAATTGATCAGGTCGAGCAGGCGCAGGATGACCAGTTCGGTCGGCGCGATCCTCTTGCCCCTCATGATCGTTGGCCGCGCGAAATAAAAGCCCTGGAAATAATCGAAACCCAGCTCCAGGCAGGCTTCGAACTCCTCCACCGTCTCGACTTTCTCGGCCAACAGCTTTTTCTTGCGTCCGCTGAATTTGCGGACCAGCGCCGGCAGCTTCGAACGCTCAACGCCCTTGAGGTCGATCTTGATGACTTCGGCCAGGTCGAACAGCTTGCTGACGTCTTCGGAATCGGCGATCACGTCATCCAGCGCGAACTTGAAGCCAAGCTCGCGCAACTCCGCCACGCGGTCGATCAGCTCGGGCGTTGCCTTGACGGTTTCAAGGATTTCGAGGATCACGCCTTCGTGCGGCAGGAAGCGCACGAAGTCGCTCATTAGCACCACTTCGTCGACGTTGAGGAAGGCAAGCCGCCCGCCCAGCACGACCTCCATGCCAAGCTGCGAAGCGTGCGAGATCACTGCGGCGGTAGCCGAAGCCTGGTCGGTGACGTTGGCTTCGCAGGAGCCGGCCGTCCGGAACAGCAATTCGTACGCGACAAGGCACTGGTCGCGTCCGAGGATCGGTTGGCGCGCAAGAAAGAAATCGTCGGAAATGGTGGCGTCGTTAGCCATGGAGAAACTCCCAAATGCGACTGGACGCCGGGGCGGCAGCCAGCCGTGGCCGCCCCGCTAAGGCGGGCCACAGCTTGAATATACTATAAATAATATATTCTTGACATTTGGATATTGAATCGAACAGCAGGGTTAAACCCTGCTTATGGACGCTTGGGGCCGCGTCCGATGCGCGGGAGGCCGCCTGGGCTGGCAGCGGTCGGGCGCGCGCTTGCGCGGACTGGCGCGCCGCCCGGACGCTGGCTGCCAGGCTTGGCGGGTGCGCGCGGGCCGGTTGCCGCAGCGCCCGGCGTTCCCGCGGGCGCCTGGCCCGGCAGGCGCAGGCTGCCCGTGCCCGATGTCGGGCTGGCGCGGCGTGCGTTACCGACCGGCATGCGGACAGCGCCATTGGCGCCGACGCGCGCCGTGGCGGTGCCGGTCACCTGGGCACCGCGTTCGATCGTGAATGTTGCGCCCGCGTCCTTGCCCAGCACCTTGACCAGGTAAGGCATCACCTCGCGCAGGGTCGGCTCGAGCGTGTACGGCGGGTTCAAGATGAACATGCCACTGCTGTGCAGCGGGCCGAAACCATCCGGGCCCGGCGTGGTCACCGTCAGGGTGACGTTCAGCCACTCCTTGCATGGCAGCCGCTTGAGCTTGTCAGCGAACTGGCGCGACTCCATGCGCTGCAGCACCGGGTACCAGACCGCGTACACGCCGCTGGGAAAGCGCGCCAGCGAGTCGTTCAGCATATCGCGCACCTTGCGGTAATCCTGCTTGTCTTCGTACGGCGGGTCGATCAGCACCAGTGCGCGGCGCGACGGCGGCGGCAGCAAGGTCTTGATGGCGTGGAAGCCATCGCCGCGTTCGATCAGCACGCGCCGGCCGCGTCCCGACGGGCGTTCGCCCTGCTGGGCGGCGTGTTCTTCGACCTTGCGGAAATTGTCCGCCAGGATCTTGCTGTCGGCCGGGTGCAGCTCGAACAGGCGCAGCCGGTCTTCCTGGCGCATCATCTTGTCGGCACAGTAAGGCGAGCCCGGGTAGTAGCGCATCTTGCCGCTCGGGTTCAGCCCTTTGACGACGTTGACGTAGGCCGCCAGCGACTTCGGCAGGTCCTTGCGTTCCCACAGCGGGCCGATGCCCGTTTCGTATTCGGCGTTCTTCGACGCGTAGCCGCTGTCGAGCGCGTACACGCCGGCACCGGAATGGGTGTCGATGTAGGTATAGACCGTGTCCTTCTGGTTCATGTACTCATGCAACTGAATCTGCACGAAGTGCTTCAGGACGTCAGCGTGGTTACCCGCATGAAAGGCGTGGCGGTAGCTCAACATAGCTTGGAAATTCCATTCAAAAAGGTGTTCTGGTGCGCCATTATCCCCCAAGAACGGCAAAGGCCGCAGTTAAATGCCAACTTGCGGCATTCACTGCGGCCTTTTTACGCGAGCAGGACTCAGGCGACTTTCTTTTCGTCGAAGAACTGTTCATCTTCGGTCGAACCGTGCAGCGCCGTGGTCGAGCTCTGGTTCTGCTGGATGGTCTGGGTGACGGCGTCGAAGTAGCCGGTGCCGACTTCGCGCTGGTGCTTGACCGCGGTGAAGCCCTTCTCGGCGGCAGCGAATTCCGCTTCCTGCAGCTCGACGAAGGCCGACATCTGGCGGCGCGCATAACCGTGGGCCAGGTTGAACATGCCGTAGTTCAGCGAGTGGAAACCAGCCAGCGTGATGAACTGGAACTTGTAGCCCATGGCGCCCAACTCCTTCTGGAACTTGGCGATGGTGGCGTCGTCCAGGTTCTTCTTCCAGTTGAACGATGGCGAGCAGTTATACGCCAGCATCTTGCCCGGGAATTTGGCATGGACCGCTTCGGCGAACTGCTTGGCGAAGGCCAGGTCCGGCTTGCCGGTCTCGCACCACACGAGATCGGCGAACGGGGCGTAGGCCAGTGCGCGCGAAATGGCCTGCTCGATGCCTGGCTTGACGCGATAGAAACCCTCCACCGTGCGCTCGCCCGTGCAGAACGGCGCGTCGTTGGGATCGACGTCGGAGGTCAGCAGGTCGGCCGCTTCCGCATCGGTGCGGGCGATCACCAGGGTTGGCGTGCCCATCACGTCGGCGGCCAGGCGTGCCGCGGTCAGCTTTTCGATGGCTTCACGGCTAGGCACCAGCACCTTGCCGCCCATGTGGCCGCATTTCTTGACCGAGGCCAGCTGGTCTTCGAAGTGAACACCTGCCGCGCCCGCTTCAATCATCGACTTCATCAGCTCGTAGGCGTTGAGCACGCCGCCGAAACCGGCTTCGGCGTCGGCAATGATCGGCGCGAAGTAATCGATGTCGTCCTTGCCTTCGGACCACTGGATCTGGTCGGCGCGGGCGAAGGTGTTGTTGATGCGCTTGACGACCAGCGGCACCGAGTTGGCCGGATATAACGACTGGTCCGGGTACATTTCGCCGGCCACGTTGGCGTCGCCGGCAACCTGCCAGCCGGACAGGTAGATCGCCTTCAGGCCGGCCTTGACTTGCTGCATGGCCTGGTTCCCGGTCATCGCGCCGAGCGCATTGACGAACGGCTCGTTGTTGACGAGGTCCCACAGTTTTTCCGCGCCGCGTTTCGCCAGCGTGTGCTCGATCTGCAGCGAGCCGCGCAGCCTGACGACATCGGCCGCGGTGTAGTTGCGGACGACGCCTTTCCAGCGCGGGTTGGTATCCCAGTCTTGTTGAAGCGCTGCTGCTTGCTGTTCACGAGTTGCCATGTTTTTCTCCTAAATAAAGCCAGGTTATGAAGCGAAATCCGTTAGACAAATCATAGCGCTGCCTGTGCACGCACAAGCACTCTTATATAAGACATATAAGCTAATTTAAAGTCTTTATATTCAATCGCTTAGCTTTTAGTTTTCAGGATACGAAACGTAGTTTCTTAGAATGGAAGGGATTTAGCGGAGAGATTTGTGCCGCGTTTCGCGATGTGGAATGCGAATCTCGCCCAATGAAAAACCTGCCCGGACAGGATGCCTCGGGGCTGGAATTTAACGTTGATACTAGGCAATAAGCGACCGGGCGGTCCGGGGCAGCGTGGATCGCACTAGGCGAGCTTCTGTTGCGCGACCAGCACGCCGTCGGCGTCGGCATAGATCCAGTCGCCCGGCGTTACCGGCACGCCGGAAATCATCACCCGGATATTGCGCTCGCCGACGCCGCGCTTCGACGATTTCTGCGGATGGGTTGCGAGGGCGCGTACGCCGACGGCGCAGGCATCGATTTCGTCGGCGTCGCGCACGCAGCCATCGACGATGATTCCGGCCCAGCCGTTATCCTGGGCAAGCAGCGCCAGCTGCCCGCCGACCAGCGCGCGCCGCATGCTGCCGCCGCCGTCGATGACCAGCACGTTGCCGTTGCCGGGCGTCTCCAGGGTCGCGCGCACCAGCGCATTGTCTTCAAACACTTTCAAGGTGCTCACGCGGCCGGCAAACTTGATGTGTTGCCCGAAGTGGCGGAATACTGGCGGCAACACGGCGAGCCGGCCATCCTCCAGCAGTTGGGGATGGTCGTCGCAGATGTCGGCGGTGGCAAAATCCATCATGGCAGATTGGCGAAACATCAATATTTAAGCCATTTTAAGCGTTTTGGAGCGCTGGTGCGCGGCTGCGCCCGCCAACGCCGACGGCCGTGCCAATGGCCAGCAGCTGGAACAAGGCGATACAGATGAACACCCACGATGGATGCCCGCCGTCCATCAGCGCGCCGAACAGCAACGGGCCGACCGCCAGGCCGCTGTCGAGGCCTGAATACACGACACCGAACACGCGCCCGGTCGCATTGGCGGGCGCGGCGGCGCGGATCAGCAAGTCGCGCGATGGCCCGGCGACGCCTGCGGCCAGCCCGATCAGGCCCATCATCAATGTTGTCGACCACCCCGGCACAACGCCGGAAGCGAGCACCAGCGCCAGCGCCGCCGCGAGCGTGAACGCGCATGCAATCGTGCGGTCATGGTTGTGCGCCTTCGCCGCCAGGAAACCGCCCAGCACCATTCCCCCGGCCGAGGCAAGCATGTACGCTGAATAGGCGGTCATGGCCGACGCCAGCGACACCTGGTAGATGGCGACCAGGCTGGTCGACGAGAAACTCTGGATGCCGCCCAGCGCGACAGCCGTCAGGAAGAAAAAGCCAAAGCTCATCCACACGGCAGGCAGGCGCATGAATCCGAACGAACTGGCCGCGACATGCGCGTGGGACTTCGGCGGAACGGGATCGGAGCGCAGTGCCTCGCGGCTCAGGAAAAGCAGCAGCAGCGTAGCAAATGGAATGACCGACGCCGCCAGCAATGCCGTACGCCAGCTGGAGAAGGTTGCCACGCCCGCCAGGAACACGGGCGCCGCGGCCCACCCCAGGTTGCCGCTGATGCCGTGCACCGAGAAAGCATGCGCGATACGGGCCTTCGACACGCGCTGGTTGAGCAAGGTGTAGTCGGACGGGTGAAACACCGAGTTGCCCAGGCCGGCCAGCATCGAGCCCGCCAGCAGCATCGCGTAGTGATTGGCCCCGGCAAGCACGAGTGCGGCAATGCCCAGCAGCGCCATCCCGCCGAACAGCACACGGCGCGCGCCGACCTTGTCCACCACGAATCCGGCCAGCGCCTGGCCGATGCCCGATACCACGAAGAACACGGTCATCAACAGGCCAAGCTCGGCGTAGCTCAGGTTGAAGGCCGGCTTCAGCCATGGAAACAGGCTGGCAAGAATCAGGTGATAGAAGTGGGAAACGCCGTGGGCAAGGCCGACGAGGCCGATGACGCGCGCATCGTCGCGCAGGGAAGCTGGTTGCATTTGCAGGCTCAGGGGAAGGTTCAGCCAGTAGTGTAGCTGCGTTCGCCCGGGGCTGCTGACGACCGCCCGGTTCCGGCGCCGGAATAACTACATCAAATTGTTTTATACTCCCCGGCACGCAACGCTGGCCGGTGCGGCTTACCATAACATTTCTTACCTTGAGGGACGAGGACATGCCCATCAACGACGCTGGCCTGAGGATACAAAGCGATGGCCAGGGCACTCCGTTTGTTTGGGGGCACGGGTTGATGTCAAGCATCGAGGTGGAAGATGCGCTTGGCTGGTTCGGCTGGGACGAGAAGCCCGATTCAGTCCGGCTGATCCGCTACGATGCGCGCGGCCATGGCGACAGCGGCGCGGCGCGCGGAACGGACAACTACCATTGGCGGCATCTCGGCGCCGATATGCTGGCCGTCGCCGATGCCATGAACTCGCCACGCTTCATTGCCGGCGGTATGTCGATGGGCTGCGCCAGCGCCATTCACGCCGCGGCGCAGGCGCCCGAACGGATCAAGGGCCTGGTCCTTGCGATGCCGCCGATGATTTGGGAAAACCGCTCGGCCCAGCGCGAGATGTACCAACGCATCGCCCGCCGCGGCGTAGACGCCGACGGCCGGGCGATGGCGAAGCTGATGAGTCGCGACCTGGCGCGCGCCCTGCCCCAGTGGCTGCTCGATGCATCCCCGGCAGTTGCGGCGAGCCTCGCCATCGGCGTGCGCGCCCTCGACCGCCGCATCATCCCCGACCTGTTCCATGGTGCGGCGAACTCGGACCTGCCGCCGCGCGCATCGTTGCACGCGCTCGCGCAGGTGCCCACATTGATTCTCGCGTGGACCGGCGACAGCACCCACCCGCTTCAGTCGGCGCAGGAACTGCACCGGCTGCTGCCGAACTCCGCGCTTCATGTTGCCGCGAGCCACGAGGAGTTTCTTCAATTTCCCGATCATATCCTGGCCTTCGCGGCAAGCCTGGCCATGCCGGACTTATAATCGTCCTTTGAACAGAGCGCAGCGGGATGGACATGCAGCAGTTATGGGTTGCGTCGGTGGGCGGCATTATCGTTGCACGGATGCGGGGCGAAATGTCCGAATCCAGGCGCGCATAAAAAAACCGCGCCGCGGATTTCGCCAGGGCGCGGCCCGTTCTGCCACACGCGCTTAAGCTGTTTCCACCGCCGCCGCGGACGGTTCGTCGAACACCAGGTTGCCGTGATCGACGCGCACGCGGATCGTGTCCTTCGGTCCGAATTTCCCTGACAGGATCGCCTTCGACAGCGGGTTCTCGATCTGCTGCTGGATCGCCCGCTTGAGCGGGCGCGCGCCGTACACAGGATCGTACCCGGCCTCCGCGATCTTCTGCAGCGCCTCGTCGTCGATATCGAGCGCCATCTCCATCTTCGCGAGGCGGCCTTCCAGGTGCTTGAGCTGGATCTTCGCAATCGCGCCGATATTTCTCTCGTCGAGCGCATGGAACACCACGATTTCGTCGATACGGTTGATGAACTCCGGACGGAAGTGCGAGCGCACCTCGGCCATCACCGCCAGCTTGACCACGCCCGGGTCGTCGCTATCCATCGCCTGGATCTTGTGCGAGCCAAGGTTCGACGTCATCACGATCACCGTATTCTTGAAGTCGACCGTGCGCCCCTGCCCGTCCGTCATGCGGCCGTCGTCCAGCACCTGCAGCAGCACGTTGAACACGTCATGGTGCGCCTTCTCGACCTCGTCGAGCAAGATCACGCTGTATGGCTTGCGCCGCACCGCTTCGGTCAGGTAGCCGCCTTCGTCGTAACCCACGTATCCCGGCGGCGCGCCGATCAGGCGGGCCACCGAATGCTTCTCCATGAATTCGCTCATGTCGATGCGGACCATCGACTCCTCGGTGTCGAACAGGAAGTTCGCCAGCGCCTTGCACAGCTCCGTCTTGCCCACGCCCGTCGGGCCGAGGAACATGAAGGAACCGTACGGGCGGTTCGGGTCCGCCAGGCCGGCGCGCGAACGGCGGATCGCATCGGCCACGGCGACAATCGCCTCGTCCTGTCCAACCACGCGCTCGTGCAGCTTCTCTTCGATGTGCAGCAGCTTGTCGCGCTCGCCCTGCATCATGCGCGACACAGGAATGCCGGTCGCGCGCGACACGACTTCGGCGATTTCCTCGGCGCCGACCTGCGTGCGCAGCAGTTTAGGCTTATTCCCCTGCTCTTCGCGGGCCGCCGACATCTCGGCCTGTTTCAGCTCGGCCTCCAGCTGCGGCAGGCGGCCGTACTGGAGCTCCGACATGCGGCCGTAATCGCTCTGGCGCCGCGCCTCTTCCATCTGGTGGCGCACCTGCTCGATTTCTTCCTTGATGTGGGTGGTCCCCTGCACCATCGCCTTTTCCGACTTGAGCACTTCCTCGAAGTCGTTGTACTCACGTTCCAGGCGCGCGATCTCTTCGTCGATCAGCTCCAGCCGGCGCCGCGACGCCTCGTCCTTTTCCTTCTTGACGGCTTCCTTCTCGATCTTCAGCTGGATCAGGCGGCGCTCAAGCTTGTCCATCACTTCCGGCTTGGAGTCGATCTCGATCTTGATCTTGGACGCCGCTTCGTCGATCAGGTCGATCGCCTTGTCGGGCAGGAAGCGGTCGGTGATGTAGCGGTGCGACAGCTCGGCCGCGGCGATGATGGCCGCGTCGGTGATCTCCACCTTGTGGTGCAGCTCATATTTGTCCTGCAGCCCGCGCAGGATGGCGATGGTCGCCTCCACCGTCGGTTCGTCGACGATGATCTTCTGGAAGCGGCGCTCCAGCGCGGCGTCCTTCTCGATGTATTTGCGGTACTCGTCGAGCGTGGTGGCGCCGACGCAATGCAGTTCGCCGCGCGCCAGCGCTGGCTTGAGCATGTTACCGGCGTCCATCGCGCCCTCGGCCTTGCCGGCGCCGACCATCGTGTGCATCTCGTCGATGAAGACGATCGTCTGGCCCTCGTCCTGCGCCAGTTCCTTCAGCACGGTCTTGAGGCGTTCCTCGAACTCGCCGCGGTACTTCGCACCCGCCAGCAGCGCGGCCATGTCGAGCGACAGCACGCGCTTGCCCTTCAGCGAATCGGGAACCTCGCCGTTGATGATGCGCTGGGCCAGCCCTTCGACGATGGCGGTCTTGCCGACGCCAGGTTCGCCGATCAGCACCGGGTTGTTCTTGGTGCGCCGCTGCAGGACCTGGATCGCGCGGCGGATCTCGTCGTCGCGGCCGATTACCGGATCTAGCTTGCCCATGCGGGCGCGCTCGGTCAGGTCGAGCGTGTACTTCTTGAGCGCCTCGCGCTGGCCCTCGGCGTCCTGCGACTGCACGCCCTCGCCGCCGCGCACGGCGGTAATGGCGGTCTCCAGCGACTTGCGGGTCAGGCCGTTCTCGCGCGCCAGCTTGCCGGCGTCGGACTTGTCTTCGGTCAGCGCCAGCAGCACCATTTCGCTGGACACGAACTGGTCGCCGCGCTTCTGCGCTTCCTTGTCGGCCAGGTTCAGCATCGAGACAAATTCGCGTCCGACCTGCACTTCGCCGCCGGTGCCGCTCACCTTCGGCAAACGCTCGAGCGCCCCCTTGAGCGCATTCGCCAGCCCGCCGACATTGACGCCCGCGCGCTGCAGCAGCGAACGCGCGCCGCCGTCGTCCTGGTTGAGCAGGGCCGTCAGCAGGTGTACCGGTTCAATATATGGATTATCGGTTCCGACCGCCAGGCTCTGCGCGTCAGCGAGCGCTTCCTGGAGCTTGGTCGTCAGTTTGTCTTGCCGCATGATGATGCTCCCGCGAGGATTTAACTTGAAAGCAAGGTTGGGCCGGGGGATGCCTTTTCAAGATGGCATCACCGGGAAACATCATGAATGAAATTGCCGCAACACGGCGCAATGTTGGGCGCGCGCGTGCTGCTCAGCCGGCGCTGTCGTACGCCTGCCTGGCCCAGGCGAGCACCTCGGCGTCGACCTCGGCGGCGTCGGTCAGGCGGACCTTGTAGTTGCACATGCCGCCCGGGGCCTGCTCCAGCAGCCGGTCGGTGCCAGGCACGCCTTTCATGTTCAGGCCGAGCTCGAAGCGGGTGTTGGTGGCCGGCCCCAGCATGGCAAACTGTTTCTTGCGGCGCAGGCTCAGGTAGCCTTTCTTGGGCGCGATGTCGAACTCGCCGAACTGCCCGATGGCGGCCATCAGTGTGTCGTGGATGGGCCGCAGCGCAGCCCTGGGACCGGTATAGATGGCGTCCAGCACCGCGTCGCCATCCTTGCCCGCCGACTCAGCCGCGCCGTCGGAGCCCAGCACATGGTGGACGGTGGTGTTGGCGTCGCCGTGCCCCATGCCGAGTTCGCGCTTGAGGTAGTCGCGCAACTCGCCGTGCCTCGCCAGGCCGCTGGCGCGCAGGATCTCGCCCAGTTCGGCCAGCGTCTTGCCGCTGCGCTTTTCGATGTTGGCGAGCTGCGTCGCCACTGCCTTGTCCATATCCGCCACGCTGTCTCCAGTTGGTGTATTTAATTAGACAGCATGCGCCAGGTTGCGAACCCGGCGATACAGCAGCCGATCGAGCCGGCCAGGTGCAGCATCGAATGGGCGGCAGCCCAGCCATAATCGCCGCGCTGGAGCAGCATCATGGCCTCGCCCGAGAACGTCGAAAACGTGGTCAGGCCGCCCAGGAAGCCGGTGATCGCAAACAGCCGCCACTCCGGCGACAGCTGCGGCGACGCGGCAAAGAAGCCCATCAATACCCCGATCAGGTAGCCGCCGCCCAGGTTGGCCGCAAGGGTAGCGATCGGCAGCTTGCCATGCGCGCTCGCCAGCCACAGCGACAGGCCCCAGCGCAGCCAGGCGCCCAACGCGGCGCCCAGTCCCACCGCAAGCCAGCTCAAACGCTGCCCCATTTCGCGCGGGCGCTGTCGTCGGACTCGCGCGCGTCAACCCAGCGCGCGCCTTCCGGCGTCTGTTCCTTCTTCCAGAACGGGGCTTCCGTTTTCAGGTAGTCGATGATGAATTCGCAGGCGTCGAACGCCTCGCCGCGGTGGGCCGATGCGCAGGCGACCAGCACGATCTGCTCGAGCGGCTTGAGGGGGCCGACCCGGTGGATCACCCGCGCGCCGAACAATGGCCAGCGCGCTTTGGCCTGTTCGACGATGCTTGCGAGCGCCTGTTCGGTCATGCCGGGATAGTGTTCCAGCTCCATCTCGCGGACGCTGGCGCCGTCGTTCATGTCGCGCACGGTGCCCACAAAGCTGACCACCGCGCCGATGCGCGGGTCCTCTGCGCGAAGGGCCGCCAGTTCGGTGCTGACGTCGAAATCGTCCGGCTGGACGCTTACCTGCTTCATTGTGGGTCCTTGCCGAAGATGCGCGCGAACAGGTGTCCGATGCGCGATGAGGTGCGCTCATCGGCCAGCGCGGGCATCGCGCATAGCTGGAGGAACTGCGCCGATTGCGTCAGCGGCTTCTGCCCCGACTTGAGCGAGGTTTGCAGCACCTCGACCTGGAGCTTCAGGCGTTCGCGCGCGAACTCAGGACCGCTGTCGACGCCGGTGGCGATTTCCAGGCCCAGGATCTCGTGCAGCAGTTGATCGCGATTTTTTTCGAGCACCGCGACATAGGTTGCGCGGCCGCCCGAAGCCCCGGCTTGCAGCGCCGCGCTGAAGCGCGCTTCCAGCGCCGTTTCATAGTCGCCGCCGAGAGGATCCATGCCATCCCAGCGCGTGGTCCACTCGCCGGGCTCGATTTCTTTGCCCTGCGCGAGCATGGACTCAAGGGCCTGGCACAGGCGCAGCTTCTCGCGCAGCGCGTTGGCCTGCGCCAGGCCGGCGTTGCGCTTTGCGATATCGGCGTGGTGCTGTACCGACGCCACCGCCGCGTGATAACGCTTTTCGACCCTGGCCTCGTTCGCCCGCGGCACCGGGCCGGCGGCATGCCATTCGGCCGCCGCTTCGCGCAGCAGCTTGCCCGCTGCTCCCGGCTGGATGCCTTCGGCTGCCGCCTCCAGGCGCGCGCTGATGGCTTCCTTGGCGTCCTGGTGCGAACGCCGCTCGGCGTCGGCAGCGTGTGCGCTTTCCTTGCGGCTGGCGAACACCGCGTCGCAGGCGGCGCGGAAGCGCTGCCACAAGGCCTGTTCGGTCTTGCGTTCGAGGGGCAGTGCCTTGGCGTGTTCCTGCCAGCGTTCCTGCAACGCGCGCAGCGCGTCGAACGCGTGGCGGTCATGCGGGTTGATCGCCCTGGCCTGTTCGATCAGCTCGTCGCGGCCCGCCGCCTCGGTCTTGCGGCGTTCTTCCAGCGGTCCCTGGAGCACGTTGAGCGCATCGGCGAATTCCTGGTCGAGCCGCTTCTTTTCTTTGCGGTCGATCGCGCCGAGGTGGCTCCAAGCGAGGCGCAGGCGCTGCACGCTGCCGGCCATATGCTTCCAGTCGGCACTGTTGGCGTCGTCCAGCCGCGCAGCCTCGGACACCGCTTCGGCGACCAGCGCCTGGGCCTTGTCCGCGTTGGCGCGGCGTTCGCCCGCCAGTTGCTTGAAGTGCGCCGCGGCCGGGGCGTACGCCACGGTGCACGCGCTGTCGAATCGCTCCCACAAGGTTTTCGGCGCGGCGCCCGACAGCGCATCGAGCGCCTTCCAGCGTTCGCGCATGCTGCCGACCTTCTTGGCCAGCTCGCCCATCGCGTGGTTTTGCGCAGGCATCTGTTCGACCGCCTTGATCAGTTCTTCGCGCGAGACATTGCCGCCCCAGCGCGCCCAGTCGGACAGGCGCTTGAATTCGGAGCGCGCGTGCGCCAGCCGTTCGGCCTGCGCCGGCGCCAGGCGAATACCCTTGCTGTCCTTGAGCGCCTTGTCGCAATCGGCCGCCGCGGCCAGCGAGCCATGCTCCAGCGCCGCTTCCAGCGCGGCCAGCGTGGCGAGGAATTCGTCACTGGCGCCTGCCAGCTTTGACGGCGCGCGCAGTTCCTTCACCGTCGGCACCGGTTGCGGCAATGCGGCCAGGATCGCGTCAAAGCGTTCCTGGAGCGATGGCGGCGCGTCGGCTGGAATCGTCGCGAACTGCTGCCAGACGCGGCGCACGCGCTCCGCATAGAGCGAGTCGCGCGGAGCGGCCTCCCATTCCGCCAGCGCTGCCGCGCGCGCGGCCAGCACGGACTGGCCCTTTTCGATCGCGCCGAGCGAGGCCTTGACGCGGACCTGCTCGATCTCGAACTCGTTGACCAGGCTGCGCGGCAGCGAAGCATGTTCCGCAGCGGCCAGCGCTTCGGCCTGGACCTGTGCCAGTTGATTTATTTGTTCGCCCAGTTCTGCTGCGGGCAGGCCCGAGGCGCCCAGCCGGCGCAGCGCGTTCAGGCGGTCGATCATCGCGCGCTGAAGCGCGACCTGGGTTTCGAGCCGCTGGCCGAGCCGGGCGCGCACTTTGTCGAATTCCGCCGCCACTTCAGGGGCGGCGATGACCGACCAGCGGCGGTCCAGCTCGGCGACCTGGTTGGGGCTGAGTTTTTCGTCGGCGGCGAGCCCATTTGCTTGCGCGATGCAGGCGCGTGCGCGTTCAAGCTCGGCGTGGTGGTGGCGGATCGCGTCGAGGCGCGACTGCATCAGTTTTGCGACACGGCGGTCGGTGTTGCGGATCGCCGCATGGACCCGGTCGAGCTGTTCGCGCGAATGGACAAATTCCGCCGCGGCAAGGCGCAGTTCGGCGAACTCGCTGCTCAGGATGAAATCCGCTGCGGCAAGCTCGTCGCCGGCGAGCGCCGCGATGCTTTCGGCTTGCAAGGCGCGCTGAGAAGCGTGCTGCGCGGATGATGACGGGTCAGGCCGGCCGCCCTTCTGCTCAGCCTGTTCGGCCGGGGCCGCGCCCGCCTTGTCGCCGGACCGCTTGAAAAGAAATTCGAACATGACGTCGCATCAATCATTCAAAAACCACCATCATAGCAAGAACAACAGCCCGGGGGCGCGGGACTGGCGGCGGTTTTACGCTGACGGCGCAACAGCAGCTTCAGCCAACCGCCCAGGCGGCCTGGCGCCGCTGGGCGGCCCACACTGCACCTGCCGGAACATCGTCCATCATGTCGGCCGGCACCGCTGCCGGCCCGGCCAAGTCGCGCGCCGGGCGGCTTTCCTGACGATAGGCGTCATGCGCGAGCATCTGGTTGGCGACGGCGAACCAGTCCTCGCCGGAAATCATCGTCCGCGCGAGCGAAAACAGCTCATGCTCCTCGCGTTCGAGCCGGGTCAGCATGGCGTCGCAGAAGGTGTCGATGGCCTTGCAGAACTGGCGTACCGCCCCCTCGCCGTCGATCGGACCCGCGTTGACGCGGGCGACGACATCGGCGATGGCCTGGCCGGCGACATCGCTGAGCGCGTCGAGTTCGTCAAGCAGGCTGTTCGCCTGCGCGGTGGCGCGGCGGATCGCGGGGATCAGGAAAATGTCGATTTTGCGCCAGTGACAATTGTGGAACAGGCGCTGCAGCGCGTCGCAGGCAAAGCTGACCTGGCCGGCCGACAAGGCGTAGTGCTTTAAGCATTTGATTGGGAGCAACTTTTGAAGTGTCTGCAGGCTGACACGAACGCTGGCTTGCTCGACTGACAGGGCTACAAGGGTATACGTTGCCGTTAACATTCGCTCTCCTTAGAATCTTACGCCAGCAAGGAACCCGGCGACGCGACAGCGCGCCTGGCGGACCTGGCTGGGTGAAGTATGTTTTGGAAAGGCTGGACGATTGTTGTTTGGGAAGTGTTTTCGTCAGCCCGAAGAACAAGTGTAAAGAACCCCGACATCCCCGGTTTGATCTTGCGCAAGCCCGGGGGCATTGACGGCGCCGCAATTTGAGCAGGGTGGCAAGTCGTTGTTGTGATACCGTCAGCATTCCATGCTTGCCTGTTTCACCGCGCGCGATGAAGACCTTTCTCTCCAGCATTTGTTTGCTCGCCGGCCTGCACGGTTGCGGCGAGAAAGCGCCCGGATATTTCCCTGGCTACGTGGAAGCGGACTACGTACGCCTGGCCAGCCCGGTGGGCGGCACCGTTGCGAAGCTGTTCGTCCAGCGCGGCAGCGAGCTCGAGCCGGGCGACCCGGTCTTCGTGCTGGAGCAGGACTCGGAACGCGCCGCGCGCCAGGAAGCCGCGGCGCGGGTCCAGCGTGCGCGCTCGACGCTGGCTGACCTCGAAAAAGGCCGCCGCCCGGAAGAACTGGCGGTCGCGCGCCAGCAACTGGCGCAGGCGGAGGCCGCGCTGTCGCTGTCGCAAGCCGAACTCGCGCGCGAGGCTCGGCTGCTGGAAGCGAAGTTCGTCGCGCCTGCCCGCCTCGATCAGTTGCGCGCCGCCGTCCGGCGCGACCGCGCGCGCGTGGCGGAACTGGTTTCGCAGCTGCAGGTGGCGCGGCTCGGCGCGCGCGCCGACGAATTGGCGGTTGCGCGCCACGACGTCGAAGCGGCACAGGCCCAGCTGGCGCAGGCCGAATGGCAGCTGGCCCGCAAGGCGGTCAGTGCGCCGGTTCGCGCGCGCGTGGCCGACGTCCTGTACCGCGAAGGCGAACTGGCGCCGCCCGGCGCAGCGGTGGCCAGCCTGCTCGCGCCAGAGTTCCTGCGCGCGCGCTTCTTCGTGCCGCAGGCCGCGCTCGGCGCGCTTGCGCTCGGAGACAAGGTCACGCTGGCCTGCGATGGCTGCGGCCAGCCGGTGGCGGCCACGATCAGCCACATCGCGCGCGAGGCGGAGTACACCGCGCCGCTGATCTACAGCCGGGAGAACCGCGCGGCGCTGGTATTCATGGTGGAAGCGACGCCCGCGCCGGAAGCGGCGCCGAAGCTGCATCCCGGACAACCGCTGGAAATCCGGCTGGCGCCCAGATGACGGCGCCCGCCACCCTGATCGACGTGCGCGGCCTGACCAAGCGTTATGGCGGGCACACCGTGGTCGACCATGTCGACATGCAGGTGCCGCGCGGCGTGATCTATGGCTTCCTCGGTCCGAACGGCAGCGGCAAGACCACCACCATTCGCATGTTGTGCGGCCTGCTCACGCCCGATGAAGGCGAAGGAAGCTGCCTCGGTTACGACCTGCGCACGCAGGCGCGCGAGATCAAGCGCCAGGTCGGCTACATGACACAGAAGTTCGGGCTGTACGAAGACCTGTCGGTCGAAGAAAACCTCGACTTCATCGCGCGCATCTACCAGGTACCGAAGCGCCGCGAGCGGGTCGATGCGACGCTTGGGCAGATGGGACTTGGCGAGCGGCGGCGCCAGCTGGCCGGCGCCTTGTCCGGCGGCTGGAAGCAGCGCCTGGCGCTGGCCGCGTGCCTGCTGCACGAACCGCAGCTCCTGCTGCTCGACGAGCCGACCGCCGGCGTCGACCCGAACGCGCGCCGTCAGTTCTGGGACCGCCTGCACGAACTGGCTGCCGAAGGACTGACGGTGCTGGTGTCGACCCACTACATGGACGAAGCGGCGCGCTGCCACGCGCTGGCCTACATTTCCGAGGGCCGCCTGCTGGCGCGCGGCAGCGGGGCGGACCTGATCGCGCATGCGGCGCTGGCGAGCAGCGCGGTAAGCGGTCCGGCCACGGGCCTGGCGATGCTGGGGCACGAACTGCGGCGCGATCGCGCTTTGCGCAGCGTCGCGTGGTTCGGCGCCACGCTTCATGTCAGCGCCGGATCGCGGCAGGCGCTGGACGATGCTTTCGCGCGCGCGCAGCCGCTGATGGAGACGCAAGGCCTGCGCGCCGAGCCCTCCGAGCCTGGCCTCGAGGACGTGTTCATCGCGCTGATGCAGGACAGCGGCGGGGGCGGCTGACATGGCATCCATCGGGCTGTCGTGGGCGCGCATGGTCGCCATCCTGGTCAAGGAGTTCCGCCAGGTCCGGCGCGACCGCCTGACCTTCGCGATGATGGTCGGCGTGCCGGTGATGCAGCTGATCCTGTTCGGCTACGCGATCAACACCGATCCAAAGCACCTGCCGCTGGCCGTGGTGGCGGCCGACCACAGCGAATTCTCGCGCGGCCTGGTGGCGGGCCTGCGCAACTCGCGCTACTTCGAGATCACTCATGCGCCAGCCAGCGAGGCCGAGGGCACGCGCCTGCTTGATACCGGCCAGGTGCAGTTCCTGCTGGTGATCCCGCCCGACTTCAGCCGCCGCCTGCTGCGCGGCGAGCGCCCGGTCGTCTTGCTGGCCGCCGACGCGACCGATCCTTCGGCGGCCGGCAACGCGCTGGCAGCCGTCAGCGGCGTCACCCGGCAGGTGCTGGCGCGCGCGCTGACCGGTCCCCTGTCCAGCCTCGCCCAGGGCGAGCCGGCCTTCGAACTGCGCGTGCAGCGCCGCTACAACCCGGACGGGCTGGCGCGCTTCAACATCGTGCCGGGCCTGATCGGCGTGATCCTGACGATGACCATGGTGATGATGACGGCGCTCGCGGTCACCCGCGAATACGAGCGCGGCACGATGGAGAACCTGCTTGCGACGCCGGCGCGTCCGCTCGAAGTCATGATCGGAAAAATCGCGCCGTATATATTGATCGGCTATGTGCAGGTGCTGGTGATCCTTGTGACGGCCCGCCTGCTGTTCGATGTGCCGATGGTCGGCAGCCTGGTGCTGCTGTCGTGCGCGCTGGTGCTGTTCATCGCCGCCAACCTGGCCGTGGGCTTCACCTTTTCCACGCTGGCGCGCAACCAGCTGCAAGCGATGCAGCTGACCTTCTTTTTCTTCCTGCCGTCGATGCTGCTGTCCGGCTTCATGTTCCCGTTCCGCGGCATGCCGCGCTGGGCGCAAGCCATCGGCGAACTGCTGCCGCTGACGCATTTCCTGCGCGCGGTGCGCGGCATCCTCCTGAAGGGCAATACGCTTGGCGACATCCTGTCCTTCCTGTGGCCGATTGCCTTGTTCATGCTTGTCGCCGGCGCAGTCGCTATCCGGCGCTATCGCGAAACGCTGGACTAGCGTTCAGCGCGGAGCCGAACGCCGCGGGGACGGCGTGGCTGATCCGGACCTCCGGGCACGCATGCCAGCGCGCGCAGCGCATCACGGCGGCCGCGATATCCGTCGTAAACCGCTCGCTGACGCGCACGCCGGGTTCCAGCACCACCGACTTCAGCTCGAACACGCCTTCGCGCCGGTGCGCCTTGGCGTCGATCCGCCCGGCCAGCACGCCGCGGCGCAGGATCGGCAGCGTAAAGTAGCCATAGCGGCGCTTGTCGGCCGGCGTGTAGCATTCGAGCCGGTAATCGAAGTTGAACAGTTCGAGTGCGCGCCTGCGGTCCCAGACGATCGGGTCGAACGGCGACAGCAAGGCCGTCACCGTCGGCGCCAGCAGGCCGGCGGCGGCGCGTTCGGCCAGTTCGCGGTGGTCCGGGTGGATGTAGACCGGTTCGTCCCAGCCGGCCACGCGCGCCCGCAGCAGCAGGCCCTCATCCACCAGCGCATCGGGATCGACGTGCGGGCGGCGGGTGCGGTGGTAGTCGGGGATCCATGCGGCCTTGCAGACGCCGATGGCCTTGACGGCGCGCAGCGCGAACTGGCGCCGGGTCTCGGCCATCGTGGGCATCTGGCTGTCGTCCCACGCCGGATGCACGCGCTCGGCGAGGTCGTAGACGCGCTGGAAGTTGTGGCGCCGCGCGATCATCAGCGCGCCGGACGTGAACAACACCTCCAGCGAGCGCTTTTCAGGCTTCCACGCCCACCAGCCGCCGGCCTTGCCGTCGGTGCGTTCGAAGTCGGACGAGCGGGTCGGCCCGTGCTTGCGGATGTGCGACAGCACCTGCTCCACCTCGCCGGCGCGCTCGCGCATCCATGTTTCGGAGTACTTCCAGCCCATCGCGGCGGGATCGATCATGCGGTGCCGGTACAGGCCGTAGTCCTCGATCGGCACGAAGCACGCCTCGTGCGCCCAGTACTCGAACAGCCGCCCCTCGGCCAGGTGCTGCTCGAGCCAGGCCGGGTCGTAGTCGCCCAGGCGGCTCCACAATACGAGGTAGGGACTGCGCGCCACCACGCTGATCGTATCGATTTGCAGCATCCCCATCTGGCGGATGGCCGCGATGACGTCAGGCTCGGCAGCCTTGCGGCGGCGCGGCTGCAGCATGCCCTGGGCGGCAAGGTGCAGCGCGCGCGCCGCCGCCAGGGTCAGGTTAAATTCGCTCATCATTTCATTCTAGATACTAAAAGCATTTTTTTCCTTAATGGGGAGTATTATTTTTCTGCTCGCTCAATAAAATCGTAAAATTTGAAGGCAAAATGTAATAAACGCAGACGATCAGGTCAACAGGTCGGAAGTTTAATCGTCTAAGGGGAAACTTGAGCACCTCATTCAGACTGTTTCGCCGCTGGGCCGCGTCAAGGCTGAGCGCCAGCCTTCTTCCTGTCTTCGCCGTGCTGTTGCTGGCGGCGATGTGGGGTGCAATGCTTTACCAGGTCGATCTTGAGCGCCAGGTTGCGCACAGCAAGGCGGTCGGGCAAAGCCAGTCGCAGGCGCGCGCTTTGTCCGATTACGTCGGCAATATCCTGCGCCAGGCCGGCCATGCGACCCACGTCTTCAAGCTGAAGTACGAAGAAACCGATGGCGCTTATCCGCTGGCCCGGTTCGCCACGCCCGGCGGCCTGCTCGACAGCGTACTCCCGGTTCGCCTCGCGATCCCGATGGCGGTGTACGACGCCAGCGGCAAGCTGGCCGACAGCCTGAATGGCCCGATGCCGACCAGCGCCGCCGCCGCGCCCTATTTCCCGGCCCTCGCCCGCAGCGCGCGCGACATCGACATCGTCACGGCTGCACGCGCCAGCCCGCACGGCTCGGCGTGGCAGATCCAGGTCGCACGGCGCCTGTCGGCCGGCGACGGCAGCTTCGCCGGCGTCGTCGTCATGGTCATCGAACCGTCGCTGTTCATCGACGACTACGACCGCCTCGACATCGACGAACGCTCCGCGGTCGTGCTGCTAAGCCGCTCGGCCAGCCTGTCGGCAGGCCGGCTGGGCGAATCGTTGTTTACCAGCGACACCCTCGAATTCAACCCGGTCGGACCGCGCGGGCGCCGGCTGGCGGAAGTCATGCCCGACGAGACGCTCGATGAAGTCCCGCGCATCTACGCCGCCAGCGAACTGGGTCGCGATGCGCTGGTCGCCGTTGTGGGCATCCCGCGCGATGTGGCGCTGGCCAGTTTCGAACGCCAGCGCCTGGTCTACCTTGCCTTCGCCCTCGCCGGCGGCGCGCTGATTGCAGCCGTCACCGCAGTGCTGATGCGGCAAAGCGCGCGCCTGCGCGCCAGCATCCGCGCGGCGAAGGAAGCCCAGGCCATGCTGCGCGGCGCCGTCCACGGCAGCCTCGATGCCTTCATGCTGCTCACCGCGGTGCGCGGCGCCGATGACAAAATTCTGGACTTCATCATCGCCGACATCAATGAAATCGGCGCTGCGATCCTGAAACTCGCGCGCACGCAGCTGATCGGCCAAAAGGCGTTCGCCCTGCTGCCGCGCTTCGCCCAGACCGGCTTGTTCGGGCATTACGTCAAGGTGCTCGAAACGGGCCAGACCCACTCCGAGGAATTCGAAATCCGGATCGAGGGGCAAGCGCCAATCTGGATCCACCACCAGGTAGTGCCGATCGAAGGCGGTGTCGCCGTTACCTCGCGCGACATCACCTTGCGCAAGCAGGAAGAAATCGAGATCCGCGGCAGCCGCAACTTCCTGCAGTCGCTGATCAACAACCTGCCGCTGCTTATCTACGTCAAGAGCGCGCGGCCCAAAAACTTCGGCCAGTTCCTGATCTGGAACCAGGCAGCGGAAACGGTCACCGGCTACCGTCCCGACCAGGTGATCGGCAAGCGCGACGCCGAGGCCTTCCCGCCCGGCTTCGGGTTGACGACGCCGGAGGAAGACCTGGCGATGCTCGACACGCCGATGGTGGTCGACCTGCCCGAAAAGCCGGTCAGCCGCCCGGATGGCAGCGTGCGCTACCTGCACACGATGTCGGTGCCGCTGTTCGACGCCGATGGCCACCTCGAATACATCCTGTGCATCGCCGAGGACGTGACGCGCCGCCGCGAGCAGGACAAGAACCTGCGCGAGGCGCTGGCCGCCCTGCGCGAAAGCGAAGCGCGCGTGCGCACCATCGCGGACGCCCTGCCGGCCATGATCGCCTACATCGACGCCAACGAGGTGTACCGCTTCCACAATGCCTCGTTCCTGCGCGACTTCCTGGGCGGCCCGTCCGTGCTTGGGACGACCGTGCGCTCGACCATCGGCGAACCCCGCTACCGCACGCTGGAACCCTTTATCAAGCGCGCGCTGGCCGGAGAAACGGTGGTGTTCGAAGAAGTCGACGAAAGCGGCGGACGCGACGTCGCCTACCAGATCACCTACATTCCGCAGACCGGCGACGACGGCCAAAACATCGTCGGCTTCCACGTGATGAGGCAGGACATTACCTCGCACAAGCGCGAGAAGAAGCAGCTGATCATGCTGTCGCAGATCGACGCGCTGACCGGCCTGACCAACCGCGCCGGCTTCTTCCAGAAACTCGACGCGGCGATGCAGAACAGCACCGCCAAAGGCGCGCTGATGGCCGTGATGTACATGGACATCGACCACTTCAAGCCGGTCAACGACACCTACGGCCATAACACCGGCGACGCCCTGCTCAAGGCGTTTTCGGGCCGCCTTACGCACACGGTGCGGGCGACCGACACCGTGGCGCGCCTCGGCGGCGACGAATTCACCATCGTCATGGAGAACCTGGCGCGCAACGAGGATGCGGCGGCGATCGCCGCCAAGATCGTGACTGCGATGCGGACGCCGTTCAAACTGGGCGACGTCAGCGTATCGGTGTCGACCAGCATCGGGCTGGCCTTCTTCCAGGGCGGCCTGCTCGAGCCCGAGGAACTGCTGAAACAGGCCGACATGCTGCTGTACCAGGCCAAGCAGGCCGGCCGCAACACCTTCCGCGCCGCCCTCTGACCCGCGTCGTGGCGTCCGGGCGGCCGGGTGCGCTATAGTAAGCGCTTGATTTCCACCCCCAAGCGTAAACGATGCGGCTGTTGCACACCTCCGACTGGCATCTTGGCCAGGCCCTCCACAATTACGAACGCACCTACGAGCACCAGCGCTTCCTCGACTGGCTGCTCGATACCATCGTGGCGGAGCAGGCCGACGCCCTCTTGATCGCCGGGGACATCTTCGACACCGCCAATCCGTCCGCCAGCGCCCAGAAACAGCTTTATCGCTTCCTGCGCGAAGCGCGCGAGCGCGCGCCGCAGCTGGACATCGTCGTCATCGCGGGCAACCACGATTCGCCGGGCAGGCTGGAAGCGCCCGCGCCGCTGCTGGAAGCGCACGGCACCAGCGTTATCGGGAATATTATTCGCAACGCCGAAGGCGTCATCGATCTCGAACGGCTGCTGGTGCCGCTGCGCGGCAAGGACGGCGCCATCGCCGCGTGGTGCCTCGCCGTGCCGTTCCTGCGGCCCGGCGACGTGCCGCGCATCGAGGCGCCGGACGAAGGCGCCGACCCTTACCTGAAGGGCATCGGCCTTCTGTACGAACAGGCGTTCGCGCTGGCGCGCGGCAAATGCGCGGACGGCCAGGCCATTGTCGCGATGGGGCACTGCCACATGGTCAACGGCGAACCGTCAAACGACTCCGAGCGCCGCATCGTCATCGGCGGCACCGACGCGCTGCCGGCGGGGATCTTCGACCCGGCGATCGCCTACGCGGCGCTCGGCCACCTTCACCTTGCCCAGCGGGTCGGGCAAAAAGAACACCTGCGTTATTGCGGCAGCCCGCTGCCGCTGTCGTTCGCCGAAACCGGCTACAAGCACCAGGTAGTGCGGGTCGACCTGGCCGGCGGCAAAGCGGTCGACGTCACGCCGCTGATGGTGCCGCGCTCCGTCGAGCTGCTGCGCGTGCCGCCGCAGCCTGCGCCGCTGGAACAAGCGCTGGCGGCGCTGGAAGCGCTCGACCTGGCCGACCTGCCGCACGAGCTCCAGCCCTTCCTCGAGGTGCGAGTTCTGCTCGACGCCCCCGAACCCGGTCTGCGCGGCCGCATCGAAGCGGCGCTGGCCGGCAAGCCGGTGCGCCTTGCGAAAATCGAACCGACCCGCAAGCGCGACCCGTCGAACGCGGAGACCGCCGCCCTGTCGCTGGAACAGCTGGCCGAGCTTCAGCCAGATGACATCTTCCGCCGCCTGTACCTGCAGCAGTACGGCGAGGAGGCGCACCCTGAGCACTTGAGCGCGTTCGCGGAACTGATGCTGGCCGTCCCCTCTGAACCAGGCAAGCCATGAGGATACTGAAGATCGGCGGCCGCAACCTGGCCTCGCTTGCAGGCGAATTTTGCGTGGACTTCGAGCAGGAGCCGCTCGCATCATCCGGTCTGTTTGCGATCAGCGGACCGACCGGCGCCGGCAAGAGTACGCTGCTCGACGCCATGTGCCTTGCCCTGTACGACGCCACGCCGCGCCTGTTGAAGCGCAAGAGCGCCAGCCTGCTGCCCGACGTCGGCGACGACACCGTCTCGGTGCACGATCCGCGCACCCTGCTGCGGCGCGGCGCGACCGACGCGTGGGCCGAAGTCGACTTCGTCGGCAACGACTCGCTGCGCTATCGGGCGCGCTGGAGCGTCAAGCGCTCGCGCAACAAGGTGTCCGGGCCGCTGCAGAAGTCGTCGATGACGCTGCACCAGCTGCCCGAACTGGCGCCGCTCGGCAAAACCAACACTGAAGTCCTGTCCGAAATATCGCAGCGGATCGGCCTGTCGTTCGAACAGTTCACGCGCGCGGTGCTGCTTGCCCAGAACGAGTTTTCAGCGTTCCTGAAAACCGAGGAAAACGAACGCGGCGAACTGCTGGAAACGCTGACCGGCAGCGCGATCTACAGCACTATCTCGAAGCGCGCCTACGAGCGCTTCAAGGCAGAGCAGGCAGCATCGCAGCGGCTTGCGTCGCGACTTGCTGACCAGACGCCGCTGCCGGCCGAAGCGCGCGCCGAACTGGATACGCAGGCATCAAAGGCTGATGAGGTCTTGTCCCAGGCAGACGCGCGCAAAGCAGTGCTGGAACAGCAGCTTCGCTGGCAGCAGGAATCCGACAAGCTCGCAGAACAGCTTGGGCAGGCAGAGGCCTCGCTTGCCGGAAGCCGCGCCGCTGTGGATGCCGCAAGCGAGCGCAAACGCTATCTGGCCACCATCGATGCGGTCGAGCCAGCGCGTCCATTGTTAGCAGAGCGCGCGCGCCTGGCTACCGAGAACGCCAACGTTCAGGCGTCCATCGTGGCTTGCGACGAAGCGCTGGCTGCGGCGGTCGGCGCGCAGGAACAGGCGGCACAAGCCCTGGCCGAGATGAGCGGCCGCGTGCAGTCGGCAGAACAAGCCCAGCGCGCGGCGTCCACTCAGCTGGACGCGGCCAAGGCCCTCGACGCCACAATTGCGGCGCTGACGCCATCGCATGCAAGCGCCGCAAACGCCCGCTCGGCAGCTGCGAACGAGCTGAATGCCGCAAATACGTCATCCACCCAAGCTGCGGAAAAGCTGGCGGCGAACCGCAGCGCACATCAGGAGACTGGTGCATGGCTGCACGGCCACCGCCATCTTGAACCGCTGGCGGTGCAGTGGCCACGTTGGGAGAAGCTGTTTGTCCAGGCCGGACAGGATGGGCAGCGCGAACGAATCCTTGCGGGCGAGCTGGCGCAGGCTGCGAAGGCGCTTGCCGTCGCCCGCGCCGGGGAACAAACAGCAGCAGCGGCGTTAACCGAATCGGGCACCCGGCTGCAGGCACTCGAAACGGCACGGCAGCAGGCGATCATCGCACTCAACGCTTTCAACGCGAAGGGATTGCGCACTGAACGCCAGGCGCTCGAGCAGCGGCGAGACAACCTTGCGGCGGGCGAAAAAGCGTGGACCGAATTCGACGCAACCCGCATCCGGCTGCAGCAAGCCGCAACGCGCGCAAGCGAGATCGCACAAGCCACGTCAGCGGCGCAACTGCTGCTCGCAAAAGCGACGGCCGACGCGAGCGCCATCGACGCCGCTCGCGTCCAGGCGGAACGCTCGCACCACGCCGCGCAGCTTGCGTGCGCAGGCAGCGTCGAGGACTTGCGCACGACACTTGAAGATGGCAAGCCGTGCCCGGTTTGCGGCAGCGCCGACCACCCTTACCAGAACCAGGATGCCAGCCTTCGTGCGATGCTGGCAAGCCTGGACGCTGAAGTGGTCCGCTGCCGCACGGTAGCGGCGGAGAACCTGTCCGTCCAAAGCGCGCAACGCGCCATCATCGCCGCTAGCGAGCAGCAGATAGTGCTTGTCCGCCGTGAGCAGCAGGCGCTGGAATCGGCGCTTGAAAAAGCCGAAGCCGCTTGGGCAGCGAGCCCGCTGGCCGCCGAGGAAGATCAGCGCAGCGAATGGTTTGCGACGCAGATGGAGCTAACGCGCGCCGGGTTCCGCGAGCTCGACGCGCTGGAACAAGCGGAACGCGCCGCCGCCGAGGCGCGCGACAAGGCGCAATCTGCGTGCGATCTTGGGGCAATGGAACGCGACCGCCTGCAGGAAGCCGCTGGGGCTGCGCGCACGCTTTCGGCGCAAGCAAGCGCCGACCAGGCGTCGCTCACCGAACGCCACGCCCATGTCGCCACCGGCCTGGCTGCCGTGCTGGAGGAACTGGATCACGCAATCACCGGGCAGTGGCGCGCCGCCTGGCTAGAGGACCCGACTGGCTTCCGCACTCAACGCGCCAACGAAGCAGCGCAATGGCACACGCAGTCGGCGCGACATGCAACACTGGCAGCATCGCTCGCGACGCAGGACGTCGAGCACGACGCATTACAAAAGCGCTGCGAACATTGCACCCAGCTTTCCGCTGCCGCACAGGCGGCATTCGAACGCCTCGACCTTGAACTGGCTGGCAAGCGGCGCGAACGCATGGCGCTGTGGGATGACCGGCCGGTGCGCGACATCGAGGCGCAACTGGTGCTGGCCATCGACACCGCGCGTGCCCAACTCGCGGGCCAGCAGGCGGCACGCGAGCACGCCGCGCATGCCGAAACGCGCGCACGCGAATCGCTTGCGCACAACAAGGAGCGGCTTGCCGCCATCCAGATCGGGGCTGCAGCCGCAGACGCAAGGCTCAACGCCTGGCTCGCAGGTTTCGGCGAGCAGCATCCCGGTCTCGATCCGGTCGATGGCGTCGCGCTGGGCAAACTGCTCGCGCTGGAATCATCATGGATCGCGCAGGAGCGCGGCGCCCTCGCCTCCCTCGACAGCGCGACTGCAAACGCCGCGACTGTGCTGGCCGAGCGCCGCACGCGACGCGACCTGCACCAGCAAAGCCCGCTTGCCGATGCCGCCCAACCGGCAGCAGCGCTGGCGGAGGCCTTGACGAAGCTGGAAGGCGAACGCAGAGCCGCGCACGACGCCGCCACCGCATTGCGGCTGCAAGTCGCGCAGGATAACGTGCGGCGCGAGAGCGCAAAGTCGGTCATGGCCGACATCGAAGCGCAGCAGGCCGTCGAACGGCGCTGGGGCCAGATGAACGAGCTGATTGGTTCGGCCGATGGCAAGAAATTCCGCAACTACGCACAGCAGTTCACGCTCGACGTGCTGCTTGGTTACGCCAACAGCCACCTGTCGCAGCTGGCGCGGCGCTACCGGCTTGAGCGTGTGCTGACCAGCAGCGGGCCCTCGCTCGGCCTGCTGGTGCGCGACCAGGACATGGGCGGCGAAATCCGCTCGGTCAACTCGCTGTCGGGCGGCGAATCGTTCCTGGTGTCGCTGGCGCTGGCGCTGGGCCTCGCATCGCTGTCGTCGAACCGTGTGCGCGTGGAGTCGCTGTTCATCGACGAGGGCTTCGGCAGCCTTGACAGCGATACGCTGCGCGTCGCGATGGACGCGCTCGACGGCCTGCACTCGACCGGACGCAAGGTCGGCGTGATCTCGCACGTGCAGGAGATGACGGAACGGATCTCGACCAGGATCCTGGTCGAGCCGTCCGGCGGCGGCACCAGCAGCGTGACCGTGCAATAAGCCGGTCAGCGTTTTGAGGGCGGCACGATCCGCGCAAGCTCCCAACCGAGTTCACGGCGAATCTGGGAAGGATCGGGAGGCGGACGGCGGCGCCTGGCTTCGGCGCGCAGCCACTCCCTGACGCTTTCCTTGCTGGGTTGCTTTAGCTTGTCCATACCTTGCCTGCTCCTCACACGGCCACCTGGGACCTGTCCAGTAAACGCGGCGGCGCCAGGTCCGTTGACTGCCCGGTGATAAAATGCGCCCTTTCCCGAACCTGTCCCTCTTAAAGCCATATCATGTCCAAGCCTGCCCGCGTGCTGACCTTCAAGTGCGACAAATGCACCAAACCGGTTAAAGTTTTCCTGCAAAAAGTTTCCGCGTGCTCACACATCCAGCCGTACCAGGGCCTGTGCGCCTGCGGCGAACTGAAGCGTCACGCAACCGGCAACCCGGACGCGGTCGCCTCCTACCTCCAGTCCAGCGATGACAACTGGTCGCATCACCACTAACATTCGATTGCCCTTCATGCACCCACATATCCCCGCGCATATCCACTGGACTGAGGCCGACCAGGAGCGCTCGGCATCGTGGCGTTCCGAAAGCGGCATGCCTGCGCCAAAAAAGGTCGTTATCGCCGACGACAAGACGCCGGCGGACTTGGCTTACCGCCTCGCCTGCGAAGGCACTGCGCTGTTGTGGCGCGGCGACTTCCAGAACGCGCGCCAGCTGCTGCAGGCGCTCGCGCGCCGCGCCGACCAAAAAGGCGGCAAACCGAAGCGCGTCAAGGAGCCGAAGGCCGCGCCGACACTGGCGCAAGCTTTCCACCTGCACCGCCAGGCCCAGTCGCAGCGCGCGCGCACGCTGGCGATGCTGCTGATCCCCTTCGACGCCGACTACACGATCCCGCTGCGCCGCGCGCCGGAAGTCAAACTGGCGTGCAACGAGGCCTACGGCCGCGGCGACCAGCCGTTCGTCGCTTCGCTGCGCGAGCTGCTGGGCGTGATCGGCGCGCACGAATGGCGCAAGAACGGCGTCGAGATTCCGGCGCTGGATGCCCGTATCCACCCGCACTACGGCGTGTTCTCGCCGATCCGCGGCGAGTATGTCCAGCTGGTGAACGACGCCCCGCTGGCTGCGGGCGCAAGGCTCGCCTTCGACATCGGCGCGGGCACCGGCGTGCTGGCGGCGGTGCTGGCGCAGCGCGGCATCAAACAAGTGATCGCCACCGACATCGACCAGCGCGCGCTCAGCTGCGCACGCGAGAACATCCAGCGCCTCGATTTGCAAGGAAAGGTGCAGGTGGTGCAGGCCGACCTGTTCCCGGAAGGCCGCGCGCCGCTGGTGGTGTGTAACCCGCCATGGCTGCCGGGGCGCCCGAGCTCGTCGATCGAATACGCGATCTACGATCCGGAAAGCCGCATGCTGCGCGGCTTCCTCAGCGGCCTGGCCGCGCACCTGGAACCGGGCGGCGAGGGTTGGCTGATCCTGTCGGACCTGGCCGAGCACCTCGGCCTGCGCCCGCGCGAACAGCTGCTGGACTGGATCGAAGCGGCGGGCCTGAAGGTCGTCGACCGCATCGACGTGCGCCCGACCCACCCGCGCGCCAGCGATGCCGCCGACCCGCTGCACGCGGCGCGCGCGGCTGAGGTAACGTCGTTATGGCGCCTCGCGGCCGCTTAAAAACGCCAGTCGAAGATTGTTCATTGCTTCATCCCCCAATAGTCTGTACAATTCGCAGTGCGGGGTGGAGCAGTCTGGCAGCTCGTCGGGCTCATAACCCGAAGGTCACAGGTTCAAATCCTGTCCCCGCAACCAAATACCACTACAAAGCCCGACTCCCGCAGCCGGGCTTTTGTTTTTAAGAATGGGAATGGCTGCCTTAAGCCGTTCCGGCACCAGGCGTAGCGGTCAACGCGCGTGGTGGCAAGAGGTCGACATGAGAGACAAAAAAGATAACGCGACGTTTGACCTGCCGGGTCTTGAGGCAGCGCTCCCGCTGGTAGTGTCCACGATTGAAGTCAAGCGCGCGAGCACGCCTCGCCAGCGCAAATCCTCCCTCAAGCAAGAACAGCTCGAACTGCTCGACGAAACCGACGCCAGCGGCCTGCCCGTCTGGAGCCGCGACGACAGTCTCGACCTGACCGGCCTGCCCATCTGGGCCTCGGCCTGACGATTTTCACGCGGCCCGCCGCCGCACGCGCAGTACCCCTCGGCCCGGTCGCCTGATAGACTGGGCCTGTTCCCTATTTGCCGGTCCCGCCCACATGAATCCAAACGCCTTTGCCAACCTGCCCCTGACGCCGACCTTGCTGGCCAACCTCGACACGCTCGGCTACCACGAAATGACGACGATCCAGGCGCAAAGCCTGCCGCCAGTGCTGGAAGGACGCGACCTGATCGCGCAGGCCAAGACCGGCAGCGGCAAGACGGCGGCGTTCGGCATCGGCATCCTGCACAAGCTCAATCCGGCGTGGTTCGCGGTGCAGGGACTGGTGCTGTGCCCGACGCGCGAACTGGCCGACCAGGTCGCGAACGAACTGCGCCGGCTGGCGCGCGGCGAAGCCAATATCAAGGTGCTGACCCTGACCGGCGGCGCGCCGATGCGCCCGCAGATCGCGTCGCTCGAACATGGCGCCCACATCGTCGTCGGCACGCCGGGCCGCATCCGCGACCACCTCGGGCGCGGCACCATCAACCTGTCGCATGTGCAGACCCTGGTGCTCGATGAAGCGGACCGCATGACCGACATGGGCTTCTACGACGAAATCGCCGGCATCGTCAGCGCCTGCCCGCAGCGCCGCCAGACCTTGCTGTTCTCGGCCACCTACCCTGACGATATCCGCCGCGCCACCGAGCCGTTTTTGATCGACCCGGTCGAGATCAAGGTCGAGGCGCAGCACACCGGCGATGCGATCGAGCAGCGCTTCTATGAAGTCGGCTTCGACGAGCGCGACCACGCCGTCGGCCGCCTGCTCAAGCACTTCCAGCCTGCGTCCACCCTCGCCTTCTGCAACACCAAGGTGCACTGCCAGGAGCTGGCCGACGAACTGCGTTCGCAAGGCTTCTCCGCGCTTGCGCTGTACGGCGACCTTGAACAACGCGAACGCGACGAGATCCTGGTGCTGTTCGCGAACCGCAGCTGCTCGGTGCTGGTCGCCACCGACGTCGCCGCGCGCGGCCTCGACATCGCCAACCTCGGCGCGGTGATCAACGTCGACGTCTCGAAGGACACCGAAGTGCATATCCACCGGGTCGGCCGTACCGGACGTGCGGGCGAATCGGGCCTGGCGCTGTCGCTGTGCGCGCCGAACGAAAAGAAATGGGTGCGCCTGATCGAGGAATACCAGGGCGCGCCGGTTGCATGGCACGACCTCAAGGAACTCGACGACGAAGGCCGCGAAGCAGCGCCGGCGCCGATGGTCACGCTGGTCATCCACGGCGGCAAGAAGGACAAGCTGCGTCCCGGCGACGTGCTGGGCGCCCTGACCGGCGACGCCAAGCTGACCAAGGAACAGGTCGGCAAGATCAACGTCACCGAGTTCCAGACCTACGTTGCGCTGGACCGCCATGTCGCCGAACTGGCGTTCCAGCGCCTCAACGCCGGCAACAAGCTGGGGCCGGACTTCGGTGGCTTCAAGGGCCGAAGCTTCAAGATGCGCTTTATCGAGGCTTGAACGTCTCGTAAGGCGCCGAAGCGCGACATTCAACGCCCCAACGGCGGGACACTGCTGATCAATTCTTCAGCGTGATTGAACTTTCTGTCGCTTTCTGTCCCACAGCGCACGGTTGAGTGCGTTTCGCTAATGCATGCGGTAAGCAAATCTGGCATTATTGCCGCTCATAAACATTCTCTAGCGATAGAGTGGCCAAATGAGCAAAATTGTTGATACTCCAGCAAATAGCGACGCAGCTGCGCCCGATGCTCTTACCCAGGCATTCCTGCGCGGCGCCGGCATTCCGGCCGACGCGCTGCCGACCGCGCTGGCGCCCGAACAGATGGAACTCATCGGCAAGCTGCTGGCCGCGTCGCTGCAAGGCGCGATCGACCAGCTGGCCTTGCGCTCGCTGGTCAAGCAGGAAGCGAAAGCGGATGTCACGATGGTCGTGGTCCGCAATAACAACCCGCTCAAGTTTTTCCCCGACAGCCCGACCGTCATCACCCAGATGCTGCGCAAGAAAATGCCAGGCTTTATGGAGCCGCTCGAATCGATCGAAGACGCCGGCCATGCGCTGCGCGGGCACCAGCTGGGCGTCGTGGCCGGCTGCCGCGCCACGATGGACAGCGTGATCGGCCGCCTGGCACCTGCAAAATTCGCGACGGCGCTGGCGCCTGGCGGCATGCTCGATTCGCTGCTGCCATCGCGCCGCCCGGCCGCGCTGTGGCACGAATACGTGCGCCAGTACGGCGCGCTCGCCAGCGAAGTGCAGGACCAGTTCAAGGGCGCGTTCGGCCCGGCCTTCCTCGACGCCTACGAACAGGAAGTGCACCGCTTCGGCAAGGAAGCCTCGCATGGCTGAGCGCGCGCCCATCGCCCTCACCTGGGCCAGCATCAACGCGCCGGGCATGCGCGAATCGAACCAGGACGCCATCGGCGACGCCCGTAAAGGCGGCGTGGCCTGTTTCGTCGTGGCCGACGGCGCCGGTGGACACGCGGCCGGCGAAGTCGCCGCCCGCATCGCGGTCGAATCGGTGATCGGGAACTTCGTGGCCGAACCGGTATTCGGTGCGGCCGCCCTGCAGGCTGGCGTCGACCATGCCAACGCCGCCGTCGCGCGCGACAAGCAGCAATCGGCCGAACGGCAGGACATGAGTACGACCCTGGCCGTGCTGCTGGTCGGGGAGCAGGCCGCGCGCGCGGTCTGGGCCCACCTTGGCGATACCCGCATCTACCTATTCCGCGATGGACGCCTGCTCTGCGTCAGCAAAGACCACAGCCTCACCCAGCAGCTGATCGAAGCCGGCTACGCCAGCACCGCCCAGCTGCGCACCCACCCGCAGCGGAACATCCTGTATGCCGCGCTGGGCGCAGGGGGCGACACGCCGCCTGTCATCAGCGAGGAAATTGAGGTTCGGGCCGGCGACGCCTTTTTGGTATGCACCGACGGCCTGTGGGAATGGGTGGTCGAGGACGACATGGAACGCAGCCTGCGCGCGGCGAACGGCCCTGAGGAATGGCTGGCGGCGCTGTGCGCCACCGCGCATACCCACGCCAGCGCCACCCCCAAGGTGCGCGACAACTACTCCGCCTATGCGGTGATGCTGGGCGCGGCCGAATGACGGCGGCGGCGGCGGACAAACTGGCAGGTTCGGAGAACTGCCTGCCGATCGGCACGCGGCTGGCCGATTTCGAGATCACCGGCGTGCTTGGCGAAGGCGGCTTCGGCATCGTCTACATGGCGTTCGACCATTCGCTCCAGCGCAGCGTCGCCATCAAGGAATACATGCCAGGCCCGCTGGCCCTGCGCGCCGACGACCACAGCGTGACCGTGCGCGCCGAGCGCCACCAGGACACCTTCGACCTTGGCCTGAAAAGCTTCATCAACGAAGCGCGCTTCCTGGCGCAGTTCGACCATCCGTCGCTGGTCAAGGTGTACCGCTTCTGGGAGCAGAACCAGACCGCCTACACGGCGATGCAGTATTACGAAGGCCGCACGATCAAGGACATCGTCGCCAACAGCCCGGAAGTGGTGACCGAAGCGTGGTGCATGCGCGTGCTCAGGCAGATCCTCGGTGCGCTCGAGACGCTGTACACGATGCAACTGCTGCACCGCGACGTCTCGCCCGACAACATCATTGTGCAGGATAACGGCGACGCCGTGCTGCTCGATTTCGGTTCGGCGCGCCAGATCATCGGCGACATGACGCGCGGCCTGACGGTCATCCTCAAGCCGGGCTACGCGCCGATCGAACAATACGCAGGCGACGCGTCGCTGCCGCAGGGACCGTTTACCGACATCTACGCGCTGGCCGCGGTCATGTACTTCGCCATCATCAAGGAAGCGCCGCCGACCTCGATTGCGCGCATGATCAAGGACCCGATGACGCCGCTGGCCAGCCGCGCCCTCGAGGGCTTCGGCGAAGGCTTCCTGTGCGCCCTCGACGGCGCGCTCGCCGTGCCTGCGCAGGAGCGCCCGCAGACGATCGACGCCTTCCGTGCCCTCCTGGGCATCCACGAGGCCGGAATGCCGCGTGCGCGCCCCGCAGGCGCGACACAGCGTATCGCCACGGTCGACCATGTGCCGCGCCTCGCGCCATTGGCCTCGGCCGCGCCGCTCGCCGTGCAGCCAGCGAAAATCATCAAGGCGCCACGGCCGCAGTTCCCGCGCTGGGCGATTGCCGCGCTGCTTGCCGGCCTGCTGCTGCCGCTCGCGCTGCTGTATTCACTATCCGGCGGCGATGACGTCGTGATGGTGGTGCAACAGGCGCCGCCGGCGCCTGTGCCAGCCGTGATCCCGGAAACCGCGCCGCCTGTGGCGGCGGCAGCGCCGGCGCCGGACCTGGAAGCGCAGGCCTGGGACAAACTGAAGAACGCGCCCGACACAAAGGCGGCCGCGATCGAGGTATTCCTGCGCGAATATCCCCAGGGACGCTACTTGGTCCCGGCACGCAAGCGCCTGGCCGAACTGACGGTTGCGGCGTCCGTGGCGGAGCCGAAGCCCGCCGCGCCGAAGGCCGAAACCGCGAGCTACAGGTTAAGTATCAAGCCGTGGGGGACCGTTTACGTCGATGGGAAAGAGCGCGGCGTCAGCCCGCCGCTGAAGAAGCTGACCCTGAGTGCCGGCGTCCACATGGTGAAGGTAGTGAATCCGGGATTCCCCGACCACGTGACCCGCATCGTGGTCAAGCAAGGCGCGCCCGGCACGATTGCGCATGATTTCACGGCGACGAAGAAATAATCTAGAATCGCCGGATGAACCTTCCAATCAAACTCATCATCGCATTCTCGCTTGCAGGTTGCGCCAGCACCCAGAACGCACCAGCACCAGCACCAGCACCAGCGCCAGCCCCTGCACAACCAGCTCCGCCCAGCGCCGACACGGTCGCGCTCCGCGACGGTATCGGCCTGTATAACCAGGGCGACTTCAACGGCGCCATCAAGCGTCTTGGCGCGGCCGAGATCACCAGCGGCGGCAGCAAGGCGCGCCAGCTCGAAGCGCTGAAGTACCAGGCCTTCAGCTACTGCGTCACCGCGCGCAAGGCCCTGTGCGGCAAGCAGTTTGAAAAAGCCCTCAAGCTCGATCCGGCATTCGACCTGGCGCCGGGCGAACACGGACATCCGCTGTGGGGTCCGGTGTTCACGCGCCTCAAAAAAGCAAAATAAGTCTTACAAGCTGGCCTTCGCGGCGAAGCGCGGCGCCTTGCGGTGCAAGGTCGCCTGCTCGTACGCATACGCCATCCGGATCAAAGCCGCTTCGGTCCACGCGCCTGCCACGAACGACAGGCCAACCGGCAGCCCGCGCACGTAACCCGCCGGCACGGTGACATGCGGGTAGCCGGCCACAGCGGCCGGCGACGAGAAACTGCCGCCGTAGTGGTCGCCGTTGATGTAGTCGGTCAGCCAGGCCGGGCCGCCGGTTGGCGCAACCAGCGCATCGAGCTTGTGTTCAGCGATGACCTTGTCGATCCCCTCCTCGCGCGAGTAACGCAGGCTGTTGGCCAGCGCGTCGCGGTACTCCTTGCTGTCCAGGCCCGCCTTGGCGTTCGACGCGACCAGGTGCTCCTGCTCGAAGTACGGCATCTCCTTGTCGCGGCGCTTGAGGTTAAACGCGATCACGTCGGCCATGTCTTTGACCGGCGCATGCGGCGCGTACTCTTTCAGGTAGGCCGCGAGGCCCGGTTTGAATTCGTACAGCAGCACTTCCATTTCGCTGTCGTCGTACTTGTTAGTGTTCGGCACGGTAACGTCGACCAGCGTCGCGCCCTGCGCCTTCAGCACCGCAAGCGACTTCTCGATCACCGCATCGGCTTCCTTGTTGCGGCCGAAGAAGTTACGGGCGACGCCGAGCCGCATGCCTTTCAGTCCGTCGGCGACCAGTGCCGCCTGGTAGTCCGAAGCCTTGCCTCCCTTGGTCGCCGCGTCGCGTTCGTCCACGCCCGCCATCGCGGCCAGCAGCAGCGCCGCGTCGGCCACGGTGCGCGTCATCGGACCGGCGGTGTCCTGCGAGTGCGCGATCGGGATGATGCCGCTGCGGCTGACCAGTCCAAGCGTCGGCTTGATGCCGACCAGCCCGCAGGTCGATGACGGCGAGACGATCGAGCCGTCGGTCTCGGTGCCGACAGCGAGGGTGGCGAGGCTGGCCGCCATCGCCGCGCCCGAGCCGGAGCTGGAGCCGCTGGTGTTGCGGTCAAGCGCGTAGGGATTCTTGGTCTGGCCGCCGCGCGCGCTCCAGCCGCTGGTCGAATGCGACGAGCGCATGTTGGCCCACTCGCTCAGGTTGGTCTTGCCGATGATGACGGCGCCGGCCGCGCGCAGCTGCGCCGCGACATGCGAGTCGCGCACCGCGCGCACGCCGTCCAGCGCCAGCGAACCGGCCGTGGTGGCCATCTTGTCGCCGGTGGCGATGTTGTCCTTCAGGAGGACCGGGATGCCGTGCAGCGGGCCGCGCACCTTGCCGGCTTGGCGCTCGCCGTCCATCCGGGCCGCGATACCGAGCGCGTCGGGGTTGAGTTCGATGACCGCGTTGAGGCGCGGGCCGGCCTTGTCGATGGCTTTGATGCGCGCGAGGTATTGGGTGACCAGCGAATGCGAGCTCAGCTTACCGGCCCGCATCAGCGCCTGCTGTTCCAGCACGCCCGCTTCGAGAATATTGATTGCCGGAGCCGCCACCGCCGCGCCGCTGCAAGCCACGCCCGCCACTGCCCCGCCCGCCATTCCAAACCGTACAAAATCCCTGCGATCCATGCTGTCCCCGAACTGTTGTTTTTGAAAATATTGCTGAGGATAGCATGGTGGCAAGCCGGACTGTACAGGCGAAAAAAAAGCACGCCAGGCAGTGCCGGGCGTGCTTTTTTCAGCAGCGGTTCGCGATTAGTTGCGGACGACGCGCTTGTATTCGTTGGTGCGGGTGTCGATCTCGATCACGTCGTCCTGGCTGACGAACAGCGGTACCTGGACGGTGTGGCGATGGGCTTCGATCGCGTTTTCGATCTTGGCTTCCTTCAGGACGTTGCCCGACGTGTTGCCCTTGACCGCTGGCTCCGAGTACACAACCTGGCGTGCGATGGTGGTTGGCAGTTCGACCGAGATGGCCTTGCCGTCGTAGAAGACAGCTTCGCATTCCATGCCGTCTTTCAGGTAGTTCAGTGCCTCGCCCAGGTTCTCTTCTTCGATTTCATACTGCTCGTAGTCAGCATCCATGAAGACATACAGCGGGTCAGCGAAGTACGAATAGGTCACTGGCTTCTTGTCCAGAACAACGACGTCGAACTTGTCGTCGCCGCGGAAAACGTTTTCCAGCGGGCTGTTGGTCAGAAGATTCTTCATCTTCCACTTGTAAGTGAAGCCGGTGCGGCTCGAACCGTTAACGTCGGAGCGCAGAACGATGAATGGCTTGGCGTCAACCATGATGATGTTGCCGACGCGAATTTCTTTTGCTGGTTTCATAGGAATCTACTAAAAGGTGGGTTGCACTAAAATCACCGTCGCTTCCAGGCCAAAATCGCCGCAAGCTCACGTTTGATCGAATTAAGTTTCGTTAGAAAATAACCGGGCATTATACCCGAATTTATTGCGCTGCTGAACGAAGAGAGCGGGCAAATTTCAGCAAGTTGCGTGCGAGATCACCGAGGGCGGCCATTTCACGTTGCCACTCGTCCGCGCGTTGCCCGATGCGCGGCATGTCCGCCTCGAGCGCCTGCCAAAGCCGGGTCCAGTCGCCCTCCCCTTCCCTTGCTCCGTTCCAGGCCAGGGAGAATTCCACCAGGCTGTCGATACCCATCGCATAGCGCTGCAGGAAGGCGCGCAATTTTACATGGTGCAGGTTTTCATCCTGCGGATAGATATGCCAGGCGAACGGCTTGCCCGCCCATTGGGCACGCACGAAGGAATCCTCGCCGCGGACGAAATTGAAGTCGCAGGCCCATAACAGTTTGTCGTAATCCGGCTGCGCCACGAACGGCAGCACGCGCACGGTCAGCGCGCCACGGGTGCGCGCGGCGCCGGCCGCCGCGCCCGCCCCGAGGAATGCTTGTACCGCTGCTGAGGCGACGCCTTCAGGCACCAGGCAAGTCACGGGCGACTCGTCCGCCTGCCAGGCATCGAACAGGGGCGCGACCGGCGCGCCCGGATAGCAGAACAGCGACACCTTTGTCGACGCCATCTCATCAGCAGTCAGGCCAAGCCCTGCCAGGAAATCGCGGACAGCATGCGGGTCCGACTGGAATT
The DNA here is from genome assembly GCF_012927275.1 of Massilia polaris. GTDB lineage: Bacteria > Pseudomonadota > Gammaproteobacteria > Burkholderiales > Burkholderiaceae_D > Telluria_A > Telluria_A polaris. Next base: position 260,232 of record NZ_JABBGG010000001.1, on the reverse strand, counting down.
GCCGGCGCTGTTCGCCCAGCGCCGCTTCGCCCAGCAGGCCGCCCGTCTTGCCAGTGAATCCCGGGAAGAAGAAATGCTTGGTCAGCGGCAGGCGCGGATGCATCGACGGCAAGGTGTGACAGCCTTCCACCCACTCCTCCGCGGTCAGGCCTTCGAGATTCAACCAGACCGGCCGCGGCTCGCAGCGGGCCATCGCGTCGATATAGCCGGGTGGGATGTCGCAGGCAAAAAACTCGATGACGATGTCGGCCACATCGGACGGCGAAAACACGTCGTCCTGACCGCGCCAGTGCCGCACCGTAACGCCTTCGACCGCCTGCATAGCAGCCTCGGGCGCCACCGCAGGACAAATGCGCTGGAAACTCTCGAGGTTGTCGACCCACAAAGTAACGGCGATGCCGTGCTCACGCTGCAACTGCCGCGACAGGCGCCAGCAGATGCCGATGTCGCCATAGTTGTCGACAACTTTGCAAAAAATAGCGAGGGAGGTGGTTGTAGCTGTGCTGAAAACCATTGTGGGCAGTGACAGGCGCCGTGTGAAGGCCGTTATTTTACCCGTTTTCACGAATTCAATCGCGCCGGAAACCAACCGCTACTTACCGATAAAAGGCCACCCAGATTATCTAAACTTTGGTGTTGTCAGCCTGTCCAATCCGTACCAGCGAGGCCTGGTATCAGCGCGCCTTGCCAGCCGTTCCTTATCGGCTGGGCCAAGCGCCAAATACGTGGTGCAGTGGAATGCCTATGCGCCCGTAAGGAATCCGCCGTCCGGCAAGCATCAAGAATCACGATCGGGCATCGGGGGGGGGACATTGTCATCCGCTGGCCGACTAATAAGACGCCTCTGAAGGAGAGTCGCATGCCCGTATCACAGACCGCGCCCGTCAAGGGCCGGTACATCATTCGCGCCAGGGCGGCACCCGCCGCGCTGGCCGCTTTCATCCAGAACATCCGGGGCGACCCGGACATCGCGCTGGTCGCCACCATCGGGCCGCCGGGCCAGGTGCATACCGCCGTGATCGAAATCGCCCCCGACAAGGCGCTGCAGTTCGAGCGCCGCTTCATTCGACTGTCCCGCCGAACAACTACGTTCGGCATGGGACGGCACCTCGATGGCGGCGCCGCACATCACGGGCCTCGCGGCACTGGTGCTGGCGCACCACCCCGATTTCCAGGGAGCGTGGCGGACGCGCAGCGCCGAACGGGTCGAACGCCTTTTCCAGACCATCAAGATGAGCGCGCGAAAAGTCAGTCTTGGCGACCAGTACCGTACGGGGCTGGGACTGGCGGACGCCTTGGTCGCTTTGGGTCTGCAAGCGCATGCACAGCCCGGCCAGATCGGCGGCATCATGTCATCGCTGTTGCCGCAGCAGGCAATCGGCGGCATCGGTGGACGCGGAGGCCAGCTGGACCTGTATGGAATGGACCCGGCGCTGGCTGCGTTTGCCGGCATTAGTGCCGGAAATTATCCGCAGCAGCTGCAACGCTTCGGCCAGTTTGCGGGCATGCCATTCACTGTCGGCGCGCCGGTCTATCGCGGAGTCTGGTAGCGCGCCCGCGACGTCGACGCAAAAATGCAAAAAGCCGCACAAGGCGGCTTTTTGCATGACTGGCGTCCCCAGGGGGATTCGAACCCCCGTACTCACCGTGAAAGGGTGATGTCCTAGGCCTCTAGACGATGGGGACCTTGAACGGTTGCGGCAACTACTCTCACAAATTCAAAAGCCGCTCAAGGCGGCTCTTGAAAACAACTGGCGTCCCCAGGGGGATTCGAACCCCCGTACTCACCGTGAAAGGGTGATGTCCTAGGCCTCTAGACGATGGGGACAGAAATCTGTCCTGGATGATTTTATCATCCTGACCTGAATGGCACCGCACCAATAAAAAACCCTGACGAGTCAGGGCGTTTAGCGGTACCAAACTCACACTGCTTTACTACTCGAATCCTGGCGTCCCCAGGGGGATTCGAACCCCCGTACTCACCGTGAAAGGGTGATGTCCTAGGCCTCTAGACGATGGGGACCTTGAACTGCATTACGGCACTACTTTCTTCAACGTGGTGGAGGTAAGCGGGATCGAACCGCTGACCTCTTGCATGCCATGCAAGCGCTCTCCCAGCTGAGCTATACCCCCGTCCGGTGAAGAAGCAAAATTATAGCGTACCGTCGTGCAATATGCAAATAGCTCAGCTAAAAAAAATCAAAGATATTTGTTCACGCGCGCCAGCACCGCATCGCGGCCGACGATCTGCAGCACCGCGTCAATCGCAGGCGTTTGCAACTGGCCGGTAATGATCAGGCGCAGCGGCATGGCGATCTGCGGCATCTTCAGTCCGTTAGCTGCCAGCACTTCCTTGATCATGGCCGCGATCGCTTCCTTGGTCCACTCCACCGTCGCCACACGTTCAGCGAACTGCGCCAGCGCCGGCTTGACCGCGTCGGTCAGGTGCTGCGCCATCAGCGCCGCGTCCGGCTGCGGATCGCGGAAGAACAGCATCGCCGCATCGGCCAGTTCGTTGACGGTGTTGGCGCGCTCCTTCATCAGTGCGAGCACGGCCGGCAGTTCAGGGCTGCCGTCGAACTTCGCGCCGGCCGCTTCCATCAGCGGACGTGCCAGTTGCGCCAGGCGCTCGTTGTCGGCCTGCTTGATATAGTGGTTGTTCAGCCACCCCAGCTTTTCGTTATTGAACTGTGCCGCAGAACGGGTCAGGTGGTCGAGGTTGAACCACTCGCAGAACCGTTCCATCGAAAACACTTCATCGTCGCCGTGGCTCCAGCCCAGGCGCGCCAGGTAATTCAGCATCGCCTCCGGCAGGTAGCCCTTGGCCGGGTAATCCATCACGCTGACCGCGCCGTGGCGCTTGGACAGCTTCTCGCCATCGGCGCCGAGGATCATCGGCAGGTGGCCATACAGCGGCAGCGGCGCACCGATGGCGCGCAGGATATTGATCTGGCGCGGGGTATTGTTGACGTGGTCGTCGCCGCGCAGCACGTGGGTGATCTGCATGTCCCAGTCGTCGACCGCGACGCAGAAGTTATAGGTTGGCGTACCGTCCGGGCGCGCGATAACCAGGTCGTCGAGCTCCTTGTTGCCGATCGTGATCGTGCCCTTGACCACGTCGTCCCAGCTGACTTCGCCGTCGAGCGGATTTTTGAAGCGCACCACCGGCTTGCGGTCGGCAGGCACCGGCGGCAAGGTCTTGCCCGCTTCCGGACGCCAGGTACCGTCGTAGCGCGGCTTCTCGCCGGCAGCGCGCATGCGCTCGCGCATCGCCTCGACTTCATCCGGCGACGAATAGCACAGGTAAGCCGTGCCTGCCTCAAGCATCTGCGCCACCACTTCACGGTAGCGGTCCATGCGCTGCATCTGGTAGAACGGGCCCTCGTCATGATCGAGGCCGAGCCACTTCATGCCGTCGAGAATGGCTTGTACCGCCTCCGGGGTCGAGCGCTCCAGGTCGGTGTCTTCAATGCGCAAAATAAACGTACCGCCAAAGTGGCGCGCAAACGCCCAAGAATACAGGGCGGTGCGGGCGCCGCCGAGGTGGAGGTAGCCGGTTGGGCTTGGAGCAAAACGGGTGCGGACGACGGTCATGGCAATAGATGTGCTGGATATAAAGACGGCTATTTTACAGCGTCGCGCCGCCACCGTTGGCAGCGGTTGAAACGTCGCGGCCGACGGTGCAAACTAATGTATGGTCACCGCCACCTTCCGTTTCTACGAAGAACTCAACGACTTCCTGCCACCAGACCGGCGGCGCAAGGAATTCACCACACCGTGCGCACGTGCGGCGACCACCAAGCACATGATCGAAGCCATCGGCGTTCCGCACACCGAAGTCGAACTCATTTTGGTCAACGGCGAATCCAGCAACTTCGACCGGCTGCTCGAAGAAGGCGACCGTGTTGCCGTCTACCCCAAGTTCGAATTCCTCGACGTCAGCGAACTGCTGCGCGCGCACCCCTTGCGCGAGATGCGTTTCGTGGCCGACGCGCACCTGGGCGGCCTCGCACGCTTCCTGCGCATGGCCGGCTTCGACACGCTCTACGACAACAACTATATGGATGGGGATATCGAGCAGACCTCGATCGTCGAGAACCGCATCGTCCTAACGCGCGACCGCGAACTGCTCAAGCGCCGCGGCATTACCCACGGCTGCTACGTGCACGCGATCCGGTCGGAGGAACAATTCCGGGAAATTGTCAGGCGGCTTGACCTGGCCGGCAGCATCAAGCCATTCTCCTTATGCCTGAAGTGCAATGCCCCGCTACACCAGGTCGACAAGGACGAGGTCGTCGACCGCCTGCCGCCCAGCGTGCGCGAGCATCACAACGAATTCTGCCTGTGCGATGTCTGCCAGGGCGTGTTCTGGAAAGGGTCGCACTGGCAGCGCATGCGCGCGGCGCTGGCGGGCGCCGCCGCGCCACCCGTCATCAATCGTTCTTGATGACGATGCTAGGGAACTTGCTCGACATGTCCTTGGCCTTTTCGGCCACTGTCACAGCCACTTTGCGCGCGATCTCTTTATAGACAGTCGCCACCGGGCCGTCCGGTTCGGCAACCACGGTCGGGCGGCCGGAGTCGGTCTGCTCGCGGATCGCCATCGTCAGCGGCAGCGCGCCGAGGAAGTCGACACCGAAGTCGGCGCACATCTTCTCGCCGCCGCCATGGCCAAAAATCGCCTCGGCATGGCCGCAGTTCGAGCAGATATGCGTGCTCATGTTTTCCACCACGCCGAGGATCGGGATGCCGACCTTCTCGAACATCTTCAGGCCCTTGCGCGCGTCGAGCAGCGCGATGTCCTGCGGGGTCGTCACGATGACGGCGCCGGTGACAGGCACCTTTTGCGACAGTGTCAGCTGGATGTCGCCGGTTCCAGGTGGCATGTCGACGATCAGGTAATCGAGGTCGCGCCAGTTGGTTTGCTCCAGCAACTGCGTCAGGGCCTGCACGACCATCGGGCCGCGCCACACCATCGGCTCGTCCGGATCGATCATGAAGCCGATCGACGACACTTGCAGGCCGTGGTTTTCCAGCGGCTCCATGGTTTTGCCGTCCTTCGATTCAGGCCAGCCGGTAATGCCGAGCATCATCGGCTGGGACGGGCCATAAATATCCGCGTCCAGGATGCCGACGGCGGCGCCTTCGGCCGCCAGTGCCAGCGCCAGGTTGACCGCCGTGGTCGACTTGCCGACGCCGCCCTTGCCCGAGGCCACGGCGATGATGTTCTTAACGTTAGGCATCAGCTTGACGCCGCGCTGCACCGTATGGGAAATGATTTTCGAGTAGACATTGGCGCTGACCTGTTCCGCGCCGGGGATGGCCTGCAAGGCGGCGGTGACGGCGGTGCGGATCGCTTCGATCTGGCTGCGCGCCGGATAGCCGAGCTCGACGTCGAGCGAGATGTTGCCGCCTTCGACCTTGATGTTCTTGACCGATTTTGAGGTGACGAAGTCCTTCTGGGTATTCGGATCGATAACGGCGGATAACCGTGCCTTGACGTCTTCTGCAGTAATGCTCATTGTGAATCTCCGTGAATGATCCGATAAGTTTAGCGCAAATCGCCACGCCCGACCTTGCAAAAACGGCAAACCTTGGCATTCCCCTATGCGCAGGAAGGTCATCCGCTGTTAAAATGCATCCCTTCATCTACCAACAAGTGCACTTCCACCATGACACGCAAGCTGTTCGTCACCACCGCCCTGCCCTACGCTAATGCTGCTTTCCATATCGGCCACATGATGGAATACATCCAGGCCGACATCTGGGTGCGGTTCCAGCGAATGCAGGCGCAACGTGAGGTGCATTTTGTCTGCGCGGACGACACCCACGGCACGCCGATCATGATCGCGGCCGAAAAGGAAGGCATTACCCCGCAGGAATTCGTCGCCAAGATCGCGGCCGGCCGCCAGCAATACCTGGACGGTTTCCACATCGCCTTCGACAACTGGTACTCCACCGATTCGCCGGAAAACGTCGAACTGTCGCAGGACATCTACCGCAAGCTGCGCGATGCCGGCCTGATCGTCACCAAAACGGTCGACCGCTTCTTCGACCCGGTCAAGGGCATGTTCCTGGCCGACCGCAACATCAAGGGCGAGTGCCCGAAGTGCGGCGCCAAGGACCAGTACGGCGACAACTGCGAAGTCTGCGGCGCCGCCTACCAGCCAACCGAACTGGTCAACCCGTTCTCGGTGTTCACCGGCTCGACGCCGATCATGAAGCCGTCCGAACAGTACTTCTTCGCGCTGTCCGATCCGCGCTGCTACGGCTTCCTCAAGGAATGGCTGAATACGCCGGGCCGCCTGCAGTCCGAAATGGTCAACAAGGTATCCGAGTGGCTGGGCGACGCCGGCGAGAAGCTGGCCGACTGGGATATTTCCCGCGACGCGCCCTACTTCGGCATCCCGATTCCTGACGCGCCGGGCAAGTTTTTCTATGTCTGGCTGGACGCGCCGGTCGGCTACCTCGCCAGCCTCAAGAACTACTGCAGCAAGAACGGCATGGACTTCGAGGCGCTGCTGAACGACCCGGCCACCGAACAGGTCCACTTCATCGGCAAGGACATCGTCTCCTTCCACCTGCTGTTCTGGCCGGCGATGCTGAACTTTGCCCAGCACCCGATCATCGACAAGCTGAAAGTCAACGTCCACGGCCACCTGACCGTGAACAATGAAAAGATGTCGAAGTCGCGCGGCACCGGCATCTCGCCGCTGCGCTACCTCGACCTGAAGATGAACCCGGAATGGCTGCGCTACTACATCGCCTTCAAGCTGAACTCGAAGGTCGAAGACCTCGACTTCAACGGCGACGACTTCGTGGCGCGCGTCAACAGCGACCTGATCGGCAAGTACGTCAACATCGCCAGCCGCTGCGCCGGCTTCATCGCCAAGAAATTCGACGGCAAGCTGGCCAGCGCACTGTCGCCGGAAGCCCGGCAATGGATCAGCCGCGCGCTGACCAATGACGGCGCCGAACGCCAGGCCAGCATCGCCAACCACTTCGAGAACCGCGAGTTCGGCAAGGCGCTGCGCGAGATCATGGAGATCGCCGACATTACCAACCAGTATGTCGACGAGAACAAGCCGTGGATCCTGGCCAAGGATGAAGGCAAGTCCGCGGAGCTGCATGACGTCTGCACCGCCGCGCTGATCCTGTTCCGCCAGCTGACCATCCTGCTGTCGCCAGTGCTGCCGCAGGTTGCGGCGCGCGTGTCGGAATTCCTGAACGACGACAAGATCAGCTGGCTCGATACCACCGGCGACGCCGTCTACCGCACCATGCTTGGCCGCACCATCGGCGCCTACAGCCACCTGATGACGCGCGTTGACGCCAAGATGGTGGAAGATCTATTCGACAAGCCTGCTGCGCCTGCTAGTGCCGCACCGCCAGCCGCCGCCGCCGCCCCTGCCCTTGAAGCCGTCCGCAATCCTGGCGTGGAAGCACCCGCGCCTGAGATCAAGATCGACGACTTCACCAAGGTCGACCTGCGCATCGCAAAAATCGTCAACTGCGAGCACGTGGAAGGCTCCGACAAGTTGCTGCGCCTGACGCTCGACGTCGGCGAAGGCCGCCTGCGCAACGTCTTCTCCGGCATCAAGGGCGCTTACAAGCCGGAAGAACTGGTCGGCAAGCTGACGGTGATGGTGGCCAACCTGGCGCCGCGCAAGATGAAGTTCGGCGTGTCCGAAGGCATGGTCCTGTGCGCATCGAGCGAAGACGAGAAAACCAATCCAGGCCTGTACCTGCTGGAACCATGGCCGGGCGCGCAGCCGGGCATGCGCATCAGCTAAGCCTGTTTTATATGTTGTACTGAGCCGGCAGAACCCAGGTTCGCCTGTCCTGAAATCATTTTTAAGTGATCAAAAACCTTATGAGCCAATTGACTTCCTTGAGGCATATTCCTCACGCCAACCTGTACCGCAAGGGCGACGTTTTCGTACTGTTCGGCGAGCTGTTCGGCCGCGGCTACGTCAACGGCCTGATCGACGAAGCGCGTGCCGCCGGCATGACGATCGTCGGCATCACGGTCGGCCGCCGCGACGAAGAAGGCAAGCTGCGCGCGCTCACGACTGAAGAGCACGCGGAAGCCGAGGAAAAGCTGGGCGGGCGCATCATCAATGTGCCGCTGATGGCAGGTTTCGACATGGACGCGCCGGAAGGCGAAAAGAACCCGACCGAGCAGCTGTCGGGCATCACGCTGAAGAGCTGGCAGGAAGACAAGCTGGACTGGGACGCAATCGAACGCTGCCGCGAAGCAGGCGTCAAGCGCTTCACCGGCTCGGTCGCCCAGGTCATGCAGGAAATCGACACGCTGATCCCTGACGGCGCGAACGCCTTCTTCGCCCACACGATGGCGGGCGGCATTCCGAAGATCAAGGCCTTCCTGGCCATCGCCAACCGCATCTACAAAGGCCGCGGCGAGCGCTTCATGTCTTCGCGCGCCCTGCTCGACAGCGACCTCGGCAAGCTGATCCTGATGAACTTCGACGAAGTCACCGCCAACACGCTGCAACACCTGATTACCGGCAGTGCCGCGATCCGCGAACGCCTTGAGCGCGGCGGCGGCCAGGTCCGCTACACGGCGTACGGCTACCACGGCACCGAGATCCTGATCGACGGCGAGTACCAGTGGCAGACCTACACCAACTACACCCAGGGCTACGCCAAGATGCGCCTGGAAAGCGTGGCGCAGGCTGCGTGGGAACAAGGCGTTGCCGCAACTGTCTTCAACTGCCCGGAAATCCGCACCAACTCGTCCGACATTTTCGTCGGCGTCGAGCTGTCGCTGTTCCCGCTGCTCAAAGCGCTGAAAAAAGAAGGCGGCGGCGCCTGGGCCGACCAGCAATGGAAGATCTGCGAAAGCCTGCTCGAAGACGGCGTGACGCTGGACAGCCTGCTGGAAATGATCGAGAAGTACAACAACGACGCCACCAGCGCGACGTTCCGCAACTTCGGCGGCTGGCCGATGGACAACACGCCGGCACTGGCTGACGTGATGATCGGCACCTCCGAAGACATCACCAAGATGCACAAGGACCGCAAGGAACTGATCACCGACCACCTCAGCTCGCTGGTGCTGGAAGGCGCCGGTCCGCTGATGTTCCATGGCGCGGGTGAAAAGATCGGCCCGGTCCTGTGGCTGAACCACGACATCATCGCCAAGCAGCTGAACGCGCTGCATCCCGATTAAGGATTTGCCTTACGTAGGGCGGATAAGCGTGGCTGCCGCCGAGGCCGCATCCGCCCTACGCCATTTCAATTGCCTCAGGCTAAACGCGCTAAAATAGCTAGTTCGCCTCACCTATTGCTTATATGAAACTCTCGAAACAATTCAGCCTGTACGAATCCGACCACACCAAGTTCATCACTGAACTGAAGGCCAAGAATCCAGGCATGGAAGAAGGCCAGCGCGAAGGCCGTGCCCTGCTGTGGGACAAGGCGCCGGTCACGCTGAACGAGCAGGAACGCCGCGCCGAATCGCGCGTCAAACAGCAGCCGTACGTGTACCAGAACAAACTCTGACCGAACCGACCATGTCGCCAGACGCGGCAGCCGGCGCGCTCGCCGACACCGTCGTTGAACCGGACGCCGGCGCCGCCGTACCGGAACAGCAAGCTGCACCCGACGCGGCCGTAGCGCGCCTGTACGGCGAGCCGCTGCTGCGCATGCCGACCGACCTGTTCATTCCGCCGGACGCGCTGGAAATCTTCCTCGACGCCTTCGAAGGCCCGCTCGACCTGCTGCTGTACCTGATCCGCAGGCAAAACTTCAACATCCTCGACATCCCGATGGCGCAGGTCACCCTGCAATACCTGAAGTACGTCGACCAGATTCGCCTGCACAACCTTGAACTGGCGGCCGAGTACCTGCTGATGGCGGCGATGCTCATCGAGATCAAGTCGCGCATGTTGCTACCGCAGCGCAAGACCGAAGGCGATGACGAAGCGGGCGACCCGCGCGCCGAACTGGTGCGCCGCCTGCTTGAGTACGAACAGATCAAGCTGGCCGCCTATGACCTCAACGCGGTGCCGCAGTTAGACCGCGACTTCATCCGCCCGCAACTGTTCGTCGAGCAAAGCTCGGTGCCGGCGTGGCCGGACGTCGACGCCGGCGACCTGCAGCGCGCCTGGATGGACGTGCTCAAGCGCGCCAAGCTGACCCAGCACCACCGGATCAGCCGCCAGGAACTGTCCGTGCGCGAACACATGACATCGATTTTGCGCCAGCTGCAATCGGCCCGGTTTGTCGAGTTCGCCGACCTGTTCGACGGACAAGGCAGCGTCCCGATCGTGGTCGTGCACTTCGTCGCCATGCTCGAACTGGCCAAGGAAACGCTGATTGAAATCACCCAGGCCGAACCGTTCGCACCGATCTATGTGCGGCTGGCATACTCGCCGGCGTAAGGCCGCACCCATTACTGCTTTTAGGATTAGCATCGAATGAAAATCGTCTCCACCATCGAAGAACTGCGCGACCAGCTCAGCGGGCAACTGCGCACGGCGTTCGTGCCGACCATGGGCAACCTGCACGAAGGCCACCTGTCGCTGATGCGCCTCGCGCGCAAGCACGGCGACCCGGTGGTTGCCTCGATCTTCGTCAACCGCCTGCAATTCGGCCCGAACGAAGACTTCGACAAATACCCGCGCACCTTCCAGGCCGACGTGGAAAAGCTGGAGAAGGAAGGCGTGTACGTGCTGTTCGCGCCGACCGAAAAGGAACTGTACCCGGAGCCGCAGGAATTCCGCGTCGCCCCGCCTGAAGGCCTCGGCAACACGCTGGAAGGCGAATTCCGCCCGGGCTTCTTTACCGGCGTCTCGACCGTCGTACTGAAGCTGTTCTCGTGCGTGCAGCCGAAGGTTGCCGTGTTCGGCAAGAAAGACTACCAGCAGCTGATGATCGTTCGCAACATGGCACGCCAGTTCGCGCTGCCGACGCAGATCATTGCCGCTGAAACGTGGCGCGCCGACGACGGCCTCGCGCTCTCCTCGCGCAACATGTACCTGTCGGAAGGCGAGCGCGCCGAAGCGCCTGCGCTGTACCGCGCGCTGACGTCGGTGGCGGAAGAAGTTCGTTCCGGCCACCTCGACGTCTTCGAGCTCGAGCATAAGGCGATGGCCGAACTGGCCGCGCGCGGCTGGAAGCCGGACTACATCTCGATCCGCAAGCAGATGGACCTGCAACCGCCCTCGGCCGGCGACCTGGCGCAAGGCGCGCCGCTGGTCGTGCTCGCCGCGGCCAAGCTCGGCACGACCCGCCTGATCGACAACCTCGAAATCTAGGCCAAGCTAAGTTCCAAAACTTCGGGGTCCGTCCCCGGGGACAGACCCCGGGGTCTGTCCCCGGGGACGGACCCCGAAGTTTTATGCAAGGAAATTCGAAACTGGAACGGTGTCAGGCAGTGACGTTCTGTGCCCAGGCCAAGGCCTGCAGGTGCATCTTGTTGACTTCCTCGGGGCTGATGTTCAGCGATGAGGCCAGCGACGACACCAGGTTCGAGTTCAGCTCGCAGGCTTCGGCCAGCGCCAGGTACGGGCCGTATATGCCGCCACGCGTCAGCAGCGCGCGCACGACTTCGTCCGGCAGCTGGATGGTGTCCAGCACTTCTTTCATCGGCAGCCCCAGCAGCCGGTCGAGCAGCGAGAACATGCCGCAGACGAACAGGTTCTCCCCCTCTCCTCGCGGCAGGATCTTTTGTCCGAGCAGTTCGGCCAAACGCCCGCGCACGACCGCCGTTTCCATCAGCACCGGCGAGTAGCCACTGGTGCTCGCCGTCGCCAGCAGCAAGGTCAGCCAGCGGTACAGCGGCGCGTAGCCGAGCATCGAAATGGCCTGGCGCAGCGACTGGATGTCGCGCCCGGCCCCAAATCCCGCCGTGTTGATGAAGCGAAGCAGCTTGTACGAGAGCGCAGGGTCGCGCTTGAGCACGCCTTCGATCTTCGGGATGTCTTCGTTGTTCTGCACCATCTGCATCAGCTGCAGGATGATGGCCTGGGCCGGGTTCATGCCCTTGACCGGGATGCCGGGACGCGGCGTCAGGTGCAGCTTGCCGACGAAGGCGTCGAGGCCGAGCGCGGCGCAGGCGTCGAAGTCGGCCCAGGTGGTGACCGGACGGCCTACCATTCCCACCGATGCCTGCTTCAGCGCGGCGTAGGTGCGCGCTTGCGCCGCCACGTCGGCGCCCGAGAAGCGTACTTCGATATACGAGGCGCTGCGGGCGATCGTGCTGCCGATGTTGAGCAGGTCGCCGTCGCGCAGCGAGATCCCGACGCCGCCCGCGCGCAGGCCTTGCACGGCCGCGAGCGTGTCGCGGTCGGCCAGGTCGGATGCCTTCAGGGTCAGCACCGTGCGTTCCGGCGGCATGCGGTGCAGCGCGTCGGTCGACAGCATGCCGGGCACGGCGTCGAGGAACAGGACTTTGTCGCGCAGCAGCCAGCCGTCGTCTTCGTCGTTGACATGTTCGGCCACGAAGCCGATCAGCGATTCGAGTTCGGCTTCGCTGGGTGTGTCCCCGTCATGGTGCTGCCACGACAGTTCATAGCCGATCACGCGCTGCTTCGGGTCGAGCAGCGGTTCACGGACAATAAAGTTTGTTTGATGCATTGTGTTGGTTCGCCGGTGATGCTAATGGTCGAGCGAGGCAGACCAGGTCCGCACTCGCTTAGAAGCCGAGGCTGTCCAGCAGATCGTCAACCTGGCCCTGGTTGGAGACCACGTCCTGGCCGACCGGATTGATTTGCGGGCCGTTCATCAGGCCGTTGTCGAACTCGCGCTTGACTTCGGCCGGCGCGAAATCGACCAGCAGCTGCACCAGTTGCTGTTCCAGGTTCTGGGCGATGGTGGTCACGCGCGTGATCACCTGCCCGGTCAGGTCCTGGAAGTCCTGGGCCATCATGATGTCCATCAGGTGACCCTTGGTGCCGTGGGCGGCCGCCTTCGATTGCTCGAGCTGGGCGATGGTCTGGCTGGCCAGTGCGCGCCATGCAGGGTCGCCGCCGGGCGCGTCGAGGAGCGCCTGCCACGATGCGGTCAGGCTGCTGGCGCCGCTGCAGATGCCGTCTTGCAGCGGGCCGGCTGCGTCGGTGGCGTTCAGGACCTTTTGAGCAGCCTGTTCGGACAGGCGGGCAACGTAATCGAGGCGGTCGCGCGCGTCCGGGATATCGGACGCGGCTTTTTCGAGCAGCTTGTCGAGGCCAAGGCCGCGCAGGCTTTCGTGCAGCGCGCGCGTCATGTGGCCGATCCGGCTCATGAATTCGTCATGCGCGCCGGCCTCGGCTTCCGCGGCGCCGATCGGGTCGATCGCGTTCACGGCATTGTGCTCAGCCATCTTAAGCCCCGAGCTTTTCGAAGATCTTGTTCAGCTTTTCGTCCAGCGTCGCGGCCGTGAATGGCTTGACGACGTAGCCGTTGGCGCCGGCCTGGGCGGCGGCGATAATGTTTTCTTTCTTCGCTTCAGCCGTCACCATCAGCACAGGCAGCTTGGCCAGCGCTGGATCGGCACGAATGTTCTGCAGCATGGTCAGGCCGTCCATGTTCGGCATGTTCCAGTCCGAAACGACGAAGTCGAATTGCTCGCTGCGCAGCTTGGCCAGCGCCATGACACCGTCTTCCGCCTCATCGACATTGGCGTAACCCAGTTCCTTCAACAGGTTGCGCACGATACGGCGCATTGTCGAGAAATCGTCTACCACTAAAAACTTCATCTTTGGATCAGCCATGAATTACTCCGTTGATTCTCTTACTGTGTTGTTGATGGGCACTCGGCCTACGCATGCAGGCCTTAAGGATAGCATTTTTGTTGCTCTACGGCGATCAAACTGGGTGCGAAATAGAGCGAAACGGATCAAACACGCAACGCCCGGCTGCCATGCGTTGCCAGATAATTAAGGACCATGCCCGGCAATGCATGCAAGGGACCGACTTCGTGCGTTGCGCCAAGGGCGATCGCTTCGCGCGGCATGCCGAACACGACGCAGGATGCTTCGTCCTGGGCGAAGTTGTAGGAGCCGGCATTTTTCATGTCGAGCATGCCGGCGGCGCCGTCCTTGCCCATGCCCGTCAGGATCACGCCGACCGCGTTCTTGCCGGCCGACAGAGCGGCCGAGCGGAACAGCACGTCGACCGACGGGCGATGCCGGTTGACCGGGTCGGTCTGTTCGATCCTGGTGACGTAGTTGGCGCCCGAACGGCCCAGCAGCAGGTGCGAGTGGCCCGGCGCGATGTAGGCGTGGCCGGGCAGGATACGCTCGTCGCCGGCCGCTTCGCGCACGCTGATCTTGCACAGCGAATCGAGGCGGCGCGCGAACGACGAGGTGAAGCCTTCCGGCATGTGCTGGGCGATCAGGATGCCCGGGCAGTCGGACGGCATCTGCATCAGGAATTCGCGGATCGCTTCGGTGCCGCCGGTGGAGGCGCCGATGATGATCAGCTTTTCCGACGAGGTCAGCGGGTTGCGGATGGCCGGCAGCGCGCCGGCGGCGCGTTCGGCGGTCGGCACGCTGCGCGCGCTGATGCGCGCCTTGGCCGCCGCGCGGATCTTGTCGGCGATCAGTTCGGTATATTCGCGCATGCCGGTCTGGATCGAGATCTTGGGTTTGGTAACGAAATCGACCGCGCCCAGTTCCAGCGCGCGCATCGTGATTTCCGAACCGCGTTCGGTCAGCGACGATACCATGACCACCGGCATCGGACGCAGGCGCATCAGCTTCTCCAGGAAGTCGAGGCCGTCCATCTTCGGCATCTCCACGTCCAGGGTCAGCACGTCCGGGTTGGTCTGCTTGATCAGCTCACGGGCGACCAGCGGGTCGGGCGCGACGCCGACCACTTCCATGTCGGGCTGGCTGCCGATAATTTCTTTCATGACGCTGCGGATCAGCGCCGAATCGTCCACGATCAGTACCTTGATCTTCATAAGGCGGGCTTTCAGTATTAGAACAGGTCGATCTCGCCACCGACGGGCTGGACCTTGAGCCTGCTGGCGTAGTCGAGTTCGCGGCGGGCCAGCGTATCGTTGTGGGTTTGCATCAGTTTCTTGACGAGCACCTTGCCGGTGCGCGGGAAGAAGTACACCTTGCGCGGATAAATATCGTTCAGGTCTTCGGCCAGCACGCGGATGCCCTCGGTCTTGAGGAACTTCATGACGAAGTCCGCATTCCGCTCGCCGACGTTGATCGCGGTAAAGCCGCGCAGCACGGCGCCGCCGCCGAATACCTTGGCTTCCAGGTTTTCGCGCCGCGCGCCCGACTTGAGCAGGTCGTTGATCAGGACCTCCATCGCGTAGGAGCCGTAACGCATCGAGGCCGATACCGGGTTGTTGACGTCGCCGCCGCCATCCGGAAGCATGAAGTGGTTCATGCCGCCCAGGCCGGTGACGCGGTCGCGAATGCAGGCCGACACGCAGGAGCCCAGCACCGTCACGATCAGCATGTCCTTGCCGGTGTAGTAGTACTCGCCAGGAAGGATCTTCGCGGCGTCGCAGTCAAACGTCCTGTCGTAATAGACGTTAGTCGCGAATTGCTCTCTCAGTTCGATTGCCATGATTGTTTCTCATTTCACTGCTGCTATCGGGAAGCGGCGCGAGCGTCGAGCTCATACACCGTTTTGCCACGCAATTTCAAGGATTCCGATACGTACAGGAAATTCTCCGAATGGCCGGCGAACAGCAATGCGTCCGGCTTCATCAGCGGTACAAAGCGCGCCAGGATCTTGCGCTGGGTCGCCTTGTCAAAATAGATCATCACGTTGCGGCAGAAGATGACGTCGAACTGCCGGTTCAGCGGCCAGCCGTCGGCCAGCAGGTTGAGCTGCTTGAAGCTGACCAGGTTGCGCAACTCGGGACGCACCCGCACCATGCCCTCCTGGGCGCCTTTGCCGCGCAAGAAGAACGTCTTCAGGCGCTCCGGTTCCAGCTTGCCGATGCGGTCGAGCGCATACACGCCGTTGGCGCCGACCGACAGCACATTCGTGTCGATGTCGGTGGCGATGATCTGCACCGGCGGCGTCAAGGTGTTGAAGGCTTCGCATACGGTCATCGCGATCGAGTACGGCTCCTCGCCGGTTGAACTGGCCGAACACCAGATCGTGATCGGCTTCTCGCGCACCTTCTTCACATGCTCGGCCAGCAGCGGGAAGTGATGCGCCTCGCGGAAGAACGAGGTCAGGTTGGTGGTGAGCGCATTCGTGAACGACTGCCACTCCTCGCCCAGGTGGCCGGCCTCGAGGTCGTCGAGGTAGCGCGTGAACGAGCCGATGCCGGTCGCCCTAAGACGCCGCGCGAGGCGGCTGTAGACCATTTCCTGCTTGCTGTCAGCGAGCGAAATACCTGCACGCTGGTAGATCAGTGCGCGGACACGCTCGAAGTCACTCTTCGTGAAGGTGAATTCTTTGACCGTTTCCGGTTTTGTTGGCGGCACTTTAATAACCTCATGTTCTTTTACAGGACCGCTCTTGCGCCGGGTTGGCCCGCCCACCCTAACGTTTAAAACTCTTCCCAATCGTCGCCCGCCACGGCTGCAGCAGCCACCTTCTTCGGCGCCGCTTTTACCGAGGGCTCGACCCGCGGCGGCGCCACTGCTTTGCGTACCGGGGCCGCCACGCGCGCCGCCGGCGCAGGCGCCGAACGCACCGGCGCTGGCGCCGCACGCAGCGCGCGCCGGTCGTCGCCATTGAGCTTGAAGATGCTCACCGCTTCGGCCAGCCGCAGCGACTGCTCCTGCATGCTCTCGGCCGCGGCCGCCGCTTGTTCGACCAGCGCCGCGTTCTGTTGCGTCATCTCGTCCATCTGGGTGATGGCCTGGTTGATCTCTTCGATGCCATGGCTCTGTTCCGCCGTGGCCGCGGTGATCTCGCCCATGATGTCGGCGACCTGGCGGATCGACGTGACCACCAGGTCCATGGTCTGGCCGGCTTCGTCCACCAGCCTGCTGCCGGTATCGACCTTGTCGACCGAGTCGCCGATCAGTTCCTTGATTTCCTTGGCCGCGCCGGCCGAACGCTGCGCCAGGTTGCGCACTTCGGCCGCCACGACCGCGAAACCGCGGCCCTGTTCACCAGCGCGCGCCGCTTCCACCGCCGCGTTCAGCGCCAGGATGTTGGTCTGGAACGCAATCCCGTCGATGACACCGATAATGTCGACGATCTTGCGCGAGCTTTCCTTGATCGAGCCCATGGTATCGACCACCTGGGCCACCACGCTGCCGCCCTTGACGGCCACCGACGACGCCGATACGGCAAGCTGGTTGGCCTGGCGGGCGTTGTCGGCGTTCTGCTTGACGGTGCTGGTCAGCTCTTCCATCGAGCTGGCCGTCTCTTCCAGCGAGCTGGCCTGGGTCTCGGTGCGCGCCGACAGGTCGGCATTGCCCGATGCGATTTCCTGCGAGGCGACGGTGATCGTCTCGCTGCCGGTGCGTACCTCGCCGACCGTGCGCGCGAGGCTTTCGTTCATGTCCTTCAACGCCTGCAGCAGGTCGGTGACTTCGTCCTTGCCTTCGACGTGGACCTGCGAGGTCAGTTCGCCCGCCGCCACTTTCTGGGCGACGCCGACCGCGTTGACCAGCGGTTTGGTGATCGAGCGGGTCGTCAGGATCGAGCCGACGGTGCCGATCGCCACTGCCAACGCGCCCAGCGCGAACAGCATGATGTTCAGGCGGCGGTCGCTCTGCGCGGCGCTGGCGATGAATTCGCGCGTGGCGGCCTGCTGCATCTCGACCAGCTTGTTCATCCCTGCCAGCGCCTGCTGGTTGAGCGGGTCGATGCGGTCGGCCAGCACCTTGGCGGCGCCTTCGGTGTCGAACGCCATGACCAGCGCCGACGCTTCCTTGAATGCCGCGTCGACCTTGGCCTCGATGCCCGCCAGTTCGGCCAGCACCGCCTTCTCGCCGTCCGACAGTCCGGCCGCTTCCAGCGCGCCGCGCGCCTCGTCGTAGCGCGTGTCCTGCGCCTTGACCCGGGCTTCTTCCTTCTGCATCAGCTCGACGTTCGCCTGCAGGCCGATATTGCGCATGGCGATACCGGTTTCCAGCATCGTGCTCTTCATCGTCGCGATAAGCAGGTTCTTCGAGTTGGCCTGGTCGAGGCCCGCCATCAGCTGGTCCTTGTTACGGGCATTGATGGCGGTGGCCGCCAGCAGCATCGCCACCAGGATCAGCAGGATGCTACCGAAGCCCATCGCAAGGCGGGTGCCGATCTTGAAAGCGCGCAGGTTCATTATTATTTTCCTTGTAAGGGGATCTTATGCCGCCAGTTTTTCGATCAGGCCCATCTCGTTGGACGACATCAGCTTGTCGATGTCGACCAGGATCAGCATGCGCTCGTCGATCGTGCCCAGGCCGATCATGTAGTCGGAGTTGAAGGCGGAGCCCATTTCCGGCGCCGGCTTGACCTGGTCCGGGGTCAGGGTCGTCACGTCGGACACGCTGTCGACCACCATGCCCATGATGCGTCCGCCAATGTTCAGGATGATCACGACGGTGAACTGGTCGTACACCGGGGTGCCGAGGTTGAACTTGATGCGCATGTCGACCACCGGGATGATGATGCCGCGCAGGTTGATCACGCCCTTGATGAATTCAGGCGCGTTGGCGATGCGGGTCACCGCTTCGTAGCCGCGGATTTCCTGCACTTTCAGGATGTCGATGCCGTATTCTTCCGAGCCGAGCGTGAAGGCCAGGAATTCGTTGCCGGCGCCATCCTTGGCGTCGCCGGTCTTGAGTGTGTTCAGGGTGATGGACATGATGAATTCCTATTCTGGGTAATCGCGAAAAAAATTAAGAGAAAATAATGTCGTCGGCCAGCTGGCGCGACGAGCGGATCAGCGCCGATACATCGAGAATCAGCGATACGCCGCCGTCGCCCAGGATGGTGGCGCCGGAAATGCCGGTGACCTTGCGGTAATTCGATTCGAGGTTCTTGACCACGACCTGCTGCTGGCCGACCAGGTCGTCCACGAACAGCGCGGCCTTGCGCCCTTCCGACTCGAGGATCACGACGATGCCCTCGCACGGATTGGTAAAGCGCGGCGCGATCTCGAACATCTGGTACAGCGGGATCAGCGGCAGGTATTCGCCGCGCACCTTGATCACGCGGCCGCGGCCGGCGATTTCCTTGATGTCGTCCGGCGCCGGCTGCAGCGACTCGACCACGAAGCCGAGCGGCAGGATGTAGACTTCCTCGCCGCAGCGGATCGACATGCCGTCCAAAATCGCCAGGGTCAGCGGCAGCGAAATCGAGATGGTGGTGCCGAAGCCGCGCGCCGAGCGGATGTCGACGCTGCCGCCCATCGCGGCGATATTGCGCTTGACGACATCCATGCCGACGCCGCGCCCGGAGACGTCGGTGACCGCTTCGGCGGTCGAGAAGCCCGGCGCGAAAATCAGCTGCCAGACTTCGGAGTCGGTCATCGCATCGGACACTGCGATGCCGTTCTCGGCCGCCTTGGCCAGGATCCGTTCGCGATTCAGCCCGCCGCCGTCGTCGGCCACCTCAATCATGATATTGCCACCCTGGTGGGCCGCCGACAGGAACAGGCGTCCGGTGTCGGTCTTGCCCGCGGCGCGGCGCACTTCCGGCATTTCGATGCCGTGGTCGATGCTGTTGCGGACCAGGTGGGTCAGCGGGTCGACGATGCGCTCGATCAGGCCCTTGTCCAGTTCCGTGGCGGCGCCGTTGGTGATGAAATCGACCTTCTTGCCAAGCTTGCCGGCCAGGTCGCGCACCATGCGCGGGAAGCGCGAGAACACGAAGTCCATCGGCATCATCCGGATCGACATCACCGCTTCCTGCAGGTCGCGCGTGTTGCGGGTCAGCTGGCTGACGCTGTTGAGCAGGCGCTCGTGCACCATCGGGTCGAGCGAATCGCTGCGCTGCTCGATCATCGCCTGGGTGATCACCAGTTCGCCGATCAGGTTGATCAGCTGGTCGACCTTCTCGATCGACACCCGGATCGACGACGATTCGGCGCCATGCGCGACCGCCTTGTCGTCCTTCTTCACGACCAGCTTCTTCTCGGCTGCCGCGTCGGTCTCCAGCCCTTCGGCCGTGGCCTGCACCGCCTTGGCGGCACGGTTGGCCGTCGCGGCGGCGCGGATTTGGTCAATCGGCTGGAAGAAGCCGTAGCCGCGCTCGTCGTCGCTCAGCTCCGGGCCGGCTGCCGGCGCGTCGTCGGCGTCGAAGAAACCATAGCCCTGGTCGCGCTCCACCTTGGCGCGCGCGGCGTCCTCGATCGCGCGCTGCTCCGGGGTCAGCGCCGGCGCTTCAAAAATCTTCAGGTCGTCCGGGTCCAGCACGAACGAGCAAATGGCGATGATGTCGTCCAGGCTTTCGTGCGTGGTGACGATGATCGCCGAGCAGCCGCCGGCGAGCGGCGCCACCGACACGCGGCCCAGCAGGCCGACTTCAGCCGCCAGCGCGTTGACCTCGCGCTGCTCGACCTTCGGCAGTTCGATGCGGAAGCGGCGCGCGCCTTCGGCTACCGCCGATGTGGCGGTGCCGCCCAGCGCGAACGAGGCGACCGGCGCCGCGGCGGCGGCCACCAGCGGAGTGCCGCCCAGATCGTCCTGCGACAGCTCCTGCAGCATCATGCGCACGTTGGCGACCGCGTCCTGGTCGACCGCGGCGCCGTTGCGATGGCCGTCCAGCTGCATCTTGAGGATGTCCTTGGCCTGCAGGAACGCGTCCACGTGTTCGGCGGTGAGCGGCATCTCGCCCTTGCGGATGCGGTCCAGCAGCGACTCGAGGATGTGCGTCACTTCGGTCATGTCGTTCAGGCCGAACGTCGACGCGCCGCCCTTCACCGAGTGCGCCGTGCGGAATACCGCATTCAGGTCCTCGGCGTCGGGCGCGCCGATGTCGACGGCCAGCAGCAGGCGTTCCATTTCAGCCAGCAGCTCTTCGGCTTCATCGAAGAAGACCTGGAAAAACTGGCTTATGTCGATGGTCATGATGGAACTCCATGAATTTCGCGATGCATCATTGCTCGTGCTCCCAGCCGTTGATCAGCCGATTACTTTTTTGACGACTTCGATCAGGCGTTGCGGGTCGAACGGTTTCACCAGCCAGCCATTGGCGCCGGCCGCGCGGCCCTTCGACTTCATTTCGTCGGACGATTCGGTCGTCAGCATCAGGATCGGGGTCTTCTGGTACTCAGGCAGCTCGCGCAGCAGCTTGATCAGCGCGAGGCCGTCCATGCGCGGCATGTTCTGGTCGGTCAGGACCAGGTCGACGGCCTGCAGCTTGGCCTTTTCCAGGCCGTCCTGGCCGTCGACCGCCTCGACCACGTTGTAGCCGGCGGCCTTCAGGCTGAAGGCGACCATCTGGCGCAGCGAACTGGAATCGTCGACTGCGAGAATTGTTTTTGCCATCTTTGTGCTCCTGCTTTTTTTAAGATCGGGGCGCGTGCGCCCTGCGGTGGTTTAACGTAAGGGACTAGAACAATTCTATGTCGCCGCTTTCCAGATGCTGCTGATTGACTGCTTTCCGCAAGGCGCTGCGCAATTCCAGCGACTGGATCGCCAGCGCCATGCTGACTTTGCCGAGCAGGTCGACGATTTCCTCGCTGCCGCTTTCGGGCAGGATATGTTCGCCGTGCGCGCCGACCGTGTCGAGGAATTCGCGCAGCCCTGTCACGCGCTTGAGCGTGCGGTCGAGCAGCTGGCTGGTCATGTCCTGGAACTGCATGCTGGTGATCGCCGCATTCACATGCAGGCCGATCTCGCCCGACATGGCGCCCAGCCGCTCGCTGTCTTCCGCGCTCGGGGTCTGGCCGGCCAGCAGCATGTTGATGGTGCCCTGGCGGTCGCCCACCGCGGTGTGGATCGCCATGAAGCTGGTGGTCAGCTTTTCGATCGCTTCTTCCAGCAGCACCTCGGTCTGGCGCAGGTCGGTTTCAACCTCGGCCAGGTGGCGGCGGCCGTGATCGGACACGCCCGACAGCAGGCGTTTGACATGCGACCCCAGTATTTTTTTTCTTGGCATTGACTTCTCCAGTTCCCTATCCGACCGTCATTGCGCGGCAGGCGCTGCCGGCGCGGTTCCAGCGGCCTGCGCTCCCGCGCCAGCCTCGACCTCGATCGAGGCGCTGTCGCGCATGACGGCTTCTTCTGTTTTCTTGTTCATCACGATGATGCTGATGCGCCGGTTGATCGGATTGAACGGATCGAGCTTGTCGAGGTGGGCGGCCGAGGCCAGTCCCACCACGCGCAGGATCTTGTCGTCCGACAGGCCGCCCATCACCAGTTCGCGCCGCGAGGCGTTGGCGCGGTCGGCCGACAGCTCCCAGTTGCTGTAGCCGGCGTCGCTCATGTAAGGCGTCGAATCGGTGTGGCCCGACAGGCCGACCTTGTTCGGCACTTCGTTCAGCACGATCGCGATCACGTGCAGGATCTCGCGCGTGTACGGCTGCAGTTCGGCCTTGGCCAGCTCGAACATGGGCCGGTGCTTCTCGTCGACCACCTGGATGCGCAGGCCTTCGCTGGTCATGTCGATCAGCAGCTGGTTCTTGTACTTCTTGAGCAGCGGGTTGGCTTCGATCACCGCTTCCATCTTGCCCTTGAGCATGCGCAGGCGCGCCGCTTCCTCGCGCTCGACCATCGCCTTGGCGGCCTTCAGGTCGTAGGTCTTCTTCTCCGGGATGGTCTCGCCCTTCTTGACCTGGCCGGTGCGGCGCGTCATGTCGGTGCCGCCGCCCTGGATCACCGACGAGCTGTCGCCGCTGCCCGAGCCGCCCGACATCGCCACCTTCAGCGGGGTCTGGAAGTATTCGGAGATGCCGTTGAGGTCGCCCTTGGTGGTGGAGCCGAGCAGCCACATCAGCAGGAAGAAGGCCATCATCGCCGTCACGAAGTCGGCGTAGGCGATCTTCCACGCGCCGCCATGATGGCCGCCCGCGGTCTTCTTGATGCGCTTGACGATAATCGGGCGCAGGCCTTCATCCGCCATAAGGGCTCCGGGTGGTGTTGTTTACACTAGACATTGTGGATAGGCCGGATCGCAGCTTACTTCGCTTTCGATTTCTTGATGTGCTCTTCCAGCTCGGCGAAGGTCGGGCGTTCGGTCGAATACAAGACCTTGCGGCCGAACTCGACGGCCAGCGCCGGCGCGTAGCCGTTCAGGCTGGCCAGCAGCGTTACTTTGACGCACTGGAACATCTTGGCCTCTTCTTCCAGCTTCTGTTCCAGCAGGCTCGACAGCGGAGTGACGAAGCCGTAGGCCAGCAAAATACCGAGGAAGGTACCGACCAGCGCCTTGGCGATCAGGATGCCCAGCTCGGCCGGAGGAATGCCGACCGATTCCATGGTGTGGACCACGCCCATCACGGCGGCAACGATACCGAAGGCCGGCAGGCCGTCGCCGATCTTGGCGATCACGTGGGCCGGCACGGCGCCTTCGTGGTGGTGCGTCTCGATCTCGTTGTCCATCAGGTTTTCGATCTGGAAGGCGTCCATGTTGCCCGATACCATCAGGCGCAGGTAGTCGGTCATGAACTCGACGATGTGGTGGTCGGCCAGCACCCCAGGGTACTTCGAGAACAGCGGGCTCTCGTCCGGGCTGTCGATATCGCTTTCGATCGACATCAAGCCTTCCTTGCGCACCTTGGAGAGCACGTCGAACAGCAGCGACATCAGCTCCATGTAGAGCGCCTTGGTATGGCGTGAACCCTTGAGAACGGTAGGAAGCGCCGTCATCGTCGCCTTGATCGCCTTGCCATTGTTGCCAACAAAGAAGGCACCAACGGCGGCGCCGCCAATCATCAGCAGCTCAAGCGGCTGGAACAGGGAGGCTAGGTGGCCGCCAGTTAAGGCAAAGCCGCCAAACACCGATCCGATGACGATGACGTATCCGATAATGACTAACAACAGGTACTCCCAAGTGGAATTTTGTTCTGGACGATGCGATGCGCGAAGGCGTGATGCGGGTCAGGTGACGCGGTCAGCATTCAACTCAATTATTTACGTACGGAATCACAATAACTTGAGAATGACCACCGGGCAAGTAAAAAGGCCTGTTTTGTCTCTTAAAAGTGCCATACGAAAACATTTGGTCCGCGGCCTATTGGCGCAATGGTAAGGTCCGGTGCTTTTCCCGTTATCAAAAATTCATAACTGACTAAAACCGAACCCGGGCGCATTTCGGCGCTTGCCTTGCGCCACAGCGCGCTCATCGCGGCCGGCGACAGGTAGGCGAATACCAGGTCGTAGTCGCCGAAATCGAGCTGCTCATAGTCGCCGCGGATGAAGCTGGCGCTGCTGCCGATGGCGGCGGCGCGGATGCGGCTGGCCAGCCATGGCAGCGGGGCCAGTTCGATGCCGGTGAAGCGCGACTCGGGGCGGCGCCGCGCCAGGTCCAGCACTAGCCCGCCGAGGCCGCTGCCGATATCGATCATCGACACCGCGCGGCCGGGCGGCAGCAGCGCGGCGACCTCGTCCCAGGCGCGCTTGCCGGACGGGTAATACGGCACCTGGGTGCGGAAAGTCGACCAGTACAGTGTGAGCAAAAAGACAAAAGCGGCCAGGAATAGCAGCGGCGGCAGCGCCAGCATCAGCGCGCCGTACAGCGCCAGCGGAAAAGCCAACTGGATCGCGCACCACCAGCGCGCCAGGCCGCGCCACCAGGTCAGGCCGGCGGCCAGCACGCCATGGACAACAGCGGCGCCGAGGTAGGACACCGGGACGCCGGCGCGCGCCAGCAGGAACACCACGGCAAGGGTAGGTGCGAAGGCGCCGGCCTGGATCAGCAGCGCCTGCAGCGCGGGGGTGCGCCAGATGCGCAAAAGGGCAAGGCTCATGCCCTGCCCTTCAGCTGGAATACGGGAGTCGCGGAAGTCACGCTGCCAGCAGCGCCTCGGCTTCGCGCGACTTCTTGGTCTTGCCGGCGCGCGAAGGCATATGGCACAGGCCGCACAGGTAGCCGTGGTTCAGGTCGAGGCAGTTGACGACGAACTTGCCCTGGCATTTGGCGCACGGGGCGACGGCCAGCATCTTGCTATGGAAGAAGCGCACCAGCGTCCACGCGCGGGTCAGCGACAGCACCGGTTCGGCGCCGGCTTCCGGCGGCATTTGTTCGAGGTACAGCTTGTACGCCTTCATCACAGCCTGGATGCCGGCAGCGCCGGCGTGTTCGACCAGGAATTTGTGGATATTGATGAACAGCGAGGAATGGATGTTCGGCTGCCAGGTCAGGAACCAGTCCGCCGAAAACGGCAGCATGCCCTTTGGCGGCGACATGCCTTTGAGTTCCTTGTACAGCTTGAGCAGGCGCTCGCGCGACAGCGAGACTTCGGTTTCGAGCAACTGGAGGCGGGCGCCGAGCTGGATCAGTTCGATCGCAAGCTGGATTTCCTGCGCTTCGGACACAACGCTTTTCTTAGTCATTACCCTACTCCCCGACGATTTAACCAAAGATGCTGCTGACTACGGCGACTTAAGTAACTTAAGCGATTTCTTCGACTGGCTGGCCGGCCATCAGGATGGCGGCGTGGGACTGGGCCAGCGAACGGTCTTTATTGTAGTTGGTCAGCATCGACAGGATGGCGCCGTCGTCGAAGCGGAAGCGGGCCAGCATCATGTTGCCGCCTGCCAGCTTGAGGATCTGGGCGTTGCTCATCGCTTCGATCAGGTCGGCGATTTCAGCGGAGATGCCGAGACGGAAGATTGCGGTGACCTTGTCGGCACGGATCATCTGCTGCGCGAGCATCAGGTAGCTCAGGTTTGCATCACGAATTTCCGCCATCATGTCGTTCGCCGTCATTTCCATCTCCTTGAATCCGTTTTTCCGTGGTCCGCTGTGCGAACCGCCGTGTTTGTATTGCCGATGAGATAGATTCTGGACTCACGGCAACAAACCGGGAATAGGCGGGAGCCTGTATTTTGGGTGAGGGAATGGCGAAGTCGATCCGTAGGTGTTCGTCTGACAGACGCCCTCGAATCGTGGTCGCGCCCCTATGAAACAGGGGCGGAAATAAGTTGTGTTTACGGCTCGATAGCGGCACCTGGCGGCGCGGACATTTCGTCGTCTTGTACCGTTTACGTCAAACTTTTTAAGAACTTTAGGGTCAATCTTGAATTTTTTTGATGTTTCTTCAAAATTCCTGGCGCCCCGCGTCTGAGTCATTAACGTCAGCCGTTCCGGGAACTTTAGGGTCCTGAGCAGATATTTTTGAAAATTCATCAAAAAACATGCCGACTTCCCCTGTCTGAACCGGTTACGGCTGAGTTTGGCCAAACTTTAGGGGCAGGCCGAACGTTTTTTCAATTTCTTACATTCAGTTGGCGAACCCGGCCGATTCCGATACAGAATGTCGCCGTGAATGAAAAAAGGAGTATCGTTTCACTACCGACATCCCGAATTTTCTTGGTACACTCGCTGCACTTTGCATTTGACTAAGGCGGCCCATGACCACCCAGCAAGACTGCGTTGCCCTCGACGCCCACGACGCCCTCGCCCCGCTGCGCGCGCAATTCGACCTGCCTGACGGCGTCATCTACCTGGATGGCAATTCACTGGGCGCACGGCCGAAGGCTGCGCTGGAGCGCGCGCAGCAAGTGATCGCCCGTGAATGGGGTCGCGACCTGATCCGCAGCTGGAACACCGCCGGCTGGTTCGACATGCCGCGCCGCCTCGGCGACAGGCTGGCCCCGCTGATCGGCGGCAAGGCCGGCGAAGTGGTCGTCACCGACACCACCTCGCTGAACCTGTTCAAGGCGCTGGCCGCGGCCGTGCACCTGCAGGCCGATGGCCCTAACGCCGCGCGCAAGGTCATCGTCACCGAGCGCAGCAACTTCCCCACCGATATCTATATGGCCCAGGGCCTGGCCAGCTGGCTGGACCGCGGCTACAGCGTGCGCCTGGTCGATTCGGCAGAACAACTGCCGGCCGCCGTCGACGCCGACTGCGCGGTGCTGATGCTCACCCACGTCAACTACCGTAGCGGCTACCAGCACGACATGGCCGCCCTCACCGCCCACGCCCATGCTAAAGGAGCAGTCACGGTCTGGGACCTGGCCCACTCGGCCGGCGCGGTGCCGCTCGACCTGCATGGCGCCAACGCCGACTTCGCGGTGGGCTGCACCTATAAATACCTGAACGGCGGCCCCGGCTCCCCGGCCTTCATCTGGGTGCCGGCGCGCCACCAGGCCCGCTTTACCCAGCCGCTGACCGGCTGGTGGGGCCATGCCGCGCCGTTTGCGATGGCGCCCGACTTCGTGCACAGCGAAGGCATCGGCCGCGCCCTGTGCGGCACCCAGCCGGTAGTGTCGCTGGCGATGGTCGAGTGCGGGCTGGAGATTTTCGAGCAGGCCGGCATGGACGCGATCCGCGCCAAGTCGCTGGCCCTGACCGACCTGTTCATCGCGCTGGTGGAACAGCGCTGCGGCGCCCACCCGCTTGGCCTGGTGACGCCGCGCGAGCACGCAAGGCGCGGCAGCCAGGTCAGCTTCACCCACCCGCACGGCTATGCGGTGATGGCGGCGCTGATCGAACGGGGCGTCATCGGCGACTACCGCGAACCGGCCATCATGCGCTTCGGCTTCACGCCGCTGTACACCAGCTTTGCCGACGTCTGGGACGCGGTCGAGATCCTGCGCGACGTGCTTGACCGCGAAGCCTACGACATCCACGCCAGCCGCGGCGCCGTTACTTAATACAGAGAGAGTCCTGCCATGTCCAATGAAGAGAAAAAGTGCCCGGTATCGTGGCACGGCGCCAAGATGGATTTCACCGAGGCGATGAGCTACGGCGACTACCTGGGGCTTGACCAGATCCTGTCGGCCCAGCACCCGCGCTCGCCGAACCACAACGAGATGCTGTTCATCGTCCAGCACCAGACCAGCGAACTGTGGCTCAAGCTGATGCTGCACGAGATGCAGGCGGTGCGCGCCAGCCTGCGCGCCAACGAGCTGGCGCCGGCCTTCAAGATGCTGGCGCGCGTGGCCCGCATCATGGACCAGCTGGTGCATGCGTGGGACGTGCTGGCCACCCTGACGCCGCCCGAATACACCGCGATCCGCCCTTACCTGGGCGCGTCGTCCGGGTTCCAGTCGCACCAGTACCGCGAACTTGAGTTCATCCTCGGGAACAAGAACGCGGCGCTGCTGGCCGTGCACACCAAGGCCACCCAGGCCTACGAGGTGCTGGAACGCGAGCTGCACGCGCCGTCGGTCTACGACGAGTCGGTGATGCTGCTGGCGCGCAGCGGCTTTGCCATCGCGCCCGAGCGCCTCAGCCGCGACTGGACCCAGCCGACCGAAGCCGACGAGTCGGTCAAGGCGGCCTGGCTGGGCGTCTACCAGGACCCGGACAAGTACTGGGCGCTGTACGAGCTGGCCGAAAAACTGGTCGACCTCGAAACCGCATTCCGCTTCTGGCGCTTCCGCCACGTGACGACGGTGGAGCGCATCATCGGTTTCAAGAGCGGCACCGGCGGCACCGCCGGCGTCAGCTACCTGCGCAAGATGCTCGACGTGGTGCTATTCCCTGAATTATTCGCAGTCCGCACATCGCTGTAATTGCCGGCGCCCGTATTATCGCTAACCCAAGAATACGATAGCGATACCGCGGGCGAATTTGCGCCAATCCGCAATTGACTGAGCTTCCGGATAATATCCCGGACGCCTTGAAATATAATCATATTGACCGGCGAGATACTGCTGACTGATCATAACACTTTTGCCCGCACGGTATCAATTTCCGATTATCATTCGTTCCCTCCTGGCGCTGCCCGCGGCCATTGCACGCACGCCACCCCGCTGCTATTTTGCGACGCGCTGTTGTTGTTTTATCGACGCGACAATAAAAAAATTGCATATACATGAAGAATCACTCCGATCCGGGTATAAACTTAACCAGTCGCATATAATCCCGCCGCCATTCCATCCGGCCGGGTTATATATTCCGCAGAGAGGTTTGCTCGCCCAGATGAGCGCGCATTCGAGTGCGGATACGCTTATATTATTTACCGGTGCGCCGGCGAGGTCGTTGCGCGCGTCGGTACCGGTTGCAGGAATACGAGCATGGGCATCAAACGGCTTTTATGCATCTCTCCTGGCGGCGCTGCGGCGGTACATGCGCGTTGCGGCCCGCTGCGCGACTGGGACCTGTGCATTGTCGGCACCCTGGCCGATGCCGCCCGCGCGCTCCACCAGCAGCGCTACCTGGCCGGACTGCTGCTCGATAACGGGGGCGGCAACGCCGCTGCGCTCGACGTGTTCTTCCGCGCCCACTGGCGCACCCGCTGGGTCGGCGTGTTCGAGGCGGGCCTGATGGACAACGCCTGCTGGCGCGACCTGGCCAGCGACCACCTGTGCGACTTCCACACCTGGCCGGTCGACCCGGTCCTGCTGAACCACACGCTGGGCCACGTGCACGGCCTGGCCGACCTGCGCGAACGCAGCGCCCGGGGCGCCAGCGCCGACAGCGCCCACGCACTGACCGGCGACAGCCCGAGCGTCGTGCGCCTGCGCGCCCAGATCCGGCGCATCGCCAGCGTCGGCGCACCGGTGCTGATCTGGGGCGAGAGCGGCAGCGGCAAGGAAGTCACCGCGCGCGAAATCCATGACCATTCGCCGATGGCGGCCGGACCGTTCGTGGCGATCAACTGCGGCGCCATGCCGGCCAGCCTGATCCAGACCGAACTGTTCGGCCACGAGCGCGGCGCATTCACCGGCGCGGCCAAGGAAAAGCAGGGCCTGATCGAATCGGCCAACGGCGGCACCATCTTCCTCGATGAAATCGCCGACCTGCCGAAAGAACTGCAGGTCAACCTGCTGCGCTTCCTGCAGGAGAAAACCATTTACCGGGTCGGCGGCACCCGCAGCATCCCGGTCGATGCGCGCGTGATCGCCGCTTCCCACGTCGACCTGCAGGACGCGGTGGCGCACGGCGCCTTCCGCGAGGATCTGTACTACCGGCTCAGCGTCATCCCGATCAACGTGCCGCCGCTGCGCGAGCGCGCCGACGACCTGACCACGCTGGCCGAACACTTCTTCAGCCAGTACTGCAACGAAAAGAGCCCGCAGCTGAAAGGCTTTTCCAACCGCGCGCTGCACGCCATCCGCAGCCACGACTGGCCCGGCAACGTGCGCGAACTGATCAACCGCGTGCGGCGTGCGATGGTGCTGGCAGAAGGCGAACTGATTACCCCCGAAGACCTGGGCCTGAACCACATCGGGCTCGGCCCGGTGACCGGGGGCCTGGACACATCGCGCGCCAGCGCCGAGCGCAACGTCATCTGCGCCTGCCTTGACCGCACCGGCCGCAACATCAGCAAGACCGCGCGCGAACTGGGCATCTCGCGCGCCACCCTGTACCGCCTCCTCAGCAAACACAGCATCGGCGTGCGCGCCGCCGGCTGAAATCCCCCTTGGTCCGTCGCGGCGACTGTATCGCTGCTGACGCACTCGTAGGACATCACCCCGTTTTTCCAGCCGCTGTCCAGTGCGCTTCCTCCTGTGGCGGGCATGCTTCGCACCTGCCCTGCGATTGACCTGAACACTTGAGACACAGGTGTGTCGCATGAATGAGACAGCTCAAGGAAACGAAATATCGCGCGGGCAGCGAATTCGGCCCGGCGCGCAGAAAAATGCGTTTGCCCCTGTGAAAAATCAAGGAGTTAAGCGCAATTTCATACGTGGCACTGTCCTTGCTAAAGACATTCTTGCTCGGTCGCTTAAGGCGAGCTTATTAGTTACTTAATCAACGGGAGGGGCTATCTCATGAACAAGACATCAATTGCGGCCGCAATCGCAATGGCGTTCAGCATGGCAGCGGCGCACGCGGTCGAACCGACAAACAAGGTAAAAGACGGCGTCTCGGGCGGAAACACCCAGAACGCTACCAGCAACAACACCCAGTCCGGTACCGGGGCCATGGCAAGCGACAACGCCCGGTCGCGCAATGACAGCAGCAGCAACCGCGACAACGACCAAAGCACCGGCCAGAACAACAGCGATGGCGATGCGGACGCCGATGGAGTCGGCGCAGCTGCCGCCAACAACGGCGCAACGGCCACCTCGAATGCGTCCAATGCCTTTAACGACGCTACCGCAACTGCAACCGGCACCCTGCGCGGTACGGTCAGCGACAACGATATCCGCGATATCGGCAACAGCGCCCGTAACTCCGGCGATGCCAATGGTGGAAAAGGGATTGGCGGCGACGGCGCCAAGGGCTACGGCGGCGATGCCGAAAGCGAAGGCGGCGACGGCGGCAAGGCCATTGGCGGCAAAGCATCGTCCGGCTCGTCCGGCGGCGACGCCTATGGCGCCAACGCCAAGAACGGCGAAGTCGAAGCCGGCGACGCTGACGCCGGCAGCGGCGGCGACGGTGGCAATGCCAGGGGTGCCCGTACCGGCGACGGCGGTGGTGGAAACGATGGCGGCAACGGCGGCGACGGCGGCCGTGCAGGCGGCCGCAACAGCGGCGGCGACGGCGACGATGGCGGCAACGGCGGCGACACCGGCAATGCCAATGGCGGTAGAGCCGGCAGTTCCAACGGCGGCGACACCGGCAATATCAAAGGCGCCAACGGCGGCGACAGCGGCAGTGGCGGTGAAGGCGACGGCGGCGGTGGCGGCGACAGTGGCGACACCAACGGCGGCTATGGCGGGAAAGCAGGCGGCGGCGGCGACGGCGCCAAGGGTGGTTCCAGCGGCCGGATCGGCAGCACCGAGCTCGACGCACGCAATGGCTCCGACAGCGGCAACACCGATGGCGGCAATGCCGACAGCGGCAACACCGATGGCGGCAACAGCGATGCCGGCACTTCCGGCCGTCGCAACGACAACAACACCGGCACTTCCACCGGCGGCGCTGGCACGGGTGGTGCGGCCACGGGTGGTGCGGCCACGGGTGGTGCTTCCACGGCGGGCGACGCCACTGCAACGACCGGCGCAGCGACCTCGGGCGGTGGCGGTGCAGGCGGCTCGGGCGGCGGCGGCGGCACCGGCGGCGACGGCGCTGCTGCCACCTCCACGGCAGGTAACGGCGCAGCCGGCTCAGGCGGCGCCAGCGGCGGCGCTGGTGCTGGCGGCAATGGTACCAACACTGGCGGTGCCGGCGGCGGCTCCACGGGTGGCGCAGGTGGCACCAATACCGGCGGTGGCGGCGGAGCAGGCGGATCCGGCGGTGCCGGCGGCACCTCGACTGGCGGTGATGGCGCTGGCGGCGGTGCTGGCGGTGCAGGAGGCTCGTCCGGAGCCGCTTCCAACAGCGGCGGTGCAGGCGCAGCGGGCGGTGCGGCAACCGGCGGCAATGCGACTGGCGGCACGGCAACTGCCGGCACCAACAACGCTGGCGCCGGCGGCGCGGGCGGCACTGGCGGCACGGCCACCAGCGGCGCAGGCGGCGATGGCGGTACCAATACCGGTGGAGCTGGCACTGGCGGCGCTGGCGCGGCCGGCACCGGCGGCAGTGGCGGCACCAACAATGTGACCGCAGGCAGCTTCGATATGTCCAACACCATGACAAGTGCTGGTCAGTCGGCAGCCGGTATCATGCAGGTAGTCCAGAACAACGGATTCTCCTCGCTGATCCAGCAAAGCAGTGTTGTTCAGTCCAACCTGACGTTGGGCCAATAAGCTGTCCCCCCGCGGCCCGGCGTTCGCGCTGGGCTGCAAACAAGCGCTCCGCCTGCGGGCGGAGCGCACCCGACGGGAGCCAAGATGAAAACATCGATCACAGTTGCGGCGCTGCTGGCGCTGGCACTGGGCGCGTCCGGGGGCACCTTGGCCGGCCCCCCGCCAGAGCCCATGCCAGGCGAAGCTGCTGCAGCCGCACCCGCAACCGCACCGCCACCCGCACCGGCGCCAGCCAAAGATGCTGTCGCACAGGTCGCCAAGGCAGCACCTGAAACCCGCCTCGAAGAGGAGCGCGGCGGCGATTCGAACGTGTCCACCGTAAATAACAAAGCAGATTTGAGTGGCGTTGTCACCGGCAATACCGCGATCAACGTGGTGACCGGCAACAACATCATCGATTCCGGGTCCTTCGCCAACATGAGCGGCATCCCCATGGTCATTCAAAACAGCGGAGCCAACGTCCTGATCCAGAACGCCACTGTCGTCAACCTGCAACTCAGATGATTATGCGATCCACACTTTATCCGGTCCTGCTGACGTTGGCGATGGCGCTGGGGCCGCCGGCGCAGGCCATCGAATTCGGCGTCGGCAGCCTTCAGGTCAAGATTCCGGTGACGTCCATCAAGCAGGCGCGCATGGCCACGACCACGCGCCAGCAGTTCGACTTCAGCTGCGGCTCGGCCGCGGTGGCGACGCTGCTCACCTATCACTACAACCGTCCGGTCACGGAACACGCGGTATTCGAACAGATGTTCCGCGACGGCGACAAGGCCAAGATCCGCACCCAGGGCTTTTCCCTGCTCGACATGCAGAAATTCCTGGCCACGCGCGGCCTGCGCGGCGACGGTTTCAAGCTTCCGCTCGAAAAGCTGTTCGAAGCCAAACTGCCCGCCATCGTCCTGATTTCGGACAGGGGCTACAACCACTTTGTGGTCGTCAAGGGCATGGCCGATGGCCGCATCCTGATTGGCGATCCGTCGCGGGGAACGCGAGCGATGTCACTCAACAATTTCCAGCAAATCTGGAAAAACAAGCTGCTGTTCGTCATCCACGGGTACAACGGCATGCCCGAATTTAACGGCGCCGCCGACTGGCGTGCCGCGCCAATCGCCCGCCTGGATGACCCGGTCAGTAGAACCGCACTGGACATGGCGACACTGCCGCGTTTCGGTCCGGGGGAATTTTAGGGGAATACCATGGACACGCATCCCTGTTTGATGGGCGTGGCGCTGTTGTTAGCCCTCACGCCTGCAGCCGCTTCCCAGGAAGGCTGGGAACCGGTGTCGGCCGAAGTGCTGGAGCAGTCGCGCGGCGGATTCACCACGCCGGCCGGCCTTGAAGTATCGCTTGGCATCCAGCGCGTGGTGACCATCAACGGCGACGTCGTCGCGCGAACCTCGTTGCAGATTGCCGACATCCGCGCCATGACCAGCGCCGAAGCGCTGAACGCACAAGAAGCGCTGGCGGCGACCACGCTGGTACAGAACGGGGTCGGCAATGTGTTCACCGGCGACGGCATTTCTGGTACTTTTATACAGAATTCTCTGAGCGACCAGATAATTCGCAGCCAGACGGTGATAAGCTCTAGCGTGAACAGCACCATGCTGCTGAAGGACCTGAATTTCAACCAAAGTGTGCGCGACGCAGCGCTCCAGGGGATCGGAGCACTCTGAGCGCCAAGACCCAAGGAGAAATACATGCATCGATCACCCGCCTGGCGTTTGAGCTGTGCCGGTCTTACTGCAGTGATGCTGGCTTCCGCAACCCAGGCGCAGGTAGCGCCTTCTCCGCAACCGCTGGCGGCGCAACTGGCAAAGCTGCGCGCGCAACTGGATGAACAACGTGCGCTGATCGAAAAACTGTCGTCGGAGCTGGAACAGATCCGTGGCGCCGACGAAGGCAAGCTTGCCGACGAGCGTGGCACCGGCCAGGCGCCGGCGCCAAGTGCGGCACCGGTAACGCCGCAACCGGCCGCTGCCCAGGCGCCCATGCCGGTGGCGGCGCCGCCCGCGGTAGCGGCGGCCGTCGCGCAGAAGGAGCAGGTCGGCGAGCCACCGCGCAAGGATGGCCGTCCGCCCGAAGTGGCGCCCCTGTTCGAACAGCCCGGCATCCTGACCCAGCGCGGCAAATACATCCTCGAACCCTCGATCCAGTTCGGCTACTCCTCGAACAACCGGGTGGCGCTGGTCGGCTACACCATCATCCCTGCCCTGCTGATCGGCCTGATCGACGTACGCGAGGTCAAGCGCAACACCCTGACCGGATCGCTGGCATTCCGTACCGGCCTGTCCAACCGGCTTGAAGTCGAAGCCCGGGTGCCCTATGTGTACCGTTCCGATTCCACCGTCAGCCGCGAACTGTTTACCGGCACGGCGGTGGAACGCGTGTTCGAAACCAGCGGCCGCAATGTCGGCGACGCCGAGTTCGCGGCGCGCTACCAGCTTAACAATGGCGGCGCGGACAAGCCCTATTATGTCGGCGGCCTGCGCATCAAGAGCCGTACCGGCAAGGACCCGTTCGAAGTCATTACCGACTGCAACACGCGCTGCGTGGGCCCCAACGCTACCGGCACCGGCCTGCCGCTCGACCTGCCGACCGGCTCCGGTTTCTATTCGATGCAGCCGTCGCTGACCTGGCTGTTCCCGTCCGACCCGGCGGTCTTCTTCGGCACCGTCAGCTACACCCACAACTTCAAGCGCAGCAACGTCAGCCGCACCGTGCTGGGCGGCGAGAAAGAACTGCTGGGCGAGCTGAAACCGGGCGGCGTCATCGGCTTCAACTTCGGCATGGGCCTGGCGCTGAACGACAAGGCATCGGTCAGCATCGGCTACGACCACAGCTCGGTCGGCCGCATGAAGCAGAACGATATTACGGTGCCAGGATCGGTGCGCACCCAGCTGGGAACGCTGCTGATCGCCTACTCCTACCGCCTGAACAACAAGCGCAGCCTGAACGTCTCGGTCGGGGCCGGCGTCACCCGCGACACGCCGGACGTCTCGCTGACGCTGCGCATGCCAACCACCTTCTAGCCGTAGAATAGGGGGATGGAAACGACCGAACCAGCGGGGGCTCGATGGAATGCGACGTGATTATCCTGGCCGGACTGTGGAACTCCGGGCCGCAGCACTGGCAGACGATGTGGGAGCAAAAGCACCCGGAATGGAGGCGCGCTGCCCACCGGGACTGGAACAATCCGGAATGCGATGAATGGGTGGCCGAGGTGGACGCCGCCATCGCCGAATGCGAAGGTCCGCCGGTGCTGGTGGCGCACAGCCTGGCCTGCGTCACGGTGGCGAAATGGGCCGCTTCCGGTTCGCCGTTGAAGGTCGCCGGGGCTTTCCTGGTCGCGCCGAGCGATGTCGACGCGCCGGCCTATCCGGCCGAAGCGGTCGGATTCCAGCCGATGCCGATGGAGAAGCTGCCGTTTCCAAGCATCGTGATGGCCAGCTCAAACGATGAATACGTGACGCTCGAACGCGCGCGCGCCATCGCCGCCGCGTGGGGCAGCAGGTTTGTGGAGATCGGCGAAGCGGGACATATCAACGGGGCCAGCGGATACGGCGAGTGGCCCGAGGGTGAGCGGATGTTGATGGAGTTTTGCAGGCAGTTGTAAATCGTCGTTCCCGCTTTCGCGGGAACGACATGACTCTTACTTTGCGGTTGACAGCAGCATCTCGTTCAGGCGCTTGACGAACGAAGCCGGATCCGACAGCGAGCCGCCCTCCGCCAGCATCGCCTGGTCGAACATGATGTGCGACCAGTCCGCGAACCTCGCGCTGTCGGCGTCTTCATACTTGAGGCGCGTGACCAGCGGGTGATTCGGGTTGATCTCGAGGATAGGCTTCGATTCCGGCGCGTCCTGGCCGGCCGCCTTCAGCATGCGCAGCAGGTTCCCGGACAGCTCGTTCTCGTCCGCCACCAGGCAGGCAGGCGAATCGGTCAGGCGGAAGGTGACGCGAACGTCCTTGGCCTTGTCGCCCAGCGCCGCCTTCATCTTCTCGACCAGCTCCTTGTACGAGTTCTCGGTCTCCTCGTGCTGCTTCTTCTCGGCTTCGTCTTCCAGGCCGCCCAGGTCAAGGCCGCCCTTCGCCACCGACACCAGCTCCTTGCCTTCGAACTCGGTCAGGAACGACAGCATCCACTCGTCCACGCGGTCGGTCAGCAGCAGCACTTCGACGCCCTTCTTGCGGAAGATCTCGAGGTGCGGGCTGTTCTTGGCCGCGATGAAGTTCTCGCCGGCGACGTAGTAGATCTTGTCCTGGCCTTCCTTCATGCGTCCGATGTAGTCGGCCAGCGCCACGGCCTGGTCGCTGCTGTCGCTGGCGGTGGAGGCGAAGCGCAGCAGCTTGGCGATGCGGTCCTTGTTGGTCGCGTCCTCGCCGATGCCTTCCTTGAGCACCTGGCCGAACTCGGTCCAGAAGGTGCTGTACTTGTCCTTCTTTTCCTGCTCGTCGGCGTTGGCCAGTTCCTCCAGCATGCCCAGCACGCGCTTGGTCGAGCCTTCGCGGATCACCTTCACGTCGCGCGACTCCTGCAGGATCTCGCGCGAGACGTTCAGCGGCAGGTCGTTCGAGTCGATCACGCCTTTAATGAAGCGCAGGTAGGCCGGCATCAGCTGCTCGGCGTCGTCCATGATGAAGACGCGCTTGACGTACAGCTTGATGCCGCCGCGCTTGTTGCGGTCCCACAGGTCGAACGGCGCGTGGCTAGGCACGTACAGCAGCTGGGTGTACTCGCTGCGGCCTTCGACCCGGTTGTGGGTCAGGGTCAGCGGGTCCTGGAAGTCGTGCGACACGTGCTTGTAGAACTCGTTGTACTGCTCCGGCGCGATGTCGGCCCTGTTGCGGGCCCACAGCGCGCTGGCCTGGTTGACGGTCTCGAATTCATCCTTCAGGACGGTCTCGCTTTTCTCCGCGTCCCACTCGTCTTTCTGCATCAGGATCGGCAGCGAGATGTGGTCGGAGTATTTACGGATGATCGACTTCAGCTTCCAGCTTGAGAGCAGCTCGTCCTCGCCTTCGCGCAGGTGCAGGGTGATGTCGGTGCCGCGCGATGCCTTCTCGATCGCCTCGACGCTGTAGTCGCCCTCGCCCGCCGATTCCCAGCGCACGCCTTCGCTGGCGGCCGCGCCCGCGCGGCGG
The DNA here is from genome assembly GCF_012927275.1 of Massilia polaris. Taxonomy (GTDB): domain Bacteria; phylum Pseudomonadota; class Gammaproteobacteria; order Burkholderiales; family Burkholderiaceae_D; genus Telluria_A; species Telluria_A polaris. The sequence goes on along the minus strand of NZ_JABBGG010000001.1, from coordinate 222,527 downwards.
GTGTCAACGCTGATCTTGTCGGCCACGATGAAGCCCGAGTAGAAGCCGACGCCGAACTGGCCGATCAGGGCCGCGTCGGCCTGCTGGTCGCCGGACAGCTTGCCGAAGAATTCCTTGGTGCCCGACTTGGCGATGGTGCCCAGGTGCGAGATGACCTCGTCGCGGCTCATGCCGATGCCGTTGTCGGCGATGGTGATGGTGCGCGCGGCCTTGTCGAAGGTGACCTTGATCTTCAGTTCATGGTCGTCGCCGTACAGGGCGTCGTTGTTGATCGCTTCGAAGCGCAGCTTGTCGGACGCGTCGGACGCGTTCGAGATCAGCTCGCGCAGGAAAATCTCCTTGTTCGAGTACAGCGAGTGGATCATCAGTTGCAGCAGCTGTTTAACTTCAGCCTGGAAGCCAAGGGTCTCTTTTTCGGCGATTGCCATATTATTCCTCGTATGAAACAAGTAAGTGGGGTTGAACGGATTGGGGCCATATTGGGATGGCAAGCACATTTTCAAGAGCTGCCCAACTCCCTCTCCAGGAACGCCCAGATACGCGGCTCCTGCATCGCGGCCACATTCAGCCGCATGCGGGTCGAAGGAAGCTGGCTGGGTGAAAACAGGCTGCCCGGAGCGAGCAGGATATCCGCGGCCATGGCGCGTTCGGCCAGCAGGTTGGTATCGATGCCGGTGTCGACCCAGGCAAACATGCCCGCCGCCGGCGCCGGGCCGGCGGCGAGCCCGCTACGTTCCATTTGCCTGAACACCTTGCCGCGCACAGAATCGAGCCGGGCGCGCACCCGGTCGAGGTGCTTGCGGTAGACCCCTTCCGACAGGATCTTGTAGGCGACCCGCTCGCCGATATCGCTGCTGGTCAGCGTGGCCAGCATCTTGCGGTCGGCCAGCCGCTGCGCCAGTTCCGCCGAGGTGGCGATGAACCCGACCCGCAGGTTGGCCGCCATCGACTTCGAAAACCCGCCCAGGTAGATCACCCGGTCGAGCTGGTCCAGCGCCGCCAGGCGAGTGGCCGGCTGCACCGCGCTACCGGGATGGAGGTCGCAGTAAATGTCGTCCTCGACGATCGTGAAGCCATGCTCCTCGGCGATACGCAAGACCTGGAACGCCTTGGCCGCTGACAGCGACGTCGAGGTGGGGTTGTGCAGCACCGAGTTAATCACGTACAGCCGAGGCTTGTGCAAGGCCGCCAGTTCGGCCAGCCTGGCCAGGTCGGGACCGTCGGCGAGGCGCGGTATGCCGACCACCCGCGCCCCGGTCGCCGCAAAGGAGCCGAACATCAGGAACCAGGCCGGGTCGTCGACGAAGATGGTGTCGCCCGGGCGGGTGAATTCGCGCGCGACCAGGTCGAGCGCCTGCGTCACACCCACCGTGGTGACGATCTGGTGCGGCGCGGCTTCAATCTCCAGCTCGGCCAGTTTCAGCTGGAGCTGCTGGCGCAGCGGCAGGAAGCCCTGCGGCGCACCGTAGTTGAGCAGCAAGCTGGCGTGCTGGCGGCCGACGCTGCGCAGCGCATTGGCGATGCCGGCGCCGTCGAGCCACTCGGACGGCAATACGCCAGAGCCCGGCACATCCTGCATCGGCACCGCGCGGAACAGGTTACGGATCAGCCAGACGACGTCGAGCGGCCTCGGGTCGCCAGGATCGGACGCGGCAGCCAGCATGGGCGCGGCCGAGCGCTCCCCGGTATTCAGCGGCGAGCGCTCGCGCACGAAGAACCCGGCGCCGCGGCGCGACTCGAGGTAGCCCTGGGCAACCAGCTTGTCGTAGCTGGCCACCACCGTGAAAGCAGAGACGCCGTGGGATGCCGCAAAGCGCCGGATCGACGGCATGCGGCTGCCGCCGCGCAGCAGCTTGTCGTCGATCCTTGCGCGGATCGAACGGACGATCTGGTCCATCAGCGTTTCGCCGGCGCCGCGCGCCATCAGCGGCGCGATCAGGGCAGCGCCAGGCGCACCGGCAGTCGCGTTTTGTGTACTGGCCATATGTCCGTAACAGTATGTGCGATTATTTGGAAAAGTGTATTGGCTCTGTATTGGTTTTTTCAACTAGGATAACCCTATCAAACGCACGAATCCACCGAAAGCAGATCATGAATTCCGATTCCGCACTGCCTGTCCGCGCCGGCAACGGCGCGTTTTCCGATGAGACCCGCGGCATGCTGCTCGGCCTCGCAGGTGTCGCCATGTTCAGCCTGACCCTGCCGTTCACGCGGATGGCCGTGGCCGAGCTGCCACCGGCATTCGTCGCGCTGGGCCGCGCGCTGGTCGCGGCCGTGCTGGCCTGCGCCTGGCTGGCATGGAAACGCGTTCCCTTGCCGCCCCGCTCGGCACTACTGTCGCTGGCGGTGGTGTCGGCCGGCTGCGTGATCGGTTTTCCCTGGCTGACCTCGATCGCACTGCGCACCCTGCCCGCCTCCCATGGCGCCGTGCTGGTCGGCATCCTGCCGCTGGCGACGGCGCTGTTTTCCGCCTTTCGCGGCAACGAAAAGCCCTCGCCGGGTTTCTGGCTCATGGCCGTGCTCGGCGCTGCACTGGTGCTCGGCTTCGCGCTGCGCCAGGGCGGCGGCAGCCTGCATGCGGCCGACTTGCTGATGCTGGGCGCCGTCGTGCTGGGCGCGGCCGGCTATGCCGAGGGCGGCCGCTTGTCGCGCTCGCTCGGCGGCGAGCAGGTGATCTGCTGGGCGCTGGTGCTGTCCGCACCACTGCTGGCGCCGCTGGTGCTGTGGCTCAGCTGGCCGCACGGCGCCGCGATCGCCGCCGCCGGTCCCATGGCCTGGGCCGGTTTCGCGTATGTGTCGGCGATTTCGATGCTGGTTGGATTTTTCTTCTGGTACCGCGGCATGGCGCTTGGCGGCATCGCCCGGGTCGGGCAGGTACAGCTGGTGCAGCCCTTCATGACGCTGGGCGGGGCCGCCATCCTGCTGGGCGAAGCGCTGGAGCTGTCGAACTTCGTGTTCGCGCTGGCAGTCATTGCCGTGGTCGGGGCGGGACGCAAGATGCAAGTCCGGCGCTGATGCAAGCGGGAAAATGGTAGGTAAGTCACCCTGCCCGACGTACAATACTTGCTTGTCTATTTTCACCGAAACCGGGAACAACATGTCCGTCTACGCAAAACTCAAAGAACTGAACATCACCCTTGCCCCTCCGGCCGCGCCGGCCGCCGCCTACGTCATGTACGTACAGTCGGGCAACCTGGTTTTCCTCTCGGGCCACATTGCCAAGCACGCCGACGGCTCGGTCAACGCCGGCAAGCTGGGCCAGGATGTGTCGCTGGAACAGGGCCAGGCAGCGGCGCGTTCGATCGCGATCGACCTGATCGGCACCCTGCAGGAAGCCTGCGGCGGCGACCTGACCCGCGTCAAGCGCATCGTCAAGCTGATGAGCCTGGTCAATTCGACCCCTGACTTCACCGACCAGCACCTGGTCACCAACGGCGCCTCCGAGCTGCTGGGCGACCTGTTCGGCGACGCCGGCAAGCACGCCCGTTCGGCCTTCGGCGTGGCCCAGGTGCCGCGCGGCGCCTGCGTCGAGATCGAAATGATCGTCGAAATCGCCGGCTAAGCAAGATCCGGGCGGCGCTTACCCAGCGCCGCCCTTCCCGAGAACGCTTACCCAGCGTGCTCTATAATGGCCAGGCAACCCTGCGGCCCTTCCCCCTGTGAGACCAGCATGAAAATTGAAAATCCAAACCCGATCGAATGGCGCTTCTCGGAACGCGCCAGCCAGCTGCAAAGCTCGTTCATCCGTGAAATCCTGAAGATCACCCAGCGTCCCGAGATCATCTCGTTCGCCGGCGGCCTGCCTTCGCCTGCCACCTTCCCGGTCGAGCACATGAAAGCGGCCTTCGACAAGGTGCTGTCGACCGACGGCAAGGTGGCGCTGCAGTACGGTCCGACCGATGGTTACGCGCCGCTGCGCGAATGGATCGCCAATTCGCTGTCGACCGACAGCTGCAAGATCGCGCCGGAACAGGTCCTGATGACCTCCGGATCGCAGCAGGCGCTCGACCTGCTGGGCAAGGTGCTGATCGACGAAGGCAGCCGCGTGCTGGTCGAAACCCCGAGCTACCTGGGCGCGCTGCAGGCGTTCTCGGTGTACCGCCCTGAATTCAAGTCGGTCGCCACCGACGACCACGGCCTGGTGCCGTCGTCGATCGAAGCCGTGGCCGAAGGCGCGCGCATGCTGTACGCGCTGCCGAACTTCCAGAATCCGACCGGACGCAGCCTGTCGGTCGAGCGCCGCGTCGAGCTGGTCGAAACCTGCGCCCGCCTCGGCATCCCGCTGATCGAGGACGACCCTTACGGTTCGCTGAGCTACAAGGGCGAGCCGTACCCGAAAATGCTGAACATGAACCCGGACGGCGTGATCTATATGGGCTCGTTCTCGAAGGTGCTCACCCCTGGCATCCGCCTCGGCTACGTGGTCGCCCCGCTGCCGCTGGTGCGCCGCCTCGAACTGGCCAAGCAGGCCGCCGATCTCCATACCGCCCAGCTGACCCAGATGGTCGTGTATGAAGTGGTCAAGGACGGCTTCCTCGACACCCACATCCCGAGCATCCGCGCCTTGTACGCGAACCAGTGCCAGGTGATGCTGGACGCGATGGCCGAGCAGTTCCCGGCCGGCGTACACTGGACCCGTCCTGAAGGCGGCATGTTCATCTGGGTCACGCTGCCCAAGCATATCGACGCGATGGCCCTGCTGGACCAGGCGCTCGCCGCCAAGGTGGCCTTCGTGCCGGGCGCGCCGTTCTACGCCAACGATCCGGAAACCAACACGCTGCGCCTGTCCTTCGTGACCGTGCCGCCGGAACGCATCCGCGACGGCATCGCCATCCTCGGCAAGCTGATCGCCGCGCAAATGTAACCGGGCTGGCGAGGGCGGATGGCTGTTCACTACCAGTGGTGAGCGGCGTTTCGCTTCTTGCGGTTGCGCACCTACAACAAGTCCTCCTGCGGGAGGATTTGGCGTTTACGGGGCGTAGGCCGGCAGGGGCGTTGGCAGAAGAATAACTCACGGGAAACACTCCTTGCCTGCTGCGATAACACAGCGTTATCATCGAATAGCTCAATGACTCCGTGGCGAAGGCCCTGAATGCCGCTCCCAGCAACAATCAATACAGCTCCCCGGCGCGATGCCGCGATCCTGATCGTCGACGACGCCCCGGCCAACCTCGGCATGCTGCGCAAGATGATGACGCAGCAGGGCTACCAGACCTTCGTCGCGACCTCGGGCGAACGGGCGCTCAGTATTGCGCGGCGCGTGCACCCCGACCTGATCCTGCTCGACGTCGTCATGCCCGGCATGGACGGCCTCGAAACGTGCCGCCAGCTCAAGCAGCATCCCGGCACCCAGCGCATCCCGGTGATTTTCATGAGTGCGCGCACCGAGACCGACGACGTGGTCGCCGGCTTCGACATCGGCGCGGTCGACTACATCGGCAAACCGCTGCGCATGGCCGAAGTGTGCGCCCGCGTGCGCGCCCAGCTCCAGATCCGCACGACCAGCGACAGCCAGCACGAACAGGCCCAGCGCCTGCGCACCATCGTCGACAGCATGGCCGAAGGCCTGATGATCATCGAAGGCTGTGGCCGCATCCAGTACGCCAATCCGGCGTGCGGGCGCTACTTCGGCTGCTCGCCGGAAGCGCTGGAGCAGAAAACGCTGGGCGACCTGCTGACGCAGCAAGTCACCCAGGACTACCTCGACTACTTCGCGCGCTGCGCCAGCGAAGCGGAATTCGCGCCGCAGCCTGGCGCGCGTGAAGTCGTGATCCGCCAGGCCGACGGCTCGCTGCGCGCGATGGACCTGACCCTGGCGCCGATGGCCATGCACGCGACGCTGTTCATCGGCCTGCTGCACGACATCACCCACCACAAGCAGTCCGAGACCGCGCTGCAGCGCGCCGCCCTGCTCGACCCGCTCACCAAGATCGCCAACCGGCGCCACTTCGACACCTTCCTCGACATCGAATGGCAGCGCGCCATCCGCAGCGGCGAGCCGCTGTCGCTGGTGGTGCTCGACGTCGACCATTTCAAGCTGTACAACGACACCTTTGGCCACCCGGCCGGCGACGCCGCGCTGCAAAGCGTGGCGGCCGTGCTGCAGGCGCATGCGCCGCGCGCGACCGACATGGCCGCGCGCTACGGCGGCGAAGAGTTCGTGCTGCTGTTCGCCGAAACGGCGCCGGCCGACGCCACCGCGCTGGCCGAAGCGATCCGCGCCGACGTCGAGGCGCTGCACCTGCCGCACCCGCGCTCTTGCACGTCCGACTCGATCACCGTCAGCATCGGCGTGGCGACCATGATCCCGACCCAGCTCGACCACATCGAAAAGCTGTTCATCGCGGCCGACCGCGCCATGTACTCGGCCAAGGAAGCGGGCCGCAACCGCGTCAAGCACGTCGACGCCAGCAGCTCGGCCTGGGACGCCGTCAAGGCGCTGGTGATGCGCTGATCGGCGCCCGGCCTGCACCTGGCCACCTGTTGGCAACAAGGACAACATATCGGCGCTATAATAAAGGCCGCCATATCGCCCCATCCCAACTGGTACCGCTGTGAATCCACACCTCGACAAGCTGCATCCCTACCCGTTCGAAAAACTGCGCCGCCTGTTCACGGGCGTGACACCCAATCCCGCGTTCGCAGCGATCAGCCTTGGGATCGGCGAGCCGAAGCACCCCACGCCCCCCTTCATCCAGAAGGCCCTGACCCACAACGTGCACGGACTGGCCACCTATCCGAGCACCCACGGCACCGACGCGCTGCGCACCGCTGTCGCCAGCTGGATCGAGCACCGCTACGGCGTTGAGCTTGACGACGCGACCCAGGTCCTGCCGGTCAACGGATCGCGCGAGGCGCTGTTCGGCATCGCCCACTGCGTAGTCGACCCGTCGGTCCCCGGCGCGCTGGTGATGTGCCCGAATCCGTTCTACCAGATCTACGAAGGCGCGGCCTACCTCGCCGGCGCCCAGCCGTACTTCGTCAACTCCGACCCCGCCCGCAATTTCGGCTGCGACTACAGCAGCGTGCCGGACGACGTCTGGGAGCGCGTGCAGCTGATGTACATCTGCTCGCCCGGCAATCCGACCGGCGCCACGCTCACGCTCGACGACTGGAAGCAGGTGTTCGCGCTGGCCGACCGCCACGGCTTCGTGATCGCGGCCGACGAATGCTATTCCGAGATTTACCACGGCAGCGCGGCGCCCCTTGGCGCGCTGGAAGCGGCGCACCAGCTCGGGCGCAGCGGCGGCGACAACCCGTACGCCAACCTGGTCGTGTTCTCCAGCCTGTCGAAGCGCTCCAACGTGCCGGGGATGCGCTCGGGCTTCGTGGCCGGCAGCCCGGCGATCATCAAGAAGTTCCTGCTGTACCGCACCTACTGCGGCGGCGCGATGTCGCCGCCGGTGCAGGCAGCATCGATCGCGGCGTGGGGCGACGAAGCGCACGTAGTCGAGAACCGCGCCAAATACCGCGAGAAGTTCAATCTCGTCACGCCGATGCTCAGCGACGTCGTCGACGTCGGCCTGCCCGACGCCGGCTTCTACCTGTGGGCCGACGTCAGCGGCACCGGCCTCACCGACACCGAATTCGCCCGGCGTCTTTACGCCGACTATAATGTCACCGTCCTGCCGGGCAGCTACCTCGCGCGCGATGCGCACGGCGTCAATCCCGGCCAGGGGCGGATCCGCATGGCGCTCGTCGCCGAAGTCGACGAATGCCTCGAAGCGGTCCAGCGGATCGTCCAGTTCTGCAATGCCTTGTATGCACCCACCTGAAACCACACCATGACCCAACAACTCCAGAACATCATCGACACCGCCTGGGAACAGCGCGCCGACATCACCCCAGCCAACGGCAGCGCCGAACTGCGCGACGCGGTCGCCCACGTGATCGCCGGCCTTGACGACGGCACCCTGCGCGTGGCGCAGAAAACCGGCGCGGACTGGGTCGTGAACCAGTGGATCAAGAAAGCGGTACTGCTCTCGTTCCGCCTCGAGAACAACAGCGTGATGACCAGCGACGGCACCATGCAGTTCTACGACAAGGTCCCGACCAAGTTCGCCAACTACAGCGCCGACGACTTCGCGCGCGGCGGCTTCCGCGTAGTGCCGCCTGCGGTGGCGCGCCGCGGCAGCTTCATCGCCAAGAACGTCGTGCTGATGCCGTCCTACGTCAACATCGGCGCCTACGTCGACGAAGGCGCGATGGTCGACACCTGGGCCACGGTCGGCTCGTGCGCGCAGATCGGCAAGAACGTCCACCTGTCGGGCGGCGTCGGCATCGGCGGGGTGCTCGAACCGATGCAGGCCAATCCGACCATCATCGAAGACAACTGCTTCATCGGCGCGCGTTCGGAGATCGTCGAAGGCGTGATCGTCGAAGAGAACTCGGTGATCTCGATGGGCGTGTACATCGGCCAGTCGACCAAGATTTACGACCGCGCCACCGGCGCAGTGACGTACGGCCGGGTGCCGGCCGGTTCGGTCGTCGTCTCGGGCAACCTGCCATCGGAAGACGGCAAGTACAGCCTTTACTGCGCGGTGATCGTCAAGCGCGTCGACGCCAAGACCCGCGCCAAGACCGGCATCAACGAACTGCTGCGCGGCATTTAATTCCTTACCAAAATCGCAAAATCGGGGTCCGTCCCCGGGGTCTGTCCCCGGGGACGGACCCCGATGTTCAAATAGTTATGGCTGATATGGCCGAATAAAATTGGGGTCTGACCCCGGATCTGGAGACGATGATGGCGATGGACCGTTTGTTTCAGCTGATGAAGGAGAAGAACGCGTCGGATATGTTCTTCGCGGTGAATTCACCAGTTCATATCAAGATCAACGGAAACCTGATTCCGATTAACCAGCAGAAGCTGGAGCCGGAGAATATCGTCGCGCTGTTGGCCGAAATCGCTACCCCAGAACAGATGCAGGAGCTCGAACGCGACAACGAACTCAATATGGGTATCTCGGTCGCCAACCTGGGCCGCTTCCGCTTGTCGGCCTTCCGCCAGCGCGGCTCGATCTCGGCGGTGTTCCGCTTCGTGCCGGCGAATATCCCGGCCCTCGGCGACCTCGGCCTGCCGCCAGTGCTCGCCGACCTGATCATGGAAAAGCGCGGTCTGCTGCTGCTGGTCGGCGCGACCGGTTCGGGCAAGTCGACCACGATCGCGTCGATGCTCGACCATCGCAACGAGCTGCGCGCGGGCCATATCCTGACGCTCGAAGATCCGATCGAGTACCTGTTCAAGAATAAGAAATCGATCGTCAACCAGCGCGAAATCGGCAGCGATGCGGCCAGCTTCCAGGTCGCGCTGCGCAATTCGATGCGCCAGGCGCCAGACTGTATCTTGATCGGCGAGATCCGCGACAAGGAAACCATGGCTGCCGCACTGGCGTATGCGCAGTCCGGCCACCTGGTGCTGGCGACCCTGCATGCGAATAACAGCTACAACGCGCTGAACCGCATCATCAGCTTCTACCCGATCGAGAACCGCGCCGCGCTGCTGCAGGATTTGTCCTCGGCCGTGAAGGCGATCGTGGCGCAGCGCCTGGTCAGGTCAGCCGCTGGCGGCACCCGCCAGGCCGCCGTCGAGATCATGGTCAACACGCGCTACGTGTCCGACCTGATCGAGAAAGGCGAGATCGGCCAGATCAAGGAGGCGATGGACAAGAGCCTGTCGCCAGGATCGCAGTCGTTCGAGACCGCCCTGCTCCAGCTGGTGCACAGCGGCCTGGTGACGCAGGACGAGGCCCTCGCCAACGCCGACTCGGCCACCAACCTGCTCTGGCTGCTCAACAACGGCCCTGACAGCAAGGGCGCCGACGCCGCGCCGGAGGCCAGGGCCGCCGACGACGCGCCTTCCTTCACCGAGTTCACCCTCAATAGCTGAGGCGCCGGGCCAGCCCCGCACCTGCCCCGTTACCGGCGCCTCGCCGCCCCGCGTCACCCAGACACAGGTGCTGAACGGGACCGGGGTAAAGTCGAGCCGCAGCGAGCGGTCGCGCGTTTCCCATCTGGGCCGGCGCGGCGCCGCCATCCAGCGCCAGCACGCCGGCCACGACCGCATACATGAATACTCGCATGATTCCCTCCTGTTGAAAGTAAGGACGCGGGCACACAGCCCCATGCTCGTTCGACCGGCGCTGCGATGGCCAGTTCAAGTAAAATCGATGGTACCGGCCGACTAGTTAGTGCATATGCTATGCTCCGGCCATCCCCCATGCGACTCCAGGCCCGCCGGCATCAAGCCCGGCAGCCATGCGCCGCCCATGCATACACGAATAAGATGAACAAGACTCTCTACGGTATCCCCAACTGCGACACGGTCAAGAAGGCCCGCACCTGGCTGGCTGACAATGGCCAGCAGTTCGATTTCCACGACTTCAAAAAGCAGGGCCTGGAGCGCGCCACCGTCGCGGCATGGCTCGAGCAGCTCGACTGGGAAGTACTAGTCAACCGCAAGGGCACGACCTGGCGCAAGCTGAGCGATGAGCGCCGCGCCGCCGTCACCACCAGCGACGACGCGCTCGAGCTGATGCTTGAATTCCCGTCGCTGATCAAGCGCCCGGTGCTGGCCGGCGCCGGCAAGCTGTCGGTGGGTTTTTCCGACGCCCAGTACCGCCAGATATTCGAATGACCACGATGACGCCTTCCCGCACCCTCGCGCTGACCGAAGAGCTGATCGCGCTGTCTTCGATTACCCCCGACGACAAGGGCTGCCAGCGGCGCCTGGCCGAGCTGCTTGAACCGCTTGGCTTCGTGTGCGAGACCATCGAATCGAACGGCGTGACCAACCTGTGGGCGCGCAAAGGCGCCGCCTCGCCGGTGTTCGTGTTCGCCGGCCATACCGACGTCGTCCCCACCGGCCCGGTCGAGCAGTGGCATTCGCTGCCGTTCACGCCGACCCGCCGCGACGGCAAGCTGTATGGCCGCGGCGCCGCCGACATGAAGACCTCGATCGCGGCGATGGTCGTCGCCTGCGAAGAATTCATCGCCGCGCACCCTGCCCACAAGGGCTCGATCGCATTTTTGATCACCAGCGACGAGGAAGGCCCGGCCACCGACGGCACCGTGATGGTCTGCGAACGGCTCGAACAACGCGGCGAGAAGATCGATTACTGCCTGGTCGGCGAGCCGACCTCCGCCCACGTCCTGGGCGACATGATCAAGAATGGCCGCCGCGGTTCGCTGTCGGGCAAACTGGTCATCAAGGGCATCCAGGGCCACATCGCCTACCCGCAGCACGCGCGCAACCCGATCCACCAGGCTGCGCCCGCGCTGGCCGAACTGGCGGCCGAGCAGTGGGACGACGGTAACGAGTACTACCTGCCGACCTCGTGGCAGGTGTCGAACATCCATGCCGGCACCGGCGCCAACAACGTCATCCCGGGCGAACTGACGCTGGAGTTCAATTTCCGCTTCTCCACCGCCAGCACCGCCGACGGGCTGGAAGCGCGCGTGCATGCGATCCTCGACAAGCACAACCTCGAATACGACCTTCAGTGGACCTTGTCCGGCCTGCCGTTCCTGACGCCGCGCGGCACGCTGTCGGACGCGGTGGCTGGCGCGATCGCGCTGGAAACCGGCGTGCACACCGAATTATCGACCACCGGCGGGACCTCCGACGGCCGCTTCATCGCTCGGATCTGCCCGCAGGTGATAGAATTCGGCCCTCCGAATGCCAGTATCCACAAGATCGACGAGCACATCGAGCTGCGTTTCATCGATCCGCTGAAGAATATCTACCGCCGCACCCTGGAAAACCTGCTGGCGTAAGCTCGCCCAACCGAGAGAACAGGCCATGACTACCACCATCCTCTTTACCACGCCGCGCGACCTGCTGCGCTATGCCGTCACCCGCTTCAACGGGGCCAAGCTGTTCTTCGGCCACGGCAGCGCCGAAGCGCTCGACGAAGCCGCCTACCTGATCCTGCACACGCTCAAGCTCCCGCTCGACAAGCTCGAACCCTTCCTCGACGCGCGCCTGCTGCCCGACGAAGTGCTGCAGGTGCTGGCCGTGATCGAACGGCGCGCCACCGAGCGCGTGCCGGCCGCCTACATCACCAATGAAGCATGGCTGGGCAGCTACCCGTTCTACGTCGACGAACGCGTGATCGTGCCGCGCTCCTTCATCGCCGAACTGGTGCCGCAGTCGTTCAGCCCGTGGGTCGAAGACCCGTTCGCGGTCGAGAACATCCTCGAGCTGTGCACCGGGTCCGGCTGCCTGGCGATCATGATGGCCGACGCCTTCCCGAACGCCGTGGTGGACGCGGTCGATATCTCGACCGATGCGCTGGCCGTGGCTGAACGGAACATCCGCGAGTACAAGCTTGAAGGCCGGGTCAACCCGATCGTCTCGGACCTGTACCAGAACGTGCCATTCAAGAAGTACAACCTGATCGTCACCAACCCGCCGTACGTGAACTCGGAATCGATGTCGGCGCTGCCGCAGGAATACCTGCGCGAGCCTCAGATCGCGCTGCATGGCGGGGCGGACGGCATGGACCTGGTCCGCAAGATCATCGCCGGCGCCGCCGAGCGCCTGACGCCGGACGGCATCCTGATGGTCGAAATCGGCAACGAGCGTGACTATGCCGAAACCGCGTTCGGACACCTGGGGCTGACCTGGGTGACCACCAGCGCTGGCGACGATATGGTGTTCCTGCTCACGGCCGAACAATTGCAGCACGCATAAATTCAAATCGGCGGATGCCAGGTCCCTTGGGAGCGCTAATCCGCCATGCATACCTTTAAAGAACTTCAATGATCCGCTTCATCAACGTAAGCCTCATGCGCGGCACCAAGCCGCTGCTCGAAGGCGTGGACCTCACGCTCAACCCCGGCGACAAGATCGGCCTGATCGGCGCCAACGGCGCCGGCAAATCCAGCCTGTTCGCGATGCTGCGCGGCGAGCTGCACCCGGACCAGGGCGAGATCGACTTCCCTGCCAAATGGCGGATGGCCTACGTGGCCCAGGAAACCCCGCCGCTCGAACGCGCGGCGCTGGACTACGCCATCGACGGCGACGTCAACCTGCGCAAGCTGCAGTCCGAACTCGAACGCCTCGAGTCCGAGCCTGACACCACCGACAACGGCATCGCCATCGGCGAGATCTACAGCGCGCTGGCCGACGCCGACGCCTACACCGTGCAGTCGCGCGGCGAACAGCTGCTGCTTGGCCTTGGCTTCTCGATGGAGCAGATGCAGCAGCCGGTCGCTTCGTTCTCGGGCGGCTGGCGCATGCGCCTGAACCTGGCGCAGGCGCTGATGTGCCCTTCCGAACTGCTGCTGCTCGATGAACCGACCAACCACCTCGACCTCGACGCGATCATCTGGCTGGAAGACTGGCTGAAACGCTACCCCGGCACGCTGATCATCATCTCGCACGACCGCGACTTCCTCGATGAAATCGTCAACGTCATCGTGCACATCGACGAGCGCAAGCTGAAGCGCTACTCGGGTAACTACTCGGGCTTCGAGCGCCAGCGCGCGGCCCAGATGATCCTGGCCGCCGGCGCGCTCGAGAAGCAGATGCGCCAGCGCGCCCACCTCGAATCCTTCGTCAACCGCTTCAAGGCGCAGGCCTCCAAAGCGCGCCAGGCCCAGAGCCGGATGAAGGCGCTGGCCAAGATGGAAGAACTGGCGCCGCTGCGCGCCGCCGCCGAATTCTCGTTCGAATTCCGCGAGCCGTTGTCCGCCCCAAATCCGCTGCTGGTGATGGAAAACGTCAACGCGGGCTATCCGATCCTCGACGGCCACGGCGACAAGGTCGGCGACAAGACCATCGTCTCGAACATCAAGTTCTCGCTGCAGATCGGCCAGCGCATCGGCCTGCTGGGCGTGAACGGCGCCGGCAAGTCGACCCTGATCAAGACCATCGCCGGCGAGCTCGAACCGCTGACGGGTGACGCGACCATTGGCAAAGGCCTGTCGATCGGCTACTTCGCCCAGCACCAGGTCGAAATGCTGCGCCACGACGAGTCGCCGCTGTGGCACCTTGCGAAAATCGCGCCGACCGTACGCGAGCAGGAGCTGCGCAACTTCCTCGGCGGCTTCAACTTCCCGGGCACCATGGTCACCAGCCCGATCCGCCCGTTCTCCGGCGGCGAGAAGGCCCGCCTGGCGCTGGCCCTGATCGTGTGGCAGCGCCCTAACCTGCTGCTGCTCGATGAACCGACCAACCACCTGGACCTCGAAACGCGCGAAGCGCTGACGATGGCGCTGGCGCAGTTCGAAGGCACGCTGGTGGTGGTATCGCACGATCGCCACCTGCTGCGCGCCACCACCGACCAGTTCATCATCGTCGCCGACGGCAGGCTGCAGCCGTTCGACGGCGACCTGGACGACTACAAGGACTGGCTGTTCCAGACCAAGCTTGGCAAGGGCACCAGCGTGCTGCCGGCCGCAGGCAAGGAGAACAAGACGTCCTATCCTGCCGCCTCGCCGATCGCCCCTGCGGCCGCGCCAGCGGTCAGCGCCAAGGACCAGAAGCGCCAGGACGCCGAACAGCGCCAGCGCCTCGCGACCTTGAAGAAGCCGATCGAGAACAAGCTGAAACGCCTTGAAGAGCAGATTGCGAAACGCACGGAGCAGAAGACGGAAGTCGATGCGAAGCTGGCGCAGCCGGCGATCTATGAAGCGGCCAACAAGGCCAAGCTGAAGACGCTGCTGGCGGACCAGTCCTTCTACACGAAAGACCTGGCGCAGCTTGAAGCGGAATGGATGGAACTGCAGGAACAGCTGGAAGCGGTCGCCGCTTGATCGCGCACGGCGCGGCAGGTGCGCTTACGCGGCCTGCTGCGCGCCGTCCGGATCGCGCGCCGCATTGCGCTTGATCGACATCAGCTTGTCGATGTCGACCAGGATCAGGCGCCGCCCATCGACTTCGCCCAGTCCCACCAGGTAGCCGCAGCCGGCCTCGCCGGCGTCGCTATTGACCGGCAGCGGCGAGATCTGGGCGGGCGACAGTTTCACCACGTCCGTCACGCCATCCACCACCATCCCCATGATGCAGCTCGATAGCTGCAGGATGATCACGTCCGTCGGCGCCAGCGGCCGCGCGCCTTGGCTGAACGCGGCGCGCATGTCGACGATCGGCATGATGACGCCGCGCGACACCGCCACCCCTTCGACAATCTCGCCGCTCGATGCGAAGCGTTCGAGCGACTGCAGGCTGCGCAGTTCCTGCACCTTGCGAAAGTCCAGCCCGTACTCAAGCCCGCCGAGCCGGAAGCTCAGGAATTCGATCTGGCCGCTGCCGGCCGCGGAGGAGTCGTAGGTGTACATGGCGGTCCTTTCGTTTCTGCAGGTCTGCGGCAAGGTAACGAAATCCTATAGTAAGGGTAGTCCGTCCTACGCTTGTTGACTGTGGTCAACCTCCGCGGCGACCTGTTTCGCCTGTACACACAGGGCTGGCGCAGTGGTAAACCCCGCTAAGAAAAGGACTACCCCCTTCCAAATCGCGCAGTACGGTTAGCAAGGCAACCGACCCGCTTGCCGCTTGCCGTGTACTATTCGACAAAATTGACCAGGTGGCGCACCGCCAGCGCTGCGATACGACAAGGCCGCGATTGACATCCTCCCCTTCGTAAACGGAAGGGGATTCCCACTGCTGGCGTCTGATGCCCCAGACGGAAGCCGGACTGAAAGTAGCCCAGCTTCTTATTCAATCCGCAGGATATCTCTCGACCTCGCCTAAGGCGACTGCGGATCGGAAAAAAACGGTGCAGGTGACTCATGCCCCAGCGCGTAATCGCATACTGAAGCACTTATGGAGTTTGACCATGCCCCAACAACCAAGTTCAAAACATTTTTTCACCTGGACGGCTGCGGGCGCTACGCGCCCGGCTCCTTTCACTCCCTGCCCTGAAGGACAGGGTTTCTCGGAGCAATTCTGATGAAAAGTGAAGTCCTGCCTGCGGCAAGCCCGCTGCCGAACATGGATGCGCCCGCTGCGGCGAAGTCGGCCGGCCTGCGCTATGTGAGCGACTCCCGTCCGGGCATCGCCCGCATGGGCAGCCCGGGCGCATTCCACTACGCCGATGCCGACGGCGGCGCGGTGGCTGACGAAGCCACCCTGGCCCGTATCAAGTCGCTGGTGATTCCCCCGGCCTGGACCGGCGTGTGGATCTGCGCGCAGGCCAACGGCCACCTGCAGGCCACCGGGCGCGACGCGCGCGGCCGCAAGCAGTACCGCTACCATCCGCGCTGGCGCCACCTGCGCGACGAGGTCAAATACGAACGCATGCTCAATTTCGGCAAGGCGCTGCCGGCCGTCCGCGGCCATGTCGACGCCGCGCTCAAGCTGCCCGGCCTGCCGCGCGAGAAGGTGCTGGCCACCGTGGTCTACCTGCTTGAACTGACGATGATGAGGATCGGGAACGAGGAATATGCGCGCACCAACAAGTCGTTCGGACTGACCACGCTGCGCAACCGCCACGTGCAGATCGACGGCAAGGCGGTCGAATTCCGCTTCCGTGGCAAGAGCGGCGTTTTTCATAACGTTAAGATGGAGGACAAGCGCCTTGCGCGCATCATCCAGCGCACCCGCGACCTGCCGGGGCAGGAGCTGTTCCAGTACATCGACGAACAGGGCGAGCCGCATACCATCGACTCGGCCGACGTCAACGAGTACCTGCGCGAGATCAGCGGCGAGGACTACACCGCCAAGGATTTCCGGACCTGGTCGGGCACCGTGCTGGCGGCGCTGGCGCTAAAGGAGTTCGAGAAGTTCGACTCGGAAGCGCAGGCCAGGAAGAACATCGTGCGCGCGATCGAATCGGTGGCTGAAAAACTGGGAAACACGCCGTCGATCTGCCGCAAGTGCTATGTGCACCCGGCGATCATCGACGCTTACCTGGAGGGCACGGTGCTGGAAGCGCTGCATACCCGCACCGGGCAGCAGCTGGTGGGCGAGCTGCACGACCTGCAGCCGGAAGAAGCGGCGGTGCTGGCCTTGCTGCAGCAGCGCTTGCAGCGCGAGGATGCGCAGCCGGCCAAAGCGAAACCCAAAACCCGGCTTAGTTGATGCCGCTGCCCCACTCGACTGCGCCGACGCTGCCGGAGAAAATACGTTCGCCCTGCGGCACGCTGGCGCGCAGCTTGGCTTTGATCTCTTTCGGCGACAGATTGTATGTGCTGCTGCCGTCCGGATGGTAGGTGATGGTGCGGATGGTCGTCTCGCCGGTCAGCATGCTGACCTTGACGAAGTTCCCGCCCGCGCTGGCGCGGCGCTGCTGCTGGAGCTGTTCCAGCAGGGTCAACCCGGCCTGGTGCTCGGTCTCGGCCGCCTTCACCTCTTCCGACAGCTTGCCGATCGCCCGCAGTACCGGCCCGACCGCCACGCCCATCTTCTGGAATTGCGCCGCCTGGTCCGGCGTCAGCGTCAGTTCGCCCTTGCGCACGCGGGTCGAAAGCTGCATGTACTGGCGCACATCCGCCTGGGTTGTCAGCGCCTGCATGTCTTCCTTGCGCTGTGCCGCGACCTGCGTAAACGCCGCAACCCGCTCGCCAATCTGGACGATTACCTGGTCGATGCGCTTGCAGTCCGGCTGCAGGACAAAAATCAGCATTTCACTCTGCTTGCGCGCGCCGGCCGTTTCAATCTGGATGCGGCGCGCGGCAACCGCGCAGCCCTCGGCCTGGTTGATGAAGACGTCGTCGGCGATGATCTCGCAGTTCACCGCATGTTCGATGAACACGCGGGTGCCCGAAACGATGCAGCTCTCGGCGCGTTCCAGCCGCACATCGCCCTGCGTGGCCTGGATCACCGCCGCCGAGGCGACGCCCTTGACCGTGATGTCGCCGCTGGCATTGTGGGCCGAGCCGCCCACCAGGTTACTGTTCAACAGCACCGCGCCGCCGCGCGACACGATATTCCCGAACACGTCGGCGTGCACGGTGATGCCCTCGCCTTCGATCACCCGCTTTTCCTGGACCTCGCCGAATTCCTCGTAGTCGCCGGTCAGCTGGAGGTTGCCGGTAGTGCGCGCGCTGACGCCGTCGCGGCTGATGATCTTGTCGCCCACCGAGACCTGGGCGGTCTGCGGGTCCACATTCAAAAAGCCGGTCTGCAGCGCGACCAGGAAATCGCCCTCGCCCGTCGCCTCGACCACGGTGCCGGAGCCGGCCATCGCATGCAGGTCGATATCCTTGGGCATCGCCGGTTCCAGCACGCGCCCGGCCAGGTCGAAACCGTTCTCGCCGTCCGAGCGCGGCACTTTCTTGAGCAGCTTGGTGCCCTGCTGGATCTGCGGGAAGCGGTTCTGGAACGCCATCAGGTCAAGCTTGCCGTTGGCGAGCTGGCGCGGTGCGTCGCTGCGGTGCAGGTCGTCGCACACCTCGATGACATGGGCGTCCACGCCAGGGACGGCGTCGGCCTGCTCGGCCACGATTGTGCGCTCTGACTTCTTCGATGCCATGGCCGCGTCCACCGCATGCATGTCGATGCCGAAGCGGATACCCTTGCTCCACAGGTCGGCCACGAATTCACCGGCGTCGAGGAGCGCCTGTACGCCGGGACCGGCCGGATTGGCGGGGTCCTCCGCATAGACTGGTTCGAAGTAATATTCGGCCCTGCCCCCGTTGATCTTGACCGCTTTATACAGCGCGCGCCGCTCGGGCGCGAAATCCGCCACGCCTGAAGCGATGCGCAGCACGTCGCCGGGACGCGGCTGCGCCTGGCCGTGGCCGTACAGCGCCTTGATGAAGGCGGCGTAGTCGAGACCGGTGAAATAGCGCTGGGTGCTGAAGATGTTGTCGATGGCGGCAAGCAAAGCCGCGCCTGTCACGCTCGGGTCGACGTAGATACCGTCGGCGCGCTGGAGGATGCCTGGACCAAGCCCGGCTGCGCCATTTCCGGCGCCCGCCTCGGCGGTCGCCAACGAAGGCTGTCCTATAGAAGACTCGATTGACACGCGCTACCTCGGGCTGAACACTCTTGCATTTATATACAAATACTTACCTTAGAGGTAAGTTTTGAGCAAGAGTAGCACGATGCGTGCCCTTGTAAACATATTGGCAATGAGAAAGTGGGCAATTGTCACGAAAAAAATACAATTGCCACCAAAGAAGCCTTAGCGGCGGGGAGATTTCGGGTACAGGTCCATACCCGCTTCATTGATCTGGCGGCGCAGGTCGCGGCGCTCGTCCGGCGTCAGGCGGCCGCCGCGGCGATACGACTCCGCGTTCTGTTGGTTCTGCTCCTGCTGCATTTGCAGCTGGCGGCGCTGTTCTTCCTGGCGCGCTTCGAACGTGCGGGCGTCGAACTGGCGCGTGTCGAACTGGCGCACGCGTTCCTGGCGGTCAGGCGGCGGCAGCTGGCGCTCCGAACGCTGGGCCTGCATCGCGCGCTGCGCATCGGCGTCATTTGGACCCGCGTGGGCGGCCGACAGCGCGGCGCCGGCCAACAGCACGCCAGCAACTAGCTGGCGGACGAACGAATACCGGCCGAAAAATTGGGCGCTTGCTGCTGCGTCGATTTTGTTGTGCAGGTTATTCATCAGGTTCCTCTTCCGCGATGCCATTTAAACAGATAAGCTTCATTTCGCTTGAGGCCAGTGTATGGCTAATCGCATAGGGGTGTAAGCCGAATTGGGTAAGGTTTGTAACACTTTGTAATGCCTTGCATGCAGAGCGCCTGCATAAAGCGATATGACGTTACCATAGCGACATGAATATGACAAATTTGACAGCCATATGAACCCACAATCGACATCGAACGCAGGCAACAATACAACGGCAGCCACTGGCGGTGGCCACACCGCCAAAATTATGGTAGTGGACGACGACGTCCGCCTGCGCGACCTGTTGCGCCGCTACCTGACGGAGCAAGGCTTCTCCGTCGTCACCGCCGAAAGCGCGACGGCGATGAACAAGCTGTGGCTGCGCGAGCGCTACGACCTGCTGGTGCTTGACCTGATGCTGCCCGGCGAAGACGGCCTGTCGATCTGCCGCCGCCTGCGCGGCGCCGGCGACCAGACGCCGATCATCATGCTGACCGCGAAAGGCGAGGACGTCGACCGCATCGTCGGCCTCGAGATGGGCGCCGACGACTACCTGCCCAAGCCGTTCAACCCGCGCGAGCTGGTGGCCCGCATCGGCGCGGTCCTGCGCCGCAAGGGTCCCGACGAAATCCCGGGCGCGCCGTCCGAGACGCCGCAGACCTTCGAGTTCGGCCAGTTCGTGCTCGACCTGGGCACCCGCACCCTCAAGAAGAACGGCGAGACGGTGCCGCTGACCACCGGCGAATTCTCGGTGCTCAAGGTGTTCGCCCGCCATGCGCGCCAGCCGCTGTCGCGCGAGAAGCTGATGGAGCTGGCGCGCGGCCGCGAGTACGAAGTCTTCGACCGCAGCCTCGACGTCCAGATTTCGCGCCTGCGCAAGCTGATCGAACCTGATCCTTCCAGCCCGCTGTACATCCAGACCGTATGGGGCCTCGGCTACGTGTTCATCCCTGAAGGCCAGCCGCGCTAGTGTTCCTCCGTGACGAGACAAGGCCAGGCACGCCGCGCATGGGCTGGTTCCGGAGCGGCCTGTTCTGGCGCACCTTCCTCCTGCTGAGCATCCTGACCACGGTGTCGATGGCATCGTGGATCGGCATGATCAGCACGATGCAGCGCGGCGCCAAGGTCGAACAGACCGCGCAGCTGGTGATTTCGGTTGTCACCATCACGCACGCGGCCCTCACCCACTCCGCGCCCGAGCTGCGCCGCGAACTGCTGTTCGAACTGGTGTCGAATGAAGGCATCCGCATCTTCACGCTCGAAGACTCCGATGTGGTCGACCCGCCGCCGGACAATCCATTGATGCCCGATATCGCGCGCATCGTCCGCGAAAAGCTCGGCGCCGACACCCAGTTTTCCAGCAGCGTGAACGGCGTCGCCGGCTTCTGGGTCAGCTTCAAGATCGACGACGACAAATACTGGCTGATGCTCGAACGCGAGCGCCTGTCCGGCCTGACCGGCGTCCAATGGCTCGGCTGGGCCAGCGTGGTCGGTGTTCTGTCGCTGCTCGGCGCCGCGCTGATCTCCAGCCTGATCAACCTGCCGCTGGCGCGCCTGACAGCGGCGGCGCGCGACATCGCCCAGGGCAAGCGCCCGGCGCCGCTGCCGGAAAAAGGATCGAAGGAGATCATCGGGGCGAACCGCAGCTTCAACCAGATGGTGGACGACCTGCAGCAGGTCGAGTCCGACCGCGCGGTGATCCTGGCCGGCATCTCGCACGACCTGCGCACGCCGCTGGCGCGCATGCAGCTCGAGCTCGAGATGGCGCAGCTTGGCGCCGAAGCGCGCGAAGGAATGCAGTCGGATATCGCCCAGATGGACGCCATCATCGGCCAGTTCCTCGACTACGCCAGACCGACCGAAGCGGCCACCTTCGTCACGATCGACATCAGCGGCCTGCTGGAAGACGCCGCGCGCGCCGCCGAACGCCTGCCTGGCATGACGGTCAATACCGACATCGCGCAGGACCTGCTGGTGAACGGCAATGCGACCGACCTGCGCCGCGTGGTCAATAACCTGATCGAGAACGCGCGCCGGTACGGCCAGACGCCGGGCACCGGCGCCACCGAAATCGATATCTCGTGCCGCGTCAAGCCGACTGGCCTGGGCAAGCGCGTCGTGATCGAAGTGCAGGATCATGGCGTCGGCGTGCCGGACGACCAGATCGAACAGCTGCTCAAGCCCTTCACGCGCATGGATACCGCGCGCGGACAGGCCAACGGCGCGGGCCTGGGCCTGGCGATCGTCGAACGGGTGGTCCTGCGCCACAACGCCGAACTCATTGTGAGCAACCGCCAGGGCGGCGGGCTGCGAATCCAGATCCTGTTGCCGCTGGCCGAGTGAATCCTGGAGACGGAGCCGGTCTATACTAACGGTTTCGCCGCCAACCACGGAACCCCATGCTCACCTACGCCGACATCGAACAAGCCGCACAACGCATCCGCGGTGCAGCCCACCGAACTCCAGTCCTGACCTCGCGTACCGCCGATGACCGCTCCGGCGCGCAGCTGTTCTTCAAATGCGAGAACTTCCAGCGCATGGGCGCCTTCAAGTTCCGCGGCGCCTACAACGCCATCTCGCGCTTCACCGAAGACCAGCGCCGCGCCGGCGTGCTGACCTACTCGTCCGGCAACCACGCGCAGGCGATCGCCTTGTCGGCCAGCCTGCTCGGCATCCGCTCGGCCATCCTGATGCCGCACGACGCGCCGGAACTGAAGATCCAGGCCACCAAGGCTTATGGCGGCGAAGTGATCATCTACGACCGCTACAAGGAAAACCGCGAAGAGATCGGCCAGCGCCTCGCCCAAGAGCGCGGCATGACCCTGATCCCGCCGTACGACCACCCTGACGTCATTTCCGGCCAGGGCACGGCCGCCAAGGAACTGTTCGAGGAAGTTGGCCAGCTCGACGTGCTGCTGGTCTGCCTCGGCGGCGGCGGCCTGCTGGCAGGTTGCGCGCTTGCGGCTGCGGCGCTCTCCCCTTCGTGCAAGGTGATCGGCGTCGAGCCGGAACTGGGCAACGACGGCCAGCAGTCGCTGCGCAAGGGCGAAGTCGTCCGCATCGGCGTGCCCGACACGATCGCCGACGGCGCCAAGGTCACCCACGTGGGCGACCACAACTTCGAGGTGATCAAGCGCCACGTCGACGACATCGTGACGGTGTCCGATGCGCAGCTGGTCAGCACGATGAAGTTTTTTGCAGAACGCATGAAGATGATCGTCGAGCCGACCGGCTGCCTGGGCGCGGCGGCGGCGATGCACGGCGCCGCGCCGGTCGAAGGCAAGCGGGTTGGCATCATCATCAGCGGCGGCAATGTCGACCTGTCGGCATTTGCGCGCCTGGTCGCATGAGGCTGATCCAGGCGCCCGGCCTGCCCGCGCCGGCAGGCCACTACTCGCAGGCCGTGGAAGCCAACGGGCTGGTCTTCCTGTCCGGCGTGCTGCCGCAGCTGGGCGTGGTCGATCCGACCGTCGATACTTTCCAGGACCAGTGCGAATCGGTGTTGGGACAGTGCGAAAAGATACTACAAGCGGCGGGATGCGGTTTCCACGACGTGGTCCAGTGCACCGTGTACATCGTGGGGATCGCGAACTGGCCGGAGTTCAACGAGACCTATGCGCGCGTGTTTGGCGCGCACAAGCCCGCGCGCGCGGTGGTGCCGGTTCCTGAGCTGCACTTCGGCTACCGCGTCGAGGTGCAGATGGTCGCGGCACGGCCGCCCGCCTAGTTCGCGGTACGCGCGAGTTCGGCCTTGAAGCGCGGCTTGCCGTCGCGCGCGAGGTGATACGAGATCGACTTGCCATCCGGCGCCAGCGTCACTGTCCATACATTGGTTGACGCGGCCGGGATCAGTTTGGCCGTGTAGGCGTCCGCTTCGAACGACTGCACGTCGGCGCTTCCCTGGTCGTTCGCCATCCCGCCGTACATGGTTTGCTCGTCCGGGGTGCCGTCCGCGTGGCGGTGATCGTGCTTGAGCTCGAGCCCCGCTGCGGATTTGGTGAAGATCCAGGTACGTGAACGGTCGGCCCCGACGGTGAATGGGACCCTCACCTCGTCCGCCGTGCAGGTGGCGATATGTGCAACCAGCTTCTTTCCGGCGAATGCATCGCCGGCCTCGCGCGGGAACACGGACGCGCCTTCAAACCTGGCGCCGCACAGCGACGTCAGCCGCGCGAAAAAATCGGCTTTGCCTTCGGCGTGCGCATGGACCGGAACGACGGCGGCAAGTGCGCCCAGTATGGCGGCGGTTCCCAGGAATTTCATGGCTGCTCCTTCTGTGAAAGTGAGCAGCAAGATAGGCCGCGCCCCGCCGCGTGTCAACGACTTATTCCTTCGACGCCTGCTCGATCGCCTGGCGCACCTCGCTGGCGTCGTCCGGGCGCACTACCCGCGCCACCTCCTTGCCGTCCTTGATCACGACCACGGTCGGCCACAGCTTGACGCGGAAGGAACGGCCAAGCGGACGTCCCGGACCATCTTCCACCTTGATATGCCGGACCGCCGGATGGGCCGACAGGGCTGACGTGATGTGCTGCTCGGCCGCGCGGCAGTAGCCGCACCAGCCGGTGCCGAATTCGAGTGCGACGGTGCCGGGCAGCGCGTCGATCGCACTGCGTTCCGGCTGCGTGGTTTCATATGCCGTGCCCATGATGGTTCCTTTCAACGCTGGTCGTCCAAGTATGCCATGGCGGGCTTCTCCGGCAGCGCACCGAAGGCTTATCGGGCCGCAGGCGTGGCGTCGCTGCAGGCGACATCCCAGGCATTCAGTTCGGCGCCGCGCTTCTTGATCCACACCTGCGCGCGCGCCGTACGGTCGCTGTCGAACACGAGGGCATGCAGCTCTTCCCTGCCGTGCGGCGGCGCGCTGACATCGATGGCGGCGAGCCGGAAGCGCAGCGAACGGTGCGGCGCACAACTGGTATTCCCGGCGAACAGAAGGCGCGCGCGCAGCAGCAGCACGCCATGCTGGCCGATCAGCGGCGCCAGGTCGGCATCGGGGATGCGCTGTTTGAGTTCGACCAGCCGGCCAGGCCTTCCGCACGTGGCACGGTCGAGCCATGCGAAACGCTTCCCGGCCGCCATGCTCCAGCGCTGGTCCGCTGCCGCGCGCGCGTTGTAGGCGTAGCGCTGCTGCGTCATGCGGCACAGCGCACCGGCGGCGCGGTACGGCGCCCCGTCCACGATCGCTTCAACCCGCCACGCATCCTTCCGCGATTTGCGGACGATGTCGAAAACAGCTGCGGACGGTTGGGCGGGCGTGCTGCGGTAGAAGGCCGTGAACGACGCCGTTTCCTGCCCGGTCGGCTCGCGCCGCTCCGGCTGCGCGTCCTGCGCGTGCGCGGGCATTGAAAACAGGAGGGCGAGGACTAGCGCGGCTGGAGGCATGGATCGCAATGGAGGGCCACGCAGGGCCCGTCGGGGTTTGTCGGGCGCCCAGTATGCCGCTTACCCCGGCTGCGTACAAGCAGCGCTGCGGCGAGGTGTAAAGTGTTGCTATTTCTTAATACCTATTCCCGTAAGTGCTGCACAGGATCCAGCACCTCGCCAAGCCGCTGCGCCAGGAACTCGACCAGGGCGCCGACCCGGGGCGCCAGCGCGCCCTGCTTGTAGAACACCGCCCACACCGGCTCCGACCATGCCAGCGTCATGTCCTCCAGTACCGGCACCAGCGCCCCGCTGCGCACATCCTTCATGGTCAGGAAGTCGGCCAGGCGCGCGATGCCGACGCCGCCCAGCACAAGGTGGCGCAGCGTCTCCCCGCTTGACGCCGTCACGGCCGGCGCCACCGGCAGGCCTTCCACGCCGCCATGCACCAGTGGCCAGATATTCAGCGACGCCGGCGCTGTGAAGCCCAGCAAGCGGTGCGTAGACAGCTGCTCCACGCTGGCCGGCGTACCGTGGCGGGCGAGGTAGTCCGGAGAGGCGAGCAGGCGGATCCGGCTTTGCCCCAGCTGGCGCGCGTTCAGGGTTGAATCGGCCAGGTTCCCGATCCGGATCGCCAGGTCGGCGCGTTCCTCGATCAGGTCGATGACGGTTTCGCCGCTTGTCAGTTCCAGCCGGATCAGCGGGTGCGCATCGAGGAACTCGGCCACCAGTGGCGCCAGCATGTGATCGAGCGCCGGCGTCGCGGCATTCACCCGCACCAGCCCCGAAGGCTGCGAACGGCGCGCCGCGACCTGCGCCTCGGTGTCCTCAAGGTCCGCAATCACCTTGCGCGCGCGATCCAGCAGCCACTCGCCTTCTTCGGTCAGGTCGAGGCGGCGCGTGGTGCGCTGGATCAGCGTCGTTCCCAGCTGCGCTTCCAGGCGCGAAATGGTCCTGCTGACGCCCGATGGCGTCTGCCGCAGCCGGTCTGCCGCGGCGGAAAACGACCCCGTATCTATCACCGCGGCGAAGGCAATCAGCGCGTCAACACTCAGCATTTGTGACTCCGAGTCAAAAGTATATTGTACGGCAACCCATTTTTCCTTTCCTGGCATGCGGTCACACTGCCCCCTCGTTCACGTATTACCAGGAGAAATACATGCCACTCGCACTCTGGGCGCTGACACTCAGCGCCTTCGCCATCGGAACCACCGAATTCGTCATCGTCGGGCTGATCCCCACCATCGCCGCCAGCCTGGGCGTCACCGTGCCGTCGGCCGGCCTGCTCGTCAGCCTGTACGCGCTCGGCGTCGCCGTCGGCGCGCCGGTACTGACCGCCCTCACCGGCCGCATCCCGCGCAAGCAGCTGCTGCTTGTGCTGATGGCCTTGTTCACCGCCGGGAACCTGCTGGCATGGATGGCCCCCAACTACGAGTCGCTGATGGCGGCGCGCGTCTTGACCGGCCTTGCGCACGGCGTGTTCTTCTCGATCGGCTCGACCATCGCCACCGGCCTGGTCGCGCGCGAAAAAGCGGCCAGCGCAATTGCGCTGATGTTTACCGGGCTGACCGTGGCGCTGGTGACGGGCGTCCCGCTTGGCACCTTCATCGGCCAGACCTTCGGCTGGCAAGCCACCTTCCTCGCCGTGTCGCTGCTGGGCGTGGTCGCCATCGCCGGCAGCTGGCTGCTGGTGCCGTCGACTATCCCGAACAGCAAGCCATCGAGCGTGATGGCGCAGCTGGCGGTGCTGAAAAAGCCGCGCCTGCTGCTGGTGTACGCCATCACGGCGCTGGGCTACGGCGGTTCGTTCATCGCTTTCACCTACCTTGCGCCGATCCTGCAGGAGGTCGCCGGCTTCGCGCCATCGAGCGTCGGCCTGGTGATGCTGGTGTACGGCGTCTCGGTCGCGGCTGGGAATATCTGGGGCGGCAAGCTGGCCGACAAGCATGGCCCGATCCGCGCGCTGCAGGTGGTCTTCGCGCTGCTGGCGCTGGTGCTGCTGGTGCTGACCTTCACCGCCGCGAATCCATGGCTGGTGGTCGCCACCGTGCTGGCATGGGGTGCTGTCGCATTCGGTAATGTGCCCGGCCTGCAGGTCTATGTGGTCCAGCGCGCCGAGCGTGACGCCCCGCATGCCGTGGACGTCGCGTCGGGCCTCAACATCGCGGCCTTCAACGTCGGCATCGCAATCGGCGCGTGGGGCGGCGGCTTGATCGTCACCCATCTTGGGCTGATGGCGACGCCATGGATCGGAGCCCTGGTTGTCGTCGGCGCGCTCGGCCTGACCACGCTGGCCGGCTGGCTGGACCGTCGCGACGGCATCAGTGCAAAGGTGATCGGGCCGCGCGCCGCGGTGGCGCACTAAGCGGCCGGTTCGTCCAGTTCCGGGTAGTGGCGGAAGATGCCCTCTTCGTTGAAGGGAATGCGGCGCGGCGACGCGAGATAGCGGGCGATGTTCGCCCGCGCCGCCACATGCGCATGCAGTTTGTGCAGCCCCGGATAGCCAGGTTCGAGGCGCGCCATCGCGTTCGGAAATGCATAGCGCAAGCCTTCGATCATCTGGAACATCGAAAGGTCGACATAGGACAGGCGCGCGCCGAGCAGGTAGACGCCGCGATGTTCGGGGCGCGTCAGCATCCGTTCAAAGTAGCCGAAAAATTTCGGTACCCGGCTGGCGATGAATTCCTCCGCGCGTCGCTTCGCTTCCTTCTTCTGGTCTTCGTAATACAGCGCGATTCCGACGGGATGGTGCGTGTCGTGTACTTCGCTGACCAGGTCCGCAATGGTGAGCTGGAGCTGGTGCGCCCACAGGCGGCCCTGCGCCCGGCGCGGCGCCAGGCCATGGCGCGCGCCGAGGAACAACAGGATGTTCGCGGTCTGCCCAATTGTCTCGTCGCCGGCCTTCAGGAACGGCGGTGCCAACGAAGGATGGGCATCCGCCTTGAGCGCAGCAAGCATATTCTCCATGCCCCCTTTGGTGCGCGCCACGTCAAGGTAGGCTACGCCAGCCTCCTCCAGCGCAAGGCGTACAAACTCGCCCCGCCCTTGTATCGAAGGCCAGTAGAACAGTTGGTATTCCATGCCAATTTCCCCTCCTGTGAAGACCGAAATTTGTGCCAACTTGCATAGACAATCATGCTACTCTTTCGCCCAGGCGTTCCGCCAATATTCAAAACGACAGAGGGAAAAAATGCTAAAAAAAATCTCCATCGCCATCATCGTCATCGTGGCCGTGATCTTCGGCATGGCCATGATGCAACCGGACACATTTACCGTCACTCGCAGCACCACGATCAAAGCGCCGCCAGAGAAAATCATGCCGCTGGTGGCCGACTTCCATAACTGGCAGAGCTGGTCGCCGTGGGAAATGCTCGACCCGAACATGCAGCGAGGCTTCAGCGGTCCGGCCAGCGGCACTGGCGCGGTCTACACGTGGACGGGCAATAGCGACGTAGGCCGTGGCCGCATGGAGATCACCGGGCACGAGCCGCCGTCAAAGGTTACCATCAAACTCGAGTTCGTCGAGCCGATCGCCTCGACCAACGTCACCGAATTCACGCTGGTGCCGCAGGGCGAGACCACGACCGTCAACTGGACCATGACCGGCCCGATGCAGCTCATCACGAAGATCATGAGCGTCTTCAGCAGCATGGACAAGATGATCGGCAAGGACTTCGAAAAGGGCCTGGCCCAGCTGAAGGCGGTGGCCGAGAAGTAAGCGACGGCCATGCCGCATCAGGCGCGCCAGCGCGTCACCGGCCTGCTGCTCGCGCTTTGCCTGAACGCTGCGTTCATCGCGATGTTCGTGTGGCAGGCGCGGCCCCGCATCATCGATACGCCGGATCCGTCACGCATTGCGCTGGTGTGGCCGGTTCCGGCCAGCGAGATGGCCGCGTTGCCGGCGCCGGCCGGGCCGGTCCGGCAACGTACGGCGCGCGCGAAGCCCGTCGCCAGGATCCCGATCGCGGCCACCGAGCCGGCGCCAGGCGCCGAAGTGATTCTCGCGTCCGACACCGCCGATCCTTTCGAAAAAGCCGACAGCGCAACGGCGCAGTCCTTCGACAAAGCCGTGATGGGCAAGGCGATCAAGGTCGCCATTGCCGAACGCAAAGCCCTCGAAGACACGCAAAAATTCGTCAAGTCCGGTCCCGGACCAACCCAGTACGAACAGTTTGCCGCCGACGTGGGCGGCGCAGCGGTCCCCTACTGCTATCGCGCCGACGCGATGAAACATGCGCCGCCGTCAATCAAGATCGCCGGGGTGACGATTGGACTAACCGGCGTGCTTGGGCTGCCCTTCTTCGCCAAGGCGATCGCCACCGGCAAATGCCGCATGAAATAGCAGGAAAAACCGCATTCGGCGATAATCGAAGGCTGATCTATCGCTCAATTGAGGTGTACCTTGCTTAACTTCGACTTCTACAATCCCACCCGTATCCTGTTCGGCCAGGGCCAGATCGCATCGCTGTCGACGCTGGTGCCAACTGGTGCGCGCGTGATGATGCTCTACGGCGGCGGCAGCATCCGCCAGAACGGCGTGTACGACGAAGTGATGGCGGCGCTGGCCGGCCACAGCGTCACCGAATTCGGCGGCATTGAGCCGAACCCGAGCTACGAAACGCTGATGCGCGCCATCGAACAGGTCAAGTCCGAAAAAATCGACTTCCTGCTCGCTGTCGGCGGCGGCTCGGTTATCGACGGCACCAAGTTCGTGGCCGCCGGCGCCCTGCTCGATGAAGACCCATGGTCGATCTTCGACAAGCGCAGCGCGAACATCGTCGACGCCCTGCCGTTCGGCACCGTGCTGACACTGCCGGCCACCGGTTCCGAGATGAACAGCGGCGGCGTCGTGACGCGCAAGTCGACCCAGGAAAAACGCTCGTTCATGAGCCGCAAGGTGTTCCCGCAGTTCTCCATCCTCGACCCGGCCAAGACCTTTACGCTGCCGGTGCGCCAGGTCGGCAACGGCGTGGTCGACGCGTTCGCGCACATCATGGAGCAGTACCTCACCTACCCGGTCAACGCCAAAGTGCAGGACCGCTTTGCCGAAGGCCTTCTGCTGACACTGGTCGAAGAAGGCCCGAAGGCGCTGTCCGACCCTGAAGACTACGATGTGCGCGCCAATGTGATGTGGTGCGCCACCCTCGCCCTGAACGGCCTGATCGGCGTCGGCGTTCCGCAGGACTGGGCCACCCACATGGTCGGCCACGAGCTGACCGCGCTGTACAACCTCGACCACGCGCAGACACTGGCGATCATCCTGCCGAACATGCTGCGCGCACGCCGTGAAGAGAAGCGCACCAAGCTGCTGCAGTACGCCGAGCGCGTATGGGGCCTGACGGGCGGCGACGAGGACACCCGCATCGAAGCGGCCATCGCGCGCACCGAACGGTTCTTCGCACAGATGGGCGTGGGCACCCGCCTTGCCGATTACGGCCTCGGCGCCGACTGCGTCGAGCCGGTCATCAAGGCGCTGGAATCGCACCGCATGACAAAGCTGGGCGAACACCGCGACGTCACCATCGAGGTGTCGCGCAGGGTGCTGGAAATGAGCCTGTAACGGGAGTACTGTTTTCGCGAGCAGCCTGTTCGTGATAAAATCGACATTCGCTAGGGGTCCTGGAACGCGAGTTCCGGGTGAGAGATACCCTTCGTACCTGATCTGGATAATGCCAGCGAAGGAAAGCGCAAAGTCTTTTCCCTCCTTTGTTTGCTCCCCCCGTTGGCTCCGGCTTTTTAAAGCTTCGCGCAGCATTTGCGGCGCGTAAAACGAGCACACTCATGTCGACACCAAACCTGAAGCAATCTGCGATCGCGCTAGCGCTACTGCAGGCATTCGCCATTTCCGCCCACGCGCAAGAGGCCATGACCGAGGTCGTCATCACTGGCCGGTCGGTCGTTACCGACCGCGCCGCCATCGGCGGCTTCTCCGATGCGCCGCTGCTGTACACGCCTGCATCGATCACATCGATCAGCCGCGAACAGATGCAGGATCTCGGCATCCGCACCACCACCGACGCGGCGAAATTCGACGCCAGCATCAGCGACTCTTACAACGCGGTTGGCTACGCCGAGCAGTTCTCGATTCGCGGTTTCGCGCTCGACAACACCTCCAGCTACCGCAAGGACGGCATGGCGATTCCCGCGGACGCCCCGATCCCGCTCGAGAACAAGGAGCGCATCGAAGTGCTCAAGGGCCTCGCGGGCCTGCAGGCTGGCGTGGCCGCGCCCGGCGGCATCGTCAACTACGTAACCAAGCGCCCGACCAATATCCCGCTGCGTTCGGCCACGGTCGAAGTGAAGGAACGCGGCACGGTGTATGGCGCGGTCGACCTGGGCGGCCGTTCGGACGACAAGCGCTTTGGCTACCGCATCAACGCGGCCGGTGAGCGCATTCGATCGTACGTCAAGGGCGCGGATGGCGAGCGCGAATTCATCTCGGGCGCCTTCGACTGGCGCCTTACGCCGCAAGCGCTACTACAGCTCGACATGGACTACCAGTACAAGTCGCAGATCACCGCACCTGGCTACCAGCTGATCCGCAATGAAGTGCTGCCGACCGGCGTGTCGGCCAAGACGCTGCTCAACGCGCAGCCGTGGACCAAGCCGGTCGAGACCAAGAGCTCGAACGTCGGCCTGCGCTTCGAATACCTGTTCGAGAACGACTGGCGCGCCAGCATCGCGATGAACAAGCACAAGTTCCAGCGCGACGACTACACCGCCTTCCCTTACGGGTGCAGCAATGAGGGCGACGGTTTCTATCCGGGCTACTGCTCCAACGGCGACTACGACGTGTACGATTACCAGAGCGAGGGCGAATCGAAGTCCCCGTTCAGCGCACAGGCGCTCTTGCAGGGCAAGTTCACGACCGGCGCGATTAGCCATGATCTGACCTTGGGCAGTTCGCTGTTCCGTCGCAGCGACCGTTTCGGCGACTATGTGTACGACTACGCGGGTTCGTCCAACATCTACCAGAACGCGATCGTGCCGCCGGCGCCGGGCAATCCGACCACCGGCCCGGTATTCGAGCGCCGCAAGGAAAACGAGCGTTCCGTGTTCGCGCAGGACATCCTGACGCTGTCGCAGAAGTTCAAGCTGCACGCCGGCCTGCGCCATGTGCAGGTCAAGCGCACCGAGTTCGGCATTGAGCCGAGCGACACCAGTTTCACGCTGCCGAATGTCTCGCTGGTCTACAACCCGACCCAGGACTGGACCGTGTACGGCTCGATGGCGCATGGCCTCGAGCACGGCGCCGTGGCGCCGATCGAGACCACCAACGCCAACCGCGCGCTCGACCCTAGCCGCTCGAAGCAGCTGGAGTTCGGCGTCAAGGGTGCGGTAAACAGCAGGGTCAACGTGTCGGCGGCGCTGTTCCAGGTGACCAAGGGGCTGGAGTTCACGCAGGCGAATGCGGACGGCAGCGCCACCTACGTGCGTGCCGGCGAGGCGCAGCATCGCGGCGTGGAACTTGGCGTGCATGGCAAGGCGAGCGGCAACGTGCAATATTCCGTGTCGCTTGCGGCGCTCGATACCGAGCAGTCGGCTACCGGCCAAGCGAGCATGGACGGCAAACGCGTGACCAATGTGCCGAAATTTAAATCGACTGCGTGGCTGGAGTACGCGGTACCGGGTGTCGAGGGCCTGAAGGTCAACGGCGTGTGGCAGTACGCGGGGCGCAAGGCATTCGATGTCGATAACCGCACCTTCGTGCCGGGATATCACACGCTTGACCTGGGTGCTGCGTATGAAACGCGCATGATGGGTACGAGGACCACGCTGCGCGCTGGTGTGCAGAACGTCACCGACAAGTTCTACTGGCGCGATGTGACGCCGGCGCTGGGCGGCTACCTGCTGCCGGGCGCGCCGCGTACGTTCCGGATGTCGGCGCAGTTCGACTTCTGATCGGCTGATTCGGCGGATGCGGGCAAGCCCTTATCCGCCGCTTTTGCGCTATCCCGCGACCTTCAGGAACCGGTCGACCTGAAGAACGCGCTCGGGCAAGCTGCCGGTTACGAGCATAAAGCGGATCGCGCGCTCGTCGAGCGTCTGCACCACTTCTTCATGTACCGCCTGCCGCACCGCTTCCGATTCGCGCTGCAAGCCATCCGGCACCCACGGGCTGTCGGGCGCGGTCACCAGCGTGAACGCGTAGTCGTGCGCCAGTTCCAGGTCGCCCAGCTCCTCATCCACCCGCCCCCAGTAATGACGGCTGTAGATCGCCGTCATTAAAGGCGTGGTGTCGCAAAACAGGAAGCGCTTCGCCTGCTGCGCGGCAGTGTGCTCACGCTCGCGCTGAGTGCGCGCGATATCGTACTGCTCGTGCTCCTGCGGGACCCGGCCCTTCGTGTCGACGAATTCGCGCAGGTATTCAGGCACCCAGAGGGTGCCGAAGTGCGTGGCCAGCGCCGCGGCCAGCGTCGATTTTCCAGACGATTCGGCGCCGAGAATCGCTACGCGCAGAACGCCCTTCATGCTTTCACCTCCTGTTGCGCAAGCCTGCTCCAGGTGCGCAGCCCGATCCATGCCAGCACGACGAATACCGCGTAAAGAATCGCCGTCAGTATCAGGCCCTTGTAAACATACAGCCCGACGTACAGCACGTCCACCGCGATCCAGACGTGCCAGTTCTCGACCTTCTTGCGCGACAGGAGCAATTGCCCGACCAGGCTGCCGGCCGTCAGGAAGCCATCGATGTGCGGCACGTCCGTGTTGGTCCAGGTGCGCAGGAACAGCGCGATCAGCACGAAGCCAAGCAGCCATGCGCCAAGCGAATACAGCTTGCCGCGCTTGTCGAGATGCGACACCTTCAGCACATCGTGGCGCGCGCCGCCATACAGCCACTGGTACCAGCCCCACACCGACACCGCGATGAACACCAGCTGCAAAGCCATGTCGCCGTACAGCCGCGCGCCGAAGAACACCACGCCATATGTGGCCGAGGACAGGATTGAAAACAGCCAGGCCCAGTGGGTCTGGCGGATATTCAGCACCACGGTGATAACGGCGAGTACGAAGGAAATCAGTTCAAGCGGCGTGGTGGCAAAACCGAGCAAGGGGATCGAATCGTTCATCAGGGGTGGGTAAGGTGGCAAGCCCGTTCAGTGTTGCATACGATTAAGCAACTGGGCGGTGGGGATTATCCCCCGTCAGTGCACGGCGAGGCAAGACCTCAAATACCTACTTTGCATAAGTGATTATCGGTAGCATCGAATGTACATATATTCCTGGAGTGATCTATGAAAATTCGGTTGCCCTCGCGTGCTGCACAGCACTGGTAGGACACCAAACCTGGGCCGCAGCTCCGGCCTTAGTCCCGATCGAAGCCTTCGTGGAGGAAGAGACCTACAGCCAGCCGCGCTTGTCGCCGGACGGCCAGCACATCGCGATCAATGTGCGGATCATGCGCAACGGCCCGCAAAATTCCGACGATGACTGTATTCAAGCTGCCTTCGCTCGAACCGGTCAGTCGGGTTGCGCTTCAGGGTTTCGCAATTCCGCTGGGCTTTTCATGGCTGACGAACAGGCGACTGGTGTTGCTGAAAGGCCTTGAGATCGGCACCAGGGAACAGCCCGTACCGACCGGCGAACTGGTGGCGCTTGACTTGGACGGCACCAACCAGCAATACCTGTACGGTTACAAGGCCCGCGCGCAATCCAGCCGGGGTGAGCGCTATGGAAACGACTACGGCTACGGCGAGATCAACCATATACCCCGGGCCCGTGATGGCCACGTGCAGGTCAGCGCGCATCTGTTCGAGGGCAATCGCAGCATGCTGTACGACATCAATACCGTCAACGCCATACGTAAGCTGCTGGCGGACATTCCGATGAAGGATATGGGGTTCCTCAGCGATAAGAGCGACAAACCCCGTTTCGCCTACGGCTATGACGAACAGGCCGAACCGGTACTATTCCGCCATGATGATTCCAGCGGCGAGTGGAAAAAGCTCGATCCGGCGACGCTCGGTTCCCGCTTCAATCCCTTCGCCTTCACGCCCGACAGTACCGCTGTCCTGGCATCCCACGCCGTCGACGACGGACCGTACATGATCGTTCGCGAAGACATGGCGACTGGAACGCGAACCGTCCTTGCGCAAGACCCGTTGGCCAGCATCGATGACCTCCAGTTCAGCGCAGCGCCGCGCATGCCGTTCGCCGTCGCGAAAGCGGTTGGAATCCCGACGCCGATTTATCTCGACAACACATCGCCCGATGCCCTGTTACACAAGACCTTGAGCGCGGGCTTCCCCGGGTCAGTCGTCGACTTCATTAACTTTTCCGACAACGGCCAAACGCTGCTGTTTGCGGTGCGCAGCGACCGCGATCCGGGCTCGTTCTACCTGTTCGACCGGAAGACCGGCAAGGCGGACCTGCTGTTCTCGAATATGGAAAAGATCGATCCGGCCCTGATGGCGCCGCGCCTGCCTATCGCTTTCGCAGCGCGCGACGGCCTGGACATGACCGGCTACCTGACACTCCCGAAGGTCGACGCAGGCAAGAAACTGCCACTGGTGCTGATGCCGCACGGCGGACCGTTCGGCCTTAAGGACAATTGGTACTTCGATACCGAAGCACAGTTCCTGGCCAGCCGGGGCTATGCGGTACTTCAGGTAAACTTCCGCGGCTCGAGCGGGCGCAGTATCAGATTCCAGGAAGCAGGCTACCGCGAGTGGGGCGGCAAGATCATGGACGACCTGATTGACGGCGTCAAATGGGCTTCGGCACGACCCGACATCGACGGGAACCGCGTGTGCGTGTACGGCGGAAGCTTCGGCGCCTACTCCGCCCTGATGCTGCCAGTTCGCGAACCAGGCATGTTCAAGTGTACGGTGGGTATCGCCGGGCTTTACGACCTGCCGAGCCGGTACAAGCAAGACAGCTTCGTGGGTGACAAGCAGGCGAAAAACTATGTCATCAAAACGATGGGCGACGACCCGGCCCTGCTGGCGCGCCATTCGCCTGCACAGCAAGCCGACAAGATCAACATCCCTGTCATGCTCGCCCACGGCAAAAAGGATAAGAGGACGCAGCTCGACCAGGCAGAGATGATGCGCGACGCGCTTGTGAGAGCCGGCCGGCCGCCGGAATGGCTGGTGATCGACAACGAGGGTCACGGCTTCTACGACAGCGAAAACCGCAAGGTGTTCTTCGAGAAGCTGGAAGCCTTCCTGGCGAAGCACATCGGCAAATAAGCGAAACAAAAAAGGGCCGCGTCATTCAGCGGCCCTTCTCGCATCCGATCCGGTTTACTTCGCCGGATACTTGATCTTCATTTCCTTGAGCAGGTTGTCGGCATGGTCGACTTCCTTCATCACCCACAGCATGTAGCGGATGTCGACGTGGATCGCCCGCGTGATCGCGCTGTCGAAGTACCAGTCCTTGGTGATCGATTCATAGGTCGAATCGAAGTTCAGGCCAACCAGCTCGCCGCGCTTGTTCATTACGGCCGAACCGGAATTGCCGCCGGTGGTGTCTGCGCTCGACAGGAAGTTGACCGGCACGGTGCCCAGTACCGGATCCTTGAACACGCCGAAGCGCTGCTCCTTGACCGCGGCCAGCAGGTTCTGCGGCGCGATGAACGGATCGGCGCCGGTGTGCTTCTCGACGATGCCCTGCACCGTCGTGAACGGACCTTTGACCATGCCGTCGCGCGGCGAGTATGGCGCCACGGTGCCGTAGGTGACGCGCAGCGTGGAGTTTGCGTCCGGGTAGACTGGCTTGCCCTGCGATTTCTTCCATGCGATCACCGACGACATGTACTGCGGGATCACCCGTTCGAGGTTGCCGTCGATTTCCTTGCGGCGGTTCTCGATCGACATCGCGACGTCATGCATCTTCACGGCCAGCTGGATAAACGCGTCATCCGAGGCCTTGAATGCGGCCGGGTCCTTGCTCATCCACGCGAGGCGCTGGGCAGTGTCGCCCAACTGGGTCTGCTTGTAGAGCGCGCTCACCGATGCTGGCGCCGGCAGCAGCGTGTCCAGGCCTTGCGGGTGGGTGTTGGCGGCCAGCTTGCTGTAGCGCTGCAGCGACGCGGTGAAGCGCGCTTCATCGACCGCCGGCACGAACGACTGCTCCAGGCGGGTCAGGCGCGCCTTGATGAACGACAGGTCGCGTTCCTGGTAGCCGCTTTCGCGCTGGGCGTTCGGCTTCTGCTGTTCCAGCGCCAGGCGGTACAGCGTGCGCGCGCTTTTCAACAGGTCGCCGTTGGCGGCGACCGAATACGCGAACTCTTCTTCCGACAGCGCCATATCGGCGGCGATCACCGCGTCCAGGTCCGCCAGCAGCGTCTTGGAAGCGCCCATCTGGTTGGCCGGCTGGTTGAACCAGGCGCGGAATTCGGCATCCTGCACGTCCTTGATGGCGGCGATGTCCTTGCGCGCGAAGCCGTCCAGCAGGCCCTGGGTTTTCTTCAGTACGTTGTTGATGCCCTTGACGACGCTGGCGTAGCGCACGTCGAACTGTGCGTTGCCCTTGGTGGCGGCAGCGATGACGGCCAGGTCGGCCTGCATGTCGGACACGCGCAGCGGGAAGCTGGCGTCGCGCGCG
The DNA here is from genome assembly GCF_012927275.1 of Massilia polaris. Classification (GTDB taxonomy): domain Bacteria; phylum Pseudomonadota; class Gammaproteobacteria; order Burkholderiales; family Burkholderiaceae_D; genus Telluria_A; species Telluria_A polaris. Next base: position 185,115 of record NZ_JABBGG010000001.1, on the reverse strand, counting down.
AAGCGGATTTCGGCAGGCAGCTTGTAGCGGCTGGTGCGGCCAGGGTAGCCGGCCAGCAGGATCGGGTCGCCGTTCTTCAGGCCTTCTGCCGAGACGACCAGGAAGTCCTTCGACTTGTACGGCACATTGTCCGGCGACGGGTCGGCCGGGCGGCCGTCCTTGCCGACATAGGCGCGCAGGAACGAGAAGTCGCCGGTCTGGCGCGGCCACTCGTAGTTGTCGACGTCGCCGCCGAAGTCGCCGACCATGTCGGACGGCGCGTACACCAGGCGCACGTCGCGGATCATCAGCTGGCGGATGCGGTAGTACTCGAGGCCGCGGTGGAAGCTCGGCACAGAGCAGCGGTAGGCTTTGTCGGTTTCGCATTCGGCGATCAGCGCCTTGACGCGGCTGTCGACGGCTTCATTGCGCTCGCGGCCGGACATCGCCGGCGCCAGCCCCTTGAGCACGCGGTCGGTCACGTTCTCGACCTTGTCGGTCACATACACCAGCGTGTTCGGGCCGCCCGGCAGTTCTTCGGCGCGGGTCTTGGCGAGGAAGCCGTTGACGATGTAGTTCTTTTCCGGGGTCGCATTGCGCTGGATCGCACCATAGGCGCAGTGGTGGTTGGTGACGACCAGGCCGTCCGGCGACACGAACGACGCCGAGCAGCCGCCCAGCGAGACGATCGCGCTCATCGGGTGCTTGGTCAGGTCGGTCAGTTTTTCAGCCGGGATGGTGATGCCGATGCGCTTGAGTTCGGATTTGAGCTGCGGCAGCTGGTGCGGCTGCCACTGGCCTTCGTCTGCGTGCGCGGCGGCGAAGACGCCGAGCAGGACGACAGGCAATGCGATGGATTTGAACAAGATATACCCCAGTTATAGAAAGCAAGCGGGGAGTATATCGCTGTTGCAATTGGCTGGAAACGATTTTGTGCACCGGTCAATACCGCCGTATTGACACGGCTCACGCCTTTGCCGGCGTCTTTTTTTCCTTCGGTTTGCGCTTCGGCGCCAGCATCGTGCCGGTGCAGCCGGGCGCACCGCAGTTGCAGGCGAACTGGCGCTTGACCGCCGCCGTGTGACGTTCTTCGTAAACCAGCGCGTAGTTGTAATTCAGCTCTTCGCCGTGCTCAATGTCGCGCAGCGCGTAGATGAAGACCTTGCCATCGTCTTCCTGCGCCTCGCAGTTCGGCTCGCACGCATGGTTGATGAAGCGCGCGTCGTTGCCGTCGCTGCCACCGTCGATGACGCGGCCGTCGGCCAGCGAGAAGAAGAAGGTGTGGTTGACCGGGCCGTGCGCCTGCTCGGCGCGCAGGTTGGCCTCATCCCAGTCGATGCGTTCGCCCTTGTACTCGTCGATCAGCTCTCCCTCGCGGATATTCCGGCGCGCGAACACGCCGTTGCCGTGGATGCTGGAGCGTCGCACGATGTAAGGGAGGCTGGCGGCGCGCGCGGCGCCTGCTGGTGCGGTATTCGTGGTCATCTGCGATCGAAAAAGTGGTTGGAGCTGCCTGATATGCATTACACCACATTGGCAGCCATAACACACACGGTTCGCTTTTGAACTTGTATGATTGGCGGCGCAACGCCAAATTCCATTTCGCCGACGCCCACCGCCCCGAAGGACACCGCATGAACCGACCGCACCGCATCGCCACTTCACTCCTGCTGCTGATGATCGCAGCCGGCGCGGGGGCCGCTCCCGCCCCGGCCCAGCCTTCCACCCATGTTCCGGCAGCCTTCTCCGACAGCGGTCGCGCCGCCCGCGTTGCGGCCCTGCTCCCGGAAATCGACAAGATGTATGCCGACCTCGCGGCGGCACAGCATCTCCCGGGGCTGGTGTACGGCGTCGTCATGGACGGCAAGCTGGTGCATGTACGCTCGATCGGCCACGCCAACATCGAACGCAAGATCGCCGCCAGCGCCGCCACCCCGTTCCGCATCGCCTCGATGACGAAGAGCTTCGCCGCCATGGCGGCGCTGCACCTGCGCGACGCCGGCAAGCTGCGGCTGGACGACCCGGTCGCCAATTTCCTGCCCGAGCTGAAAGGCGTGCGCCTGCCGACGGCCGACTCGCCCGTGCTGACGGTGCGCCATCTGATGACGATGAGTACCGGCCTGCCCGAAGATAATCCGTGGGGCGACCGCCAGATGGCCGTCGATAACAAGGCATTGGCGGAGCTTGTCGCCGGCGGCCTGTCGTTCTCGAATGCGCCGGGTGTCAGTTTCGAGTACAGCAACCTGGGCTACATCCTGCTCGGGAAAATCGTCACCAATGTGTCCGGCATGCGCTTCCAGGACTACATCACCAAACACATCCTGCGCCCGCTGGGCATGAACGACACCGTGTGGGAATACGCCGATGTCCCGCGCGACAAGTTCGCATTGGGCTACCTGTGGGATCGCGGCGGCTGGCTCGCCGAACCGGTGCTGCATGACGGCGATGGCGCCGCGATGGGCGGCCTGATCACGACGATGGACGATTTCGCCCGCTACGTGGCGTTCCACCTCGACGCATGGCCCGCCCGCGACGGCGCCGATAACGGGCCGCTGCGGCGCGCAACGGTACGCGAGATGCACCAGCCGCAGGTGTTTGCCTCGTTCGCGCCAAAGGCTCTGCTGAGCGATGATAAGACAGCCAATCCGCGCGTCGGATTTTACGGCTACGGGCTGACCTGGTCGCGCGACAGCCAGGACGTGGTCACTGTCGGCCATTCGGGCGGCTTGCCGGGTTATGGCAGCCAGTACCGGTTCGCGCCCGACCATGGCATCGGCGTGATCGCATTCACCAACCTTCGCTATGGCCCGGTGTACAACCCGACGTCAAAGGTGCTGGCACTGCTGATCGAAAAGGCCCGGCTGCAGGCCCGTACGATCCTGCCGTCGCCGGTGCTGCTGGCGCGCCACCAGCAGGTGGCGCAGCTGATCCAGTCGTGGGACGAGACTCTGGGAACGACAATCGCCGCCGAGAACTTCTTCATGGACCGCTCGCGCGAGGACTGGATCGCCGAGGCGCGCAAGCAGCTGGCACCGATCGGAAAGATCCGTTCGATTGGACCAGTCAAACCTGAAAACCAGCTGCGCGGCCGCTTCGACGTCGTCGGCGAGAACGGCACCCGGGAGGTCTTTTTCACGCTGACGCCCGAGCGCGAACCGAAGCTGCAGCAGCTTCACGTCATGGAGCCGAAAAAGCACTGATCGCGGTCGGGCCAGCGACGCTACCGTCAGCCGCGTTCGCCCGGCGCTTTGCCAAGCCCGGCGCCGCCGACACCTTCGTCGATTGCGTTTCCGGAGCCCAGGCCTGGACTGCCGGCTGGCCGTGCGCCCGGGTCGAGGCCCGGAACGGGATCGCGCCCGGCGACCTTGTCCTCGTCGCCTGGTTTGACCTTGTCGGGCATGTGGCTTGGAATTGGCGGCTGCATGTTGTGGCGGTCCGGATCCTGTTCGTTCATGTCGATCTCCTCGCGTTGCTTGACATCCTCCCCGCCCTAAAGGACGGGGATTCCTACGGCGCCGCGCGATGATCTGCGGGTCGCTTCGGCGGGGTCCTGCTTCACCGAGCGGCCTGACTGCGCCGACTCTCCACAGGCTAAAACGCGATGTCCTCGCGCTAAAACATTGATCGCACCGACCACGTCGGCGTGATTTTCGTAGCCACAATCGACGCACAGAAATGTCGCCCGAGTTTGCCGATTGTCTTTCGATACATGGCCGCAGCACGGGCACGTCTGGCTTGTGTGGTGCGGCGGCACGGCCAGCAGAATACCGCCGTTCCACGCCACTTTGTAGCCAAGCTGCCGCCTGAATTCTCCCCAGCCCTGATCGAAGATGGCGCGGTTCAGGCCGCTTTTCTGGCTCACCTTCTTGCCAGGTTGTTCGACCGTGCCTTTGGAAGACCTGGACATGCTCCGTACCTGCAAATCCTCAATGCATACGAGCGCGTGGTTTTGGCAGATCGTCGTTGTGGTCTTGTGCAGGAAGTCTTTGCGGGCGTTGGCGATGCTGGTGTGAATCTTCTGGACGCGGGCCTTCGCCTTCTTCCAGTTGTTGCTGAACCTGACCTTACGGCTCATGCGCCGCTGGTAGCGGGCCAGGCGCTGCTGGTGTTTCTTGAAGCTGTTGACCGGCGCGATGAAGCTCGCGTCGCTCATGGTGGCGAACCGGGCAATGCCAACATCGATACCGATGGCCGTCGTTACCTTGGGCAAGGGCTGTTCGACCTCTCGTTGCGTCTGGATCGACGCGAACCACTTGCCGCCGCACTGGCTGACGGTGACGTTGCGGACTTCGCCCAGCACGTCCCGGCTGTTGCGATAGCGCAGCCAGCCGAGTTTGGGCAGGAAGATGCGACCGTTGAACCGGTCGAGCTTGATCTGTTTCGGATCCGGGTAGCGGAAACGGTCGCCGCCGCCTTTGCGTTTGAAGTTGGGAAAGTCTGCGCGTTTCTCGAAGAAATTCTTGTATGCCTTCTCCAAGTCTTTTAGCGCTTGTTGCAGCGGATGACACGGCGCATCTTTGAGCCACGGTGTGTCGATGCCATTGCGCCAGCCGGTGAGCGCTTTGCATAGGCCAGCGAATCCGATGAACTTGTTGCCCGCCGCGTGATTCTCCTTTTGCCTCGCCAGCGCCTTGTTGTAGACGAAACGGCACGACCCGGCGAATCGGCGCATATCGCGCGCCTGCTCGCCATTTGGCATCAGTTCGTATTTGAAGGCTTGTAGACGTTGCATGCTTAGCACACCTGGTCAACTGAAGAAACCATCCTATCCGCGCTGGTCCCGCCAGTCGGTTAGATGGCGAACGCCGGGCGCTATTTCCCGGCCTTCCAGCCGCCGCCGATCGACTGGATGAGCGCCACCGCCGTGGCCTGGCGGTCAGCCTGGACCTGGACCAGTGCGCGCCGCGCCGACAACGCACTGGCCTGCGCGAGCACCACTTCGGAATAACCGACCTGCCCTGCCTTGTAGCGGTTGAGCATCTGGGCCTCGACCTGGTCGGCCGCGTCCGAGGCCTGCTTGCGCAGCACCTGCTGGCTAGCCAGGATGCGCGCCGCGGCAAGCTGGTTCTCGACGTCGCCGAACGCTTCGAGCACGGTCTGCCGGTAGCGCGCCACCGTTACCTGGTGCTGCGCCCCGGCCCCGGCCACGCTGGCGCGCGTGGCGCCCGCGTTGAAGATGCTCTGCGCCGCCGACAGCCCGAACGACCACAGCGCGTTCGATACGCTGAACAAATCCGACACCTTGCTCCCGCCCGTGCCGTACGAGCCGCTCAACCCGATGCTCGGGTAGTAGGCCGAGCGCGCAATGCCGATCTGTTCGTTCGCCGCGGCGACGCGCCGCTCCGCCGCCGCGATATCCGGACGGCGTTCCAGCAGCGTCGACGGCAGGCCGACAGGAATGTCGGGCACGGCGCCGGTCCACGGCGCGGCGGCCAGGCCGGAGCCGGATGGGGCCTTGCCAACCAGGATGGCGATCGCGTTCTCGAACTGGGCGCGCTGCCGCGCTATCGTCAGCTGGTCGCCCTGGGCGTTGGCCAGCTGGGTCTGGGCCTGCAGCACGTCGGACTTGGCGACGATGCCCGCGTCGAAGCGGTTCTGGGTGATTTTCAGGACCCGCTGGTAGCCGTCGATGGTGGTGGCCAGCAGCGCCAGCTGGGCGTCCGCTTCGCGCACCAGGAAGTAATTGATCGCGACCTCGCCCTGCGCCGACAGCCGTGCTGCCGCCAGGTCGGCGGCGCTGGCCTCTGCGCCGGCACTGGCCGCGTTGACGCTGGCGCGCAGCCGTCCCCAGATGTCCGGCTCCCAGCTGCCGCCGATGCTGAGGCGGTAGCTGCCCTGGGTGTCGACGCTCTTGCCGCCGGAACGGTCGGCGGACATGTTCAATCCCACTTCCGGGAACAGCGAGGCGCGCTGCTCCTGCACCAGCGCGCGTGCCTGCGCGTACGAGGCCACGGCTGCCGCCACGTTCTGGTTCGATACTTCGACCTGGCTGGCCAGTTCGTTCAGTATCGGGTCGCTGAACAGTGTCCACCACGAGCCCCGCTCCAGCGTGTCTGCCGGTGCGGCGGGCGCCCACCCCGGGGCTTCCTTGAAGGCGGCAGGCTCCGGCGTGGATGGGCGTTGGTACGCGGGTCCTGCTGCGCAACCGCCGAGCAGGATGGCCGCGACGGCGATGGCATGGAGTCGGATGAAGGGAATGGCTGTCATGCGTTATCTCACGGTAGGGTTGACGTGGCGGCCAAGCTGGCGCTCCGCGGGACTACGGCGGCGCAGTTTGTCGAGCACGATGTAGACGACCGGCGTGGTCAGGAGCGTCAACAGTTGGCTGGCGATCAGGCCGCCGATGATGGCGACGCCGAGCGGCCGGCGCAGTTCCGAGCCCTCGCCGAAGCCGATCGCCAGCGGCAGTGCGCCCAGCGCAGCCGCCAGTGTCGTCATCAGGATCGGCCGGAAGCGCAGCAGGCAGGCTTCGCGCACCGCCTCCATCGGCGACAGTCCGCGCGAGCGCTCCGCCTCAAGCGCGAAGTCGATGATCATGATGGCGTTCTTCTTGACGATGCCGATGAGGAGGAAGACGCCGATCAGCGCGATGATCGAGAACTCCATGTCGAACAGCAGCAACGCCAGCACCGCCCCTACCCCCGCCGACGGCAGCGTCGACAACACGGTAATCGGGTGCACCAGGCTTTCGTACAGGATGCCCAGCACGATGTAGATGACGACGATGGCCGCGAGGATCAGCATCGGCTGCTCCTTGTTCGATTCCTGCGCCGCGCGCGCGGCGCCTTCGAAACTGCCCCTGACGTTGGTCGGCATGCCGATGTCGGCCTCGGCCTGGCGCACCGCCGCCTGCCCGTCCTGCATGTTGCTGCCCTCGGCCAGGTTGTACGACACGGTGGTGGCCAGTTCGCCATCCTGGTGGTTGACCGAGGTCGGGGTCGAGCTTTCGGCAAACGTGGCGATGGCCGGCAGCGGCACCATCGTCGTGGCCGTTCCTGCAAGGGCTTGCCCGGTCGATGGATCGCGTGTGGCGCCGGGTGCTGCCGTTTCCGTGGTGGTGCCGGCGGCGCTGCGGCCAGGTACATGGACGTCGCCCAGCGCCTGCGGCGACTGCGCATAACGCTGGGCGACGCCCATGATCACCTTGTACTGGTTGAGCTCATCGTAGATCGTGGCGACCTGGCGCTGGCCGAAGCCGTTGTACAGCGCGTTGTTGACGTCGCGCGAGCTGATGCCCAGCCGCGCGGCGCTGTCCTTGTCGACCGTCACGTACATTTCGACGCCGTTCTCATCGAGGTCGGTATCGATGTCGGTCAGCGCCCGCTGGCGCTTCATCGACTCGGCCAGCGTCCCGGCCCACAACTTCAGGTCGGCCTGGTTGTCGCTCTTGAGCGTGTACTGGTAGGTGGAACTGCTCTGGCGACCGCCCATGCGCAAGTCCTGCACCGTATTGAGGAACATCGACACGCCCGTCACCTGCGCCAGCTGCGGACGCAAGCGGGCGATCACGGCCTGCCCGCCTTCGCTGCGTTCCGACACCGGCTTCAGGTTGATGAACATGAAACCGCCCCCTGCCCGCGCACCGCCGGTGAAACCGACTACCGTTTCCACCGCCGGATCGGCGCGGATGATGTCTACCAGCCGGCGCAGCTTTTCCTGCATCGCCTGGAACGAAATGCTCTGGTCGGCGCGGATGCCGCCGTTGATCTGGCCGGTATCCTGCTGCGGGAAGAAGCCCTTCGGCACGGCGCTGAACAGATAGACGTTCAGCCCGATAACGAACACCAGGATGAACATCACCAGCCCGAGGCTGTGCAGCGCCCAGTCGAGCGAATGTTCGTAGGTCCTGAGCACGCGTTCAAAGCCCCGTTCCGCCCAGCGCGACAGGCGCCCCTGCGGACGTTCGATGCCGCCGGGCTTGAGCAGCCAGGCGCACATCATCGGCGTGGTGGTCAGCGAAATGACCAGCGAAATCATGACGGCGGCCGACAAAGTCACGGCAAACTCGCGGAACAGGCGCCCGACCTGCCCGCCCATGAACAGCAGCGGAATGAACACCGCGACCAGCGACAGGCTGATTGACAGCACGGTAAAGCCGACTTCGCGCGCGCCCAGCAGCGCCGCCTTCATGCGGTCCATGCCCTGGTCGATGTGGCGCGCGGTGTTCTCGAGCACCACGATGGCGTCGTCGACGACGAAACCGGTGGCCACAGTCAGCGCCATGAGACTCAGGTTGTTCAGGCTGAAGCCCAGCATGTACATCACGCCGAAGGTGCCGAGCAGCGACACCACGGTCGCCACCGCCGGGATGATGGTCGCACGGACGCTGCGCAGGAACACGCTGACGACCAGCACCACCAGCAGGATCGACATCATCAGCGTGAATTCGATTTCGTGCAGCGAGGCGCGGATCGAATTGGTACGGTCCGACGCCACCTGCAGCTTGATATCGGACGGCAGCTGCGCCTGCAGCGCGGGCAGCAAGGCGCGCACGCCGTCGACGGTTTCGATCACATTGGCGTCGGGCTGGCGCGTGACCAGGACGATGACGGCAGGCGCGCCGTTGAACAGGCCAAGGGTATTGACGTTCTCGACGCCGTCGATCACTTCGGCCACGTCGGACAGGCGGATCGCGGCGCCGTCGCGCCACGCCACCACCAGGTCGCGGTAATCGGCGGCGCTGCGCCCCCCGCTGGCGCCCGCTGCCTGCGAATAGATCTGCAGGCGCCGCTCGCTCACCTCGATGTCGCCCTTGGGCCGGGCCGGGTTGTTGGCCTGGATCGCGGCGCGGATGTTTTCGCTGGAGACGCCGTACTTGTTGAGCGCGTAAGGCAGCAATTCGACCCGCACCGCCGGCAGCGAGCCGCCGCCGATCTCGACCTCGCCGACGCCCTTCACCTGCGCCAGTTTCTGCTGCACGATGTTGGACACCGACTCGTAGATCTGGCCCGGCGATTTGGTGGGCGACGTCAGCGCCAGGATGATGACCGGGGCATCCGATGGATTGGCCTTGCGGTAGGTCGGGTTGCTGCGCAATGTCGAAGGCAGGTCGGCGCGCGCCGCGTTGATCGCGGCCTGTACCTCGCGCGCGGCGGCGTCGATCTTGCGGTTCAGGTCAAACTGCAGGCTGACGCGGGTCGACCCGTTGCGGCTTGACGAGGTCATCTCGTTGACGCCGGAAATCACGCCAAGCCGGCGTTCGAGCGGCGTGGCCACGCTGGATGCCATGGTGTCCGGGCTGGCGCCGGGCAGCGACGCGCTGACCGAGATGGTCGGGTAATCGACCTGCGGCAGCGGCGACACCGGCAGCACGAAGAAAGCGCCGATGCCCGCCAGCGCGATGCCGAGGGTCAGCAGCACCGTCGCAATCGGCCTGCGGACGAATGGTTCGGACAGGTTCACGGCGCAGCCTCGCCGGGTGTTGCGCCGGTGCGGCGGCTCCAGCGCCGTTCAAGGCGGTCGAAGCCAAGATAGATTACCGGCGTCGTGTACAGCGTCAGCACCTGGCTGACGATCAGGCCGCCGAAAATGGCCAGGCCCAGTGGCCGGCGCAGTTCCGCGCCCTCGCCCCAGCCCAGCATCAGCGGCACCGCGGCAAACAAAGCCGCCAGCGTCGTCATCAAAATGGGCCGGAAGCGCAGCAGCGCGGCCTGGTGGATCGCCTCGCGCGGCGCCATGCCCTGTTCGCGCTCGGCTTCGATGGCGAAGTCGATCATCATGATCGCGTTCTTCTTGACGATGCCGATCAGGAGGATGATGCCGATAATGCCGATCACGCCCAGCCCCTGCCCGCTGACCATCAGCGCCAGCAGCGCGCCCACGCCGGCCGACGGCAGCGTCGACAGGATCGTCAGCGGGTGGATATAGCTTTCGTATAGCACGCCGAGCACGATGTAGACGCACACCACCGCGGCGAGGATCAGCCACAGCTGGCTGGTCAGCGACGCCTGGTAGGCGCCGGCGGCGCCGATGAAGGTCATGCTGACCGATGGCGGCAGCTTGATGTCGGCGGCGGCCGCGCGAATGGCATCGACCGCCTCGCCCAGCTGCACGCCGGGCGCAGTGTCGAAGCCGACCGTCGTGGCGGGATATTGCGCCACGTGGGTAATCTGCAGCGGCGCCGGACGCTCGGTGATGGTGGCAACCGCCGACAACGGCGTGCTCTGGCCCGAGCCGGTTCGCAGCTGCAGCCTGCCCAGCGCTTCGAGCGACATCGCCGTATCCTTTTGCGCTTCGAGGATCACGCGGTACTGGTTGGTCTCGGTGAAGATGGTCGACACGATGCGCTGGCCATACGCGCTGTACAGCGCATCGTCGATGGAAGCGGCCGTGATCGACAGGCGCGAGGCGGTGTCGCGGTCGATGTCGACGTAGGCGGCGGCGCCGGTCGCGCCGGAATCCGTGACGGGATTGCGCACCTGTTCCACCTGACGCATGCGCTGCACCAGCTTGTTGGCCCACTCGGTAACGATGGCGCCGTTGGCCCCTTCGATCGACAGCCGGTACTGGGTTGGCCCGGTTTCAGCGTCGATGGTCAGGTCCTGGGTCGGCTGCACATACAGCCGCGCTCCCGGCACCTCGGCCACGCGCTGGCGCAGCCGCTCCATCGTTTCGGCCTGGCCGCCCGAGCGCGAGTCCTTCATGTTGATCAGCATGCGGCCGGTATGCAGCATGGTGTTGTTGGCCGCATCGACGCCGACGTTGGAGCTGAGCGATTCGACGTCCGGATCTGCCAGGATCGCTTTCGCGGCGGCCTGCTGCAGCGTCGCCATGCGGTCGTACGCGATGTCCTGGCGCGCCTCCACCCGCGCCTGCAGCTGGCCGGTGTCCTGGGTCGGGAACAGTCCCTTCGGGATCATCACGTACATCACGACGGTCAGCACCAGCGTACCCAGCGCCACCAGCAAGGTGATGCCCTGGCGCGCCAGCACCCAGTTCAGCGAACTGTCGTAACGATTGACCACCGAATCGAAGAAGGCCTGGGTACGCCGGGCGAGCCGGCCTGGCTTTTCGTCGGCATGGCTGCGCAGCCAGCGCGCCGACATCATCGGCACCAGGGTCAGCGACACCACCCCGGAAATCAGGATGGTGATCGCCAGCGTCACCGCGAACTCGCGGAACAGCCGGCCCACCACGTCGCCCATGAACAGCAGCGGGATCAGCACGGCGATCAGCGATACCGTGAGCGAGATGATCGTGAAGCCGATCTGCGAGGCGCCCTTGATCGCCGCCGCCATCGGGGTTTCGCCCTTCTCGATATAGCGCGAGATATTCTCGATCATGACGATCGCATCGTCGACCACGAAGCCGGTGGCGATGGTCAGCGCCATCAGGCTCAGGTTGTTCAGGCTGTAGCCGAGCAGGTACATCGCGCCGAAGGTGCCGATCAGCGAGATCGGCACCGCCAGGCTGGCGATGACGGTGGCGCGCAGGCTATGCAGGAAGGCGAAGATCACCAGCACCACCAGCAGCACCGCCAGCAGCAGCTCGAATTCGACGTGCAGGACGGAGGCGCGGATGCCGGTGGTGCGGTCGGTCAGCACGTCCAGCTTGAGCGCTGGCGGCAGGCCAGCCTGCAGTTCGGGCAGGCGTTCGCGGATCGCGTCGACGGTGGCGATCACGTTGGCGCCCGGCTGGCGCTGCACGTTCAGGATGATGGCGGGCTTGAGGCCCGACCACGCGCCCAGCTTGACGTTCTCGGCGCTGTCGACGACCGTGGCGACATCCTCGAGCCGCACCGGGGCGCCATTGCGGTAGGCGACGATCAGGTTCTTGTAGCCTTCGACCTCGAGCAGCTGGTCGTTGGCGTTGATCGCGTACGAGCGCGTGGGGCCGTCGAAATTACCCTTGGCGCTGTTGGCGTTGGCGGCACCGATGGCAGTGCGCAGCGTGTCGAGCCCGAGGCCGTAGGACGCCAGCGCGGCGGTGTCGGCCTGGATGCGCACCGCCGGACGCTGGCCGCCGCTGAGGGTGACCTGGCCGACGCCGGAGACCTGGCTGATTTTCAGCGCGAGCCGGGTGTTGACCAGGTTCTGGACTTCGGTCAGCGGCACGGTGTCGGAGGTGATCGCCAGCGTCAGCACCGGCGCATCGGCCGGATTGACCTTGGCGTACACCGGCGGCGCCGGCAGGTCGGCCGGCAGCAGCGAACTGCCCGCGTTGATCGCCGCCTGCACTTCCTGCTCGGCGACGTCGAGTGTCTGGCCAAGGCCGAACTGCAAGGTCACGATCGACACGCCGGAAGCGCTGGTGGAAGTCATGCGCTGCAGGCCGGACATCTGGCCGAACTGGCGCTCCAGCGGCGCGGTGACGGTGCGCGACATGACTTCCGGGCTGGCGCCCGGGTACAAAGTCTGCACCTGGATGGTCGGGAAGTCGACCTGCGGCAGCGCGGACAGCGGCAGGAAGCGGAAGCCGACCAGGCCGGCCAGCACGATGGCCAGCATCAGCAGCGCCGTGGCGACCGGACGCGCGATGAATGGGCCGGACGGGTTCATTACGTCCCCTGCCGCTGGCGCCGCCCGCGCTCGCCGCCGCCTGCGCCGGCTGGCTTATCGCCAGGCAGCGTTACCTTCGCGCCGTCCTGCAGCCGGTCGGCGCCCTCGGTAATCACCTGGTCGCCCGCCTTCAGGCCGGTGCCGATTTGTACCTTGTCCACGGTGGCCTGCCCGCGCACCACCTTGCGCACGGCGACCGTGCGCTCGGCAGGATTCAGCAGGTAGACAAAGTCGCCGTCGGAGCCGTGGCGCAGCGCCGTCACCGGCACCATCACCGCATCCTTGATGGTGCGTAGTTCGAGGCGCAGGTTGACGAACTGGCTCGGGAACAGCGACTGCTTCGCGTTCTCGAAGCGCGCCTTGGCGCGCACCGTGCCGGTCTGGGTATCGACCTGGTTGTCCAGCGCGGCGAATTTGCCGGTGCCGAGCGCCTTGCTGCGGGTGCGGTCGAGCGCCGTCGCGGGCAAGGACGCGCCGCTGGCGATGCGTTCCTGCAGCGCCGGCACCTGGTCCTGCGGCACCGCGAACTCGACGTCGATCGGCGACAGCTGGGTGATGACGGCGATGCCGTTGGCGTCCGAACTGCCGACCAGGTTGCCCATGTCGACGACGCGCAGGCCGACCCGGCCCGTGATCGGCGCCTTTACCTTGGTATAGCTGAGGTTGAGCCGGGCCACGCCTTCAGCCGCGCGGTCGGTCATTACCGTGCCTACAAGCTGCTTGACCAGCGCGGCCTGGGTGTCGACCTCCTGGCGCGCGATCGAATCCTGCGACAGCAAGGTGCGGAAGCGGTCGAGCGTGACGCGGGCGCTTTCCAGCTGCGCCTCGTTGCGCTGGCGCGTTCCACTCGCCTGCAGCAGGGCCATTTCGAACGAGCGCGGGTCGATCGTCGCCATCACCTGCCCGGCCTTGACCAGTTGCCCTTCCGTGAAATGAATTGTCTGGAGGATGCCCGATACCTGCGGGCGCACCGTGGCCGTCGCGGCGGCGGTCACCGTGCCGAGTGCGTCAAGCACGACAGGGATGTCCGCGACCTCCGCGGTCGCCACGCCGACTGTGGTGGCCGGCGCGCCGCGTCCTCGCCGGCCGCCCGGACGCCCGCCCGCGCCAGCACCTGGGCTGGCTGATGCTCCCGCGGCAGCCGGGCCTCCTGCGGCGCGGGCCGCGCTATCGTCAGGACGGGTCAGGTACCAGGCCAATACGGCCAGGGCGATCATCGCCAGCACCGCAATCGCGCTGCCAATCAGCTTTTTACGGCGGCTGGCGGCAGGCGCCGGCGGCGTATTCAGGGGAGGAAAAACAGGTGGTTCCATGCTGGTCCTTGTCGGGCGGTCGGTCACGGAAAGAAGTGATGTGATTTTCGCCAGACTCTAGCATGTAGCCGCAAATTCCTATGTTTCGGAGCGCACATAGAAGGCGTCAATACAGGCGTGGACGATACAAAGCCCGCGCCGCGCACACACGAAAACGGCGGCCATTGCGGCCGCCGTACAGGGGATCCGGCTCGACGGCAGCGCCTGGGCTGCCGTACAAGCCGTTACAAACCCGCTACAAGAATCACGGTGTCCCGCACAGGCAATGCGTGACCGCCGAAAACGGCTTGCGCCCCTCGGTCAGGTCGGCCAGCCACGCCATGTCGCGCGCGGCCTCCGCCACGGCGCCGTTGGGGAAGCCGACCGGAGTCAGGCCCAGCTTGACCTCGATGTTGACTGCCTGCGCCGCCGAAGCCCCGAACATCTGCAGGACGCGCTCGAAGCGCGAGCTGTCCTGCTCGATGTAGGCGACGCGGTAGTCGCCGGTCAGCCTGGCGCGGGTTGCGGCCGACTTGATCGCGTCGCCGTAGCTGCCCAGCGAATCGACCAGCCCGCGTTCCTTGGCCTGCTGGCCGGTCCATACCCTGCCCTGCCCGACTTCGTCGATCTTCGCCGGCGTGGTTTTACGCGCCAGCGCGGCCTTGGTGGTGAACTCGCTGTAGATATGGTTGATGCTGCTCTGGACCAGCTGCCCGAAGCGCGGGTCGAGCGGACGCAGTGGGTTGTAGGCGTCGGCCAGCCAGGTGGTGCGCACGCCGGCGGTGTGGATGCCCAGCTTGTCGACCACTTTCTCGACGGTCGGCAGGATGGCGAACACGCCGATCGAACCGGTGATGGTGGTCGGGTCGGCGATCACCTCGTCGGCCGCCATCGAGATCCAGTAGCCGCCCGATGCAGCCACGCTGCCCATCGAAACGACCACCGGCTTGCCGGCTGCGCGGGTCAGCTCGAGCTCGCGCCGGATCAGCTCCGAACCGTAGGCGCTGCCGCCTGGCGAATCGACCCGCAGCACGATGGCCTTGATCTGGTCATCCTCGCGGGCGCGGCGCACCAGGTTGGCGGTCGACATGCCGCCGATCGCGCCCGGACTGGCGTTGCCGTCGGTGATTTCGCCGGAAGCGACGATCACGCCGACGCCGTCGCCGAACAGTTTCGGGCGCTGGCGCGCCAGGTATTCACCGAACGACACCTGGCGGAAGCTCTTGTTCTCGAGGTCAGGCACGCCGCGCTTCATCATCAGGTCGCGCACTTCGTCGCGGGTCTTGAGGGCGTCGACCATTTTGGTCTGCAGCGCCAGCTTGCCGGTATTGCCTTCAACCTGCTGCATCAGTTCCGGCAGCGCCTCAATGGTTTTCGCGATGGCGCCAGCCGGCAGCTTGCGGTTCTTCTCGACGCTGTTGGTGTAGCTGGCCCACAGCGCGTTGTACAGCACCGCGTCCTGCTCGGCGGCCGCCTCGGACGGGCCGTTGCCGATGAACGGCTCGGCGAAGCTCTTGTAGGTACCGACCTTCATCAGGTTGACGGTGACGCCGACCTTGTCGAGCGCGTCGCGGTAGTAGTTGCGGTAGCGGCCCATGCCTTCGATCAGGACCATGCCCATCGGGTGCAGGTAGACTTCGGTCGCGTGCGAAGCGATGCGGTACTGGCGCTGGTCGTAGCTGCCGCCCCATGCGATTACCGGCTTGCCGGCCGCCTTGACCCGGTCGACCGCCTGGCCCACTTCATTAAGCATGGCCTGGCCGCCGCCTTCGAGGTCGTCGAGCAGCAGTACCACGCTGCTGATATTCGGATCCTTCGCTGCGGAGTCGAGCACCAGCAGCACATCGCGCACCTGCACGGTGCGGCGCACGTCGCCGCGCGCGTTGGCCAGCAGCGCGTCGCGCAGCGTGCCGCTGTGCTGCTCGACCAGCCGGCCCTTCAGGTCGAGCACCAGCGCCGTCGTGTTCCCGATCGGCCTGGCGCCGCCGAAGAACACCAGCCACACTACGAAAATCACCACCAGCAGGAACAGCAGGTTGAAGAAGGTGCGGCGGGTGGCGTCGAGCGTACTCCAGAACATGCCGAAACCGCGGCGCAGGTAGTACAGGGGCTTGAAAGACATCGATACTCCAGCTGTTGAAATTTGCGTTGAACCCGGCCTTCACTTTACGTGAAAACCGGGTGCCGTTGTCAAAAACGTTACGCAGCAACCGCAGCCGGATCGCGCCGTTCCCGGCTGGAAATCCCGTACAAACCGGCAAACACCAATATGCCATTGATCATCAGCAGTTCAAGTCCGAGGCGGTAAGTTCCGAGCAGGTATGCCTGATTAAACTCAACAAGTCCGCAAAGGATCGGGGCGCCGATGGTGATCGCCGGCACCCAGCGGTCGTTCAGGCGGCGCGTGGTCAGCAGGCCGAAGGCGAACAGGCCGAGCAGCGGGCCATATGTATAGCTGGCCAGTTTCAGGATCACGACGATCATGCTCGGGCTGTCAGCCCACTTGAAGCCCATCACCAGCAGCAGGAACAGGAAGGCGAAGCCGAGGTGGACGCGCTGGCGCCATTTCACCTTGTCCGCCTCCGACAAGTCGTCGCGGCGCTTCAGGCCCAGCAGGTCGATGCAGAAGCTCGAGGTCAGCGCGGTGATGGCGCCGTCGGCGCTCGGGAACAGCGCCGACACCAGCGCCACCAGGAAGATGATCTGCACCGCGGCAGGCAGGTGGCCCATGACGACCGCCGAGAAGATCTTGTCGCCGGTCGCGGTGACGCCCGCCAGCGGTGCGTACAGGTAGAGCAGGCCGCCGAGGAACAGGAACAGCGACAGCACGATGACCAGGATCAGGGTAAGGCTCAGCAGGTTCTTCTGCGAGTCCTTCAGGGTCTTCACCGAAATCGTCTTTTGCATCATCTCCTGGTCCATGCCGGTCATGGTCAGCACGATGAAGGCGCCGGCGACGATCTGCTTGAGGAAGAAGTTGGGGCTGTCGACGTCGGTGGTGAAGATGGTGGACAGGCCGCGCGCATCCATGGCGGCCAGGCTCTGGCCGACGGTCATGTCGAGCTGGGTCAGCAGGTAGACCACGCAGGCGACCAGGCCGATCAGCATGCAGCTGGTCTGCAGCGTGTCAGTCCAGACGATGGTCTTGACGCCGCCTTCGTAGGTGTACATCAGGATCATGCCGAGAATCACCAGGGTGGTCAGCCAGAATGGCACCCCCAGGCTGTCGAGGATGATCGCCTGCAGGATATTGACGACCAAATACAGGCGCGCAGTGGCGCCCAGCAGGCGCGACAGGATGAAGAACGACGCGCCGCTCTGGTAGGCGCGGCGGCCGAGGCGCACGTCGAGGTAGTGGTAGATCGAGGTCAGCTTGAGGCGGTAGTACAGCGGCAGCAGGATGAAGGCGACGGCGATATAGCCGATCACGTAGCCGATCAGGATCTGGCCATAGCCAAAGGCGTCGAGGCCGACGTTGCCCGGCACGCTGATGAAGGTGGCGCCGGACAGGGTGGTACCGACCATGCCGAACGCGACCAGCATCCAGTTGCTGCTCTTGTTACCGATGTAGAAGGAATCGTTGTTGGCGTTACGGGAAGTGGCCCAGGCCACGCCCATCAGCAGCGCGAAATACGCTATCAAAATAACGAAAAGTAAAACCGGTGACATAGCTGGTCCAGTGCAAAGTGACGATGAGTTCGCCAGCAATATACACCGATACCGCGGGGCAGACGAGCCTTACGGGAGGGGCCGCTGCACCAAGTCGATACGCCAATTACCTGGGCGTCTTGGGGGATAACTTTGGGGAATGGGCATCAACGTCGACGCTAAATCACGTCCCCTTCCCCATCACCCGCTGGAACGGTCCGATACAGGTCTCCATCGACTCCGTCGCGCACATTAAAAACAAGGCTCCCGACGGATGGAAACGGATGAAATTGGTCGCACTCGTGCCGACCTTCATCACCTGCCCCATGCAATCCTCCTTGCCGTTGTCCTTCACGATGGTATCGACCAGCCTGTAAAAGCCCTTCTCGCTGGGTTCGGCCGGAATGTGGAATTCACTTTCCGACACCTCCGCCGCGCTGGTGACCAGGGTCGTGCCGTCGCCCCTGAACCGGTAGGTTTCAGAGCAGCTGCCATCAGGCAGCGTGAGCCGCCAGATGCCGAGGATGGGATGGTTTGGCGCGGGCGCCGGCGGAGCCGCGAGCGCGAGTGGACCCATGAGGGAGAGGGACAACAGCAATCCGGTAAGCATGCGCATGGTGAACTCCTTCACACAATGGTTGGGGCCCGGACAACTGGTTAGACACAGGGACTGGACCTCAGTTTGCACCATTTCAGCAAATCGCACCGTATGCTTGTGCGCAGCCGGTTTGCAAAGTGGCGTAGCGGGGAGGAGCGCGAAGTCAGCTCCAATGGGAAATGCCAAGAGCGACGCGTTCGAAGCGATACACAGTGCTGCTTCCGCGCTTTATGATGTGGGCGTCATCGACGAAATGACAATGCGGGAGTTCGATGCCGCGTGCCTACAAGCGTCAGATCGCCGTGAAGACGGGACGTAACATCCTCTGAGCGTTTCCACCCAGAGGACTTAATTCCAGATCAGCCGTTTTCCGGCGCTGCCTTCGGCTTTGCCGGACGGCGGCTGCGGGGAGCAGTCTTGCGCGCAGGTTTCGCTGGCTTGGTTTCCTCAGGCGCAGCATCGGCTGCCGCAGCATCGGCTGCCGCAGCATCGGCTGCCGCCACATCGGCTGCCGCCACAACCACAACCGGCGCTTCCGGCGCGGCCACTGCTGCCTCTGCCTTCTTCGCCGCGGCCTTGCGGGTGCGCGCTGGCTGGCGCGGTCGCTTCGCCGGAGCCGGAGCCGCTTCAGGCTCGGACTCCACCGCTACCGGTTCGGCTGCCTCAGCCGACGCTTCCGCGACGGCTTCGACCAGCTCTTCAGGAGCTTCAAACGCTTCAGCCGGCGTTTCCACCACTGGCGCAGGTTTGCGGCCACGGCCGCCGCGGCGGCGCGATTCCTTGGCCGGCATCGCTTCTTCGATCAGCTCGACCGCTTCCTGGGCGACCGATGCGTTCTCGGCAGCCGTCGCTGCGGCAGTCGCGGCGCTGCTGCGGTACACGTACGCGCCCGATTTCTCGTCACGGCCGAATTCCAGCATGCCGCGGTTCTGCGCTTCTTCCAGCAGGTTGCCGAAAGTGCGGAAGCCGTAGAAGGTTTCGTTGAAGTCCGGACGGCGGCGCTTCAGGGTATCTTTCAGCAGCGATGCCCAGATCTTGCCGCTGTCGCCGCGTTCGGAGACCAGCGCGTCGAACATCTCGACCACCAGCTCGATCGCCTGCGCCTTGCGGGCTTCGCTTTCTTCCTTGCGGCGGTTGCCTTCGTCAGGCGACTTGCCGCGGGCCACCGGCTGGGTCTTGCGCTCGTCGCGCTTGGCGGCGGCGCGGCGCACTTCGCGCACCAGGTCGTCGTAGAAAATGAATTCGTCGCAGTTCGCGACCAGCAGGTCCGAGGTCGACTGCTTGACGCCGACGCCAATCACCTTCTTGGCGTTCTCGCGCAGCTTGGACACCAGCGGCGAAAAGTCGGAGTCACCGCTGATGATGACGAAGGTGTCGACGTGGGATTTGGTGTAGCAGAGGTCGAGCGCGTCGACCACCAGGCGGATATCCGCCGAGTTCTTGCCGGACTGGCGCACATGCGGGATTTCGATCATCTCGAAGTTCGCTTCGTGCATGGCGCTCTTGAAGCCCTTGTAGCGGTCCCAGTCGCAGTATGCCTTCTTGACGACGATGCTGCCCTTGAGCAGCAGGCGTTCGAGCACCGGCTTGATGTCGAATTTTTCGTAGTTGGCGTCACGCACGCCGAGTGCGACGTTTTCGAAGTCGCAGAACACAGCCATGCTGATGTTGTCTGAGGATGAAGCCATATATATTGTTCTCTATGTTTATCGGGCAATGCCTGCGCGATTATACGCAACAACGCAGGAACCGGAGTTCATCACGGCACGCGCGTCTCGCGCCGGGCGCGCTCGATGTAGCGGGCGACGTCTTCCTGCAGCAGCAGGCCCTGGTCGCGCAGGCTGCGTGCGGACGCGGCCACCGCCTTGGCGTATTCGATCCGGCTCGGATAGCGCTGCGATATCGCGCGGCGCGGGTCGCCCGCCCGTGGCTGCGGTGCAAACGGCAGAGTCATGCCGGTGCCGCCGCACAGTTCCGCATCGCCGGCCCTGTTCGAGCGGCGCAGGTTCCAGCCAGTGTGCGTCGCCAGCGGAACCTCGATATCGGGCAGGCGAACGCCGGCGATGTCATGGCCGTCCACGTCGGTCATCGGCACGAACAGCTGGTAGCCCGGCATCCCGTTGACGCCGGCGGGAAAACCGATACCGGCGGCGCGCAGGTCGGGGAAGCCGGCCGCGTCCCGATCCGGCGCCGTCAGCATCGAGTCCGCGCGGCGCGGAAAACGGCTTGGCGGCGGCTCTTTCCCCGTGTGAATCCACGCCACCATCTGATCGAGAAGCGCGCGCACCAGCGGCGCCTGCCTCGCGGTGTTGCTGGGCTGGCGGCATTCGCCAGGAACCGTCCGGTCGGCGAACAGGTGCTGGGTCGATGACATCAGGTAGGCGCGCGCCCCGTGCGGCAGCGGGATGTCGTTACCGGCGCCGTCCGCAACAATCAGCGAGGCCTTCGCCGTCCAGAACTCGGCACTGCTATCGACATGCATCAGCTTCGGGCAGGTCCCATTGCGCTGGCACCGGGCGAAAATGCCGCCCGTATTGCCGCTCACCGGATCGGTCGTGACGGCATACGTAAACGGAAAATGCCCGCGCGCCCCGGCCACCAGCGGCATCGCCCCGTCGAAGACCTTGCCGCCGCCCGGTGCGGCGTTCAGCCCCTCCTCGATAAACCTGCGCAGCAGCTGGCCAGCGCCGCCCGCGCCGACCGCTATCGTCGTGGTGGCGCGGAGATCGGCCTTCAGGAACAAGGCGACGTCGTGCAGCAGGCGCGCATCGACGTGGTTCAGCTTCGAACCGATCCACGCCACGGTGTGCCCGCGCCGCATCGTGAAGCCGTTGCCGGCATCGTCGGCGCGCAGCATGCCCGGCCCGCCATCGTTGACCATGCGGCCGAGCTGCCTGCCCCAAGTCGCGTCGACTTCCACCAGCAGCACGCGCGACGACCTGGCCGGATCGCGTGGACGCAAAATATCGACTTCGACCGGGTAGGCATAATCACCATGCAGGCGCACGTGCGCGATACCGGAAACCGCCTCGTACTCACCTGCCCCGTCGAAGACCGTGCCGCCGAACGCCGGGGCGCGGGTCTTGATCTCAAACCGTTCGACCCTGCGCGTGCCATCGCCCACGCCGGTCGCGCAGGACGCGAACAACGGCAGCAGGACGGCGATAAGCAGCCAGCGCATGCGCATCATGCTTTCAGGCGCGACAAGGTGTTCGCGTCGGGTTGGCCATCAAAGTATTGGTCGAGGCATTCGCGGAACACCGCCTCACCGGGCGCCGCCTGCGCAAACAGCGTCAGCGACGAGTGGAACTTGACGTCGTCGGGGTAGCCGAAGATATCTGAAGCGGAGCCCGCATCGCTCGCCGCCATCACCTGGCAGCATTCACGCAAGCGCGGTCCAAGCACCGGATGCGCGAGATAAGCCGCCGCCTCGTCGAGGGACGCGATCGCGTAATGCTGCGCCATCTCGCTGTGTCCAAGCCCTGCAACCTGCGGAAAGATGAACCACATCCAGTGGCTGCGCTTGCGCCCCGCGCGCAGTTCACCGAGCGCGGCCTCGTAGACCGGGGCCTGCGCGCGTTCGAAACGCTCGAGCTTAAAACCTGCCTGCATGACTGCCTCCTGCAAAATAGCCTCCATCATGCACCAAAACAAACGGCCAGGGTATCGCTACCCTGGCCGTTTGTTTGCGGGCTAAGTCGCTTACTTGGCCGTGACGGTAAAGTCGCCGAACTGCTTGAGCTGCGGAGCGACGGCTGCATCGTCGCCTACCACCACAATCGACTGCGTCTCAGGGGCAAAGTATTTCTTGCCCATGTCGCGCACCTGCTCAGGCGTGACCTTCTGGATCGCCGGCACAAACTCGCCGAGGAACTCGGACGGCAGGCCGACCAGCCAGTTGTTGGCCAGCGTCGATGCAACCGCTCGCTGCAGCTGGTTGGTGATCAAGTAGGTGCCTGCGACGTAACGCTTGTTCATGCTCATTTCGTCGGCTGGAACCAGGTCGCCGCCAAGCCGGCGGTACTCGCTGAAGTACTCGGTCAGCGACGCGCCGGTCACTTCATTGCGCACGTCGGCGCCGCCGACGATGCCGCCGCCGTTGCGCATGGTGCGCGCGCCGGCCGAGGCGCCATAGGTGTAGCCCTTCTCTTCACGCAGGTTGGTATTCACACGGCTCGAGAAGCCGCCGCCCAGGATGGTGCTGGCAAGGCGCAGCGGCACGTAGTCGGCCGAGCTGGCCGGAATGCCAGGTGCGCCGAGGCGCAGGGTCGACTGCACGCTGCCGTCGCGCTGCAGCACGAGGCGCACCGGCTTGGCCGCTGCGGTGAATGGCGCGATTGCCGGACCGGCCTCGCCCTGCCCCTTCCAGTCGCCGAACGCCGCCTGCGCGAACTTCATCGCGTCAGCCTGCGAAATGCGCCCGGTGATCACCAGCAGGCTGCGCTCCGGACGGAAGCGTTTTGCGTGTTCGGCGCGCAGCAGTTCTTCGGTGGTGCTGGTGATGGCCTCGGCGGTTTCGGTGGTGTTCCCGTACGGGTGGTCGCCATAGATCGCCTTGCTGATCGCACGCTCGGCGCGGAAGCGCGGCGTGGTCTCGGAGACGCGCAGCGCCTGCAGCGCGTTGGCCTTGGCCAGCTCGACTTCCTTGGTCGGGAACGATGGCATGCGCGCCACTTCGGCCAGCAGGTTCATCATTGGACCGGCGTTCGACGTCACCGCATTGGCGAGCACGGTGATGCCGTCGTTGCCCGGGCTGGCGGCGACCGAGCCGCCGTAGCCCTGCGCCAGTTCGGCGATCGCGCGCGAGTCGCGTTTGGTGGTGCCTTCGTTGAGCAGGCCCGCGAGCAGCTTGGCGAAGCCTGGATGGTTCTTGTCGTCGGCGGCCAGGCCCGAGTCGCGCACGGCCAGCACGTAGTCGACGCGCGGCAGTCCCTTGCGCGGCACGACCCAGACTTCAAGTCCGTTCGACAGCACCTTCTTGGCGATCTGCGGCGCCGGTATGGTTTTCTCCTTGCCGAAAGGCGGCAAGGTATTGGCAGCCGTGGTGTCGGCGCCGGCCGCGAAAGCCGAAGGCGCGAACATCAGGGAAATGGTCAATGCCAGCATCAGTTTTTTCATTGATGCTCTCCTTTATGATTTGGCGCCGGCAGGCGCTGGTGCTGCGGCTGGCGCCGGTGCAGCTGGCTTGGCGGCGGCAACCGGCTTGCGGTCGATGGTGGTGCGGTTTTCGCGGGTCAGGTAGTTTTTGGCGACGCGCTGCAGGTCGGCCGAGGTGACGCCTTCGATCCACGACGGGATCTTGTTGACCACGTTGGCGTCGCCCCACAGCGTCTGCAGCTTGGCCAGCTTGTCGGCACGGTTGATGAAGCTTTCGAGCGAGTCGTTCCAGTCGGCCAGCATGCGCGTCTTGACGCGCTTGAGGGTCGCGGCATCGACGCCGTTCTTGACGACCTTGGCGATTTCCTCGTCCATCGCAGTCAGCATGGCGTCCGCGTTGGTGGTTGGCTTGTACACGAAGAACACGGTGTACAGCGTCGGGCCGTCGTATTCCCATGGGCTGGTCAGGCCGTACAGCGCGTCGACGTTCAGCGCCAGCTCGCGGCCCTTGACGATACCCTGGTAGAACAGCGACGCGTCGCTGCCGGCCAGCAGTTCACCCAGCACGGCCATCGGCGCCTGGTCCTTGCTACCGCGGTCAGGCATCTTCCATGCGGTGGCGATCGCCGGCACCTGCGCCAGCGTGTCGCTTTGCTCGACGCGCTTTTCGGCGGTGTTCAGCGGCTCGGTGAAGTCGCCTGGCTTCGGGGTCGGACGCTTGGCGATATCGCCGAAATACTTCTTGGCCAGCGCGAAGCCCTGGGCCGGCGTCACGTCGCCCGCGATCGACAGCACCGCGTTGTTCGGACCGTAGTAATCGCGGTGGAAGTTGCGCACGTCCTCCAGGCTGGCGCCTTCGAGGTCCTGGAAGCTGCCGTAGCCGTCGTGGTTGTTCTCCCACTTCTGGAACGCGTGCTGGCCGATGTCGATCCACATGAAGCCGCCGTATGGCTGGTTCTTCACGTTGACGCGGATTTCTTCCTTGACGACGTCCTGCTGGTTCTTCAGCGTCTTCTCGTTGAAGTCGAGGGTCTTCATGCGGTCCGCTTCGAGCCACAGGATGGCGTCGAGCGCCGATACCGGCGCGGTCTCGATGTAATTGGTGAAGTCGGCGCGGGTCGAACCGTTGTTGTTGCCGCCGCCGCCAGTGATGGTCTTGTCGAAGACGCCCTTGAGTGCGTTCGGCGTCCCCTGGAACATCAGGTGTTCGAACAGGTGCGCGAAGCCGGTGCGGTTCTTCGGCTCGAGGCGCATGCCGACGTGGTACACCACGCTGACGCCGACGGTCGGCGAAGAGTGATCTTCGGAGACAATGACGGTCAGGCCGTTATCGAGTTTTTTGACGTTGACCGGGAGCTTCCAGCGGTCGGCTGTGGCGGCGACCGCCGACAGCGACAGCGAAAGGCCCGCCAGCAGGATGGGGATATGGCGAAAACGCATAGAAAACCTCATGGTGACGTTTGGCGAGGAACTACCGGCTACCGGATGGCACGAAGGTCATCCCGGCGAGGTATATTACCGTAGCGTTCCTACCAAGAATAGCTTTTGGTCATCTATATTTTTTCGACATACATATACATATATCCGAATGAAACCCGAGCACCTGTCATTGCTGCTGACGCGCGAAATGCCTTTTGGGAAGTACAAAGGGCGCGTGATCGCCGACCTGCCCGCCCACTACCTGGGCTGGTTTTCGCGCGAAGGCTTTCCCAAGGGCGAACTGGGTGAGCTGCTCGAACTGATGTACGAGCTGGACCACAACGACCTGAAGGGATTGCTCGACCCGCTGCGCGGGCGCCGCTGACGAGAGCGCGGCCCAGCCAGGGTTCGTCGCCGGGCTAGGCAGCGCGCGCCACGCTGAGCCGGTCGCCGTCGCGCAGCATGCGCTCGAACTCGGCGCCAGTCACTGCGGGGCTGAACAGCCAGCCCTGCAGCTGGTCGCAGCCAAGGTCGCGCAGGAAGGCCATCTGTTCTTCGGTTTCGACGCCCTCCGCCACGATCTCCTGGCGCAGCTGCTTGGCCATCGTGACGATCGCGCGCGCGATCGCGCAGTCGCTTTCCTCGTGCGGCAGGCCGACCACGAAGGCGCGGTCGATCTTCAAGGTCGAGATCGGGAATTTCTTCAGGTAGGCCAGGCTGGAGTAGCCGGTGCCGAAGTCGTCCAGCGCCAGCGCCAGGCCCATCGCCACCAGTTCGTTCATGATCGCGACGACGTTGTCGGCGCCGCCCACCAGCAGGCTCTCGGTAATCTCCAGCATGATCTGCTCGGGCAGCACGCCGTGGCGGTCGAGCACCGCGAGGATGCGCGCCGGCAGGCGGCGGTCGAACTGGCGCGCCGACAGGTTGACCGCGACCGGCGGCATCACCAGGCCCGCGTTGCGCCATGCGCCGATCTGGCGGCAGGCTTCTTCCAGCACCCACGTGCCGATGTCGTGGATCATGCCGGTTTCCTCCGCCAGCGCGATGAACACGCCCGGCGAAATCATCCCGCGTTCCGGATGGCGCCAGCGGATCAGCGCCTCGGCGCCGACGATACGCCCGCTGCGCAGGCTCACT
Organism: Massilia polaris; assembly: GCF_012927275.1. Classification (GTDB taxonomy): domain Bacteria; phylum Pseudomonadota; class Gammaproteobacteria; order Burkholderiales; family Burkholderiaceae_D; genus Telluria_A; species Telluria_A polaris. The sequence continues at coordinate 159,448 of NZ_JABBGG010000001.1, read as the reverse complement.
TTCGGCTGGTAGTGCAATTCAAGCTGGCCTTCGTTGACGGCCGTGCGCAGTTCCGCTTCCAGCATCAGGTCTTCCTTGGCGCGCAGGTCCATCTGCTCGCGGTAGAACAGGAAGCTGCCGCCGCCGCTTTCCTGTGCCTTGGCCATCGCGACGTCGGCGCAGCGGATCAGCGAGGCGGCGTCGGAGCTGTCCTCCGGGTAGACCGACACGCCGATGTTCGCGCTGACCTGCAGGTTATGGCCCTCGATCACCAGCGGCACCGCCAGCGCGGCCAGCATCTTCTTGACGACGCTGGCGGCGCTCTCGCGGCGGTCGATCTGCGGCAGCGCGACCGCGAACTTGCTGCCGTCGATGCGCGCGAGGATGTCGGCGTCGCGCAGCAAGTGACGGAAACGGCGTCCCAGCTCGCACAGCAGTTCGCTGGCGACGTCGTGGCCCAGCGTGTCGCTGATCGCCGCCATGCGGTTGATCTCGACGACCATCAGGGCGCCGTACTGGTTGGTGCGGCGCGCGTCCATCAGGGCCTGCCCGAGCAGGTGCGTCAGCAGGCTGCGGTTCGGCAGGCCGGTCAGGCTGTCGTAGTTGGCCATGCGCTGCACGCGCGCCTCGGCCGCCTTGTGCACGCTGATGTCCGAGAACAGCGAGAAGGTGTGGGTGATGCGCCCTTCGCCGTCGCGCACCGCGCTGATGGTGACCGACTGCGGGAACAGGTCGCCGTTCTTGCGCTTGCCGACGATTTCGCCGCGCCACGGCCCGCTGCCGCGCATCGCGGCGCGCACCTTGGCGCGGAATTCGGCGTCGTGCACGCCGGAGCGCAGCAGGTCGGGCGTCTTGCCGATCGCTTCCACCGGCGCGTAGCCGGTGATGCGCGTGAAGGCGCTGTTGATCGAGACGATACGTTCGCTCGAATCGGTGATCAGGACGCCCTGGTCGCTGTCTTCGATGATGCGCGCGTGCAGGCGCACCTTGTCCTGGTCGCCCAGCTCCTGGACGATCGGCGACACGTGCACCAGCATGCCGTTCGCCTCGCCGTGGTCGTCCTTGAGCAGCGACAGCGCCAGCCGCACGCCGATGATCTCGCCGTTCTTTTTACGGCGGCGCACTTCGATCAGGTCGCTGCCTTCTTCGAGGAACAGTTCGGCGATATCGGCGTCGTCGTCGCCCTCGGCATACAGGAACAGCACGTGCTGGCCGATCGCTTCCTCGGCGGTGTAGCCGAACAGGGTCGATGCGGCGGTGTTCCAGCCGGTCAGGTAACCGGCCATGTCGAGCACGATGGCCGGTTCATCCGGGTCGAACGGTTCGACGCTGACAGCGCACGGGCCTGCCGGCGTGGCCTTGCCGGCGGCGAGCACGAGGATCGCCGCTTCCAGTTCATCCAGCGAACGGGTCAGCGCCTCCCCTTCCAGCACGCGTGCCCCGCGCAACAGGGCAAGGCAGCGTTCCATCGCGCGGTCAGCCATTGGTTCCACCCTTGTTCTCCTTTACCACCTCAAGCATCCAGGCGGCCGCTTCCAGCACCGCTTCGTTGAAATCGGCGGCGCTGATCTGCAAGCCGGCCAGCCTGGCGGAGACGTCGGCGAAGTCGCCGCGTTCCGCGCTTTCGACCAGCGCCAGCAGCGCCCCCAGCTCGCCTTCGCGCTCAAGCAGCGCCGCGCGCACCGCGTTGCTGATCGCCAGCGGCGCCAGCACCTCGGCCAGCGGCATGCCGAACAACACGCCCAGCAGCGAAAACATGCCGGTCATGAAGCCCTGCTCCTGCAGGCTCTTGTCGTAGCCGCCAGCCTTCGCCAGCAGCTCGATGGCGCGCCCGCGCATGGCCACGCGCGACAGCAGCATGGCGCTGCGCACGTCGCCCTGGCGCGCCGCGAACAGCATCAGGTTGAGCCAGCGGCGCAGCTGCTGGCGTCCGAGGATGAGGATAGCCTGCGCAAAACTGTTGACCTTGCGCCCGCCCCCTACCCCCAGCGAATTCACCAGGCGCAGCAGGTGGTAGGACAGCGCCACATCCTGGCGCAGCAGCGCTTCGATTTCATGGGTGTCGGCGTCGGCGCCGACCAGCTGGACCAGCTGCAGCGCCAGCGAGCGCGATGCGGCCTGGGCGCCGCTGGCCTTCTCGGGCGGCGCCAGGTACCAGTCGCCGTCGATCCATCTGGCGGCGCCAGGCAGCTGCGCGCGGTCGAGCAAACCGCTGGTGTGGCATATCGCGCTGGCGTCGGCCTGCGTCCAGCCCGCCTCGCCATACGCCTCGCGCAACGACGGTTGCAGCCCCGGCGGCACAAAACACGGCAAGGCCGCCGGCAGCATCCGGCCCTCGCTTGACTCCACCAGCCCAAGCAGCGCGACGGCATCGCCGGCGCCGTCGGCCAGCAGCGCCGCAGGGGTTCCATTGCGGTTTGCAAGAACGCGGACAAAGAACAGGGGCGCGGGAGCTGCAGAATTCATCGAATGCCGGACCGGTAAGAATGAAATCTCATGTTACTCGGAAAATGTTAATTCACACCAACATTTGACACAGTTTGTGGGGCGCGCGCAGCGTTTCGAATTCGCTTTTATACTATTCTTTGTGAAAACGTCAACAAACGGAGAAATGCCATGTTGCAGTTACGCAGGAGCGACGAACGCGGCGACGCCAACCACGGCTGGCTACATTCGAAACACAGCTTTTCGTTCGGCAGTTACCAGGATCCGCGCCACACTGGCTTTGGCCCACTGCTCGTGATTAACGAAGACCGGGTCGCGGCGGGCCAGGGTTTCGGCGCCCACGGGCATCGCGACATGGAAATTATTTCGTACGTCCTTGAGGGCGCGCTGGAACACAAGGACAGCCTCGGCACCGGGTCGGTGTTGCATTACGGCGACGTGCAGCGCATGTCGGCCGGCAGCGGCGTGCGCCACAGCGAATTCAACGGCTCGCAGGCCGAGCCGGTGCATTTCCTGCAGATCTGGCTCCAGCCGAATGTCACCAACATCCAGCCGAGCTACGAGGAAAAGCACTTCACGGCGGAAAGCAAGACCGGCAAGCTGAAGCTGCTTGCATCGAAGGACGGGCGCGAAGGCTCGGTGCTGGTCCACCAGGACGCCTCGCTCTACGCCAGCATCATGAACCCGGGCGACAGCCTCGAACATGCGCTGGACCCGGGGCGAACCGCCTACGTGCACGTGATACGCGGCAGCGTGTCCGTCAACGGCACCGCGCTGTCGGGCGGCGACGCGCTGAAAATCGCCGGGGAGGACCGCATCAGCCTTGCCGGAGCACAAGCTGCCGAAGTGCTGTTGTTCGACCTGCCGTACTAGCCTGCCACCGGGCAACCATGGAGGGGGCCTCCGACGGTTGGGACGGATTTCCGCTACACTTGCGGGTACAGAAATAGATTCGAGATCAAGCCATGCCTGCCACCCCTGCTGCCGAAGAAATATTGGACTACACCACCTCGTGCCTGCTGCCGACGCCCTGGGCGCAGTTCACCTTGCACGCGTTCGTGGAACATTCGACCGGCAAGGAACACCTGGCGATGACCCTCGGCGACATCAGCGACGGCGCGCCGGTGCTGGCGCGCGTGCATTCCGAATGCCTGACCGGCGACGTGCTGTTCTCGCAGCGCTGCGACTGCGGCGCCCAGCTGGAAGGCGCGCTCAAGAAGATCGCCGATGAAGGCCGCGGCATCCTGCTGTACCTGCGCCAGGAAGGGCGCGGCATTGGCCTGGTCAACAAGATGCGCGCCTACCGCCTGCAGGAAGCCGGCGCCGACACCGTCGAAGCCAACCTGCAGCTGGGTTTCCACGCGGACGCACGCAACTACGAGCTGTGCAAGCCGATGCTGGCCCAGTTCGGCATCAAGTCGCTGCGCCTGATGACCAACAACCCGCGCAAGATCGACGCCATGGAGAAACTGGGCGTCACCGTCAGCGATCGGGTGCCGCTGCTGGTGAACCGCAACGCCTTCAATAACAGTTACCTGAACACCAAGGAAGCCAAGCTGGGCCACATGATGCAGCCCCAGCTCGATGCCGTGGTCGAAGACGGGCAACTGTAACAGGCACAAAATGCGATAAGCTGGAGGTGAGTTAGTCCGACGCCTGGCCTGCCGGAAGATGCGCATGAAACGATCGATTACCGCAGCGCTGCTGTGCCTTGGCAGCGCGCTGGCGGCCGCGCAGCAAGCGGCCCCGGCCCCAGCCGATCGGCGCGCCGCGCCGGCGGCCACCCCGTCCCGCCCGATTCCCCCCGCTCCCGTGCCGCCCGGCGTGATTCCGCCTGCCGCAGTGCCCCCGGGCGCCACCCCGCCCGCCGCCGAGGCTGAAGCCGACCAGAACACGACCTTGCCGCCGCCCTCGTCCGCGGCGCAGCTGGTGTACTCGGCGGCCCAGGGCGACCTGCTGCAGATCCGGATGCTGCTCAAAAGCGGGCGCAGCCAGTCGACGGTCGGCTCCGGCTTTTTGGTCGGCACCGGCAACCTCGTGCTGACCAATTACCACGTGGTGTCGCAGATGGCGCTCGACCCCGACGTCTACAGCGGCGAATACGTCGATACCGACGGCAAGCGCGGCCCGATCGAACTGCTGGCCGTCGACGTGCTGCATGACCTGGCCGTGGTGCGGGTCGACCGCTTCGGCAGCGGCTTCTTCAATATTCCGGCCAAAGCCACGCTGGCCCAGGGCCAGTACCTCTACTCGCTCGGCAACCCGCTCGACCTCGGCTTTGCGATCTCGGAAGGCGCCTACAACGGCATCGTCACGCGCAGCTTCTACGACCACCTGATGTTCACCGGCCCGATCAATTCGGGCATGAGCGGCGGACCCAGCGTGACGGCGGACGGCACGGTGGCCGGGGTCAACGTGTCGCGCCGCCGCGATGGGGAACTGGTCAGCTTCCTGGTGCCGATCCGCTACGCCCAGGAATTGCTCGACAAGGTGGCGGCACAGGCGCGCGCGCCCAAAGACTTCAATCCGCTGATCGCCCAGCAGCTTCTGAGCCACCAGCGCGGCATGATCGACCGCCTGCTCGACCAGCCGCTGTCGCTCAAGCTGATGGGGCCGTACCACGTGCCGGTGCGCGAATCGGGGCAGGTACGCTGCTGGGGGCGCTCCAACGAGCAGGCCGAAGCGACCTTCAATGCCGACACCATCGCCTGCTCGATGGAGTCGGCGATCTTCGTGTCGGAAACCCAGCAGACCGGGCATGTGTCGATGATCCACCAGTACATCCGCTCCAGCAGCCTCGACCCGCTACGCTTCGCGGTGCTGGCGACGACCGTGTTCAAGACCGACAAGCTGGGCAGCGCGCGCGACACGCGCCTGACCGAACCCAAGTGCACCGAGCATTTCGTCACCACCAAAACCCTGCCGCTGCGCGCCGTCACCTGCGTGCGCGCCTACCGCAAGTTCGAAGGCCTGTACAACTTCACCCTGCTGACCGCCAGCACAGACGACCCACGCGCCAGCCTGCAAAGCCGGCTCGACGTCACCGGGGTGTCGTACGAGAACGGCCTGCGCGCCACGCGCGCCTTCCTGTCCGCGCTGGGACGGGGCGCCAAACGATGAAGGCGCCCTATTTCATCGAGACCCTGGCCCGCAACGGCGACGTCCTGCACCGCCACCAGGTGGCCGGCCTGCCGATCCGGCTAGGCCGCGGCTACCACAACGACTTCATCCTCGACGACGCGCATGCCGCGCCATCCCACGCGGTGATCGAGGCCGACGCAGACGGGCGGCTGGTGCTGCGCGACCTCGGCAGCAGGAACGGCGTGGTCTGGCGCGGCAAGCGCCAGCACAGCATCGAGCTGACCGGCGACACGGTGATCCGCATGGGCCACACCAGCCTGCGCGTGCGCGGCGCCGACTTCCCGGTGCCGGCCGAACTGGTCGACCGCACCATGCACGGCTGGGAAGGCGCGCTGCCGGGACTGGCCGGGATGCTGCTGATCGGGTTGGTCGCGCTGCTGACCGTGTGGCTGAGCGACGTCCAGCCGTTCCATCTGAGCCGCTATCTGCAGGCGCTGGCCTACGGCGTCGCGGCGGGATTGGTCTGGGGCGGCATGTGGGCGTTCGCCAACCGTTTGTTCGGGCGCCACGCGCGCCTCGGGCGCCACCTGTTCATCTTCGGCTGCGGGCTGACTGCGATCGCCGCCTACAAGATCGTGTCGAGCATGGCCGCTTATGCATGGTCGATTGAATGGCTGGTGCGCTACGGGACGCACATGGCGATCGCGCTGATGGCCGGCATGGTGTACTTCCACCTCGGGACAGTCCGGCCGCAGCGCAGGCGCTATTTCGCCAGCAGCTGCGCCCTTCTTGCGCTGCTCGGGTCCGGGCTGACGCTGGTCGGCAACCTGCAGGCCAGCGGGCGCGTGGCGGACCAGCTGTACATGCCGCTGCTGCTGCCGCCGGCGATGCGCGCAAGCCCTGATCGCACTGTCGACGAGTACATGGCCGATGCCGCGGCGATGAAAGCGCGGATCGATGCCGAGCGCCTGAAGCATGTCGAAGACGAGCGAGCGGCGGAAGACTAGGGATCATGGGCTATCATTCGAACCCAATCATCCCGGAACCAACGAACGCACAAAGCCTGGCCACGCATGAGTTCATCAGATTTGCTCCGAGAAACCTCGTCCTTCAGGACGAGGAGTGAAAGGAGCCGACTGCGAATTGCGCAGCAATTCGGGCCCCGTAAAAATCGCCGCCGCCACTACCTGCACACCTGCACCAGCGCCATCGTCGCTGCGTTCGACTATATCGTGGTTGGAAATATCAAATGCAGCGGCGCTCGCCAGGACCAGCATGGCGAAGTCCGTCTACGATGTCGGCTGGTCGTCCTTCCGCACACAACTGGCGTACAAGGCTGTTAAGCATGGCGCCTGGCTTGAAGAAGTGAACGAGAGCTTTACCACCCAGATCTGCTCGGATTGCGGCGCTGTTCCCGATTCGCGGCCGAAAGGTATCGCAGACCTTGGAAGCATGTTCACTGAACATGCGAAAGAATGGCGTTGCTGTGATTGCGGAGCGGTACATGATCGTGATCTTAATGCTGCGCTAAACATTCTCCGTCGCGGACGTGCGACGCTAGCTGTAGGAATCCCCGACGTTTAGGTCGGGGACGATGTCAAGCAGCTGTATGTCACATCGTACGGCGGCTTCTGCCGCGGCTCGGACTGCCTGATCATGCCGACCTGGAACCACCTGTGGTTCGTCGCCTACCTGTGGGTGTACACGCTGGTGTTCGCCGCGATCGCGCACGTTTCGGGAGCGCGGGTTTCGATATGGTCGGACTCGCTCGCGCGCTGGCTGACCGGCTGGCGCATCATCGTGCTGCCGGTCGCCGTGCTGGCCATCGCCAGGCTGGTCCTGCAGCCGCGCTTCGAAACTACCCACGCGCTGATCGACGACTGGTTCAACCACGCGCATTACTTCGTGCTGTTCGCACTCGGCACTCGGCGCGCTGCTGGCGCGCCAGCGCCTGTTCTGGTCGCGCGTGGATGATATCCGCTGGCCCGCCCTCGCGATCGGCCGCGCCGTACTCGAACAGGTGTACAACGTCCAGCGCGTGCTCTACACGCTGTGCGGCTGGAGCGCCATCGTCGCGGCGTGCGGCTTCGGACACCACCACCTCAATGCCGACAACGGAGCCCGCCGCTACCTGACGCAGGCCGTGTTCCCGGTCTACATCCTGCACCAGACCTTGATCGTGGTGCTGGCGCATTCCTTCAAGCCTGCCGGACTCGCACCCGTCACCGAGGCCGTCGTACTGGCTGTGCTGACGCTTTGCCTCAGCTTCGGGATGTTCGAACTGGTACGCCGGGTGCCTGTGCTGCGGCCGCTGTTCGGGCTAGGGCCGCAGCCAGAAATCGCCGCAGCGTCCCGCTTACTCGCGGCGCGCGCCTGAGGTAGCGCTGCCCTTGCTTGCCTGGGACTGGCCTCCCTGGACAGGGATGTTGCCCTGAAGGTCGCCCTGGCCGGCGCCGCCCGAGCTGCCTTGTGCGCTGCCTGGCGACGAACTCTGCATGCTGGCGCCAGCGCGCTGGGCGCCACCATCGCCGCGCATCTGGCCGTCGCCGGTGTGGAACGGATCGCTGAACTTGCGCATGGTTTCCTGCTGGCTGCGCATGTTGCGGTCGGTTTCATCCGTTGCGACGCGGGCTACCTCGTCGGCCAGCGCGTGAGCGGTACGGGTGGTTTCCTGCACGTGCTGCTCGGCGACGCGGGCCAGTTCGACCTGCGAGTCGGCGGCGACGCGCGAAATGTGCTGCTGGTATGCGCGCAGTTTTTCGGTCGCAGGCTGGGCGCGCGATGCCGCTGCGCTGAACACCTCGGTCTGGCGGTCGGCGGTGAGCATCGAGTTGCTGGCCAGCGCGCTTTCTTCGAGCATGGTCTGGGTCAGCTGGATATTCAGGTCGCAGAGTTGCTGGAATGAGCGGAACAGCGATTTGGACATGTCGTTCATGAACGCCATCTGTGCTTCCAGGTGGCTTCGCACTGCTGGGGTAACGGACTGGGAAAATGGAAACATTAGAGTCGCCTCAATTTAGTTGGTTTGAACATGAATGCGGAGGCGGAACTCACGCAGCCAGTGAAGGCGCGCCGCGTGCCGTCCGCAACGGGAAGTGAGAAGACAGCCGTGGCCATCGGTCAGGCCGGGCGAGGCAGTTCGTCTTCAACACGAACTGCAAGGCTAGGCGCATAAACCTCGCATGGCTTGACAGGTATCAAACGTGTTTGGGCACGGGTTGACTGGTTCCAGGAGCCCATGCCGGCCCCTTCAACTCGAGGATGTTGCCCTCGGGGTCCTGCAGGTAGACCGACGGTCCTTCGCCTTCGGCGCCGTAGCGCGATTCGACCGGGCCGCAGGCGACGCCCGCCGCGCCGAGATGGGCGCGGATCGCCGCCTCGTCGAACGGCTCCACGCGGAAGCATACGTGGTCGACGTTGCGCCCTTCCCTGCCTGGCGCCGCGCCGCCCTGGCGTCCCAGCTTGCCGTCGACCGGCACCAGGTCGACCAGCGCGCTGCCCACGCGCAGTTGCACCAGGCCGATCTCGTCCTGGCGGCGTTCGACCGTGCAGCCGAGGACGTCGCAGTAAAAGTCGATCATCGCGTCGAGGTCGACGACGCGCAGCACGATATGGTCGATGTGGCGGATCTGGATCATACTGCCTCCGGCCCGTCAGTCGGCGTGGCGTTCGACCCAGGTGTCGAAGGCGTCGACAAACTTCTGCATGAAACCGCGGGTCGAGTCGTTGGTCAGCTGGTCGCCGTGGTACTGCCCGGCGATGTTGCCGAGGTAGGCTTCCGGCTGCTGCATGGCCGGCATGTTGAGGAACACCAGCGACTGGCGCAGGTGGTGGTTGGCGCCGAAACCGGCCAGCGCGCCCGGCGACACGCTGACGATGGCGCACGGCTTGCCGGTCCACGCACTCTGGCCGTAAGGACGCGAGCCGACGTCGATCGCGTTTTTCAGCACGCCCGGCACCGAGCGGTTGTACTCCGGCGTGCAGAACAGGACGCCGTCGAACTGCTTGATCTTCTCGCGGAACTCGACATAGGTGGCGGGCGGGTTGTCGTCGTCATCCTGGTTGTACAACGGCAGCTGGCCGATCTCGACGATCTCCATCTCCAGGGTGGACGGGGCAAGCAGCATCAGGGTTTTGGCGACCTTGCGGTTGAACGATTCCTTGCGCAAGCTGCCGACGATGACGGCGATCTTCCTGGTTGCCATGACGTTCCTTTTCTCTGTCCGTGAAGAACGTCAATAGTAACCATTTTTGCATCGATGTGTCGTCCGGGCTAAATCCGCCCGCGACGGAAATGCGCCAGGAAGGCCTGTGCCTGGGCTTTGGTGAGGACGACAACCGGGTCGCCATGGTAAGCGTAGAGGAAGGGCCTGCCGCCGAGGCGGTCGGTCAGTTTGGCGTTGACGAGGAAGCGGGTGCCGGGCGGGTACTGTGCCGGGTCGCGCATGCCGCGCGCACACTGAACCCGCATCGTCGGCGCAAAGGCCTGTCCCGCCATCGGCCTGATCGACAGGTTGCCCGTGTGCGGGTCGGCCACCGATTCGACCGCCACCTCGCGGTAGGCGTGGACGTCGCGCGCCATGACCTTAAGCCTTGGCGGCGGCCGCAACGCGCACCACTGGCGCTTCGCGGATCGGCAGGTTGCTCAGCGCCGCCCCGATCGCCAGCACGATGTCGGCGTACCACATCCAGGTGTAGTCGCCGTAGGTGACGAACGACAGGCCGCCCAGCCAGGCGCCGAAGAAACCGCCGATCTGATGCGACAGCAGCGTCAGGCCGAACAGCGTCGACAGGTAGCGCATGCCGAACAACTTGCCCACCAGGCCAGCGGTCGGCGGCACGGTGGCAAGCCAGGTGAAGCCGAGCGCCGCGGCCAGCACGTAGAAAGTTGTCGGCGTTTTTGGCGCCAGCAGGTACAGGCCGATAATGACGGCCCGTGCGGCATAGGTCACCGCGAGGATCGACTTCATGCGGTAACGGGTGCTCAGCGCGCCGGCGCCGAGGCTGCCGGCGATGTTGAACAGGCCGATCAGCGCAAGCGCGGTGGCCGACACGCCGGCCGACAGGTTGCACAGCGCGACCTCGCCCGGCAGGTGGGTGACCAGGAAGGCGATGTGGAAGCCGCAGGTGAAGAAGCCGAGGTGCAGGTACAGGTAGCTGCGGTCGCGCATCGCGATCTTGAGCTGTTCGCCGAGGCCGAGGACGGGTGCGGCAGGCGCTGGCACCGGCGTGTCCTCGCTGACGACCAGTTCGGGCACCGGTTTGGCTTTGCGGGAGCGCAGCGGCCACGCCAGCGGAATCGTCAGCAGCGAGGTGGCGGCCATCGTGAACATCGCGGCGACCCAGCCGGTGCTGGCGATGATCGCCTGCATCAGCGGGGCGAACACGAACTGGCCGAACGAGCCGCCGGCGTTGATGAAGCCCGCCGCGAACGGGCGCTTGTTGGCCGGCAGGCGCTGGGCCGTGGCCCCGATCAGGATCGAGAAGCTGCCCGCACCGGCACCAGCGGCGCTGACGATGCCCATGGTGAGGATCAGGCCAAATTCGGAGGAGACGAATGGCGTGGCGGCCAGGCCTGCGGCGAGCATCACGCCGCCGAGGACGATGACGCGGCCGGAGCCGTACTTGTCGGCCACCGCGCCGAACACCGGCTGCGCCGCGCCCCACATGAACTGGCCGATCGCCAGCGCGAAGCTGACGGTGGCGATGCCAAGGCCGGTGGAAGTGTTAATCGGCGACAGGAACAGGCCCGAGGTGAGACGCGCGCCCATCGTGATCATCAGGATCGCCGAGGCCGTGAGGATCAGCGCCCAGGCGGCGCGCGGGGTCATTTCAGGGTGCGTGGACATGTACCAGCTACGCGGTGGTGGAGCGGATTAACATCGCAACCGCTTCCGCCGCCATGCCCTCTTCCCGCCCAAGGTATCCCATCTTCTCGTTGGTCTTGGCCTTGATGTTGACCTGCTGCGGCGACACGCCGATGTCTTCGGCGATGCGCGACACCATATGTGGAATGTGCGGCGACATCTTCGGCGCCTGCGCGATGATGGTCGCGTCGATGTTACCGATGGTGTAGCCGGTCGCTAACACGCGGTGCGCCACCTCGCGCAGCAAGGTGCGCGAATCGGCGCCGGCGAACATCGGGTCGGTGTCCGGGAAGTGCTTGCCGATGTCGCCCAGCGCAGCCGCGCCGAGCAGCGCGTCGATGATCGCGTGCAGCAGCACGTCGGCGTCCGAGTGGCCCATCAGGCCAGTGCGGTGCGGGATCGTGACCCCGCCGACGATCAGCTGACGGCCCTCGACGAGGGCGTGGCAGTCGTAGCCGGTCCCGATGCGAAACGGTGGAGTCGGATTGTAGGATGCTAGTGCCATAGTTCGTTCACAGTCCAAAGTTGGTTTGTCACGACGCAGCCAGGTACATCTCGGCGATCCGGATGTCGGCGGGCAGCGTGACTTTAAGATTGCGTGGGTGTCCTTCGACCAGCTTGGGCGACAGGCCCATTGCCTCCACGGCGCTGGCGTCGTCGGTCACGAGGTTCGGGTCGGTGGCGGCAGCCAGCGCTTCACCGAGCAGTTTGTAGCGGAACATCTGCGGCGTCTGCGCCAGCCACAGGCCGTCGCGCGCCACCGTCTGCACGTCGCCAGCGCCGCTGCGCTTGACGGTGTCGACCACCGGCAGCGCAAGCAGGCCGCCGACCGGATCGCTGCCGACCGTGGTAATCAGTTTTTCGATCAGCGCCGCGTCCAGCCCCGGACGCGCGGCGTCGTGCACCAGCACCCAGTCGTCGCTGGCAATGGTGCCGGCGAGCGCCTGCAGGCCGTTCCTGATCGATTCCATGCGGGTGGCGCCGCCGCAGCGCAGTACCGTTACCGCGCCTTGCGGCGCGACGGCGTCGATGTGCCCGTCTCCGGGACTGACGACGACATAGGTATGGCTGATCAGTTCGCTCGACAGGAAAGCGTCGATGGTGTGGCGCAGCATCGGTTTGCCGCTGATTGGCAAATACTGCTTGGGCGCGCCCGCGGCCATCCGCGCACCGACGCCGGCGGCCGGGATCAGGGCGAAATAACGCGGGGCTTGATGTTTCATCGGTGTCATCTTGTTTGTTAGGCCAGTCCGGTAAAGACTGTACCTCACCTGCACAAACTTTGCTGGCCGGCCGCGCTTTTTACGCAGCCGGCTGCCAGCTGCCGTCCAGGATTTTTTCGAGCCAGAACGCGCCGATGATGGTCTTGACGTCGGTGATCTGCCCTGCCTTGACCATGCTCAGCATTTCCGGAACGGTGGAGGTGAAGATCTCGAGGAATTCGCCGTCGTCGAGCTTTGCTTCGCCGGCCGTGAGGCCGCGCGCAAGGTAGATATCGAGGTGTTCGTCGGAGTAGGCGATGGCGTTGTGGATGGTGCAGACGAACTGCCAGCTTGTAGCGGTGTAGCCGGTTTCCTCGACCAGTTCGCGCTTCGCGCATTCCAGGTGGTCCTCGCCCGGATCGATTTTACCGGCCGGGAATTCGATGAACTCGCGTCCCAGCGGATAGCGGAACTGGCGCTCCAGCAGTACCCTGCCGTCATCGAACAAGGGGAGGATGACGACCGCGCCGGGATGCTTGATGAATTCGCGGTCGGTGATTTTTCCGTCCGGGAGCTGGATCCTGTCCTTCGCCACCTTCAGGAAGCGTCCGTCGTACGCCACCCCGCCGTCAAGCCGGGTTTCCTTCAGCTTTGAATCCATGCGCGACTCCGATTGTCAGTACAGCAGTTGGGGGACTAGCGGCGGTGCTTGCGCAGGTAGCGCCAGACGAAGCCCGGGAACGCCAGCGTCACGAACAGCGGCACCGTGATCATGTAGAACTCCTTCACCTGCGTGAAGACGTTACCGATACGGGACTCGAGCAGGAACGCGGCAGCGCCGACGACGAAGTATAAGACAAGCAGCTCGAACACGCGGACGAACGCATGCTTGCGGCGTTCGACGCCGGGCTCGCGCTGTTTGAGAGGAATCAGGCCGAAAACTTTCTCGGTCAGGAAAGGCAGGTTGGCGGCGCCAAGTGCGAGCGCGATCACCAACCAGCTTGCAAGCGAAACATCCATCGGTTACGAGGTCAGCGTGGTGATCATCGCGTTGGTGCAGACGGTCAGCAGCGGACCTGCGAACACGCCCAGCGCCACGACTGCGATACCGTTGACCGACATCACGACGCGCATGTCCATCGGCGCCTGGACCACCGACACGTCGGTCGGCTCATCAAACCACATGACCTTGACGACGCGCAGGTAGTAGAACGCGCCGATCAGCGAGAACAGCACCGCCAGTACGGCCAGCCAGATCGCGCCGGTAGAGAGCACCGATTCGAGCACCGTCAGTTTGGCCATGAAGCCCATCGCAGGCGGCACGCCGGCCAGCGAGAACATCATCAGCATCATCACGGTGGCGAACCACGGGCTGCGCTTGCCGAGGCCCTTGAAGTCATTGATCTCTTCCGCTTCGAAACCGGAGCGGGCCAGCATCATGATCAGGCCGAAGGTGCCGACCGTGGTCAGGACATAGGTGATCGAGTAGTACATCGCCGCGCTGTAAGCCGATGCCGCGTTGCTGGCGTCGCCGCCAACCACGCCCGACATCAGGCCAAGCAGCACGAAGCCCATTTGCGCGATGGTCGAATAGGCCAGCATCCGCTTGATGTTGGTCTGGGCGATCGCGGTGAAGTTACCGATCGCCAGCGACATTACGGCCAGCACCATCAGCATCTGCTGCCAGTCGAACGCCATGGCGCCCAGGCCTTCGGACAGCAGGCGGATCGCGATGGCGAAGGTCGCCAGCTTCGGCGCGCCGCCAAGCAGCAGCGTTACTGCGGTCGGCGAACCCTGGTAGACGTCAGGCACCCACATGTGGAACGGTACCGCGCCGAGCTTGAAGGCCAGTCCGGCGACGATGAACACCAGGCCGAACACCAGGATGGTGCGGCTTGCGGCGCCCGATTCGGCAGCGCGGGCGATTTCGGACAGGTCGAGCGAGCCAGTCGCGCCGTACACCATCGAAATACCGTACAGCAGGAAGCCGGAAGCCAGTGCGCCGAGGATGAAGTACTTCATCGCCGCTTCGGTCGATACCGCGTGGTCGCGGCGCAGCGCAACCAATGCGTACAGCGACAGCGACATCAGTTCGAGGCCGAGGTAGATCGACAGGACGCTGTGCCCCGAGATCATGATCATCTGGCCGAGCATCGAGAACAGCGCCAGCACGTAGAACTCGCCGCCGAGGTTATCGGACATCATGTTGCGTTCGGTCGCGTACTGGCGCGAGTACACCAGCGTCATGGCTACCGTCAGGTAGGTGAACAGCTTGAGCAGGTTCGACATCGGATCCGACACGTACATGTTCGAGAACGTGTACACGGTCGCGCCGCCGTTGAAGTCGGCGAACGAGAAGATCGCGCAGCCGCCCAGCGTGAGCAGCGTCAGGTAGTAGGTCAGGTTACGCTTTGCCGCTGGCAGGAACATGTCGATCAACAGGATCGCGGATGCCGCCACCAGCAGGAAGATCTCGGCGTAGACCGGGGCCAGGTTTGGATTCGTGAATTCGTTCATAGTCATTTCTTACGGAAGCTTCGATACGGAGACGTGCTTGAGCAGGTCCGCGACCGAGGTTTGCATCGTGTCGGTAAATGGCGCCGGGTACAGGCCCATATACAGCGTAGCGATAGCCAGGACGGCGAGCATGAAGAACTCGCGGCGGTTCAGGTCCACCAGGTCGGCCACGTGCGGGTTGGCGACTTCGCCGAACACCACGCGCTTGACCATCCACAGCGAGTACGCCGCGCCCAGGATCAGCGCCGTTGCAGCCAGCATGCCGATCCAGAAGTTGAACTGCACCGCGCCCAGGATCACCATGAACTCGCCGACGAAGCCGGAAGTCGCCGGCAGGCCAGCGTTAGCCATCGAGAACAGCACGAAGAACGCAGCGAACTTCGGCATGCGGTTGACGACGCCGCCGTAGTCGGCGATCTGGCGCGAGTGCATCTGGTCGTACAGCACGCCGATACACAGGAACATCGCGCCCGACACGAAGCCGTGCGAGATCATCTGGACGATACCGCCCTGCACCGACATCTCGTTGAACATGAAGAAGCCCAGCGTGACGAAGCCCATGTGCGCGATCGACGAGTAGGCGACCAGCTTTTTCATGTCTTTCTGTACCAGCGCTACCAGGCCGATGTAGATAACGGCGATCAGCGACAAGGTAATGATGAAGCCGGCCATCTCGTGCGATGCGTCAGGCGTGATCGGCAGCGAGAAGCGCAGGAAGCCGTAGGCGCCCAGCTTCAGCATGATCGCCGCCAGCACCGCGGAGCCGCCGGTAGGCGCTTCCACGTGGACGTCGGGCAGCCAGGTGTGGACCGGGAACATCGGCACCTTGACCGCGAACGCCGCCAGGAAGGCGATGAAGATGAAGGTCTGCTCTTTCATCGTCAGCGGCAGCTTGTGCCACTCGAGGATGTCGAAGCTGCCGCCGGCCGCGTTGTACAGGTAGATGATCGCGACCAGCGTCAGCAGCGAGCCGAAGAAGGTGTAGAGGAAGAACTTGAACGACGCATAGATGCGGTTATCGCCGCCCCAGATACCGATGATGATGTACATCGGGATCAGGGTCGCTTCGAAGAAGAAGTAGAACAGCAGGCCGTCCATTGCGCAGAACACGCCGATCATCAGGCCCGACAAAATCAGGAAGGAGCCCATGTACTGCGCAACGCGCTGCTGGATGACTTCCCATGCCGAGATGATGACGATCACCGTCACGAATGCGGTCAGCGGAACGAACCACAGCGACAGGCCGTCGATGCCGAGGCTGTAGAAGATGTTGAAGCGGCCGATCCACGGCGCGCTTTCGACAAACTGCATGCCGTGCGCGGCGTTGTCGAAGTTGCTCACCAGCGGGAACGTCGCCAGCAGGCTGATGACGGCGCCGGCCAGCGCGAGCCAGCGGGTCATGCTGGCACGCTCGTCGCGGCCGACGGCCAGGATCAATACGCCAAACAGGACCGGTAGCCAGATCGCGAGGCTCAGGTACGGAGGGAAGTTAGATATCGTTGACTGCATCATATTATTGTCTTAGCTGGACGTGTTAAGCGTGCCAAAACGGCAGGAAGTAGATCAGGAACCCCAGTACGCCGAGGATCATCACGAACGCATAGTGGTAGATGTAACCGGTCTGCAGTCCGCGGACCAGCGACGAGAACCAGCCCACCACTTTGGCCGAACCGTTGACGAGCAGGCCGTCGATCAGGTTGCGGTCGCCGTGTTTCCACAGGCCGCCGCCCAGCAGGCGTGCACCGCCCGCGAAGACGACATCGTTGAACTTGTCCATGTAGTACTTGTTGTCCAGCAGGGTGTGCACCGCGCGGCCCTTGGCATAGAACCATGCCGGTACGCGCGGGTTGACCATGTAGCAGTAGTAAGCAGCGGCGACGCCGGACAGCGCGAGCCAGAACGGTGGCGTCATCAGGCCGTGGGTCACCATCGCGACCGGGCCATGCCAGTTCGCAGCCAGTTCCTTCAGGCCTGCGTGGTTGTCGCCCACGAAGATCACGCCCTTGAAGAAGTCGCCGAACAGCATCGGGCCGATCGTCAGGAAGCCAATGATCACCGAAGGAATCGCCAGCAAAATCAGCGGCAAGGTCACAACCAGCGGCGACTCGTGCGGCTTCTGCCCTGGGGCCAGGCCGTGGTGATGGTCGTCGTGATGCGCGTCTTCTTCGTGATGGCCGTCCGAATCGTGGCCTTCCGAATGGTGGTGCGGCTTGCCGAAACGCTCTTCGCCGTGGAACACGAGGAAGTACATGCGGAACGAGTAGAACGCGGTCACGAACACGCCAGCCAGCACGGCGAAGTTGGCGAAGCCCGAACCCCACAGGTGGGTCGCGTGCACCGCTTCGATGATCGAGTCCTTCGAGTAGAAGCCCGAGAAGAACGGGGTGCCGATCAGGGCCAGCGAGCCAAGCAGCGAAGTAATCCAGGTGATCGGCATGTACTTGCGCAGGCCGCCCATGTTGCGGATGTCCTGGTCGTGGTGCATGCCGATGATGACCGAGCCGGCGCCAAGGAACAGCAGCGCCTTGAAGAATGCGTGCGTCATCAGGTGGAACACGGCGGCCGAGTAGGCCGATGCGCCCAGCGCCACGGTCATGTAGCCCAGCTGCGACAGGGTCGAGTAAGCGACCACGCGCTTGATGTCGTTCTGGATGATGCCGAGGAAGCCCATGAACAGCGCGGTGATCGAGCCGATGACCAGCACGAAGGACAGCGCGGTGTCGGACAGTTCGAACAGCGGCGACATGCGGGCCACCATGAAGATACCCGCGGTGACCATGGTCGCCGCGTGGATCAGCGCCGAAATCGGGGTCGGGCCTTCCATCGAGTCAGGCAGCCAGACGTGCAGCGGGAACTGGGCCGACTTGCCCATCGCGCCGATGAACAGGCAGATGCAGGCAACCGTGATGATCATCCAGTCGGTGCCCGGCAGGTTTGCTGCGACCAGCGCGTCTTTTTGCGCAAAGACTTCCTGGTAGTTCATCGAACCGGCGTAGGCCAGCAAAAGGCCGATACCGAGGATGAAGCCGAAGTCGCCGACGCGGTTGACCAGGAAGGCCTTCATGTTCGCGAAGATCGCGGTCGGACGGGTGTACCAGAAGCCGATCAAGAGGTACGACACCAGGCCCACCGCTTCCCAGCCGAAGAACAGCTGCAGGAAGTTGTTGGCCATGACCAGCATCAGCATCGAGAACGTGAACAGCGAGATGTACGAGAAGAAGCGGTTGTAACCCTCGTCCTCGGCCATGTAGCCGATCGTGTAGATGTGCACCATCAGCGACACGAAGGTCACCACGCACATCATCATCGCCGACAGGGCGTCGATCTGGAAGCCGACTTCCAGCTTCAGGCTGCCGACCGTCATCCAGGTGTAGATGGTTTCGTTGAAGGTGGCGCCGTCAAGCACCGCCATCAGCGTCTGCACCGACAGGATCAGCGCGATCAGCACGCCCAGGATCGTGACCGTGTGCGACGTCTTGCGGCCGACCACGTTGCCCAGGAATTTAGTACCCAGCAGGCCGGCAATCAGCGAGCCGGCAAGCGGCGCCAATGGGACGGCTAGTAAGAGGTTAGGGTTAAGAATTTGCCCCGCCATATTGAACCTTAATCGTTATTTGTTCTTGGGTTAAAGCCGCCCTTGGGCACTTAGCCTTTGAGGCTGTCCAGGTCTTCCACGTTGATCGTGTCCAGGTTACGGAACAGGACCACAAGGATCGCCAGGCCAATTGCCGACTCGGCTGCTGCAACGGTCAGGATGAAGAACACGAAGATCTGCCCTGCCGCGTCGCCCAGGTAATGCGAGAAGGCGATGAAGTTCAGGTTCACTGCCAGCAGCATCAGTTCGATGGCCATCAGCAGGACGATGATGTTCTTGCGGTTCAGGAAGATCCCGACGATCGAGATCGCGAACAGGATCGCGCCCAGGACCAGGTAGTGTGCGAGCGATAAGGTCATTTGGTCTCCTTGGAGGCTTCGTCGGCAGCTTCGGCCGCAGCCAGTGCGGCGGCGTGAGATGCGGCGTCGAGCGCTGGCTGGTCGATCGTCGCCATCTTGACGATGCGCAGGCGGTCGTTGCGCTTGACGCGCACCGCGACCGCCGGATCGAAGGCCTTGGTGTCCTTGCGCTTGCGCAGGGTCAACGACACGGCGGCAATCATAGCTACGAGCAAGATCACTGCGGCAATTTCGAAGCCATAAATATATTTCGTGTAGATCAAGAGGCCCAGTTCCTTGGTGCCGCCGATGTTGGCAGCGGCCGCTTCAGCCGACTGCTCGAAGCCGAGGAAGCCGCGCCACAACACCGCGGCCATCTCGAGCACGATCACCGCGCCGATGGCCGACGCCATCGGCAGGTGGCTCCAGAAGCCTTCGCGGATGCGGTCCATGTTGATGTCCAACATCATGACCACGAACAGGAACAGCACCATCACGGCGCCGACATAGACCAGTACCAGCACGATGGCCAGGAACTCGGCTTTCAGCAGCATCCAGATGCCGGCGGCGTTGAAGAACGCCAGCACCAGGAACAGCGCCGCGGTGACCGGGTTGCGGGCCGTGATAACGCGGGTCGAGGCCAGCACCATGATGGCCGCGAACACGTAGAACAAAGCAGTTTTAAAGTCCATAACTAAACCTGGTAGCCCTGCAGATTAACGGTAAGGCGCATCGGCGGCGCGGGCGGCGGCGATGTCGGCTTCGTAGCGGTCACCGACCGCCAGCAGCATTTCCTTCGTGTAGTACAAGTCGCCGCGCTTTTCGCCGTGGTACTCGAACACGTGGGTTTCGACGATCGAATCCACCGGGCACGATTCCTCGCAGAAGCCGCAGAAAATGCACTTGGTCAGGTCGATGTCGTAGCGCGTGGTGCGGCGCGAACCGTCGTCGCGCTCCTCGGACTCGATCGTGATCGCCATCGCCGGGCATACCGCTTCGCACAGCTTGCAGGCGATGCAGCGCTCTTCCCCGTTCGGGTAGCGGCGCAGCGCGTGCAGGCCGCGGAAACGCGGCGACATCGGGGTCTTCTCTTCAGGATACTGAACAGTGATTTTGCGCGAGAACATGTACTTTCCCGTCAGCGCCATCCCCTTGAACAGCTCGGTCAGCATCATGCTGCTGATAAAGTCTTTAAGTCGTTCCATGATTCCTGTTCCTTACTTCCAAATATTCCAGGACGTCTGCATCCAGCCGGCGACCAGCACCAGCCAGAACAGCACGAGCGGAATGAATACTTTCCAGCCGAGGCGCATGATCTGGTCGTAGCGGTAGCGCGGGAAGGTGCCGCGGATCCAGACGAACAGCGAGACGATGAAGAAGGCTTTCGCGAACAGCCAGAAGAAGCCGCCCAGCGCGCCGAATTCGAGGAAGGCGAACGGCGCCGACCAGCCGCCCAGGAACATGATCGCGGCCAGTGTACCGATCAGGATCATGTTGGCGTATTCGGCCAGCATGAACATCGCGTACGACATGCCCGAGTACTCGACCATGTGGCCGGCAACGATCTCGGACTCGCCTTCGACCACGTCGAACGGGTGGCGGTTACATTCAGCCAGGCCGGACACCAGATAGACAACGAACAGCGGCAGCAGCGGCAGCCAGTTCCACGACAGGAAGTTCAGGCCCATCTCGGCGAACTGGCCCTTCTGCTGGCCGAGGACGATATCCGAGAAGTTCAGGCTGCCCGACACCATCAGCACGACCACCAGCGCGAAGCCCATCGGGATTTCGTAGGAGATCATCTGCGCCGATGCGCGCATCGCGCCCATGAACGAGTACTTCGAGTTCGACGCCCAGCCGGCGATGATGATGCCGTAGACTTCGAGCGAGGTGATCGCCATCAGGAGCAGCAGGCCG
Organism: Massilia polaris; assembly: GCF_012927275.1. Lineage (GTDB taxonomy): Bacteria > Pseudomonadota > Gammaproteobacteria > Burkholderiales > Burkholderiaceae_D > Telluria_A > Telluria_A polaris. Next base: position 138,507 of record NZ_JABBGG010000001.1, on the reverse strand, counting down.
GCGTTGACGTTGGCCAGCACGATCTCGGGACCGAAAGGCACCACCGACCAGGCGGCCAGCGCCGGCATGATGGTCATGATCGGGCCGATGATGAACAGGGTCGAGACCGCTTTCGACGGCACCACGATTTCCTTGAACAGCAGCTTGAGCGCATCGGCGATCGGCTGCAGCAGGCCCATCGGGCCAACCCGGTTCGGGCCGACACGGATCTGGATCCAGCCGATCAGCTTGCGTTCCCACAGGGTCGCGTAGGCAACCAGGCCCATCAGCGGCAGCAGCACGCACATGATTTTCATCATGGTCCATGCCAGCGGCCAGACCGGGCCGAGCAGGCCGGCGCCGGTGGTGTTGATGGTGTTAATGAATTCCGGCATCGCCATTACGCGCTCTCCCCTGCTTTTTCAACTTGGATCGCACCGAACAGCGCGCCCAGCGAGGCGGTCGCGTGGTGCGCGGTCGAGACGCGGACGGCGTTGGCCGGCAGGCGGGCATCGATGCCCGCCACCAGCACGGCGCTGCCCGAACCCTGCGTTACCTTGACGGTGTCGCCGGCCTTGACGCCCAGCTTGTCAGCCAGTGCCCGCGGCAACTGGACCAGCGGCGCGTTGGCGTCGGCGGTGCGCAGCAGCGGCTCGGAACGGCGCGCGATCGCGTCGGCGAAGTGGATCGGCACGTCGGTCACGCGTTCCAGCGCGCCCGAAGTACCGAACGATGCGAACGCCAGCGCTGCCTTGCCGGTGTTGTTCAGCTTGGCGGACAGGTCGGTCACGCCCTTGCCGAACAGCTCGTCGCGAATCGCTTCCGAGGTGTCGTACTCAAAACCTTGCAGGCCGAGCAGGTTGCCCAGCACGCGCAGCACTTTCCAGGCCGGACGGGCGTCGCCGAGCGGCTTGACGGTGCCGTTGAAGCTTTGTGCGCGGCCTTCGCAGTTGACGAAGGTGCCCGAGGTTTCGCTGAACGGCGAAATCGGCAGCAGCACATCGGCGTAGTCGAAGCCGTGCTTGAAGGCCGACATCGCAACGACCATCTCGGCGCCATCGAGGGCGGCGCGGGCTTGCTGCGGGTTGTGGCTGTCGAGCTCAGGCTCGGCGTTCAGCAGCACATAGGCTTTCTTCGGCTGCGCGAACACTGGCGTTGCATCTTTTGCGTAAGCGCCGGCCAGGTAGCCGCCGACCGTGTTGGCCGCGTCCACCAGGTAGCCCAGCTTGGCGCCGGTCTGTTCGGCGATCCACTGCGCCGCTGCGTGCAGTTGCGACGCTTGCGGGTGCTGGCTGACCGAGTTGCCGAGCAGGATGGCGCCCGGCAGATCCGCGCTGGTGTCCGACAGGCTGGCCGCGATGGCCTTGGCTGCGTCGGATGCCTGGACATTCTCGAAACCGTTTGGCGCCGCGATACCCTTGGCGCCGGCGATGGCGGCAACCACTTCCGACAAGGCGGCGAGCCAGTCGGACGGTGCGGCGATCATCTTCGACGAGGTCGGGATCAGCAGCTCGTCGTCGGACGCGTGCAGGATCGACAGCTTGGCGCCGTTCTTGACGGCGGCGCGCAGGCGCGTTGCCACCAGCGGGTGATCCTTGCGCAGGAACGAACCGATGACGAAGGCGCGCGACAGGTTCGACAGCTCTGCAATCGGCATGCCCAGCCATGGGGTGACGGCGCCATCGTTGGCGAAGTCGGTCTGGCGCAGGCGGAACTCGACGTTTTCGGAACCGATGCCGCGCATGGCCTTGGCCAGCAGGGTCAGTTCTTCGACGGTCGAATGCGGGGTCGCGACAGCGGCGATGGCGTCGGCGCCATGCTCGTGCTTGATGTTACGCAGGCCGTGGGCCACGTACTCGAGCGCGGTCTGCCAGTCGGTCTCGGCCCAGTGGCCGCCCTGCTTGATCATCGGCGCGGTCAGGCGGTCGGTGTTGTCCAGCGCTTCGTACGAGAAGCGGTCCTTGTCCGAAATCCAGCATTCGTTGATCGCTTCGTTTTCCAGCGGCAGGACGCGCATCACTTTGCCGCCCTTGACCTGGACGATCAGGTTGGTGCCGAGCGAATCGTGCGGGCTGACCGACTTGCGGCGCGACAGTTCCCAGGTACGGGCGCTGTAGCGGAACGGCTTCGAGGTCAGTGCGCCGACCGGGCACAGGTCGATCATGTTGCCCGACACTTCGGAGTCGACGGTCTTGCCGACGAACGAGGTGATCTCGGCGTGCTCGCCGCGGCCCAGCATGCCCAGTTCCATCACGCCTGCAACTTCCTGGCCGAAACGTACGCAACGGGTGCAGTGGATGCAGCGGGTCATCTCTTGCATCGAGATCAGCGGGCCGGCGTCTTTCGGCGGCACCACGCGTTTTTCTTCTTCGTAGCGCGAGCCCGACTTGCCGTAACCGACAGCCAGGTCCTGCAGCTGGCATTCGCCGCCCTGGTCGCAGATCGGGCAATCCAGCGGGTGGTTAATCAGCAGGAATTCCATCACGGACTTCTGTGCCTGCACCGCCTTGTCGCTGTTCGAGCGCACGATCATGCCCGCCGAAACCGGCGTGGCGCAAGCCGGCAAAGGCTTCGGCGCCTTCTCGACTTCTACCAGGCACATGCGGCAGTTAGCAGCGATCGACAATTTCTTGTGATAGCAAAAATGCGGGATGTAGGTGCCAAGCTTGTTGGCTGCGTCCATCACCATGCTGCCTGGTGGGACTTCTACCTTTTTACCGTCGATTTCAATTTCAACCATGAGCGTTCTCTGGCCTTAGAGATAAGTCGGCACGAGGCAATGCTTGTGCTCGATGTGATATTCAAATTCTTCGCGGAAGTTCTTGATCATGGCGCGTACCGGCATCGCCGCCGCATCGCCCAGCGCGCAAATGGTGCGGCCCTGGATGTTGTCGGCGATCGAGTTCAGCATGTCCAGGTCATCGGCACGGCCCTGGCCGTTTTCGATGCGGTGGACCATGCGGTACATCCAGCCCGTGCCTTCGCGGCATGGGGTGCACTGGCCGCACGATTCTTCGTAATAGAAGTACGACAGGCGCAGCAGCGACTTGACCATGCAGCGGGTCTCGTCCATGACGATGACCGCGCCCGAACCCAGCATCGAGCCGGCTTTGGCGATCGCATCGTAGTCGAGGTCGGTGTCCATCATGACGTCGCCGCGGATTACCGGAGCGGACGAGCCGCCAGGTATGACGGCCTTGATCTTTTTACCGCCGCGCATGCCGCCAGCCAGCTCCATCAACTTGGCGAATGGCGTGCCCAGTGGAACTTCGTAGTTGCCTGGACGCTCGACGTCGCCCGAGATCGAGAAGATCTTGGTGCCGCCGTTGTTCGGCTTGCCCAGGCCGAGGTAGTTCTCGGCGCCCATGTTCAGGATGAACGGGACGGCCGCGAAAGTCTCGGTGTTGTTGATCGTGGTCGGCTTGCCGTACAGGCCGAACGAGGCCGGGAACGGCGGCTTGAAGCGCGGCTGTCCCTTCTTGCCTTCGAGCGACTCCAGCAGCGCGGTTTCTTCGCCGCAGATGTAGGCGCCGTAGCCGTGGTGCGCGTGCAGCTGGAATGAAAATTCGCTGCCCATGATCTTGTCGCCCAGGAAGCCCGCCGCGCGCGCTTCTTCCAGCGCGTCTTCAAAGCGCAGGTAATCCTCGAAGATCTCGCCGTGGATGTAGTTGTAGCCGACGGTGATACCCATCGCGTACGCGCCGATGGCCATGCCCTCGATCAGCGAATGCGGGTTGTAGCGGATGATGTCGCGGTCCTTGAACGTGCCCGGCTCGCCTTCGTCGGTATTGCAGACGAGGTATTTCTGGCCCGGGTACTGGCGCGGCATGAAGCTCCACTTCAGGCCGGTAGGGAAACCGGCGCCGCCGCGGCCGCGCAGGCCCGAGGCCTTGAGGTCGGCGATGATCTGTTCCGGCGTGATCTTCTCTTCGATGATACGGCGCAAGGCGCTGTAGCCGCCGCGCTTGACGTATTCGTTGAGGCCCCAGTTGTCGCCGTTCAGGTCCTTCAGGATCAGCGGATTGATGTGACGGTCGTGGAGGCTGGTCATTTGTTCAGTTCCTCTACCAGGGCGTCGATCTTTTCATCGCTCATGAATGAGCACATGCGGTGGTTGTTGACGATCATGACCGGTGCGTCGCCGCACGCGCCCATGCACTCGCCTTCAACCAGCGTGAACTGGCCGTCGTGGGTGGTTTCGCGGTAGCCGATGCCCAGCATTTCCTGCAGGCGCTTGCCGGCGCGTTCGCCGCCCGACAGCGCGCACGGCAGGTTGGTGCACACGGTGATCTTGTGCTTGCCGACCGGCTTGGTGTTGTACATGTTGTAGAAGGTCGCGACTTCCTGCACGGCGATCGCAGGCATGCCGATGTAGTCGGCCACTTCCTGCATCACGTCCGGCGACAGCCAGCTGGTTTCCACTTGCGCGTGCGCCAGCGCGGCCATCACGGCGGACTGGCGCTGGTCGGCCGGGTACTTGGCCAGCTCGCGGTCGATTTTTTTATAGCACTGTTCTGATAACAACATACTTTCCTGCCTTTCCGGCTTACCGGTCAATACTGCCGAATACGATGTCCTGGGTTCCGATGATGGTGACGGCGTCGGCGATCATGTGGCCGCGCGCCATTTCATCAAGACTCTGCAGGTGGGCGTAGTCCGGGGCGCGGATCTTCAGGCGGTACGGCTTGTTGGCGCCGTCGGAGATCAGGTAGATGCCCAGCTCGCCCTTCGGATGCTCGACTGCCGCGTACGCTTCGCCCGGCGGCACGTGCATGCCTTCGGTGAACAGCTTGAAGTGGTGAATCAGCGATTCCATGTTCGACTTCATGTCGGTGCGCTTTGGCGGCGCGACCTTGTGGTTGTCGACCATCACCGGCAGGTTCGGGTTGGCGCGCAGCCATGCCGAGGCCTGCTTGATGATGCGGTTCGACTGGCGCATTTCTTCGATGCGCACCAGGTAGCGGTCGTAGCAATCGCCGTTGGTGCCGACCGGGATGTCGAAGTCCATCTTGTCGTAGACGGCGTAGGGCTGCATCTTGCGCAGGTCCCATTCGACGCCCGAACCGCGCAGCATCGCGCCGGTGAAGCCCATGGCTTTCGCCGCTTCCGGCGATACCACGCCGATGCCGACGGTACGCTGTTTCCAGATACGGTTGTCGGTCAGCAGGGTTTCGTATTCGTCGACATAGGTCACGAAACGCTTCGAGAAGTCGTCGATGAAGTCCAGCAGCGAGCCCTGGCGCGCTTCGTTCAGCGCGTCGATGGCCTTGGCGCTGCGGATGATCGATGCCCTGTGCTTCGGCATGGCGTCCGGCAGGTCGCGGTAGACGCCGCCCGGACGGTAGTAAGCCGCGTGCATGCGCGCGCCCGACACCGCTTCGTAGCAGTCGAACAGGTCTTCGCGGTCGCGGAATGCGTACAGGAACGGGCCCATCGCGCCGACGTCGAGCGCGTGCGCGCCCAGCCACATCAGGTGGTTCAGCAGGCGGGTGATCTCGTCGAACATCACGCGGATGTACTGCGCGCGCACCGGCACTTCGATGCCCAGCAGCTTCTCGATGGCCAGCACGTAAGCGTGCTCGTTGGCCATCATCGACACGTAGTCGAGGCGGTCCATGTACGGCACCGACTGCAGGTAGGTGCGGGTCTCGGCCAGCTTCTCGGTGCCGCGGTGCAGCAGGCCGATGTGCGGGTCGGCGCGCTGGATCACTTCGCCGTCGAGTTCGAGCACCAGGCGCAGCACGCCGTGCGCTGCCGGGTGCTGGGGACCGAAGTTCAGGGTGTAATTCTTAATCTCAGCCATTATTTCATCCCGTAGGTTTCTTCGCGGATCACGCGCGGAATGATTTCACGCGGCTCGATCGTCACGGGTTGGTAGATCACGCGTTTCTGCTCGGGGTCGTAGCGCATTTCGACGTAGCCCGAAATCGGGAAGTCCTTGCGGAACGGATGGCCGATGAAACCGTAGTCGGTCAGGATGCGGCGCAGGTCGTTGTGGCCTTCGAACAGGATGCCGTACAGGTCGAACGCTTCGCGCTCGTACCAGTTGGCCGAACGCCAGATGCCGGCGATCGAAGCGACCAGCGGCATTTCGTCGTCGGGCGCGAACACGCGCACGCGCACGCGCCAGTTGTAGTCGAGCGACAGCAGGTGCGAGACAGCCGCGAAACGCAGGCCGTCCCACGCGCCTTCGCCGTAGGTCGAGTAATCGACGCCGCACAGGTCGAGCAGCTGGTCGAACTTCAGCGCCGGATCGTCGCGCAGGGTCAGCATTGCGGCCAGGTAGTCGGCCGCCTTGACCACTACAGTCACTTCGCCCAGCGCGCTGGAAATAACCGCGCCCTCGCCCAGCGCCGTTTGCAGCGCGAGTTCAAGGGTTTCGAGTTTTGTCGTCATGATGGGAACCGCTTCTTATCGAGCAATGGTGTTGGTGCGCTTGATCTTGTTCTGCAACTGCAGAATGCCGTACAACAGCGCTTCCGCGGTCGGAGGGCAACCAGGCACATACACGTCGACCGGCACGATGCGGTCGCAGCCGCGCACCACCGAGTACGAGTAGTGGTAGTAGCCGCCGCCGTTGGCACAGGAACCCATCGAGATCACCCAGCGCGGCTCCGGCATCTGGTCGTAGACCTTGCGCAGCGCCGGCGCCATCTTGTTGCACAGCGTGCCGGCGACGATCATCACGTCGGACTGGCGCGGCGATGGGCGGAACACGACGCCGAAGCGGTCCATGTCGTAGCGGGCAGCGCCCGTGTGCATCATCTCGACCGCGCAGCAAGCCAGGCCGAACGTCATCGGGAACATCGAACCCGTGCGCGCCCAGTTGATCAGCTTGTCGGCTGTGGTGGTGATGAAACCTTCGTTTAATACGCCTTCAATTGACATGGCTTATTCCCAATCAAGGGCACCTTTCTTCCAGATGTACCAAAAACCGACCACGAATTCGGCGATGAACACCATCATCGTCACGAAGCCGGACCAGCCCAGTTCTTTCATGGAGACACCCCATGGGAAGAAGAATGCCGTTTCCAGATCAAACAAAATAAACAGGATCGCGACCAGGTAGTACCGGACGTCGAATTTCATGCGTGCGTCTTCGAAAGCTTCGAAGCCGCATTCGTAGGGAGAGAGTTTCGCTGTGTCAGGCTTGTTCGGGCCGAGCAGGTAGCCAAGTACCTGGGGGACGACGCCAACGCCGATGCCGACAAGAATGAACAACAGGACGGGGAAGTAATTTTCGAGGTTCACGGAGATGAGCCTTTGTTGAACGATCGGTTAATGAAACACTGCTTGGCTGCAGCGCCCTACCGCGCGATCCTGGCTTTCTGATCATGCGACCAGGACCGAACGTCTGATCCCGTAAAAAAGCCAGCAAAGGCGCAGCCCTTGCTGGCTTCTGGATTCTGGTGCCGACGGCGAGACTCGAACTCGCACAGCTTGCGCCACTACCCCCTCAAGATAGCGTGTCTACCAATTTCACCACGTCGGCAGTGAAGTCCGCTATTCTACAGCGTTACCACTCACTGTTCAATGCGTACTTGCGATAAAACAAGGGAAAAACTAAAAAAACCATGCTGCTGTTTTGACACGGGCCAAAATGCGGCCCGCATCTGCTGAAACGGTGTGCAACTTACTTTGGAACTTCCGTTGCAGGCGCTGCCGGGGTCGGGGCCGGGGCTGCTGGCACCGCATCCGTCGTTGCGGCCGGGGCTGCCGGCACTGTTGCTGCCGGAGCGGCGGCGGTAGGCAGCGACGGGTCAACTGGGGCCGCCGGTGCGCTGGTGGTCGAAGGAATCGCCGCCGGGCCGGTGACAGGCGCTGCGCGCTCCATCACGCCGCCGCTGACCGCGGTCTGGCGGTCGCTGCCGAAGTAAGCCAGCGCCAGGGTCGAGGCGAAGAAGATTGCCGCGGCCACGCCGGTCGACTTCGACATGAAGTTCGACGAACCCGATGCACCGAACAGGCTGCCCGATGCGCCCGAACCAAAAGCGGCGCCCATGTCAGCACCCTTGCCATGCTGCAGCAGGACCAGGGCAATGATGATGAGAGCAGACAGAACCTGCACTACGACGACCAGATTGTAAAAGGTGCTCATTGCAATTCCATTCCAAGATTAACTAAGTTTAAGTATTCGCTGCCGCGTGGATGATGGCGAGGAAATCCGCCGCCTTCAATGCTGCCCCACCGATCAGGCCGCCGTCGATATCCGGCTGCGCCATCAATTCTTTTGCATTATCGGGCTTCATGCTGCCACCGTATAAGATTTGCACTTTTCCTGCTACGACCGCATTTTGTTCAGCCATCTGCGCACGCAAGCGTGCATGTACTTCCTGGGCCATCTCCGGCGTCGCCGTGCGGCCGGTGCCGATCGCCCAGACCGGCTCGTAAGCGACGACAATTTTCGCCATGCCGTCGGCGCCAACGCGCTCAAGCACATGGCCGAGCTGGTTGCGCACCACCACGAAAGTCTGCCCTGCTTCGCGCTCATCCAGCGTTTCGCCGACGCATACGATCGGCGTCATGCCCGCACCCATAACTGCGACAGCCTTTTGCGCCACGAGTTCACTGCTTTCGGCATGAGAGGCGCGGCGTTCGGAGTGGCCGACGATCACATAGCGGCAGCCGAACTCGGCCAGCATCTGGGCCGAGACCTCGCCGGTGAAGGCGCCGCCGGCGTGCGCGGAAACATCCTGCGCGCCCCAGCTGACCGGCGTGCCGGCCAGCGCTGCTTCGCACTGGGCCAGGTACGGCGCCGGAACGCACACGGCGCTGTCCACCTGCGCGGCATCGAAACCAGCGACGATGCCAGACAAAAGGCTGGCATTGGCGGCACGGTTACCGTTCATCTTCCAATTACCGACGACGAGTTTGCGACGCATAGTAGCCCAGATCTAAATAACCCGCTATTCTAACCCCCGTTCCTATGTCGGTCAAACAATGGAATGCCAGAAGCACCGTTCTCCACGGATGCGTGTCAAATTACCTGCAATACAATTTTTCCAACGTGCGTGGACGACTCCATCAGCGCGTGCGCCTGTGCTGCCTGTTCGAGCGGGAATGTCTTGAAGATAACCGGGCGGATCTTGCCCTGCTCGATCAGCGGCCAGACTTTTTCCTGCAGGCGCCCGGCGATGGCGGCCTTGAAACTGACCGGGCGCGGACGCAGGGTTGAGCCGCTGATGGTGAGGCGGCGCCGCAATACCTGGCCAAGGTCGACGTTGGCTTTTGCGCCGCCAAGCAGCGCGATCAGGGCGATGCGGCCGTCGTCGGCCAGGCAGCTGATTTCGCGCGCCACATAGTCGCCCGCCACCATGTCGAGGATGACGTCGACGCCCTTCCCGCCTGTCAGCTGCTTCACGACTTCGACAAAATCCTCGGTCCGGTAATTGATACCGCGCCCGGCGCCCAGCTCTTCGCAGGCCCGAGCCTTCTCGTCGCTGCCGGCAGTTGCGAACACGCGATGGCCGAGGGCCGTGGCGACCTGGATGGCGGTGACGCCAATGCCCGAGGTCCCGCCCTGCACCAGCAAGGTTTCGCCATCGGACAGGCGGGCGCGGTCGAACACGTTGCTCCACACCGTGAAGAAGGTTTCCGGGAGGCTGGCCGCCTCCAGTGGCGACAGGCCAGCAGGGATCGGCAGGCACTGCTGGAGCGGCGCTGCGCAATATTCCGCGTAGCCGCCGCCCTGCACCAGCGCGCACACCATGCTGCCCTTCTGGAACGGGCTGCCGTCGAGGTCGCCGTCGACGATCTCGCCAGCCACTTCAAGGCCAGGCAGGTCGGACGCACCAGGCGGGACCGGATAATGGCCGAGGCGCTGGAGCACGTCGGGACGGTTGATGCCGGCCGCGTGCACCTTGATCAGGACTTCGCCCGGCTTGAGTTCGGGGAGCGGACGCTCGCACAGCTGCAGGACGCTGGGTGGGCCTGGCTGGGTGATTTCGATTGCGCGCATGGGGAATCGCTCCTTGGACGGAAAGAGCAATTGTAAGGCACGTTGGTATTGGTGTGCCGTCGCCTACCGCGCAGTTCCTGCTGAGCGAAACCATCCATCAATTGCAGAGAGCGATGCTCTTTGACCTCTGGTCTATCAGTACCGCGAATTTTTGAAGTATGTGCGCGCCCACCAGTAACTCTGGAAAGCGCTCCGACACCCTTACCTCCACATCCGAGATGTTGACGGCGCCAATCTTAAAAGGGCCGCCAATGATCGCGCGTTTAGTTTCGATCTTCGTATTTGTCAGCGTGCCCGGTCCTGCTTGCTCGAACGGAGCGCTTGCGACTTTCTCGTATAGAGCCTGGGGCATAACGAACGTTACGTTAGCGCCAGTATCGAGGTTCGCCTCGGCCTGGATACTACCGACGGATACAGGAATACGAAATGCACGCTCGTACTTGAGAATATTCTCACCTGTTGAAGGAAGGGGAATTGTCCGACTGAATGACAGGGTCTTTTTAGGGTAGTCCAGGATTAGCAGGCCGTCCGCAAAGAAATCACGTGCAATGATTCCGTGGAAAGCGGCGTCAGCTGACATGCGGCCACTGTAGTTGCGGGTAATAACATCCAGTCCATTCTTAGACAGGCGGCCCAGCTCGATGGAATCAAGATGTACCGTATCGACCGTTGCGGCCTGCACTCCGTCTGAGGTGCTGGTTGTTCCTTGCGTCCTCAAGTCTAGCGCAGCGACCAGCCGCGTATCCGCGCGCGCCAGTCCACTTGCGCCCGTATCGATGGCAAATCTAAACGGACCGCGATTGTTCACGCGGGCTTGTACGTAAATCCGGCCGTCGACAACGTCGAAAGGAATTTGCATGTCGAAGTTTTCGCTCGGCGCATTGACCAGCTTGCAGGCGTCTCGCGAAGCAGCTGGCGCATTGGCCATGCCGGCCAATGCGCCAGCAGGGGAACCAAGGCAGGACAGGCACAGGGCTGACAGGATGAGTGCGGACTTGGACATTGGTTTCTCCGTGGAAGAAAACGCCAGTGTCGCTGCGCGCTACTGTACATGCATCTGATTTGCGACGAACCGCCATAGGGGGCGACGAAATCGCAAGCTGGCGGATACAACTTGCGCCCTGACACGGCGCGCATCCACGAATGAACAGGCAGCAGCTTCCAGGAAACCATTACGCGCTTCCCGGCGACTCATGTTGCCGCGCCGGCTGGCAGCACCCCTGCAGGCGACGCCAACAGCGCGCCGCTCAACAGGAGCCTGCCGAGCATCAGGTATTGACGCCGGTCTTCGACTGAGTCGGCAGCGGCGTGCCAGGCCGCCACGAACGCGACATCGCCTGCGCTTCCTCGATCTGATCCTGCGACATCCGCCGTGCGATGGCGGCGCGCTGCTCGACCGCATTGGCATTGCCGCTGGCCGCCGCGAGGTTCCACAGCATATAAGCCAACACCATATCCTGCGGCAAGCCAGCGGCGTGGTAGCGGTACATCAGCCCAAGCGCGTGCTGTGCTTCAGCATGGCCCTGCTCCGCTGCCTTGCGGAACCACGAGATCGCTGTCTTGTGGTCCTGCGGCACAGCGTTGCCGGTGTAATACATGGCGCCGACGACATACTGCGCGTCGGACTTGCCCTGCAACGCCGCCTTGCGGTGCCATTGCAGCGCCTGCTTGTAGTCGCGCGCCACGCCGCGGCCCATGTAATACATCAGGCCGAGCAAATGCTGCGCTTCCGCATGGCCCTTCTTGGCCAGCGGCGTGACTTCCTTCAGTGCCAGCGCATAGTTTTTGGCATTGTAGGCGTTGGCGCCTTCAGTGAAGCCCGCCACCGCGCTGGTGTGCAGGCCAAGTGCGAATGTGATCGCAACGAATAATTTTTTCATGTCTCAAACCGGGTTCTGTTTGTACACCCTGCTGGTCCTCTTTCAGAAGGACTACTCTTTATTATTTCCAGCTGACCTTGCCGAGGCCGTCGACGCTGACGCTGCGGTTCAGCGGCTTGCCGTACACCGTCACCGAGCCCATCCCCGACAAATTCAGGTTGGCGTTCTCGCGCGCCGTCACCGAGGCATTGCCCAGGCCGCTCAACTCCAGGTTGACGGTGTCGACCTGGAAGTGCTGCGCGTCGAGTCCGCCGAGGCCGCCGAGCGTTGCCCTGAGCCACTTGCTGCGTCCGTTCAGGGTGACGAAACCGGCGCCGCGCAAGTTCAGGTCGATGCCTTCGCTGTCGACACCCTCGATGTTCATGCTGCCGACGCCGCCGAGGCTGGCCGTCACGATGCGGTAATTACAGCTGACTTTCATGGAACCGGCGCCTTCCAGCGACAGGTCGAGCTCGTCACCTGAGAAGCCGCGGATCTCGGTCCAGCCGACGCTTTCGGACGAGACTTCGCGCAGGCTCGGCAAGGTCAGTTCGGCGCGCACACTGTTGTGGCGGTGCAGCTTGAAGCCGCGCATTTCGGTGCCGATGTTCAGCGTGTCGCCGTGCTGCACGACGGTGGTTTTTTCCAGCCAGCGCTTGTCGCCTGTGATGACGAGTGCAGGTACCGGGCCCTGCCGGAGCTTGAGGTCGATGACGCCGTCGAGCTTGACGCGGACGGCGCGCGCGTCGACTGGCCGGGTTTCGGTCACGATGTCGTCGCCGGACGCCGCGAAGACGCTTCCGATCAAGGCAAAGAACGCCGCAACGGCGACGCCAATGTTCAGGTACTTACTCATCCCATCTCCAGACAATTTTGCTGCCAGCCACAGGGGCTGGCGCGCTTGGTTTTATGCCGTGCGTGCACGTTGGTTGGTCAATACACTACCAGTTAGCTGATTTGTATTCCAGCGGATTGTTCAGCGGCCGAATTTCTTGCGATTTCATCAAGCTGCGACTATAACCAGCCGCCCTCATCCGAACTACCAAAATGCGACGAACTGCATTTTTTACTATACAGATGACAAATACGGGGGATGGCGTTGCTTCATGATGTGCATAAGGGGATCTGGTTTGACGTGAGGGCACGTCAGGGCGATACTCTGGCTCGACTCCCGACTGGCGCCCGCATGCAAATAAGCTCTTCTGAACCGTATGACGCAATCGTTGTGGGCAGCGGGCCTGGCGGCGCGGCGGTCGCGCGCGAACTCGCGCGGGCAGGCAAGCGCGTGCTCATCCTTGAACAGGGCAGCGCCGCGCCGGTGACTGGCAAGCTCGGGCAGATGGCGGCAATGGCAGCGGTACCGGGCCGCGGCGCGTTTGTGCATCGTGACGCTTCGCTGCTAGTGCAAGGGATCACCGCCGGCGGCAGCTCTACAGTGAACTTCGCCACGGCTGCGGCACCTCCCCTTCCGATGTTCGCCGCCCATGGAATCGACCTTGCTCCGGCGCTGCGGGAACTGCGCGCCGAATTGCCGATCGGCCCGCTACCGGATTCTCTGGTGGGGCCGATGGCCGCTCGCATCATGGAGGCGGCGCGTTCGCTGGGCATGGACTGGCAGAAGCTCGACAAGATGATCCGACCGCAGATTTGCCGCAGTGGGTGCTGGCGGTGTGTGTATGGCTGCCCGTTTGGCGCGAAGTGGACCGCGCGCGACTTCGTTGACGAGGCGATCGGGCACGGCGCGACGCTGCTCGATGGGGCGAAGGTGTTACGCGTGATTGTTGAAAACGGTACTGCGACCGGCGTCGAGCTCGTCCGCGGCGGCGTCCGCGAGCGCGCGCTGGCGAAGGTGATTGTGCTCGCGGGAGGCGGTATCGGCAGCCCGCGCCTGCTGCACCACTCGGGTCTGATGCCGGGCAGCGCGAGCTTCTTCAGCGATCCGGTTGTCGCCGTGATGGGCAGTGTGCCGGACATCGACGGCGGTGCGGAGGTGCCGATGGCGGCGGGGATGCGGCTGGATGAAGACGGCATTTCGCTGGCGGATATGACCTTGCCGAAGCCGATGTACCAGGGCTTCACCGCACAGGTTGGACGCTTTGACCGCCTGTTTGCGCACAGTCGGACCTTGTCGATTATGGTCAAGATACGCGACGAGATCGGCGGGAGCATCGGACCGCGCTGGGTTGATAAAACCTTGTGTGCCGCGGACCGCAAGAAGCTGAAGGAAGGGGCCGACACGGCGCGCAGCATCCTGAAGGCGGCTGGCGCACGGCACATATTCAAGAGCTGGCACTTTGCCGCGCATCCGGGCGGCAGCGTGCGCATTGGGGCGGGTGTCGACAGTGACTTGCGTACGGCGACGCATGGCCTGTATGTATGCGATGCGTCGGCGATTCCGGAGGCGTGGGGGCTGCCGCCGACGCTGACTTTACTGTGCCTCGGGAAGCGATTAGGGTCGCAACTGTCCGCAGACCTCTGACACCACGAACGTCGTTCCCATCTAACGGTGACACGGCATAAAAAAACCGCCAGACGCTTGCGCGCTGGCGGTTTTTTACTGGCCGAAGCCGAGGCTGATTACTGAGCGGCTGGCGCTTCAGCAGCACCTTCAGCTGCCTTCATCGACAGCTTCAGGCGGCCGCGGTCGTCGGTCTCGAGGACCTTGACGCGCACTTGCTGGCCTTCTTTCAGGTAGTCGGCAACGGCGTTCACACGCTCATTGGCGATCTGCGAGATGTGCAGCAGGCCGTCCTTGCCTGGCATGACCTGGACGATCGCGCCGAAGTCCAGCAGCTTCAGCACAACGCCGTCGTAGGTCTTGCCTACTTCGACCGATGCGGTCAGCTCTTCGATGCGGCGCTTGGCTTCCTGGCCGGCAGCAGCGTCAACTGAAGCGATGGTCACAACGCCTTCGTCGCTGATGTCGATCTGGGTGCCGGTCTCTTCGGTCAGTGCGCGGATGACTGCGCCGCCCTTGCCGATGACGTCACGGATCTTCTCCGGGTTGATCTTGATGGTGATCAGGCGTGGTGCGAAGTCCGACAGTTCGGTCTTCACGTGCGGCATCGCCTTCTGCATTTCACCCAGGATGTGCTGGCGGCCTTCTTTGGCTTGCGCCAGCGCCACCTGCATGATTTCCTTGGTGATGCCCATGATCTTGATGTCCATCTGCAGCGCGGTAATGCCAGCGGCAGTACCAGCAACCTTGAAGTCCATGTCGCCGAGGTGATCTTCGTCGCCCAGGATGTCGGACAGGACTGCGAACTTGCCGCCTTCCTTGATCAGGCCCATCGCGATACCGGCAACGTGTGCCTTCATCGGAACGCCGGCGTCCATCAGCGCCAGGCAGCCGCCGCAGACCGAAGCCATCGACGACGAACCGTTCGATTCGGTGATTTCCGAAACCAGGCGTACCGAGTAGCTGAAGTCTTCAGGTGCTGGCAGCGCAGCGATCAGCGCGCGCTTGGCCAGGCGGCCGTGGCCGATTTCGCGGCGCTTCGGGGTGCCTACACGGCCGGTTTCGCCGGTGGCGAACGGAGGCATGTTGTAGTGCATCATGAAGGAATCGGTGTACTCGCCCATCAGCGCGTCGATCTTCTGGCTGTCGCGTGCGGTGCCGAGGGTAGCGACGACCAGCGCCTGCGTTTCACCGCGGGTGAACAGCGCCGAGCCGTGGGTACGCGGCAGGACGCTGGTGCGGATCGCGATCGGACGCACGGTGCGGGTGTCGCGACCGTCGATGCGCGGCTCGCCGTTCAGGATTTGCGAGCGCACAACTTTGGCTTCGATGTCGAACAGGACGTTGCCGACGTCGACGTTATCGGCCGCAGCTACGCCGCTCGCTTCAGCGTCGGACTTGAGTGCCGCGTAGACGTCGGCGAAGGTCGACTTCAACTTGGCGGTACGGGCTACTTTGTCCTTGATCTGGTAGGTCTCGTTGATCTTGGCGTCGGCCAGTTCTTTCACGCGGGCGATCAGCGCTTCGTTCTTGGCAGGAGCGATCCACTCAACTTCCGGCTTGCCGCCGTCGCGTACCAGGTCGTGGATCGCGTCGATGACTGCTTTCATCTGGTCATGACCGAACACGACTGCGCCCAGCATGATTTCTTCGGACAACTGCTTGGCTTCCGATTCGACCATCAGCACAGCGGTCTCGGTACCGGCGACAACCAGGTCCATTTCCGAGGTCTTGAGCTGCGTGGTGGTCGGGTTCAGGATGTACTGGCCGTTGGCGTAGCCGACGCGCGCTGCGCCGACCGGGCCGTTGAACGGTACGCCGGAAACCGACAGGGCTGCCGATGCGCCGATCATCGCGGCGATGTCCGGATCGATCTCAGGGTTGACCGACAGGACGTGAATGATGACCTGGACTTCGTTCAGGTAACCTTCTGGAAACAACGGACGGATCGGACGGTCAATCAGACGCGAGGTCAGGGTTTCTTTTTCGGATGGACGGCCTTCACGCTTGAAGAAGCCGCCTGGGATTTTACCTGCTGCATAAGTTTTCTCGACGTAGTCGACCGTCAGCGGGAAGAAGTCCTGGCCCGGCTTGGCGTCCTTGCGTGCAACGACGGTTGCCAGCACGACCGTATCTTCGATCGACACCATGACGGCGCCGGAAGCTTGACGAGCGATTTCGCCGGTTTCCAGGGTCACGGTGTGTTGGCCGTACTGGAAGGTTTTGGTAACTTTATTAAACTGTAACATGGGTAATCCCTTTCTATTTGCCGACAGATTTTCAGGAGCTGTCGTTCACCTCACCACAGACAACCAAGGTTGCCTTTACGACTTATTTACTGCTTTTTAAATGAAAAATGCCCGCGACAGCGAACTGACGCAGGCATTTCACTAAATCTTGTGCCGCAAAAATTATTTACGCAGGCCGAGTTTAGCGATCAGGTCGCGGTAGCGGCCCAGATCTTTGCTCTTCAGGTAGGACAGCAGGCTCTTACGACGGTTGACCATCATGATCAGGCCGCGGCGCGAGTGGTGATCCTTCTGGTGTGCCTTGAAGTGGCCGTTCAGTTCGTTGATGCGTGCGGTCAGCAGTGCAACCTGAACTTCTGGGGAGCCGGTGTCGTTCTGACCACGAGCGTTGTCCGCGATGATCGCGGCTTTGTTGATGTTTTCTACGGACATGATACTACCTTTCACATGCGGTGCAAGAGTCGGAACCCAGCGCACCGTGAACTTCGATGGATAAAGCTGACCAAACGGCCAGACCCGCAAGTATATGTCAAAACGCATCGTGCAGCCAGTGCTCATTGCGGTTGGCTGAGGCATCATAGGATTTTTCGGGATCGGGAGTAGTTTTTATGCAAAAACTTGTCAAGATGCTCATGATTGGAGGTGTGGTCGCGCTGGCGGGGTGCGTGGGGCTGACGCGCACTGCGCCGGTTGTTGGCGACACCGTGGCGGACACACAGGCCAAATTCGGGCTGCCGACGGCCGTCTACCCTGCTCCTACGGGACAGGTAATGGAATACGCGACCGGGCCGATGGGCCAGTACACCTGGATGGCCAATGTCGGGCCCGACGGACGGCTGGTGTCGTTCGAGCAGGTGCTGACCGGCGAGAAGTTCGCGACGCTGAAAATAGGCAAGTCGCGCAAGGAGGACGTGCTGCGCACGATCGGCAGGCCGGCCGAGACCTCGTTCCTGTCGCTCCCCCAGCTGGAAGTATGGTCGTACCGCTACAAGGAAGCCGGCGTGTGGAACTCGATGATGCACGTCCACTTCGACCGCAGCGGCGTGCTGTCGATGATGCAGAACGGGCCGGACCCGATGTACGAGGAACGGCGCTTCTTCAAGGATTGAACGGTTGCGGACAACTCAACGGAGTCACCCGCGACACGGGGTGTTTTTACGGTTAAATTCGTCGACATAAGCTTTCATCTCGGACTCCGTAAGAGACGCAGGCGGCGGTTCCATCACTGGCATCCCATCGGGACCAAACACGACCTCCTTAGGAGGAATTTCGTTTGGACAGGCCGGGCTCGATCTCGGTAGCGAGCTGGCCAACGCAAATAATTGTTCCCGCAGAGGTGAGCCAGCAACGTTGGCGCCGATCCAAAGTTCGTAATAACGCCGGCCCTCGGTCCACGAAAGGTGGGAGATTGCGTCGCCGGCGCCAGCCTGTAGCACACTTAAGCGAGCTGGCATTCCGTTGATCCGCTCGGGCTCGTCCGCGGGATTGCGCGAGATGCTTGTGCCATCCGCGGACATGTCGTGCTCGAAAAGGGTCACGATATGACCGCCTGGCATTTGGAAACCTCGGTAGAGGCGGGACTTTGTCTTGCTCACGCCTTCCGCCATGCCCCCAATGCTTTTGAACTGCGAGAATGGGGTTCGCGCTAACTCTACTGGTGGAAACGCCAGGTCCTCGTAGGCCCTCGACATAGGTTCGAACGAAATCTTGTATCGCTCAAGGTTGGCTTCGCACACATGCAGGAAGCCGTTCTTCCTTACCTCGGCGCGCTCACGCTCTTCAGCCGCTGCAAACCCGGGAGTCCCGGGTGCCATACCAAGACCGCAGGATTCACCGGGTACGGGAGCAGCGCGCGAGAGCAAGGTATAGGCGATGACCCCAATTGCGCCGATCCCGATCCATATCCATCGGCTCGTGTGGATGCTTTTTTTCATTTAGCGACTTCATTCGATGCATGGAGATAGGGTCCATCTTACAGTGAGGGCACGTAAGCCGGAGCTAGCAGATATAACGGTCGTGTTTGCGCAAGAGCCTGCCTATACTGCCGTTTGATGACGCCGACTTCGCCCTTCCCTGACAATAACCGCCGGCCGGTTGCGCTCGCGCTGACCGTGGCCATACACTTGGCACTGCTGTACGGATGGCGTCTCAGCAACCGGGTCAGCGTCGATAATGACAACGACTCCGGTAGTCGCATCCAATGGCTGCTTGTACCGAAGCCGGAGCCGGTAACAGCGCCGCGGCCGCTGATTCCAATACGCGCGGCCATCGCTCCGCAACTGCGGGTTCAGGCCGCTCCAACTCGGCAGCGTAAAGCGCTTCCATCTGCGTCGGCCGATCTACCCGCCGACGAGGAGCCTGCGCCCGTGCCTGGCATCAGCATGATGGACCGGGCCAGGAGCGCCGTTGGCGGAATTGATCGAGCGTTACAAGAAGCGAACAAGAGCAAGCTGATTCGCGCCAAATCCATTTCGACGCAGATGCGGCTGGAGCGCGCGATGCAGAAGGCGCACGATATGGCGCCGAACAGATGGTACGAGGCGCCGAAGGTCACCGAGATTATTGATCCGGGCGGGTATGGACGGCGGCGCTACCGCGTGGTTGGCGCCAACGGGACGTATTGCGTGACGATCGAATCGAACCATGCGCCGGACGGCATCGACAGCATGCAGCACGGGATCAAGCCGAAGCTGACCACTTGCCCGCCCGACGAACAGGAAGCGACGAAGCAGGACTGGTGACACGCGCCGTCATCCTGATGCGAGACAGCGCCGCGCGTGCGGCGTTGTCGCCCGCCAGGATCGCGCGTTCCTGTTCGTCCCTGGCCGACATCCCCGGACCGCGAACAGCTGGCGCGATCAGAACATCGGCCTCCGCCATTTCTGGTTTCGCGACCCGGCAGCTTTGGGCGTGCATGACACGGTGGACGACAGCAAGTGCCGCGAGACCGTCGGAACGAGGTCCCTGGGGGTCGCCGAGGAATCGAGCGAGCGGAAGGTTGGCCGCGAGCTGGTGCTCACGCGCCTCGTGGAAGTGCTGCTGATTGAAGCGTTGCGCTCGGCGGCGGGGAAAGACGCACCTCCGGGACTGCTGCGCGGACTGGCCGATGAGCGGCTCGCGGTAGCGATGCGGCAGATGCATGGCGATCCGGCGCGAACCTGGACGATGGCCCAACTGGCGAAGAAGGCAGCGCTTTCGCGCTCGGCGTTCTTCGACCGGTTCACGCGCGCCGTGGGCATGCCGCCAATGGAGTACCTGCTGGCCTGGCGCATGGCGGTGGCGAAGGATCTGCTCCGCCACCACGACGTAGGGCTCGCCGAAGTGGCCGAACGCGTGGGTTATGGCTCGGCCAGCACGTTCAGCACCGCTTTCAGCCGGCATGTGGGCCAGCCGCCGAGCCGCTACGCGCGCGAGCGCTAGCGAAGTTTGCTGCGCATTGTTACAGCTGCGGGTTGACCCGCTCGATCTTCGAATGCAGCTTGTTCAGCCCCGACAGGTACGCCTTGGCCGACGCCACAATAATGTCGGGGTCAGACCCCACCCCATTCACAATCCGCCCGGACCGCGACAGGCGCATCGTCACTTCGCCCTGCGACTCGGTGCCGTTGCTGATCGCGTTGATCGAGAACAGCACCAGCTCGGCGCCGCTGGCGGCCTGCTTTTCAATCGCGTTGACCGTCGCGTCGACCGGGCCGTCGCCCTCGCCTTCGCAGGTGTGTTCCTGGCCGTCCATGGTGAACACGACCTTCGCCTTCGGCGTCTTGCCAGTCTCGGACTGCTGCGCCAGCGAGACGAAGCGGTAATGCTCGCCCTCGCTCGCGTGCTCTTCGTCGGATACCAGCGCCATGATGTCTTCGTCGAAGATCTCCGACTTGCGGTCGGCCAGTTCCTTGAAGCGCGCGAACGCCGCGTTCACGTCGTCCTCGGTCTTGAGGTCGATACCCAGTTCCTGAAGGCGCTGCTTGAACGCGTTGCGGCCCGAGAGCTTGCCGAGCACGATCTTGGTCGCGGCCCAGCCCACATCTTCGGCGCGCATGATCTCGTAGGTCTCGCGCGATTTCAGCATGCCATCCTGGTGGATGCCGGATGCGTGCGCGAACGCGTTGGCGCCGACGACCGCCTTGTTCGGCTGCACCGCGAAGCCGGTAATCTGCGAGACCATCTTCGACGCGGCCACGATCTGCGTGGTGTCGATGCCCAGTTCAAGCTTGAAGATGTCCGGGCGCGTGCGCACCGCCATCACCACTTCTTCCAGCGCCGTGTTCCCAGCCCTTTCACCCAGGCCGTTGATCGTGCATTCGATCTGGCGCGCGCCGCCGATGGTGACGCCCGCCAGTGAATTGGCGACCGCGAGGCCGAGGTCGTTGTGGCAGTGGACCGACCAGATGGCCTTGTCCGAGTTCGGGATGCGTTCGCGCAGGCGGCGGATGGTTTCGCCGAATACTTCCGGCACCGCGTAGCCGACGGTATCGGGGAAGTTGATGGTGGTGGCGCCTTCGGCGATCACGCCTTCCAGCACGCGGCACAGGAAGTCTTCTTCCGAACGGCTGCCGTCTTCCGGGCTGAACTCGATGTCGTCGGTGTGCTGGCGTGCGTAACGAATGGCCTGTTTGGCCTGTTCCAGCACCTGTTCAGGCGACATGCGCAGCTTGACCTGCATGTGCAGCGGCGAGGTGGCGATGAAGGTGTGGATGCGTTTGCGCGGCGCCGGCAGCAGCGCTTCAGCGGCGCGCGCGATGTCGCGTTCATTGGCGCGCGACAGCGAGCAGATGGTGGAGTCCTTGATGACGCTGGCGATTGCGCGGATCGCTTCGAAGTCGCCCGGCGAAGCCGCTGCGAAGCCGGCTTCGATGACGTCGACACGCAGCCGTTCCAGCTGGCGGGCGATGCGGACCTTCTCCTCGCGGGTCATCGATGCGCCCGGCGATTGTTCGCCGTCGCGCAGGGTCGTGTCAAAAATGATGAGGCGGTTCGAGTTGGTCATGGAGGGGCTCCGTATAGGCTAAATAAATTGCAGGCGCCCCGCCATCGACCAACGTCGACGGTCAGCGGCGCTCGCTCGCGTCAACCGGTTCGTCGTCGGTCTGCACGATGCTCACTGGCTTGCCCTTCGCAAGGCGCCAGAGATACACGGCATAACCGGATAAACCATATAAAACAAAAATCGGCATCAAAACTTTGGGCGGGTCGATCGAGACCAGCGCCAGCGCCAGCGCGATCAGGAACACCACGATGAACGGCACCGACTTGCGGAAGTTCACGTCCTTGAAGCTGTAGTACGGCACGTTGGTGACCATCGTCAGGCCGGCGAACAGCGCGATGGCGAACGAGATCCACGGCATGCGGAAGCCGCTGATTTCAAGGTCGTTCATCAGCAGCACAAAGCCGGCGACCATCGCCGCGGCCGCAGGGCTGGGCATGCCCTGGAAGAAGCGCTTGTCGACGACTTCGATGTTTGTATTGAAGCGGGCCAGGCGCAGTGCGGCGCCGGCGCAGTAGACGAAGGCGGCGATCCAGCCAAGCTTGCCCAAGCCGCGCAGCGACCATTCGTAGATCACCAGCGCGGGCGCGGCGCCGAACGACACCATGTCGGACAGGCTGTCGTACTGGGCGCCGAATTCGGATTGGGTGTTGGTCAGGCGCGCGATGCGGCCGTCCAGGCTGTCGAGGATCATCGCGATGAAAATCGCCCACGCTGCGTATTCGAAGCGCTGGTTCATCGACATGACGATCGCGTAGAAGCCGCAGAACAGCGCCGCTGTCGTGAACGCGTTAGGCAGCAGGTAGATCCCGCGCGAACGCACCGGCATGCCGGCGGCGTCGAATTTCTGGCGGCGGCGGAAACGGGGAAGTTTCGCGGGCTTCGCGGACAGGGTTCCGGGTTTTCGGCGGCGTGGGAAGGAGGGCATAAGTTTCCGTTTCAAGTGATTGTGTCGCTCTTTGCGGCCGCGCCCTGTTGAGGCGCGCCTGTGCCCAGGTATCCCGGGCCACCTTATTATAGTAGGCGGCCCGCCAACTTAGCGAACAGATACTGTTACTTGAACTTCACCTTTCCTACGAGACGCATTTGCAGCGTGGTTTCGCCGGGCTCGAAACTCGGCTCTGCGACCTGGCCCGAGTCGGCCATTTGTGCCTTTGCGGCGCGCATGCCCATGCCTTCGACGCGCTCCTGGCCGCCGGCGTAATTACCCGAGCCTTCGAAATCGACCGTGTCGAGCACGGCGTCAGCCGGCTGGCGGCCCATTGCTTTGGCGATCGAGGCGATGCGTTCGCTCAGGTTGCTGTAGGTGACGGCGATGCGCTGCTCATCGAGTTTTTTGGTTGTCTCCGGGGAGAGGCCGTAGTTCAGGCCGTTCAGCCCCAGGATTTTTTGCGCGGCGGCCGCCGTCTTCGGCAGGCCGGTCAGGTTGTGGGTCTTTACTTCCAGATACTGCCCTACCCGCCAGCCGACGATGTTTGGCTTCGGCATCGTGCCGTTTGGCAACGGGCGAACTTCCGAGTAGACCGGATAGGTGTAGTAGCCGTAGGTTTTCAGCTTGGCCCGCGGATCTTCCTTGCGGATGATTTCGGTGCCCTGCTTCATCTTCTGGTTGACGCGCGATGCGGCCGCGGTCTTATCCTTGTCCTGCTCTTCGATCATGAAATGGGCAAGGGCCTCGTCGTTGGGGTGGGTGACTTCGCCGAATGCGGGGACGACGACCATGGTGCCGGCGGTCGACTGGGCATAGGCTTGCGAAGCCAGCGCGACGCTGGCAAGGACGAGGACGGTTTTGAACGACATTGTTTTTCTCCAAGGGTTGATGCGCGGATGACCGCGTTGTGTCAACGATACAATCAAATCAATATTTGCTGGGGGATGGTAATAAAAAGTTGCAAATTGGTTTGATTGGGGCCTTGGGAGAGTCCAGGGATTTTGTTACGGGTGATGGGTTCCCGTTTTCGCGGGAACGACGACAGATCGTCGTTCCCGCGAAAACGGGAACCCATGCTGAGCTCGCGTGAACTTAGTTCTTCGACTGATCCACCAGCTTGTTCTTGGCGATCCAAGGCATCATCGCGCGCAGCTTCTCGCCAACCTGCTCGATCTGGTGCTCGGACGTCAAACGGCGGCGCGAGATCAGGGTCGGCGCGCCGGCCTTGTTCTCAAGAATGAAACTCTTCGCGTACTCACCCGTCTGGATGTCCTTCAGGCACTGGCGCATCGCTTCCTTGGTCTGCTCGGTCACGATCTTCGGGCCGGTGACATATTCGCCGTATTCCGCGTTGTTCGAAATCGAGTAGTTCATATTCGCGATGCCGCCTTCGTAGATCAGGTCGACGATCAGCTTGAGCTCGTGCAGGCACTCGAAGTAAGCCATCTCCGGCGCGTAACCAGCTTCGGTCAGCGTCTCGAAACCGGCCTTGATCAATTCAACCGCACCGCCGCACAGCACGGCCTGTTCGCCGAACAGGTCGGTCTCGGTTTCTTCGCGGAAGTTGGTTTCGATGATGCCGGCACGGCCGCCGCCGTTGGCCATCGCATACGACAGCGCGATGTCGCGTGCCGAACCCGACTTGTCCTGGTACACGGCGATCAGGTGCGGCACGCCGCCGCCGGCAGCGTAGGTGCCGCGCACGGTGTGGCCTGGCGCTTTCGGGGCGATCATGATGACGTCGAGGTCGGCGCGCGGCACGACCTGGCCGTAGTGGACGTTGAAGCCGTGCGCGAAGGCCAGCACCGCGCCTTGTTTGGCGTTCGGCGCGACGTTTTCGTTGTAGACCTGGGCGATGTTTTCGTCCGGCAACAGGATCATGATGATGTCGGCCGCTTTGATCGCGTCGTTGACGTCGGCAACCTTGAGGCCAGCCTGCTCGACCTTGTTCCAGGATGCGCCGCCCTTGCGCAGGCCGACAGTCACATTGACGCCGGAGTCGTTCAGGTTCTGCGCGTGCGCGTGGCCTTGCGAGCCGTAGCCGATGATGGCAACGTTCTTGCCTTTAACGAGGGAGAGGTCGCAGTCTTTGTCGTAGAAAACGTTCATGGTGGGGTCCTATATTCTTTAGTGTGGGGTATTTGAATTTAAACTTTGAGGATGCGTTCGCCGCGGCCGATGCCCGATCCGCCGGTGCGCACGGTCTCTAAAATCGAGGCGCGGTCGATGGAGTCGATGAACGCGTCGAGCTTGCCCTTGTTGCCGGTCAGTTCGATCGTGTAGGTCTTCTCGGTGACGTCGATGATGCGGCCGCGGAAAATGTCGGCGGTGCGCTTCATCTCTTCGCGTTCCTTGCCGACCGCCCTGACCTTGATCAGCATGAGCTCGCGCTCGATGTGCGCGCCTTCGGTTAGGTCGACCACCTTGACGACTTCGATCAGCCGGTTCAGGTGCTTGGTGATCTGCTCGATGATGTCGTCCGAGCCGCTGGTGACGATGGTCATGCGCGACAGGGTGGCGTCTTCGGTCGGTGCAACGGTCAGCGTTTCGATGTTGTAGCCGCGCGCGGAGAACAGGCCCACGACGCGCGACAACGCACCGGCTTCGTTCTCAAGTAGTACAGAAATAATATGGCGCATTTACAGGTCCTCCGATCCGAGCAGCATTTCGGACAGGCCCTTGCCCGACTTGACCATCGGCCAGACGTTCTCGGACTGGTCGGTGATGAAGTTCATGAACACGAGGCGGTCCTTCATGCCGAACGCTTCTTTCAAGGCGCCGTCGACGTCGCCCGGTTTTTCGATCTTCATGCCCACGTGGCCATAGGCCTCGGCAAGCTTTTCGAAGTCCGGCAGCGAGTCCATGTACGACTCGGAATAGCGCGAGCCGTAGTCAATCTCCTGCCACTGGCGCACCATGCCGAGGAAACGGTTGTTGAGCATGATGATCTTTGGCGTCAGGTGGTACTGCTTGCAGGTGGCAAGCTCCTGGATGCACATCTGGATCGAGCCTTCGCCGGTGATGCAGGCGACCGTCGCATCGGGATTGGCCATCTGCACGCCCATGGCGTACGGCAGGCCGACGCCCATCGTGCCCAGGCCGCCGGAATTGATCCAGCGGCGCGGCTTGTCGAACGGGTAGTACTGCGCGGCCCACATCTGGTGCTGGCCGACGTCGGAGGTGATGAAGGCGTCGCCCTTGGTCACTTCCCACACTTTTTCAATGACCGACTGCGGTTTGATCAGGATGTCGGAATCCTGGTACTTCAGGCATTCGCGGCCGCGCCATTCGTCGATCTGCTTCCACCAGTCCTGGACGGCGGCGGCGTTCGGCTTGATCTCGGCGGCATCGAGCTGGGCCAAGAATTCGACCAGCACTTCCTTGACGTTGCCGACGATCGGAATGTCGACCTTGACCCGCTTGGAAATCGAGGATGGATCAATGTCGATGTGGATGATCTTGCGCGGATTCGAGGCGAAGTGCTTGGGGTTGCCTATCACGCGGTCGTCGAAACGGGCGCCAATGGCGATCAGGACGTCGCAGTGCTGCATCGCCATGTTCGCTTCGTAGGTGCCGTGCATGCCAGGCATGCCGACGAAGTTCTTGTTCGACGCGCGGCAGCCGCCCAGGCCCATCAAGGTGTTGGTGACCGGGAAACCGAGCTTGTCGACGATGCGGTTCAGTTCCGGAGCGGCATTCGCGAGGATGACGCCGCCGCCGCTATAGATCATCGGCCGTTCGGCCTGCAGCAGCATCTGCACCGCCTTGCGAATCTGCCCGGTGTGGCCCTTGTCCACCGGCTTGTACGAGCGCATCTCGATCTCCTTCGGATAATCGTAGACGCACTTGTGCATGCTGATGTCTTTAGGGATATCGACCAGCACCGGTCCCGGACGGCCGGTCCTGGCGATGAAGAATGCTTTCTTGATGGTCAAGGCGAGGTCGCGGACATCCTTGACCAGGAAGTTATGCTTGACCACGGGGCGGGTGATGCCCACCGTGTCGCATTCCTGAAAGGCGTCCTGGCCAATGGCGTGGCTCGGCACCTGGCCGGAGATCACCACCATCGGGATCGAGTCCATGTACGCGGTCGACAGGCCGGTGACGGCATTGGTGACGCCCGGTCCGGAGGTGACCAGCGCTACCCCAACCGTATTCGAGCTGCGCGAGTAGGCGTCGGCAGCGTGGACGGCCGCCTGTTCATGGCGCACCAATACGTGCTGGAATTTGTCTTGCTGGAAGATGGCGTCGTAGATATAGAGGACTGCCCCGCCCGGATAACCAAAGACGTGCTTGACGCCCTCTTCGGCCAGGCAACGCACGACTATCTCAGCGCCCGTGATGGGAGCTGCTGATTCGTTACTCATGATACATTCCTTTCAAAACCCATTGGGAGGTGATCGGATGCTCTTTCCTAACGAAATACGCGTGCCGCGACAGTGCTCAGGCTTCCCTTCTTTCTGCGGTCACGCCGGTCCTTCACGTACCCATAGATACGTTACGAACTGACGCTAAACGCAACTCGTTTGGCATGAGTTTCTGCAGCGGTTATGCGAACCTCTCACGCTTGTGGCGCGGGTTAGAGCAAACTGCCTACATATGAAAGCGCGTCAAATCGTTGCGGGCGTTGTGAGCCGGCCGCGACTGACCTGAGCTTCGGGATTGCAAAGCGTGCTGTAACCTTACTGCGTTGCACCATTTTGGTCAAGATAAAAAAACCGCATTTTTTGGTGCATTTATCGCCAAAAACCGTAAATATTCAGCAAGGCAGCGCGTAATTTGCTAGCATGCCTCAGTTTTTCCACCCGGCCATCCGAGACCGGCCGTACCGTTCCTCCTCTTGCATGGCAACAGATAAAGAACTCTCCGATTTTCTCGCGCATGTAGAAAAGCGCGCATTCAAGCAGGCCGTGTATGCGGTTCGCAAGGATGAGTCCGCTCTTGATATCGTGCAGGACGCGATGATCAAGCTCGCCGAAAAATACGGGGATAAACCGGCCGCCGAATTGCCGATGCTGTTCCAGCGCATCTTACAAAACACCATCCTCGATTACTTCCGCCGCGAAAAGGTCCGCAATACCTGGATCAGCCTGTTTTCGGGGCTGGGAAAGCGCGATGGCG
Source organism: Massilia polaris (assembly GCF_012927275.1). GTDB lineage: Bacteria > Pseudomonadota > Gammaproteobacteria > Burkholderiales > Burkholderiaceae_D > Telluria_A > Telluria_A polaris. Next base: position 110,971 of record NZ_JABBGG010000001.1, on the reverse strand, counting down.
AGCATGACGACTTTGATATACTCGACGCCTACGAGGCCGAGGACGGATCGCGGGCGGTCGAGTCGACCGCGGACCAGTTCGAACGCATGCAGACGCTGGGTTTGATCGAGGCCGAAGTACAAAAACTCCCGGCGCGTCAACGCGAAGCCTTCCTCATGCGTTACTGGCAAGACATGGACGTGGCTGAAACGGCCGAGGCGATGGGATGTTCGGAGGGCAGCGTCAAGACGCATTGCTCGCGCGCCACGCACACGCTGGCGGCGTCGCTCAAAGCCAAGGGAATTAAACTATGAACACCGACGACCTCAATTTCGCGTACAAGGTAAGACACGCCTTGAACGACAATCTCGATCACCTGCCGCCTTCGACCACGGACCGCCTGGCCGCCGCGCGCAAGCTTGCGGTATCGCGCAAGAAAGCCAACGCCATCCCGCTGCGCGCCGCCCAGCGCGCCATTGCCGGCAATGCCTCTTCCCTGTTCTCGTTCGAATGGCTCGGCCGCATGGGCGTCGCCGTGCCGCTGATGGTCATGGTCGTTGGCCTGACCGGCATCTATCAATACCAGGAAGAACAGCGCATCGCCGAAGTCGCCGAGCTGGACGCTGGCGTGCTGTCCGACGAACTGCCGCTGACCGCCTACCTCGACCAGGGCTTTAACGCCTACGTCGACGAGCGCGCCCAATGATCTGGGAGCTCGTCCGGGCAGCCGCAGTGGCCGCCGCAGTCTCCTTGTTAGCCCACGCCGGTGTTTACGCGGCCCCGCCGAAGGCTGGCGCCGTCCCGTCGCCGGCTGCCGCGACCAAGCCAGGCTGGAAGGAATTGACACCGGCCCAGCAAGCCGCGCTCGCGCCCCTGCAAGGCGAATGGGACCGGATGGAAACGGCGCGCAAGCCGAAATGGCTGGAGATTGCCAACCGCTTCTCGTCGATGCAGCCGGCCGAACAGCAGCGCATGCACGAACGCATGCGCGAATGGGTCAAGCTGACGCCCGAACAGCGCAAAGTGGCGCGTGAAAACTATGCGCGCGTCAAGAAGATCGACAAGGACCAGCGCAGCGCCAAATGGGAGCAATATCAGCAGCTTCCCGAAGAACAAAAACAGAAACTCGCCGCCGAGGCCGCGCGCAAGCGCAAGGCCGGGGCCACGCCATCCAGGCCGGGCGCCGAGCTCGCCAAGCCGGCCGGCGCGCCGCCGCTGCCGTCGCCTGTACCACCGCAAGGCCCGGCGCCTGGCAACGTACCGCCTCCATTCACCCCACCGGCCCAGCCGGCTCCGCCCGTACCAAATGCAAAATAGTAAGCCGATCATCGCAACGCCAACCCTGAAACGCCGTTTTATCTGCCTGGTTTATGAAGCGTTCCTGCTGACCGCCGTGGTCATGTTCGCGCTGTTCGTGTTTTTGTTCGCGACGCAGAGGCTGCAAGGCGGGCAGGTACAGGAATACGGTAGCCAGGTCGTGCTGTTCCTCGCCTCCGGCGCCTACTTCATTCATTCGTGGACCGGCAGCGGCCATACGCTGGCGATGAAGACCTGGCGTATCAAGCTCGTCAAGCTGGGGCACGCGACCGTTCCGTTCAAAACGGCCCTGCTGCGCTACGTGCTGGCGTGGGGCTGGGTATTCCCTGCCCTGGCAATCTGCTACGCATTCGGCCTGACCAGCAAAGGCCAGATCAGCGCCGCGCTGGCCATCAATGTCGTCCTGTGGGGCATGACCGCGCTGGCCGACAAGAATGGACAGTTCCTGCATGACCGACTGGCCGGTACGCGGTTGATCCAGCTGCCGAAGCCGGTGAAGGTCAAGAAGGCGCAAGCAATATCGTAGGGCGGCCGCTCACGGAGTCTTGAAGTATCATTAACTACTTCCACTCCGTGCGAGCCCTGACATGCCTACGCCACTGCAGATTGCAAAAGCCACCTCCTCCACGCTCGGCCCCCTCCCCAACCTCGTCAATCGCCACGGCTGCATCACAGGCGCCACCGGCACCGGCAAGACCGTCACGCTGCAAGTGATGGCGCAGGCACTGTCCGACATCGGAGTGCCTGTCTTTATGGCCGACGTCAAGGGCGACCTGTCCGGCATGGCGAAGCCCGGCGCGCTGTCCGAAAAAATGGCCACGCGCCTTCAGGCGCTCGGCGTCGAGGCGCCGCAATGGGCCGGCTGCCCGGTGACCTTCTGGGACGTCTTCGGCGAACAGGGGCATCCGGTGCGTGCGACGATTTCCGACCTCGGCCCCCTGCTGCTGGCGCGCATGCTGAACCTGAACGACACGCAGGAAGGCGTGCTGCAGCTGGTCTTCAAGGTCGCCGACGATAACGGCATGCTGCTGCTCGACACGCGCGACCTGCGCACGATGCTGCAGCATGTCGGCGACAACGCCGCCGACTACCGCACCGAATACGGCAACATCTCCGCGGCCAGCGTCGGCGCGATCCAGCGCGGCCTGATCGGCATCGAGGAACAAGGCGGCGACAAATTCTTCGGCGAGCCGATGCTCAATATCGACGACCTGCTGCAGACCGATGCGCGCGGCAAGGGCGTGGTCAACATCCTCGCCGCCGACAAGCTGATGAACTCACCGCGGCTGTACTCCGTGTTCCTGCTGTGGATGCTGTCGGAGCTGTTCGAGAACCTGCCCGAAGTGGGCGACCTCGATAAACCGAAGCTGGTGTTCTTCTTCGACGAGGCGCACCTGCTGTTCGACGAGGCGCCAAAAGCCCTGCTGCAAAAGATCGAACAGGTGGTGCGGCTGATCCGCTCGAAAGGCGTCGGCGTATTCTTCGTCACGCAAAATCCGCTCGACATTCCGGAGACGGTGCTGGGCCAGCTGGGCAACCGCGTCCAGCACGCGCTGCGCGCCTACACGCCGCGCGACCAGAAGGCCGTCAAGGCGGCGGCCGAAACCTTCCGGCCCAACCCTGCCCTCGACACTGCGCAGGTCATCACCGAGCTTGGCGTGGGCGAAGCGCTGGTGTCCTTCCTCGATGAGAAGGGCCGTCCCAACATGGTGGAACGCACATTCATCCTGCCCCCTGCCTCGCAGATCGGGCCGATCGACGCGGCCGAGCGCAAGCAGGTCGAGGCCCGTTCGATCGTCGCCGGCGTGTATGAAAAAACCGTGGACCGCGAGTCGGCCCACGAGATGATTACCGCGCGCGTAGCGGCGGCTGCGGCAAAGGAGGTATCGTTGAAGGCCGAAGTCCCGACCGCCAAACCGGCACCGGCCGGCGAAGCGTCGCTCGGCGGCATGCTGGGCGGGCTGTTCGGCGGATCCGGCAAACGCGAGTCGCCGGTACAGGCGATGATGAAGTCCGCGGCGCGCACCATCGGGTCGCAGGTGGGCCGCGAAATTATCCGCGGCGTGCTGGGCTCCATCCTGAAGAAACGCTAGCCGCTAATACGGGGCAACGACCCGCACCACCGTCTCCTTGTAGTCTTTGAACCCCATGCGCAGATAGAGCGCATGGGCGTTCGCATTGGCGCTCATGACATGCAGGAACGGTGTCTCGCCGCGCTGCAGCTGGCGCATCACGAGCTTGGACATCAAGCTGCGCGCCAAACCCTTGCCCTGGAAATCCGGATGGGTGCACACGCCGCTGATTTCGCGCAGTCCATCCGCAGCCATTCGCTCCCCGGCCATCGCGACCAGCCGCCCATTGTCGAAGTAACCGAAGTATTCACCCAGTTCCGGCGTCCGCAACCCGAACGGTCCCGGGCGCGTCAGCATGGCCAGGTCGAACGCCTGCTGCGCGTGTTCGGGACGCAGCGCGATGGCGTCGCCGGCTTCGTCAACAAGCGGCACTGGCGCGTCCCACACCATGCGGAACATCGTGGACTCGGCCTCAATGCGCCATCCTTCCGGCGCCGCGCCTGACCACCCGTCGCAGTAGAAGTGCTCACCCGGTTCGCAAAATGCACGCAGTGCCGCGAAATTGGGGCGTTCGGGGTCAGGAAAGGCGACGATCGGCGAGAACCCGGGAGCGTAGCGGCGCGCGTCGGCGGTGCCGCTCGCAAACTTCGCGTGCGCTCCGCTGAGGCAGCTCCAGATAATGTTGTCAAGCAGGGAAGGCATGGTCGGCGGCTCCTCCGAAAACGCACAGCATACCTTACAGGGAAAAATGCAGTGAGTGCGACGCTGGACACTAGCATTGAGACGTTTCTAACATTGCTCACAATCAATATTAATTTATTTGATGAAATATCTTATTTAAATGTTGCACTAAAACATCATTTAAATATCGGATTGCTATCGCCTTTTCCGAACCTGCGCTTTATTCATACCTGTTCTCCAGCTGGCTCGGCTACCCTGTTACATCTCAAGTGGTACCTAGGCAATGCATGGCCGTTGGTCGCTTGACGGTTTAGAAACACTCGCTCGTTCAAAGACTTGGAAAATTAAGATGAAGATTTCAGATGTGAAAATCGGTATTCGGCTCGGATCGGCATTTGGCGCGATCCTGGTATTAATGGGTGCAATGGTGGCGGTAGGCATCTGGGAACTGGCCAATATTGCTGAGGCTAAAGGTGAGATGAAATCCACCGCGTACAAGCAGCAGCTGGCCGGCGAATGGCTGAAAGGGACCGCAGTCAATGCGGTTCGTACCTTCGCCAAGGTTAAAAGCGAGAGCGTAGCTGACCAGCTCTACTTCGACACCGAAATGAAGAAGACAAGCGCACGCGTTTCCGAAATCCAGAAAGAGCTCGAAACGCTGATCCAGAGCGACGAAGGCAAGCGCCGCTTCGATGAAGTCGCTGTAAAACGAAAGATTTACATTGCCGCCCGCGACAGCGCATTCGCGCTCAAGACCGACGCTGCCGCCACGCCGGAAGACGTGCAGGCGCTGGTCGACAGCAAGATGATGCCTGCAATGACCGCATACATCGAGTCCGTCGAACAGGTCGCCGTGTTCCAGAAGGCGCTGTTCGACAAGGCCGACGCCACCATCGATGAAGTCTATGCGCGCGCAATCACGAACATGCTCGCGCTGGGCGGTATCAGCCTGGTCCTTGGCGCCATCATGGCATGGCTGCTCGCACGCAGCATCACGCGTCCGCTCGCCCGCGCAGTGACCCTTGCCGAGACGGTTGCCATGGGCGACCTGCGCACTGAAATCGATGTCAGCTCACGCGACGAAGTGGGACAACTGCTCGCCGCGCTCAAGCGCATGAACGAAAGCCTGCTGAAAACCGTCGTCGAAGTCCACACCAGCACCGACATGATTTCGACCGCGTCGCAGGAAATCGCGGCTGGTAATATGGACCTGTCGTCGCGCACCGAACAGCAGGCCAGCTCGCTGGAAGAGACCGCGTCGTCGATGGAAGAACTGACCAGCACCGTCAAGCAGAATGCGGACAACGCACGCCAGGCCAACGCGCTGGCCGTATCCGCATCGGCAGTGGCGGTCAAGGGTGGCACGGTGGTATCCGAAGTGGTTGTCACCATGGCCTCGATTAATGAATCGTCGCGCAAGATCGTCGACATCATCGGCGTCATCGATGGCATCGCGTTCCAGACCAATATCCTGGCGCTCAATGCGGCGGTTGAAGCGGCGCGTGCGGGTGAACAGGGCCGCGGCTTTGCGGTCGTCGCATCCGAAGTGCGCAACCTTGCGCAGCGTTCTGCGGCTGCCGCAAAGGAGATCAAGACCCTGATCAACGACTCGGTCGCGAAGGTCGATGCGGGCGGGCGACTGGTCGACGAGGCTGGCACCACCATGACCGAAATCGTTCGGTCGATCACGCGCGTTACCGACATCATGTCCGAGATCGCATCGGCCAGCCTCGAACAGACTTCGGGCATCGAGCAGATCAACATGGCGATCAGCCAGATGGACCAGGTCACGCAGCAGAATGCGGCATTGGTCGAAGAGGCGGCTGCGGCTGCGGGCTCGCTGCAGGAGCAGGCCAAGGCGCTGGCAGGCGTGGTCAGCGTGTTTAACGTGGGCGATGTTCATGGGCGCCGCGTGGTCGCCAAGCCGCCGGTCGCGATCAAGCCAGCGGCCCGTGCGGCCGCGGTGAAGCCACGCCGGCTTGCTGTAGCAAACGGTGCCGACACCAACTGGGAAGCGTTCTGAGAAAACGGCGGATACAGCCTTGGCGGCAGCCACGTGTATCCGCCCTGCAGTTGACGTACGCGGGCCGCAGGGCGGATAAGGTACGCATCCGCCGATGCATGCAGCCCGTTAGAAGCGTTCGTAGTCGTGCAGGTAGCGCCACTGGCCGACTGGCAGCCCCGCCATCGGCAGTCGCCCGATACGGATGCGCTTCATGCCCGCCACCGTCAAGCCGACCATGCGGCACATGTGCTCCAGCTGTCCCGGCTTGACGCCTTTGGCCGCGAAACGCAGGCGCGTTTCGTTTTGCCAGCTCACCTTCATCGGCGCAATCGGCTTGCCGTTAAACGGCAGGCCATGATTCAGCAGCGCCAGACCGCGCTCGCTGATCGCCCCCGAGACTTCGACGATGTACTCGTTCTCGACGCGCATGCCCTCTTCCACCAGCTTGCGCGCCACGCGGAAGTCCTGCGTATAGACCACCAGCCCGCTCGCCACGGTCTCGAGCGGCGACGCAATCGTCAGGTTGTTCGTATGGCGCTTCAGGAAGCGCACCTGCTTGCCATGATCGGCCGGCACCAGGGTGTCGCCCGTGACCAGGTTCAGCGCCGGCATGCCGTCGCTGCCGATGCCAGCGTTGTAGCCAGCAGGCTTGTGCAGCAGGATGGTCACCGGCGGGATCTCGTCCGCCCTCGCATCCGGGTGCAGCACTACATCCTGTTGGTCGAGCACGCGCATGCCCGGATCTTCCGCCACCGCGCCATCGACGCTGACCCAGCCGCCCGCGATGTAGCGCTCTGCCTCCGCGCGTGAGCATGGAATCATTTCGGCCACGCGCTTGGCCAGGCGAATCGAGGAGTCGGTCATGAATTATTGCGCCAGTCTTTGAAAAATGCGGTGAATACGGCGATGGTGCGCTCGACGTCAAGCGCGCTGACGTCCAGGTGCGTCACCAGGCGCATGCGCGGACCGACCGTGGCGCGGATGCGTTCGCGCTCAAGCGCGGCGCGCAGCGGCTCGCAGGCGGCGGCAGGCACGTCCATCCAGAAGATGTTGGTTTGCGGGGCGTTGATCGTCAGGGCGTCGATGGCCGACAGTCCCTGCGCGAGCGCGGCGGCGTTGACGTGGTCATCGGCCAGCCGATCGATGTTATGCTCCAGCGCGTACAGGCCGGCGGCGGCGAGGATGCCGGCCTGGCGCATGCCGCCGCCGAGCATCTTGCGCCAGCGCTTGCCCTGTTCGATGAATTTCGTCGGACCGCACAATACCGAACCTACCGGTGCGCCAAGGCCTTTCGACAGGCAGACCGACACGGTATCGAAACCGGCCGTTGCATCACGCAGGCTGATGCCTTGCTTGACCGCGGCGTTGCAGATGCGCGCGCCATCGAGGTGGGTGGCCAGGCCGCGAGCATGTGCGAGGCTGGTGGCCGCTGCGATGTAGTCGGCGCCAAGTACGCGCCCGCCGATCGTATTCTCCAGCGCGAGCACGCGGGTGCGCGCGAAGTGGATGTCGTCCGGCTTGATGTAGGCCTCGATATCGGCTAGCGCAATGCTGCCGTCAGGCTGGTTGGCGATCGGCTGCGGCTGGATGCTGCCGAGGACCGCCGCGCCGCCGCCTTCGTACTTGAAGGTGTGCGCTTCCTGTCCGACTAAATATTCATCGCCGCGGCCGCAGTGGACCATCAGCGCAATCAGGTTGGTTTGCGTGCCGGATGGCGCGAACAGGGCCGCCTCGTAGCCGAACATCTCGGCTGCCGTTTGCTGCAATCGATTGACGGTCGGGTCGTCGCCGTACACGTCGTCGCCGACTTCGGCGCGCTGCATGGCGGCGCGCATCGCGTCGCCCGGTTGGGTGACGGTGTCGCTACGCAGGTCGATCCAGTGTTCGCTCATCTTGTTCGTCTCGTGGTGTTATCCGGCCGACATGGTTTCGGCTTCGGCCAGTTTCTCGCTGTAGAAACGCTGGCCCATCTCTTCGAGGCCCAGCGTCGCCAGCACTTCTTGAAGGCGTTCGGTCGGACGCTTGCGCGGCAGGTTCTTGTAGCTGGCGATGATCAACTCGTTTTTCATCGAGTGCTCCCAGCCCACCAGTTCCGTCACGTTGACCTGGTAGCCATGCGCTTCGAGCTGCAGGCAGCGCAGCACGTTGGTCACCTGGCTGCCGAATTCGCGCGTGTGCAGCGGGTGGCGCCAGATTTCGGTCAGCGCGCTCTTGCCCAGGTCCTTGCCCTTGTTCTTGCGCAGGACGCTGGCCACTTCGGCCTGGCAGCACGGCACCAGCACCATGAACTTGGCATGCTTCTTCAGCGCGAAGTCGATGGCGTCGTCGGTGGCGGTGTTGCAGGCATGGAGCGCGGTCACGATGTCGATACGGGCCGGCAGCTGGTCCGACCTGGTCGATTCAGCCACCGACAGGTTCAGGAACGACATGCCGGGGAAGCCCAGCCTTTGCGCCAGTTCGGTCGACTTCTGCACCAGCTCTTCGCGCGTCTCGATGCCGTAGATGCGCGAGCCGTCATCGAGTCCCTTGAAGAACAGGTCGTACAAAATGAACCCGAGATAGGACTTGCCGGCGCCGTGGTCGACCAGCGAAATGCCGGGATGGTCCTGCTCGACTTCCTTGAGCAGCGGCTCGATGAACTGGTACAGGTGGTAGACCTGCTTGAGCTTGCGGCGGCTGTCCTGGTTCAGCTTGCCGTCGCGCGTGAGGATGTGCAGTTCCTGCAGCAGCTCGATGGACTGGCCGGGACGGACTTCCGGCGGCAGACTGACGCCCTGCGGTTTGGTATCAGCGCGCTTCATCGATCCACGCCTGTTGAATCGCTTCCAAAACCTTCTCGCCGCCGCGGGTGCGGTCGTCGTCGAAGCCTTCCAGTTCCACTACCCAGTTATGCAGGTCGACGAAGCGCACGGCGGCGGGATCGACGTCCGGATGCTTGTCGTACAGTGCTTCGGCAATCGCCGGGATATCGCTCCACTTCATTGCGCGCTCCGGTCAGTGGCTTTTTTCAGCCGCGTGATTGATCGTGTACTTCGGCAGTTCGACCACCAGGTCTTCGGTGCCAACGATGGCCTGGCACGACAGGCGCGATACAGGCTCGAGGCCCCAGGCGCGGTCGAGCAGGTCTTCTTCGTCTTCTTCCAGCTCGTTGAGCGAGTTGAAGCCTTCGCGGATCAGCACGTGGCAGGTGGTACAGGCGCACACGCGGTCGCATGCGTGCTCGATTTCGATGTCGTTTGCGAGCAGCGTGTCGCACACCGACTGGCCGGTCGGCGCTTCGAGCACGGCGCCTTCAGGGCAGTACTCGGGATGTGGAAGGATGACGATTTGTGGCACGTGGTTACCTCTTGAATATGTATATGTTCGTTCAGACTTCGTCGAGCTTCTTGCCGGCCAGCGCGCTGCGCACGCTCTGGTCCATGCGGCGCGACGCGAAGTCCTCGGTGCCGTGCGCAAGGTCGGCCACAGCCGAATGCAGCGCCGACTGCTTGGCGGCGACGTTCGCATGATCGAGCGGCGACGCGATCGCGTCGCGCACCTTGTTCATCAGCGCGGCGATCGCAATGCGCTCTTGTTCGTCGAGCAGCGCGCTGTCGGTGTCGAGCGCGGAGCTGGTCGCCAGCAGGATGCGGTCTGCCTCGACTTCTTCTTCGCGCAGCGCGCGCAGCACCATGTCTTCCTTGGCCGAGGTGTACGAGTCCTGCAGCATGCGCGCGACTTCGTCGTCGGCCAGGCCGTACGACGGCTTGACGGTGATCGATGCTTCGACGCCGGAGCGCGTTTCGCGCGCCGATACCGACAGCAGGCCGTCCGCGTCGACCTGGTAGGTGATGCGGATGCGCGCCGCGCCGGCCGCCATCGGCGGAATCCCGCGCAGCTCGAAGCGCGCCAGCGAACGGCAATCGGTGACCAGTTCGCGCTCGCCCTGCAGAACGTGCACCGCCAGCGCGGTCTGCCCGTCTTTGAAGGTGGTGAACTCCTGCGCGCGGGCGCATGGAATCGTCGAATTGCGCGGGATGATTTTCTCGACCAGGCCGCCCATCGTCTCGATGCCGAGCGACAGCGGGGTGACGTCCAGCAATAGCCAGTCGTCGCCTGGGGCGCGGTTACCGGCCAGCAGGTTGGCCTGGATGGCGGCGCCGAGTGCGACCACTTTGTCCGGGTCGATGTTCGCGTGCGGGATGGTCTTGAAGAATTCGGTGACTGCGCGGCGCACGTGCGGCATGCGGGTTGCGCCGCCGACCATCACCACGCCGTCGACATCCTCGACCGATACGCCGGCGTCGCGCATGGCTTTCTTAATCGCGGTCATGGTCTTGCCGACCAGGTGCCTGGTGATATCGGCGAAGACTTCCGCCGTCACGGTGACATGCACGATCTCGCCAGAATTCAGCATCGCGTCGATGGCCGTTTCGTGGTTCGTCGACAGCAGTTCCTTGGCCTCGCGCGCCTTGACCATCACGGTCGCGGTGTCTTCGTCAGACAGCGGCGCCAGCCTGGCTTGTTCGACGATCCAGCAGAACAGGCGGTGGTCGAAGTCGTCGCCGCCGAGCGCGGAGTCGCCGCCGGTGGACAGCACTTCAAACACGCCCTTGGACAGCTTGAGGATCGAGATATCGAAGGTGCCGCCGCCGAGGTCATACACGGCGTAGATGCCTTCGGAGGCGTGATCGAGGCCGTAGGCAATCGCTGCGGCGGTTGGTTCGCTGAGAAGGCGCAGGACATTCAGGCCGGCCAGCTGGGCCGCGTCCTTGGTGGCCTGGCGCTGGGCGTCGTCGAAGTAGGCAGGCACGGTGATCACGGCGCCCACCAGTTCGTCGCCGAGCGAGTCTTCCGCGATCTGGCGCAGGGTGGCCAGGATCTGGGCCGAGATCTCTACCGGACTCTTGATCCCGGCGACAGTCTTGAGCTGCACCATGCCGGGCGAATCCTGGAAATCGTATGGCAGGTTTTCCGCGTAGGCGATGTCTTTGAGGCCGCGGCCCATGAAGCGCTTGACCGACACGACCGTGTTGCGCGGGTCGGTGGTCTGGTGCGGGCGCGCCTTGTGGCCGATGTGCGCGTTCCCGTTCGGGAGGTAGCGGACGATCGACGGCAGCAGCTGGCGGCCCTCTTCGTCGCTCAATACCTCTGGGATGCCGCTGCGGACCGATGCGACCAGCGAGTTGGTGGTCCCGAGGTCGATGCCTACTGCCAGACGGTGCTGGTGAGGGGCTGTCGACATGCCGGGTTCGGAGATTTGCAGAAGTGCCATGTAGTTACCGATTTCTTATTCTATAACGTCGTTCCCGCGCACGCGGGAACGACGCGGGCTAGGCTTCCAGCGCCTCGAAGGCGTAGTGAACCTCTTCGCTGAACTTATCGAGGAACATCAGCGCGCGAACACCTTGCGCTGCCGTTTCAAAGTCGCCCGCATCAAGCTGCGTACCAACCAGCGCCAGGCGCGACTTTCGTTCCTGCTTGACCTGCTCGTCAAGCGCGTCAAGTGCATCGCTGTCCTTCGCCGCCCTCGCCTCGCCCAATGCTTCGCGCCATTCCATCTGCTGCATCAGGAAAGCCATCGGCATCGCCGTGTTCGATTCCGTGTTCAGGTCCACGCCATTGAGCTCGCACAGGTACTGCGCGCGCTTTTGCGGATTGCGCAGCGTCTGGTATGCCTCGTTGGCGCGCGTGGCCCACTGCATCGCGACACGCTTCTCAGCGTCGGTCGCATTGATGAAGCGGTCCGGGTGCACGCGCCCCTGCACGTCGAGGTAGGCCGTATCGAGCGCACCCATGTCGAGCGCGAACGTGGCCGGTAGCTGGAACAGGTCGAAGTGGTTCTGCATAGGTGCGGCTTTCCGACCAGCGGCGCTCAAATGCGGAAGCTTTCGCCGCAGCCGCAGTTGTCCTTGACGTTCGGATTATTGAAGCGGAAGCCTTCGTTCAAGCCTTCGCGCGCAAAATCGAGCTCGGTGCCGTCGATGAACGGCAGGCTTTTCGGGTCGACGAATACCTTGACGCCGTTCGACTCGAACACCGCGTCGTCGGCGGTGCCTTCATCGACGTATTCGAGCTTGTAGGCCATGCCCGAGCAGCCGGTCGTGCGCACACCGAACCGCAGTCCGACACCCTTGCCGCGGCGTTCGATGTAGCGGTTGATGTGCTTCGCAGCTTTTTCGGTCACTGTAATTGCCATGGTATTTCCCTCGCTTTAAGCGGCAGCCGGATGCTTGGTCTTGTAGTCGGCAACAGCTGCCTTGATCGCGTCTTCGGCCAGGATCGAGCAGTGGATTTTCACTGGCGGCAGCGCCAGTTCTTCCGCGATCTGCGTGTTCTTGATCGACAGCGCCTGGTCGAGCGTCTTGCCCTTGACCCATTCGGTGACAAGCGACGACGAGGCGATCGCCGAGCCGCACCCGTAGGTCTTGAACTTCGCGTCTTCGATCACGCCATCCGCGCCGACCTTGATCTGCAGCTTCATCACGTCGCCGCAGGCCGGCGCGCCAACCATGCCGGTGCCGACGTCGCCGTCGTCCTTGCCGAACGCGCCGACGTTACGTGGATTTTCGTAGTGATCCAACACTTTGTCCGAGTATGCCATTTTGATGCTCCTAAAAATTCAGTGCGGTTAGTGGGCTGCCCATTGGATCGTCGAGATGTCGATCCCTTCTTTGTGCATGTCCCACAGCGGCGACAGTTCGCGCAGCTTGTCAACCTTCGACTTGAGCAGGTTGATCGCGAAGTCGATGTCTTGTTCGGTCGAGAAGCGGCCGAAGGTAAAGCGGATCGAGCTGTGCGCCAGTTCGTCGCTGCGGCCCAGCGCGCGCAGCACGTACGATGGCTCCAGGCTGGCCGAGGTGCAGGCCGAACCCGACGACACTGCGATGTCCTTGATCGCCATGATCAGCGACTCGCCTTCGACGTAGTTGAAGCTGACGTTCAGGTTGTGCGGCACGCGGTGCTCCATGTCGCCGTTGACGTAGACTTCTTCGATCTCCATCAGGCCCTTGGCCAGGCGGTCGCGCAGCGCGGTGACGTGCACGATCTCGCTGTCCATTTCTTCTTTCGCGAGGCGGAAGGCTTCGCCCATGCCGACGATCTGGTGGGTCGGCAAGGTGCCCGAGCGCAGGCCGCGCTCATGGCCGCCGCCGTGCATCTGCGCTTCCAGGCGCACGCGCGGCTTGCGGCGCACGTACAGCGCGCCGATGCCTTTCGGGCCGTAGGTCTTGTGCGCGGTGAAGGTCATCAGGTCGACCTTGGTTTTCGCCAGGTCGATGTGGACCTTGCCGGTAGCCTGGGCCGCGTCGCAGTGGAAGATGATGCCTTTCGCGCGGCACAGTTCGCCGATTTCGTCGATCGGCTGGATCACGCCGATCTCGTTATTGACCAGCATGACCGATACCAGGATCGTGTCCGGGCGGATCGCCGCTTCCAGCTGGGCGACTGTGATCAGGCCGTTGTCCTGCGGTTCGAGGTAGGTCGCTTCGAAACCAACGCGCTCCAGTTCGCGCACGGTATCGAGCACCGACTTGTGTTCGGTCTTGAGCGTGATGATGTGCTTGCCCTTGGACTTGTAGAACTGGGCAGCGCCCTTCAGCGCCAGGTTGTTGCTCTCGGTGGCGCCGGAAGTCCAGATGATCTCGCGCGGATCGGCATTCACCAGCGCCGCGACGTGGCCGCGCGCTTCCTCGACCGCTGCTTCCGCCGACCAGCCGTACATGTGGCTGCGCGAAGCCGGATTGCCGAACTGCTCGCGCAGGAACGGAATCATCTTGTCGGCGACCCGCGGATCGATCGGCGTGGTGGCCGAGTAATCCATGTAGATCGGGAAGTGCGGTGCTGGCACGAATTTCTGCTCGAGGTTTTTTTCTGGCGCGTTCATCAAATTACTCCAATATGCTTCAGTTTTGGCCGACAGCCACGTTGTTGCGGTGCATCACCACGACGTTTTGTTCGGCGCTCTTTTGCTTCTGCTGGTCGACCAGGTCTTGCAGCGACACGGAGTCGAGGTAGTCGACCATTTTCTCATTCAGCGTAGCCCACAGCTCGTGGGTCATGCAGCGGGCGCCGGTGGCGGCGTCGGCGCCGTGGCAGGTTTCCTTGCCGCCGCACTGGGTGGCGTCGAGCGGCTCGTCGACGGCGATGATGATATCGGCCACCGTCACCTGTCCGGCGTCGCGCGCCAGGCTGTAGCCGCCGCCGGGTCCACGGATCGACTCGACGATGGCATGGCGGCGCAGCTTGCCAAACAACTGTTCCAGATAGGACAGCGAAATCGCCTGGCGCTGGCTGATGCCCGACAGCGTGACGGGACCTTTGCCTTGACGCATGGCAAGATCGATCATCGCAGTTACAGCAAAACGGCCTTTTGTGGTCAGACGCATCACAACCCCGGTCATGTTAAAATATTGCCTCGGTTCAAACAGATATGCCTCTTGATTACTGCAAGGAAGCATATTAGTTGAACGATTTAGTCAAGTATATCAAATTCCGAACACTTTGTCTCGGAGCCCCCTTCCGGCGACTGGCAAGCCCGGTCGGCATCGGACTCAACATCGGGGTCCGTCCCCGGGGTCTGTCCCCGGGGACGGACCCCGATGTTGAGTCCGATGTGCAGCGCAGCATTTTTCTCCGTAAGTTCCTCTTCCCTGCTTGAGCGCGGTCAGCCTATCCCCCCATTACGTCCCATCGCAGCGGTCGCCGTCGCTACTATCGGCTGGTAGATGAGCTCTACAGTTTTCGGCCCACTTTGCGAGGATGAAATGAAACGTCCAACTCCCGTCTTTTGCGCGACCATCGCCCTGTTTGCAACGGCCCCGGCGATGGCACAAACCGACCAACCAGTCAGCAAGGAAAACACCGCCAAGCGCGGTGCGGCGGCGTACTGGACGGCGGAACGCTTCAAGGCCGCCAAGCCGCTGCCGCTGCCCGCCGCCAAAGTCGGCGAGGTGAAACAGGAAGCCGCGCCGCCCCAGCCGACAGGCAAGCCCGAGAGCAGCGATGCGCAGGCGCCGTCGGTCCAGTCCAAACCGCACGAATTGCGCCTGTACCAGCACGAGAAAAACAGCGAGCTCGGCGGCTAGGTCGAGCCGCAGGCCAACGGCACTTTCGCCGCGCCGTACACCAGCACTCGGGTGTTTCCGGCCTTCACCGGGTCGAGCGCCGGGTTCTCGGCCGACCGCGCTTATCCGTACCGCACTGTCGGCAAGCTGTTCTTCTCGATCGACGGCTCGCCCTGCCTGTTCGGCTGCGGTGATCCAGCGGCGCGTGGTCGCCACTGCCGGCCACTGCGTGCACAGCGGAACGTTCGCGGGCTTCTACGACAACTTCGTGTTCGCACCCTCCTTCCGCGATGGCGTGGCGCCGTTCGAGTCGAGGAACTGGCGCTACGTCATCACGACCGGCGCCTGGGCCAGTGGCGGCGGCGTGCCGAACGCGGCCGACTACGCGATGCTCGAGTTTGACGACCAGGCGATGACCACCGGCGGGCCGTTGACCAAGATCGGCAACGTCACCGGCTGGCTCGGCTGGCAGACCGTGAGCCTGAACCCGAACCACACGTCCAAACTCGGTTATCCCTGCAACCTGGACAGCTGCCAGAAAATGCAGAATGTGATGAGCAACAATTATCGGGCCACCTCGCCGAACAACGTCGAGTACGGCTCGGACGCGCGCGGCGGTTCGAGTGGCGGACCGTGGGTGCAGAACTTCGCGGTGCCGGCGACCAGTGGCGGCGCCGGGTCGAATGCCGCGCAGAATCGCGTGGTGGGCATTACCTCGTACGGCTACCTCAGCGCCGATCCGACGGTCCAGGGCGCGTCGATCCCGGACAGCCGCTGGGTGCAGATCTGGAACCAGATCTGCGCGCGCTCCGGCAACTGCAACTAAGCTTTAGAACTGAGCCTTGCTACGCAGGCGGCTTGCCCGCCTGCAGCAGCCGCATCGGTCCGAACAGCTCTTGCATCCCCGCATGATTGATGAAGGACAGGTTGTAGGGATGCTCGGAGCACACCTGCGGGAACCGCGCGGTTTCCGGTAGCTGCTTCAGTTGCTCGGCGATCTTTCCCCACAATACGAGCGTCGGCAGGGGCCGCGCGTTGTCGGCCAGCGCGGCCAGCACTGTCTGCAGGAAAGGCAGCCATGCGCGCGCCTCAAGCACGGGTTTGACGTGCGGGCGGAACACCAGCGCCGCATTCAGCAGCAGGAAGCCATGGCGGCCCAGGTTGCCCTGCAACTCCGCGAGCGTGCCGATGGACGCGCCTGCCAGCGCACGCTCGGCAACCGGCTGCATCGCCGTGCCGCCGGCGCTGGCGCCGTCGAGCTGGCCATCGGCCACCAGCAGCATCTTCATGAAATTGCGCAGCGACGTGGCCTTGTTCACCGGCTTGGACAATCCGGTCGCGCACCACAGGCTGCCGACCGCGCCGTCCATGAAGCAGACCCCGGTCGCGCTCTCGGCGCGCGGATACGGCCCCTCGCCCACCAGCACGTAGCGCACCCCGGCCAGCGGCTGGGCGAAGGCGGCAAAGATCCGCTGCCCGGTCGGCAGGTAGTGGTCCGCGGCCAGGGCCGGCAGGTAGGCCGGGTTGGCGCGCGCGACGGCCTCCAGCCCGCTGACCAGGTGGGGCCGCCACGACGGGTCGGCGAGCGACAAGGCGTCGAGCAGCGCTTGGGGGACTGGATATTCAGGCATCGGCGGTATGGCTTTGGAAAGCCGGAATTGTATCGCGTGGCCTTGAAACGAGGCGATTTCAAGCAAGCGTCGGTGTTTTGAATTTCAAGGCATTATGACAACACCATACGGAGGACCGGATATCGCCGGTTCGCATGTCTAACGTTCGTTACGGAGGTTCAGATGCAAATAATTTCTGAAGTAATGACCCGCGAAGTACGCAGTATCTCGCCGGAAGAAAGCGTGCGCCGCGCAGCGCAATTGATGGATGAGCTGAACGTCGGCTCGCTGCCAGTGTGCGACGGCCCGAAACTGGTCGGCATGATCACCGACCGCGATATCACGATCCGCTCCACCGCTGCCGGCCAGGCGCCGGAATCCACGCGTGTCGGCGACGTGATGAGCACGCAGGTGCGTACCTGCCATGAGTCGCAGTCGGTTGACGAAGTGCTGAAGGAGATGGGCGACTCGCAAATCCGCCGCGTACCCGTGGTCGACCAGGCGTCGCACACGCTGGTGGGCATCGTCTCGCTGGGCGACTTCGCCACGCGCCATGCCGGTCCGACCGATGAGGCGCTGGAAGAAATCTCGGCGCCGTCCGAAGGCAGCCGCGCGACGTTGAACTAAGCCGTAGGTTCGGCGGAGGCGCGGCCCCTTGGGAGCGCACATCCGCCGCTTTGAATTAACGGTACACCAGCACCGGCAACTCGCTGTGCGTCAACACCTTCTGCGTAACGCTCCCCAGCAATAAGCCGCGCATCCCGCGCCGTCCATGCGATGCCATCGCGATCAGGTCGCAATGCCGGTGATTGGCTGTCGCAATGATCGCATCGTACACATCGTCGGAACGAATCACCACCGTGTCGAACGGCACGCCGCCTGCCTGCGCCTGCTGTTCGATCTTCATTAATACCTTGCGCGCCTGCACCTCACTTTCCTTATCGTACTGTTCCTCGGTGTCTTCGAGCATGTCGGCACGGTAGGTAAAAGTATGGAATGGCGGCACCACGTGCAGGCCGGTGATTGTCGCCCCCGTTTCCCGAGCCAGCTGTACGGCGGACTGGATTGCCACGTCTGAACTGTCCGACCCATCGGTGGGCAGCAGGATGTGCTTGAACATAACCCCTCCTCGTCGTTATCGATGCGAATAACTTAGTGTGTTCCTTTGAGGGGGTGAACGCAACTGACACACATCAAATCGAACCGGGGCGCCGAATCGACACGTTGGCCGCCGCTTATTCGGCGTCCGGCTGCTTCGACGGATGGGCTGCGGCGAATCCGGCGCGTTCGCCGCATGCTGCGTGGATGCGGGCGATGGTCGGGAAGCGCGTCATGTCGACCTCGAAGCGCAGCGCGTTGAATACCTGCGGCACCAGGCAGCAGTCCGCCAAGGTTGGCGTGTCGCCATGGCAGAAGCGTCCGGTCGCGGGCGATCCGGCCAGCATGGCCTCCAGCGCCGTGAAGCCTTCGCTGATCCAGTGGCGCGACCAGGCGGCCTTGGCCTCGTCGTCCACCGTCAACTCGTGCACCAGGTACTTCAGCACGCGCAGGTTGCCGAGCGGGTGGATGTCGCACGCCACCGTCAGCGCCAGCGCGCGCACGCGCGCACGGCCAAGCGGATCGGCCGGCATCAATGGGACCGCCGGATGGGTCTCGTCGAGGTATTCGATGATCGCCATCGATTGCGTCAGCGTGGCGCCGTCATCGATCTCCAGCGACGGAATCATCGCGGCAGGATTGACCGCGCGGTAGGCCGGCTGCAGCTGTTCGCCGCCGCTGCGCAGCAGGTGCACCGGCACCGCTTCGTACGCGAGGCCCTTGAGGTTCAGCGCGATGCGGACGCGATAGGCGGCGGAGCTGCGGAAGTAGGTATACAGTTTCATCGCTGGCGGCCCTCGTAGTGCGCGACCGTCTGGTCGATCGCGCCGAAGATGCTGGCGCCCTGCTGGTCGAACATCTCGATGCGGACCGTATCGCCGAACTTCAGGTACGGCGTCTTCGGCGCGCCCTGTTCGATCGTTTCGTACATGCGCACTTCGGCCAGGCAGCAGTAGCCAACCCCGCCGTTCTCGATGCTCGACCCGTGCAGGCTGCCCTGCTTGTTCGACACCGTGCCCGAACCGATGATGGTGCCGCCGGCGAGTTCGCGCGTGGCTGCGGCGTGCGCGACCAGCTGGGCGAAGTTGAAGGTCATGTCGTCGCCCGCGTTGGGCTTGCCGAACGGGCGGCCGTTCAGCTGGACATTGATCGGCAGGCGCAGCTTGGAGTCCTGCCATGCGTCGCCCAGTTCGTCCGGCGTCACGCACACTGGCGAAAACGCGCTGGCCGCTTTCGACTGGAAGAAGCCGAAGCCCTTGGCGAGTTCGTTCGGGATCAGGTTGCGCAGCGAGACGTCGTTCACCAGCATGACCAGGCGGATCGCCTTCGCGCATTCGTGGACGCTGGCGCCCATGGCCACTTCGCCGGTGACGACAGCCACTTCGGCTTCGAGGTCGATGCCCCACTCTTCGGACAGCGCGAAGATCGGGTCGTGCGGGCCGATGAAGGAGTCGGAGCCGCCCTGGTACATCAGCGGATCGGTGTAGAACGAGGCCGGCACCTCGGCGTTGCGCGCCTTGCGTACCAGCTCGACGTGATTGATGTAGGCGGAGCCGTCGGCCCACTGGTAGGCGCGCGGCAGCGGCGAGTGGCACAGCGTTTCGTCGAACGGCTGCATATCCCAGGAGCTGTCGTCGTTCAGGCTTTTGTAGACCGTCTCGAGGCGCTCGACGACCAGGCCCCAGTTATCCAGCGCGAACTGCAAGGTCGCGGCGATCTTCGGGACCTTTTGGCAATGGCGCAGGTCGCGGCTGACTACGATCAGCGAACCGTCGCGGCCACCGGCTTTTAAAGTAGCGAGTTTCATTGCTGTCCTCAGTATTTTTTCGCGTCGGCGGAAGTGTGCATCCAGGCCGCGTGTTTCGGCGCCTTGCGCGTCTCGGCCCACTCGTTCAGCATGTCCCACTTGACGTCGTCGAGCTTCTTCATCATCTCGGGCGTGCCGGTGTTGACCGACAGTTCGAGGCGGTGGCCGTTCGGATCGAAGAAGTAGATCGACTTGAAGATGGTGTGGTCGGTCGGGCCGATCACGTCGATGCCATCGGCTTGCAGGCGCTCTTTGGTCGCCAGCATCTCGTCCATCGAAGCGACTTCCAGCGCCAGGTGCTGGACCCAGGCCGGGGTGTTCTGGTCGCGTCCCATCGGCGCTTGCGTCGGCAGCTCGAAGAACGCCAGCACATTGCCCATGCCGGCGTCGAGGAAGATGTGCATGTATGGGTCGGGCGCGCCGGTCGACGGTACGTTGTCCTCCGCGATCGCCAGCTGGAAGTCCATGTTGAGGTACTTGCCGTACCACTCGACGGTCTGCTTGGCATCCTTGCAGCGGTACGCCACGTGGTGAATTCGTTTGATCTGCATGGTGGTCTCCATTCCAATCCGCTATTAAAGGACAAAACGAACTATCATACAAACAATATTTATCTCGCCATTTATCAGCACATCTTATGAATCCGACCCTGCGCCAGATGCGCGCGTTCATCTTTTTGGCCCGCGCGGGCAGTTTCACGCTTGCGGCCGAGTACATGCACGTGACGCAGGCAGCACTGTCCGGGCTGATCAAGGAACTGGAGCAGACCCTTGGCGTGCGCCTGGTCGACCGCAGCACCCGCAAGATCGCCCTGACCGACATCGGACGCGAGCTTTACCCGCTGTTCTCGAAGATGATCGACGACCTTGACGGCGCGTTGCACGACGTAGCCAATCATACCAAGCTAAAAAAGGGCATGGTGCGCATCGCCGCGCCGCAACTGATGGCCTGCACGCTGCTGCCGGAAGTGATCGCCGCCTACCGCGAAGCGTATCCCGACATCCAGGTCAAGCTGGTCGACTGCGCGGTGGAGAATGTGAATGCGCGCGTGGCCAGCGGCGAGGTCGATATCGGCATCGGGCCCGAGCGCGATCCGGCTGCGCAGATCGACGCGAAGGTCCTGTTCGAGATGCCGTTCGTGCTGGTGTTCCCGCAAGCGCATCCGCTCGAGCAGCGCGAGCGCGTGACCTGGCAGGACCTGGCCGACTATCCCTTAATATCGCTCCAGGGCCAGTTCACCGAGCGCCTGCTCAGCGACATGCACAGCTCCCTGCGCGACGTCCCGCTCAATCCCGCCAACGAAGTCACTTTCATGACGACAGCGCTGGCGATGGTCGCCGCAGGTCTGGGCGTCACGGTCTGCCTTCCGTATGCCGAACCGCTGGTGAAGCTCCACAAGCTGCACATGCGCCAGTTGCACGAGCCGGAACTGACGCGGCGCTTTTTCGTCTACACGCGAGAAAACCGTTCGCCCTCGCCGGCCGCCGAAAGCTTCATCGCCTTCCTGCTGCGCTTTGTCGAAGCGCATGACTGGAATATGCCGACGCCAAACGTCGGCTGAAGCGCTCGTTATAATGGACGCTGGTTCAAACAGGGTAAGCACCATGTCACACAACACCATCGCCATCAACCAGCGCATGGACAAGTTCGACGGCCACCACCGCGTGTGGCTGTTCGGTTACGGCTCGCTGATCTTCAAGGCGGATTTTCCGTTCATCGAGCGGCGTCCGGCCCATATCGACAACTGGACGCGGCGCTTCTGGCAGGGTTCGCACGACCACCGTGGTACCGAGACTGCGCCGGGGCGCGTCGCGACGCTGGTGCCGCAGGAAGGCGCGCGCTGCGCCGGCATGGCGTACCTGATCACGCCCGAGGTGTTTGCGCACCTCGACCATCGCGAAAAGAACGGCTACCTGCGGCTGGCCATCGACATCCATTTTGAAGCAGGCGGCAGCGAGGAAGGACTGGTCTACATCGCGACAGAAGACAATGCGGCCTTCCTTGGCGAAGCGCCGGAATTGGATATCGCACGCCAGATCGCATCATCGCGCGGGCCGAGTGGAGCGAATCGGGATTATCTGGTGGATCTCGCGCATGCGCTGCGTGAAATGGGGCTGGACGATCCGCACGTGTTTGAAATTGAGCAGCATCTGGCGCAGCTGGACTGAAACCGCTATTTGTGAGCCCGGGACTTGACTGTATCGACGGATTCACAGCCCTCTACGAAAACAAATCGAGCTGCCCCGCCGCGTTTCCGCTTCGCTTACCGGCAGTCGTCGGCACCACCAGCGGACGGCGGAACCGCGACGTATCCAGCTCGGCAAAGCGCCCGCTCGTCATATTCATGCCCAGCCGCTTCACCGCCTTTTCGAATCGCTGCCGGATCAGGTCGGCCCATACGCCCTCCCCGTGCATGCGCAAGCTAAAGTCGCTGTCGTAGTCTTTGCCCCCGCGCATTTCGCGGACCCGGTTCATGACGCGCCGGGCGCGGTCCGGAAAGTGCGCCTGCAACCATTCCTGGAACAGCGGGTTGACTTCCCACGGCAAGCGCAGCACCACGTAATGCGCACTCAAGGCGCCTGCCTCACGCGCTGCTTCCAGCACGCGCTCCAGCTCCGGCTCGGTGACGAACGGGATCACCGGCGCCACGCTGACCCGCACCGGTATGCCCGCCTCAGTCAATGTGCGGATCGTCCGCAAGCGGCGCGCGGGCGCTGCCGCCCGTGGTTCAAGCGTGCGCGATATTTCCGGATCGAGCGTGGTCAGGGTGATCGCGGCAATCGCCTGCTTGCGCTCGGCCATCGGCGCGAGCAGGTCGATGTCGCGTTCGATCAGCGAATTCTTGGTGATCAGTGCGGCCGGATGCTCGCACTCGTTCAACACCTCAAGCACGCGCCGCGTAATGTTGAACTCGCGCTCGCAGGGCTGGTAGGCGTCGGTGTTGACGCCGATCGCGATCGACTCGGGCACATACGATGGCCGGGAAAGTTCTCGCCGCAGCAAGTCCGGCGCGTTGACCTTGGCGAAAATGCGGCTTTCGAAATCGAGGCCCGGCGACAGCCCGAGGTAACTATGCGTTGGACGCGCGAAACAGTAGATGCAGCCGTGCTCGCAACCGCGATACGGGTTCAGCGAAACGTTGAAGGGAATGTCTGGCGAAGCATTGCGGCTGAGGATGGTCTTTGCGAACTCGTCGGTGACGTGCGTCTTGAACGGCGCGGGCTCGTCGCCATCCTCGTCATGCGTCCAGCCGTCGTCGAACGACTCGCGGCCATTGACTTCGTACCGGCCCTGGATATTCGATACAGCGCCGCGTCCCTTGCGCGCCGCAAGCGGACGCGGAGGAAGCATCACGTGCTCTTCGCAATTTTCGTCGGGACCGGCCATGGAAGCGCCTCAATACTGTACATTCATCCAGTATTCTACGCCTACCCAATCGCGATTTCAAGCGCGCGCGGCGACTGTGGCGTATTGGCCCACAAAGGCGTCGAAACCGTCGAGGATCGGCTGGAATTTCTCGAGGCTGCCCTCCAGCTGCATCAGCGCGTAGGCCGCCGCTTCCAGTGTCGACAGCTGGTCGGGCGCATGGGCCTTGCGGATCCGGTAAAGCGACGGGGGAACCTGCGTGAGCGGCAGGCGCGGCAGTTCCTGGAGCAAGCGGTTCAGGTACAACATCTTGCGGCTTTTTCGCCAGGTGCCGTCGAGCACCACCAGCCGCAGCGCCGACCGATCGCGCTGGCCGACCGTGTCGAACGAAGGCGGCGGCGCCAGGCCAAGCGAGCGTTCGCCCGGCATGTCCGGATACAGCAAAACAGGCTGCCTGCCGCCACCATATAAGAGCGCGTGCAGCGCTGCCTCGTCGAACACCTCACCCACGACAAGCGCGCTGCCCGGCAGGCTCAGGTGCAACAAGCGCGCACTGCCCTTCGCGTTCGCCACCTCAAGCGGGTGCTGGAGGATAAGCACGTCGACGCCGCCGGCAACCGGCGCGGCGAAGTGGCAGATGCAGGTTTTGCTGGGGCGCAGACAGGCTGCGCACATCAGGCGTTTGGTCGGGGCGATATCGGGCATGGTGTGGAGCCGGCAAAATTTGCCGGCGTGGAAGGTCGCCCGATTATAGCAAGCGCCTTATGCCCCGGCTTTCTGGCGGTCCCTCACCGTCTTCATTGCGCCGCTCCACGAGACGACTTCATCCAGCATCGCCGCGACCGACTTCTCATGGTGCTCGCCAGGCTTGAACGTTGTAAAGTTTTCGAAGTCGGAAAACAGCGACAACATTACCTGCGAGCGCACGTCGGCAATCTTTATCTCGCCCATGACAAGACGCAGGCTTTCCACCGCCCGCGCACCGCCGGCGCTGCCGTAGCCGACAAATCCCGCCGCCTTGTTGTTCCATTCGGCGAACAGGAAGTCGATCGCATTCTTGAGCGCACCGGAAATCCCGTGGTTGTACTCCGGCGTGACGAACACAAACCCGTCGTACGAGCCGATCTTCGCCGCCCACGCCATGGTGTGCGGTTTCGAATACTGGCCCATCGACGGCGGCACCGGTTCGTCGAGCAGGGGCAGGTTGAAATCCTGGATGTCGATCAGTTCGTAGACGGCATCGTTACGCAGTTTGGCAATGTCCATCACCCACTTCGCGACATCCAGCGCTTTCCGGCCGGGCCGTGTGCTTCCGACAATCACCCCAATCCTGATCATGATCCCCATCCCTTCAGCAACGTTAATCGTTTGAAAAGTGTAGACGAAACACGCTTCGAGGCGCGCCGCGTTGCCTCGTGGACAGCTTTGCAAAACAAGCACTGCAAGCCGCGCAACAAAGCGCAATCATTTCGAAAAATAGTGGAAATCCTTGCTCAAAATTATCAATCGTCCATTGCTCCCAGAAATTCACATGCCTAGAATCATTACATTCCAATTGGCAATCCAATGCACCGGGAGCCTGAAATCGTTACCGCCACGCTTCGTTTTCGTACTGCCGCGCGCAGGCTTGCTACTGCCACCGTCACGTGCCTCGCGCTGACGCCCCTATTGGCAATCGAGCAAGAGCTCCCGCTCGATTACCGCCTCAACGAACAAGTCATCATGGTGCCCGCCGGCCCGCAGGGCGAGGCGCGGCTCCAGACCACCGTGTTCCGCCCAAACGGCGATGGCCCGTTCCCGCTGCTGATCATCAATCACGGCAAGGAACCGGGCGATCCACGCGGCCAGGCGCGCGACCGCTTCATCTTCATGGCGACCGCGTTCGTCAAGCGCGGCTACGCGGTGATGGTGCCGATGCGGCGCGGCTTCTCCAATTCCATCGGCGCCTACGTCGACCACGGCTGCGACATGCGCGCCAACGGCTACGGCCAGGCCCACGACATCAAGTCGACCATCGCATATGCGCGCAAGCAGAAGTGGATCGACGACCACCGTATCGTCGTGGCTGGCCAGTCCTACGGCGGGCTGGCGACGGTGGCAATGGGGACCGAGGTGATTGAAGGCGTGCGCGGCCTGATTAACATCGCCGGCGGCCTGCGCGACGATGGCGCCGGCTGCGACTGGCGCGCGGAGCTGGTCAATGCGTTCGCCAACTACGGCGCGAACAACAAGATCGCCAGCTTGTGGATGTACGGTTTTAACGACTCGCTGTTCGGGCCAAACCTGGCGGCGCGCATGCATGATGCGTTCGTGCGTTCGGGCGGCCAGGCGCGCCTGATCGCCTTCGGCCCGTTCAAGCGCGACGCGCACGGGATGATCGCAAGCCGCGACGGCGAAAAAGTGTGGTGGCCGGATACCGAACGCTTCCTGCAGCAGATCGGCATGCCGACCGAGGAAGTGTTCAGCATCGCCGATGCGCCAGCAGTGCCGAAGACTGACTACGCGACGGTCGACGACATCGACGCGGTGCCTTACCTGGGCGAAGCGGGACGCGCGGCGTATCGCGAATACTTAAGCAAGATGACGCCGCGCGCGTTTGCGGTGTCGTCGAACGGCGCGTGGTGCTGGGCCGAGGAAGGTGAGGCGCCGGAGAAGCGCGCGCTTGCCACCTGCGCCAAGAGCAGCGGACAGGATTGCAAGCTGTATTCGGTGGACGATTACGTGGTGTGGCAGGGGCCGCGCATGCCGGTTGTCGATGCCGATGAGGGACAGCTGGCGTCAACCGCTACCGGCGGCGCGGGTATCAGCGAGGCCGAGGCAGACGCGCCGCGTTGACCCAATTCGGCGGATGCGCGGTCCCTTGGGAGCGCACTTATCCGCCATACGGCCTCACGACGCATCCGTCGGTTTAATTCCCGGCCCACTTCTGCAATTGGCCAACCGTGGCGGTCACGCCGCCGCACACGATCGCCAGCACATTCTTGTACTGCGCGAGCGAGCCCGCCGCATCGTACGCCACGGCCAGCGATGCGCCGCACGCCGGCTCCACCACAACGCGGTGATCATCGATGAACCGCAGGCACGCCCGCACCGCGTCCGCATCCGACACAACGATGCTGCGCACCGGATGCTCCCGCGCATAGGCGAAGGCCTGCTCCGCAACCTTGCGAGCGCCCAGCGAAGTCGCAATGCTCGAAATACCCGGCAGCTCGATCCGCTCGCCCGCCGCGATCGACTGCGCGAACGAATCGGCGCCGACCGTCTCCACCGCCACCACCGGAACATCGTTCCAGCCATTGCGCCGCAAGCCCTCAACCACGCCGCACAGCAGCCCGCCGCCACCGACCGACAGAACCACGGCATCGGGCTTCACGCCCGCAGCGGCCACTTCGTCGATCATGCTGGCGTGGCCCTGCCACAGCAGCGGATCGTCGAACGGGTGGATGAACGCATCGGCGCCGGTCACCATCGACTGCGCCAGCGCGTTCGCTTCCTGGAACGATGCGCCGTGCACGATCACTTGCGCGTTCTCGCGGGCGATCAACTCCCTGGCCCGTTCGGTCGTGGTCTCGGGGACGACGACAACTACGGGCACGCCAAGCCTGCGCCCCGCATACGCGGCCGCGATGCCGGCGTTACCGCCGGACGACGAGATGAACCGCGTGGCGCCGCGCCGCACGTACTCTTCGCATGCGAAGCCGATACCGCGGATCTTGAATGAGCCGGGCGGCTGCATGGCTTCCATTTTCAGCCAGACCGACTGGCCATCGCGGGCGGACATCGCGCCCGATTCGAACAAGGGTGTTTGCAGGTGAAGCGGCATGGTTCAGGCGTACCTTGGAAGCTGGCGTTCAACGGCGGCGCCGACCGCGCCGGCGAAGCGCGCGGGCTCGTCGACGTACAGCGCCAGCATTGGCGTGCCGGGCTTGAAAGCATACCCGAAACGCTCGGCCCCGACCACGGCGTCACCGCGCAGCGTGAGCAGCACATTGGGTCTCTCGAACGGCGACACCACGCAGGCATCCTCGACCACCAGGTCGGCGGCAGTCAGCGGCACGCACGACACCACGTCGGCAAGCGCGATATCGGCGGTAAAGCGTACGCCGACTGCGAGTGCGAGAACATCATCGGTCACGGCGTGTCCGGCCTCGTTCAGCAGGCGGCGCTCGCCAGCCAGCATCACCAGCAGGTACAGCGCCGGTCCGGCGATGCAGGCAACGCCGATCAGCAGCGACTTGAGCGAAGTGCTCCATCCGGTCAGCAGCACAAGACCGAGGGCGGCCAGCGACGCCACCGCCAGCGCGGCGGCCGCCGAAAGCCACCCGCTGCGCGCGCCATCGCACACGCTGAAGCGCGGGCCGCGCGCGAGGGGGACGCCACGCAGCGCGCGCCAGAACCCGCCATAGATTTTGATCTCGGTGCGCGACCAGCCCTGCATCCACACGGGCATCGCCGACATGGTCGCCCTCTCGATACTCTTGATCGACACCCGCGCATCGCCCTGCGCCTTCAACGCCGCGCGGCCGCGCCTCAGCGCCAGTGCGATGCGGATCACCACGTATGCGGTCAGTGCCCACCCGGCGATGGCCCATCCGATGTGTTCTTCCGAGCCGGAATGCCCCCTGATGAGGTAGCCCAGCCCGACGACGGTGAGCGTTGCGGCCACTTTCAGGACGAGGCGGAGCTTGCTTGACATGGGCAAAACCTGTGAATAGTTATGGGCAGAAACACGACTGTGCCTTGCCAATAGCAATTTGGCAACCAGAATTCGGGCCATCCGACCAGGTGATCGCCCCAAGGCCAGGGCTTTCGCGCGCGGCGCCATCGTGCATCAGGACCGATAAGTCTTGCGTGTAGCGTGCGCATCGCTCCGCAGGCATCAACCGCGCCGTGTTGAATGACGCACAGACGGGGTGGGATGCCAGGGCCAAAGTCGTCGTTCGAAACATCATTTTGGCAAATTTTCAGGAGTAATCATGCGCACAAACCCGACCCCACGCAAAGCAGGCAGCAAACCGATTCCAGGCGCCACCGAGATGGACGCGATCGCTCTCTTGACGGAAGACCACGCGAAGGTCAAGGCGATGTTTGAGCAATATGAAGGCCTCGGCGACCGCGCCCATGCGACCAAGCAGAAGCTGGCGATGCAGATCTGCACCGAGTTGACCAAGCACGCCACCGCGGAAGAGGAAATTTTCTACCCTGCCGTGCGTGAAGCAAGCAAGGAAAACGAAGACCTGGTCGACGAGGCGACTGTCGAACACGCCGCCGCCAAAGACCTGATCGCACAGATCATGTCGATGGACTCGACCGAAGAGCTGTTCGACGCGAAAGTAAAAGTGCTGTCCGAACAGATCGAGCACCACGTTGAGGAAGAAGAAGGCCAGATGTTCCCGAAAGCGCGCAAGGCTGGCCTGGACCTGGTCGCACTGGGCGAGCAAATCCAGGCGCGCAAGGACGAGATCGATATTCCGCAGCGCATGGATTAAGCTTCACGCCCCCCCGTCAGCCAAACGCAAAAAGCCCAACCTGTGAAGGCTGGGCTCTTTACATACTGCTGAATTCTGGCTCCCCGACCTGGACTCGAACCAGGGACCTGCGGATTAACAGTCCGTCGCTCTACCAACTGAGCTATCAGGGAAAAGAGGCCGCATTATAGCTGGCCAAAACAAAATTGGCGAGAGGAAATCATCAAATTATCCGAACCCGGCAACGGCGGGCCGCGGACGATTCTTGCATCGTATAATCTTGCTGCATCGAAACGCGCCGGATCGGCGCAGTCATAGCAAAGTGAAAACAATGGACGACGCCATCCGGCGCATCTTGTCATCCAAGCTTACCCGCAGCGCCGGAACATACGGGCCGTGGGCTTTGCTGCTGTTTGCCTTCCTCGTTGACCTGAACACCCCGCTCGGCTTTGCCGTCTGCCTCGGCTACGCTCCTGCGGTCCTGATGGCCACGCTGACCCGCAAGCGCGTCGCGGTGGCGGCAGTCGCTCTCGCCAGCATGGTGCTGACCCTGGCTGGCACCCTTCTGCCTCCCCCCGCCCTGCCCGGAACGCCGGACATTTATATCGCTGCCCATCGCGCCCTGGCGCTGCTTGCGATCGTCGTCTGCGCCTGCATCGCGCTGTTCGTGATCCGGCTGGTCGACCGGTTTGCGGCGGCAAAGCAGATGCTCGACATGGCAAGCACCCTGGGCAAGTTGGGCGGATGGCGGGTCGACCTGAACGACGGCCGGGTCCACTGGTCCAGCGAAGTGGCGCGCATCCATGGCCAGCCGCCGGGGTACGCGCCGACCGTCGAGGAAGGAATCGACTATTACCCGCCTGAGTACCAGGACCTGGTCAGGCAGCGCCTTGCCGCCTGCGGCGAACACGGCACGCCTTTCGCCGAGGACATGAAGATCATCACGCGCCAGGGCGAGCGGCGCTGGGTACGCGGGGTCGGCCGCGCCGTCCGCAACGATCGCGGGGAAATCATTGCGGTCCAGGGCGCGTTCCAGGATATCGACGACAGCAAGTCCATCGAAACGCAGCTGCGCCAGAGCGTGGCCTCATGGCACAGCCTGGCCGAGTCGATGCCAATGGCGGTCTGGACCGCCAGCCAGGATGGCGTCATCGACTACGCCAACCAGCTGCTGCTCGACTATTCCGGCATGGCCAGCCCGGACCTGGCCAGCAAGGGCTGGCTTGGCATCGTCCATCAGGACGACCGTGCCAGTGCCGGCGAGGCCTGGATTCGCGCCGTGCAGAACCATGAGTCATACGAAACGCAATTCCGGCTGCGCCGCCACGACGGCGCCTACCGCTGGCACCTGGCCCGCGCGGCCTACGTAGCCGACCCAGTGGCGGGGCTGGACAAATGGTACGGAACTCTGGTCGACATCGACGACCAGATGTGCCTGCAGTACGAAGCCACCTCGCTGGCGGAGCGCCTGACGGCGACCATGGAAAGCGTTGGCGACGCCATTCTTATTCTCGACAGCCAGTGGCGGGCCGTCTTCATCAACCGTCACGGCGAGGCCATGCTCCACATCAGGCGCGAAGAGCTGCTCGGCGAATCAATCTGGACGAAATTCCCTGAAGCGGTCGGCTCGACCCTCGAAAAGGAATACACCCGCTGTGTCGAACAACAGGTCGCGGTCAGGTTCGAGGCGTATTTCGCGCCCTTGCAGAAACACTTCGAGATCAATGCCTATCCGGCGCCGGACGGCCTGACCATTTACTTCCGTGATATTACCCGGCAGCGCATGCTGGCCGAGCAGATGATCCAGGTGCAAAAGCTGGAATCGCTCGGGCGGCTGACCGGCGGCGTGGCGCACGACTTCAACAACCTGCTGACCGTCATCCTCGGCAATGCGGAAATGCTGGTCGAGCAAGCCGCACCTGGCGCGACCGAGCGCGTGCTCGCGGAAATGATTTTCGGCGCCGCCCAACGGGGCGCGGCGATGACCCAGCGCCTGCTCGCCTTCGCCCGCAAGCAGGCGCTGGAGCCGGTCCCGTCCGACCTCAACGCCCTCGTCAGCAACACCGACCAGCTGCTGCGCCACACGCTGGGCGGCCACATCGACATCGGCATGGTGCGCGCGGCCGGCCTGTGGCTGACCCTGGTCGATCCCGGGCAGCTGGAAAGCGCCCTGCTCAACCTCGCCATCAACGCCAGGGATGCGATGCCCGACGGCGGCCGCCTGACCATCGAAACGGCCAACGCGCGCCTGGACGAGGCCTACGCCGCCAGCCACAGCGGGGTCGCGCCAGGCGAGTACGTGATGCTGGCGGTATCGGACGGCGGCAGCGGCATCGCGCCGGATCAGCTGGCGCGGGTGTTCGAACCCTTCTTCACCACCAAACCGATCGGCAAGGGAACCGGGCTCGGCCTCGCGATGGTGTATGGTTTCGTGATGCAATCGAAAGGCCATATCGCGATCTACAGCGAACTCGGACACGGCACCACGGTCAAAATCTACCTGCCCCGGCTGGTCAACGCGGAGTTGCCCGCGACGCCGGCTGGTACGCCGGAACGCGTCCAGGTCGGCAACAAGCAACTGATCCTGCTGGCCGAGGACGATGCCATGGTGCGCACCTTCGCCCGTGGCCAGCTCGAAGAGCTCGGCTACCGCGTGATCGAGGCCGCCAGCGGCGCCGACGCGCTCGAACTGCTGCACGGGCGCGCCGACATCGAGCTGCTGTTCACCGATGTAGTTATGCCCGGCGGCATGAGCGGGCGCCAGCTGGCCGACGCCGCCCAGGCCTTCCGACCTGCACTG
This sequence comes from Massilia polaris, assembly GCF_012927275.1. Taxonomy (GTDB): domain Bacteria; phylum Pseudomonadota; class Gammaproteobacteria; order Burkholderiales; family Burkholderiaceae_D; genus Telluria_A; species Telluria_A polaris. Next base: position 79,724 of record NZ_JABBGG010000001.1, on the reverse strand, counting down.
CCGATCCTGTACACCTCGGGTTACACCCAGGACGCGATTATTCATCATGGCCGCCTCGCCCCCGGCGTCATGCTGCTCAGCAAACCTTACCGCCGCGCCGAGCTGGCGCAAAAGGTGTCCGCCGCCCTGGGCGCCGCGGCCGTCGCCGGTAACATGGAAACGCAATGACCGGGTGCCGCCTGCTTATTCTTGACGATGACGAATCGATTGCGCGGACCGTCGCGCTGATCGCCGGATCGGGCGGCGCGCAAAGCCGTGTCTGCACCGACGCCCACGAATTCCTCGACCTCGCACGGTCGTGGAACCCAAGCCATTTGTTTGTCGACTTGCAAATGCCGCAGATGGACGGCTTGCAGGTGCTGAGCGAGCTGGCCAGCCGCGGCTGCCCGGCCCGGATCATCATCAGCAGCGGCGTCGGCGCACGCGTGCTGGAGGCGGCCGTGCTGTCAGCCAAGGAGCTCGGGCTCGACGTCTGCGGCATGCTGCCCAAGCCGTTCCGGCTGAATGAATTGCGCGCGCTGCTGTTCGACGCCGGCGGCGCACCCGCCAAAGCTGCGGACGCCCGAGGGCCGTCGCCATCGCCGGTGTTCATGCCCGCCGCGGCCGACCTGGAAGTGGCGCTGGCGCAGAAAAACCTGTTTGTCGTCTACCAGCCGAAAATCCACTGCTCCACCGGCCGCGTCAGCGGCTTGGAAGCGCTGGTGCGCTGGCAGCATCCTGACCACGGACTGGTCACGCCCGACCGCTTCATCCCGCTTGCCGAGGGAGCCGGGCTGATCGATGGCATCACGCTCGCCGTGCTCAACGACGCCCTGCCCTGGTTTGCCAAATGGTCGTCCGACTATGAGGAACTGGGCGAGCTGACCCTGTCGATCAACATTTCGGCGCGCAGCCTCGGCCGTCCGGAATTAATCGACACCATCGTCGCCCTGTGCGAGCGAAGCGGCGTCAGCCCTTCGAAGCTGATTTTCGAACTGACCGAAACTGCCGCCATGGACGAGCCGGTTGCCGCGCTGACCCTGCTCACGCGCTTGCGCGTGCACGGCTTCATGCTGTCGCTGGACGACTTCGGCACCGGCTATTCGTCGATGCTGCAACTGGTGCGGCTGCCGTTTTCGGAACTCAAGATCGACCGCTCGTTCGTGGCCAGCGCCGCGACGTCGCAGGAATCGCGCGCGGTGATCCGCTGCATTACCGATCTTGGCCGCAGCCTGGGCATGAAGACCACCGCCGAAGGCGTCGAGGACAGCGCCACCCACACCTACCTGCAGGAAATCGGCTGCGACCTGGCGCAGGGCTACCTGTTCTCGCGTCCGCTCACGCCGATGCTTCTGGCGAACTGGATGGACAAGCACCTGGAAAAGGTCGGCGGCAACTAAACAAACGCTGCGCGCACAATGCAAAAAGGGCCACGTTTTTCAACGTGGCCCTTCTAAATTCTGGCTCCCCGACCTGGACTCGAACCAGGGACCTGCGGATTAACAGTCCGTCGCTCTACCAACTGAGCTATCAGGGAAAAGAGGCAACATTATGTACTTGGAGAGTTGCGCTGTCAATGCCTGGCATTTCCTGCGCTAACCTTCGTCGTACTTTCCGAAGCCTATCGAATCGTGCTTACGCACAATCCGAAAGAAGCAAGATTTTAGAGCACTTTCGCGATTGCGTCAATCACGACATCAATATTCTTCGAGTTCAAAGCGGCGACGCAGATGCGGCCGGTGTCGACTGCATAAATCGAATGCTCCTTGCGCAGGATCTCGACCTGCTCCTTGGTCAGGCCCGAGTACGAGAACATGCCAACCTGCTCACGCACGAATTCGAAGTCCCGGCCTGGCGCTTTCTCTTTCAGCTTCTCGACGAACTGGTTGCGCATGTCGAGGATACGCACGCGCATGGCTTCCAGCTCCTGCTCCCACAGCGCGCGCAGTTCCGGCGTGGCCAGCACGGTGGCGACCACTTTAGCGCCGTGGATCTGCGGGCTCGAATAATTGGTGCGCACCACGCGCTTCAGCTGCGACAGCACGCGCGCAGCTTCTTCGGCCGATGCAGCGACGACGCTCAGCGCGCCAACGCGCTCGCCGTACAGCGAGAACGACTTCGAGAACGAGTTCGACACCAGCAGCGGACCGCCGGCAGCGGCAAAACGCGATACCACGGCGCCATCCTGCGCGATGCCCGCGCCGAAGCCCTGGTAGGCCATATCGAGGAAAGGAATCAGGCCGCCTTCGGTGACCGCCTTGATCACATCGCCCCACTGGCCGGCGGTGAGGTCGGCGCCGGTCGGGTTGTGGCAGCATGCGTGCAGCACGACCACCGAGCCGCGCGGCATCGCGTGCAGCGACGCCATCATGCCGGTGAAGTTCACGCCGCGGGTAGCCGGATCGTAGTAGGTGTAGTTATTGACGGTGAAGCCGGCGGTTTCGAACAGCGCGCGGTGGTTCTCCCAGCTTGGGTCGCTGATGTAGACCTGCGCACCCGGCGCGAAGCGCTCGAGGAAGTCGGCGCCGATCTTCAGTGCGCCGGTGCCGCCGATGGCTTGCACGGTGACCGCACGCTTCTCTTGAATAATCGCGCTGTCGGCACCAAATACCAGCTCCTGAACCGCCTTGTCGTACGCGGCCAGCCCCTCGATCGGCAAATAGGTGCGCGGCGCCAGCTGCTCCGCAAGCAGCACTTCCGCCTTGTGTACGCACTGCAGCAGCGGTACTTTGCCATTATCGTCATAATAGACGCCTACGCCCAGGTTGATTTTTCGCGGGTTGGTGTCGGCATTGAACGCCTCGGTGATACCCAGGATAGGGTCGCGCGGGGCCATGGCGATGGCGCTGAAGATACTGGCGGAAGCTGGTGAAGTCATCGTGGTAAACTTGATTGTCGGCTGGGTTGTATAGACAGCGCCCCTTGTATTCATTGGGTCGCGAGCGGAGTCCCATTCTAACAAAGGTCTGATCGTATGGCAGAATTATCCGTCGCAACACCCCCGGAACCGACCATCGTTACATTCCCGGACTCGCCTTTCAAGTTGCACCAGCCATTCGCTCCAGCAGGCGACCAGCCAACCGCGATCGAAGGTTTGATCGAAGGGATCAACGATGGCCTGTCGTTCCAGACGCTGCTCGGCGTGACCGGTTCGGGCAAGACCTACACGATGGCCAACGTCATCGCGCGCGCGGGCCGCCCGGCCATCGTGTTCGCGCCGAACAAGACGCTGGCCGCGCAGCTGTATTCCGAGTTCCGCGAGTTCTTCCCGCAGAACGCGGTCGAATACTTCGTCAGCTACTACGACTACTATCAACCGGAAGCCTACGTGCCGCAGCGCGACCTGTTCATCGAAAAGGACTCGTCGATCAACGAGCATATCGAGCAGATGCGCCTGTCGTGCACCAAATCGCTGATGGAACGGCGCGACGTGGTGATCGTGGCGACCGTGTCGGCCATCTACGGTATCGGTAACCCGAGCGAATACCACAAGATGATTTTGACCTTGCGCGCCAAGGACAAAGTCGCGCAGCGCGACGTCATCGCGCGCCTGATCCAGATGCAGTATACGCGCAACGAAATCGACTTCGGGCGCGGCACCTTCCGCGTGCGCGGCGACACCATCGACATCTTCCCGGCGGAGCACGCCGAGCTGGCGATCCGCGTCGAGATGTTCGACGACGAAATCGAATCGCTGCAGCTGTTCGATCCGCTGACCGGGCGCGTGCGCCAGAAGATCCCGCGCTTCACCGTTTATCCGGGTTCGCACTACGTGACGCAGCGTTCGACCGTGCTGAAAGCGGTGGAAAGCATCAAGGCCGAACTGCGCGACCGGCTCGAGTTCTTCCGCTCCGAGAACAAGCTGATTGAAGAACAGCGCCTCGAACAACGCACCCGCTTCGACCTGGAGATGATGGCCGAAATCGGCTTCACCAAGGGCATCGAGAACTACTCGCGCCACCTGTCCGGCGCGATGCCGGGCGAACCGCCCCCTACCCTCGTCGACTACCTGCCGAAGGACGCCATCATGTTCCTCGACGAGTCGCACGTGCTGGTCGGGCAGCTGAACGCGATGTACAACGGCGACCGTTCGCGCAAGACCAACCTGGTGGACTTCGGCTTCCGCCTGCCGTCAGCGCTCGACAACCGTCCGCTCAAGTTTGAAGAATTCGAGCGCAAGATGCGGCAGACGATCTTTGTCTCCGCGACGCCGGCCGACTACGAGAAAACGCACGCGGATAACGTGGTCGAACAGGTGGTGCGGCCGACGGGCCTGGTCGATCCGCTGGTGATCGTGAAGCCCGCGCGCACCCAGGTCGACGACCTGATGTCCGAGATTAACGACCGTGTCGCCAAGGACGAGCGCGTGCTTGTGACGACGCTGACCAAGCGCATGGCGGAGCAGCTGACCGAATACCTGGGCGACCACGGCATCAAGGTGCGCTACCTGCACAGCGATATCGAGACGGTGGAACGGGTCGAGATTTTGCGCGATCTGCGCCTTGGCACCTTCGATGTGCTGGTCGGGATTAACCTGCTGCGCGAGGGCCTCGACTTACCGGAGGTGTCGCTGGTGGCGGTGCTGGACGCCGACAAGGAAGGCTTCCTGCGTTCGGAGCGAAGCCTGATCCAGACCATCGGCCGCGCCGCGCGTAACCTCAACGGCATGGCGATTCTTTACGCGGACAAGATCACCGATTCGATGAAGCTGGCGATCGGCGAGACCGAGCGCCGGCGCGCCAAGCAGATCGCCTTCAACGAAGCCAACGGCATCACGCCGCGCGGCATCAAGAAGCAGATCAAGGAGCTGATCGACGGGGTCTACAGCCCGCAGCAGGCACGCGAAACGCTCGACGCGGAAAAGGAAACCGCGAAGATCGAGTCGATGAGCGAGAAGCAGATCAGCAAGGAGATCAAGCGCCTCGAGAAGCTGATGGTCGACCACGCGAAGAATCTCGAGTTCGAGAAGGCGGCGCAGGTGCGCGACCAGCTGCATGTGTTGAAGCAGCAGGCGTTTGGGGCGCCGGGGACGGACAACATCGTGTCGATACTGGGCAAGTAAGCTACCGTCTTTCCTGCGAAGGCCTCGGGGAGGCCCCGCGGCAATCTATAGCACGTACGGGAGCTTGAGGATGGGATCCCGCTTGCGCGGGAACGACAACTGCGTCGGACCCGTATAGGCGAAAAAAAAGCCTGCATCCGCAGGCTTCGTTCCAATGTATTACCAATAATTTAATCGCGAACCAGAGCCCATGCTATCTGCGTGGTGCCCGGAAGTTTGGACGCCCATGCTATCTGCAAGGTGCCTCCAATGTGTAAATCGACTAGCGTATCCGGAATTACAAGTTCCTGATTCTTGAAGCCACGGCTCAACGACATTACACCTGTCAGATCACGCAGCAAACCTGGAACGCGCTCGAATTTGTGAACAAACCCAAGCACTGAACGCAGTGTAGCACACATTTTTGTGCGGCGCACAAAAAATCTACGTACGCGGCAATCATGCGGCAGCAGCGACCGCGCCGAAGACCAGCGACTGGTGCGCCGCCACGCCAGCCATGGCACCGTCGGCAACCGCAAACGCAACGCTGCCTGCGATGCGCGCCGCGTCACCGCAGCAGAACACACCGGCCACCGTGCTCGCCTTCCGCTCGTCGGTGCGCACGTACATGCCCATCGGCCCCTCCTCCAGAACACAGCCCAACTGTTCGGCCAGCGGGCTGCCCAGGGTCTGGCTAACGACGAACAGCCCCGCCATGGGATAGCTGCGCCCATCGCGCAGGATGACGTCGGCCTTACCGGCAATGCGCGCCATGCGCGTACGCTCGACCTTTACGCCGCGTTGCTCCAGCGCGGCCAGCTGCGCCGCGTCCGGATCGAACGCGTCATTCAGGAACAGGGTGACCGTCCCCCAGTCCGGCAGGACAGTCCCGATGATCCGTTGAAGCTGTTTGCTCCACACCGCCCGAAGCGAACTGCCCTGGATCACCGCCAGGCAGCTGACCGGAACCCAGTACGGCTTATCCAGCTGGAGCGCATGCGCCAGTACCAGCGCAATCCCGACAAACGCGCCAATCACGATTGAGTCGAAGATCACGAAATCGAAGGTCGGCTCGGGTAAGGGTTTCACGGCAGCCGGCTCCCGAATCCGGAGAACGAGCAAGCTATAGAAGAACGCCGTCAGGCAGGCGACCCAGTCCGCCAATCGAGCCAACGAGGCCGTACGCGAGATGGTTGAAATACGCGCCGATCAGAAGCGGCAAGCCGGACGCCAGCGCGGCAGCCAGTGGCATTTGCCACATCCGGTCGCTGGCGTTCATGGTCGTCATGTGCCGGACCTCGGTCCGCACAAACTCCTCAGCCTAGCCACCACCCTCTCCTTTGCTGTGCGACGACACACTAAAGCCGATCAGCCGCGCCACCACTGCGGCAAGGTACATCAGGCCGACCAGCATCTCGACGCTGGCGAGGGCGCGCGCCTGCGATGTCAACGGAATCACGTCGCCGATGCCGGTACTGGATAACAGCGCGAAGCTGAGGTAATTCAGTTCGGTCCAGGTGCGCGCGTCCGACGCATTGACCGCGGCGGCGAACGTACCCGGCTGGACAGTCTGCAGCAAGATGAACAAATGCGTGAAAGCCCAGGCCAGCAAGGTGAAAGTCGCGGCAGCGGCGAAGAGCTCGTCCGGCGTGGTGCGGCGGTCTTCCATCATATAGCTCACCATGCTGCCGGCGGCGTAGAAGTAGAACAGCGCTTCCAGCCCGGATGACCAGGCCAGCAGCTCATGCATGTCGAACAGCATCTGCAGCGCCAGCAGGACGATCACAGGCAACGCAATGGTCGCGCTGATCCATGCATGGCCAGGCGTGCGCCTGACCATCAGCACTGTCATCGACAGGATCATAATCCCGAAGGCGTTGAACACCGTCTGCCCGAACCCGGTCGCCTCGAAGACCGGATAAAGCAGCATGCCCGACAGTTGGACCACCAACAGGATGGCCGATGGGTGGCGCTTGGTGTGATGGAGCAGGTTTATTGGGGCCATATCACGTTAATTGGTTAAAGCGTTTTGACGAACTCGCGGATACCGCCCAACAGCATTTCGACTGACATCGCCGTCAGGATCAGGCCCATCAGGCGTTCGAAGGCGGTCATCACCTGCGGGCCAAGCGCCTCCTGCAGCTTTTCGGCGCTGAGGAAGACCGCCAGCCAGACGACGCCTACCAACGCGAGCGCCGCGACGTTGACGGCGATCTCCGTCATGGTGTTCGCCGAAAACAGCAGCACTGTCGCCAGCGCCGAAGGTCCCGCCAGTGCGGGAATCGCCAGCGGTACGATGAACGGTTCGCCGCCGTCGGTTTTGCCAAGCACGCCGTCCGGATGCGGGAAGATCATGCGGATCGCGATCAGCAGCAGGATCACGGCGCCGCCGATGCGCAGCGCCACTTCGGACAGATGCAGCGCGTTCAGGAAATGACGGCCAAAGAACATGAAGATTAGCAGGACAACGAAGGCGATGGCGCACTCGCGCACGACAATGCGCGCCCTCCTCGCCTTCTCGACCGGAGCAAGCGCGCTGGCGAATAGCGGGACGTTGCCGAACGGGTCGGTTACGAGGATGAGCAGGATGAAGGTTTGGAAAAAGCTTTGGGTCATGATGGGAACTTGGCAATAGGAACCGAATGATAACGCCAACGATCACGTTGACACAGGAAACTTGACTCGCCGCAATACCTTTCACTACGGTTAGTTCAAGTTAGGTGCTTTGCCACGCTCATGATCACGAGAGGCGCACCATGAACTTGAATTCGCTGTCCATTGAACTGACCGGCACGAACCGGCCAATCCGGTTGCGCCTCTGGAACGAGAGCGGCGTCCAGGACGATGTGCTTCTGGTACGGCACGTGAGCGGGGTTGAACGTATCTGCGGCGGCATCGAGTACGTCCTGCTCTGTGTTTCAATCCAGGCCGGAATGCCGCTCAAGCAGTTCATCGCTAACCCCGTTGAGTTGCAGTTCGTAACCGACTCAGGTGGCCTACGTGCGGTATGCGGGATCGTCGACAGCGCGGTTGAAGGCCAAAGCGATGGGGGCCTGGCAATCTACCAACTCGTCGTGCGCGATGCGCTTTCACTTTTGGAAAAGTCCTGCAATACAAGGGTTTTTCGCCAAGCCAGTGAAGTGGATATTACCGACATCATGCTGCGCGAATGGCGCGACGTAAATCCGGTTGTTGCGCGCACATTCAATTTCGACCTGGCACACCTGAAGAGCTATCCGCCGCGCGAATTTACGCTGCAGTACAACGAGTCCAATGCGGCATTCCTGCGCCGGCTGTGGAAGCGACGCGGCATCGCATGGTTCATCCAGCCAGGGGCAGCATCGGAAAGAGGCAGCGCTGACGCCCCTGTTCACACGCTGGTGTTGTTCGACGATGCCATGTCGCTGAAGGAAAACGCGGCAGGCGCCATTCGCTACCACCGCGACGACGGCACCGAACAGCGCGACAGCATCACCGCCTGGCAGGCCGTGCGAACACTGACGCCCGGCATCGCAACCCGCCGCAGCTGGGACTATGCGCAAGCAGGCTCAATGGGAAGCGAACAGTTAAGCATCCAGGACCAGGGAACGCTGGGCAACCAGTTCGCGGCGAGTCTTGACGATTATCTGGCGGACGTGCCGCATGCGGGCGACGATGCGGACGACTACCGCAGCCTTGGCACGCTGCGCATGCAGCGCCATGAATACGAGGCCAAATTCTTCCAGGGCGAAGGCAGCGACCGGCAGATGTGCTGCGGTCAGTGGAACATCCTGTCAGGCCATCCTGAAATCGACTCGCATCCGGTGAAAGAACGCGAGTTCGTCGTCACCGAGCTACGCGTCGAGGCGGAGAACAATCTGCCCAAAACGCTGGATGACCGTGTCCGCCGTCTGTGTGCGCTGAACCGCTGGGGCCGCGACGGCGGCGCGCTCGAACAAGCCAGTGCCGAGCGCGGGATGCGCTATACGAATCGCTTCACCTGCGTGCGGCGTAGTGTGCCGATCGTGCCTGCCTATGATCCGCGCATCGACTTGCCACGCACGAAACTGGAGACCGCGACCGTGGTCGGTCCGGAGAACGAAGAAATCTATTGTGACGAGTTTGGCCGGGTCAAGGTGCGCTTTCCTGCCTGCCGCGCGAACGACCATGAACACGCGAACGGGGCCGGCGCATCCGACAGCGACCGCGATTCGGCATGGCTGCGTGTATCGAGCGGCTGGGCCAGTGACCGGTATGGCGCGCTCGCCCTTCCCCGCGCTGGGGATGAGGTGGTGGTGGCCTTTCTCGGCGGGGATCCGGATAAGCCGTTGATCATCGGCCGCGTCCACGGCGGCAGGACAGCGCCGCCATCTTTCAGCCATACCAGTACGCTTCCCGGCGACAGGTACCTGTCCGGAATGATGAGCAAGGAAGTGAAAGGGCGGCGCTCCAACCAGCTTCGAATGGACGACACGCCAGGACAGATCAGCGCCCAACTGGAAAGCGAACACGGGCACAGCCAGCTCAATCTTGGCTACCTCACCCAGCCGCGGCGCAACGGCAAGGCGGACGCTCGTGGCGAGGGGGCGGAACTGCGCAGCGACCAGGCTGTGGCGATACGGGGCGGCAAAGGTGTGTTGATCAGCGCTGACGCGCGCCTTCGTGCAGTGGGCCGCCTTCTGGAGCGTGATGGATTGAACGGCTTGGCTGAAGCACTGACCAGCGTACAGAAACAACTAGCCGAGCTGGCCGAGACGCACAAGATGGACGCATCGGACGGCAAGCCGCTGTCGCAATTGGTAAGCGATGTAAAGCGATGGGATAGCGGCGGCAATCCTGATGGCGCAAAAGTTGAAGCGGACGGCAACCAACCCGTCGTCGCGATCGAGGCCCCGGCCGGAATGCTGCTGGGGAGTCAGGCGAACGTGTCGATTGGCGCACAGACCCACGTAGATGTCGTCAGCATCGGCAACACCCAATTATCGACTGGACGAAAGCTGCTTATGCATGCGATGCAAAGCATCGGCCTCTTCGCTCACAAGCTTGGCATCAAGTTGACCGCCGCCAGTGGCAAGGTAGAGATTCAAGCTCATGACGACAACATTGAGCTCACATCCGCCAAACGAATTGTGCTTGTGGCGTCCGAAGAGATTGTGATTCAGGCACCGAAGCTGACCATTGTTACACAAGGTGCCCAAGCGGCGTTCGGCGGCGGCAAGATCACCCAGCAATGCTCTGGAGTGTATGCCGTTAAGTCGACGAAAGTCGCGTTCACTGGCGATGGCGATGGCAGCGTGCCGGCCCTGCGCCTGCCGGAAAGCGTCGCCAAGCACGATCAGCGCGTACGTCTCATCGACTACAACACTGCAATGCCACTGGCAAATCAACGTTACCGGGCAACGCTCGAGGATGGACAGGTGATCGAAGGCACGACCAATGCTGAAGGATTAACAGAGATTTTCAAGTCGAAGATTCCATTCGGACGGTACAGCATCGAAGCTATTTTCGACTCGGACTGCTGAAGATCGACACGCCCCTTATCACTCGGAGGACATATGGCGAACGAACCGAATTTCCCTGGCTACAAGCTCCCCACCCAACCCTCGTTGAAACGTAGCCGGCAGGCTGAGGGATTTGTCACACCGACCGAAGACAAAATCGCACAAGTGCATAGCATTCTGCCGAGGCGCGTGCTTCCTATCATTTTCCTGCCGGGAATTATGGGGTCCAACCTGCGGATGAAGCCTGAGCGACAGCGGCAGATGGGCCGCGAGAACAATATTGCATGGAGACCGGATAGCCTTGCTCAGTCTAAAATTCTCCTCGAAGGCGACGCAGCCATGCGCCAGTTGCAGCTTGATCCGGGGTTGACGGAAGTCGATGAATATGACCCTCTAAACAATCCGACTGGCGCCCCCAATGAAAGCGCCGATGAGCGGCATGACGTCGTAGAGGTGAAGCTCTGGTACACCCTCGGCGTCGGCATTGATACTCCGCTCTTGATTGATGACCCAATCACCGCTAAATCACGCCGAACGAAAGATCAGAAAGCGCGCGAACGCGGCTGGGGCGAAGTGTTCTTTGATAGCTATCAAGAATTGCTTGAGACATGCGAGCAGCGACTGAATACCGCCTTCGTCCGCGGCAGGCTAAACAGATGGTGGAAGAACATAGTCAACGTCCCTCCTGCGAATTGGCAGGCGAGCGCCCAGCCACCGCTAGCGCCGCTTGACGAAAAAACGCTGCAACAGGCAGTTAAGGACTGTTGGTTTCCTGTACACGCCATGGGATATAACTGGCTGCAATCCAATCGAGATTCGGCTGTCCGCATAGCAGAACGAATAAGAGTTTTAATAAAGCGCTATGAGGAACAGGGGTTTCAATGCGAAAAGGTGATTGTCGTCACCGATTCAATGGGGGGACTGGTCGCACGGGCTTTGATCCATCCGAACATCGGGAATTTAAAAGACCAAGTTTTGGGAGTTGTGCATGGAGTCATGCCAGCTACTGGCGCTGGGGCCGCCTATAAACGGATGCGTTGTGGATTTGAAGATCCAGGCATTAATAGCATGTCTCCTATCACAAGCGTCACAGCAAAAGTGCTCGGCAACTTTGGCCCCGAGGTCACGGCTGTACTCGGCAATGCGCAAGGGGGCTTAGAATTGCTTCCGAGTCAGGCATACGGCGATCACTGGCTTAGGGTAACGCATGGAAGTAAAACGCTTTTGAGCCTACCAAAAAAAGGCGACCCATATCGGGAAATATATAAAGTACAAGGCAAATGGTATTCGTTGTTACGAGAGGAATGGCTCAACCCTGCTCAAATTGAGGATGGCCCAACTTTTCAAAAAACTTGCGAGCTTTTGGATAAGGCAAAGGCATTTCACAATGAAATACAGACTACCTACCATCCGCTGAGCTTTGCGCATTATGGTGCCGACCCAAATAGGTCGGCATGGCATCAAGTGGTCTGGGAAATTGACGCGAAAGCAAAGGTATTAGATATCGAAACACTGCGGATCGAAATCGATGATGAACAGGGGAAACTGCGCGTCAACAATTCCCCAGCCGAATTCGAATGCACAGCTCCATTCAGCGTCACGATGCAAGCTCCCAGTGATCCCGGTGATCAGACGGTTCCACTTCACTCAGCAGAACATCAATTGCACAGCGGTAAGTTCAAAGGCATTTTCCGTCAATCGGGGTACGAGCACCAGGATAGTTATAAGGACGAGCGCGCCTTACAGTCAACTTTATATAGCCTGGTACGGATCGCCCAAAACATGGAATGGGCTAAACGATGACTTCCTTGATTCGATCCGGAAAATTCTTTGTTACAGCGTTCGCGGCAATGCTGGTCGCCTGCGATAGCTCCTCGCAATCAATGAAGAGGCCAAATATGACTGAGCCGACGCCCCGGTTACAAGCAATATTCAGTAGCACAAAGACCGCGTGTTTCGGGCAGTTTACCGTCGATGTCCCTACTACCGCAGCGCTGGTGTTCGGGCCGACCTCGGTAGATGCCCATACTCGATATTTTCCAGGTGAAAGTAACAATATCGATGATCACATTAAACGGCAACTCGTCGACGTAGAGGAAGACCGTAAATTCCTTTCGAAGGAAGACGTCGTTAATTTTCCATTATTCGGCACGGTAGTCGACGGTGCCATACCCGGGCAGAAGCTTGTATTTGGATCGCCCGAACGAATAGCGTATTCCATTTATTCCTTCATACCCATCGGCGCGGATCTGTATGTCCAGTATCTCGGTTATGCTGAACCTCTAGAGGAACGAATCGCAACGTTAAATAAGGTCGCGAAAACGCTTCGGCTGCGCAAACCGGATGAAATTCCGACTGAAATCGGCACATGCATTGAGGGCGGCTTTGTTGGATACAAGCCAGAATTTGAAAGGATTTCGTTGGGTATTCGACTTAACGAATTTGCCGACGTTCATTTTTCGATAGAAGTTGTGAAGAACGGGAAGTACATCCCTACACGGAGTGACTTGGAAACACGCTTGAAATCCGCAGAGAAAGATGGGGGAACTTGGTATTCCCGTGTGAAATTCCTCCGCCGCGCTCCGCGGCAGATTGGCTCTTGGCAAGGCACCGAGGCGCTCGCATCAAAGCCCGCGCAAGAGAAGGAAAATGAATCTCATGAATTCCACTTTATCAGCATGGGTGCGCCGAACGATTCGCTCCAGCCGCGTATAAGTATGCAAATGGATACGGGGGCAAGTGATCGCCGCAAAGGTGCGGTAAAGCCCAGCCTAACTGATCAAGAAGCGGTGGCGCTGTGGGACAAACTTACCAATTCGATTCGCGTACGCCCGACAGGCGGCAAGCCTGTCAGCAGGCCAGATCCGGCAAGCGTGCCGTTGGAAAGCCGCGCGGTGACGGGTGCCTTGTGCCCGAAGACCGGCTGGTGGGAATGTTTCAGCGAGAGGAATGTCGAGGGGGGCAAGCTACGACATTTCAGCGAGGGCGAACCGCTGCCTTATATCGTTGTTGCGGAGAATCCCAGCCTTTGGCAAAAACTGAAAGGGGAGCGCCCAAACGGGAAGACGACGACTGTTTGGAATTTTGTAAGCCACGGAAACGCCGGCAAACTTCCGCTTTGATGTGAGACTGGTCATGCATAACATCGTACGGTTGAACGACCCAACCACTCACGGCGGTACTGTCATCAGTGTATCGGCAACCCATTTCACCGTTGGCGGCATCCCTGTCGCCCGTGTCGGCGACAAGTGTTCTTGTCCGGTTCACGGCATCGGCACGATCATCGAAGGCGATCCGCATCACACCATCGATGACATCCCGGTCGCCTATGATGGACATAAAACAAGTTGTGGTGCCACTCTAAAGTCGACCGTCACAACCTACCAGTGCGGTTAGTCGCGCTCAAGCTTCCGACCGACGTAAAAAAGCCAGAGTGCCCCTCGCATCGCGACGAACACTCCGGCTCTATTTTTCAACCCGGCAGCTTACGCCTGCTTGTCGAACTTCTTCAGCCACGCCGACAGCTGGTGCGGGCGCAGGCCGTCGTAGTCTTCGAACGGCTGGTGGATCCACGGGTTGTGCGGCAGGTCTTCCAGGAAGTAATCCGGACGGATCGACGAGGTGCCTTTCACCCAGATGACAGCGGACTTCACCTCGGTGACTTCGCTGAAATTTTCTTTCAGGTGCTTGTTGACCTTGTCCAGCGTGACGCCCGAGTCGGCCAAATCGTCGACCAGCAGGATCTTGCCCTTCAGCGGGCCCTTGGTCATCGTCATGTACTTGGCGATGTCGAGGTCGCCGCGGACGGTGCCGGCTTCTTCACGGTACGAGCTGGTCGACAGGATCGCCAGCGGCACGTCGAAGATGCGCGAGAACACGTCGCCCGGACGAACGCCGCCGCGCGCCAGGCACAGCACCTGGTCGAACTTCCAGCCCGATTCATGCACCTTGAGCGCCAGGCGCTCGATCAGGCGGTGGTACTCGTCCCAGGATACCCAGAGGTCCTTATCGGTCGATGGTGGGGTTGTCATGAAAGCTCCTCTTCTAATTATTATTCGAACGGGTGACGCAGCACGATCGTCTCGACGCGGTCAGGGCCAGTCGACACCATGTCGACCGGTACGCCAACCAGCTCTTCGATGCGCTTGATGTAGGCGCGTGCGGCGGCCGGCAGTTCGGCCAGCGACTTGGCGCCTACCGTGCTCTCGGTCCAACCCGGCATCTCTTCGTACACCGGCACGCAGCGTGCCGCATCTTCAGCGCCAACCGGGAAGATGTCGACAGCGCGGCCGTCGATGGTGTAGCCGGTGCACAGCTTGAGCGTCTCGAGGCCGTCCAGCACGTCCAACTTGGTCAGGCACATGCCCGACACGCCGTTGATCTGGACCGAGCGGCGCAGCAGCGCGGCGTCGAACCATCCGCAGCGGCGTGCACGGCCAGTCACGGTGCCGAACTCGTGGCCGATGCGCGACAGGTGCTCGCCGACGCCTGCGTCGGTTGCCAGCTCCGACGGGAACGGGCCGGAGCCGACCCGCGTCGTGTATGCCTTGGTGATGCCGAGGATGTAGTGCAGCATGCCTGGGCCGACACCAGCGCCTGCGGCGGCGTTACCAGCCACGCAGTTCGACGAGGTGACGAACGGGTAGGTGCCGTGGTCGACGTCGAGCAGCGAGCCCTGTGCGCCTTCGAACAGCAGGTTGCCGCCGGCCTTGTGCGCGGCGTACAGCGCGGACGATACGTCGCCGACCATCGGGCGCAGGCGCGGTACCAATGCCATCGCGTCGTCGAAGGTCTTCTGGAAGTCGACTGCGTCGGCCTTCAGGTAGTTCGTCAGCACGAAGTTATGGAAGTCGAGGTTCTCGCGCAGCTTTTCGGCGAAGCGCTCTTCGTTGAGCATGTCGGCGATGCGGATCGCACGGCGCGCCACTTTGTCTTCATACGCTGGGCCGATGCCCTTGCCGGTCGTGCCGATCTTGTTCACGCCGCGCGCCGCTTCGCGCGCAACGTCGATGGCGATGTGGTACGGCAGGATTGCAGGGCATGCTTCCGAGATCATCAGGCGCGAGGCGACTTCGACGCCCGCAGCCTGCAGCTTGTCGATCTCGCGCATCACGTCAGGTACCGACACCACCACGCCGTTGCCGATGTAGCAGGCCACGCCTGCGCGCATGATGCCCGATGGGATCAGCTGGAGCGCGGTCTTCTGGCCCTGGATGACGAGCGTATGGCCCGCATTGTGGCCGCCCTGGAAGCGCACCACACCTTGCGCGTTGTCCGTCAACCAGTCGACGATCTTACCTTTGCCCTCATCGCCCCACTGGGTACCGATGACAACGACATTCTTTGCCACGTTTTTCTTTGACATCACACTTAACCTAAGTTTTTGAGAATCCAGTTACTGTCTTCGAGGACGAGTACGCGATCGCACTCGAACTCGTCCTGCTCATTGTCATGACCCGGCATGCTCTGGATCACAACCTCGCCTGCCTTGCGCAGTTGAGCGATTTGTTCGCGCAGCTCAGGGGCATTGCCCCACGGCGCGCGGATGGAGTGTTTGCGCTCGGCGGTCGGCAGCAGCCGCGCCAGTTCGCGCAGGTCGAGCGAGAAGCCGGTGGCGGGACGGGCCCGGCCAAACGCTTCGCCGACATGGTCGTAACGGCCGCCGCGCGCAACCGCGTTAGGCAGGCCGGGAACATACAGCGCGAACATCGCGCCGCTTTCGTATTGGTAGCCGCGCAGGTCGGCCAGGTCGATCGCGACTTCGGCGCGGCCTATCGCACTGCCGGCCAGCGCCGCCAGTTCGGCCAGCGCGCGGGTCACGCCCGGCAGCGCAGGCAGCACGTCGCGCGCACGCGCCAGCACGTCGATGTCGCCATACAGGTTCGGCAGCGCCATCAACGCGGCGCGGGTGGCTTCGCTGTAGTTCGCGGTGCGTTCGGCCAGGCCCGGGCAGTCTTTCGCGCGCAGCAGCGCCGACAGCGCCGCTTCGTCCTTGCTGGCCGCCGCGTCTTCCGCGATGATCGCGCGCAGCACGCCGACGTGCGACATGTCGAGGCGCACTTCAGGGAAGCCGGCCATGGCCAGCGACGCCAGCGCCAGTTCCTGGATCTCGGCGTCCGCTTCGAGTCCGGCATGGCCGTAGATCTCGGCGCCGATCTGCAGCGGCTCGCGCGTCGCGTGCAGGCCGGACGGATGCGTGTGCAGCACGCTGCCGGCATAGCACAGGCGCGTCACCGAATCGCGGTTCAGCAGGTGGGCGTCGATGCGCGCCACTTGCGTCGTCATGTCCGGACGCAGTCCCAGCATGCGGCCCGACATCGGGTCGATCAGCTTGTAAGTGCGCTGTTCAGTGTCCTTGCCCGCGCCAGTCAGCAGCGACTCGACGTACTCGAGCAGCGGCGGCATCACGAGCTCGTATCCGTACAGGCGGAAATTATCGAGCATCAGGCGACGCAGCTCCTCGATCTTGCGCGCTTCGGACGGCAAGACGTCGGCAATGTTTTCAGGCAAAAGCCAATTCGGCATGAGCAGGGACAAGTCTGGGAGTTTATTAAAAGACGAACAACGCGCAGCACGGGGCGCGCGCAAAATTAGCGCCGAATCGGTAATTTTACCCGAAATTGGACGTAACGCGGGAGAAAACGGGCAAAGCCGCTGCTCACTGTAGCAGCCGAAACCTCGTTCCCGCGAACGCGGGAACGAGGTCGCTGGTATTACTTGGTGCCCGGATTACGGAAGTACTTGAAGAACTCCGAATTCGAGTCGATGACCATCACGTCGTTACGGTCCTTGAAGCTGGCGCGGTACGCTTCGAGCGAGCGGTAGAACTTGTAGAACTCGGGGTTCTTGCCGAAAGCCTCAGCGTAAATCTGCGATGCCTTGGCGTCGCCCTCACCCTTGATCTTCTCGGCTTCGCGGAACGCTTCAGCGAGGATCACGGTGCGCTGGCGGTCGGCGTCGGCGCGGATCTTTTCCGAATCTGCCTGGCCGGTCGAACGCAGTTCATTCGCCACGCGGGCACGCTCGGCCTTCATGCGCTCGTACACCGAATTGTTGATCTGCTCGACGTAATCGACGCGCTTGAGGCGCACATCGACGATCTGCACGCCGATCTGCTTGGCCTCTGCCACAACCTTGGACTGGATCGACTGCATGACCTTGCCGCGCTCGCCGGAGATCACTTCGCGCACGGTGCGCTTGGTGATTTCATCGTTCAGCGCCGCCTTGACGATCTGCGACATGCGGTCGCGCGCACGGGTCTCGTCGCCGCCGAAGCTGACGTAGTACAGGCGCGGCTCGGTGATGCGCCATTTGATGAAGGCGTCCACCAGGATGTTCTTCTTCTCGGCCGTGATGAAGCGGTCGGCGTCAGGCGTGTCGAGCGTCAGGATGCGCTTGTCCAGGTACAGCACGTTCTGGAACGGCGGCGGCAGCTTGAAGTGCAGGCCCGGCTCGCTGATCACTTCACGTACTTCACCCAGTGCGAACACGATCGCGAAGCGGCGCTGGTCGACCACGAACACGGTCGACGACAGGATCATCAAGCCAATGAAGCCCGCGACAAAAATGGTTACAAGGCGATTCATTAACGGCTCTCCCGATCACGTGAAGACTCGCGACTACGGCTGTCGCGCTGGATTACCTGGTCAATCGGGGCCGCGGCTTCCGCAGGCACCGGCATCGTTACCGGGCCGGACTTGCTGCCCACCGCCGCAGCGTTGGCCGCGCTTTGCGCGATCAGCTTGTCGAGCGGGAGGTACAGCAGGTTGCTGTTCGACTTGGCGTCGACCATCACCTTGCTTGCGCTGGTGAAGATCTGCTGCATGGTGTCGAGGTAGAGGCGGTCGCGGGTCACGCCGGGCGCCTTCTGGTATTCGACCAGCACCTGGTTGAAGCGCGAGGCGTTACCGGTCGCGTTCTCGGTCACCATCGAACGGTACGCTTCGGCTTCCTGCAGCAGGCGCGATGCGTTACCACGGGCGCGCGGGATCACGTCGTTGGCGTAGGCCTGGCCTTCGTTCTTGGCGCGCTCGCGGTCCTGCCCTGCCTTGACGGCGTCGTCGAAGGAGCTTTGTACCTGCTCCGGCGGCTGCACGCCCTGCATCGTCACGTTGGTGATGACGGCGCCCAGCGCGTAGCGGTCGACGATCGTCTGCATCAGCATCTGGACGTCGTTGGCGACCTTCTCGCGGCCTTCGTACAGGACGAAGTCCATCTTGCTCTTGCCGACCACTTCGCGGATCGACGTTTCGGCGACCTGGCGCACGGTCTCGTCCTGGTCGCGGTTGTTAAACAGCCAGTCGACCGGGTTCTTCAGCGTGTACTGCACCGCGAACTGGATGTCGATGATGTTCTCGTCGTCGGTCAGCATCAGCGCTTCCTGCGGACGCTTGTTCTTGACGTTCGAACGGTAGCCGATTTCGGCGGTGCGCACCTGCGAGACGTTGACCGTCTCGTGGGCCTGGAACGGATACGGCCAGCGCCAGTTGAAGCCGGCGCCGGTGGTGCGGCTCAGCTTACCGAAGGTGGTGACCACGCCGGCCTGGCCTTCCTGCACGATGAAGGCGCCGCTGGCCAGCCAGATGAAGAGGATGATGGCAGCGACGACGCCGGCAGTAGCGCCTGCGCCTTTCATTTCGCCGCCGTAGCCCGGACCGCCGCCGTCCCCGCCGCCCTTGTTCTTCTGGCCGAACAGGCGGTTCAGGCGCGCATTGAAGTCGCGCCACATTTGTTCGAGGTCGGGAGGGCCTTCGCCTGGGCGCTTGCCTTCCTGCGCTTTGTTGTCGCCTTCGGGCTTGCGGCCCCAGCGCGGGTCGTTCAACGTCAGCTTGATGCCGACGCGTTTAAGGAGTGAGACAAGCATGCTATCGTGGTCCGACGTTGGTGGAGGTTAGAGTACTTTCGGACTGGAGCTCGTCGGCCGCTTCGGCTTCAGGTGCATCCACTCCGGCATCGTCCTGCTCTTTGTTTGCGTATTGATAGGCCAGACCTGGCGCGGACCTGGCTGATTCGACGATCGCGTCGCGCAGCAAATCCAGGCCGGCGCCACTCTTGGCGCTGATGAAAACGCGGCTGATTTTATCATATTCATCACGCTCGACCGCCGGCTCGAGGCCGGCCGCATCGATCTTGTTCCAGACCAGGATCTGGGGAATATGGTCGGCGCCGATTTCTTTCAGTACCAGGTTGACCTGCTCAATCTGCTCCATCCGCACCGGACTGGCGCCGTCAACCACGTGCAGCAGCAGGTCGGCGTGGATGGTTTCTTCGAGGGTGGCGCGGAACGCGGCCACCAGCTGGTGCGGCAGTTCGCGCACGAAACCGACGGTGTCCGAGATGACCACGTTGCCTACTTCTTCGCCGAGATAGACGCGGCGCGAGGTCGTGTCCAGGGTGGCGAACAGCTGGTTCGCGACGTACACGCCAGCCTTGGTCATCGCATTGAACAAGGTCGACTTGCCGGCGTTGGTGTAACCGACCAGCGATACCGAGAAAGTGCCGGTGCGGTTACGCGAACGTCGCTGGGTCTCGTGCTGCTTGCGCAGCTTGGCCAGGCGCGCGCGCAGGGCCTTGACCCGCTCGCCGATCAGGCGGCGGTCGGTCTCGAGCTGGGTCTCACCCGGGCCGCGCAGGCCGATACCGCCCTTCTGGCGTTCAAGGTGGGTCCAGCCGCGGATCAGGCGTGTGGAAAGGTGCTGGAGCTGGGCCAGCTCGACCTGCAGCTTGCCCTCGTGGCTCTGGGCGCGTTGCGCGAAGATGTCGAGGATCAGGCTGGTGCGGTCGAGCACCCGGACGTTCAGGCGCTTTTCGAGGTTGCGCTGCTGGGCAGGCGACAGCGCATGGTTGAAGATGACGATTTCAATCTGCTCGGCCAGCGCGGCCTGCGCCACTTCGTCGGCCTTGCCGCTGCCGATGAAATAGGCGGAGTCAGGGCTGGAACGCTTGGCGGTGATGGTCGTGATCGGCTCGGCGCCCGCTGAATGGGCGAGCAGCGCCAATTCTTCGAGGCTGGCGTCGAAATCGCCAGCGCCGAAGTCGACGCCGACTAAGGCCGCGCGCATTGGAGACCCGGGCAACGGTCGGCGCAGCGCAAGACAGGCATTTCGCCCATCTGCTTATTCAGCTTCGGAGTCAAGGTTGAGGTTGACAGCGCGGGCTGGTACGACGGTGGAGATTGCATGCTTGTAGACCATCTGGGTGACCGTGTTACGCAGCAATACTACGTACTGGTCGAACGATTCGATATGGCCTTGCAGTTTGATCCCGTTGACCAGGTAGATCGAGACTGGGACGTGCTCTTTGCGCAATGCATTGAGGAATGGGTCTTGTAACAATTGCCCTTTGTTGCTCATAAAAGCTCCGTGTGTTGTTGTAGTAAAGAATTGGAGGCGCTTAGCGCTTTTTCAAGGGACACCACTCTATAAAAAAGCGAATGATGTCTCCAAGCTACTGTAAACTGTTTTGCCAGTTTGTGTCGGACGACCGGCGTTATTTCTGCGTTCGGGCAAAAGGGTTCTTGCCTGTACGCAATTCAATCCGCAGCGGGGTACCCACCAGGTTGAACGTGTCGCGGAAATGCTTTTCCAGGTAGCGCTTGTACGGCTCGGCGATCGCTTCCAGCGAGTTACCGTGGATGACGATGATCGGCGGGTTCTGGCCGCCCTGGTGCGCATAACGCATCTTCGGACGGGTCGAGCCCTTGCGTTTCGGCTCCTGTTTCTCGACCGCCTCGATCAGCGCGCGCGTCAGGCGCGGCGTCGACAGGTCGGCGGTGGCGGCAGCGTAGGCGGCGTCGACCGACTTCATCAGCGGGCCGATGCCGGTGGCCTTCAGCGCCGAGATGAAGTGGGTTTTGGCGAACGACAGGAAGTCCAGCTTGCGGTCGAGATCGATCTTGATCTCGTCGCGGTCGCTCGATTCGAGGCCGTCCCACTTGTTCACGGCCACCACCAGCGCGCGGCCCGATTCGAGGATGAAGCCGGCGATGTGGGCGTCCTGCTCCGAGATGTCCTGCTGCGCATCGAGCAGCAGGACGACCACGTTCGCTTCCGACACCGACTGCAGCGTCTTCACGACCGAGAACTTCTCGATCGCCTCGAACACCTTGCCGCGGCGGCGGATACCGGCCGTGTCGATCAGCGTGTAGTGCTTGCCGTCGCGCTCGAACGGAACCTCGATCGAATCGCGGGTGGTGCCCGGCATGTCGAACGCGATCACGCGCTGTTCGCCGATCAGGGTGTTCACCAGGGTCGACTTGCCGACGTTCGGGCGGCCGACGATGGCGATCTTGATGCCGCGTTCGGCCGGCGCCAGTTCTTCCTGGTCGGCCGGACGCTGCGCGAACGCGGCATCGAGGCATTCCTCGACCAGGTCGGTCACGCCGTCGCCGTGGGCGGCCGAGATCACATACGGATCGCCCATGCCAAGTTCGTAGAACTCGGCCACGACCGAGGTGTACTTCATGCCCTCGGCCTTGTTCACCACCAGCATGACCTTGCGGCCGGACTTGCGCAGGAAATCGACGATGGTCTTGTCGTGCGGCGTCAGTCCCTGGCGGCCGTCGACGATGAACACCACGATGTCGGCTTCGGCCACGGCCTGCTTGGTCTGCAGCGCCATCTGATGGACGATGCCTTCCTTGGCCACGGGCTCGAAACCGCCAGTGTCGATGACCAGGAACGGACGCTCGCCGACGCGGCCTTCGCCGTAGTGGCGATCGCGCGTCAGGCCAGGCAAGTCCGCTACCAGCGCATCGCGCGAGCGGGTGAGGCGATTGAATAAGGTCGATTTCCCGACGTTGGGTCGACCAACTAGTGCTATTACCGGCTTCATTTTATTCGACCGCGATTGCGGTCACAGTCCCAGATTGTGTTTGAAAAATCAGATTCGAGCCTGCGACCTGGGGAACCGAGATTACCGGGCTTCCGTCAGTTGCGGCACGCGCTAAAAAGCTGCCATCTTCCCGCGACAGGAAGTGGATGTAACCCTGGTAGTCGCCCACCGCCACGGCGCGGCCGTAGGAGACAGGCGTCGACACGCGGCGATAGCCAAGCTTGTCGTTCTTCCAGGCGCTGGCGCCGCTCTCGCGGTCGAAGGCCGCTACCGCGCCCTTGTCGTCGACCGCGAACACGAAGCGCTGGTCGACCGAGACGCCGACTTCCGACGACAGGTCCTTGTTCCAGCGCGGCGCGCCGGTGGACACGTCGAAGCAGCCGACGCGGCCCTGGTAGGCAGCGGCGCAGACCTGGTTTTCGAACAGCACCGGCATGCCGCCGATGTCGGTTACGCGTTCCAGTTCGGTGGCGCCGCGCGCCTCGCCGACCGCCACTTCCCAGCGCGGCGCGCCGGTCGCCAGCAACAGCGAAATCAGTTTGCCGCCCGGCTGGGCGATGATGACGTCCTTGTTCACCACGATCATGCCCGGCGCGTTGCGCAGGGTGAGCGGCGGCGCGACGCGCTGGACGGTCCACTTCTGTTCGCCGGTTTTGGCGTCCAGGCCGACGATGCGGTTGTCGATCGAGCGCACCACGACGATGCCTTGCCCTACCACCGGCGAGGACAGCACCTCGGACGAAGCCTGGTACTTCCACATCGCCTTGCCGTCCATGTCGAACGCCAGCACGGCGCCTTTGCGGCCGCCGAACACCAGCATGTTGCCGTCCGAGCCGACACCCGCGGTCAGCGGGGTCTCGGACTTGACGCGCCACAGCTGGCGGCCGCTGGCCGCTTCGACGCGCGCGATGGCGCCGTCGGCGCTGGCAGCGACCACGGTGTTGCCGATGACGGCAGGCGTGAACAGGAAGTCCTCCGCCTTGCCGATGTCGAGCTTCCATGCGGTGCGCACGGCCATCGAGCCTTTCAGCTCGACCAGCGGCGCTGGCTGGTTACCCTTTGGCTTGGAAGCGAAAGGGTTGATCGAATTGAGCGTGGAACAACCGGCCACCAGGGCCAATACACCTGCACCGACAAGCTTCTGGGTAATACGCATATTCATATACCTTGTACTTTTTTTGTTCATTGCCGCCAGAGGGCGCAAAGCCCGCGCGCACCCGGCAAGGGCGCGCGCGGGCTGCCAGGACCGGGAATTACGCAGCCGCTTTCGGGGTCGCTGCGGTACCGCCGATCGCTTCGAGCTTGAGCTGCACCAGCTGGCGAGCCGGGTCGTTCTTTGCCATTGCGTCGAGCGCAGCCTGGTAGGCGCTGCGCGCCTCGGCCACCTTGTTCTGTGCCACCAGCACGTCGCCCTTGCGGTCGGCCACGGCGCCGGCGAACTGCGGCAGCACTTCGCCGCCCAATGCCGTCAAAGCTTCGTCGTAGGCTTTCTCGTCCAGCAGCACGCCGGCCAGGCGCAGGCGCGCCACCGACTGGTACTCGTCGCTGCCATGCTCGACAACCCACTGCAGGCGCGCCTTGGCGGTCTTCATGTCATTGGCGTCGAACGCGCTCTTGGCCGCGGCCAGTGCGCTCATCTGGGCGTAGGCGCTGCGCGCGTACTTCGACTCGATGTCGGCGGCGATGCGCTGCACCTTGGTGTTGTCCTTGGCGGCCAGCGACTTCTGCATTTCTTCGTACAGGCCCGATGCTTCGGCAGCGGTGTTGCGCTGGTAGTAGTTCCAGTAGTTGTAAGCCGCGTAGCTACCCAGGACGATGATCGCCAGCCAGGTAATCAGGTTGCCAAACTTGTTCCAGAAAGCCTTCAGCGACGCTATCTGCTCTTGTTCTTCGAGATCGTATGCCATGTGTTTATAGGTATAGTTAGTGGATCAAAAATGGTGTCAGTGATGATAATGCACGTGGTCGTGATCGTGGTCGTGGCCGCAGCCGACGATCTGGTCGACCAGGTAGTCGACCACTTCCAGGAACGGCACGGCCGCCTGCTGCTGGTCGGCGTCGCCTTCGCGCAGCGCCTTGATGGCAGCCATCTCGTTGGTGACTTCGTCCTCGCCGATGATGACAGCAAAAGCAGCGCCGCTGCCGTCCGCCTTCTTCATCTGGCTCTTGAAGCTGCCGGCACCTGCGGCAGTGGCGCAATGTAGCACAACATCGAGGCCGGCATCGCGAATCCGCTCGGCCAGGATGAAGGCCTGGGTCTGGGCCGCTTCGCCCTGGTGCACCATGTAGACGTCGCACAGCGCGGGCGCGGCAGGCTCGCCGGCCAGTTTCATCAGTTCGACGAGGCGCTCGATGCCCATCGCGAAACCGACCGCCGGAGTCGGCTTGCCGCCGAAGGTTTCGATCAGCGGGTCGTAACGGCCGCCGGCGCACACGGTGCCCTGCGCGCCCAGTTCGTCGGTGACCCACTCGAACACGGTGCGGTTGTAGTAGTCCAGGCCGCGCACCAGGCGCGGGTTGACCGTGAACTGGATGTTGTTCGCGTCGAGGATGCGCTTGACGCCTTCGAAGTGGGCGATCGACTCGCCTTCGAGGTAGTCGAGCAGCTTCGGCGCGTTGTTGACCAGCTCCTGCATCGCCGGGTTCTTGGTGTCGAGGATACGCAGCGGATTGGCGTGCAGGCGGCGCCTGGCTTCGGCGTCGAGCAGCGCTTCATTCGCTTCGAAATAGGCGATCAGGTCGGCGCGGTGGCGGTTGCGCTCGGCCGCGTCGCCGATCGAGTTCAGCTCGAGGCGGATGTTTTCCAGGCCCAGGTCGTCCCACAGGCGGCGGCACAGCATGATCAGTTCGGCGTCGATGTCAGGGCCGGTGAAGCCGACTGCCTCGGCGCCGATCTGGAAGAACTGGCGGTAGCGGCCGCGCTGCGGGCGCTCGTGGCGGAACATCGGGCCCTTGTACCACAGGCGCTTCGGGCCTTCGTAGACCAGGTTGTGCTCGACCACCGCGCGCACCACGCCGGCAGTGCCTTCAGGGCGCAGCGTCAGCGCGTCGCCGTTCATCGAATCGGTGAACGAGTACATTTCCTTTTCCACGATGTCGGTGACGGCGCCGATGGCGCGCGCGAACAGCGCGGTGTCTTCGACGATCGGCGTGACGATCTTCTGGAAGCCGTAGCTTTGCAGGACCGACTGCGCGGTGTTCTCGAACAGCTCCCACAGCGGCGCGTCGGCCGGCAGGATGTCGTTCATGCCTTTGACGGCAGAGAGTTTTTCAGGTTTAGACATATTCTTTTTTACCGTAATTCTGTTGGACGTAGTTCAGCACGATCTGCTGGAATTCTTCGACGATGCGTTCGCCGCGCAGGGTGGCGAACTTGTGGCCGTCGACGAATACCGGCGCGGCCGGCGATTCGCCGGTGCCGGGCAGGCTGATGCCGATGTTGGCGTGCTTCGATTCGCCCGGGCCGTTGACGATGCAGCCCATGACGGCCACGTTCATCGATTCGACACCCGGATAGCTCTTTTTCCACTCCGGCATCTGCTCGCGCAGGTAGGTCTGGATGTTGTCGGCCAGTTCCTGGAAAGTGGTCGAGGTGGTGCGGCCGCAGCCCGGGCACGCGATCACCATCGGCGAGAATTTGCGCAGGCCCATGGTCTGCAGGATCTCCTGCGCGACAACCACTTCCCGGGTGCGGTCGCCGCCCGGTTCCGGGGTCAGCGAAATGCGGATGGTGTCGCCGATGCCCTCCTGGAGCAGCACCGACAGCGCCGCCGTCGAGGCCACGATGCCCTTGCTGCCCATGCCCGCTTCGGTCAGGCCGAGGTGCAGCGGATAGTCGCAGCGGCGCGCCAGCTCGCGGTACACGGCGATCAGGTCCTGCACGCCCGACACCTTGCACGACAAGATGATCTTGTCGCGGCCCAGGCCGAGTTCTTCGGCGCGCACCGCGTTTTCGATCGCCGACGTGATCAGGGCTTCGTACATCACCGCCTGCGCGCTCCATGGCTCGGCGCGCCGGGCGTTTTCGTCCATGATGCGGGCCAGCAGCGACTGGTCAAGGCTGCCCCAGTTGACGCCGATGCGCACCGGCTTGTCGTACTGGGCCGCCACTTCAATCATCTGCGCAAACTGGGTGTCGCGCTTGGCGCCCTGCCCCACGTTGCCCGGATTGATGCGGTACTTCGACAGCGCGCGGGCGCACTCGGGGAAGTCGCGCAGCAAGGTGTGGCCGTTGTAGTGGAAGTCGCCCACCAGCGGCACGTCGACTTCCATGCGGTCGAGCTGTTCGCGGATCAGCGGCACGGCGGCCGCCGCTTCCGGCTTGTCGACCGTGATGCGGACCATCTCGGAACCGGCGCGCGCCAGCTCCTTGACCTGGATCGCGGTGCCGATCACGTCGGCGGTATCGGTATTGGTCATCGACTGCACGACCACCGGCGCGTCGCCGCCGACCCAGATTTTGCGCTCGCCGTGCGACACCAGCACGCTGCGGCTGGCGCGGCGGGCGAGTGGTCCGGACGGAATTGCAGTATTCGAAAATGCCATGTTTACTGAACTTTGACTCGTGAAATGGTGCTGCCCTGCATAGGCGGCAGCGCAACCGGCGCACCGCGCAAGGTGGCCGTTACCGCGTTCGGCTTGCCGACGATGACGGTGGACGGACCCGCGATCTCGATGCTGGCGGTTTCACCCGCCTTGACCATGCGGCGCACCAGCGCCTTGCCCTGCGCGTCGCGCACTTCGACCCAGGAATCTTCGCGCACGTTCAGCACCAGCGGATTGGCGCCCGCCGCTGCAGGCGCTGTCGCGGCCGGAACGGCGGGCGCAGTGACTGCGGCTGCCGGCGGCGTCACGCTGGTGGTCGCGGCCGGGGCAAGCGGTGCGGCGCCCACGCCCTGGACCGGGCCGGCGCCTGCCGGCGTGGCCGCGCCAGGAGCAGCATCGGACGCGGTTGCCGGAGGCGGTACCGAAATCAGCGGCACCGACGGATCCTGGATCGCCGGGGTGGACGGCGAAGTGACTGTCTCGGCCTCGCTCAGCACCGCGGTCTGGCCGGCAGGCGCGCTGGCGCCGGTCAGGCTGGCAGGCACCAGGCCGAACTGCCATGCGCCGATGGCGGCGGCGACCAGCACGACGGCCAGGATCGGCATGACCGGCAGCTTGCTGCGCTTGCCGTGGCTCGGGAAACGCACTTCCGAGAACGACGCCGGACGGTCGCGGCGGATGCTGCCGGCGATGCCTGCCTCAGGCGCATCAAGCGCGATCTGGGCCACCAGCGGCACCGGGTCGAGCCGGACCACCTTGGCGTAAGCGCGCACGAAGCCGCGCACCACCGCCGGACCTGGCAGCGCGGCGTAGTCGCCCGCTTCCAGCGCGACGACCTGGCGCACCGCCATCTTCAACTGGTCGGCTATCTGCTCGACGGACCAGCCCATCGCTTCACGCGCGGCTGCCAGCGTTTTGCCCGGAATGCCGTGATTGTCTGCTGCCGGCTGATCTGCCCACTCTCCGCTCATCGTATTTCCTGTCTCACTCATTAAATGCACCGCGCTGGTATTCCGCGTATTCAGGCGACGCGGGGAAACGGCGCCGCAGCTGCGACACCATGCTCGCCTCGGACGACTTGTCGCCGAGCTTGCGGTCGATTCGGATCGCAAGCCACAGCGTTTCAGCCGGGAGGATATCTATTTTCGCAGCTTCGCGCAGGCGGTTTAGAAAAAATCCGGCACGCTGGATGTCGTGCCGCTCGAAATAGACCTGGGCCAGGTTGCCGTTGGTCGCCGGCAGCGCCGCGTCGTAGCGCAGCGCGTCCAGCAAATACCGCTCGGCCGCGTCAAGCTTGCCGGCGCGCAGGCTGCAGGAGCCGGCGTTCAGCAATGCATTGACCGGCGACTGGTAGACCGGGTTCTTGAGGGCCGATTCGAACAGCGCGATGCCCTGCTCCGCCCTGCCGTTCTGGCACAGGAAGGAGCCGTAATTGTTGGCCAGCTCAGGATTGCGCGGCGCCAGCTGCAGCGCGCGCTGGTAGCTCTGGTCGGCCAGCGCGGTTTCGCCCATCGACGAATAGATCAGGGCGCGCACGCCATGCGCGTCGGCCGAATCCGGATTGGCGGCGATGGCCTGCTTGATCTCGTCCAGCGCCACGTCGTACTTGCGGTCCTGGTAGTAGCCGATCGCCAGCTGCATGCGGATCCCCGCGCGCTTTTCATCCAGCGTCTGGTCGGACGCGGTCTTCAGGTCGCCGCTGCTGGTGGTGTTGCCGCTGCCGCCCGCACAGGCGGACAAGGCCGCGGCGGCGCACAGCGCCAGCGGGGCCAGCAAACGCCTGGCCGCAGCCCGCTTCAAGAAGGAATCTCCACGATGCGCCCGAAGTTGGCGCCGAACTTCTGCTGGTACTCGGCCATTTTTTCCATTCGTTCTTGCACACGCGTGCGGTCCTGCACTTCGCCGGCCAGCTGGCCACAGGCGGCGTCGATATCGTCGCCGCGCGTCTTGCGAATGGTGGTCACGATGCCGGCCGCCATCAGCACTTCGGAGAACGCCTTGATGCGCGGATTCTTCGAACGCAGCAGGCCGGACTCAGGGAACGGGTTGAACGGGATCAGGTTGAACTTGCACGACACGCCGACCACCGGGTCCTTGACCAGCGCCACCAGTTCGCGCGCGTGCTCGTCGCTGTCGTTGACGCCGTCGAGCATGCAGTATTCGAAGGTGACGAAGTCGCGCGGGGCGAATTCGAGGTAACGCTTGCAGGCGGCCATCAGCTCGCGCAGCGGGTATTTTTTATTCAGTGGCACCAGGCCGTCGCGCAGCGCGTCGTTGGACGCGTGCAGCGATACCGCCAGCGCCACCGGCACTTCCTGGGACAACTTGTCCATCATCGGCACCACGCCCGAGGTCGACAGGGTCACGCGGCGGCGCGACAGGCCGTAGGCGTTATCGTCGAGCATCAGCTTGAGCGCGGTGGCGGTCGGCTCGAAGTTCAGCAGCGGCTCGCCCATGCCCATCATCACCACGTTGGTGATCTGGCGCTCGCCTTTCGGGCCGGGCTCGATGCCTTTGGTCTTGCGCAGCTCAAACTCGGCCATCCACAGCTGGCCGATGATTTCGGCCACCGTCAGGTTGCGGTTGAAGCCCTGCTTGCCGGTCGAGCAGAAACGGCAATTGACGGCGCAGCCGGCCTGGGTCGAGATGCACAGGGTGCCGCGGTTTTCTTCCGGGATGAACACGGTTTCGACCGCATTGCCATTGCCGACATCGACCAGCCACTTGCGGGTGCCGTCGGTGGACGTGTTGTCGCTGATGATGGCAGGTGAGCGGATTTCGGCACGCGTCTTGAGCTTGTCGCGCAGCGACTTGGCCAGGTCGGTCATGCTGTCGAAGTCGCTGGCGCCGAACTGGTGGATCCAGCGCTGCAGCTGCTTGGCGCGGAACGGCTTCTCACCCAATTCGCCGCAATAAGCGATGAGTTGCGCGGGATCGAAGTCCAGCAGGTTGGTGAGTGTCGTCATGTTCATTATTCCAAAAAGCCGTTCCCGCGCGCAGGAGGTGCGGCGACAGAGAACGGCAAGGCATAGCCCTTATTACAAATTACTTCACTTCTGGGAAGAAGTAGGCGATTTCCACTTTTGCAGCCTCGACAGCGTCCGAACCGTGAACGGCGTTAGCGTCGATCGAATCGGCGAAATCGGCGCGGATGGTGCCCGGCTCAGCTTTTTTCGGATCGGTCGCGCCCATCAGGTCACGGTGCGCCAGGACCGCGTTTTCGCCTTCCAGGGCCTGGATCATGACAGGGCCGGACACCATGAAGTCGACCAGGTCTTTGAAGAAGCCGCGCTCTTTATGGGCGGCGTAGAAGCCTTCAGCCTGTTCGCGCGACAGCTGGGTCATGCGTGCGGCGACGATCTTCAGGCCAGCGCCTTCGAAACGGCTGTAGATCTGGCCGATGACGTTTTTAGCAACTGCGTCTGGTTTGATGATCGAGAGGGTGCGTTCGATTGCCATGTAAAACTCCAATAATAAGAAAGGTTTAAGTATTGCGTTGTAAGACTTCAATCAACCTTTGATTTTACCATATTCCACCCCACTTGATGGATATTGCACGGCCAGCCCCGGCAGTGTTAGAGTGGCGACGGAAAAGGCAGGGCGTCAACGGCGATTTTCCGCCGATTTACCCAGCCGTGCTATGCTGTTCACACATTTTTACCTTATCCACGACCGGAGGCCTACTATGACCCCAATGATGCAAAACACGTACGACATCTCGGCAAGCGGCCAGGCGGTGCGCAACCGCGTGCTGCGCAACACTTACTGGCTGCTCGCGCTGTCCATGATCCCGACCATGCTCGGCGCCTTCGTCGGCGTTTCGCTGCAGGTACCGATCTTCAGCGGCTTCATGGGTTTCATGATCTTCATGGCAATTGCCTTTGGCTTCTTCTGGGCGATTGAAAAGAACAAGAACTCGGGCGTGGGCGTTGCCCTGCTGCTGGGCTTCACGTTCTTCATGGGCCTGATGATGACCCCGCTGCTGACCCGCACCCTGGGTTACTCGAACGGCGGCCAGCTGATCATGACCGCGTTTGGCGGCACCGCCACCATCCTGGCGGTGATGGCGACCATCGCCTCGACCAGCAAGCGTGACTTCTCGGCAATGGGCAAGTGGCTGACCGCCGGCGTTGTCGTCGTGCTGCTGGCCGCGGTTGCCAACATCTTCCTGGGCATGCCGGCGCTGTCGATCGCGATCTCGGTGCTGGTGATCGGTATCTTCTCCGCTTTCATCCTGTATGACGTGCAACGCATCGTCAACGGCGGCGAAACCAACTACGTCACCGCAACCCTGTCGCTGTACCTGAGCGTGTACAACATCTTCACCTCCCTGCTGCACCTGCTGGGCCTGGGCGGCAGCAACGACTGATTGCCGCAAGAGCAATAAAAAACCGACCCGCGGGTCGGTTTTTTTCGCCGTTCTCGCGGGAATGCTGGCATCGGCGCTTACTCTTCTTGCGGTCACCGCCAGCATAGCGGAGGCGGCGTCCACGCCGCCCCGCTAGGCGAGGTCGAACACCGCCATCGATTCGACGTGGGAAGTGTGCGGGAACATGTTGACCACGCCCGCCTTGCTCAGCACGTAGCCGGCCTCGTGCACCAGCACGCCGGCGTCGCGCGCCAGCGTGGACGGGCTGCACGATACGTAGACTATGCGTTTCGGCATCATTTCCGGATGGCTGGCGCGCAGCCCCGCCAGCGCGACCGACAGCGCGGCGGCGCCGTCGCGCGGCGGGTCGATCAGCATGCGCTCAAAATGGCCGAGGGCGACCAGGTCTTCGGTGGTCACATCGAACAGGTTGCGGGTATAGAAGAAGGTCTTTTCCGACAAGCCATTCGCGCGGGCATTGGCCAGCGCGCGTTCGGTCAGCGCGGTGCTGCCTTCGATGCCGACCACTTCGCGCGCCTGCGTCGCCAGCGGCAGGGTGAAGTTGCCGAGCC
This sequence comes from Massilia polaris, assembly GCF_012927275.1. GTDB lineage: Bacteria > Pseudomonadota > Gammaproteobacteria > Burkholderiales > Burkholderiaceae_D > Telluria_A > Telluria_A polaris. Next base: position 47,906 of record NZ_JABBGG010000001.1, on the reverse strand, counting down.
CGCAGAACAGGTCGGCCACGCGGTCGCCTGGCTGCACTTCCAGCAGCAGCAAGGCCTTGTGCACCAGCACCCGGTTGATGTGGTGGTTGACCTGGGTGAAGTCGGTCGGCTTGAACGGCATCCGCACGTTGAACTCGGGCAGGCTGTAATACAGTTCCTTGCCGACCGGGTAGAACGGCGCCGCCGTCTCCGGCCCGGCCGGCTGCAGCCACCACTGGATGTTCCACTTGTCGGCGAAGGCCTTGAGCAGCGCTTCGTCCTGCGCGGTCAGCGCTTCCATGTTGCGCATCACCATCGCGGTGAGGTCCTCGCCGATCGCCACTTCGATCTGCGGCACCTTGCTGCAGATCGACATGGCGCCGATCAGTTCGCGCAGCGGCACCAGCATGTCCGACACGTGGGGCGGCAGCACGTGGCACTCGGTGATGTCGGCAACGAAACCGGAACCGCGCTCATTGAAGCCGACCAGCACGGTTTCGCGCTTGGCCAGGTAGCGCGCCGACAGGCGCGCGCGATAGCGGTAACCCCAGGTCGGGCCGTACATCGGGCGCATGATGTTGCCGGCCTTGACCTTGCTGATGTGCCAGAGATTGTCTTCCAGCACGCGCTGCTTGACGGCGACCTGGGCCGACGGCTCCATGTGCTGCATCGAGCAGCCGCCGCACACGCCGAAATGCGGGCAGCGCGGCTTGACGCGCATCGACGATTCGCGGTGCAGCACGGTCATGCGCCCCGCTTCCCAGTTTTTCTTCTTCTTGGTGGTCTCGAAGCTGACCCGTTCGCCCGGCAAGGCGCCCTCGACGAAGACCACCTTGCCCGGCGAGCCGTCCTCGTTTTCGAGGTGGCCGACGCCGCGCGCGTCCATGTCGAGGGATTTGATGTCGATGATCTTGTCTTGCATAGCGATGTCGGAAGAAAAATAACGCCGGGCCGGTACGCTTTGGCGCACCAGCCAGGTTCGATTCGTGTGGAAAAAAGGATGCCTGCCGGGCTACTCAGCCGGTGCGCATCATAGCAAGGAATCGCGGACCACGCCACGGGCCGCCATGGCCCGCTTCAGCTTGATCAGCGCTTCCTGCTGGATCTGGCGCACCCGCTCGCGCGTCACGCCCATCTCTTCGGCCAGGGTTTCCAGCGTGGCCGGATCGTCGTTGTCGAGCCCGAAGCGGCGCATGATGACGATGCGCTGCTTGTCGGGCAGCCGGCTCAGCCAGTCGCGCACCAGCACCGTCATCTCGTGGTGTTCGGCGCGCGAGTCGGGGCCGTCGTCGGCGTCGCCGGGCAGCATGTCCATCAGGCTGGATTGCGGATCGTTGTCGAGCGGGGCGTCGAGCGAAGTGGCGTGCTCGGATAGCGCCAGGATGTCCTGCACTTCCTCGACCGGGCGCCCGACCAGGTGGGCGATGTCCTCGGCGGTGGCGTCCTTGCCGTCGTGGTGCTGGGCTTCGAGGTGGTACTTGGCGCGCAGGATCTGGTTCAGTTCGCGCACCATGTGCACCGGCAGGCGCACCGTGCGCGCCTGGTTCATGATGGCGCGCTCGATGCTCTGGCGGATCCACCAGGTGGCGTAGGTGGAAAAGCGGAAGCCGCGTTCGGGTTCGAACTTGTCGATCGCGCGCATCAGGCCGATATTGCCTTCCTCGATCATATCGAGCAGCACGACGCCGCGGTTGATGTAGTGCTTGGCGATCGACACCACCAGCCGCAGGTTGTGTTCGATCATCGCCTGGCGCGCTTCGAAGTTGCCCGCCTTGGCCAGCGTGGCGTAATGCACTTCCTGGGGCGCGGTCAGCAGCGGCCGGGTGCCGATCTGGTTCAGGTAATGCTGGGTGGTGTCGGTCGACAGCTCGGCTGCCAGCACCTTCTTGAGTTCGTCGACGGTCTCGAGGACGACGCCGGTTTCGCCGGGGACGGCGCCAGCGTCGCTGCGTTCGCCGCCCTCGCCACCCTCGCCGTCTTCCATCGCCTCGTCCGGAAAGTCATCCGGTGCGGCGTCGTCTTCAAGTTCGTGCGGCGAGTGTGACATTGCTACTCTCCGGAAGGAGTGCTTAGCGGATCGGCAGGAACTTCGACGGGTCGACCGGCTTGCCCTGCTGGCGGATCTCGAAATGCAGTTTGACCGAGTCGGCGTCGGAATCGCCCATTTCGGCGATCACCTGCCCCTTGTTTACGTTCTGTCCTTCCTTGACCACGATGCTGCGGTTGTGGGCATAGGCGGACAGCAGGCTGTTGCTGTGCTTAACAATGACGAGATTACCATATCCGCGGATACCGCTGCCCGCGTACATTACCTTTCCTGCACCGGCAGCCATCACATGCTGTCCGGCGCGGCCGGCGATATCGATGCCTTTGTTCTTGCCCTCATCGAAAGTGGCGACGATGCGGCCGTCCGATGGCCACATCCACGACAGCTTGTCGTCGTCGGTGGCGGTCACGGTGGCGCCCGGCACGATCGCGGGTGCGGCCGGGGTGGCGCCAGCGATCGGCGCGGCTGGTTCAGGACGGTCGGCCGGCTTCGGGTCGGCGCGGCCATTGGTGCCGTCGCTCTTTTGCGCGTCGGCCATCGCGGTTTCGGTGTACGGACGCTTGTCGGCGCGCGGCGCGGTCTTGCGCGGCGGCGCCGGCTGGCGGGTTTCCGGCGGCGCGGCTACCGGCGTGGCCTGCGCCATCTGGGCAGGCGGCGACACGCGCAGCACCTGGCCATACTTGATGTCGTTTGGATCGGACAGGTTGTTCCAGGCTTGCAAGTCGCGGTAGTTCTGGCCGAAGTCCAGCGCGATGCCCAGCAGGGTATCGCCCCTCTGCACGGTGTAGCTGGTGCGGTCTTCCTTGGCTGGCTGGGGCGCAGGCGCGGCCGGGCGCACCTGGGCCGGCTGGGTGCGCTCGACTACGGGCGCCTGGCGGGTGGTGCTGGTACAGGCGGAAAGCAGCCCGATGGTGATGGACAGCAGGGCATATTGGCTTTTTTGTTTCATTCTCATATTCTGTAGGTCGACAATCGTGGCATCGGGTCAGACGATGCCTGGGCGCAGCGGCACAAAGTGGCACGCTTCCAGCGTGTCGCTGGTCCATTCCGCCTTGCCGGTGCGCGTGATCAGTTGCAGGTGCTGGACTTGGGCGCCAACCGGGGCGACCAGGCGTCCGCCGATTGACAGTTGCTCGAGCAGCGCCTGGGGGACTGCAATACCGGCCGCCGCGAGGATGATACCGTCGAACGGGGCAGCCTGCGGCAGGCCAAGCATACCATCTCCGTAATGCAAGCGCAGGTTCGCTATACGCAACGGCCGCAAATTGGCCTTGGCCAGCTCGTGCAGGGGCTTGATGCGTTCGATCGAATACACGTTGCGTGCCACGCAGGCCAGCACCGCCGCCTGGTAGCCGCAGCCGGTGCCGATCTCGAGCACGTTATTAAGTTGTCCACCGTTGCGCATCACTTCGATCATGCGCGCCACGATGTACGGCTGGGAAATCGTCTGGTTATGGCCGATCGGCAGCGAGGCGTCGATGTACGCCTGCGCCGACAGGGCCGGCTCGATGAAACCGTGGCGCGGCACCGTGTTGAGCGCGCCCAGCACCAGCTGGTCCTGCACGCCCTGGCGCGCGACCCGCTGCACCATCGCGTTACGGATCGCGTCGGACACCATCATGTCGGCGCGCGGCGCGCTGAGCGGAACCTGTACCGGCGAGCCGGCTTGGCGCGCCGGCGTGGCGACGCCCGGAGCGAATGCCCCTTGCACCGCCGTGTGCGCAGCATTGCGCGTTGCCGTCTGCGGCGTCGCCACCCGGATCGGCTGGCTGGCCGGCAAGCCGCCCGGCCTGGCCGCGCTGCCCGTTACCGAGGACAGCGGCAAGGGGAAATTGCTGCGCTTGTCGTTCATGCGAGTCCCTTGGCCAGCAAATCGAGCTGGAGCTTGTGGGTAAGGTCGATCTGCAAGGGCGTGATCGAGACCTGCCCCTGGGCGGTCGCGTGGAAGTCGGTGCCCTCGCCGGCGTCGCGGGTCGCGCCCGGCGGCCCGATCCAGAAAATCTCGCGCCCGCGCGGGTCTTGCGCGCGAATGACCGGCTCGGCCTGGTGGCGGCGCCCGAGGCGGGTCGCGGCCATCGTGCTCAGCTGTTCGTACGGACGGTTGGGGATATTCACGTTCAGCAGGTACGGCGACGGCAGCTCGTCGAAGCGGCGCAGCACCAGCTCGCGCGCCACCTTGGCAGCGGCGTCGATATGCGCCCAGCCGTATTCGACTTGCGAGAAGGCGATTGCCGGGATCCCGAACAGGAAACCTTCGGTGGCGGCGGCGACGGTGCCCGAATACAAGGTGTCGTCGCCCATGTTCTGGCCGTTGTTGATGCCGGAAACAATCAGGTCGGGCCGGTAGTCGAGCATGCCGGTCAGCGCGATGTGGACGCAGTCGGTCGGCGTGCCGTTGACGAAATAGAATCCGTTGGCGGCCCGCGTCACCGACAGCGGCCGGTCGAGGGACAGTGAGTTGGACGCGCCCGAGCGGTTGCTGTCGGGCGCCACCACCACAATGTCGGCCACCGATGCGAGCGCATCGGCCAGTGCATTGATACCGGGGGCCAGATAGCCGTCGTCGTTACTGATTAGAATTCGCATCCCGCGATTTTACCTGAAGCAACGGTCCTGTCGTTCGTTCACCGACAACATTTCCGTTGCCTCCCAACACTTACTCGGCCGTGACCGCCCTCCCGCCCGCGGCCTGGTTCAGGTGGGCGTCGAGCAGGGCCACTTCGTCTTGCACGAACGACAGCAGCGCGTCCTTGTCGCCGTCGCGCGTGTAGACCTTGCGGATCATCGCCACGCCGCGCTTTCTTAATGGATGGGCAACACTGGGGCGCAGCACCGACTTGCGCAGGCTGTCGGCCAGTTCGCGCGCCTCGCCGTCGCTGCGGCTGTCGATCAGTTGCTGCAGCTGCTCCAGCTTGTCATCCAGCGTTTGCAGGTGCTGGCCGGCGCCGTCGCGCTCCTGCGGGCCGGCCGGCGCGTAGTGCAACCGGCTGCCCTGCGACGCGTGCGGTCCCGCCACCATCGCGCGCGACGCCAGCTGGCGGTCGGCTGGATGGGCCACCGCTTCCTCCAGCCGGCGCGCATCCAGCGTGTGGCCCTGCTCGCTGAGCGTTTTCGCCAGCATCTTCTTGCTGTGCAGGGTCTGCGGACTGTCCGCGCCGTACATGCGTTCCTGCGTTTCGACCACGCGCTGCTGCAGCACGCAGGCGGCGTCGAGTTCGCCCTGCATGCCCAGCGTCGTCGCCAGGCTCAGCTGGATGCTGAGGGTTTCCGGATGCTCGGCGCCGAGCTTGCGCTCGCGCGTGCGGGCAAGCTCTTCCTGCAACGCGCGCACCGCCGGGATATCGCCCAGGCCGGCCAGGATCTCGGCCAGCGTCTCGCGCGCCCGCACCGTGGCCGGATGGTCCGGCCCGGCATGGCGTTCGCGCGCGGCGACCACGTCCAGCTGCAGCTTTTTGGCGTTGGCCATGTCGCCCAGGTCGGACAGCACCACCGCCAGCTGCTGGGCGCAGCGCAAGGTGTCTTCGTGCTCGTTGCCGAGCAGCCGCTGGCGGCCATCGAGCACCAGTTCGTACAGCATGCGCGCGCGGCTGAATTCGCGTTCGCGCGCCAGCGTCTGTGCCTGGCCGGCGTAGCTGTTGAGCGTCAGCACGTGGTCGTTGCCGAAGCGCTCTTCGCAGGTGCGGGTGATGGCGGCGTGCAGGCCGAGCGCCTGGTCGAACTCGCCCAGCTGCGCCAGCGCGGATGCAAGGCCGGAGCGCGCCGCCAGCGTTTCGGCATTGTGCTCGCCCAGCAGGCGGGCGCAATCGCGCGCCAGCCGCTCGTACAGTTCGCGGGCGTCATCGAGCTTGCCCGAATCGCGCAGCAGCGCGGCCAGGCTGGCGCAGCCGGCGCGCGTATCGGGATGGTCGTTGCCCAGCATGCGCTGGCGGATCGTCAGGCTTTCCTCGATAAATTCGCGCGCCTGCACTTCCCTGCCATTATCGCGGTAAAGGTCGCCGAGGCCGGCGAGGTCGCGCGCCAGCGGCAGCAGCGACGGGCCGGCCAGGTTGTCGCCGGCCTGCGCGCGCGCGGCCGCGATCGCGCCCAGCAGCGCGATTTCGCTGCGCGACTGCCACGGGAAACGGTCGAGCTCCATCCAGCCGAGCAAGGTGTCGAAGCTACGCTCGAGCGAGAAGCGGTCGGCGCCGTGGCCGCGCGTGTGCGGCAGCGGCGCACCGCCCGACATGGCGGCGGTTTGCTGCAGCTGGATTTCATCGAGGTAGCTGTCGAGCGACAGTTGCGACAGGCCGTACGACTGCGCCAGCAGGCGCTCGAGCACGGGCTGGTAGCCGGTGCTGCCGCGCAGCGCATCGCCGCGGCGCCACTGCACGCGGCGCTCGCAGTCGGCGCTGTCGACCAGCGCCGGCAGCGGATACACCATCAGCGGGCGCTGCGCTTCTTCATGGCTGCAGCGGTAGTCGATGGCGCGGTTGACCACGCCGGCCAGCCCTTCGAGGCTGCGCTGGTTGGGCGTGAACAGGCCGACCAGCTTGCGCGGCAACAGCGCGGTGCAGATGCTGACGGCGGCCGAGCGGCCGCTGCGCGCATCGATCAGCACATGGCGGAACTTGCGCGACATGAAGTCGCCAAACGAGCGGAACAAGGCCGGGCAGGCGGCGAACAGGCTGTCCCAGTCCATGCCGTGGGCGCGCTCGCCGTAGGTTTCATCGAAGCGGCCGGCGCGCATCAAATACAGCGGACGGCTGTCGTCCACCCGTTCGACATACCGTTCCCAGTCGATCGATTCGAGGACGCGGCGGGCCAGCGCGTCGTCATCGGCGCCGCTGGTGCCGGCCAGCAGGCGCAGGTGGTCGCGGCAGGCCTGGAAATATTCGAGCAAGCCCGGCTTTTCTGCGCGCCGGTCGAAAAAATGGTGCAGTCCGGGCGACTCGGTGTCCCAGTCGATCATCAGTACAGGCACTGTGGCGTTCTGGCGCCCAGCCAGCAGTACGGCCATGTTCGACAACGCCACGCTGCGCGCGGTTCCGCTCTCGAAGGAATAAAACGTGGTCACCTCGCCGGGAGCGGTGATCGGCGGAAGCGTAATTCGATTGAGTTCCATTAATGCTCCTCATATTTTTGGGAAAGTTGTATCCGGAATGTCGCGCCATGCAGGTGGGACATCGGGGAGCACAAATTGGTTGCAGTTATGGCTCGCCGGCATATGCTTTTTTTGATACTCGTAGTGCATGGCGATGCGATCCACGATCTTCTTTAGATCGGGGAGAAAGTCCGGATTCGCCATCATGTCGCCGGTCGCCATCGTGAAATTGGAGAAGTCGACATACATGGCCGACTCGGCGATCTGGGCCGGCAGGCGGTCGGGGTGCCTGGTCATGATCACCGGGATGATCAGGCGGCTGGGCAGCTCGTACCACTGGCTGCGCTCCGCTTCGAGCAACTGCATGGCGGCGAACTCGCGCCGCGTGTAGGGGTGCGATTCGTACTTGGGGGTGTAGATCATGATCATCGCCACGCTCTCGCACATGGCGCGCGCGATGCGGCGGTCGATGTCGTCGCCGCCGCCCAGCTGCTCGGTATCGATGAACAGCTCGTTCTCATTGTCGAAGTAAGGTTCCAGGTAGCAGCGGATCGCATCCGACAGCGCATTCTTGAACCTGTTCATCAACTCATAGCGGCCATGGGCATAACTGAAGAAACAGCCATAACGGATCGCCATTGCAGCCTCCCCTGTCCAAGTTGCCAACGGGCGCACTCCCATCCACGACTCTAACAAGCTCGACCTTTGTCTCCTTGTGCGTGCGCAACCGGCACTCCGGCATCATCAAAAGCGTGGGGAATGCCGGACAGCCCTGCTGCTCGAAGGCATCTCCTTTTCGGGACTCAAATCTCCACTTGTGTACCGAGCTCGATGACCCGGTTGGATGGCAACCTGAAATAATCAGCGGCGTCGCGCGCATTACGCGCCATGGCGGCGTACAGGTTTTCGCGCCACATGGCCATCCCGGATCCAGGTGTGGCGATGACGTTATGCCGGGCGATGAAGTAGGACGTTTCCATTGCATCGAAAGCGAGGCCCGCAGCCGCGCACAGTACCAGGCCAGCCGGTACGTTGCGCTCTTCGATGAATCCGTAACAAAGGTTTACCTGGAAACAGTTGTGCCCCAGCGACACGACCGTCACGCGGCTTTCCGGCTTCACGGCCGGGATGTCCAGCGATTGGACTGTGAGGAATATGACGCGGTCGTGCAGCACCTTGTTGTGCAACAGGTTGTGCAGCATCGCGTGCGGCACGCCGTCGCCTTCGGCACGGAAGAAGACTGCCGTGCCGTCGACCCGGTGCGGGGGACTGGCGAACAGGCTGCTCAAAAATTCCGGCAGGGGAATCAGATGGGCCTTGAGATTTTCAAACACCAGCTCGCGTCCCTTGCGCCAGGTAAGCATGATCGTCACCATGACCAAGCTGATCAGTAACGTAAACCAGCCGCCGCTCACGATCTTGAGACTGGTCGAAGCAAACAGCGTCACGTCGAAGAACAGGAAGAACAGCGTGGCCCCGACGGCGATAAAACTGTGGTAATGCCAGCCATACTTCACCACGAAGAAGGTCAACAGTGTCGTCGTCAACATGGTGGCGGTCGCGGCGATCCCGTAAGCGGACGCCAGGTTGGTCGATGAACCAAATGCCACTACTGCGAACACGACAGCCCCGAACTGCAGCCAGTTGACCAGCGGGATGTAGATCTGACCTTTCTCGTGCGACGACGTATGGGCAACTCGCATGCGGGGCAGGAAACCAAGCGCGATTGCCTGCTGAGCCACCGAAAACGCGCCGGATATCGTCGCTTGCGAAGCGACGATGGCGGCGACCGTGGAGAGCGCCACCAGGGGATAGATACTCCACGCCCCGAGCTGGTTGAAGAACGGATTGGACACCGCCTCCGGATTCGACAGCAAGATTGCGCCTTGCCCGAGGTAGTTCAACGCGAGGGCGGGAAAGACCACCGAGAACCAGGCAAGCCGGATCGGCTTTTTGCCGAAGTGCCCCATATCGGCATACAGCGCTTCCGCACCGGTCAGCGCGAGGACGACCGCTCCCAATGCAATGAAGGCGAACCAGCCATTCTGAAGCAGGAACCCGAATGCGTGAAGCGGGTTGAACGCCGCCAGGATCTCCAGGTTCTCCGCGATATTCACGAGGCCCATTCCGGCAAGCGTCGCAAACCAGACCAGCATGATCGGACCGAACCATTTGCCGAGGCCACCGGTGCCGCGCCGCTGCGCCATGTACAGGCCAGTCAGCACGACCAGGGCCAGGGGGACCACATACGCTTCGAAGGCCGGCGTGGCCACCTGGAGGCCCTCGATCGAAGACAACACGGTGATGGCCGGCGTAATGACGCCATCGCCGAAGAACAGGCCCGCTCCTATCATGCCGAGCAGCATGACCGGATAGTAAAAACGGGAATTCTGCGTCACGGATTTGAGCGCCAGCGCCGTCAGGGCCATGATGCCGCCCTCACCGTTATTGTCGGCCTTTAATACCAAGGTGACGTATTTCAACGAAATGACAATCACCAGACACCACAAGATCAGCGAGACGACGCCAATGATGTTCGCGGGCGAGGCGGCAATGCCGTGCGCCGGGGCGAACACCTCTTTCATCGTATAAAGAGGGCTGGTGCCGATGTCGCCATAGACGACGCCGATCGCCGCGACCGTCAACGCCGCCGCGCTGCTCCGGCCAGTAGATTCTTTCGACACCGTTTCTCTCCTTCATAAATTTGACGGGTATTGTAACGGTTGTGTTTACAACATGTCCGTACTGCACGATAGCGGCACCCGGCCGGGTCATGCCGCCCAGGTCGAACACGGCCGATAAATTTACAGGACGTTTACAACGCAATGGTTTCATTTTAGAAAATTTTTACAGTTGTACCGATAAGCTCTCCCTCATGGCTACCCCCGCATGGCGGCAGGCTCAGAACCGTGCCGCGTCGGGCCGCCAACCATTTCGGATACAAACAACAGTAAGGATTCATCAGAATTGCTCCGAGAAACCCTGTCCTTCAGGGCAGGGAGTGAAAGGAGCCGGACGCGTAGCGCCCGCAGCCGTCCAGGTGAAAAAATGTTTTGAACTTGGTTGTTGGGGCATGGTCAAACTCCATAAGTGCTTCAGTATGCGATTACGCGCTGGGGCATGAGTCACCTGCACCGTTTTTTTCCGATCCGCAGTCGCCTTAGGCGAGGTCGAGAGATATCCTGCGGATTGAATAAGAAGCTGGGCTACTTTCAGTCCGGCTTCCGTCTGGGGCATCAGACGCCAGCAGTGGGAATCCCCTTCCGTTTACGAAGGGGAGAATGTCAAGATGAAGAAGTTGATTCTCGCAAGCGCAGTATTGGCCTCCGTGGCCGCCGGACCGGCATTCGCAGGAGAAGCGACGCCCGACCACCCAACCAGCTTCAACGTGGGGGCGGCATCGGACTACCGCTACCGCGGCATTTCGCAGACCCGCTTGCAGCCCGCGCTGCAGGGCGGCATCGACTACACCCACGCGCCGTCCGGCTTCTACGCGGGCGCCTGGGCGTCGACCATCAAATGGACCAGCGATGCCGGCGGCGACGGTGATATCGAGATCGACCTGTATGCCGGCAAGCGCGGCGTGTTGGCCAAAGGCGTCGCGTATGACGTCGGGGTATTGACCTATGTCTATCCGTCCAACGGCCTGGCCGGCGTGCCCGGTTTCGACAGCGCGAACACGACCGAAATCTACGGCCAGCTCGGCCTCGGTCCTGCCTATGTCAAATACTCGTACGGGGTAAGCAAGCTGTTTGGCTTTGTCGACAGCAAGAACAGCGGCTACGTCGATATCGGCGCCAACCTGGAAGCGGCGCCGGGCACCGTGGTCAACCTGCACCTCGGCCGCCAGACCGTGAAGAACACCTCCGCCGCCAGCTACACCGACTGGAAGCTGGGCGTGACCAGGGACTTCGGCTTCGCCACAGGCGCACTCGCGCTGATCGGCACCAACGCGTCGAGGACCGCCTATGCATCCCCCGCCAATGGCAAATTCCTTGGCAAGAACGCGCTCGTCCTCACCCTCGGCAAGACTTTCTAAAAGTTCACGGCGGCCCGTTTTTTACGGTTTGTTTACGGTTTGTTTACGGCGCGCCGCCAGGTCTTTACAAAATTTTTAGCCCATTCTGGCTAAGCTGTTCTTATCCAAAACCAACAATGATGAGGGTGTAATGGACTTCGTATTTATCGGAGGGCTCGTGCTTGTGTTCGCGCTCACCGTGGCATTTGCCGCCGGCTGCGCCAGCCTGGGAGAGAAAAAATGAACCACTTCTATGTGATCGGCGCGCTCGTCTCGGCCTGCCTGCTGGTGTACCTGCTGGTCGCCCTGCTGAAAGCGGAGGACCTGTGATGACCATCCAATCCACGCTCCTGCTCGCTGCTTTCCTCGTCGCGCTGCTGGCGCTTTCTTACCCACTCGGCATTGTGCTGGCGCGCGTTGGCGACGGCGGCCGCGTCCCCGGCCTCGGCTGGCTTGGCGCCGTCGAGCGGCTGCTGTACCGCGCCGCCGGTGTCCAGGCCGACCAGGGCATGACCTGGAAAGCCTATGCCATCGCCCTGCTGGTGTTTAACGGCCTGGGCGCGCTGTTCGTGTACGGCATGCAGCGACTGCAGTCCTACTTGCCGCTCAACCCGCAGGCCATGGCGAACGTATCGCCAGATTCGTCCTTCAACACCGCGATCAGCTTCGTGGCCAACACCAACTGGCAGGGCTATAGCGGCGAGCAGACCATGAGCTACCTGACGCAAATGCTCGCCCTGACGTGCCAGAATTTCTTTTCTGCCGCCACCGGCATCGCGGTCGCTTACGCGCTGATCCGCGGCTTCAGTGCGCGCTCGGCAAATACGATCGGCAACTTCTGGGTCGACCTGACCCGCAGCACGCTTTACGTGCTGCTGCCGTTGTCGCTGCTGTTCTCGGTGTTCCTGATGGGGCAAGGCGTGATCCAGAATTTCGCGCCATACAAGGAAGTGACCCTGGTCGATCCGGTCACCTGGGTGCAGCCGGCCAAGACTGCCGACGGCCAGGCTGTCCTCGACGCCAAGGGAGCGGCGGTCACCGAAACGGTCGTCGCAAAAACGCAGACCCTCGCCATGGGACCGGTCGCATCGCAGGAAGCGATCAAGATGCTCGGCACCAACGGGGGCGGCTTCTTTAACGCGAACTCGGCGCACCCCTACGAGAACCCGACCGCGCTGTCGAACTTCATGCAGATGCTGGCGATCTTCCTGATCCCGGCCGGCCTTTGCTTCGCGTTCGGCCGCATGGTCGGCGACCAGCGCCAGGGCTGGGCCGTGCTGGCGGCGATGACCGTGATTTTCGTCGCCGCCACGGTGGCCATCATGATCGCCGAACAGCAGGCCCACCCGGTACTGGCCACGATGGGCGTCGACCAGCACGCCAGCCTGGCCCAGGCCGGCGGCAACATGGAAGGCAAGGAAACCCGCTTCGGCATCAGCGCCTCCGCGCTGTTCGCCGCCGTCACCACCGCGGCGTCATGCGGCGCGGTCAACGCCATGCATGACTCGTTCTCGCCGCTGGGCGGGATGGTGCCCATGGTGCTGATGCAGCTGGGCGAAGTGGTGTTCGGCGGCGTCGGTTCAGGCCTGTACGGCATGCTGATATTCGCCATCCTGGCCGTGTTTATCGCCCGCATGGTCGACATCACGGCCGAGCGCTATGACATTGGCGTGCGCTACGGCGACCAGGTTGAAAAGGACATGATCGCGGTGCGCCTGACAGCCGACGTACCCATGATGATCGTCGGCTCGCCCGCTTACTTCGAGTGGCACCGCACTCCGGCCTCGCCGCAGGAACTGATGAAGCACAACTGCATCACGCTGCGCCTTGCGAGCAGCGGGGGAATCTACGCGTGGGAACTGCAGCATGATGGGCGCGACATGGAAGTGCGGGTGCGCGGCCAGGCCACGTTCACCACTGTGCAGCATATGCTGAACGCCGCGCTGAGCGGCTGCGGCCTGGCTTTCGTGCCAGAGGAGATGGCACTGCATCATGTGCGCGCCGGGCAGTTGGTCAGTGTCATGGAAGACTGGTGCCCGAAGTTCCCTGGATTGCATGCGTACTACCCCAGCCGCCGCAACTCGTCGCGGCCCCTGGGCCTGGTAATCGATGCACTCAGGTACAAAGGACCGTCGCTGGCCGCGACCGGCACCTGAGTTACGCCGGGTCCTTCGGTTTGAAGAACTCGATCACTTCGGCCTGCACCCTGGTGCGCTTGAACGGCGGCAGGCTCTGCCACACCCGCCGTCCATACGACTTGGTGATGATGCGTGGGTCGCAGATCATCAGCACGCCACGGTCGGTTTCATCGCGGATCAAGCGCCCCGCGCCCTGCTTCAGGTTGATGATGGCTTCGGGCAGCGTGTGGTGCATGAAGCCGTTCATGCCCTGCTTCTCCATCACGTCGATGCGCGCCGCGAGCACCGGGTCGTCCGGCGGCGCGAACGGCATCTTGTCGATGATGACCAGCGACAGCGCGTCGCCGCGCACGTCGACGCCTTCCCAGAAACTCTGGCTGCCGACCAGCACCGCATTGCCCGCAGTGCGGAACGAATCGAGCAGTTCGGTGCGCCCGCGCTCGCCCTGCACGAACAGCGGAAAATCGAGCCCGCGTTCGGCGAACTCAGTGCGCAGACGTTCGGCCACATGCTTGACCGCGCGAATCGTGGTGCACAGGAAGAAGGTGCGCCCGCCCGCCGCCTCGATCACCGGCAGCGCGCTGTCGACCACCGCATCGGTATAGCCGAACGCGTTCGGCTCCGGCAGGCCGTTCGGCACATACAGTAAACCTTGCTGCTCGTAGTCGAACGGGCTTGGCCAGTTTTTGGCTTCCTCGCCCTCCAGGCCCATCTGCGCCGAGAAGTGCTTGAAGTCGTTCTTGACCGCCAGCGTCGCCGACGTAAAGATCCAGGTGCGCGGCGTGCCTTCGCGCTGGTTCGAGAAGATCGGCGCGATCGACAGCGGCGTCTTGTGCAGCTGCAGCGCGGACGAGAACGCCTCCACCCACAGCACGGCCTGGTCGCCTTCGACGACCTTACCCTTGTTATCAGGCTTCCACGCATCCAGCCCGGCCGCGAGTTCCACCGCGCGCACGCGGCATTGCTCGATGCTCTCGGCGCGTGCCGCCTGGTCTTCCAGCACGTCGATCATCGCCGCCAGCTGTTCCTTCAAGGTAGCCAGCGCCGGGAAGAAGTCCGACGACGGCATGATCTGCGCCAGCGCCAGGCGCATGATGTCTTGCGGGAAGGCCAGGCGCAGGTCGCGCGCGGCTTTTTCGACCGCGGTGACGACCTTGGCCCAGTCCGGACCGCCGCGCGCATGCGCCAGGCCTTCGGCCAGCACGTCGCGGCACAGTTCGAGGATCTGCGAGGTCGACACGGTCTGGCCGAAGAACAAGGTCGCCGTGTCAGGCAACTGGTGCGCTTCGTCGAAGATGATGGTGTTAGCCGACGGCAGCAGCTCGGCCACGCCGGTGTCCTTCAAGGCCACGTCGGCGAAGAACAGGTGGTGATTGACCACCACCACGTCGGCCTGCTGCGCCTCGCGGCGCGCCTTCATCACGAAGCAGTCCTGGTAGTACTGGCACTCGGCGCCCATGCAGGTGTCGCGGGTCGAGGTGACCAGGTTCCAGATCGTCGCGTTCTCGGGCACCTTGGTCAGCTCGGCCTTGTCGCCCGAACTGGTCATCTTGATGAAGCGCGAAATCTCGCGCAGGTGACCGACGTCGTCGCGCGAGGTCATGCGGCCGTTGTTGAGCGTGCGTTCGAGGTGGTAGTGGCAGACGTAGTTCGAGCGGCCCTTCAGCAGCGCCACCGAGACCGGCGCGCGCAAGGCGGTGCGCACGGTCGGGATGTCGCGCAGGAACAGCTGGTCCTGCAGGTTCTTGGTGCCGGTCGAGACGATGGTCTTGCCGCCCCACAGCAGCGCGGGCACGAGGTAGGCGAAGGTCTTGCCGGTGCCGGTGCCCGCTTCCGCGATCAGGGTTTTCTGGTCGGCGATCGCCTGCGCGATCGACTTTGCCATCTCGGTCTGCGAGCGGCGCGGGCTGAACGCGCCGACCGAGGGCGCGAGCGGGCCGCCCGCGGAAAACAGGCGGTCGATCTCGGCGTCGTACTTGCCGGCCGGGGCGGCCTGTTCTATGGCGCCTTCGGCAGGCAGCGCGCCGGGCGTGCCCGGGGCTGGAGTTTGCTCGGTCAAAGTGGGTGTCAGGTATTGCGAAGACAAATCAGGCCGGAACGTCCGGCACCAATTGCATTTTCAGCAGGGTGATATGGTCTTTCAGCTGCAGCTTACGCTTTTTCAGGCGGCGCAGCTGGAGCTGGTCGTTGTGGCCGTCGTCGGTCAGCTTGTTTATGACCGCGTCCAGGTCGCGATGTTCCACGTCGAGCTCGACGAGGCGGCGCTGGATTTCGTGTACGTCAGTCATTATCGCTTTCCCAACCTTGTTTCAGTGCTGCCAACACACGCCGGCTGGCGTGCATACAATTGGATACAAAAGTTTCGTCAGTACAACCGTTACGACTTGCAACTTTAGGGCTTCCCGGTGCATAGTTTAATCTACGACGACGTTGCCGCCAATACAGATCGACCCGCGAGCTGCGATTGCAGTGCTAACGCAGCCTGGAAACAACTGACGAGATGAGTTCATACAAGATCGAAGCGGGCACCGCGCAGCACATCGGCAGCCGGGCTCAGCAAAATGACCGCGCCGCCCTGTTCAGCGGCGCCCGTGCGCCGGGCTACGTGCTGGCCGTGCTGGCCGACGGCCTGGCCGGCGGCGCCATCGCGCCAGAGCAGGTGCTGCATACCGCCAAGCTGGTGTTCGACGAGTTCAAGCCGGGCGACAGCACCAGCATCGAGCGCATGGCCGAGCTGCTGCACGCAATCGTGCACGAAACCCACCTGGTGATCAAGATGAACGGCGTCACCACCGGCACCGAGCCGCTGGCCAGTTTCGTCGGGCTGCTGATCAGCCCGCAGGGACAGGCGGTATGGGCCCATGTCGGCGATTCGCGCCTGTACCGATTCGCCGCGGGCAAGTGCCGCGCCCGCACGACCGACGCAGCTTACGTCGAACACCTGGTTGACAACGACCAACGGGCGCTTGATGCGGCCAAAGTGCACCGCCAGTCGGCGCTGCTGCATAACGTGCTGGGGAATGTCCACAAGGAGCCCTTCGTCACCATCGGCAGCCACGAAGACCTTGCCGCGGACGACGCCTTCCTGCTGTGCTCGGACGGGCTGTGGGCTTACTTCACCGACACCGAGCTGGGCTCCGTGCTGAACAAGAACGCGCCGCGCCAGGCCTCGGAGATGCTGATCAACAAGGCCGGCGAACGGGCCGACGGCAAGGGCGACAACTGCACGATGGCCATTGTCAAGCTGGTCCGGCCGCCCAAGGAAGTGCCCAACTACACGGTGCAGAAGATGCGCCGGGCGGTTTAGACCTTTGAAGTGCCTGGCAAAAACCTGCTTGCCCTGAACCCGCCCCTCTTCCACTGAAGCTTGACAGTCGTCCGGTCGGCACGTGTAGCGCGACACACGGACGGCGGGTGAGACTGAGCTACACTGCAAATTCAGGTAATGGGAGATGCAAAACGCAAAGAAAGCGGACGCACGAATAGTCATCAATTCGCGACCGGCGGCATCTTCTTACGCGCCTTTCAGTTCTTTTCAGCCTGGCGTTCAGCCTGGCGCTTCGCACGCTCGGCCTGGCGGCGCTCGGACTCCTGGCGCTTCTTCTCGAAGGCCGCGACATTCGCGGCGCGTTTGCCCGCTTCCGCCTTTTCTTTTTCCGCGATGCCCTTCAGCTTGGCCGCATTGGTCGCCTCGCGGTTGGCGCGCGGTGCAATCGGTTTCGGCGGCGGCGCGGCTTCGTCCTCGCGCGGAGGACGCGGATTGGCGGCACGCTGCGCCGCCTCGGCCTTGTCTTCCTTCAGCGTTTCGGCCAGTGCGCGGTCGCGCTCATCGACCTTGGCACGGCGCTGGACCAGCTCGGCCTCGATTTCAATCGAACGCACCACCGCCAGCTCTTCACGCCGCTTTTCGCGCGCCTTGTCGAGGCAGTTGTTGACGAAGAATTTGCCATAGCAGACCTGCTCGCTCGCCGCGAACTCGGCCTCGATGGCGGCGCGCCGCGCGGTGGCGTCGGCCAGCTTGCGGTCGGCTTCTGCCAGCGACTTCGACGGCGGCGCCACGTGCTGCACGTTGGGCGGCAACAGCACGTACGAGCAGGCGGAAAACGCCGCGCAGGCCAGCGCGAGTGCGGCGTTGCGGAGCGTTGAGAGTGCGAACGGATAAGCCATTGTTATTGTCCTTGTTAGCGCCGGTCAGGCCAGTGCGTCGGCGGCGTCGCGCCGTTGAGTATCCATGTATTCGCGCGACTGCATCTCGATGATACGCGAGACCGTGCGGTGGAACTCGTTCGACAGCGTGCCCTTGGTGTACAGCGCTTCCGGCTCGACCTCGGCCGACATCAAGAGCTTGACCTTGTTGTCGTAGAACACGTCGATCAGCCAGGTGAAGCGGCGCGCCTCGGACGACTGCGAGGCCGACATCGCCGGCACGTTCGACAGGATCACCGTGTGGAAGCGGCTGGCGATTTCGAGATAGTCGTTCTGCGAACGCGGTCCGCCGCACAGCGTGTGGAAGTCGAACCAGATGATGCCGCCGGCGCGGCGCAGCGAGCGGATCTCGCGGTGCTCGATGTGCACGATCGGGTCTTCGTCGGCCGTCTCGGCCACCGCTGCATATGCATCGCGCAGCGCCTTGTCGGCGCCAGCGCCCAGCGGCGTGTAGTAGGCGTCGACCTGTTCCAGCGCGCGCTTGCGGTAGTCGATGCCGGCGTCGACGTTCATCACATCCAGCTTGTCCTTCAGCAGCGCGATGGTCGGCAGCATGCGGTCGCGGTGCAGCCCGTCCGGGTACAGCTTGTCCGGGTCGTAGTTCGACGTCATCACGAACGACACGCCGTTGTTGAACAACGCCG
Source organism: Massilia polaris (assembly GCF_012927275.1). Lineage (GTDB taxonomy): Bacteria > Pseudomonadota > Gammaproteobacteria > Burkholderiales > Burkholderiaceae_D > Telluria_A > Telluria_A polaris. The sequence continues at coordinate 29,794 of NZ_JABBGG010000001.1, read as the reverse complement.
TCAGCAGGTTATACAAAATCATCGCGTCGGCGATGTCGGACACGTGGAATTCGTCGAAGCAGATCAGGCGGTATTTTTTGGCGATGCGGCGCGCTACTTCGTCGAGCGGATCGGCCACGCCTTTGAGATCGTCGAGCTGGCGGTGCACGCCGCGCATGAATTCGTGGAAGTGCAGGCGCGTCTTGCGCACCACCGGCACCACCGAGTAGAAGCTGTCCATCAAAAACGACTTGCCCCGCCCTACCCCGCCCCACAGGTACACGCCGCGCGGCACGTCCGGGCGGTTGATCAGGCGTTTGAAGCTGGACGAGCGCTGCGACCTGAAATGCCCCCACTCTTCGTAGGCGCGCTGCAGGCGGTCGACCGCGCGCTGTTGCGCCTCGTCGGACTTGAATCCACGCTGGGACAGCGCGTGCTGGTAAAACTCTTGGACGTTCATGGGAGGGCAATGCGAGGAGCCGGACAGGCGCGAAGCCCGTCCGGCTTGGTACAGATTAGAAGTTCAGCGAACGCTTGTCGACTGCGAGCGCGGCTTCCTTGGTTGCTTCCGACAGCGATGGGTGTGCGTGGCAGATGCGGGCGATGTCTTCCGACGATGCACGGAACTCCATCGCGACCACGGCTTCCGAAATCAGTTCGGATGCCATCGGGCCGACGATGTGCACGCCGAGGATTTCATCGGTCGTCGCATCGGCGAGGAACTTGACCATGCCCGAGGTGTCGCCCAGCGCGCGTGCGCGGCCGTTCGCCATGAACGGGAAGGTGCCGGCCTTGTAGGCCACGCCGTCCGCCTTCAGCTGCTGCTCGGTGCGGCCAACCCACGCGATCTCCGGCGAGGTGTAGATCACCCAGGGAACCGTGTTGAAGTTGACGTGGCCGTGCTGGCCGGCGATACGCTCGGCGACCGCAACGCCCTCTTCTTCCGCCTTGTGCGCCAGCATCGGGCCGCGCACGACGTCGCCAACTGCCCATACGTTCGGCAGGTTGGTCTTGCAGTCGTCGTCGACGGCGATGAAGCCGCGCTCGTCGAGCGCCAGGCCGACCGCTTCCGCGCCCAGGCCGATGGTGTTCGGCACGCGGCCGATCGAGATGATCAGCTTGTCGAATACCGCGGTCTGCGCCGCGCCGGTCGAATCGGCGTATTCAACAGTGACGTTATTGTCGCCCTTGGTGATCGCGCCGATCTTGCAACCGAGGCTGATCTTCAGGCCCTGCTTGGTGAACAGCTTGTGCGCTTCCTTGGCGATCTGCTCGTCGACTGCGCCGAGGAAGGTCGGCAGGCCTTCGAGCACGGTCACGTCAGCGCCGACACGGCGCCATACGCTGCCCATCTCGAGGCCGATGACGCCCGCGCCGATCACGCCCAGCTTCGCTGGAACCGCGTCGATGGCGAGTGCGCCGGTGTTCGACAGGATCAGCTTCTCGTCGAATTCCGCGCCTGGCAGCTGGCGCGCGTTCGAGCCGGTCGCAATCACGACATGCTTGGCCTGCAGCGTTTCGGTCGAAGGACCGGTGACATTGACGGTGTAGCCACCCTCGGCGGCGCCGGCGAATGCGCCGCGGCCGTGGAAGAAGCTGACCTTGTTCTTCTTGAACAGGAACAGGATGCCGTCGTTGTTCTGCTTGACGATGGTTTCTTTACGCTTGAGCATCTGCGGCAGGTTCAGCGACAGGCCGGAGACTTCGATGCCGTGTTCCTTGAATGCGTGGCCGGCGTGCTCGAAATGCTCGGACGACTGCAGCAGCGCTTTCGATGGAATGCAGCCGACGTTGGTGCAGGTGCCGCCCGGAGCAGGACCGCCCTTGGCGTTGGCCCATTCGTCGACGCAGGCGACGTTAAAGCCCAGCTGCGCGGCGCGAATTGCGGCGATATAGCCGCCAGGACCGCCGCCGATCACGACGACATCGAATTGTTTTGAAGTGCTCATTGATTATTTCCTTGATTATTCTTCGGGGACGAAAATCCACAGCAGCAGGTAGATCACGAGGCCGAAACCGAACGAGATGGTGAACAGCGCGAATACCAGGCGCCAGATCCACGCATCCATGCCCGAAGCTTTCGCCAGGCCGCCGCACACGCCGCCGATCCAGCGGTCGGTGCGCGAACGGCGCAGGCGCGAGAACTCGTCGCCCAGGCTGCCGTTGCCGCTTAATGTATGTCCCGGCTTGTTCAGGTCGGCGGAGGCGGACAGCAGCCGCGCCTTGGCCTGTGCGAATTCGGCATCGGTCAGGGCGCCGGCCTGGTGCAGTTCGTGCAAACGCTTGATTTCATCGGAGATGTTCAATTACTACCTCTCTAAATACGAAAAAAGGGTTCCCGCGTGTGCGGGAACCACGGACGTTGCACTCGCCGCTGCCGGCGCGCGACGCTTACAGGTCCAGCAGCAGGCGCGCTGGGTCTTCCAGCGTTTCCTTCATCGTGACCAGGCCCAGGACGGCTTCGCGGCCGTCGATGATGCGGTGGTCGTACGACATCGCCAGGTAGTTCATCGGACGCACCACGATCTGGCCGTTTTCGACGACGGCGCGGTCCTTGGTCGCGTGAACGCCCAGGATGGCCGACTGCGGCGGGTTGATGATCGGGGTCGACAGCATCGAACCGAAGGTGCCGCCGTTCGAGATCGAGAAGGTGCCGCCGGTCAGGTCTTCCAGGGTCAGCTTGCCTTCTTTCGCCTTCTGGCCGAATTCACCGATCTTCTTTTCGATCTCGGCGATCGTCATCTGGTCGGCGTTGCGCAGGATAGGCACTACCAGGCCGCGTGGCGAACCGACAGCGATGCCGATGTCGAAGTAACCGTGGTAGACGATGTCGTTACCGTCGACCGAAGCGTTGATGATCGGGTACTTCTTGAGTGCCGCGACCGCCGCCTTGACGAAGAAGGACATGAAACCCAGCTTGACGCCGTGCTCTTTCTCGAACTTGTCCTTGTACTTGTTGCGCAGGTCGATGACCGGCTGCATGTTGACTTCGTTGAAGGTGGTCAGGATCGCGTTGGTCGACTGCGACTGGATCAGGCGCTCGGCGATACGGGCGCGCAGGCGGCTCATTGGCACGCGCTCTTCCGGACGGTCGCCCAGCTTGGCCGGCGCCGGCGCTGCGACCTGCTGCAGTGCAGGCTTGGCTGCCACGGCTGCCAGCGGCGCCGGAGCCGCAGGCTTGACGCCCGATGCTACAGCTGCCAGCGCGTCGCCCTTGGTGACGCGGCCGTCTTTGCCGCTGCCGGCAACGTCGGCTGCGCTCATGCTGTTATCTGCCAGGATCTTCGATGCGGCTGGCATTGCGACGCCTGCCATCGACTGCGAGGACGCAGCTGCTGCCGCCGCAGGTGCTGTCGGCGCCGGTGCTGCCGAGACTTCCAGCGGGCTGACCTTGGCGGTGCCTTCGGTGTCGATGATCGCGATGACTTCGCCCGCGACCACGGTGGCGCCGTCGCCCTTGATGATCTGGATGATGACGCCCGATGCCGGCGCCGGCAGTTCAAGGACCACCTTGTCGGTTTCGATGTCGATCATGTTCTCGTCGCGGGTGACCGCTTCGCCGAGCTTCTTGTGCCATGCCAGCAGGGTAGCTTCAGCGACCGATTCCGACAGTTGTGGGACCTTGACTTCGATTTGTGCCATGTAAAACTCCGTATTCTGTTTTTATGTGCCCGCCGCCCGGCGGGCACTTTTTTATCACTGTTTATTCAACACAAAGCCCTTGAGCTTCGAGAATGCCGTTTCCAGCAGGTCCTTCTGCTGTGCGTAGTGCTTGTCGTAGTAACCGACTGCAGGCGCGGCGGAAGCTGGACGTCCAGCGTACGCAAGGCGCTGGCCCGACTCCATGTTCTCGAACAAGTTGTGCTGGATCTGGAACCATGCGCCCTGGTTTTGCGGCTCGTCCTGCGCCCATACCAGCTCGGTCGCGTTCGGGAACTTCTTCAGCTCCGCGGCGAACGACTTGTGCGGGAACGGATACAGCTGCTCGACGCGGATGATCGCGGTGTCGCTCTGGCCGCGCGTCTTGCGTGCGTTGACCAGGTCGTAGTACACCTTGCCCGAGCAGGCCACGACGCGCTTGACCTTCTTGGCGTCGATCTTGTCGTCGGTTTCACCGATCACGGTCTGGAAGCTGCCCTTGGCCAGGTCGGTCAGCGGCGAGCCGGCGTCCTTGTTACGCAGCAGCGACTTCGGCGTCATGATGACCAATGGCTTCCTGAACTGGCGCACCATCTGGCGGCGCAGCAGGTGGAAGATCTGGGCGGCGGTGGTCGGCTGGACCACTTGCATGTTGTTCTCTGCGCACAGCTGCAGGAAACGCTCAGGACGCGCGGACGAGTGCTCAGGACCCTGGCCTTCGTAACCGTGCGGCAGCATCATGACCAGGCCGGAGGCGCGGCCCCACTTGACTTCGCCCGAGCTGATGAACTGGTCGATGACGACCTGGGCGCCGTTGGCGAAGTCGCCGAACTGCGCTTCCCAGATGGTCAGCGTGTTCGGTTCGGCGGTCGAATAGCCGTACTCGAATGCGAGCACCGCTTCTTCGGACAGCACCGAGTCGATCACGGTGAACGGCGCCTGGGTGTCCGACACGTTGCACAGCGGGACATAGGTACCTGCATCCCAACGCTCGCGGTTCTGGTCGTGCAGTACCGCATGGCGGTGCACGAAGGTGCCGCGGCCGGCATCCTGGCCGGTCAGGCGGATGGCGTAGCCCGATGCCACCAGCGACGCGTAGGCCAGGTGTTCGCCCATGCCCCAGTCGAGGTTATTGTCGCCGTTGCCCATCGCGGCGCGGTCGCCCAGCACCTTTTCAACCAGCGAGTGCGGCTTGAAGCCTTCAGGTACGGTGGTGATGCGGGTGGCGAGGCGCTTCAGTTCCGTCATCGGCACCGCGGTGTCGGCGCTGTCGGTCCACTTCTTGTTCAGGAACGGCAGCCAGTCGACTGCGTACTTGTTCTTGAAGTCGGTGATGACCGGGTCATTGGTGTGCTTGCCGGCGTCCATCGCATCGCGGAAGGCAGCGACCATCTTGTCGCCTTCGTCCTCGGCGATGATACCCTGCGCGACCAGCTTGTCCGCGTACAGCTTGCGGGTGCCCGGGTGCTTGGCGATCTTCTTGTACATCAGCGGCTGGGTCAGCGCAGGCGTGTCCTGCTCGTTGTGGCCCAGTTTGCGGTAGCAGATGATGTCGAGGACGACGTCCTTCTTGAACTGCATGCGGTAGTCGAGCGCGATCTGGGTCGCCAGCACGACCGCTTCAGGATCATCGCCGTTGATGTGCAGGACCGGCGCTTCGATCATCTTGACGACGTCGGAGCAGTAGGTGGTCGAGCGTGAGTCGCGCGGATCGGAGGTGGTGAAACCGATCTGGTTGTTGATCACGATGTGCACCGTGCCGCCCGTGCCGTAGCCGCGGGTCTGCGCAAGGTTCAGCGTTTCCATGACCACGCCCTGGCCGGCGAATGCGGCGTCGCCGTGCACCAGGATCGGCAGCACTTGCGCGCCTTCCTTGTCGCCGCGGCGGTCCATGCGCGCCTTGACCGAACCTTCAACCACCGGGTTGACGATCTCGAGGTGCGACGGATTGAATGCCAGCGACAGGTGGACCGGGCCGCCGGCGGTCGAGATATCGCTCGAGAAGCCCTGGTGGTATTTGACGTCGCCCGATGGCAGTTCGTCGCCGTGCTTGCCTTCGAATTCTTCGAACAGGTCCTGCGGCGATTTGCCCAGGGTGTTCACGAGCACGTTCAGGCGGCCGCGGTGGGCCATGCCGATAACGATCTCCTGCACGCCTTTTTCGCCGGCGCGCTGGATGGTCTCGTCGATCGACGGGATGAACGATTCGGAGCCTTCGAGCGAGAAGCGCTTCTGGCCGACGTAGCGGGTGTGGAGGTAGCGTTCCAGGCCTTCGGCCGCGGTCAGGCGGTCGAGGATGTGGCGCTTTTCTTCCTTGCCGAAGGCCGGGGTCGAGCGGATCGATTCGAGGCGTTCCTGCAGCCAGCGCTTTTCGGCCGGGTCGCTGATGTACATGTACTCAGCGCCGATCGAACGGCAGTAGGTGTCGCGCAGGAAGTTGAGCAGGTCGCGCAGGGACGCGGTCTCTTGCCCAAAGTAGGTGTTGCTGATGTTGAAGACGGTGTCCAGGTCGGCGTCGGAGAAGCCGTAGAACGACGGTTCCAACTCGGGGATAGGCGGACGTTCCTGGCGCTGCAGCGGGTCGAGGTTGGCCCAGCGCGCGCCCAGGTAGCGGTAAGCGGCGATCATCTGGGTAACGGCGACGCGCTTGCGGCCCATTTCGACGTCGGTCGACGCGGTCACGAGGCGGATCGGGCCCTGCTTGGCGCGCTCGGCGAACGACGCGATCACGGAAGCGTGCGCGACGTCAGGCTTGCTGGAGCCATCGACTGCAGGCACATGCTGCATGGTGTCGAAGTAGGAGCGCCAGTTGTCTGGCACCGAGCCCGGGTTGTCGAGGTAGGCCTCGTACAACTCCTCTACGTAGGGCGCATTACCGCCGAACAAATAGGAGTTGGCGGTGTTTTCTTTCATCATCTTGCTCACCTTTCTTCGCGCTTCGCGAGGTTGGCGGGTTAATCTAACCTTCCGCGACACGGCCTGACCGTTTAGCGGATTGCACATCAAGTTGTGGGGAAGGACTTTAAAGCCGGAGTATTCTTTCCAGGGTTCGTCAGAATAGCACGCGATATTGTATCGCAACATCCCGCTGGGAGAAAAAGTCGGCGGGAATGTTGCGAATTAGAAGGTTTGGCTACCGGACATTATCAATGCAACAAGTTCACGCGGCGCGGTCGACCTGGCGCTTGAACAGGTACATCGTCACCAACACCAGCCCGATCGGCACCAGCGTCAGGTAAAAGGCGAAGTGCCCGCTGAAGTTGCCGAACACGTAGCCGGTAATAAATGAGCCGGTGGTGCCGCCCAGCGCCGAGAAGATCACCAGCAGGCCGGTCATCGCGGAATGCTGGTTGGTCGGCAGCGAGCTCAGCATGACCGAATTGATGCCCGGGTAGATCGGCGCCATGAACAGGCCGATCAGCGGAAACAGGAAGGTCGCCAGCGGCGCGCTCGCCCAGCTGATGTTCGGGTCATGGACGACATTCTGGGTCAGCGGCAGCGCCACCAGCACCACCGCAGCCATGCCGATCACGCACGCGTTCATCACCGGGTACCAGTTCACGCGCCGCATGATCACGCCGGCCGACAGGCGTCCGATCGCGAGGCAGGCCGCGAAAATACTGGTGACTTCAACGCTCATGGCGGCCGGCAGCATCAGGATCTCGTTGTTAAACGTCGGCAGCCAGGTGCCTACGCTCTGCTCGATCAGCACGTACAGGAAGGCGGTGATGACGAATACGCAGATCAGCGGTTTGAAGAACATCTTCAGCATCGCGGTGAAGTCGTCCCAGCGGCTGCGCCCTTCCGGCAGCGCGGCGGTGCGCTCGTCGAACGGGGTTGCCAGCACCAGCGCAAAGGTCACGCCGCACAGCGCCGCCAGCACCCAATAGACTTGCAGCCAGCTTTGCGACTTCGGATCGTTCGAGTCGATGAAGTGGGCGAATATCCAGTAGGCGCTCAGCACGCCGACCATGAATACGCCTTCCAGCGTATTCATCAACCCGGCGTGATGTTTGCGGTCGGTGGCGACCAGGCCCAGCGTCGAATACACCGACACCTTGACCAGCGCGAACGCGATACCGACACACATGAACAGCAGCTTGGTGGTCAGGAAAGCCGGCACCAGCGGCATCGCGATGCTGGCGCAGGTCACCAGCGCCAACGCGGCCAAAATCGCCTTGCGGTAGCCGATGCGCGGCAGGAACGACGCGACCAGGAAGGACACCACCGCGATCGGCAGGTCCTTGAAGGCCTCCAGCACGCTGGCGCTCGATTTGCTGACGTCGTAGTTATTGATCACCTGGAGGATCACGGTCCCGACGCTGTTCAGCAGGATCGCAAAGACAAAGTAGATCAAGAAAAGGGCAAGCACGATGCGCTGGTTTTTCACGCGGTCTCCTGGATTTCTATTTTTTATATGGGGTGCTGCGGGTACGGCTATCTCTTAATAGTCTTCGAGCCTGAACTGGTCGAGGCCCGGGATGACCCGGTCGGCCTGGGTCAGCACTTCCGGGCTGCCGACGCCTAGCGCGTACATGCCTGCGCGCTTGATCGACGCCACGCCGGCGACCGCGTCTTCCACGCCGAGGCATTCGCCCGGGTCGACACCCAGCTTGTCGGCGGCGGTCAGGAAAATCTCCGGATGCGGTTTGCTGTGGGTGATCGTCGCCGCATCGACCACGTAGTCGAAGCGGCCGCGGATGCCGAGGTGTTCGAGCACGGTGAAGGCGTTCTTGCTGACCGAGGCCAGGCCGATGCGCAGGCCGGCCGCGCGCACGGCCGCTAGCGCGTCGACGGCACCCGGCAGCAAGTCGGCTTCGGACATCGTCGAGATCAGGTCCTGGTAGTGGCGGTTCTTGGCGTCGGCCATTTCAAGCTTCTGCTGCGCGCTGTAGTTTCGCGCGGCCTCGCCCAGGATCAGGTCGAGGGAGCCCATGCGGTCGACGCCTTTCAGGTGCTCGTTAAAGGCTTCGTCGAAATGCACGCCCACCGACTCGGCAAGCCGCTTCCATGCGAGGTAGTGGTAGTGGGCGGTGTCGGTGATGACGCCGTCCAGGTCGAAAATGACTGCCTTGAACCTCGTCATGCTGCGTCCTCCGGATTGATGCGGACCGATGGCGCCGCAGTGGTTAAGGCGACCTCGCGGCCGCGGTGCGTGAACCCGAGCGAGGCGCCGTGCAGCAGCGTGTACTCGACATGGCCGGGCTCCACCCTCACCTGCAGCAAGGCGCCGCGGATGTGGATCTTGAATTGGTAGTGCTGCCACTTCGCAGGCAGGGTCGGCGCGAAGCGCAGCGCGCCGTCGGTGACGCGCATGCCGGCGAAGCCATAGGCCACGCCCATCCAGGTGCCGGCCATGGCCGCGGTGTGCACGCCGTAATGGGTGTTCCCGTGGGTGTCGTCGAGGTCGAGCCGCGCCGTCTCCATGAAGTAGTCGTAGGCCTTGTCGTGATAGCCGACCTCGGACGCGATGATGCTGAAGATGCACGACGACAGCGACGAATCGTGCGTAGTCACCGCTTCGTAGTAGTCGAAGTCGCGCTTCTTGTCCTCCAGCGTGAACTGGTCGGACAGCAGCAGCAGCGCCAGCACCACGTCGGCCTGCTTGCACACCTGGTGGCGGTAGATCACTAGCGGGTGGTAGTTCAGCAGCAGCGGGTAGTTCTCTTTTGGCGTGGACGCGAAGTCCCATACCTTCTTGGACAGGAAGCTGTCGTCCTGCTCGTGGATGCCCAGCGCGGCGTCGTACGGCAGCGCCATGTGATCGGCGGCGCGGCGCCATTCCGCCGGCTCACTGCCCTCCAGCTGCGCGGCTAGCGCGATGCGGGCGAACTCCGCCGGACGTTCGCGGCCGATGGTGCCGGCGATGTCCGCGGCGAAGTTCAGGTGCATGCGCGCCATCGCATTGGTGTAGTAGTTGTTGTTGACCAGCGCAGTGTATTCGTCCGGGCCGGTCACTTCGTTGATGCAGAACTGTCCCTCGCGGTTGTAGCTGCCGATGCCCATCCAGATGCGCGCCGTTTCCAGCACGATCTCGGCGCCCGCCTGTGCCATGAATTCAAGGTCGCCGGTCGCTTCGAAGTACAGCTTGATCGAGTACGCGATGTCGGCATTGATGTGGTACTGCGCGGTTCCGGCCGGATAGTAGGCCGAGCACTCGTCGCCGGCGATGGTGCGCCATGGGTAGAGCGCGCCTTTTGCGTGCGACATCTGGCGTGCGCGTTCGCGCGCCTTCGGCAGGCCTGCGTAGCGGTAGTCGAGCAGCTTGCGGGCGATTTCCGGCTTTGAATACAAGAAGAACGGGAAGATGTAGATCTCGGTGTCCCAGAAATAGTGGCCTTCGTAACCCTCCCCCGTGACGCCTTTCGCCGCGATGTTGGTCTTGCCGTCGCGGCCGACCGATTGCAGCAGGTGATACTGGTTGAAGCGCATGCCCTGCTGGAGCGCGTCGTCGCCGGCGATTTCGACATCGGCCTCGCCCCAGAACGCGTCGAGGTATGCGGCCTGCTGCGCGCACAAGGCCTCGAAGCCGGCGGCGCGCGCCTGCGCGAGTGCGCCGCGCGCCAGTCCGGCCAGCTCCTGTTCGGGATAATCGCGCGACGAGTAATACACGCCGAATTTGGTCAGGCGCACCGCTTCGCCGCTGGTCGCCTCAAACCCGAACGACTGGCCAGCCACCTGCTCTTGCTGGTGGCTGGACGCGCGCACCTGCGCGCCGCCGCTTTCAACGCTGGTATCGATCGCGCTGACCAGGGTGAAGCCGCTGTTATGAGTGCGCTGCGTGATGCTGGAGAACGCACCGTCCTGGTCGATGCCCACAAGTTGAAGCGCCGGGCCGGACACCGCCGAACCAACGCGCGGATCGTCGCCGGCCTCCTGGTTCTTTACCGCGCCGTCGATCTGCGACACGAGCGTGACCGCGCCCGAGTAGTTCAGCGGCGTGAGCTGGTACTCGATGGCGAACAGGTGCTTGTTAGCGAAGGCCACCACGCGGCGGCTCACCAGCGCGATGCGCTTGCCGCCTGGCGAAGTCCACTCCAGGCTGCGCGTCAGCACGCCGGTACGGAAATCGAGGGTGCGCTCGAATGCCGACAAGGCGCCCGTCGCCATGTCGAAGCGCTCGTCGCCGACCCACAAATGGATGCCTTTGGCGTTCGGCACATTCAGCATAAACTGGTTGGTCTTGGCCAGGCCGTATGCGGACTCCGGGTAGACGATCGGCTCGGACTCGTAGAATCCATTCAGGTAGGTGCCATCGAGCGAACCTGCGGTGCCGCTGTAGCCTTCCTCATGGCAGCCTCGCAGGCCGATATAGCCATTCCCCAGTGCGAACAGGGTCTCGTTCAGGAAGTTATTGGCAGTATCCAGGCCGGCCTCACGCAAGCGCCATGGATCGAGGGGGAAGGTGTGGGAGTGGCTCGGCTGCTGCACAAGATGTCCTTCAGTCTTATCAGTTGGTCGTTCCCCCAAGGGCGGAGGAGTTAAAAAATGAGATCGGTGCGGGTGGGATCGCCGGTCAGGTCTGGCGCCGTACCAGTTCGGTCGGAAGCATTTCGGATTCGACGGTTTCGCCGTTGACGAGGCCCAGTATTTTTTTCGCGAGCAGGACGCCGCCGTCGCGCAGGTACTGGTGCACGCTGGTCAGCGGCGGTACGAAACTGGCGGCGCCCGGCGTGTCGTCGTAGCCGATCACCGACACGTCGTCCGGCACACTCAGGCTGCTTTCGGTCAGCGCGCGGATCGCGCCCATGGCCAGCAGGTCGCTGGCGGCGAATACCCCATCGAAGCCGTGACCGCTCTTCTTGAGTACCGCCGATATGCTGTCGAACCCTGCTTCGAAGGTGAATGCCTTCGGGCGGATGATGTGCACCGTCGCCTGTTTGCCGAGCGCCTCGATGAAACCAGCGCAGCGTTCCTTCACTTCGGCGTGATCGACATCGCCGAGGAAGATCAGCTTCTTGCGTCCCTGTTCGAGGAAGCGCTGGCCGACGCTGATGCCGCCTTTGCGGTTGTCGCTGCCGACCACGATATAAGTGGCGCCCGCTTCCGGCGCGCCCCACACCACCAGCGGCAAGCCGGTTCTTTCCAGCGTGCGCACGGCCTCGCCATGCGAGCCCTGGCCGAGCAGGATCATGCCGTCGGCGCCCTGTACCGGCGCGGTATCGAGCAACTGCTTTGAGGTCAGCACGACGCTGTAACCTGCGGTCGTCAATTCCTGGGTAATGCCGCCCAGCAACTCAAGCGGGTACGGGTCGGACATCGGCCGGCCCTTCACGGGTGTCATTTCCACCACAACCGCGATCGAGTAGCTGCGCCGCATGCGCAGGTTGCGTGCACTGATATTGAGCCGGTAGCCTTGCTCCTCGGCAATACGACGCACCTTTTCGCGCGTCTTTTCGGTGACCAGCGGACTGTCGCGCAAGGCGCGCGATACGGTAATCGTGGAGACGCCCGCCACGCGGGCGATGTCTTCCATCGTCAGGCCAGTATCGCTGGCGCGTCCTGCCTTCTTGTTTACTGCTGCCATTCAGCTCAACCCATCGTGGATAAACAACGTTACCGATGCATTATGACAGATTTAGTTTGCTTGCAACCTAAAAATGATATCGATACCATTTTAGTGACATCGATAACATTTTAATTGACATCGATATCATTTCTTGATTCAATGGATTGCCTTTTTCAGTGCAACACGGCACCAAACCGGTGCACGGGCAAGCAAGCTGCAAGGCAGCACGCAAGGCTAAAGACCAGGGACAGCACGATGTTCGGCGGCCGCGCAAGGGGCGGCCGGCTGGTCCGGGAGACGGATTTTCACACCATAAGAAGAGAGTAAAACGATGAAAAGTCAGAAGCAGTTCCTGCTGTCCTCGATCGGACTGGCAGTCCTCACCCTGGTCAGCCAGGCCCAGGCAGCCGGCCAGCAGCCCGGGACGCCAGCCACCGCCGCTGCCCAGCAAGGCGTACAGGCTGAAATCCAGCAGGTCGTCGTGACCGGTACCGCGTCGGCATCGGGCACGCGCAAGATCGACACCAGCTTCTCGATCACCACCGCCACCGAGGAACAGCTCAAGTCGGCCTCGCCTAGCAGCACCGCGGACGTGCTCAAGCTGGTGCCGGGCGTGTATGCGGAATCGACCGGCGGGCAGTCGGGCGCCAACGTCGAAGTGCGCGGCTTCCCGTCGGGCAGCGATTCGCCCTTCGTCTCGGTGCAGCTGAACGGCAACCCGATCTACCCAGTTCCAGTGCTGTCGTTCTTCGAAGGCACCTCGGCCTTCCGCCTGGACGACACCATCGAGCGCGTCGAAGTGCTGCGCGGCGGCCCGAGCACCATTTATTCGGTGGGCCAGCCAGGCGCCACCATGAACTTCATCCTGAAAAAAGGCAGCGACACGCCTGAACGCACCCTCCGCTTTACCGCCGGCACCGGCGACCTGCGCCGAGTCGACGGCTTCTTCGGCGGCAAGATCGCCGATGGCTGGTACGGCACCGTCGGCGGCTTCGTGCGCGAATCGCACGGCGTGCGCGACCCGCAATTCAAGGCCGACGACGGCCACCAGCTGACCGCGTCCCTCACCCGTACGCTCGACGGCGGCGAAGTGACCGCCTACGTGCGCACGACCAAGGACAAGAACGCCTTCTACACCGGCGTGCCGCTGATCTCGTCGAACAATGGCCGCACCATCACCGAATTCCCGGGCTTCGACCCGCTGACCGGCACCCTGATGAGCGAAGAGATGCGCATCTTCACCATCGACGCAGCGCCGGGCAAGACCCTGACGCGCGACCTGGCCGACGGACGCGGCATGGACGCTACCGTCTTCGGCCTCAACTACGAGCAAAAGATCGGCGGCTGGGACCTGTCGAACAAGGCCAACTACTTCGACGGCGACCTGAACACGATCTCCATGTTCACCGGTAACAACCCGGTCAGTGCCGCCGCCTACCTGGCCACCGCCAACGCCAACCACAACCCGGGCGCTGCCGCCGGCTCGGGCACCATGACCTATGTGAAGGGCGGCACCGTCGCACCTGACCAGCAGGTAGTGCAGGCCGGCCTGTGGTCGGTGGAGAAGCAGCTCAAGTCGTTCACCAACGAGTTCCGCGCCAGCCGTGAGCTGATCAAGAACCACACGTTTACCGCCGGCATCTACCACGCGAACTACAAGTCGAACGACGAGTGGTACCTGGGTAACAGCCACCTGATGACCGCCACCCCGAACGCCAGCCTGATCGACGTGCGCCTGAACAACGGCGTGATCGTGTCGAACCGCGGCGTCGACGGCAACGTGTTCTACGCGCCGACCGCGTCCTACAAGGGCGACAACACGGCCGTGTTCATCGCCGACGAGTTCAAGGTCAACGAGCGCATCAAGCTGGACGTCGGCGCGCGCCGTGAAAAGCAGAGCCTGCACGCGTCGATCTCGAACCTGAAATCGGGTGACACGGACAACAATCCGCTGACCGTCTACAACAACGGCACCTCGATGACGACCGGTACCTTCACGCAGCTGGACCGCGACGACAGCGTCAATTCGTTCACCGCCGGCGCGCTGTTCAAGCTGTCCGAGAACGCCAGCCTGTTCGCCCGCGCCAACAAGGGCCACACCTTCATCTTCTTCGACGACATGCGCAACGCCGGTACGCAGGCCGCGCTGAACGACCGCAACGGCGTGCCGACGCCGGAAGTGTCGCAGTATGAAGTGGGCTTCAAGACGGCGACCCCGCTGTACAGCGCCTACATCAACGCCTTCTTCACCGACTTCAGCGGCATCTCGTTCCAGCAGATCACCACCGATGCGGTGCTCAATTCGGTCAGCGGCTCGAAAGGCCACGGCGTCGAGTTCGAACTGGCGGTGCGCCCGATCACCAACCTGCAAGTCACCCTCACCGGCAACTACCAGAAATCGGAGTACAAGGACAACCCGGCCATCTCCGGCAACGACGTGCAGCGCCAGCCCCAGCTGCAGTTCCGCCTGACCCCGAGCTACCGCATCCCGCTCGGCGACAACGCGCTCAAGTTGTACGCCACTTACACCCATATCGGCGACCGCTGGGCCGACCAGGCCAACCTGTCCTACCTGCCGTCCTACAAGACCTTCGACGCCGGCGTGCTGGCAACGGTGGGCGATCACTGGGAGTTCCGTGTCGCGGGCACCAACCTGTCCAACGAGCTTGGCCTGACCGAGGGTAATTCGCGCCTCACCGGCGCCCAGAGCAGCGGCCCGATCAACGCCCGTCCGATTTTCGGCCGCGCTGTTGAAGCATCGGTGATGTACCGCTTCTAAACAGTCGTTAAAAGTCCTCCCGTTCCAAGGGTTGGGGCAAGGCTAAGCGCCTTGCCCTTTTTTTCACCTTCGTTTTTTTTCAACATGCACTCTGACCTGATCATGCACGCGACACCGTCCGTCGACCGTCCATCCCTGCTGGCCGATATCGGCGGCACCAATGCCCGCTTTGCGCTCGAAACCGCGCCCGGCCGGTTCGACTGCGTGCGCGTGCTGCCGTGCACACGCTATCCGACCTTGCAGGATGCGATGCGCAGCTACCTGGCCGATCCTGCCGTCGCCGCGCACGGAATGCCGGAAGCCGCGGCGATCGCGGTCGCCAATCCGGTCAACGGCGACCTGGTCCGCATGACCAACCACCACTGGCAGTTCTCGATCGAGGCGGTGCGGCAGGAGTTCGGCCTGGCGCGCCTCGGCGTCATCAACGATTTCAAGGCGCTGGCGCTGGCCCTGCCCTTGCTGGGACCGGAGCACAAGCGCCAGGTCGGCGGCGGCGTTGCTGCCTCCGGCGTGATCGGCCTGCTCGGCGCCGGCACCGGGCTGGGCGTCTCTGGACTGGTGCCTTCGGGCGACGGCTGGAACGCGCTCGACAGCGAGGGCGGCCACGCCACCTTCTCCCCTGCCAATGAACGCGAAATCGACGTGCTGCGCTTCGCGTGGAAGGCGTTCCCGCACGTATCGGCGGAGCGGCTGATGTCGGGCGGCGGGCTCGAACTGGTGTACCGCGCGCTGGCCGCGCGCGCCGGCCACCCGGCATCGCGTCCTGCCGCCGAAATCATCGCACTGGCGCTGGATGGCACCTGCGAATTATGCGTTGAAACCGTGGAATGCTTCTGCGAGATGCTCGGCACCGTCGCCGCCAACCTCGCGGTGACCTTGGGCGCGATGGGCGGCATCTACATCGGCGGCGGCATCGTGCCGCGCCTTGGCGCCGCATTCGATGCGTCCGGCTTTCGCCGCCGCTTCGAGGAAAAGGGCCGCTTCGCCGCCTACCTCAGCAGGATCCCGACCTACGTCATCACCGCCGACTATCCCTGCTTCCCGGGCGTGGCCGCATGGCTGCGCGAGACGCGGGCGACAACTGCTGCCTAACTTGCAATGAGGCGTTGACGATCCAAATGAGAATAGTTATTATTCGCAATAACGAATTTTAATAATAACGATCCAATGCCACCTTCTCCCCCCTCCGCACTGCCCGGCGCCGGCCGCGCCGTGTGGCTCAAGACGCTCCACCAATGGCACTGGATCAGCGCCTCGCTGTGCCTGCTCGGCATGCTGATGTTCAGCGTGACCGGCTTCACCCTCAACCACGCCACCCAGATCGAATCGAAGCCGCAGGTCAGCAACCGCAAGGCCACCTTGCCGGCGCCGCTGCACGCGCGCATGGCGAAGAGCGCAGAACAACATGCCGACGACAGCGCCCCGCTGCCGCCCGCCGTCGAAGGCTGGGTGCGCAGCACCTTCGGCATCGACGTCGCCGGCATCGAGGCCGAGTGGAGCCCCGAGGATGCTTACGTGCCGCTGCCGCGCCCCGGCGGCGACGCCTGGCTGCGCATCGGCATCGACGGCGCCGCCGAATACGAGACGACCTCCCGCGGCGCGATCTCCTGGCTCAACGACCTGCACAAGGGCCGCAACACCGGCCCGGTGTGGAGCTGGTTCATCGACATCTTCGCGATCGCCTCCCTGGTGTTTTCGATTACCGGTTTCCTGATCCTCAAGCTGCACGCCGCCAACCGCCCCGCGACCTGGCCGGTGGTCGGTTTCGGCATCGTCGCCCCTGTTCTGATCGCCCTCCTTTTCATCCACTAGACCTCGCTCCATGAAACTACAACACACGCTGGCGTTAACCCTTCCGATGCTCAGTAGCTGGGCGGTCGCCGCCGACCTCACCGTCAAGTTCGAGATCCCGCAGCTGAACGTGGCCGAATACCACCGTCCTTACGTCGCCATCTGGCTCGAGCGCGCCGACCAGAGCGTCGCCGCCAACATGGCCGTGCTGTACGACGTCAAGAAGAAGGACAACGGCGGCACCAAGTGGGTCAAGGACTTGCGCACGTGGTGGCGCAAGGCCGGCCGCGAACTGGAACTGCCGATGGACGGCGTCTCGGGCGCCACCCGCGCCAGCGGCGCGCAGAGCATGAGCTTCGGCCCGGCGCGCACGCAAATCGACAAGCTGCCGGCCGGCGACTACAAGCTGGTGATCGAGGCCGCGCGCGAAGCCGGCGGCCGCGAGCTGGTACGCATTCCGTTCACGCTGCCGGCCAAGCCGGGCCAAGTGCTGAGCGCGAGCGGCAAGGAAGAACTGGGCGCGGTCAGCCTTACGGTCAGCAAATAAACGGAGCCAGAAATGAACCATACTAAAAACGTCCTGCTGGCCGCCGTACTGGCCACCCTGTCGCTGCAAGCCAGCGCACACCGTCCTTGGCTGATGCCTTCCCTGACCCAGGTCGACGGCAAGGAGCCGGTCGTGATCATCGACGGCGCCGTTTCCGAAGAACTGTTCGAGTTCGATCACATCGCCCTCAAGTTCGACGGCGCCGTGGTGACCGACCCCGATGGCGTGGTGACGCCTGCGCCGCAAGCGGCCAGCCTGAAGTCGCGCAGCAGCTTCGACCTGAAGCTGCCGAAGCCGGGCACGTACAAGGTCAGCATGGCCAGCAAGAACATGATGGCAAGCTGGAAGGAAGGCAGCGAGACGCGCCGCTGGCGCGGGCCGGAAGAAGCGTTCGCCAAGCAGGTGCCGGCCAATGCCCAGGACCTCCAGACCACCATCACGCAGACGCGCATGGAAACCTTCATCACCGCGACCAAGCCGAGCAACGGCGCGCTCAAGCCAAGCGGCAGCGGCCTGGAGATGGTGCCGGTCACGCATCCGAACGAACTGCGCGCCGGCGAGACCGCCAAATGGCGCTTCACCCTCGACGGCAAAGCGCTGGCGAACTTCCCGTTCTCGCTGGTGCCGGGCGGCGTTCGCCATCGCGGCGTGCTGGGCGAGATCCGTTTGAGTACCGACGCCAACGGCGAAGCCACCGTGCAGTTGCCGGCCGGCGGCATGTACTGGATGAGCGCGAGCTACCCGGCCGGACTGGCCAAGGGCGAGTCGCCGAAAGGCCCGAACCCGCGCCGCTACTCGTACTCGGCAACGCTCGAAGTGCTGCCGGAATAAGCATGCGCCGTGTACTGGTACCGCTCACCCTCCGCGAGGGCGAGCCGCTTGAGGGCCGCATCGCCACCATGGGCGGCACGTCGATGGGCACCTCATGGTCGGCGAAAGCGGTGCTGGCCGATGGCTTCGATACCGTGCTGGCGCAGCGCCTGCAGAACGCGCTCGACGACGTCGTGGCGCAAATGAGCCATTGGGAAGCCGGGTCCAACCTCGGCCTCTACAATCGCGCCGACGCCGGCAGCTGGCACCTGCTGCCGGCGGCCTTCGCGCGCGTGATGGCGTACGCGCTGTGGGTGCGCGGCGCCAGCACCGGCGCCTACGATCCCTGTGCCGGCGCGCTGGTCAACCTGTGGGGCTTCGGCGCCCGGCGCCGTTACGACCAGCCGGAATTCCACGTCCCGACCGAATTCGCGATCCGCGCCGTGCTGGCGCGTACCGATGGCGCGCGCGTGCGCTTCGACCCTGTGACCCGCCGCATGCTGCAGCCCGGCGGCGTCGAACTCGACCTGTCCGCCGTCGCCAAAGGCTTCGCGGTGGACCAAATGGCGCGCACGCTGGAAGCGGCCGGGGTGCGCGACTACCTGGTCGAAGCAGGAGGCGAGCTGCGCGGCGCCGGTGTCAAGCCCGACGGCCATCCATGGTGGGTTGAGCTGGAAGGCGTGCCGGGCGAGGACAGCGGCGAGGCCACGGTGGCCGCGCTGCACGGCCTGTCGGTCGCCACGTCGGGCGACTACCGCCGCCACTTCCGCCACGGCGACATGCGCGCGTCGCACACCCTCGATCCGCGCACCGGCTACCCGATCGGCAACCGCGTCGCATCGGTCACGGTGCTGCATCCCGAGTGCATGGCGGCCGATGCCCTGTCCACCGCGCTGTCGGTTCTGGGCCCGGAAGAAGGCCTGGCCTTCGCCGAACGGCACCAGCTGGCGGCGCGCTTCCTGCTGCGCGCACCGGGCAAGCTGGAAGAACTTGCCTCAAGCGCGTTCCGCGCGATGCTGCAATGATCACCATCGACCCTGGCCGCATCGCGGCGGCCGCCCTGCTGCTGTCGGCATATGCCGGCATGTGCGCGACCATCGTCCGTTCGATGCGACGCCGCGGCGCCGCATCATCCGGCGCGCGCGGCGACTGGCTGGTGGCCTACGCCAGCCAGACCGGCACCGGCGAATACCTGGCCGGCCAGACCGTGGCCACCTTGCGCGCCGCTGGCCTGGAGGCCAGCGGCGCCAGCATCGACACCCTCGCAGCGGATGTGCTGACCAACGGCTGCCGCATCCTGTTCATCGCCAGCACCTACGGCGAAGGCGATGCGCCGGATAGCGCGGCGCGCTTTACCAGCAAACTCGCCGCCGGCGGCGCGCCGCTCGGCCAGCTGCACTACGCGGTACTGGCGCTGGGCGACAGCACCTACGCCAACTACTGCGGCTTCGGCCGCTGGCTCGACGACGCACTCAAGGCGCGCGGCGCGCAGCCGCTGTTCGAGCGTATCGAGATTGACCGCGGCGCCGGCATCGATGCCTGGCAGCGCCAGCTCAGCCACCTGGCCGGCACCGCCGACGCCCCCGACTGGAACGCGCCGTCCTACGAATCCTGGCGCATCGAATCGCGCCAGCTGCTGAACCCCGGCAGCGCCGGCGCGCCGGTCTACCTGCTGTCCCTGGTTCCTTCAGGCGGCCCGCTACCCGCGTGGGAAGCCGGCGACCTGGTGCAGGTCAGCCCACCGCCCGACCCTGGCCAGCCGCGCGAATATTCGATCGCTTCGGTGCCAGCCGATGGCCGCCTCGAACTGCTGGTGCGCCTGCACGTGCACGAGGACGGCAGCCGCGGCGCGGCCTCGGGCTGGCTGTGCGAAGGCGCGACCAGCGCCGACACCATCGCCCTGCGGGTGCGCCAGCACACGCGCTTCCGGCTCGGCGCCAACGCCAGCCGGCCGCTGATCCTGATCGGCAACGGCACCGGCATCGCCGGCCTGCGCTCGCACCTGCGCGCGCGCATCGCCCTCGGGAACAAGCGCAACTGGCTGCTGTTCGGCGAACGCAATGCCGCCACCGACAATTTCTTCGGCGCCGAGATCGCAGGCTGGCATCGCGACGGCCTGGTCGAACGGGTCAATTTCGCCTTCTCGCGCGACGACGGCGGACCGCGCTACGTGCAGGACACCCTGGCGCTGCGGGCCCACCAGGTCGGCGCGTGGGTCGACCAGGGCGCGGCGATCTATGTCTGCGGCAGCCTGCAGGGCATGGCCGCCGGCGTCAACACGGTGCTGGCGGACGCCCTCGGCGCCGAACGGCTCCAAGCGCTCGCCGCCGAAGGCCGCTACCAGCGCGACGTATACTAAACGCAACACCCATGAATGCGATTGATAACGATTCTCATTTACAGGTTGAGCGCCCTTGATTACAATTCGCCATCAGTAGTCCTGACCATCGCAAGCCAGCTGTAGCCGGGCTCTTCCGAGTTCGTGTTGCCCAGTAGCCAGCGCCATATAACCGAAGAAAAGAATCCATGGCCACCATCAAAAGCCGCAAGCACGCGAACCGTTTCAACCTTCAGGTCAACGCAACCCTGGCCGCCATGCTGCTGCCGGTTGCCGCCCACGCCGGCAACCCGCCCGACAGCCCGAATCACAAGCCGCACCACGCGCACGCGATGCCCGAAGTGACGATCACCGGCACCGCCGAAAACGACTTCAAGGCAGACAAAGCGTCGTCGCCGAAGTACACCGAGCAGCTGGTCAACACCGCGCAGACGATCACCGTCATCAAGAAGGAGCTGATCCAGCAGCAAGGCGCTGTGACCCTGACTGAAGCGCTGCGCAACACCCCTGGCGTCGGCACCTTCTTCCTCGGCGAGAACGGCAACACCAACACCGGCGACTCGATCTACATGCGCGGCTTCGACTCCTCGACCAGCATCTACGTCGACGGCGTGCGCGACATCGGCTCGGTCTCGCGCGATGTCTTCAACATCGAACAGATCGACGTGCTGAAGGGCCCGGCCGGTACCGACAATGGCCGCGCCTCCCCTACCGGCTCGGTCAACCTGGTCTCGAAGCAGGCGTCGATGGAAGACTCGGTCAGCGGCACGGTCACGGCCGGCACCGGCAGCGTCAAGCGCGCCACCGCGGACCTGAACACCGTGATCAATGAACGCAGCGGCAGCGCGTTCCGCCTGAACGTGATGGCGCAGGACAGCGGCAACCCTGCCCGCGACATCGTCAACAACAAGCGCTGGGCGATCGCGCCATCGTTCGCGTTCGGCCTGAACGGCCCGACCCGCGCCTACGTGAACTTCCTGCACGTCGACCAGGACAACACGCCCGACGGCGGCGTGCCGACGGTCGGCCTGCCAGGCTACTCCAGCCCTGACCCGAAACGCCCGTTCCTGACCAACGCCGCGCCGGTCGACCCGGACGGCTTCTACGGTTCGGCGACCGACTACGACAAGGTCAAGGCGGACATGCTGACCTTCAAGCTCGAACACGATTTCGGCCGCGGCGTGAAGCTGCACAACACCGCCCGCTACGGCAAGACCCAGCAGGACTACCTGCTGACGGCCTTCACGGGCACCACCGCCAACCTGGTCACGCCAGACCCGGCCAACCCGGCCGGCTGGACCCTGGCGCGTACCAACCGCACCGTCAAGGACCAGACCAACGAAATCCTGACCAACCAGACCGCGGTGACCCTGGACTTCGGCCGCGGCCCAGTCAAGCACACCGTTGTCGCCGGCCTTGAGCTGGCCAACGAAAAGCAGAAGAACGTCGGCTACGCCGGCCTCGGCACCCTGGCTGCGGCGCCGCTGTATGCACCCAACCCGTTCCTGCCGGTCGCCGGCCTGGCCCCGGTACGCAACGGCGTGCGCAGCGACGCCACCGTCAACACGCAAAGCCTGTATGCGTTCGACACGCTGCACCTCGGCGACAAGTGGATCATCAACGCCGGCGTGCGCGCCGACCACTTCGACATCGGCTACAACGCCATCGCGCTGTCGACCGCAACGACGCACCCTGCCCTGCCGGTCGGCACCCTGGTCCCGGTCGCGCTCGACGTGACCGACACGCTGGTCAACGGCAAGGTGTCGGCGCTGTACAAGCCAACGCCGCAGAGCAGCGTGTACGCACTGGTCGCCACGTCCAAGCAGCCGCCTGGCACCAACCTGGTGCTGTCGACATCGGCGAGCAACGCATCGAACCCGCGCTTCGAACCGCAGGATTCGACCACCACCGAAGTCGGCGCCAAGTGGGACCTGTTGAAGAAAAAGCTGTCGCTGACGGCGGCGCTGTACCGCACCACGGTCAAGAACGAGGTCGAACAGGACCCGGTCGACCTGCAGTACTACCAGACCGGCCGCAAGCAGGTGCAGGGCGTCGAACTGGGCGTGACCGGAGAAGTGGCGCGCAACTGGCTGGCCAACGCCGGCTACACCCGGATGGACACTGAAGTCGAATCGGGCAAGGTCGTCACCGCCAGCGGCATCAACAACCTGAGCTACACGCCGAAGCAGGCTTTCACCGCGTGGACCTCGTACACCCTGCCGATGGGCCTGAAACTGGGCGGCGGCGCGCGCTTCGTCGACAAGCTGCTGCGCGGCACCGATGGCGCGGTCGGCACCCCGGCGTTTGCCGATTCCTACTGGGTGTTCGATGCGATGGCGTCGTACAACGTCAGCAAGAACGTCGAGCTCCAGCTGAACGTGTACAACCTCGGCGACGAGCAGTACATTGCGGCGATCAACAAGAGCGGCTATCGTTACACGCCAGGCGCGCCGCGTTCGGCCAGCCTGACCGCCAACATCCGCTTCTAGGAGACCGCCCCGCCATGATGCTCCACATCCCAGCCGTACTCACGCGCGATCAGGTAGCAACGATGCGCGCCCAGCTCGACCAGTCCGGCTGGGTGGATGGCCGCGCGACGGTGGGGCCGCAGGGCGCGCAGGTCAAGCACAACCGGCAGTTGCCCGAAGCCTCCCCGCTTGCGCGGGAGCTTGGGCAGGTGGTGCTGGCGGCACTGGCGGCGAACCCGATGTTCTTCGCCGCCGCGCTGCCGCTGCGCATCGTGCCGCCGCTGTTCAACCGCTACGGCGTGGGCGAGGAATACGGCGCCCATGTCGACGGCGCGGTGCGCCAGGTTCCCGGCAGCCCGCTGCCGCTGCGCACCGACGTGTCGGCGACCCTGTTCCTGTCCGAGCCTGAGGAGTACGACGGCGGCGAGCTGCTGGTCATGGATACCTACGGCGCGCACGAGGTCAAGCTGGCCGCGGGCGACCTGGTGGTGTATCCGTCGTCCAGCGTGCACAAGGTCGAACCTGTGACGCGCGGCGAACGCATCTGCTCATTCTTCTGGGTGCAAAGCATGGTGCGCGACGATGCGCGCCGCAGCATGCTGCTCGACCTCGACCAGAACATCCAGCGCCTGCGCGCACGCCTCGGCGACTGCGAGGAACTGGTCGGACTCACCTCGCACTACCACAACCTGCTGCGCCAGTGGGCCGAGACCTGAGCCGGCGCGCTTAATGCGCCTGGGCGCCGGCGCCCGCACCCTGCACGGGCTGGCCGATGCCAGCCATGCGGCGGCATTCGTCGGCACAGCGGCGGCAAGCCTGCGCGCACTCCTGGCAGTGGGCCATCGGGTGTTTTGAGCACTCATCGGCGCAGCTGTCGCACACATCCGCACACATCTGGCACACCGCCACTGCAAACTCGCTCGAGCGCGCCATGTAGGACGCGGCCATGCGGCACAGCTGCCCACAGTCCATGTCCAGCGCAATGCACTGCGCCATCATGTTGACGTTCTCTTCCTGCAAGCACGACGCGACACAGAAGTCGCAGGCATCGGCACAGGCGTCGCATGCGTCCATGCACGATTGATACTGTCGTTGGGCCATCTCGCTCCCCCTCGTTGATGCGCGCACCGCGCGGGTCATACTGATATGACCTGAAGCCGGTGGCGCAAGTTCGGCCGGGCTCCCTAGACATTCTCGTCTAGATCATTTATTCTAGATTCCATGAACAGTCCCGCTCCCGTACCGAAGCCCACCGCCGCCGAGCTCGAGATGCTGCGGCTGCTGTGGCAGCTCGGCCCGGCCACCGCGCGCCAGGTCCACGAAGCGGCCGTCGCCGCCCGCCCCGACATGGCGTACGCGAACGTGCTGCGCCTGCTGCAGATGATGCACACCAAGGGCTTGCTGGTGCGCGACGAAAGCCAGCGCGCCCATGTCTACTCGCCGGCCCAGCCGCAGGACACCTGGCAGACCAGCCTGATCAAGGACCTCATCAACAAGGCCTTCGCCGGGTCCGGCAAGGAGCTGATCCTGGCCGCACTGCGCGGCCACGTCAGCGAACGCGAACGGGCCGAAATCCAGTCGATCCTCGACCGCGAAAAGTGAAGCCCCGCCCTGCCCCAACCGCCGCGCCGGCAGATCCGGAGCCGCGCCCCCCGCACCAGCCCGCGCTGGAAGACTGCTGCCTGAGCGGCTGCTCGCCGTGCATCTTCGACCTGTACGAGGACGCGCTGGAACGCTACCGCACCGAGATGGCGGCGTGGCGGCTGCGCCATCCGGAGGCTCCCCCGCACGCCTGACTCAGGGTATTGGCACGTTTATTTGCAATATGTAAAGATAACGCAATACAGGTCAGGCCGATGCGCTGGGAAGGAACGACATGTTTGAAATGGAATATCCTTGGTGGGAGTTCATCGCGCGCGGCGCCATCGTGTACCTGGTGCTGCTGGTCATGGTGAGGGTCTCGGGCCGCCGCACGGTCGGCCAGTTCACCCCGTTCGACCTGCTGGTGGTGATGCTGCTGAGCGAATCGGTGTCGAACGCGCTCACCGGGGGCGACCATTCGATCGGCGGCGGCCTGATCGTGGCGGCGGTGCTGGTCGCACTCAACATACTGATGGCCTTCCTGTCCTCGCACAGCGAGAGGATGGCGAAGGTACTCGACGGCTCGGCGGTCCTGTTGGGCCGCAACGGCGCCCTGTTTGAAGAGGTCATCAAGAAATGCCGCTTGTCGGACGAAGAAGTGCAGGAGTCGATGCGCGAGTGCGACTGCAAGCTCGACGAAATGGAATACATGTTCCTCGAAGCGGACGGCCGCATCACGGTGCAGAAGAAGCGTCCGTCCTGACCCCGCCGGGCTGGGCCATGCTGGCGATGGGCATCGGTGCGCTGGGATTGCGGGGCGGCGCAGGCGCACCGGATGCGCGTGCGGCCATCAAGCGGCGCCGCGTTGCCTTAGCAGTGAGTCCCAGGCGGGAATCGCGGCCTGCCAGAACTGGCTGACGGTCGCTGCGGGAATGGGCTGCAGTCCCAGGAACGCGGCGGCGTCCTGCAATACGGCCAGCGCGGCAGGCTCGTCGCCGGGCGCAACGGCGACCGCGCCGGTCTGCTTGGACAGCTTCTCGCCCTGCGCGTTGCGCACCACCGGCACGTGCAGGTAGCGCGGGGTCGGCACGCCGAGCAGGCCTTGCAGGTAGATCTGGCGCGCGGTGGAATCGATCAGGTCGGTGCCGCGCACGACATCGGTCACGCCCTGTTCGGCGTCGTCGACGACGACGCCGAGCTGGTAGGCCCAGAAGCCGTCGGCGCGCTTGAGGACGAAGTCGCCCGATTCGGTGGCGAGGTGCTGGGTGACGATGCCGGCAAACCGGTCGGTAAACGAGATGGCCTCGCCTGCCTGGCCGGCGTCGGGTACGCGCACGCGCAGGCTGCGCGCGGTGCGCCCTTCGGCCAGTCCGGCGCGGCAGGTGCCCGGATAGATCGCCGAGCCATCCGGCGCGACGCCGAGGCGCGAGTCGGCGATTTCGCGGCGGTTGCAGCCGCAGCCGAAAGTGTGCGCGGATAATTTGTCGGCGGCGGCCTGGTACAGCGGCTTGCGCGTGCTTTGCCAGGCCACCTCGCCGTCCGGGTGCATGCCGAGCGCATCGAGCACCTGCAGGATGCCCTCGGCGGCGCCGGACACCGTGCGGCCTTCGTCGATGTCTTCGATGCGCACCAGCCAGCGGCCGTGGTGCGCGCGCGCATCGAGGTAGCTGGCGACCGCGGCCACCACCGATCCCGCGTGCAGCGGACCGGTTGGCGATGGCGCGAACCTGCCCGTATAAGTGCTGTGCATCGTTGCCGCTTACTTCGCGCCGGGGCGCGCTTCGTGGTCCTTGATGGTCTTGGTGACCTTGTCCGCCACGCTGTTCGGCACGGCGATCGACAGCTGGTAGTGCTGGATCTCGAAACCGTTGTCGGTTTTGCGGATCACGCCGCTGGCCTGGCATACGCCCATCTGCGTGTCGAGCAGCTCGTCGAACCAGATGAACTTCTGGTCTTCCGACATGTAGACGTTGCGCTTGGTGGCCTTGAAAGCCCAAGCCGACTTGCGCTCGAAGAAACGCCTTGCCCAGGTCTTGAATTCGTCGCGGTTCCACAGTTCGGTCTTGTCGGTGCCGATGTAGATACCGTCCTTTGCCATCTTGTCGAAGTAAGCAAGGCGCGCGTGCGCGGCGTCGTCGTGCCACTCGTCGATGAAGGCGTTGACCTGGGCGCGCGTATCGGCCGGGGTGGCAGGCGCCGCGAAGGCGGACAGGGCGAACAAGGCCAGGCAGGCCGACAGAATGAAGTTCTTCATATTTTCCCGTGTGGTGAGGCGCAGCGCGCCGTTCAAAACTGCGCTGGCGATTGTACACAATGGCGGCAGCGACGCATGAAAAAAGGCTGCCGCGGCAGCCTTTCTCCTGACGCGTTGCTTGCTTAGTTGTTGCAGCCCATGGTGGCGATGCGGTCGTAAGCGGCCTTCGCCCGGACCAGGCCATAGCCGTACTTGTCGTCGCGGCCCGCGGTGCCAAGGTCCTCAGCCGACTTGGCCAGCGTGTTGCGGATCTGCGCAGCGGTGCAGCTTGGGAAGTAGCTCCACACCAGGCCTGCGACGGCGGCGACGTGCGGCGTGGCCATCGAGGTGCCGTCGAAGTAAGCGTAGTTGCCAACCTTGACCGACACCGTCGCGTCCTGGCCCAGCTGGCCCAGCA
Organism: Massilia polaris; assembly: GCF_012927275.1. GTDB lineage: Bacteria > Pseudomonadota > Gammaproteobacteria > Burkholderiales > Burkholderiaceae_D > Telluria_A > Telluria_A polaris. The sequence continues at coordinate 2,702 of NZ_JABBGG010000001.1, read as the reverse complement.
TCGCGGCGCCTTCAGCCAGCGATGCCGCCACCGATGGAATCGTGGTGACGGTGGTGCCCAAGGTTGGATTCAGGCTGCCTGCAACGTTGTTGTACAGGATCGCGCCAACGCCGCCGCTGGCTTCGCAGTTGGCGACCTTGACGCCAAACGGCAGGCCCGCGCCGCGCGAGATCAGGCAGACCTTGCCAGCCATCGCTGGATTGATCGCGCCGCCGAAGCCGAAGTCGGCCATTGGCGCGGTGACGGTCGCGTGTGGCGATCCGGTGACCGAGCCGACCGCATAGCTGCTTGCGCCCACGTTCAGCGACGACACCAGCGCGGTGCCCATCGGGACGGTCGACAGCACGCGTACGCCCGGCGCCGACAGTTCCACCTTCGGGTTGTAGTTCGAGAAGGTTGCCCAGCTCTTGTTGCTGTCGAGCGCGCCAACCGAGACGACGCTCTGGTAGCCGGCTGGCCAGCGTGGCGCGGTGGTGCCGGCATTGCTCGATGCGGCGACCGACAGGATGCCTTTGGCTGCCAGCGCGTCAAACGCGGCCTGTTCGGTGGCGCTAGGTTCAGGGCCGCTCAGCGACATGCTGATGATATTCGCCTTGGCGTCACCGCACTTGTTTGCTGCATCGGCGAGTTCCGACGAATAGGCCCAGCCATCGGCGCCGAACACCTTGACGATGTGCAGTTTCAGTTGCTGGTTAGGGATGACGCCGACCACGCCGATACCGCTGTTGTTGGCGGCGGCGATGGTGCCGGCCACATGGGTGCCGTGGCTGTTTTCATCGGTGTGCCACCAGCCTGTTCCCGGGTCGTACTCGCCCGTGACGGTGCCGTTGTTGTTCAGGTCTTCGTGGCTGCGGTCATAGCCCGAATCGATGATGCAGATCTTGCGGTTGCCCGACTTGGCCCCGCCGTTCGGCAGCTGGTCGGCCTGGGTCATGCTGATCCCGTATGGGACAAGCTGGCCAAGATAGTAATTCTTGCCCGATGCCGGGTTGGCGGCGGAGCTGCGTTCGGTGGCGCTGGTGTACTCGGCGCTCATCTCCATCGAAGGAAGGTAGCGTGGCGGGTCGATTTCGACGTACGCCACGTTCTTATCGGCGCGCAGCGTGTCGACCTGTTCCCCAGGCAGTTCGACAGACATTGCATTCATGCCGCGGATTTTGCGCTTCACGTTGCCGCGTGCGCGGATGACCGCTGCGCTGGCGTCGTTGTCGGCGCCAGCCTTGAAGCCGACGATGTACCGGACTGGCGGCGCGGCGCTAGCGGCGCTGGCAGCCATGCCGAGCACGGCGACGGAGCACAGCATGGCAAGGGTGCGTACTGGGAGTGCGGTAATTTTGCGTTTCATGTCTCGTCCAATATGGTTGTAGTGTTTAAATTAACTGGATTTGCAGCAGGCCGATGTACGCCGGATAAGCGTCACGAACTCAGCAAGAGTTGATGCTAAGTCTGCAGCATGGCAACGTCAACAACATTTGGTGCATTTTCCGATGATATTTTCACAAGTTGAGACACGACCGGATTATATTGACAATAACTGCAAAACCCGGCCTTTTATCCAAAGCGCCATCCATCAACGGCAGTTACCCAGCTGCCGCGCGGGCGACTATAATAGTCTGTCACTGTTATTGCTGAGCTAATGCGCCTTCTTCATTTTTCGTGGATGTTCGGACTGGTAATGGCCGCTGGAAACGCCGCCGCTGAATGCGCGCCGCTGCGCCTGGGCTACGTCGACCAGCATCGGCCGCCGTACTTCCTGGGCAGCGGCACCGCGGAAGCGACCCCGGCGGGCGCGAGCGTCGACATGATCCGTGAAGTCGCGGCGATTGCCGGCTGCCAGGTCATGGCGGTGCGCCTGCCGCCCGCGCGTTTGCGCAGTGCGCTCAAGGCCGGGACCATCGATATGATGTCGATTGAGGCGGTCGAATCCGACAAGGAACTTTATGCGTTGCCGCTCGATGCGGCGGGCAAGCTCGACGTGGGCAAGGCGCTGCGCGCGCACACCGTGGTGTTCGTGCGCGCAAGCGACACCGCGCTGCGCAACATCGACCCGGCGCGCGACTTCGGCCAGCGCTGGCTGGGCAGCAACTTCGGCGCGCCACTGGTGGCGCCGCTGCGCAAGCAAGGCTTCCGCGTCGACGACGGCGCGCTCGATACCGAACGCAATTTCGAAAAACTGTTGCGCAACCGGATTGATGGCTATGCCATTTCAGTGTCTGCGCTGACGGACATGGACGGCTGGGTAGCGGCGAAATACGGCAACGCGGTGGTGCGGCTCGAGCGCCCGGTTCAGACCAGCAATATCTGGCTCGCGATCAGCAAGGACTATTACGCACGCAACCCGGCGCAGGTGACGACGATGTGGGACTGGGCGGCCGGGCATGGCCGCCAGCGCTTCGCGAAGATTGTCAGGAAATACGACAAGAGCTTGCAGGCGCCACACTAAAACCCGGACCAAAAAAAGCGAGCCGAAGCTTAATGCCGTTCAGTTAAGGTGATTTCTTAATGACGCGAACGGCGTAGCGCTTCGGTGTCGCTTTGACGGCCCGGTCGTATTTGCGATCGGGCCGTTCGTCATTCAGGAGGCTAACCAGCCTTTCGCGCAAATGCTTCATCGAGGCTGGTAGTTTTCCGTACGACCTGGTGACGGCAGCCCAGTGCAACTCAAACTGGATCAGGTGGAATGCACGGATGAAACTGACTTC